>NZ_CP156674.1:0-2400000 GCF_039851965.1 Pseudalkalibacillus hwajinpoensis | reverse complement strand
GAGCGGTTGTGATTTGGCCAAGGCTTGCCACTTTTACTGTTTCCATGAGCTCTTCGAAGATATTTCCTTTGCTAAGGGCGGCACGCTTTAAACGCTGTAACGCTTCGTCTGTTTGATCAGCATGCCCTTTCTGGAAGCTTTTCAGATTAGCAATCTGCTGTTCTTTCTCTTCTTTACTTGCTCTGGCAAGTTCCATGTTCCACTCTTCTTCTGCAGGTGGATTCGGGTTTTTGTACGTATTTACTCCAACAATCGGAAGCTCTCCGCTATGCTTTAGCATTTCGTAATGCATGGATTCTTCTTGGATCTTACCACGCTGGTATTGGGTTTCCATTGCGCCAAGAACCCCACCTCGTGCATTAATCCGTTCAAATTCAGATAAAACTGCTTCCTCCACAAGATCCGTTAACTCTTCAATGATAAAGGAGCCCTGGAGCGGATTTTCATTCTTCGTTAATCCGTGCTCTTTAGTAATAATCATCTGAATCGCCATTGCGCGACGTACGGATTCTTCTGTCGGAGTCGTAACCGCCTCGTCATACGCATTTGTGTGAAGGGAGTTGCAATTATCATGAATGGCCATTAAGCCTTGAAGCGTTGTCCGAATGTCGTTAAAATCCATTTCCTGTGCATGGAGGGAACGACCGGATGTTTGCACATGGTATTTCAACTTCTGACTTCTTGCATTTGCACCATATTTCTCCCTCATGACCGTTGCCCAGATTCTACGCGCAACCCTTCCGATCACCGTATACTCTGGATCAAGCCCATTACTAAAGAAGAACGATAAGTTTGGTGCAAACTTATCAATATCCATACCGCGACTTAAATAGTATTCAACATACGTAAAGCCATTTGCCAGTGTAAAAGCAAGCTGCGATATAGGATTCGCTCCCGCTTCAGCAATATGATAGCCTGATATGGATACTGAATAATAGTTTCGAACATTTTCATTTATGAAATACTCCTGAATGTCCCCCATCATTCTGAGGGCAAACTCAGTTGAAAATATACACGTATTCTGACCCTGATCTTCTTTTAATATGTCAGCCTGAACCGTACCGCGAACCGTACTGAGTGTACCCGCTTTAATGTTTGCAAGCTCCTCAACTGTCGCTTTCCGTCCTTCCTTCTCTTCAAACCGATTGATTTGCTGCTCAATGGCGGTGTTCATAAACATCGCTAGAATAATTGGAGCAGGGCCATTGATCGTCATCGATACTGAGGTTGACGGTGCGCAAAGATCGAATCCTGCATATAGCTTTTTCATATCATCAAGCGTACAGATGCTTACGCCACTCTCGCCAACTTTTCCATAAATGTCAGGACGATAGTCTGGATCCTCCCCATAAAGCGTTACTGAATCAAATGCGGTACTGAGTCGCTTTGCATCTTCATTCTCAGAAAGATAATGGAAGCGGCGATTCGTGCGCTCAGGCGTGCCTTCTCCAGCAAACTGACGCTTTGGATCCTCGCCTTTTCGTTTAAATGGAAATACACCCGCTGTATATGGGAATGATCCCGGTACATTTTCTTTCAGAACCCAGCGAACAATTTCGCCCCAATCCTCGTATTTCGGAAGTGAAACTTTCGGAATATCCAGACCGGAAAGGCTCTTTGTTGTTAATTCCGTTACAATTTCTTTGTCTCGAATAATGGTCACAAACTCTTTCCCGCTGTACTTCTCTTTCACATCGGACCAGTTTTCGATGATTTTCCTCGTTTCCGTATGCATGTCATCCATGTTTTGATCTTTCATGCTTCCGAGCATCGAAATCGTTTCGTCATTTCCTTCTGTACCCTGTAACATCTCAATCGTTCCATGTAGCTGGAAGGCTTTGCGCGCAAGCTGAACTTGCTTTTCGACGTATTCATGATAACGACGTACGGAGCCTGAGATATCCTGAAGGTACTGCTGGCGCTGGGGCGGAATAATTAAATTTAGCTTTTCAACAATATCGCTTGTTTCAATATCTGTGGCCCAATCATTGCGGCATTTTCGATGAATCGTATCAACAAGCGCCTTAAATAGCGTATTCGTTCCTGGATCATTGAATTGACTTGCGATTGTCCCATACACAGGCATGTTATCGAGACTTTGCTCAAACAGCATGTGGCTACGCTGATACTGCTTCTTTACATCACGAAGCGCATCTTCAGAACCTTTTCGTTCGTACTTATTAATCACAATTAAATCAGCAAAATCAATCATATCGATTTTTTCAAGCTGGGAAGGCGCACCGAATTCACTTGTCATCACATACATCGAAACATCGGCAATTTCAACGATCTCGGCATCCCCCTGGCCAATACCGCTTGTTTCAATGATAACCAAGTCATATCCGGCGGCTTTCACAACGGTAAGCGCTTCACGAATCGATAGCGACAGCTCCGTTTTAGATTTACGCGTGGCAAGACTTCTCATAAATACGCGGTCATTATGGATCGCATTCATCCGAATACGGTCACCAAGCAAAGCCCCGCCCGTTTTCTGTTTTGTAGGATCGATGGATAGGATAGCGACCGTTTTATTGTCAAATTCATTAATAAAGCGACGAACAAGTTCATCGGTTAATGAGCTTTTCCCGGCTCCACCGGTGCCAGTAATCCCAATCACTGGTGCCTCTGTTGCCATCGACTTCAGCTTTTCGAATACCTTTTCAGCTGCTGCCGCTGTTTCTTCTCGCTCCACCCCGTAGCTTTCAGCGAGCGTAATCAGACTCGATACCGCCTGTGGATCGCGTTCATGGATCCGGTCAAGCTGATTGTCGATTTGTTTAAATGTTGGAAAATCACATTCCTTGATCATCATATCGATCATGCCCTGAAGACCAAGATCACTTCCATCATCAGGTGAAAAAATGCGTGAAATGCCATACTCGTGAAGTTCCTTAATTTCTTTCGGTATAATCACGCCACCACCGCCGCCATAAATCCGAACATGCTGTGCCCCTTTTTCTTTTAATAGGTCATACATGTACTTGAAGTACTCCATATGCCCGCCCTGGTAAGATGAGATCGCAATCCCTTGAGCATCCTCCTGAATCGCTGCGTTAACAACCTCTTCAACAGAGCGGTTATGGCCTAGGTGAATAACCTCTGCACCGCTTGATTGCAGAATACGTCGCATAATATTGATGGACGCATCATGTCCATCGAACAAACTTGAAGCGGTTACAAAACGAACATGATGAACCGGTTTATACGTTTCGATTACACTCACTGCTCTTCCTCCTCTATACGTTATTAGCTTCGACAGGATTAAGCGCTTGAATCAGAAATGCTTCCTGCATCTTTGTGTATTCTTCTATCGAATAATGAGACCTTAGCGCCCAGCGTCTGAACACCCACATTTGTCCCTGAACTAGAATGTTATGGGCCGAACCGTAAATTTCTTCATCCGTCAGCTGAAGCTTTCCTTCAGCCACACATTCTTGAATGAGATTTTCGAATATTTCAGCCATTCCAAGCTCTTTTTTCAATACATATGGAAGGGTTTCACGTGGAAGAGATTTAGCCTCCTGATACATGACAAGCACTTCATCCTGCATATCATCCATCACATGATAAAACGCATGAATGGCCTGCCTTAACCGTTCAATCCCACTAATATTCGGCTTCAACTGCTCTTCCAGCCGTTCGCGAACTTCATCGTAAATGCTGTCACAAACAAGGTAGAGCACATCTTCTTTTTTACGGATGTATTCATAAAGGGTACCGATGCTAAAGCCCGCCACTCGAGCAATCTCTCTTGTAGTGGTCCTGTGAAACCCTTTTTCTTTAAAAAGGGAAACAGCCGCCTTGATCATTTGTTCTCGTCTCTTCTGAATGAGCTTTTCATCCTTCACCATGGAAGGAACATTCTTTTTCACCTCTTTCTCAACCCCTTCCTATTATTTTTTCTTCATCATCTCACCGACATAATGATCTAGCAGTTGCACAGCAGCTGAGTATGGATCCACTGCACCGCTCGTCACGTCCTCAATCCAACCTTTATCACTGGCTTGTTCGCGGTCAACAAGCTTCTTCATCATCTCCGCATGAACAACTTCTATCACTTCCCGTTCAAGAAACGTTTTGCGACGCGCTTCCCGCTCGCCTGAACGCTTGCTGTATTCAAAATGATCGGTTAGTCGCTGCCACACTTCCTCAAGTCCTTCATTCCGGACGGAAACAGTTTGAACAATCGGGGGACGCCACGGTGCGTCATGCTTCACGATATCTAACATGCTCTCAAGCTCTGCTAAAAGCTTCGGAACCCCCGGCAGATCCGCTTTGTTTACAATAAAAAGATCAGCAATTTCCATTATGCCTGCTTTAAATACCTGAACCACGTCACCACTGCCAGGGTTTAAGACAACTGCAATGGAGTCTGCGATTTTCATAATGTCGAGTTCTGATTGTCCGACTCCGACCGTTTCAATTAAGATGACATCAAATCCGAACGCATCCATGAGGCGAACTGTTTCTTTGGTTGTGCGAGATAAACCGCCAAGACTCCCTCTCGTTCCCATGCTTCGGATGAAAACGCCTGCGTCAGTAAAATGCTCTGCCATCCGCACCCTATCGCCAAGCAGTGCGCCACCGCTAAACGGGCTTGTTGGATCAACTGCCACTACCCCGACCGTCAGCTTTTGTTTTCTAAGGTAAGTAATGAGCCTGTTCACAAGCGAGCTTTTACCAGCACCAGGCGAGCCTGTCAGACCAATATATTGTGCGCGCCCTGTCATCGGGTGAATATCTTTTAATAGCTCAAGTTTTTCCTCCGCATCATTCTCCACTAAGCTTATGGCTCTCGCCAGCGCACGTTCATCCTTGTTTGAAATTCGTTCTGCTAATGGATGCATCGCCTTCACCCTTATTAATCAGCCATCAGCATTCTTGAAATAACAAGACGCTGAATTTCATTTGTACCTTCGTAGATTTGCGTGATCTTTGCATCTCTCATATAGCGCTCAACTGGGTAATCCTTCGTATAGCCATATCCACCAAACACCTGAACAGCTTCCGTTGTGACTTCCATCGAAATATCGCCGGCGTACAGTTTCGACATTGCTGATTCCTTACCATACGGCAGTCCCTGACTTTCCTTCCATGCCGCTTGATACGTTAGGAGTCGTGCAGCTTCAATCTTCGTCGCCATGTCAGCAAGCTTAAATCCGATTCCCTGGTTTTCACCGATTGGTTTTCCGAATTGCTTCCGTTCTTTTGCGTACGCCGTTGCTGCATCAAGCGCACCCTGTGCAATTCCAACTGCCTGAGCCGCAATCCCGTTACGTCCGCCATCAAGTGTTTTCATTGCAATCTTAAAGCCCTGACCTTCTTCGCCAAGACGATTCTCGACTGGAACACGGCAATCTTCAAAAATGATTTCAAGAGTTGGTGACGAGCGAATGCCGAGCTTCTTCTCTTTTTTACCCATTGAGAATCCTGGCGTGCCTTTTTCAACGATAAAAGCGGTAATGCCTTTATGACGCTTTTCTTTATCTGTTTGAGCGAAAACGATATAGATCTCTGCTTCGCCACCGTTTGTGATGAAAATTTTTGACCCGTTCAAAATGTAATCATCGCCATCAAGCTTCGCAGTCGTTTTCATACCCCCTGCATCAGATCCAGAACCAGGTTCCGTAAGACCATATGCTCCCATTAGCTTTCCTTCTGCCATCGGGCGCAGGAACTTCTGCTTTTGCTCTTCTGTTCCAAACGCATTTAACGGCCAGCCTGCAAGAGAGGTATGAGCAGAAAGCGTTACGCCTGTAGAAGCACACACGCGAGAAAGCTCTTCAACTGCAATGACGTAGCTTAAATAATCAGAGCCAATGCCACCGTACTCTTCAGACCATGGAATTCCGGTTAAACCAAGCTCCGCCATTTGATCAAATAGCTTGCGGTCAAAACGCTCTTCTTCATCACGTTCCGCTGCAGTCGGCTCAACTTCTTTTCGAGCAAAGTCGCGCACCATTTTCCGTAGCATTTCATGTTCTTCTGAAAGTTGGAAATTCATATTGTTTCTCTCCTTTTTGGTCGGTTTGGACAATAAAACAGGTTTCGTCCCGGCTTAGTTTCGTAATTCTCTATTTGAGCAGGTTCCTACTAATGACGATCTTCTGTATTTCACTCGTTCCTTCATAGATTTCACATACTTTCGCGTCTCTGAACAAACGCTCGACTGGATAATCTTTGGTATAGCCGTATCCACCGTAGACCTGGACGGCTTCGATAGAAGCTTTAACGGCTGCTTTGGATGCAAAAAGTTTAGCCATCGATACTTCCTGCATGCATGGGATGCCTTTGTTTTTCAGATCAGCTGCGCGATAGGTTAATAGTTTGGCAGCTTCAACTTCCGTTGCCATATCAGCAAGTTTGAAGCCAAGGCCCTGGTTCTGGCCAATTGGTTTACCGAACTGGTGACGTTCTTTCGCATAGGCGGTAGCGTAATTTAACGCCGCTTCAGCGATCCCAAGGGATTGAGCGGCGATTCCGATCCTGCCGCTTTCAAGGTTAGCCATCGCAATCCTAAAACCCTGACCTTCTTCTCCAAGACGGTTTTCAACCGGAACACGGCAATCTTCGAAAATAATTTCAACGGTGTTGGAGCCGTTTAAGCCCATTTTCTTCTCTTTCTTACCGACGCTGAACCCGGGCGTATCTCGCTCAATGATGAACGCGGTAACACCTTTGCTACCTTTTTCTTCAGGATTCGTTCTCGCAAAAGCGACATACGTATCCGCAGCACCGCCGTTTGTAATGAAGATTTTTGAACCATTCAGGATGTAGTGGTCACCATCACGTACAGCGCGTGTTTTCATACTGCTCGCATCAGAACCTGAACTTGGCTCTGTCAGAGCAAATGCGCCAAGGTATTCTCCTGTCGCAAGCTTGGGGATGTAGCGCTGCTTCTGTTCTTCCGTTCCAAATGCCAGAATTGGCAGGGTGCCGACAGATGTATGAACAGATAGAATGACTCCAACAGTTGCGCTAACTTTTGATAATTCATGGATCGCAATAATATAAGATGTATAATCCATTTCCGCACCGCCGTAGGCTTCAGGGATCGGGATGCCCATTAATCCAAGCTCGCCCATTCGCTTGATTACCTCGCGTGGAAAACGATCTGTTTCTTCCATTTTCTCAATAATTGGCGCAATTTCCTTATCGGCAAAATCACGGACCATTTTCTGCATCATCTTTTGCTCTTCCGTAAACACAAGCTCCATGCTAGTTCCTCCTCATGATGTTAATCCTGGTACTGATAGAAGCCTCTTCCTGTCTTACGTCCGAGCCAACCTGCTTTTACATATTTACGAAGAAGCGGGCATGGGCGGTATTTATCGTCACCAAATCCATCTTGAAGCGTTTCCATAATATAGAGACACGTATCAAGTCCGATAAAATCTGCAAGTGTTAATGGCCCCATCGGGTGATTCATACCGAGCTTCATGACGCTATCAATATCATCAGGTGATGCCACACCTTCATAAACCGTGTAAATCGCTTCGTTGATCATTGGCATAAGAATACGGTTTGAAACGAATCCAGGAAAATCATTTACTTCTACCGCTGTTTTCCCGAGGTCAATGGCCAACTTTTCAACTGCCTGATAACTTTCATCCGTTGTAGCGAGGCCACGAATGATTTCAACAAGTTTCATAACAGGAACCGGATTCATAAAATGCATCCCGATCACTTTTTCAGGTCGCTTCGTTGCGGCTGCGATTTCTGTAATTGGTAGTGATGAAGTGTTCGTTGCGAGGATCGTGTGCTCCTCTGCAATTTCATCCAGACGAGAGAAAAGATTGCCCTTCACTTCCATGTTTTCAACCGCTGCCTCAATGACAATGTCAACTTTTTTTGCATCGTGGATATCAGTTGTAGGCTTTAAACGCTCCATCGTTCCGTTTAAATCCTCTTGAGTGATGCGCTCCTTGGATACCTGTTTTGAAAGATTTTTCTCTATTCTTACAAGTCCTTTATCGATAAACTCCTGTTTTAGATCATTAAGATATACGGTGTAACCGGACGCTGCACATACCTGGGCAATCCCTGCACCCATTTGTCCGGCACCGATCACCATCACTGTTTTAATTTCCACAATCATTCCTCCTTTATTTTATACCTGCACCATAATCGCGTCGCCCTGGCCGCCACCACTGCAGATAGCTGCAATGCCTGTGCCGCCACCCCGTCGCTTCAATTCATGGATAAGTGTGATTAAAATTCTTGCACCACTTGCTCCAATTGGATGTCCAAGAGCTACTGCACCGCCATGCACGTTTACCTTTTCTTCATCAAGCGAAGCAATTTTCCCGCTTGTCAGCGCAACGGCTGCAAAAGCTTCGTTAATTTCAAAAAGATCGATTTCTTCAAGCGTTTTTCCAGTTTTCTTTAGTAGCTCATTAATCACTAGACCCGGTGTCTTAGGAAAATCCTTCGCTTCCAGCGCAATCGCCGTATGAGCAATGATCGTCGCCATTACCTCTTTGCCTTCTTTTGCAGCACGCTCTTCAGACATGAGGACAAGTGCTCCAGCTCCGTCGTTTACGCCCGGGGCATTGCCTGCTGTAATCGTACCTTCAGCTCCAAAAACAGGCTTTAGCTTTCCCAGCTGCTCCGTTGTCGTGCCTTTTCGCGGTGCTTCATCGTGCTCCACAACGACCGAATCACCTTTTCGCTGCGGCACTTCAACAGGCACAATTTCCTCTGCAAAAATGCCTTCTTCTGTTGCTTTCACCGCTCGCTCCTGACTTCTGAATGCCCAAGCGTCTTGTTCTTCTCTTGAAACCTCATATTCTTCTGCGGTTGAATTTCCGTAGACACCCATATGGCAGCCGTCAAAGGAACAGGTCAGACCATCATGAACCATTAAATCGACAATCGGCTTATCGCCCATTCGCATGCCAAAGCGTGCATCTTTCATAATGTAAGGAGCATTGCTCATCGACTCCATGCCACCCGCTACAATCACTTCTTCATCACCAGATCGGATGATTTGATCCGCAAGTGTCACACTGCGAAGTCCTGATGCGCACACTTTATTAATTGTTTCTGTTTTTACTTCCCAGGGAATACCTGCGTGCCTTGCTGCCTGACGAGAAGGAATCTGCCCTTGACCTCCCTGAAGTACAGAACCCATAATGACTTCACCCACATCGGAAGGGTCGATGCCCGCTCGTTTCAACGCTTCTTTAATAGCTGTTCCACCAAGCTTAGATGCTTCCAATGACTTTAACGCCCCACCAAATCTTCCGAAAGGCGTTCTAACACCACTCACAATGACTGTTTTCCCCATATTTAACATCCTCCTCTTTTTGTAACCGCTATCATTATTCTGCAAAATGCGACTGAACGCTCGCTCACCTTATCTGTAAAGCAACAAAGGAAAGAGCTCATGCTGGTGGAGAAAAACCGACATAAGCTAACCCTTTCGAAAAAAGTTCACCTTATCTATCATCTTCGTAAAATTTCTACTGCACAAACTTCTGTACAATAGAGCGTTCAAGGATTTCCACAATATCAAGTGTTGCAATCTCTTCTTCTACTTCTTTCGCCTTCGTTCCATCGCTCATCATTGTTAAGCAATACGGACATGCACTTCCGATTACGGAAGGTTTTACGCTTAGCGCTTGCTCGGTTCTTGTCACATTGATGCGAGAACCAGTATCTTCCTCAGTCCACATCAGACCGCCACCTGCGCCACAGCACATGCCGTTTTCACGGTTACGATCCATCTCGATCACTTCTACACCAGGGATGCTGCGCAGAATTTCGCGTGGTGGATCATACACTTCATTATAGCGACCAAGGTAACAGGAATCATGATAAGTGATTCTCTCGTTTACTTCGTGCTCCGGTTTCAGTTTTCCTGCTTTAATCCAGTCATACAATAGTTCTGTATGGTGATAAACCTCTGCTTCAAGTCCGAATTCCGGGTATTCATTTTTCAATGAGTTGTAAGCGTGAGGGTCGATCGTAACGATTTTCGTAATGTTATGCTTCTGGAACGTTTCGATATTCTTTTGAGCGAGGTCCTGGAATAGGAACTCATTCCCTACGCGTCTTGGCGTATCGCCAGAGTTCTTCTCTTTATTACCAAGGATTGCGAAAGAGATGCCTGCTTCGTTCATGATTTTCGCGAATGAAGCGGCAATTTTTTGACTGCGATTGTCATAGGATCCCATTGAGCCAACCCAGAAAAGGTACTCAAATTCTTCGCCTGCTTTTTCTTTTTCCTTAACTGTTGGTACAACGATGTCATCACGCATATCGCGCCAGTTCTCACGCTCTTTGCGGCTAATGCCCCAGGGGTTACCCTGACGTTCAATGTTCGTAATAGCTCGCTGCACATCGCTATCCATCTTACCTTCCATTAACACAAGGTGACGACGCATATCGATAATCTTATCCACGTGTTCGTTCTCAACTGGACACTGATCTTCACAGTTACGGCATGTCGTACAAGCCCAGATTTCTTCCTCCGTGATAACGCTACCAATTAACGCATCGTTTACAAGGCCTTCAGAAGTTGCTGCCGTTTCTTGCTGGCCGCGGGCTTGGTATGCAAGCTGATTTCCAGCCGTGTTTGAAAAGGCGTAGGCTGGCATCCACGGGGTTCTTGACGTCACCGCTGCCCCCTTCTCAGTTAGATGGTCACGAAGCTTTACGATTAAATCCATCGGTGAAAGAATTTTACCTGTCGCTGTAGCCGGGCACATGTTGGTACAGCGGCCACATTCGACGCAGGCATATAGATCAACAAGCTGCTTCTGATTAAAGTCCTCAATCGTATTAACACCGTATGTTTCCTGACTTTCATCTTCAAAATTGATGGAGGAAAGCTGTCCAACCTTGTTCGTACGACCAAGAAAGACGTTTACCGGTCCAGCGATTAAGTGTGCGTGCTTGGACTGTGGAACGTACACCATGAATGTTAGGAGAACAAGAAGGTGAATCCACCAGAAGAAGAAAAATAGTGCAATAGCAGCTGTCTCATTAATCCAGGAAAAGAGAAATGCGATTCCTGAAGCGACAGGTGCACTCCACGAATATTCAAGGTCATGCCAGATTATTTCCATTCCATTTCCAAACAGAACCGAAATCATCAACAATCCAATAAATAAAAGGACTAATCCAGCTTTAAATCCCTTTTTAAGACGTGCAATCGCTTCGATATAGCGACGGTAAAAAGCCCAGATTACGGCCGTCAAAATCATTAGCGTTACTAACTCCTGAAAGAATGTGAAGGCTGGATAGAAAGGTCCAAGGGGAAGGTGTGACTCCGGTGCAAGGCCTTTGATCACCATATCAATTGCACCGAACTGAACGAGAAGGAAACCATAGAACATCATCACATGAATGGTTCCACTCTTCTTATCTTTTAATAATTTCTTTTGCCCGAATACTTTGACTAGAATCGCTTCCAGTCGTTCTTTCATGGAATGATCAAACTCTGCTTTCTTCCCGAGCTTAATGTATTCGTATCGAGTTTTTACAACATACCCAAACAAAAACAATGCGTAAGCGGTTACAAGAATGAAAGCAATCCAGTTAGCGATCAATAAAACATCCATGTTGGCAAACCTCTCCTTTCGTGTCATTCCTTCTTGTTAGCACGCTTTTCTATATGAAAACGCTTTTAAGTCAGAATGAAAGTAATTTTCTGACTTTAGTATAACACAAAAGACGCTGAATGAGCATTCAGTCAGAGAAAAAATTTTACTTTTTTCTACTTTAGGACAAACTAATACGACTCATATAGATCGGAGGGGTGTTAGATGGGTTTAGGATTCGCAATCATTATAGGTATGGTCTTATGGGCCATTGTAGATCTCGTTCTCGGTGCCAGAAAAAGACGAAACTCTCTCTCTATCTCTCGCCACTCGACAACAGAAAAGATTGACTTTATCGCTGATGGCGAAGACTTTTTCGAGATGCTACTAAAGGATGTCGATGCTGCTGAACGTCATATTCACATGATGTTTTATATTTTTAGAGATGACGAAACGGGATTGCGTGTCATCGATCACCTTTGCGAAAAGGCGTCTCAGGGAGTACGCGTTATAGTTCTTGCTGACTTGGCTGGTAGTCATGGATTGAAGAAAAAAACCATTCAAAGAATGACAGCGAGCGGTGTTCGTTTTTCTTATTCTAGAAAAATTTATTTTCCCCGTATTTTCACAACACTCAATGAACGTAACCACCGTAAAATTACTATTATTGATGGGAAAATTGGATATATTGGCGGTTTTAATGCAGGTAATGAATATGCAGGAAAAGATCCTAAATTCGGGTATTGGAGAGATTATCATCTACGTGTGATCGGTGAAGCAGTGAACGACCTTCAGCATCAATTTCTAGTTGATTGGCAAGCAGAAAATGAAGTCATTGACGATCACATCTACACCCCTCTCCCTACCGGAAACCACGCTTCGGTTAAGTTTCATATAACGAATGGGAGCGGTGGAGAAGAGTCATTCTCTTCATACATTGATGGAGCAACCAGTTCCATTGTAATTGGAACACCTTATTATATTCCTGGACGAATGGTGCAAAACAGCCTGCTGAACGCTATAAAACGCGGGGTATCGGTCATCTTGATTCTCCCAATGAAAGCAGACCATCCACTTGTGAAAGAAGCTTCTTTTCACTACCTCGTTGAACTTATCCAGGCTGGAGGCAAGGTTTATCAATATATGAACGGCTTCTACCATGCGAAGGTCATGATCATTGATGACCGTATCTGTGACATTGGAACCGCTAATTTTGATCAGCGGAGCTTTCACATTAATGGGGAGATTAACTGTATTCTCGAATGTCCAGAGGTTTTAAAGACCATTAAAAAAGTCATTAAAATGGATCTGCTGCAGTCAGAACGCCTTGATCTTGATCGACTAAAAAAGCGAACAATCGGAAACCGTTTGCTTGATCCAATCGCCCGTCTTCTCAGTCCATTTCTTTAACGGCGAATGTGCTATTTATCGTTTCATTTCACTTGTACAGGGAAATGTCCATCATCCACAGTTCAGAAAGGAATGCCTTTATATGAAATTGCGTTTCGGCTACGTTTCAAATGCACTTGCCCTTTATGAAGCGTCACCTGCTAGGACAATGACGTTCGCAAGCTGGTCCAAGCTCTCAAAGGAGGAACAGGAAGCGAAGCTCCACACGATTACAGAACGTAACCTTTCAAGCACGTTAAGGGCACTTCATTACAATATTGCCCACGAAATAGAGTTATACCGCATGTCGTCTTCTATTGTCCCGCTTGCGACCCATCCTGAAGCAAAGTGGGAATACATACATCCTTTCAAAGATCTATTCGCGGAAATTGGAAAGCTAGTTAAAAAGCATGGACTCCGCGTTAGCTTTCACCCAAACCAGTTTACGCTATTCACTAGCCCGAAGCAGCACGTAACAGAGAATGCGATCGGTGACCTTGATTACCACGTAACAATGCTTGAAGCGATGGGGCTTGATAATCGTGCGATAGCAAATATCCATATTGGCGGAGCATACGGTGATAAAAAAGCAACGCTCAAACGATTTTACGTGAACTTTGATACGATCCCTGACCAGATTCGCTCACATGTGACGCTTGAAAATGATGACAAGACCTATACAGCTAAGGAAACCCTTGAAGCATGTGAACGAACCGGGGTGCCATTTATTTTTGATTACCATCATCATATGGCGAATCCAGGCGATGGGCTTCCGGAAGATTTTTTACTGCGTGTACACGAGACATGGAAATCAAGGGGCCAACAACCAAAATTTCACCTCTCCTCACCTAAATCAGAAAAAGCTTATCGCAGTCACGCAGATTATGTGGATAGCGAGTTCGCTCTTCCCTTTATCAACATGTTGAAGGAATATGGTGAAGATGCTGATATCATGATTGAAGCAAAGAAAAAAGACCTTGCAGCACTCAAACTGGTTGAAGATCTTTCAGCAGTCCGTGGCGTCAAGCGTCTTACTGGTGGTTCGATTCAATGGAAGTAACGAAATTTCTCACAATATGATTAAATTCTCGGAACGATTTTGTTGGAAGCTCGTGAAAAGCACCAGCTACCCGGATGATCCTGGCAAAAGGTAACATATTTTTGTAAATCTGTTGGTAGTGATGAAAGTAAAAGGCTCGCTCTCCGGACAGGTGAAGAAACGGAACACGGAGCGTGCTCAGTTTTTTTGTACAGGAATACACACGACCTTTTTCATAAAACTGCTTTAACGACTCCACATCGGTCTTATTCGCATACGCTTTTAAATACTGAAATTCCGCTATCGTTTTAGCGTGACTTTTTGCTAAGATCCATGATAGCAGTTTCAGGTTATGGGCAACAGTAGATCCTGCTCTGAACTCTAGATCAAGAAGAACGTCATTCACTTCTGAAAATCCTCCGCACAAAATAATACCTGCTACTCGCTGCTGGTGTTTAATCGCGAAGTCCTGCACAACACTCCCTCCACTTGAATAGCCGATGAAAATCGCTTTTGGTATCTCAAGTGCATCAACAAATTCTTTCAAATCATCCCCAAGCAGCGATATGGATAAGGGGTCCTGTCCTTTCGAAGTATAGCCATGCCCTCGCATATCATAAACAATCACTCTAAAGTAACGTGATAACATACGCTGTTCATGAAAAACAACGTGTCCCATTCCAGGGGGATGTAGAAAAATAAGCGGAAGACCGCTCCCCTCATCTTCATAATAATGCATAATGTTTCTTAAATTAAGATAAGGCATTTGCCCACCCCCTTCTCCATTTTAATTACTAAAGTGACCAAAAACCCGAAAGAAAATTGTAGGCCTTAAACCCAAGATAAATTCCAATAATCCCCGCCACACCCGCAAACGCCGGAGGAGCCGGAATCGGCAGCTTCAAAAACGCAAAAACAAGCCCAACAATAGAGCCCGTTAACGTCGCAATCAAAATCGTCTTCATCACATCGCCCCTTTCCTTAAAGTATGACCAGAAAACTAGTCTATTATAAAAAAGAAAAGCGGAAGTGACCCGTTTAGGTCCGACAAGCGCTGGAGCCTCCCAATTTGAACACGCTTTTTGTGTTCCGAGTTGGGAGGCGAAGCGATCGAGGGGGCTAGGCGCTAGAGTTGGACACGAAGCGAGCCGGCCTATTTGATGAAATCCCATTTAAATCCCACCAAAAAGCCCTGCCGCATATGCGACAGGGCTTCTTACTTTACATTTTTTCTGGTGCGTTTACGCCGATAATCTCGAGCGTGTTTTGAACAGTTTGTTGAACAGCTTTCATCAGCTTAAACCGAGCGGAGCTTTTTGCAAGATCCTCAGGATCAATGACACGCTCAGCATTATAGAAGCTGTGTAGCGCTGCAGCAAGTTCAAATGCATAGTTTGTGATGCGATGTGTCATGCGCTTTTCAGCCGCTTCAGCAATCGCTTCTGGTAGTTCACCAAGCTTCTTAAGAAGATCTATTTCTTTCTCAGATGTAATAAGAGAAAGGTCAGCGTCTTCGGTTAATCCCATTTCTTCTCCCTGGCGAAGAATGCTGCAGACGCGGGCATGTGCGTACTGCACGTAGTAAACAGGATTTTCATTTGATCGTGATACGGCAAGGTCCATATCGAAATCAAGATGGGAATCAGAGCTTCTCATCGAGAAGAAATAGCGCATCGCATCAATGCCCACTTCATCCATTAGTTCACGAAGCGTAACAGCTTTACCAGTTCGCTTACTCATCTTCATTTTCTCGCCATCTTTAAAGAGATTCACCATCTGAATGATTTCAACTTCAAGCTGCTCTCTCTTATATCCAAGTGCTTCAATTGCCGCTTTCATTCGTGGAATATAACCATGGTGATCGGCACCCCAAATGTTAATCAACTTATCAAATCCACGGGATAGCTTATCCTGATGATACGCGATATCCGGTGTTAAGTAAGTATAAGAGCCGTCACTTTTAATCAGCACGCGATCTTTGTCATCGCCGTAAGTGGTTGAACGGAACCACGTTGCGCCATCCTGTTCAAACGTTTCACCGCGCTCTTTCAGCTTCGCAAGAACATCATCAATTTTGCTGGAAGAGTAAAGAGACGTTTCAGAGAACCATACGTCAAACTCTACGCCGAATTCCTTCAGATCCTTCTTTAGCTTCTCAAGCTCACGTTCAAGCCCATATTCACGGAAATAGGCATAGCGCGCTTTATCATCAAGCTCAAGTAAACGATCGCCTTCTTTTTCAACTAGATCTTTACCGAACTGAACGATATCCTGTCCCTGGTAGCCATCTTCCGGCATTTCCTTCTCTTTCCCAAGTGCCTGCATGTAGCGTGCTTCTAATGAAACCGTCAGATTATGAATCTGATTACCTGCATCGTTGATGTAGTATTCACGAGAAACGTCGTATCCTGCACGATCAAGAATATTGCAAAGCGTATCGCCAACAGCCGCTCCGCGTGCATGTCCCAAATGAAGGCTTCCGGTCGGGTTCGCTGAAACAAACTCCACCTGAATTTTTTCGTTTCGATTGGCTGATCGACCGTACGCACTACCGTTTTCTAAGATTGTTGGAATGAGTTCTGTTAAATAAGCTGTATCCATGAAGAAGTTAATAAAGCCAGGTCCTGCAATATCAATTTGCTTAATGCCCGCTTTTTCCATATCAAGATTCGCTTTTAAATCCTCTGCAATCGCACGCGGTGCTTTCTTCGCGATACGTGCTAGCTGCATCGCCATGTTTGTCGCATAGTCGCCGTGCGCTTTATCCTTCGGTGACTCGAGGATCACCTCCGGAAGCTCACTTTCTGATGCAAGATTCGCCTTCAGGACGGCCTGCTTTATTTCTTCTTTCAACTGCTCTTTCTTTTGTTCCACACTATTCATTGACTTGCTCCTTTCCAGGTTAGCGACAGCTCATGTCGCTGCGATTCGTCTTCTTCGAGGTAAAGCATATAGCGAAGGGTCAAACGGCCTTTATTCTTCTCACGATCGACTAGTTGCTCAATTCGCTCTGTGCGAATTTGCAGCGGCATTGCTCCAAACGGTGTCTTGTAGATGGTTTCTGACAGCTGACCGGGGGAAAATTGCTGTCTAATTGAAAGGGCTCCCCTTCGAATGACCGTCACCTGTTCTTGATCTATTTTAACAGTTGTTGAGACCTGTCCGAATTCAAGATCTTCTTCATAGCGTAAATAAAGCACCTCACCTTTTTCAATCAGGTTTCCCATTACTGTATGGTTTGAGGATTGTTTCTCTTTCCCGGACTGTATACGGGAATCAATCTTTAATTCGATCTGACCGCTCATTCTTTCACGTCCTAACTAAATCATTAACTTTCTTATTATAAGAAAAGCGCAAGTGCCTTGTCCACCCCCGACAAGCTTAAGACGAACCTCAGCGTGGTGCTTTTTGCCACACTGTGGTTTGACTTAAGACCTCGAGGGGGTAGGCGCTGGAGCTAGACATCACTGAAATTTCTTTCTTTTCTTTCAAGAAAAAAGAGACTGTATTCAAATTGAATACAGCCTCTGCACAGAATTATTTCTTGTGCGTCCAGCCAAGCAGCATTTCACGGATGAATTTACTTGCCGCGATTGGCGTTTGTTCAGATGGGTCATAAGCAGGTGCAACCTCAACAAGGTCTGCTCCTACTACGTTGATACCGGAACCTGCAATCGCAGAAATCGCCTCAAGAAGTTCTTTGGACGTAATACCCCCAGCTTCAGCAGTGCCTGTCCCAGGTGCATGCGCTGGATCAAGCACATCGATATCAATCGTAACGTACACATTACGCCCTTCAAGTGAAGGTAGCACTTTTTTCAGCGGCTCTGCCACTTCGAATTTATGCATGTGCATTCCTGACTCTTTCGCAAATTGGAACTCTTCCCGCATACCTGAGCGGATTCCGAACGAGTACACATTTTCAGCACCAATCAGGCCACAAGCCTTGCGAACAGGTGTTGAGTGAGAAAGCGGTTCTCCCTCATACTCCTCGCGTAAGTCAGCATGTGCATCAATATGGATCAACGCAAGGTCATCGTATTTCTTATGAAACGCCTTTAGAATCGGCCATGTGACAAGGTGCTCGCCGCCCATTCCAAGTGGAAACTTGCCGGCTTCAAGCAGGGAGTCAATGTACTCTTCAATCATATCAATGCTTCTTTGTGGGTTACCGAATGGAAGTGGAATATCCCCTGCATCAAAGTATTGAATTTCTTCCAAATGACGATCCATATATGGACTGTATTCTTCAAGCCCGAGGGAGGCTTCGCGAATACGCCCGGGACCGAAACGTGAACCTGGGCGGAAGCTTACCGTCCAGTCCATCGGCATGCCATAGATGACGACGTTGCTATTTTCAAAAGAAGGATTGCTTAGAATAAATACGTTACCTGAATAAGCTTCATCGAATTTCATGCTCATCGTTATTCCACAAGATCCTGAACAAATTTAGGAAGAGCAAAGCTTGCTGTGTGAAGTTCTTTTGTATAGTATTTTGTTTCAATCTCGTGGAAGCGGCTTTCAGGTACTTCAAGGGGATCATTCTTTTTCGAGCCAATTGTGAACGTCCACAGTCCACTCGGATAAGTTGGAATGTTCGCTGTATAAACACGCGTAATTGGGAAAATTTCTTTCACATCTCTGTGTACTTGAGAGATCAGATCCGCTTTAAACCACGGGTTGTCTGTCTGAGCAACGAAAATACCGTCTTCCTTAAGTGCTTTTGAAATGCCTTCATAAAAGCCTCGTTCAAAAAGCTTGGCAGCTGGTCCAACTGGTTCTGTTGAATCAACCATGATGACGTCATATTCACTTTCACTTTTCGCAATGTGCATAAATCCATCGTCAACGAGCACTTCAACACGCTCATCTTCAAGAGCACCTGCAATCGATGGTAAATATTTCTTTGAGTACTCGATTACTTTTCCATCAATTTCAACAAGCGTCGCCTTTTCAACAGATGGGTGCTTCAGTACTTCACGGATGACACCACCGTCACCGCCACCAACAACAAGAACGTGTTTCGGGTTCGAATGTGTGAAAAGGGGTACGTGTGCGACCATTTCGTGATATACGAACTCATCCTTCTCAGTCGTCATAACCATACCGTCAAGAACGAGCATCTTACCGAATTCTTCTGTTTCAATCATATCAAGGCGCTGAAAATCGGTCTGTTCTGTGTGAAGCGTTTGCTTAATTTTAGCCGTAATTCCGAAGCTCTCTGTCTGCTTCTCTGTATACCATAATTCCATTCAAACCACTCCTCTATTTCAATCTGCTACACTAATCCGTTCCCGAATGTCTTTTGTACAAACAGGATTAGTATATTGCAAAAGAATCTATCTAAACAAAGCACAAGAAAAGTATAGTCGACTCATCGTAAAAAGCAAGAGAAATTTATACTTTCATTAGAACAGGACCATCCATACAAAAAGGGCAAGAACAAATCTATAAATAGCAAACGGGATGAGACGCACTCGTTCAATGAATTTAATAAATGTTACAATGGCCAAAAGCGCAACTAGGAAAGCAGCAAGAAAACCTGTCACAAATACCGGGATATCTGAAATCGCTAAATACTGATAGCTTTTTAAAAGGTCATAGCCGCTCGCTGCGACCATCATCGGAACGGCAAGGATAAACGAAAATTCCGCGGCGGTTTTATGCGTTGTTCCAAGCAAAACGCCTCCAGAGATCGTTGCTCCAGAACGCGAGAAGCCTGGCCAAAGAGCAAGACATTGAAAAAGACCAATCGAAAAAGCCTGTTTAAGTGTTAAATCATCAAGACTTGAACTAACAGGCGTACTTTTCTTCAGATCAGCAATAATCATCAAAACACCACCAACGACAAGACCAATTACAACTGTATACGGGGAAAATAAATAGCTTTTAATAAAACCGTGTAATAAAAATCCTGCAACGACAGCCGGGATCATCCCTAAAATCAGATGAATGAGTGTTAGCCCACTCTTCGTTCTGTCAGGTGAAAGTAGCGATGCGAACCTTTTACGATACATGACCACAACGGCAAGGATCGAACCAAGCTGAATAACTATCTCAAATGTTTTCGCTCGCTCACCAGTAAAATCGAGCCAGTAGCCTGTCAATATCAGGTGGCCCGTTGAGGATACAGGAAGAAATTCCGTTAACCCTTCAACAATTCCAAGAATAATCGCAATGATAATCTCCATTCTCTTCTCTCCCCTAACTAAATGCCGTTCAATCTAAATGATTCAACTAACTATACTCCATCCTATTCAAAAAATGGACAAATATTTTTCTAATGTGATAGAAGTTTCACTGTTCTAAGCGTTTAAGAGTTTCTAGATTGTTACATACTAGATTTATACGAAAGATGTGGGGAGGTGAGCCTCATTAAATGGCTAAAAACCGAACAGTTCCAGTTCTGGAAACGGTGGGGGATGTTGTTAGGTAGGCTAATGATGATCTGCTTTGTTTTGCTCGGACTGTCGATTGGTTCGTTATATTTAATAGCTGTAATCATGGGGGCTCCAGAGCTTCAAGTCCCACAGACTACGATTTACTATGATACGAACAAACAGGTGATTGGGGAGAGTAATCAGGACGGACAGAACCGCTATTGGGTCGATCTTGATGAGATTGCTCCTCACCTAATTGATGCTACGATTGCGATTGAGGACCGTAGTTTTTACGAGCACTCTGGTTTCGATTTCAAACGAATCGCAGGGGCGATTCTTGCTGATATTAAAGCAATGGCCAAAGTTCAGGGAGCAAGTACGATAACACAACAATACGCACGTAACCTCTTCCTGGAACATGACAAAACGTGGAAACGAAAGATAACAGAAGCATTTTATGCCTACCGCCTTGAAATTCATTACTCTAAAGAAGAGATTCTGGAAGGCTATTTAAATACAATCTATTACGGGCATGGTTCATATGGAATTGAATCGGCAGCGCGAACGTATTTTGGGAAAGGAGCAAGCGATCTCACATTGGCGGAAGGGGCAATGCTTGCCGGAATTCCTAAAGGTCCTAGTTATTATTCCCCGTATGCCGATGCAGAACGAGCTAAGAAACGTCAAGGGACCGTTCTTGATGCGATGGTGACAAACCACTCCCTCACAGAGAACGAAGCACAGCAAGCTAAATTCGAAAACATGCCACTTCAGGCATTTAATGAAGAAGAAGTACAAACCGAGAACGCTCCCTATTTTGCAGCGGAAGTTAAAAAAGAACTCAAAACCAAACTATCCCTTGATGAACGAGTCATCGAACAGGGTGGTCTTCACGTCTACACAACGCTTGATATGGAGATGCAGCAATCAGCTGATAATTGGGTGAAATCAAGCATTGATAAGAGTAGCGACATTCAAGCAGCACTTGTTGCAATGGAGCCGAAAACTGGTGCAGTAAGAGCAATGATTGGTGGTCGCGATTATGAAGAAAGCAAGTTCAATCGCGCAACAATGGCAAAGCGGACGCCAGGATCAACTTTTAAACCACTGCTCTATTACGCAGCTGTTAAAAATGGCTTCACCCCGTCAACGCGAGTTCGAAGTGAGCCGACAACGTTCTATTATGACAACGATAAAGAAACGTATTCTCCCAATAATTACGGCAATGCTTACGCTAATGATGAAATTACGCTCGCTCAGGCGCTCGCCCTTTCAGATAACGTAGTTGCTGTTAAAACGCATATGTTTTTGGATGAGAAAACACTCGTTCAAACCGCAAAGGATTTCGGAATTACCAGTCCTCTTTCTGCTATTCCATCACTCGCGCTTGGTACGAAGCCTGTTGGAATGATGGAAATGACAGAAGCATACAGCATGCTCGCTAACGGCGGAAAACAAGTCGAGCCGCATTATATTGATAAGGTGACAGATCGAGATGGAAAAGTGATCTATCGCCATGAATCAGATGCGGAAGTAGTTCTTGATCCCGCGACAGCTTTCGTAACGACAAGCATGATGACAGGTGTTTTTGATGAATCATTAAATGATTATACAAAAGTAACAGGTTCTGGGATTGACCATTTACTGTCACGTCCAGCCGCTGCCAAAACCGGATCGACTTCAACCGATAGCTGGATGATTGGATTCACACCTCAGCTCACCGCAGCTGTTTGGATTGGTTATGATAAAGGAGAAAAATTAAATTTTCGAAATGATGGTTTTTACGCGAAAAAGATATGGGCGAATTTTATTGAAGAGGCACTTGAGGGGGAAGAAAGTAAGGAGTTCACTCCTCCTGAAGGAGTTGTTGCTGTAAAAGTTGACCCTCAAACGGGCTTGCTGGCAAGCAAAGCGTGTCCTGTAAAACGCTTAACCTATTATATAGAAGGAACAGAACCGCATGACTATTGCGAAGATCATCCCGGTCAATCCCTTTCTGAAGATGAAGGAGCAGGTAAGAAAGGGCTTCTCGATCGATTCTTCCAATGGATTAGATAGAAAAACGGGCGCTACGCCCGTTTTTCTAATTATCTAGTTCCTTCTGGATCTGGTTTCTTTAAAGCTTCTAAATCCTGTTCAATACTCATCCACTTTTGTTCCGTCATGTCGATTGCGTCTGTTATCCCACTATTGTATAGTGTTGGACCAATTTCGGACATCACAAAATGAAGAAAGTTCTCTGCAGCAAGCTCTCCAATTTCTTCATCACGCTCTTCATAGAAATAGGATTGGATGCGCTGAACGAGATCTTTCTTCTTTTCATTCGATAATTGTTTCCACATGGCCATCACCCTTCCTGTTTAATAGGTAAAGTATAACAGGTTCATAATGAGTTCCGCTTTCAACCAGAACAACCCGAGGAAAATTCCCCGGGTTGTTTTGGGTCCTAGCTATATGTGTTGCGTATAGATTAGTTTACGCTCAGTTTCACAAAACCTCAAGAGATTTCAAAATTTATTCAAAAAACAGTCAAAAGTTAGTCTTGAAGTCCCGATTTCACATCATCACTCGATCGCTCGTAAACGTCCTTATCAAAGCCAATTAGATAGTCACGAAGCATCTTTTTCGATTTCGCATCCATATGATTGATCACAACTTTCCCTTTCATGGATTTATCCATGTTGTTCACATGTTCTGGCATGCTTTTCCATGCTCGCTTCGCTTCAGGATCGACGAAGAACTCACATGCTCCGATTCCGTAGTAGAAAGGACCTTCTTCTTTTCTTTGCAGCGTTACCCATACAATCCAGGCAGTATGACCGTTCGGAACATCTTCACGTGTTTTAACTAGCTTCTTCCGTTTCTCAAGCGCACTGCGCGCGTGTAGGGCACCGACATCTACATACACTTCATCTGTCGTCGGATCAATGATCACTGGAGATACGTTATCGAGATTGATTGTACCAACACCATAACCACCGTGACCGTCAGTTGAGTCTCCACTTAAAATATTAAAGCCTGTTGAGGGCTTCTTAGCTGGCTTTTTCTCTTCTTCATTTGCCAATTGTGACTACCTCCTTCATTCACTATTCTCCGTCATCATTTTATCATAATTCCTCCATTGTATTCATCCAGGAGCTTTTGTGCCCGGCATAGCAGGACATTTCAAATTCCCCCTTGTCAAAATGCGTTTTTACGAATATTATAGAACTTGTGCTTAAAAAACGTTCGTATTTAATGGAGGTCTTACGATGTTTAACTCCTTTTTTCGTTTAAAAGAAAATGGAACAAACGTTAAAACAGAATTTCTAGCAGGATTAACTACTTTCCTGACCATGGTATATATCGTTATTGTTAACCCAATTATCCTTTCTTCAACAGGTGTACCGTTCAATACAGTATTTATCGCTACGATCATCGCGGCAGTTGTGGGAACACTCTGGATGGGACTTTTCGCTAATTACCCGATTGCAATCGCCCCCGGTATGGGGTTAAATGCTTACTTCGCCTTTTCTGTTGTTGGAGGGCAAAGTGGTGTGTCATACCAGGTCGCATTCGGAGCTGTGTTTATTGCAGGTATTCTCTTTATTATTCTTTCCTTAACACCATTCCGAGAAAAGCTAATCGAAGCAATTCCGACAAATCTTAAGCTCGGGATCACAGCCGGTATTGGTCTGTTTATCGCATTTATTGGACTTCGCATGACAGGCATTATCGTCGCTGACAAAGAAAATCTTGTAGGACTTGGCAATCTCCATTCACCTGAAGTTATTCTTGCGCTTGTCGGATTAATTATCACGCTTATCCTGATGGCTCGAAATGTACCTGGAGCGCTGTTCTTCGGTATGATTGCTACAGCCGTTATCGCCATTTTCACGGGACAGCTTGAATTTGGTAAAATGATGGAAACACCTGCCGCTCCAGAGTTCTTTATCTTCGGAAGTCCGCTTCAAGCTATTAAAGATATGATCGAATACGGATTATATGCGGTTATCTTCTCATTCTTACTCGTAACGCTATTTGATACGACAGGAACAATGGTCGGTGTCGCTGAACAGGCTGGCTTAATGAAAGGCAAGAAGATGCCCCGTGCTCGTCAGGCTCTTCTCGCTGACTCGGTTGGTACAACAATAGGCGCAATCTTCGGGACAAGCCCAACAAGTGCGTATATTGAATCCTCTTCAGGCGTTGCAGCTGGAGGAAGAACGGGCTTAACGTCTGTGGTTGTCGCTGTCCTCTTTATCATATCTGCTTTCTTTGGACCACTCGTTAGTTCATTGTCAGGACTTGCAGCTATTACGGCACCAACACTTATTATCGTAGGAAGCCTGATGATCGGGGCTGTTGGAAAAATTGACTGGAGCGAATTTGATGAGGCATTCCCTGCCTTCTTAATTATCCTGACAATGCCGCTTACTGCAAGCATCGCGACAGGAATTGCGCTCGGATTTATCACATATCCTATTCTAAAAATCGTTAAAGGAAAAGGACGCGAAGTTCATCCCCTTCTTTATTTGTTCGCTGTTCTCTTCTTCTACCAGCTAGCATTTCTGCCACACGCATAATAAATGCAGATCTATAATAAAGAGATGGCTCAAACTTGAGCCATCTCTTTTTGTTACATCCATTGCAACGTTCGCTTTTCCTTACTACTTTTTAGAGCAAGTTCAATCAATTTAATGACGTTCAGTGCTTGATCAGCCGTCACAGGCAGTGTCTTGTCCTCGCGAATTGCGCGATAGATTCCTTTGTAATACGTTTGATAGTATCCAGCTATAGTTGGAACTGTGGACTCTGCCTCATCTCTGGTTAAAATGCCGTATTGATCTTTCGTATCCTCTCCCCATCCTGAACCACCGGGGATCTTCCCTTCTTTTAGTGCAGCTTCTTGAGGATCAATCCCCCATTTTACAAATGAACCATCTGTTCCGTGGATTTGATAACGAGGGCCATGTTTTTTTACCAGTGAACCAGCATGTAAAATCACGCGTTGACGGCCGTATCTCAGGACAAGGTGGAAATAGTCATCTGTTTTTGCCCCGTCTCGTTGTGCCATGACGTCCGCCGTCACATCGTCCGGGGCACCAAAAAGGGTGAGCGCCTGGTCAATAAGATGCGAGCCAAGATCAAATAGGATACCAGATCCCTTCTTATCCTGTTCGCGCCAGCGATTTCGGACCTCAGCACGATACCGATCATAATGAGCCTCAAACGTCATGACCTTCCCGAATTCATTCTCGTCCATCAGCTTTTGGATTGTCAGAAAATCATTATCATAGCGCCTATTATGATACACACTTAAGAGGCAGTGATTTTCTTCAGCTAATTGAATCAATTGTTCACCCTCTTCAACGCTCACCACAAAAGGCTTCTCAATAACAACGTGCTTTCGGGCTTCAAGTGCCTGCTTTGCCATCGGAAAATGAAGTTCATTTGGTGTCGTAATGACCACTAATTCTATTGAATCGTCTGCCAACATATCCTCAAACGATCCGACCGTCACCTCAGGAAAACTAGCATGAACCTTATCAGGTTGCGATGAAACAACTTTTGTGACGTTCAGACCCTCTACTGCCTTTATTACCGGGGCATGAAAGGTAGCTCCTGAAAATCCAAACCCAACTAATCCAATGTTAACTTTCTTCATCTGCACAACTCCTTTTTCGTGAGAAATATGACTTTAGAACCCTTTTTCACATTCGACAAAAACTTTCCATTCCCTCGACTTCTTTTTCGAAATTTTGATACACAGAACGATTATAATAAACGTCTAACGGGTATTTAACGAAAGGGAAATAAATGTAAAGAAGGTGAAAATATGATGAAGAGGATCCTTTCTTCTAAAGCACTACCTGGTTCCATGATTGGAATAACATGCACGCTCATTTACATACTTATTCTTGCTGCCGGTGATTACAACCACACTGGCCTGGCAAGCTTTTTTGGTTTACTCAGTGCACTTATTCTCTATAGTTTACTTTCGACGTTCTGGCTACCTACCCTGCATGAATCAAAAGAAACGGTTAGCTTATCTGCCGGGATTACGTTTCATGTCGCTTCTTCCTTTTCACTTGTCATCATGATGGCAAGAAGCATACCTGAACTTCAGAACCTTATTATCCCTTATCTAATTACAATGCTCGTGTCACTCTTTATGATCCTTCTCCTATTAATCAATAGCGTTGTTCTTAGTAAAATTAACATTACTACTAGTTCCTCCGCTAACGAAAAAAAGCTATCAATTAAAAGTTAAACAAAAAAAGGTGCCAGTGCACCTTTTTTTGTTTACGCATATAAAGTGAAACTTCCATCAGAGGGGGTTTTACTGCCCCTTAAGGCTGGGATCACTCGATCAACAACCGAGTTTTCCCATAAATTCATAAGCTTCTTCAATCTCAGCATTTGAATAATTTTGCTTTCGCTTAATCGTGTGAACTTTCTCAACCACTTCATCCTTCGAGAGACGGTCGAAAAAGAGAATCGTAGAAACGAGCTCCAAAAAGCGTGAGCTCTGACTATTAATCTCGGAAATACACTCATTTAATTCTGGCATATGAAACTCATAGTGACCGAGAAAATCGTTTCCTTCATCTGTGACGGTATACTTGTATTGGTAGTAGCCGCCCTTGCTTTCCTTTACCTCATTTACAAGACCTAGATTACAAAGCTCTTCCACACGCAGCGTCAATTCTTCTGAGTATGGTCCATAAAAATGGAACTGGTATTTTTCATTAAATGGAAATTGGAGTTTCTTACAAATATAAATGATTTTTTGTAGTTTCTTGCGACCAATGACTTCTCCAGCTTCTTTCAGCACGGCTATCACTTTCGCGTGATCTTCTAGCAACCTGCACCCCTCCCATGGTCTTTTTTACAGGTTGTCCAAAAAGCTTTTTATTCGATAAAACCTGTAGCGGAAGCGAACTTCATCCCAGGGACCGCTTCTCTTTTTGAACAGCTATTCTAAATATAACAATGACTTTATACGACGAGTAGCATCAGAATTTCCCTCTAGAATGAAATCTGCGGGGAAATATAGTTTATGGTCGGTCCGTTTCTTACCAGAAATCGCTTCAACCACATCTGATTCACGTGAAAGCTCACGTAAATCACCACCTGGCTTCAGCAAATGGATCGGAAGACGTTCTTCTTCTTCACCTGGCCGGTAGAAATCATATGGCAAATCAGAAGATGAATCAACCTCAAGATAATAATCTGGATCAATTCCTGCTTCTTTAAAGGAGTCATACAGCTCTCTCCATGCATTCATCTGCTGCATTGGATTAAATTCGATGTATTTAAATAAGCGACGATTCATGAATCTCTCACATAAATCACGAAGAATTGCGTCCTCTTCTTCCTGCCAGATCTGGAAATAGTACATCACAACAGAATCGTCCAGCTTAAGGAAATCCTCGAGACTAATACCCTCTTTAAAAAGGGAATAAAAGTGGATCGGATCCTGCTTGAATGTATATCCATCAGCGAAAAGCTTTTTCGCTCGATGGAGGATTTTACTTAAAATCACTTCTGCACTACGTGTTACCGGGTGAAAATAGATCTGCCAGTACATCTGGTAACGACTCATGATGTAATCCTCTACCGCGTGCATTCCGCTTTGTTTGATCACAATTTGATCGCCACCTGGACGCATGACGCGAAGAATCCGTTCGATATCAAACTGCCCATAGCTCACACCAGTAAAATAAGCATCACGGAGCAGGTAGTCCATGCGATCGGCATCGATCTGACTTGAAATCAGGCTTACAACAAGCTTGTTGTCATGTGTTTTTGCGATAACATCTGCAACTTCTTCAGGAAAACGATCCCTCACTTTACGAAGCACCTGGTTGATTTCTGTATCACCAAGAATGACCATCCTTGTGAAATCTTCATGATCAAGGTTAAACACTTTTTCGAAGGAATGGGAAAAGGGTCCATGTCCAACATCATGCAGGAGCGCAGCACACATGCTTAACAATTGATTCTCTTCGTCCCATCCTTCATATTGAGAGAAAATGCCGTTAATACGCCTTACAATTTCATAGACGCCAAGTGAATGGCTGAAGCGGCTATGCTCTGCCCCATGAAAGGTAAGATACGTTGTTCCGAGCTGACGAACTCTGCGCAAACGCTGGAATTCCTTCGTACCAATTAACTCCCAGATTAAACGGTAGCGAACATGGATATAGCGGTGAACCGGATCTTTAAATACTTTTTCTTCGTTTAATCGTTCGAGCATTTCCGTGTGGACTCCTTCCGTCAAATTCATCCCTTCATTATATATTAGGAATTGCTAAATGAAAACCTTCTCCCTGTTCGGTTTAAACAACCAGAAAGGAGAAGGTTCATGTAGTACGGGTATAGTGAAAGAATGGAAGTAGCTTATTTATTACAGAGAGGCGCCATGATTAAGACGTTGTCTGTCATTAAATAACTGACTCCGCTTTCTATAAAACAGACTTAGCCTCTTTACCTTCACGCTTTTCTTCTGATTTTGAAATGTACATCGCACACGCAGCATCACCTGTAATGTTAACGGCTGTACGCGTCATATCAAGAAGACGGTCAACAGCAAGGATCAGACCAATTGGTTCAACCGGTAGACCAACCTGCTTCAGAACCATCGCGAGCATGATAAGTCCAACACCCGGCACACCTGCTGTACCAATACTAGCAAGAGTTGCCGTAACAACGACGATAATCAATTGAGTAAATGTTAAATCAACACCGGTAATTTGAGCGATAAAGACCGTTGCAACACCCTGCATAATCGCTGTACCATCCATGTTAATCGTAGCGCCAAGTGGTTGGACGAAACTACTAATTTGTTTCGGAACCTTAAGGTTTTCCTGGGCGGTTTTCATTGAAACAGGAAGCGTTCCGCTACTAGAAGACGTACTGAAGGCAACAGCCATTGCCGGTGCAAATGCTTTATAGAACTTAATAGGATTCTCTTTACAAAGGAAGTAAATCGCACTACCATAAGTGAAAAGAAAATGGATGAGTAACGCACCCAGAACAACGAGGAAATACATACCCATTGACTGAAGGGCTTCTTTACCCTGGCCACCGACTGCAGATGCAATAAGAGCAAAAGCACCGTATGGCGCAGTCTCCATAATGATCTTAACAAGGTACATCATAACATCATTACCCTGTTCAAAGAGGTCGCGAAGGGCCTTCGTACGTTCTCCCAAAATCGCAAGCGCAAACCCTATGAAAATCGCAAAAGCGATGATTTGCAACATATTTCCTTCAGTAAGTGCCTGAATCGGGTTCGTCGGAATGATGTTCAGGAGCGTGTCCATGATAGGTGGCGCTTCTTCCGCTTTGAAATCCGAATCTCCTGAGAACGACCCTTCAACACCGGGCTTGATTAAATAAGCAAGCGCCATTGCGATTGAGATCGCAACCGTGGTTGTAACAAGGAAAAATCCAACTGTTTTTCCTCCCATACGACCAAGCTTCTTTGGATCGCTGATACCTGCCGTTCCTACAACGATAGAGAAGAATACGATCGGTACAACTAGCATTTTAATTAAGTTAAGGAAAATCTGTCCAACCGGACCAAATAAATACTTATCAACCGGTCCAAATGCATCAGGTGCAAATAGATTGAAGATAACACCTACAATGATACCTAACACTAGACCTGCAATTATTTTAACCGTTAGCTTCATAAACATGTCCCCTCTCGTCCAATCGACGTATATGTAGATCTTCGTATGCTCTGTCTATTATCTATGAAACCTCTTACATACGTTTCCAGTTCTTTTCTGTATATACCCGCTTGCTAGCTAACTCGAAACTACCGTAATTACAATTATATCATTTTAGACAATTCTCGCAATTTCCTTTTTTTCGCAAGGTAGCTAATCGCCTATTAAATCAAAGTTTTAAAGGTAAAATTAAATTAGAAATAGGTAATAAGGATGAGTGATTCCCTATCGATTTCGCATAAAGTGAAACTTCCATCAGAGGGGGTTTTGCTTCATCCCCCTCTGATGGTTAGTTGAACCAATCGGACCTTTAGGGGCAGTTGACCCCCACCTATACGTCTTGATTTACTTCCGTTTCTTTGTGGGGGTTTTACTGCCCCTTAAGGCTGGGATAAAAACTGGATAATATTTTGGTGTGGCTTGTCATCACCCGGGAAATATTGTCGGAAGTTGTCTTAGGTTTGTTGTTTTCTGTCGTGCTATAATAAAGGATAGCTTTATGTAGAAAGGATAAGAAAATGGTGAATGATTCAATACTCTATCAGCCAAAATGGCGCATTATAGATCAATCAACACTTGGTCCATCTTTTGATGCCCTGCAGTCATTTGCAATGGACGATACACTATGTAACTCTGCAGGAAGTGGAGAGTCACCACCGATCATGCGATCCTGGGTGCATCATGACACGATTGTTCTTGGTATTCAGGACACTCGCCTCCCTTCTTTTGAAAAAGGGGTCCACTATTTAAAAGAGCTCGGATATCGCGTGATTGTCAGAAACTCCGGAGGACTTGCCGTCGTACTGGATGCGGGCGTATTGAACCTGTCCCTTGTATTTTCTGAAAAGCAGCAGCGCATTGATATTGATACCGGATATGAAGCAATGGTCGATTTTGTCCAGGATATTTTATCTCCTTATCACGTCACTATAGAAGACCGCGAAATTGTGGGCTCCTATTGCCCGGGCCGATATGATCTTAGTATTAACGGACGGAAATTCGCCGGTATTTCGCAGCGCAGGCTACGTGGCGGTGTAGCGGTTCAGGTATACTTATGCGTTGATGGAAGCGGTTCAGGGCGTGCCGGAGTGATTCAGGAGTTTTACAGAAGAGCGCTAAATGGAGAGCCGACAAAGTTTACCTATCCAGAAATTATGCCGAAAACAATGGCTTCGCTTAGTGAACTTGTCGGCAAAGAACTGACTGTAAGCGATTTGATGATGAAGACGCTGGAAACGCTGAAATCCTATGCGGACTCCATGTCTAACACCCATCTGTCGATTCCTGAGCTATCTTTATACGACTTCAATTACCAGCGCGTCTTCACCCGGAATGAAAAAGCGCTTCTTTAATGCTACAAAACCCCCGAAGAAATTCATTCTTCGGGGGTTTTAGCATCCTTATAGGCTTTGCATTGCTGTTATCAATGCTAATTTATACACATCTTCTTCACTACATCCGCGTGAAAGATCGTTAACTGGTTTATTAAGACCTTGCAGAACCGGCCCAACCGCTTCGTATCCACCAAGACGTTGAACCATTTTATAGCCGATGTTTCCTGCTTCAAGGCTCGGGAATACAAAAACATTCGCTTCCCCTTTAAGTGGTGATTCAGGAGCTTTTTTCTGAGCAACTTCAGGTACAAATGCTGCATCGAATTGGAATTCACCATCGATCACAAGCTCAGGTGCTGCTTCCTTCGCGATGCGGGTTGCTTCCTCGACTTTCTTTGTTTCAGGAGATTTTGCTGAACCTTTTGTTGAGAAGCTAAGCATGGCAACTTTCGGTTCAATTCCAAACATTTTTGCTGTTTCGGCACTGCTAAGTCCAATTTCAGCCAGGTCATTGCTGTCCGGAGAAATGTTGATTGCACAGTCAGCAAACACATACTTTTCGTCACCTTTTACCATGACAAAAGCACCTGATGTTTTCTTAATACCTTCTTTTGTTTTGATGATTTGAAGAGCCGGACGAACAGTGTCTCCTGTTGAGTGGGCTGCACCGCTGACAAGGCCATCTGCTTTACCTGTGTGAACGAGCATTGTTCCAAAGTAATTCACATTAAGAAGAATTTCCTGCGCCTGCTCAGCTGTTGCTTTGCCTTTACGACGCTCAACAAATGATTCCACGAGCCCATCCATTTCAGAATAGGAAGCAGGATCGATGATTTCTAGATCACTGTGCAACTCAAGGTTTAAGCTTGAGGCATCCTTCACAGCTTCTTCTCCGCCAATGACGATTGGCTTAAGAATGCCATCGCGCGCAAGACGGTTCGCTGCTGCTAATACACGCTCATCCGTTCCTTCAGGAAAAACGATCGTCGGGTAACCAACTTTAACTTGATCTTTCATGCTTGTAAATAAATCACTCATTGTATTCACCTCATTAGTTTTAATATCCAATCCCTACGATACTCTTTTTTCCCTAAAAACGAAAACAAATCCACGGTTGTAAGCCTTTGCACTTAAAAGTTCTATTTTTCTGACGAATGCCCGCTGCTTTTTAGACTCGGTTAACTGTTTCAATACACTCCTCCTACAGTACAAGAAATGTCCAGACTTTTGCTTTAAATGCTGTTGTTCCTTCTTTTTTTTGAATGCGATCGATCCTTCTGTCGGGTTTCAAACCCTCGTCACCTCAATTGCTTTTAAACACGGGGAAGTATTGGTATAGTAGAGGTGGAGAATTGATAAGGAGTGAATTAGATATGAATGAAGCAGCAGTTACTCTTGACGGCTGGTATTGCCTTCATGACTTCCGTAGCATGGACTGGACAGCATGGAAACAGCTTTCAAGCGATGATCGTCAACACGCTATTAATGAGTTTCTTACTTTCCTCGAAAAGTGGGAAGTTACAGCAGGACACAAGCAAGGTAGTCACGCTCTTTATTCGATTGTTGGTCAGAAAGCAGACTTTATGTTGATGCTCCTTCGCCCGACAATGGAAGAATTAAATGAAATTGAGAATGCCTTTAATAAAACAACGTTCGCTGAGTATACAATTCCGGCTTATTCTTACGTATCCGTTGTCGAGCTCAGCAACTACATGGCTGGTAAAGACAGCGATCCTGACAACGATCCACGCATTCAGGCGCGCCTTAAGCCAGAGTTAACAGAAGCCCCTTACGTTTGTTTCTATCCAATGAATAAGAAGCGCGAAGGCAATGACAACTGGTATATGCTTTCAATGGACGATCGTCGTGAAATGATGCGAAGCCACGGCCTGATTGGGCGCAGCTATGCTGGAAAGGTGAAGCAAATCATCACCGGCTCCGTTGGTTTCGACGACTGGGAATGGGGCGTTACGCTCTTCTCTGATGATGTTCTACAATTTAAAAAGCTTGTATACGAAATGCGTTTTGACGAAGTAAGCGCACGCTATGGCGAATTTGGAACCTTCTTTGTTGGTACACACCTTCCAAAAGAAAGACTATCAAAGTTTCTATATGTATAATTAGAAAAACCCCCACTGAAAATGCGATGTTTTCAGTGGGGGTTTTATTTTTGATTTTCATGTTAATGCTTCCTTCCACTTTTGCAGACTGCCTCCTTCACCTTCATGTCATATTCCTTTGATTCGTACATACAATGAGTTACGTAGAGCCATGGCATTTATCTTACTTCTAGCATACGGTATGGGGGACTACTGGGAAGAGGTGGGGTTGTGGCGGTAATTCAATACAATGAGAATGATGTTAATCTTCTGGCGCGGTTGATGCGCGCTGAGGCTGAGGGTGAGGGTCAGCTTGGTATGTTGATGGTGGGGAATGTTGGGGTGAATCGGGTCAGAGTGAGGTGTCTTGATTTTAAGAACATCAACAACATGGCAAACATGGTTTACCAGAGTCCCGGTGGATTTGAGGCAACACAGAAAGGGTATTTCTATCAGCGAGCACGTGAAAAGGATAAACGACTTGCTCGTAAAGCCATTAAAGGCACAAAGTATCATCCTGCAAGTTATGCGCTGTGGTTTTTTGAACCTGGTGGCCCCTGTCCTAGTCAATGGTATAACCAGTGGAACTCAGGTCGTTTCAAATCACATTGTTTCTTCAAGCCTACTGAAACTGAGTGTGCGGATGTGTATAACAGCTTCTAAGAGAATGCTCAAGGAGGGTTATGATGAACAATCAATACTGGAACACTTCACCAGCACAAAATCAGGGCGGCGGTTACAATCAGATGCCGCAACAGGGGGGACAGATGGCCCAGTATCCTTCAGGCTATCCCGGACAGGGGCAGCAAGTACAGGGCGCGACGTCTCCAGGGACTCAGGGCTTTCCGGGGCAGTTACCTGTCGAGCAATCCTATATTGAAAACATTCTCCGATTAAATCTAGGTAAAATTGCTACTATCTATATGACCTTCGAAAATAACGAGAAATGGAATGCGAAGGTGTTTAAAGGTGTCATTGAAGCAGCTGGACGCGATCATATTATTTTATCCGATCCGCAAACAGGCAAACGGTATATTCTTCTGATGATCTACCTTGATTACATTACGTTTGATGAAGAGCTTGAATATAGCTATCCCCTTCAGCAAATCACCCAGTATTCACCAAGATAACCTGCAAAAAAAGCTGCCGACTTTCCGGCAGCTTTTTGATTTCTTCGACACAGTTCGATATAAAGTGAAACTTCCATCAGAGGGGGTTTTGCTTCATTCCCCTCTGATGGTTAGTTGAACCAATCGGACCTTTAGGGGCAGTTGACCCCCACCTAAACGTCTAGATTGATTTACATTCCTGAGGTGGGGGTTTTACTGCCCCTTAAGGCTGGGAAAAAGCGGGTGGTGCCTGTCACCCGATCTTAAACGCGGCGACGATTAGGAGAATCCATGCTGTGATGAAGGCAACTCCACCGAGTGGGGTGATGGCTCCAAGGATTTTGATGCCGCTTAGGCTCAGTACATACAGGCTCCCTGAGAACAAAATGATACCAGCAAACATGAGCCAGCCTGCCCACTGCACAAGTCCTGTTGATAGCCTGTCTGCAATAAGCGCGACGCCAATTAAGCCTAGTGCGTGATACATATGATATTGAACACCTGTTTTAAAGGTTTCTAGCATTTTCGCTGACAATCGTCCTTCTAATCCATGGGCACCAAAGGCACCAAGTCCAACAGCAAGCGCAGCATTAAGCGCGCCAATGATTAAGAATATTTTCATGTGTTCATCCGCTCCCTCATGTCAATCTACTCTCCCATCATAGCGGATAGTCATTGAAGGAAGCAACGAATAACGAAATTGTTCATAGACCGTTCGATTCTTGTGACCATGAAGAACGCATCACTGCCGTTCTATTCACGATACGAAGACTTTCATTCATCAAAAACCAACCAGTTATCGGAAAGAGAATAATAGTAGCCCAGCCCGGAAAAGCGATGCCAGTGGTCACACATAGTAGTAGAAAACAGGGAGCGGTCACAACCTTTAGTCCCTGCTTGCCAGTCAAGAGTTCAGTTCTCCACTGAAATAAGCGCGCATAGTTTCCTTCTGAAAACTCACGCCAGTCTGCTTTTGACAGTCCAATCAGAGCATAAAGGGAGAAGAGCAATACGATTACTTTCACTATCGCTGGCAGTAGTACAATAGCTGCACTGCTCCATCCGACCACCTGTGCATAGAACTGCATTTTGCCCGCCGAACGAAGCAGCCATTTCACGTACACATCAAGGATTCTTATCTCGGGATCCCTCTTCTTAAATAGCCGTGTTGAGTTTTGGAACAGAAACGGCTTCGTTCGAACGATCAGCGGTTTAGAAGCCGCATTTCCAAGCAGTATTTTCGTGATGTTTTGCTTATAACCCCGCTCTTTCACAACATCATGAAAAAATGTTCCTTGAATTGTGAGCCTGCGCTTCAACTGAACAACGAGCAGTAGCAATAGACAAACACCTGTCACCAGAACAAGCCATTCATTTCTCCATATCACACCATTCACGACAAGAACCAGTCCAATGGAGCACATGTTCAAGAGCGAAATAGGAAGCCACCTGATCCAAATCGATGGAATCGCTAGCTCAATAAAATAGTGAGCCGCTCTTCCGTTCCAGCTGACAAGCAGTAAGAAAACCCCTGTTAGTACGCTTCGCTCAAGTCCCCATCCCCAGCCAGTTAGAAGCAATGGAAGCATCGCGCCGACACCGATGGCAGTTATTAACATCCCTTTCCCTAACGAATAAAGAATCCCCCATCTTTTCAATCCATTCATCAACGTCTTATTTTGTAGTAGATACACCTGATCAGCGTCTTCGGAATAAACTCTAAGCGCCCATGAAATTGAACACATATACAATGGAATGACCGCAGCCTGTTCCGGAATGCCTGAAAGCCATTCGGGCGCCTCCAGCCACCAGGAGCGGTAATAGGCGACCGAAATTACGAGACCCGGAATCAAAATATACAACCAGACTGTCCAATCCAGTGCCGAACTGATGGTGCGAAGCTTGTAACGACGATCATCATCTACTCTTTTTCGAAATAGTTGATATGCAATCATTTTTTCTGCTCCAGAGCATCGACACAGTCAAGCAGTGAGCCGTCTGTCACCCCTGCCCGCTCTCTCATTTCAGCAAGCGTTCCTTCTGTAAGAACTGTTCCTATTGAAAGCACGACGAACCGGTCGCAAATGCGCTCTGCCGTATCCAGCACATGGGTACACATTAGGATCGCTGCCCCCCGCTGCTTTTCCTTTTCAAGTAGCCTCAGAAAAACCTTCGTTGCCCTTGGATCCAATCCGAGAAACGGCTCATCAATGATGTACAAATGGGGTTTTAACATGAATGCTGTAATAAGCATCACCTTCTGTCGCATTCCTTTTGAGAAACTTGAAGGAAAGTTATGAATCACTTCTTCAAGCTTAAAGTAACTTGCAAGCTCGCGCGCCCATTCTTCCCAATCTTCAAGTGAAGAAGCGGCAGCTGCTAATTCAAGATGCTCCCAGAGCGTTAGACCGTCATAAAACACCGGCTGCTCCGGTACATAGGCATAGCGAGCACCGTTATCTAAGGTGACGCTCCCTTTCCACTCCTTCAACAAACCCAATATCGCTTTAATTGTTGTGCTTTTCCCTGCTCCATTTGCCCCTAAAAGTCCGACCAGCTCACCTTTTTCCACGTTGAATGTGATTTGCTGAATGGCCCTATCACCCTTTTCATAGCTTGCTTCCTCGATATTTACGTTAAGCATTTCACCCCCACCCCTCTATTCTCTCTTTACGAGAAAGGTAGAGAATAAGTTTCCTAATCCTTCCTTATCTTCTTCATAAATTGTTCAAAGTCCGGGACGTCTTCAAGATGATAGTTTTCTACCGCTTCCAAGATTTTTATATAAAGCTCTTGGCGAAGATCATCTCGGTACTGGTAGGAGGTTTGCCTGAGCTCTGCCTCCAGCTTTTTCTCAAACTGGCTGATGATGCGAGAGAAGGCTTCCTCGTCGTTTTGTTTCGCTTGCTGTAAAAGTGTATAAAGTCTTCTCTCCATAGTCATCCCTTCTTATTCGTCTCCTGTTCAGAAACGGCGTTTGTTAAGTCATCAATCTTCTTCTCAAGACGTACAAGTAAATAAAGCGAAATGACGATCGGAAATCCAAGGTCACCAATCATAGCGTTAATGACAGTTGTTAAGTTCATTGTCCGCTCTCCTTTCGTGCTTCCCTTAACTTCTCGAGTGCTCGTTTCCTTCTCCTGCTGACTGCCTGCTGGGAAATCCCTGATGCTTCTGCAATTTCAGTGTCTGTTGCTTCTATTCGATAAGATAGATCAAGGACTTCCTTCTGCTTACTGGTTAGTCTTTTGTAGGCAGAGTAGAGAGATTTAGAAGCGAACTGCTCTTCAAATCCGTAGTTCACACACGGCTTATTTCCTTCAACAAAATCAACCCAGGCATTCCCCTTCACTCCTACCGGTTGGTCGAGGGTGAGTGGATAGCGAAGGTTCTCGAGCCTCCTCTTTCGATCAAAGTTAATTGCGGTATAACGAATCAACTTCGTTACATAAGCAATAAAACGAATCTCAACGTAATACTTGTGAAAGAGAGCATTCACTTTTGCGAACGAATCACACTCAGGCTTCTCCCTTAGCTCCATCAAACTTGTCCAATGTTCCTCCTCTTGAATAAACGATTGAAAAAGGAGGTTTTCCTTCAATTCCTCAAACACATTATCCGTTAATACTGAATACCTTTTCTTCATCCTCACCTCTCCTTTCTCTTTGTGTAGGATAGAAAGTGTTCTGAATGCAAAAAATCACAACCACAAATTCGAACGTATGTTCTTATTTTAATTATAGAAAAAACTCATGTCCAATCACATGAGTCAATACTTCCTTTTTTCACTGGGTAGATAGAACTAGAGAGAGAGATCGATGAGCATTCCCTTGATCTCACCAACTAACGACAACAGGTTTACGCCAGCCTTCTCTTTCTCAAGGATTTCTTCTTGAAGCTCGACAAGCTTGCTTTCTATCGTTTCAACAAGTTTATACGTTCGACTTCTTCCATAAGCGTCTGTGCTATTCTTCTCTGAAAGCGACAGACCTCCGCTCACGACTTCTTCCAAAAACTGCTTAACCATTCGTTTATAGGCGGTTAAGTTTTGAAAGGTTCGTTCTTTACTGAGTATCTTACCCTGCTCGTCAATCTGTGTTAACAATCGTTGAAGAGCAACACCCTTCAATTCTTTTGAAGCTTCACTCATCACAGATTGAAATCCCTTCTGAATGGTCGCTTTCTGCGTCTCCTTCTTAACAGGTTCAAGTAACGGATTAGCCTGAATTTTCATCGTTGCTCAGGACCTTCCATACATATTCACAATCAGCTCAATTTCACCAGTGCCACAGTTCAGTAGCCTCGCGATGTCAGTGACTGTGAAACCTTGCTGATGAAGCTTGATCGCCTTAGAATTCCGTTCGTTTTTTGCAGAAGGATGCTGGATAACAACGGACTGGATATCAGAATCATGATGCTTCGAAGGCTCACTTTGCTCCAGAACACGCAGTCGGGGTTACGAATTTCAAGCTCTTTGTAACTCTTCTCGTTGTCTTCTAGTAAATTCAATTGCACGATGGCAAAGTGATCTGATGATAGATTTGTAGTTAGTGATTCCATGCTATAGCTCCTTGCAGCAAGCTCTTCCGCTGTTGGTTCTTTCTCATCCTGTGCCATGACCTTTTTTAAATCAATATCCAAAAAAAGGACGGCTACCACAGCGCCTGCTGCTACGATACCAAATGCAGCGAGAAGGATAATCAGTATCCGTTTCATTTCTTCACCTCATGTTCTAGTTTTCAACGTTGTAGGGGAGGATTACCACTTCAACTCTACGGTTCTTCGCCCTGCCCTCTTCAGTGGAGTTGGATTCAATCGGACGATATTCACCGTAGCCTGTAAAGCTAAATAACTTTGGATCAAGGGCACCATTCTTTAATAATTCCGTCATGAAATTCAATGCGCGCTCAGAACTTAAATGCCAGTTCGAAGGATATTGCGATGTTTTAATTGGTCGATTAACCGTATGACCGGTTACCGTAATACACCTGGGCGGATCCGTAACGAGAAGTGAAGAAATTTCTTTACCTAGTTTCTTTGCATCACCCGTTAAAACCGCTTTACCGCTTTGAAAAAGTGCCGCTTCCTTAATCGTTATCAAAAGTCCTTCTTCAGTGAGCTTTGTTTTCAGAAACGAATCCAAATCCTGATCTGCAATGTATTCATCGATTCGCCCCTGTAATTGCTCGAGCTTGTTCAGATCCTGCTTCATGGCTTCTTCTGATTCTACTTCCTCAGTAGGATCTTCCTCATCCGTTACCTCTTTCTCAGGTTCTTCTGTCATCCCAACAAATGAACCATCCTCTCGATCAAGCATAGCAGGCTCACCTTCAAGAATCCCCGTCCCTCCGCTAAGCACTTCTTGAAATGACTGGGTAATCGCTTCATACTTTTTTGCATCAACGGTACTTGCTGCAAACAGAACGATAAATAACGCAAGCAGAAGTGTCAGCATATGGAATCAGCCAGCTTTCATCAACGTGTTCTTCATGCTCCTCATGCCTCTTCTTACGCATCAGCGCCCTACTCCTTCGCCGACTTCCGCATTACTTAATTTCTTCTCATCCTCAAGATTACGTTCTTTACTCGGCAGATAAACGAGTAGCTTACCTTCTACCATGCGGGGTGAAGCGCCTGACTGAACAGCGAGAAGACCTTCGAGCATAATCATTTTAATGCGCGCCTCAGCATTTGATTTACGCTTCAGCTTATTTGCGAATGGATGCCAGAGAACATATCCTGTGAAAATTCCAAACAGCGTCACAATAAATGCAGCTGCAATTGATTTCCCAAGCAGCTCCATGTCGCCAAGGTGACTTAGCGCCGCTACAAGACCAACTACAGCTCCAAGGATGCCGAGAGTTGGTGCATACGTACCAGCCTGTGTAAAAATACCGGCACCCATTTTATGGCGCTCTTTCATTGCTTCAATATCTTCTACCAAAATTTCCTCAATCGCCTCATGGGAATGTCCATCAATCACCATTTGAAAACCGCTTTTCAAAAAGGTATCATCAATCTTTTCAAGACTGTTTTCAAGAGAAAGCAAACCTTCGCGACGAGCCACCGTCGCCCATTCTCGAAACATTGGAATCAGTTCTTTTTCAGTAAGTAACTTTTGATTCGAGAAGATAATTTTAAGAAGTTTAGGAAACTTTTTAATTTCATTAAAAGGAAATGCTATTAGTAAGGCCGCTGCTGTTCCAACAAAAATAATCACGAGGGCAGCGGGGTTTACTAGTGCTGCAGGGTTCGCTCCTTTTAGGATTAAGCCCCCCTACAAGAACGAAGAAGCCAAGCAGGACTCCGAGCACAGATGTTTTTTCCATTGCTTTCACCCTCTTTGTTTATCCAATTTCATTTATTTCGCTTGCTCCATCGCCTGTTTCCACGTATTTCGGAAATCTTCAGCAAGGCCTTCCACTTCCTTTAAAAGGTTACTATCATTCTTGATATTCGCAGAAACAAGCTGTGCAATCATGTATTCATAAAGCGCATCCATGGACGCTGATAGTTCCATTTCCATATTTAATGACGAGCGAAGTTCATATAAGATGTTCTGTGCTTTAATAATGTTCGTGTTCTTCGCTTCCATATTGCTTTTCTCCAATGCCATAGCAGAAAGACGGATAAACTTAATGCAGCCGTTATAAAGCATCAGGGTAAGCTCCTGAGGAGATGACGTCGCAACGGCATTTTGCTGATACGTCAGATATGGGTTGTGCATTGCCATAGAACGTTCCTCCTATTTACGCTGATCAAAGAATGCGCCGTCAGTGTACATTTGTGCTGATGACTTGTACTTATTCGCTGCTGTCTTTCCCTGCTGCAGCCTTCTCATCTGATCAGAGAAGGCTGAATATAGCTCAGACAGTTTCGGCTGAATCATCTCTTCGAGGATATTCAGCTGTTCCAGTAAGCTCTGCTCATCTTCCGTCCAGTTGTTGCTTTCAGAACTCAGCGCATGATCCAGGAGCTTAATCGTTTCTTCCCTCCGGTTGATCATATGATTAATGCCTTCAAGTCGCTCCGGCTCATTGTCATCCATAGACGGCTTCAAGTTAGCATGCGACTTCGCAATTTGATTTGTCACAACATGCAGCTGATTCAATGCGTCATTTCTCTTCATCTCTACATCCCACCAAGTAAGTTTTGTTGTACCCAGGCACCCTGCTGATTCAGTTGATTCATTGCTGTTTCCAACGCAGAAACTCTTTCCAGTAACGATCTTCAACAGTAGCCAGCTTACCTTCCCAGTTTCGCATTTGCTCATCTAGATCTTTCAATCTTGTTGATAGAAAACTACTATCGACTAATGTGCCAGGGGTGCCTGCTTTTTTCCCAAGCTGATCAATTCCTTTATTTACACTGTCATAGAGGCGATCACCGATCCCGTCGGTTCCGCTTGTGAATAGATTCATCACCTGATCAGGCTTTTGCTCGAGTGCGTTCTTTAGCTTCGCTTCATCAATAAACAGCTTTCCACCATCCTGATAGGAACCTGTATTAATGCCAATCTGAGAAAGCATGCTGAGCTCACCTGCTGGAATTCCGCTCACAGGTGACATCCATGCGCTTCGTAAATCACTCACGATGCCTCTCACTGTTGCATCACTCTGCAGCATTCCACTCTTCGCTTTTTCTTCCCACAGCTCGATTTCTTTCTCTGATAAATCTTCCCTCCGGCATCCGTCAGCGGCGGGAAGTCCCTGTTTCGCTTTTCCGAAAGCATTCCCTGCGCCTTATCAATAAACTCGTTGTATTTCTCGACGAAGGACTTGATCATGTCAAAAGGTGCTTCAACATCACTCTGTACGGAAACCGTTGAGGTTCCCTTCTGCACGAGGTCAAGCTTCATATTGTTGATTGTAGTTGAATTGGTTTTAAGATTATCAACAACAATACCGTCGAATGTAACTGAACCGTATGTTCCTTGAGCTGTATTGGCGGCGCCGCCAAGAATGCGATTTTCTACATTCACATCACTGAAACCTGAAAGTGTGAACGACTCATCCCCGCCCATGGCTTTTGAGGAAATAAAGAAACGAGAAGTTGTATCATCAAAGCTCGCTCTCATTCCTAACGTTTCACCTGTTGCATCGTCTACTGCGCCCGCAATTTTTTCAGCAAGGCTTTTAAATGTATCTGTCGCTGTAATTGTGATCGATGCCGTTTTGCCTTTACTATTCGTGAGCTGAAGGGTCGTATCCGCTTCACCTGTTTGAAGAACTTTATCTGTCCCTTTCGCTGCTGTGCCTGCTTCGTTCTGAATCGCTTGTCCAGACGTGAACTTTGCACTCTGAGCTAGCTCATTTACTGTAACGGTATAAGAGCCCGGTACTGATGCTGACGTTGACGTAACACTAACGGCACCAGGGTTTGATGATACTGTTTTATAGGCATTATAGCCAGACTGCAATCGCATCGATGAAGCCGTGCTACTCATATCTGACATCATCGAATTCAATTCACGGTATGATTCCTTTTGCCACTCAAGGGTTTGCTTCTTTTGAGACAATTTATCAAGCGGTATACGCTCCGCTGTCATGAGATCCTTTACCATCTGATCTGTATCCATTCCCGTCGCTAATCCGGAAATCCTCATGAACATCTCCTCCGTTCATTCTCTTATTGATACTATCGGCAGGGTAAGCCGATTGTTTAAGGTGTAAAAAGTCCTAAAAAAAGAACCCTCCACGGAGAGTTCGACCACTTAAATTTTCTGATCCACCATAAAGCCCAGCAGTTCAGCCGTTGCTGCGTATCGGTCGAGAAATTTATTGGATGGGATTTCTTTGGGAATTTCGTCTGTTTTGTTTCACTTAACAGATTCAGTAGTCAATATCAAAACTTCTCAAAGTTTCAGAGCTAGTCTCCCTGTCGTTTAATAATAAAAAAATGGCCTCCAATTGAAGACCATCTTTTCAAGTAAATTAACGAAGAAGTTGTAGTACAGCTTGTGGCTGTTGGTTGGCTTGCTTTGCCACTGCTCCTTTCGGATACAGAATAGACTATATCTTCACCTTTCGTGTTCGAAAGGGCCGGGCACTTCGAATGGCATCTGCCACCCTACGGATTTCATCATCATAGTTTCTGCCTTAGATGGTTTATCCTAGTCGTTGAACCTTCTCCACTCTTTCGAGACAGGAGCTTGGCTGCTGATTATCCAATCCTGATTCTTTTCAACCCATCACGCTCACCGTTTCCAGTCACGTTGTGGGGAATCAAGCTTAAGGAAGTTCCAGCAATTCACCCGGTTATGCTCTTATCCGTTACCAGATAAGACGCCCTTTCAATCAGTTATCTTAGCAGCTGAAGCACTGCAGAAGAACTTTGATTGGCTTGAGCCAACATTGCTTGTGATGCCTGGTTAAGGATGTTGTTCTTAGTAAAGTCCATCATTTCTTTTGCCATATCTACGTCGCGGACACGGGATTCAGCAGCAGTCAAGTTTTCAGAACTTGTGCCAAGGTTATTGATTGTGTGTTCAAAACGATTTTGATATGCCCCGATTTAAGAACGACCAGCACTTACATCTTGAATAGCTGTTTCGATAGCTTGAAGAGAAGTATCAGCGTCACCTGATGTTGCCACAGATAAAGAAGCTAAATCAGTACCTACAATATCATTTAAGTTAATACCTTTTTTAGCAAAATCCATCACCATTGTTTCTGAAGTATTTGCTCCAACCTGTAGCGTAATACTTCCATCACTAGCAGATTCCGAAGAAGCATCAAGTAGGTTTTGTTTATTAAATGCAGTACGGGTATTGATGCTTCCAAGTTCTGATGTAAGTTCATTTAATTCAGTTTGAATCGCATCGCGATCTTCAGTGATGTTAGTATCGTTAGTTGCTTGTACACTAAGTTCTCGCATACGTTGAAGAATAGAATGTGCTTCATTCAAACCACCTTCAGCAGTTTGCAAGAGGCTTATTCCATCTTGAACATTACGGGACGCCTGATCAAGCCCACGAATTTGTGCACGCATTTTTTCAGAAATTGAAAGTCCTGCTGCATCATCTGCTGCGTTATTGATTCTTAGTCCTGAAGAAAGTTTTTCCATGTTCTTAGATGCGTTCAATTGGTTCGCACCCATCTGGTTGTACGTGTTCATTGCTGCTAAGTTGTGATTAATAATCATTCCTAATCTACCTCCGTGTAATGTTTTATCAAGAAAATCTACATCCGTTTGGATTTCCTAACAACACTATTATCGGCAGGAGTTTTGGGATGTTTAATAGTTTTCTGAAAAACAATTAAAAAAGAACCGCATCAAAAAGGTAGCGGTTCATTCTCTAATCAATCATCACCTTAAATGCGCAAAATCTTTTTTCTCATAAAGCCCTGGAAGATAAGCTTCAAGTACATTCCCGTCAGGATCCGTAAATGTAAAATGCGCTTGACCTGCCTCTTCATCAACTTGAATTCCACGCTCTTTAAGTTCATCTTTAAACGTTTCAGCATGCGCCTCAGCAAGATGAAGGACGGGGTATGAGCCGCTATTAGTTGAAGAAAGTTCTTCCCCTTCCTTCAACTCAATCAAACAAATTGTATCATGCCCTTCATTAAACCCGAGAACAACGGTTCCGCCATAGTTCTTTGTCACATGAAGCCCCAACACTTGTTCATACCACTTCACAGCATTTTCAATATCACTAACACGGACATTCACCTGATAAACGCCTTCAAAGAAACTCATCACGAACCTCCTATGATCTTGTCTTCTTCCTGAACTCCTTCAAGTCTTCAAGGCTAAACTCCTGCATGGCGGCAAGCTTATTCTCTGATTGAATCGCTTCATACACTTCTTTGCGGTGGATGGCGATGTTCTTTGGTGCTTCGATGCCAAGCTTTACTGTGTCGCCTTCAATGCTAATGATCTTTAGTTCAATTTCATCGTTAATGACGATCGATTCGCCTTTTTTGCGTCCGAGTACTAGCATTTACTCACTCTCCTCTGCAGTCACTCGCTTCAGCAGAGGTTCTTTGATCCCATATTCCTGTTTCAAGACCAACTGTTTCCCCGTGCGTTGCGCTGTGTTGATAATGAGCGGTGCTTTTAAATTCATAGTTGCATCTTTTAATGAACCCTGAACGGTGAGGATAGCGAGAACGAGCGCCTGTTTTGGGTCCTCGATGTTCAGTTGATTGAGCGTGCTGTCGTCAAGGTTCACTTCGTAATTAGGGTAGAAGGAAAATGGATCTGCGAGGAAGAAGCAGAGGCCGCTTTCTTCGGTTGATTGTAAAAAGTAAAAAGGAGACTCATCTTTGTCATCTGCTGGTAAAAGACAGTATGTCGTAAAGTGCTCGAGACCGGGGATGCCGTTCGCGAATGTCATCAGACGTTCTTCGCTAACATCCATTTCTCCAAAGCGTGCAGTATTTATTTTCATAACGATCTCCTTTGTTGATCAATTTCTACCCTCATTATAAGGCTTTTGCGATCGTTTTCCATGGTGAATTTGTTGTAATTTTGAAACTTCTGTACAATTAGTTTTACAAACGATGCACGCCAGACGAATATGTAATTAACACCTTACGTTTATCCGCGTCAATTTAATGAAAGGAGAACATACTATGACGATCACATTTGATCCGCTCGGTGAAGCGGCAGTGAAGCTTACTTTCAATGAAGAGGTTTCACCAGCACTTAATCGAAAAATTCAAGTCTTCTGCAGGGAGCTTGCATCAAGCAGCAAGCCAGGTATCACCGAATGGGTCCCCGCATACGACTCTGTCACCATTTATTATGAGCCTTGGAATTTTTCCTATGAAGAAATCACTGCGTATCTTAAGGAAGTTGCGAGTCACAACGACAATGAACAGACTAAGCTAAAAAGCATCGTCACAATCCCAACACTATACGGCGGCGACTATGGACCGGATCTTGAGGAGCTTGCCGAGTCGAAAAAAATGAATCCTGAGGATATCATCACACTACATACAAAAGGCGACTACCTCGTTAACATGATTGGCTTCTTACCAGGATTCCCATACCTGAGCGGCCTTGACGAAAGAATTGCGATGCCACGTCTAGAGAATCCGAGACAAACGGTGCCTGCGGGATCGGTCGGCATTGCTGGAAATCAGACAGGCATTTATCCACTTGAGTCCCCTGGCGGATGGAATTTGATCGGGCGGACGCCGCTTCGCCTCTTTGAACCAGAAAAAGAGGAAACTTTTTTATTTCAGCCTGGCGACTATTTGCAGTTTCACTCGGTAAGTGAAGAAGAATTTAGACGGATTCAACGTGAAATTGAGGAAGGTACTTACAAGCTTAAGCGGAAGGAGGAAACGGTATGACGTTTCATATTGATTTAAACAGTGATCTTGGTGAAAGCTTCGGAACGTACGTGATCGGTCAGGATGAACATGTGCTTGAGCTTGTTTCGTCCGCGAATGTAGCGTGCGGATTTCATGCGGGCGATCCACACATTATGAATAAGACGGTGAAATGGGCGAAGGAGCACCACGTTGGGATTGGCGCTCACCCAGGCTTTCCAGACTTAATGGGGTTTGGACGGCGAAACATTAACGTTACGCCAGAAGATGCCTATACGCTCGTTCTGTATCAGATCGGTGCCCTGCACGGGTTCTGCAGCGCCCATGATGTTCGTCTTCAACACGTCAAACCTCACGGGGCGCTATACAACATGGCCTCGAAAGATCCTGAGCTTGCTAATGCCGTTGCGCAGGCTGTGAAAGATTTTGATCCAGAATTGATTCTGTTTGGCCTTGCGAATTCGGAGCTGATCCGCGCGGCGCAGGATGCAGCCCTCCCTTATGCATCAGAGGTATTTGCAGATCGGACGTACCAGCCGGACGGCACGTTAACACCACGTGTTGAGAAAAATGCGATGATCCGCGATGAACAAGTGGCGATCAATCAGGTCGTTTCGATGGTAACAAAGGGAAAAGTAACCGCAGTCGACGGTTCAATCATTGAAATTGAAGCGGATACGGTTTGTGTTCACGGTGATGAGCCTTCTGCGCTTTCGTTTATTAAGGCGCTTCGTAAACGTTTTATGGAAGAGGACATTGAAATAGAAAGGGTCGGAAATCGGTGAAGTTATTTTCTGTTGAAAAACCAGGATTATATACGACGTATCAGGATTTAGGAAGGACAGGCTATATGAAGTTTGGGGTACCTTCATCAGGGGCGATGGACCGCTTTGCTTTTGAAGTAGGGAACATTCTTGTCGGTAATCCGCGCGGAGCTGCAGCGCTTGAAGTAACGATGCAGGGACCTGAACTGATTGCTGAGGAAACGTTTGTGATTGCCGTTACAGGCGGGAATTTAACACCAATGATTAATGGCAAGCGGATCCCGCTTTGGAAATCCGTCGTGGTTAAAAAAGGTCAGGTGCTTGAATTCGGCGCTCCTCAGAACGGAGTTCGCGCTTACCTTACTGTTTCTGGTGGATTTGATGCTAAGGTATATATGGGAAGCCGTTCCGTTTATGAGCCAGCAGGACTGGGGCGAAAGCTGCAGTCAGGTGATGAGCTTTTTGGTGATCCAGAGAAACGAAAAGCAGGAACCGGGCTATTTTACACCGAGATTCCTGATTATGATCGAGATATTGAAGTAAGGGTTGTGAAAGGTCCGCACAATAAGCAAATTTCTGATGACGTTGTGGAAGCTTTTTTCGCTACCACCCATGAAGTGTCACCTCAATCGAATCGGATGGGGTATCGCCTCAGTTCAAACCTTGAAACGAGCCATGACGGAAATGTGATTTCAGACGCAGTTCCAATCGGCGGGATTCAGCTCCCAGGGAACGGACAGCCGATCATCTTACTCGCTGATCGTCAGACAACAGGCGGGTACACACGGATCGCAACGGCCATTGGACCTGATTTACCACTAATTGCTCAGCTTCCTCCGGGTGGTACGATTCGTTTTAAAGAAGTGAGCATTGAAGATGCACAGTTCGCAGCGATTCAGCAAGAACGAAAGCTTAGGATCTGGAACCGTCTTTCTATTTAATGTGCAGGTAGCTGTGGAGTTCGTCTTTAACGACCTCTTCCTGGTCCTGCTCTGCCATTTGCAGGCGGTAATGGTCTCCCTCAACCTCCGCCTGGAAGTTGTAGAAGCCTTTATTGTTAAGATAATCACTTAGATCTTCAATTTTTTCACAATGAGAGAACAAAATTTTACTGCCCACATAATCATCGTTCACATAAACGTTGTAGGTATCATGTGCATTTTTTATGGAATCAGCTTCTGCTGGATAAAAAATCGGGAATTGTTCCGGCATTCTGTCTCCCTCCTTTCTTTAGGGATTAATATCAATTTGTCCCCTCCTAGCAATTAATATGTTGGAAAATCATTCTTACATGCTGGAATGTTTCATTCCAAAATGCCTTTTCTAACTGTGAATTGGATCACTGTTCAGTAGGAACGCGGTAATTTCCATTTTTCCAATAATTGAGATGAGTCATCTTTTTATCGTTTTAGCACATTTGTTGCTTTTTATTTTCATTTTTGAAAAAATAATAGGAAAAGGAGGTGGACGAATGCTAGAAGTGCGAGAAGAGAAAAATGACGAAGAAGCAATTTCGATCATTTTACGAAAAGCGTTTGAAGGAGAAAAAGAAGTAGCGTTAGTGAAGCGGATTAGAGAATCGGATTTCTTTATTCCTGAGCTTTCACTTGTCGCCATTCAAAATCGAAGCACACCTATAGGCTATCTCCTTTTTAGCGAAATACAAATCAAGACGAGCAGCGGCATAGTGCCGTCCCTCGCACTTGCACCGCTCGCCGTAATGCCAGAGTGGCAGCGTGAAGGTGTCGGTGGTATGCTGATTAAGGACGGACTAATGAGGGCAACTTCCCTGGGCTATCGCCACGTCGTTGTTCTCGGTCATAAGGACTATTATTCTAGATTCGGATTTGTACCTGCATCTGATAAAGAAATCACAGGACCGTTCGATGCAGGAGACGCGTTTATGTTTAGAGAACTTAAGAAAGATGCCCTAAAAGAGATTCAAGGGGAAGTTGTTTATCCGAAAACATTCGGAATATAAATTGCATTAGAAAAAGCCGCGATTAAGCGGCCTTTATTAGAAATCAAAGATGGAATCCTCGTTCGCGTCGTCTTCTTTTAACGGTTTGGAAGAGATCTGCTGTACTGGAGCTGGAGCGGCAACTCCCTGCTGCTTCGCAAGCGGCTTTATTTGCGACTTTGGCGCGCGTGTTTCAGACGCCTGCAGCAGCATGTCGCAATACGTTTTGATTGCAATCAATTCTTCGCGGATTCCGTTTACATCTGCATCGTTTTCTTCAACGTTATAAGTAAGCTGTTTCATCCTGGCATTCATTTGCTGAACCAGCTGGTCAATCGGTATATCTCTCATAACAAACTCCTTTAATTGAGGGATCTTTAACATTAGTGTACCAAATCACATTGGAAATGAAAAAAATTATTAAAAGTAAGGAGATTAAACAATGAATACACTTAACGAGGTTTTAAAGTATAACGAACAGTTTGTTGAAAATAAAGGCTATGAGCCCTACGAAACAACAGGGCTTCCTGATAAAAGAGTTGTGATTTTATCATGTATGGATACGCGTCTTGTTGAGCTTCTTCCGCGTGCGATGAACTTAAAAAATGGCGATGTGAAAATTGTTAAAAATGCTGGAGCTGTTGTGAGTCACCCGTTCGGAAGTATTATGCGCAGCATTCTTGTTGCGGTCTATGAGCTTCAGGCAGAAGAAGTTTGGGTGATTGGGCACCATGATTGTGGAATGGGAAAGGTCAATCCTAACGAACTTCTACATAAGATGGAAGAGAGCGTTACTAAGGAAGTCGTTTCTTCGATGAAGCATGTTGGGATTGATCTTCACTCATGGCTGAAAGGATTTACAACCGTTCAGGATGGGGTACGCGATAGCGTTTCAATGATCGAGAACCATCCGCTTCTTCCGAAGAATCTGCCAGTCCATGGCCTCGTTATTGACCCGGCAACAGGGAAATTAGACCGCGTCACGGAATAAAAAAACTCACTCCTATTGGAGTGAGCATTTAACCTATTGATTCGCTAATAAATCTGCGAAAGCTTTGCCGTATGGTGGAAGATCCGGTGGGCGACGTGCTGATACAAGGTGTCCGTCTACAACGACAGGCTCGTCAATCCATGTTGCCCCGGCATTTTCCATGTCATCTCGGATTCCTGGTGTGCTCGTTACTTTCTTTCCTTCAAGCACTTTTGCTGAAATGAGCACCCATCCGGCATGACAGATTTGGCCGATTGGCTTTTTGTTTTCTTCCATATGCTGCACCATCTTTAATACTTCAGGGAACCTGCGGATTTTATCAGGCGCCCATCCTCCTGGTACAAGAATAGCGTCATATTCTGAAGGATCAATATCTTCGTACGCGTAGTCGGAAACGACCGGTACACCATACTTCCCAATGTATTTCTCATCTGCTTTTTCACCAACGTAATGAACGGTTGCCCCTTCTTCAATCAAACGGTAATAAGGATATGTTAGCTCAAGGTCTTCAAATTCATGATGAACAAGACTAATCACTTTTTTATTCGATAATCGCATGATTCCACCTCCATACTCTACGATATACCATTTTTATGTGATTTCAAAACAAACGGGCTATGGTTTCTAATAAGCAGAAAAGGGTAATTAACAAAAATGGCAGATAAACCATTTCCTGCAGGGTAACTTGAAGCCTAAACACTAGAAGTGCTCCGCAGGCTTTTGTTAAACCTTGCCAAGGTAAGGTTTTTTCTAATGGGGAAGACTACATAACAAGGTAAAGGAGAGATAAAAATGGATATTGGTCTTTTGCTAGAGTATGGGTGGGTGCTCCTTGTCTTAATTGGTCTCGAGGGTGTGCTCGCTGCAGATAACGCTCTCGTCATGGCCATTATGGTAAAGCATCTCGACCCAGAAAAGCGTAAGAAAGCTCTGTTCTATGGACTTGGAGGCGCATTTGTCTTTCGCATTGGCTCCCTCTTTATCATCTCTTTTCTCGTTGATATCTGGCAGGTGCAGGCGATCGGTGCCATCTACCTCCTGTTCCTCAGTTTGAATCATATTGTTAAGAAATATTTCCTTAGCGGTCGAAAGAAAGAAAAGAACGAAAAGAAAAAAGCGAGTGAGGGTTCAGGTTTCTGGATGACCGTACTGAAAGTGGAGCTTGCGGATATTGCGTTCGCAGTTGATTCCATCCTGGCTGCCGTTGCACTAGCATTGACCCTGCCTAACACAGATCTTCCGAATGTAGGAAGTATGGACGGTGCACAATTCGGTGTCGTTCTAGCCGGTGGTATCATCGGACTAATCATTATGCGTTTTGCTGCTAACTATTTTGTTAAACTGCTGCACCGTAAACCCGGACTGGAAACAGCTGCGTTTATGATTGTCGGCTGGGTCGGTGTGAAGCTTGCTGTTTATACGCTTGCCCACCCGAGTCTTGGCATTCTCGCCGAAACATTCCCAAAAGAGCCTGCCTGGAAAATTACGTTCTGGGTTGTTCTCGTTGCAATTGCAATCGGAGGCTGGTTCCTTTCCTCTGAAAGGGATGAGAACGATCGTGAGGATGAGAATGAAGATACACTTGAAGAGGAAAATAAGGAAGCAAATGAATATTCATGATAGAAAAACAGGTGCCAGATCAGGCACCTGTTTCTTATTTTTGAAAATATTCTTCTTTGATTTCGTTCATCCGCTTTCTGTTTACACCCATGTCGGAATATCCTGTCCGTGAAGCAGAGCGAAAGTGGATGTGTTCAGCTGCTGAATCAATATAGAACTCAATGTCGTCCACAAACTTGAACAGCTTTGACGTTTCTTCCGCTCTTATGTAATGGGGATCGGATTCAATGATTTTTGTTCGCTTCCGGTTGGTTAGAATGGATTTTAGTTTCATAAGAACCTCATCAGAAGTACCACTATATGGAATCGGATCCATTCCGTGCTTCTCACCTGTACTCTGACTTGAAACGCAGTTTGGTTTATTTGGACACGGCGCAAGCTTTCCCTGTTTTACACCCAGTTGATCTGAACTCATTTGAATCGCCCTCCTGAATTGGTCATTCTTTTCACCTATACCCCTTTAAAGGATCCTTTGAACTCATTATGCCTCAAATCCAGCCATTCACACAGCACATCAATGTGCTAATTCCTCGTTTAGAATTCGCCCGCAGCGTGAATAGTACTTGTGAGACGATAAAATAACACGAACCAATTCTTTGAAGGAGGCACTATTTATGAGTAGACCAGTAGTACGCGAATATCAGAACGATGAAAAACTGAAAAGTGACATTGAGGAACTAAGCAACATCGGAGTTTCAAAAGACGATATTTACGTGCTTTCCCACGACGATGACCGCACAGAACGCGTCGCAGACGGCGTTGATGCGAATACAATCGGTAAGAAGGAAATGGGTCTAAGCAGCCTTAAGAATGTATTCAGCAAAAAAGGCGACGAACTGCGCAGCAAAATGCAGGAAATCGGCTTCTCAAAAGAAGAATCAGAACGCTATGAAGATGAAATGGATAAAGGGAAGATCTTCTTATTTGTAACGGATACTGATAAAGTGATAAAGTGACAAAGTGGAAGTAAGGAAATAAATGCAGTTGAAAGAAATAATAGTGAAAGCCGCTGATCAAATTGATCAGCGGCTTTGCTGTTGTTGTTGTTTTTAAATAGGGGGACAGGCACGTGCCTGTCCCCCATCCCTTTAAAGCACTGTACTACTATTAAACGCTACTGTTCGATTGCAACCGTAAGTTCAGGCATCTTTACTAGCCAGCCTTATAAACCTTCATCCTTCATCATCTCTTTCACTGATATGCCAACAAGCTCTTGCTCTTTGAATCCCTCTTCTGGTTGCCATTTCAGCAGTTCACTCACACTCCTCACCTCACAAGAGCTTTCACATATACAAACGTTTCTCTTCTTCCATTTCCGTCAAAAATAAAAAAATAATAAATGGGGGTCAGAGAGGGGTCTGACCCCACACACCACCGCATATATTTGTAAGGCAATAAAAATATTTCTTTCAAAGGGAGTGCTGATATGTTGGATCGAACATTGCTTTTCGTAGCCGCTATGATTGCTGGGTTCGCTTTGCTTCGTTTGTCTGAGGCTGATTCATTCCTTGATAGTCTCAATCCTGTCTTCGAAGTTGTTGGCTTTCTAGCAGTGCTGCTATTTGCTCTTGTCTTGATCTACAAAGGCATCATGGCTATCTTACCTCGGAAAGCGTAAGCGCTTTCCACTCCTGAAAGAAACGAAAAGCGGGATCTCAGCGACCCCGCTTTTTCATATTATTCTTTTGGTGCGATCATGTCTTCCGGACGGACAATATCATCGAACTGCTCCGCTGTTAATAATCCACTTTCAAGAGCAGATTCGCGAAGCGTCGTGCCATCCTCATGTGCCTTCTTCGCAATTTTCGCCGCATTTTCATAGCCAATATGCGGGTTAAGTGCTGTTACAAGCATCAACGAGTTCTTCAGATAATCCTGAATCACTTCTTCGTTGGGTTCAATTCCGACCGCACAGTTGTCATTAAATGACTTCATGCCATCTGCAAGTAAATTAGAAGACTGCAGGAAGTTGTAAATGATAACCGGCTTAAAGACGTTCAACTCAAAGTTCCCCTGACTTGCTGAGAAACCAATCGTTGCGTCGTTACCCATAACCTGCGCCGCTACCATCGTGAGTGCCTCACTCTGCGTTGGATTCACTTTCCCTGGCATGATCGAGCTTCCTGGCTCATTAGCCGGAATGTTAAGCTCACCAATGCCACAGCGTGGTCCGCTCGCAAGCCAGCGTACGTCGTTTGCAATTTTCATAAGATCAGCCGCAAGTGCTTTCAACGCTCCGTGCACGTGCACAACCTCATCGTGACTTGTGAGCGCATGGAATTTATTTTCCGCTGACGCAAATGTCTTATTTGTCATGTTGCTTATTTCTTCTGCTACCATGTCACCGAATTTAGGATGTGCGTTCAAACCAGTACCAACTGCTGTCCCACCGATGGCAAGCTCCTTCATGTATTTCACGCTCTCAAGAAGCATGTTTTCACATTTCACGAGCATACGGTGCCATCCGCTGATTTCCTGGCCAAGTGTAAGTGGCGTAGCATCCTGCAGATGCGTACGGCCAATTTTGATAATATGGTCATAATCCTGCATTTTTTGATAAAGTGTTTCTTTCAGTTCAATTAACGCTGGATACAGGTGGTCTTCAACTGAAAGCACAGCTGCCACGTGCAGTGCTGTCGGGAATGTATCGTTTGATGACTGTGACTTGTTCACATCATCGTTCGGATGGATGCGTGCATCACTACCCTGTTCTTTTAAAAGTTCATTCGCCCGATAAGCGATTACTTCGTTCATATTCATGTTTGATTGCGTACCGCTTCCGGTTTGCCAGACAACGAGAGGAAAATGTTCATTGTGCTCGCCGCTTATCACTTCATCCGCTGCTTTTACAATCGCTTCTGCCTTCTCATCTTCAAGCTTTCCAAGACGCTGGTTCGCAAGCGCTGCGCTTTTCTTCAGAATCGCGAAAGCCTTCACAACCTCCAGCGGCATATGTTCGTTACCAATTTTAAAATTCTGCTTGCTTCGCTGTGTTTGAGCACCCCACATTTTATCTGCTGGTACCTTGATTTCACCAATTGTGTCTCGTTCAATACGATAATCCATTGTGATCCTCCTTCTGAATAAAAGCTAACAGGTTTCACTTCGATAAAAAGCCGTGAAGTCCTTTCTACAATTGCTAATATGTAGCTTTGACGACGCTTACATCATAACACACTCTTCTTTTCTCTGGAATTAGATACGATTTATTAAAAAAGCCGCCCACAAGTGTGAGCAGCTTCCTTTCTATGCATTCGCTACTTCCTTCTTCTTTCCATCCTGTTTAATCACAAATTGAAGGACGAGCAATGCAATAAAGAGGCCAAGTCCAATTAAATCTGTAAAGCCTTCCGGATAAATGAGCATCACACCAGCCGCAACGGCCGCAATGCGTTCAACAATCGCCATGGGACGGTACCAGTAACCGATCATGCCTGCCCCGATACTGATCATCCCTGTAATTGAGGTGAACACCACCCAGAGCAGTGTTTGCCACGTTGTATCAATCATCATCAGCTCAGGCGAGAGTACGAAGATGTACGGTATGATAAATGCGGCAATCGCGAGCTTTGCCGACTGAACCCCTGTCCTGAGCGGTTCCCCTCCTGATACACCAGCTGCCGCAAAGGCGGCAAGCGCTACCGGAGGCGTAATGTCTGCGACGATTCCGAAGTAGAACACGAACATATGCGCAGATAATTCCGGAACGGATAGCACGATCAGTGCAGGTGCCGCAATCGTTGATGTAATGACGTAGTTCGCTGTAGTTGGTGAACCCATTCCAAGAATCAACGATGCGATCATAGTGAAGAAAAGGGTAAGTAAAAGATTTTCACCTGAGAGTGAAACGAGACTGTTCGCAAGCTTAAGTCCGAGACCAGTCAGCGTTACAACACCAACGATCATCCCTGCTGCAGCCGTTGCAGCTGCAACTCCGAGCGCCGTTCGTGCCCCATTTGCAAGCGCGTCAATAAAATCACCAATGCCCATTCGTGTTTCTTTATTGACCGCCCCTACCACAATCGCAGTTAAGATCGCATAAAGCGCGGCGCGGGTAACGGACGTACCGGACATTAAGAAGAAAATAACGGCTACGATCGGAAGGAGCAGGTAAATTTTAAAGAGAACAGCTTTCCGATCAGGCATTTCCTCCTCAGTCAGACCGCGAAGGCCAATCCGCTTCGCTTCAAAGTGGGTCATGATCCAAATTCCAGTAAAATAAAGGAGTGCGGGGATTGTCGCGGCTTTCGCAATTTCCCAGTAAGTGATGCCTCCACCAATGAATTCAACCATCAAGAATGCTGCTGCTCCCATGATCGGCGGCATTAGCTGTCCGCCTGTCGAAGCCGCAGCTTCAACCCCGCCCGCAAACTCCTTCCGATAACCAAGTCGCTTCATCATGGGGATCGTAAACGAACCTGAGGTTACCACGTTTGCAACTGAGCTCCCGCTGATTGTCCCCTGAAGCGCACTAGAGAAGATCGCAACTTTAGCTGGCCCCCCAACTCGCTTTCCTGCGATTACAAGAGCTAAATCATTGAAGTACTGACCGACGCCAGTTTTCACGAGAAATGCTCCAAATAAGAGAAAGAGAAAGATAAACGTTGCTGAAACACCAAGCGGCGTTCCAAGAATTCCTTCGGTTGTAAAGTACATCGATCGAATAATCCGGTCAATGCTTAAGCCTCTATGCTGTAGAAATCCCGGCATATAGGGTCCAAGGTAAGCATAAAGAAGGAATACCGATGTAATGATCGTAATCGGAAGCCCAACGACTCGCCTTGTTGCTTCAAGTACGAGTACAATCGCAAGAAAACCAACGATTAAATCAAGTGTCGTAAGCCTCCCGACTCTGAATACAAGCTCTTCAAAGTTAAGGGGCCAGTACATTCCAACATAGACTCCGACAATCGCAAGAAGACCATCATACCAGGCAACCTGAAATTTAAGTTTCGATTGATTACGAAGTCTTTTTTTTGATGCAGGAAAGAGAAGAAAAATAAGTCCAAGCGCGAACGCCAGGTGAATCGATCGTTGAAGCTGTGCGGTGTATACTCCGAATATCGCTGTGTAGAGCTGAAAGACTGAAAAGCCTACAAGTCCGATAACGGATATCCATCCGATAATACCTGTCAGCCTGCGATGACCTGCTTCTGGATCAAACTTCGCCATCAATTCCTGCGTTTGTTCGTCTGTGAGATTTTCTTTATCTTCTTTTGTTTTCGGAGGCTGATCTTTATCCGTCAAGGACATTAACTCCTTTCATCCACTGCCATAAGCTGATTGTTGCTGATTCGAAATGAACCCATGAGCCCGGTTCTATAATCTTGCTTAATTTAATTTCTTTATTTTGGACAAGGAGAATGTGATCTGCTACAACCTGACCCGTTCGAAGGTCAATGGACGGAAACTTGCGGTTCATGCCCTTGATTTTGTAGCCATCTTCATCCTGGACAAATCGTTCCCCAACTCCTGCATTGGAAGGCATCCCAACTGAAAAGCTCTCGTAGTAGAGCTCATATTGAATAATATCACCTGATTCTGATACATAATACGACTCCTGAACAGGTGTTTTGTGGACAGAATGCGTATAGCGAATATCAAAATTGGTAGGATCGTCTTCAAACGGTACGTATGCGAGAACTTTTCCAGACTCTCCATTTTCAAGCGCCATCACCGGGAAGAAGGGATATAGAAAAACAATCGCAATCAAGACAGCTGCGAGGCTTGTTTGATATAAAAATTGTCTCGTTGAGGCAGAAAGCTTCATGGTAAGAAGACGCAGGCTTTTCACCTGCGTCCGTCACATCCTTTTTTTGTAGATTTCTGGTCTACTCGATCCCTTTCTCGTCAAAATACTTCTTCGTACCAGGGTGAAGATCAATTCCGACACCATCTAGAGCTGTGTCAGCTGTAATAAATTCACCTTTTGCATGCGTGATTTTATCGGAGTTCTCAAATATCGCTTTCGTCACTTCATACACATAATCTTCCTCAAGGTCTGAACGCGCCACAAGCATGGCAAGCACTGCTACTGTCGGTACGTCACTTTCAAGTCCGTACGTACCACTCTTAACGGTATCTTCTGCATAGTAAGGGTATTTCTCAACAAGCTCACTAACTTTGTCTTCTTCAATTGGAAGGATCGTCACAGGCTTTACAGCTGAGAGTCCTTCTACAGCTCCAGTCGGCGTTCCAGAAGTGATGAACGCTGCATCAATCGTGCCGTCCTGTATTCCCTCCGTTGATTCGTCAAAAGCAAGGTGCTGGGCATCAATATCCTCCATCGTAATGCCATGAACCTCAAGAACCTGTTCAGCGTTCGCATATGTTCCACTTCCTGGCGCACCAACTGATACTTTCTTTCCCTTTAGATCTTCGATTGAGGTAATTCCTGTCTCCTGTAATGTTACGACTTGAATGGTTTCAGGATAAAGCGTTCCAATTGCCTGGATATTATCAACCTTACCGTCCTCAAACATTAATTCACCTTTTGTTGCATAAGCTGCAATATCTGTTTGAGTAAATGCGATATCTGCATCGCCATCCTGGAGAATTTGCATGTTTTCAACAGAAGCTCCAGAGGACTGTGCGTTAGCGCTCTCAATATCTGTTTCATCTTGAATAATATTAGCTAACTCACCACCAAGTGGGAAATACGTACCGCCAGTTCCCCCTGTTAATAAACTAAGCTCTGAAGGCGAACCATTTGCTTCTCCTCCACCCGAATCTCCTCCACATGCTCCGAGCACCATCACTACTGATAGAATAACTACGAGTAAGCTAAGTATTCTCTTTTTCCCCATGCTAGTTCTCCCCCTTTAATAGTTAGAAAATTTCAAATTTACTATACCATATCCTTCTAGCAATTGGTACAGATTGTTGTAAAAGTCCAGCATTACCCCAACTGTTATAAAACAAAAAAAACCACATTTCTACGATTTTCGTTTCATTTCGACGGGATTTAACCGTTAATTGTGTCGAATGAGAAAGAAAAGTAGTTTCATGTGGTTGGTTTTTTTGTCATTTAAAGTAAATTTAAATGGTGATTTTCCAATTTTGGAGAGAAGGGCGTCGAATCAACGATGGTGTTTGGAAAATAAATGTCCATGGTACAGCCTTACCATAGGGAACGGTAAGCGATTGATGGGTGAAACACCCTTCTGCCAGTAGTTCCTGACCCTCGAAATAAAACAAATTTTGCTTCTGTAATTTCCAGTCCTGTTCGCCATTTAAGATGATAACAGATGCTAGCAAACAGTCCCGATGATTAAAAGCAGCCCTAACTGGAACGAACTGCAGCTTTCCTTCTTGTATAGGATTGTTTTCGTATACATTCAAAAACATGGTTCGATCGCCATCTGAAATCGTCCGTTCCCACTTTTCTTCAAATTTCAGTGTCATGCTTCGCGCTCCTTTTTACATAGCGATCTTCTTTCTGTTCTAGAATATACAGATCATCAATCACGTCGTTGAGAGAAAGAAGTTCAAAAATAATAATCATTTTTCCTGTAAAATGATGGCGTGGTTCTACCACCTCTGTCCTTGAATCATCAAGGTCATGGAACAGCTGATCTAACTTCTCGATGCTAGTAAGATGCTTCTGAGTAAGCTGGTTGGATGGATTATGGAAGGCTTTGGATATGGAACGACCGGCTTCCATAATAATGTTGTGATGTTCTTCATCAATGCCATTTTTCGTATCTGTGAATAGCATATTCCCCAGGTGATAAAGAATCTTTTGCAGGTATTCTAGCTTCTTTAGTACAACAGAGAAGCTACGAACCTCATTCATACTATGACGTCGATATTTCCATTCCTCGCGCTGATACGAAATTAACTTAAAGGTACGTTCAAGATCACGACTTAAGCGTTGATAAACGATGGTTTGTCTTCGTGCATGAGGTAAATCAGCAATAATTTGATCAAGCAAATCACCTGAATTATGGTACAGCCGCTCGACGCCATCGTTTATCATCGTATGAAATTTAGGCGGCATGACGAAGTAGTTGACAGCTGTTGAGACAAAAATCCCGATTAATGTTGTACTAAGTCTGACGACAAACGAGGACATGTAGTCGCCTGTAGTATCAGGGATCATGGCCACTGCGGTAAGCGTTGCGACGAGCATACCATCATCTAGACCAAGCTTATGACACGCAATCAGGGTAAAGGTTGCAGCGAGTGCATAGGTTAGCGGGGATTGGTGGAGAAAGGATTCAAACACCATTGCAAAGCCAGCACCGATTGCCGCTGCCGGAAAACGGATTATTCCTTTCTTGATTGAATCTGATGCGGTCGGCTCAACGGTTACAATCGCCGTAATCACTGCAAATAGAACAGGTAGTCCAAATGCATCGCAAATCAAGGCGGTCAAAAAAGCCGCCAGACCCGTTTTTAATATTCGTCCTCCAACGAATTTAAACACTTTTTGTTTAAGATCTGTCATAGGTATCAGTCCGTTTCTATACCTTCATTATAACGTACGCACCGCCTTTACTTGAACCCGTTTTCCACTTAATGTGTTATTTAAATCAGATAAAGAAGGAGCAACTCATATTGGAGATATTCATTGGAATCGACTTATCAGGGCCCTCGAACACGAAAGACACCTCACTTGCGTTATTTGAAGGAGATAAGAACTTTCTTGTTTTTAGACAATTGGCAGAAGGTGTAACTGATGCAGACATTTATAATGTGATCGAATCGCAGCAAGCCTCGGTCACCATTGGAATTGATGCACCGCTTTCCTATCAACCAGGCGGCGGTGATCGTCCCGCTGATCGTGCTCTGAGGCAGAATATCGTCGCAAAAGGAATGCGTAGCGGCTCCATCATGACACCGACGATGACGCGAATGGTGTATTTAACGCTGAGAGGCATCTCACTTTCAAGAGGACTTTCAACAGGCTCTGCGACTATCTTAGAAGTTCACCCTGGAGCAGCAATTGGGCTCAGATCGCCGGATATCTCATCCGTTGTTACCTATAAAACAGACATGGACTCACGTCTTCAAATAAAAGCGTTCCTTGAAAATGAGGGAGTGCAAAGGTTACCAGTAGATGCACTCAAATCCTCCCACTCATTTGACGCCTGCCTTGCTGCTTATGCTTCATGGAAATGGAAGCTCGGGAAGTCCGAATTCCTTCAGCCGGCAGACCCTCCATTTCACCCTTTTCATTTTAGTTGCTGATGACTGTATACAAAAACCCCGCGCAATTAACTCCGCAGGGTTTCTTCCAAGACTTTTGGAACGACGTCGCGTACGACAATGGATAGAACACTTATGAAAAATGCTGTAATTGCCATCGCAAATGAAGGGAACACATCCCATTCACGATCCATGCCCCATCCACTGAGCATCGCTCCTGAAAACGTTCCAATCATATAGCAAAACGGAATCCACCATTTCATTTTGACTATCACCTCAAAGATGATATACCCGGTATCGACAAATTTTGAACCTCTATTAGAGCACTGCCTCAATATCTTTCAAAATTGTATGAGGTTCAGTCGTCGGTTCATAGCGTTCTACTACGTTGCCATTTTGATCGACGAGAAACTTGGTGAAGTTCCACGGAATGTCACCGTGTTCAACTTCTGGGGCCTCATGAGTCAGGTACTGAAACAGAGGATGCGCGTTTTCTCCGTTAACGTCTACTTTCGCAAACATCTGGAAACGAACACCGTAGTTAATTGAGCAAAATTCCTGAATGTCTTTCTCAGATCCCGGCTCCTGTGCCCCGAACTGATTGCATGGAAAACCAAGGATTTCAAACTGTTCATCTTTAAGGGAATCATAAAGTTCCTGAAGACTTTCGTACTGTGGTGTCAGCCCGCATTTGCTAGCGGTGTTTACGATCAATAGCACCTTACCGCTGTATTCAGATAGCGGCATGGCATTTCCTTGAAGCGTTTCGGCAGTGAATGAATGTACAGTCATGTTACCCCTCCTATTGGTTCGTCTCACCTCACTTTTATCATAATTACGACACAATCGCCATTAGCGAGCCCTGGCAATAATCCCATTGTGCACTTTAATAAACCCATGTCTTATAATATCAAAGCCGTTCTCATAGGCGTAGAGCCCCATCTGGCGGATATCCATGAGCTCACGGTACGTATGATTCATCATATCTGCCATAATGTGGTAATATATTCTTGATTTCATCTGATTTCTTGGGGTTGTCATGATTACATAGCCGTTATCTTTTACAAATTTACGATGCCACTCCAGAATTGCTGGCTTGTGTTCATCTGGAACATGCTCAAGAAGACCGACGCTTAGGACAATATCAAATTCTTTATGGAAATCAAGGTCGCGGATGTCTTTGACAAGGTAGGTAATGTTCATTTGATCTTTATACCAGACTTTAGGAGAACCCGTCTCTGGATTCGTACCAAGAAAAGGATACGTATCAGGGAAATGCGCAAAACGATCTGTCTTACAGAAAGCGTCATAATCAACCATCACAATTTCTCCACCGGGATACATGGCGTGGAGTTGCATTGCTTCATATCCTTCAGCAGCGCCAAGAAAAAGAATACGAGGATTTTTGACATCAAGTCCTTGAAAAAGAGCCCGTTTGCCGCGCGGGTCCCAAATGCCGTCTTCAATACGATGAACGTAGTTCCAGAGTGACAGACGCGTCATTTCTCCAAGTCCCTGTTTGATATCACGAAGACGGAAGCCTTTGAAATCTTCCTTCAAGGAGATTTTTATCCGCTGCTGTTCAGCAGGAACGTCCTGCATAAAAAGGGTATGAAAGGACCGATTGAAATACTCCCATGACGTCTTAACCGGCATGTCCTGCTGGTTCTCCTTCTCCCAGTCTCGCCGGTCCTTAGCGATTTTCTTCACTTCAAACGGCCTCCCAATTTCCTTCCATGACAATTGTGACCAGTCACTCACAACGTTCGCATTTAGAAACCGATCGATCTGCTCATTTCTTGCATTTCGCAGATCGACACGATAACCAGGCAACAGCGACGTGTACTCAAAGTCTTCCTCCGAGAAAGGGTGTTCTCTCGTAATTGAAGCAAGTTCCAATTTGGTCACTCCCTGCTTTTTTCATCTATCTTCTCACGTAAGCGCTTTCTTTTCAATTATTTTCCGAATTATCAGACTCTAAAATCCTCACACTGAAACTGATTATTTCTTACGCCAGGTGATATAATGAAGAAATTAACAATGCAGGAGTTGGAAAGAAATGAAGATAGTTGTAAGTACGTTGAATGCGAAGTTTATTCATACCTGTCTCGCATTACGTTATTTAAAAGCCTCCGCTGCCCCTGAATATAACGTCAAGATGGCAGAATATACAATTAAAGATCCTGTCATGAATATCGTAATCGATCTCCATAGTATGAAGCCCGATGTGATTGGCTTCAGCTGCTATATCTGGAATATCGAAGAAACGATTCCCGTTATTGAAATGCTAAAAATAGTAAATCCATCGTTAACAATTGTACTTGGCGGTCCAGAAGTTTCATATGATGTGTATGAATGGCTCGACCGTATCCCACAGGCTGATTACATTGTCATGGGTGAAGGAGAGGCTACCTTTAAGGAGCTTCTTCAATCCATTGAAGCTGGTGAATCGGCTGACCATGTGAAAGGCATTGCTTACCGTAAAGACGACAAAAACCATATCAATCCACCAGCGCCTAAGCTCTCACTAAGTGAAATTCCGTCTCCATTCCGGTTCGAAGAAGACCTTGCAGATCTCGGTCGCCGCGTCACATATGTGGAGACGAGTCGAGGCTGTCCTTATTCCTGTCAGTTCTGCTTATCTTCGATTGAAATTGGGGTAAGGTATTTCCCTGCTGAGCGTATGAAAGAGGAACTTCAGTATTTAATGGACAATGGGGCGAAGACGATCAAGTTCGTTGACAGAACGTTTAATATTCGCAGAAATTATGCCCTTGATATGTTTCAATTCTTGATTGATGAGCATCGGCCCGGTTGCGTTTTTCAATTCGAAATCACCGCGGACATCATGCGCCCAGAAGTTCTTGAGTTTCTAAATAAAGAAGCCCCTCCAGGACTATTCCGTTTTGAAATTGGTGTTCAATCGACAAACGATGAGACGAATGAGCTTGTCATGCGAAAACAGAATTTCGAAAAGCTCGCACGGACGGTAACCATGGTGAAAGATGGAGGGAAAATTGATCAGCACCTTGATTTAATCGCTGGCCTGCCTGGGGAAGATTATCGGTCATTCCGCAAAACCTTCAACGATGTATTCTCATTTCGGCCTGAAGAGCTCCAGCTCGGATTTCTTAAAATGCTGCGCGGTACGGGTGTCCGCCTGAGCGCTGAAAAGCACGGTTATCTCTACATGGACCGTTCTCCGTACGAAATACTCGGAAATGACGTCTTATCATTCGACGACGTGATTCGCATTAAGCAGGTAGAAGACGTACTTGAGAAATACTGGAACGATCATCGTATGGATACGACGCTCGAATATCTTGTAACGGAGGTTTTCCAATCTCCCTTCGACTTCTTCCAGGAATTCGGAAGCTATTGGGAGGGAAAAGGCTGGTCTCGCATCGGCCATCAGCTTGAAGATCTATTTCGACGTCTCGCTTCCTTTATGAGCGAGCGCGCACCTGAGCATATGGATCGTCTGACAACGTTTATGAAAATAGACTATCTCTCTAATTCAAAAACAAAGCCACGTACTGTCTGGTGGAGTGATCGGTTGGAGAAGCGCGACGAAACCGCTCTTATTAAACTTGTAAACGAAAATCCACTTCTTCTTGGGGAAGCATTCCAATCACTAAACCTTTCTGAGCGTGAGCTTCACAAACATACGGTGGTTGATGTTCTTCCGATTGGCCCAGATGAAGTGGAGCAAACGTTTTTACTTATTTACTATCATCCAAAAACGAATGAACGTGACGTTTTCTATGGCTCGCTTCCTTCTAAATTTTCGGTTATTTCCTAAGGAATAGTGGCATTTCGTCACAAGCGAGATGCCACTTCCATTTATCAGGTTAAAAGGGTTCTGTTCTTTAAAGACGAATAAATAGATATACCATGTCGGAGGATAGGCCGACAACTTAATGGAGGGATAGCATGACAATATTAGAAATGGATGCCCTGTCCCTGTCGAGAAAGATTTCGAACCGAGAAATCTCATCGCATCATGCTGTTAAAACGTATATCGAGCATCTTAACACAATTAATCCTGTGCTGAACTGTCTTGTAGAAAACCGCTTTGAATCAGCACTGGAGGAGGCTAAACGAGCTGATTACATGCTTGCCACTGAAGAGGCACGAGGCCGTTTATTTGGAGTCCCAATCAGTGTAAAAGAATGCTTCCATGTTGAAAATATGACAACAACCGGTGGACTCAGCTATCGCGCTGGTTCACGCGAAAAAACTGATGCCGAGGTCATCAGTCGCTTGAAGGCAGAAGGCGCGATTATTCTTGGTAAAACGAATACACCAGCTCTTTGCTTCTGTCAGGAAACTGATAACAAACATTACGGAAGAACAAATAACCCGTGGGACACCAGAAGAACATCAGGCGGCTCAAGCGGTGGAGAAGGCTCATTGATCGCAGCAGGCGGAGCTGCTGTTGGCATTGGTGCTGATATTGGGGGCTCCATTCGCTTCCCTGCTCATTTTAATGGGATCGTCGGTTTTAAGTCCGGAAATCGCCAGGTCTCACAGGAGGGAAATTTCCCCTTCGTCGACAAGCCTGAGCAGGAGCGTATGCTCGGCATTGGCGCGATGAGCAAATCTGTTCAAGATGCTCGTCTTATTAACCAGATTATCGCTAACGAGCCACCGCCAGATCGAAATCTTTCGGATTTCAAACTTGTTTATCCGCTCCCACATCATCGCTTTCCGATTAATCGAGAAACGTTCCAACTCATTTCAAGTATGAGAGAAGCATTTGAAGATGAATTATCTGAAGAGCAGGTCAATCCCCCATTTTTTGATGAGGCGGCACTGATGTGGCAGCAAATCATGTCCATTGATGGTGGAGCCGACATGGTGAAGCTCATGACGGATAATGAAAAGGCCAGTGCGTTTGCTGAATTTATGAAAGAAAAGTTATTTCGAAGTTCTGACGTCCATCCTTATCTCTCGTGGGCATTAATTGGTACAAAGCTTTTCAAGCCGAATCAGAAACAAATCAATCAGATTCATGCTGCCCTTAAGCGTGGAGATGATATTTTAGAAGACTATTTAGACAACCGCATTCTTATTATGCCAGTCTATCATTCACCTGCACCCATTCACGGCGAATTGTATCAGGAATTATTTTCAATTCGAAAAACGTTTTTGAATTACATGCCTTACATTGCCTATGCGAATGTGTGGGGCCTCCCTTCACTGACCGTTCCAATCGGAACAAGTAAAGAGGGACTGCCAATTGGCGTTCAGCTCGTGAGTCGGGTTGGTAATGAAGAAGCGCTTTTTCAGCTCGGTGAACAGATTGAAGGGCGGATTGGTGGGTATAGTCGATGCACCCTGCATGACAATGATCAACTGAAAGAGCAAGCTGAAGCAGAATTTGTATAATAATCTGGAGGAATCTTCCTTGTCTAACAACCCAAACACAAAACCTTATGTCGCCATCATGATCGCGGTTTTTTTCGTATCGACCTCCGCAGTCATTGTAAAGCTTGCTTCAGCACCGGCTTCCATCATTGCAATGTATCGCCTTCTGATTGCGATTGGGCTGATGCTTCCGATTGTTTTACTAAACTGTCGAGATGCCTTTAAGAAAATTAAAGCAACTGACTGGGGATATGGAAGTCTAGCAGGTGTGAGTCTCGCATTTCACTTTATTCTCTGGTTTGAATCACTGAATTACACGTCTGTCGCGAGTTCGGTCGTACTCGTAACACTTCAACCTCTGTTTGCGTTCATAGGGACCTATCTTTTTTTCAAAGAAAAACTTACCCTTCCTGCAATTGCAGGAGGGCTAACGGCGGTTACGGGATCTGTTGTGATTAGCTGGGGTGATTTCCAAATAAGCGGCATTGCACTCTGGGGTGATATTCTTGCGCTTACAGCCTGTGCGATGGTAACCGGCTACCTCTTATTTGGGCAGAACATTCGAACACGGTTAGATCTGATTCCCTATACCTTTATCGTCTATGGGATTGCCGCTTTGACACTCGTAATCTACAATCTCGTATTACGTTATCCATTCGTTACATATCCCACTTCCGATTGGACTTACTTCCTTCTGCTCGCCCTCTTCCCTACTCTGCTTGGCCACTCGCTTCTGAACTGGGCTGTGAAATGGGTAAGTGTGAACGTCATATCGATGAGCATTCTATTTGAGCCAATCGGCGCGAGTATCCTTGCCTACTTCATTCTCGGGGAGACCCTGCACTCGATGCAGTGGGTTGGAGGAGGTATTATCTTAGCAGGACTCTTCCTGTTTATTAGGAGCTATACCCGAAAACCAACTGAAACCTAAAAAAGCGTGCCCATAGGGTACGCTTTTCTCATTCGACATCATTCGAGCTAAACCGGGTGGTGCCTGTCACCGTGCCTTTGGACACGTTTTGCAGCATGCGCCACCTACAGATACCTGGTCATACAGACAGCATGTTCGGCGGAAGCGAATTGCTCCATCTGTTGTTTCTGTTTTCTCAGTGTAATAAGGGAGAAAAGGATTAGCACCACATGTAAAGCTTGTGCAGTTGAATTCACGAAGGAAATAATGGAGGTCTTCTTCTGCCCTTCTTTTTTGTACTTTGTCACCTTCTGATGGGATCAACGTTTCATAGAGCCAGAATAAGTAGATCGAAACATTTTCCCAGAGAATAGCAGCTGATAATTTAGTAGCCTTTACCATTGCTTCTACAAACGGAGCGAGGTTTTCGTTTATCACCTTATTTGCAAGCTCACTCCGTGCTAAAGATCGGTCTTTCGATGGATCGATCCATTCATCATCTATAACCAGATTGATCATCCACGGCTCTGCATCCAAATCCAGTCGGTATGCAAGCTTATCCGTACCTGCATCCACTGGCTTATTCCACATTGTAAAGGCGTATAGGATCGGAGCTATCGCCATAAATCCATAGCGCTTCGTAAACTGAGACCCGGCGACTACGAGGGAAGGAAAATGCCCTTCCGTGACAAGACGTTCAAGCAAAGCTTTTAACTCATTTGCATCGAGAAGCTGTCTTATGCTCATATGACTTGCAGCCCCCACCTGAAGCCGAAGCAGCTCAAGCTTCTCTTTTTCCTTTAGATTAAACACCTGTTGCTTCGCGACCATGAACCTTCCTCCCTTTGCCATGTGGCACGCATAGAGGCGTCCCGAACAATGGATCTGAAATAATGTCACACTGCAAACCAAACACGTGCTTCACGAGATCAACATTCACAATATCCTCTGGCTTACCCTGGTCATAAATCCCTTTGTCTTTTACAGCAATGATATGGTCTGCATACCTGCACGCGAGGTTGAGATCGTGTAGAACCATCAAAATCGTTCGGTTATCCTCTTTATTAAGTTCGAAAAGAAGATCGAGAACCTCTATTTGATGAGCAAGATCCAGGTATGTTGTGGGTTCATCGAGTAAAATAATGTCCGTGTCCTGTGCGAGCGTTAGCGCAATCCACGCTCGCTGCTTTTGCCCACCTGATAATGAATCCACATTTCTCTCCGCAAATTCTTCCATATGCGTAGCTCTTAATGCCTTCTGAACAGCCTCTTCATCTTCTTCAGACCACTGACTTAACCAGGTTTGATAGGGGTACCGTCCCTGTTTAACGAGCTGAAGAACAGTCAGTCCTTCAGGCGCTACTGGGGATTGAGGCAGAATGGCCATTTTGCGGGCAATTTCTTTCGTTGGTTTTTTTGAAATCGCCTCACCATCAAGCACAACGCCACCAGAATGAGGCTTCAGGAGGCGTGCAAGACTTCGCAAAAGTGTCGATTTCCCACATCCATTCCCGCCTATTAGAACACTCATTTCACCTTCTGGGATCAGTAAGTTAAGCTCTTCGATCACGGTTTGCTCGCCATACCCAAGCGTGAGATCTTTCGTTTTTAATGCGTACATTCGCCCACCTCCTCTATCATTTGTTTCTTGATCGATACAATAAGTAAATAAAATAAGGCGCCCCTATTGCGGCTGTAAAAACCCCTGCTGGTACTTCAAGCGGCGAAAATAGCGTCCGACCAATTAGGTCTGCAATCATCACAAGCATGCTGCCAACGAGTGCAGATACTGGAACAAGTACACCGAATGAGGAACCAACCAGCTTTCTCGCAATATGCGGAGCCATTAATCCTACGAACCCAACTCCACCAGCAAAGGCTACTGCACCGCCTGCAAGTCCGGTGCTGATTAACAGCAGCACGATGCGATCTCTTAAAAGAAGTGCACCTGCTCCTTTTGCGACATCGTCCCCAAGCTCCTGAAGGCTTACCCTTCTTGAATACACCATTAGAAGCACGAGGAGTACGACTACCCAGGGCAGAAGGGTCAACACGTCTTTGCCATTCGTACCATGCACGCTTCCGGTGATCCATATATTCGCTTCAGATGCTCGGTAGATTGGCCCAATAATCATTAGAAGGGTTGTTAATGCCTGCAGAACCGCAGTTAGCCCAATACCGATTAAAACAAGGCGAATTGGTGAAATGCCATTTTTCCAGGAAAGTACAAACACTAGAAATCCTGCAACTATTGCACCAATAAACGATGCAAGCGGCATCCATTGAATACTTACAGTCAACGCATTTGCCTTATCACTAAAGATCGTTAAGAAGCCAATCGTCGCCAGTGCTCCCCCCCAGGTAATCCCAAGGATATCCGGCGATGCAAGTGGATTACGAATCATACCCTGAAGGATAGCGCCTGATACTGCAAGGGCAGCTCCAGCAAGAACAGACATGGCGATTCTAGGAAAACGAAACTGTTTTACAACAAGTTCGTTCATTTCAGTACCATAGCCAAATAGTGCTTTCACTACAGCATCCGGTGTCATGAAAATCTCGCCTACACCGACACTAATCAGTGCTGTTAGAATAACCGCTCCAATTAAGCCTGCAATGATCAAGACAGCTCGTCGATCGATTAAAAAAGAGATAGCTCTCATTCGAAAGGAAGTGTACTTCGTCATAGCTGTTTAAACTCCCTTCGAGCAATGTAGATAAAAAATGGTGTACCAATGACCGCAGTTAACACACCAACAGGTGCTTCAAGCGGCGTAATGACATACCGAGCTGCGATATCTGCTGAAAGCAGTAGAATCGCACCAAGAATGGCGCTGTATGGAATGACCCAGCGGTAATCCGGCCCGGCAAAATAACGAGCAACGTGCGGAACAACTATACCAATGAAACCGATTGGTCCCGCTACAGCTACAGATCCTCCAGCAAGAAATACAATTAATAACGCCGCTCCTAATTTCACAAGAAGCGTACGCTGCCCGAGCCCTTTTGCCACATCTTCTCCCATTACGAGGGTATTAATTTTGGAACTGATGAGAATCGCGCCAATCAATCCAATACCGATGTATGGTGAAACTGAGAGAAGCATATCCAGACTGCGTCCTTCAATCGAGCCAGCAAGCCAGAACAACACTTCCTCCAGTGCTTTTTCATTCAACACGAGCATCCCCTGTGTTAGTGATGAGAACATCGCTGCAATGGCTGCACCTGCAAGAGTTAGTTTCATAGGCGTGAGCCCTTCTCTGCCAAGTGAACCGAGCATATAAACCACAATCGATGCAACAGCTGCTCCTAGAAATGCAAGCCAACTGAAAGCAGCTAGAGACGATACAGAAAAGAACGTCACTGCAACGACAATGACAAAACTAGCCCCCGCATTGACCCCAAGAATGGATGGAGAAGCAAGTGGATTACGCGTGATCGCCTGCATGAGTGCCCCAGCCACAGCAAGGCTTGCTCCAACTGCTGACCCTACAAAAGCTCTCGGCACTCGATTTTCTATTATAATAATATGTTCATTACTTCCGTTAAATTGAGTAAATGATTGCCAGGCTGTTGTCCATGTGATGCTAGTCAGGCCATAAACAACACTTGCTGCCATTAATAGAAGCACAATGACCAACCCGACCACAATTCCTGCCCATTTACGCTTTAACGAGTTAAGTTTATTTGTCATAAAGGTTAATCCCTTTCCTTATCATCCTTATTAAGTGTAGAAAAAGAATGAAAGCGTGTCAACGATTTTGAGAATCAATCTCATTTAACTGTTGACACTTGTGTGACAATTCAGTATGATAACAACGTAAATGAAAATGATTATCACTATACATAGGGGGATACACGTATGTTGAAAAAAAGTTGGATGATGATTAGTTTAGCTGTTCTCATGGTTCTTGCTGCTTGTGGAAACAGTAATAGCAATAATCAAACTAATTCTGGTGAGCAGGAGAACGAGAAGCAAGCAACAAGAACAGTTAGCCACGCAATGGGCGAAACAGAAGTTCCGGAGAATCCTGAGAAAGTTGTCATTTTAACAAATGAAGGAACCGAAGCCCTTCTTGCTATGGGTGTAACACCTGCTGGTGCGGTAAAATCATGGCTAGGTGATCCGTGGTATGACCACATTGCAGAGGACATGAAAGATGTTGAAGTCGTTGGTACTGAAAGTGAAGTCAACCTTGAAGCGATTGCAGCACTTAAGCCAGACTTAATTATTGGGAACAAGCTTCGTCAGGAAGACCTTTATGATCAACTAAGTGCAATTGCACCTACCGTTTACTCAGAAACATTAAAAGGTGACTGGCAGGAGAACTTCGAATTTTATGCAAAAGCGATCAACATGGAAGATAAAGGCGAAGAAGTCATGACGACTTATAATGATCGAATTGAGTCAATGAGTGCAGACCTTGGCGATCAACTTGAGAAAAAAGTATCCGTCGTTCGTTTCCTTGCAGGTCAAACTAGAATTTATTACAAAGACTCATTCTCAGGCGTTATCCTTGAACAACTTGGCTTCGCTCGTCCAGAGTCCCAACAGAAGGAAGAGTTTGCTGAAGAAGTCACGAAGGAGCGTATCCCAGAAATGGATGGCGATGTTCTCTTCTACTTCACTTACGAAATTGGAGATGGGGAAGCGAATACCACTGCAGAAGAATGGACGAATGACCCACTCTGGAATAACCTTGGAGTTGTGAAAGAAGGAGACGTTCATGAAGTTAGTGATGCGATCTGGAACACATCTGGTGGTGTCATCTCTGCTAACTTGATGCTTGATGACATTGAAGACGTATTTTTAAGTGAATAATATCTGGCCCAGCTTATGCTGGGCTTTTTTCATGCTTGCATTTTAACAAATAAGGGAAAAGAATTTAAAGCGTTTTCTTAAGAATATGGAAAGAAGACAGGTTGATCTCAGGTATAATAGTAGAAACACATATAGGGAGGGGGCAAATCGATGCCAAATGTCTGGACACATATTTTATTTGGGGAAGAAGCTGCTATGGAAGCCGGCATATGGAATACGATTAAGGGAGACCTTCCTTTCTTTCGACTGGGAGCACAGGGACCTGATCCTTTCTTCTACCATCATTTTTGGCCATGGAAAAAGAATAAGCCCGTTCAAGAAGCTGGCGAAGTCATTCATCAGCTAAATTGCGGTCCATTCTTAATGGAAATGATCGAATATGGAAAACACAATGACTCCAAGCTTCGTTCTTATATACTCGGTTTTATCACACACCACATTCTCGATCGTAACACGCACCCCTACATTCACTATCGTTCTGGACTAGAAGGCAATCGCCACCAGCAGCTTGAAATTATTATCGATACGATTCTTATGAAGGAACACAAAGATATTGAAACGTGGAAAACGCCAGTTTATCAGGAGATTCAGATTGGAAAAGACCTCTATCAGCCAATTGAAATGATGCTTTATGAGCTTATTCAATCGTTTTATCCAGAAACGGCTGCACGCATGCCTGAAGACTATATTAATCAGTCCTATCGCGATATGGTTCTCGCTCTCAAGATCTTATTCGATCCGCTCGGATGGAAAAATCAACTATTGAAGAAGCAAGTTTCCTCTTTCTCTTATCAAAAACACATTGATGATCGAGATTATTTAAACCGTGAAGGAACAACGTGGATCCACCCTGCCGTTAAACAAGAAGAATCCACAGCCACTTTCGAAGAACTTCTCGAACAAGCAGAAGAAGAAGCAACAAGTATTTTACGACTCACTCTCGACTACTGGCATAATGAAGAGAACTGTTATACCGAATTAAAGGACCTAATTGGAAATCGTTCATACGATACCGGAAAAGATTGCAGCTTAACGCTCGAGTTGAAGCATTTTGATCCCATTGTTTAGAAAGCGATGATTTGATTCTTATTCTTCTTCAAATTACAATCATTTTGACATTGAAAGCGACATAGTAGAAATCAAGAACGACTCGTCAATTGACGAGTCGTTTTTGATTACAGGGCTTGATTAACTGATTAACAAACAAGGTAATTTAGCAATATTCCTTATTTTACCATATAAAATTCTTGACTTCTTCCCATTCCTAATCCACTTTTATAATCCGATAGGTCTTCTTTTAAAAACGTTTCTTTCTTTTTCACTCTTTATCCTCTATTCATCCGAAGGCTCATGCTTTCACGCCCTCCTGCGCCATAACAACCTTCGCCTGTTCCTTTCCCTTATCAATGTTCACTTTGTTAAGTAAGAAGATCCCAGCAAGGAAGAAGATGACGAGCGAAACGATACCGAGGCGACTTGATCCCGTGATCTGACCCACAAAGGCAAATAGGAATGGGCCGAAAATGGCTGAGAATTTAGCTGATATACCATAGAATCCGTAAAATTCCGCATGGCGGTGATCAGGAACCATGCTGCCGAAGATCGAGCGGCTCAGTGCCTGGGCCCCACCCTGTACAAAGCCGACCATGATGGCGAGAAGATAGAAGTGTGTGGCTGTTGTCATAAAATAGCCAAGCAAAACAATCCCAACATAAATCCAGAGTGCCAGCATAAGTGCTCGTTTTGCACTAATTTTCTTAGCAAGGTAACCGAACAAAAAGGCAAAGGGAATGCCAACAAACTGTGTGATCAAGAGTGCGGCAATTAAATCATTGGCATCAATCCCAATGTCACGCCCATAGATCGTCGCCATTTTAATAATGGTAGATATGCCGTCGTTGAATAGCCAGAAAGCGATGAGGAAAATTAAGAGCTGCTTGTAATGGTTCAGTTCTCTAACTGTCGTACGAAGGCGCTTAAAGCCAATAGTGAGATATGAGCCGCTCAGAGAAGGCTGGCTGCGCTGCTGTTCCTTCACATGCTTGAACATCGGAAGAGAGAAAATAAACCACCAAAGACCGACACTCGCAAAGGAAAGCTGTGTGGCGACAAGCGTATTTGGAAGGAAAAACCATGATGGATTTAAAATCATTAGTAAATTAATAAGAAGCAGAACACCGCCTCCGATATAACCGAACGCGTATCCCATTGCTGAAATCCTATCTATCTCATCACCTTTTGCGATTTCAGGTAAGAAAGCATCATAGAAAACGTTACTGCCTGAGAAACCAATTGTTCCGAAGATGAGCAGTATGGAAGCTATCAGGTAGCCACCTTCTCCTACAAATGCCATCAAAATGCTGGCCATCATCCCCATATAAGCAAAAAAACGCAAGAATTTCATCTTGGAATTCGAGTAATCTGCTATCGCACCAAGAACAGGTGCAAGCAAAGCGACGATCAACACAGCAATCGATTGCGAATAACCCCAGTAGGAAGTAGCGAGGCCTTCATCAATGTTTTTGGCAGCTACATCATAATAGAAAACAGGTAAAACGGCAGCCATCATTGTTGTTGCAAATGCAGAGTTAGCAAAATCATACATCATCCAGCTACGAATCTCTTTTTTTCTCATTTCGTCTCCCCCAAGAAGTTCGATTACGTTCAGCTCAGCAATTCATAGAACAATTCCCTTTATAGATGGAAATTTTTTATATCCAATTTACGATTGCAAGACTTGCCACTATATACTGCTACGAGTACACTTACGGTAAAGTGATGAAACGGAGGACCAGTTATGGACCAAAATGATATTCAAAACAGAGTAATTGAAAACTATCAGCGTGATGAAAACATGATGATTCTCGTTTTTGCTCAGTGGTGTGTGAATAACGATCTGAATCCAGAAACAGTTTATGAAAAAGCATATCCGGATCAAATCAACAATTCCGCTCTCAAGCAAAGCATTGATCTTGTCGTACCAAAAGAAGAATCAGAGCACATTCCAGACCAAACCGTTATTGGCGTATTATCCCTGTTCGGGAATGACGATCTTGCTTTTGTTGTGACTGAAGAACTAGAGAAACGGCGGAAAGAGAAGAAATAATCTCTTTACGAGTTTATTCGGCAACGATAGGAAACTTCCCTTTTTGCTAATGATAAAAGACCCGGGGTACCTCCCGGGTCTTTTATTGTCATGCTATTAATCTCGGAATAACGTGACCAGTGCCTGCGTCCCGCTGTCTTCTTCCCCTCGTTCTGCTAGGTCTTCATAGAGTTGTTTAGAAAGCTCAAGCCCTGGTATGAGCATGTCCATTTGTCTGGCAGACTCAAGCGCAATGGTCATATCTTTAATAAAATGCTTCACATAGAATCCCGGCTCAAGACGATTCGAGATCATCCGCGGAGCAAGGTTGCTTAATGACCAGCTCCCTGCCGCTCCGGACTCAATACTTTTTAGAACAGTTGTCGGATTTAACCCAGCTTTTTCTGCATAAACGATCGCTTCACATACACCGATCATGTTGCTTGCAATCGCAATCTGGTTGCACATTTTTGTATGCTGACCAGCGCCTGCCGGACCCTGAAGAACAATATTCTGCCCCATTACTTCAAGAATGGGCTGCACCTTTTCGAACACTTCTTGTTCGCCGCCTATCATAATCGATAACCGACCTTCTTTCGCACCTACATCTCCTCCTGATACCGGAGCATCAAGTGCATAAAGCTGCTTCGATAACGCATGCTCGTAAATTTCTTCTGCAAGCGAAGGACTTGAAGTGGTGAAATCAATTAAGATGGCCTGTGAGCGGGCATTTTCAAGAATGCCATTCTCACCTATGTACACTTCTTCAACATCCTTTGGATACCCAACCATCGTCATAACCACATCCGATTTAGAAGCGAGGTCTTTTATGGTCTCCTGCCATTCAGCCCCTTCAGTAATCAAAGCTTCTGCCTTTTTCTTAGTTCTCGTATAGATCAGCGTGCGATAGCCGGCTTTTATTAAATTCCGAACCATGCTTTCACCCATCACACCAATTCCAATAAATCCTAATACAGGTTTTGAAGTCAATTCCATTTCATTCGCCTCTCTTTCCAAAATTTCCTTTTCACTTCCGTGTCTTCATCGTACACTAAAAGGGAGGTGAAATCATGATGAAAACAAGTAGTTTTGCCGGAATTTTTCTCTGGGTTGCCTTCGTGGTAACAAAATTAATAACAACAAACATTGATACACTGCAGTATGTCATGATTCTTTTGATGTTCGCATACCTGGTGCTGGTTCCATTAACATTAAACCTGGTACCTCAAAAGAAGAACTCATTTTATCGCTATGCGGCAATCCTTCAGCCGGTTTCTGCCGTATGTGCTGGGGTCTCTTTTTTCCTTGAACAGGGACTTATAGCTGCCCTGTTTGCAGTACCCTGGCTATTTACAACCATACTTATTGCGATTTACGGCTTTACACGCTTCTTACAAACGTGGAAGAAAAGCACTATTTTCGAAGTTCTCATTCAGCTTGGGTTGATGTATATCTGCATTGGTGGCGCCTGGCTTGTCTTACATAGGACAGGGATGCAAATTCTTCACTTCAGCGATGTTATTGTCTTGTTAACATCCATCCATTTTCACTATGCTGCATTTGTTACACCGATCACAATGTCCTTCATTGGGAAAATCCTCATCAAAACGGCTCCCGTGTTAAAACCATGGTTCAAACTTATCGCCGTTTTTGTATTGCTCGGACCACCATTCATCGCTGCAGGAATCACCCTTTCTGAATCTATGCCTGTTCTTGAATTTATTTCAGTGGTTGAATTCGTATCACCGCTTATTGTGTTTTCAATTCTCTGCCTTGTTTACTTAATTCCGAAATTGGATTACACCATTCAAATGCTACTATCCATCTCGTTTGTCTCGCTCCTCTTTTCAATGAGCTCAAGCATGATTTATGGATTTGCACACATTAATGAGACAGTTATCCTCGGTATACCCTTAATGATCTTCTTTCACGGTTTTGTGAACACATTCGGATTTACTCTATTTGGGCTTCTCGGAGTTACTTCGCTTCATGAAACAAGCAAAACAAAGCAAAAATCCAGCCTCTCAATATGAGAAGCTGGATTTTTGTTAGGGGCAGTAAAACCCCCACCTCAAGAATGTAAATCAATCGAGACGTTTAGGTGGGGGTCAATTGCTTGAAGCACCGTAAGGCGAACCTCCAATGCCCTCTGTTGTTAGCTGTTCAGGGGTTTCACCATATGGGAGTCCCACGTAAATCAAACCAAAGTGCATTAAAGGTGGCTGTTCTGAAATCCGTTTAAAGAATCCTTAATTCGAGATATATGACAAAAAGAAGCTCTTAAAGCTTCTCTGCGTAATGTCCGAGCTTCTTCAGTAACTCAATCGCTGTTTCTTTCTCGGACTGATCTAGGCCGGCAAAAATAGATTGAACCTGCACCTCATGCTCAGGAAATATACGGTCCATCAAACTCTTTCCTTCATCCGTAATAACCGCATGTGTAATACGGCGATCATTCGGGCATGGATTTCGCTTCAGGTACCCCTTTCCTTCAAGCTTGTCGACAACATATGTGATACTTCCACTTGCGAGAAGAATTTTCTCTCCAATTTGCTGCAACGGTTGGTTTCCTTTGTGATAAAGCAACTCAAGCACGGCAAATTCAGTAGGGTTTAACCCGTAACTCTGGATATCTGTTTTAATATGATCTGTTACAGATCGACTTGCCCTTGATAAGACAATAAATAGTTTTAACGACAGCTCTCGATCGATTTCATTCATAGCTCTCACCCTTAATTTAATATCTTGAATTCGAGATAATTATACGCAACACCAATCAGTGATGTCAACTCTTTCTTTGAAGCGTTAGGATTCGTTTACAGCATGAATGTGATCCAACAATTGTTGAAAGCCTGTAAGCGCCTTTTGAAATTCCACTTTAGACAACCCGCTGTTCGAGGCTAACGCATCTGGAATAATACACGCCTTCTCTTTTAACTCTTCCCCTTTAGCAGTTAAACGAACCATCACGCTTCGCTCATCTTCTTTTGATCGTTCTCTCTCAACAAGATCAGCTTCCTGCATTCGTTTCAGAAGCGGAGTAAGTGTACCGGAGTCCAGGTATAATTCTGTCCCAAGCGCTTTTACAGTCGTTTCATGGTGCTCCCATAGAACAAGCAACACGAGGTATTGAGGGTAAGTGATGCCAAGCTTATCTAAATAAGGGCGGTACATCTTCGTAATCTCCCTTGAGCATGCATAAACCGAAAAACAAAGCTGGTTTTCTAGTTTCAATTGTTCGTTTTGTTCCATTATTAGCACCTTCTTCCCATTAAATTGTGCACAATTAACTTATCTCGATTAACCATCGATGTCAACTATCTCGGATAATTGACATCGATAAAACGTTGTTGTATATTTGATCTTGTAAAATTAAATTGTGCACAATCATATTAATAGGAGGAATGACAAATGGAATCTTTATACACAGCGAAAGCATCAGCTCACGGCGGTAGACAGGGGAAAGTTGAATCATCTGATGGTGTCATCAACATGGATCTTCGTATGCCAAAAGAACTTGGCGGTCAGGGAGGAGAAGCAACAAATCCTGAACAATTATTCGCTGCAGGCTATGCGGCATGCTTCGATAGCGCTTTGAACATGGTTGCACGTATGAAGCGTATCAAAATCAAAGACACGGTTGTGGAAGCTCACGTTTCAATCGGAAAAGAAGAAGACGGTGCATTCGGCCTTAGCGCAAAGCTTCACGTTACAATTCCTGACGTAGATCAAGCTACAGCAGAAGAATTAGTTGAAGCCGCCCACCAGACTTGCCCTTATTCAAGAGCAACTCGCGGAAATATTGAAGTGGAGTTAGAGGCAATCGCTAAATAAGAAGAAGATTTTTGAAGTCCTGCCGTACGATGAACGGTAGGACTTCTTTATGTTTTAGCCCATTTGAGAACGAAACAGCCACTCTGTATGCGAAGGTAGCTTTTTTCTGCATGAAACTCGCTATACTAGAAGTAGATTAGTGGAAGGTGTGATTGAATGTGCTCACAGTGTCAGAATTTGAGAGCGTAAAAGCCATTAAAGGAACGTTTAAACTAGCCGGGGTTCGCATGAACGTGTACCTCTATCTTATAGATGGACTATTGATCGATAGTGGGCCAAGTCGTCTTCAGAAGGAAATCGTCGACTATCTTTCAAATGAAATCTATCATCAATTGATTTTTACACATCATCATGAAGATCATACAGGCAATGCGGCTGTTCTGCCCGGGAATGTTCCCATGTACATTCATCCTTCAGGTATTCCTCTCTGCAAACGAAAGCCGCATCTACCTTTTTATAGACGCTTATTCTGGGGTTCGAGAAAACCGTTCACTCCAGAGGGAATTGACCAGCAGATTAAAACGCGGGACCATACATTTGAGTTATTACATACACCTGGACACGCGTCTGATCATCTTACGCTTCTTGAAAAAGATCAGGGATGGCTCTTTTCAGGTGATCTTTATGTCATGAGTCATCCAAAAAGCATTTTTGCTTTCGAGTCTATCCCAGACGTGATTGCATCACTTGAAAAGGTGTTAACCTGTGAATTTAAAACGGTATTCTGCTCACATGCTGGGATTCTACCTAATGGACGAAAGCGGTTAAAGGAAAAGCTAGACTACCTGCAATCGATTCAAGGTCAGGTGCTAGCGAAGTTCAATGACGGCAAACCAATCGCCACTATTCAAAAAGAGATGTTCCCCACACGCCATCCGCTTAACTACTTCTCTCTTTTTGAAAATTCATCAAGACACATTGTAACCTCGATCATTAAGAAAGAAGGGTCTCGCTAACGCGCGTGACCCTCCAAACATTGATCATACCAGCATATTTGGTCTCGACCCATTCTTTTCGCGCGGTACAGCCGCGCATCGGCAATTCGTAAGCAATCTTCAATATGGTCTTCAAGAGGAAAAAGAGCGGTTCCATAACTCAATGTTACTTGAAAAGATTCATCATCAACGGTATAGGTCAGCTCTCTGATCGCTGACTGGATACGAAGCAAGCATTTCTTAGCATCCTCCTCATCGTTCGCCTTAAGAAGGATCGCAAGCTCTTCTCCCCCATACCGATAAGCCCTTCCATTACCTGCAATCTCTTCTTTTATGAGAAAACAAATCTTCCTCAGCACGTTGTCTCCAGTCATATGCCCAAATCGATCATTCACAGACTTAAAGTAATCAATATCAGCGAGAACAAGCATAAGAGGCTTCTTTCCTTGAGAATATGTAAGCAAGTCTTCCTGAAATGAACGATGATTATATAGATCGGTTAGAAAATCCTTTCGTGCCATATCTTCAAGCTTTGTATTCTTAGTTCGCATCGTCCGTTCCCTGGAGACGATAATGCCGCCTAGCAAACCCATAAACAAGAGGAACATAAAATCAAGCAGGTAAGTAACTAACTGGTCGCCCTGGAACGAATATCCCTTAAGAATTAGGACAACGGTGTACCCCACTCCCAACAAAATGGATGCAAGCACCCCTCCACTAAATCTCCAGTAGACTGCTACATGAAGGATGATTAAGTAAGCAATTGGAAAGAGAGGGCTTTCAGCGCCACCGGTTAGGAAAACAAGCCACAAAAAAGCCACGTAATCGAAAGCGACACTAAATTTTGTCATAAATCGATAACGTTTTGAGTTCAATGGTGTTTTGTGAAGCGCAAGTTCAGCCACTGTCATATAAACCAAACCAAAAAGAAGCAAACTTAGAAATGCGTCATTGTTACTCTTTAAGTAAAAATAATAATATCCACACGCAATTAATAAGAAAATCCACCGGAACGAAGACAATACACTTTCAATAATATGGTCATTTTTTGTGAAGAGCTTCATATTTAATTCATCCTTTTCATATGGACTTTTTATCCAACTATGAAAATTTTTCCATCACATGTATTATAACGCATGTCGAAGTGGAACATGCTATTTATTCAAAACTTTCAAAAAGAAAAAGAAGACTTATATTGAAGTCTTCTCATCTACTCAAATCCAATATGTTACTTGCAGCAGCCAGTCCGGACAAAACTGCACTTTCTATTCTCGTTCGGCCTGACTTATCATCACTTCTAAGAAAAGCATCTCCGGCCACCCAAATCGACTCCTGGTCTGACACCCGGAGAGTCGGAGCATGATGCACGTTAGAAGCCTGTGCATAGCGCCATCTTTTAAGCTGTGATGACTGTACCCGGTCAGCATTAATCAGGTGTGAGACCCTCTTCATCATTTTAGATAGGATCACATCATCCTCTTCTGAATAAAGTGCTTTCGAGAGTTCAGTATTAGCGTAAATACTCATAATTCGCTCGGATGAAATTCCTTTTGCGTAGCTATCAACTATACGCTCAATTCCTTCAGGTAAACCCTCGTCCTGATGACCGGAAGGCGGAAGACCAGTACTAGCTTCTCCATCAAGCGTCACTAAACCAACAATTGCAGGGTCAAATGTGATATGACTGAGCGATTTGCGTGCATGGTCTGCTACTTGAACATTACTAGTTTCAAGAAGTTGAAGCGCTTGTGGCGCTGGTAGGGTTAACAGGACTGTGCTCGCTTTCACGCTTTCCCCTTCCTCGGATACAATGATATACATATCACCTTCTCGTCCAACATGCTCAACTTTACTCGTCAACTGAACGGGAACTTCCTTAGCAAGATGCTTCACTAGCTGGTTCATTCCGGCAGTTGATTTGTATCTTGCATGTTTTTCACCGAACCACCGGGTTACCCAGCCATGCTCCTCCCATTCATCGACGAGCTGCTGAAACATCTCCGTTCTTACTGTAAAAAACTGCGCTCCGTGGTCGGCCCTGCCAGCATCGATTCGCCTTGTGGCAAGACGACCACCGACACTTTTACTCTTATCGAGCACAAGTACATCTCTTCCGTTTTCCCGCAACTTTCTTGCAGCCAGAATACCGGCAATGCCTCCGCCAACAATGGCTATATCAACTGTTCTCATTCAAATAGGTCTCGGTATTCGCCGTACCCTTCTTCCTCAAGTTGGTCTTTTGGAATAAATTTCATCGCGGCTGAATTGATGCAATAGCGGAGCCCATTTTCGCCCGGACCATCATTAAATACGTGACCAAGGTGTGAATCTGCTTCCTTGCTTCGCACTTCCGTTCGAATCATAAAGTGGCTAACATCTTTCTTTTCCTTCACTCGGTGATTATGAATCGGCTGTGTAAAACTTGGCCAGCCACACCCGGCATCATATTGGTCTGTCGAGCTAAACAGTGGCTCACCTGATACAACATCTACATAGATTCCAACCTTGTCATTGTTGTAATACTCATTCTGGAAAGGACGCTCTGTGCCATTCTTCTGGGTTACTTCATATTGAATATCCGTTAGACGTTCGCGAAGTTCGTCGTCGTTTTTCTCATATGCCCAATTTTGTTCGATAAACGCCTCTCTGCCGGACCCTTTTTTATAACGATTGTAGTGAGCAGGATTTTTCTTATGATAATCCTGGTGATAATCTTCGGCTGGATAAAATGGTTTAGCCGGAAGAATTTTGGTCACAATTGGTTTTGTGAAACGGCCGCTTGCTTCTAGTTCCTTACGAGACTCTTCTGCAAGCTTCTGCTGTTCTTCGTTATGATAATAAACCGCCGTAATGTACGTGTCACCGCGGTCAAAGAACTGACCGCCCGCATCAGTCGGGTCAATTTGACGCCAGAAAAGATCAAGTAGCTTACTATATGGGAAGACCGCTGGATCAAACGTAATTTGAACCGCCTCTACGTGACCGGTTGTTTTTGAAATCACTTCCTCATATGTTGGATACGGCTTTTCGCCGCCTGTATAACCGGAAACAATAGTCTCTATACCAGGCATTTCTTCAAAGGGCTCAACCATACACCAGAAACAACCTCCGGCAAATGTGGCAAGCTCATAATGGCTTGTACTCATTCTCTATCACTCCAATATTGAAGATTTAATACTAACATATCCTGAATCGACCCCTTCTTGCCAGAAACTTGCTTTAAGAATGTGCAATAAGGGAATTATTTACTTACTATATTGAAAATCTGCTACACTAGAAGTATGACTATTTAGAAAAAAGGAGACTCCATTTATTATGACTACTTTTCAAGAAAATTTACAGAAATACGCAGATTTAGCGGTTAAAGTTGGCGTGAACATTCAAAAAGGACAAACCCTTGTTGTCAATGCTCCACTAACCTCAGCTGAATTTGTTAGACACATTGCGGACCGTGCTTATGAAGCTGGCGCAAAAAATGTGCATGTCGAATGGAACGACGAGAATCTAACACGTATTAAGTATGATAAAGCGCCTGACGAAGCATTCAAAGAGTTTCCAACTTGGAAAGCGAAAGGTTTTGAAGAATTGGCGGAGAACGGTGCGGCCTTCCTTTCAATTACATCTTCTAACCCTGATCTTCTAAAAGGCGTTGATCCTGAACGCATTTCGAACGCAAGCAAAACGGCTGGGAAAGCAATGGAAGGGTATCGCAATTACATTATGTCCGATCATAACAGCTGGTCGGTTGTTGCTGTTCCATCGAAGCCATGGGCTGCAAAGGTCTTTCCAGAAGCACCTGAGGAAGAACAGGAAGCTAAGCTCTGGGAAGCGATTTTCCAGGCAACTCGCGTTTTAACAGGTGATCCAGTCCAGGCATGGAAAGAGCATAGTGCAAACTTGGAACAGAAGGTAGATTATTTAAACAACAAGCATTACAGCAAACTTCACTATCGAGCTCCTGGAACTGATTTAACGATTGAGCTTCCAAAGGCACACCAGTGGGTGGGGGGCATTAGCGAGAATGTGAATGGAGACCATTTTGTAGCGAACATGCCTACAGAAGAAGTGTTTACGATTCCGCACAAAACAGGCGTTAACGGCGTTGTCGCTTCGACAAAACCACTAAGCTATGGCGGTACTGTAATTGAAGACTTCTCACTCACATTTGAAGAAGGACGTATTGTGAAAGCGGAAGCAAAGCATGGGAACGAAACGCTTCAGCACCTTATTGAAACAGATGAAGGAGCGCATTACCTCGGGGAGGTAGCACTTGTCCCTCATGATTCTCCGATCTCAAACGCAGAAATCATCTTCTTCAATACATTGTTTGATGAAAATGCATCCAATCACCTTGCAATTGGAAATGCATACTCGTTCTGTCTTGAAGGCGGAAAGAAGATGTCAAAAGAAGAACTTGAAAGAGCGGGTGCGAACGAAAGTGTCACCCACGTGGACTTTATGATTGGTTCTGAACAAATGGATATCGACGGAATTAAAGAAGACGGATCAAGTGAACCAATTTTCCGTAATGGAAACTGGTCGATCTAAGCTTAAAAGCAGAGCCTCCCGGGCTCTGCTTTTTTGGTGAACCGTTTCCACTGGGATTATCCCTCCATCTGCTTTATACTTGAGTAAAAAGATAGGTTTTAACAGTTATTTGCTAAGGAGGACTTAAGATGAGTGCAAAAGTATATATTATTCATGAAAATGAAGAGTGGACAAAGCCGCTTAAGATTGAGCTTGAAAAGCAAAATGTCCCATATGAAGATTGGTTTCTAAGTGAAGGAAGCATTGATTTATCTGATATCCCACCGGAAGGGATATTCTATAATCGCATGAGCGCATCCTCTCATACGAGAGATCATCGCTATGCGCCAGAATTCACTGCTGCTGTGATTTCATGGCTTGAAAGTCACGGTCGCCGCGTCTTAAACGATAGCCGTGCCCTTGCCCTTGAGGTCAGTAAGGTTGCTCAGTATACTGTCCTGAGACAGCATGGAATACTTACGCCGAAAACAATCGCAGCCGTTGGGAAAGATCACCTTACAAAGGCAGCCCACTCTTTCGATGATCCATTTATTACGAAGCACAACCGTGCTGGGAAAGGGCTTGGCGTTCAGCTTTTTAATAATCCTGAGACGCTTGCAGCTTACGTCAATAGCGAAGCTTTTTACGAATCGATCGATGGAATTACCCTACTCCAGGAGTACATCCAATCACCTGATGCTTCGATTACTCGCTGTGAATTCGTTGGTGGGAAGTTTCTATATGCCGTTCGTGTCGACACGTCTGACGGCTTCGAACTTTGTCCAGCGGATGTGTGTCAGGTAGGCGATTCATTCTGCCCGACAACCGAGCAGGAAAAGCCTAAATTCGAAATCATCGAGAACTTCGATCAACCAGTCATTTCCAATTATGAGGCTTTTCTGAAAGCCAACGGTATTACGTTCGCTGGAATCGAATGCATACAAAATGAGCGCGGCGATCTATTTACGTATGACGTCAACACCAATACCAATTACAATGCTGACGCCGAAAGGAAAGCCCACATTTCTGGCATGAAAGCCATCGCGGAAACGCTAGAACGCGAGCTTTCTGAACTAAAACCAATCATGTAATGTCAAAAAGAGCGCTATTAGGCGCTCTTTTTCTATTTGATTTATTCTTGGTCTGGAATAATCCACAACATGACACTATTTCTCTCAACATCGATTCAATATGCTTCATATCCAATCATCTTTCTTACTCATTGCTTCATAGATATATATAGAAAGAAGAACGGAGGAGTGAATGGCCCGTGAATGTTTTCAAATCGCTGTTTCATCTCTCTCAACATACTAACCTTTCTTCTTCTTTACTAAAGGATCTCAAGAAAGTAAGTAAGACTACAAAACCATCACCGCCGCTTTCATTATACGATCAACGTTTCGTCAGCATGATTCGTGAGAAAACCGCTCTCCATAACCGGAACAACGTAACGCGCACGAAGGCCTACCTGGATTTCTTTAAATTCAATCCCGATATTCACTGGGCTTTCCTCGCTCACCTCGTCTCCCGTAATGCTGGCTGGACGATGACCGATTTAAAAGGGGAATATCTCCCTCACCTTCTCACCCCTGAACAGCAGCAGTCATTCTTTTCATTTCTTGAGCGTGGGAACTGGCTAATCTTTCAAGACGCTTACCCGCAGCTGCTTCTATATAAAGAAAGCGTGCTTCGTAAACGGCCGCTTTTCCACCTTTTACCTTCCCTGCATGTATCGTCTTTTATGAAAGTGATCTGGGAGGATTTCTGGCAAAATAAAAACAGCGAGGTACTGACTGCCTCCCTTATAATAAATGAGCAGCATTACATTGAGTCACGCGTTATTCAAACCGATCACTTCAAGAAATCTGTTTTCCAGACGCTCGCCTTCCAACTACAGGATGTGCTTAATACGAACACGTTACTCTTTCCTATGATAGAAGGGGATACGGTCACCTTAACGGGCGAAGCAGCTCATCACTTTTTGTACGTGAAAGAGCGAATTGAACTTGGAAAACGGCTATACACTCGGCTTTTCTCAAATGAAAGGAACCTGAATGCGATCATTAATTGGGCCACCTTACATCCACACACAGGATCAAGAAAAGATTACTGGTCTCACCTGTTCAATTCAGTGAAGGAAGGTAAACCTTTAGAAAAGCGTATCATTAAGGATTGTCTGCTTCAAAAAGGGCCAAGAATCTATAGTCCATCACTTACAGCCTGGAGCGACGTCACCCATAAATCGCCAGATCGAAGTGATTGGTATACGAACTCAAATATCATCGACCTTCTCAATCTCCCGTCCCCTGACCTATCAGGAAACGTTCAAAAAATTCATTGCCATTCCCTTACGCTTCTTGAAAAGATCAACGGCTTTCCCACATGAAAAAGACCCCTAATCTGTCCCTAAATTAAACCCTGCATACGCAGGACCACTTCAGCGATAAATGCTGAGCCAAGAAACGTACCGACCATCACAAACATGGCCACTACAATACTTCTCCAGCCAAGCTTTACAAAATCTGTCCATGAGCGCCCAATCGCAATACCAGCATAAGCAAGAATCGGCGTAGCCAGGGCGAGAATATTAATATCCTGCGTCCACTTCACTACGTATTCAGATCCGGGCATAACAGGCATCGAGACGAGAATACCTATAATCCCGATATAAGCAACACTTGGAATATTAATCGGTAAAACGTGCTGAAGAATAAGTCCAGCGAGACAAATGAGAATTAAGACGACCATTCCAGGTATTGCGACTATTGGAAAAACACTGTAGCCGATCCAGTTACCAACCGGCTGAAATGAATCCGAAAATCACTAACAAAAGCGTCCACTCTTGTATATTTTTTAATAGCATCCTTACGCCCCCTTATTTACATCAGCCTTCGCCTGTTTATTCCTTGTTAGCACAGCATACATTTTCTCTGTTAATGGCAAACCAATGAGAATGCTCATGTAGAGACCTGTTGAAAGCGACAGCAAATTACTCGCACCAGCGAAGGCAATAATATCATCTGAAAAGGCAGGAAAAGCTGCGACGAGTGAGCCACTGGCAGCTGCCATCATACTGCCGCTTCCAATTCCGGATGCCATAGCGAATGAAAGCGGATGAAGCGGTGTAATTGTAGCAAGGAAGCCTGAAATAACACCCATGAAAACAGCACCAAACACTGTTCCAAAAATATAAATGGCCATAACGCCTCTTCCTTCAGGCGAATTAAAGCCGTACTTGTCCACGATCAACCCAACATTCGGCTCTCTTGCAACAGAATGCGTCATCCCAATACTCTCTCTTTTAAGTCCAAGCATGACCGCAATCGGCAGCGCTATAAAAATAGTACCAAGGTTACCAAACTCCTGAAGCAATAGGGCTGGCCCCGCTTCAATTAATTTTGGAAGCGATGGACCGATAATGACACCGATCTTCGCAATCAAAAGCGTTACGCCAAGTACGATTAAAGGTTCAGCATTAAGTGCCTGCGCTTTTTTTACAACAGGTGTGAAGAATAACCCCAGTCCAATTAGAATCGCATACAGCATCGGGAGCAACAATATGACACCAGGTCCAACTGTAAACTGAAATACCCCGATCCACTCTGTAAGCGCGACGATCACCAACACAAGAAGGTGCAAACGCCAGTCTTTCCAAATTCCTTTTAATTGATCTGCCACCCGTATCCCCCATTTCCTTTCCCACATAAAAGCTCTAAAGTTATTTTTATCTTAATATTTAGATCATTAGAAGTAAATGGATGATTATGACAAGTACAAATGATTTATATCAAATTATATATATCGTTATGTAAAAAGGCTTTTGTAGCGCTAATTCCTGCTATTTACCCTGCATGACGAATGATGACTACAAAAATAAAAAGCCAGGCATCATCGCCTGACTTTCAGTAAGTTTAAATGGTTGGATCTGCAGTATCAGAGGTTGTTTTGCGATCAATCACAGTTGCTCCGACAAGATCACCCGTTACGTTAAGGGCAGTACAACCCATTCCGACTAAGGCATCAACAGCTGTTAACAACGCCACTGTTTCCATTGGTAAACCAACCTGTGCAAAAACAGTCGCAATCATAACGATTCCTGCCCCTGGAACACCTGCTGTTCCGATTGACGCAAGCGTCCCAACAATGACAATCATCAGCATATCAGTAAAGCTTAAAGGAGCACCTACAACGTTGGCTGCGAAAACCGCTGAAATAGCAATACGGATCGCTGCCCCATCCATATTGATCGTCGCACCGAGCGGTAAACTAAAGCCATAGAGACTTTTTGACAGACCCATACCATTAGCAGCATTCAGTGTGAGTGGCAATGTACCTGAACTACTCTGTGTGACAAAAGCCGTAATCATTGGTGTACGGGCATTCGAGAAAAATCGTTTCGGACTGACTTTGAAGAACAGCATAAAAACAACATAGATCCCTACCTGAACGATTAGGGCAATGTAGAGCACTACAATCATATTTCCTAGCGAGAGAATTGTATGCATTCCCTGGTTTCCGATTGTTTTAGCGATAATCGCAAAAATTCCAATTGGTACGTATTGAAGAATAACATTCATGATTTTAAAGGTTGCTTCGTTCAATCCTTCAATAACTTTATATAAATGTTCGCCAAGTTCACCGTGTTCCTTCGAATTCCTTAATGCGGAAATGGCAATACCGAAAGCGAATGCAGTGAAAATGATTCCAAGTAAATTCATCTCACTAAATGCCGTAACGATATTCGATGGCACAATACTTAATAGAACACTAACGACGCCAGGGTTGTCAGGTACCTCGAAGGACTCCGCAGGATCAATCGAAAGGCCTGTACCTGGATTGAACAAACTTGCAACTGTTAGGCCAACAATAATCGCAAAGGCAGACGTCAACACATAATAAAGAAATACTTTACCACCCATTCGTCCAAGGTTACTTAACCTTGTCTGATTGACACCGACAATCAACGTAAATAGTATGAGTGGGATGATGAGGAATGACAGCAAGTTGATTAACAAATCACCAAGTGGTGCCAAAACCGCTGCTTGCTCACCAAAAACAAGACCAACAATAATTCCAAGTATAAGTGCAATCGTAATTTTTAGTATTAACGATGCTTGTAAATAACCTCTCAAGATCTTCTTCATTGTTCCCCTCCTCACAAACCAAACTGAATTATTCATATATAATTACTAGGAATTAAAATACTACAGATTTGCTCGGAAGTCAAAATACTAGCCCGACAGTGTTCAACCTAAATAACAGGTCTCTAAATTACTTTTAAACTTTAAATCTATTTTTGTGTATAAGTTTGATTCGGGGTGGTTAGACTTTCTAGTAGATTCTATTAAAGAACCAGGAGGAACAAAATGAAATGAACAGTCAAAAGGCTTTTCCCATCACCCCTTTCGAAACCTATCTTGAGATGACCCAGTACGGAACAGAAGTGCATTTTGAGTATGACAAGTACGAGCTGTTGTCAGGAACACTAGAAAATGGAAGAATGTATTTTCTCATTGACTATCATACCGGGTTAACCTATGAGGTTGAGCAAAAAATAGCGGATCTTTTGCTAGAGTTATATGCGAAGGGCAAAGGTGACAAGTTAGTTCAGGAGATTACACCTCGACTTGCTCCATTTTCTTCCCTTTCATACAGTTAAAAAGTCCTGCCAGAGAGCAGGACTTTTTCTATGGAGTTCGTTACATTTTTATCCCACCCTTAAGGGGCAGTAAAACCTCAGGAATGTAAATCAATCGAGAAGAGAAGTTTACTCAAATGAACTCGTCTTCTTTTCATTTAAAAACCATAATCCTGATCCCGATCTGTAAGTGGGATTTCATTATATTCTTCAGAGTCAATACTATATACATCCCCAGTAGTCACTCCGTTGATAATTCCATAGAGACCAAGTTCAACAGCCTTTATAAGCTGTCCCTTTTTCTTCTGACCAAAACTTTGAGTTTGACCAGTTACTTCGAATAACACAGCCCCACTTCCATTAAGAGCAAAGGAACCAAGTGCGGTACCCGGTAGATCTAGATTCTGTGGGTAAAGTGTAATATTGTCAAAAAGAGAATTACCTCTTTCTTGTAAAGCATTATAAGCGGCTACATTTAATTGTTTGGAGAATTCCTCATTATATGTATCTGCATACTCACTATATTTCTCTCCTTCAGCACTCTCAGGATCAGGAATGAAATCTCCCGAAATAGATAACGTAACCTTATCATCTGTTCCTTCAACATAATACTCGCCCTGATGATGCAAATCTACAAACACATCCACTTTTCCAAACTCATCCATTAAGCCTTTATAAACATCACGGACAGTTTGGGCTTCAGGGGTAATGTACCAGCCTGGATTTGATGAATTACTTGGAAAATCTTCAGGTTGAGGCTCATAGTTAAGGTTTGGATTAAAGTCCCGATTCACGTCAAAACCCGGGTTTGAAGCATAATCCCAGTATTGGTTTGTGTAGGTGTAATAATTCCAAGATGGAGTAGCTTCAGCTAGTTGTGGGAATTCTTCAATTACTTCACTCCAGGATAGATCGTTCCCGCGACGATTCAACTCCGTAGCATCCGGGTTAACCATCGGCATAGCCACTATGGTTACTTCTTCCCTGATTTTTTTGGCCTCAGTAGAATTGTTTGATCCAAGTTGCTGTAATAAATTTAACAATGCTGCAGTACCTGTTTTTTCATTTCCATGGATTTCGCTTTGTATTAATATCACTTTATCTCCTGAGCCAACTGTAGCTTTGTAAATTTCACGTCCTTGATTTGAATACCCTGCAACTTCTACATCAACTCGCTCCTGGCTGTTTTTATCAATCTGCTGAAGTTTTTTGCTTAACTCATCATGGCTGATAAACCCTGAAATGGAGTATTCTTGACTTTCTGGTGTTCCAACAAATTGACTATTAGGTGCTGCCATGGCTGGGGTCATTAAACCCGCCGATAAAGCAAGTGTACTGCTTAATAACGCTACTTTTTTCATTCTACCCATCAAATTCCTCCTCGTTTATGATTACCTCACACTGAGTAATTCTAGTTTTTGACTCCTCACCCTGTTAATGACTTTCAAAACAAACCATTTGCACCATGAGTTATTTTCCAAACTAGTGCATTTTACATGTGGATTATCAGATTCTCTTAAAGATAGTTGAAAGGGATCGTTACATTAGAAGGAGTTTGAATGTCATGTATAATAGTACTAGTTGTTCCTAACGGAAGAGTGAAACTAGATAAACAAAGAGGAAATTAATGAAGAATCAATACTTTCTATTAGCTGTTTTGTTTCATTTCATTGCTGGTTGTTTTTCATTCCTAATACTTGATCTCTGGGTAATGGTTCTCATCTATGTAGGTGATTTAATGGGATTCATCAATGATCCTACCCTTGATGAAGGATTACTACTATTTTTCCTTCTCACGGCTCTTGTAGCAAGTGCGATTTATTTTCCAATTGTCGTGTTTACAAGTATTTATCTAAGGTCCAGGCTGCAAATAACAAAGGCACGTTATCTACTAATAATGTTTGGAATATTCCTTCTCTCATTGGTGTTAACTTTCTGCGTTGTTTACCAACTCTAAAGAGTTTCCTTGTTTTATGATTTGTCTTACTAATTCAAAAGAGCTCAGCTGCATGTGCAGCTGAGCTCTCTTAGTAAATCTTTCAAAATGATTTATCCTTCACTTTACCCCACCCTTAAGGGGCAGTAATACCTCAGGAATGTAAGGAGGCAACTGCCCCTTAAGGTCCGATTGGTTCAACTAATATTTGTACACCTCGTAACTGTAACCTTTTTTAGCTATAGTTAAACATCATGATATGTTCACCCACTCTCGAACAATCCTTAATCTTTGAACATTATTGCTACTACCCTTAGACTTAACAATAGGGAATAACAGAAAGGATGGTTCAGAAATGGGTCAATCAATTACCGGAAAGATTGCATATATCACAGGAGCAAGCAGTGGCATAGGTCGCGCTACTGCTCTGGAATTAGCTAGAGAGGGAGTAAACGTTGGGTTAATTGCCCGTACAGAAAGCAAACTGAAGGAAGTTGCACAGGAAGCGGAAACGCTAGGAGTGAAGGCATCAGTTGCGACTGCTGATATTGCGAATATAGAGGAAGTAGATCAGGCAATCGATCACTTACAAAATGAATTAGGCTCAGCAAACATTCTGATTAATAATGCGGGCATTGGATTAAATGGATCATTCTTAGACCTTAAACCAGAAGACTGGAAGCACACGTTTGAAGTAAATGTATACGGTACGTACCACGTCACACGGGCCGTTTTACCCCAAATGATCAAGAGAAACAACGGGGATATTTTCAACATCTCCTCAAGTAGCGGTCTTAAAGGGACAGCTGGTTCTACTTCCTATAGCGCTTCGAAATTCGCAATCCAAGGGATGACCGAAGCACTGATGCAGGAAGTGCGTCGAAATAACATTCGCGTGTTTACACTTAACCCTAGTCTAGTCGCAACTGAGCTTGTATTTGGCGATAAACTTGATGAACAGGATAAAGAGAAATATATGCAGCCGGAGGATTTAGCTGAATATATGGTTGGGCAGCTAAAGCTCCATCCTCGGATTTTCATTAAACAATCGCTGCAGTGGGCCACAAATCCATTTTAAAAAAATGTAACCCGTTAAGCGCAAAAAGAAGGGGAACGTCCATTTTATATTGGACGTTCCCTTTCTCCATATACTCAGCGCCATTTTTGATAAATTTCTTCTATATCATGAGGTCTCGTTCTGCAACAACCTCCTATTAAACGCGCTCCCACCTGAAACCACCTTTTAGAGTCTTGATCCAATTCGGAATGTGATTGCTCTCCCTGCCATGTTTTGGAGCTAGATTCATAAACTTCTCCGGAATTCGGGTAAACGATAACCGGTTTTTTTGTGTGGCTATTTACCTCTTTAATAACCTCTTCTACAAATGAAGGAGAAGCGCAATTCACTCCGATTGCAGCAAGCTGCTTTATCTCTCCAAAACGTTTGGAACACTCCTGTAATGGTGTCCCATCACTAATTTCCTTTCCATTTCTAATAGAAAAGGAAAGCCAGGCATAAGTATGTGGAAATTCTTCTAACAACGAAAGTAATACGTTTGCTTCTTGAAGAGAGGGAATTGTTTCAAATGCTAACAGATCAGCTCCTGCGTCAATTAATGCTTTTATTCTTGAACGGTGAAAATGAGCTAATGTATCGTCAGAAACGCCATAATCCCCTCTATACTCTGAGCCGTCTGAAAGAAATGCTCCATAAGGTCCTACTGATGCAGCAACAAGAGGTTTAGGCCTGGTCAATTGCTCATTCTGCTCCCAGAAATCATCACGCGCTTTTCTTGCTAGCACTACTGTTTTCTTAATTAACTCGATCGATTCCTGCTCGTTTAAACCACGTGCTTTAAGCCCATCTATTGTTGCCTGGTAGCTAGCGGTTATTGCACAGTCCGCTCCAGCATGGAAATAATCTAGATGAACTTGATAGATTAATTCAGGGTTCTCAAGTAATACCCGTGCTGACCAGAGAGGATCATTTAAATCACATCCATAATGTTCCAGCTCTGTTGCAAGCGCACCATCTAATATCATAATCGAGTAATCACGCAAAATGCCTTCAATAGGATCGTTTTTCAGTAACATAATTGACTCCCTTTCTCTTCATAGATTTAGTTAGATAATAGCTCCCATAACAAAAAGCAATAAAAGGAAAGCCACAATACAGGGCAATTCTCTGTGTAGGGTCAAAAGCGATCCCGATCAACGAAGCGAGACAGAGCAGAAAAGCAAGCACAGGGACGAGAGGATATAATGGAGTCCGATATCCCAGGTCTTTTACCGAATACCCTTCTCTTATAAATTGTTTCCGAAAGAGAAATTGTGACGCACAAATGCTCATCCACACCACTACCACCGCAAGACCCGAAATCGAAACGAGTACAACATAGACTGTATCTGGCGCAATCACGCTAGATAAGAGAGCTAGCACCCCGCCTAACATACTAAACATCACGGCATTTAGCGGGACACCCTGTTTATTTAGCCTGGAGAAAAACGGTGATATCGTTCGCTTATCTGCGAGCGACCAGAGCATTCTTGAAGAAGCATACAACCCGGAATTTGCAGCAGATAAGATCGCTGTTAAAATAACGAAGTTCATAATATCGGCTGCAAATGGAACACCAATCCGTTCAAGAACAGCCACAAACGGGCTTTCTAATACGCCAGCATCTGAAGCTGGAAGAAGAGCTGATAAGACGAAGATCGAACCGACAAAGAAAATAATTAATCGAAACACCGTAGTACGAATAGCTTTCGGAATTGTTTTTTCTGGATCTGCTGTTTCTCCAGCTGCGATACCGATTAATTCTGTTCCAGAGAAAGCAAAATTCACCGCTAACATGGTCATAACTATGGCAAATGCACCATTTGGAAAAATACCTTCATTCGTAAAATTGGAGAAAACCGATGTGTGTGTACCTGATTCCATCGGGATAAAACCAAAAATTGCTGCTCCCCCTAAAATAATAAAGAGGATAATTGCTAATACCTTAATGAGGGAGAACCAGAATTCTGTTTCTGCGAAAAATTTAACGGTAAGCACATTAATCACAAAGATTAATGCGGCGAACAATCCACTCCACATCCACACACTGATGAATGGAAACCACCGCTGCATCAGCATCCCGGCGGCAGTAAATTCGGAACCGAGAGCTACTGTCCAGGTTAGCCAATATAACCACGCCACCGTATACCCGGTACCTCCTCCGATGTACTTAGCTGCATAACTATGGAAAGCGCCTGTTTCTGGCATATGTACAGAAAGCTCCCCTAAACATAGCATGACAAGGTAAACAACAAGCGCCCCTACTAAATAGGAGAGAATCGTGCCGACTGGACCAGCCTGTTGGATCGTGTATCCAGAACTTAAGAATAGACCGGTCCCAATAACTCCACCAAGCGATAGCATCACGACATGTCGTGACTTCATTTTCCTTTGAAATTCCTGCTTCTCTTCCATTTCATACTCCTTTTCTTCCATCCAGAAAACCCAAAAAACGCACTCTAAAAGAGTGCGTTACTGACAAAATAAAACCGAAGGCTCTCATCTATCAGGTTTATCACCCGCTGGAGTTAGCACAGTATCCGATGGACCTGTTGCTGAGGTTTCAAAGGGCCAGTCCCTCCACCTCTCTGGATAAGAAATTATATTTTAACAAAAATATCAATTTATTAACTATTTGTCAAGGTATTGCCAGATTAATGCGAACGACCATTTTAATCAGGTATCTCACTCATTCATTGTATAGTAATTAAGAAGACATGAATTGTATGTCGAACCATGGATTGCATTGGCAAGTTACCTAATTCATACCTAAACACTCATTGCGATGGTCTAAATTTCTCCATTTAAAAGAAATCCATAAAATTTGTTTCTCTCTTCGACAAAATCCCCTTCAACACCTCAACGTCCTTCTTAGGCCCTTGAAGTAAACCAGCTTCATATAGAAATGCAGGGTTCTGGTATCCAGTCAGAATAGCCGTGAGTGTACTAATATTACAGCGAAGTCCACGTTTTGGTGGATGCTTGCAGGAGGCATTAGTATTATCCCCTTTAAACATCTTTACACCGTCAGAATGAATTTGAAAACTACCATTGTTCCATTCAGCCTGTTCATCAATAATATGTAGAAACAGAGATTCACCCTCATTCAATTCGAATGGATAGAGTTGTAGAAAGGCTTCAACGTCGATAATTCGTGCCATAAAATATGGCTCAACATTTGTTTTCACTTTTGGATTCGAAAGTATGAAAGGAAATGGATCTCCTTCGTGCGTTAGAATCGTTCCACCTTCAATCATGGAATCATGCTGACACAGATAGTTCCATAGACCTCTTCTCGCTTCCCCATCCAGACAGACAAATTCCTCCACTTCAAGGGAACGATCTTTCACTTGATAATACACATACCCAGTTATATTCCCTTCTTCATTCGTATAGCCAGCAAATAAAAACCCTTCTGAATAAACCCGTTCCTTCCACCAGCTTTCAGTGCGCACAAGCATGCCATTGAAGCGTTGAGCAAATTCTTCGTACACTGGATTAAGTGTTTCATACACATTTGTAAGAGCAATTCTACGTACTTTTCCGCCTACTTGAGGTAACGTGTTAAAATCTTCCTTATTTAATTTGAGCTTTTTCCAACTACTAAGCACTTCGAATCCGAATTTGCGATAAAACGGGATGTGAAAAGGATGAAGATAGGATATTGTTTGGCCTTTATTTTTCATTTCTACAAGTGCATGTCGAAGCAGACGTGCAACCCTGCCACCTCTTCTAAACTCCGGATATGTAGCAACTGAAGCAACCCCTCCCATTGCAAAGGACCTGCCGGCAATAAACGTTTCAAAATCAATCAGGTGAAGTTTGGCTGCAAGACTTCCTTCTTCATAATCTCCCCAGATTTCATGCTCACTATAGGCAGCTATCTTCTTCTCTAGATCCTTTTCAGGGATTTTATATTGAAAAGCATATTCCGAAAGCCGTATCGCATCGATTACTTCTTTTTTCTCAAGTTTACGCATGTTCATCCTCCTGTATTGAATGACTTCTTTTCATAACAATAATGAATGGTCCAATAATTGGAATAACCCCTCCAAGTAGTGAAAACACGGCAAGCAAACCAGGGTCAGGGTTGTTCATCTTGATTAAGTCAGATAAGTAGTTCCCATTTCCATCCGGTGCTAAAAAAACACTGCATAGAAAATAAATCCAATCCATAAAATAAGCAAAGAGATTCTTTTCATAACACGCCCCACTTCCTCTACATTTTACTTAAAGCATAGAGTTCGGACAAATTATTCTCAAATATGTGTAGAATTTTTGAACAATTATGGTATACTGATTGTAACAAAACAGTCACAAATTATTCTTAATTCTGACACAAATCATAATTTGTAAGCGGTATCATTAAAAGGAGTTGTTAACTATGGATGTCTATATGGTCTATCTTTTCGTTATTACGGCTACACCACTGTTTCTGTGGCAAGATTATAAGAAGCTTGCGCTTCTTCACACGCCATTTATTGTGGTAATCTGGGCTCTACTAATATTCTATATCGGAGGCGGAATGGCTCCAGTTGCACATACGATCTTTATTGCTCTTTTTGCCATTAACGTTCTTTTTGCCCATCTTGCTGCTTATCTCATTTTCGCTCGACCTTTCTTGAAGGAACGTTCTCTAGCTAAGAAAATGCCAACTATCGAATAATAAAAAAACGCTGTCTACCCACTTCGGGTGAACAGCGTTTTCTTTTTTTACATATTCATATATTGCATTCCAAAAGACATAACCCAGATTGAGCCAGCCACAACGGCAACTGCGATAAAGACAGCGTATAGAATCGTACCGGTCTGTATTCGACTATCTTCGCTCTCCGTAATATGCATAAACATTAAGAGTTGAATGGATGCTTGAATCAATGCAAGTATTACAACAATGATCATGATCGTTGTAAGACTGAATCCTGAGTAGAATCCTACCCATAAAGCTATTAATGTTAATACAATCGATAGACCGAATCCGATCACATGGCTCCATGGGAAGTGGTTATGGCTGTTCGTCTGCTCGTTATTAGAGGACATCTTACATCACCATCCCATACAAGTAGACTGCTGTGAAGATGAAGATCCACACAACGTCAAGAAAGTGCCAGTATAGACTTGAAATAAAGACCTTCCTTGTTGTATCAGGTGTTAATCCACGCTGCTTTAATTGAATCAAAATAAGTGAAATCCATGCGATACCCATTGTTACGTGGGCACCGTGTGTTCCAACTAGTACAAAGAAGCCCGACCAGTAAGCACTCGTTGTTAGTGCTGCACCTTCATGAATATAGTGAACAAATTCATAAATTTCAAATCCTAGGAATCCTAGACCTAATGCAAGTGTAATGCCTAACCAGAGAAACAAACCTTTAAGAGAATGGTTTCTCATATAGTGTATGGCAAGTCCACATGTGAAACTACTTGTTAGTAGCAAAAACGTTTCAATTAACACACCACTTATTTCAAAAAGCTCTTCTGGTCCTGGACCGCCAGCTGTCCGACCTACTAACACTAAGTAGGTCGCAAACAATGTTGAAAACAGGGCAATTTCGGCGCCAAGGAAGATCCAGAAGCCTAGAATATTCAGACGGCCAGTTTCCGACTGATATTCCAAAGGCGTGTTAGGAGAATATTCGACTGATTCCATGCGTCACGCCTCCTTTATAAGGTAGTCTTTTTCTCATGCTCTTCTATTTCTTCTACACTTACGTAGAAGCCTTTATCATAATCAAATGAACGAATGACCATTGTTGCAAGAACTCCGATTAAACCAAGGATCGACATCCAGTGCCATGAGAATACCATCCCAAAGCCTGAAATGAAGAAGAACACACTCATGACAATCGGTACGCCTGAATAACTTGGCATATGAATTGGCTTATAAGGTTTCTTCTCTGGTGACCTCCCTTGCTTCTTCTCTTCTTTCATAATCCAGAATGCATCATGTCCCTTCACTTCAGGAAGGTGAGCGAAATTGTAGTGCGGGACTGGTGCTGGTGTTGACCATTCAAGCGTTCTTCCATCCCACGGGTCACCAGTTGTTTCACGTGGAGAATAGCGGAAGCTGTAGTAAATGTTATAAACAAGAATCAAGAAGCCGATTCCCATAAGAACTCCGCCAAATGTAGCAAGGACGTTCATGCTCATCCAACCGTCTCCGATGCCGTATGTGTAAATACGACGAGGCATTCCTGCAAGACCAAGGAAGTACATCGGGAAGAAACAAAGGTTAAATCCTGCTACGAAAATCCAGAAGCTCCATTTACCAAGACGCTCGTTCAAACGGTGATTGAACATTTTTGGATACCAGAAGTATAATCCTGCAAAACAAGCGTATACAGTACCCGAGATGAGCACGTAGTGGAAGTGAGCAACAAGGAAGTACGTATTATGGTATTGATAGTCAGCTGCTGCCATGGCAAGCATAACACCCGTTACTCCTCCGATAACGAAGTTCGGAATAAAGGCAAGCGACCACAACATCGCCGTTGTAAATCGTATTCGTCCTTTGTACAGAGTGAAAAGCCAGTTAAATATCTTCACACCTGTCGGAACAGCAATTAGCATCGTTGTGATTGAGAAGAACGAGTTAACTGCTCCACCTGCTCCCATTGTAAAGAAGTGGTGAACCCATACGAGGAAGCTTAGTCCTGCAATAACAACCATGGAGTAAACCATTGCTTTATAGCCGAAAAGTGTTTTACGTGCGAATGTACTAATAATTTCCGAGAACATACCGAACGCTGGAAGAATAACGATATATACTTCAGGGTGACCCCAGATCCAGAAGAGGTTTGCCCATAGCATTGGCATACCGCCGTCCATCATCGTAAAGAAGTGACTTCCAAACAAACGGTCAAATGTCATAAGTGCAAGTGCGACGGTAAGAACCGGGAATGCAAAGATAATAATAACCATGGTAATTAAGGAAGACCATGTAAATATAGGCATTTGCATGAGCTTCATAGAAGGTACTCTCATTTTCAAGATTGTAACAAGGAAGTTAATTCCCGTTAGCAATGTACCTATACCTGCAATTTGTAAGCCGAGCAGATAGTAGTTCTGTCCTACTCCAGGACTCAGCTCGAGTCCAGCTAAAGGAACATAACTTGTCCAACCAGCAGAAGGCGATCCGCCGATAACAAAAGAAATGTTAAAGAGCATAGCCCCCATGAAAAATGTCCAGAAACTTACCGCGTTCAAAAACGGATAAGCTACGTCTCGCGCACCAATCTGTAGTGGAACGACAACGTTAATTAAACCAATCAAGAACGGCATCGCCATGAAGATAATCATGATCGTACCGTGAGTTGTGAAAATTTCGTTGTAGTGGGTAGCATCCAGGAAATCTGAATTTGGTACAGTTAATTGCGCCCTCATGAGCAAGGCATCAACACCACCGCGGAATAGCATAAGAACCGCTGCTATGATATACATGATACCGAGTTTTTTGTGGTCAACAGTTGTTAGCCATTCTGTCCACAACCATTTCCACTTCTTGAAATATGTTAGAGCGAATATTGCGCCGATCAATGTTAATGCGATCGAAACATCAGCGCCATATATTAACGGATCCCCGGTAACAAAAAATTCATCCCATTTCATGTTGTTTTCCTCCTCTCTTAATGCGAGTCTGACTCAGAATCTTTCTCGGAATCTTTATGGTCCATACCTGAGTGGGAATCATGAGAATCATCTTCCTCATTTAATTCACCGTTACGCACTTTTGTTGCGTATTCAGCATCCATCCCATGATTGACCCATTGAAGGTGTGTTTCTGAGAAAGTCATCTCTTCAGCATGTCCCTTCAACATAAGCTCATTGTATTTCTCCTGAGTTAATTCAGGCGCTTCTTGCGCCTCTTCAACCCATTCATTGTAATCTTCTTCAGATTCAGCCGTTACTGTAAACACCTGTTCAGTGAATCCTTCACCCGTAAAGTTTGAGTTACGACCACGATATTCACCAATTTCATCTGCCTGCAAATAGAGTTCAGTCATCATGCCAGACATCGTGTATTCCTGCCCGCCTAATGACGGAATCCAGAATGAACCCATTGAATCTGCAGATGAAAGCTTGAATAAAATCGGGTGATCCTCTGGAATATGAAGATAATTAACCGTTTCAATATTCTCTTCCGGATAGCTAAATACCCATTTCCAGTCGACCGAAGTTGCGTGTATCACGATCGGATCTTTATGAGATGTTGCCTCTGGAGGCTTCTCCAATGCAAAAATTGTTTGCACCGTTGGGACTGCAAGAACAATTAGAATAATAATTGGAATAACTGTCCACACAATTTCAAGGAACACATTACCCTCAATGTGAGGAGGCTCATATTCAGGCCCACTTTTACGTTCTCGATATTTTACTAGAATTAATGTAAATAGAACAAATACGACAACAACAATAAACAGCATAAATCCAATTGAGAAAAGAATTAGATTTGCTTGTTGTTCTGCTACAGGTCCTTTTGGATCAAGTACGGTTAAATTACTACAACCACTCAGTACCATAACGGCTAGAAACATACCGAGAGCAAGCATTGACTTCATTCGCTTCACCGCAAGGCCACCTTCCTTTCTTTCTCTATGTTAGTTAAGTAGATTTCAACAAAAAATGACAATAAGCGCCTGTTACCATTTGCTATTGTAGCAGGTTCTTTCTATAAATGTGACAGATGTCACAAAGTGTCAAAAGTTACTCATGTTTTTATCACTTTTTCGACACATTTCATACATACTTTCGTCAAATTTGTGGGATCTTTTTACGGTAATGGATAATAAAGCGCTTGCTTTAAAATGCGCTTCATTCTTGAGTCGGGTGGGTTGTAAAGCATTTATACTGTCTGGTACAGTTTTGGTAAATCTAGTTTCGAAAGGAGATTGTTATGGACTTACAATTAACAAATAAATTAGCACTTGTAACAGGATCAACATCAGGAATTGGTAGAGGTATTGCTGAAACGCTATTAAAAGAAGGTGCGGAAGTCATCATTAACGGACGAACAGAAGAACGTGTTCAGGGTGTCGTAGAAGAATTATCCACACTCGGAACTGTACATGGCATTGCAGGTGATCTTGCAAAAGAGGATGATAGCAACAAACTTATTGAAAAGGTAAACAACATCGGTTCTCTTGATATTCTGATTAATAATATGGGGATGTTCGAAGTAAAAGCATTCACCGATGTTTCCGATGAAGAATGGATGACGTATTTCCAAATAAATGTTCTAAGTGCAATTCGTCTTTCTCGACACTTCCTTCCTGACATGCTTTCTCGTGATTCAGGCCGCATATTAAACATCGCAAGTGAGGCAGGGGTTAAGCCACTTACCCAAATGCTTCCATATTCGGTAACGAAAAGTTCAATGATTAGCCTTTCACGAGGCCTTGCTGAAATGACACAGGGTACGAATGTAACTGTTAATTCCGTTCTCCCTGGCCCGACGTGGACAGATGGCGTAGCTAGTTTCATGGAAGGTGCTGCAGCCGAAGAAAACAAAGATCTTGAAAACTTTACTCGTGACTATTTTAAAGATAATGAACCAACATCTCTTATTCAGCGTTTTGCTCGAGTGGAGGAAGTAGCAAGTACAGTGGCATTCCTTGCTTCGCCATTATCATCAGCAATCAACGGATCCGCTCAACGAGTGGAAGGCGGAATCATACGTTCCGTTTAATTAAAGAACCCCCGGACAAATATCCGGGGGTTGCTTTATAGAGTATTAGGCAAGCTTCCACTTCGCTGCTTCGAACTCTGTTTGTCCATCCGCTTTAAAAACAAGACTCTCATCCCCATGCTCAGGAAAAATTCTAGACGTGAATACTTCCTCACCATTATTTACGAACACTTCAATGGAAGAAGCATCTACATAAAATCTAAGCTCGTTCACTTCTTTCATCGAACAGCTTCGTGTTTCCTCGTTACCATTAACAAAGCTTTTGCGTTTAAACGTTAACTTTTGGGCCACCGAATTGAAAGTCATCGTTGCATGATTTCGAAATTCGACAGAAAATGAGCCCTTCACGCTTTTCAGCTGTAGAAGTAATTCATAAACCGTTCCATTCAATTCTTCCCATTCAATTTTATTTTCTGAAAGCGTGGCGCTCTTTTCTACTTTATTATGGCGCATTGTTTCAAGCTCTTGCACAGGTCTTTGAATGAGCTTACCTTTCTCAAACCTGAGCTCACGCGGAATGGTTAATGTATGAATCCATTTATGCGCTTTTGTAGGATGATGTTCCTCTCCTTGTTCCGGAACACCCATCCAGCCAATCATAAGTCGCCTTCCATTTTCATCAAGGGTCGTTTGGGGGGCATAGAATTCAAACCCACGGTCAATCTCACTAAATTCACCGTGAGCTAATGTCCCCATTTCGTAATCAAGCGCACCTGAAAGGTATCCTGTTTGGTAAACATTTTGATACTGATCGCCGTCAGGCTCAAGACCCTGAGGTGAAAATAGAAGCACATCGGTTCCATCAAGCTCGAATAAATCAGGACATTCCCACATGAACCCGAACGATCCAAGTCTGTCATGGCCAGATGCAGTCACATCACCTTTCAACGTCCAGTCCTTTAGGTCTTCAGATTCGAACAGGACAACCCTACCCTCTTCTTCAAGGTTCTGGGTTCCAATCACCATATACCACTTACCTAAGTGCTTCCATACTTTTGGGTCACGAAAATGAGGTGTGTATCCCTCTGGAAGTTCAAGAACGACTCCCTTTTTATCAAAAGTGACGCCATCCTGAGATTCTGCCAAACATTGATACGTCTCACGATTGCCCTCTTCATCTTTTACGTTACCTGTATAGAAAAGCAGTAGCTTATCCTCATGAGTTACTGCACTCCCCGAATAACACCCATTTTTATCGTACCAGTCTCCTGGTGCTAATGCCGTTGGGGCAAGTTCCCAATGTATAAGGTCTGTAGACGTGTAATGCCCCCAGAATTTAGCGCCATGACCAGTTTTAAATGGCATCCATTGGAAGAAGACATGGTATACCCCGTTCCAATGAATAAACCCATTGGGGTCATTCAGAAGACCAACCGGTGGCATCAAATGAAAATGAGGGCGAAAGGGATCCTTTTCAACTTCTTCACGATTTGCCTCAATTTCTTTAACAGCGAGTTGTTTCAATTCCACATTTCGATCCATCATATCACACCTATATCACTAAAATTTTGAAAGAGGACCCTTTTGAGAGCCCTCTCTGATGTCACTGTCTTACTTTTTATTTTCAAGCATACCGTCTTTGTAACCAAATGCCCATGTTAATCCAAATGCAATTCCGATGGCAATCAGGTTAACAAGAAGGTATAAGAAGATCTGACTATTTAAGAAAAGAAGTGTACCAGGAATAACCGTTACAGCGAGTCCAGTTGCTTTTAGCTTGAATAGAGACGCAAGAAATCCTCCAACAGCTCCTCCGATAAGTCCCATAACAAATGGCTTCATATAGCGAAGGTTTACCCCAAAGATTGCTGGCTCTGTAATGCCAAGAAAAGCAGATAGTGCAGATGGAAGAGCCAGTGCTTTTAACTTCTTAGACTTTGTTTTCAATCCTACTGCTAATGCAGCACCACCCTGTGCAGCGATGGCTGCTGAGATAATTGGATTAAACGGGTTAAAACCAAGATTTTCAAACAGCTGAATTTCAAGGAAATTAAAAATGTGATGCACACCGGTAATAACAATGATCTGGTGGAAGAACCCGATGATTAGTCCACTTAGTCCAAATGGAAGATCAAGAATAAAGATGGTGCCATCCATAATGTACTCTTCTACTGTATGGAAAATCGGTCCGATTGCAAATAGCGACAATGTAATCATAATTAACAACACTAGAAACGGAGTTAAAATTAGGTCTAAAGCTTCCGGAACCATTTTACGGATCCGTTTCTCAAGTTTTGCACCAAGTAAACCTGCAACAAAGGCTGGAATAACAGAACCCTGATAACCAACTACAGGAATAAATCCTAGAAACTTAAGTGGCTCTGCATTACCTGCTGCTACTTCCCATGCGTTCGGAAGGGCAGGTGTAACAAGCATCAATCCGAGTACCAACCCTATCGTCGGATTACCTCCAAATACCCGGAATGTTGACCATGCTACAAGAGCAGGTAAAAAGATAAAGGCCGTATCTGTTAGAACCTGAGTAAATAGAATAAAGTTATCCGAAATGTCACCAGGCGTTAAGCCAAAAAGAGCAAGAATTTCTTCCTGGAGAACAAGGCCGCGAAGTCCCATAAATAAACCGGTCGCTACTAGAGCTGGAATAATTGGGACGAAAACATCTCCGAATGAGCGGATCGCACGCTGGAAAGCATTCCCCTGTTTAGCTGCACTTTCTTTTTGTTCTGACTTCGTGGAACCAGTTAAGCCCAGTGCTGTTACTTCATCATAAATGCGATTAACTGTTCCAGTTCCAAAAATAACTTGATATTGTCCTGAGTTATAGAAAGCACCTTTTACTTTTTCAACACCTTCTACTCTTTCTTGATCAATCTTTTCCTGGTCATGCACCATAATGCGGAGTCTTGTTGCACAATGTGCAACGGATTGGATATTCTCCTCCCCACCAATAGCTTCAATAACTTCCTGTGCTATTTCACGATTAGTCGCCATTCTTCTTTACTCCCTTCAATTTCTACGTTTTGTATGGTATCGATTCCACAAAGGTTAAAAATCGATGCGAGCGTTTTCATTCGCTCGCTTCGTATGTCCGTAGTTCTTATTATAGTAGATCTAGAAAAAGATGTGTGAACGATTCCATAATGTTTAAAAATAAATTGACATCGCTTTCATTCGCTACTATACACTATCTCTTTCAATAAGTCTATAGTTAAGTTTAATTTTTTCTTGTTCCAAAATTTTCCCATTAAGCTGTTCTAAAATCAGCTGTGCTGTTTTTTGACCTGCATCTTCATTAAAATAGTCTACTGTTGATAAAGCTGGCGTGACATGTCGAGATAAATCGGAAGCTCCAATTCCGAATAGCGCCATTTCTTTTGGCACATGGACGTTTTGCTCTTTAAAATACCCGAGTGCACCAATTGCCATGCGATCAGTAACAGCAAATACGGCGGTCGGTCTGGTTTCGGCCTCTGCCAACATTTGTTTAGCTGCTGCATGGCCAGATTCAAAACTGAAGTTTCCATGCTGAACCCACCCTTCTTCCACTGAAAGGCCGTGTTTTTCCATTGCATCAAAGTAACCCTGTTTCCGAACAACACCAACTGCATGGTCAGTTTCAGGTACTCCGATAAACCCAATCTTATCATGTCCTTTTGAAATGAACGATTCAATAACAGCAAATGCTGAATTATAATCATCGTATACAACTGAGGTCACTCCAGTAAGCTCCTGGCCGATTGCCACAAAGGGAATAGACGTGTCAGCAATCGTATCAAGAAGATTCTGGTTGCGATTTGTTGCAAGCAAAATAATGCCGTCTACCTGACGACTTTTCAACAATCTAATATTCTCAATTTCCTTCTCAGGTTTTAATTGTGTATTCGTAAGGAGTATTTGATAACCATTAGCTGCAAGTTCAGTCTCGATTCCGTTAACTACTCTACTGGCCGTTTCCGTGCTGATTCTCGGTAAGATCACGCCGATAACCCCTGAACGTTTCGTTCTCATCGTTTTCGCATGAGCACTCGGGATATATCCCATTTCTTCGACCGCTTCAACAACTCGTTGTCTTGCTTCCTGACTAACATACCCATTATCATTTAGCACTCTTGATACCGTCGTGCGTGAAACGCCTGCACGTTTTGCTACATCTTTAATTGTTGGCATAGCTGTTCCTCCAATAAAGCGATCTCTTCATTCATCATAATCGAAAAGCCTGTTTGTGTCTATAACTGGAAATTGGTTAGCCCTCGAACTCATCCCACAAGCAACTTAGTTTACATCCATTCGCCTGGACTCTATGATGGAAGAGACTATGACTTATTTCGAGTGACTAAATAAATGAAAGAAGGGTAGCAATGACTGGCTCACCACAACATGAACATGTTAATTTAGATGCTTCCGAGCGCAAAAGGCTCATTATCCTTGTTTGTACAATTCTAGCCTTTGCTGTTATGAATGGAACCATGTTTAATGTGGCCATTCCCGACATCGCAGCATCCTTTAACCTCAGCCCTTCCGAAGTAAGCTGGGTATTAACTGGCTACATTCTCGTTTTCGCGATCGGTTCCCTTATGTACGGTAAGCTTGCGGACATTTATCCGATTAAAACCCTTTTCACGGTAGGAATCAGCATTTTCTCTCTCGGTGCTTTTATCGGATTTCTTTCTCCAAACTATCCCACTCTCCTTGCTGCACGTATTCTCCAAGCAGTTGGAGGTGCAACCATACCTGCTCTTGCTTTTATCGTTCCGATTCGTTTCCTTCCAAAAGAAAAAGGACGAGTTTTCGGATTAATTTCTTCGACGGTGGCATTTGCATCCGGAGTTGGTCCTATTATTGGTGGTGTAGTTGGGGGCACATTAAACTGGCGTTTTCTATTTCTCTTCTCAGTGGCTACTGCCCTTGCTATACCGCTGTTTCGTAAGTGGCTACCTGATGAAGAACGACGTGAAGGATCAATTGATTTGCCTGGTGCATTGCTTATGGCTATTTCTGTCGCATCCCTATTATTCTACATTACAACGTTCCTATGGTACTTGCTTGTTATTTTCATCGTTTTTTTCTTCCTTTTTCTATGGCGAACGTTCACGATTATGCATCCATTTATTGACCCGGTCATTTTAAAAAATACAAAGTATACGGTCACCGTTCTCACAAGCTTCCTCGGCACCTCGGCACTATTTGGGTTAATCTTCGTCATTCCAATTATGCTCAGAGAATTAAATGGATTATCCACGTTGAACATCGGTCTCGTCCTGTTCCCTGGCGCAATGGCTGCCGGGTTAATAGGACAGGCAGGTGGTAAAATCATCGAGCAAAAAGGGCCAACTTTCGTTGTTAAAGTCGCCCTTCTGTTAATTGCAGGCGGCTCCTTTTTCATTTCTACGTTCTCAGGATTCAATCCATGGGTTATTGTCCCTTGTCTGTTGATTGCCTATCTCGGTTTTCCACTTATCCAGAGCTCAACAGCAGACTTGCTATCATCAATTCTTCCAGACAATCAAAACGGTGTCGGAATGGGCGTGTTTAATTTACTAAACTTCCTTGCAGGTGCTTTCAGCTCTGCCATATTTGGACGCCTTCTTGATATGAAAAATGTAGCATTCACAATGAACCCTCTCTCTCGAACAGGAGACAACTTGATCTACAGTAACCTTTATCTTGGTTTAACACTTATAGCACTTATTGCATTCTCGGTCTTCACATTGAAGTTTATGTCTAAACGAGAAAAAGCGTTATCTGAGTCATCGGTTTATCGAAACGAGCAGCTATAGAAGATCGGCTTTCTGCCGGTCTTTTTTCTATAGTAGGCGAGCTACATATATACCGCTTGCCGCCGCCTGGGAAAGTGAGTGTGTTTCTCCTGAACAATCGCCAATTAAATAAAGGCCAGAAACCTCTGTCTCGAACTGCTTGCTTGTTTTTATTTTCGGTTCATAGAACTTTCCGTCCATTCCATATAGCAGTGTATCATCATCGATTGGTTCCCCCAGAAGAGCTTGAAGTGCATCAAGAAATTCATTGAGAGCCTTAAGAAATTTCTCAGGAATTTCTTCAATTAAATTCCCTGCATCCGCTTCTAATGATGGAAGGATGGTATTCTGTTCCATCATTGCTTCATCCGTTGCACGCTTAAGTTTCAAGTCCTGCAGTCGCTGAACGAGAATTCTACCCTTATTTTGATTAATCCCACCAATCACCTTCTTTGCAAGTCCACCTGCCTCTTTTTTGGTCTCAAAAAAAGATGGAACAAATAAGGTGAAATTTAAATTACTACCCGGTGCCTCTTTTTCTCGCTTGTTTTGCCCATCCGCCATCACAAGCCCATGCTGATACTTCCGGATGATTCTTCCATTAGGGTTCATGCAATAGGTGGTGCCCTCAAAACCATCTCCATTAATGTGGAGCTTCGTTTCAAATGCTTCTTTTAAAATCTGATCAAGCTGGCATCCTCGCATTTCAACCCGAATACCAAGATCTACACGTGAGGTTCCATGCGCGAGTCCTAGTTTAAGAGATTGCTGTCGCATCCACTCACTTCCACTGTTACCTGTTGAAATAACAACTTTTTCAGTAGAAACAGTTCCCTGATTCGTCTCAAGTATGAAAGGATCTCGTGGTGTTATACTTACTACCTCTGTCTCAAACCATATGTCGATTCGCTCAGAAAGATAAAGATATAAGTTTTGAAAGATGGAAGTTGAAAGCACCGTTCCGAGATGGCGCACTGAAGTTGTTAAAACACTCAACCCATGCTTTTCCGCTCTTTTCTTCAACTCTGGACTATGGGTATCGTAAAGCTCTGCTACACTTCCACCGAAAGAGCAAATTACATCATCCACTTCATACATTAGTGTTTCAGCTCGTTCATTTCCTATTTTACGACCGAGACTTCCGCCAAAATCGTTCGTGTAATTAAATTTCCCTTCAGATTTACCGAGGCCGCCAAAACCTATAAATTGATCACACTCATCACAAGTGCAGCTATTTATTGAATCCGTTTTACACGTTCGCTCGGAAAGCTTCTTTCCTTTATCAATCAAAAGAATGCTGTACTCAGGATGCTCTTTGGTCAACGTATAGGCCATAAATATACCGCTCACCCCTGCACCTATTATTACCACGTCATACATATAGAATTTCCCCTCGTTCCCTTTTGCTTCAGCATACCAGAGTGGGGTCAGGTCCGTCACCAGTGACTGACCTGACCCCAAGTTAAAGGGGGGAATAGAATGCACAAAGTAACTCTTGAGATGATTATCGATGGATTAAATGGTGACCTTGTGGGTGAATATGCAGCACTTATCCAATATACCCAGCACGCAAGCATGTTAAAGGGGGCAGAATATTTCGCTGTGATCGATGAATTAAAAGAGCATGCATAGGAGGAATTCACTCATGCAGGGATTTTAAGTGACTTATTTCAATATCTCGGCGGCGTGCCAACTGTAGAGGTTAGTGAGCGTCATACTTCAAATGATAACCGTGAAATGTTGATTCAGGATTTACAGGGTGAATATGACGCAATTCGTCGTTACCTGAACCGGATTCATCAAATGTAGTCATTAGGATTATATGATTCTTCACAGCGTATCCGAGAGATCGTCTACAAGAACAAGTGCATGCTAACGACCTTGAAGTGATTCTTGGTATTGAGAAGAATGTTCATGGGAAAAGTAATATGCCGAATGAGTAACTAAAGAGGGATCAGACATGTCACAAGTGACATGTCTGATCCCTTATCTTTTATTTCACATTTTCAGTCTTCTCGTCATTGCGCTGTTTCTCTAGTTTTTCACGAATACGGTTAAACTCTTTACTCGGTGGCATCAAGCTAACAATAACATCGCCTGCCTCGGCTTTGGTCTGTGAATCATGTGCAAAGAACTCAAGTGCTCCAGAAGGTTTCTTAACAAAAAGCATGATCGTCTCGTCATCTCGTTCTTCAAGATACTTATCATACCTGTATTGCTGAGTAATGTTTGTCTTCCTAAAGACATAGCCACTCTCAACCTTTCGATTAAGACTTTCCCATGTGGCTCCTTCCTTAAATGCGATACGTCCACCGATTGTATGGACAAGCTCTTCAAGGTCATCGCCTCGGTCGTTTCGTAGGCTAAGTTGGAAGAGGTTATTACGTCCTATTTCAGGAACAAATGTTGTACATACAAGTGCATTGTACGAATCAAGCTCGGTTGCCGCAATCATATACTCATAAGGTGTAAGATCCAAACGGTATTCCGTTTGCTCAGACAATATTTCCCCTCTATAAAACGGAACTCCTGCTTTTCTTGTAGTTAGCAGTCTCTGCCATGAAGAATCCGTTATTAATACCGGAATCTTGAGTTCTTTTAGCGTTTTGGAAAGTGCGGTAGAGAACGTACTCCCCCCAACAATTAGAACACCCGGTTGCCCATCGCTCGCAAGGTTAAGCTTTTCTGCTGTCCAGCGAATGGAGAATCCATGAACCACTACTGTTGCGAAAACAAGTGCGAACGTCAGCGACATAAGAATCTTTGCATCATCAAATCCGGCATCAATCAATACACTGGCAAAGTAACTTGCTACCGTTAACGCTACAATTCCTCGTGGTGCAATCCATCCTACTAGCATCTTTTCCTGCCAGGATAAATCAGTTCCAATTGTTGATAACCAGATCGATAGAGGTCTAACTACTAAAAGCATCAGCAGAACGAACGCAAGAATTTGCCAGTGGAAGATTTCAAGCAACGTATCAACCGAAAGTGAAGCTGTTAGCATAATAAATATGGTCGAAATAAGCAATACAGAAATATTCTCTTTGAAATGCCTCATATCATCAATTGATGATATATGCATGTTCGCAAGCGTAATTCCCATTGCAGTTACGGCTAACAACCCAGTTTCGTGAGTGATTTCGTCAGAGAGTGCAAAACAAAGAATAACGACCGCAAACACAACTGGTGATTTCAAGAATTCAGGGACATACCCTTTCTCGAACATCCAGCCAACGCCACGTCCACATAGGAATCCAAGAAGCGTTGCAAAAAGCGAACCAAGGAAAAAGGTTAGAAGAACAGTCAGTGTTGCTTCTTCGACTTTTAGAAATTTAATAATTTCAAATGCAAAGACGGCCAAAAGTGCACCAAGCGGGTCAACAATAATTCCTTCCCACTTTAGGATTTTAGCAGGTCTTGGTTTGAGCTTAGCCTGTCGTAAAAGCGGCAAAATAACCGTTGGTCCTGTTACAATAAATAATCCACCAATTACAAAGGCAACGCCCCATGAAAGGCCAGCGACATAATGAGCGGATAATGAGCCAAGTAGCCAAGCTAGAAAGGCTCCCGCTGTTACAATTCTTCCAACCGGTCTGCCAAGTCCTTTAATTTCACGAAAATCAAGATTTAAACTTCCTTCAAAGAGAATAATGGCTACAGCAATTGATACAAATGGATCAAATAAATCACCAAACACCTCTTCAGGATGAAGCAAGCCAAATATCGGGCCAACGATTAGTCCGATAATGGACATAACTACAATGGCAGGGAAGTGAAAGCGCCAGGCAATCCACTGCGAAAAGATGCCAAGGGCACCAACAAGCATGATATTAAATAAGATCGAATCGACCATGGACAGCCTCCTTCTATGAAACGGATAACTCTTATTTTAATAATCGGTTAGTTATTGTTTCACTATAATCGAATTGAACAGAAATGTTTGAAAATATGCTCACAATTGTAGATATTAGTAAAAAAGAACCTCATTTAAATGAGTTTACACTTTTCTCTTCATAAAGTAATCACTTGAGTGTGTTTGATATGCCGTTATTCTACATGGTTGAACCCCAAACTAGCAAAGATTAGCGCTCATTTCGCTTTTCTATTTCGAAAGCACTGTTATAAAAAAGGTTGATACCCGAATTCAATAACAGCTAATCCATTATACCCTTTAATTATTTTTCTATGACAGAAGTGTTAAAGAGCGACTATGTAAAAGAGAAGCAGGTTTCCCTGCTTCACCCGTTAATTATCTTGATCAAGTTTTAATTTTGCGAGTGCATCGGCAAAAGCTGTATTAACCGGTTCTTCCTTCCCCTGGTTTTTCATGTAACTCGAAACATCTCGCTTCGATGCTTTCGTGTTCTTTTCCTTTTTGCGTCTTTCATTAAAAGATGATAGTTTCTCACGATGACCACACTTACAAATAAAGGTTTGCGCGTCACCTTGTCCGTGAAGGTCAAGCTTTTTCTTGCACTTCGGACATCTCGCATTGGTTACTTTGCTCTTTCCTTTACGATAACCACATTCACGATCCTGACAAACGAGCATCTTTCCTTTTTTATTTTTCACTTCGAGCATTAAATTTCCGCAGTCAGGACATTTCGTCCCTGTCACATTATCATGCTTGTATTTTTTTGTACTGGACTTAATCTTCTTAACTGTTTCATCGGCATAGTTCTTCATTTCTTCAATAAAAGCTTGCTTCGATAGAGACCCTTTTCCGATTGCTTCAAGTTTCTGTTCCCACTCTGCGGTTAAAGCTGGAGACTGAAGCTCATCAGGGACAAGTTCAAGAAGTTGCTTTCCTTTGGATGTAATCGAAAGATCCTTTCCGTTCTTTTCAATTAAAAAGCTATTGAAAAGCTTCTCAATAATATCCGCCCGCGTGGCCACGGTACCCAGACCGCCAGTTTCGCCTAACGTTTTGGCAAGCTTTCGATCATGACCACTGAGGAACTGTCCTGGATTCTCCATTGCAGATAAAAGGGTTCCTTCATTGAAACGAGAAGGTGGATTCGTTTTTCCTTCTGTTCTCGTTAGTGACAAGACGCGAAGCTCCTGCCCATGTTGGAGCTCAGGGAGAATCTCATCATCTTCTTGAGTTTGGTAAACTTCTTTCCAACCTGATGCAAGCACTCGTTTCCCTTTTGCATCAAAACGTTCTTCACCAATCGTCGCCGTAACCGTCACCTGCTCGTACTCAAAAGGAGGATAAAGAGCAGCAATGAACCTCTTCACAATTAGGTCATATACTTTACGGTCTTTATCGCTCAACTCACGAATAACTGGAGTTTGTTCAGTAGGAATTATCGCATGATGATCTGACACTTTGCGATCATCGATTACGTGTTTGCCCGTCTGAATCGGTTTACCAAGCGCTTTTCTAGCCGTTTTTTCGTATGGAGCTACTGCTTCCAATCGTTCTTTCAATGTATCTTCCATGTCTGAAGAAAGATGGCGTGAATCGGTTCTCGGATAGGTAACCAGCTTATGCTGCTCGTACAACCTTTGCGTTGCTGAAAGAGTTTCTTTAGCCGAGAAGCCAAATCGTTTATGAGCATCTCTTTGTAGCTCTGTTAAATCATACAGACCTGGTGAAAAAGTTTTCTTTCTTGCTTTCTTAACATCTGCCACTTTCGCAGGTTTGCCTGAAAGTTTCTTGATGGCATTATCCATTCTCTCCCGATCAAATACACGGGAATCATTCGTTTTCGGATCGCGCCATTTCAATGTAAATCCATCCACAACCGCTGCAAGTCCATAATAACGCTCTGGTACAAAGTTTTTAATTTCCTCTTCACGCTTCGCAATCATAGAGAGTGTGGGGGTTTGCACCCTTCCACTGGATAGCTGTGCATTGTATTTGGTCGTTAACGCGCGTGTCGCATTTAATCCAACATACCAATCTGCCTCTGATCTAGCAGCTGCCGCTTGATACAAATTCTTATATTGTGACGCATCCCTTAATTGTTTGAATCCTTCACGGATTGCTTTATCCGTTACAGATGAAATCCACAGTCGCTTGAGCGGTTTATTCACACGGGCTTTCTCAATAATCCACCGTGCTACTAACTCTCCTTCACGTCCTGCATCTGTTGCGATAATAATCTCACTAACGTCATTTCGGTTCATTTGGGTTTTCACTACGCTAAACTGCTTTCCACTTCTTTTAATAACAACAAGCTTAAGTGGCGCAGGAAGCATCGGCAAATCTTCAAGCTTCCACGTTTTATACGCTTCATCATAAACCTCTGGATCCGCAAGTGTAACAAGGTGCCCAAGTGCCCATGTCACGATGTAACGATCACCTTCAAGAAAACCATTTCCGCCTTTTGTACAATTTAATACTCTTGCAATATCCCGTCCTACGGAAGGCTTTTCCGCAAGAATTAACTGTTTAGCCATGTTACCAATCTCCTCAAGTTTCGTCTCATTTCTTTGTTCTATCATATCAGCTTCAATGTTACACGTGAAACATTTGCAAAAAAAAAAGAAGATGTTAGTCCATCTTCCGCTTCAAAACTATGTTATAACACCATCTTCAATTAACACTTGCTCGAGTGCTTCAACAACTTCTGGTTCATATAAAACACCTGAAAGACGCTTCAACTCACTCATCGCGTATTCCACAGTGTAGGCTTTTCGATAGGAACGGTCGTCTGTCATCGCATCGAAGGAGTCACTCACCCCTATGATTTTAGCACCAATCGTGATGTCATCCCCCTTCAAACCTTCAGGGTATCCAGAGCCATTTAGCCGTTCATGGTGCTGGAGAATGATTTTGCTAATATTCGAAAAATATGTATCCTTAACCATCTCTGCCCCATCAGAAGGATGTTTCTTTACGACTTCATATTCCTCATCTGACAGACTTTCTGGTTTGTTTAAAATTTCTTCGGGGACGTTGATTTTGCCAACATCGTGGAGGATTGATGCAACAATCAGATTATCTATATCTTCAGCGGAAAGATTTATTCTTTTCCCGATTTTTATGCTCATGCTTTGCACACGTTCACTATGTTCTTTTGTATATTGGTCTTTTTCACCAACACTTCTTACTTTCTCTATAAGTTTATAAACATCTTCACTTATTAATCTAAAAGTAGGTTCATTAATTACCCATAACATTTCTGTATCTTCTGCCGCTTGAAAAAATATTAGTTCTGGGATATTTTTCACTGTAAAGTAATCCCCTAGACCAAGAACTAATTCAGGATCCTCACATTTTATTTCACCCTTAAGTATATAAAAAAACTCAAATGCGTCAGGATTTTTCCCAGGATAAATGTAGAAAGCAGTACCTTTATAGATCGAATGTTTCATAAACTCAAGTCCTGAACCTCTCGCTAACAAGCTTAATGCTGCTGACTCCTGTTTTACATTTTCAAGATAACTATTCTTTCTACCTACGTTGAATCCTTTCACAACTTACCCCCCTTGAATGAGGAAACATAAATATATTTATTATATAGTACTTTGGGTATTTAAAAAAAGTGCACCAGAAAACTTGGTACACTTTAAATTATCATGGTCCAATTATTTTAATAGGATCAACCCATACCCATCGATCGGCAATTTGCACATAAACCCATGAGCACTCTGCCTGTATTCCTTCTTTAGCAGCTTCTTTAATCATATCAGCCGTTATTTTGTTTGTTTTCCCGATAAGGTCACCGATCAACTTATCAAGCTCTTCGTTGTATTTAGCCGTTAGTGCAGCTTTTTTTGTTTTCACTTCTTTTTCAAGCTTCGCCAATTCTTCTCCGGACTTTCCATTCCGATGAGCAGCTTCTAGATTTGCTTCCAATTTAGTTGTTTCAAGAGAAAGTTTGGCAACGAGTTCATCTCCTTTAACCTGTGCGGCTAGAATCTCTTCTTCAATCTTAACGTTTGTCTCTTCAATTTTATGTAAAATCTCTTCGTTATTGTTTTCAGCAGCGAACGTTCCTGTGCCCATAAACATAAACATTGCTACCACTGAAAATAGTGCTATGATTACCTTTTTCATTTTTTACCCTCCAAATGAAACTAGTATATAAGAGAATGTAATCAGGACATATCTCCCACTAATCACCACTATACGGTAAATTTTTCAATAAATCTATTCTTTTCATTGTGTTTTTATTCGACATTTTATGTAAATATCTTATTGATTTGTAAGCGTAACCAATAATGCTTAAAGAAGAAGCAGCCAGAAATATCCGGCTGCTTCTAGATTAAGCGCGCTTAATTCGATAAACTCTCGCTTCATATGGCTTTAACTCAACAGAATTCTGAGCATTTTCTTTTACCGTGTAGTTGCTTAGAAGGAGCTGTTCATCATTTAGAATGAATTCTGATTTAAAAACAGCGGGTTCTGTTGATAGATTCGTCATCACCAGCACACCATCTTCTTCTGTTGTTCTTGTGTACGCATAGATTTGCGCATCATCTTCTAACAATAAATCATAGCTACCATAAGTAAATACTAAATTCGCTTTCTTAAGCTCAATCATTTTCTTGTAGAAAGATAGAATAGATTCCTCATCTTGCTTCTGCTTTTCTACATTAATTTCTACATAATTTGGATTGACCTTAATCCATGGTTTTCCAGCTGTAAAGCCTGCATTTGTATCGTCATTCCACTGCATCGGAGTTCTGCTGTTATCTCGTGATGATGCCCAGATCACTTTCATGATCTCATCATGAGACACCCCTTCAGCGCGCTGGATACGATAGCGATTCTTATCTGCTACGTCATCATAGTCTTCTATGGAAGGAAATTGAACGTTCGTCATCCCGATTTCCTGGCCCTGATAAATGAAAGGCGTGCCCTGCATTAAGAAATACATTGCACCCATTGCAGTTGCGCTCTCTCTCCAGTATTCTTTATCATTTCCCCAGGTCGATACAACACGTGGTTTATCATGGTTCTCAACAAATAACGCATTCCAGCCTTTATTTTCGAGCCCTTTCTGCCAGCGAGTTAACACCTTTTTCAGTGAAACAATATCGAGATCAGGGTTTTTCTCCACATCCCAGAGGCCAAGGTGTTCGAATTGAAAAATCATATCCATTTTTCCATCTTTTTCGTCGACCCATTGATCAGCTTCATCGATACTAACCCCATTCGCTTCTCCAACCGTCATTACATCGTAATTTGCATAGGTACGATCTTTAAATTCCTGAAGAAACTCCTGAATGCCTTTTTGATTCATGTGCATGTCAAAAGAAGACACATACGTCTTTTCACTCGGATTTGGCATGTCTGGAAAACCAGGTCGCTTCTTAATATGACTGATTGCATCAATACGGAAACCATCAATGCCTTTATCAAGCCACCAGTTCACTGTGTCATACAGTGCATCACGGACGTCAGGATTTTCCCAATTCACGTCAGGCTGTTTTGTTGAAAAGACGTGGAGATAATATTGATCTGTGCGTTGATCATACTCCCATGCCGAACCACCAAAAATACTCTCCCAGTTGTTAGGCTCATGACCCTCTTTGCCATCACGCCAGATATACCAATCACGCTTCGGATCTTCCTTCGAGGACCGCGATTCGATAAACCACTGATGCTCATCACTCGTATGATTAAGAACAAGATCAATAATTAATTTCATATCACGTTTATGAACTTCGTCAAGAAGCATGTCGAAATCCTTCATCGTACCAAAGTCTTCCATTATATCCTGGTAATCTGAAATGTCATACCCATTATCATCATTGGGAGATTTATACATTGGGCAAATCCAAATCACATCGATACCAAGATCCTTAATATAATCAAGGCGCTGAACGATTCCCTGTAAATCACCTACTCCATCATCATTGGAGTCCTGAAAACTGCGGGGATATATTTGATAGCCTACTGCTTCTTTCCACCATATTTTATTCATGTCTTTACACCCTCATTTATTAGTTAGTTAACAAGTGCAACCGTTTGCTCAATTCTCGATAAAAAAAGCGCTTTCCCTTATGCTATTTAATTCTGCTTACTTGTAGTTTACTTGTAATCGCTTCATTTATCAATATTCTTGTGAAAGTATTTTTTTCTGTAGATCGTATATGCTATTGACGTACAAGGAAGACATCTATAAAATACGCTAATAATATCTGTACTAGGTTCGTATAGTTTTGGAGATATGGTCCAAACGTTTCTACCAAACTACCTCAATTGGTTTGACTACGATGACAGTTCTGGGATTATGAAGTGAATATGTCATCCTCTGTCAGACAATTTTGCTTTACTTGTCTAGATCGAGAGGAGAAAAAATATGGATGAATTTATTAACAGAGTCAAGGTTGCTGGAGGTAAACGGAAAGCTGATCTTGTCATCACAAATGCCCTCATTGTCGATGTGTATAACCTTGAGGTGATCAAAGAAGACATCGCGATTGTAGATGGTGTATTTGCCGGTATCGGATCGTTTGAAGGTGAAAGGGTGATCGACGCAAAAGGAAAATACGTCACACCCTCTCTTATTGATGCCCATGTTCATATCGAGTCGGCGATGGTAACGCCCTCAGAATTTGCTAAAGCTGTGCTCCCCCGTGGTGTAACCGCTGTTGTGACCGACCCACATGAAATAGGCAATGTTTCTGGAGTGGAAGGGATTACCTATATGATTGAGGATTCTGAAAACGTCCCAATGGATATCTTTTTCATGCTACCGTCCAGTGTTCCATCTACCGCTTTTGAAAATTCAGGAGCTACGCTTTCTGCTTCAGACCTCAAGCCGCTCTACGACCACCATCGCGTGCTTGGCCTCGCTGAAGTAATGGACTTCCCATCTGTCGCTAGTACGTCTCCAGCTATGATAGAGAAGCTCCTGGATGCCCTGGGGAAGGGAAAGATAATTGATGGCCATGCTGCCGGACTTGATTCGGGTGCAATAAACACTTATAAATCTGCAGGAATTAGGACAGACCATGAGTGTATGACAGCTGATGAAGCGTTAGATCGCATAAGAAGAGGAATGTACGTGCTAATTCGAGAGGGTTCGGTTGCCAAAAATCTAAAGCAACTTACACCAGCAGTAACAGAAAAGAATGCAAGACGGTTTATGTTCTGTACAGACGATAAACATCTGGATGATTTGATCAATGAAGGAAGCGTCGATCATAATATTCGTTTAGCGATTCAACAGGGAATGGACCCCCTTCTAGCAATTCAGATGGCTACTCTCAATGCGGCTGAGTGCTATGGCCTTAAAACAAAGGGAGCGATTGCACCTGGTTTGGAGGCTGACTTTCTAATACTTGATGACCTGGCTTCTTTCTCTGTTTCCCAGGTATATAGAGCCGGTGAGCTCATAGCGGATAATGGCTCATTAGAAGAGATTCCAAAAACGAGACCGCCAGAATCCATCCTGGATTCAGTTCATATCCCGGAACTAACGCTTGAGCACTTGAAGCTCAATGTTGGAAAAGGGAAAGCACATGTCATCGAGATTGTGCCAAATCAAATTTTAACGAAAAAACTGGTGATTAACGTCGATCAAGACGAGAACGAATGCTTTATCCCCTCTCCACAACAGGATCTGATGAAGCTCGCAGTTATCGAGCGTCACCATCATACAGGCAACATTGGACTTGGCATCGTAAAAGGATTCCAATTTAAAAAAGGTGCTATTGCATCGACAGTTGGTCACGATTCACACAACCTGCTTATTGCGGGGACAAATGACGCTGATATGATCAAAGCGGCTGAAGCGATTCAAGAGATGCATGGTGGTCTTGTTGTTATTCAGAATGAGAACATTATCGGAAAACTGCCGCTTCCAATAGCAGGATTGCTTTCTGATCAGGACTATCACTCTGTGAATAAAGAGCTAGAAGAGCTGGACGCAGCACTGAGAAAAATCGGAGCTCCTACTGACTTCAATCCATTTTTAACGCTCTCCTTTTTAAGTCTTCCTGTCATACCTGAACTTAAACTGACAGACCTAGGGCTGTTTGACGTAGCGGCTTTTAAGCATATTTCAATTTGTGAAGAATAGAAAGAAACAGCATGGCAATTTGCCATGCTGTTTCTTTATAAGGAACGTTTTAAAATATCCCTTACACTTTCACGATCAAGCTCTTTGTATGTTCCAACACCAGGTTTAATGAACGTTTTCTCAATCATTGCCTCGAATTCAGCTTCATCAATCCCGTAATCCAGAAGACGGGATGGTGCACCAAGTGAGTTCCAGAAATCGCGCAGGGCTCTAGCACCCTCTACCGCAATGTCATGATCACTTTTACCTTCAGGTGAAATACCAAAAACATTTACCGCAAGCTGCTTCACCCGAGACGAATCTTCTTCTAACACATGTTCAAGCCAGTTCGGGAAAAGAATCGCTAATCCTCCACCGTGTGGGATATCATAAACCGCTGAAACTGCATGCTCAATGCGATGCGTCGCCCAGTCGCCGCCGTCTGTTCCATTACTTAATGTACCGTTAAAAGCTGTTGTACTAATATACATCATCGTTTCACGATACTCATATGATTCCAGGTTAGCGACTAGCTTTGTTCCTGTCGCAATGGCAGTTCGTAAAAGTGACTCAATAAAGCCATCAATCATCGGGGTGTTGCTCGTGCGATGGAAATAATGCTCAAGGGCGTGTGACATGCTGTCCACAATCCCATAAACCGTTTGATCTTTCGGTACAGAGAATGTATACGTTGGATCCAATACAGAAAACGTTGGGAACACATGCGGTGACCCCCAGCCCAGCTTCTCTTTCGTTTCCCAGTTTGTAATCACCGATACAGAGTTCATCTCAGAACCTGTTGCCGCAAGGGTAAGGACTGTTCCAAAAGGAAGGGCCGATTCAATCGGTTCTTTCTGTGTAATCAAGTCCCATGCTGGCCCCTCATAATGCGCACTAGCCGCAATGGCTTTTGTGCAGTCAATAACACTACCACCCCCAACTGCTAATAGAAAATCAATGCCCTCTCTTTTACAGATAGCTGATCCTTTCTCAACAGTTGTTAGACGAGGGTTCGGCTCAACGCCCGATAGTTCAAAAACTTCGGCATTCACTTTCTCAAGCTCTGCGATGACGGCATCATACACACCGTTTCGTTTAATGCTTCCGCCACCATACACGAGGAGAACTTTAGCACCAGTTTTAATTTCGCCAGTTAGCTTTTCAACCTGTCCTTTTCCGAAATAAAGTCGAGTTGGATTGTATTGTAAGAACGTATTCATAAGACACCTCAATTATCATTAGTCGAGGTTAGTGTAACACATTATCTTCCGTCAAATGTAAGATTACCTATCGCTCGCCAATTTGAATTTCACGCTTTTGTGCTTCCGCCTTATAAGCGGATTCCATTAGCACTGTCAGGTCGAGTGCAAGCGCAATGTTTTCATCTGTGCCTTTATCGTTTTGAATATGATCCACCCACTGTTTAAAAGGCGAAGGACGATCCGCTGGTAGTTCGACCTCTTCCCATTTAGCACTAACTTTCTTTAGAAGCACTTGCTCAGGTGTTCCAAAACAAACAGATCCTTTTGTGCCGTGCACTTCAATTGTGAAGGGTGAGTGCGCATTAACAAATCCGGTTTCTGCTATGCCATACGCTCCGTTCTTATAACCGTATGTGACTACCGCCTGATCCTCAACAGATTTTCCAGTGATATAGCCAAACTGAGCGCTTACAGTATCGGGCATCCCCTGAAACATTCTTGTTAAATAAACTGGATGACATCCGAGATCAATGAGCGCTCCTCCCTGACACTCCTCCTTATTATAGAAATGGGCAGGGAGCCAATCAGCGGTAGCTCCATCATGTGCAAGGCGTACACGTGTCTGAGTGACCTCACCGAGTTCACCCGATTTAATTAGATCCAGGATCGCTTCTGTATAGTCATCATAAACGCGCGGAAGTGAAACAAACAGCTTCACATCAGCCTGTTTAACTACTTCAAGGATTTCAAGTGCTTCCTTCTCTGTCGCTGCTAATACTTTTTCAGTAAAGATGTGCTTTCCTGCTTTGGCAGCTTTAATGATAATGTCCCTATGAACATTCGTCGGTGTATCAATGACAACAGCATTAATATCTTTTCTCGAAAGCAGGTCATCGAGATCACCTATGTACTCAGCCTGTCGATTCTGCGCCTCTCTTCTACCTCTTTCCTCGTCCTCGTCCCAGATTGCTGCGATCGTTGTATCAGAGTGCCGTTCTGCTTCTCTTGCATAATCTTTTGCATGAACATGCCAGAAACTAATCATTCCTATCTTCATTTTGTAAACGCCTCCATTCCCGATCGTATCCCTATTTGTCTTTTATTGTAATCGAGTATGACTCAAACAATCAAACATATGGAATCGGATAAAAAAATCTTTAATTCGTACAAATTAAGTGTTTATGTTATAATAGGAGATGTGCTATAATTTATAAATTTGGGGGTGGGCGCTTGTTTGAGGTAGGCGATAAAATTTTTTATCCCATGTACGGTGCAGGTATAGTCGAAGCAATCGAGGAAAAAGAAATACTGGGCGAAACACAGCTCTACTATATTCTTAATATGCCTTTTCGAGACATACAGGTTATGATTCCAAAAGGTAAAACGGAAAACTTGAAGATCCGTGAAGTGTCGGATGTAAGCACGATGGATGAAGTCCTAACTTCATTTGGTGAAGATGTTGAAGTTGAAGAGCCCAGTGCAAATAGAAACCAGCGTTATCGGGATAATATGAACAAGCTTAAAACTGGAGACATCCACAATCATGTGGAAGTAATCCGTGAGCTCGTTGCCCTTAACAAGAAAAGACCTCTAGGTACTGACGATAAAAAACTACTGGAAAATGCCCAGCAGTTTCTCATAAGTGAAATTGTTCTAACGAAAGATGTAGAGTTAGATCAAGCTACGGTTATTTTAAAAGAAGCGATTAAGCATTAATTTATAGTAAAAGACAGCCTCTCGAGGGCTGTCTTTTTTTGTTGGTTGGGGGGTTAGAGCGGAAGGATCCAGTGCCTGGCGGGTCTTAACGGGAGACTCTGCCTCTTTCCTTGGCCAGCTCCAGTGCCCCAGACCCTCGGTCACTTCACCTTTCAATCTGAACACATAGTACGTGTTCATTTTGTAAGGCTCCAGTGCCTGACGGGTCTTAACGGGGCACTTCCGCTTTTTAGTTATCCCAGCATTTTGTTTTGAAAGTTTGCTATTGCTGTGTATTCATCGTTTAGTTTTCGTGAAATTCTAATGTAAATTGGTAGTAGTTCGGAATAGATTTGGACGTTTTCTTTGTTTGGTTGATGGCTGAATGTGTCCCCTACGAGATCGGATACGATACTGAGGGAGTCAATTTCGCCGAGTGCTTCCATACCAAGCACGATGGCGCCGAGGCAAGAGCTTTCATAGCTTTCTGGTACGGTTACTTCCTGGTTGAAGATATCTGCCATCATTTGACGCCAGAGAGCTGAGCGTGCAAAGCCACCTGTTGCTTTGATTTGCTTTGGTACACCAATTAGTTCTTCAAGTGCAAGTAATACGCTGTATAGATTGTAAATGACACCTTCAAGGACCGAGCGTATCATATGCTCCTTTTTATGGTGCATGGCAAGCCCGAAGAAGCTTCCTCTAGCGTCAGCATTCCATAGTGGTGCACGTTCTCCAGCCAGGTAAGGGTGGAAAATTAGTCCGTCAGAACCGGGACTTACCTGTTCTGCAATTCTTGTTAAGATTTCATACGTATCAATGCCAAGACGTTTGGCGGTTTCTGTTTCAGATGCAGCAAACTGGTCTCGTACCCAGCGGAATGTGATACCACCGTTGTTAACCGGTCCACCAATGACCCATTTGTCTTCCGTAAGTGCATAGCAGAAAATACGTCCTTTTGGATCTGTTACCGGGCGGTCCGTAACGGCTCTTATCGCTCCACTTGTTCCAATCGTTACCGCCACAACACCTGGTTCAATCGCATTAACACCAAGATTTGAAAGAACGCCGTCACTTGCACCAAGAATAAATTTCGTCGATGCATTTAGTCCCGTTTCTTCAATATAGGGGGCTTTTAAACCTTCAACCACGTGAGTTGTAGAAACCGGTTTTGAAAGCTGATCTGCCGATACACCAGCGATTTCAAGCGCCTCTTTATCCCAATCAAGCTGCTCGAGATTAAACAAACCTGTTGCAGATGCAATAGAATAGTCAACAACATATTCATGGAAAAAGCGATAGAAAACATATTCCTTAATCGAAATGAATTTCGAAGCAGATGTAAATAATTCAGTTTCGTCATTCTTCAACCAGACAAGCTTAGCGAGTGGTGACATCGGATGAATTGGTGTACCTGTCCGACGATAAATTTCATGTCCATCCATCTCATTTTTAATTTTTTCTGCCCACTTCGCACTTCGGTTATCTGCCCAGGTGATGCAATTCGTAAGGGGTTTACCTGCTTCATCAACAGCGATCAAGCTGTGCATGGCAGAGCTGAAAGAAACGAATTTCACCTGTTCCGCTTTCAAACGATTGTCCTGTATCACCGTTCGAATCGACTCGACGACGGCCAGAAGAATTTCCTCAGGTTTTTGCTCCGCAGTTGCCGGTGTCGGCGTATATAGTGGATACTCTACATTGTGTTTTGAAACTGGTTTTCCATCCTCTTTATATAGAACGGCTTTCGTACTTGTCGTACCGATATCCACACCAATCATAAATCGTTTGTTCATAGTCATGAGCCATTCCTCCAACATTATTAATATTATGAGCGAAAGAAGCGAACACCATGAAGATGTTCGCATCATTTTCTATCGTTAGCTTAGCTGATAAAGAAACTTAATACAAAGACAACCATAAATCCGACTACCCCTATTAACGTTTCCATGATGGTCCACGATTTCAGGGTATCTTTTTCACTCAAACCAAGGAACCTGTTCACAAGCCAGAAACCAGAATCGTTAACATGAGATAGAACGGTTGCACCGGCTGCAATGGCGATAACCATTAGTCCGAGTACCGGTCCTTCCATGTTCATGCTTGTGATTAACGGTGACATAAGACCTGCAGCGGTAACCATGGATACAGTTGCTGAACCTTGCGCGACACGAACTGCAGCAGCAATTAAGAAGGCCAGTAGAATTGGAGGTAGTGCAGATGACGCCATTTTATCTCCAAGTACTTCCCCAACACCTGAATCTATTAGAACTTGCTTAAATACACCGCCGGCTCCAGTTACAAGAATAATAATACCAGCAGGTTCAAGTGCTTTATTCGCAATCCCCTGAACGTCTTCCTTCGTATAACCCCGCATTGTACCAAGCAGAATGAACGCAAGAAGTGTTGCGATTGTTAGGGCAACAAACGGGTGGCCCATGAATGATAAGAATGCTCTCACATTGCTTCCTTCAGGTAGAATGACATCTGAAAGCGTGTTCAGCAGAATCAAAACAAGTGGGATAAGAATCAAACTTGTGACAAGAGCAAAACTAGGAAGCTCTTTGTCATACTCTTTCTTTTCAAGCTCCATATAGTCAGGAACTGTAACGTGAATTTTCTTTCCGATATAGCGACCAAACCACGGACCTGCAATAATCATTGATGGAATACCCGCAAGTGAACCGAATAGAATAACCCAGCCAAGATCAGCACCAATTAAATCAGCAACCGCGATTGGTCCTGGAGTTGGTGGAATAAAGCTGTGTGTTACAGCAAGACCAGCAAGAAGCGGGATCGCATAGTGTAAAAGTGATTTCCCTGTTTTCTTTGCAAGGCTATAAACCAGAGGTACGAGAATAATGAAGCCAACATCGAAGAATACAGGAATTGCAACAATGAAACCCGTTAAACCAAGTGCCCATTGTGCTCTGTCCTCACCGAATTTCTTAATGAGCGTTTGTGCAAGGCGCTCTGCCCCACCTGATACTTCAAGCATTTGACCAAACATAGCACCAAGTCCAACAACAACTGCAACGAAACCTAGTGTACCGCCCATACCAGCTGTAATCGATTCAATGACACCTTCAAGGGGCATACCAGCAGCGATACCAACTAGTAAACTGACAAGTAGTAAGGCTACAAATGCGTGCAGCTTTGTACGAATAACGAGAAATAGAAGGGCAAAAATGGCAAGCAACGCGATCAAAATTAACATATTTCCTGACATAAGATCTCCTCCTTAGTTTGCTTTTTCTGTTGCATGACCGCCGAATTCATTTCGAAGCGCAGCGACAACTTTTCCAGTAAATGTATCATCCTCAAGTGATCTGTAGCGCATCATTAGCGCTAGTGCAATGACCGGGGTAGCGGTTTGTAAATCCAGTGCTGTTTCTACAGTCCATTTTCCTTCTCCTGATGAATTCATAATACCGCGAATTTCATCAAGGTTAGCGTCCTTTGAGAACGCCTGCTCCGTAAGCTCCATGAGCCACGAACGAATAACAGAACCATTGTTCCAGACGCGCGCTACCTTCTCGTAATCGAAGTCGTATTCACTTTTGCTTAAAAGGTCAAATCCTTCTGCAATGGATTGCATCATGCCATATTCCACGCCATTATGTACCATTTTTAAGAAATGACCGCTTCCAGAAGGACCTGCATACAGGTAACCGTTTTCAACGCAAATATCTTTAAAGAGCGGTTCGATTGTTTCAAATACGGCCCCATCTCCGCCGATCATCGTACATGCTCCATTTCGCGCTCCGGATTTTCCACCGCTGGTTCCAACGTCAAAGAAAGAAATTTTCTTTTCTAATAGCTGCTCTGCTCTGCGTTTGGAGTCATTATAGTGAGAATTCCCACCGTCAATTACGATGTCACCGCTTTCAAGAAGGCCCGACAATTCAGTTGTAACGGCCTCTGTTATGTCTCCTGCAGGAACCATCATCCAGAGAATTCGTGGTGTTTCTAGTGCTTCAACCACTTCTTTAAGAGAATGCTTTCCATTAAATCCTTCGTCGTTCATTTTCTGAACCTGGTTGTCATTCGCATCATGCACAACTACATTATGTTCATGCTCCCGTAAGTTCAAAGCTAGGTTGTATCCCATTTTTCCAAGACCAATTAATCCTACATTCATATTAAAACTCCTCGCCCGGAAGAAATATTTTTTCCTACAACGTCATTATACATTAAATTTTTTTCATTTCAACCGCTTTCATGAAATCTATTTTCATATTCTTTGTAATCGGTTACAATAAGACAATCAGGGTTGATAGAGAGGAGAATAAACATGCCCCACAACGAAACCCGTCACTGCCTTCCGAGAATCCGCTCTTCTTATTCACAATTCAGTGAAAAAGAAAGACAGGTTGCCGATTACATTCTGGATCATTCTAATAAAATCATCCACAGCACGATTAACCAGGTTGCAGAAGACCTTAATGTAGCCGATGCTACTGTCTTTCGATTTTGTAAGCGAATCGGTTTTAAAGGATTTCAGGCGATGAAAATTGCACTTGCAGCAGAAATTGTAAATCCGATCCAGGATATTCATGAAACCATATCAGAATCCGATTCAACGAAGGAAGTTGCGGAGAAAGTGATTCGCTCTAACATTCGCACGCTTGAGGATACATTACACATTCTTGATGACAGGACTATTGCTCAGGCTGTTAACGCTTTAATGCAGGCAGATCATATTGAATTCTATGGCAATGGTGGATCAGGAATCATTGCGATGGATGCACAGCATAAATTCATCCGTACGGGGCTACGAACAACCGCTTATAGTGATGCCCACCTTCAAATGATGTCAGCTTCGCAGTTATCGAAGAATGACACAGCGGTTCTTATCTCCCATTCAGGCACAAATAAAGATATTTTGAGGGTAGCAGATATCGCCAGAGAGACCGGGGCCACCATTATCGGCATCACGAATCTAGCAACCTCACCTTTAAGTAAAAAAGTTGATATCCCTCTCTATACTGTTTCACAAGAAACTGAGTTTCGGTCAGAGGCACTTGCCTCTAGAATTGCTCAATTGAGTATTGTTGATGCGCTCCATGTGAATATCATGATTGCACGAAAAGAAAAATCGCAGCGTTCGCTTCAGCGTATGCGTGAAGCCATTTCTACAAAACGCATCTAACCAAACACACAGCAAAAAGTCCGCCATTACAGGCGGACTTTTTCATTTACGCTTCAATAAGCACAAGAGAAGACAGTAAAAGGCTATAAAAGTACAGGACGTGTATCAAGGGGAACAAAGTCTACTAATATAAAAATGCTTGATTCTTTTACTCTACCTTCTAGTGTGGACCTGATAAACCGGGTCAGTCTTTATTTCCTGTGTGTGGAACCCATGTGTTTTTATGATTTGAATTGTGCACCAACGAAGTAAACGGTTATCGTCTCATGTTGGATCGAGTTATTTCTATTTTAAAACGGGCTTAAGATCTTCTAACTTCTCAAAAAGATGCCAGATAAAATCATCAACCCCGAGCTCACGATGCGGGTGCAAACCCTCAAGATCCGGATCACTTATATATTTGTAAATTCCTTCTTTCGATTCCCACTCCACAAGCATCATCACCTGTCTTGGAGGGATATCCCCTTCAGGCGATGAGTCCAGCTTGCCAATTGCGATGACTTTACCGCCATATTTACGAACTGGTTCTTCTGCCCTTCTCGCATATTCCGCATATTCTTCTCCATTTTTTACATTAAACAAATTCAGAGCGTACATCGCCATGCTCATTCCTCCCCTGCTTTGCTTTCCTTACCACGATTGGAATTCCATTTAGCACTGCCGTTCCCGACACAGCATCCAACCGTTTCTCATAGCTTAAGAGATTTGTATTTACACCTTCATTTTCTTTTGCAATCGACATTTTCGTCCCCTTAAGGTTATGCCCGTATCCATGTGGAATACTTCCTACACCTGGCATAATGTCATCTGTTAACTCCACCGTCACTTCAAGACGGCCTGCTTCTGATTCCACTTCCGCAAGCTCCCCGTCTTTTAAATGAAATCTATTTCCATCTGATGGATGAAGCAATAGCGTGCAGCGGTCCCTTCCTTTCATTAGCACTGGCAAATTGTGCATCCAAGAGTTGTTGGACCGTAAGTTTCTTCTTCCGATTAACATCATTTCCGCCTGATGTCCTAATTCATCCTTAAGTCTCTCAACATCCTTTACGATCAGTTCAGGTGCCAGCTCAATTTTACCCGTATGAGTGAGAAGCACTTCAGGAATTCGAGAATGCAATGGTCCTAAATCAAGACCATGGAGGTTCTCTTCTAATTTTGACAGGCTTAATCCGTCTTGCTTCTTAAAATGATCACCATATGGACCTGTTCTAAGCATATAATCCAGCATTCGCTCTGGACCTGCTCTCTTCTGAAGAGCAGCCATGAGCTCTTCAGGCTTACGTCCAAATAGGGGCGACTGCTCATTCTTTACATCTTTATTAATTAAAAATTGAATCGTCGCGGCATCAAATTGAGTAACCGCATTGTCCTCTGGCTCCTTCTCACCAATTAATGAGGCCAGCTTCAACAATATTTCCCACTCATCAAGTTGCCCTTCCTCTTTCTCAAACACCGGAGCTGAATAATGCGAAATGTTCCGCACTGAAAGCTGATAGAATGAAAGGTCGTAATGTGACCGTTCCAGTGGTGTTGGAGCAGGGAGGATCACATTGGCATTTCGAGTAGTTTCATTCAGATAGCAGTCGACGCTTACCATGAAATCGAGGTTCTCAACCGCCTTTTGTAAGCGTTCGCTATTTGGCGTTGATAATACTGGATTACCCGCAACGGTTACAAACGCACGGACCTGTCCCTCCCCTGGGGTGTCCATTTCCTCGGCCAGACATGCGACTGGAAGCTCCCCAAGAACCTCAGGCATACCACTTACTCTGCTTTTAAAGCGCCCGAATCTGTAACCTTTCTTTCTGGACTTCGTTCCTCCTGCAGCTGGTGTGGTGAACATCACACCGCCTTCACGATCAAGATTTCCAGTCACGAGATTAATGACATCAATCAGCCAGCTATTCACCGTTCCGAACGATTGAGTACAAGTACCCATGCGTCCATAGACAGCTGCACACGTGGCAGAAGCAATATCTCTTGCTATAGAACGAATCGTTTCCGCTTCTACACCACATACAGGCGCTGTCTTTTCAGGTGGAAATTCTTTTGCCAGTTCTTTTACGTCTTCAAGTCCGTTTAGATGATCCGCCAAATAACTTTCCTTTGCTATTCTTTCGTCAAATAAGGTGTAGAGTAAACTAAATAGAAAATATCCATCCGTACCTGGTTTGATGAAATGGTGCTCATCTGCTACTTTTGCGGTAGCCGTACGAACTGGATCGACGACTACAAGGCGCCCCCCGCGTTTCTGTAAAGCCTTGAGTCTCCCTCTCATGTTAGGACCTGTCATTAAACTACCGTTTGATACGACTGGATTCGCCCCGATTACTAGAAAATACTGAGTACGGTCCACATCTGGAATTGGAATACTAAAATCACTTCCATACATAAACTCTGCAGCCAGCTGCTTTGGAATCTGATCAACAGTACTCGCTGAATATTGATTTCGACTACCAAGCGCACGCAGAAAAAGTGGTAAGTACAGCATCCCCGATAAATTATGAACATTGGGGTTACCAAGATAGACAGCTACCGCGTCTTTCCCATGTGCTTCAATCACACTACGTAACCCTTTACGCACTTCGTTAAAAGCCTCTTCCCAGCTCACCGTAAACCACTCTATACCTTTTCGGATCATAGGCTCTCGAATGCGATCAGGATCATGATGAAGTTCTTTCAAACTAAATCCTTTAGGACATAGATATCCCTTACTAAACGGATCCTCTTTGTCACCCTGAATATGTGTAACCTCATCGTCTACTGTATGAATTTCAAGACCGCACGTCGCCTCGCAAAGTGGACATGTCCGGTAATGAACGTTTTTAGCGCTAGGTGTCATGTATTCCCTCCTCCATTTCGATTAGATACCAACTGGTTAGTATTATAAGTTTACTGAAAATTTAGTATTTATTCAAGGGGTTTTAAACGGGACACCACGTGCAGCTGCATGCTAATGAATCCATTTTTCTCTCAATGCTTTTGCAACGGCCTCTGCTCGATGGTTAGCATTCAATTTCCGAAGCGCCGAGCTGATATAATCCCGAGCTGTAAAATCGCTTATTCGTAATAGACGAGCAATTTCTTTCGTGCTGTTTCCATCTGCTGCATGCTGAAGAACTTCTGTTTCTCTAGGGCTTAACGGATTGGGGGACAGTGAGGTGGCAGGAAGCAAATAAGCGAGCGCCTGTTGAAAATAAAACATCACATCATCTATTAATCCTTGATGAATCGTAACTCCTTCTTCCTTTTCATCAATTAGAACACAGCCAATCGCGATGCGTTCAACACTTAAAGGAATAATTAAAACAGATGTTAAATCAAAGGCTCCGATGTATTCTTCGGGGAAGAGCTGATGATGCTGATCCATCATCAACAGAGCAGGTTTGTTAGTTAGTAGTGCGCGCTGAATAGGTGGAATACGCCTAACATCTTCACGTATCGCATTCATAGAGAATACTCCGCTACTATCAACACGGAGAATACCTTCTCCAATGCCAGTAAAATAAGAAAAGGTAAACATACTGGCCCGCATGAATGGAAAATGAGAAAGACACTGTTGAATCATTACTTCACAACGGCGGATCGGATCTTTGACCTCCAGAATTCGATGGAAAGATCGTATCCACGTTTCCTCATGCATCGACATGATTCACCCCTATCTTTTCAGGAATCGAACTTATAGATAAAACTCGTTACACTAATTATGTAAGCGCTTTCTATGATCTCACTTTTATTATAGAAGCTGCCCAATTAAATCGCAAGCGATGAAAGGTGGTCTTAAATGCGGAACGAAATGATAACAACAAGTGAACGGGGACTTCAGGAGGATTCTCTTCCATTTCGACTCTACCAAAAAGCCAAAAAATTTGGCGGTTGGGATCCGAGAGAGATTGATTTTACTCAGGATGTGAAAGATTGGCAGTTTCTAACTGGAGATCAGCAGGAGGAGATCCTGAGACTGATTTCGCAATTCCAGGCTGGCGAAGAAGCCGTCACGCTTGATCTTCTCCCTTTAATCATGGTGATTGCAAAAGAAGGAAGAATCGAAGAAGAGATGTACTTAACAACTTTTCTTTTCGAAGAGGCCAAACATACCGAGTTTTTCAGGGTTTTCTTGAATGAAATTGGCCAAACAGGTGATCTATCACGCTTCCATTCTGACACGTATCGCACCATTTTCTATTCTATTTTACCGGAGGCTATGGGCAAGCTGCAGCATGATCATTCGCCGGAAGCACTTGCTGAAGCTTCCACCGTCTACAATATGTTTGTTGAGGGTGTACTTGCTGAAACAGGCTATTTTTCTTTCTATGAATCATTGGAGAAGGCTGAGATTATGCCCGGCTTAATGAAAGGGATAGGGCTGTTAAAAAGAGATGAATCCCGTCACATCGGCTATGGCACATTTTTGCTACAGCGTTTAATCGCAGAACGCCCTCCCCTGTTTGATCTTGTTCAAGAAAAAATGAATCAGCTCGCTCCTCTCGCTCAAAAGCTTACACAGGAAGGGATGGGTGGAAATACGCATAATGCCTTCGGGAATACGCTAGATGCAACGATGGCCTTTTCCATGAAGCAGCTATCTGTACGCATGGATATTCTTGCACGTGCAAAAGGAAAGAACGTAACCGAGATTAACCGAACATCTGAAGCTGATGTCGGCGTTATGTAAAGCCAAAGGAGGAAGAACTATGTCAGTTAACGTAGAAATCAAATCGTTCCCGCTTTTCATTAACGGAGAATGGTCTCCGTCAGATGGCAATCGTACGTTTGATGTTATGAACCCAGCCACAGGTGATGTCATTGCTAAAGTAGCGAGCGGAACAGCAAGGGATGTTGACCGTGCTGTAGAAGCAGCCACAAAAGCATTTGAAAATGAGGAGTGGCGTGAAATGGCGCCGAAAGAACGTTCTAAAATCCTCTATGCCATCGCTCAAAAGATCATGGAAAATGCTGAAGAGCTAGTCGGCCTAGAAGCACTCTCTTCAGGTGGTACGGTTAGAAGATTAGGATCAAATGATATCATTCAAATGGTTGACTTATTCCAGACTCTAGGTAAATTTGTACTTGATTACACGTATTCAGAAACCCTTCCATCTCCTCCATTTCCCGGTCCTGCTCATAACTTTATCTGGCGTGAACCAATCGGCGTATGTGCCGCCATTACACCATGGAACATGCCAATGTTAATCGCTACATGGAAAATCGCACCGGCACTTGCTATGGGTAATACGATCGTTATCAAGCCAGCGAGCTATACACCGCTCACGACACTTCGCCTGGCTGAAATCATCTCTGAAGTGGTACCTCCCGGCGTTATTAATGTTATTACAGGGAGCGGAAAAGAAGTCGGGGAGTCCCTCGCAACACATCCTAAAGTAGATAAAATTGCATTTACCGGTTCTACTGAAGTTGGCCGTCACATTATGAGCCTTGCCTCTGCAACCGTTAAGAATACAACGCTTGAGCTCGGTGGAAAATCACCTTCTATCATACTAGAAGATGCGGACCTTTCACTCGCGCTTCCTGGCAGTCTATTCGGCGTCTTTCTTCATTCGGGACAGCTGTGTGAATCGGGAACGAGGCTGTTTGTTCCTGATAAACTGTATGACCAGGTAATCGAAGGACTGAAAGAACTTTCAGAGAAGCTCATACTCGGAAACCCGATTGACCCTGCAACCGACATGGGGCCCGTGGTGTCAGCCACTCAAAAAGAAACAATTTTATCGTACATCGAGAAAGGAAAACAGGAAGGAGCTCGTCTTATTTGCGGAGGGCATGAGGTGAAGGTCGAGGGCTGTGAGAAAGGGCATTTTATCGCCCCTACGATTTTTGCCGATGTGACGAACGACATGACGATCGCAAAAGAGGAAATCTTCGGCCCTGTTCTATCTGTCATCCGCTATAGTGATGTGGATGATGCCATACGTATGGCTAATGACACGATCTACGGGCTTGCTGCAGGCGTATGGACAGCTGATGTGAATAAAGCGTACAAAGTTGTTCGTAAACTTCGCGCTGGCGTAGTTTGGATCAATGACTGGCATATGCTTAGAAACGATGCTCCGTTTGGAGGATACAAGCAGAGCGGTATTGGCAGAGAAATGGGCAGGCACTCCCTTGATGCGTATACGCAGGTCAAGCATGTCCACACGTCGATGGTTCCTGAAGCCGAGCGAAGAACATGGTACAGTCTTCTCTTTTCAAATCAATCTTAATATTGGAGGTCGAGCAGAATGTCGTTAACTTATTCCCAATATATGCTTCGGACTGCGATTCATAGTGGCGCAGGTACACGTGCACTTGTTCCAGATCTGTTCAGAGGACTTCAGGCGAAGCGTGTCGTCTTGTTCAGCGATCGTGGTCTCGAACAAGCTGGTATTGTTGAGAAAATCAAAGAATTATTTGCCCTAACACCGCATGGGACCGGCCCAGAACTTGCCGGTGTCTATCTAGATATCAAGCAGGATGCAGGAAGCAAGGATGTCAATGCAGCGCTAAGGTATGCTCGAGAAGTAAGCGCGGACGGGCTACTCGCAGTTGGTGGTGGAAGCGTGATGGACACCGTAAAAGGGGTTAAATATGCTCTCCATCACGGAATAACAGACATTAAGGAAGCCATTCCTGGTGGACTTCTTTATTTATCCTGGCCTGAAGCAACCTATATGCCAATTCCACACATCTCTATTCCAACGACAGCGGGTACAGGGTCAGAAGTTTCCCCCATCGCCGTTATTTACAATGAAGATCTCAAAATGAAGACAAATATCATTCATCCTTTCATTAACGCAGATATGGCGATTTTAGATCCTGAACTGACGACGGGGCTGCCTGCGAAAATCACAGCGTTCACTGGCTTTGATGCGCTCACTCATGCGATCGAAGCCCTCGCCTCGCCAGCAGCAACGGCACTTACGGATGCGTATGCTCTGCAGTCAATTCGCCTTATTGAAACGCACCTCCCAACTGCAGTGAAGCAGGGAGACAATTTAATCGCTCGCATGGAAATGTTACAGGCCAGTATGATGGGTATCACAGCGTTTAGCTTTGCTCTTAACGCCATCCCTGTACACAATTTTGCACATGCTTATGGTGCACTATTCCGAATTCCGCACGGTCTCGCTAATGCTGTTTTTCTACCTGTTGTAATGGAAATAATTCCGAACCTGTATTTGCCAAAAGTAAAGGAGCTTGCTGAGGCGCTTCATCTAGAGACAGCAGGCAAGGAAAGTGATGCCTTACTGCAGAACGTTATTCATAAAATAAAGGAAATGCAGCAAGAGGCCGGTCTCCCGGCTGACTTCAAAGAATACAACATCAGACCGGAAGCGCTGGATGCAACAGTTGCAGCAGTACAAATGGACCCTGCAGCGCTCAATTATCCACTAGCTTCTGAATTAATCAAAGCAGTTGGAGAGCGGGTTATTCATACTCAGAAAGTCTCTGTATAAACGAAAGAACCGTGAAGCCATTCACGGTTCTTTCTTAGTTAGCAAGTCCAATTGATTCTCGAATATAAAGGTGATTAGAAACGGTCTTCAGCATAAAGTCTGCGACATCTTCTCTAGAGATGCGTCGTCCACCTCTTGGAACCCCGCTTCTTGCCTTCCGATAGTCACCTGTTCGCCCGTCATTCGTCAATCCCATAGGACGGATCACAGTCCAGTCTGTCTCACTTGCTTCAAGCAGATCCGCTGCTCTCTGGTGATCAGCCAGGACATTTTGTAGCAGCTTTCCAGCGATAAATCCAGTAATACCAGGGATTTCTTTGTTTATGCCTGCGGAAGCCATATAGACGATGCGCTTTACTTCATGAATACTCATCGCATCCAGAATATTCGTCGTCATCGTCGAAAGAGCAGTAGTCTTTCCAAGGCCATTCGCACCAAGACAGGATATAACGGCGTCAAAATCGGAAGTTATCGCCTGTTTAACATCAGCAGACTGCATCGCATCCCCAATCTCAACATTCAGATCTTTATGGGATGTCTTAAGCTTTGAAGAGGTTCGAACGAAAGCTGTTACGGTATGCCCTGCAGCAAGGGCCAGTCTTACAAACGCATTACCAGTTCCGCCAGTAGCTCCAAATATGATCAGATTCATGGTTATGACCTCTCCCTTTGTAAACACCATCTTATATCCCCCTTAATCCCAACGGACGAGGTTATAAGCTACTTTACTTTTTTAATGAAAACAACCTTCAAATAATTCCCTTCACGAAATTCCTTTATCGTTCGGAAATCTTCAGGAAGTGTAAAGTCTTCAAGCAGCTGATACTTTCCGTTCGTTTCTTTAAAGGCCTGATCTACAAAGCCTTTAAATTTCTTCATATCATAACCGCTGAAGTTCGTTGAAGCAACAATGATGCCATTGTCCGCTGTTACAGAAATGGCGTCTTTAAGAAGGTCCTTATAATCTTTTGCAGCGCTGAATGTATGTTTCTTAGAGCGTGCAAAGCTAGGCGGATCTAGAATCACCATGTCGAATAAGAGGTTCTTTTTAACCGCATACTTGAAGTATTTGAAGACGTCCATCACTAGGATATTTTGTTCCTCATAGTCAATTCCGTTCACGCTAAATTGCTCAATCGTTTTGTTCAGACTTCGATTAGCAAGGTCAACACTTGTAGTCATTGTAGCACCACCCTCAACAGCAAATACTGAAAAAGCACCTGTGTAGGAGAAGGTATTTAAGACGGTTTTACCTCTAGCGTATTGATCACGAATTAATTTACGGACTGGTCGTTGATCAAGGAAAACCCCCACCATCGCACCTTCGTTTAAATACACGGCAAACTTCACGCCATTCTCTTTCACGATCAGCGGGAACTCCCCGCGCTCCCCTGCTACAAAATCATCATCTTCCACGTACTGACCTTTTGCATCAAACCGTTTTTTCTCATAGATGCCTTTAAAATCCGCAAGACGTTTAAGAGCCTCGACAACCTCATTTTTAAATGAATAAACACCTTCACTGTACCAATTAATCAGGTAATAGCCATCAAAATAATCGATGGTTAAGCCTCCAAGGTGATCCCCTTCACCATTCACCACTCGAAACGCCGTTGTATTCGAGTCTTCAAAGAAAGAAGTGCGATAATGAAGTGCTTTTTGAATCCTTTTTACAAAAAACTCCTGATCAATCGATTCGTTCTCATTCTGCGTAAGAACCCAACCGTATCCTTTGTTTTGCCTGCCGAAGTAGCCTCTTCCAATAAAATGTCCCTGCTCATCTTCTAGTCGAAGAATCGTCCCTTCCTCTTTCAAGCGATTTGTATCAAGAATCGCTTCCTTAAAAATAAGCGGATACCCATTTTCAAATTTCTTTTTATGCTTTGAATGAACCTGCACGCTTAGTTCGTTACTCATCATGTCATCCTAACTGTTCGTGTTTTTAATTCTGCTTGCATTATATCACGTTCACCTACCCCTTCATAAAAGTGGGGCTTCCGTCAGATAGTATTCGTATCTTCTGAACTAATCGGGATAAATGTTTCTTGCACATCAAAAACTAATGGATGAAAGGTGGTGAAACCTGTTGAAAACGAAAACAGGTACAGATATTGAGACAGTGAAACGCCTAAATGCGAACTCAGGTCTAACATATAATCAGGCAAAAGAATTACTCGCACGTAAAATGAAGAAAAAAAAAGGTTAGCTTGTCGAGACCGTTGAAAGAGACGAATCAAGTCCTTATCGTATACAATAAGCTGGTGCTATTCGATTTAAAAGCATCAGGAGGGTTTTAATGAGCGACAAAACAACATCGAGCTATTTTCGGACCATTCTTCTTTTAAGCGTAGCTGTGTGGCTTGTTGTCATGAATACAACAATGTTTAATGTAGCACTACCAAATGTTTTAACTGAGTTTAACCTTAGCCCAGCTGACGGAGCATGGATTGTGTCAGGCTATTCGATTATCCTGGCGATCTTCACAATTACGTATACCCGTCTGTCTGATTATCTTCCTATAAGACGCCTCTTAATTGCAGGAATTATTATATTCGGCCTGGGATCCGTTCTCGGATTCTTTGCTACAACGTTTCCGATCCTGCTTGCTGCCCGACTTCTTCAAGCAAGCGGAGCAGCTGCTATCCCAGGACTATCAATGGTGTTTGCGGGAAGATTTATTCCATTCGCTAGACGCGGTCGTGCGATGGCGTTGATTACGTCAGCTTCATCACTTGGTTTTGGACTTGGACCAGTTGTTGGTGGTATTGTGACTGAATACCTCGACTGGAATTATCTTTTCACCGTTACACTATTTGTGGTCTTACTTATTCCGATTCTATTTCGACGTCTACCTGCCGAAAAAGTTCGTAAAGGAAAGTTAGACTTACTAGGTGCACTGTTAACAGGTGCAACGGTAACTAGCTTTCTGCTTTATATCTCAACGTTTAACTGGCTTTTCTTAGCGCTTGGGATCATTGTTGGATGCCTCCTCTGGCTGCGAGTCACGAGGACAGAGGTCCCTTTTATTCAGCCATCTCTTTTCAGAAATAAAGAGTATCGACAGTTGCTTTACATGAGTTATTTAGGATTTACGACTCATTTTGCAATTTTTGCTCATGCCGCTTATGTTACAAAATGAGTATGGTAAAGAACCATCCGTTGTAGGGTATATTATTTTCCCTGGTGCCATGCTCTCGGCAGTCGCGGCGATCTATGTTGGAAGACTGTTAGATCGATATGGGAACATGAAAGTTATCTACCTTGCTCACGGCCTCCTACTTCTTTCAACGGTGATCTTTTATTTCTTATCACCACTGAATGAGTACATGATTATGATTGGATATATGTTCACAAGTTTCGGCTTTTCAAGTCTTTCTTCGAGTACGACAAACGAAGTATCCCGGATTCTCCCATCCGAACAAGTTGCAACAGGTATTGGAATGAAACAGCTCACCCAATTCGTAGGGAGTGCCTCCGGTGCTGTAGCAGGAGGCATTTCTGCAGGGGTGATGTATTTATACGCTAGAAACGGATAATTCTTATGCAAAACCTCCCTGCTCTATAAGCGGGGAGGTTTTCACATGCAGTTCCTTCATGATGCTCTAACTAAAACAATTTCCCAATAAACGTAAGTTCTTCGACTTCCTTAGCATCTTCGGCTCCATCCAGAATGCGTTGAACGTCATTTAATAATTCCGTTAGTCTAACCATTTCGCCTTTCTGTCCGGTGAACGCTTCTGCAACGTAAAATGGTTGACTTAAATATGCTTCAAGACGCTCTCCCCGTTTATACGTTTGAACTTCTGTAGAAGGTAAGGATTGAAAACCACTTACATTTACTAGAGAGCGTAATTCACGATATCGGCGTAGCAGTTTTCGTGCCTTTTGTTGGAGGGTTAAATGTGTTTGATCTAGCTGTGCTCCTTCAAGAACTGTTGATGTTGAATAAATGGGATTTACGGCCGGGTACAGATGCCTTACCGCAAGGTCTGAATCAAATTGCCAGAGCGTTTCAAGGGGACCATAAGGAAAATCATCGTCCATGGCTTCACCTTTTAAATCAACGAGTAACGTGGTTAGTGATTGAATACCTTCCTCTTCCAACCTCTCTTGAAGTTGAAAAATCTCTCCAGATACGACGTTTGAACGGTCAGCACCTAAGAGAATATCCTGCTTTATCCCGTGAATTGCTGCTTGATCGTAGACTTCATCGGCCGTTTCGCATACTACGTCCACTTCTTCAAAAAGATCATTTAGTTCAGGATGCTCCCCTTCAGGTTTCAGAAGGATTGTCGTATAACCTTGCTTTCTCATTCGGTGAAACATTTCAGCCAGGACGACAAGCTGTCCCATCCCCGGTCTTGCAACAAGTCCTACCGTTCCACCCTTAGCAAGCGGTGCAAAAAGATCAAACAGCTTCACTCCAGATTCAATCATTTCAAATCGCTCCCCTCTGATTAGCAAATCATCCAGTCGACAGTCAGCAAGTGTCGCAAGTGCAGATAGCGTTCTCACTTCCGCTCGTCCAATAGGAATCTTTCCAGTACACAGATTCGAAACAGTTGCAGGTCTTAACCCAACTGACTTTGCAGCAGTTGTCAGATTCGGTACCCTGCGCCTTAACAATGCAACATCTAGCTTAAGATCTTCCATTTAACCCCTCCTATAATTTAATAGTAATTTAAATTACGTTAAAAAGCAATTTAATATTACTTTCGAGAACAAAAAAAATTACAGAATAAAAAAGCCCTTCACTTCTACGAAGGACTCCATTCGACATAATGCGGTGGTGCCTGTCACCACCCGGTTCTTAGGCCTTTCTTCCAGATTAATGGGACGATTGCAGCGAGTATTGCTAAATAAGCCCAGCTCCCAAATGGAACTTTAGTTACTAAGTAATGGATACCACCAAACACAGGAATCAGTAGCGCAAACGGGATCGTTTTCCAACCATCACTTTGACCTGCAGATTCAAAAGGCTCTGAGAAAGGAAGGGTTCCTTTCAACATCCTAAAGCAGATCACACTGTATAAAAGAGTGATGAATAGTACTATCACTAAATCCGGAATAATTGTTACCCCAAACAGGAAAGTATAGATTGTGCTAATTAGTAAGAATACCGGTGCATAAAGGCGCAGAAGAAAAGCTTTTAATGTTCCCTTTATTATAATCCCGGTGTTGCTAATCGGAGTCACTTGATATATCCATGCACCTTTACTCTTACTGGAGTATTGAAGCATAATGACGATTCCTGGAATCATCATCATTGCAGCATAGATGGTTAAATACGAACGCCCTGAAGTAAGGGCTTCAAAGGACTGGCCGGCAGAATAATTATTGTATAGAAAAACAAATGGGAAAATGACCGCAAATCCAAGCGAGGGATAAATTTTAAGCTTGAGATCGCGTTCGTTTTTCAGCATTCTTTCCGCAAATTGATAAAAGGCATGCTCTTCTCTGCTTTTTGTTACAAGCGAAGCAAGTCGTTCCATTCCTTTAAATGATTTCCGTTTAGAAGGGCCGGTCTGATCGATTAATTTGAGCAGGTTTTTTTCAAAAGCAGGCAATAATGTAATGTACGTAAACAGCGAAATAATTGGTACTAAAATGGCAAGTGCAATGAACAGATAGTAATACGCTCCACCTGCTCCGTTAAGAACAACTGCGAACGGTGCCCCAAACCAGACTGGCGGTAACAGAAGGCTCCACCATGCAGTTGAAAAGCTTGTTTCTAACCCCTGGAATTCGAACGCACGAGCGAGTACCTGATATCCAATCACGATCGTAATCGATAACCCAATTTGAACATAATTAATAATATCCCTTAATCGCTCACCGCCAAAGAATTTCAGGATCACGTAATAAAGGAGCGCTGTAATAGCGACGATAAACAAATCACTGAAAAACACAGTTACGATAAACAATAGTCCAAACATGATGCCATGTCTAACCGTACCAGCGATCAGCGGAACACTGACAATGGCTCCCGTTAAGAAAAATAAATAAATGGTAATGTGCATCGCTCTTGCAGCACTTATTGTTCGACTATCTACAGGCCTGGTCCCAATCACCGTTTGATCACGAACATCGAGTAATACAGAAGAGAAATCCGAGATCATGGCGGTCATGATAAGAAACATTACAACACCAAAGATCAGACTCATCTGGAACATAAAATTGTCACCAATAAACAGAATCGGAATCAGCGTTAATCCAATCAGTGCATAGAACCAGAGTGATTTAAGAAATTGGTTCGAATCTTTCTTTTTCTCGCTCCCCATGTTCTGACTCATAATCGTTGTAGGCCGTCTTCCGTCCATCGTTAACTTCACCTGGAGAATCCGACGCATAATCGGATAATTAATATCAAACCGCTCGAACAATAACTTAAATAAATCAAGTACTTTTAACGTCTGGAATTTCTTCATACGTTATCACATTGCACAATCCGTACAAAATCCTCTGCTAGATTATGATGTTCGTTAAAGCCCGTTAGCTGATTAAAAATTTCTTCAAGCGATCCTTCTTTGTTTTTCTGGCGCAGCTGTTCAAAGCTTCCATCCGCTACAATTTTGCCATCGTTCAATAATAAGATACGGCTGCTGATTTTCTGGACAACTTCCATAATGTGAGAAGAGTAAAAAATCGTTTTCCCCTGCGCAGCAAGCTGCGCAAGAATTTCTTTAAACACCATAACACTATTTGCATCAAGTCCATTAATCGGCTCATCGAGAAATAAAATATCTGGATCATGTAGTAAACTAGAAATCAAAAGAACCTTTTGCTTCATTCCTTTCGAATACGATGAAATACGAGATTCATAAACTTCTTCAAGATCAAACACCCTCATTAGTTGTCTTGCTTTATAATCTGCTGCATCTGCACTAAGCCCGTATAGTTCCCCAGTAAAAGTCAGGTATTCTCGAGCCGATAAATTATCATAGAGATCAGCTGACTCCGGTACATACCCAATTTTCCGCTTATACTCTACCCCGTTCTCTTTAATATTTTGCCCGAAAATCTCTACCTCACCAGTATAAAACGCTTCTAGTCCAAGCATAATCTTAACCGTCGTACTCTTCCCCGCTCCATTCGGACCGATATAACCAATAATTTGTCCCTCATAAACATCCAAATCAATATTATCCAGAACAAGCTTCTCCCCATACCACTTCGTCAATCCCTTCAACGACAAAACCTTTTTCGGCCCATGTTCCATCCAATCACCCTCCACATATGTATTTTCCTACCATATTCTACGAACCTAATAAAAAAAAGTTTCAGTTGGAAAAGCGAAGAAGAGCGTTTAGAAACGCAGCTATTGGAACTCGTGAACTGGAACACGTTTTTGGTGTTCCTGTGAAAGAGTGAAATAGCAAAGTTTCTGCGAGTCGCAGCTGGATCTCAGGAAAAGCGGAAGTGGCCGTTTAGACCCGTCAGGCACTGGAGGCATTCAATTTTAATACGTTCTGTGTGTTCGAGTTGGATGGTGAAGTGACAGAGGGTCTGGCCACTGCAGCTAGATCTCACGAAAGGCGGAAGTGGCACGTTTAAATCCGCAGGCTGTTGGAGCCCATGAAGATGAGACGCTTTTTGTCTCAACTGAAGGGGCGAAACAGACGAAGGATTTGGCCACTGCAGCTAGACACGAAAAGCGAAGACGAGCGTTTAGAAACGCAGCTATTGGAACTCGTGAACTGGAACACGTTCTTTGTGTCAGCGTCTTGGATCCCCTGTTCCCGCTCTTCTCAGAGAAGCCACTGCAAGGTCTGCACAGAATAAATAATCGCGAATAACGGTTTCGAGATGCTGATCAAGTTCTTCACTCGACAGTTGCATCTACTGTTTTTCATAGATTAAATCTGCGTGAATTAGGAGACTATGTTGAGGAGAAAAAAGTATTCCACAACAATAGATCAGGTTTTATTAAATGTGGATAAAAGATATACTCTTTATCGAGCGGGAGGAGTAAAACAGCCTCATTTTCCGCTGAAGTTTTCTTATTTCGTTAGGGGTTAACTCGCTATAAAACACATCCAAGTAAGGGATACTTTTTTACCAATAGGGTATAGAAGAGAAAATAGAGTTTGAGGGGCACGTGACATGCAGAAGAAATGGTACCGAAAAAAGCGATGGATTGCCTTATTAATTTTTCTAATTATTTATGTAGGGGTTCTCACCTATCATCGCTTCAAGCCTTTACCAGAAGGCGTTTCATATGCAGGAGAGGTTTACAACCTGAATGATAAGGACATCGAATTCCTCTATGACCTTACTTATGATCAGAATGGGAAAGAAATATACGATCACTCAATCTTTGACGAGGTTAATCAAACAATTAAAGAAGCTGATGACTTTCTAATCCTCGATCTATTCATGTTTAACGGTTATACAAATGAAAAGCGTGACTATCCGCAGATTAGTGAAAACTTAGCGAATGCAGTTGTACAAACGATGAAAGAGAAGCCAGATTTAAAAGTGGTTTTAATCAGCGACGAAGTGAACACTACATATGGCTCGCACACAGCGAAACAGATTAAGTCAATTGAAAAAATGGGTGCAGAAGTAGTTTATACTGATTTGAATCGACTGCGTGATCCAAATTTATTTTATTCTGGGCTCTGGCGCATGACTCTCACATGGTTTGGTCAGGATGGAATCGGATGGCTACCCAATCCAATGGCACCGACAGCACCAAGTGTTACAGCAAGATCTTACCTTAAACTCCTAAATATTAAGGCAAATCACCGAAAAACCATAACAACAGAAGATGCAGGTATCATTATGTCTGCCAACCCACATGATGCAAGTGGATTTCATTCAAATATTGCTTTTAAGGTAAAAGGAACAATTCTTAATGATCTTGTTCGATCAGAAAAAGCAGTAGCAGCTTATTCAGGCGGGGACTTATCACAATTTCCAGAAACACCACTATCAGATGGAGCGTCAGACAAAACAGCTGAAATCAAGGCGCAAATTGTTACTGAAAGTAAAATCCAGGATAGTGTTGTAACTGCAATCGATGATGCTAAGAATGGTGACATGATTTATGTTGGCATGTTTTATTTGGCGGATCGAGATATTGTCGACGCTCTCGTAGATGCAACTGAACGAGATATTGATGTCCGTCTAGTGCTCGATCCGAACCAGAATGCGTTCGGACATGAGAAAATAGGGCTTCCCAACCTCCCTGTTACAGCAGAACTTGCCAAACAAGGAAACGAGCATCTCACCATTCGTTGGTATGACACGAATAAAGAGCAATTTCACACGAAGCTTTTATACGTGAAAGGAAAGCAGGAAAGCACTATTGTTGGCGGATCAGGAAACTATACATCAAGGAACATGGATGACTATAACATGGAAAGCAATATTCACTTTAAAGCACCAAATGATAGTGAGATCGTTCAGAACGTAGATGACTACTTTGAGCGAATCTGGACAAATAAAGATGGCGTGTATACAGTTGAATACGAGGAGTATCAGAATACTCTTCCAGCTTTTAAATACGTGATGTATATTCTTCAGAAGCTCTTCCAGGTCACTACCTATTAATGAATTGACGCCATAGACCAAGAAAAACCCCCGGAGCAATGCTCCGGGGGTTTCTTGTCTTATCTGGTTCTACGTTTATTACGCATTTTTTTCACTAGTGGATAAATAATTGGACCGTACTTAAATGCTTTTTTAATTAGGCGTCTCATAAAAGGGATACCCTCCTTCGATAGTTAATGTATTCCCGATTTCTACTTTCCTAAACGATAATAAAAGGGAATCCCATATAAAGAAGCGAAATAGAAGGTTAAGTATATTTTTAGGAGGACTATCCCTTTTATGATTAAACAGGTGAGCCAGATTGGAATTCCGGTTAAAAAAATGGAACGAGCTGTTCAATTCTACAAAGAATTATTAGAGCTTCAGCTTTTATTCGAAACGGATCATATGGCATTTTTCGACTGTAATGGACTCCGTCTTTTGCTCAGTCTTCCAGAGAAAGAAGCATTTGCTCATGCAAGTTCAGTCGTTTATTTTGATGTTGGTGACATCAATAAAGCTTATACTCGCCTCATTAAAGACGGTGTATCGTTCATTAGCAAACCACATATTGTCGCAAAAATGGGTGAAACAGAGACGTGGATGGCATTTTTCCAGGATAGCGAGCAAAATACGCATGCCATCACGAGCGAAGTGCTCGTTAAGTAAGAAAGGATGCCTTCTCCGGCATCCTTTCTTTGTATTTTAAGAACGTTTAACTTTTTTAAAGGATTAAGTTATAACAAAACTAATGATTTCGCCATTAAGAACTTGTTGATATTCCAAGTTTTTCTAACATCGCTCCCTTTAATCCTCGTCCTTTACGTCTGGATCTTCAGGGATTGGCTCATTCATTTCTTCTTCCAATCGCTTCTTCATCTTTTCAAGCTCTTCGAAATGGGTATTGAACTGCTCTTTGTAAAGCAAATGCTGTTCACCATCGAATATCGTTCGCACGCGGTTTTCACGTATTAGCGTCTCGATATAAGATTCCGGCAGCGATAAATATTCAGCTGTTTCTTTAATAGTGAGGTACATTTTCTTGCCTCCATCATCGTAGAATTAAGTCTCAAGTCTTATTTGAAATTACTGCTCAGGCTGATGTCTCCACCTCTTGATTCAGTATAAGATTACCATAGAGTTCAGCATAACTACGAAAATGTGGAGGGAACGGAATGAAAAGTGGATTTCCAGTCATTGTCGGGTTGCTAGCAATTGGAGCTATTTTGTTAATTTTATACGAAAACACGTCACTATTTGCAAGCGGAAGTGAAGAAAACAGCATTGAAGTAACAGAGCGGATTGATACGGTAAGTATTAATACCCATAGTAGCGACATGAACATAGTTCCAGAGTCGAGAAGTGATGTGAAAGCATCGTTAAATGGCAGAGGAGAACTTTCTGTTAGAAAGAAAGGCGATACAATCGAAGTGGAAGTAAAGAAGAAATGGTATGAGCTATTCGATTTCAATGAAGAATCTGATGTAAAAGTCTATGTTCCAGAAAACTTCGACCGTGGACTTAAGCTTGAAGTCGGTTCAGGGAATGTGACGCTTGATGGAGGTTCAGATCCTTTTGTTCTCGATGAAGTGGATATAGACATGAGTTCTGGTGATGTTAAGCTTTCCAATTTAGAGACGAAACAATTTGAACACAACGGCTCTTCTGGACGACTGACGATTGATCAGCTCAAGACAGAGGAAGGAAGCTTTGATATTAGTTCAGGCGATGTTGTGCTAAGGGGATATAAAGGCCCTCTCGATGGAGAAATGTCCTCCGGGGAAATGAATGTTCAAATGGATAAATTAACAGGTGATGTCTCTTTTGATTTAAGCTCAGGCGACGTTGAACTGGACCTTCCAGATGATGCTGATTTTACGCTTGATACAGAAGCGAGCAGCGGAGATATATCAACAAGCTTCACACTTAAAGAGCAGTCAATTACCAACAACGGAATTTCAGGCGTTCACGGATCTGGTAAACATAAAGTAAGCATTTCTCTTTCAAGTGGAAATGCGCAGGTCTATTAAGACCTTGATCACTGCACTCATGGAAGCCTATTGGATTCTTAATCGAAGGACTTACCTATATTATTGCCGGGGGAATTATTGTTGCGGCATTTATGAAAGTAACGGTTAAGGTAGAACCTGAGGAAACAGAGTTAAAAGGATTGGCTAAATTCAAAGCGGATTGGGTTGAGGACTGGGTCCCGTTCAAAACGTTTCTATCTAAACTTACAGCTCCCCTTCTTTATGAATGGGGAGCTGTTTTCCCTAACATCGGAATTCGGTCTTTATAACGCTGAATGAGAGTTTCATTTGCTTCATCAGATCCATCAACATTACCACTCTTAAAAACGGGCGGTTCAAATCCTCGTTCAATCATCACTTGGATGGCTTCCACAAATACAGTGTTCATGATTGTCATGCCTACAACTGTTGAAGTAGAGCCAAACGTCAATTGACTTTCTTCATGGCGCATGACGGCATCTCCTGGTTCAACGTGGTTATCAAGAACAAGATCAACAGCATCATACAGGTAAAGTCCGTCCTCATGACGTGAAGGTTGACCGAGTGAAGCCTGACGGGACGTTAATCCGATCACAAACGCACCTTTCTTCTTACCATAAAGTGCCGCATCTACTGGTACTGGATTCCTTCCTGAAGTAGAGACGACAATCATAACATCGCCGTTCTGGATATCCTGATCATTCATAAATGAAGCAGCAAAGCCATTTGTTCGTTCAAACATCGAAGAACGTGTACCGCCTTTATGAAGCATTAAGTCCTCCACAAGAATAGGGTGAACCGGCACAAGACCTCCAGCACGATAGAAAACTTCTTCAGCCATCATATGGGAATGTCCGCATCCAAATACATGAACAATGCTTCCATTTGCTATACTGTCAGCAATTTTTTCTGCTGCAAGGGTGATGGCTTTATGTTCCTTCTCCTTAATATCGTTCAGGGCTTTCTCAATACTTCCAAAATAGTTTACCAGCAAGTAAGCACCTCCACATTCAGGTTATCGTTTAAGCGTAATCATAAATTTATACCGGTCAGCACGATATGATGATTTGACAATTTCAAGCGGAGTGCCGTCCTCAAGGCGAGTATTTCTTTGAATTAAAAGGATCGGTGCCCCCTTCTTAATATCAAGGTACTCTGCTTCTTGTTGTGTTGCTACGGAAGACTCAAGAACCTGTGTCGCTTCATCAATTCTGATAGCTAACTGATTTTCAATATGGTGATACAACGAATGCTGAACTGTTTTTTCTGTCAGTCCCTTAACAAGATTCGCTGAAATGTATGTTTTCTCAAGAGCCATTGGAATACCGTCTGCCAATCTAATCCGTTTGATTTCATAAACTGGTGCATGCTCCTGAATATTCAACTGTTCAGAAATATAAGGTGGAGCAGGTACCACTTCAAATCCAACAAGACGGCTGCTTGGCTCCATGCCTCGTGATTTCATATCCTCTGTAAAACTCGTTAACCCCATTAGCTGCTGTTCGATTTTCTTCTCAGCTACAAAAGTACCGACCCCTTTTTGCCGATACAAATAACCCGAATTTACAAGCTCAGTTATCGCTTGGCGAACCGTCATTCGGCTAATGCTAAACGTTTCAGCATACTCTCTTTCTGAAGGGAGCGAATCACCTGGCTTTAATTCTCCTCTTTCAATTAACCCTTTTATCCATTCAACGAGCTGATGATAGATTGGTAACGGGGAAGTCTTATCGATCATCGGATAACTCCTTTCAGCGCACACCTGATAACGCATTTTTGTCAGCAATAATTGTAACATGAGGATGCATCTTTAACACCGAGGCAGGAAACGATTCACGCACTTCCCCGTTTACGAGCTCCTTCAGTGCCTCACTCTTTGATTCACCTGATACTAGCAAGAGGATTTCTCTACTTCTCATAATCGTTGCAATTCCCATTGTAACCGCTTCATGAGGAACTTCCTCCAAATGGCTAAAAAAGCGAGCGTTAGCTTCGCGTGTTGACTGTGCTAGCTCAACAATATGCGTGTTGACCTCAAATGATGTACCAGGTTCGTTAAATCCGATGTGTCCATTGCTACCCATTCCAAGAAGCTGAAGGTCAATGCCCCCCGAGTTCTCAATTTGCTCTTCATAGCATTTGCACTCTTCTACAAGGTCTAAGGCGACCCCATTCGGAAGATGAATATTCTCCTTCGTGACATCCAGCTTACCAAATAAGTTTTCATACATAAATGTATGGTAGCTGTTCGGATGATCGGGAGAAAATCCAACATACTCATCCAGGTTGAAAGACGTAATATTCCTATAAGAAGTACCGTTCTCCCGATGATCTTTCACAAGGCGGTCATAAGTCCCTTTAGGTGTGCCGCCTGTTGCAAGACCAAGAACAATGTATGGCTGTGTGCGAATTTTATTTAGTAAATAATCAGCTGCTAGTTCACTCATGTGCTGATAACTCGTTGCTTCCATTACTCTCATCTCATTCACTCCCCTATTTGGAATATGCAAGCTCGCCTTTGCAAAATGTCATAACAACTTCCCCTGCCTCATCAAGAACAATAAGATCAGCATCTTTTCCTTCAGCTAGACTTCCTTTTCGATCAAACACGCCAAGCTGTTTTGCTGGATTTTCCGCTGCCATCTTAATCGCATTCTCAAGTGTGCAGCCCGTAAACTTCTGAATATTAGTCAAAGCATGATTCATTTTCAATACGCTTCCTGCCAGCGTTCCATTAGCTAATAGTGCCTTACCACCTTCAACATGAACATCTTGCCCACCTAAATCATACTGCCCATTCTTCAAACACTTTGCTCGCATGGCATCTGTAATCAACACGATACCTCGATCCGTTTTCTGCTGATAAGCTAACGCAAGCATCTCAGGTCTAACGTGATAACCATCTGCTATGACTTCTGCTTTGAGATGATTACTCAAAAGCGCTGCACCCGCAACACCAGGTTCACGATGATGAAGGCCCCTCATCCCATTAAAGAGATGTGTGACGTGAGACGCCCCATTTTGAACTGCTTCCATGACCTGCTCGTATGTTGCATCAGAATGGCCAATTGACGCCACAATCCCTTTGTTTGATAAATAGCGAACTATTTCAAGACCTCCGTCTTTTTCGGGAGCTAATGTGACAAGCTTAATCGCTCCTCCTGCCATTTTATTCCATTTTTCAAACAGAGTAACATCTGGATCTAAAATCGCGTGGGGAGGCTGTGCACCTGCGCGCTTGCTGTTCAGAAATGGACCCTCTAAATGGATACCAAGAACCTCAGCTCGTCCACTTTGTTGCTTCTCTTGTATATACTCTCCAGCGTTTTTAATCGCTTTTTCAATAGCTGGCGCATCCTGAGTAATCGTTGTTGCAAGAAAGCTAGTTGTCCCTTCTTTTGGTAGCGCTTCAGTCATCACGTCCAGCGCTTCTATCGTCGCATCCATCGTATCGGCTCCATTTACACCATGGATATGAACATCAATCATGCCAGGGAGTAAGCTTACCTTTCCGGATAAGGTATAAACCGTCTCATTATCCTTTGCCACTCGCTCACTGAAGTGACCTATTCTGTCAATTTGACCGTTCTTCACTTCAATATAACCATTTAATATCGTTTCTTGCGCGGCATACACCGTTATATTTTCAATGACAAACCTGTTATCGCCCATTGTTTTAACTCCTTTACACGAATCTTATTACTTGAATAGTACCACTGATAAGTACAGTTGTCTATACCAGTTAGCGAACCAGTCCTCTTGCGTTCCAGTAAATTGGTATAGACAACTATATTAAGTGTTGGTATGATAAACGTGAATATAAAACGTTTTCAAACTAAAAAGGGGGTTGAATATTATGCTCGGAGCCTTACAACGGATCGGTAAGTCGCTCATGCTACCGATTGCTGTACTTCCAGCTGCTGCATTGCTGCTTCGTTTAGGACAGGATGATTTACTTGGTATTCCTTTTGTAGCCGCAGCAGGAGGCGCTATCTTTGATAACTTAGCACTTATTTTTGCAATTGGTGTTGCGATTGGATTCTCAAAAGATGGGAACGGTGCTGCCGGTCTTGCAGGTGCAATTGGCTATCTTGTTCTCACACAGGGAACACAGGCAATTAATGAGAATATTAACATGGCAATCCTGGGAGGTATTCTCTCTGGTATTGTCGCCGGACTTCTATATAATCGTTTCCATGATATTAAGCTGCCAACCTGGCTTGGATTCTTCGGCGGTCGACGATTTGTTCCAATCGTTACCGCCACAGCTATGGTTATTCTTGCAGGTTTATTCGGATTCGTATGGCCTCCTATTCAAGAGGGAATTAATGCGGTTGGTGAATGGATTATTGGCGCTGGAGCACTTGGTGTTGGAGTATTCGGATTCCTAAACAGACTTCTTATTCCATTTGGTCTCCATCATGTATTGAATAGTCTGGTCTGGTTTGTGTTTGGTGATTATAATGGAGCAACTGGTGATTTGAATCGTTTCTTCGAGGGTGATCCTACTGCCGGTATTTTTATGGCAGGATTCTTCCCGATTATGATGTTTGGTCTTCCTGCTGCATGTTTTGCAATGATTGCTGCAGCGAAGAAAAGTCGAAGGGCAGAGATTAGTGGAATGCTAATCGGGATTGCATTTGCTTCCTTCTTAACCGGAATTACAGAGCCAATCGAATTTGCTTTCATGTTCTTATCACCACTATTATATGGAATTCACGCACTTTTAACAGCGAGTTCCATGGTTCTAGCTTACGTATTGGATATTCACCACGGCTTTGGCTTTTCGGCTGGTGCGATTGACTTCTTCCTTAACTATGGTTTAGCTCAGAAGCCAGGCCTTCTTTTAGGAATTGGAATCCTTTACGGTATTATCTATTTCGTTATCTTCTATTTCTTAATCAAGAAACTGAATCTTAAAACACCTGGGCGTGAGGATGAAGATATGGAAGCACAATCCAGTACACCTGCAGAGGGTGACAAATACACGGTCATGGCTGGTCATTTTGTTAGAAGTATTGGGGGTCTCGATAATATTTCTTCAATTGAAAACTGCACCACCCGTCTGCGGTTGCAAATGAACGACATGTCAAAAGTAGACGAATCAGAGCTTAAGAAACACGGTGCACGCGGAGTTGTGAAAGTAAATAACCGCAACCTGCAGATTATTGTAGGGACAGATGTAGAGTTCGTAGCTGACGCTATGCGCGGCATTGATCCAGAAGCCCCTGCTGCTGCTGAAGGTAAACCTTCAATCACTCACTCTCTTGCCGAAACTGATTTTATCATGCCTGTTCAAGGTAAAATCATTCCATTACATGATGTTCCTGACGGGGTGTTTTCTAAAGGAATGATGGGTGACGGCTTCGCTATTCTCCCAGAGGATGGGAATTTCTCATCACCAGTTGACGGCGAAATCGTCAGCGTATTTCCGACTAAGCACGCGATCGGAATTAAATCTACTCAAGGGTTTGAAATTTTAATTCATGTAGGGATTGATACAGTAAACCTAAAGGGTGAAGGCTTTAAAACATTTGTAAAAGAGGGTGACACTGTTACGAGAGGACAGAAACTGATGGAAGTGGATATTGATCACGTACGACGTTCTGTCCCATCCCTTGCTACCCCAATCATCTTCACAAATCTACAAACATTGAAATTAAAAAAATCCGGCAACGTTAACAAGGGTGATGCAGGAATCATCACGATTGATTAAGTATTACCCGGAAAAAAGTTTAAAAAGGCAGCGGGAGATCCCCGCTGCCTTACCTTATTACTTATTCATTTTATCGAGAAATCCGCCGAGCAAATCGTCTACGCTCTCTTCTTTCTCTTCTTCTACCGCTGAACTTTGCTCCTGCTTCGCCTGATCCCAATCAAAATTCATTAGATCATCATCAGACGTCAGCAAAGGTTCCTCAACCGGTTCAGGCATATCTCTATACACTGCATTACCCGTGCTTTCTTGTAAATAGAGCGCTTGATCGATGTCGATCGAGTTACTATTAAACGAAGCAAGCAGGGATGCAGCGCGCAGAGGATCTGATAAAATTTGGTAAACGATATTCCCAAGTAGCGCTTCTGAATGTTCGTGCTTGAGCCAGTCTCGCTGCGCTTTGCTTAATCCCTTTGGCAACGGCACGGTGATGGCATCATTATCGCGTCTTATTGTTTGAGTAACACCATCTAATACATACTCTGCAATGCGGCTTGAAAAGTTTCTTTTTTCTTCTTCTTTAAGCCTTTGCAATTGCTTTAGAATATGATCAGGTGTGTCAGAGGGTAAGCGAAATGTGATCGCTTGACCCCTCTGAATCCCAGTCATCCCCGCCTTTTTCATCAAATCACCCTACTAGTTTTTGACCTTCTGCTTATCTTCTTTCTTTTCCTGCGGCTTTTCCCTTGCATTCTTTCTGTTGTAATCAGAAATAAGCTTGTAATAAGCGTTGGACATCATCCAGATGCTTTCTTTTTCATCTTCAAAGAAATCGATATTGTAGCCGTCCAGGTTATTATTAAGCGTTTTTAAGTAATCTTTCAATACAATTGAGCCCCCGCCGACAAAATAACAGATTTCTGATTGAGAATTCTTTTGCCATACATTGCGAAGATGACGATATTGCTTCTTAGCAAGTTCTAGCAAAATGCGATCTGTAATATCGTGCACGCTTGTACGACTACCGCGAACCATAATATGATTGCGATCATTTTTCTTCGTAATAATATCCACAACATCACGACGGCTATCAAGTTCTACACCGTGCTTCGAGCGGATTTCTTCACGAATCGCCTCAAGTGATTCAGCCACTCCAAGGTTGAAGCCCTGTGCCTTGTCATCATCAACGTTACGATTTTTGATCACAGCGATATCTGTAGAAAGTCCACCAATATCCTGAATTAGAATACGCTTATCAATTAAATCTTTGTTAATGATGTTTAAATCATTGTCCATCACAAGGTTGATATACGCTGCAAATCCTTCAGGATAAACTTTTACTTCGTCAAATTTAATATTGACCTTTTTACCCTGGTATTTCGGAGTAACAAGAAACTCAACCTGGTGAACAGAACCAAGAAGTCTTGAGCGATAACCAACGTCTTTCCCCTCTTTAACTTCACGTAAAGGAAGACCAGTTCCAAGTGTGTAATTTGCATCAATAACTCCGTTTTGGTTTTTGAAGTTAGCTGAGTTTTTCACATCGACTGCATCTAATGCAAGCGAAGCAAACAGCATTACGAGTGTTTGATCTTCTTCAGATTTTGCACTTCCTGGATCCAACTCTGTAGGGTTATCACTTTTCGTTGCTAGATTACCTACTCGGTAGATTGCGTTGTTATCTTTCAAAGCAGGGGAGTGCACACGAATGTGAATGCCATCAAGCGGATCTTTCGTATCTAATTCTTCGATTCCAATTACCGGACGATCTTCTATATCTCGTGCAATAACGTTTGGTATGTATAGGTCAGATTCAATTTTTCCATAGATTCCTTTTAAAGAGTCGTTACCTACATCAACAGCTGCAATTCTTGAATTACTCATTAAATGATCCATCCTTTCATGTTTAGAAGTCTAGTATTTCTACTATTAACCTAAAAGTTATCTGAAATCACAGATGACGTCAATAAGTCAATCTATCTAGTTTACATATATGTATACTTGTGTACATTTACGTATACAAGTATACATTTATTGTGTACATGTTTACGTTTTTGAAAACATCAGTAATACCAACGTGTACACTCTTATGTATACAAGTATACATTTATTGTGTACTTGCGTACAAATTTGTTTACTTGTATTCAATTTATGTATGCAGCAAATAAAATAATTATTTTCACACTCACTTAGAAGTGGGCATCCCATTTATTATCTTCTTTCTTCTTATTGAGAGTATTAGTTTTTTGAAATAGGTATTTCTAAAAATAACCCAATGAATTTATTATATGAAACGACAATATTTTAATCGATGTATTATGATAATATATCCTGAATAAGTTGAAGCTTCGACAATTTAAAAACTACTACACACTAAATGATTAACATGATTATAGTTAGAACTTTATATACTACAATAAACTAATAGGAAGAGTTTCATAAAGAAGGGGTGCTTTTTAAAGATTAGCCGTATTTGCCAGACTTTACTCTTAATAGGGGTAAGCATTGGGCTCATAATAGAAATGGCAAGGATCACAGTTTAACAGGAGCGAATGCAGATTTAAACTTACTAATATGGGCTACAATGAGCCTTTTGGGTGCTCTCTATGGTTCCGAAAGGCAGGAGAGATGTTCTACCAAACTCCACTTCTATCTTTATAACTTTCCGTTTTTATTATTATGATAAGTTTATCCCATTATTTAGTAGGAATACGTCTTTCATTTTCCTAAGTGAAGTCGTATATGTGATTAATCTCTTTAAGCATGTAAGTACATACAGAGACTGTAAATCAATTGCTTCAAAAGCAGTAATTAAAGGGTATATTAGGTTCAAAAACATCACAAAAAAAGCCTGGTATGAACTTACAAATTAACTCACGCCAGGCTTTTAATAATTTAGAGGGCAACAGGATCAGTTATTCTAATTTCTTATCAACGCCATTACATCTTTTTTGGGAAAGAACTGTTGCTAACTACCGCCTCCGTCTTTTCGCCTAATTCATCAAGAATCTGTTCTGAAAGGATGAATAGCAGCAACGTTAGAAAACGAGCCAATATCTACTAGCAGAAAGGCTTCCCACCACCTGTTCCACTACTTATGGTAAGGTTCACCGCGATTAATTTTAAACGCCCGATATACTTGTTCAACTAGAACAAGTCTCATTAACTGGTGTGGGAAAGTCATTTTAGAAAAAGACAATGTGTCATTGGCTCTCTTAAGCACATCATCACTTAAACCAAGAGAACCACCAATCACGAATGCAATTTTACTCTTTCCATAGGTAGCTAGCTGGTCAAGTTCATGTGCAAGCTGCTCAGAGGTTCTCATTTTTCCATCAATGGCAAGTGCAATAACATGAGCATCGGGAGAGATTTTTCCCAATATTCGCTGCCCTTCAGCCTTTTTTACTTGAACCATTTGTGTTTCACTTAAATTTTCAGGTGCTTTTTCATCAGGAACTTCGATTACCTCTACTTTTGCGTATGGACCAAGTCGTTTTGTGTATTCAGCAATTCCTTGCTTTAAATATTTTTCCTTCAGCTTTCCAACCGTTACGATACTAATATTCATCTTATACCTCACTTATCCACTATATCGAACATCCACAGTAAGTAAACATGTTATCCACAGTTTTTATCCACATATGCACAATTTCCATCCACATATCGTGACCGAATATTAGTTCGACACCATATATGTTGGTCGATTACTACAATATTCACAGGTTGTTGATAACTTCACTCCCTTATCCACAACCTTTTCTAAAACGGGAAACTGTCCTGTTTCATCTACTGCTACGTCAAGTGCTAACTCAACATGCTCCTCACAACAATACAACTTCATATAGTTCCCTCCATCAATCAGTTATCAACTGTGCATAATTTTCACAAAAGGAAACAGGAGAGTTTCCTCTCCTGTTTCTTATTATGAGCTTTGCTGTTCTGAGAGCGTGAGATCAATCTCCTGTTTAGCTCCAGCACGATAAATCGTAAGCTTAACTTTATCCCCAATTTCCTTCTTCGTATAAAGAAATTTCCTAAGTTCAATCGAATTTTTAATTTCTTGGCCATCCATTGCTGTAATAACATCAAGTTCTTTCAAACCAGCTTGATCTCCAGACGAGGTAGGAAACACACTCATCACTACTACCCCATGATCAATATCGTCAGGAAGCTTAAGTGACTCACTCCAATGATAAGTAGGTATCTCAGAAAGAGACTTGGTACCAATTCCGATTTGTGGTCTTCTCACCTCACCGTAGTTCTCAAGATCACTAATAATCGGCGCAGCAATATTAATAGGAATTGAAAAACCAATCCCCTCTACACTGGACTGTGCAATTTTCATTGAGTTAATGCCTACAAGCTGCCCAGAAATGTTAATAAGAGCACCACCACTGTTTCCGGGATTAATAGATGCATCAGTCTGAATGACGTCTGCATTCCAATCAATTGTTCCATTCTGATCCGTATCAACTGGGAACGACCGTTCAGGGTTACTTATAATTCCCTGTGTAACTGTACCTTCAAGAAATCCAAGCGGGTTTCCAATTGCAATGGCAGGTTCTCCTGGCTTGAGCGTATCAGAGTCACCAAACTCTGCAATCTTCGTAACGGCCTCAGAAGGGATTCTAAGTACCGCAAGATCCATGAGAGGGTCTGTGCCTACTAACTCTGCTGAGACGCGTGTCTCGGCATTTAAACTAACTTCAATCTGCCCTGCACCCTCGACTACATGATTATTCGTGACAATAAACGCTTCTCCGCCTTCTTTTTTGTAAATAACACCTGAACCTGCTCCCGCTTCCCCGTAATCTTCAGCCCAGAAGTCTGTTTTCTGCAAGTTGATCACACCTACAACGGCCTCTCCAACATTTTCAACTGCTGCAGTTATATCGTTTGTAACATCAATACTTATATCTTTCGTAACCGTTCCTTGATTGATTTCAGATTCCGTCTCTTCCTGAGGGGCAAGCGAGACATCGGGCAGCACACCAAAATCTGATAAAGCCGGGATCGTAAAAAGGAGTAACAATGCACCAAGAATCGCACCGATGAGTCCAGCAATAAAAGCCCCCCCGCGATTGCCCTTCTGCTTAACTGGCCGGTTAAAGTCGTCATTATCATAATAGCCCAATTTCTTCACCTTTCCTTTCAGTAAAAAGGAGACCCGTACTTCTATGCTGTTGTCTCTTTTCATACTCTGAACAAAAAGAATAGAACCTGATTAAATGGTTGTCACAATAGTTGGTGCAGCAGGATCTGTATCGTAAAGATCAACCTGATCTCCTACTACCAACCCATTTTGTTCGAGAGTTTGTTGAACAGACAATCTTGCCAGGTCTTTCATATTATTATCTTTACTTAAATGGGCTAAATAAATACGCTTCGTTTTATCACCGATCACTTCAGCAAGTGCAGCTCCTGCATCCTCATTGGATACGTGACCCATATCACCTAATATGCGTCTTTTCACATTCCAGGGATACCTGCCCATCATGAGCATATTAATATCGTGATTGGACTCAAACACGATCATATCTGAATCACGAATCGTACCTTTTATTCGATCACTTACATATCCTAAATCTGTAGCTATACTAAGCTTTTTTCCTTCATGATGAAACACATAAAACATTGGCTCAGCGGCATCATGGGACACGCCAAACGATTCAACATCGAGATCTTCAAATGTTTTAACGGTTTCCATATCAAACTGAAACTTTTGCTCGGTGGGTATCTCGCCAATTAATCCACTCATTGCCTGCCATGTCTTCGCATTTGCATATATCGGTAGCTTGTATCGTCGTGCAAAAATACCAAGTCCTTTAACGTGGTCGCTATGCTCGTGAGTCACAAGCAACCCATCCAGATCCTTTGGATCAAGATGGGCTTTAGCAAACAATTCTTCAAGTTTCTTTCCACTCAAACCGGCATCAACAAGAAGCTTATGCTTCTCGGTGCCGACATAAATGGCGTTTCCGGTGCTTCCGCTCGCAAGCACACTGAATTCAAGAGACATATTACATTCCTCTCCTACTTATCGCCTGTGGAGGATTGAGGTTTGGAAGGATCAGCTGCTTTCGGTTCTTCTACGCTATCCTGTTCATTTTCCTCATCACTTCCGAGATTCTCTTCTGTGTCACTAAACACTGTTTTCTCAATAGCATTTACAAAATAGACGCGCTCAGGGTCATCATTTTTCTTATTCGAAACAACGACGCGCCAGGTTGGAACAAACACGAATGTATCACGCTGGTCTTCAATTGTAACCGTATAATAACCAATAGACACATCGTCTACTTTGTCATACGGGCGGATATTCTGTTGATTAAGAAGAAGTCCAATTGTTTCAGAAGCCGGGTCGAGCTTCCGCTCTTTACCGATCTCCTTTAAATTTAAGTAGGTCTGAGTATATGAAACAACTTTATCGTCCTCAAGAGTAACAATCAACATGCCAGAATTCTGACTATAAATTGGTCGATCTTCATAAGTTTGAACAAAGTAAATGATATCCGGGTTTTTCGTATCAGAGGTATAACGCTGGTACTTCCCCCCTTCATACACATACGTTTCTAGAAAAATAGAAAAAGCTGAAGGATCTGTTGGATCACTAATCGGGAAAGGTTTTTTTAGTGTAGAAAAAAGTTTCCGATCATCCAGCTTAATATCCTGACTTGTTCCTTCTTCAAGAGTCTTTTCTTCTTCCTCTGTAAACTCATGTACCTTCCCGCTAATGAAGGACATTTTCTCCTCCTGAATAGGAAGCGTTTTTTCATACGTTACATCCTGATTTTCAAGCTGTTGCTCAATCGAAACCTGTTTGTACTGCTCAATCCCACTAAGCTCTGTGTGTTTCTTATATAAATCACTCACTAGAAAGATATTGAACATCAGGAAGGTTAGAATCAGTATGGTTTTGGTCCTATTCCAATCCAAAGGCTCCCCCTCCCCCATTGTCAATTGATTGCAGTGGTATCCATGTCTGGTTCACTTTTACATACCATTGGGGCACTAATGTAAAATCGTAGGACTGCCCGGCTGTTCGATCAATAGTAAAGCCAATCGTTATATTCCTAAGCTCGCTTTTTTTAAAGTTTCCACTATCCAATAGCCCAATAAACTCTTCATAGCCAGGTAGCGTACGTGCTTCTAATTCAGCTGCATATTGGATTACTTTCAGCATCCGCTTGTAGGTGCTCACTTCATTATTTTCAATGTTGATATCAATCTCATCCAGATCTTCCATAGAAGAGCTAAAAAGTGGATATCCTTCAGTATTTAGCCTGAACGTGATTTGATCTGAGTTGTTATCTGAAGTTGTAATCCATTCATTGAGATAATACTCATCTTCATTAAGGTTACTAACACGGAAGCCATAATGCTTATTAATAAAGCCATACGCCGTCAATATAGGTGCTTCATTGGCCACAAATCGTGAAGTAGTAGAAGGCGGATTTTTAAAAACCATATATGCATTGTCATTAAAAGTTAAATCGCGACTTCCATCCGTATAGAGCGTAGAAATATTAAATGTACTTTCTTCTACACGATCCAGTTCAGGGAACAGTGCCTCTTTAAACGCTTTTTCATTCGTTAGTTCATCAGTGCTCCCACCATATGTTTCTACTTCAACACCCTGAATAGGAACATAAAAAACAGGCGAATCATCTGCCACTTGAAAAGGTTTGGCTCTTGTTATTTTCATATTCTCTGACGCTTCGGTATTTACGTCAAATGATGCAAAGAAGTCAGAATACCAATTCTTAATATCATTAGAAGCATCTACAGTAGCGCGCATTCCGACCTGATTGATCGTATTCAAGAAAATGATTTCATTGTTTTTACCTGATGCGACGGAAGGGATAATTATCCGATCAAACGATGCCAGTGGAATATCATCCTTTGATACACTCACTAGCTTCTTCAAAACATCATTAGAAAGCAACGTGGGGAAAATAAGTTCGACACTATTACCTACATTCAGAAGGCTTTCCATATTATTTTCCATTGTAAATGATTTGATTTTCACCCCTGAAACAAATTCATTATAAAATGTGTTGATCGTATTGGAGTAAAAAGAAGTGAAATGCTGATCATCTCTGTGGTAAACCACTTGATTTGGTTTCACTACTTCGCCGATACTGACCTCTTTAACACCAACCGGACTTGCCTCTGTAGGAGCTATTTCTTGCTCATATTCTGGTTCATATGTCCAGATTTGCCAAGTCAGGAGTAAACTTGTTACAACGAGCACATTTAATAAAATGGTTTTGAACATCTCCACACGCTTTTTCGTTATTTTCACTTCTCACCAACCTCCCTTATTCGTTTATAAGGAAGAGTAAAGTAGATTGTTGTTCCCTGACCCCATTTACTCTCTGCCCAAATATCTCCATGATGGGCATGGATCATTTCCTTCGCAATCGCAAGTCCAAGTCCAGTTCCCCCTAACTGCCTGGAGCGTGCCTTATCGACGCGATAGAAACGATCAAAAATTTTGGAGAGGTTGTTCTTCGGAATTCCAACGCCTTCGTCACTTATACTTATACGAATCTTCTTCCCTATCGTCCAGCAGCGAGCTGTTATCGTACCACCATCTGGAGAATATTTAATTGCATTGGAAATAATATTATCAAGCACCTGGGTCATTTTATCTTTATCAACTTTTGTATAAATCGATACGCGTGGGAGCTGTCTGACAATCTTGATATTCTCACGTTTAGACATTTCAAAGCGATCTAATACGTGATCAAACATCTCAACAAAATCAACCTCAGTAAACTCCAGGCGATATTCCTTCTTATCCATTTTTGAAAGCTGAAGAAGATCATTGACCAATCGAATCATTCTCTCCGTTTCATTTTGCGTAACGCTCAAGAAACGAGGAGCGATTTCAGGATCCTGTAGGGCACCCTCCTGAAGGGCCTCCAGGTAGCTTCTCATCGTTGTTAGAGGTGTTCTGAGCTCATGGGATACATTCACAACAAATTCCCTGCGCTCTTGTTCCAATTGCTCCTGTTCAGTGATATCATGCAGCACAGCAATCAACCCGTTAATTGGACCATCCTCTTTGTGAATAATTGAAAAATTGACGCGAATAATAAAGGTTTGATGATCATTGCTTAAATCTAAAATCATCGAATCTGGACCATTGTAAACATCGTCCCATGTTTTCTCTTCCGAAAATTGAAGAATTTTATTTAAGGAAGTTCCAAGAACTGTTTCACGTGAAACACTCATCATCTCTTCTGCACGGTCGTTCATGAGGATGATCATACCTTCGCGATCTGTAGCAATCACTCCATCAGTCATGTACGCAAGGACTGATGTAAGCTTTCGTCGTTCACCCTCAGTAATTGCATTAGCTTCCTGAAGCCTTCTCGTTAAATCGTTAAATGCAAGGGCAAGCTGACCAATTTCATCCTCTCCATAGACTTTAACCTTTCGAGTAAAGTCTCCACGCGCCATAACAAGTGCCTGCTTCCGCATATCTGAAATCGGACGGGTAATCGTCCTGGAAATGACGATGCCTAAGAGACCTGTTAGGACAAGGGCAATAAGCGCGGATTGTGCTAACAAACTGTTAACCTCGTCTGCCTGCTCAAACACCTGATTCATGTTCGCTTGAATATAAACGGCACCTACAGTCGTATTTGTCTCCCCTGTAATGGGATAGCTATAAGCAAAAAACCGTTCACCTTCTTCATCAATTAAAATATCCTCATCAGGCACACCATTAAGTGCACTATTGACATAATCATTGGTAGAGCGCGTTCCTTCGATCCCTTCATCATAAAGCGTGCCAACAACCTGACCTAATGAATTCACAACTTGAATCTGCCGAATTTCATTTTGTCTGAAATTCGCGATTAAGTTCGTGATGGTGTTCTCCTCTTCATCACTTTTACTGTTCACCTGGTCCGATACATTGTCAGCAAGTAATTCAGCCCGGTCTCTTACCGAAGTGATATAGTTCTTCTGAAACCTGTCCTCAAGCTTATCGTTAAAATAAACCGATATAAACTGGATAGCGATGAGAATGAGTAGTACATATACAATTGCAAACTTAAAATGAATGGACTTAAAAAACCCAACCTTTCCCATCTATGCTTTACTGCTCCTGTTCCGGTTCACGCATATAATACCCTACTCCACGACGTGTAATAATCCATGTTGGGTGACTAGGATTATCTTCAACCTTCTCACGAAGTCTACGTACCGTTACATCCACCGTTCTTACGTCTCCAAAATAATCATAACCCCATACCGTCTGAAGCAGATGCTCTCTGGTCATGACCTGTCCAATATGTTTCGATAAATAATGCAGTAGCTCGAACTCTCGATGAGTCAATTCAATGGTTTCTTCCCGCTTCGTTACAAGGTAGGCATCAGGGTGAATCGTCAAAACTCCAACCTTGATTAAAGCGTTAGTTGAAGATTCTTTTTCAGGCTCCTGCTGGCGACGTCTTAAATTCGCCTTCACACGTGCAATAAGCTCTCGCGTACTAAACGGTTTTGTTACATAATCATCTGCACCAAGCTCAAGTCCTAGCACTTTATCAATTTCTGAATCCTTTGCCGTCAGCATAATAATCGGCATCTCGTACTTCTTTCGTACCTCACGACAAACTTCCATACCGTCCCGTTGGGGAAGCATGATATCGAGAAGAATCATATCAGGATTCTCTTCTTCGACTTTTGCAATCGCTTCATCGCCATCGTAAGCACAAACAACTGTAAACCCTTCCTTTTCTAAATTAAATTGCAATATATCTGCAATTGGTTTTTCATCATCTACAACAAGAATTTTCTTGTCCATTATGAACGCTCCTTTTTTGATATGACAATATCATTTAAACGTTGTAAAAAACATGTATCATTTTGTCTATTTTATCATATTATGTAGCATTTATTTATGATCTTCCTCTGAGACCTTCCCCTAACTTCAATTTGGAAAACCTGACACCTCTTTAGAGTCACGCAAAACGTGCTTTAAGCTCACGATTAGTTGTTTGAAATGATCAACAAGAAAACCTTCAGCTTTCACTGAAGGTTTCTCAATTATAAATATTTCATTGGATTTTGCAGTTCACCATTTTTATAAACTTCAAAGTGAAGATGAATGCCAGTAGATTTACCTGTGGTTCCCATCATCCCTATTTTTGAACCCTTCTGAACGGTGTCACCAACTGATACGGAAATGGAAGCAAGGTGTGAATAGGTTGTTTCCAAGCCATTGTTATGGCTGATCGTTACTTGATTACCATAGCCGCTTCTCTTTCCAGCCGCTTTAACCGTTCCATTGTCCACTGTACTGATCGTTTTATCCGATACGCCAGCAATGTCTATTCCTTTATGAAAGGAGCCCCAGCGATCTCCCTGTTTACTAGTAATTGTACCGCCCACAGCCGGCCACTCGAACGAGCCTGTTCCTTTGGAAGAGATTTCTTTCGTTCCAACCGTTATCTCCTCTGTTACGGGCTCAACCATTACTTCTTCTTCCACAACGTCCTTCGCTACTACTCTTCCGTTCTCTCGGGTAATGCGATACGTAACAGATTTCTCTCCATCTTTCCCAGTCTGCGTGACTTCTCTTTCACCTTTTAAAAGCGAATTACTTTTCTTTGTTTCCGTCTTATGGGTAATCGCTTCATCTTCAACGGATTGAAGTGTTTCTACTACCATACCAAACGGTTTCTCCTTAAGAACTTGAAGCTCATCTCCCTTATTTAATTCTTCATCCTCTGAAAGATCATTGAGCTCAACTACTTCCTCTTCTGTCATTTCATACTTCTTCGCGAGTTCTTCTAGGGTTTCATCCTCTTCCACGCTATGTATATATTCTTCTTTATAGCCTTTAGAGAGGCGAGAAACACCCTCACCCTCAGTCAAAACATCTTGTGGAGCAGCGTCAATTTTTTCAATAGAAGCGGCTTCTGAGAATTCCAGGGCATCTGCAGGATAGCGTTTCTTACCCGTTGGCAGTTCATTTTTAGTCATTCTTTCTACCTTTTCGATGTGATCTTCAGATAGAAACGGCTTAGCGTATGCCCACAACGCATTTTTTGCCTGTTTTTCGCTAGCAAAAATACCTACTTTTTCTTTTCCAAGCGACAATTCATATCCCTCAGCAACAAAAGCCAGGTCATCTTCTAATTGCTTTATCGCTTCATTATTATCATAAGAAGGTCGAAAAAGTCGTTCAGGTACCACTTTCACTTCATTCTCAAGCGAAAGAACCAGTCCGTCCCCTTTCTCTTCCTGCTTCAGTTTATCTATCGTTTCATTCAATTTATCTTTATTATCAACCGTACCAATATTTTCACCATCTACATAAACATGATAGACAGGTTTCATGAGATTATAGACGGAAGCATCAGCTGGTTCCATCGAGAAAAGCATGATAGCTGTCGTTAAAATGATAGAAAGGTGAAACAAACGGCGTATGGGTAATCTTTGCATCCTTCTTCCTCCTGCACTAGCTAAAACTATCTTTTTTACTCACGATACGCACTTTATCACAAATGGAATAGCATTTGGGTATAATGACTCAATCTGTAATTAAAACGTAGTCTTTTTGTCACGATCATGGCAGGGCATGGTAACAAAATGGAAGGTTCTTCATGGACTTCTATATAAAGGCAAGAAAAAAGCATATCTCCAGAAGGAGATATGCTTTATATGTACGTTGCTAGTTGAAAAAATCATGGTGGCTCCGGACGGAATCGAACCGCCGACACGAGGATTTTCAGTCCTCTGCTCTACCGACTGAGCTACAGAGCCATATTAGTTTTTAATCTATTATTCAAACCATTTAATAGATTAAATGGCGGTCTCGACGGGAATCGAACCCGCGATCTCCTGCGTGACAGGCAGGCATGTTAACCGCTACACCACGAGACCAGTATATATTATTTGTACACTTACGATTGAAAGGAATGGTACCAAGCTATGAGTTTAGGTTGCCCCTAAAGGGACTACAAATAAATTTTAGCTTAGGAAGCTTATTCGACGTAGTGAAAATTTTTAAATTGGTTGCGGGGGCAGGATTTGAACCTGCGACCTTTGGGTTATGAGCCCAACGAGCTACCGAACTGCTCCACCCCGCGACGGTATGAATGAATCAATAATGTGCATGCTTCTAAATGCTGTGCACTGTTTCTTCCTCATCCAAATTCTTTCAAAGAAGAAAATGGTGAGCCATGAAGGACTCGAACCTTCGACCCTCTGATTAAAAGTCAGATGCTCTACCAACTGAGCTAATGGCTCGTCATATGCGTCTTATTACGACGACAAGATTTATCTTATCACTGCTATTTAGAAAAAGCAAGGTTTCTTTTGAAAAGAATTTAAAAAACAAGTGAGGAATGAAGTGTGACTTCTGTTACTTTACCCCTCTGCCTGCTTTTTTAATCTCTCTTTCATCATTTCACGAATTTCTTGCTTACGGCGATGACGTTGGATGGCAAAGCGATTGACTTCCTGAAAAATAAGGGACGATTCCTTGTCCGTTTGGAGATAAAATTTCACTCCAAAAATGTGACTTTCTCTTGTATTTGGATCATTGGGATCATTTAGTTTCCCCCAAACAACTTCACCTCTAATTTGAAACGGCTCATCGTTTAATTTAATCGAGAATTCCACATCAGTATGCATTGGAACTTCAGTATCTACTGAAAAACCAATCCCTTCAAGACCAATGTCATGAATATAAATTTTATGATTAAACTCTGGTTCATCCTGCATACCCTTTTTAACTACTCTCATTCTAGCAGTTAAAGGGACATCAAGCTGCTGTCTGAAGACCTGCCTTTTATTCCGACTCATTAACCCACCTCATCAAAGCATAACAATATGATAGACCAATTTTACCACAAAATATTTATTTGCGCAGAATTTTCCAACACCTTTCGAATTCTTGTTCTGCTGATGAATAGAAATTTTTTCATTTAAAATGAAAAGAACAAAAAAGCTGGCAGCTATTAACTGCCAGGCTTAATATGTTTATGCAAAAACGCCACGAATCATATTTGTTTGGTTACGATCAGGTCCAACTGAGAAAATGGACAAAGGTATACCTGTAAGCTGAGAAACGCGCTCAATGTAATGACGGGCGTTAGGAGGTAACTCTCCAAGGTTATGGACACCCGTAATATCTTCTGTCCAACCTGGCATTTCCTCATAAACAGGCTCGCATTCAGCAAGCACTTTGAGGCTCGCAGGAAACTCTTCGATAATTTCACCTTTGTACTTATAAGCTGTACAAATCTTAAGTGTATCAATTCCAGTTAAAACATCTATCGAATTAAGGGAAAGATCAGTAATCCCGCTCACACGGCGTGCATGCCGAACGACAACACTGTCAAACCAACCAACACGACGCGGACGTCCTGTTGTAGTTCCGTATTCATTACCTACTTCACGAATTCGATCTCCCACTTCATCATGAAGCTCTGTTGGGAATGGGCCATCACCGACACGAGTGGTGTACGCTTTCGAAACACCAACAACATGATTTATTTTACTTGGGCCAACTCCTGATCCAATTGTAACGCCACCGGCAATTGGATTTGAAGAAGTAACGAATGGATATGTTCCCTGATCGATATCAAGCATAACGCCTTGAGCGCCTTCAAAGAGAACACGGCGACCTTCATCAAGAGCATCATTTAACACAACAGATGTATCGACCACATACTTTGCAATTTCCTGTCCGTACGCATAGTACTCTTCAAGAATATCTTCCTTCTTGAATCCTTCCACTTCATACATTCTTTCTAAAAGTCTGTTTTTGTCTGCAAGGTTACGTTCTAACTTCTCTTCAAAAACTTCTCGATCGAGTAGGTCGCAAATTCGGATTCCGATTCTCGCTGCTTTATCCATGTAAGCAGGACCGATTCCTTTTTTAGTCGTGCCGATTTTATTGTCACCTTTGTACTCTTCTTCAACAATGTCCAATTTCAAATGGTAAGGGAGAATAACGTGAGCACGATTGCTAATGCGAAGGTTGTCTGTACTTACATTGCGCTCATGTAAATATGACAGTTCTTCGAGAATAGCCTTCGGATCAACAACCATTCCATTTCCGATTACACAAATTTTATCATCATAGAAAATTCCTGAGGGAATCAAGTGAAGCTTGTATTTAGTGTCATCGAATACAATCGTATGTCCTGCATTGTTCCCGCCTTGATAACGAGCGACAACTTCTGCATTTTCAGAGAGGTAATCTGTAATCTTTCCTTTACCTTCATCGCCCCACTGTGTTCCTACCACAACTACTGATGGCATTTGAGCACCTCCAGATGCTTCTGTCGAATTTATTCGGCGAAGCATGCTTCTTTTTTAAAAAACCCAGGGTAAGTGTACCAATTAGACGCTTCTAAGTCAACAAACCCGAACAATAATATATGAAAATAAAATTACGTTCGTTATTTAAATGTTTAATTGGACCTCTAGGATCTTGATTTTTCACCCCTACTAAGTATGTACAATAGAAAAAGCCTCCAAACAGAGGCTTTTTCTACGCACCTGGTGGCATGTCACTCTCATCGTGACGCCGCTCGAGGTTAACGAATTTATTATACTCTTTCACAAACGCTAGCTCCACAGTACCTACCGGACCATTTCGCTGCTTTGCAATGATAATTTCGATGATGTTTTTATTCTCGGATTCTTTATCATAATAATCATCACGATATAAAAAGGCGACAATATCCGCATCCTGCTCAATACTTCCTGACTCACGAATATCAGACATCATCGGACGTTTATCCTGTCTTGATTCAACTCCACGAGAAAGCTGCGAGAGAGAAATAAGGGGCACTTCGAGTTCACGTGCAATCCCTTTTAAGGATCTGGATATTTCAGAAACTTCCTGTTGACGGTTTTCTATCGATCCGTCACCACGGATTAACTGCATGTAATCGATGAGGATCATGCCAAGGCCCTTCTCCTGCTTCAAGCGTCTACACTTAGCGCGAATGTCTCCTACTCGAATACCCGGTGTATCATCGATATAGATCCCTGCATTAGAAAGGCTTCCCATTGCCATTGTTAGCTTCTGCCAATCATCTCCAGTTAAACCACCTGTACGCAGGCGCTGTGCATCAATATTTCCTTCAGCACATAACATACGCATGACGAGTTGTTCGGCACCCATTTCAAGACTAAAGATCGCAACGTTTTCATCGGTCTTCGTTGCTACGTTTTGCGCTATATTAAGTGCAAAAGCTGTTTTACCTACTGAAGGACGTGCAGCTACGATGATCAAGTCATTTCGCTGAAAACCTGCCGTCATGCGATCAAGCTCCGAAAATCCTGTAGGGATCCCTGTAATATCTCCTGTGCTATTCTGAAGAAGTTCAATATTGTCGTATGCTGTGACAAGAACATCTTTAATCGAAATAAACGCACCGGTATTTTTCCGCTGGGATACTTCCATAATTGATTTTTCAGCTTCTGAAAGAAGGTTCTCAATCTCATTTTCTTTCGCATATCCATCAGATGCAATATCCGTCGCCGCTCGTATTAGTCGTCTAAGAATGGACTTTTCTTCCACAATTTTTGAATAATATTCAACGTTTGCAGCTGTTGGAACGGAGTTGGCCAGGTCACTTAGATAGGATACTCCACCAATCTCTTCAAGAAGCTTCCGATCCTGGAGCTCAGATGTCACTGTAACAAGATCGACTGGCTCTCCTTTTTCGGAGAGCTCAATCATGACAGAAAAGATCTTCTGATGCGCCGCTCGATAAAAGTCCTCCGGTTGGAGTAATTCCGTAGCTGTTGTAAGGGCATCGATTTCAAGGAACACAGCACCTATGACTGCTTGTTCCGCTTCAATATTTTGAGGTGGCGTACGATCAGCAAATAAATCACTCATGTTGTTTTCCCCCTGAGTTTTTCGCTATTTTCCACCCGTGATCACCTATTATTGCTCTACCACGTGTACTTTAACAGTTGCTGTTACATCATGGTGCAATTTAATGGGTACATTTGTGTAACCGAGGGAACGGATTGGTTCATCTAATTCGATTTTACGCTTATCGACTTTGATGTTCTGTTTCTTAAGCTCTTCGGCGATATTCTTGCTTGTGATGGAGCCGAACAATCGACCACCTTCACCTGATTTTGTCTGTAACTCCACTTCAAGACTTTCAATTGTTTCCTTAAGTGCCTTTGCTTCATCCAGCTCTTCCTGTGCTTTCTTATCGTCACTGCGCTGTTTTGCTTTTAGCGTCTTCATATTTGCATTATTCGCTTCAACTGCAAGATTATTCTTTAACAGGTGATTCCGGGCATATCCGTCCGCTACATTTTTCACTTCACCTTTTTTACCTTTGCCTTTTACGTCTTCTAAAAAAATCACTTTCATGATTCTTCTTCGCCCCCTTCTAAATAGTCATCGATTGTTTCTTTAAGCAGGCGTTCTGCTTCTTCAATCGATCCTGAATCGAGTTGTGTGGCAGCATTTGTTAAATGCCCACCACCGTCAAGGCCTTCCATAATAATCTGGACATTTACTTCACCAAGAGACCTTGCACTGATGCTGATTTTACCATCATTTCGTTTGGATATAACGAAAGATGCGATGACTCCACTCATAGAAAGCAGTGTATCTGCCGCCTGTGCTATCAAAACCTGATCATAGGTTTGATCTTTTTCTCCGAGCGCTATCGCGATACCGTTGCGATAGATATGGGCTTTTTCGATGATTTTAGCCCTGCGAATATATTGTGCAATATCTTCTCTTAGAAATTCCTGAACAAGAACCGTATCAGCGCCGTGCGCTCTCAAATAAGAGGCAGCGTCAAACGTCCTGGAGCCCGTCCTGAGCGTGAAGCTCTTCGTATCGACAATGATACCAGCCAGCAGTGCTGTCGCTTCCATAATGTCCATTTTAAGCCGTTTGGGTTGATATTCAAAGAGCTCGGTCACAAGTTCTGCCGTAGATGAGGCATATGGTTCCATATAAACGAGGACAGGATCCTCAATAAATTCTTCGCCGCGTCGATGATGGTCTATGACCACAACGTGATCAAGCTTTTGTAAAAGTCGTTCTTCCATTACAAGAGATGGTTTGTGAGTATCAACGACAACGAGAAGTGTATTTGGCGTACAGTTCTCAAGGGCATCTTCAGGAGCTATAAATCGAGCCCACAGCTGCTCATTCCCTTCAATTTCCTCAATTAATCGCGATACACCACTAGTCTTCTGGTTTTGATCGTAAACAATTGAGCCTTCTTTTCCATTGGCCTGAGCAACTTTTAAGATCCCAATTGAAGCTCCAATGGAATCCATGTCAGGGTTTTTGTGCCCCATGATGATAACTTGATCACTATCTAGAACAAGTTCACGCAACGCATGTGAAATAACACGTGCTCTAACTCTTGTCCGCTTTTCAATCGGATTTGTTTTTCCGCCGTAGAACTTAACCTTACCGGTTGTTTGTTTAATCGCTACCTGGTCACCACCGCGCCCCAGGGCTAAATCAAGACTTGATTGAGCGAGTTGTCCAAGCTCAGTCAGCGAACTATGACCGCTCCCAACTCCGATACTAAGCGTAATCGAAACATTTTCTTTGGAAGTTGCCTCGCGAACCTCATCAAGAATCGAGAATTTATTTTTCTCAAATTCTTGTAGAATCTTTTGATTCAGAATAGCAAAGAACTTTTCTGAAGAGCTTCGTTTTAGAAAAACACCATGTTCATCAGCCCAGTTGTTTAAGATGGAAGTAACCGCACTGTTTAAATTACTTTTCACCTGATCTCCGAGCCCCTGGGTAACCTCTTCGTAGTTATCAAGATAAACAATTCCAACAACCGTCTTTTCCTCATTATATAGACGTTGGATTTCAACTTTTTCACTCACATCAAAGAAGTAAAGCAGTCTTTCTTCCTGTTTAAAATAGGTTTTGTATTTACGTTCATTAATCGTTAGAACTTCTTCTGTTGTTTCCGATTTAAGAAATGGAATAATCTGCTCCGAAATATCATTAAGAGAATGTCCAATCAACTGATTATTTTCAATCATTGTTGGTAAATATGGATTAGTCCATTCAATGTGATATTCCTCATCATACAGCAATATTCCAATCGGCATCTCCATTAAAGCTTCGTCTCCAACCTTTTTCACTCGATGGGAGAGGGTCGAGACATAGTTACGAAGGGCTTCCTGGAAGATGGATTCCGCCCGAATGGCTGTATAGACAAGAAGCGTCATAACCACTACGCTCCCTATACCAAGGATCCAATTATAATAGGTGATGATGCCGATAAACAGGACAGAAATGACGAACAAGGCTACCACATGATAACCATGCCACCGTTTCGTTAAAAACTTTGGCATATTTTCAGCTCCTACCTATGATTTCATTCTCCTTCGCAGTTCAAAACCAAGATCAATAATACCAATAATAACAACAAATGTTGTCATTGCGAAGCCGAGAAAAGTTAATAGAATTGGCACGACAATTGGCCACCTTCTTTGATGGCTAAAAAAATAAATAACCGCTAGTCCCTGCACGAAAATAAGAGCGTTTAAAATAGAGTAAACGTTAATAGCAGCAACAAAAGCAGTTGATCCTTCTTCTAATCCAACCATCATAAGAATGGTAACAACTAAATAATACCATAAAAAGCTCTTCGGAAATGCCCATTCTCGTATTGGCTTAAATACTGGTGGTTGAAATCCCCCTACTCTTTTCAGTACTGGAACTGAAATAAGTTGAGAAATAAGCGCAATCACTACACCAAGCATTACCAGCGCAGTTGGAATAAGATAGCGGATAACACTGATTTGTTCCCGAAGCATCTCAAACTGATTACTCTCCTGTCCTAGCATATTGGAAAAATACTCAGCCTGTCGAATGGATTGATTCAACATCTCCATCGCAAGATCAGCAGGATTTTGACCAATTAATAAAATACTAGAAACAAAAACAAGCACCAGACTCACCACGTAGGCAACACTACTTCCAATAAGAACAGCAAGTGCTGATTTACGAAGGTAATACAAATATCCCGCCGTAAGCCCTCCAATTCCAAATGTCAGTGTGGCAATCAACGAGGGGATACCAGCAACTAAAAATCCAATAACAATCGTAACCCCCCACATTACAAAACCACTACCAGGACCATTTCGAACAATCATCAAAATAAATGGCAAAGGCAACGTCCATAACGTAATCGAACCAAGAAGAGGCACATAAGTAGAAATTAAAAACAATACAGCAAACACAGCCGCAAGCGCAGCCCCTTCAACTAACTGCTTAACAGTTTGATTTTTCAAAATTACCATCCTTTTCATAAAGCGGAAGTGGCCGGTTAGGTCCGACAAGCGCTGGAGCCCTTCCATATGAACACGCCTTTTGTGTTCTGATTGAAGGGTGAAGCGATCGAGGACCTGGCCACTGCAGCTAGAGCAGTAAAAAGCGGGAGTGGCCGGTTAGACCCGTCAGGCACTGGAGCCTTCCAATTTGAACACGTTCTTTGTGTTCGAGTTGGATGGTGAAGTGACAGAGGGTCTGGCCACTGCAGCTAGATCAGTAAAGCGGAAGCGGCCGGTTAGGTCCGACAAGCGCTGGAGCCCTTCCATATGAACACGCCTTTTGTGTTCTGATTGAAGGGTGAAGCGATCGAGGACCTGGCCACTGCAGCTAGAGCAAAAACCTTTAAAAACTCTCAGGCTCTAAAAGCTACCAGTCTCTATTCTATCCCACTCGAAAGGGACAGTAAAATTTCATACCTTAAAAATGCAAACAATAAGTTTGAATGGAAGATTAAAGAACCTAATAATCTGAATCATCGGACTTTACCGCATCAAAAAACGGGCTCAGATCTCCTTACTACATCGTAAGAATTTCTGCCCGTTTCAGCAAATATTTCAGGAATAGATGGCAATAAAAACAGTCTGTTTATTCAACAGCCTATATGTATTACATAGGAGAGAGTGTTTGCTCTGCAAGAAGATCCATTTCTTTCTTAAGCCATTCAATTAAGTGTTCTGATGCATGAGAAGCATCTACACCATCTGTGATGATCAGAATAGAATCATTTTCTTTCACTGTTAAATTAAACGTGATCACGCTTGATAGTTTCTTTCCATTAATGCTATATCCATTTCGATACAGGGATACGTGACTATCAAATGACTTTGCCTGTTTCACAAATGAAATGAGTGAATTCATGCTAAGTTGATTAGTTAATGTAATTGTCTTTGTTTCTACGCTCTTCATGAGTGGTTTTCCTCCCATTGGTTTCTTGTAAAGTACATATACCCTATCTTGCAGAGAAGATAAACCACATATCCTGAAATTCAGAAAGAAAGGCCCATGAAGCCAATATTTTAATGAATCAAACATTAAGCTTTTATGAAGGAAGTGCATAGAAAAAAGCAGCAGGAGAAATCCTGCTGCTTTTTGTTCAGCTTACTCACCAAGTACGTATGGTAGTAAAGCCATTTGACGAGCACGTTTAACCGCACGAGTCAATTGACGTTGGTATTTAGCGCTAGTACCTGTTACACGACGTGGAAGAATTTTTCCACGCTCAGATACGAAGCGTTTAAGAAGATCTACATCTTTATAGTCGATGTAAGTGATTTTGTTTACTGTGAAGAAACAAACCTTTTTACGACGACCTCTGCGTCCACCTGGTCTTGCCATGGGTAGTTACCTCCTTTGCATTTAAAATTCGTTCTCTGTTTTCACCGCTCGAAACAGAGAGTATTAGAACGGCAAGTCATCATCTGAAATGTCGATTGGCTTGCCATCGCTCGCAAACGGGTCATCTCCAAAATTGGAGTGATCACGGTTGTTATCACGATTTTGGTTCTGATTCCCGTAACCGCCGGTTTCTCTGTTTTGGTTGCCGCCACCGTAGTTACTACTGTTGCCGCTTCCGCCACCGCCCTGGTTTGCACCTTTAGGCTCGAGAAATTGGACGCTTTCAGCCATCACTTCTGTCACAAACACACGCTGTCCCTGGCTATTATCATAAGAGCGAGTCTGAACTCGTCCATCTACACCAGCAAGGCTGCCTTTTTTCAAGAAATTGGCTGCATTTTCTGCCTGTCTGCGCCATACAACAATGTTGATAAAATCAGCTTCGCGGTCTCCCTGCTGATTCGTAAACGGGCGATTCACAGCAAGTGTGAAGTTCGCAACCGCTACGCCACTAGGGGTATAACGCAATTCAGGGTCTTTTGTTAAACGTCCAACTAATACGACGCGATTCAGCATCAGAACCCCTCCTATTTATAGAACAATTACTTTTTAGCTTCTTCTAGGTTGATCGTCATGAAACGAAGAACATCGTCGTTGATTTTCATCAAACGGCTGAATTCCTCAATCGCTTCAGTATTACTGTTAATGTTAAGAAGCATGTAGATCCCGCTGTTGAAATTCTCGATTTCATAAGCAAGACGCTTCTTACCCATTTCTTTAGCTTCATTAATTTCCGCACCATTGTCTGTAAGGATTCCGTTGAAACGCTCAACAAGAGCTTTCTGTGCATCCTCTTCAATGTTTGGACGGATAATGTACATAATTTCGTAGTTACGCATTCCGTTCACCTCCTTTTGGTCTAACGGCTCTTAAATAAGAGCAAGGAGTAAGTATACAAAGATAATTACTCACAGCTTTAGATTATACCAAATTAGCTCTCTATTAGCAAGTTGAAATTCTATTTATACGTTAAAGCGGAAATGGATAACATCTCCGTCTTTCACGATGTACTCTTTTCCTTCAAGACGTACTTTTCCTTTTTCCTTTGCAACTGCCATTGTGCCTGCATTAACAAGGTCATCATAAGCGACAATTTCAGCTCGAATAAAGCCACGTTCAAAATCTGTATGGATAATTCCCGCTGCTTGAGGAGCTTTCATTCCAAGACGGAATGTCCATGCCCGTACTTCCTGTTCACCTGCAGTAAAATAAGTAGCAAGACCAAGGAGATCATATGAAGCACGGATTAATTTGTTTAAGCCTGGCTCAGAGATGCCGATATCTTCAAGAAATGCGTCTTTCTCTTCACCATCAAGCTCTGCAAGTTCAGACTCGATTTTCGCACATACAACGATAACTTCAGCACCTTCTTTCGCAGCATATTCACGAACCTTAGCAACATACTCGTTGTCAGAAGGGTCAAGAAGATCATCTTCATCAACGTTTGCAACGTAAAGAACCGGCTTTTTCGTTAATAGGTGAAGCCCGTAAACAATCTTCTCTTCTTCTTCTGTTAATTCCACACTACGAGCAGGCAGTTCTTCTTCGAACGCTTCCTTCAGCTTCGTAAGAACGTTAAACTCAGCTAGTGCTTCCTTGTCTTTTTGCTTCGCCATTTTTTGAACACGAGCAATGCGCTTATCAACTGATTCAAGATCAGCAAGCACTAGCTCAAGATTAATTGTTTCAATATCAGAAATCGGATCTACTTTACCAGATACGTGCGTAATATTTTCATCGTCAAAGCAGCGAACAACTTGGGAAATCGCGTCAACCTGACGAATGTGTGAAAGGAATTTATTACCTAGACCTTCCCCTTTGCTGGCTCCTTTTACAATTCCTGCAATATCAGTAAATTCAAAAGCAGTTGGAACGGTTTTCTTTGGCTTTACAAGCTCTGTTAATTTTTGAAGACGCTCGTCTGGAACTTCAACAATTCCAATGTTCGGATCAATCGTACAGAATGGATAGTTAGCTGATTCCGCTCCAGCCTGCGTAATTGCGTTAAATAATGTTGACTTCCCAACATTTGGAAGTCCTACAATACCGGTGGTTAATGCCATCTCGGTCACTCCTTCAACGTATCTGCCTTAATAGGCGTTATTTTATAAGCACGGCTGAATTAGCCATTAAACGGTCAATGTGATCTTGTTCAACAAACGACATACCTTGTCAATTATAGAGATGGAAATGCAAAAAAACAAGCTTCCTCCTTTAGCTTTCATCGAAAAAGACCGCCCTTATAAGGACGGTCAGGATTCAGCATGCTCAAGAACTTTTTTGAGTTTTCTAGAAAACTCTTTTCGGGGCAGCATTACGCTGTGCTCACATCCAAGACATTTTATCCGTATGTCCGCCCCCATTCGAATGACTTTCCAGCGATTCTCACCACAAGGATGAGCTTTTTTCATTTCAACTACGTCTTTTAAACCAAATTCTTTCTCAGACATCAGGATCCACCCCTTTATGCTTTTTCTTTCACTTCACCTGTTGATCACGCTGGTACATGACAACGCGAGGGAATGGTATTTCAATTCCTCTCTCATCAAGGCGCTGCTTGACTTCTTTACGGATTTCACGGCCGATTGCCCAATGCTCCATTGGTTGCACTTCTGAAATAATTCGGAGAACAACCTCTGAAGGGCCGAGTGTTTGTACACCAAGATACTCCGGTTTTACGATCATGGCATCAAACTTCTTATAAAGCTCGTCCATCAACTCTATAATAATTTCTTCTGCTTCTTGTATTTGTTCTTCATAAGCGATGCTAACATCCACTACAGCAACACTATTATGAATCGAGTAGTTCGTCACTTGATTAATATTACCATTCGGTAGAATGTGGAGTTCTCCTGTCCAGCTTTTAATTTTCGTGACACGTAAACCGATCTCCTCCACAAACCCTTCGATTCCAGAAATGCGAACATAGTCACCTACAGAGAATTGTTTTTCAAAAATGATAAAAAAGCCAGTGATAATGTCACGGACAAGGTTTTGAGCACCAAAACCAACGGCTAGACCCACAACTCCAGCCCCAGCTATTAACGTTCGTACATCCACTTCAAACTCACTTAAAATCATGACCAGAGCAATAAAATAAGTTGCATATGTCAGGATATTTTCGATTAATCGAATGAGCGTAGCTTCTCTTCGTTCCGATAATCGAAGAGGACTTTTTAAACGAATGGCAAATATTTGACTAAGAGCTGATTTTGCGATTCGAAGAAAAATCCATGTCCCGACCAAAATAGCAATAATTTTAAGCGTGCTGGCTGATAGGTTAATCCAGAGCTCACGATTGGATAAATAATCGTAGGCAGTTCTCCAAATTGGCTCTAACCAATCCACCCATCATCCCTCCCAGTTTTTAGTGTTATGATAACAAATCATACCTTTTTAGAACCGGGAAAATCAAGATAGATGCTAAAATATAGAGATTAAGAACCCCGTATAGAGGGTATAAAAAACCAACTAGTGTTGAAAAACCAAATGTTGTAAATGGAAGCATAATTGCTACTACTAGAAAGGCAATAACCCATAAAGGAAGACCGAGTATATCTCGGAATCTTGCGGTCAGTCCAAAAACACCACTCACTGCTGTTGTGTAGATCGCTGACCATAACAATACTGACATAATGAGAATCATATAATACGGATAGTTTTTCAAAATCGCGAATAAAGGAATTTCATAGACGAGTAAATCATGTGCTACTTGAATTAGTGATTGATTATAGAGAAATGAAACCCCTCCTAGAATGATGCCACTCCCAATACTTGCAATCCAGATTTCTCCTTTTGATTTAATTTGATGACCAACAGCTGAAAGAACCGCTACAAGAGGCAGAATATTAAGAGCCGTGAAGGTGAATGCCGCCGGCCAGTTCGATTGTTTAGCCAAATCAAAAAGCATCGCATTCTCGTTAGAGTTAATAAAAAGAATAAGCACGGCAAGTAAGAGGAGAATAAGTAAAGGGAGAATCAATGCATTCATTGAGAGCATACCGTTTATATCCCAGAAGAAGAGCACAATAACAAGGGCGGCAAGAATGCCAATACCCAACCAGTATGGCAAATGGACAACTTCCATTGTAGCGCCGCCTCCTGCAAACATGACAATCGTTGTTGTAAATAAATAAAGAATAATCAGCACATCATAAATTCCTGTTAGTCTTTTCCCAACCAATCGCTCTAGAATTGGAATGTAGTGGCTAGAATTTGTTTCAAAGCTTATTTTCATAATCACATAGCAACAAATCGAAAACATCACTGTAAATAAGGCAATTGCTAGAACGCTCTCATGTCCAAAAAATTGCCATAATTCCCTCCCAGACGCATATCCTGCACCAATCATCGTTCCTAATATAAGAAACAGCCATTTGAATCCACCGCTCCACATGGCATTCCCTCCTCAGTCAATTTGCTTAGCGAATGAAGCAAATAACAAGTAAAATCTGTAGCTTTATGTATAGATCGCTTAAAGATTCCGTATACTGTTACTACTATTACAAAGGAGAGAATCCTATGAATCTTCGAGACAAGTTTTTTCAAAAAAAGCCTGCTGCTTATCGAATCCATCATGAGGATACTCTTGCTATACAAACACTTAGTGAGAGGGTTTCCCTTCTGCTACCAGAGCGAAAAGCGGATTCCATTGTAATTGTCTGTATCGGTACGGATCGCTCAACGGGGGATGCACTCGGTCCTCTTGTTGGAAGCAAATTACAAGAGCTCAAGCTAGAGGCTACGGTATATGGTACGCTCGAGTCTCCTGTTCATGCTGTAAATTTAAATGAGGTGATGGACACGATTGATCAACAGCATCGAAACCCGTTTATCATCGGGATTGATGCCTGTCTTGGACGCCTTCATTCAGTAGGGATTATTACAGCAGGAGAGGGACCTGTTAAACCAGGTGCCGGAGTGAAAAAGGAACTTCCTGAGGTAGGAGCAATCCATTTAACCGGGATTGTGAATGTAAGTGGATTTATGGAGTATTTTGTTTTGCAAAACACACGATTGAATCTTGTCATGAAAATGGCAGATATCATGGCTCTAAGCCTTCATCAAGCACTTGAAGCTTATGCAAGTGATATACATCCAGAGAGAAAAAAACGTTCAACCTGGGGAGACGACCTGCTCCAGCTCCCATAAAAAAATCCCTTTCCTGGAATCTTTTACCCGGAAAGGGTTTTTTTAAAATAAAGACGGAGCCAGATGAACCAGGGTAACTAGCCCGGCCGCTACTAAAAGGGCTGGAAGAAAGTTTGCTACCCTAATTTTAATAATGCCGAGTAAATTTAAACCAATAGCTAGGATCATGATTCCTCCCGCTGATGTAATCTCAGTTATAAAGGCGTCAAGGAGGACCTGTGGGACGAATCGATTAATTTGGGAGGCAAATAAAGCAATTAACCCCTGGTAAATCATAACTGGAAAAGCGGAAAACAACACACCATACCCAAGTGTTGCTGTAAATATGATGGCTGTGAAACCATCTATCAGCGACTTTGTATAAAGAATCGAGTGATCATTTCGAAGCCCGCTATCAAGCGCCCCCAGAATCGCCATCGCCCCGACTACATAAACAAGGGTAGCAGTTACGAAAGCTTGTGCAACACTTCCCTCTGCTGTAGCTCCAGTTTTTCTCTCAATCCATTTCCCTACTTTGCCAAGCTTCCCTTCAAGATTCCAGTATTCACCCAGCATTCCACCAAGAACCAGGCTACCAATGACGATAAGAAACTGTTCACTCTTCATCGCCATTTGCAGACCAATGACGACGATAACGAGGGCAAGCCCCTGCATGATCGTCGTTTTCATCCGTTCTGGTATTTTGCTGCTAATCGTCCCAATCAATGAACCTGCTATAATCGCCACGCCATTTACAACAGTACCTAAAATCACCATACTACCTCTCCTCAGCCAAAGTAACCTTCTACTATTTGAGCGATTGCCCGGATCACTTTTTCAATTTCTTCTTTTGTATTGTAAGGTCCTACGCTTAATCGAACCGTGCCATGCTCAATTGTTCCAATAGATTCATGGCCTAGAGGCGTACAATGCAGGCCTGCTCGTACAGCTATGTTGTAATGTTGATCAAGAATAATCGCTATTTCCTGACTATCAATTCCCGCTATCGTAAACGGTACTACACCAAGGCGATCATGCTCAGGACCATAAATGTGAACAAAATCGATCTTCTTCAATCCATTGATCAGCTGCGAAACAAGGCGGTCTTCGTGCTCACTTATCGTATCGAGCCCCATCCGCTTTACTGCTTCAAGACCAGCCAATAATCCAGCAATGCCCGGTGTATTCAGTGTGCCGCTTTCCAGTCGTTCTGGAAGAAGATCAGGCTGGTCAATTAATTCAGAACGACTTCCTGTTCCACCATGGTGTAATGGAGTAAGTTCAATTCCCTCCCCAACGATTAAGACTCCCGTTCCCTGAGGACCAAGTAAACCTTTATGACCGGGGAATGCGAGCATATCAATGTTCATTTCTTTCATGTGAATAGGTAGGACACCTGCCGTTTGAGAAGCATCAACAAGAAATGGAATCTGTTTCTGCCGAGCCACTGCGCCAATCACATCTAGTGGAAGTTTTTTTCCAGTTAAATTTGACCCGTGAGTTATGACAATCATTTTCGTTTGATCGGTAATATTGCTCTTGAAAGCCTCCAGATCAAACCATTCCGATTCACCTGTATTTACATAGTCAATCACGATACCGGTTGTTTTCTTCATGTATTCAAGTGGACGACGGACCGAATTATGTTCGAAAGAAGTTGTTAGAACATGATCTCCTTCTACAAACGGAAACCCCTTTATAGCCTGATTAAGGGCACTCGTTGCATTCGATGTAAAACAAACCCGATCAGGAAGATCAAACCCAAAAAACGCTGCCAACTGCTCTCTGGTACGGCGAATCGTATCATCAGCACGCTTCGATAGCGCATGACCGCCTCTTCCAGGGTTTGCTCCGTACTCGGTTATAGCTTCTGTCATGGCTTGAACGACTTCAGGTGGCTTTGGAAAAGATGAAGCTGCTTGATCTAGATATATCACATAAACACCTCAAATTTTATGTCAATTGTATAATAAAAGCATAAACTGCGTCCCAGTTTATGCTTTTTATTAATTACCTTCTTTTTCAATTACATCAAGAATTCGAGCAAGGTCTTCTTCAGAGAAAAATTCAATTTCAATTTTCCCTTTTTTCTTGGATCTTTTTATCGACACAGAAGTGCCAAGCCGTTCTCGAAGACGATTTTCCTTTTCTTTAAGAAAAGGATCAGGCTTTTCATCTTTCTTAGTTTCACGTGAAACATTTTCATTCAATTGCGTAATCAACTGCTCCAATTGCCTGACGTTCATTTTTTCTTTTACTACTCGATCAGCTAGAGGCTTTCTATCATCTTTTTTCTTCAGTCCAAGAAGAGCACGACCATGCCCCATTGTAAGCATTCCTTCCGAGATATAATTCTGTACATCTGAAGGAAGCTGAAGCAAGCGGAGAAAATTCGTTAGGTGTGGCCTGCTTTTACCGAGACGCTTAGCAAGCTCCTCCTGTGTTACTTCCGTTTTCTCCATCAATTTCTGGTAAGCTAGCGCTTCTTCAATTGGATTTAAATTTTCTCGCTGAAGATTTTCAATCAGCGCAATCTCCATCATTTTCTGGTCCGATAACTCTTTCACAACAGCAGGAACTGTTTTAAGTCCCGCTTCCTTTGATGCACGATATCTTCTTTCTCCGACCACGATTTCATATCCCTTGATGCTCTGTCTGACAATCAATGGTTGAAGTACACCAAATGTTTGAATAGACGTACTTAATTCTTCAATTGCTTCTTTGTGAAATGTTTTTCTCGGTTGATATGGATTTGGGCGCAGATCGCTGATGGGGATTTCTTTGACGATTTCGTCCTCATTCTGAGAAGGGAATAACGCGTTAATCCCTTTCCCCAATCCACGATTAGCCATTGTCTAACACTTCCTTTGCAAGTTCTAAATATACTTCGGCGCCTCGAGATTTTGGATCGTATACAATAATTGGTTTCCCGTGACTTGGTGCTTCGCTTAATCGCACATTACGGGGGATAATAGCTCGGTATACTTTCTCTTGAAAATATTTTTTAACTTCCTCGATTACCTGAATGCCGAGATTCGTCCTCGCATCAAGCATTGTTAACAGAACACCTTCAATTTTCAAATCGGTATTTAAATGTTTCTGCACGAGTCGAACCGTATTTAACAGCTGACTCAATCCTTCAAGCGCATAGTATTCACACTGCACAGGAATTAGTACTGCGTTCGCAGCCGTGAGAGAATTGATCGTTAACAACCCAAGTGAAGGAGGACAATCTATTATAATATAATCATATTTTTTTTCAACTTTCGTTAGCGCTCGTTTCAACCTTAATTCCCGGGAAATGGTCGGAACAAGCTCAATTTCTGCACCAGCAAGCTGAATAGTTGAAGGAATAACATGAAGATTTTCTACAATTGTCTCCTGGATGATATCTTCAGCTTCCATATCGTCTACGAGAATATTATAAACACAATGTTCTATTCCCCCTTTTTCAATTCCAACACCACTTGTAGCATTTCCCTGAGGATCAATATCAACAAGCAAAACTTTCCTTCCAAGATAAGCGAGACATGCACTTATATTCACCGACGTTGTCGTCTTTCCAACCCCGCCTTTTTGATTCGCTACAGCAATGATATTTGCCAAGATGTCACCCACTCTCTTCAAAAGCAGTTCTTTCTCTCATTTTATCATTTTTAAAATCGAGTGGATGTCATTTTAAAAATAATCCATATCTGTAAAACTGATTCAAATGAAAGAAAATCACCTGTTGATACAAAAAACTCACCCGAATGGATGAGTTTCACTTCTTTTTAGGAATGCGTATGGTGAATTGATAATATTCATCGTGGTCTTCTTCGTCCGTATCAATCATTAATCCAGTTTCAGTGACCATATCGAGTGATTGACGGATCGTATTCACAGCTAAACGCATGTCTTTACTAACAGATTTCTTTCTTGGCTTTGGCTTAGGGACGGTACCCTCAAGCATACGTACAACACGTTCTTCCGTCTGCTTTACATTCCACTGCTTCTCAAGCACTTCTGCAAGAACCTTAACCTGGTTCTCAGGGTTCTTGAGCGGTATGAGAGCTCTAGCATGTCTCTCCGTAATCTTCTTCTGTAGCAGCGCTTGCTGAATAGGTTCAGGCAATTTTAATAACCTGAGCTTATTAGCAATGGTTGATTGACCTTTGCCGAGACGCTGGGCAAGACTTTCCTGAGTTAAATCATGAAGTTCAATAAGTTGTGCGTAAGCCATCGCTTCTTCTACAGCAGTTAGTTCCTCTCGCTGCAGGTTCTCGATCAGGGCTATTGATGCCGTTTGTGAATCATTAAATTCTTTAATAATAGCAGGAATTCGTTCCCATCCAAGCTTTTTAACAGCTCTCCATCGACGCTCCCCGGCAATAATTTCATACTTTCCTTCACGTTCTCTCACCACAATTGGCTGAATAATTCCATGGGTCTTAATGGTTTGAGATAGTTCAGCAATTCGCTCATCTATAAAAATTGTTCGAGGTTGGAAACGGTTCGGAATGATTTCATCTACTAGAAGCTGCTTCACTTCCTCTTGTTCTACTTCCATCGTCTCGTTTTTCTCATCGTTCAAACCGAAAAGACGTGAAAACGTATGCTTCATCGCCTAACACCACCTTTAATCGACTCCTTAACTGATTCGTTGCTATAAAACATAAATCCTTCCATCGTAGCAGTGTTCCATGCGAAACACTTTTCCGTTCAAATGCAGTCCATTTCTATTATAAAGGATTTTTATTTGGTGTGCCTGGCTTTCTTGGATATTTTTTTGGTGTCGCTTTTATTTTTTTAATCGTTACAATGTTTCGCTCGCTTTTTTCACCTGGAAGGGTCAGCGTATCAAGTTCTTCTACTTCCCCACCTAGTAACGTAATCGCCTGTTTACCAGATTCGAGTTCTTCTTCGACATTGGGACCTTTTAAAGCGACAAAATATCCACCTTGCTTTACAAGGGGCAAGCACAATTCACCAAGAACTGACATGCGCGCAACAGCCCTTGCTGTTACTACATCGTACTTTTCCCGATGTGATTTATTTTTCCCAAATAATTCTGCACGATCGTGGAAGAACGATACATTCGATAACTTTAACTCGGATGATAGATGTTCCAAAAAGCCAATCCGTTTATTAAGTGAATCGACAATGGTGACGTTTAAGTGTGGAAAGCAAATTTTGATAGGAAGGCTTGGGAACCCTGCCCCAGCCCCTACATCGCAAATGTGATAATTAGAAGAGAAATCAAATGAGAACGCGGCCATAATAGAGTCAAAGAAATGCTTTTCATATACTTCTTCTTTTTCTATAATAGCCGTCAGATTCATTTTCTCGTTCCATTCAACTAGGATCTTATAGTATGTTTGAAATTGATGAAGCTGTTCAGGAGAAAGTGTGATCCCTTTCTCCATTAACTGCTCCTGAAACTGTTGTTCGTTCATAGCTCCCCCGCTTTATCCATTATTTTGCAACCTTTGCGATCTTACCCTGCTCAATATAGACAAGTAAAATTGAAACATCAGCTGGATTGACACCGGACACACGAGACGCTTGACCTATTGAGAGCGGACGTACTTCATCAAGCTTTTGCTTCGCCTCATTCGCAAGGCCGTTAATCGCATAGAAATCAATCGCGTCTGGAATCTTCTTCTCATCCATCTTCTTCATACGTTCTACTTGTTGAAGACTTTTATTAATATAGCCACTGTATTTAATCTGAATCTCAACTTGTTCAGCAACATCTTCTGGAACTTCTACTTCCGCTGGTGCTAGTGTCTTAATCGCATCATATGTGACTTCTGGTCGCTTAAGCAGGTTAGCTGCATGTAGGGCTTCCTTCAACTCTGTGCTGTTTTCTGGAAGGACTGCATTCACCTTTTCACCCGGTTTAATGACGATCGATTCAAGACGTTTTATTTCTTTTTCAATCATATCTTTTTTAGCAAGGAAACGATCATAACGTTCCTTAGAAATCATACCAATCTCATAGCCGATTTCAGTAAGTCTTAAGTCTGCATTATCATGACGAAGAAGCAAGCGGTATTCAGCACGTGATGTTAATAAACGGTAAGGTTCATTCGTCCCTTTCGTTACAAGATCATCGATTAAGACGCCGATATACCCTTGCGAACGATCGAGAATAACAGCCTCACGTTCCTGTGCATTACGTGCAGCGTTAATCCCTGCCATGATTCCCTGACCTGCAGCCTCTTCATAACCAGAAGTACCATTTAACTGTCCTGCAGTAAAGAGGTTCTTGACCGTCTTTGTTTCGAGTGAAGGCCATAGCTGCGTAGGTACAATAACGTCGTATTCGATCGCATATCCCGCACGCATCATTTCAACATTTTCTAGACCCGGTACTGTTTTAAGAATTTGACGCTGCAGATCTTCAGGAAGACTTGTAGATAGTCCCTGCACATAAACTTCCTTTGTATTACGTCCTTCAGGCTCAAGGAAAATTTGATGACGTGGTTTATCGTTGAAACGAACAATTTTATCCTCAATAGATGGACAATAACGAGGTCCTGTACCTTCAATCATACCCGAATACATCGGAGAACGGTGAAGGTTGTCGTTAATCAGCTTATGCGTCTCTTCTCCTGTATACGTTAACCAGCAAGGCAGCTGATCTGTAATAAATTCTGTTGTTTCATAGGAAAAGGCACGCGGCTTTTCGTCGCCTGGCTGAATTTCCGTTTTGCTATAATCAATGGATTTATTGTTTATACGCGGCGGTGTACCTGTCTTAAAGCGTACCATATCAAATCCAAGGTCCTGCAAATGGTATGATAAATTAACAGAAGGCTGCATGTTATTTGGTCCACTTTCATAGGAAAGATCCCCAATAATAACACGTCCTCGCATAAATGTACCTGTTGTAAGGACCACAGATTTAGCTTCATACTCTGCACCGGTTTTCGTGATCACGCCCTTACATACTCCATCTTCAACGATTAGCTGCTCAACCATCCCCTGCAAGAGTGTAAGATTTTCCTGTTCTTCAATCGTTTTCTTCATTTCACTCTGGTAAAGGACTTTATCAGCCTGTGCACGTAATGCACGGACTGCTGGCCCCTTACCTGTGTTAAGCATACGCATCTGGATGTGTGTTTTATCAATATTTCGTGCCATTTCGCCACCAAGTGCATCGATTTCACGAACAACAATCCCTTTTGCTGGACCGCCTACACTTGGATTACATGGCATAAATGCGATGGAGTCCAGATTGAGCGTAAGCATAAGAGTGTTCGCACCCATTCTCGCTGAAGCGAGTCCCGCTTCAACGCCCGCATGACCAGCCCCGACAACAATAACATCATAAGAATCGGCTTTATAACCCATTGCCGTATTCCTCCTTTTAACTTCTTATTTCCCAAGACAAAACTGCGAAAATAACTGATCAATCAAACTTTCCGAAACTGTATCTCCTATAATTTCCCCAAGAATTTCCCAGGTACGTGTAATATCAATCTGAACCATATCAACCGGCATACCTGCTTCAATTGCTCCCAGAGCATCTTCTAGCGTTCTTCGAGACTGTTCAAGAAGAGCGATATGCCTCGAGTTCGATACATACGTTAAATCTTGAGACTCTACTGAACCCGAAAAGAAAAGCTCAGAAATCGATTTCTCCAGCTCGTCAACACCCTGTTCGTGTTTTAAAGAAGTTGTTATGATAGGATGCTCGAGAGCAAGTTCCCTGACCCTTTTTAAGTCAAGTTTCTCATCGAGGTCTGTTTTATTTATAATAACAATAACGTCCATGCCTTCTACTGCCTTGAAGAGTTTTTCATCTTCTTCAGTCAGTTCATCATTATAGTTAAGCACTAGCAGGATTAGATCCGCCTGTTTTAACCGTTCACGAGAGCGCTCTACACCAATTCGTTCAACAAGATCTTCCGTTTCACGAATGCCCGCTGTATCAACCAGTCTGAGTGGCACGCCCCTCACATTAACATACTCTTCAATTACGTCTCGAGTCGTTCCAGGCACATCTGTGACGATCGCCTTGTTTTCATGTACTAGACTGTTTAATAGAGAAGATTTCCCAACATTAGGCCGTCCTATAATAACGGTAGAAAGTCCTTCACGGAGTATTTTACCCTGTCTTGCCGTTACGAGAATGCTTCTAATTTCTTCTTCTACCTCTTTTAACTGGGTCGTTAAAAGATTCTGAGTCATTTCTTCTGCATCATATTCCGGATAGTCAATATTAACTTCTACATGAGCAACTGTTTCAAGCAATTGTCGCCTCAGTTTTGTAATCAGTGTAGAAAGGCGACCTTCCATTTGATTTAATGCCACATTCATAGCACGATCCGTTTTTGCACGAATTAAATCAATCACAGCTTCAGCCTGCGACAGGTCGATCCGTCCATTCAAGAACGCTCGCTTCGTAAACTCTCCAGGCTCAGCTAGACGAGCTCCACCTCTTAACACCAGTTCTAAAACGCGATTAACGGACACAAGACCACCATGACAATTGATTTCAACAATGTCTTCTCTCGTAAAAGTCCTCGGACCTCTCATGATCGAAACCATGACTTCTTCTGCTGTTTGATCTGTATCTGGATCAATGAGATGGCCATAATGGATTGTATGAGAATCTACTGTTGCGAGCGATTGCTTCCCTTTATACAAGGTATCAGCAATCTTAACCGCTTCTGATCCACTAAGACGGACAATCGCAATGGCTCCTTCTCCCATTGGCGTCGATATCGCAGCAATTGTTTCATATTCCAATTCTATTCACCCCTCTTTTCCACACAAGTTGGTCGCTCTATTTTAGTTGAATATCTATTTTGAATGCTAGTATTAGTTTAACCAATTATCCACAGTGGATAACTCTCTACAAAAACCCAGAGATCAATCCACAATACCTTTTAGTGTAACCCATTTTAACATAAAAAGAAATAAGTATGCCCGCACATAGAAAAACCTCCGAGCAAGCGCCCGGAGGTTATCTTCTATTTATGACGTGGAACAATAACCACACGTCGATGTGGGTCGTTTCCATCTGAGTGAGTTGAAATCCCCTTCTTATCTTTTAAATAAAGGTGGATTACTTTTCGTTCAAGCGACGGCATCGGTTCTAGCTGCACTTCCCTATTCGTAACCATCGCTTTGTTCGCAAGACGATCAGCCAGTTTCTTAAGCGTATCTTCTCGTCTTTCACGGTAATTCTCTGCGTCGAGAACTACACGGACAAATCGGTTAGAAAATCGGTTGGCGGCGAGATTCGTCAAATATTGCAGTGAGTTCAAAGTTTGGCCGCGCTTCCCTATCAATATCGCAATTTTTTCACCAGATAGCGTAAAGAAAAGATCTCGATCTTCCTTTTTACCTTCTATTCTAGCTTCAACTCCCATGTTGCTAATGACTTTTTCTAAAAAAGCCCTCGTTTGCTCCATGATGTCAGGTTTCTCACTTACTTTGATGCGGGCGGGCTTTCCTCCAAAACCTAAAAATCCTTTTTTAGGCTCCTCAATCACTTCAACATCTACATTCTCTTCAACCGTTCCAATTTGATTCAGCGCATCCTGGATGGCTTCTTCAATTGTTTTCCCCGTTACCGTAACGCTTCTCACTTTTTGGCTCCTCCCGTATCCGTATTCGCGGTTTTAATGGCAGGTTTTGTAATAAAGTAAGTTTGAGCAATCATAAAGATGTTACCGACTACCCAGTAAAGCGCAAGCGCAGATGGGAAGTTGATCGCAAATACAATGATCATAATCGGCATTACATAAAGAAGCATTTTCATCTGTGGCTGCACTGTGCTGCCGCTACCCATCATGATTTTTTGCTGGATGAATGTTGTCACACCGGCCAGTAGTGCCAGAGTGATATCTGCATCTCCAAGGCTAAACCAGAGGAAGTTATGCGTAGCAATTGCTTCTGTACGCATGATGGCATGATAAAAACCAAGAAGTATTGGCATTTGAACTAAAATCGGTAAACACCCTGCAAGCGGGTTTACACCATTTTGCTGGAAGAGCTGCATCGTTTCTTGTTGAAGCTGCTGCTGCGTCTTCTGATCTTTACTGCTATATTTTTCTTTAAGTTTCTGCATCTCTGGCTGCAATTCCTGCATAGCCTTTGAACTTCTCGTTTGTTTAATCATTAATGGAAGTAACACCAGGCGAATAAGTATGGTAACAATCATAATTGAAAGTCCATAATTCCCATCCCCAGTTAAGTCAGCAAAAAATGTTAATAGCATGGAAAGCGGATATACAATATACTCGCTCCAGAATCCCGTGCTTTCCGCATCAATTGGTTCATTAATGTTACATCCTGAAAGGACCGCAACGAGACCAATCAATAGAAATGCGAGGGTTAGTTTTTTCCTCACGCTTCATCCTCCTTGCAATCATATCTCGACAAAGATTTATGTAAGTAAAAGCGATGCCTTTATTTCTTTTTATCCGGAACTGGATCAAAGCCTCCAGTATGAAATGGATGGCACTTTGAAATTCTTTTAACCGTCAACCACGATCCCTTAAAAAAACCATGCTTTTGATAAGATTCAAAGCTGTAATGAGAACAGGATGGGTAAAAACGACAAGATGGAGGGGTTAATGGAGAAATGACTCTCTGGTAGACGCGAATTAGCATCATAGCCAGTTTGTTCATCTCGTTTTCCTCCCCTTTCCACTTTGTTTCGTACCCTTTAATACATGTGCACGATTAAGCACGTGCATTAAACTACTCTTCACTTCTTCAAAACTCATATCTGATGCAGGCTTTCGAGCAATAACGACAAAATCATAAGGAAACTTAATCTGATCGGATAATTGATGAAAGGATTCACGCACAAGGCGCTTCACTCGATTTCTCGTCACAGCATTGCCGATTCGCTTACTCACTGAAAGGCCTATTCGAAATTGAGGTTGGTCACTTCGCTTTAATACATAAACTACAAATTGTCTGTTTGCAGTTGAGTTTCCGTTTTTAAACACGTTCTGAAACTCAGAATTTTTTTTAATCCGGTAGTTGCTATTCAATCCGCACACTCCCAGTGTTACTTGGATAAGCATATTATAAACCTTATCTTAAAAAAAGACCACTGATGATCAGTGGTCTATGCAGACAATACTTTTCTACCTTTACGGCGACGACGAGCAAGAACTTTACGTCCGTTTGCTGAGCTCATACGTGCACGAAAACCGTGAACTTTTTTACGTTTACGTGTGTTTGGTTGAAACGTTCTTTTCATTCTATTACACCTCCCTGAGGATAAACTGTATATAGACAGTCCAAGTAATTATAAGAAAAAAGGGTACTCATTGTCAAGTTCAAACCAGAATTCCCTTTTTATCCGATCAAAAGATGCAATTTTTCCTCCCACTAATTTCGCGCCCTTACATTATTAAATTTCAATTAATCAACGGTCTACACACAGGCCAAAAATGGTGTGTGGATAACTACTTTCGACATTTTTCAGTTATTCACATCACTTATCGACAGGTTCTACACAAAATCTAGTGCTGTGGACAGTTGTAGTCCACAAGATATGTACTCTGTGGATAACTTCCTGAAAATCATTGCAAACACGCTATTCTTTTGTTATGATATTTGTGTTTTAACTCGTGAATAACATTAGACCTGTTATTAGAAGTCCACAGACTGTGGATAAATATGTGGACAGTTGCTAAGGCCTGTTAATGGTCCTGTCCACATCCCTGTGAACTTAGTCGATAATTCGACTTTCTTCTATATTATATGCTCCGCTTCGATATTGTGGACAGCATAATTATTCGCAAATATTCAAATGGGTATACAAAGGTTGTACGTTGGCATAACAGTCGAGTATCGTCAGCGGTTACAGCCTGTTTTTATTTTGGAAACAAAAGGAGGGACTTCGTTGGATAACATCACGGATCTCTGGCAGCAGGCTTTATCTGAAATTGAAAAGAAATTAAGTAAACCGAGTTTTGAAACGTGGTTAAAGTCAACTTCTGCTAACAGAATGGAAGGCGACACCATTATCATAACTGCTCCCAATGAGTTCGCTAGAGACTGGCTGGAGTCCAGATATTCAAGCTTAATTACTGAAACGCTACTGGAACTGACGGGTAGTGAGCTACAAGCGAAATTTATCATTCCGCAAAATCAGTCTGATAGCGATCTGGATCTAGAACAGTCTATGAAAAAGAAACCCAAGGCAAGCCCCGCTCAGGAAGAGCACCCTCAAAGCGTGCTTAACTCAAAATATACGTTTGACACATTCGTTATTGGATCGGGAAATCGTTTTGCACATGCAGCATCTCTTGCAGTGGCAGAAGCACCTGCAAGAGCATACAATCCGCTCTTTATTTATGGGGGAGTTGGACTCGGAAAAACTCACCTAATGCATGCTATTGGTCATTATGTGATTGAACACAACCCCAATGCGAAGGTAGTTTATTTATCATCTGAAAAATTCACGAATGAGTTTATTAACTCCATTCGTGATAATAAAACAGTCAATTTTCGCAATAAATATCGGAACGTAGACGTGCTATTGATCGATGATATTCAATTTCTAGCTGGAAAGGAACAAACCCAGGAGGAATTTTTCCATACGTTTAACGCTCTTCATGAGGAAAGTAAGCAAATTGTCATTTCAAGTGATCGACCGCCTAAAGAAATACCAACATTAGAAGATCGGTTACGCTCACGATTTGAATGGGGATTAATAACTGATATTACGCCTCCTGATCTTGAAACGAGAATTGCTATTCTCAGGAAGAAGGCGAAAGCAGAAGGTCTTGATATTCCTAATGAAGTGATGCTCTACATTGCTAACCAGATTGATACGAATATTAGAGAGCTAGAGGGAGCATTAATCAGAGTGGTTGCTTACTCTTCGTTAATTAATCAAGATATGAATGCCGATTTAGCAGCAGAGGCACTCAAAAACATTATTCCTTCATCAAAACCAAGAGTGATCACAATTCACGATATCCAAACAGTTATTGGTGATCATTTTTCTGTGAAGCTTGAGGATTTTACTGCTAAGAAGAGAACAAAATCAGTTGCTTTCCCACGTCAAATTGCGATGTACCTTTCCCGAGAGCTTACTGATTTCTCACTTCCTAAGATCGGAGAGGAATTCGGGGGAAGAGACCACACGACAGTTATTCATGCGCATGAGAAGATTTCAAAACTGGTGGATTCTGACCAGGAGCTTAATAAGAAAGTGCAGGAAATTGTCGAACAGCTTAAAAATGGATAATCTTCTTTTTGTGGATATTACTTAATAGAGTGTGTACAATTTTGATTAGTTACTAACACACTATCCACAAGTGGATAACTTTAGTGCCATGGGTTGATGGTGACTTATCCACACATTCACAGCCCCTACTAGTAAGACTACTACTTTTTTAAATAATAATTATATAATCACGGTCATTTATTTAGGAGGTCAATTATGCGTTTTACGATTGAGAGAGATCATCTAGTTTCTAGCGTATCTGATGTAATGAAAGCTGTATCTTCAAGAACAACAATACCAATTCTAACTGGTATCAAAATTGTTGCTAGTGATGAAGGGGTTACCCTTACAGGAAGCGACTCTGATATTTCAATCGAATGTTTCATTCCCTCAGAAGAAAATGATAAACAAATCGTTGAAATCTCTCAGATGGGAAGCATCGTTTTACAAGCACGCTTCTTCTCAGACATTGTAAAAAAACTACCTGGTGATCAGGTGGAAATAGAAGTAATGGATAGTTTAACGACACGAATTCGTTCAGCTTCTTCAGAATTTAATCTAAATGGACTTGATCCTGAAGAATATCCTCGTCTTCCAGAAGTGGAAGCAAAGGAAGGTTTTCAAATTCAGGCTGACCTGCTTAAAAGCATTATTAGACAGACTGTTTTTGCTGTTTCTACTTCTGAAACCAGACCAGTGTTGACAGGTGTAAACTGGAAACTAGAAGAAGGTGATTTGAACTGTACTGCTACAGATAGCCACAGACTCGCACTTCGAACAGTAAAGGTTGAACCGAATGATCATAACCTTTCATTTTCCAATGTTGTCATTCCTGGGAAGAGCCTGAGCGAGCTTTCTAAAATCATTGATGACAATGAAGAACTGGTCGATATTACAGTGACCGAAAACCAAATTCTCTTTAAATCCAATCATATTCTATTCTTCTCAAGACTTCTCGACGGAAACTATCCAGACACAAGTCGTCTGATTCCAAATGACAACAAGACAAACGTAACAGTTTCAGCCAAAGAACTTCTTCAAGCAATTGATCGAGCTTCCGTTCTTGCTCGTGAAGGTAGAAATAATGTCGTTAAACTTGCAAGCATCGAAGAATCAACACTTGAAATTTCATCGAACTCTCCAGAGGTAGGGAAAGTTATTGAACAGGTTCAAGCTCATTCCTATGATGGTGAAGAGTTGAAGATTTCTTTCAGTGCGAAATATATGATGGACGCGCTCAAGTCAATGGACTCAAGTGAAGTAACGATTAGTTTTACTGGCGCTATGAGACCATTCTTGATCAAACCAATTGAAGGCGCAGCAATCATGCAGTTGATTTTACCTGTCCGCACATACTAAGCGAATAAGATCATTACAGATAAAGTGAAACTTCCATCAAAGGGGTTTGGCTTCATCCAACCTTTGACGATTAGTTAAACTGATCGGATCTTTAGGGGAATTTGACCCCCACCTAAACGTCTAACCTACGTTTTGTGGTGGGGGTCTTACTGTACCTTGATTTGGGATAAAATGGAGCTGCTGAGTAGTTAACTTCCAGCAGCTTTCTCTTTTTCAAAGAAATCGTGCTTTTCTCATGCGTTTTACTGAAAAAAGAGGTATAATAAACTATTGTCATCCTTCAGAACTAATTTAGTAAATTAGCACGGAAGGAAAATGAGGTGAACGAAAATGAATGAAATTAAATTAATAAAAGAATACATTACGCTTGGTCAACTTCTTCAGGAGGCCGGGGTAATCAATACAGGCGGAATGGCAAAATGGTTTCTGGCGGAATATGAGGTCTATGTAAACGGCGAACTAGAAGACCGACGTGGCAAGAAACTATATGATCAGGATGTCATCACGATTCCTGGCGTTGGAGAGTTTGTTGTATCTAGCTGAATGGGGGTCTCCCGTTGCACCTAAACACATTGAAAGTTACGAACTATCGAAATTATGGCAAGCAAGAACTGCAGTTTGAAAATAACGTTAACGTTTTTCTTGGGGAAAATGCCCAGGGAAAAACAAATATCATGGAAGCCATCTATGTACTTGCTATGGCCAGATCCCATCGTACGCCAAGAGATAAAGAATTAATCAACTGGGACGAGGAATATGCTAAAATAGAAGGTAGAATTGAAAAGCGAAATGGTCCCCTCTCCCTCCAACTGGTTATTTCCCATAAAGGTAAGAAAGCCAAATTAAATCAATTGGAACAGCAGAAGCTCAGTAATTATATCGGTGCATTGAACGTAGTTATGTTTGCACCCGAGGATCTTAACCTTGTTAAAGGAAATCCGGGCGTACGCAGACGTTTTATTGATATTGAAATTGGTCAGGTTCAACCAGTTTATCTTTATTATCTTGGTCGATATCTGAAACTTCTCCAACAGCGAAACAGTTTACTTAAAACCCTTCGCTATAAACAAAATTCTGACTATGTCATGTTAGATATTTTGACCGAACAATTAATTGAGGCAGCTGCGAATATTTATTTACGTAGAGTTCGATTCGTTCAACTCCTTCAAAAGTGGGCTGAACCGATTCATTATGGAATAAGCAGAGGGCTTGAGAAGCTTGAGATCCATTATAATCCTACTGTTGAGGTATCAGAACCATCCGATTTGTCGAAAATAGTAGATGGATATAAGCAAAAGTTTGATAAAATTAAAGAAAGAGAAGTGGAACGTGGCGTTACACTCGCTGGGCCGCATCGAGATGATTTGTCGTTTTTTGTAAATGGGAAAGACGTCCAAACATTTGGTTCTCAGGGGCAACAGCGTACCACTGCTTTATCGCTTAAGCTTGCTGAAATTGAATTGATTCATAGTGAGGTGGGAGAATACCCTTTGCTACTTCTCGATGACGTATTGTCTGAATTAGATGATTTCAGACAATCGCATCTTTTAAATACAATTCAAGGGAAGGTTCAAACCTTCGTTACTACAACGAGCGTTGAAGGGATTAACCATGAGACGCTTGAGGAAGCAACTACTTTTCAAGTACAGGACGGACGAATCGAAAAAGTGAAATGAGGTGAAGTGGTGTTTATACACTTAGGAGAGGACGTTGTTGTTCAATCAAGAGATGTTGTTGGCATTTTTGATTGGCAGGTTATGGAGGAAGCAGAAATTACAAATGAATTCTTGCATCGCCATCAGAAAGACAGGCTAGTAGAAGATATCGGTGGAGAATTAACAAAATCGATCGTTATCACTACGGATACAGTTTATCTCTCTCCATTATCTTCACTAACTTTGAAAAGAAGAGCTTATTCGGTATCCGATAGTGTTGAAATTCGCGAGGAATCATCTTGAAAACCAGGTTGTCTGTCACACAGCAAACTGAATTGAGTCTATCTTTGAATAGAGAAATGTAGGTGAACGATATGACATTAGAGCAACAATCTAATAAAGAAACATACGATGAAAGTCAGATCCAGGTCCTTGAAGGCCTTGAGGCGGTTCGAAAGCGTCCTGGTATGTATATAGGTTCCACTAGTAGCCGTGGACTGCACCACTTAGTCTGGGAGATTGTTGATAACAGTATCGATGAAGCCCTGGCAGGTTACTGTTCACAGATTACGGTAAGCATTGAGGAAGATAACAGCATTACGGTAGAAGATAATGGACGCGGGATCCCGGTTGGTATTCAAGAGAAAATGGGGCGTCCTGCAGTAGAAGTTATCATGACCGTCCTGCATGCAGGCGGTAAATTTGGTGGCGGAGGCTATAAAGTTTCCGGAGGACTGCATGGTGTAGGAGCATCTGTCGTTAATGCCCTTTCTTCAAAGCTTGAAATTACTGTCGAGCGTGAAGGAAAAGTTTATTACCAGAGCTATACACGCGGTGTACCTGATGAAGACTTGAAAATAGTAGGCGAAAGTGACATTACTGGGACAACGATTCATTTCATACCAGATACCGAAATTTTCACCGAAACGATTGAATATGAATTTGATCTCCTCGCACATCGTTTAAGAGAACTTGCTTTCTTAAACCGTGGCATTAAAATCGTTGCTCAGGATAAGCGTCCTGAAGAAAAGATACGCAATGAATACCACTATGAAGGTGGTATTAAATCCTACGTTGAACATTTAAATCGCACGCGCGAGGTGCTGCATGAAGAGCCAATTTTTGTTGAAGGCGAGCGGGAAGGTATTTCGGTTGAAGTTGCCGTTCAATATAATGATGGTTTCGCTAGCAACATTTATTCATTTGCGAATAATATCAACACGCACGAAGGTGGAAGCCATGAATATGGTTTCAAAACAGCCCTAACACGAGTTATTAATGATTACGCAAGAAAAAACAGTTTGTTCAGAGAGAGTGACCCTAACTTAACCGGTGATGATGTCCGTGAAGGATTAACGGCGATCATTTCCATTAAGCATCCGGATCCACAGTTTGAAGGTCAGACTAAGACGAAGCTTGGTAATGCAGAGGCCCGCACGATTACGGAATCGATTTTTGGAGAGAAGTTCTCTACTTTCCTTTTTGAAAATCCCCTGGTAGCTAAGCAGATTGTTGAAAAAGGTCTTATGGCCTCAAGAGCGCGTGCTGCAGCTAAGAAAGCAAGAGAGTTAACAAGACGTAAAGGTGCACTTGAAGTAAGTGCCCTCCCTGGTAAGTTAGCAGATTGCTCTTCTAAGGATGCTTCCATTTCAGAGCTTTATATTGTTGAGGGTGACTCAGCCGGCGGTTCTGCAAAGCAGGGCCGTGATCGACACTTCCAGGCAATTTTACCGCTAAAAGGTAAAATTCTAAATGTCGAAAAAGCTCGTCTAGATAAGATTCTATCTAACAATGAAATTAGAGCGATTATCACTGCACTGGGCACAGGTATAGGTGAGGATTTTGATTTATCAAAAGCACGTTATCATAAACTTATCATCATGACAGATGCTGATGTTGACGGGGCACACATTAGAACGCTACTATTAACATTCTTCTATCGTTATATGCGTCCATTAATTGAAAATGGTTATGTTTATATTGCCCAGCCGCCTCTTTATAAAATCACTCAAGGGAAGAAAATCACTTACGCTTATAACGACCGCGAGCTTGATATCATATATAATGATCTTCCTAAAAGCCCTAAGCCTGGTCTCCAGCGATACAAGGGTCTTGGAGAGATGAATCCTACTCAGCTTTGGGAAACGACAATGGACCCTGAATCACGTACAGTGCTGCAAGTTAACCTGCAGGATGCGATCGAAGCTGACGAAGTTTTTGATATGTTGATGGGAGATCGGGTAGAACCGAGACGAAACTTTATTCAGGATAATGCCCACTACGTGAAAAACCTGGATGTTTAAGAATTGAAAGGGGGATATTCCCCTTTTTCTTCTGTTAATGGAATCATTTAAGGCTTAAGTTGGCGTGCTTCTATATTGGATACACGTCATTCATCCCCCTTTCTATAATAAAGTTTTTAAGATGAACAAGAGTACAATTGGAGGTTTTCCGTATGTCTGATATGGAAAGATCGAGAGTTAAGGAAATAAATATTAGTCAGGAAATGCGCACCTCCTTCATGGATTATGCGATGAGCGTTATTGTTAGTCGTGCCCTTCCTGATGTGCGTGATGGTTTAAAACCTGTACATCGTCGTATTTTGTATGCCATGAATGACCTTGGTATGACTGCTGATAAAGCATACAAGAAATCGGCACGTATTGTTGGTGAAGTTATCGGTAAGTATCACCCACATGGTGATTCTGCCGTTTACGATACGATGGTGCGTATGGCTCAGGACTTCAGCTATCGTAATATGTTGATAGACGGCCACGGTAACTTCGGATCCATTGATGGCGATTCGGCAGCTGCGATGCGTTACACAGAAGCTAGAATGTCGAAAATCGCAATGGAAATGGTGCGAGATATTAATAAAGATACAATCGATTACCAGGATAACTATGACGGCTCAGAACGGGAGCCAATTGTTCTGCCTGCAAGGTTTCCGAACCTCCTTGTGAACGGTGCATCAGGTATTGCAGTTGGGATGGCAACGAATATTCCCCCACATAACCTTGGTGAAGTGATTGAGGGTCTTCTTGAGTTAAGCGTGAACCCAGAAATGACGATACCCGAATTGATGGAGTTTATTCCTGGTCCAGATTTCCCAACTGCAGCCGAAATTCTTGGACGTGAAGGAATTCGTAAAGCGTATACGACTGGGCGTGGATCGATTATTCAGCGTGCAAAAGCAGAAATAGAAGAGTACAGCAATGGTAAGAAAACCATTATTGTTTCTGAACTTCCATATCAAGTGAACAAAGCCCGATTGGTTGAAAAAATTGCAGAACTTGTTCGTGATAAAAAAATCGAGGGCATTACTGATCTTCGGGATGAATCTGACCGGAATGGTATGCGTGTGGTTATTGAAGTGCGTAAAGACACGAATGCAAATGTTCTATTAAATAATTTATACAAGCAGACGGCACTGCAAACGAGTTTTGGAATCAATACGCTGGCTCTCGTTGATGGACAGCCAAAAGTATTGACACTTAAAGAATGTCTTGAGCATTATCTTGAGCATCAAAAAGTTGTTATTAGAAGAAGAACGCAGTTCGAACTTAATAAAGCGGAAGCAAGAGCACATATATTAGAAGGTTTGCGTATTGCACTTGATCATCTTGATGAAGTGATTAAGTTAATTCGAGCATCTGAAACAACTGATATTGCGAGAGAAGGTCTTATGACGCAGTTCTCTCTCAGTTACGATCAATCTCAAGCTATTCTCGATATGCGTCTCCAGCGTCTGACAGGTTTAGAGCGGGATAAAATTGAGAATGAATACAAGGAGCTTATGACGCGAATTGCTGAATTAAAAGCAATACTTGCTGATGATGAAAAGGTTCTTGAAATCATTCGTGAAGAGCTCACGGAAGTGAAAGAGCGGTTTGCGGACAAACGTCGCACTGAAATCACAGTTGGATTTGATATGATCGAAGATGAAGATCTGATTCCAAAACAAAACATCGTCATTACCCTGACCCACAAGGGATACATCAAGCGTCTACCTATTGATACGTATCGTAGCCAGAAGCGCGGTGGTCGAGGAATCCAGGGAATGGGGACAAATGACGGCGACTTTGTAGAGCACCTTTTCACCACCCTGACACACAATACAATCCTTTTCTTCACAAACAAAGGGAAAGTATATAGACTCAAAGGCTATGAAGTTCCCGAATTGAGTCGAACAGCAAAAGGAATTCCGATTATTAATCTTCTTCAGATTGAAAAAGGTGAATATATCACTGCAATTATTCCTATTGAAGAGTTTGTCGATGATTGGTTTGTCTTCTTCGCTACCAGGCAGGGCGTCGTAAAACGTTCACCACTCTCAGCCTTCGCAAACATCCGTAAGGGTGGTCTGATCGCTATTAACTTTAAAGAAGATGACGAGTTAATGGGAGTGCGGCTTACTGATGGGTCGAAGGAACTGATTATGGGAACAAAACAGGGGATGGCTATTCGGTTCCAAGAGGTCGACGTGCGATCGATGGGCCGAACTGCTACTGGTGTTAAAGGAATAAGTCTCCAGGAAAACGACCAGGTCGTTGGAATTGGAATCCTTGATGAAGACCAGGATGTTCTCATTGTAACCGACAAAGGATTTGGAAAACGCACGCCTATTGAAGAGTATCGCGTCCAGAGCAGAGGCGGTAAAGGGATTAAGACATGTAATTTAACTGATCGAAATGGTGTTCTTACTGCGCTTAAGACCGTTACTCTTGAAGAAGAATGTATGATTATTACAGAGAGTGGCGTTATCATTCGTATCGACGTTAAAGACATTTCACAAACTGGAAGAAACACGCAGGGCGTAAGACTAATCCGTATTTCAGAAGGTGACTCTGTTGCTACAGTTGCAAAAGTTGAAATCAATGAAGAAGGAATTGAAGGCGAAGATATAGATGAGGAAGCAGTTATTGATGTTTCTGCTGAAGATCGCGTCGAATTAGAAGCTGAAGAAGTTCCTGAAGCTAATGAAGACAATGTTGATAATGGGGATTCTGAAGAGGAATAATACCAATGAGAGAGAAGGGGTGCAATCCCCTTCTTTTTTTGTGTTTTCTATTGCGTTATTCCATAGGAGATGATAAGATGTAATTCCGTCGCTTTGACGGGTTCGAATACCCCTTTGAAATTAGTTGTTAAAAACTTATCGAAAAGTGTTGACGGTATGCAGGTTAACATGATATATTAATTAAGTCGCCGATAAAAACGGTTGAAATGAAAGAAACAAATCGATCTTTGAAAACTGAACGAAACGCCATGTAAGTAGTTGTTTCTACGGAAACAAATATTGTTTTAAAAGCTAGATTAAGCTTTCTATCGGAGAGTTTGATCCTGGCTCAGGACGAACGCTGGCGGCGTGCCTAATACATGCAAGTCGAGCGAAGATTTGGGAGCTTGCTCCTAAATCTTAGCGGCGGACGGGTGAGTAACACGTGGGCAACCTGCCCTGCAGACTGGGATAACTCCGGGAAACCGGAGCTAATACCGGGTAATACATCGCACCGCATGGTGTAATGTTGAAAGTTGGCCTCTGGCTAACACTGCAGGATGGGCCCGCGGCGCATTAGCTAGTTGGTAAGGTAATGGCTTACCAAGGCGACGATGCGTAGCCGACCTGAGAGGGTGATCGGCCACACTGGGACTGAGACACGGCCCAGACTCCTACGGGAGGCAGCAGTAGGGAATCTTCCGCAATGGACGAAAGTCTGACGGAGCAACGCCGCGTGAGTGACGAAGGCCTTCGGGTCGTAAAGCTCTGTTGTTAGGGAAGAACAAGTACCGTTCGAATAGGGCGGTACCTTGACGGTACCTAACCAGAAAGCCACGGCTAACTACGTGCCAGCAGCCGCGGTAATACGTAGGTGGCAAGCGTTGTCCGGAATTATTGGGCGTAAAGCGCGCGCAGGCGGTCCTTTAAGTCTGATGTGAAAGCCCACGGCTCAACCGTGGAGGGTCATTGGAAACTGGGGGACTTGAGTGCAGAAGAGGAGAGTGGAATTCCACGTGTAGCGGTGAAATGCGTAGATATGTGGAGGAACACCAGTGGCGAAGGCGGCTCTCTGGTCTGTAACTGACGCTGAGGCGCGAAAGCGTGGGGAGCAAACAGGATTAGATACCCTGGTAGTCCACGCCGTAAACGATGAGTGCTAGGTGTTGGGGGGTTCCACCCTCAGTGCTGAAGTTAACACATTAAGCACTCCGCCTGGGGAGTACGACCGCAAGGTTGAAACTCAAAGGAATTGACGGGGGCCCGCACAAGCAGTGGAGCATGTGGTTTAATTCGAAGCAACGCGAAGAACCTTACCAGGTCTTGACATCCTCTGACAATCCTGGAGACAGGACGTTCCCCTTCGGGGGACAGAGTGACAGGTGGTGCATGGTTGTCGTCAGCTCGTGTCGTGAGATGTTGGGTTAAGTCCCGCAACGAGCGCAACCCTTGATCTTAGTTGCCAGCATTCAGTTGGGCACTCTAAGGTGACTGCCGGTGACAAACCGGAGGAAGGTGGGGATGACGTCAAATCATCATGCCCCTTATGACCTGGGCTACACACGTGCTACAATGGACGGTACAAAGGGCAGCAACACCGCGAGGTGAAGCGAATCCCATAAAGCCGTTCTCAGTTCGGATTGCAGGCTGCAACTCGCCTGCATGAAGCCGGAATTGCTAGTAATCGCGGATCAGCATGCCGCGGTGAATACGTTCCCGGGCCTTGTACACACCGCCCGTCACACCACGAGAGTTTGTAACACCCGAAGTCGGTGGGGTAACCTTTATGGAGCCAGCCGCCGAAGGTGGGACAAATGATTGGGGTGAAGTCGTAACAAGGTAGCCGTATCGGAAGGTGCGGCTGGATCACCTCCTTTCTATGGAGAATTACGAGGTAACATTGGTTACCAACCTTACATGAGCGTTTCGTTTAGTTTTGAAAGAATGATTTACTTCTTTCAAAACAGGCTAGTCGAAGAAGCAGCAATGCCGATTCGAGTGATAGCCATGTTCCTTGAAAACTAGATAGCATAAACAACGACATCCAATAATTATTATTTTTTTGCGTTAAATCTTTAGTAGTTAGTCACATCTAACGATGTGCATCGACGAAGTTAGAAGCGTTAAGCGACTAATGTAGTCTAAGGTTAAGCTACTAAGGGCGCACGGTGGATGCCTTGGCACTAGAAGCCTAAGAAGGACGGGACGAACACCGATATGCTTCGGGGAGCTGTAAGTACGCTTTGATCCGGAGATTTCCGAATGGGGGAACCCACCATCCGTAATGGGATGGTATCCATTTCTGAATACATAGGGAATGGAAGGCAGACCCGGGGAACTGAAACATCTCATTACCCGGAGGAAGAGAAAGCAAATGCGATTTCCTGAGTAGCGGCGAGCGAAACGGAATCAGCCCAAACCAGAGGGCTTGCCCTCTGGGGTTGTAGGACGTCTCTTTGGAGTTACAAAGGCACGGATAGACGAAGCGACCTGGAAAGGTCCATCACAGAAGGTAACAATCCTGTAGTCAAAATCCGCTGCCCTCCGAGACGGATCCTGAGTACGGCGGGACACGTGAAACCCCGTCGGAATCTGGGAGGACCATCTCCCAAGGCTAAATACTCTCTAGTGACCGATAGTGAACCAGTACCGTGAGGGAAAGGTGAAAAGCACCCCGGAAGGGGAGTGAAAGAGAACCTGAAACCGTGTGCCTACAACTAGTTGGAGCCCGTTAATGGGTGACAGCGTGCCTTTTGTAGAATGAACCGGCGAGTTACGATCCCGTGCAAGGTTAAGCTGATAAGGCGGAGCCGCAGCGAAAGCGAGTCTGAATAGGGCGACAGAGTACGTGGTTGTAGACCCGAAACCGGGTGATCTACCCATGTCCAGGGTGAAGTTCAGGTAACACTGAATGGAGGCCCGAACCCACGCATGTTGAAAAATGCGGGGATGAGGTGTGGGTAGCGGTGAAATGCCAATCGAACCCGGAGATAGCTGGTTCTCTCCGAAATAGCTTTAGGGCTAGCCTCGCGGCAAGAATCTTGGAGGTAGAGCACTGATTGGACTAGGGGTCCTTACCGGATTACCGAATCCAGTCAAACTCCGAATGCCAACGATTTATCCGCGGGAGTCAGACTGCGAGTGATAAGATCCGTAGTCGAGAGGGAAACAGCCCAGACCACCAGCTAAGGTCCCAAAGTATACGTTAAGTGGAAAAGGATGTGGCGTTGCTTAGACAACCAGGATGTTGGCTTAGAAGCAGCCATCATTTAAAGAGTGCGTAATAGCTCACTGGTCGAGTGACGCTGCGCCGAAAATGTACCGGGGCTAAACGTATCACCGAAGCTGTGGATTGTCTTACGACAATGGTAGGAGAGCGTTCTAAGGGCTGTGAAGTCAGACCGAAAGGACTGGTGGAGCGCTTAGAAGTGAGAATGCCGGTATGAGTAGCGAAAGACAAGTGAGAATCTTGTCCGTCGAAAGCCCAAGGTTTCCTGAGGAAGGCTCGTCCGCTCAGGGTTAGTCGGGACCTAAGCCGAGGCCGAAAGGCGTAGGCGATGGATAACAGGTTGATATTCCTGTACCACCTCCTTTCCGTTTGAACGACGGGGGGACGCAGGAAGATAGGGAGAGCGCGCTGCTGGAAATGCGCGTCCAAGCGATTAGGCTGGTGAATAGGCAAATCCGTTCACCGTGAAGGCTGAGTCGTGATGGCGAGGGAAATTAAGTACCGAAGTCCCTGATTCTACACTGCCAAGAAAAGCCTCTAGTGAGGAAAGAGGTGCCCGTACCGCAAACCGACACAGGTAGGCGAGGAGAGAATCCTAAGACGATCGGGAGAACTCTCGTTAAGGAACTCGGCAAAATGACCCCGTAACTTCGGGAGAAGGGGTGCTTCCTCGGGTGAATAGCCCAGGGGAGCCGCAGTGAAAAGATCCAAGCGACTGTTTAGCAAAAACACAGGTCTCTGCAAAGCCGTAAGGCGAAGTATAGGGGCTGACACCTGCCCGGTGCTGGAAGGTTAAGAGGAGGGGTTATCCCTTACGGGAGAAGCTCTGAATCGAAGCCCCAGTAAACGGCGGCCGTAACTATAACGGTCCTAAGGTAGCGAAATTCCTTGTCGGGTAAGTTCCGACCCGCACGAAAGGTGCAACGACTTGGATACTGTCTCAACGAGAGACCCGGTGAAATTATAGTACCTGTGAAGATGCAGGTTACCCGCGACAGGACGGAAAGACCCCATGGAGCTTTACTGTAGCCTGATATTGGATTTTGGTACAGCTTGTACAGGATAGGTAGGAGCCATAGAAGTCGGACCGCCAGGTTCGATGGAGGCGTCGGTGGGATACTACCCTGGCTGTACTGACATTCTAACCCAGCACCGTGATCCGGTGCGGAGACAGTGTCAGGTGGGCAGTTTGACTGGGGCGGTCGCCTCCTAAAGTGTAACGGAGGCGCCCAAAGGTTCCCTCAGAATGGTTGGAAATCATTCGCAGAGTGTAAAGGCACAAGGGAGCTTGACTGCGAGACCTACAAGTCGAGCAGGGACGAAAGTCGGGCTTAGTGATCCGGTGGTTCCGCATGGAAGGGCCATCGCTCAACGGATAAAAGCTACCCTGGGGATAACAGGCTTATCTCCCCCAAGAGTCCACATCGACGGGGAGGTTTGGCACCTCGATGTCGGCTCATCGCATCCTGGGGCTGAAGTAGGTCCCAAGGGTTGGGCTGTTCGCCCATTAAAGCGGTACGCGAGCTGGGTTCAGAACGTCGTGAGACAGTTCGGTCCCTATCCGTCGCGGGCGCAGGAAATTTGAGAGGAGCTGTCCTTAGTACGAGAGGACCGGGATGGACACACCGCTGGTGTACCAGTTGTTCCGCCAGGAGCATAGCTGGGTAGCTACGTGTGGAAGGGATAAGTGCTGAAAGCATCTAAGCATGAAGCCCCCCTCGAGATGAGATTTCCCACAGCATTAAGCTGGTAAGATCCCTTAGAGATGATGAGGTAGATAGGTTCGGGGTGGAAGCGTGGCAACACGTGGAGCTGACGAATACTAATCGATCGAGGGCTTAACCTAAAAACGAAAAGCGAAGTGAGCCGTTTGGCTCACGGACCTGGACATATTGGAAAACGTTGTACGTGCTATCTAGTTTTCAGGGAATACCTGAAACAAGGAAGTTTGATTAAGGTGCACCACGTCCTGTGGTGAACATTGAACTAACATCCTGTTAGTCTAGTGACGATGGCGAAGAGGTCACACCCGTTCCCATGCCGAACACGGAAGTTAAGCTCTTCAGCGCCGATGGTAGTTGGGGGATCTCCCCCTGCAAGAGTAGGACGTTGCCAGAACTAGAAAAAGTCAGAGATCAATAGGGTCTCTGACTTTTTTGTATGGTTTTGTACTCGTTTGATTCTTCATGAATAAGCAAAAAGACATCTTTGAAAGCTACGTAGGGGTGGGAGAAGCAAGAAATTCGAGGAAGCAAGTGATGACAGACCGGAGTGGATATTCGGAGATCCATGAGGATCTGGCATCACTAAGAACTGCTCCATTTTTCAGACCACTATTTCTCATATTCTTGTTTCTAAAAACCCATATAGTAACTCTGGCACCTTTTGTGAAGTTACCTCCAGGAATTGCAATATAAATGGGAGGTCTGTAGACTCCTGTGTGTGAAAGAGGTCACCCCACCATTCTGTTTCATACCGACAAATCATGCTCAGATTGTAAAGAATGAGATAGTGCGCCATAACTTCCGTGATAGGATTGTACTGTACCCGTTCTGCAGGGAGAAATAGGCCATGATGAGTAGATAGGTAGGGTCGACCATTAAACTCTTCTGTGAGGCATTCCTCACAGTTTAGTGTCATTACGTCACGATTAGTTGAAATGACTTTGATCTTTCTTTTAGCATGCTGCTGCAGATACGCTTCAAACCGTTCTATCGTCATATTAAGAGAATCCAGGATGTTCGATTGGATTGTGAAAGAGGTTGAAGTGATGGGAATCGCTTGATAGCAAGTTACCTTACCTGTCAGCTTTTCAAAAAGGGGACTGATCTCAGGAATGAGGGACAGAAGTTCTTCCATTCTGTACTTTTCACCTTCCAGTTGTTCCACATGAAACATTTTTCTCGAAAAGTATTCAAAGAGTCCATTCTTTTGTCCTTTTACTTCGTCTTGCATAAAAGCATAGTGACGTTTTTTACGTTTCCTCGACGTCACACCATGTGCTAGTACATGAGTATCGCCGGGATAATTCGGATCCAGAGTAATAAGGCACGCTTTCAGTAACTGAATCATCCCGTAAAAAAGGAGAATTGGTTTTAATTCTGTTTCAGCCAACGTAGCATGCCGATAATAACGCTCGCCATATTCAATGAAATACATAAAACGATAACAGGCGTCGTAACTTTTACGCTCATAATCCTCAAGTTCCATTTCAGAATAGCATTTTTTTAAATATTGCTGCACGTATGACGATGAGTGATAAGCATAGTTGGTTGTAAAGTGATGTCCAGAATATCCCATTGAATGCCTCCGTGTTTGATAATTCAAACTTATTCTATCTTTCTTGACAGTAGTTTAACCAATTGATAAGCTACTAATAAAATTTTGGACAATTCGATTAGAGGAGGATGAAAGGGATGTGGGAAACAAAGTTTGCAAAAGAAGGGTTAACCTTCGATGATGTTTTATTAACACCAGCTTTCTCAGATGTGTTACCGAGGGAAGTATCCGTAAAGACTCAGTTAACAAAGAACCTGGAGTTAAATGTTCCGATTATTAGTGCTGGTATGGATACAGTGACTGAAGCGCCTATGGCTATTTCAATGGCACGACAGGGTGGACTAGGTATCATTCATAAGAGTATGTCTATTGAGGAACAGGCCGAGCATGTTGACCGTGTCAAACGTTCCGAAAGCGGCGTAATTACTGATCCTTTCTTTCTCATGCCAGAACATCAAGTATTCGATGCTGAGCATCTAATGGGCAAATATCGTATTTCAGGGGTTCCGATCGTCAATGAGGACCGCAAGCTAGTTGGCATCCTAACTAATCGAGATCTTCGTTTTATTGAAGATTATTCAATTCAAATTAAAGATGTCATGACAAAGGAAAATCTAGTTACTGCTCCGGTTGGTACTACGCTAAAAGAAGCAGAGCGTGTTCTTCAGAAACACAGAATTGAAAAGCTTCCTCTTGTTGATGATGATGGTACTCTTAAAGGCCTTATCACAATTAAAGATATTGAAAAGGTGATTCAGTTTCCTCAGTCAGCAAAGGATAGCAGAGGGAGACTTCTTGTAGGTGCTGCGGTAGGTAATACAACAGATGCTTTGAAGAGAGTAGAGAAGCTAGTTGATGCAGGCGTAGATGTGATCGTTCTAGATTCTGCACATGGTCATACTGAGGGTATTATGACGAAAGTAAGTGAAATAAAGAGTGCATTCCCGGACTTATCTGTTATCGCAGGAAACGTAGCAACAGCTGAAGGAACAAAAGCACTGATCGAAGCAGGTGCAGATGTGGTGAAAGTAGGAATTGGACCTGGATCCATATGTACAACACGTGTCATCGCAGGTGTTGGTGTTCCACAAATTACAGCAGTATATGAATGTGCTACTGAAGCACGTAAGCATGGGGTTAGCATTATTGCAGATGGTGGTATCAAGTTCTCTGGAGATATTGTTAAAGCGATCGCTGCAGGAGGACATGCCGTGATGCTAGGTAGTATTCTTGCTGGCGTTGACGAAAGCCCAGGTGAACGGGAAATTTACCAGGGTCGTCAATTTAAGGTCTATCGTGGTATGGGCTCTATTGGTGCTATGGAAAAAGGAAGTAAGGACCGTTATTTCCAGGAAAATATGTCTAAGCTCGTTCCCGAAGGTATTGAAGGACGCGTTCCTTACAAAGGGCCACTTAGTGATACAATTCATCAGTTAATCGGTGGATTGCGTTCCGGCATGGGGTATTGTGGGACTAGAACCCTTGACTCACTGCGTGAAGACAGCCAGTTTGTTCGTATTACTGGGGCAGGTCTCCGTGAGAGCCATCCTCATGATGTACAAGTAACAAAAGAAGCACCAAACTACTCCGTCTAAGTAGTGCTTTAGACTGAAGTTATATCATGTCTGTGACAAAAATAGATTAAATCATTCGAAAAGTAGATAGGGGATCTTCCTCTATCTATTTTTTTGATTTTAGGTGTGATAGAATAGCGGTTATGTGAGACTTATTTGGAGGTGTAGGGGTTGAAAAACCTTGGTTTGAAAGCCATGATCGTCACCATGGCGTTTGTATTATTATTAGCAGGAACATTTGGTGGAGGCAAATCTGCATTTGCTGCAGAAGCGCCCGAAATCCATGCGGAAGCAGCGATCTTGATTGATGCAGATTCGGGGAAAATTTTATATCAAAAAGATCCTGAACTAACGCTTTCACCTGCAAGTATGACAAAAATGATGTCGGAATATTTATTACTTGAAGCCATTAAAAACAATGAAGTTAGCTGGGATGATAAAGTAACCATCAGCGAAACAATTCATAAACTTTCCCAGAATCGTTCTCTTTCAAATGTGCCTCTTCGTGTAGATGAAGAGTATACTGTTAAAGAATTGTATGAAGCGATGGCAATCTACTCTGCAAATGCTGCTACCATGGCGCTAGCAGAACACGTAGCAGGATCAGAAACAAAGTTCGTTGAGATGATGAATGCCAAAGCAGAAGAAATGGGCATGAAGGAATATAAGTTCGTGAATAGCTCTGGTTTGAATAACAGAGATCTGGTTGGCAATCATCCTGCTGGAGACCCTGAAGAAGAAAATATGATGTCAGCTCGTTCAACTGGCCTACTTGCTTATAATCTACTAAAAGATTTCCCAGATGTACTTGAAACAACAAGTACTCCTGTTAAGAATTTCCGCGAAGGTACTGATGACGAAATCGTCATGAAGAACTGGAATTGGCTCCTTCCTTCTCTTGTTTATGCTGATAAATATTCAGTCAAAGGAATTGACGGGCTAAAAACAGGATCAACTGATCTGGCAGGATTCGCATTTACTGGAACAGCAAAACAGGACGATATGCGTCTGATTTCAGTTGTTATGAAAACAGATTCCTATGAAGCTAGATTTAAAGAAACAGCGAAACTCCTTAATTTCGGATTTGATCAATTTGAATCGCAAATGATTGTCAATAAAGGTGACAAACCTGAAGGCGATTCAACTGTTGATGTTGTAAAAGGTAAAGAGAAAGAAGTAGGTGTTGCTGCAGGGGAGTCATTTAATGTGGTTACCGATAAAAATACGGAAGAACCATATGAGCTCAGCTATGAATACGATAAGTCCCTTTTAACAGAAGATGGAGAGCTAACTGCACCACTTAAACAAGGCGATAAAGTTGGACAAATTGTACTCAAATCAACTGGAGAAGACTTTGGTTACATAACTGGTGATAAAGGCTCATCTATTCCACTAGTAACGACTGAATCTGTTGAAAAAGCAGGTTGGTTCACGCTTACTATGCGGGCAATCGGTGGTTTCTTCTCGGGCGTTTGGATAAGTGCCGCGGATGCAGTGAAAGGTCTGTTTAGCTAATAAAAAGAAACATTTTCGGAAAAAATACTCTTCGATTGCGGAATCGGAGGGTGTTTTTCTAAATCTTTTAGGAAATCACTGCTCATGTGATAGGACAAGTGATGAAAAAATGTTACAATAAAAGCGTTTCGTGGAAGTACGGATTCAAAAGACGATTTCCAATATATATACGGGAGGAATATAGATGAATCAACAAACAGGTACAGATCGTGTAAAACGTGGTATGGCTGAAATGCAAAAAGGTGGCGTCATTATGGACGTTGTCAATGCAGAGCAAGCAAAGATTGCAGAAGAAGCTGGTGCAGTAGCTGTAATGGCGCTAGAACGCGTTCCTTCTGACATCCGTGCAGCAGGCGGCGTAGCTCGTATGGCTGATCCTACAATTGTAGAGGATGTTGTAAATGCAGTATCCATTCCAGTGATGGCAAAATGCCGTATTGGCCACATTGTAGAAGCACGTGTGCTTGAATCAATGGGTGTTGATTATATTGATGAGAGTGAAGTATTAACTCCAGTTGATGAGGAATTCCATCTTGATAAGCGTAAGTATACTGTTCCGTTTGTATGTGGAGCACGTAACCTTGGGGAAGCACTGCGCCGTGTTGGTGAAGGTGCTGCAATGCTTCGTACTAAAGGTGAACCAGGAACAGGGAATGTTGTTGAAGCTGTGCGCCACATGCGTCTTATTCAATCCCAGATTCGTAAAGTGAAAAGTATGTCTGAAGATGAACTAATGACAGAAGCGAAAAATCTTCAAGCGCCATTCGAGCTTCTTCTTCAAATTAAAGAGCTTGGACGTCTTCCAGTTGTTAACTTTGCAGCAGGCGGTGTAGCAACACCTGCTGATGCAGCGTTAATGATGGAGCTTGGATCTGACGGCGTTTTCGTTGGTTCTGGTATCTTCAAATCAGACAATCCAGAGAAGTTTGCTAAAGCGATTGTGGAAGCAACAACTCATTATCAAGATTACGAGTTAATCGCAAGCATTTCTAAAAACCTTGGTATTGCAATGCCGGGTATTGAAATTTCTTCACTGAAGCCATCAGAACGCATGCAAGATCGCGGCTGGTAAGTTGCTTCAATGACCCCCACCTGAGCAAGATTAGGTGGGGGTCTTACTTAGATAAGACAAAAGGAGTCGAGAGCAATATGGTGAAAGTCGGAGTGCTTGGACTGCAGGGAGCGATCCGAGAACATGTGAAAGCACTTGAAACAAAAGAAGCAGAAATCATTGTAGTTAAGCGTGTGGAGCAGCTTGAAGATTTAGATGGCCTTGTGTTGCCTGGTGGCGAAAGTACAACAATGCGACGCTTAATTAATCAGTATGGCTTTCTTGAGCCGTTAAAAGCCTTTGCAGCTGAGAAGCCGATCTTCGGTACATGTGCTGGTCTTATTCTTCTAGCTGAGCGTATTGATGGAATGGATGGTTCTCACATCGGGGTGATGGATGTGACCGCAAAGCGTAATGCCTTTGGACGTCAGCGTGAAAGCTTTGAAGCACCATTACCTGTTAAAGGATTGGATGAAGATTTTATTGGCGTCTTCATTCGCGCTCCATACATTGAAGAAGTTGGAGAAGACGTTGAAGTGCTTGCAACATTTAACGAGAAGATTGTGGCTGCTCGCCATGGACGTTTTCTCGCATGTGCTTTCCACCCGGAATTGACTGATGATGATCGCATGCACCAAATGTTTATCGAGATGGTTCTTGAGTTTAAGAAACAAGGACTTGCAACCGAGTAATTTTTCGTGTAAATTATTACGTACTAAGAGGCAAGAGATAAGCTCTCTGTCTAAGACGTATGATAAACGAAAACGTTGACGGGAATTAGTAATAGATGTTCAATGCCAAGAGAGTCGATGGATGGTGTGAATCGATCATTGAACCCTGTGAATCCATCCCTGAGTAGAAAGCTGAATCAAGTAAGCTTTCTCGGAGCAGACCGTTATTCTGTTAAGAGGCAGGCTAACGTCTGCAATCAGGGTGGCAACGCGGGTAGCTCTCGTCCCTTTATAGGGGACGGGGGCTTTTTTGTATTCAAAAATGGATTTCGTTAACTCGTTTATTGTTCATAAAAAAGGAGGAACAAACATGATTGATTTAAAGTACTTACGCAAAAATTTCGAGGAAGTAAAAGTGAAATTATCCAAGCGTGGGGAAGACCTTGTAGGACTCGATCGTTTCGAAGAACTTGATCAGCGCAGAAGAGAACTAATCGCAGAAACCGAGCAATTGAAGAGTAAGCGTAATGAAGTTTCTAAAAACGTTGCTGTATTTAAGCGCGAGAAGAAAGATGCAGATCATTTAATTAAGGAAATGCGCGAAGTAGGCGATAAGGTCAAAATAATTGATGAAGAGCTTCGAAGTGTTGAAACGGAGCTTGAGCAGATCCTTCTTCAAATCCCGAATATCCCACATGAAAGTGTCCCTATTGGCGAGACAGAAGACGATAACATTGAAATTCGCACGTGGGGTGAAAAAACGAATTTTGAATTTGAAGCGAAGCCGCACTGGGATGTTGCTACTGATTTAAATATCATAAATTTTGAGCGCGCTGCGAAAGTAACGGGTAGTCGTTTTGCCTTTTATAAAGGTGCAGGTGCCCGTCTAGAACGATCTCTCATTAACTTTATGATGGATCTTCACGAATCTGAGCATGGCTATGAAGAAATTCTTCCACCATACCTTGTGAACCGTGAAAGTATGACTGGAACAGGTCAGCTACCTAAATTTGAAGAGGACGCATTTAAAATCCGTGAGGAAGACTATTTTTTAATTCCAACGGCAGAAGTACCGGTTACAAACTTCCACCGCGATGAAATTCTTGATGTGGGAGATCTTCCACTTGCCTACACAGCATTTAGTGCGTGCTTCCGTTCTGAAGCAGGCTCTGCAGGTCGTGACACAAGAGGGTTAATTCGTCAGCACCAGTTTAACAAGGTTGAGCTTGTTCGCTTTGTGAAACCTGAAGATTCTTATGACGAGCTTGAGAAGCTTACTGGACACGCTGAGAAGGTGCTTCAACTATTGAACCTACCATATCGTGTGATGAGCATGTGTACAGCTGATCTCGGTTTTACAGCTGCGAAGAAATACGATATTGAAGTGTGGATTCCAAGCTATGGAACTTATCGTGAAATTTCTTCATGCAGTAACTTTGAAGATTTCCAGGCACGCCGTGCAGGCATTCGCTTCCGTAGAGAAAAGAATGGCAAACCTGAATTCCTTCACACTTTAAATGGGTCTGGTCTTGCGATTGGAAGAACAGTTGCAGCCATTCTTGAGAATTACCAGCAGGAAGACGGTTCCGTCGTCGTTCCAGAAGTCCTTCGTCCATATATGGGTGGGCGAGAAGTGATTAAATAGAACGATTAGGAGCTAGGGAAACCCATTTGATCCTTCTATTTTGAACCTGTTAGCGGATGTAGCTATTGAGTATATAACCATCAAATAGCTACATCTTTTACTAACAGAAACATATTTTAAAAAAGTTTTGTTATGTTGTTGACATTATTATTATCCGATGATAAGATATTACTTGTCTCAGTTAGTTAACAACTTAACACACGGAGGAATACCCAAGTCTGGCTGAAGGGATCGGTCTTGAAAACCGACAGGGGCTTAATCGCCCGCGGGGGTTCGAATCCCTCTTCCTCCTCCATTTACTAATTGATAACCAACGCGCATATAATTTGGAGATTATATCAGACCGCTGTCTACGCCGACAGCGGTTTTTTTTTATTTTCCAATAGTATTTACCAAAAAAGCTATCCAGAAATGGATAGCTCTTTTTGGTCTTAACGAGTTATTGAAGGAACCTGATTAAATTTCTGTTCAATTCGTTTTAAGATCAGTTCGATCGAAGAAGGATCGTTGACAAGGTCATACTCATTTATGTTTAAGCGAAGGATTGGGCAAGCATTAAAGCTATCAATCCAGTTCGTATAGCGCTCGTACATTTCTTCCCAGTATGCAGTTGGCGTTTGTTGTTCCATTGGCCGTCCGCGTTCTTTAATGCGTCCCACTACATCCTCAAATGAGCCTTCAAGGTAAATCATTAAGTCAGGATGGGGGAAGAAAGGTGTCATGACCATTGATTGAAAAAGATTGGTGTACGTGTCATAATCCACGCTCGACATCGTTCCTTTTTCATAATGCATCTTCGCAAAGATGCCAGTATCTTCATAAATGGAGCGGTCCTGTACAAAGCCGCCTCCATATTCAAACATTCGTTTCTGTTCTTTAAATCGCTCTGCAAGGAAATAGATTTGCAAATGGAAACTCCAGCGAGAGAAGTCGTTATAGAATTTTTCAAGGTAGGGATTATTGTCCACCTTTTCAAGAGATGTTCTAAATTGCAAGGCATTAGCAAGTGAGCTAGTAATGGTGGATTTTCCAACGCCTACCGTACCAGCAATAGTGATCACGGCATCTTGTGGAATGTTGTACTTTTCTCTGAGGTTCATCTAACAGGGTCTCCTTTTTTCAATGTATGTTCGAGGGATTGGAAGATCGTGTGCAAGTCCTCTTCATTGGAGACAAAATCCATCTCGTCACCATTAAAACGGAGAACTGGAATATCTGGATGATGTGCTTCAAATTCTTGCATGAAACGTTCATAATCAGAAGAAAGTCGCTCTAGATAGGCGGGATCAATGCTTTTCTCAATTTGCCTTCCTCTTTGCGAAATGCGTTCCAATAATGTTTCCAAACTCGCATTTAAATAAATGATAACGTTTGGTTCAGGCATGCCCTCGGTTAAAATGTCGTAGATTCTCATGTATTTAGAAAAGTGTTTATCATTAAGAGTCTGTTGCGCGAAAATTTTGTTCTTAAAAATATGGTAATCAGAGATGACAGGAAGATGTCTTGATAAATGGAACTTGTCCATTTCCTCTAATTGTTTGTATCGATGGCTGAGAAAAAACATCTCGGTTTGGAAACTCCACTCTTCAATATTGTCGTAGAATTTACCGAGAAAAGGGTTCTCTTCTACAATTTCTTGAAAAAGTGTAAATTGATAGTGAGCAGCAATTGCTCGAGATAGAGAAGTCTTTCCAACACCGATTGGGCCCTCGACGGCAATAAATGGGGTCTGGTTCATACGTATCCTCCTCCGTCGTTTCCTATAGCAGACCAGATCTTGCTTTTAATAGACAAAGATTATTGTAGCATAGACATAGGATGGTTGACAGGGATAATGCGTGATGGTTATCGGTAAATATAGCCTCCTGTTTTAGACCGATTAACTATGGGAAGTTAATAATAGGAAAGGAGTGGAATGATGGATTCACACCAAATTCTGATTCTCTTATTTATTGGTTATCTAGTCTATACCATTGATAAAAAACAGAAGAACTTTCCAGCTCCATTAGTGCTTTTGCTTCTAGGTATTGTTCTTTCCTTTATCCCATTCTTTGAATCTGTACATATTACGAAAGCAATTATTTTTGAATGGTTTTTACCAGCTCTACTATTTATTTCAGCTTACCAGTTTCCTTTTTCTCATTTAAAAAAGCATGCTGGGGTTACAACGGTTCTTAGTACAGTTGGACTCATGTTAAGTGCTCTTCTTCTTGGAGGGTTATTATACGTATTCAGTGGTCCATTTCTTCCACTGTCCTTTGTCGGTGCGCTGTTGATCGCTTCCATCCTAACACCTACTGACCCGGTTTCTGTTGTTTCAATTTTAAAACAAGCATCAAAAGATCCTAAGATAGCAGACGTCGTTGAAGGAGAATCCATGGTTAATGATGGGACAAGTATCGTTCTCTTTACGCTATTTGCAGGTATGTATTTAGAGGGGAAGACTTTTTCAATCAGTTCCTTTGTCTATGATTTCGTTCTTGTTTCTCTTGGTGGAATTATCATTGGTGCACTATTCGGATGGGTAGTCTGTAGGGCGATTTATGTGACTCATCAACGTCAGTACCAGGTAATGTTAAGTATTGTTCTCGCGTACGGAAGTTTTTATGTGGCAGAACAGTTTGGGGTTTCAGGCGTTCTTTCGGTCGTCACTGCAGGGATTGTCCTTTCATTTGAGCTTGAGCGTTTAATTAAAGAATCTCACTACAGGGAGTATTTGAATAGTTTCTGGGAAGTTGTCGAACCAAGTATTCTAGCCCTTATCTTTTTGTTGATTGGTATTGAAACAACAAACTATCTAGCTTTTGATCAATGGGTATTTGCTGGCATCATATTTGTTGCATCTATTCTTGTTCGTTTTCTTGTTCTTTCCGGTATTATTAAATCTTTTCCGGCATGGAGAAAGGAATTTAATTGGAAAGATATCTCACTTGTCACCTGGTCTGGCATTCGCGGAACAATGTCAGTGGCATTGCTCCTTAGTCTTGAATCAGAGTATGGATCTGGAGACAGCACGCTCATTTCCCTCACATTTGGTGCCGTCCTCCTATCGCTTGTCTTTCAAAGTCTCACGATCTATCCACTTTCAAGTTATTTTGAAAGGAAGGCCGGTTATTAGTAACGGGTTCCGTTACCTATCGCAAAACCTTATTTTTTATATGAAAACGCAAGGGAAAATGTACTGGAATCTGCACTATGATTTGTAGTGTATTTGCAAAAAAAAATAAGCCACATCTTAATCCCTCTGGGATTGAGATGTGGCTTTTATTCAGTCTTGACTTATTCAATTAAAGCCCCTCGATACAAGAAGATGGATAATAAGATAAAATCGATTTATCTCTCTTTTATCATCATGACATTCGTAGTTTGATAACCTAACTTTTGATATAAACCCCTTTACTTTAAGGCTCATGAATTCCAATGAATTTCAAAATTACTTTTCTTCAGCGATTGAGGATTATGCTAAAGAAAAAGTTATGTCTAAAAATTGGAATCAGAAAGAGGCAATAGATAAAGCCAGACAGGAATACGAGACACTCTTACTGAAAGGAGAAAAAACAGTTAATAACTACATATCAAATTGCTTCCTCCCTTACTTCGCTTGGGCCTAGTTGTTGAATCAACGCTCCTCTTATCTGGAAGATTCGATATCAAGATAATTTCTTAATGACTCACAAACTTCTGTGGCTGTTCTTATAGAGAGGCAGTATTGAATAACAGGTATGTAAAATAGAGAGGCACGAAACCCTCCCTATTTTTGCCTCAATAATCTCATACTGTTAAGAATAACCAGTAGGGCTGCACCCGTATCACTCAAAACAGCCATCCATAAGGTTAAGAATCCTGGAAAGATTAAAACAAGCGCGGCTAATTTAGTAATTAAGGAGAACCAAATATTCTGCTTAATGATGTTCATTGCTTTACGGCTCAAACGGATGGTGTGTGGCAGCTTCTCCAAATTATCTGCCATGAGAACAATATCGGCTGTTTCCATGGCTGTATCCGTCCCTGCGCCGCCCATGGCGATTCCAAGATCAGCTGTGGCTAAAGCCGGTGCATCATTGATCCCATCTCCCACCATTGCTACACTTTTTCCTTCATTTTGTAATTTCTTAATTGCCGTCACTTTGTCTTCAGGTAATAATTCAGCAAAGTAACGATCGACACCTGTTTCGCTAGCGATTTTTTTCGCCGTTCCTTCATTATCTCCTGTCAACATCACCATCTCTTTCATTCCTACTCCCTTGAGTGTCTGAATCGATTGAACGGTAATGTCTCGGATTGTATCAGCAACAGCGAAAATCCCTAGAATTTCTGTAGAAGTACCAACGACTACAAGCGTGTTTCCATCTCTTTGTAAAGACTCGATACGTCCTTCTATATCATTAAGGGAAACGTTCATTTCTTTAAACAACTTCGGGTTTCCGGCAAAGTATTCAGCCCCCTCTATGGTAGCTTGTGCTCCTTTCCCCGCAATCGCTTTAAACGCTTTCCCTTCCTTAACAGGAATATCTCGTTCTTCTGCGTAAGTGGTAATGGCTTGAGCGATTGGGTGGGTGGAATACTCTTCAATAGTTCGTGCAATAGCGATGAGTTTTTCCCTATCGTTATTAAGGGCAATCACTTCCGCAACTTTTGGTTTCCCTTCTGTCAAGGTCCCTGTCTTATCAAAAGCAATCGCTTGAATCGCTCCAGCTTTCTCTAAGAACGTTCCTCCTTTGATTAAAACTCCATTCTTAGCTGCATTTCCAATAGCCGATACGATGGCTACAGGAGTGGAGATGACGAGGGCACACGGGCAAGCCACTACTAATAATGCAAGCCCTTTATAGAGCCACTCTCCCCAGGTGCCGAATCCAAACAACGGAGGTAGAACCATCACGGAAAGGGCTAGAACAAAAACAATCGGAGTGTAGACACTGGCAAAACGATCGACAAACGCTTGGGTGGGGGCTTTCTTCTCTTGAGCCTCTTCCACCAAATGAATGATCTTGGCAATTGTTGTATCCTTCACTAATTTCTTAACCCTTATATCTAAAGATCCACTTTCATTAACCGTACCAGCATAAACGGTGTCCCCTTGTTGTTTATCTACAGGTAGGGATTCTCCAGTAATCGGAGCCTGATTAATACTGGAAGCGCCGATTAGGACTTCCCCATCCAGAGGGATTTTTTCTCCTGGTTTGACGATGATGACATCATTGACCTCCACTTCTTCCACAGCTTTCCGGATCAGTTGATCCCCAGATTTAACTGTAGCTTCCGAAGGCGTGAGATTTATCAGACTTCTTATGGATTCTCTAGTACGCTCAATGGATCTGTTTTGTAGCGTATTCCCTAAGGCGAAAAGCCATACGACAGTCGCACCTTCAAACCATTCTCCAATAAGGGCTGCTCCTATCGCTGCAGAAGCCATTAGAACATTCATGTCCAGGGAACCACTTTTAATCGCATAAAAGGCACTCTTCACTGGCTTAAAACCACCGATAACAATAGCCATTGCATATAAGGCCGTAATGAACTCAACCGGAACATTTGAAAAAGACCCCGCAAAACCAAGGGCTAGAAAAATTCCGGAAATTGTTGTTGTATTAGGTCTCCCCTTTTTCTTACCTGACGCTTGATCTTTTTGGTGTTCGGATGAATCTAATGAAGCGTCAAAGCCGGCCCTTTGTACTTCTTTTACAATTTCCATTTGATTCGTAGTGTGATCCACCTGCATTTTCCCTGTGGAGAAGCTCACTCGAACCTCTTGCACATTTGGATTTCTACTCAGGTGTTTTTTAATGGTCATGGCACAAGAGCCACAATCCATGCCTTCGATTTTATAGGTTTCCATGTTTTTATCTGAACCTACGAGTTCAGCTTCAAAGCCTAATTTTCGTACTTGGTTAGGAATCTGATTGTAGATAGAGGGATCTTCCGCACCGACCGCCATTTTTCCAGTTCCATAATGGACCTGAACAGATTGGATTCCTTTAGTCTTCCGTAAGCCTTTCTCAATAGTGGCTGCACAAGAAGGACAGTCCATCCCATTAATTTTGTACTCGATAATATTCTTTTTCTCTTCTTTCTTTTCATCCTGAATGTGGTTGTTACTCTCAGTTGTACTACAGCATGATGAAGTTGTTGCTTCCCTTGGTGCCTCATTTTCGCAACATGTAGAAGATATAGAAACATTTTCTTCTTTCTCTCTGTTATGTGAATTTTGGTTTTCTCCCCCAGAACAGCAGGAACCGGTTACTGTGGTTTGAGGATCTCCCGAGTCCTGAATGCTAGAACAGCAGCTTGATTGTGCTTCTTTATCAATTTTCATTTGTGTACCTCCCATTCGACGACTGTTAAGCTTCCTTTGAGTGTAATAATGCAATCGAAACTAATTGATGAACATGCTCATCAGCTAAGGAATAAAAAACTAGCTTTCCCTCTTTGCGATACTTCGCTAATTTCATGTTTCGTAATAACCTTAAATGATGAGAAGCTGTAGCCGTCGTAGATCCGATAATATTAGCTACATCACAGACACAAAGTTCCTTTTCTAACGTTAAAGCATAGGCAATCTTTATTCGTGTAGCATCTGATAGGGCTTTAAAAATCAATTCTACGCCCTCCACCTTTTCGATTTCCGGCTGCACTCGTTGAACAAGTGCTTCATCGTAACAAAACGTATCACATGTATCTTTGGCTTTTTTTATTACTTTTTTACTCATTATATACACCTTCATTCTAATAATCGTTTGAATATTTGTTTATACTGTATGATTCTGACGACTCAAAGTCAACACAAAATATTCAAATAGTCATTTGAATGATAAAAGAGACTTCATTTCTGAACTCTCTTCGTTCCTGAAATTATTCTATTAATTTTCCATTTATAAGTTTTAATAAGGGGAATCCTCTTATTAAAAAACAAGAAAAGCCCCCTTTACCAGAAGAATTGATTTCGAGATGTCCATAGATAAAAGTTTTTTTAAATCACCATTTAAACTTACCTCTAAATATTTGAACAACCCCTTTAGATTACTTATTGATTTTGAGGAATGAAAAAAATCCCTATAGCAATAAATTTTGGAAGGAGTAGGTTTGATGAAAAAATTATTGTTTATGATGTTAACTTTGTTATTTCTTCTAAACATGCTACCTGGGTTAATTAGTGCCAATGGGAACACAGAGGAACAATGTATTAGTCAATCAGAGGTGAAATTCGAAAATGAATTCAGGAGACTTTGGATTGATCATGTAAAGGCTTCTGAAAAATCAGGAGGATATCGGTAATGCTGTGAAGCCGATATACGGAGAGGACGCAGGGAATAAACTTACGGATTTGCTTAAGGAGCATATTGTTATTGCTGGCAAGATTGTAGATGCAGCTAAAAACGGTAAGGAAGACATGGTTAAGCAGCTAAACCAAGAATGGTATAGAAATGCTGATGATATAGCGGCGTTCCTTAGTGGGGCCAACCCAAATTTAAAAAATGAGGAATTAAAAAAGTTGTTGTATAAGCATTTGGAAATGGTGACAGATGACTTAACAGCAAGCTTAAAACAAGATTGGGATGCAAGAATCGTTGCGATTGATGAAGGGGTCACCCAAATAATCTTAATGGCAGATGCAATCTCTGAGGGAGTTGTAAAACAGTCCCAGAGAAGTTTAAAAAATAAATTAAAGAAGCTTCAGCACGAGGCTGGAGCTTCTTTAATTTATTTTGACAAAAGAGGTTATTAAAGTTTCAAAAACCTCTATTATCTCAAATTCAAGTCTTCCATTATCCTGCCCGTTTGTGGAACAACTTCAAATGAGTATCTAACCCTAATTTTAACATATTACCCCATATAGCTTTAGGTAAAGTTCGCGAACGCCTTTGCTCTTCGTAGAAATCTGTATCTGAAAGTGAGAGTGAAAATGCAAGCCAATTTGTATCCTTACACTGGTTATTGTAAGGATACAAATTGATATACAAATCGACGTGCAATTTATATCCTGCTGGTTATTCACTCTGAACACAAAGAACGTGTTCAAATTGAATGCCTCCAGTGCCTGCCGGGTCTAACCCGTCCACTTTCGCTTTTCATTTAATGCGTTATGGCTTTAGTGGGAGTTCTTGAAAGGAAATGGAAAAAGCTATACGTTTAAGCTGAGTGATAAACTAATTCTGGAGGGATTATTGTGCAGGAACAAATGTTGAATCAAAATCAACAGGACACCGCTGACTTTTTCCCGGTTCATGATGTCGATTATTTGGAGATTTATGTAGGAAATGCCAAACAAGCGAGTCATTATTTCTGTAAGGCGTTTGGTTTTAAACCTGTCGCATATTCAGGGCTTGAAACAGGGGATCGTGAAAAGGTTTCTTATGTTTTGCAGCAAAATAATATCCGACTTGTTCTTTCTGGGGCGCTGTCGAATGATCATCCAATTGCAGAGTTTTTCAAATTACATGGAGATGGTGTGAAGGATATTGCTCTTACGGTGGAAAATGTTGAAAGGGCTTACAAAGAGGCGGCCAAACGTGGAGCTATTGAGTTAAGTCCACCGAAGGAATACAGGGATGAGCATGGCGTAGTGAAAATGGCGGTTATCGGAACATATGGTGACACGATTCATACGCTTGTTGAGCGTAAAAACTACCCTGGTATTTTTCTTCCTGGATATACAAAATTCGAAGGGAATATTCCTTCAGAGGAAACAGGACTTCTTGGCATCGATCACTGTGTTGGAAATGTGGAATCGATGGAAGAGTGGGTTTCTTATTATGAAAACGTAATGGGTTTTAAACAAATGATTCATTTTGATGATGAGGATATTAGCACGGAGTATTCCGCGTTAATGTCGAAGGTAATGCATAATGGCGGGCGTATTAAATTTCCAATCAATGAACCAGCGAATGGAAAGCGTAAATCTCAAATACAGGAGTACCTGGATTATTATAACGGTCCTGGTGTCCAACATATTGCTGTACTAACGAATGATATTGTCGATACGGTTGGCAAGCTTCGTGCGGGGGGCGTTGAATTTCTTGAAACGCCAGATGATTATTATGAAGTGTTAACAGAACGCGTAGGAGAGATTGATGAAGAGATTGGTAAACTTCGGGAATTGAAAATTCTCGTTGATCGTGATGATGAAGGCTATCTTCTTCAGATTTTTACAAAGCCTGTCGTTGATCGGCCAACGTTATTCATTGAAATCATCCAGCGAAAAGGAGCAAAAGGATTCGGTGAAGGGAACTTCAAAGCACTTTTTCAAGCGATTGAACGAGAGCAGGAACGACGAGGCAACTTATAGAAGATAGCACGATCACACCTATAAAGGAGTTGCCAGTTATATGAAAGTTCAACCGGATACGCTTGCCTGGAAAGAGGCTTATAAATTACTAATTGGATCAGTACTCCCCCGTCCAATTGCTTTTGTTTCAAGTGTAGATCGTAACGGTGATGTGAATCTCGCACCTTTTAGCTTTTTTACAGGGATCTGCGCAGAACCAATGATGGTTTGCTTTTCGCCGATGCGTAAAGCGGGTGAAGGCGGAAAGAAAGACACGCTGCTAAATATTGAGGAAACGAAGGAATTCGTCATTAATATCGTCGGTGAAAAAATTGTAGAACAGATGAATGAGTGTGCGACGCCATTTGAACACGGAATTGATGAGTTTCATGCTTCCGGGCTTACAAAAGAAGATAGCGAGCTTGTTAAAGCACCCCGGGTGAAGGAAAGCGATGTACAGCTTGAGTGTGTTCTTGATCAGATTGTTGAATTTGGTGATCAAGAAGGCGCAGGTAGTCTTGTCATTGGGAAGGTTGTTATGGTTCATGTACGTGATGAGTTATACAATGATGGAAAGATTAATACGGAGGCACTGCAGCCAGTAGGGCGTTTAGCAGGTCAGGAGTATACACGGGCTGTGTCAGATACGTTTAGGTTAGTTAGAAAAACCACTTCTGATAGGAAGAGCTGAGACCTTTGAAATACGTAACGTTTGAAGTGAGGGGAAGAATACAAGCGGGTATTGTTGTAGACGATCGCATCGTTGGTCTGCATGAAGCATCTAACGGTAGGATTCCAGAAGATCTCCTGGTTATCGTACAAAACTATGATTGTTATAAGCCACTTATTAAAGACGTGCAGCATGCCGGATACAAGATTGAGGATGTGAAGTTACTTGCACCTCTTCCTCGGCCTGCAAGCATCAGGGATTTTTATGCTTTCGAAGAGCACGTTGTGACGGCGAGAGGGAAAAGAGGACTCGGTGTTGTACCAGAATGGTATGAGATCCCTGTTTTTTATTTTTCAAATCACCATGCTGTTAAGGGACCAGGCGATTTGATCAAACGACCCGATTCATGTAAAAAGCTCGATTATGAGCTTGAAATCGCCTGTGTAATTGGAAAAGAAGGTCGGAATATTAAAGCTAATGAAGCAGCAGAATACATTTTCGGTTATATGATCATGAATGATTGGAGCGCTAGAGATCTTCAAGCGAAGGAAATGAAGGTTGGACTTGGTCCTGCTAAAGGGAAGGACTTCGCGACGTCATTTGGACCTTATCTTGTTACGAATGAAGAGTTGCCAACTAAGGAAGAACGCCTCAATCTAGAGATGGAAGCTTTTGTTAATGGAGAACGTTGTTCCTCAGGAAATGCGAGAGACATGTATTATTCATTCGGACAGATCATTGAACAGGCTTCACGGGATGTCACGTTGTATCCCGGTGAAGTGATTGGATCAGGCACAGTGGGCAGTGGCTGTATCCTAGAGCAAACGGGGCGAAACTGGTTGTCACCAGGTGATCATGTCGAACTTTCGATTACCCAACTTGGTAAGCTTCTTAATGTTGTGGGGGAGGAGGATGAGAATGGTTTATTATAGAAGACTTGGTGATATTCCGCATAAACGGCATACTACTTTCAAGAAACAGGATGGGTCACTTTATCGAGAACAAGTAATGGGGACGAAAGGTTTTTCAGGTGTCCAGTCGATCCTGTACCATCATCATTTTCCAACGGCAGTGAAAGAAGTGACATTTCTTAAAAACACGCTTCCAGAATATGAAGCGCAGGGTGCACTGAGCCATCGACATTTCCGAACAGCAAAATGCGACAAAAGAGGAGATGCGGTTGTCGACAGGTGTTATTTCCTGGGGAATGAAGATGTGTTGCTAGGTGTTGTAAATCCAGCAGAGAAAATGACTTATTTTTACCGGAATGGAGATGGTGATGAGCTTTTCTTCATTCATCATGGTTCTGGGAAAATTGAAACGATGTTTGGGGAAATATCATATAGACCTGGCGATTATATTGTAATGCCAATTGGTACAATCTACCGCGTTGTACCTGAAGGGCAAAATCGCTGGCTCGTGATTGAATCCAATAGTGCGATTACAACGCCGCGGAGATATCGAAATGAATTTGGACAGTTGATGGAGCACAGTCCATTCTGTGAACGCGATATAACTGGACCTGATAAACTTGTTTCGCACGATATCAAAGGGGAGTATGAAGTGTTAACAAAAACGAGGGGCGGCTTACATTGTCATCTTTTCGACCATCATCCGCTGGACGTCGTTGGATGGGATGGCTATCTTTATCCATGGAAATTTAACATTAATGATTTTGAACCGATTACAGGAAGAGTTCATCAGCCACCACCCGTGCACCAGACGTTCGAAGGAAATAATTTCGTAGTCTGCTCGTTTGTACCGAGACTCTATGACTATCATCCAGACTCGATTCCAGCACCTTATTTTCATAGTAATGTCGATAGTGATGAAGTGCTTTATTATGTAGAAGGCAGCTTCATGAGTCGGAAAGGGATTGAAGAAGGCTCGATCACCTTGCACCCATCAGGCATACCACATGGACCACATCCAGGGAAAATAGAAGCAAGCATTGGCAAAAAAGAAACGCTCGAGCTTGCTGTCATGATTGATACGTTTCGCCCGCTTAAAGTCATTGAGCATGCTCATATATATGAAGATGAGAATTATATGAAGAGCTGGGTAACGGATTAGATTAGCTAATGAGGAGAAATGAACGGAATTAGCAGCACGGTCCAGTGGCCGTGCTGATTAATAATCAATACTCTTTTGCTTTCTCTCATTTTATTGTATAATGTTATTCATTCGGCCCCGTAGCTCAGGGGATAGAGCAACGGTTTCCTAAACCGCAGGTCGGAGGTTCGATTCCTCTCGGGGCCACCATTTAAATCCTTATGATATAAGGGTTTTTTATTTTTACATTTTTTACATAACTCTGTTACCAAAAGCGTGTGGGATCACACGCTTTTACTTTTGTCTTAAAGGGATTTCCTTTTTCAATAGCGAAGAAGTAACACATGAGAGTATCTTGCTGCCTTTCCCATACCTAAAGCGGTTCAGATTGACTCGTTTGTATATAAGACTGACGAGCGGGTAGATATCAATATGAGATTTACAAGAAAATTAAAGAGTTAACGTATAAGCAGCATAAAGAAAAGCAATTGCGACCCTCTTTGGATCAGAAATGGTACTGGATCCTCTCTTTTATAATGAAGGTGGGGTAGCGTTTACTATACTTTTTCACAGGAATGAAAACAATACCGTGTTTCTCGATCCCGGCGTTTCTGATCAAGTAGAGATAACGGCCGTTAATGATAAGGGAGAGCAGTTAGCAATCAGTCTAGAGGGTGAGCGTGATCAACTGAAGTTTATGATCGACCGAGGGTTCTTTGAAAGGTCAAAAGAGATTGAGGTCAGAATTTCCCACTTGAGTCCAACTGGGAAATTGAACTTATCGAACAGTAGATTCATTGTTAAAAAATGCAAGCTAATGCCCAATAAAGGTGATATGATAGAAATAGTATGGAGAGTTGGGAGGCTTTCAAGTTGGATGATTGGAAAGGTGCAGCGGCCGAACTGTTTCGAACCGTAGGAATCAATCTTAAATCTGAGCTTGCGCCCCTTGTAAATGGCGTGCAGTCTGTTTTCTCAGACAACCCGTGGGGACAGCTTTTCTTATTGTTGCTTATTCTTCTTGTAGCTGCTCAAGGAATGAGTGCTATTGCTCAGCTTTATGATCGTGCGTTCAGGCAAACGATTGAGCGAAAAATGGAGACGAATTCGCATCTACATAACTTTTTTAAAGGTTTTCTACATCATAAGCGCTCAGAAGGTTGGATGAAGGATTCGGTCTGGCAGCAAAAGGAACTACAGCGCTTTGATTTATATGAGCTCGAATGGTTAAAGGCTGAGCTTTCTACTGCAGAAGAGGATTTTCGTGACTATCGTCCTCAAACCTTATTTGCAGGAGTGATCTTCTCACTTATTGCGCTCCTTCTTGTCTGGTTTTACGAGTGGACGATTTTCGAGCGAGAGATTCTCGCGATCCTACTACCGGTTTTGATTGTGAGCTGGTGCATGGGACTTGTATTCTATAAAATTGGTATCAAAAAGCGGTTTTATCGATCGTTAACTACAAGCGTTCAACTGGCCATTTCGACTAAGAAGGTACAGGACGTGATGATCTACATCGATTCTGATTTGAAGCGATACAAAACAGAGCGCGTGACGACTGATGGTGGGTATTATGAAGTCGTACGCTGCATGACCTGCCTGTATCATTCTAAGTATCTAGAAGAAGTCCGCTTTCAGATCAATGATACTGTTCTTGCATTCACTGCAAAAGAACGTGTTATCGAGGTCACTGTAAGCAGTGAGTTTGGCAGTACTTTCTTAATCGACCGACTGGAATTCAGGGATGGCTACTGTCAGAGTTTGCGAAAAGGAAGCAAGCTTTTCGATGATAAGTTGATGGTAACATACTTGAATGCTGCTTTTGAGCAACGCCCTGCTTATTTTCAAACTAGCTCATAACCTAAATAGACCCCCCTTCTTTTCAAAGGAGGGGGGTCTTTCTATCCTTCATATGCTGTTTTTACCTGTCTGTCATTTGCCTTTGAAATGAGTTCTTTCAAGTTTAATTCTGTTGATGGTTCCGTGCTAGCTTTAAGGTTTCCTTCCATTAATCGAAGCGCGTATTCATTATCTTCCTCAAGATTCGAAGCGCAGCAGTTAGAAGGGATATAGAGGTCGTACTCCCTCATATAAGCATCATTCGCTGTAAAGAGTACGCAAATGTTTCCGGCGAACCCGGTGAGAATCAGTGTATTAACCTTTAAAAACTTTAGTAATGTAGAAAGTGGAGTAGAAAAGAAGCCTGAATGCTTTGGCTTCACCACCGTATAATCATCGTCTTCTGGCTCAAGGCGATCAACGAGGTGCTGCCCATTTGCTTCCGCTGCATAGTTAATCACTTTTTTGAAATCAGATTGCCATAATCCATAGTTGTCGTTGACATAGATAACTGGGAGACCTTGTGATTTTGCCTCTTTCTTTAATGCGGCAATGTTGTCGGCGGTCTCTTCTGTATAACGTGCAAGCAACTCTGCATCTTTAAAGTCGAGTGTATTTATAACATCAATTAGTAATAGTGCAGCTGAGGTATTCTGATCTTTCTGTTCGATATGATCTTTGCTCATTTGATCTCCTCTCCTTATAATAGAAATAAGTACTGGAATAATATGTAGTTTACCCAATCTGTTTTTAGATAAAACGAGAATGAAGGAGTACCTAATATGGAAGACCAACAGCATCGTGATGACTATTTTATGAGCAGAGCGATTGTAGAAGCAAAGAAAGCAGAAGAAATAGGGGAGGTTCCGATTGGAGCTGTTATTGTCAAAGGTGATCGAGTGATTGCTTCTGCATATAACCTGCGAGAAACGGAACAACGAGCTGTGGCTCATGCGGAATTACTCGCTATTGACGAAGCATGCAGGGTGGTAGGAAGCTGGCGTCTAACTGGCTGCACGCTTTATGTGACGCTTGAACCCTGTGCCATGTGCAGTGGTGCTATTGTTCTCTCCAGGGTTGAGCGGGTTGTATTCGGTGCAAGTGATCCAAAAGGTGGGTGCGCAGGTACGTTAATGAACTTGCTTCATGATGAGCGGTTCAACCATCAGTCCGTGGTTACAGAAGGCGTACTCGAAGAGAAATGCGGTGGGATGCTAACAAGTTTTTTTCGAGGGTTAAGGGAAAAACGAAAGGAAGAAAAAAGGCGTGATAAGGAGCAAACACCATTCGTTGATAAACTAGAATAGACATGATATAGTGTTTTCTGTGCCAATAAGGCATCGACGGATGGAGGCGTACCCAAGTCTGGCTGAAGGGGGCTGACTCGAAATCAGTTAGGACGTTCACGCGTCGCGGGGGTTCAAATCCTCTCGCCTCCGCCATTTACAATAAATGGTGTATCGGACCTGTTGCTAAAAAGGTAGAAATGCGATATACTATATTTTGCACCAAACGAGTGCACTAACAATGTTATCAAATTTGCCGTGCTAGGTGGGGAATTAGCGGTGCCCTGTACTCGCAATCCGCTACAGCGAGACTGAATCCCTTCCCGAGGTTTAGCTACTGCAGGGTCTGACCTGAATAAGTGGTGTTGACATTCGGGTCCTGCGCAACAGAGTCCTACGAATCCTGTCAGGTCCGGAAGGAAGCAGCAGTAAGTAGGTTCCCTCTGTGTGCCGCGGGAGTGCCCGGATCGAGCTAACTGTTCAGGTAACGCCTGTGGTTGCTTTATCGAAGGAAGGTGCACGGTTTACTTAATAAAATGCACAAACTCACTCTTTTATCGGGAGTGAGTTTTTTTATGCCGTTTTAACAGGAATGGTTTTTGAATTAGCCAGCCTGACACGGTATAATAGAAAAGTATGAAGAGGTTAGGAGGAGAGTAGGCGAATGAGTTATCAAGCGCTATATCGCGTTTGGCGACCACAAACTTTCGAAGATGTGGTAGGCCAGAAGCACGTAACACGAACAATCCAAAACGCACTCATGCAGCAGAAAATCTCTCACGCCTATTTGTTTACAGGACCTCGAGGAACGGGAAAGACAAGTGCTGCTAAAATTATTGCGAAAGCGATCAACTGTGAGAAAGCACCGGTAGCTGAACCGTGTAATGAATGTTCAGCCTGCCTTGGTATAACGGATGGTTCGATCTCGGATGTGATTGAGATTGACGCAGCTTCCAATACAGGGGTCGATGATATCCGTGATATCCGTGATAAGGTGAAGTATGCACCGAGTTCTGTTTCATATAAGGTGTATATTATAGATGAGGTTCACATGCTTTCAACCGGGGCGTTCAATGCGCTTCTTAAAACACTTGAAGAGCCTCCAAAACATGTCGTCTTCATTCTTGCTACGACAGAGCCTCATAAGATTCCACTAACGATTATCTCAAGATGTCAGCGATTTGACATGAGACGGATTACCGCCCAGGATATCGTTGGTCGCCTGCAAACTATTATTCAGGCCCAGGACATACAGGTTGAGGAAGATGCCCTTTATCAGGTAGCTCGTGCTGCAGATGGCGGGATGCGGGATGCGCTAAGTATTCTTGATCAGGCCATCTCTTATAGTGAAGCTGAGGTTGTTCTTGATGATGTGCTTGCCGTTACAGGTAGTGTGTCTCAAAAGATGATCTCCAACATTGCGATGGCTTTTTTCGAAAAAGACGTTGCTAAAGCATTGAATGCGGTAGAAGAGTTAATGGAGCATGGAAAGGACGCTGCGCGCTTCCTAGAAGATTTGATTTATTATTACCGTGACTTGCTACTATACCAAACAGCCCCACAGCTTGAAGAAGTGGTCGAACGAGTTAAGATCGATGAAACCTTCCAGCATCTTGGGGACAATTGCTCAAAAGAGTGGATTTATGCGGTTATTGAAACATTAAATCGCAGCCAACAAGAGATGAAGTGGACAAACCATCCACGTATTTTCCTTGAACTCGCACTTGTGCAAATTTGTCAGGAAGAAACGAGTAGTCAGGCAACCCAGGATCAAAGCGAGCTTCTCAATCGTATTGAGAAACTAGAGCAAGAGCTCACGACTTTGAAAGAAAACGGCATCGCGGTGAAACAACAAGCAGAAGATGAACAGGCTTCATCAAAGCCAAAAAAACAATTTAAACCATCTAGACAGAAATCCGGTGTCTCTCATGGTAAAATAAAAGAGATGCTAAAGAAAGCAACAAAGCAGGATTTGATGAAGGTGAAAAGTGTCTGGGGAGAAGTAATGGAGAACGTGCGTCAGGAAAAAGTATCGGCACACGCCTGGTTAAAGGATAGTGAACCGGTCGCTTCAACTGAAAAATCGTTTCTGTTATCTTTCCAATATGACATGCACTGCCAGATGGCAATGAAGGACAACATTCGCGGTACTCTCGAACAGGTGCTGTCACGAACACTTGGCAGGCAACTTGAGATGGTTGCGATTGTGGAAGAAGAATGGCAGCAAATTCGTGCAGAGTTTTTAAAAACGCGAGATGAGTCAGAACCCGATAAGGAAGGCGAAGAGCCCGCAGAAGATCCATTGATTGCTGAGGCAAGGCGTCTTGTCGGTGATGATTTGTTAGATATCCAAACATAAACCAATTAATTAAAGGAGGAATTTTATTATGAAACGCGGCATGGGTGGCGGAGGAAATATGAATAATATGATGAAGCAAATGCAGAAAATGCAGAAGGATATGGCGAAAGCTCAAGAAGAACTGAAAGACAAGGTTGTTGAAGGTTCTGCTGGTGGCGGTATGGTTCTTGTAAAAGCAAATGGCCATAAAGAAATTCTTGAAGTAATTGTTAAAGAAGAAGTTGTGGATCCTGATGATATCGATATGCTTCAAGATCTTGTTCTTGCTGCAACGAATGATGCTCTTCGTAATGTTGACGAAATGGTCAATAAAGACATGGGCAAATTCACACAGGGTCTTAATATGCCTGGAATGTTTTAGGGGGTATGCAGGTGCATTATCCTGAACCGATATCAAAACTGATCGACAGTTTTATGAAATTGCCGGGAATCGGACCAAAAACGGCGGTCCGCCTGGCTTTTTTCGTTCTTGAAATGAATGATGATGATGTGCTTGATTTTGGTAAAGCACTCGTAAATGCAAAGCGACAGCTTACGTATTGCTCGATCTGTAATCACATTACCGATACAGATCCATGTCGAATCTGTTCAGATTCCCATCGAGATGATTCTGTGATCTGTGTGGTTCAAGATGCAAAAGATGTGATTGCAGTCGAGAAAATGAAGGACTATACAGGTCTTTATCACGTTCTTCATGGAGCTATCTCTCCTGTTGAAGGAATTGGACCGGAAGATATTAAAGTACCAGAACTATTGAAGCGTCTGCAGGATGACAAAGTAACGGAGATCATTCTAGCAACCGACCCTACTATAGAAGGTGAAGCAACAGCGATGTACATTGCGCGCCTTGTAAAACCAACTGGAATCCGGATTACTCGGATCGCACATGGTCTTCCGGTGGGCGGTGATCTTGAATATGCTGATGAGGTTACGCTCTCTAAAGCAATGGAAGGTCGACGTGAACTGTAGCATCAGGAGGTAACCAATGTTATTCAAACGTAAGGGCTATTTGCGGAAACAGACTGATGAGCATTTGCTTGAGACGCTTCACGAATTGAAAGACATATGGTACAAGCAGAAAGAAATCGTAGAGCGCAGTGTTGAGCCTTCTGGAGCAGTTCTTGCGAAGCTTAAAGTTGATGAAGCGAAGTATTTCTTTCTATTAAAAGAAGCAAAGCGACGAAAGGTTAGAATGGGGAAGTGAAAACTCCCCGTTCTTTTTTATTTGGACAGACATAAGCTTTACTAATTCTGAAAAAAGAGCGGAGGCCATCTATGGATCCTATACTCATCATCGGATTGTTTGTCATCAGTATTGTATTGCTTCTATTTATAGGAGCACCCTTAAAACCAATGCGGTGGGTTGGACAGGGGCTGATTAAGCTCGCCATCGGCGCCCTTCTACTATTTTTCTTAAATACATTTGGTACGCCTTTTGATCTCCATGTACCTATAAATCCAGGAACGGCAGCCGTGACAGGGTTTCTTGGAGTGCCAGGTCTTGTTGCGCTTGCTGCAATAGAACTTATTATTATAGGCTGATGAAACGGCTGGACCCTTTAAAAAGGAGTCCTTTTTGTTTTTTAAAGATAATTTCAAAATAAGGGTTGCATATGATTATTAACCCTGATATAGTTATATAGGTCGCCGAAACAAAGCGGTTGACGGAAAAAAGAATTAAAAAAAGTTGTTGACGGTAACTGAGTTAATATGGTATATTAATAAAGTCGCTGAAAACGACATTGGAAGAAACGAATCGATCTTTGAAAACTGAACGAAACGCCATGTAAGTAGTTGTTTCTACGGAAACAAACATTGTTTTAAAAGCTAGATTAAGCTTTCTATCGGAGAGTTTGATCCTGGCTCAGGACGAACGCTGGCGGCGTGCCTAATACATGCAAGTCGAGCGGAGATTTGGGAGCTTGCTCCCAAATCTTAGCGGCGGACGGGTGAGTAACACGTGGGCAACCTGCCCTGCAGACTGGGATAACTCCGGGAAACCGGAGCTAATACCGGGTAATACATCGCACCGCATGGTGTGATGTTGAAAGTTGGCCTCTGGCTAACACTGCAGGATGGGCCCGCGGCGCATTAGCTAGTTGGTAAGGTAATGGCTTACCAAGGCGACGATGCGTAGCCGACCTGAGAGGGTGATCGGCCACACTGGGACTGAGACACGGCCCAGACTCCTACGGGAGGCAGCAGTAGGGAATCTTCCGCAATGGACGAAAGTCTGACGGAGCAACGCCGCGTGAGTGACGAAGGCCTTCGGGTCGTAAAGCTCTGTTGTTAGGGAAGAACAAGTACCGTTCGAATAGGGCGGTACCTTGACGGTACCTAACCAGAAAGCCACGGCTAACTACGTGCCAGCAGCCGCGGTAATACGTAGGTGGCAAGCGTTGTCCGGAATTATTGGGCGTAAAGCGCGCGCAGGCGGTCCTTTAAGTCTGATGTGAAAGCCCACGGCTCAACCGTGGAGGGTCATTGGAAACTGGGGGACTTGAGTGCAGAAGAGGAGAGTGGAATTCCACGTGTAGCGGTGAAATGCGTAGATATGTGGAGGAACACCAGTGGCGAAGGCGGCTCTCTGGTCTGTAACTGACGCTGAGGCGCGAAAGCGTGGGGAGCAAACAGGATTAGATACCCTGGTAGTCCACGCCGTAAACGATGAGTGCTAGGTGTTGGGGGGTTCCACCCTCAGTGCTGAAGTTAACACATTAAGCACTCCGCCTGGGGAGTACGACCGCAAGGTTGAAACTCAAAGGAATTGACGGGGGCCCGCACAAGCAGTGGAGCATGTGGTTTAATTCGAAGCAACGCGAAGAACCTTACCAGGTCTTGACATCCTCTGACAATCCTGGAGACAGGACGTTCCCCTTCGGGGGACAGAGTGACAGGTGGTGCATGGTTGTCGTCAGCTCGTGTCGTGAGATGTTGGGTTAAGTCCCGCAACGAGCGCAACCCTTGATCTTAGTTGCCAGCATTCAGTTGGGCACTCTAAGGTGACTGCCGGTGACAAACCGGAGGAAGGTGGGGATGACGTCAAATCATCATGCCCCTTATGACCTGGGCTACACACGTGCTACAATGGACGGTACAAAGGGCAGCAACACCGCGAGGTGAAGCGAATCCCATAAAGCCGTTCTCAGTTCGGATTGCAGGCTGCAACTCGCCTGCATGAAGCCGGAATTGCTAGTAATCGCGGATCAGCATGCCGCGGTGAATACGTTCCCGGGCCTTGTACACACCGCCCGTCACACCACGAGAGTTTGTAACACCCGAAGTCGGTGGGGTAACCTTTATGGAGCCAGCCGCCGAAGGTGGGACAAATGATTGGGGTGAAGTCGTAACAAGGTAGCCGTATCGGAAGGTGCGGCTGGATCACCTCCTTTCTATGGAGAATTACGAGGTAACATTGGTTACCAACCTTACATGAGCGTTTCGTTTAGTTTTGAAAGAATGATTTACTTCTTTCAAAACAGGCTAGTCGAAGAAGCAGCAATGCCGATTCGAGTGATAGCCTTGTTCCTTGAAAACTAGATAGCATAAACAACGACATCCAATAATTATTATTTTTTTGCGTTAAATCTTTAGTAGTTAGTCACATCTAACGATGTGCATCGACGAAGTTAGAAGCGTTAAGCGACTAATGTAGTCTAAGGTTAAGCTACTAAGGGCGCACGGTGGATGCCTTGGCACTAGAAGCCTAAGAAGGACGGGACGAACACCGATATGCTTCGGGGAGCTGTAAGTACGCTTTGATCCGGAGATTTCCGAATGGGGGAACCCACCATCCGTAATGGGATGGTATCCATTTCTGAATACATAGGGAATGGAAGGCAGACCCGGGGAACTGAAACATCTCATTACCCGGAGGAAGAGAAAGCAAATGCGATTTCCTGAGTAGCGGCGAGCGAAACGGAATCAGCCCAAACCAGAGGGCTTGCCCTCTGGGGTTGTAGGACGTCTCTTTGGAGTTACAAAGGCACGGATAGACGAAGCGACCTGGAAAGGTCCATCACAGAAGGTAACAATCCTGTAGTCAAAATCCGCTGCCCTCCGAGACGGATCCTGAGTACGGCGGGACACGTGAAACCCCGTCGGAATCTGGGAGGACCATCTCCCAAGGCTAAATACTCTCTAGTGACCGATAGTGAACCAGTACCGTGAGGGAAAGGTGAAAAGCACCCCGGAAGGGGAGTGAAAGAGAACCTGAAACCGTGTGCCTACAACTAGTTGGAGCCCGTTAATGGGTGACAGCGTGCCTTTTGTAGAATGAACCGGCGAGTTACGATCCCGTGCAAGGTTAAGCTGATAAGGCGGAGCCGCAGCGAAAGCGAGTCTGAATAGGGCGACAGAGTACGTGGTTGTAGACCCGAAACCGGGTGATCTACCCATGTCCAGGGTGAAGTTCAGGTAACACTGAATGGAGGCCCGAACCCACGCATGTTGAAAAATGCGGGGATGAGGTGTGGGTAGCGGTGAAATGCCAATCGAACCCGGAGATAGCTGGTTCTCTCCGAAATAGCTTTAGGGCTAGCCTCGCGGCAAGAATCTTGGAGGTAGAGCACTGATTGGACTAGGGGTCCTTACCGGATTACCGAATCCAGTCAAACTCCGAATGCCAACGATTTATCCGCGGGAGTCAGACTGCGAGTGATAAGATCCGTAGTCGAGAGGGAAACAGCCCAGACCACCAGCTAAGGTCCCAAAGTATACGTTAAGTGGAAAAGGATGTGGCGTTGCTTAGACAACCAGGATGTTGGCTTAGAAGCAGCCATCATTTAAAGAGTGCGTAATAGCTCACTGGTCGAGTGACGCTGCGCCGAAAATGTACCGGGGCTAAACGTATCACCGAAGCTGTGGATTGTCTTACGACAATGGTAGGAGAGCGTTCTAAGGGCTGTGAAGTCAGACCGAAAGGACTGGTGGAGCGCTTAGAAGTGAGAATGCCGGTATGAGTAGCGAAAGACAAGTGAGAATCTTGTCCGTCGAAAGCCCAAGGTTTCCTGAGGAAGGCTCGTCCGCTCAGGGTTAGTCGGGACCTAAGCCGAGGCCGAAAGGCGTAGGCGATGGATAACAGGTTGATATTCCTGTACCACCTCCTTTCCGTTTGAACGACGGGGGGACGCAGGAAGATAGGGAGAGCGCGCTGCTGGAAATGCGCGTCCAAGCGATTAGGCTGGTGAATAGGCAAATCCGTTCACCGCGAAGGCTGAGTCGTGATGGCGAGGGAAATTAAGTACCGAAGTCCCTGATTCTACACTGCCAAGAAAAGCCTCTAGTGAGGAAAGAGGTGCCCGTACCGCAAACCGACACAGGTAGGCGAGGAGAGAATCCTAAGACGATCGGGAGAACTCTCGTTAAGGAACTCGGCAAAATGACCCCGTAACTTCGGGAGAAGGGGTGCTTCCTCGGGTGAATAGCCCAGGGGAGCCGCAGTGAAAAGATCCAAGCGACTGTTTAGCAAAAACACAGGTCTCTGCAAAGCCGTAAGGCGAAGTATAGGGGCTGACACCTGCCCGGTGCTGGAAGGTTAAGAGGAGGGGTTATCCCTTACGGGAGAAGCTCTGAATCGAAGCCCCAGTAAACGGCGGCCGTAACTATAACGGTCCTAAGGTAGCGAAATTCCTTGTCGGGTAAGTTCCGACCCGCACGAAAGGTGCAACGACTTGGATACTGTCTCAACGAGAGACCCGGTGAAATTATAGTACCTGTGAAGATGCAGGTTACCCGCGACAGGACGGAAAGACCCCATGGAGCTTTACTGTAGCCTGATATTGGATTTTGGTACAGCTTGTACAGGATAGGTAGGAGCCATAGAAGTCGGACCGCCAGGTTCGATGGAGGCGTCGGTGGGATACTACCCTGGCTGTACTGACATTCTAACCCAGCACCGTGATCCGGTGCGGAGACAGTGTCAGGTGGGCAGTTTGACTGGGGCGGTCGCCTCCTAAAGTGTAACGGAGGCGCCCAAAGGTTCCCTCAGAATGGTTGGAAATCATTCGCAGAGTGTAAAGGCACAAGGGAGCTTGACTGCGAGACCTACAAGTCGAGCAGGGACGAAAGTCGGGCTTAGTGATCCGGTGGTTCCGCATGGAAGGGCCATCGCTCAACGGATAAAAGCTACCCTGGGGATAACAGGCTTATCTCCCCCAAGAGTCCACATCGACGGGGAGGTTTGGCACCTCGATGTCGGCTCATCGCATCCTGGGGCTGAAGTAGGTCCCAAGGGTTGGGCTGTTCGCCCATTAAAGCGGTACGCGAGCTGGGTTCAGAACGTCGTGAGACAGTTCGGTCCCTATCCGTCGCGGGCGCAGGAAATTTGAGAGGAGCTGTCCTTAGTACGAGAGGACCGGGATGGACACACCGCTGGTGTACCAGTTGTTCCGCCAGGAGCATAGCTGGGTAGCTACGTGTGGAAGGGATAAGTGCTGAAAGCATCTAAGCATGAAGCCCCCCTCGAGATGAGATTTCCCACAGCATTAAGCTGGTAAGATCCCTTAGAGATGATGAGGTAGATAGGTTCGGGGTGGAAGCGTGGCAACACGTGGAGCTGACGAATACTAATCGATCGAGGGCTTAACCTAAAAACGAAAAGCGAAGTGAGCCATTTGGCTCATGGACCTGGACATATTGGATGAAAATTGTGCGTGCTATCTAGTTTTCAGGGAATGAAAATTTTTCTTGAACTTCATTAAGAAGTATAGTAAAATATATCTTGTCCTTGGTTAAACACTTTCTAGTGGATAAACCATTGATTAGTCTGGTAATGATGGCGAAGAGGTCACACCCGTTCCCATGCCGAACACGGAAGTTAAGCTCTTCAGCGCCGATGGTAGTTGGGGGATCTCCCCCTGCAAGAGTAGGACGTTGCCAGGCGACTAAGAGAAGCGAGAGACCAAATGGTTTCTCGCTTTTTTGTATGGTTTTATGTTTTGATTTACTGGTGTTCAACTGAAAGGCTTCATCGAAAGCTACGTAGGGGTGGGAGAAGCAAGAAATTCGAGGAAGCAAGTGATGGCAGACCGGAGTGGATATTCGGGAGATCCATGAGGATCTAGCATCGCGCAGCTGACGAAGAAGTTCGCCGCTTATCGAGCCCCGTATTAGCAGGTCAACAACCAAACATTTGTCCAACTATACCTACTAAATTTTATCTTCTTTTTATTAAAGACAGACACGGGATGAGTTTGGTCTACATACTCATAGATAGAAATGAATTTTATTTTAAAAAGGCGTGTTACTTGTATAAATCCATCATAACTGGGCAAAGCTTTTATCATGGAGGTGGAAGGATGGAGAATACAATGAGACAGACTGCTGGTGAATGCTGCCTCGTATGTGAAGAAACTAGTATAAGAGGGATTCATATATGCGGTCGCTTTATTTGCCATGATTGCGAACGTAAAGTAATTGAAACAGATACCAATCATGAAAATTATCAGTATTACTTAGAGAAGTTGCGGAAACTGCGACTTAGTCGCTTAGCATAAGCAGATAGCTGTAAAAAAAGCTATCTGCTTTTTGTTTTCCATCGGATTTGATGAATGAATGATACAAAAGCGGTATTTTCCAATAATAGAACTAACGGGGGCTACACTTCTCGTGTTACTCAGATAATGATAGAATACTAATATGAGATTAACGAAATTTCTAGTAGAGTGAAGTGGAATAAATGGATGAAGTAGATAAAGCCCCCTTGTTTGAGGCGTTAATGAATTGGAAAGAGTCACGACCGGTTTCTTACCATGTGCCGGGGCATAAGAATGGTATTGTTTTTTCAACTTACCAGGGTGCGGACGAGGTTTATAAAAGTCTACTGGAAATTGATGCAACTGAGCTCACAGGTCTTGATGATTTGCATGCCGCTGACGGGCCAATCAGAAAAGCAGAGGAGCTTACTGCTGACCTTTATGGGAGTATAGACAGTCGCTTTCTAGTTGGTGGGTCAACTGCAGGGAATCTTGCAATGTTGATGGCGATTTGTAAAGAAGGCGATTACGTATTCGTTCAAAAGAATTGTCATAAATCAATATGGAACGGTTTGCGTCTATCAAAAGCTAATCCTATTTTTCTTTCCCCAGAACTTGAACCCGATAGTCAGGTGGCAACAGGGATCACACTAGCTTTGCTTCAAAAAGCATTGGTCCTTTATCCTGAGGTGAAAGTGATTGTTCTGACAAACCCTAACTACTACGGTATGAGCAGGAATCTGAAGGAAATCATTTCGTATGCACATGATAATGGAGTTTCCGTTCTAGTAGATGAAGCACATGGAGCTCACTTTGTTAATGATGCTTATTTTCCTGGGAGTGCTATCAGACAAGGGGCGGATGTAGTGGTTCACTCTGCACATAAGACACTTCCTGCTATGACAATGGGCTCTTATCTACACATTGGAAACGATACCTATCGAGATGCCATTAATGATTACCTTCAAATTTTTCAGTCAAGCAGTCCCTCATATCCTATCATGGCTTCCCTTGATTTAGCCAGACTCTATCTTGCTTCGCTTTCAGAAGGAGATATTGAGCAAATCCTTGATGGTATAAGGATGATTAAGAGACAGCTCGGCAAGATGAACGGAGTCAAAGTAATTGGAGAATTTAGTACGGCGTTTGAGAGACTTGATCCTCTCAAACTAACGGTTCAAATCGATGGGCTAACCGGTTATGAGTTAGCTCGGAAACTGGAGCAAGAAGGAATTTTTGTCGAACTGGCTGATCCTTTAAATGTTCTGCTCGTCCTGCCACTTGCATTTGTGCCGGAGCAGTTTAAAGAAACAATAGAGGCATTTGAACGGATTGTATCGAAGCAGCAGCAACCTAGAAAGGCATTCCCATTCCATAACTTAGTGGGTGAAGATATTACAACTCCTGCTTATTCTTTTGTAAAGTTGGAGACGATGACTAAAAAGCAGATAGAATTAAAAGGGGCAGCTCATCTAGTTGCTGCTAGAGCAATTATTCCATATCCCCCGGGTATTCCAGTGGTAATGCCTGGAGAACGGTTGTCTACTGATGTTATTAGACTGTTAGAAGCCGTTGTCCAAGGTGGTGGTCATGTTCAGGGGATGAAGGAAAATACCATTGAGATCGCAATAGAAGAGGAGTAAGGCATTGAAAGGTTTATTTATAACATTCGAAGGACCGGATGGCGCTGGTAAATCGACGCAGGTCCAGAAACTTTCTGAGTATCTAACAAGAGAAGAAATTCCTTTTATCCATACAAGGGAGCCTGGCGGAACGGAGATCAGCGATCAGATTCGATCACTCATTTTAGATCCAGCTCATAAAGAGATGGTAGATGAGACAGAGGTTCTATTATATGCCGCTTCTAGATCACAGCATGTGAAGGAGAAAATTATCCCTGCGCTCGATAAGGGCTATATTGTTCTTTGCGATCGTTTTGTAGATGCATCGATTGCTTATCAAGGGGTTGGACTTGGGCTTGATGTTGAGACTATAAAAGTAATTAATGAATTTGCGACAGGCGGCCTATCGCCCGATCGTAGCTATATGATTGATCTGCCAGTTTCTGTTGGAAAAGAGCGAATGACTGCTCGCAATCAACTGGATCGAATTGAGCAAAAAGGGACTGACTATCACGAGACAGTTAGACAGGCGTTTCTGGAATTATATGAGCAAAATAATGATCGCATCACGCTTGTGAATGGTGAGAAAAATGTCGAAGAGATTTTTCATGACATAATAAAGGATTTTACAACTCTGTGGGATAACTATTGTAGGAATAACTAATTAACGGGTAAATGGCTTGTTGCCCGGGGAGGGGTAGATATGAAATTAATAATGGCGGTCGTCCAAGATAAGGATAGCAATCGCTTATCAAATGCCCTGGTTGATCATAACTTTCAGGCGACAAAGCTTGCGACAACTGGAGGATTTTTACGTGCAGGCAATACCACGTTTCTCATTGGTACAGAAGATCACCGCGTTCAAAAGCTACTCGATATAATAAAAGATAATTGTCAAAGCAGGGAGCAGATGGTAGCGCCGGTGTCTCCAATGGGAGGAAATGCGGATTCATACGTTCCGTATCCGGTTGAAGTTTCGGTTGGTGGAGCAACAGTATTTGTGCTTCCAGTAGAAGCGTTCCATCACTTCTAAATTGTACGGTAGGATGAGTGATAGACATGACAAATTGGAATGAATTAAGAGAACGCCAACCGACCGTTGTTCGAATGGTCATGAATAGCTTCCAAAAGGATAGACTTTCCCATGCTTATTTATTTGATGGAGGGGCCGGAACTGGAAAGAAAGATCTGGCTGTTCATATCGCGAAAACATACTTTTGTCAGGAAAGAGTTGGGATTGATCCATGTCAAACGTGTAAAGATTGCAAACGTATTGATTCTGGGAACCATCCAGATCTTCACTTAATTGAGCCGGACGGACAGTCAATTAAAATAGATCAGATTCGTAAACTGCAAAAAGAATTTTCTTATTTAGGTGTGGAATCACGGAAGAAAGTCTATATTTTAAATCATTCAGATCGAATGACAACCCAGGCTGCAAATAGCTTACTTAAGTTTCTTGAAGAGCCGGGGCAAATGACAATGGCTATTTTACTAACTGAACAAAAGCAACATATTCTGTCTACTATTTATTCTAGGTGCCAGGTTCTTACATTCCGACCCCTATCTAGGAAAGGGGTCGAGGAAGCGTTGGTGGCCGATAGTGTACCTTCTTATCTTGCTAAGATAGCTTCCCAATTAACGAATGATCAGCGAGCTGCGAAGGAATTAGCACTTGATGAGTGGTTTGCACAGGCGCGAGAGATAGTGATACAATTGGGAGAAGAGTTGAAGGAAAGACCTCATCAGGTTTTCCTAACGATCCATGACAAATGGCTAGCACATTTTAAGGATAAAACGCAGCAGGATATGGGACTTAACCTTATGCTTTTCTGGTATAAGGATTTAATGAAAATACAACTGCAGGATAATCGAATTGTCTATGCAGATCAGAAGGATAAGCTCGAACGTTACGCCCTTCAATTCGGAAGAAAGAAGATAAGCCAGCATATGATGGCGATACTCGATGCCAAAAGACGTCTGAGCGCCAACACGAATCCGCAATTTGTGATGGAACAGCTAGTGCTCAGGTTACGGGAGGGATAAGTTTGTGTATGAAGTAGTCGGTGTTCGCTTCAAGAAAGCGGGTAAGATCTATTACTTTGATCCGGGTAGCCTTCAAGTTTCCGACAAGGAATTTGTCATAGTCGAGACGGCAAGAGGTGTGGAATTCGGTAAAGTCGTTTTAGCTAATAAACAGGTTGATGAAGAGGATGTCGTTTTACCTCTTAAAAAGGTAATCCGTATTGCTGATGAGAAGGATAGGCTTGCGGTTGAAGATAATAAAAACGCTGCTCAAGAAGCTTTTGATGTATGTGTTTCTAAAATTGAAGAGTACAAGCTTGATATGAAGCTTGTTGATGTTGAATATACATTTGATCGCAATAAGATTATTTTTTACTTTACGGCAGATGGAAGAGTCGATTTTCGTGAGCTTGTTAAAGGCCTCGCTTCGATCTTCAGAACAAGAATTGAATTGCGTCAAATAGGTGTGAGAGATGAAGCGAAAATGCTCGGCGGTATTGGTCCGTGTGGAAGAATGCTCTGCTGCTCGACATGGCTTGGAGATTTTGAGCCTGTATCGATTAAGATGGCGAAAGATCAAAACCTCTCCTTAAACCCTGCAAAAATTTCTGGACTGTGCGGCAGATTAATGTGCTGTCTGAAGTATGAGAATGATGCTTATGAGTTCGGTAAAAAGGAACTTCCAGACGTTGGGAAGACGATCCATACCGGTCAGGGCAAAGGAAAAGTTGTCGGGTTAAATATTCTAGAACGCCTAGTTCAAGTTGAATTATTTGAACTAAATCGCGTTACAGAATATACGCTTGATGAATTAATACAAGACGGCGCAGTATCTACGCAAGCCACAGATTGATTGAGGTGGAACGGAAGTGGAGAAAAAAGAAGTTTTTTCACGTGTAAGCTCAATGGAAGAACAGATTGGTGACTTATACAAACAATTAGGCGAACTAAAAGAACATCTTGCAGCCTTGCTGGAAGAAAATCACCATCTCGAAATTGAGAATCACCACTTGCGAGAGCGGTTAGAGCAAACTTCTGAGCCAAAAGGTAAGTCATCTGGCAGCAAGAAGCGAGGAAAGCCAGAAGTTGGAGAAGGCTACGATAATCTTGCCCGTCTTTATCAAGAGGGCTTTCATATCTGCAATCTCCATTATGGAAGCATTCGAACAGAAGGAGATTGCCTCTTCTGCCTGTCGTTCTTAAATAAAAAGTAGTGATCTGGTCTTTCCATATCTGGGAAGACCTTTTTTAAAATTAAAAAAGACTCACTAGTAATTAGTAAAGATGAGAACCCCCTAGAAAGAATAAAAACAGATAGGAGAACGCCATCATGCACTTAAATGATGATGAACGTATCGATTACATCATTGAAAATGAACTTAGGGTTATCCAGAGTCCAACCGTCTTTTCATTCTCTCTTGACGCCATACTTCTCGCTCATTTTGCCTGGGTGCCGATCAAGCGCGGTAAAATCATTGACCTATGTACGGGGAACGGGATTATTCCTCTCCTTTTCTCGAGACAAAGCCAGGTACCAATTGAGGGAGTCGAAATTCAGGAGAGACTTTTTCAAATGGGCACACGTAGTGTTGATTTGAATAATCTTAATGACCAAATTACTCTGCACCACGAGGACATTCGTCATCTTCCAACCAACCTTAAGAGAGAATCTTATGATGCGGTTAGTTGTAACCCACCTTATTTTAAAAGTGAACGCAGGGATCAGCGTAATCTGAATGAACATTTAACAATTGCACGTCATGAGGTAATGTGTACGCTTGAGGATGTGATTCGTTCTTGTAGTAGCCTTGTGAAACAGGGTGGGAAAGTATCGCTTGTCCACCGTCCCGAGAGATTACTTGATATTATGGTATTGATGAGAAAATATCGAATTGAACCTAAAAGAATGCAGCTTGTCTATCCGAAGCGTGGGAAAGAAGCTAATACGCTTTTAATTGAGGGGATAAAAGACGGAAAGCCCGATCTCAAAGTGCTTCCGCCTTTCGTTGTTTATCAGGACGATAGCACCTATACAAGTGAAATGAGAGCGGTCTATGACCAGCTTTAATCATGTAGTTTACATCCTTCAATGCCGAGATGGTAGTTATTATACAGGGTATACAAATGACCTTTCAGGGCGGATTGCTCAACATGAAGGCGGAAAAGGGGCAAAGTATACAAGAGGAAGGACACCGCTCGTACTCGTGTATCAAGCGGCGTTTATGACAAAACGTGAAGCAATGCAGGAAGAATACCGTATTAAACAATTAACACGCACACAAAAGGAAAAGATTATTAAAGAAGAGGTGCAAAATCATGTGGAGTCAGCAAAGTTACAAAGAAAGCGAGACAGGTAAACTTTATCTCATTCCCACGCCAATAGGGAATTTAAATGACATGACGTTCCGTGCGGTGCAAACCTTAAAAGAAGTTGACCTTATTGCAGCAGAAGACACGAGGCAATCCAAAAAGCTAACTAATCATTTTGAAATTGAAACGAGATTAACCAGTTATCATGATCATAATAAAGAAGCGAGCGGACCAAAATTGCTTGAACGTTTGAGAGAAGGTCAAAACATTGCACTTGTGAGTGATGCTGGCATGCCTGCTATATCTGATCCCGGGTATGAACTCGTCTCCGCTTGTGTTCAAGAACGAATTCCTGTTATTCCACTGCCCGGAGCTAATGCCGCGATTACGGCCCTTATCGCCTCAGGGTTGCCAACATTTCATTTTTATTATTATGGGTTTCTTTCCAGACAGAAAAAGGAGCGTAAGAAAGAGCTCGATGGCTTAAAGGGGATAGCTTCACCTGTTCTCTTCTACGAAGCTCCACATCGATTAAAGGAAATGATGAAAGCAATTCTTGAAGTCCTTGGAAATAGACAAATTATTATCGCACGAGAGTTAACGAAGAGATATGAGGAGTTTATCAGGGGAAGTGCAGAAGAGGTACTGGAATGGTGTGAACAGAGCGAGATACGCGGTGAGTTTTGTGTCATCGTTGAAGGTGGTAAGGGAGAAGTCATTGAGGTGGAGCAATGGTGGGAAACCCTATCACTTCATGAGCATGTAGAACACTATGTTAATGAAGGAAAGAAAAGTAAAGAGGCAATCAAACAGGTTTCATTGGATCGAGAATTACCTAAAAGAGAGGTTTACCAGGCTTACCATGTGGAATCATGATGAGAAATACAGAATACGCAAAAAAAGCTCCTGCCAGTGCTGGCGGGAGCTTTTAAACATATCTTTATTATTTCGATAGAGCTTTTTGGATTTCCTCAAGAACTTGCTCAGCGCCTTCGCGACTAAGAATAAGTTTTCCATTACCGACTGCAAGGTTATCGTCAGATACTTCACCAGTTACCTGGCAAGTCATGTTAGCCTTGTATTTCTTTAGAATGATACGCTCGTCATCAACGTAGATTTCTAGAGCGTCTTTCTCTGCGATTCCTAGTGTGCGTCGTAGTTCGATTGGAATAACAACACGGCCAAGTTCATCAACTTTACGTACAATTCCAGTAGATTTCATTTTTTAACTCCCCTATTCCCATTTTTTTATGATATACGTCAATATTCGACAAATTTCTCTATTTATGTTTTATATAATACCAGTGTTTCCCATTAGCGTCAATCTTTTTAAAGGGGTAAATATTTCCTCCAGAAGGGGATTTATACCGCTTTCCGAAACACTTTTGTTCGTAACTCTTAACTCCATATTATGATAATTCGACAATTTTCTTGTATATTCTTCGACATGAATTGTAAATTTGTGTAGGTGGAATTGTGAGAAATTGGCTTCCTTGCATTTCTTCTTTAAATTAGTTATATTTTGATGAAGAGAACTCGTACTTATATCAATACACATAGTGTACACAGCGATGATAGGCAAGTGATCGCAGTTGTAGCTGAGAGTTGCTAACGCTCTCGTCCTACATGGGCGGGAGCTTTTTATCCACCTTAAGGGGCAGTAACTCCCTCACCTTAAAAATGTAAGTCAATCAAGACGTTAGGCGGAGAATTAACTGTCCCTAAACGTCCGATGGAAGTTTCACTTTTAACACTGTTTTAATCAAGGAGGAAGCAACATGGGTGACAAGACATTTTATATTACAACGCCGATTTATTATCCGAGCGGTAAGCTACACATCGGTCATGCCTACACAACGGTAGCCGGAGATGCAATGGCCAGGTATAAACGACTTAGAGGCTTTGACGTGCAATACTTAACCGGGACTGATGAACATGGACAAAAGATTCAGAAGAAAGCGCAGGAACAGGGTGTAACTCCTCAAAAGTACGTAGATGATATTGTAGCTGGAATTAAAGATCTATGGGATAAACTTGATATTAGCTACGATGATTTCATCCGAACTACCGAGAAGCGTCATGAAGACATTGTTGAAATAATTTTCCAGAAAATGTATGATAAAGGTGACATCTACCTTGACCAATATGAAGGCTGGTACTGTACCCAGTGTGAATCCTTCTTTACTGAACGGCAGCTAGTCGATGGGAAATGCCCTGACTGTGGACGAGAAGTTGAAAAGGTTAAAGAAGAATCCTACTTCTTTAAAATGGGTAAATATGCTGATCGTCTTCTTAAGTTTTATGAAGATAATCCAGAGTTTATCCAACCAGAGTCTCGCAAGAACGAAATGATCAATAACTTCATTAAACCTGGCCTTGAAGATCTTGCTGTTTCAAGAACTTCTTTCGACTGGGGTGTAAAAGTTCCTGGTGATCCGAAGCACGTTATTTATGTGTGGATTGATGCACTGTCCAATTACATCACCTCCCTGGGGTATGGGACAGAAAATGATGAACTTTATAATAAGTTCTGGCCTGCTGACGTTCACCTTGTTGGAAAGGAAATTGTTCGTTTCCACACGATTTACTGGCCAATCATGTTGATGTCTCTTGAATTACCATTACCTAAGAAAGTTTTTGCGCACGGTTGGCTGCTAATGAAAGATGGGAAAATGTCTAAGTCTAAAGGGAACGTTGTGGACCCTGTGACTTTAATTGATCGCTACGGCCTTGATGCTCTTCGGTATTACTTGCTTCGTGAAGTTCCATTTGGTTCGGATGGTGTCTTCACTCCAGAAAGTTTTGTTGAGCGTATCAATCATGACCTTGCGAATGATCTTGGTAATCTCTTAAATCGAACGGTAGCGATGATTGATAAATATTTTGATGGAGAAGTTCCAGTCTACAATGGCTCAGTTACAGAATTTGATGATACTCTGGTTTCAATGGTTAACGACACGATAACTAAAGTTGAACAATCACTTGAAAACATGGAATTCTCTGTTGCGCTTTCTTCCATCTGGCAGCTTATAAGCCGTACGAATAAATACATTGACGAGACTGCGCCGTGGATTCTCGCTAAAGATGATGTAAATAAAGAAAAGCTTGGAGCTGTAATGGTCCATCTTGCTGAATCATTAAGACAAGTTGGCATTATGCTTCAACCGTTTTTAACCCAAACACCTAAGAAAATATGGACTCAACTTGGTATTCAGGAAGGCGAGCTTACGAACTGGGATTCACTTGGTTTCAAAAAGGGATTAGGAGGAACAACAGTTCAAAAAGATGCACCGCTTTTCCCAAGACTTGATCGCGATGAAGAGGTTGCCTATATTGTTGAACAAATGGGTGGTAATACAGTTAAAGAAGTTCCTCCAATCGAGAAACCAGATCTTGAAGAAATTACAATAGATGATTTTTCAAAAGTTGATCTTCGGGTAGCACAGGTTCTTGAAGTGGAACCAGTGAAAAAGGCAAACAAGCTTTTGAAGTTAAAACTTGATCTTGGATATGAAACAAGACAGGTTGTTTCAGGTATAGCAAAACATTATAAACCAGAGGATCTCATTGGCAAAAAAGTTGTATGTGTATCCAATCTTAAGCCTGTGAAACTTAGAGGAGAACTATCAGAAGGTATGATCCTGGCAGGTGAACACGAAGGCGAATTAAAATTGTCGACAATTGCAGAAAGCCTGCCAAACGGAACTCAAATTAAATAAATGATTTTCTGGGCTCGATCTTAATAGATCGGGCCTTTAGTACTTTTAAATTCACATTTTATTCCTAATCCAAATTTCTCTGTTGATGAATAAAGTTCCTTTAATTTTAAATAATAAATTCGTGTAAACTTATCAAAGACAAGCAAATAAACTGAATATTCAATCTTCTTTCATAACCATTGTAAACAAATTGTAACTGAAATGAAACTGTTTAGACTTAGAAAAAAACTAGTACATTTGGTACACTAACATCGTACTAAACCGGAGAAGGAGTTTTAACATGTTATTCGACACACATACGCATTTGAATGTTGAACAATTTTCCGAAGACCAGGAACAGGTAATTGAACGTGCCCGTGAAGCGGGTGTAAGTAAGATGGTTGTTGTTGGTTTCGATCGCGAAACAATTGAACAGGCAATGATTCTGGTTGAAAAGTACGATTTTATTTACGCAGCTGTAGGCTGGCATCCTGTTGACGCTATTGATATGAAAGAGGAAGACCTTGAGTGGATTGAAAAGCTCGCTGGTCATCCGAAAGTAGTCGCAATAGGAGAAATGGGATTAGATTACCACTGGGATAAATCACCTCATGACATACAAAAAGAAGTTTTTCGTAGGCAGATACAACTTGCGAAAAAAGTGAAATTACCAATCATCATACATAATCGTGAAGCAACGCGGGATGTTATTGATGTTTTAAAAGAAGAAAAAGCTGAAGAAGTTGGTGGCATTATGCACTGCTTCGCTGGAACCGTAGAGGAAGCAAATGAGTGTCTCGATATGAATTTCTATATTTCTCTAGGTGGTCCGGTTACGTTCAAAAATGCCAAACTTCCGAAAGAAGTGGCAAAGGAAATTCCAATTGAGCGCTTGCTTATTGAAACAGATTGTCCGTTCCTAGCGCCTCATCCATACAGGGGTAAACGGAACGAACCGTCTTATGTAAAGCTTGTTGCTGAACAAATCGCTGATTTAAAAGAAATGGATTATGAAGAGTTAGCAAGAAAAACATCCGAAAATGCGATGCAATTATTTGGTATTCGCTAATTAAAGACTGTTGAAGTAATAAATAAAAACAAAAGCTTACAAAGTGACACCATGAGAACTCTAATGCTAGTTCCCCATCATGTTGGCATAATAGACAGACTTCGATTCTATTAATCTTGCAGTTAGGGACTTACGTGAGAAGCTTTTCTTCAGGAACACAGTCGGTTAAGGGAGGAATCTATGACAATGAAATCGAACATGAAAAACATTTTTGCTCGGTTGAAGAGTGGAAAGAACGTATTCATGGTTTGCTTAAGTTTAATTGTACTGGGTCTGGTCTCCGGCTTTATCGTGTTTGAAACTACGAAAGCTTCTGTCACGCTTGTCCTCGATGGGGAAAAGAAGCCTGTTAAAACACATGCCAATACGGTCGAAGAATTATTGCAAGAACAGGAAGTTAAGTTAGCAGATTATGATTACATAAGCCATGACTTATCAGAACAAGTTGATGCGGGTGACGAAATTGAATGGAAACCTGCCTTTCAAGTTACATTGACAATGAACGGTAAGGAGCAGCAAGTGTGGTCAACGAAAGACACTGTGAAAGAATTGTTAAAAGATGAAAATATAGAAGTAAATGAACATGATGAGTTGTCAGTCTCGATGGATGAACAGCTTACGGAAGGCATGACAATAGCAGTAGATGAAGCCTTTCAGGTAGCGATTAATGATGGTGGACAACCAGATCACGTTTGGACAACTTCGACTACGGTCGCTGGCTTTTTAGAACAGCAGAATATACAACTTGGAGAGCTTGATCGCGTTGAACCAGGAAAAGATGAGGAAGTTAAAGCGAACTCCGAAATCAACGTAATTCGAGTGGAAAAGGTCACCGATGTAGTGGAAGAATCGATTAATTATAATACAGTAACGAAAAAAGATAGTTCAATGCAAAAAGGGAAAAAAGAAATAGTAGCGTTCGGAGAAAAGGGCAAGCAAGAAAAGCACTATGAAGTCGTTCTTGAAAATGGCAAGGAAGTATCGCGAGAACTAAAGAAAACCGAAGTTGTTAAGAATAGTAGCGATCAGATTGTTGCTGTTGGGACTCAGGTAATCATTCAAACTGCTTCAAAAAGTAGTTCAAGTTCAGCGTCGAATGTTAATACTTCAGAGAAAAGCTCTGAAAAGACTACTAAGAAGGCTTCCGAAAAGACTAGTAAGCCATCTGAACCCTCCTCTGACGGACGGGTACTAAATGTTTCAAGTACTGCCTATACAGCGAACTGTGCTGGATGTTCCGGCATTACGTCGACAGGTGTTAATCTAAAGGCAAACCCGAATGCCAAGGTTATCGCAGTGGACCCTAGCGTTATTCCGCTTGGGTCAAAGGTTCATGTAGAAGGCTATGGTACAGCGATTGCTGCTGATACCGGTGGTGCGATTAAGGGGAACAAAATTGATGTGTTCTTTCCCTCAAAATCAGCTGCATATGCCTGGGGTAATAAGTCTGTCAAAATTACGATTCTCAACTAGGCAAGAAGATATGATATGCTAATAACACAGAGTGGGGATCAATCTCTCTCTGTGTTTTTTGTATGATAAAGTAGCTATGTATGAGGAAAACTATAGAAAAGAAATTCAATAGTAAATCGTTCCAATATAAGAAGTGAAATGTTTAGTAAAGCGGAGGAAAAAGCGTGAAGATCAAAGAAATTATTGTAGTGGAGGGTAAAAACGATACGCTTGCAGTAAAGCGCGCGCTTGATGCGGATACGTTAGAAACGAACGGATCAGAGATCAGCGAGGAAACCCTTCGACGAATTGAATTAGCCTGGGAGAGAAGAGGCGTTATCGTTTTTACTGACCCGGATTATCCAGGTACCAGGATCAGACAGATCATTAGTGAACGTCTCCCTTCCTGTAAGCATGCCTTTCTTAATAAAAAGCATGCGATTTCTGCCAATGGTAAGAAAGTGGGAATCGAGCATGCTTCTACCTCGGACATTCGGGATGCCATACTTTCCGTTAGAGAAGAGATTGAAACACCTGACGTTTTGATCGAGTGGGAAGATTTAATTTCAGCAGGACTTGTCGTAGGTGATCATGCGAAAGCGAGAAGAAAAGCCCTCGGGGAACGTCTCCAAATGGGTTATATGAATGGCAAGCAACTGTATAAACGTTTACTGATGTTTCAAATATCAAGAGATGAGTTTAGCCGCGCATTGGCAGAAGTGCTACAGGAGGAAGAGAAATGAACAAAGAAATATCAACTCCGATTAGAACAAAGGAAATATTAGCGAAATACGGATTTACTTTTAAGAAAAGCCTTGGTCAAAATTTCTTAATTGATTCAAACGTACTAACAAAGATTGTTGATCAAGCAGAGCTTACACCGGAATCGGGTGCCATTGAAATTGGTCCAGGCATAGGGGCGTTGACTGAGCAGCTTGCCAAGCGATCCAAGAAAGTTGTAGCGTTTGAAATTGACCAGCGTCTCCTACCTATTTTAGAGGATACCCTTTCCCCATATCCTCATGTTACTGTAAGGCATAGTGATGTTCTAGAAGCTAATGTTCATCAAGTTATAGCAGATGAATTTGAAGAGGGACAGGACCTGATGGTTGTTGCAAACCTTCCCTACTATGTAACAACCCCCATTTTGATGAAGCTTTTAGAAGAAAAGCTACCGGTTCGGGGAATTGTGGTGATGATCCAGAAAGAAGTGGCTGAACGAATTGCTGCAAAACCAGGCTCAAAGGAGTATGGATCTTTATCACTTGCAGTACAATACCATGCTGTAGCTAAAACAGCCCTGACCGTGCCAAAAACGGTGTTTGTCCCAAGGCCAAATGTGGACTCAGCCGTTCTTCATCTGGAACTGCGTCAGAAGCCACCAGTGGACCTGTTGAGCGAAGCATACTTTTTTGAAGTGATTCGCTCAAGTTTTGGTCAACGCAGGAAAACACTTTTAAATAATTTACAAAATAATTTATTCAGTAAAGATCAAAAGCCGATGATTGAAGAAGTTCTTGCTGAGACTGGAATCGACGGAAGGCGCCGAGGAGAAACGTTATCAATGGAGGAATTTGCTTCATTAAGCAATGCTTTTTATAAAAGGAAAGAAATCGAAGACATCTCATAGGAGGTGTTTTTTGTTTTGTCTACGGATAAAGGGTACCTATTCCAGAAATTCATCTTTTCCTGAAGTACTCATATAGTAGATAAAGGAGCCACCGTACTACTTTAGAGGTCAAGCGGCGTGGGGGGAAGATAATGACCATGAAAGAGGGAGACATTGTTGCCAGGCGTTCATACGGCTGTGATTTAATCTTCCGGGTTACCCGTCTGAATCAGTCGAGCCAGTCAGCGGAGCTTGTTGGTGAGGATATGAGGCTCATTGCGGACGCACCGTTTGATGATCTTGTACTCATTGATTCAAGCGAGCATAAGATGAGACGGAAAAAGTCAAAAGAGAAGGAGGACTACTCCTTTCGTTTGTTTCGACAAGATTATCAGTTATTACGTATGAAACGAGAATATTCGGCTACGAGTCATTTTAAGAAAGAGACTAGTTTTTTTGAATTGCCAGGAAAAATTCTCCATATTGATGGAGATCCATTATATTTAAGTAAATGTCTGGAAATGTATAAGCGTCTAGGTGTACCTGTTTATGGATTGTACATGAAAGAAAATGAAATTCCTGAGAATATCATCAAACTTGTGAACAACGTGAGACCCGATATCCTTGTTATTACTGGTCATGATGCTTATGTCAAACATAAAGGTGAGAAAAAAGACCTCCAATCTTATCGGAACTCACGCTATTTTGTTCGTGCTGTGAAAGAAGTTAGAACCGTTTTTCCAAACCTTGACCATCTTGTTATTTTTGCGGGTGCCTGTCAATCCCATTTTGAATCATTGATTCGGGCGGGAGCTAATTTCGCGAGTTCTCCTTCACGTATTAATATTCACATGCTTGATCCTGTTTTTATTGTTTCTAAGATCGCCCTTACTTCTTTTACAGACCATGTAAACGTCTGGGATGCCTTGCGTAATACATTGACTGGAGAGGATGGACTCGGGGGAGTTGAAACAAAAGGAATTCTCAGAACAGGAATGCCAATGAGGGAAAATGAAGAATACTCCGAATAAGAAAAAAGGATGGCAAAAGAATGCCATCCTTTTCTTAATTTGCAGGTTCATACTAGGAAATACATATTTTTCGACAAACCGTGGAAGAATAAAAATGCACATCTTCAACAAATAACAATTGACATTGTTTTTGCTTCGTTGTTATAATTTAAGTTTTATTTGACAAGATCGTGCAAAAGATGTTATAATTTGTCTAAGTGAGGTGGAGGTTCCGATGGCAAAAACGATTATTGAGATCAAACAAACGTTACAATCTCAGGTTGGCAAACGGTTGACCTTAAAAGCAAACGGTGGTCGCAGAAAGACAATTCAACGTTCAGGCATCCTTGAAGAAACCTACCCGGCAGTGTTCATAGTTAAGCTGGATCAGGACACTAACGCATTCGAGCGTGTGTCGTACAGCTACACAGACATTCTAACAGATACGGTACAAATTACATTTAACGAAGAACAAGCGGCAGTAAGCGGTTAAGGCAAATGGTCTAACTGCTTTTTTGCTTTCTTGAGAAAAACATCACTATTTACCTCTACTGGATACATATTGGCAGTATAGCGTATGCTTTCGATCCTAACACTAAGTGTGTCACAGGATGGAAAGGAGCTTGATTCGCATGGCCAGACGCAGAGGCATGATGTCCGATCAATTGAAAGAAGAAATTGCGAAAGAGCTTGGTTTTTATGATACGGTTCAGAAAGAAGGTTGGGGTGGAATTAAAGCTCGCGATGCAGGTAACATCGTGAAACGCGCTATTCAACTCGCTGAAGAACAGCTGGCTAACCAACAAAAACACTGAACCCTGTGACGAAGGAACCCTGGTTTGAATCCGGGGTTCTTTTTTTGTGTTCTCTGATTTAGAGATGCTCTCAGGTATGAGTTCCAATATCTCCGTTTCTAAACGCTTGTGTCCGCTTTGCTCCGCGGGCCAAATCCTCCGGCTGTTTCGCTCCTTCAGTTGAGACAAGAAACGTCTCATCTTCTGGAGCTCCAACATCCTGCGGATTTAAACGGGCCACTTTCGCTTTTCATGAGATCCAGCTGCAGTGGCCAGGTCCTCGATCGCTTCACCTCACAACTCGAACACAAAAACGGTGTTCAATTTGTGAGGCTCCAGCGCTTGTCGGACCTAATCCAACCACTTTCGCTTGTCGGTGTCTAGCTGCAGTGGCCAAATCCTCCGGCTGTTTCGCTCCTTCAGTTGAGACAATAAACGTCTCATCTTCTGGAGCTCCAACATCCTGCGGATTTAAACAGGCCACTTTCGCTTTTCGTTTATGTTACAATAATTCGGAGTAAGTTAAATTGTTGAACGGTAGAACTAAAATGTAGGTGAACGAGATGAGAAGAAAATTGAGTGTGAAAGCACCGGCTAAGATTAATTTAGCGCTTGATGTGCTTCATAAGCGTTCTGATGGGTATCATGAGGTAGAAATGATTATGACGAATGTTGATTTGGCGGATCGTCTTGAGCTAACTGAGCTAAGGCGTGATGAGGTTATTATTGAGTCGACAAGTGGATTTGTTCCTGATGATCAGAGGAATCTTGCGTATCAAGCTGCTGCGCTTTTGAAGAAGCGCTATTCAATTAAACAGGGGATCTCAATTAAAATAGACAAACAAATTCCTGTTGCTGCTGGACTTGCTGGTGGTAGTAGTGACGCAGCTGCTGCGCTTCGTGGTTTAAATGAATTGTGGGGTATTGGATTAAGCTATGGGGAGCTTGCTAAACTTGGCTCTGAGATCGGTTCAGACGTTTCGTTTTGCGTGCATGGCGGGACGGCTTTTGCGAAAGGCCGCGGAGAAGTTATCCATGCGCTTGATGCACCTCCACCCTGCTGGGTGATTCTTGCTAAGCCTTCGATTGGGGTATCCACGGCAGAGGTCTATAGACGTTTACGAACTGCAGAGATGAAACATCCTGATGTACAGGGTATGATTAAGGCGATCGAGGATAAGAATTATGAAGCGATTTGTCAAAACTTAGGGAATGTACTTGAAGATGTCACTTTGAAGCTTCATCCTGAAGTTCGTCAAATTAAAGAGAAAATGGAAAGCCTCGGTGCAGATGGTGTCCTAATGAGCGGCAGTGGACCAACCGTATTTGGACTTACACGTCATGAATCGAGAATGCAGCGAATCTATAACGGGTTACGTGGTTTTTGTGGACAAGTTTATGCTGTTCGATTACTTGGCGAGAAGAACCCTTGAATAAATCCGTACATTAATGATATATTATGATTAATTATTCGGATTTTTTGGAGGTTCTTCTATGAAAATGAAACGGAGTTCTCGACTGGTAGATATGACCAGGTATATGTTAGAGCACCCACATCGATTGGTTTCATTAACTTATTTTTCAGAGCGATATGGTGCGGCGAAATCATCGATCAGCGAGGATTTGGTCATTATAAAGGAAAACTTTGAACAACAGGGGGTTGGATCGTTGCTCACAGTTCCTGGGGCCGCTGGTGGTGTGAGGTATATGCCTCTTATTAGCGAAGAGGAAGCGGATCGCGTGGTCGGCGAATTGTGCGATTTTCTAGAGAGTCCAGATCGTCTTCTTCCAGGGGGCTATTTATATTTAACAGATATTCTCGGTAATCCTGAGATTATGAATCAAGTCGGACGCTTATTTGCCTCGGTTTTCGCTGATCGCAAAATTGATGTTGTGATGACTGTAGCGACTAAGGGGATTCCTCTTGCCTATGCAGCTGCAAGTCACTTGAATGTACCGGTCGTTATTGTACGTCGTGATAGTAAGGTTACAGAAGGCTCAACGGTTAGTATTAACTATGTTTCAGGTTCCTCAAAGCGCATTCAAACCATGGCACTTGCACGTCGAAGTTTAAAGCCGGGTGCGAATGTGTTAATTGTAGACGACTTTATGAAAGCTGGCGGTACGATTCAGGGAATGGTGAATCTTTTGGAGGAATTTCAGGCATACGTCGCAGGCATTGGCGTTCTCGTAGAAGCAGAGGGCGAAGGGGAAGAACGTCTTGTTGAAGAATACGTTTCAATGATGAACCTTGGCGGAGTTGATATGAAGCAACGAACGATTCAAGTTGCTCCAGGGAATTATAAAAAGTTTCTTACTCAATTAACTGAAGGGGTGGAGAACGAATGAAGACAGTATACACAAAAGCAGCACCAGAAGCGATCGGCCCATATTCACAAGGAATGATTGTGAATAATATGTTTTACAGCTCGGGTCAAATTCCTTTGAAAGCGGATGGGACACTGGTAGATGGGACCATTGTAGAACAGACACATCAGGTGTTCTCTAACGTAAAAGCGGTTCTAGAAGCCGCAGGAGCATCTCTTGAAAGTGTCGTAAAAACAACGGTTTATATTAAAGATATGGAGCAGTTTGGCGCGATCAATGAGATCTATGGTGAATACTTTTCAAATCATAAGCCAGCAAGATCATGTGTCGAGGTAGCGCGTCTTCCAAAAGACGCCCTTATTGAAATAGAAGTTATTGCGCTAGTTGGTTAATCAAGAAACGCACTCACAGGATGGGTGCGTTTTTCTATGTCTCTAAAGGTTTAGTTTCTTTCTTTTTTGTGCACGATGGGTAATGTGAGCAGACGCAGCTAAATTTTTATAACATTTTTTATATTTAGAAGAAGGAATTTTTGTACATAAGTTGAATAGTGCATATATGCTCTAATTAATGGAAAAAGGTGGTGCACTCGAGTTGGAAATTACAGATGTTCGCCTACGTCGTGTGAATACGGAAGGACGCATGCGCGCGATCGCTTCCATCACAATGGATCATGAATTCGTCGTTCATGATATCCGGGTCATTGATGGAAATAACGGCATGTTTGTAGCGATGCCAAGCAAAAGAACTCCAGATGGAGAGTTTCGCGATATCGCTCATCCAATTTCCTCGAATACAAGGGAAAAGATTCAAACGGCCGTATTAGCTGAATACCATCGTGTTGGTGAAATGGAAGCTGCTTATGAAGAAGCTGGAGCTTCTTGAACGTAAAAGCCTGGTCATGTGACCGGGCTTTTTTTATGTGTTGAGATGAATTATATTCATAAATCGTGAAATGTTATGACCTATATCCTTCTTTTACATACCAATGATTTAGGGATGGTCCTTGAAAATAAGGGGTTTTTGAGATATAGTCATAGTGGAAAAATAGGATACAATGGAGGAACCATATACATGAATAGATTTGCAGTTGTTTTAGCAGCCGGTCAGGGAACACGTATGAAATCAAAGCTATATAAAGTTCTTCACCCTGTTTGTGGGAAGCCTATGGTCGAGCATGTTGTTGACCAGCTTGATGAACTTAAGCTTGAGAACATTGTTACAGTTGTCGGTCACGGAGCTGAAATGGTTAGAGACCAGCTTGGTAGTCGTGTCAATTATGTCCTTCAAGAAGAACAACTTGGAACTGCACATGCTGTTATGCAAACGCAGGATACACTCGGCGCTAAAGAAGGCGTCACCCTTGTTGTGTGTGGAGATACCCCTTTGATAACGAAAGAAACAATGGATTCCCTCCTTTCATATCATGAGGATGAAGGAGCAAAAGCAACGATCCTTACGGCGAATGCGGATCAACCTTTTGGTTACGGCCGCATTATTCGTGATGAGAATGGAAGTGTTCAGCGAATTGTTGAACAGAAAGATGCGAATGAAAGTGAACAGCAGGTTACTGAAATTAACACCGGTACATACTGTTTTGACAATAAAACACTTTTTGAGACGTTACAGCTCGTGAAAAACGAAAACGCTCAGGGAGAATACTACTTGCCTGATGTGATCGAGATTCTTCAAAAACAAGGTGAAATCGTATCAGCTTATCAAACAGAAGACTTTGATGAAACGATGGGTATTAATGATCGCGTTGCTCTCTCACGTGCGGAGCATGCAATGAAAAATCGTATTAACGAGAGGCATATGAAGAACGGCGTCACGCTTATCGATCCGATGCAAACATACATTTCTCCTGATGCTGTTATTGGACAGGACACGGTCATTTATCCCGGATCAATGATCCAGGGAAAAACAATTATCGGTGATGAAGCACAAATCGGACCCAATACAGAGATTAAAGATAGCAAGGTTGGCAGCAAAAGCGTTGTGAAACAATCCGTTATTCATGATAGTGAAGTAGGGGATGCTGTTAATATCGGACCATTTGCTCATGTTCGCCCGGCTTCACAAATTGGTGATGCAGTGAAAATCGGTAATTTCGTTGAAGTGAAGAAATCAGTTATGGGTCATGGTAGCAAAGCTTCACACCTTAGTTATGTAGGTGATGCAGAAATCGGTAAAGGCGTGAATCTTGGCTGTGGCTCGATTACGGTGAATTATGATGGCACGAATAAGTACCTGACAAAGGTAGAAGATGGCGCGTTTATTGGCTGTAACGTGAACTTAATTGCTCCAGTAACAGTTGGCAAGGGCGCTACTGTAGCAGCTGGATCGACAATTACGGATGATGTTCCTGAACAGGCACTGTCTATTGCTCGCTCTCGTCAGACGAATAAAGAAGACTACGCTTCGAAAACGAAGAACAATTAATTTTATTGATTAATTAATGGAGGGGTACCGGCCAATGGCTAACTATTTAGATCCAAACTTGAAAGTTTTTAGTTTAAATTCAAATCCTGATCTTGCGGAAGAAATTGTCGAACACATTGGAGTTCCAATGGGAAAATGCTCGGTTGTTCGTTTTAGTGATGGGGAAATCCAGATTAACATTGAGGAAAGTATTCGTGGCTGTGATGTGTATGTCATTCAGTCAACGTGTGCCCCTGTAAATGAAAACATTATGGAGCTTCTTATTATGGTGGACGCATTAAAGCGTGCCTCAGCAAAAACGATAAACGTTGTGCTTCCATACTACGGCTATGCCCGTCAGGATCGTAAAGCCCGCTCTCGTGAGCCGATCACAGCTAAATTAAAGGCGAACCTTCTTGAGGTAGCTGGTGTGACTCGTCTTATTACGCTCGACCTCCATGCTTCCCAAATTCAAGGGTTCTTCGACATTCCAGTTGACCAGCTGATGGGTGTACCGACGCTTGCTAAACATTTTGAAGAGAAAAACCTGGATGATATTGTTGTCGTTTCACCTGACCATGGCGGAGTAACGAGAGCACGCAAGCTTGCAGAGCGTTTGAAGGCACCGATTGCGATTATCGATAAGCGTCGTCCACGTCCAAACGTAGCAGAAGTTATGAATATTGTTGGTAATATTGAAGGCAAAACAGCGATTATTATTGATGATATTATCGATACAGCCGGTACAATCACACTTGCTGCTAATGCTCTTATCGAAAATGGAGCAAAGGAAGTTTATGCATGCTGTACTCACCCGGTCCTATCTGGTCCAGCCATTGAACGTATTGATAGCTCTAAAATTAAAGAACTTGCGATTACAAATACGATCCCTCTTCCTGAAGAGAAGCGAATTGATAAGATTTCGCAGCTATCTGTAGCCCCTCTATTAGGCGAAGCGATTATCCGTGTACATGAACAACTTTCTGTCAGTAAACTATTTGATTAAAAGAAATACGTTTAATGCCTCCTGAATATGGGTATCCATATAGAAGAGTAGAAGAGTAAAACCTATTCAGGAAGGTGATTTCAAATGGCAGCAACATTAAAAGCATTAGATCGTAATACTACTAAAAGAAGTGAACTTAGAACATTGCGTGAAACGGAAGAAGGTCTTCCGGCCGTTTTATACGGAAAAGATCGCAAAAGCGCACCCGTACAGGTTGACGCTCTTGAATTCATTAAAGTTTACCGTCAAGTTGGAAAAAACGGTGTTATTGAACTAAATTTTGAAGGACAGGGAACGTATCCTGTTATGGTCTATGATATGCAAGTAGACCCAATCAAGAATCATGTGCTACACGTTGACTTCTATTCTGTTGACCTTAACAAAGAAGTTGAAGCGGAAGTTCCGGTTCACTTAACTGGCAATGCAGTAGGAAGCAAAGAAGGCGGCGTTGTTCAGCAAATGCTTCACGAAATTCTAGTCAAAGCGAAGCCGAATGATTTCCCTGACAGCATCGATGTTGATGTTTCAGAATTGAATATCGGAGACGCTGTTCAAGTTGGCGATCTTCCTAAAGGTGATAAATATGAAGTACTAGTAGACACTGAAGAGCCAATTGCTTCTGTGGTACCTCCAACTGAAGAGCCTGTTGAAGATGAAGAAGAGGCTGATGAAGTAGCAGAAGAGCCACCGGCTGATGAAGAGGAAACTGGTGACGAAACGAAAAAAACAGAATAAACATCAAAGACGTAACCGAACGGGTTACGTCTTTTTTTCAAGATAAAGGGTGAACAGGTGAATATTTGCCCTGATTTTTGATACGATAGAAGAAAAGTATGAAAGGTAGGCCCTCCGTTGAAATTAATTGTAGGTCTCGGAAATCCGGGAAAGAAATTTGAACATACAAGACATAATGTAGGATTTATGGCAATTGACCAGTTATCGAAAGAAATGGGTATTTCTCTTGATCAAAAGAAATTTCAGGGGATCTATGGAAAGGGGATTGTAAACGGGGAAACTGTTTATTTATTAAAACCACAAACGTTTATGAATCTGTCAGGTGAATCAGTATGTTCTCTAATGGAATATTTCAATATTGAAGTAGAAGACTTGCTTGTTATTTATGACGATTTGGATCTGCCTACTGGTAAAGTAAGGCTTAGGCAAAAAGGAAGTGCAGGTGGACACAATGGGATGAAATCCATCATAACGCATGTTCATACCCAGGATTTTAAACGAGTAAGGATAGGTATTGACCGTTCTGCCCGAAACTCAGTGATCGACTATGTGTTAAAGCCTTTTACGAAGGAAGAGCTTGAGCCAATTCAAGATGCCATTGAACGGACAGTTAAAGCTTGTGAAGCCTGGACGACAGACTCCTTCCCTGAAGTGATGAATCAGTATAACGCTTGAATATCCTTCAATTATCCCGTCCATACTAGTAAAAGATACGGACAGGGAGGATATGTTATGGCTATTCATTATGTATGTCGTCACTGCGGTGCGGGGATCGGTAAGCTGAACCGAACTAATATTTCAGTTCAGGAACTTGGTTTTCAACAGCTTACGCAGGAGGAGCGACAGTCCATGATTCACTATCATCACGATGGTACAATTGAAGTGAAAGCGATATGTGAAGACTGTCATGAAGCGATGGAACGAACACCGTCTTATCATGAGCTTGACACATTTATTCAGTAAGTAGCTTTGGGAGTTGAACCAAAGCATTTTTGCGTTAAATAAACAATACACATAAGATTGGTCTGTTCTTATAGAGTGAGAGGGGAGAATAAGCACACAATGTTAGGCTTAAGAGAATATTTCAGTAAAGGCGATGAATTTCAGTCCGTCTTTTCAGGTGTGAGGGAGGGCCTTAAAGAGCAGCTGGTGGCAGGTATGTCTGGTTCTGCGCGCATGCTTCTCATGGCATCCCTTTACCATGAAACAAAGCGCCCACAGCTGATCATCACCCACAATTTGTATCAAGCACAGAAACTTTATGAAGACATGAGTGAACTTGTCCCTGCAGATGAAGTTTATTTGTATCCCGTTAATGAATTAATTTCCTCTGAAATTGCGATTGCAAGTCCCGAACTAAGGGGTCAGAGGATGGAAGCATTAAACTATTGGATGAAAAACAAGAATGGTATCGTCATTGCACCGATATCAGGAGTGAGACGGTATCTTCCGCCGAAAGCGATCTGGGAAAAAAGCCAGATGACCTTTACGGTTGGGGATGACATTCCACTCGACCAAACTTTGGCAACCTTTGTAGCGATGGGGTATGAACGTGTTCCAATGGTATCCTCTCCCGGGGAATTTAGCGTGCGCGGTGGAATCATTGATATTTATCCTTTAACTGAGAATAATCCAATTCGAATTGAATTGTTTGATACGGAAGTTGATTCCATCCGGTTCTTCAATATTGAATCGCAACGGTCAGCGAATAAAACAGAGCGAATTACAATCGGTCCAGCAGATGAAGTAGTGTTGTTCCCTGAACACTACGAGAAAGGTGCACAGCGACTCCAGGAAGAATTACAGGTGTCATTGAAAAAAGTAAAGGATCAAAAAGCGAAAGAAGCCATGCATCAGAACATTACGTATGAGATTGATCAGTTGAAAAATAAACAAAGTTTTCAGGGTGTCATTAAGTACATGGACTTTTACTATGATCAACCTGCAAGTTTGCTAGATTATCTCCCTGAAGATGGACTAGTCGTTTTTGATGAAGTGAGCCGAATTCAAGAAATGTCGACAGATCTGGATAAGGAAGAAGCAGAATGGCAGACAGCTCTTCTGAAACAAGGAGAGATTGTATCATCTGTTTCCCTATCGAGATCTTATGATACGTTATTTTCAAAACCTGTTCATTCGACCATTTATCTCTCAATCTTTTTGCGACATGTTCCTTATACAAATCCACAAAACATCGTCAATGTATCAAGCAAGGCGATGCAGAATTTTCATGGTCAAATGAAGGTTCTGAGTACTGAAATTGAACGGTGGAAGAAAAGTGGCATGGCCATCGTCTTCCTTGCAGCTTCCGAAGAACGCCGCAAGCGACTTGAGCGTGTTCTTGAAGATTATGAGATTAACACCATGATGGTAGAACAAGATACACCAATATCGCATCAGCAGCCGCAAATTTTAATTGGTAGTTTAAATGGTGGATTTGAGCTTCCGATGCAGAAACTTGCTGTATTGACAGAGGCTGAAGTATTTACAAAGCAATCGAAAAAGCCTCGTCGTTCACAAAAAATGTCTAACGCAGAACGAATTAAAAGCTACTCGGAGTTAAAAGTTGGCGACTATATTGTTCACGTGAACCATGGAATTGGTAAGTATCTCGGTATTCGTACTCTTGAAGTAAGTGGTATTCATAAAGATTATCTCTATGTAAGCTACGCTGGCAACGATAATTTATATGTGCCAGTTGAACAAATCGACCAGGTCATGAAGTATGTTGGTTCTGAAGGGAAAGAACCGAAGCTTTATAAACTTGGAGGAACGGAATGGAAGAAAGTTAAGCGTAAAGTTCAATCATCGGTAGAAGATATTGCCGATGATTTAATCAAGCTTTATGCCGAACGAGAGGCTAGTGTTGGTCATAGCTTTGAGAAGGATACAGAAGAGCAAAGGGAGTTTGAAGCGGCATTCCCTTATCAGGAGACCGACGATCAGTTGAGAGCCATTCAAGAAATTAAAGAAGATATGGAGAAATCCCGCCCAATGGATCGCTTGCTTTGTGGAGATGTGGGCTACGGAAAAACGGAAGTTAGTATCCGTGCGGCCTTTAAAGCGATTATGGATGGAAAACAGGTAGCGTTTCTTGTGCCTACGACAATTCTTGCTCAACAGCATTTTGCTACAATCCAGGAGCGCTTTGCTGATCATCCAATTAACATTGGCCTGTTGAGCCGTTTCCGTTCACGGAAAGAGCAAAATGAAACGCTCAAAGGCTTGAAGAATGGGACGGTTGATATCGTCATCGGTACTCATAGACTTCTCTCAAAGGATGTGACGTACAGTCAGCTCGGGTTACTTATTGTCGATGAGGAACAGCGTTTTGGTGTAACTCATAAGGAAAAGATCAAGAAGTTAAAAGCAAATGTCGATGTTCTAACCCTGACAGCCACACCAATTCCAAGGACGCTTCACATGTCGATGTTGGGAGTTCGCGATCTATCAGTTATTGAAACACCACCGGAGAATCGCTTTCCGGTGCAAACATACGTAGTTGAGTACAGCGGCACGCTTGTAAGAGAGGCTATTGAGCGGGAGCTTGCGCGGGGCGGCCAGGTGTATTTCCTATACAACCGAGTTGAATCGATTGAATACATGACGGATCAAATTCGAACGCTCGTACCTGAAGCAAGGGTTACCTATGCCCATGGCCAAATGAGTGAAACAGAACTTGAAGCTGTGATGATCGACTTTCTTGATGGAAGCTACGACGTTCTTGTTAGTACGACTATTATTGAAACAGGCGTCGATATTCCAAACGTGAACACTTTGCTTGTATATGATGGAGATAAAATGGGACTATCCCAACTTTATCAGCTCAGGGGACGTGTTGGACGCTCGAACCGTGTTGCATATGCGTACATTACGTACCAACGGGATAAAGTACTAACAGAAGTAGCTGAGAAGCGACTTCAGGCAATCAAGGAATTTACTGAGCTCGGTTCAGGCTTTAAAATTGCAATGCGTGATCTTTCCATCAGGGGTGCTGGTAACTTGCTTGGTGCTGAGCAACACGGCTTTATCGATTCAGTTGGGTTTGATCTTTATTCCCAGATGCTTAAAGATGCGATTGAAGTGCGTAAGGGTGACGGGCCTAAGGAAGCCGCGTTTAGCGTAGAAATTGATCTAGAAGTCGATGCTTACATTCCGGGTACGTATATCAATGACGAGAAGCAGAAAATAGATATGTACAAACGCTTCCGTTCGATTGAATCACTTAAAGATATTATGGACTTACAGGACGAAATGATGGATCGATTTGGTGACTTCCCTGAAGAAGTGGAGTATCTGTTCCAGGTTTCTCGTATGAAAGAAATTGCCAAAGACGTAAAGGTAGAAAAAGTAGGTCGAAGTAAAAAAGACATTCAACTGCTTTTCCACGAATCTGCACGTGAAGCAATAGGCGGCGAAACCATTTTCGATGTCGCTAATGAATTTGGTAATAAGTTAGCACTCGGTGCTGATGGTAATAAAGTGAAGGTAACGGTTAAAGGAAGAGGCCTTGAAACAAAGGCACATCTTCAACTCGTTGAAAAGGTTTTAAAGAAAGTTAAGCAGGCAATGAAGCAGCCAATCAATGCGAAATAAAGACGAATCTGGCTAAAAATCATAATTTTGACAGGTTTGTGAATAGAACGACTGCCTCGAAAAGATACTAATGGAAAGATATTGTAGATCAAGTAATAACAACAGTGATTGGAGCAATCACCTACAACTTCCAGAAAGCGAGGCAACTTAGATGAAAGCAACAGGTATCGTTCGTCGTATTGATGATTTGGGTCGTGTTGTCATTCCGAAAGAAATTCGCAGGACACTCAGGATTAGAGAAGGAGATCCCCTGGAGATTTTTGTTGATCGAGAAGGAGAAGTTATTCTGAAAAAGTATTCTCCTATTAGTGAGCTTGGTGATTTTGCAAAGGAATATGCTGAATCGCTTGCAGAACATTCAGGACATATCGCCTTAATATCTGATCGTGATGTTTTTATTACAGCTGCAGGGGGTTCAAAGAAAGATTATCTAAATAAAAGCATTGGTGATGCAGTAGAGAAAGCGATGAATGAGAGAAAATGCCTTTTAAATGAGAACAAATCTGAACTAATAGAAGGAGTACCTGTCGAAACCGGACATGTCATCGCCCCTATTATTGCGAATGGCGATCCAATCGGAACGGTGATCCTGCTTGCAAAAGATGAGGCAAAAGTGACCGAATTAGAACAAAAGCTTTCCGAAACAGCAGCTGGCTTTCTTGCCAGGCAAATGGAACACTAAGGTTAGAGTAAATGGAGGCATTAGCCTCCATTTTTGTTTCTTTATTTAAACCTGCTCTATCGGTAAATTTCGATGAATAAAGCAACTATCATAACGCGGGTTTCTAAGTTTTCAGAAGTTCCCCACCTCAATTGGTATGATATAATTCTTACATAATCAAGCAATAAGTGCATGGTAGGTGTGTATGAAATCCAATGCAAATCAAAAGGGGTTCTGGCATGGCGCGCTTCTGCTCACTGCAGTAGCACTATTTATGAAGGTCTTGAGCGTAGGCTATAGAATTCCTTATCAAAATATAACCGGTAATCTTGGCTTTTATGTATATCAACAAATTTATCCCTTTTACTCCATCGCGATAATTCTCGCTACATATGGTTTTCCAGTTGTTGTATCAAGACTGGTCTCGGAACAAATTGTAAAGAATGAAGTTGAAAAAGCAGAAGAACTCTCGCGTTATAGCTTTTACGTTCTAACTGCACTCGGGACGGCAGGGTTTGTGGTTCTTTATGCAGGATCCCCGCTATTAGCAGATTTAATGGAAGATCCTGCACTGCAAACGCCTCTTCGCGCTACGGCATTTTCATTTTTAATTATGCCCGGAATCGCATCAATCAGAGGGTACTTCCAGGGTCAAGAGAATATGATTCCAACTGCCTGGTCTCAGGTAGTCGAACAGTCTGTTCGTGTCGTAGCCATTCTCTCTATTTCCATTGGCCTTGTTATAAACGGTTATGGTCCGTATGCGACGGGTACAGGTGCTGCAGCGGGATCGATCATCGGCGGGTTAGCTGCTTTCCTGCTACTCCTGGTGCTTCGCATAAGGAAAAACACGACGCAAAAAGCTTTATTTCGTACGCATCTTTTTCGGTTCCTTGGAGTCGCCCGCAGGCTATTAACAGAAGGGGTCCTTATTTGCGTTAGTGCACTGGTAATGGTCCTGTTCCAGCTTATGGATGCTTTAACGATAGTGCCGGGGTTAACGGAATACGGTTTATCTTCGCTTGATGCAAAAGAAATGAAAGGGGTTTTTGACCGCGGGCAGCCGCTCATGCAGGTCGGAGTTGTGCTTGCTACGTCATTGTCGCTTGCAATTGTGCCTGTGATTTCGAAAGCTACAGAAGAAGAAAACATCGAATCGATCCGTGAAAAAGCAGGACTGTCGCTTAAAGTCAGCCTCGTTATCGGACTGTCAGCTGCAGCAGGTCTTTTCATCATTATGAAGGACACGAATAGAATGCTTTTTACAGATGCCTCCCTATCGTATACCCTGAGCATTCTGGCTGTAGCCATTCTTTTTAGTTCCCTTGCTATGACAGGGGCAGGAATTTTACAGGGTATTGGTCTAGCGAGACAGGCTGCACGTTATGCAGGACTTGGTGTTTTGTTAAAGGCATTTCTGAATATTATCCTGATTCCGCTAATTGGTATTAACGGTGCAGCATATGCCACGGTGTTCGGCTTTATTACTGTAGCATCCTTAATTGGTGCAGCCGTCCATAGACGAGTGGGACTCAGAAAATATCCTTTTCGTTTAAAACGAACGGGATTTGCAGTGGCAATGATGTCCGGGTCCGTTCTATTACTACAACTGATCATTCCAACATCTTCTTCAAGGGGGGCAGCCAGCCTCCATGCGTTATCAGGTGCAGCGCTTGGTGTTGTGGTACTGAGTTTGTCTTTAATCATGCTGCAAGTATTTACAAAGCCGGAATTAATGCAACTACCTAAAGGTGAAAAGGTATCCATGTTGCATCAGAAATTAAGGAAAGGAGCATAAGGTATGAAACATGCAATTACGATTGTGGGAACTGGCGCTGGTGACTTGAGTCAGCTTTCTCTCGGAAGCTATCGAACGCTCCATTCTGCAGAAAGGCTTTTTGTCAGAACGATGGATCACCCAGTGCTAAGGGAACTGCGTAAAGATGGTCTGAAGATGACTGCATTTGATGATGTGTACGAGAATAAAGAATCATTTGAAGATACATATCGTACAATCGTCGACCGTCTCTTTCAGGAGGCCGATAAAGGTTCAATCGTTTATGCAGTCCCTGGTCATCCCATGATGGCTGAAGCAACGGTTCAGCTCTTACTTGAAGAGCAGGAAAAGCACGGGATTAATGTTAAGATAGCGGGAGGACAGAGCTTTCTTGATGCGCTATTTACTGCTGTTCGAATCGATCCAATCGAAGGGTGTCAGATCCTCGATGCGACGCGATTTACTAAGTCTGAAGTGCAGGTGCGAAATCACCTTATTTTTGTTCAGGTGTATGATCAATTTACTGCTTCCACGGTTAAGTTAACGTTAATGGAGCTCCTTCCGGACGACTATGAGGTAACTGTGGTTCAGGCTGCAGGTAGTAGCGATGAAGTTATTACTACTGTGCCATTGTTCGAGCTAGATCGATCAATTGAAGTAAATAATTTAACAGCCGTTTATGTTCCACCTGTGAAAGAGGATAAACTCCTTTATAAAGACTTTGGATGGTTAAGGCAAGTTGTGGCAACATTACGTGGCCCGAACGGGTGTCCCTGGGATAAGAAGCAAACCCATACTTCGCTTAAGAAATACCTAATTGAAGAATCCTATGAGGTCATTGAAGCGATTGATGAAGAGGACGAAGAGCAACTGGCTGACGAGCTTGGAGATGTCCTGTTACAAGTGATGCTGCATGCCCAAATCGGAGAAGATGAGGGAATGTTCACTGTTGATGATGTTATTCAAAATTTAAACGATAAGCTAATTAGACGTCACCCGCACGTCTTCGGGGAGGAAAAGGTTCAAACCGCCGAGGAGGTAGCCGTGGTATGGAACCGCGTAAAAGAGCAGGAGAAAGAATCAATGCCTTCCCAGTTTGATCAGATAACGAAAGGACTGCCTGGATTGCTGCGTGCGAATGAGATTCAAAAATCTGCTGCTAAAGTAGGGTTTGATTGGGATGAGGAAGAGCCAATCTGGGGGAAAATTCAGGAAGAATTAAGTGAGTTTAAAGAAGCCATTTACGAGAAAGCATTCGATGATCAAGAAGATGAGCTTGGGGATTTACTGTTTGCGATCGTAAATCTGGCACGCTTTTATAAAATTGACCCTGAAGTTGCCATTCATAGAACAAATCATAAATTTGTCGCACGTTTCCAATATATTGAGAAACGGGTAAAGGAGAAAGGGCTTGAATTGGAGAATTTATCTCTTGAAGAGCTTGACCAATATTGGAATGAAGCGAAGCAAATAGGAATTAAGTAAGGGGTGCAGTTCATGAGGTTAGATAAATTTCTAAAAGTATCACGATTAATAAAGCGCCGTTCAATTGCAAAAGAAATTTGTGATAAAGGACGGATCGAAGTAAACGGCAATAAAGCAAAAGCAGGTACAAATGTGAAACCAGGTGATGAGCTAGTGATTTCATTTGGTCACAAGAAAGTAACAGCTCGTGTGGATGAACTCAAGGAAACCACAAAAAAAGACGAAGCGGGAAATATGTTTACGATAATAAAGGAAGAAGCAGCAGGACAATAAAAAAGACCCGATCGGGTCTTTTTTTAGTGATCAAGAACGATATGTGGCAATATCACGATCTATCTAAATGTTGAAACAATGCCTGCTTGTATAAAAGAAAACGTCGATTGCACAGCTCGTTCTAAATGCCCTTATCTTTTCATAGACATGTATCGAGAAGAGGGGGGAGAGCGATGGATAATTATTATGAGTATGGTTCTTATGATAAAACTGCGAGCACACCTGAACATGACCTCGTTATGAAAGCACGTAAATCGCTTGAAATTACTGGAGTAAAGCATGTAGATAGCTTTGATAATGAAGAATTTCTACTTGAGACGTCCATGGGCTTTCTTGCAATACGAGGGCAGCATCTTAAGATGAAGAATTTGAACGTGGAGCAGGGACGCGTCTCAATCGAAGGAAAAATCTTTGATCTCAGTTACCTTGACCATCATGAAGGGGAAAAAGCTAAAGGCTTCTTTAGCAAGCTATTCAAATGACGTTGACGGTGCAATTTTATACGATGATTGCCATGGTGGCTATGGGGGTGTGGCTTGGTATAGCCATGGATACCTATAGCCGTTTTCTTCATCCTGATAGAAGCAAAAGCCTATGGCTATACGCGAATGACCTTGTTTTCTGGCTGCTTCAAGGACTTCTTATTTTTTACGTGTTGTATCTCGTAAATGAAGGCGCACTTCGATTTTATGTCTTTTTGGCCTTATTATGTGGATATGCTGCTTATCGAGCACTATTTCAACAGTTATACCGCAACACTCTTGAACGAATTATTCTAATAGGAATCACGTTCATTCGTTTTGTTCGATCCCTATTCACTTACCTTGTTTATAAACCGATTCAGTTCATATTGAAACTTTTATTTAGCTTATGTATGATGGTAGTGAGCATCGGTACAACCATATTCTGGTTTATCATCAAGCTATTTTGGGTACCGATTAAGTGGATGATCATGTTATTGTGGAAATTAATTCCCCACCCGCTTCAGAGAGTCCTAATAAAAACAGCAGGAATTGCCGATAAAATAAAGAACTACATATACCATTGGTTTACCCAAATAAGAAAGTGAGGAGGGAAAAGCTTGGTTACTGCGAATAAGCACAAGCCTAAAGTAACAGAAGTTCATTCGGATTATCATCAAGAGAAACAGCTCCAAAGTAAAGTTAGGGAACGTAGACGGAGAGGTCTGGTTCGTCGCCTGACTGCATTCGCGGTGGCTGCTTTAGCCATAGCTATTCTATTTATCTCCGTGTTCACTTCACAGGCAGCAACGATCGAAGAAAAAAACATACAGCAAAAGCAGGCTGAAGAAGAATTAGTGCGACTTGAAGAACAGGAAAAATATCTAAAGGAAGAAATTGAGAAATTAAATAATTTAGATTACATCGGTGAATTGGCACGGAGAGACTACTTTATGTCTAAACCCGGGGAGACAATCTTTAAGCTTCCTTCTTCCTCAAATTGACACGTTGTTTTTTGAAAGGGTATAATTAACGTACGACTGATCTTTAAAGATTTTAAGGAGGAGCTTTTTTTACATGGCAATCGAAGTAGGCAGCAAGTTACAGGGAAAGGTAACAGGTATTACAAATTTTGGCGCGTTTGTTGAACTGCCAGATGGTAAGACAGGTCTCGTTCACATTAGTGAAGTTGCAGACAACTATGTTAAGGACATAAATGATTTTCTAACAGTTGGCGATCAGGTTGAGGTTAAGGTCATCCAGGTTGAAAACGATGGTAAAATTGGGTTATCTATTAAGAAAGCAAAAGATCGGCCTGCATCTGAACGCCCTCAGGGTCGTCCTCAAGGTCGCCCTCAGGGTGGAGGCCGTCCTCAAGGAGGCGGTGGAAGACCTGGCGGTGGTGGTTACAAAGGGAAGCCTCGCGGAAGCGGACGTCCACCAGTAGAATCTTTTGAGGACAAAATGAGTAAGTTCCTAAAGGACAGTGAAGACCGCCTTTCAACTTTGAAGAAACAAACAGAGTCAAAACGAGGTGGTCGCGGCGCACGTCGCGGCTAGGGCTTGTTGTCTACTAAATTATATTTTGCGAAACAGGCATGCTTACATGCCTGTTTTGTTTTGTTCTTAAGATGGCGAACGTCACGGGGCGTATAAAGAAAATCGGCGATGTAATGAAGAAAAAAGTGTAAAAAAGAAGTTGACACCAACTTTGCGGCCATGTATTATATATTTTGTGCTTAAGAAAGCAACAGTAAAATGGCGGTGTAGCTCAGCTGGCTAGAGCGTACGGTTCATACCCGTGAGGTCGGGGGTTCGATCCCCTCCGCCGCTACCATTTTTATAGTATGGCCCGTTGGTCAAGTGGTTAAGACACCGCCCTTTCACGGCGGTATCACGGGTTCGAATCCCGTACGGGTCACCATTTAACTAATTTCAACATGAACTTATTGAAAACAATACATAGTTTGATCATTAAGCCCTTCATTCTAGCGAATGAAGGGCTTTTTTATTTGTTATAACAAAATATTGACCATTTATTTTCTATTTTATTTTTAAGATTTCGACCTTTTTATTTCCAATCCCTAAAATCTTAAACAAAGTACTTTAAAGCTATGATTTTCTATACTTTAATGCCCCTCAATAGCGGATAATTCACTTCCAGTTGTTTACAGGTTTCTTGCTGTCTCTACAAGTGGTTGACAAGCTTCCCTGAAAGAAGTCGAGAAGTTTAAGGTTTATCTGTTCTTTTTTTGACAAAAAGCGAAATTCGTCTGTGATTTAATGAATAATACAAACTGCTTCTAGCAGATCGGTGAAAAAATAGAACAAAGGAAAGCAGGTGGGGGAATGCAAAGCGAATTGGTGATGGAAAGATCAAGGTCCAGGATGGGGAAATGGATTCAAGGGATAAAAGGAAAACTCGAATTGATCTTATTTCAGCGTGGTCTCTTGTTGTTTGCGATTGGTTTTCTTCTAGGACGAGCTGTCATCCTCACGCAGGTAACTCCTTTCGCAATTCCGTTTTTTGGTGCCGTCTTTTTTTTGAAACGTGACCGTGCACCAATGATTATGGTCTCATTACTTGCTGGTGCCGTTTCAACCTCTAACTTAGGGAATACAGCGTTTATCATGCTGGGAATCCTTGTATTCTTGATTATTAATCGATTTGTGAAACTTTCTTCGCTTTCACTAGTTAAAACTCTCCCAATTCTCGTTTTTACAACAAGTATGCTAGGGAGATTGATTCTTAGTTTACTAACGGAACGAACGCTTGCGAATACGAATTGGATTCTGGCAGTAGTTGAAGGTGCGCTTGGAATGATTTTAACGATTATCTTTATTCAGAGCATACCGGTGCTTTCCATGAAGAAGCGCACGCAAGCTCTTAAAAATGAAGAGATTATCAGTTTTATTATTCTGCTTGCGACGATGCTGACTGGAACCATCGGCTGGGTTGTTTATGGCTTCTCAATCGAAAATATTTTATCCCGGTATCTTGTTTTAATGTTTGCTTACGTTGGTGGGGCAGCTATAGGTTCCACTGTTGGTGTGGTAACAGGATTAATTCTCGCGCTTGCGAATGTGACCAGTCTCTATCAAATGAGTATGCTAGCTTTTTCTGGTTTACTTGGAGGTCTATTGAAAGATGGTAGAAAAATAGGGGTCGGATTGGGATTATTGATAGGTACTCTGTTGATTGCCTTATATGGAAGCGGTCCTGAATTACTATATCCTAATCTGATGGAGTCAGCTATTGCAATACTATTATTCTTTTGCACACCATCTAAAATTACGTCCCAGCTTTCTAAATATATACCCGGGACGGTGGAGCATGCCAATGAACAACAGCAATATTTGAGGAAGGTGAGGGATGTAACAGCTAATCGCGTTGAACAATTTTCGAGCCTGTTTCAAGCTCTTTCAAGAAGTTTTACAGATGAGGATGGTCAACCTGATGATCAATCAGAACGAGAAATTGATTATTTTTTAAGTCATGTAACAGAAAAAACATGCCAGACGTGTTTTAAAAAAGAAACATGTTGGGCGAAGAATTTCGATACAACCTATCAATACATGACAGGTATTATGAAAGAACTTGAACATACAACTGAACTTAACAATCATAGTTTAAAAAGAGATTTCGATAAGCACTGCAATAAGTCTAGCAAAGTTATTGATATTATTGGAAAGGAGATGAGTCATTACCACGCGAACCGTATGCTGAAAAAACAGGTTCGTGAAAGCAGGAAAATTGTTGCAGATCAGTTGCTTGGTGTATCTCACGTTATGGGGGACTTTGCGAAGGAAATACAAAAGGAACGTGATAATCTTCACCAGCAGGAAGAACAAATCATGGATGCCATTCAAAGTATGGGTCTTGAAGTAGGGCAAATTGAAATCTATAGCCTTGAGGAGGGAAATGTCGATATTGAAATGAAAATCCCTGCGTGTGGAGGACGTGGTGAAGGGGAGAAAGTTATAGCCCCAATGCTTTCCGACATTTTAAAAGAGAATATTATCGTAAAAAAGGAAGTATGTGCTGAGCATGAGCATGAAACATGTCATCTTTATTTCGCATCTGCAAGAGATTTTATTGTGGAAACAGGTGTGGCAAATGCTGCGAAAGGAGGGGCGTGGATTTCAGGAGATAGTCACTCTACGATTGAGCTTGGTGCAGGTAAATACGCCATTGCGATCAGCGATGGAATGGGTAATGGAGAACGAGCTCATCAGGAAAGTACAGAAACCATTCAACTTCTTCAGAAAATCCTTCATTCAGGCATTGATGAAACGGTTGCGATTAAATCAGTAAATTCCGTGCTGTCATTACGAAATACAGATGAGATTTTTTCAACACTTGATCTTGCTATGATCGATTTACAGGATGCATCAGCGAAGTTCCTTAAAATTGGTTCCATCCCTAGCTTTATTAAACGAGGGGACCGGGTGCTGATGGTAGAATCGGGGAACTTACCGATGGGCATTATCCCAGAATTCGATGTTGAAGTCGTAAGTGAGCAGCTGAAGGCGGGTGATCTCTTAATTATGATGAGCGATGGCATCTATGAAGGAGTGAAAAACATAGAGAATCCTGAGTTCTGGATGAAACGAAAAATCAGAGAGCTTGCCACCGATAAGCCTCAGGAAATTGCTGATCTCATTATGGAAGAGGTGATTCGCACAGAGTACGGTAGAATTGATGATGATATGACGATTGTCGTGGCAAGAGTAAAGCGAAACATTCCGAAGTGGTCAACGATTCCGATCTATTCAGCTCCTTCATTCAGAAAGAAAAAGGCACAGTAGGAACGATTGCCTTCATGTATAAACTCTCCTCCTGCGGGCGATGCTTGTAACAGCAAAAAAGGAGGAGTCGAAATGAAGAAAGGAACACTTAGACAGATTCTACTGATTACGGACGGATGTTCCAACCAGGGGGAAGATCCGGTTGCAATGGCGGCTCTTGCGAGAGAGCACGGTATGACGGTGAACGTGATCGGCGTCATTGATGAAAATGAGCGGACAGATAGTGGACTAAAAGAGATTGAGGATATTGCGTTATCAGGAGGCGGCATCCACCAGCTCGTTTATGCAATGCAATTGTCGCATACGGTACAGATGGTAACTCGAAAAGCGATGACCCAGACGATACAGGGATTTATTCATAAAGAACTGCAATCCATTCTGGGAAGCGAAAAAGAGATAGAAGATTTACCTCCTGACAAGCGGGGGCAGGTGGTAGAGGTGGTAGATGAATTGGGGGAAACGATGGATCTTGAAGTATTAATCATGATCGATACAAGTGCGAGCATGCAGCATAAACTTCCAACTGTCGAGGATGCGCTCCTGGATCTTTCTATTAGTCTTCACTCTAGAATTGGAAACAATGAATACGCACTTTATGCATTTCCCGGGAAACGAAAGCAAGTAGAACAACTTATGAATTGGACACCTCAGATGAAAGACATCCATAAGATTTTTCCGAAGCTTACTTCAGGAGGAATTACGCCGACAGGTCCTGCCCTTAAAGAAGCCATTGAAGCTTATGAACAGAAACGCTCCAGGAGAGGACGACTTGAAGATGACCGCTACTTCGAAGAATCTGGCAGCTAATGTTCCTCGTGGAACAAGAATAAGAGGCAAATGGAGTCAGCAAAGCTACCTCATCATGAAGAGGCTCGGCAGCGGAGCACTCGGGACGGTTTATTTAGCAGACTCCGCCGTAGGACGAGTTGCTGTTAAGGTGGGCTGTGACAGTATGTCGATCTCTTCTGAAGTGAATGTTCTAAAACAGCTTTCGATGGTCCAGGGAACAATTCTTGGGCCGTTTTTCTATGAGATTGATGACTGGGAAATAAACGGCAAACGGTATCCATTTTATGTGATGGAATACATCGATGGTGAGCCGCTCTTCCCTTTTATAGAACGCAGAGGAAAAGAGTGGATTGGCATATTAACACTACAGCTCCTTCGGGATTTATCGGCCCTTCATCATGAAGGGTGGGCATTTGGTGACTTGAAGCCTGATAATCTACTCGTTGAAGGATCACCGCCGACGATGCGCTGGTTAGATGTTGGGGGTACGACAGCAATGGGGAGGTCTGTGAAAGAGTTTACTGAATTCTTTGATCGTGGCTACTGGGGCCTTGGCACACGTGTTGCAGAGCCATCATATGATTTGTTTTCGACTGCTATGATCATGATCAATTCTGCTTATCCACAGCGATTTGACCGTCCAAAGAAGGATTCAGCTCTATTCTTAATGAATAAGATTGAAAGTAGCGCGTTGCTTAGAGGATACAAACCTATTCTTAAAAAAGCGCTTTTAGGCAACTATCGTGATGCAGCAGAGATGCGACAGGAACTTTTTTTAAGTCTACAGGGGGTGAAGTCATCTGGAGGGATCCGAAAGGCGGATCAATCTCATTCAAGAGTGACTCAAAAAAGGAACCAATCAAGGCAAGGGAAACAAAAGCGCACTGGTTGGCTTGAAACGGTGCTGTTGTTTGCTTTTATTCTATTCTTCTATACTTTATACTTAATTAGCCACGTCTTTTAAAGAAAGAAGGGTTTGAAATAGACGAGGTTAGGATATTAGTACTAAAATGAAAAACTGTTTGAACAACAGAGCGAGAGGAAGACTGAAGTTGCTACAGGAAGTCGACCGATTTATCCAGAAACATAATTTGCTACACCATGGAGATATAGTTGTAACTGGTGTTTCAGGCGGGCCAGATTCTGTTGCTTTGCTTCACTATTTAAAAAGGAAAACGGCCGATTTAGAGCTAACTATTGTCGTTGCCCATGTAGATCACAAACTTCGGGGATATGAGTCAGCCGCAGATTTAACCTTCGTGGAACGTTTTTGTGAGCAGGAAGGAATTCGATTTGAATCTTCATCTGTTGATGTAGGACGCTATAAAGAAGAAAACGGCCTCTCAACACAGGTAGCTGCAAGAGAGTGTCGCTATGAGTTCTTTGAACAAGTGATGAAGAAATATAGTGCGACTCGCCTTGCCCTGGCGCATCACGGGGATGATCAAATTGAAACCATGATGATGAGGCAGGTTCATGGAAGTACAGGATCAGGATTAAGTGGTATTCCCGTAAAGCGGTCTTTTGCAGATGGAGAGCTTATTCGACCATTTTTATGTGTCACAAAAGAACAACTTTTAGACTATTGCAGCAAACATGACATTTCTTTTCGTGTTGATCCCTCAAATCTGAGTGATCGCTATATGAGAAATCGGTTCAGGCAGGCTGTTCTTCCTTTCTTAAAGGAAGAGAATCCAAATGTTCATACTAGGTACCAATTATATAGCGAGCGCCTTCAAAGTGATGAACAGTATTTAATGGACCTTGCGAACCAGCAATTAGGAGAAATAATCCTAGATCAAAATGACAAATTTGTGAAGATGGATAACAATGCGTATCATCGTCTTCCTATTCCTTTACAAAGAAGAGTGATTCATCTAATATTAAACTATCTTTATACAGGCAATACTCCTTTTTCTTCTATACATATTGAGGACTTGCAGTTAATGCTCGATTCTAAGCATCCTTCTGCTTCCCTTGATCTGCCCATGGAATTAAGGGCGGTAAAATCTTATACCACATCTTATTTTTCTTTTGAAACCTATTTGAAACCAGAACCGTATATGTATCATCTACCTTTACAGGGGACGGTGGAAACTCCGCTGGGGACGATTACCTCCATTTTGATTGAGGATACGCCATCTAATCTCTCGGGGGATGACTTACTTATTGAGGAAGATCTGCTTCCGCTTGTTGTACGCTCAAGGCGTCCTGGTGATCGAATTCAACCAAAAGGCATGATAGGAACGAAAAAGGTAAAGGATATTTTTATCGACCGTAAAATAGACCGTTCAGAACGCGATGTCTGGCCAATTGTCGAGGATGCGATGGGCCATATCGTTTGGGTCGCTGGAGTAGCTCGTTCTGAAAAAACATCACTGTCTGCAAAAAAGAAAAAGCGTGTGCATGTGCACTATGAAAAAAAACACTTACATAGGTTGGGAGGGCAATACCACTGATGTTGAACGAAATTCAAGAAACATTAATTAGTGAAGAACAAATCCAGGAGAAATGCCGTGAATTGGGTAAACGGCTTTCAGATGAGTACGAGGAGCGCTTTCCACTTGTGATTGGCGTACTCAAAGGTGCAATGCCTTTCATGGGGGACTTAACGAAGCGAATGACCTGTCATATTGAAATGGACTTTATGGATGTTTCAAGTTATGGTAATTCGACTGTATCGTCCGGAGAAGTGAAGATCATTAAAGATCTTGATACTTCTGTAGAAGGACGAGACGTCCTCATTCTCGAAGATATTATCGATAGCGGTTTGACCCTTAGTTATCTCATCGACCTCTTGAAATACCGTAAAGCGAAGTCGATTAAGATCGTAACACTTCTTGACAAACCGACAGGAAGAAAGGTTGACCTTAAACCTGATATTGCTGGCTTTATCGTTCCAGATGAATTCGTTGTCGGATATGGTCTTGATTTTGCTGAAAGATATCGTAACCTTCCTTTTATCGGGATTCTCAAGCCCGAGATTTATCAAGGTTAATTTGTTGTAGTTAGTTGTGCCAGTATGGTAAGATAATCTATGGTTTCCTGTTCGTGGGAGGAGGTAAGGAATGAATCGTATCTTCCGAAATACAATATTTTATTTGTTAATATTTCTCGTCGTAGTAGGTGTTGTTAGTTTCTTTAACGGAACGAACAATGAAACTAACGTGTTGGATTACGGCGAATTTCAATCAAAACTGAATAATGGTGAGATTCAAGAATTAACAATACAGCCTGAGCGAGGTGTCTACACTGTCACAGGTCAGTTAGCTGGCGGCGATGAAGATAGTGAAGAAAATACATTCGTTACGAATGTACCGGACTCTGAAAATGCTGTAGAGAATATTATTAACTCAGAAGACACAAAAGTGACTGTTGAAAAGGCTCCAGAACAAAGCGGCTGGGTTACATTTCTAACGTCAATTATTCCTTTTGTTATTATCTTCATTCTGTTCTTCTTCTTACTTAACCAGGCTCAAGGCGGCGGTGGCCGTGTCATGAACTTTGGAAAGAGTAAGGCAAAGTTATACAGTGAAGAAAAGAAGAAAGTAACATTTAAAGATGTTGCAGGTGCTGATGAAGAGAAGCAAGAGCTTATAGAGGTTGTTGAGTTCTTGAAAGATCCTCGTAAGTTTGCGGCAGTTGGGGCACGTATTCCAAAAGGGGTTCTTCTTGTTGGACCGCCGGGTACCGGTAAAACATTGCTTGCACGGGCTGTTGCTGGTGAAGCTGGAGTGCCATTCTTCTCGATTTCTGGTTCTGACTTCGTAGAAATGTTCGTTGGTGTCGGTGCATCCCGTGTACGTGATCTTTTCGAAAATGCGAAGAAAAACGCACCTTGTATTATCTTTATTGATGAAATCGATGCTGTTGGTCGTCAACGTGGCGCAGGTCTTGGTGGCGGTCACGATGAGCGTGAACAGACTCTTAACCAACTATTAGTTGAAATGGATGGATTTAGTGCTAACGAAGGTATTATTATCGTTGCAGCTACAAACCGTCCGGATATTCTTGATCCGGCACTTCTTCGCCCGGGACGTTTTGACCGTCAAATTCCGGTAAACCGTCCAGACGTAAATGGCCGTGAAGCAGTACTTCGAGTACACGCTCGAAACAAACCGCTAAGTGATGAAGTTGATTTGAAAGTCATTGCGATGCGTACACCTGGGTTCTCTGGTGCTGACCTTGAGAATTTATTGAATGAAGCTGCACTAGTGGCTGCTCGACATAACAAGACAAAGGTCGACATGAACGATATCGATGAAGCGACAGACCGTGTAATTGCTGGTCCAGCTAAGAAAAGTCGCGTTATTTCTCAGAAAGAAAAGAACATTGTTGCTTATCACGAAGCTGGCCATACAATTATTGGTACTGAGCTTGATAATGCAGATATTGTTCATAAAGTTACTATCGTTCCACGTGGTCAGGCTGGCGGTTATGCTGTAACTCTTCCTAAGGAAGATCGTTACTTGATGACTAAGCCTGAGTTGATTGATAAAATTATTGGTCTACTTGGTGGTCGTGTCGCAGAAGAAATTACGTTCGGTGAAGCAAGCACCGGTGCAAGTAATGACTTCCAGCGCGCAACGGCGATTGCTCGTAGCATGGTTACGGAATATGGTATGAGTGAAAAGCTTGGTCCGATGCAGTTTGGTTCAAGTCAGGGAGGAAACGTCTTCCTTGGACGTGATATCCAAAATGAACAGAATTATAGTGATTCATTTGCTAATGAAATCGATCTTGAAGTTCAGAAAATCATTAAGTCAGCTTATGAGCGCTGTCGCGAAATTCTAATTCAGAACCAGGACAAGTTGAATCTTGTAGCTGAAACGCTCAAAGAGATTGAAACTCTTGATGCTGAACAAATCCGTTCTCTAGTTGAAGAAGGTAAACTTCCTGAAGGGCATCATGCAAGTGGTACCTCAGAAGATGTGAAAGTGAACATCTCGAAAAAAGAAGAACAGCCTGAATCAAATGAAGAGCAAGGCGAGAAAGAATAAATAGTGCAAGCGAGGTGTCGATTATCCGACATCTCGCTTTTTTAGCATTTTTTCACTCCTAAGCAAACGTTTTCAAAAAAGTACTTCGTTTTTGGAAACAATTTATGGTATAACTATAGGGAGTATGACAGAAGCAGCTAAATTTTTAAATAAGGTGATAATATGATACTTGTGCTTGATGTAGGGAATACGAACATTGTTCTAGGTGTATACGAAGGGGAAGAACTTACGCATCACTGGCGAATGGGAACGAGCAGGAAGCAAACGGAAGATGAGTATGCAATGGTTATTAAAGGATTGTTTAATCATGAAGAGCTTTCTTTTGATGATGTAGACGGAATAATAATCTCTTCTGTGGTTCCACCGATTATGTTCGCGCTTGAGCGTATGTGCCAGAAGTATTTTCACCATAAACCATTGGTGATTGGTCCTGGAATAAAAACAGGATTAAATATAAAATATGATAACCCGAAAGAGGTAGGGGCTGACCGAATCGTTAATGCGGTTGCAGGAATCCACCTCTATGGTGCGCCGCTTATTATCGTGGATTTTGGTACTGCCACAACCTATTGCTATATTGATGAGCATAAACAATATGTAGGCGGTGCGATAGCACCGGGGATTAATATTTCTACGGAAGCCCTTTATATGCATGCGGCAAAACTACCGCGAATTGAAATTGCGAAGCCAAACCATATCGTAGGAAAAAATACTGTTAGCGCCATGCAGAGTGGAACGCTATATGGTTATGTGGGGCAGGTAGAGGGCATTGTCTCTAGAATGAAAAAGCATTCACCTAAAGAGCCAACGGTCATTGCAACGGGTGGACTTGCTTCATTAATTGCAGAAGAATGCGATCTTATTGATATTGTTGATCCATTCTTGACGCTAAAAGGCCTTCACTTAATTTATAATAAAAACAAAGAAGAGTTAAACGCATACCGATAAAGGGATGCGTTTTTCATTTTTTTCATAAATATTAGAAAGTTTGGCTCTATTAAGGGGCAGAGTAGGAAGATGAGAGCCCTCAGTCTGTCTGAATGGAACTTCTCGAAAAAATCATGTATCGTGTAAGTGGGCTCATGCCCGTTAGTGAAAGGAGATACTGTAAAATGAATGACTATTTAATTAAAGCCCTGGCGTTCGATGGCAATGTCAGAGCTTATGCGATAACAAGTACTGAAATGGTTGGAGAGGCACAGCGACGACACACAACATGGCCAACAGCTTCTGCTGCGCTTGGACGTGCGATGACTGCATCTACAATGTTAGCAACTGGACTTAAAGGTAAAGAAAAAATCACTGTGAAAATCGAGGGCGGTGGTCCAATTGGAGCTATTATTGTCGATGCCAACGCGCAGGGTGAAACGCGTGGTTACGTAAGTAATCCACACGTTCACTTCGATTTAAATGATAGCGGAAAGCTTGATGTGGCTCGTGCTGTTGGACGCGATGGTTTTCTCTCTGTTGTGAAGGATATTGGCATGCGAGAAAAATTCACAGGTCAGGTTCCGATCGTATCTGGAGAACTTGGTGATGACTTTACTTATTATCTCGTGACTTCAGAGCAGGTACCTTCCTCTGTAGGCGTGGGTGTTCTTGTTAATCCTGATAACTCGATTCTTGCAGCTGGCGGTTTTATGATTCAATTACTTCCGGGTGCTGCAGAGGAAACAATCCGTTTTATTGAGAAACGAATCGAAGCTATTCCACCGATTTCTATGCTCATCCAGGCTGGGAAAACACCTGAGGAGATTTTAAATGAGCTACTTGGAGAAGAGAATATTAAAATCCTTGATAAAATGCCAGTTAAATTTGAGTGCAGCTGTTCGAAAGAACGCTTTTCAAACGGTATTATGGGTCTAGGTAAGGAAGAAATTAGCAGTATGATTGAAGAAGATGGCGAAGCTGAAACAGCCTGTCACTTCTGTAATGCTCATTATCATTTTTCAAAAGAAGAGCTAAAAGAATTGTACACTGAAAGCAAATTATAATAAATTCAAAATTGACACTATTTGAACTAAATGCTATTCTTTTAAATAGATAATCCCTATAAAAACACTCGGGTTTTAGGAGGCGTGATGATGAGAGTAGCAAATTCAATTACAGATTTAATCGGTCAAACACCAATTGTAAAACTGAATCGCATCACAGATGACAACCATGCAGAGGTCTATTTAAAGCTGGAATTCATGAATCCAGGAAGCAGCGTCAAAGATCGTATAGCACTAGCTATGATTGAGGCTGCTGAAGAGAATGGTGAACTCAAAGCTGGGGAGACGTTCGTAGAGCCTACAAGTGGAAACACTGGTATTGGTCTTGCGATGGTTGCAGCTGCAAAAGGTTATCAGGCAGTATTAGTAATGCCTGATACGATGAGTATGGAGCGTCGTAATCTATTGAAGGCTTACGGAGCCAAGCTTGTGCTAACTCCAGGTTCTGAAGGAATGGGTGGAGCAATCCGTAAGGCAGAAGAGCTAGCTAAGGAACATGGGTATTTCATGCCACAGCAGTTCAAGAATGAGGCAAATCCAGAAGTACATCGTCGCACAACAGGTAAAGAGATTGTCGATCAGATGGATCAGCTTGATGCTTTTGTTTCCGGAATCGGTACAGGTGGTACGATAACAGGGGCAGGAGAAGTCTTGAAAGAGCATTTCCCATCTATCAAGCTTTATGCCGTAGAACCAACAGATTCCCCGATCTTGTCTGGTGGGAAGCCCGGTCCTCATAAAATCCAGGGAATTGGCGCTGGATTTATTCCTTCAATTCTTGACACCGAATTGTATGATGAGGTGATTCAAGTTCAAAATGAGCAGGCTTTTGAATGGGCAAGAAAAGCCGCTCGTGAAGAAGGCGTACTAGGTGGTATTTCATCTGGTGCAGCTATATACGCAGCACTTGAGGTAGCCAAAAAGCTTGGTAAAGGTAAGAAAGTACTTGCAGTGATTCCAAGTAATGGTGAGCGTTATCTTAGTACACCGCTTTTCCAATTTGACGACGAGTAATAATCATCTGAGCAGTCCTTTTATAGGGCTGTTTTTTTATAGGTAACATCTTCTTATTGAAAAAAACAACTGAGGAATAGCCAGGTTTTTCTAATGTGCATTAATCTAACATTTGGGGAGCATAAAAAGGATGAAGCATCAGGCGACTTCATGTAAAATAGAGGGATAAACTGAGCAGGAGCTAAGGCTTAGCATGTGAATAGGGGTGTAAAGATAGTGCTACATCTAGAAAAAACAGCTCGCATTCCGATCTACGAGACACTTGAACTAGAAGCTGATGAGTGGTTTGCGCGATATAAACAGTTTATCGATAACAGGAAAGAGCACATCCTTTTGGACAGTACGCGTGGTGGTCGTTATAGTATGTTTGGAATCAAACCGATGGCCTATTTATCCGGTCATGGTCGTACTCTTTCTATTATTGAAAATGGGAAGGAAGAAATCCATAAGGGGAATTTACTTGATTTGATGCAGTGGTGGATGGAGCATCAAGTGAGTGAAACGGATGAACATCTGCCAGATTTCCAGGGTGGAGCCATGGGGTTCTTGAGCTATGATATATCTCGACAGATTGAGACGTTACCAGAGTTATCAAAAGATGATCTTGAATTGCCAGAGCTTTCCTTTATTGTGTATGAAGACGTTGGGGTTTATGACCATATGAAACAGAAGCTCTGGTTGATCGCCCAGGTAGAAGTCGGGAAGGAAAGCGAAGCACAAATGCGGCTAGCAGCATACAGCAATGAATGGTCGAAACCTATAAAGGTTATCGCCGATCGCCCTGCTTTATTTAAAAATGAGGATAAACCAATTTTTTCAATGAGCGAAGCGACTTTTGCTGATGCTGTTAGGAAAGTACAGGAGTACATTTCAGCTGGCGATGTGTTTCAGGTAAACCTTTCACTTAGAGAGTCACGAAGATTGTATTCAGAACCGCTAGCAGTTTATGAAAAACTGAAAGAAATTAATCCTTCCCCGTATATGGCCTTTATTCATACAAATGAATTTGATCTTGTGAGCGCTTCTCCAGAGCTTCTCATAAAGAAAAAAGGTGACGAGCTTAGTACGAGACCCATCGCAGGAACGAGGTCAAGGGGTAAAGATAATCTAGAAGATGAACGCCTCGCACGGACTCTCATTGAAAATGAAAAAGAACGTGCTGAGCACGTCATGCTAGTTGATCTTGAACGGAATGATTTAGGGCGTGTTTGCTCCTATGGAACAGTGGAAGTAGATGAGTTTATGGTGATTGAAAAATACTCGCACGTTCAACACATTGTTTCAAATGTTCGTGGAACATCCGCTCCTGGAAATTCAGCCTTTGATGCAATAAAAGCCACTTTTCCTGGTGGAACGATTACAGGGGCCCCGAAAGTTAGAACGATGGAAATTATAGAAGAACTTGAGCCAGTACGTCGTGGCGTTTACACTGGTTCTATTGGGTGGATCGGATTTAATGATGATATGGAGTTGAACATCGCTATTCGTACAATGGTGATAAAAGATCATATCGCCCATGTCCAGGCAGGGGCTGGAATTGTAATTGATTCCAATCCTGAAGCAGAGTATAAGGAGTCTTTAAAGAAAGCAAGAGCGCTCTGGAAAGCGAAAGAGTTAACTGAAGAGTTCAGCAGAGATTAGCTTAGAGGAGGAATTAACATGATTTTGATGATCGATAATTATGATTCATTTACGTATAACCTTGTGCAGTACCTTGGAGAAATGGGTGAGGAACTTATCGTGAAACGGAACGATCAGATCACCATAGAGGAAATTGAAAGACTTAATCCTGCATTTATTATGGTGTCCCCTGGTCCATGCAGCCCGAATGAAGCCGGAATCAGCATGGAAGTCATCTCCCGTTTTGCAGGTGAGATCCCGATCTTTGGAGTTTGCCTCGGGCATCAGTCTATCGCTCAGGTGTTCGGAGGAGATGTTATTAAAGCGGAGCGGCTAATGCACGGAAAAACATCTGAAATGCATCATGATGGCAGGAGTGTTTTTAAAGGAATCGAAAATCCATTTACAGCCACAAGGTATCATTCATTGATTGTTAAAAAAGAAACGCTTCCGGACTGTTTTGAAATCAGCGCCTGGACGGAAGAAGGCGAAATTATGGCCATTCGACATAAGGAGCTGGCGATTGAAGGGGTTCAATTTCATCCTGAATCCATTATGACTGGCACCGGGAAAACCCTCCTCAAGAACTTCATTGAAACGCATCGTAAAAATGCTTATAAATATTAATGGACATGTGCTTGATGAGAAGGATGCGGTCATTTCAGCTTTTGACCATGGTTACCTCTACGGAGTTGGCGTCTTTGAGACTTTCCGAACGTATAATGGGCATCCTTTTTTATTTGATGATCATTTCAACCGATTAATCACTTCCCTTGAAGAGCTGCAAATCTCCTTACCGTACACGAAAACGGAATTACTTGATGAAGTGATGTGGACTATAAATGCGAACCAGATGAGGGATGCTTATATTCGATTGAATATTTCGGCAGGGGCTGGTGAGGTTGGGCTTCGAACAGACCCTTATCAATCTCCTACAATGATTATTTATGTGAAGCCAATTGGTGAACCTGTACGAAAAGAAAAGCGCGGCATCATTCTATCTCTAAAAAGGAATTCTCCGGAGGGAGCATTGAGGTTAAAATCACATCACTATCTCAACAATATCCTTGCAAAGCGCGAGGTTGGAGATGAGCCATCTATTGAGGGTATCTTTTTATCTCAAGAAGGCTTTCTTGCTGAAGGAATTGTCTCCAATTTGTTCTGGGTCAAGGATGAAAAGCTCTATACGCCCTCCCTTGAGACCGGAATACTCAATGGCATCACACGTCAATATATTATGCACGCTTGTAAAAGACTTGGAATTCCGGTTGTAGAAGGAAACTATGATAAACAGGTACTACTAGAAGCTGACGAAGTATTTGTAACAAATTCGATTCAGGAAATTGTTCCATTGTGGCAGGTTGAACACGTCCCTCTTCCGGGCTTGAATGGTTCTGTTACAAACAGGCTTATCGTTCAATATGAACAACATCGTACTTCGTTACTTAGTCGAACTGATTACTAACCAGAAACAATTGGACGTAAAGGAGTGAGCCGTTTGGCGACGGTAATTGATAAACAGACGAACCATCCAATGGTGATGGAATGGCGGGACAGGCTAATTGATTGGAATCAGAAAACATGGGTAATGGGAATTGTGAATGCAACACCGGATTCTTTTTCCGACGGAGGAAAGTACAACACGTCAGAACAGGCAGCGGCACATGCGCTGCAGCTAGTTTCTGAAGGAGCAGATTTAGTTGATATTGGCGGCGAATCTACTCGACCGGGAGCTGTCCCTGTTTCTCTAAATGAAGAGCTTGAGCGTGTCATCCCTGTTATTAAAGCTATTCGTAAGGCGGTTGATGTCCCGATTTCCATTGATACGTATAAGGCTGAGGTTGCGAACCAGGCTATCCTTGCAGGGGCAGATATCATTAACGATGTGTGGGGTGCAAAAGCAGATCCTGAAATGGGTATGGTTGCTGCAGAGCATGCAGTGCCGATCATCTTGATGCATAACCGTTATGATACTGATTACGGAGATATTATGTCTGATGTGAAAAGAGACATCGAAGAGAGTATTTCTATCGTTCGTCAGGCAGGGGTATTGGATCGAAACATTATCCTTGATCCAGGCATCGGATTTGCTAAAACGTATGAGCAGAATCTTGAAGTGATGCGAAGACTTGATGAGTTCGCTGCACTCGGCTACCCTGTTTTACTTGGCACCTCTAGAAAGTCGATCGTCGCGAAAACTCTGAACGCTCCACCCCATGAAAGAATGGAAGGTACCGGAGCAACGGTGTGCCTTGGTATCGAAAGAGGCTGTCAAATTGTTAGGGTACATGATGTAAATCCAATTGCGAAAATGGCTAGAATGATGGATGCTATGCTTAAGCCAGAGCTTAATGACTAAAGGAGGCTGAAGTGAATGGATAAGATCTATCTGAACGGAATGAAATTTTACGGTTATCACGGCGTTTTTCCTGAAGAAAATAAGCTTGGCCAGCGTTTTTATGTAGACCTTACGCTTGAAGCAGATCTTTCTAAAGCAAGTGAATCTGATGATTTAAATTATACGGTTAACTACGCTGATGCGTATAACACGATTAAAGAGATCGTAGAAGGCAAACCGAGAAAGCTCGTTGAAACGATTGCTGAAGAAATGATTAAGAAAATGTTCGAGACGTTTGATATTGTGGAGGCCTGTACTGTAAAGGTCATTAAACCCGATCCGCCCATTGATGGTCATTATGACTCAGTTGCGATTGAGATGAAGAGGAAGCGAAATGAATAGCGTATTTATTGGTATTGGTTCCAATATAGGGGATCGAGAAAGTTATATTAAAACATCTTTAAAAAGAATTCAAGAATATCCTGGAGTGAACATCGCTGATACATCTTCGCTGTATGAAACAGCTCCGGTTGGCGTGACAGAACAGGCGGCTTTTCTTAATATGGTGGCATTATTGGAAACCGAAATGAATGCTTTTCAATTGCTTGAAATTCTTCAAGGGATTGAACAATCTCTTGGTAGGGAGCGAGATATTCGCTGGGGTCCTCGAACAATAGACCTTGACATTTTGCTCTATAATCACGAGAATATTGTAGCAGAGGGTCTTGTCATTCCTCATCCGCGACTTCTTCAGCGGGGATTTGTTATCATCCCTTTGCATGAACTGAGTCCGGATGTAATTATCCCGACTACCAATAAGCGAATTGATGCCTATTATAATCATATAGAAGATAAAGAAGGTGTACGTCTATGGAAGCAGAAATCTACGGGAGACGTATTCGGGCTTTTCGAAAGCTAAAAGGTTATACTCAAGAACAGCTTGCTAAAGACCTGGGTGTTTCGGTTTCCGTTCTTGGAGAAATCGAGCGTGGAAATCGTAAGCCAACCAATGATTTTATGCAATTAGTAGCTAAACAGCTCCGAGTTTCACTTGAAGAGCTTTTCCCTACTGAACAGAAATAACAGAAATAAGAAATGAGGTGAAGGCATGTTAAAGATAGGAGATATCACACTTAAAAACCCTGTTGTACTTGCACCGATGGCTGGTGTATGTAATCCGGCATTTCGTCTGATCGCACGGGAATTTGGTGCTGGTTTGGTATGTGCGGAAATGGTTAGTGATAAAGCAGTTCTGCACAAGAACGATAAAACAATGGATATGCTGTATGTGGACGATCGTGAAAAACCAATGAGTCTTCAGATTTTTGGAGGAGAAAAAGAAACCCTTGTTGGAGCGGCTCGTTATGTTGATCAAGCAACTAATGCTGACATAATCGATATTAATATGGGATGCCCTGTTCCTAAAATTACAAAATGTGATGCTGGAGCAAAATGGCTTCTGGATCCAGAGAAGATTTATGAAATGGTTTCAGCAGTGACGAAGGAAGTTGAAAAGCCTGTTACTGTTAAGATGCGCACAGGATGGGATGAGGAGCACATCTATGCGATCGAAAACGCTAAAGCGATTGAGGCTGCAGGCGGGAAAGCAGTAGCTCTTCACGGACGTACGCGTGTGCAAATGTATGAAGGTGAAGCGGATTGGGATATTATTAGGCGTGTGAAGGAGTCTGTATCTATTCCGGTAATTGGAAATGGAGATGTTAAAACTCCTCAGGACGCTAAGAGAATGCTGGATACCACAGGTGTAGATGGTGTCATGATTGGACGAGGAGCTCTAGGTAACCCATGGATGCTTTATCGTACCGTTCAATTCCTTGAGACAGGCAAAATCCTTGATGATCCAACCCCTCGAGAAAAAATTGATGTTGCGATGCTCCATTTAGACCGCCTTGTTTTGCTTAAAGGTGAAAATGTGGCCGTTCGTGAGATGCGCAAGCATGCAGCCTGGTATTTGAAGGGACTTCGAGGTAACGGCAAGGTTCGTAACGCGATTAATGAAACGAATACGAGAGATGGTCTGGCTGAACTGCTTTATGGTTTTATTGAAGAGATTGAATCCAAACAGGCGGTTTGACTTTCAAACTAACATTTCCTATACTACTGCTAGGAAATAACCGACTGCTAGTAGACTTTACTGGCAGTTTTCTTCATATATAACATGATACACCCGGGGCATTTGTCATTACTTTTTGATTAAGGAATGCTTGCTATTCATACTGCTTTCCGATAAAGTTATAGCGGGATAAACATAGATTTGACAGGAGTGATAGAGATGAGTCAAGAGCTTGAACTTAATGACCTTCTAAGAGTAAGACGAGAAAAGCTGGATGTTCTTAAAGACAAAAACATCGATCCATTCGGACATCGATTTGACCGTTCTCATACCGCAAGCAAAATGCTAGAAGAGTTTGATTCTTTTTCAAAAGAAGAGCTTGCCGAGCAAGAAAAGACAGTTTCGCTAGCGGGTAGAATTATGACGAAGCGAGGAAAAGGAAAAGCTGGATTTACTCATATTCAAGATTTAACTGGCCAGATCCAATTATATGTTCGTAAAGATACAGTTGGTGATGAGCAGTACGATCTTTTTGATTCAATGGACATAGGGGATATCATTGGCGTTAGCGGTGAAGCCTTCAAAACGAAAGTAGGAGAGCTATCCGTAAAAGTAAGTGATCTTCACCTGCTTTCAAAGTCTCTTCGTCCACTACCAGATAAATTCCATGGCTTAAAAGATGTAGAACAGCGCTATCGCCAGCGTTACCTTGATCTGATTATGAGTCCTGATTCAAAAGAAACCTTTATTGCTAGAAGTCGTATCATTCAATCGATGAGACGCTATCTAGATGATCAGGGATTCCTTGAAGTAGAAACTCCAATGATGCATTCTATTCCAGGGGGAGCATCTGCACGCCCATTCGTTACGCATCACAATGCGCTCGATATGGAATTGTACATGCGTATTGCAATTGAGCTTCACTTAAAGCGTCTGATCGTCGGCGGCATGGAGCGAGTGTATGAGATTGGTCGCGTCTTCCGTAATGAGGGCGTTTCAACGCGTCACAATCCTGAGTTTACGATGCTTGAATTGTATGAAGCGTATGCCGATTACAAAGATGTTATGTCATTAACCGAGCAAATGGTTGCTCATATTGCTAAAGAAGTTACTGGTTCTACAACCATTCAATATGGTGAACATGAAATTAACCTTGAGCCAGAGTGGAAGAGACTTCACATGGTAGATGCAGTCAAGGAAGTAACGGGTGTAGACTTCTGGCAGCAAATAACTGACGAAGAAGCCCGTTCTCTTGCTAAAGAACATGGAGTCGATGTGAAAGAAACAATGGAATTTGGACATGTTGTAAATGAATTCTTTGAACAAAAGGTAGAAGATACACTTATTCAGCCTACATTTGTTTATGGTCATCCTGTTGCTATTTCTCCACTTGCAAAGAAAAATCCAGAAGATGCTCGCTTCACAGATCGTTTTGAACTATTTATTGTCGCGCGTGAGCATGCGAATGCATTTACGGAGCTTAATGATCCTATTGATCAAAGAGAGCGTTTTGAAGCTCAGTTAGTAGAACGTGAGCAGGGAAATGATGAAGCACATATGATGGATCATGACTTTATCGAGGCTCTTGAATACGGATTGCCACCAACCGGAGGATTAGGTATTGGTATCGATCGTCTTGTTATGCTTCTAACAAATGCACCTTCTATTAGAGACGTTCTCCTATTTCCTCAGATGAGAAACACTGAAAGATAATATAGCTTGAAATGAAGTCCTCAAACGGGCTTCATTTTTTTTATGCGTTTTTTCATTAAAAGTATTGCAACATATTTCAACACATGGTATATTAATACTCGCCGTTAAAAACGCGGCACAAACGATTTAAACAATTTAAAAAAATTATTGACGCTGACTTATCCTGTGTGTTACACTAATAAAGTCGCTGAAAACGACATTGAAAGAAACGAATTGATCTTTGAAAACTGAACGAAACGCCATGTAAGTAGTTGTTTCTACGGAAACAAACATTGTTTTAAAAGCTAGATTAAGCTTTCTATCGGAGAGTTTGATCCTGGCTCAGGACGAACGCTGGCGGCGTGCCTAATACATGCAAGTCGAGCGGAGATTTGGGAGCTTGCTCCCAAATCTTAGCGGCGGACGGGTGAGTAACACGTGGGCAACCTGCCCTGCAGACTGGGATAACTCCGGGAAACCGGAGCTAATACCGGGTAATACATCGCACCGCATGGTGTGATGTTGAAAGTTGGCCTCTGGCTAACACTGCAGGATGGGCCCGCGGCGCATTAGCTAGTTGGTAAGGTAATGGCTTACCAAGGCGACGATGCGTAGCCGACCTGAGAGGGTGATCGGCCACACTGGGACTGAGACACGGCCCAGACTCCTACGGGAGGCAGCAGTAGGGAATCTTCCGCAATGGACGAAAGTCTGACGGAGCAACGCCGCGTGAGTGACGAAGGCCTTCGGGTCGTAAAGCTCTGTTGTTAGGGAAGAACAAGTACCGTTCGAATAGGGCGGTACCTTGACGGTACCTAACCAGAAAGCCACGGCTAACTACGTGCCAGCAGCCGCGGTAATACGTAGGTGGCAAGCGTTGTCCGGAATTATTGGGCGTAAAGCGCGCGCAGGCGGTCCTTTAAGTCTGATGTGAAAGCCCACGGCTCAACCGTGGAGGGTCATTGGAAACTGGGGGACTTGAGTGCAGAAGAGGAGAGTGGAATTCCACGTGTAGCGGTGAAATGCGTAGATATGTGGAGGAACACCAGTGGCGAAGGCGGCTCTCTGGTCTGTAACTGACGCTGAGGCGCGAAAGCGTGGGGAGCAAACAGGATTAGATACCCTGGTAGTCCACGCCGTAAACGATGAGTGCTAGGTGTTGGGGGGTTCCACCCTCAGTGCTGAAGTTAACACATTAAGCACTCCGCCTGGGGAGTACGACCGCAAGGTTGAAACTCAAAGGAATTGACGGGGGCCCGCACAAGCAGTGGAGCATGTGGTTTAATTCGAAGCAACGCGAAGAACCTTACCAGGTCTTGACATCCTCTGACAATCCTGGAGACAGGACGTTCCCCTTCGGGGGACAGAGTGACAGGTGGTGCATGGTTGTCGTCAGCTCGTGTCGTGAGATGTTGGGTTAAGTCCCGCAACGAGCGCAACCCTTGATCTTAGTTGCCAGCATTTAGTTGGGCACTCTAAGGTGACTGCCGGTGACAAACCGGAGGAAGGTGGGGATGACGTCAAATCATCATGCCCCTTATGACCTGGGCTACACACGTGCTACAATGGACGGTACAAAGGGCAGCAACACCGCGAGGTGAAGCGAATCCCATAAAGCCGTTCTCAGTTCGGATTGCAGGCTGCAACTCGCCTGCATGAAGCCGGAATTGCTAGTAATCGCGGATCAGCATGCCGCGGTGAATACGTTCCCGGGCCTTGTACACACCGCCCGTCACACCACGAGAGTTTGTAACACCCGAAGTCGGTGGGGTAACCTTTATGGAGCCAGCCGCCGAAGGTGGGACAAATGATTGGGGTGAAGTCGTAACAAGGTAGCCGTATCGGAAGGTGCGGCTGGATCACCTCCTTTCTATGGAGAATTACGAGGTAACATTGGTTACCAACCTTACATGAGCGTTTCGTTTAGTTTTGAAAGAGCAATCCTCTTTCGATATCATATTGTTAATGAGTTTTTATGGGCCTGTAGCTCAGCTGGTTAGAGCGCACGCCTGATAAGCGTGAGGTCGGTGGTTCGAGTCCACTCAGGCCCACCATAAAAATCCACGTTGACACGTCAAGTTCATTTTGGCATATTGCCTTTTGGACAAAACGGGGCCTTAGCTCAGCTGGGAGAGCGCCTGCCTTGCACGCAGGAGGTCAGCGGTTCGATCCCGCTAGGCTCCACCAACTACATCTACTAATCATAACGATGTGAAAGCATCATTGCTAATAGTAGCCATGTTCCTTGAAAACTAGATAGCATAAACAACGACATCCAATAATTATTATTTTTTTGCGTTAAATCTTTAGTAGTTAGTCACATCTAACGATGTGCATCGACGAAGTTAGAAGCGTTAAGCGACTAATGTAGTCTAAGGTTAAGCTACTAAGGGCGCACGGTGGATGCCTTGGCACTAGAAGCCTAAGAAGGACGGGACGAACACCGATATGCTTCGGGGAGCTGTAAGTACGCTTTGATCCGGAGATTTCCGAATGGGGGAACCCACCATCCGTAATGGGATGGTATCCATTTCTGAATACATAGGGAATGGAAGGCAGACCCGGGGAACTGAAACATCTCATTACCCGGAGGAAGAGAAAGCAAATGCGATTTCCTGAGTAGCGGCGAGCGAAACGGAATCAGCCCAAACCAGAGGGCTTGCCCTCTGGGGTTGTAGGACGTCTCTTTGGAGTTACAAAGGCACGGATAGACGAAGCGACCTGGAAAGGTCCATCACAGAAGGTAACAATCCTGTAGTCAAAATCCGCTGCCCTCCGAGACGGATCCTGAGTACGGCGGGACACGTGAAACCCCGTCGGAATCTGGGAGGACCATCTCCCAAGGCTAAATACTCTCTAGTGACCGATAGTGAACCAGTACCGTGAGGGAAAGGTGAAAAGCACCCCGGAAGGGGAGTGAAAGAGAACCTGAAACCGTGTGCCTACAACTAGTTGGAGCCCGTTAATGGGTGACAGCGTGCCTTTTGTAGAATGAACCGGCGAGTTACGATCCCGTGCAAGGTTAAGCTGATAAGGCGGAGCCGCAGCGAAAGCGAGTCTGAATAGGGCGACAGAGTACGTGGTTGTAGACCCGAAACCGGGTGATCTACCCATGTCCAGGGTGAAGTTCAGGTAACACTGAATGGAGGCCCGAACCCACGCATGTTGAAAAATGCGGGGATGAGGTGTGGGTAGCGGTGAAATGCCAATCGAACCCGGAGATAGCTGGTTCTCTCCGAAATAGCTTTAGGGCTAGCCTCGCGGCAAGAATCTTGGAGGTAGAGCACTGATTGGACTAGGGGTCCTTACCGGATTACCGAATCCAGTCAAACTCCGAATGCCAACGATTTATCCGCGGGAGTCAGACTGCGAGTGATAAGATCCGTAGTCGAGAGGGAAACAGCCCAGACCACCAGCTAAGGTCCCAAAGTATACGTTAAGTGGAAAAGGATGTGGCGTTGCTTAGACAACCAGGATGTTGGCTTAGAAGCAGCCATCATTTAAAGAGTGCGTAATAGCTCACTGGTCGAGTGACGCTGCGCCGAAAATGTACCGGGGCTAAACGTATCACCGAAGCTGTGGATTGTCTTACGACAATGGTAGGAGAGCGTTCTAAGGGCTGTGAAGTCAGACCGAAAGGACTGGTGGAGCGCTTAGAAGTGAGAATGCCGGTATGAGTAGCGAAAGACAAGTGAGAATCTTGTCCGTCGAAAGCCCAAGGTTTCCTGAGGAAGGCTCGTCCGCTCAGGGTTAGTCGGGACCTAAGCCGAGGCCGAAAGGCGTAGGCGATGGATAACAGGTTGATATTCCTGTACCACCTCCTTTCCGTTTGAACGACGGGGGGACGCAGGAAGATAGGGAGAGCGCGCTGTTGGAAATGCGCGTCCAAGCGATTAGGCTGGTGAATAGGCAAATCCGTTCACCGTGAAGGCTGAGTCGTGATGGCGAGGGAAATTAAGTACCGAAGTCCCTGATTCTACACTGCCAAGAAAAGCCTCTAGTGAGGAAAGAGGTGCCCGTACCGCAAACCGACACAGGTAGGCGAGGAGAGAATCCTAAGACGATCGGGAGAACTCTCGTTAAGGAACTCGGCAAAATGACCCCGTAACTTCGGGAGAAGGGGTGCTTCCTCGGGTGAATAGCCCAGGGGAGCCGCAGTGAAAAGATCCAAGCGACTGTTTAGCAAAAACACAGGTCTCTGCAAAGCCGTAAGGCGAAGTATAGGGGCTGACACCTGCCCGGTGCTGGAAGGTTAAGAGGAGGGGTTATCCCTTACGGGAGAAGCTCTGAATCGAAGCCCCAGTAAACGGCGGCCGTAACTATAACGGTCCTAAGGTAGCGAAATTCCTTGTCGGGTAAGTTCCGACCCGCACGAAAGGTGCAACGACTTGGATACTGTCTCAACGAGAGACCCGGTGAAATTATAGTACCTGTGAAGATGCAGGTTACCCGCGACAGGACGGAAAGACCCCATGGAGCTTTACTGTAGCCTGATATTGGATTTTGGTACAGCTTGTACAGGATAGGTAGGAGCCATAGAAGTCGGACCGCCAGGTTCGATGGAGGCGTCGGTGGGATACTACCCTGGCTGTACTGACATTCTAACCCAGCACCGTGATCCGGTGCGGAGACAGTGTCAGGTGGGCAGTTTGACTGGGGCGGTCGCCTCCTAAAGTGTAACGGAGGCGCCCAAAGGTTCCCTCAGAATGGTTGGAAATCATTCGCAGAGTGTAAAGGCACAAGGGAGCTTGACTGCGAGACCTACAAGTCGAGCAGGGACGAAAGTCGGGCTTAGTGATCCGGTGGTTCCGCATGGAAGGGCCATCGCTCAACGGATAAAAGCTACCCTGGGGATAACAGGCTTATCTCCCCCAAGAGTCCACATCGACGGGGAGGTTTGGCACCTCGATGTCGGCTCATCGCATCCTGGGGCTGAAGTAGGTCCCAAGGGTTGGGCTGTTCGCCCATTAAAGCGGTACGCGAGCTGGGTTCAGAACGTCGTGAGACAGTTCGGTCCCTATCCGTCGCGGGCGCAGGAAATTTGAGAGGAGCTGTCCTTAGTACGAGAGGACCGGGATGGACACACCGCTGGTGTACCAGTTGTTCCGCCAGGAGCATAGCTGGGTAGCTACGTGTGGAAGGGATAAGTGCTGAAAGCATCTAAGCATGAAGCCCCCCTCGAGATGAGATTTCCCACAGCATTAAGCTGGTAAGATCCCTTAGAGATGATGAGGTAGATAGGTTCGGGGTGGAAGCGTGGCAACACGTGGAGCTGACGAATACTAATCGATCGAGGGCTTAACCTAAAAACGAAAAGCGAAGTGAGCCGTTTGGCTCACGGACCTGGACATATTGGAAAACGTTGTACGTGCTATCTAGTTTTCAGGGAATACCTGAAACAAGGAAGTTTGATTAAGGTGCACCACGTCCTGTGGTGAACATTGAACTAACATCCTGTTAGTCTAGTGACGATGGCGAAGAGGTCACACCCGTTCCCATGCCGAACACGGAAGTTAAGCTCTTCAGCGCCGATGGTAGTTGGGGGATCTCCCCCTGCAAGAGTAGGACGTTGCCAGGCTTATATAGTGGAGGATTAGCTCAGTTGGGAGAGCATCTGCCTTACAAGCAGAGGGTCGGCGGTTCGAGCCCGTCATCCTCCACCATATTTTCTATATAACCCGAAGGTTACATATATTGCCGGTCTAGCTCAATTGGTAGAGCAACTGACTTGTAATCAGTAGGTTGGGGGTTCAAGTCCTCTGGCCGGCACCAGCTTTTCTTAATGAAAAGAGCCATTAGCTCAGTTGGTAGAGCATCTGACTTTTAATCAGAGGGTCGAAGGTTCGAGTCCTTCATGGCTCACCATGTATTTGCGGGTGTGGCGGAATTGGCAGACGCGCTAGACTTAGGATCTAGTGTCTTACGACGTGGGGGTTCAAGTCCCTTCACCCGCACCAATTGCGGAAGTAGTTCAGTGGTAGAACATCACCTTGCCAAGGTGGGGGTCGCGGGTTCGAATCCCGTCTTCCGCTCCATATTTTAATAGAATATTTTGCGCCCGTAGCTCAATTGGATAGAGCGTCTGACTACGGATCAGAAGGTTAGGGATTCGACTTCTCTCGGGCGCACCATTTTACATTTGTATAATTATCTTCTTTAGACGGGAAGTAGCTCAGCTTGGTAGAGCACTTGGTTTGGGACCAAGGGGTCGCAGGTTCAAATCCTGTCTTCCCGACCATCTAAATGGGGCCTTAGCTCAGCTGGGAGAGCGCCTGCCTTGCACGCAGGAGGTCAGCGGTTCGATCCCGCTAGGCTCCACCAAATTTTCTTAAAGATATTGTTGACATCGACAAATCATACATGTTATGATGATCTAGTCGCTGAAAACGACATTGAAATAAAAATCGATCTTTGAAAACTGAACGAAACGCCATGTAAGTAGTTGTTTCTACGGAAACAAACATTGTTTTAAAAGCTAGATTAAGCTTTCTATCGGAGAGTTTGATCCTGGCTCAGGACGAACGCTGGCGGCGTGCCTAATACATGCAAGTCGAGCGAAGATTTGGGAGCTTGCTCCTAAATCTTAGCGGCGGACGGGTGAGTAACACGTGGGCAACCTGCCCTGCAGACTGGGATAACTCCGGGAAACCGGAGCTAATACCGGGTAATACATCGCACCGCATGGTGCAATGTTGAAAGTTGGCCTCTGGCTAACACTGCAGGATGGGCCCGCGGCGCATTAGCTAGTTGGTAAGGTAATGGCTTACCAAGGCGACGATGCGTAGCCGACCTGAGAGGGTGATCGGCCACACTGGGACTGAGACACGGCCCAGACTCCTACGGGAGGCAGCAGTAGGGAATCTTCCGCAATGGACGAAAGTCTGACGGAGCAACGCCGCGTGAGTGACGAAGGCCTTCGGGTCGTAAAGCTCTGTTGTTAGGGAAGAACAAGTACCGTTCGAATAGGGCGGTACCTTGACGGTACCTAACCAGAAAGCCACGGCTAACTACGTGCCAGCAGCCGCGGTAATACGTAGGTGGCAAGCGTTGTCCGGAATTATTGGGCGTAAAGCGCGCGCAGGCGGTCCTTTAAGTCTGATGTGAAAGCCCACGGCTCAACCGTGGAGGGTCATTGGAAACTGGGGGACTTGAGTGCAGAAGAGGAGAGTGGAATTCCACGTGTAGCGGTGAAATGCGTAGATATGTGGAGGAACACCAGTGGCGAAGGCGGCTCTCTGGTCTGTAACTGACGCTGAGGCGCGAAAGCGTGGGGAGCAAACAGGATTAGATACCCTGGTAGTCCACGCCGTAAACGATGAGTGCTAGGTGTTGGGGGGTTCCACCCTCAGTGCTGAAGTTAACACATTAAGCACTCCGCCTGGGGAGTACGACCGCAAGGTTGAAACTCAAAGGAATTGACGGGGGCCCGCACAAGCAGTGGAGCATGTGGTTTAATTCGAAGCAACGCGAAGAACCTTACCAGGTCTTGACATCCTCTGACAATCCTGGAGACAGGACGTTCCCCTTCGGGGGACAGAGTGACAGGTGGTGCATGGTTGTCGTCAGCTCGTGTCGTGAGATGTTGGGTTAAGTCCCGCAACGAGCGCAACCCTTGATCTTAGTTGCCAGCATTCAGTTGGGCACTCTAAGGTGACTGCCGGTGACAAACCGGAGGAAGGTGGGGATGACGTCAAATCATCATGCCCCTTATGACCTGGGCTACACACGTGCTACAATGGACGGTACAAAGGGCAGCAACACCGCGAGGTGAAGCGAATCCCATAAAGCCGTTCTCAGTTCGGATTGCAGGCTGCAACTCGCCTGCATGAAGCCGGAATTGCTAGTAATCGCGGATCAGCATGCCGCGGTGAATACGTTCCCGGGCCTTGTACACACCGCCCGTCACACCACGAGAGTTTGTAACACCCGAAGTCGGTGGGGTAACCTTTATGGAGCCAGCCGCCGAAGGTGGGACAAATGATTGGGGTGAAGTCGTAACAAGGTAGCCGTATCGGAAGGTGCGGCTGGATCACCTCCTTTCTATGGAGAATTACGAGGTAACATTGGTTACCAACCTTACATGAGCGTTTCGTTTAGTTTTGAAAGAATGATTTACTTCTTTCAAAACAGGCTAGTCGAAGAAGCAGCAATGCCGATTCGAGTGATAGCCATGTTCCTTGAAAACTAGATAGCATAAACAACGACATCCAATAATTATTATTTTTTTGCGTTAAATCTTTAGTAGTTAGTCACATCTAACGATGTGCATCGACGAAGTTAGAAGCGTTAAGCGACTAATGTAGTCTAAGGTTAAGCTACTAAGGGCGCACGGTGGATGCCTTGGCACTAGAAGCCTAAGAAGGACGGGACGAACACCGATATGCTTCGGGGAGCTGTAAGTACGCTTTGATCCGGAGATTTCCGAATGGGGGAACCCACCATCCGTAATGGGATGGTATCCATTTCTGAATACATAGGGAATGGAAGGCAGACCCGGGGAACTGAAACATCTCATTACCCGGAGGAAGAGAAAGCAAATGCGATTTCCTGAGTAGCGGCGAGCGAAACGGAATCAGCCCAAACCAGAGGGCTTGCCCTCTGGGGTTGTAGGACGTCTCTTTGGAGTTACAAAGGCACGGATAGACGAAGCGACCTGGAAAGGTCCATCACAGAAGGTAACAATCCTGTAGTCAAAATCCGCTGCCCTCCGAGACGGATCCTGAGTACGGCGGGACACGTGAAACCCCGTCGGAATCTGGGAGGACCATCTCCCAAGGCTAAATACTCTCTAGTGACCGATAGTGAACCAGTACCGTGAGGGAAAGGTGAAAAGCACCCCGGAAGGGGAGTGAAAGAGAACCTGAAACCGTGTGCCTACAACTAGTTGGAGCCCGTTAATGGGTGACAGCGTGCCTTTTGTAGAATGAACCGGCGAGTTACGATCCCGTGCAAGGTTAAGCTGATAAGGCGGAGCCGCAGCGAAAGCGAGTCTGAATAGGGCGACAGAGTACGTGGTTGTAGACCCGAAACCGGGTGATCTACCCATGTCCAGGGTGAAGTTCAGGTAACACTGAATGGAGGCCCGAACCCACGCATGTTGAAAAATGCGGGGATGAGGTGTGGGTAGCGGTGAAATGCCAATCGAACCCGGAGATAGCTGGTTCTCTCCGAAATAGCTTTAGGGCTAGCCTCGCGGCAAGAATCTTGGAGGTAGAGCACTGATTGGACTAGGGGTCCTTACCGGATTACCGAATCCAGTCAAACTCCGAATGCCAACGATTTATCCGCGGGAGTCAGACTGCGAGTGATAAGATCCGTAGTCGAGAGGGAAACAGCCCAGACCACCAGCTAAGGTCCCAAAGTATACGTTAAGTGGAAAAGGATGTGGCGTTGCTTAGACAACCAGGATGTTGGCTTAGAAGCAGCCATCATTTAAAGAGTGCGTAATAGCTCACTGGTCGAGTGACGCTGCGCCGAAAATGTACCGGGGCTAAACGTATCACCGAAGCTGTGGATTGTCTTACGACAATGGTAGGAGAGCGTTCTAAGGGCTGTGAAGTCAGACCGAAAGGACTGGTGGAGCGCTTAGAAGTGAGAATGCCGGTATGAGTAGCGAAAGACAAGTGAGAATCTTGTCCGTCGAAAGCCCAAGGTTTCCTGAGGAAGGCTCGTCCGCTCAGGGTTAGTCGGGACCTAAGCCGAGGCCGAAAGGCGTAGGCGATGGATAACAGGTTGATATTCCTGTACCACCTCCTTTCCGTTTGAACGACGGGGGGACGCAGGAAGATAGGGAGAGCGCGCTGTTGGAAATGCGCGTCCAAGCGATTAGGCTGGTGAATAGGCAAATCCGTTCACCGTGAAGGCTGAGTCGTGATGGCGAGGGAAATTAAGTACCGAAGTCCCTGATTCTACACTGCCAAGAAAAGCCTCTAGTGAGGAAAGAGGTGCCCGTACCGCAAACCGACACAGGTAGGCGAGGAGAGAATCCTAAGACGATCGGGAGAACTCTCGTTAAGGAACTCGGCAAAATGACCCCGTAACTTCGGGAGAAGGGGTGCTTCCTCGGGTGAATAGCCCAGGGGAGCCGCAGTGAAAAGATCCAAGCGACTGTTTAGCAAAAACACAGGTCTCTGCAAAGCCGTAAGGCGAAGTATAGGGGCTGACACCTGCCCGGTGCTGGAAGGTTAAGAGGAGGGGTTATCCCTTACGGGAGAAGCTCTGAATCGAAGCCCCAGTAAACGGCGGCCGTAACTATAACGGTCCTAAGGTAGCGAAATTCCTTGTCGGGTAAGTTCCGACCCGCACGAAAGGTGCAACGACTTGGATACTGTCTCAACGAGAGACCCGGTGAAATTATAGTACCTGTGAAGATGCAGGTTACCCGCGACAGGACGGAAAGACCCCATGGAGCTTTACTGTAGCCTGATATTGGATTTTGGTACAGCTTGTACAGGATAGGTAGGAGCCATAGAAGTCGGACCGCCAGGTTCGATGGAGGCGTCGGTGGGATACTACCCTGGCTGTACTGACATTCTAACCCAGCACCGTGATCCGGTGCGGAGACAGTGTCAGGTGGGCAGTTTGACTGGGGCGGTCGCCTCCTAAAGTGTAACGGAGGCGCCCAAAGGTTCCCTCAGAATGGTTGGAAATCATTCGCAGAGTGTAAAGGCACAAGGGAGCTTGACTGCGAGACCTACAAGTCGAGCAGGGACGAAAGTCGGGCTTAGTGATCCGGTGGTTCCGCATGGAAGGGCCATCGCTCAACGGATAAAAGCTACCCTGGGGATAACAGGCTTATCTCCCCCAAGAGTCCACATCGACGGGGAGGTTTGGCACCTCGATGTCGGCTCATCGCATCCTGGGGCTGAAGTAGGTCCCAAGGGTTGGGCTGTTCGCCCATTAAAGCGGTACGCGAGCTGGGTTCAGAACGTCGTGAGACAGTTCGGTCCCTATCCGTCGCGGGCGCAGGAAATTTGAGAGGAGCTGTCCTTAGTACGAGAGGACCGGGATGGACACACCGCTGGTGTACCAGTTGTTCCGCCAGGAGCATAGCTGGGTAGCTACGTGTGGAAGGGATAAGTGCTGAAAGCATCTAAGCATGAAGCCCCCCTCGAGATGAGATTTCCCACAGCATTAAGCTGGTAAGATCCCTTAGAGATGATGAGGTAGATAGGTTCGGGGTGGAAGCGTGGCAACACGTGGAGCTGACGAATACTAATCGATCGAGGGCTTAACCTAAAAACGAAAAGCGAAGTGAGCCGTTTGGCTCACGGACCTGGACATATTGGAAAACGTTGTACGTGCTATCTAGTTTTCAGGGAATACCTGAAACAAGGAAGTTTGATTAAGGTGCACCACGTCCTGTGGTGAACATTGAACTAACATCCTGTTAGTCTAGTGACGATGGCGAAGAGGTCACACCCGTTCCCATGCCGAACACGGAAGTTAAGCTCTTCAGCGCCGATGGTAGTTGGGGGATCTCCCCCTGCAAGAGTAGGACGTCGCTGGGCAACTGAAAGAAAGTCAGAGATCAATAGGGTCTCTGGCTTTTTTGTATGGTTTAATTGAAAGCATTTAGCTAATTAATCCCCTTTAAACCAGAATCGCGGATAAACCTACTATTTCTTGAGTACAAGAACCTCATCCGCCATCTTCTTCAGGTAAATCTGCCCCCTATCACCATACCATCATATTTGTCTTTTCCACATATAAAACCCAAATAAGAAGTTAGCATTGCGTTTGAGTAGGGTATTCATACTAAATAGTAAGAATGCTCACTAGATCTATCTAAGCTAAAGACTAATAAACAAATTCATATAAAAAGAGAATTATGAGTCTTTAAACCAGCAGAATTGGTAAAGCTTTAATAAGAGGCAGGTGATAAGCGTGTCTCTTTGCAATCCATATTAAACGCGTTATAATATACTCAACGTCAAATATAGTCAAAGTCAGTATGGGGACGGAGAGGAGGGAACTAAGTGAGGAATGTTTCCGATATAATCGAAGCTTACTTAAAAAAGATATTAACCGTCGATGGCAGGGATGCAGTTGAAATTAAGCGAAGTGAGATTGCAGATAAATTTCAGTGTGTTCCCTCGCAGATTAATTATGTAATCAACACACGCTTTACGATTGAAAAGGGTTATATTGTGGAAAGTAAGAGAGGTGGAGGGGGTTATATAAGAATTGTTAAAGTTAAACCCGAAACCCATGCTGATTTAATCAATGAGATGCTTAATATCGTAAAAAATCAGGTTCCCCAAGTAGTTTCTGAAAATATTATCCTTCGTTTGCTTGAAGAAGAGGTAATTTCGGAACGAGAAGCGAAGTTAATGTTAAGCGTACTTGATCGTACTGTTATTACTATAGAGTTACCATTACGAGATCATTTACGAGCTAATATGTTACGTGCCATGCTCACAGCTTTAAAATATAAATAATAATGATTATGCAGGATTGATGAGGAGGGTTGCCTTATGACGTGTCAGGAATGTGGTGAGCGCCCTGCTACGCTTCATTTCACTAAAATAATTAATGGTAAAAAAACAGAATTTCATATATGTGAAAAGTGTGCTAAAGAAAAAGGTGAAGCTGAGCCAGGCACTAACCACTTCTCTATCCATAACTTATTATCGGGATTACTTAATTTTGAAACTCCAATTGGCGAAAGCCCTGCCCAGTCGTTTTACAGTGAAGAGCAGGCCCATTGCCCAAAATGTGGGTTAACGTATCAGCAATTCACTAAAATTGGTCGGTTTGGCTGTTCTGAGTGTTACAAAACCTTCGAGGACAAACTCGATCCCATACTTAAAAAAGTGCATGGAGGAAACATGGCTCATGCAGGGAAAGTACCTAAACGAACTGGAGCAGCCATTGAAATCGAGCGTGAAGTTCAGAATCTCCGCAGTAAGATGAAAGAATATATCCACAATGAAGAGTTTGAAAAAGCTGCGGAAACAAGAGATTTAATTCGTTCCCTTGAACAAAAAGCATCACGGGGAGGGGGAGAATAATGTCACTTCAGCGATTTATCAGTGAAGCCGTAAGTCCATGGATGAAAGATGAAGGACCTGATTCTGACATTGTCATGAGTAGTCGTGTCAGATTTGCTCGTAATCTAAAGGATTACGTCTTTCCGATCATTTCTAATCCAGAGCAAAACTTAGAAGTTATTAAAGAAGTTAGAAGCCAATTTCATGATGCTCCTGATGAACAAATTGGAGATCTTGAATTAATTGAGATGGAAGCTTTAAAACCGATTGAAAAACGCGTTCTCGTTGAGAAGCATCTGATCAGCCCTAACCTCATTGAGCATTCTAAGAATGGAGCAGTTCTGCTAAGCGAAAATGAAACAGTTAGCATCATGATTAACGAGGAAGACCATTTTCGTATCCAGTGTCTTGTAGCTGGATTTGAGCTCAAGAAAGCGCTCAAGCTCGCTAATTCCCTTGATAATTGGATTGAGAGTAAAGTTGATTATGCTTTTGATGAACGAAGAGGGTACTTGACCAGCTGTCCGACGAATGTAGGAACTGGAATGCGTGCTTCAGTCATGTTGCATTTACCAGCGCTTGTTTTAACCCAGCAGCTGAATCATATTATCCCTGCTATTAATCAACTTGGGCTAGTCGTGAGAGGTAGTTATGGAGAAGGAAGCGAAGCATTGGGTAATATTTTTCAAATCTCCAATCAGATAACTCTGGGTAAAACAGAAACTGATATTATTGAAGATTTACAAGGTGTTGTTATGCAAGTCATTGAGAAAGAAAGAGCTGCGAGACGGGTTCTCCTTGATAACTCCAGGATTGAACTCGAGGACCGTATCTATCGTTCACTTGGTGTTCTTGAAAACAGTAGAATTATACAGTCTAAAGAAGCAGCAAAATGCCTCTCAGATGTTCGAATAGGAATCGATATGGGACTTGTAAAAGGGTTATCTAAATCTATTCTAAATGAGCTGTTAATTTTAACGCAGCCTGGCTTTCTTCAGCAATATGCTGGTGCGAGCCTTACCCCAACAGAACGAGATATTAAACGTGCTACATTAATTAGAGAGCGACTTGAACTTGAATATCAACTATCGAAGAAATCGGAGGGTGATGAACAATGATGTTTGGACGATTTACAGAACGTGCCCAGAAAGTACTTGCTTTAGCACAGGAAGAGGCGATTCGTCTCGGTCATAACAACGTAGGCACAGAGCATATCCTTCTTGGTTTAATACGCGAAGGTGAAGGGATTGCTGCCAAAGCGTTAACAGCACTTGGTCTTGGCTCTGAGAAGATCCAGAAGGAAGTTGAGAAGCTTATTGGACGCGGACAGGATTCCGTTCAATCGATACATTATACGCCTAGAGCCAAGAAAGTAATCGAGCTGTCTATGGATGAAGCTCGTAAACTCAGTCACTCTTACGTAGGTACAGAGCATATTCTTCTTGGCCTTATTCGTGAAGGTGAAGGCGTTGCAGCTCGTGTTCTAAACAACCTTGGTGTAAGCCTTAATAAAGCGCGTCAGCAAGTACTTCAATTACTAGGTAGCAATGAAAGCTCTTCATCTAGTCATCAAGCTGGTGGAGCAAGTGCAAATACGCCTACCCTTGATAGCCTTGCGAGAGATTTAACAGTCATCGCTCGTGACAATGGGCTTGATCCTGTTATTGGTCGTAGTAAGGAAATAGAACGAGTGATCGAAGTATTGAGCCGCCGTACGAAGAATAATCCTGTCCTAATCGGTGAGCCAGGGGTTGGTAAAACAGCGATCGCGGAGGGTCTAGCGCAACAAATCATCAATAATGAAGTACCAGAAACGCTTCGAGATAAGCGCGTTATGACACTCGATATGGGAACAGTTGTAGCAGGTACGAAATACCGAGGTGAATTTGAAGATCGTTTGAAAAAAGTAATGGACGAAATTCGTCAGGCCGGTAATATTATTCTTTTCATTGATGAACTACACACACTAATTGGTGCGGGTGGTGCAGAAGGTGCAATCGATGCGTCGAACATCCTTAAACCAGCGCTTGCACGTGGTGAACTCCAATGTATTGGTGCTACAACACTGGATGAGTACCGTAAGTATATCGAAAAGGATGCAGCCTTAGAGCGCCGCTTCCAGCCGATACAGGTCAATGAGCCTACAAGTGATGAATCTGCTTTAATCCTTAAAGGATTGCGCGATCGTTATGAGGCACACCACCGTGTAACGATTACAGATGATGCAATTGATGCTGCTGTTAAGCTATCAGACCGTTACATTTCTGACCGTTTTTTACCTGATAAAGCAATTGACTTAATTGATGAAGCTGCTTCTAAAGTACGCCTTCGCTCATATACAGCACCACCGAATCTGAAAGAGCTTGATAAGAAGCTTGAAGAAGTTCGTAAAGAAAAAGACGCAGCTGTACAAAGTCAGGAATTTGAAAAAGCAGCTTCTCTTCGTGATTCCGAGCAGCGATTACGCGAGCAGTTGGAACAGACGAAGAAAGAATGGAAAGAAAAGCAGGGGAAAGAAAATCAAGAAGTGACACCTGAGGACATTGCAATTGTTGTTGCAAACTGGACCGGTATTCCTGTTTCCAAGCTTGAAGAACAGGAAACGGAACGTCTGTTGAAAATGGAAGATATTCTTCATAACCGTTTAATTGGCCAAGAAGAAGCAGTCAAATCGATATCGAAAGCCGTTCGCCGTGCTCGTGCAGGTTTAAAAGATCCAAAACGCCCTATTGGCTCATTCATTTTCCTTGGACCAACAGGTGTAGGTAAAACAGAACTTGCTCGTGCCGTTGCAGAAACACTGTTCGGTGAAGAGGATTCAGTAATCCGAATCGATATGTCTGAATACATGGAGAAACATTCTACCTCACGTCTTGTAGGTTCACCTCCAGGCTATGTTGGATACGAAGAAGGCGGACAATTAACTGAAAAAGTACGTCGAAAGCCATACTCAGTTATTTTACTTGATGAGATAGAAAAAGCTCACCCTGACGTGTTTAACATTTTGCTACAGGTACTAGAAGATGGGCGTTTGACAGATTCCAAAGGACGGGTCGTTGATTTCCGTAACACGGTTGTGATCATGACTTCAAACGTTGGAGCAAGTACACTTAAACGTAATAAATACGTTGGATTTACTACTGGATCAGAAGGTCAGGAATACCAGGATATGAAGGGTAAAGTGATGGATGAGTTGAAGAAAACATTCCGTCCAGAATTCTTAAACCGTATTGATGAAATTATTGTGTTCCATTCTCTTGAGAAGAGACACTTAAAAGAAATCATTGTGCTTATGGTAAATCAGCTTAAAGCTCGTTTATCTGACCATGGAATTGACTTCGAGTTAACGGATCCTGCACTCGATAAAATTTCCGAAGAGGGTTACGATCCGGACTATGGTGCTCGTCCGCTTCGAAGATCGCTTCAGCGCCATATCGAAGATCGCCTATCTGAAGAATTATTAAAAGGTAACATTGAAAAAGGTCAACGTGTAAAAATCGATTATAAGAATAACGATTTCGTGGTAGAAACGCTATCTGAAGCTACATCATCTTAGAAGTGGAAAACCGGAAGGCTGTTGTCTTCCGGTTTTTTTTATATTTTGAAGAATGGTTCTTGGTATTATAGGGAATGGGTATGAAGTAGAATGAGATATGGTTAGGTTCCTGCTAGCCAGAAGTTGTTCTGAAATCTAAAATTATTTTGAGTTCATAAGACCTCGAAAATTATGATAAAATGAACGCACTAGCTATATACGGAGATTTTGAAAGTGAGGACAGCAAATGGCGAAGAAAAAAACGAAATTCATGTGTCAGGATTGCGGCTATGAATCTCCAAAGTGGATGGGAAAATGTCCGGGATGTCATCAGTGGAACACGATGGTGGAAGAGTTTGTACCAGCTGATAACGATCGAAGAAGATTTGTAACCCCAAATGAGGGAGTAACGGGTAAACCAACGTCTATCCGTCATATTCAAAAGGAAATGGAACCTCGTATATACACGAAGATCACTGAACTTGATCGTGTGCTTGGAGGTGGGGTAGTTCCAGGTTCACTCGTACTTGTTGGTGGAGACCCTGGTATTGGTAAATCAACTCTTTTACTACAAACATCTTCCAAACTTGCTGAACAGGATCATCCTGTACTATACATATCAGGTGAAGAGTCAGTTAAGCAGACAAAGCTCCGTGCGGATCGACTCGGAATAGATGCAGAAAAACTTTATGTATTAGCGGAGACGGATCTTGAGTATATTAGTAAAGCAATTGAAGAAATAAACCCCCAGCTTGTGATTATCGACTCGATCCAGACGATTTTCCGATCTGAAGTGACTTCAGCACCGGGAAGTGTATCCCAGGTTCGGGAGTGTACTTCACAGCTTATGAGAATTGCTAAAACGAGAGGAATTGCAATTTTTATTGTAGGCCACGTTACGAAGGAAGGGTCTATTGCGGGACCGCGCCTTCTTGAACATATGGTAGATGCAGTGCTTTATTTTGAAGGGGAAAGACATCATACGTTTCGCATCCTGCGCGGGGTCAAGAACCGTTTTGGATCAACAAATGAGATAGGTGTGTTCGAGATGAAAGAAGAGGGTCTTGAAGAAGTCCTGAACCCATCTGAAATTTTCCTCGAAGAGCGTTCGTCAGGCTCGGCAGGCTCTACTGTAGTGGCATCGATGGAGGGGACACGGACCGTTTTGGTAGAGATACAGGCCCTTATTTCACCAACTAGCTTCGGGAATCCAAGAAGGACGGCTACAGGGATTGACCATAACCGGGTTTCACTTTTGATGGCTGTTCTTGAGAAACGTGTTGGACTCCTTCTGCAGAATCAAGATGCTTATTTGAATGTAGCTGGCGGAGTAAGGCTTGATGAGCCGGCGATTGATCTTGCAATAGCTGTTTCAATTGCATCGAGCTTTAGAGATAAACCAACTCGTCCATCAGATATCGTAGTAGGAGAGATTGGTCTTACAGGAGAGATTAGACGGGTGTCTCGAATTGAACAGCGAGTGATCGAAGCGGCAAAACTCGGTTTTGAACGTGCGATTATTCCAAAGAAAAATATTGGTGGATGGACATTCCCTGAAGGGATTCAGGTTATCGGTGTCCAAACTGTAGATGAAGCACTAAAGGAAGCGTTGGGAGGATAGGGAATGGAAACGGATAAGCACCAGGAAGTGATCAATGAAATACTGAAAATAGTAGCCCCAGGTACACAGCTGAGACATGGAATTGATAATATTCTCCGAGCCAAAACGGGTGGACTAATTGTTGTTGGCTATGATGGTAAAGTACAGGATCTTGTGGATGGTGGATTCTCAATTGAATGTCGATTCACACCAGCTTATTTATATGAACTTGCCAAGATGGATGGAGCCATCATATTAAACAAAGATGCCTCGAGAATTCTTTATGCGAATACGCAACTCATTCCTGAGACGTCCATTTCATCAAGTGAAACCGGTATCCGTCATCGAACGGCTGAACGAGTTGCCAAGCAAACAGGCAATCTAGTTATTTCGATCTCCCAAAGGCGAAACGTGATCACGCTTTACCAGGGGAACATTCGCTACTCTCTTAAAGAAATCGGCGTTATTCTCACAAAAGCCAATCAGGCGATGCAAACACTGGAAAAATATAAATCTGTTCTTGATCAGGGCATTACCGATCTTGGAGCACTTGAATTTGAAGAACTTGTTACCCTGCAAGAAGTAACGCAGGTGATCCATCGCATTGAAATGGTGCTTCGCATTAAGAAGGAAATATTAAATTATATTAATGAACTTGGCACAGAAGGCCGACTCATTAGTATGCAAATGGAGGAACTCGTTTCTAACCTTGAAGCTGAAGCGAAGTGGTTGATCGGTGATTATGTAAAGGAAGTCGACGAAACACCTGCTGATGTGATGAAGCGGCTGAAGAAACTTACGAGTGATGACCTCCTTGAGGATAATGCAATCATGAGAATATTAGGCTATCAGGATCAGAACGAAAATGTGACACCGAGAGGCTATCGTATTCTACATAAGATTCCGCGGTTACATTCAAATATCATTGAGAATCTAGTTGATAGCTTTGAAAATCTTAACGCCATATCTAAGGCGACCATTGAAGAATTGGATCATGTAGATGGAATAGGAGCCATTCGAGCGAAGAAAATTAAAGATGGATTGAAACGAATTCAGGAACAACTGTTTATAGACCGGCATATTTAGAGCGATGAAATAGACAATCGATAGGGGCTGTGCTAATCTATAATTAATTTATAGTGATAAAAGCTAACCTATAATCATACTATAAATTTCGCAAACTTCAAGGTTAGACGTTTCAATTTTAATAAATTGTTTATAATGATAAAAGGAGGTGAAAACGTCAATGATAAAGTGGATTGTACAGTTGTTTTTTATCATTTTAGGCGGAGCGCTGGGCTTAGTATATTTACCAGATTTAATACAATTACTCAATATAGGGGATCTCCCGACGGTTTTTAGTAATTCTTATGCAGGTGCTGTAATAGGAGCTGTTCTATTTTTTCTAGCAACTTTTTGGGTGACAGATTATATTGTGGATTTTATTCGTCTTATTGAAGAAAAAGTTGTTAAGGCACCGGTTGGAGACGTACTATTTGGATCAATTGGACTGATTATTGGACTTATAGCTGCATTTTTAATTAACGTATCTCTGGATAAAATCAATCTCCCTGTCGTAAGTAATGTTCTGCCAATTTTTATTTCTGTACTCTGTGGTTATTTTGGGTTTCAAATTGGGTTCAAAAAACGTGATGAGCTCATTAACTTATTCAGTAACAACAAAAGCAAAGATAAGAAGAAGGACACGGATGAAGACGAAATTGATGCAGGCTCTTCTAAGTTAAAAATTCTTGATACGAGTGTTATTATTGATGGGCGGATTGCGGATATTTGTCAGACTGGCTTTCTTGAAGGAACACTGGTTATCCCGCAATTTGTTCTCGAGGAATTGCAACACATTGCTGATTCATCTGATGTTTTAAAACGAAATCGCGGTCGTCGTGGTCTTGATATTCTGAATAAGATTCAAAAAGAGCTGGAAGTAAATGTAGAGATTTATGAAGGTGATTTTGAAGAAATTCAGGAAGTGGATAGTAAACTTGTAAAGCTAGCCAAGCTAGTTAGCGGAATGGTTGTGACGAACGATTTTAATTTGAATAAGGTTTGTGAACTTCAAAAGGTTCAAGTTTTGAATATTAATGACCTTGCTAACGCGGTTAAACCGGTTGTTCTTCCGGGTGAAGAGCTTAACGTCCAGGTTATTAAGGATGGAAAAGAATACAACCAGGGTGTAGCCTATCTTGATGATGGTACAATGATCGTAGTTGAAGAGGGTAGAAACTATATTGGTAAAACAATCGATGTACTTGTAACGAGTGTGCTGCAAACATCAGCAGGGCGGATGATTTTCGCCAAGCCCAAATTGCTTGAAAAAGCGCTCTAAGAGATAGGTGACGGGGGTTCTAGACTTGAAGTATTCAGTAGTCATTCCTGCAGCCGGGCAGGGGAAACGGATGAACGCAGGAAAGAACAAACAGTTTATCATGCTTGATGGAAAGCCGATAATCGTTCATACGATATCGGTTTTTCAAAGTGATGATCGGTGTGAAGAGATTGTACTTGCGGTTAATGAGCGGGAACATGATGATTTCAGGACACTGATCAAAGAATACAATCTTACGAAAGTGAGTCGAGTTGTGACTGGTGGAAAAGAACGCCAGCAGAGTGTTTATGAAGGACTCAAGGCACTTGAAGGAGATAAAGTTGTGCTAATCCATGATGGTGCCCGGCCTTTTTTTACCCATCAAGTAGCTCGGAAAGTCGCGAAAGCAGCTGAATATTATGATGGTGCAATAGTAGCTGTGCCTGTTAAGGATACAGTGAAACAGGTGGATGATTTGACGGTTCAGAAAACAATTGATCGATCAAGCTTGTGGGCAGTGCAGACTCCGCAGGCTTTTCGTCTTTCGGTTATTAAGGAAATTCATAAGTGGGCAGAAGAAAACGAGATTATTGGAACGGATGATGCCAGTCTCGTAGAAATGAATGGACGAGCCGTGCATGTTATACAAGGTGATTATTGGAACGTAAAGTTAACCACACCTGAGGATTTAATTTTTGCGAGAGCCATTTTACGGGAGAAGAAAGAGAGTGAAGTGTAATGCGAATTGGTCATGGTTTTGATGTTCACAAGTTAGTTGAAAATCGTCCATGCATTATCGGGGGTATCACGATTCCATTTGAAAAAGGACTACTCGGTCATTCAGATGCAGACGTTTTGCTTCATGCGGTGGCAGATGCATGTCTTGGTGCGATAGGTGAAGGGGATATCGGGAAGCATTTCCCTGATACGGATGAAGATTTTAAGGATGCTGATTCGAAAGAGCTTCTACGCCATGTATTTCAAATCGTAAAGGAAAAAGGTTATGCGCTTGGAAACGTCGATTGTACGATTATCGCTCAGCTTCCAAAAATGGCCCCACATATTACAGCGATGCGGGAAGTTGTTGCAGAATTACTAGAAGCAGATCTAACTCAAGTAAATGTGAAAGCAACGACCTCTGAAAAGCTAGGATTTACAGGGAGAGGCGAAGGGATCGCAGCTGAAGTTGTTATATTGCTTCAAAGTGCTTGACCGATAATTTGACTCTAATGGTAAAATAATAAGACAGTAGAAGATAAAAATTGATGGTGGTGGATATGATGGAAAACGAAGTTAGGGTGCGTTATGCCCCAAGTCCAACTGGTTACTTACATATTGGGAATGCGCGAACGGCATTATTTAATTATTTATTTGCTAGAAGTCAGAACGGTAAATTTATTATTCGAATTGAGGATACAGACCAGACACGTAATGTCGAGGGTGGTGTTGAAAACCAGCTTGATTACTTGAAGTGGCTTGGAATGGACTGGGACGAAAGCATCGATAAAGAGGGAGGGTATGGCCCATATACGCAGATGGAGCGTCTGGATCTTTATACTGATCATACAAAAGAGATTCTTAATAAAGAGCTTGCATACAAGTGCTACTGCACTGAAGACGAGCTCGAAGCTGAACGTGAAGCGCAGCGTGCGCGTGGTGAAATGCCTCGCTATTCCGGCAAATGTCGTCATTTAACGGCTGATCAGCGCGAGAAGCTAGAAGCAGAAGGTCGACAGCCGAGTATTCGATTTGCGGTACAACGCGATAAGGAATACGCTTTTGATGATATCGTGAAAGATCGCGTTTCATTTGAGTCAAATGGTATTGGTGATTTTGTTATTGTGAAGAAAAATGGCATTCCAACTTACAACTATGCAGTTGCAATTGATGACCATCATATGAGAATTTCTCACGTTTTACGTGGGGATGACCATATTTCTAATACACCGAAACAGCTGATGATTTACGAAGCTTTCGGTTGGGAACCACCTAAATTTGGTCACATGACCCTAATTGTGAATGATCAGAAGAAAAAACTAAGTAAGCGGGATAAATCGATTGTTCAGTACATTGAACAGTACCATGATCTCGGCTTCCTTCCAGAAGCGCTATTTAACTTTGTTACGCTTCTTGGTTGGTCTCCTAAAGGAGAAGAAGAATTGTTTACAAAGGAGCAGCTTGTTGACATTTTTGATCCAGAGCGACTTTCAACTTCCCCTGCAGTATTTGATTCACAAAAACTATACTGGATGAATAATCAGTATATTAAAGAAGCGAGTCTTGATCGTGTAGTTGAGCTAGCTCTTCCACATCTGATTGAAGCAGGTAAGTTTCCGCTTGAGATGACGGCAGAACAAAAGGACTGGGCAAAAGAGCTTATTGGACTTTATCAAGAGCAGCTCCATTATGGAAGAGAAATTGTCGAGCTTACTGAGTTGTTCTTTAAGCAGGAAATTCAGTATAATGAAGAAGCAATGGAAGTTCTAAATGAAGAGCAAATCCCTGAAGTGATGCAGGGCTTTCTTGATCAGCTTGAAGGAATTGATGAGTTTGAGCCGTCTGCGATTAAGTCGGCGATCAAAGCAACTCAAAAAGCAACAGGGCATAAAGGGAAAAAGCTATTCATGCCTATTCGCGTCGCAACGACTGGTGAAACACATGGTCCTGAACTTCAGCAGGCGATTGCACTGCTTGGAAGAGAAGCTGTTAATGCCCGCTTGAATCAGGTTCTTAACATGACTAAGGCATAGAATTATAAAGATTTAATACAATCGTTGAAGAGGAGAAGTAAATGAGTGCGTCCTTTATAGAGAGAGCTGCCCCCGGCTGAAAGCAGCTTAAGAACACACTCATTGAAATGCACCTCAGAGTCTCCTGCAGAAAAATCTTCGGATAAGTAGGTAGGGGCGGTGCCGCCGTTATAGGTGCAAGGAATTTTCTTGGTGATTTTAAGGAAATTCGAAGCAGAGTGGAACCACGCGATGAGCGTCTCTGTGTGATGGAAAGTCACACAGAGACGCTTTTTTTAATGAGTTAGTTTCCATCCGAATGAATTGCAATGGAGATCTATTTTATTGTGTATGAGAAGAAGGAGGGGTGTAAAACGTATGTGGAAGACACTTAAACAGGATGTCGATGTCGTATTTGATCAGGATCCTGCAGCTAGAAGTTATTTTGAAGTTATTTTAACTTATGCGGGCCTTCATGCGATATGGTCACATAGGATCGCTCATTGGTTCTGGAAGAAAAAGTTCTTCTTTCTAGCAAGAGGGGTTTCGCAAATCAGTCGTTTTTTTACAGGAATTGAAATTCATCCTGGTGCCACCATCGGGGAGAGGTGTTTCATTGATCACGGAATGGGTGTGGTCATTGGAGAGACATGCGAAATCGGGAATAACGTGACTCTCTTTCAAGGGGTAACCTTAGGTGGAACCGGAAAAGAAAAAGGAAAACGTCATCCGACCCTTGAGGACAATACTCTTGTTGCGACAGGTGCGAAAATACTCGGTTCGATCACAATTGGAGAGAATTCTAAAGTAGGGGCCGGATCTGTTGTTCTCCAGGATGTGCCGATAAATTCGACAGTTGTTGGAATACCAGGACGCGTCGTTATTCAAAATGGGGTAAAGGTTCCTCATAACCTTGATCATCATAAAATGCCGGACCCGGTAGCAGATAAATTCAAACAGATGGAAAAAGAATTGCTTACATTAACAGAAGAAATGCGAAAGCTAAGAATGAGGAGTGAAAGTCATGGCGATTAAGCTATACAATACATTGACGCAACAGAAAGAAACTTTTCAGCCCATTGAAGAGGGGAAAGTAAGAATGTATGTGTGTGGTCCGACCGTTTACAATTACATTCATATTGGGAACGCACGTCCTGCAATCGTGTTTGATGTTGTGCGTCGGTACCTTGAATATCGCGGTTATGATGTTCATTATGTATCCAATTTCACAGATGTGGATGATAAATTGATTCGTGCTGCAAAAGAACTTGGGGAAGAGGTTCCGGATGTCGCAGAGCGTTTCATTGGAGCGTATCACGATGATACTGGAGCGCTCGGCGTGAAAAAGGCAGATGAACATCCAAGGGTTACGGAAAACATGGATGAAATTATCGACTTTATCTCAGCGTTGATTGAGAAAAGTTTTGCGTATGAATCAGAAGGAGATGTTTATTTCCGCACCCGCCAATTCGAAGGGTATGGAAAACTTTCTCATCAGTCAATCGACGAATTAAAGCTTGGTTCACGGATTGTTGTTGGAGAAAAAAAAGAAGACCCGCTTGATTTCACACTCTGGAAAGCAGCTAAAGAAGGCGAAATTTCATGGTCGAGCCCATGGGGAGAAGGGCGCCCGGGCTGGCACATTGAATGCTCAGCTATGGCACAGAAATATCTTGGATATACAATTGACATTCATGCAGGCGGGAAAGACCTTGCATTTCCTCACCATGAGAATGAAGTAGCGCAGACGGAAGCCCTCACAGGGCACACATTTGCGAATTACTGGCTTCATAACGGGTATATCAATATCAACAACGAAAAAATGTCCAAATCGCTAGGGAATTTTGTATTGGTACATGACTTAATTAAACAACATGACCCTGAAGCGATTCGATTCTTCATGCTATCGGTGCATTATCGAAATCCAATTAATTTTAATCACGAGCTACTCGAAAGCGCAAAAGCAGGATTAGTGCGAATCAAGGATACGGTTGAAAACCTTCATCACCGTTTGCAAAACAGCGCAGATCTCGGTGAAGAGGTTGAAGGCTGGAAAGATAAGATCGCCGGGTACCGCAATCGTTTTGTAGCTGAAATGGATGATGACTTCAATACAGCTAATGCGATTTCAATTTTGTTTGAGCTTTCAAAAGAAGCGAACCTCTATCTTCAGGAAGCGCATTCGTCGAAAGAGGTACTTGATCTGTTTATCGAACGCTTTGTAGATTTTGGTTCTGTACTTGGTGTTTCATTTACGGAAGAAGAGGCACTTCTTGATAAGGACATTGACCAGCTAATTGAAGAACGAAATGAAGCGAGAAAACAAAGGGATTTTAGCAGAGCGGACGAAATTCGTGATGAGCTAAAAGAACAGGGCATTCTTCTTGAGGACACACCTCAGGGCGTTCGCTGGAAGAGGGTATAAAGATGAAGGAATTAGATGTTAAACAGCTTAATTCACTGGCGCTCGCTTATATGGGTGATTCAGTAATTGAAATCAATGTACGAAAACGACTCCTTGCTCTTGGTCATATTCGACCGAATCAACTTCATCGAACTGCAACGAAGTATGTATCTGCTAAAGCGCAGGCTGCATTCTTGCACCAGGTTCTGAAACAGGAAATGCTGTCAGAGGAAGAAGCCGGGGTTGTGCGAAGAGGGCGTAATGCAAAGTCAGGAACGGTACCCAAAAACACAAGCGTGAGTACGTACAAATATTCAACGGCTCTTGAAGCATTGTTTGGATACCATTACCTGCAGGGAAATGAAGAAAGAGTAGATGAGCTACTGAATGAGCTATACAAATTCGTAGAACAACCGAAGAAAGAAGTGAAATCTGATGGATAAAGAATTTATAGTGGGACGTAACGCTGTGCTTGAAGCACTTCGATCCGGACATGAGATTAACAAGATCTGGATTAACGAAGGTTCTCAAAAAGGTCCGCTTCAAACGCTGATACAGAAAGCGAAAGAACAGAACGTACTCGTACAGTTTGTACCAAAGCGAAAGCTTGAGCAATTATCAGGGGAAAGCAACCATCAGGGAGTGGTTGCCTCGATTGCGGCTTATGAGTATGCGGACATTGAGGACTTGTTTAAGAAAGCTGAAGAGGCAGGTCAGCCACCATTATTTCTCATTCTCGATGAAATAGAAGATCCTCACAACCTTGGGTCTATTCTAAGAACAGCTGATTCTGCTGGAGCTCATGGCGTGATTATTCCAAAGCGAAGGGCTGTAGGGCTGACGTCTACAGTCGCTAAGTCTTCTACGGGCGCTATAGAATACATCCCTGTTGCACGTGTAACAAATCTGGCGCGTACGATGGATGAATTAAAGGAGCGGGGAATTTGGTTTGTAGGTACAGATGCAAAAGGCGGACAGGATTATCGGGAAGCTGATTATGACATGGGAATTGGTCTTGTCATAGGAAGTGAAGGAAAAGGGATGGGTCGACTTATTAAAGATAAGTGCGACTTCCTTGTAAGTCTCCCAATGGCAGGGAAGGTTACATCGCTTAATGCATCTGTAGCGGCTGGATTAATGATGTATGAGGTTTATCGCCAACGTCACCCTCTGGGGGAATAAGTTATGGATGTGCTGCTAGTTGATGGTTATAACATCATAGGTGCCTGGCCAGAACTTCGGTCATTGAAAGAGAAGGACTTTAGCAAAGCTCGCGAGCTCCTGATCGAAAAGATGGCCGAATATCAGGCATATTCAGGCTACCGGGTGATCGTTGTTTTCGATGCTCACTTGTCACACGGAATCGAGAAAAGACATAGCCAGTACCGGGTAGAAGTGATATATACACGTGAAAATGAGACGGCTGATGAGCGAATAGAAAAAATGGCAAGAGAACTTAAAGGAATTCGGACCCAAATTCACGTGGCCACATCGGATTATACGGAGCAATGGGCAATTTTTGGACAGGGCGCATTAAGAAAATCTGCACGAGAACTTTTTAATGAAATGCAGCGAATTGAAAAGGGAATTGAGAAAAGAGTAGATACCGAGAATCGTAAAAATCGCTCGTCAGGACTGTATTTATCAGAAGAAATTAGTGAAATATTCGAAAAATGGCGAAGAGGCGGTAAATAGTAGGTTGACGATTTTTCGACATGTACTGTATAATATTTCTATATAGCGTACTGGTCGGGGGGAACGCATATTGAGTATAGTAGACCTCAAAGAAAGCACGGTAAATCAAGAACAACTGACAGTGGACCAAAGGCACCTGGAACATGTAGCTTTCGATCAGCTTGATGATGAACTGCTAGTTATGATGGTTCATGAAGGTCACAGTAGAGCGTTGGAACATTTGATTACGAAGTACAAAAATTTCGTACGCGCTAAAGCGAGGTCGTATTTTCTCATTGGAGCAGACCGGGAAGATATCATTCAAGAAGGAATGATTGGTCTCTACAAAGCCATTCGTGATTTTAGAGGAGACAAGTTCTCATCTTTTAAAGCGTTTGCCGAATTGTGCATCACCCGGCAGATGATTACAGCTATCAAAACCGCAACAAGGCAAAAGCACATTCCGCTTAACTCTTATGTATCACTTGATAAGCCAATTTACGATGAAGAGTCTGATCGGACTTTACTTGATGTCATTTGCGGAACTAAAGTAACTGATCCTGAAGAATTAATTATTAATCAAGAAGAATTCGATGATATTGAACTTAAAATGTCTGAAATTTTGAGCGATTTAGAACGGAAAGTTCTTATGCTTTACCTTGATGGGCGTTCGTACCAGGAGATTTCGGTTGATTTGAATCGCCATGTAAAATCGATTGACAATGCCCTGCAACGAGTGAAACGAAAGTTAGAGCGGTATCTGGAGCTTCGTGAAGTTAGCCTTTGATAATGGACATGCTTTAAATTGTAATGGGAGAACAGGGGGAGTTTCCCCTGTTTTTTTCTTTGGCTTGCCTCCTCTGGCTTTATTGACACGTCGAAACGCGCTGTGATAAAGTGATAAAAGTAATAATGTCAATTTTTTGTTAGGTTTGTAGGAACGTCACAGAGTTACTGAACGTTTTTTTATTTTGGTCTTTTTTAGTTTAAGAGAGCTTATTTAAAATACAAACTTCACATTTGCGCGGTTTAGGAAGGTGTCATAATGCGAAAAAAGGCAGTACTAGCATGTGTTCAATGCAATAGCCGAAACTATACAACAACGAAAAACTCACAGACAAGCCCGTCCCGCATCGAAGTTAAGAAGTATTGCAAACACTGTGATGAGCATACTACTCATCGCGAAACGAAGTAATGCCTTACAGGGTCGTTTGCCAATGTGGCGAACCACATAAAAATAGATTCTCGGGGGAGTTTTCCGCCAGATTAATTGGGGGTAGCAAGTAATGGCAAGTATTGTTCAACGTTCTGGTAAGTTCTTTCGTAATGTGGCAAGTGAAATGAAGCGGGTGAGCTGGCCGACTCGTAAAGAATTAACACGTTATACAATTGTCACGGTTATGACAGTTATCTTTATAGCGATATTCTTTGCGGTGATTGACCAGGGGATTTCCTCGCTAATCCGCCTCATTTTAGGATAAATCGTTATAAATTTTCATTCACAAGGTTAGAATGAAAGAGTAAATGAGCTGGGGAGGGAAGGACAACAGTCCTGCATATATGGAAAAAAGATGGTATGTTGTTCATACGTACTCGGGGTATGAAAACAAAGTAAAAACCAACCTTGAAAAAAGGGTTGAAACAATGGGCATGACGGATAAGATCTTTCGTGTACTCGTCCCGGTAGAAGAAGAAACAGAAATCAAGAATGGCAAGAAAAAGACAGTTATGAAAAAAGTCTTTCCTGGCTATGTTATTACCGAAATGGTTATGACAGATGATTCATGGTACGTTGTGAGGAATACACCTGGCGTAACTGGTTTCGTAGGTTCAAGCGGGGCGGGATCCAAGCCGACTGCACTTCTTCCTGAAGAAGTGGAATCACTTCTTAAACAAATGGGAATGGAGCAACCGAAAGCGGATGTTGACTTTGAACTAAAAGAAAAAGTGAAAGTTAAAGAAGGTCCATTTGCTGACTTTGTTGGTTCTGTTGAAGGCATTGATACAGATAAAGGCAAAGTGAAAGTGCACGTAAATATGTTTGGCAGAGAAACACCTGTTGAGCTTAATTTCGGCCAAGTTGAGAAGTTCTAACAGAAAAGTTCTTGCTTAACTTTTCGATTAATGATAGAATTTTAATGTTTCATGAGTCTCATACTATTCGAGACATTTGATTGATATATAAGGTGGGAGGGTGAAGACACCCAAATACCACATCACGGACTTAAGGAGGTGTGTCGCGTGGCTAAAAAGGTAATTAAAGTTGTAAAATTGCAAATCCCGGCTGGGAAGGCGAATCCTGCACCACCAGTTGGACCTGCACTAGGTCAAGCTGGAGTTAACATCATGGGATTCTGTAAAGAGTTTAATGCTCGTACTTCTGACCAGGCTGGCATGATTATTCCAGTAGAAATCACGGTTTTTGAAGACCGTTCATTTACATTTATCACTAAAACTCCACCAGCTGCAGTTCTACTTAAGAAAGCAGCAGGTATCGAGTCTGGTTCTGGAGAACCTAACCGCAACAAAGTTGCGACTGTTAAGCGTGATAAAGTGCGTGAGATCGCTGAAACAAAGATGCCAGATCTTAACGCAGCGAATGTTGATTCTGCAATGCGTATGGTTGAAGGAACTGCACGTAGCATGGGAATTGTTATCGAAGACTAATGTTACACAAGCCGTTGCGATTAAAAGGGATTCCTGCCTGTAATTTACAGGTTCGCAACTTTTATTATGGTATCGGCAAAATTGGTAGCATAAATAGTGGGAGGATAATCCGCTAAACCACATTCAAGGAGGAAACACAAAATGGCAAAACGAGGTAAGAAATACCAGGAGGCAGCTAAGTTAGTTGAACGTACAACTTTCTATGAGCCTCAAGAAGCAGTTGAACTTGTTAAAAAGACATCTGTAGGAAACTTTGATGGAACTGTTGAAGCAGCAATTCGTCTTGGAGTAGACCCTAAGAAAAACGACCAGCAGGTTCGTGGCGCGGTTGTACTTCCAAACGGGACTGGTAAAACACAACGCGTTCTTGTTTTCGCTAAAGGCGAAAAAGCAAAAGAAGCTGAAGCAGCTGGCGCTGACTATGTTGGAGAAGCTGACTACATTACGAAGATCAACGAGGGTTGGTTTGACTTTGACGTAATCGTAGCAACTCCTGACATGATGGGTGAAGTTGGTAAGCTCGGTCGTGTACTTGGACCAAAAGGTCTAATGCCGAACCCGAAAACTGGAACAGTTACGTTCGACGTAGAAAAAGCTGTTAACGAAATCAAAGCTGGTAAAGTAGAATACCGTGTAGACCGTGCTGGTAATGTTCATGCACCAATCGGTAAAGTATCTTTTGAAGCTGACAAGCTTGTTGAAAACTTGAATACACTTGTTGAAACACTTGTGAAAGTTAAACCTGCAGCTTCTAAAGGAACGTACCTTAAGAACATTTCAGTTACTTCTACAATGGGACCTGGTGTAAAAGTTAACGCATCAACTTACCGTTAATTTAATTAGCTGTTGACATTTACGTAGCTATTAAATATACTTGTAAATGTTGTTTGATAAATTAATACTTTCTATACCGTAGACAGCAGGGGTGCTAACGCACTTAATAGCCTGCCGAGGTGTGAAGTGATTCGATATGTAAGTAATCGATAAGCCTTCATGTCTTCGGATGTGAAGGCTTTTTATATGACCTCATATTCCAGGGCGGTATAGATACATTTCTTTAGGAGGTGGAACTATGAGCAGTGCAGTTGAACAAAAGAAGCATCTAGTTACAGAAATTACAGACAAACTTCGTGATAGCCAATCAACAATCTTTGTTGACTATCGTGGACTTGATGTATCCGAAGTAACAGAACTTCGTAAACAATTGCGTGATGCGAACGTTGAATTCCGTGTTTACAAAAACACTATGACTCGTCGCGCGGCAGAACAGCTTGAACTTACTGATTTGAATGAGCACCTTGTCGGACCTACGGCAATCGCGTTCAGCAATGAAGATGTTGTTGCTCCTGCTAAAATTTTGAACAACTTCGCTAAAACTCACGAAGCTCTTGAAATCAAGACTGGCGTGATCGAAGGCGGCGTTGTATCAGTAGAGAAGATCAAGGAACTTGCGGACCTACCAAACCGCGAAGGTCTACTTTCTATGTTGCTATCAGTGCTACAAGCACCTATGCGCAACATGGCATTGGCTACAAAAGCTGTTGCCGATCAAAAGGAAGAACAAGGCGCGTAAATTTACCGTCTATCAATTGGTATAGAACAAAACAAAAATTAAGGAGGATTTACTCATGAGTCACGAGCAAATCATTGAAGCAATCAAAGAAATGACAGTTCTTGAGCTTAACGACCTAGTTAAAGCTATCGAAGAAGAATTTGGTGTAACTGCAGCAGCTCCAGTAGCAGCAGCAGGCGGAGCAGCAGAAGGTGCTGCTGAAGAGCAAACAGAATTTGATGTAGTTCTTGAAAGTGCTGGAAGCAGCAAAATCAAGGTCATCAAAGTCGTTCGCGAAATCACTGGTCTTGGCTTGAAAGAAGCTAAAGAACTAGTTGACGGCGCTCCAAGCGCTATTAAAGAAGGCGTTGCTAAAGACGAAGCTGAAGAGCTTAAGTCTAAGCTAGAAGAAGTAGGCGCTGCAGTAGAAGTTAAGTAATCATTTGTCTGAAACAAAAGCTCGCTTTTAAAAGCGAGCTTTTTGTTATTGGGAGCTAAACTTTTAAGTTATGATGGAAGTGAAGTTTGGCAATGCTTATAGAAATGGCGATGAAATGAGGGATAGCATTGGGTGAGCATTATTATACAAAGAACCCGGGTGTAAAGAGTGATCCGAACCGGATTACTGCAGAGCTTCGAGGACGACGTTTCCAATTCACTACCGATTCTGGTGTTTTTTCAAAGAAAGAAGTCGATTTCGGGAGCAAGCTCCTGATTGAAACATTTGAAGAACCAGAAATTGAAGGAGATATTGTAGATGCTGGGTGTGGCTATGGCCCGATCGGCATATCGCTTGCTTCTGGACTTTCAAACCGTCGTTTTTATTTGCTTGATGTTAATGAACGTGCCACCGAGTTAGCAATGAACAACGCGATTCGTAATAGCGTGCATAATGTGAGCGTTATGGAGAGTGATCAGTTATGTGCGGTGAAAGACAAAACCTTTGCATCCGTTATTACAAATCCTCCCATACGCGCAGGAAAGCAGGTTGTTCATGGGATTCTAGAAGAAGCCCATCATGTTCTTAAGAAAGATGGAACGCTCTGGATTGTAATTCAAAAGAAACAGGGTGCCCCATCAGCAATCAACAAGCTGGAAGAAATGTTTGGGCATGTCGAGACCGTTGTGAAAAAGAAAGGATACTATATTCTAAAAGCAGTCAAGTAATTTATGAAAATATCCTTTGACTTCACAAACGGCCTATGCTAATATAATATAATGCCAATGATGGATTTTTCCAGGCCTTTTTCGCATTCCTGCGCTTAAAGGTATAAAATACCGTCGTCTGGAAAAACTAATATAATCGCTTATAGTTAAGGGGAAATTTTTATTTATGCCCTTTTTCTTTTTTTGTCCAACGATAGATTTTTGGTTTAACAGAAATTGTTGGGTGAAGAAAATAAATACGCTGGATTTGAGGGGTGAATCATTTGACAGGCCAACTAGTTCAGTATGGACGCCACCGCCAAAGAAGAAGCTACGCGCGAATCAAAGAAGTGTTGGATTTGCCAAATCTAATTGAGATTCAAACAGCTTCTTATCAATGGTTTCTTGATGAGGGTTTACGAGAAATGTTCCAGGATATTTCTCCAATCGAAGATTTCACAGGTAATCTTGTGCTGGAATTTATTGATTACAGCCTTGGTGAACCTAAGTACCCCGTGGAAGAGACCAAAGAGCGAGATGTAACATATTCTGCGCCTTTACGTGTGAAAGTACGCCTGATTAACAAAGAAACAGGTGAAGTAAAGGAACAAGAAGTGTTCATGGGTGATTTCCCATTAATGACTGAAACAGGTACCTTTATTATTAATGGGGCAGAACGCGTTATCGTTTCTCAGCTCGTGCGTTCTCCAAGTGTCTACTATAGTGAAAAGATCGATAAGAACGGCAAAAAAGGATATACAGCTACTGTCATTCCAAACCGAGGAGCATGGCTGGAATTTGAAACTGATGCCAAGGATATTGTCTATGTACGAATTGATCGTACTAGAAAGCTACCAATTACGGTACTGCTCAGAGCGTTAGGGTTTGGGTCTGATCAAGAAATCATAGATCTCCTAGGTGAAGATGAGTATCTTCGCAATACCCTAGAAAAAGACAACACGGACGGCACAGAAAAAGCGCTACTAGAAATCTATGAACGCTTACGTCCTGGCGAGCCTCCGACTGTCGACAACGCCAAAAGCTTACTTGATTCCCGCTTTTTTGATCCAAAGCGCTATGATCTTGCAAACGTAGGACGTTACAAGATCAACAAGAAGCTTCATATTAAAAACCGTCTGTTTAATCAGCGATTGGCTGAAACGCTAGTTGATCCCGAAACAGGTGAAGTGATTGCAGAAGAAGGCGAGATTCTTGATCGCCGTCTTTTAGATAGAATCCTTCCTGCACTTGAGACAAACGTTGGTTTCAAAGACGTCGAACCTCATGGTGGAGTGATTGAGGACGAATCTATCGGTTTGCAATCGATTAAAGTGTACGCTCCTGACGATCCAGAAGGTGAGCGTGTTATTAATGTGATCGGTAACGGTGGAGTTGAAACAGGAGTGAAAAACATCACCCCTGGCGATATCATTTCATCCATTAACTACTTCTTTAACCTTCTTCATCAGGTAGGAAACACGGATGATATTGATCACCTCGGTAACCGTCGACTTCGTTCAGTTGGTGAGCTTCTCCAGAACCAATTCCGTATTGGACTCTCCCGTATGGAACGTGTTGTGCGTGAACGTATGTCAATCCAGGATACGAACGTTATTACGCCACAGGCGCTAATTAATATTCGTCCTGTCATTGCATCCATTAAAGAGTTCTTCGGTAGTTCACAGCTATCTCAGTTCATGGATCAGACGAACCCGCTTGCTGAGCTAACTCATAAGCGTCGTTTATCTGCACTTGGACCAGGTGGTTTAACACGTGAACGTGCTGGCTTTGAAGTTCGTGACGTACATTACTCCCACTACGGAAGAATGTGTCCGATTGAAACTCCAGAAGGTCCGAACATCGGGCTAATTAACTCACTTTCATCTTATGCACGAGTTAATAAGTTTGGCTTCATTGAAACGCCTTACCGCAGAGTAGACCCTGAAACAGGCAAAGTTACGGAGTATATTGACTACTTAACAGCTGATGAACAGGACAACTATGTTGTAGCGCAGGCAAATGCTAAGCTAACCGATGATGGTTCATTTAGAGATGAAGATATTGTTGCGCGTTTCCGTGACGAGAACATTATCATCGCTCGCGAAAAAATCGACTACATGGACGTATCCCCGAAACAGGTAGTTTCAGCAGCAACGGCTTGTATTCCGTTCCTTGAGAACGATGACTCCAACCGTGCGCTAATGGGTGCGAACATGCAGCGTCAGGCTGTACCTTTGATGGTTCCTGAAGCACCAATTGTCGGAACAGGTATGGAGCATGTTAACGGAAAAGACTCCGGTGCCGCTGTTATTTGTAAGCACGAAGGTATTATCGAGTTTGCATCCGCTGCAGAAATTCATGTTCGTCGCGTATCCGTCATTGATGGCCAGGAAGTTAAAGGTGATCTTGACCGTTATAAATTGCTTAAGTTTATTCGTTCCAATCAGGGAACGTGTTATAACCAGAAGCCAATTGTCGTTGAAGGCGACCGTGTTGTAAAAGGAGAAATCCTTGGAGACGGTCCATCAATGGAAAAAGGTGAAATGGCACTCGGACGTAACGTTCTTGTCGGATTTATGACATGGGAAGGTTACAACTACGAGGATGCTATTATTATGAGCGAACGTCTTGTAAAAGATGACGTTTATACATCAATTCACATCGAAGAATACGAATCAGAAGCACGTGACACAAAGCTTGGACCTGAAGAAATCACTCGTGACATTCCGAACGTCGGGGAAGATGCTTTGCGTAACCTTGACGAACGCGGAATTATTCGCATGGGTGCTGAAGTGAAAGATGGTGACATCCTTGTTGGTAAAGTTACCCCTAAAGGTGTAACAGAATTGACTGCGGAAGAACGTCTACTCCATGCAATTTTTGGAGAAAAAGCACGTGAAGTTCGTGACACATCTCTCCGTGTACCGCACGGTGGTGATGGAATCGTTCTTGATGTGAAAATCTTTAACCGTGAAGACGGCGATGAGCTTCCACCGGGAGTAAATCAACTTGTGCGAGTTTACATCGTTCAAAAGCGTAAGATTCATGAAGGAGATAAAATGGCTGGACGTCACGGTAACAAAGGTGTTATCTCAAGGATTCTTCCTGAAGAAGATATGCCTTACTTGCCAGACGGTACGCCAATCGATATCATGTTGAATCCGCTTGGTGTTCCTTCTCGTATGAACATTGGACAGGTGTTGGAGCTCCATATTGGTATGGCTGCTCGTGCACTTGGAATTCACGTTGCAACGCCAGTATTTGATGGAGCTCGTGAAGAAGATGTTTGGGAAACGCTTGAAGAAGCAGGTATGCCACGTGATGGTAAAACTGTTCTTTACGACGGCCGTACGGGTGAACCATTCGATAACCGTATCTCTGTCGGTGTTATGTATATGATCAAACTTGCTCACATGGTTGATGACAAACTTCATGCACGTTCAACAGGACCTTATTCACTCGTTACGCAGCAGCCTCTTGGTGGTAAAGCACAATTTGGTGGACAGCGTTTCGGTGAGATGGAAGTATGGGCACTTGAAGCATATGGTGCTGCGTATACCCTACAGGAAATTCTGACGGTTAAATCGGATGATGTTGTAGGACGTGTTAAGACTTACGAGGCAATCGTAAAAGGTGAAAATGTTCCTGAGCCTGGTATTCCAGAATCGTTTAAAGTTCTAATCAAAGAGTTGCAGTCACTTGGTATGGACGTGAAAATGCTTGCTAGTGATGAGCAAGAAATTGAAATGAAAGAGTTAGACGACGAAGAAGACCAATCCAGTGAGAAATTAAACTTGAATGTTGGGTCAAATCAGGCGAGCGAGTAAGGGTTAAAGCTGAATTCTAAAGGGAGGTAGGCCCCTTGATAGATGTCAATAAATTTGAGTATATGAAAATCGGTCTGGCGTCACCGGATAAAATCCGCTCTTGGTCAAGAGGAGAAGTTAAGAAGCCAGAAACCATTAACTACCGTACCTTGAAACCGGAAAAAGATGGTCTTTTCTGTGAGCGAATCTTCGGACCAACTAAAGACTGGGAATGTCATTGTGGGAAATACAAACGAATCCGTTATAAAGGAGTCGTTTGTGATCGCTGCGGAGTTGAAGTAACACGTGCGAAAGTCCGTCGTGAGAGAATGGGGCATATCGAGCTAGCTGCTCCTGTCTCTCACATCTGGTACTTTAAAGGCATTCCAAGCCGCATGGGACTTGTCCTAGACATGTCACCACGTGCACTTGAAGAAGTTATTTATTTCGCTTCTTATGTTGTAACTGAAGCTGGTGATACACCGCTTGAGAAGAAACAACTTCTTTCTGAGAAAGAGTACCGCGCATACCGTGAAAAGTATGGCAAAACGTTCTCTGCAGAAATGGGTGCGGAAGCAATCCGCAGGCTCTTGTTTGATATCGATCTTGATAAAGAGGTAGATATCCTTAAAGAAGAGTTGAAAACAGCACAAGGTCAGCGTAGAACGCGTGCGATCAAACGTCTTGAAGTACTTGAGGCATTTAGAGGATCAGGAAACAATCCTTCTTGGATGATTCTAGATGTTCTGCCTGTTATTCCTCCAGAACTTCGTCCGATGGTACAGCTAGACGGTGGACGTTTTGCGACTTCTGATTTAAACGATCTATATCGTCGTGTGATTAACCGTAATAATCGCTTGAAGCGCCTTCTTGATCTTGGCGCGCCAAGCATCATCGTGCAAAACGAAAAGCGTATGCTTCAAGAAGCTGTCGATGCCCTTATTGACAATGGTCGTCGTGGCCGTCCTGTAACTGGTCCGGGTAACCGTCCGTTGAAATCTCTTTCTCACATGTTGAAAGGGAAACAGGGACGTTTCCGTCAAAACCTTCTTGGTAAGCGTGTAGATTACTCAGGTCGTTCAGTAATCGTAGTAGGACCTAACCTGAAGATGTACCAGTGTGGGCTACCGAAAGAGATGGCTCTTGAGTTATTCAAGCCTTTCGTTATGAAAGAACTTGTTTCAAAAGGTCTTGCACATAATATTAAGAGCGCAAAGCGTAAAGTCGAGAAAGTTCATCCAGAAGTCTGGGACGTATTGGAAAACGTGATTAAAGAACACCCTGTTCTTCTTAACCGTGCACCAACGCTTCACCGTCTTGGTATTCAGGCGTTTGAACCAATTCTTGTTGAGGGACGCGCAATTCGTCTTCACCCACTCGTATGTACGGCGTATAACGCTGACTTTGATGGTGACCAGATGGCCGTTCACGTTCCGCTATCTGCAGAAGCGCAAGCAGAAGCGCGAATCTTAATGCTTGCAGCACAGAACATCCTTAACCCGAAAGATGGTAAGCCAGTTGTTACACCGTCACAGGATATGGTTCTAGGTAACTACTACCTGACTATGGAACGTGAAGGAGCAATTGGTGAAGGTTCTGTATTTAAAGATACAAATGAGGCAATAATTGCATACCAGAATGGATTTGCACATCTTCATTCTCGTGTAGCTATTCCTGCAGCATCACTTAATAAATCTGCTTTTACAGAAGAGCAGAACAAGCAGTTGCTTGTAACTACGGTTGGTAAGTTGATTTTCAACGAAATCCTTCCGGAGTCGTTCCCATATATCAATGAACCGACAACAAGTAACCTTGAAATTGCTACACCGGAGCAATACTTCCTTCCTCACGGCGTGAACGTGAAAGAAGAAATCGCAAAGCGCGATTTGATCTCACCATTTAAGAAGGGCATTCTTGGTAAGATCATCGCTGAAGTGTTCAAGCGTTTCAAAGTTACAGAAACATCCCGCATGCTTGACCGCATGAAGGATCTTGGCTTCAAATATTCTACTAAGGCTGGTATTACCGTTGGTGTGGCTGACGTTGTAGTACTTGCTGAGAAACAGGAAATTGTTCAAGAAGCTGAGGAAAAAGTTGAAAAAGTTCTTAAGCAGTTCCGTCGTGGTTTGATTACCGACGATGAGCGTTATGACCGTGTTATTGCAATCTGGAGTAGCGCGAAAGATCGCATCCAGGAAAAACTGATGAACAGACTTGAAAAAGATAACCCAATCTTTATGATGAGTGATTCAGGTGCTCGTGGTAACGCATCTAACTTTACACAGCTTGCGGGTATGCGTGGATTGATGGCTAACCCATCTGGACAAATCATTGAACTTCCGATTAAATCCAGCTTCCGTGAAGGTTTAACAGTGCTTGAGTACTTTATTTCAACGCACGGTGCACGTAAAGGACTTGCTGATACTGCACTTAAAACAGCTGACTCAGGTTACCTTACTCGTCGTCTTGTTGATGTTGCACAGGATGTTATCGTACGCGAAGATGACTGTGGAACTGACAGAGGACTTGAAGTTAGCGCAATTAAGAATGGTAATGAATTGATCGAAGGACTTTATGACCGACTTGTAGGCCGCGTTGCCTTTAAGAAAGTTAGACATCCAGAGACAAACGAAGTCCTTGTTGAGAAAAACAACCTTATCACAGAAGATATCGCTACAGAAATCGTAGAAGCGGGCATTGAAAATGTTCACATCCGTTCTGCCTTTACATGTAGCACGAGTCATGGTGTGTGTAAGAAGTGTTACGGACGTAACCTTGCAACCGGTACTCGCGTAGAAGTTGGGGAAGCAGTGGGAATTATCGCTGCTCAATCAATCGGTGAACCGGGTACGCAGTTAACAATGCGTACATTCCATACAGGTGGAGTTGCCGGGGACGATATCACTCAAGGTCTTCCTCGTATTCAGGAGCTATTTGAAGCACGGAACCCGAAAGGTCAAGCAGTTGTATCCGAGTTAGACGGGAAAGTGATTGATTTAGCTGAAGTGAAAGAGAAGAAAGAGATTGTCGTTCAAGGTGAAACGGAGACTAGAAACTATCCTGTGCCATATGGCGCTCGTTTGAAGATCGCTGTCGGAGATGAAGTTAAGGCTGGTCAACCTCTTACAGAAGGTTCGATCGATCCAAAACAACTTCTAACTATTAGCGGAATTGACGGTGTGCAAGAGTACCTTCTAGCAGAAGTACAGAAGGTATACCGTATGCAGGGTGTTGAAATCGGAGACAAGCACGTTGAAGTAATGGTTCGCCAGATGATGCGTAAGATTCGTGTTATTGATGCGGGCGATACAGAAGTGCTGCCTGGATCTCTTATCGACATTCACCAGTTTAAAGGAGTTAACCGTAAAGTTCTGAGACAGGGCGGTTTGCCTGCAACTGGACGTCCGGTACTTCTTGGTATTACAAAAGCATCACTTGAAACTGAATCCTTCCTATCTGCCGCATCCTTCCAGGAAACAACTCGTGTCCTAACTGATGCAGCAATTAAAGGTAAGCGTGACGAGTTACTTGGTCTTAAGGAAAATGTTATTATCGGTAAACTTGTTCCGGCAGGTACTGGTATGCAGCGTTACCGTAGAATCAACGTAGCAGGCGAAGCGCAGGAAGCAGAACAGCTTTTGGAACAGGAAGAAAGTGCTCTAGTAAGTCAAGAATAAACAGGGGAAGTGTTGACATCGGGAGTGCAGGGTGATATTATATCCAAGGTGCTCCCGATAATCCTGTTACTTTGGAGGATATGTTTGTGTCTTATGAAAAAGTATCACAGGCAGATGAGTTAATTATTGGGACGAAACAAACTCTAAAAGCCCTCCAGATTGGGGAAGCGAAGGAAGTTTTCATCGCTGACGACGCTGATCGCAGGGTAACTTCTAAAGTTGTTGCACTCGCTGAAGAAAAAAACATACCTGTTCATCGTGTTGATTCTATGAAGAAACTCGGTAAGGCATGTGGGATTGAAGTAGGCGCAGCAACAGTTACGATAAAAGCATAACCGTTTTTGCCGGGTGAAGGTACGCCCTGCCTGGCAAAAACTTTCCTTTTATCTATAGATGAACCACCTGGATGTGTGGGCTTGCTTATTTACGAAAGAAGGGAGGAAAACAAAATGCCAACTATTAACCAACTTGTTCGCAAGGGACGTGTTTCTAAAACAAAGAAATCCGATTCTCCAGCATTGAACAAAGGATATAATAGCTTCAAAAAGTCTCATACAGACCTTTCATCTCCACAAAAACGTGGTGTATGTACTCGTGTAGGTACGATGACTCCTAAGAAGCCGAACTCCGCATTGCGTAAATACGCTCGTGTTCGTCTTACTAACGGAATTGAAGTTACAGCTTATATCCCTGGTATCGGTCACAACCTTCAGGAGCACAGTGTAGTGCTTATCCGCGGAGGACGTGTTAAAGATTTACCGGGTGTGCGTTATCACATCGTTCGTGGTGCGCTTGACACTGCAGGTGTTAACGAGCGCAGACAGGGTCGTTCGAAATACGGTACTAAGAGACCGAAAGAAGCTAAGAAATAATAAATTCTAATTAACTACAAAATGAAAGGGGGTTAACCCATGCCACGTAAAGGTCCAGTAGAACGTCGTGACGTATTACCAGATCCAATTTACAAATCCAAGCTAGTTACTCGCCTGATCAACCGCCTTATGGTAGATGGTCAGAAAGGTAAAGCTCAGCAGGTGCTATACAAAGCGTTTGATCTTATTCAGGAGCGCACAAACACAGAGGCTATGGAAGTATTCGACCAGGCGTTGAAAAACGTTATGCCAGTACTTGAAGTACGCGCTCGTCGTGTTGGTGGTGCAAACTACCAGGTGCCGGTTGAAGTTCGTCCAGAACGTCGTACAACATTAGGTCTTCGCTACCTTGTAAACTATTCCCGTCTTCGCGGTGAAAAGACTATGGTAGAAAGACTTGCTAATGAAATTATGGATGCAGCTAACAACACAGGTGCTTCTGTTAAGAGACGTGAAGAAATGCACAAAATGGCTGAAGCAAACAAAGCGTTTGCTCACTATCGCTGGTAATCAGCACACAACCCAAATCCCTTTATAAAAGGAAGGAGAAATACTAATGGCAAGAGAATTCTCCTTAAAAGATACACGTAATATCGGTATCATGGCTCACATTGATGCTGGTAAAACAACAACAACCGAGCGTATTCTTTTCTATTCAGGGCGAATCCACAAAATCGGTGAGACTCACGAAGGTGCTTCTCAGATGGACTGGATGGAGCAGGAGCAGGAGCGTGGAATCACGATCACTTCTGCTGCTACCACTGCCGAGTGGAAAGACCACCGTGTTAACATCATTGACACACCTGGCCACGTAGACTTTACGGTAGAAGTTGAACGTTCTTTGCGTGTATTGGATGGAGCAGTTGCGGTACTTGATGCACAATCTGGTGTTGAACCGCAAACAGAAACTGTTTGGCGTCAAGCTACAAACTACGGAGTGCCTCGTGTCGTATTCATTAACAAAATGGATAAGTTAGGCGCAGACTTCATTTACTCCACAGGTACACTTCATGACCGTTTACAAGCAAACGCTCACCCGATTCAGCTTCCAATTGGTGCTGAAGACGACTTCGAAGGAATCATTGACTTAATCACAATGGAAGCTTTCTATTACCTTGATGATCTTGGTTCTCGTACTGAAGCACGTGAAATTCCTGCTGAGTACAAAGAACAAGCTGATGAGTATCGTACGAAATTGATTGAAGCTGTAGCTGAACTTGAAGAAGATCTTATGATGAAATACCTTGAAGGTGAAGAACTTACAGAAGAAGAAATCAAAGCTGCAATCCGTAAAGGAACTTGTAACGTTGAATTCTATCCTGTACTATGTGGTTCTGCATTTAAGAACAAAGGCGTTCAGCTAGTTCTTGATGCTGTATTGGATTACCTTCCATCACCACTTGATGTTCCAGCAATCAAAGGTCATCTGAAAGATTCTGAAGAAGAAGTCATTCGCTCTGCTGACGATAACGGACCTTTCTCTGCACTTGCATTTAAAGTAATGACAGATCCTTTCGTTGGTAAGCTTACATTCTTCCGTGTATACTCAGGAACGCTTTCTTCTGGTTCTTACGTTAAGAACTCTACGAAAGACAAGCGCGAACGTGTAGGTCGTATCCTTCAGATGCACGCTAACTCTCGTGAAGAAATCTCTACTGTATATGCAGGAGATATCGCAGCAGCAGTTGGTTTGAAAGATACTTCAACTGGTGATACTCTATGTGATGAAAAGGATACTGTTATCCTTGAATCTATGGACTTCCCAGATCCAGTTATCTCAGTAGCAATCGAGCCGAAAACGAAGAGTGACCAGGACAAAATGTCCGTAGCTCTAGGAAAGCTCGCTGAAGAGGATCCAACTTTCAAAACTGAAACAAACGAAGAGACTGGCCAAACGATTATCTCAGGAATGGGTGAACTTCACCTTGATATCATCGTTGACCGTCTGCGCCGTGAGTTTAAAGTTGAAGCTACTGTTGGTGCGCCTCAGGTTGCATATCGCGAATCAATTCGTCAAGCTGGTAAGGTTGAAGGTAAGTTCGTACGTCAGTCCGGTGGTCGTGGACAATACGGACACGTATGGGTTGAATTCGAGCCGAACGAAGAAGGCGCTGGATTTGAATTTGAAAATAAAATTGTCGGCGGTGTTGTTCCTCGTGAATACATCCCTGCAGTTGAAGCTGGGCTACGCGATGCAATGGCCAATGGTCTCCTTGCAGGCTACCCACTAATCGACGTGAAAGCTCGCCTTGTTGATGGATCTTATCATGACGTTGACTCGAACGAAATGGCATTTAAGATCGCTGCATCTATGGCTTTGAAAAAAGCCAAAACTGTATGTGATCCAGCTCTTCTTGAGCCTATGATGAAAGTTGAAGTTGTAGTGCCTGAAGAATATCTTGGAGACATCATGGGCGATGTAACTAGCCGTCGAGGACGTGTTGAAGGAATGACTGCACGCGGAAACGCTCAAGTTATTAACGCGTTCGTACCACTTTCAGAAATGTTTGGTTATGCAACTACACTTCGTTCACGTACGCAAGGTCGCGGTACTTATACAATGACTTTCGACCACTATGAGCAAGTGCCTAAATCAATCTCTGAAGAAATCATTAAAAAAGCTACAGGCGAATAATTGTAGCAATCAAGCTTTTGTTGTAATCTAAGATAGGCGAGCTTTTAAAGAATCACACGCCTATCTTGGCATAGATAATTTCTTGGTAATCAAAGGAGGAAACACTAATGTCAAAAGAAAAATTCGACCGCTCCAAGCCCCATGTTAACATTGGTACAGTTGGTCACGTTGACCATGGTAAAACTACTCTAACAGCTGCGATCACTTCTGTGCTTCACAAGCGTTCAGGTAGCGGTACTGCTATGGCTTATGACCAAATCGATGGTGCTCCAGAAGAGCGCGAACGTGGAATCACAATTTCAACTGCACACGTTGAGTACGAAACTGAAAACCGTCACTATGCACACGTTGACTGCCCAGGTCACGCTGACTATGTTAAAAACATGATCACTGGTGCTGCACAGATGGACGGCGGAATCCTAGTAGTTTCTGCTGCTGACGGCCCAATGCCACAAACTCGTGAGCATATCCTTCTTTCTCGTCAAGTTGGTGTTCCTGTTCTTGTTGTATTCTTGAACAAATGTGACATGGTTGATGACGAAGAACTACTTGAACTAGTTGAAATGGAAGTTCGTGATCTTCTTTCTGAATACGACTTCGATGGCGATGAAGTTCCAGTAATCAAAGGTTCTGCTCTTAAAGCTCTTGAAGGCGACGAAGAGTATGAAGCTAAAATCTTTGAACTTATGGACGCTGTTGATGAGTATATCCCAACTCCAACTCGTGACACTGACAAGCCATTCATGATGCCAGTTGAGGACGTATTCTCAATCACTGGTCGTGGTACAGTAGCAACTGGCCGTGTTGAGCGTGGACAAATCAAAGTCGGTGACGAAGTTGAAATTCTTGGTCTTGCTGAAGAGAACAAGAAAACAACAGTTACTGGTGTTGAAATGTTCCGTAAGCTTCTTGACTATGCTGAAGCTGGCGACAACATTGGTGCACTTCTTCGCGGTGTTTCTCGTGATGACATTCAGCGTGGACAAGTTCTTGTTAAGCCAGGAACTGTAAAAGCTCACACTAAGTTCCAAGCTGAAGTTTACGTTCTTTCTAAAGAAGAGGGTGGACGTCATACTCCATTCTTCGCTAACTACCGTCCTCAGTTCTACTTCCGTACAACTGACGTAACTGGTACAATCGCTCTTCCTGAAGGCGTTGAAATGGTTATGCCTGGAGACAACATCGAAATGACAGTTGAACTAATCGCTCCTATCGCAATTGAAGATGGAACGAAGTTCTCTATCCGTGAAGGTGGACGTACTGTAGGCGCAGGCGTTGTAGCAACAATCACTGAGTAATCTCTTCTCTATGATTTAACCAAACACCCGGATCACTTTCCGGGTGTTTTTAATTTACTTCGCGAGCACTTGTAAGTTTCTATGTTTGAGAGTGAAATAGTGAGTGTGTTAACGTAAGGAAAGTGTTCAAAAAGCGTTCCACATAATTGAATTGTCTGAAATTGCTTTTAGACCTTGCATTTTTTTGTTCACGCCGTTATACTATCAAGAGTGTGCGATCGACATACTTTTTAATTAGTCGAAAGCCTTGCATAACATCAACGGCTTTAGTATAATAAGAATGTTGGTCATAAACAGCGATGATGTGGAAGGTTGCTGACACACCCGGCCCCTTTGCCATGGCGAGTGTGTTGGGTTTATTTTCACGGAGAACTGTCTATAACAATATGGGCGATAAAGGAGGGGAAATAATGGCAAAGCAAAAGATTCGTATTCGTTTAAAAGCATATGATCACCGTATTCTTGATCAGTCTGCTGAGAAAATTGTAGAAACAGCAAAACGTTCAGGTGCGCAAGTATCCGGACCTATCCCGTTGCCGACGGAAAAATCTGTTTACACAGTTCTACGTGCGGTACACAAGTACAAAGATTCTCGTGAGCAGTTTGAAATGCGTACGCATAAGCGTCTAATCGATATCATCGAGCCGACACCACAAACAGTTGACTCGTTAATGCGTTTGGACCTACCGTCTGGCGTTGACATTGAAATTAAACTTTAATAGAACGCTAAATAAATTATTTAAAAACAATTAGGAGGTGTGACGAATGACCAAAGGAATCTTAGGAAGAAAAGTAGGCATGACGCAAGTCTTTGCTGACAACGGAGATATCATCCCGGTAACTGTGATTGAAGCAGAACCTAACGTTGTCCTTCAAAAGAAAGCTGTTGATACGGATGGATATGAAGCAATTCAAATCGGATTCGCTGATAAGAAGAAATCTCGTTTCAACAAGCCTGAAGAGGGCCATGCTACAAAAGCTAGCACTACACCTAAGCGCTTCGTGAAGGAAATTCGTAACGCGGAAGGTAGTTACGAAATTGGTCAGGAAGTCAAGGTTGGTATCTTTAACGAAGGTGACGTGGTTGATGTAACTGGTACGTCCAAAGGGAAAGGTTTCCAGGGTGCAATCAAGCGCCATAACCAATCTCGCGGACCAATGACACACGGTTCACGTTATCACCGTCGTCCAGGTTCAATGGGACCTATCGATCCAATGCGTGTAATGAAAGGTAAACTTCTACCTGGTCGCATGGGTGGCGAACGTGTAACAGTTCAAAACCTTGAAATCGTTAAAGTTGATGCAGAACGTAACGTAATTCTTGTTAAAGGTAACGTACCTGGAGCTAAGAAAAGCTACGTAACTATACAAAGCGCGGTTAAAGCACAAGAAGCTAAGTAAGAAGGGAGGATATCCAAGTGCCTAAAGTAACAATGTTCAACCAAACCGGAGCACAAGTCGGCGACATCGAACTCGCTGAAGCAATCTTCGGGATCGAACCAAACGAAAGTGTTATGTATGATGCGGTTATCATGCAGCAAGCATCTTTGCGTCAAGGTAACCATGACGTAAAAAATCGTTCAGAAGTACGCGGTGGTGGAGCTAAACCATGGCGCCAAAAAGGAACAGGTCGTGCTCGTCAGGGCTCAATCCGTTCTCCACAATGGGTTGGCGGTGGAGTAGTATTTGGTCCGACACCAAGAAGCTATTCTTACAAGCTACCTAAAAAGGTTCGCCGTTTGGCAATCAAATCTGCTTTGTCTTCTAAGTTGCAAACAGAAGACATGGTTATCGTGGACAGTATTTCTTTTGATGCTCCAAAAACAAAAGAAATGAAATCCGTACTAACAAGCTTATCAGCAGAAAGCAAGGCGCTTATCGTTACAGGCGACTATAACGAAGCTGTTGCATTATCTGCACGCAATATTCCTGGTGTTACTGTTGTAACTTCAGCTGGACTTAATATTCTTGATGTCCTTAAAGCTGATAAACTAGTTATGACAAAAGACGCTGTGGAAAAAGTAGAGGAGGTGCTAGCGTAATGAACGCTCGTGACATCATCAAGCGCCCCGTTATTACAGAAGCTACTACAGATGTAATGGCAGACAAAAAGTATACTTTCGAAGTTGATACTCGTGCTAACAAAACTCAAATCAAGAGTGCTCTAGAAGAAATCTTCGGAGTTAAAGTTGCTGGAGTAAACACTCAAAATTATATGGGTAAAAAGAAACGTGTTGGCCGCCACAGCGGATTTACACCACGTCGCAAAAAAGCTATCGTGACGCTTACACCAGAAAGCAAAGAATTGGATTTCTTTGAAGGCGTCTAAAAAATAATTGTGAAGGAGGGAAATAGGAATGGCGATTAAAAAGTATAAACCGACCACAAACGGTCGTCGTGGGATGTCAGTATCTGACTTTGCTGAAATCACAACGGACCAGCCGGAAAAATCGTTGCTTGCACCGATTCATAGAAAAGGCGGACGTAACAACCAGGGTCGCTTAACAGTTCGTCACCAGGGTGGCGGTCATAAGCGTAAATACCGTGTTATTGACTTTAAACGAGACAAAGATGGAATACCAGGACGCGTTGCTACGATCGAATACGATCCGAACCGTTCTGCTAACATCGCTCTTATCAACTATGCTGATGGAGAAAAGCGTTACATTCTTGCTCCGAAAGGAATTAAAGTAGGAACTGAAATCATGTCTGGCGTTGATGCTGACATTAAAGTAGGGAACGCTCTTCCACTAATCAACATCCCAGTTGGTACTACAATTCATAACATTGAACTTAAGCCGGGCCGCGGCGGACAACTTGTTCGTTCTGCTGGTGCAGAAGCTCAGCTTCTTGGTAAAGAAGGTAGATACGTACTTGTACGTCTTCGTTCTGGAGAAACTCGTATGATTCTTTCTACTTGCCGCGCAACAATCGGCCAGGTTGGTAACCTTGAGCACGAGCTTATCAATATTGGTAAAGCTGGTCGTTCTCGCTGGTTGGGCATCCGTCCTACAGTTCGTGGTTCTGTAATGAACCCTGTTGATCACCCACACGGTGGTGGTGAAGGTCGTGCACCGATCGGACGTAAATCACCAATGTCACCATGGGGCAAACCAACCCTTGGATTTAAGACTCGTAAGAAAAACAAAGACTCCGACAAGTACATCGTACGCCGTCGCAAAAAATAACGAGATTAACCTACGGTTCCGAGGAGCCGTAGCATAATCTCAAAAGGGAGGTTCACAAATGGGTCGTAGTTTGAAAAAAGGACCTTTTGTCGACGATCATTTAATGAAAAAGGTCGAAGACTTAAATGAAAAGAGCGACAAAAAAGTTATCAAAACTTGGTCACGTCGTTCAACAGTATTCCCAGAGTTTATTGGACACACTTTTGCAGTATATGATGGACGCAAGCACGTACCGGTTTATGTTACAGAAGACATGGTCGGACACAAGCTTGGTGAATTTGCTCCATCTCGCACATATCGCGGGCATGCTGCAGATGACAAAAAAACTAGACGTTAATTTGAGGGGAGGTACAACGAATGCAAGCTAAAGCTGTTGCAAAACACGTGCGTATTGCTCCTCGTAAAGCACGCTTAGTCGTAGATCTCATTCGAGGAAAGCAAGTCGGCGAAGCTATTGCGATTTTGCGCAACACAAACAAAGCTGCTTCTCCAGTAGTTGAGAAAGTGCTTAACTCTGCGATCGCTAATGCAGAGCACAATCTTGAGCTTGAACCGAACAATCTTACGGTTTCTCAAGTGTTTGTGGACGAAGGAGTAACAATGAAACGTTTCCGCCCACGTGCTATGGGTAGAGCTAGCCGCATCAACAAGCGTACTAGCCATATCACAGTCGTGGTATCAGAAAAGAAGGAGGGATAACGAGTGGGTCAGAAAATTAATCCGGTAGGACTTCGAATTGGCGTCATCCGTGATTGGGAGTCTAAATGGTACGCAGACAAAGATTACGCTAACCTTTTACACGAAGATATCAAAATTCGTGAATATATTGAAAAACGTTTGAAGGATGCATCTGTTTCAGCTGTTGAAATCGAACGTGCAGCAAACCGAGTAAATGTTACAGTGAAAACTGCTAAGCCTGGTATGGTAATCGGTAAAGGTGGTTCTGAAGTTGAGTCTCTTCGTAAGTCTCTCGCGGAACTAACAGGCAAAAAAGTACATGTGAACATTTTTGAAATTAAGCAAGCTGACATCGACGCAACTCTAGTTGCTGATAACATCGCTCGTCAACTTGAAAATCGCGTTTCATTCCGTCGCGCTATGAAGCAAACTATCCAGCGTGCGATGAGATCTGGCGCTAAAGGAATTAAAACACAGGTATCTGGCCGTCTAAACGGTGCTGATATCGCTCGTTCTGAATCATACAGTGAAGGTACTGTACCTCTTCATACACTTCGTGCTGACATCGATTATGGTACTGCAGAAGCAGATACTACTTACGGTAAGCTTGGTGTGAAGATCTGGATCTATCGTGGTGAAGTCCTTCCAACGAAAGGAACGCAAAAAGAGGAAGGGGGAAAATAAATCATGTTGTTACCTAAACGTGTTAAATACCGCAGAGAACATCGCGGAAAAATGCGCGGACGTGCTAAAGGTGGCACTGAAGTAGCATTCGGCGAATACGGTCTACAAGCTCTTGAAGCTAGCTGGATCACAAACCGTCAAATCGAAGCGGCTCGTATCGCTATGACTCGTTACATGAAACGTGGCGGTAAAGTCTGGATTAAAATTTTCCCATCAAAACCTTACACTGCTAAACCACTTGAAGTACGAATGGGTTCCGGTAAAGGTGCTCCTGAAGGTTGGGTAGCTGTAGTAAAGCCAGGGAAAATCTGTTTTGAAATCGCAGGTGTATCTGAAGAAGTAGCGCGCGAAGCACTTCGCCTTGCTTCTCACAAATTGCCTATTAAAACTAAGTTCGTAAAACGCGAAGAAGTGGGTGGTGACACAAATGAAAGCTGAGGAAATTCGTAACTTGACCACTGCCGAAATCGAGCAGAAAGCGAAATCGTTTAAAGAAGAACTTTTCAATCTTCGCTTTCAACTTGCTACAGGTCAACTGGAAAACCCAGCCCGCATTCGTGAAGTCCGTAAATCAATCGCTCGCGCAAACACAGTTTTGCGTGAAAGAGAGTTAGGAATCACAAACGGTTAATATGAGGGGAGGTTTGCGAAATGAGCGAACGCAATAATCGCAAAGTATACACTGGGCGTGTAGTCTCTGACAAAATGGATAAGACAATTACTGTTATGGTTGAGACATACAAAATGCACCCGTTATACGGTAAACGCGTTAAGTATTCTAAGAAGCTTAAAGCACATGACGAAAACAACACTGCAAAAATCAACGATGTGGTACGTATCATGGAAACTCGTCCAGTTTCTAAAGATAAACGTTTCCGCCTTGTAGAAGTGATTGAAGAAGCAGTTATTATCTAAATGAACTCGGATCATTATTAATGTCCGAAGGGAGGTCTTTCTAGATGATTCAACAGGAATCTCGTTTGAAATCAGCTGACAACTCTGGTGCACGTGAATTGCTATGTATCAAAGTTCTTGGTGGCTCTGGTCGCAAAACTGCTAATGTCGGTGACGTAATTGTTTGTTCGGTGAAACAGGCAACACCTGGAGGCGTTGTTAAGAAGGGTGAAGTCGTAAGAGCCGTTATTGTACGCAGTAAAAGTGGCGTTCGTCGTCAAGATGGTTCATACATCAAGTTTGACGAAAACGCAGCGGTTGTTATCCGTGATGACAAAGGGCCGCGTGGAACACGTATTTTCGGACCGGTAGCTCGTGAACTTCGCGACAACCAGTTTATGAAAATCGTATCTCTTGCTCCAGAAGTTCTTTAATCATTTGAAAATAGATGCCTTGTAAGGAGGTGCGCGACCTTATGCACGTAAAAAAGGGAGATAAAGTAAAAGTTATTTCTGGTAAGGATAAAGGTAAACAAGGTGTGATCCTTGAAGCTTACCCGAAAAAAGATAGAGTTATCGTTGAAGGTGTCAACCTTGTTAAGAAACACTCGAAACCATCACAGGTAAATCCTCAAGGTGGAATCCTCGAGCAGGAAGCAGCGATCCACGTTTCTAACGTAATGGCGCTAGATCCGAAGTCTGGTGAACCTACTCGCGTTGGATACAAAGTAGACAACGGTAAGAAAGTTCGAATCTCAAAAAAATCCGGTGAAGTACTCGATAAGTAGTTCGTAGCGAAAGGAGGTCAATCCGATGAATCGTTTCCAAGAAAAGTATCAAAATGAAACAAAACCAGTCCTAATGGAAAAATTTAATTATTCTTCTGTTATGGAAGTTCCAAAGCTAGATAAGATTGTAATCAACATGGGTGTCGGCGACGCTGTCCAGAACCCTAAAGCTCTTGATACAGCTGTTGAGGAGCTTGAGTTGATCTCAGGTCAAAAACCACTGATCACTCGTGCTAAAAAGTCTATCGCTGGCTTTAAGCTTCGTGAAGACATGCCAATCGGTGCAAAAGTTACATTACGCGGAACTCGCATGTATGAATTCATAGACAAACTGATTTCTGTATCACTACCACGTGTACGTGACTTCAGAGGTATTTCTAAGAAATCATTCGACGGTCGTGGTAACTACACACTTGGTATTAAAGAACAGTTGATTTTCCCTGAAATTGATTACGATAAAGTTAATAAAGTACGCGGAATGGACATCGTTATCGTAACGACAGCTAATACGGACGAAGAGAGCCGTGAAATGTTGACACATCTAGGTATGCCATTTCAAAAGTAAGTAAGGAGGGAAAATTGTGGCGAAAAAATCAATGATCGCGAAACAAAAGCGTCAAGCTAAGTTTAAAGTTCAGGAATACACTCGTTGTGAGCGTTGCGGACGTCCTCACTCTGTTATTCGTAAATTTAAACTATGCCGTATTTGTTTCCGGGAACTTGCACACAAAGGTCAAATCCCAGGCGTTAAAAAGGCTAGCTGGTAAACCCGAAATAGGGAAGGAGGTAATTACTAATGGTCATGACTGATCCAATTGCAGATATGCTTACAAGAATTCGTAATGCGAACACAGTTCGTCACGAAAAACTAGAGTTACCTGCATCTAATTCGAAGAGAAATATCGCTGAAATCCTCAAACGTGAAGGTTTCGTACGTGATGTTGAAATCATCGAAGACAGCAAACAAGGAATCATCCGTATCTTCTTGAAATACGGTTCAAATAACGAGCGCGTTATTACTGGATTGAAGAGAATCAGTAAACCTGGTCTTCGCGTATATGCTAAAGCAGACGAAGTACCACGTGTACTTGGCGGTTTAGGAATCGCTCTTGTTTCTACTTCTAAAGGAATTATGACGGACAAAGAAGCTCGTCAACAGCAAGTAGGCGGCGAAGTACTCGCGTACGTTTGGTAATTCTTAAAGCAGAATGGAGGTGTAATTATGTCACGTGTCGGACTTAAACCGGTTGAAATCCCAAGTGGTGTAACAATCGATATCAAAGGAGACGTTGTAACGGTTAAAGGACCTAAAGGGGAACTTTCTCGTACATTCAATCCAGATATTAAAGTAAACATTGATGAGAACGTGCTAACAGTAGCTCGTCCATCAGATCATAAAGAGCACCGTGCTCTTCACGGAACGACTCGCAGCCTGATCGCTAACATGGTTGAAGGTGTGACTAAAGGCTTTGAAAAAGGTCTTGAAATCATCGGGGTTGGTTATCGTGCTAGTAAATCCGGTCAAAAGCTTGTGCTTAACGTAGGATACTCTCACCCAGTTGAGATGGTACCTGAGGAAGGCATTGAAATCGAAGTTCCTTCAAACACAAAAGTGCTTGTAAAAGGAATTGATAAAGAACGCGTTGGAGCTGTTGCAGCAAACATCCGCGCTGTCCGTACTCCAGAACCTTACAAAGGTAAAGGAATTCGTTATGAGAACGAATATGTACGTCGTAAAGAAGGTAAAACAGGTAAATAGGTAAAAACCTAGCGGAAAGGAGTGGCGTTTAATGATCACTAAAGCCGATAAAAACAAAGCGCGTCAAAAAAGACACGCTCGCGTTCGCCGCAGCGTTTCCGGCACAACTGAACGTCCGCGTCTAAACGTATTCCGTTCTAATAAGAACATCTATGCACAGCTTATCGATGACATCAAAGGTGTTACAATCGTTGCAGCTTCTAGCATGGAACAAGGAATTGACGTTGAGAACGGCGGTAACACAGAAGCAGCCGTTAAAATCGGTGAAACAATCGCAAAGCGTGCAGTTGAAGCAGGATATTCAGAAGTGGTTTTCGACCGCGGAGGATACCTTTATCACGGACGTGTAAAAGCTCTTGCAGACGCAGCGCGTGAAGCAGGACTGAAATTTTAATAAAAAGGAGGTTGACCCATGCGTAGCATTGATGCTAACAAACTAGAACTTGAAGAACGCGTAGTTACCGTTAACCGCGTAGCGAAAGTTGTAAAAGGTGGACGTCGTTTCCGCTTTGCAGCAATCGTAGTTGTCGGAGATAAAAACGGTCACGTTGGATTCGGAACTGGTAAAGCGCAGGAAGTTCCTGAAGCAATTCGCAAAGCTATTGAAGACGCGAAAAAGAACTTGATCACTGTTCCTATCGTTGGAACTACAATCCCTCACCAAATCACAGGTCATTTCGGAGCTGGTAACGTACTATTGAAACCTGCTTCTGAAGGTACAGGAGTAATTGCTGGTGGACCTGTTCGTGCGGTACTAGAACTTGCTGGTGTAGGCGATATTCTATCTAAGTCTCTTGGATCTAACAATCCGATTAACATGGTGCGTGCAACTCTTAACGGGCTTGAAAACCTTAAGCGTGCGGAAGACGTTGCTAAGCTTCGTGGAAAATCTGTAGAAGAGCTACTAGGTTAAGGGAGGGAAAATAGATGGCTAAGAAATTAGAAATCACCCTCTCACGTAGTGTGATTGGTCGCCCTCAGGACCAACGCGTGACGGTAAAAACTCTTGGACTAAACAAGATGCATCACACGGTTGTTCATAACGACAATCCTGCGATTCGCGGTATGATCAACAAGGTATCTCACCTTGTAACTGTTAACGAAATTGATGCGTAAAAAATCTATACATTGAGGAGGTGCCCACTATGAAACTACACGAACTAAAACCATCTGAAGGTTCTCGTAAAGAACGTAACAGACTTGGTCGCGGTATCGCTACTGGTAACGGTAAGACTTCTGGCCGTGGTCAAAAAGGTCAAAAGTCTCGTTCAGGCGGCGGCGTACGCGTCGGTTTCGAAGGAGGACAGCTTCCAATCTTTAAACGTGTACCGAAGCGTGGATTTACAAACATGAACCGTAAAGAGTTCGCGATTGTTAATCTTGATTCGTTAAACCGTTTCGAAGATGGAACTGAAGTTTCTCCAGAACTTCTATTAGAAACTGGCGTAGTTAGCAAAGAAAAAGCTGGAATTAAGATTCTAGGTAGTGGTAAGCTTGAGAAAAAGCTTACCGTGAAAGCCCATAAGTTCTCTGCTTCTGCAAAAGAGGCTATTGAAGCGGCAGGCGGAAATACTGAGGTGATCTAATGTTCCAAGCAATCTCCAACATTATGCGCGTAGGTGATATTAGAAACAAAGTTATTTTCACTCTACTTATGCTTGTCGTGTTCCGTATCGGAACATTCATACCGGTTCCTGGTGTGAACAGAGATGTACTACAATTTCAAGATCAAATGAGTCTCTTCGGAGTACTCAACACCTTTGGCGGTGGAGCGTTGCAAAACTTCTCCATCTTTGCCATGGGAATTATGCCTTACATCACTGCTTCAATTATTGTACAGCTACTGCAAATGGATGTTGTCCCTAAGTTTACCGAATGGTCTAAACAGGGAGAAGCCGGACGCAAAAAGCTAACGCAGGTTACTCGTTATGGAACGATCGGACTTGGTCTTATCCAGGGAATCGGTCTTTCAATCGGGTTCAACAATATTGTTGGAGGACAGTTGATAAGCAATCCGGGCGTATTAACGTATCTTAATATTTCTCTTGTTTTAACAGCCGGAACGGCTTTTTTGATGTGGTTAGGCGAACAGATCACAGCTAAAGGCGTAGGAAATGGAATTTCAATCATCATCTTTGCAGGAATTGTAGCTGCAATTCCACCAGGGCTTAATCAGCTCTATGCTCAGATGTTTGAGGGCGCTCAAGATGAGTTGTTCATCAATATCGTTACACTTGTGATTATTGCTTTAGCAGCACTTGCAATTGTTGTAGCTGTTATCTTTGTTCAACAGGGTCTTCGTAAAATTCCAATTCAGTATGCCAAGCGAACTGTAAACCGCAGACAGGTAGGTGGACAATCCACTCATTTACCAATTAAAGTCAATGCAGCAGGTGTTATTCCAGTTATCTTTGCGATATCACTGATCATTACTCCACCAACGATTGCCAGGTTGTTCGGAGATAATTCGGTAACGGAATGGATCGTCAGAGTGTTTGACTATACACAACCTATTGGTATGGTCGTGTATGCGTTACTCATCATCGGATTTACGTACTTCTATACGTTTGTCCAGGTTAATCCGGAAAAGATGGCTGAGAATCTTAAGAAGCAAGGTGGATACATTCCTGGTATTCGTCCTGGTAATGCGACGGAAACGTACATTACTCGCATTCTCTACCGTTTAACATTTGTAGGGGCACTTTTCCTTGCTGTTATTTCGGTTATTCCGGTATTTTTCACAACCGTAGCAGGACTGCCGCAATCGCTGCAAATCGGCGGAACAAGCTTGCTGATCGTTGTTGGGGTAGCGCTTGATACGATGAAGCAAATCGAAAGTCAATTAATTAAACGTCATTATAAAGGCTTTATTAAATCCTGAGGATAAACTGGGAAGAACTTTCTTCCCCTCCTTCATCCTCGATGGGGTGACGTGTGGAGGGATTAGATGAATCTAGTATTAATGGGGCTTCCGGGTGTCGGAAAAGGAACCCAAGCAGAAAAGATTGTCGAAAAGTATGGCATCCCTCATATCTCTACTGGAGATATGTTCCGAGCAGCGATTAAAGAAGGAACGCCTCTTGGTATAAAAGCGAAAGAGTTTATGGATTCTGGGAACCTCGTACCTGACGAAGTAACAATTGGTATAGTACGAGAGCGTTTAGGAAAAGATGATTGCGAAAAAGGTTTTCTCCTTGACGGTTTTCCACGCACAGTTGCACAGGCTGATGCACTTGAAGAGATCTTATCCGATATGGATAAAAAACTTGATTATGTAATTAACATTGCAGTCGAGGAAGATCAACTCATGCAACGCTTAACTGGACGCCGTGTTTGCCGTAATTGCGGAGCTACCTATCACGCAGTTTTCAATCCTCCTAATGAAGAAGGAATCTGTGATAAGTGCGGTGGGGAACTTTATCAACGTGAAGATGATAAAGAAGAAACTGTACGTACCCGCCTAGAAGTCAACAAGCAACAGCAGCAGCCATTGTTGACCTTTTATGAAGGCAAAGGCTATCTTACAACGATTGATGGCAATAGAGACATCAATGAGGTGTTTGAAGATGTAGATCAACTCCTCAAAGGGTTGTCGTAATGATTATTTGCAAGACTCCTCGCGAACTTGTTATCATGCGAGAGGCAGGCAAAATTGTCGCACTAACACATCAAGAACTACAAAAGCACATTAAGCCTGGAGTTACGACAAAAGAGCTGGATACGATTGCCGATCGGTTTATTCGTCAGCTTGGTGCAATTCCTTCCTTTAAGGGTTACAATGGATTTACTGGAAGTATCTGCGCTTCTGTAAATGAAGAGCTTGTACATGGTATTCCAGGAGATCGCGTGTTGGCGGAGGGAGATATTATTAGCATCGATATTGGTGCTAAATATAACGGTTATCATGGCGATTCAGCCTGGACCTATCCTGTTGGCACTATCTCAGAAAAAGACGAACGGTTGTTAAAAGTTACCGAGGAATCGTTATATAAAGGATTGGATGAAGCAAAGGCTGGAAAACGCCTTTCAGATATATCTCATGCTATCCAAGCATATGCCGAAGCTGAAGGTTTTTCGATTGTACGAGAATATGTAGGTCATGGTGTAGGTCAGGACCTTCATGAAGATCCACAAATTCCCCATTACGGTCCTCCAGGAAAAGGGCCGAGGCTTAAGCAGGGGATGGTCCTTGCGGTTGAGCCGATGGTGAATATGGGCTCTCGCTATGTTCGAACGCTTTCGGATAACTGGACTGTAGTAACAACTGACGGCAAGAACTGCGCTCACTTCGAGCACACGATTGCTGTTACGGAAGAAGGATATGACATTCTAACAAAGGCCTAAGTGAAGGTGATGGTTCGTGAAAGAGTCAGATACCGTCCCGGAGATCGGACAGATCGTTCGGAATAGACGGGGAAGAGACGCTGAACAATATAGCGTGATTGTAGGGATTGTTGATGAACGTTATGTTTTCTTAGCGGACGGTGATAAACGAAAGTTTGATCGTCCAAAGCGGAAGAACCTCGCACACCTTGAGCTGATAGAATATATATCCCCTGAGGTAAAGCGAAGTCTTGAGGAAACCGGCCGTGTCACTAATGGCAAGCTGCGTTTCGCGATCTCAAAGTATATGAATGAACACGTCATTGATTTAAAGGAGGGAGAGCAAGTAGATGGCTAAAGAAGAAGTTATTGAAATGGAAGGCACGGTTATCGAACCTCTACCGAATGCAATGTTTCGAGTAGAACTCGAAAACGGTCATAAGATCCTTGCTCACGTATCCGGAAAGATACGTATGCATTACATTCGTATTTTACCAGGTGACAAAGTAACTGTTGAGCTTTCTCCATATGACTTATCACGTGGTCGAATCACGTATCGATATAAATAAGCAATTAATCTCCGTATATAGGGAGGGTTAAAATAATGAAAGTAAGACCGTCAGTAAAACCAATGTGTGAAAAATGTAAAGTTATTCGCCGTAAAGGTAAAGTAATGGTTATCTGTGAAAATCCAAAACACAAGCAAAAACAGGGATAATATATAAGGAGGTGCAACGTAATGGCACGTATTGCTGGTATTGATGTTCCACGCGAAAAACGCATCGTGATCGCGTTAACTTACGTTTATGGAATCGGTAAAACAACTGCGAAGCAAGTTTTAGTTGACGCTGGTGTTTCTGAAGACACTCGCGTGCGCGACTTGACTGAAGAAGAACTAGGAAAAATCCGTGAAGCGGTAGACAAAATTAAAGTTGAGGGTGACCTTCGTCGTGAGATCTCACTTAACATTAAGCGTCTAATCGAAATCGGTTCTTATCGTGGTATCCGCCACCGTCGTGGTCTTCCTGTCCGAGGTCAACATACGAAGAACAACTCTCGTACTCGTAAAGGCCCTCGCCGTACAGTAGCTAACAAGAAGAAGTAAGGGAGGTAATTAACAAATGGCTAAACAACGTAAAGCAAATACACGTAAAAAGCGCGTGAAAAAGAATGTTGAGAGTGGAATAGCTCATATCCGTTCTACTTTTAATAACACAATCATCACGATTACTGACACTCACGGAAATGCGATTTCTTGGGCAACTTCCGGAAACATGGGCTTTAAAGGTTCTCGTAAGTCAACTCCATTCGCTGCTCAAATGGCTGCTGAAACTGCAGGTAAAACTGCACAGGAGCATGGCATGAAAACTGTAGAAGTTTCTGTTAAAGGCCCTGGAGCTGGTCGTGAAGCTGCTATTCGTGCACTTCAAGCTGTAGGTCTAGAGGTTACTGCGATCCGTGACGTAACTCCAGTACCTCATAACGGCTGCCGTCCGCCAAAACGTCGTAGAGTCTAAGGTATTAGAGAGTTCAAAAACGTAGATATTCCCTTCGGGTGAATGGCAGGTTTTGAACAATCTCTTATGGAAAGATTCAATCTATCGGTATACAATTGATGAACATGTCAATAATGATAATGTATAAATTGTTGACGGTTGACGAATCATAATTAGGTTGTTGGTATTTGAACCACCTAAAGGGATTATTCGGTTAGACATGACGTCTAACCGAAGTTCGACGTTTTGAAGGAGGGTTTGTTGGATGATCGAAATCGAAAAGCCAAAAATTGAAGCGGTAGCTATCAACGAGGATGCTAAATACGGAAAGTTTGTTGTAGAACCATTAGAGCGTGGTTATGGAACTACCCTGGGAAATTCCCTGCGTCGTATCCTGTTATCTTCACTACCTGGAGCTGCTGTGACATCCGTACAAATTGAAGGAGTTCTCCATGAGTTCTCCACAATTGAGGGCGTACATGAAGATGTAACTACTATTATTCTCAATCTTAAGAAGCTAGCTATGAAAGTTTACTCTGAAGAAGAGAAGACATTAGTAGTTGATGTGCAGGGGCCAGGAACAGTAACAGCTGGAGATATTACTCATGACAGCGACGTGGAGATCTTAAACCCTGACCTTCATATTGCTACCCTTTCTGCAAGTGCTCGTTTCCAGATGCGAATTACTGCAATTCGTGGCAGAGGCTATGTACAAGCAGAAGGAAACAAGAATGATGAACAGCCAATTGGTGTTATTCCAGTTGACTCGATCTTCACGCCTGTTTCTCGTGTTAACTACCAGGTTGAAAACACTCGTGTTGGCCAGGTAACAAATTATGATAAACTAACCCTCGACGTTTGGACAGATGGAAGCATTCGTCCTGAAGAAGCAGTTTCGCTAGGAGCAAAGATTTTAAATGAACATTTAAATATTTTTGTCGGCTTAACAGATCAGGCTCAAAATGCTGAAATCATGGTCGAAAAAGAAGAGGATCAGAAAGAGAAAGTGCTCGAGATGACTATCGAAGAGCTCGATCTCTCAGTTCGATCATATAATTGCCTTAAGCGTGCTGGCATTAATACAGTTCAAGAACTGACTCATAAGTCTGAAGAAGACATGATGAAAGTTCGTAACCTTGGACGTAAGTCACTTGAAGAAGTACAGGAAAAACTTGAAGAGCTTGGCCTGGGACTTCGTAACGAAGAATAGATATTTACTAGTTGTTGCTTTATATACAACAACAAAGGAGGGAATACTTCATGGCATACCAAAAGTTAGGTCGTACTAGTGATACGCGTAAAGCGCTATTCCGTGACCTTGTTACAGATTTGATCATCAATGAACGTATTGAAACGACTGAATCGAAGGCAAAGGAACTTCGTCCATTCATCGACAAAATGATTACGCTTGGTAAACGCGGAGATCTTCACGCACGTCGTCAAGCAGCTTCTTTCATCCGTAATGAAGTGGCGGATCAAGAAAGCGGTCAAGATGCAGTTCAGAAACTATTCAGTGATATCGCTCCTCGTTATGCTGAGCGTCAAGGCGGTTACTCTCGTATCCGTAAACTTGGACCTCGCCGCGGTGACGGTGCTGAAATGGTGATCATCGAGCTAGTATAAGACGCACTTGATTAAAAGGGCGGGACAGGATCTCGACATTGGATACTGATTCTATGCCCTTTTTTCGTGCGTTTTTTTGTTAAAAGAAGCGCATAATCTCAAGTGGTAGCATCCTGCTTGCCATTACTGAAAGCCTGGCAGATGCCAGGCTTTTTTTACGATGAAAATTGTTGGTATTTGGTTTGTAGGGGGGAAGCGGCGCTTCGGCTTTTGTGATCTAGCTACAGTGTCCAGCCCCTCGAGTCACTTCGCTATACAACCCGAACACAAAAACCGTGTTCGATTTGTAAGGCTCCAGCGCCTGACGGGTCTAACGGGCCACTTTCGCTTTTCGATCTAGCTGCAGTGTCCAGCCCCTCGAGTCACTTCGTCATACAACCCGAACACAAAAATCGTGTTCGATTTGTAAGGCTCCAGTGCCTGACGGGTCTAACAGGACACTTCCGCTTTTCTTTTATACTGTTAGGAAAAAGGGGCGGCGGGGCCGCCGTTTTTTCGCACCAGTATAGTGTGATAGTTTGACTAGGGCTTGAATTTAGCAGAGTCAGGAGGAATGAGTATGAAAGAACTGATCTCCGTTCAGAATGTGTCATTTCGGTATCAGGAAGAGCATCCTTATGTATTAAAAGATGTATCGCTATCTGTTCAAAAAGGTGAATGGCTTGCAATTGTTGGGCATAATGGTTCTGGTAAGTCGACACTTGCGAGACTTTTAAATGGATTGCTTCTTCCTGAAAAGGGTGATGTTCTTGTAGAGGAGTATAACAGCAGAGACGAGGAAAGCATCTGGGAAATTAGAAGAAGTGTGGGAATTGTTTTTCAGAATCCTGACAACCAGTTTGTGGGTACCTCAGTTCGAGATGATGTTGCATTTGGGCTTGAAAACAATGGGATGCCCCGTGAGAAGATGCTAGAGCGCATCAGTGAGAGCGTTCAGAAGGTAAGGATGGAAGATTACCTTGATCAGGAGCCGCATCGCTTATCTGGTGGACAGAAGCAGCGTGTGGCGATTGCAGGTATTATTGCCCTTCGTCCTTCGATCGTGATTCTTGATGAAGCAACTTCGATGCTTGACCCGGCAGGGCGTAAAGAAGTGCTCCAAACCATGCGTGAACTGAAAGAAGAGGAAGGGATGACTGTGATCTCGATTACCCATGATCTTGAAGAAGCTGCTCGAGCTGATCGCATAGTCGTAATGAATGCCGGTGAAGTGATTGACGAAGGTCTTCCGGTTAACGTCTTCCAAAAGGGTGACATGCTTGAGGAAATAGGTCTGGATCTTCCTTTTCCCCTGCAGGTGCAGCGAGCTCTTAAGGAGAAAGGATACGATTTCTCTAAGCTGACATTATCACAGGAGGATCTGGTGAACGAGCTATGGACATTACAATTAAAGAGTTAGAGCATCACTACAATATTGGAACGCCGTTCGAACGAAAAGCGATCACGAATATTAATTTATCGATCGCTTCAGGGACATTTCAATCGATTATCGGTCATACCGGTTCGGGTAAATCAACTTTAATTCAACATTTAAATGGTTTGTTAAAGCCTACAGCTGGAAGTATTCAAATTGGTGATTTTCTCATACGAGCTGGAGAAAAGGAAAAACGATTAAAGGCTTTACGAAAGCACGTAGGGATTGTTTTTCAGTATCCTGAACATCAGTTGTTTGAAGAGACGATCGAAAAGGATATCATCTTTGGACCTTTGAACTTTGGAGTACCAGAGGAAGAAGCAAAACAGCGTGCTGCACGGCTGATCAAACAAGTTGGCCTTGATGAAACATTTCTACAGCGGTCGCCTTTTGACTTGAGTGGAGGGCAAATGAGGCGTGTCGCCATTGCGGGAGTTCTTGCGATGAAGCCGTCAATTCTCATTCTGGATGAACCCACTGCAGGTCTTGATCCACGGGGACGGCGAGAGATTATGGGTCTATTTTATCGCTTGCATCAAGAAGAAGGATTGACGACCATTCTCGTGACCCACAGTATGGAGGATGCAGCGCGGTATTCTGATCATATCGTCATAATGGAACAGGGACAACTTGCCCTGCAGGGTCAACCTGAATACATTTTTGCTGATTCAGATGCGCTGAAGGACTTGAGTCTCGATGTGCCTGAAACTGTGCGATTTATCCATTTACTCGAAGAGCGATTTCATAAGAAGCTGCCGCAAAGTGTGTTTACACTTGGTGGAGCTGTTGAAGCAGCTCTTGCTGTTTTGCAAAAGGAGGGTCATTCCTGATGCAGAATATTATTATTGGTCAATATGTCCCAGGGCAGTCATTTATTCATAATCTTGATCCAAGAGCAAAGCTCTTGACTGCGTTCCTCTTCGTGATCGTTGTCTTTCTAGCAAATAATTGGATCACATATGCACTTCTTGGTGGATTTACGTTACTGGCGATTCTTATATCCAGGCTTCCGCTTCGTTATATTTACAATGGATTAAAGCCGATAATTCTCGTCATTATTCTCACCTTTCTTCTCCATGTCTTCTTAACGAAAGAAGGAACGCTGCTATTTGATTGGGGCTTTCTTGAGGTTTATGAAGGCGGAGTAACGCAGGGGATCTTCATTTCACTCAGACTGTTATTTTTAATCATGATTACGTCGTTACTGACGCTCACTACTACACCGATCGATATTACAGTAGGGATTGAAACGTTACTTGGGCCGATGAAGAAAGTGGGTTTACCTGTTCACGAATTCGCATTGATGATGTCAATTGCTCTGCGATTCATTCCAACGCTTTTAGAAGAAACTGAAAAAATAATGAAGGCACAGTCTGCAAGAGGGGCACAGTTCTCCAGTGGTCCAATTAAAGAACGTTTGAAGAGTATCGTCCCACTCTTAGTCCCCCTATTTGTCAGTGCTTTTAAACGAGCAGAGGATCTTGCCATGGCAATGGAGGCGAGAGGGTACAGGGGTGGCGAAGGCAGAACGAGTATTCGATTACTCAAGTGGTCTGGAAAAGATACCTTATTATTCATTGTCTTGCTCATTCTATGTGTCGGCTTGCTGCTGCTTAGAAGTTAAGGGAGGGCGTCATGCAACGAATTAAAATGACGATTTCATATGATGGAACGGCCTTTAATGGCTATCAAGTGCAGCCTAATGGCCGAACGGTGCAGGAAGAAGTGCAGCGCGCTTTAAAGCAGATGCATAAAGGAGAAAGCATTCAGGTAACTGGATCGGGAAGAACAGATGCTGGAGTTCATGCTGCAGGGCAGGTACTCCATTTTGATACACCACTATCTATTCCTCTTGTGAACTGGCCAAGGGCGCTAAACTCACAACTCCCTGATGATATTAGGGTGTTGTCAACAGAAGCAGCCCATGCTGATTTTCATGCCAGGTATGATGTTATGCGCAAGACCTATCAGTATCGTGTACGTAACCAAGTGGATCCAGACGTATTTCGAAGGAACTATGCTTTCCATGAGGCTCGTCGCCTTTCTATTACGGATATGAGACAGGCTGCAGTCTACTTTGAAGGCGAGCACGACTTTACATCGTTTTGCGCTGCCAATACGAATGTAAAAAACAAGGTCCGCACGATTTACCGGATTGGTATTGAGCAAGATCATGAGGAAATCGTTTTTACATTTGAAGGCAGTGGATTTCTTTATAATATGGTCCGAATTCTGATGGGTACGATATTAGAAGTTGGAAGAGGGCAGCGAAAAGCAGATGAAATGGTAGGTATTTTAAAAGCAAGGAATCGCCATTTCGCAGGTAAAACTGCTCCTGCACACGGTCTCTGTTTATGGGAAGTCTTTTATTCTTAAAAAGAAATAGAAAGTTATCAGATGCTTGACATTTGCGTCCAGATATTATAAGCTATTCTTTGGTATTTCTACATCCACTTGCCCCGGATTTAGAAATCTGACTGACAACTGACAATGAATTTTCTGTGCTAGTTTTAAAATAAATTGGATTGATTTTAGGAGGGAAACTCATGCGTACAACATTTATGGCTAAAGGCCACGAAGTCGAGCGCAAATGGTACATCGTTGATGCTGAAGGTCAAACACTTGGCCGTCTAGCAAGTGAAGTAGCAGCGATCCTACGCGGTAAAAATAAAGTAACTTTCACACCTCACGTTGACACTGGTGATCATGTGATCATCCTTAACGCTGAGAAAATCGAACTAACTGGTAACAAGCTTAATGACAAGATGTACTACCGTCATAGTGGACACCCAGGTGGTTTGAAATCAAGAACTGCTCTTGAAATGCGTACTAACCGTTCTGAGCAAATGCTTGAACTTGCAATCAAAGGTATGCTTCCAAAGAACAGCCTTGGTCGCCAAATGATTAAAAAGCTTCATGTATTCGCTGGTAGCGAGCACAATCACCAGGCACAACAGCCTGAAAAATACGAACTAAGAGGATAATAAAAGGAGGGACTTAACATGGCACAAGTACAATACAACGGCACTGGCCGACGTAAGCACTCTGTAGCACGCGTACGTTTACTTCCTGGTAACGGACGTATGGTTATTAACAATCGTGAGATCGATGACTATTTCGATCTTGAAACACTAAAGCTTATCTCTAAGCAACCACTAGTAGAAACTGGTACTGAAGGCACTTATGATATCTTCGTAAATGTTAGCGGTGGTGGATTTACTGGACAAGCGGGCGCGATCCGTCACGGAATCGCTCGTGCACTTCTTCAAGCTGATCCGGAATCACGTGCTTCTCTTAAGCGCGCTGGCTTCCTAACTCGAGATGCTCGTATGAAAGAGCGTAAAAAATACGGTCTTAAAGCAGCACGTCGTGCACCTCAGTTCTCAAAGCGTTAATTTTTATACGAAATCCCTGGCTTTCCGAAGCCGGGGATTTTTTGTGTTTAAAAAGATTCATTTAAATACCTGAATGAATTACCAGTTCGATCTCCGTATACTCTTGGGTGCTGGATGGAAACTAAAGCATATTGAGTAAGGAGGATGGGTGAAATGAACAACGTGATTACTGTATTTAAAGAACGCCAGCGTCATAAGCGCCTTGAATTCGAACGGAAAATACTGATTGAAATTTCATTGAAGGATTTATCCGATAATATCAGAGATATGTTTTCCCCTTTTTTTTCTGATGCGATTTTATATAAAGGGGATGTTGAAAATGTGTGTATGGATATTGCGATCGAGGCTTATTTACTCGGAGCGGAGTATAGTAAATTTTCCTATCACGGAGAATCGATGGCGATGGTGCATAAACGCTGTTTTGCATTAGAGAAAGCTTTAATCGAAGCCTTGTTTGATTACTGGCTCTTCTGGAAAACTTCAGAAGGATATGAAGAATCTCTTCAAATTGCCTGTGATGTCTTTGTTTCTAACTGGTGGAAAGAAGGATGTGAAAAAGGGGTTATGAGGCGTCGTCTCCGACTCCAATAATGCGCAAGGTTCCACGACTATTTCCGTCTCTTGTCCCATATAGATAAAGTAGGACAGAATCGAGGGCGGGGTTAAAACAGAATGAAAAAATGGTGGAAACGCATGGGAGTTGCCGCTGGTATTATAGTTTTGCTTTTAGTTATTAACTACAAATTTGCCATTGATGATTCCTGGGATGCCTGGCACCTTCCTCTATCCGGGCAAATCATTGTAATTGACCCGGGGCATGGCGGTCCTGACGGAGGAGCAGTCGGTGGTAATGTAATTGAGAAAGATATTGCTCTGACAATATCAATAAAGCTGCGGGATTATCTCCAGGAAGCGGGAGCACTCGTCATTATGACACGAGAGGCAGATAACGATTTAGCATCTGAAGATACAAAAGGTCTTAGTAATCGAAAAGCTGAAGATTTACGGAATCGCGTAGGTCTCATTAATGATTCAAATAATGACATGTTTGTTAGTATTCATTTAAATGCTATACCATCATCACGGTGGAGTGGTGCTCAAACCTTTTACAATCCTACCAATGAAGAGAGTGAGGCATTGTCCCGTTTTATTCAATCAGAAATTAAGAGAAACCTTGAAAATACAAACCGACTGGCGAAAAATATGGATAGTGTTTACCTGCTAAAGGAAGCGCATATCCCTGGTGCTCTTGTTGAGGTTGGTTTTCTTTCTAATCCAACAGAGCGAGAGTTATTAAAGACGGATACTTATCAAAACAAAGTAGCAGCGTCGATCTACCAGGGGATAATTCGATATTCAACTAATGAACCGGTGCCTGAAGAGTAGGCTCCGGTTCTTGTTGTGTGCCCGGCATGTGCATACGCTATAGGGTTCAAGTCCCGAACGGCAAAGGTCATTGTAGCCGTTAGCCAAAGGCAAGGGTGTCCGAGGCGACTCGGAATCTGAAGGAAGCCAGAGGCAAATCTCCGACCCGAGGAACACGAATCTCATACAAGGCTGTCATTTTTGGACGAGATGGCAACACACATCGAAGTCCAAATGACCAAAGGAAATGGCAGTAAATGAGGCGGGTAAATGGAGAGGAAGTTTGTGCACTTACCCGGGGAGGTCTGACGGTCACGCCATACACCTATGGTAACTGTCTTCAAGAGAAGTCACTGAACCATCAGAAGTCAGCCGAGGTCATAGTACCGTTCCAAACTCGAGATGGTACGGGAAGGACCGAATCATGAATAGAGAACAGGTTCTACCGAAGTACGCATCGTTCGATGACACAGAACATTTCAGCTCAACATATGAGGTAGGAGTGAAGTCTCTGAGGGCATATGGAGCGTGGAGAATTGGTGCCACACAAGGAAAGAAACCTGTCACGTGGAGGAAGAAAGCATGTTGGAAAAGATACTTCATCGGAACAATTTAAACGAAGCCTATCGACGAGTGGTCCGAAACAAAGGGAGTCACGGCGTTGATCACATTCCCACGTCTGAACTGAAATCCCAGATCTCGGAGTCCTGGAATGAGATTGAAGCCCAACTTCTGGATGGAACCTATCAACCGTCACCCGTCCGTCGTGTCGAAATCCCGAAACCGAACGGAGGCAAACGAAAGCTAGGCATTCCAACCGCCATGGATCGCTTCATCCAACAAGCTATCAACCTTTATCTTCAACGGATCTACGATCCGTCGTTTTCCAACTCAAGCTACGGGTTCCGACCAGGAAAACGAGCACACGATGCGGTCCGAAAAGCCCAAGAATATGTCAATGACGGATACCGGTGGGTGGTGGATATCGATCTGGAGAAATTCTTTGATCGCGTTCACCACGACCGACTAATGCGCACATTGAGTTGTCGGGTTAAGGACGGTCGCATCCTTCGAATCATTCGGAGATACCTACAAGCTGGGGTTATGGAGAACGGCCTAACACAGACGAACCAAGCAGGGACACCGCAAGGAAGTCCTTTAAGTCCACTTCTATCAAATATCGTGTTAAATGAACTGGATAAGGAATTGGAGTCAAGAGGTATTCGTTTCGTTCGATACGCCGACGATTGTCAGATTTACGTAGGCTCAAGAAGAGCAGCCGAACGAATCCTTCGAAATATCAGCCAGTTTATCAAGAAGAAATTAAAACTAAAAGTTAATAAGGAAAAGAGTGCGATTGACCGCCCGTGGAAACGAACGTTCCTTGGGTTTAGTTTCACGCTCCACCGAGACTCGAAAATCAGGGTCGCGAAACAATCAATCCAACGAGCAAAACAGGAACTTCGACGCTTAACATCACGAAAGTGGAGTTTAGCGATGTCCGATCGAATCAAGAAATTAAACAAATTCATTGTAGGGTGGCGAAACTATTTCCAGCTCGCTGAAACGACATCAACTTTTAGAGAATTAATGGCATGGTTGAGAAGGAGATTACGAATGATCCGGTGGAAGGAATGGAAAACACCTAAAACAAGAAGGAAAGAACTCCTTTCATTAGGTGTTACAAAAGCGAAAGCTTTTGAATGGAGCAACACAAGAAAAGGCTACTGGCGAATTGCCAGTAGCCCGATCCTCCATCGTACCTTCAATGACAAGTATTGGCGTCAGTTAGGATTAAAATCGTTAGAAGCACGTTAGATTTTCATGAAACCGCCGTATACGGATCCGTACGTACGGTGGTGTGAGAGGTCGGGGGTTAGTCACCCCCTCCTACTCGATTTTAATATGGATCTCCTACAAACACTAAATTCAAAACTCTCTGAATGATATGTTATACTAGCCATGTAATCGAATTCAGAGAAGGTGGTGCCTCGATGTTAACGAAAGATCAAGTCGTTGAGTTATTACAAAAGGTGCAAGACCCTATTTTACATAAAAATATTACCATTCGTGATGTTAAAACCAAAGAAGGCTATGTCAGTGTAAAAGTAGCCCTCGCGCAAACGGAAACTGCTGAGCAGATGCAGGTACAACAGGAAATTGTTAATACGCTTAAGGGAGCAGGAGCAGAATCAGTTGGATTGCGATTTGAGCAGCTTGCTGATGAGGAACTTCCTGAGGGGACTTCTGCAAATCCTAATCTTCCTCCCTTACTCTCACCGGAAAGCAAAACGCAATTTATTGCAGTTGCTAGTGGGAAGGGTGGCGTAGGTAAATCAACTGTGACGGTCAACCTGGCTACTGCACTTGCTCGCCTTGGGAAACAGGTCGGCATTATTGACGCGGATATTTATGGATTCAGCGTACCGGACATGATGGGAATTGAAAGCAGGCCAAAAGTGGTTCAGGAAAAAATTTACCCTGTAGAGCGTTTTGGCGTTAAGGTGATGTCGATGGCCTTTTTTGTTGAGGACAATGCGCCGGTAATCTGGCGTGGACCAATGCTTGGGAAAATGCTTAACAACTTCTTTAGTGAAGTGGACTGGGGAGAACTGGATTACTTGCTATTAGATCTACCACCTGGGACAGGTGATGTGGCGCTTGATGTGCATACCATGCTTCCAGCTTCTAAAGAAATTATTGTCACAACACCTCACGCAACAGCTGCATTTGTAGCAGCGCGAGCGGGAGCTATGGCACTCAAAACAAAGCATGAGGTGTTGGGTGTCGTTGAGAACATGTCTTATTTTGAGAGCAAGATAACTGGAGAGAAAGAATATGTATTCGGACAGGGCGGGGGGGAAAAATTAGCCTCGGAACTATCTACTGATATCCTTGGGAAACTTCCTCTTGGGCAGCCTGATTTTAATGACGAAGAGTTTGCGCCTTCTGTCTACCAGGAAGATCATCCTATTGGGAAACAATATTTAGAAATTGCGAAAGAAGTTATATCAAAAACGGAATAAACAAAAAGGACGTGCATAATATAAGCGCGTCCTTTTTTAATTATTGACCACCTGAATTTCCGCTTCCTCCGCCTCCAGACCCTGATTCCTGGTCGCTTTTTTGTTGTTCTTTTCCTCCGCCTGACGCTTTTAATTGCTCCGCGGTAATTTTCGTTAACATCTCTTGAATCTTTGCTTGAAAGAGAGGACTTTCAAATGTCTCTGAAATCAGGTCTTTTATTTGTTGTCTGGATTGTTTGCTTTCTAGTAGCTGTAGATACTGCTTTTCCATTTCTGGATCCTGCATAAGGTCCATCATTTTCTCTTGATACTCGGGATCATCCATCAATGCTTTAAATAACTTTTCATTCTCACCTTGAATGTTTTTAGCAAAGTTTTCAACGAAAGCGGGGTCTTTCAACATTTCCTGCCAATACTTTTTACCTTCTTCAGTAGTGAGGACCTTCTGTATTGTTTCTTTCACAAATGGTTGTTCCATAACGAGCTGCTGTTTAAGTTTCTCGTCTGACATAATTTCTTGAATGGCTTTTTTACCTTCATCTGTTTTTAACAGATCTACGAGCATTTTCTTCGTTTCTTCATAATTTGCCTGAGAACCCTCAGCAGAACCTGAGGCACAACCGGCAATGAGAAGAATAGCTAACCCAAGAGCAACCAGATTGAATCGTTGCCTCATATGCTCATGCTCCTTTCTCATATTCTTATCCTTAATATTAGGCGAATCTGTGAAATTATACCCGGAGAATAAAGGAAAGGTGGCATTTTAAAAGGGGCATTGGTACAATTCAACATAGAAGCATCATTAACGTTCACGGGGGTTTGATTGTGAAAACAAGAAATCTTGTTTATTTATTCTTTTCAACCCTTCTGATTGGATCAACAGCAGGCATGATTACAGGAATTATTTTAGACTGGCCACAATACTGGACAGATCTTAAAAACGGCGAGCTCGTTTCGTTCCTAATTGTTATGCTCTGGTTACTAGGAGTATCTAGCATCTTTAGTTTGATTAGTCAGATGGGATTTTTCGCATACTTAACCATTCATCGATTTGGCCTTGGTATTTTCAAGTCAGCAAGACTCTGGAACATCGTGCAAATTATTCTCATTGCTGTGGCGCTATTCGATTTAGTTTATTTCCGATATGCAGTTTTTGCCGAAGCAGGAGAGAGCGTCGTGGGTTATGTACTTATTGCCGTATTCCTTCTTTTAGTTGGACTCGGAGCGGCTTATATTAAACAGAAAGAAACAAATAAGCAGGCCTTTATTCCTGCCCTCTTCTTTATCGTAGTCGTAACGATTCTCGAATGGATTCCAGGTCTACAAAGCAATGATCCAAAATGGCTCTGGCTTATTTTTATTCCACTTCTAGTCAGTAATGTATGGCAATTGTTAACACTACACCGACTAATCGGGAAAGACGCATAATGAAAAGCAGCTCTGCGCACAAGAGCTGCTTATTTAATTTCCTCACTTTTAATATCAGCATTCGAAACCAGTTCACTAACGGTAACAAACGAATAACCCTTCTTCTTAAGCTGTGAAATGATGGCTGGAAGGGCCTCCGTTGTTTGTTTTGCAGAATCAGATGCGTGAAGGAGAATAATGTCTCCAGGATCAGCCTCATTCGTAATGTTCTCTACAATGATCTCCTTACCAGGGTTTCTCCAGTCTTCTGAGTCGAGGCTCCAGTGAATGATGGTGTAGTGCAATTTATCAGCAAGAGTGAGTACCCTTTTATCAAAGTTACCATTAGGCGGTCTTAGTAGCTCTGGTTGATCTCCAGCTACTTTATTAATGGCTTCCTGGGAACGAATAATATCCGTTCTTATTTCTTCATCTTCCATGGAAGTGTAGTTCTCGTACTTGTAGCCAAGGCTGCCGATTTCGTGCCCGTCCTTCACGATTTGCTCGACAATTTCTGGATGACGTTCTGCCCACGCTCCTGATAGAAAAAAGGAAGCCTTCACTTTGTTTTGTTTTAATTCTTTCAGAATGGGAAGTGCCTTTGTCTCTCCCCAGCTTATGTCAAAAGTTAAGGCAAGATGTCTTTCGCTGCTTTTGACCTGATCAATAGCTAACGGTACATTATTGGATGTAAATACAGTGAGTTCTCTACCTTCTACAAATAAAATAATGGCTGTGAATAAAGCGGCTACTACAACAATGAGGCTTTGCTTAATACGTTTTCCGTTCCATATCCAAAAAAACTTCATTACGCACCCCCTTTGTCCCATTCTTATGCGAACAGTTTCGTAACTATGTACAAAGTATGGATTGTACACATAAAGTTAAACCGGTTAGGTCATAATGGTTTCAGGAAGGAGGAAGTTCTATGTTTGGATACCTTGTTAACTTTAAAGAAATGAAGGAGATGGAGTATTTACTCAAACGTGAAATGGAAGAATTACTTCTTGATCTTGATAACAGTCGGATTGACGGACTCATTAAGCGGGCAATGGAAGAAAGGTATCAGCTTCTTTTAGGAATCTACAAAAGAACAGCAACAAAGGCTGAGGTTTCGAAGTATACTCGCATTTTGAAAAAAAGTACAAATTAATTAAAAAAGTTCTTGCCAAACAAGAAGACAACCTGTATATTAATATAGGTCGCCGATACGAAACGCTGACGCAAAAAAAGATTTCAAAAAGTTATTGACGGTAACTGAGTTAATATGGTATATTGATAAAGTCGCTGAAAACGACGTTGAAAGAAACAAATCGATCTTTGAAAACTGAACGAAACGCCATGTAAGTAATTGTTTCTACGGAAACAAACATTGTTTTAAAAGCTAGATTAAGCTTTCTATCGGAGAGTTTGATCCTGGCTCAGGACGAACGCTGGCGGCGTGCCTAATACATGCAAGTCGAGCGGAGATTTGGGAGCTTGCTCCCAAATCTTAGCGGCGGACGGGTGAGTAACACGTGGGCAACCTGCCCTGCAGACTGGGATAACTCCGGGAAACCGGAGCTAATACCGGGTAATACATCGCACCGCATGGTGTGATGTTGAAAGTTGGCCTCTGGCTAACACTGCAGGATGGGCCCGCGGCGCATTAGCTAGTTGGTAAGGTAATGGCTTACCAAGGCGACGATGCGTAGCCGACCTGAGAGGGTGATCGGCCACACTGGGACTGAGACACGGCCCAGACTCCTACGGGAGGCAGCAGTAGGGAATCTTCCGCAATGGACGAAAGTCTGACGGAGCAACGCCGCGTGAGTGACGAAGGCCTTCGGGTCGTAAAGCTCTGTTGTTAGGGAAGAACAAGTACCGTTCGAATAGGGCGGTACCTTGACGGTACCTAACCAGAAAGCCACGGCTAACTACGTGCCAGCAGCCGCGGTAATACGTAGGTGGCAAGCGTTGTCCGGAATTATTGGGCGTAAAGCGCGCGCAGGCGGTCCTTTAAGTCTGATGTGAAAGCCCACGGCTCAACCGTGGAGGGTCATTGGAAACTGGGGGACTTGAGTGCAGAAGAGGAGAGTGGAATTCCACGTGTAGCGGTGAAATGCGTAGATATGTGGAGGAACACCAGTGGCGAAGGCGGCTCTCTGGTCTGTAACTGACGCTGAGGCGCGAAAGCGTGGGGAGCAAACAGGATTAGATACCCTGGTAGTCCACGCCGTAAACGATGAGTGCTAGGTGTTGGGGGGTTCCACCCTCAGTGCTGAAGTTAACACATTAAGCACTCCGCCTGGGGAGTACGACCGCAAGGTTGAAACTCAAAGGAATTGACGGGGGCCCGCACAAGCAGTGGAGCATGTGGTTTAATTCGAAGCAACGCGAAGAACCTTACCAGGTCTTGACATCCTCTGACAATCCTGGAGACAGGACGTTCCCCTTCGGGGGACAGAGTGACAGGTGGTGCATGGTTGTCGTCAGCTCGTGTCGTGAGATGTTGGGTTAAGTCCCGCAACGAGCGCAACCCTTGATCTTAGTTGCCAGCATTCAGTTGGGCACTCTAAGGTGACTGCCGGTGACAAACCGGAGGAAGGTGGGGATGACGTCAAATCATCATGCCCCTTATGACCTGGGCTACACACGTGCTACAATGGACGGTACAAAGGGCAGCAACACCGCGAGGTGAAGCGAATCCCATAAAGCCGTTCTCAGTTCGGATTGTAGGCTGCAACTCGCCTGCATGAAGCCGGAATTGCTAGTAATCGCGGATCAGCATGCCGCGGTGAATACGTTCCCGGGCCTTGTACACACCGCCCGTCACACCACGAGAGTTTGTAACACCCGAAGTCGGTGGGGTAACCTTTATGGAGCCAGCCGCCGAAGGTGGGACAAATGATTGGGGTGAAGTCGTAACAAGGTAGCCGTATCGGAAGGTGCGGCTGGATCACCTCCTTTCTATGGAGAATTACGAGGTAACATTGGTTACCAACCTTACATGAGCGTTTCGTTTAGTTTTGAAAGAATGATTTACTTCTTTCAAAACAGGCTAGTCGAAGAAGCAGCAATGCCGATTCGAGTGATAGCCTTGTTCCTTGAAAACTAGATAGCATAAACAACGACATCCAATAATTATTATTTTTTTGCGTTAAATCTTTAGTAGTTAGTCACATCTAACGATGTGCATCGACGAAGTTAGAAGCGTTAAGCGACTAATGTAGTCTAAGGTTAAGCTACTAAGGGCGCACGGTGGATGCCTTGGCACTAGAAGCCTAAGAAGGACGGGACGAACACCGATATGCTTCGGGGAGCTGTAAGTACGCTTTGATCCGGAGATTTCCGAATGGGGGAACCCACCATCCGTAATGGGATGGTATCCATTTCTGAATACATAGGGAATGGAAGGCAGACCCGGGGAACTGAAACATCTCATTACCCGGAGGAAGAGAAAGCAAATGCGATTTCCTGAGTAGCGGCGAGCGAAACGGAATCAGCCCAAACCAGAGGGCTTGCCCTCTGGGGTTGTAGGACGTCTCTTTGGAGTTACAAAGGCACGGATAGACGAAGCGACCTGGAAAGGTCCATCACAGAAGGTAACAATCCTGTAGTCAAAATCCGCTGCCCTCCGAGACGGATCCTGAGTACGGCGGGACACGTGAAACCCCGTCGGAATCTGGGAGGACCATCTCCCAAGGCTAAATACTCTCTAGTGACCGATAGTGAACCAGTACCGTGAGGGAAAGGTGAAAAGCACCCCGGAAGGGGAGTGAAAGAGAACCTGAAACCGTGTGCCTACAACTAGTTGGAGCCCGTTAATGGGTGACAGCGTGCCTTTTGTAGAATGAACCGGCGAGTTACGATCCCGTGCAAGGTTAAGCTGATAAGGCGGAGCCGCAGCGAAAGCGAGTCTGAATAGGGCGACAGAGTACGTGGTTGTAGACCCGAAACCGGGTGATCTACCCATGTCCAGGGTGAAGTTCAGGTAACACTGAATGGAGGCCCGAACCCACGCATGTTGAAAAATGCGGGGATGAGGTGTGGGTAGCGGTGAAATGCCAATCGAACCCGGAGATAGCTGGTTCTCTCCGAAATAGCTTTAGGGCTAGCCTCGCGGCAAGAATCTTGGAGGTAGAGCACTGATTGGACTAGGGGTCCTTACCGGATTACCGAATCCAGTCAAACTCCGAATGCCAACGATTTATCCGCGGGAGTCAGACTGCGAGTGATAAGATCCGTAGTCGAGAGGGAAACAGCCCAGACCACCAGCTAAGGTCCCAAAGTATACGTTAAGTGGAAAAGGATGTGGCGTTGCTTAGACAACCAGGATGTTGGCTTAGAAGCAGCCATCATTTAAAGAGTGCGTAATAGCTCACTGGTCGAGTGACGCTGCGCCGAAAATGTACCGGGGCTAAACGTATCACCGAAGCTGTGGATTGTCTTACGACAATGGTAGGAGAGCGTTCTAAGGGCTGTGAAGTCAGACCGAAAGGACTGGTGGAGCGCTTAGAAGTGAGAATGCCGGTATGAGTAGCGAAAGACAAGTGAGAATCTTGTCCGTCGAAAGCCCAAGGTTTCCTGAGGAAGGCTCGTCCGCTCAGGGTTAGTCGGGACCTAAGCCGAGGCCGAAAGGCGTAGGCGATGGATAACAGGTTGATATTCCTGTACCACCTCCTTTCCGTTTGAACGACGGGGGGACGCAGGAAGATAGGGAGAGCGCGCTGCTGGAAATGCGCGTCCAAGCGATTAGGCTGGTGAATAGGCAAATCCGTTCACCGCGAAGGCTGAGTCGTGATGGCGAGGGAAATTAAGTACCGAAGTCCCTGATTCTACACTGCCAAGAAAAGCCTCTAGTGAGGAAAGAGGTGCCCGTACCGCAAACCGACACAGGTAGGCGAGGAGAGAATCCTAAGACGATCGGGAGAACTCTCGTTAAGGAACTCGGCAAAATGACCCCGTAACTTCGGGAGAAGGGGTGCTTCCTCGGGTGAATAGCCCAGGGGAGCCGCAGTGAAAAGATCCAAGCGACTGTTTAGCAAAAACACAGGTCTCTGCAAAGCCGTAAGGCGAAGTATAGGGGCTGACACCTGCCCGGTGCTGGAAGGTTAAGAGGAGGGGTTATCCCTTACGGGAGAAGCTCTGAATCGAAGCCCCAGTAAACGGCGGCCGTAACTATAACGGTCCTAAGGTAGCGAAATTCCTTGTCGGGTAAGTTCCGACCCGCACGAAAGGTGCAACGACTTGGATACTGTCTCAACGAGAGACCCGGTGAAATTATAGTACCTGTGAAGATGCAGGTTACCCGCGACAGGACGGAAAGACCCCATGGAGCTTTACTGTAGCCTGATATTGGATTTTGGTACAGCTTGTACAGGATAGGTAGGAGCCATAGAAGTCGGACCGCCAGGTTCGATGGAGGCGTCGGTGGGATACTACCCTGGCTGTACTGACATTCTAACCCAGCACCGTGATCCGGTGCGGAGACAGTGTCAGGTGGGCAGTTTGACTGGGGCGGTCGCCTCCTAAAGTGTAACGGAGGCGCCCAAAGGTTCCCTCAGAATGGTTGGAAATCATTCGCAGAGTGTAAAGGCACAAGGGAGCTTGACTGCGAGACCTACAAGTCGAGCAGGGACGAAAGTCGGGCTTAGTGATCCGGTGGTTCCGCATGGAAGGGCCATCGCTCAACGGATAAAAGCTACCCTGGGGATAACAGGCTTATCTCCCCCAAGAGTCCACATCGACGGGGAGGTTTGGCACCTCGATGTCGGCTCATCGCATCCTGGGGCTGAAGTAGGTCCCAAGGGTTGGGCTGTTCGCCCATTAAAGCGGTACGCGAGCTGGGTTCAGAACGTCGTGAGACAGTTCGGTCCCTATCCGTCGCGGGCGCAGGAAATTTGAGAGGAGCTGTCCTTAGTACGAGAGGACCGGGATGGACACACCGCTGGTGTACCAGTTGTTCCGCCAGGAGCATAGCTGGGTAGCTACGTGTGGAAGGGATAAGTGCTGAAAGCATCTAAGCATGAAGCCCCCCTCGAGATGAGATTTCCCACAGCATGAAGCTGGTAAGATCCCTTAGAGATGATGAGGTAGATAGGTTCGGGGTGGAAGCGTGGCAACACGTGGAGCTGACGAATACTAATCGATCGAGGGCTTAACCTAAAAACGAAAAGCGAAGTGAGCCATTTGGCTCATGGACCTGGACATATTGGATGAAAATTGTGCGTGCTATCTAGTTTTCAGGGAATGAAAATTTTTCTTGAACTTCATTAAGAAGTATAGTAAAATATATCTTGTCCTTGGTTAAACACTTTCTAGTGGATAAACCATTGATTAGTCTGGTAATGATGGCGAAGAGGTCACACCCGTTCCCATGCCGAACACGGAAGTTAAGCTCTTCAGCGCCGATGGTAGTTGGGGGATCTCCCCCTGCAAGAGTAGGACGTTGCCAGGCTGACCAATATTCCACAGTAGCTCAGTGGTAGAGCAATCGGCTGTTAACCGATCGGTCGTAGGTTCGAATCCTACCTGTGGAGCCATTATGCTTCCATAGCTCAGCAGGTAGAGCACTTCCATGGTAAGGAAGGGGTCATCGGTTCGAATCCGGTTGGAAGCTCCAGAACATGGCCCGTTGGTCAAGTGGTTAAGACACCGCCCTTTCACGGCGGTATCACGGGTTCGAATCCCGTACGGGTCACCAATTTTATTTTTAACCCTGTGGAGGATTAGCTCAGCTGGGAGAGCATCTGCCTTACAAGCAGAGGGTCGGCGGTTCGAGCCCGTCATCCTCCACCATTTTTAAAACTTAATCATAATTGACTTACTTTCAGGAGTACTCACTAGAGTGCACTGTTTTTTGTTTGTCAGTATGATAAATAGACGATGCCGGCCTAGCTCAATTGGTAGAGCAACTGACTTGTAATCAGTAGGTTGGGGGTTCAAGTCCTCTGGCCGGCACCATTCTTTCTTATTTGTGGAGGGGTAGCGAAGTGGCTAAACGCGGCGGACTGTAAATCCGCTCCCTCAGGGTTCGGCGGTTCGAATCCGTCCCCCTCCACCAGCAAGAGCCATTAGCTCAGTTGGTAGAGCATCTGACTTTTAATCAGAGGGTCGAAGGTTCGAGTCCTTCATGGCTCACCATATGCGGAAGTAGTTCAGTGGTAGAACATCACCTTGCCAAGGTGGGGGTCGCGGGTTCGAATCCCGTCTTCCGCTCCAATTCATATATGCGGGTGTAGTTTAGTGGTAAAACCTCAGCCTTCCAAGCTGATGTCGTGGGTTCGATCCCCATCACCCGCTCCATAATAAAGGGGCCTTAGCTCAGCTGGGAGAGCGCCTGCCTTGCACGCAGGAGGTCAGCGGTTCGATCCCGCTAGGCTCCACCATTTTCCTTAAACGATGTTTAAGGTTTTTTTGTGTTCCAAAATAGCCCTTTGTGTTACTAAAATGATAAAACCTAATCAGGGATATCCTACATGACACGTGACGAATTAAAAAATTCTTATTTGACTGATTCTCAGGAAATCAGTCTTTTTTTGTTTATTAAAAGGGAAAAGGATTGCTTATAAATATCCGATATCTGTTCGAATTACTCTAATTATATGAATAGTTATTCATAGACCTGTCCAGTTGAGTCATTCAAGAAGATAAGGGTAGAATAGAGAGAGACTAAGATACGAGGAGGACTACATATTGAATAAACAACTTTCGATTATAGGAGTACCAATGGATCTTGGACAGATGAGGCGCGGGGTGGACATGGGACCTAGTGCGATTCGCTATGCAGGAATTGTTGAGCGCTTAACGAAATTAAATTATGACATTGAAGATCTTGGGGATATTGAAATCGGTCGACCTGAGCAGCCGCCTGAAGAACAGGATCATCAATTAAAGAATTTGAAAGAAGTAGCGGATGCGAGTGAGAATCTCTCAAACGTGGTGAGTGAAGTTGTTAATGGTAAGCGTTTTCCGCTTGTATTTGGAGGGGATCATAGTATTGCGATTGGAACGCTAGCTGGGGTTGCCCGTCATTATGAAAATCTGGGCGTTATCTGGTATGATGCCCATGGAGATTTAAATGACTCAGCCACCTCCCCATCCGGTAACATTCATGGAATGCCACTTGCTGTGAGCCTTGGAATTGGTGACGAGTCGTTAACTGGTATTTCTGGGTATAGTCCTAAGGTTAAGCCAGAGAATATTGTCATTATTGGTGCTCGTTCCCTTGATGAGGGAGAGAGAGAATTAATTAAAGAAAAAGGTATCAAAGTTTACACCATGCATGAAATTGATCGTATGGGAATGACTAAGGTGATGGAGGAAGCCATTGAGTATGTTTCCAAAGGTACTGATGGGGTTCACTTGAGTCTGGATCTCGATGGACTTGATCCGCATGATGCACCAGGTGTTGGTACACCAGTTCTGGGGGGGATTAGCTATCGTGAGAGCCACCTCGCAATGGAGATGCTTGCTGAATCAGATATCCTTACTTCTGCAGAGTTTGTTGAAGTGAACCCTATCCTCGATGAGAAGAACAAAACAGCTACAGTGGCTGTTGCTTTAATGGGCTCATTGTTCGGAGAAAAATTAAAATAAGATAAGAAAACAGCGGCTTTCTCAATTAGAGAGCCGCTATTTTTTTATTCCGACATTGATCATATTCATTCAATAAATAATCAAGGTAAGTACTGATTTCTATAATTTCATTAGAGCTTAAGGGCTGATTTCTGGCTAATAAATTCATTTTCTTACGAGAAGCTTCAATTTCTTCAAGCAAATAATCTTCATCCCGTACGATCCGGAAGTTCATTCTTCGATTCAACCTGACCATAAGCCGAACCACCCTTTCCATAATTTATTCCCTAGATACCCACATTTTTTTAGTGATAAACCCTTTTTTTTAGGAATATATGTAATTTCATTAAAAACATTAAAACAATCGTGCTAAAATAGGGGAGGACGATTTAAAAAAGTTTTTATAAAAAATTGAAACTTTGTTTTTCCTGATACGTAACTATAATAGCCGCAGGAATCAGCGGGGGTTGAGAGAAGATATGGATGCCATTGTAAAACGAATCATATTGCAAGTGAGAAAAGGAGATCATAACGCGTTTGGGGAGCTTGTGGAGCTCTACAAAGACAGAGTCTATACTCTAACTTACCGAATGCTTGGTAATAGGCAAGAGGCAGAGGATGTGGCACAGGAGGCGTTTATTCGTGCATATACGAATATCGACCGTTATCAAATTGATCGAAAATTCTCCACGTGGTTGTATCGGATTGCTACGAATTTGTCAATTGACCGGATGCGTAAAAAGAAGCCGGACTATTACCTTGATGCTGAAATCTCTGGAACGGATGGGCTAACGATGTATTCCCAAATTTCTTCAGGAGAAGAGCTTCCTGATGATGAAGTTGTTTCCCTTGAAGCGCAGAACGATATACATCGTGCAATTTTGAGTCTTCCACCGAAGTATCGAAGTGCAATTACTCTGAAATACATTCAAGAATTATCACTGAAAGAAATTAGTGAAATTTTGGACCTTCCACTTGGTACAGTGAAAACCCGAATACATCGAGGTAGAGAAGCGCTTAGGAAGAAGCTTCGAGAGCAATGAGAAAGGGGGAGAAGCTATGAAATGCCCTGCAGAAATAATTGCGATCATGCATAATGTTCTTGATGAAGAAGCGACAAAGGAGCAGCGACGTCAGCTATTTGATCATTTACAAACATGCGGTGATTGCAAAGAACATTATGAAGAATTAAAGAAAACGCAATCGTTTCTCCTCAGCTCGCCTTCTATGAAGGCACCCGATGGTTTTACATCAAAGGTAATGCAGCAGCTTCCACAGGAGAAACGAACTTTCTGGATTAAGCGCTGGTTGAAGTCGCATCCAATCGTAACGGCGGCTGTTTTGTTTCTGGCTTTAATGGCCGGATCAGTCTATTCATCCTGGACGAGTGAGGACCAGCTGTCTGCGTTGTCTGGTAACCTGAGGTTTGATCAAGAAACCAATACGGTGATTGTACCAGAGGGTGAAGTGGTTGAAGGTGATTTAACCGTAAAGAACCGCAATCTTGAAATAGAAGGTCAGGTTAGAGGAGATGTGCTGGTCATAAACGGTGAGCAGTATATGGCCTCTGCCGGACAGGTTACCGGCGATATTAAAGAAGTCGATCATATCCTTGATTGGACCTGGTACCAGTTGAAGAATATTTTTAACGAATTGGGAAATTTTTTCACTGAGGAAGATTCTAAATAACCGTCCATCTGGGCGGTTTATTTAGTATAAGAGAAAATGTGCTGTTTTTTGAACGTGTGATATTTGTGATATAATTAAAAAGTTATAAATGTATTTTAGCAAAGTATTGAAGTGTACATCAGGCTAAATACAATACGTTTGGAGGAAGAGCCGTGCTGCCTGTTGCAAATGTTAATGTATTTGATTACATAACTGAAATAATAGACATTTTACTTGTTACCTATGTGATATATAAGATTATTATGCTCATTCGAGGCACTAAAGCTGTTCAGCTCTTAAAGGGAATAACAGTGATTATTGCAGCATGGTTTTTAAGCAGCTTTTTCGAGCTCAATACCCTGCACTGGATATTGGAACGGGTGGTTCTCTATGGTCTTCTCGCTATCATTATTATATTTCAACCAGAGTTACGAAGAGCTCTTGAACAACTAGGGAGAGGGCGATTTTTTACTCGATCAGCCGTTGAGGAAGAAGAGACTAACAAGATGGTCGAAGCGATCATTAAATCTTCTTCATATATGGGAAAACGTCGTATTGGTGCACTGATCTCTATTGAGCGGGAAACAGGACTAAATGATTATGTAGAGACTGGAATTCCTATGAATGCTAAACTGACTTCAGAACTTCTAATTAATATTTTTATACCAAATACACCACTGCATGATGGAGCAGTCATTATGAAAAAAGATGAAATTCTAGCTGCAGCCTGCTACTTACCATTATCCGAGAGTCCTTTTATATCGAAAGAGCTTGGAACAAGACACCGAGCAGCGCTCGGCATTAGCGAAGTTACAGACAGCCTTACTCTGGTGGTTTCTGAAGAGACTGGGAGCATCTCCCTGACAAAGAATGGAGAACTCCATCGAAATTTATCTGAGGAAGTATTACGAGAGTTACTGATTACAGAATTAAACCCTGCTATTTCGAAAACCGAGACTTCCAACCGCTTTAGCAATTGGAGGGGGAAAAAGTAATGGACAAATTGTTAACGAGTAACTGGTTTGTCAAAATCATCTCTTTTCTTCTCGCTCTTATGCTCTACACAATTGTCGCTATGCCGGATGCATCTACGACATCGAGGGGAGAAAGCTTTCTAGAGCCGGAGTCCGAAACTGAACGAATAACTGACATGGAACTTGAAATTCTGTATGATGAGGAAAATGTGGTGGTATCTGATCTACCTGAAACGGTAGATGTGATTGTCGAAGGTCGTACAGATGGTGTTATGCTTTCAAAGCTTACCAACAAAGAAATTTATGTAGATTTGCGTAATTTAACACCAGGGCAGCATCTTGTCACGGTGAAACACCGCGATTTTCCTGAGAATGTAGATGTGACCATTGATCCAGTCAGAGTTTCGGTGACGATTGAAGAAAAGAAAGCAACTAACTTTCAGGCTGGTATTAACTTGCTAAAACAAGAAGAGCTTCCAGAAGGTTATACAACCGAAGAGCCAATCGTATCTCCTAAAACAGTTACTGTGACGGGGGCGAGGTCGAAGCTTGAAAAAGTTGCTTTTGTTAGAGGGTATGTTGATGTAAGTGGTGCTAAGGAAGAGGTCAATGAACGGATTACACTGAACGTGTATGATGCGAATATGGATGAAATACAGGGGCTTTCGATTGATCCAGCAGTGGTTGATGTGAAAGTACCGATAAAAGCACCTTTCAAGAAAGTACCGATTAAGCTTGATCAGGAGGGGAAGCTTCCTGAAGGGATCAGCATCTCGTCAATTGAACTTGATCCTGCTGAAGTATCCGTATTTGGACCTCGGGAAGATCTCGAAAAATTGGAATTTTTGGATGGTATTCCGTTAGATCTATCAGATATTTCGAAAGATACAACAGTTGAACTTGATATTCCTGTTCCGGAAGGTATGAAGAAAGTTGATCCGGAAAAAGTTAAAGCAACGATTAAAGTAGGCAAAGAGGATGAGAGAGCTTTCAATGACGTTCCCATTGAGGTTACCGGCGTGTCTGAAGGGCTAACTGCCAATGTTTCAGAACCAGACAATGGTGTCACTGATATGACTTTGTATGGTGATGCCAGTGTGCTTGAAAATGTTCAAACCAATGATTTTCAGGCTTATATTGATGCAAGCGGGCTTTCTGAAGGTAATCATGAATTGAATTTACAATGGAACGGACCATCCTATGTTCGTTGGACCGGTTCACCTAAAAAGGTCACTCTTACGATAGAAAATAGTACATCCTAGTATTACGAATTGCATGATAATAAAGGAGAGAATATAACGATGGGAAAATATTTTGGTACAGATGGTGTGCGAGGTATAGCAAACACTGAGCTAACTCCTGAACTTGCATTTAAACTTGGCCGTTTTGGTGGATATGTATTAACGAAAGATGCACAAAAACCTAAAATTTTAATCGGGCGTGATACACGCATTTCAGGATATATGCTGGAAGGTGCATTAGTTGCAGGACTATTGTCCATAGGCGCTGAAGTCATGCGTCTTGGTGTTATATCAACTCCGGGAGTTGCTCATTTGACAAAGGCACTTAGTGCGCAAGCTGGTGTGATGATTTCTGCTTCTCATAATCCAGTTGGAGATAATGGTATTAAGTTCTTTGGCCCGGATGGCTTTAAGCTTCTTGATGCTCAAGAAGACGAAATTGAGGCGCTTATTGATGGCGATGAAGATACGGTTCCGCGTCCTACTGGATCAGATCTTGGGATTGTAAGTGACTATTTCGAGGGTTGTCAGAAATATCTTCAATACTTAAAGCAAACTGTGGATGAAGATTTTTCTGGTCTTCACATTGCGCTTGACTGTGCACACGGTGCAACATCATCTCTCGCAGCTCACTTGTTTGCAGATCTTGAGGCAGATATCTCTACAATCGGTACAAATCCGACAGGAACAAATATTAATGATGGCGTAGGTTCAACGCATCCTGAAACGCTCGCCGAGTTCGTAAAAGAAAAAAATGCCGATCTCGGATTTGCGTTTGATGGAGATGGCGATCGCCTGATTGCAGTAGATGAAAATGGAGAAATCGTTGATGGCGATCAAATCATGTTTATCGTTGCTAAGTTTATGAAAGACCAGAAGCGTCTTCGCCATGACACGGTTGTCTCTACAGTGATGAGTAACCTTGGTTTCCATAAAGGAATGGAAGAAGCAGGTGTCACGTCACTTCAAACAAAAGTTGGCGACCGCTATGTAATGGAAGAGATGCGTAAAGAAGGCTATAACCTTGGTGGTGAACAGTCTGGGCATATTATCTTCCTTGATCATATTACAACCGGCGATGGCATGCTCTCGGCGCTTCAACTAGCTAACATTATAAAAGTAACCAATAAATCTTTATCAGAGCTTGCAGGTGAAATGACGAAATATCCGCAATCGCTTGTGAACGTAAGAGTAACGGATAAAACAAAAGTGGATACGAACGAGCATATTCAAGAAACGATTCAGCAGGTTGAGAGCGATATGAACGGCGAAGGCCGAATTCTGGTTCGTCCTTCAGGCACAGAACCACTAGTACGCGTTATGGCTGAAGCTCCAACAAAAGAGCTCTGTGAAGAATACGTAGACCGTGTTGTAAAGATGGTTGAGCAGGAACTTGGCGCTTAATCGACAAAAACGCACACTTTGTACGAATGGTATGCATATGTGGCACAGATCAAGCCACATATGCATACATTTTAATATCTTTAATAACCCTTTCTCTCGTATTGAAAGTTAATGAAACAAAATGAAAAAAAGAATTGACCAGCATTTTACAATTGATGTAGTATAATAGTTATGTTTAAACTTATTCAAGAAGGGAAAGAGAGGGGAGTTAGGTTAGTTTGTAATTAAAAGCGCCTGGACTGTTTTCGAACGGAAGAAAGCAGTTGACGAGGAAGAGGTTTATCGATCATCGGCGGATACCTCTCGATTGCTACACCACAATCGAACGGTTTTGTGAAAAACAGAGAGGTGACTTTCTGAACAAAAGCAAAGCCATGGTGACAAAAAGCTATTAATCGGAAAAGAAGGGGCAGGTCTGCCCCGCTGTACGCCTGCTCCTTCAACTGAAGGAGGACTTTTACATGTGTGGTATTGTTGGATATATTGGAAATCAGGATGCTAAAGAAATTCTATTACGAGGTCTGGAGAAGCTTGAATACCGTGGGTACGACTCAGCTGGTATTGCGCTTCTTAATGACGGTGGACTACACCTTTTTAAAGAGAAAGGCCGCATAGCCGATCTTAGAAAAGCGGTGGATACAAGTGTGGAAGCAACAGCAGGTATTGGACATACACGCTGGGCAACACACGGTGAACCAAGTCAGGTGAATGCTCACCCACATCAGAGCACTACTGAACGTTTCACACTTGTTCATAACGGTGTAATTGAAAACTATCAACAAATCAAACGTGACTTCTTATCCGAAGTTGATTTTGTAAGTGCAACAGACACTGAAGTTGTTGTTCAACTGATTGCAAACCTTGTCGATGAACAAAATATGACTGTGGAGGATGCTTTCCATCAGACATTGAAAGAACTTCATGGCTCTTATGCACTTGCACTAATTGACAATGAAAATCCAGAAACATTATACGTAGCGAAGAATAAAAGCCCACTTCTTGTTGGAATTGGTGATGAGTTCAACGTAGTGGCAAGTGATTCAATGGCAATGCTGCAAGTAACTAGCAAATTCATCGAACTTATGGATGAAGAAGTTGTGATTGTAAAACGTGATTCTGTCACGATTAAAGATATGAACGGCAATGTGATGGAGCGCGAGCCATTCACTGCAGAAATTGATGCTAGTGATATCGAAAAGGGAACGTATCCTCACTATATGCTGAAAGAAATCGACGAGCAACCGCTTGCGATTCGTAACATCATTACGAAGTATAAAGATGACAATGATAACATCAAACTCGATGAAGATATTCGTGAAGCTATGAAGGAATCCGATCGCATTTACATCATTGCATGTGGCACAAGTTACAATGCAGGTCTTGTTGGTAAACAACTTATTGAGAATATTGCAGAGGTGCCTGTTGAGGTGCATATTGCAAGTGAGTTCCTTTACAACATGCCGCTTGTTTCAAAGAAACCACTCTTTATCTTTATTTCACAAAGTGGTGAAACAGCAGACAGCCGTGGAGTACTTGTAAACGTGAAGAAAAAGGGTTTCAAGTCGCTTACGATTACAAACGTACCAGGATCAACGCTTTCTCGTGAAGCAGATTATACACTTCACACGCATGCAGGGCCTGAAATCGCAGTTGCTTCAACCAAAGCATACACTGCACAAATGGCAGTACTAACACTACTCGCTGTAGATACTGCACAGGCTAAAGGAATGAAGCTTGACTTCAACCCTATTCAGGAGCTTGGTATTGTCGCGACTGCAATGGAGTCAATGATTGATCAGAAGGAAATGATCGAGGGCGTTGCGCGTAATTTCCTTTCTGTTTCACGTAATGCGTTCTTTATTGGCCGTGGAGTCGATTATTATGTATGTCTTGAAGGAGCACTTAAGCTTAAAGAGATTTCCTACATTCAAGCTGAAGGCTTTGCTGGTGGTGAGTTGAAGCACGGTACAATTGCTCTTATTGAAAAAGGAACGCCTGTTATCGCACTTGCGACCCAAAAACACGTTAACGGAAGCATCCGTTCAAACGTACAGGAAGTTGTTTCTCGTGGAGCTTCACCATGTATTATCTCGCTAGCGGGTCTTGATGAAGAAGGCGACACTATTGTTCTTGATGAGGTTCATGAGCACCTTACACCGCTTGCATCTGTTGTGCCGCTTCAACTGCTTGCATACTATGCAGCACTGCACAGAGAATGTGACGTGGATAAGCCAAGAAACCTTGCAAAATCAGTAACTGTTGAATAGATATTTATTTGAGAGAACGGTCATTTCGAACTGAAATGGTCGTTCTTTCTTTGCCGTCGTACATCTGTTAGAAGGAAGTTGGAGATAGTAAAAGCTGTACCTAACCTTAAGAAGGAGGAATACAAATGCAGCGTCCAACCCAAGTGAATCAGCAGATGCAAACTAGCACTCCAATGGCGCAGAACACAAATTCCATTCAAAATCACAATCACGGAGGGCATGAATTATTTGATGCCCATGAGGTTATTGCGGGAATTATCAATATGCTGGATCAATACCAGATGTATGATCAGCACATTCAGGATCCAGAATTGAAGGGGATTCTGCAGCGCCAATCTTCGTTTGTAATAACAATGTACAATACGATTGTCCAAAGCTTTCAAACAGGTCAAGATCCTATGACACCAACTCAGCAATATAAGATGCAGCAAAACAATGATGTGGTGTATGGGGTTAAGCCCGGTCAGCCTAAGAAGCCGAATCAGTCTGTGAACGATCTATCAGATCAGGGATTATCAGCTTATATGCTGGGGCATACGAAATCATTAGCTTCTCTTTTAACGATGACCGCTCTTGAGATGACAAATCCTGTGCTCCGCCGCGTTGTGGCTGATAGTGTACCGAATTTTATTGAACAGAGTTATGAAATCTTTCTTTACCAGAACAAACATGGTTATTATCAGGTACCCCAACTAATGGAGCAGGATATGAATACAATGCTTCAAAGCTATGCACCGGTCCAACAGGGCAGAATGCAGTAATAAGGAAAGCTTGAGCGCTGATGCGTTCAAGCTTTTTTTGGTGTGAAACGGAATTAATACTTACAGGCATGTCCGAATAGACTGATACGGAATAAGCTGAAGGGTGGTTGAATATGAGCATTTTTCGTCAGTTATATATTGTTGGGATTGTCTCTATCAGCACCAATGGGACCGATCAATGCAGGACAGTTGGACAGAGGGATTCGTTTCGGATTTATGAATGCCTGGCTGGTAGGGTTTGGAGCTATGGTAGCGGACGGAATTTTTATGATGCTCATTTACTTTGGACTTGCGCATATTGTCGATACGCCATTTATGAAAACATTCCTATGGTTATTTGGTTTTTTTGTATTAACGTATACCGGAATTGAAAGCATTATGAAATCTGATTCTATTGTAGGGGAGCGGAAAGATGGTGGTCAGGAAACAAACATTAAATCGTTTCGAATCGGTTTCTTTATGGCCATATCGAATCCGTTAAATATTTTATTCTGGTTGGGGATTTATGGATCGATTCTTGCACAAACGTATATGGAACCTCACAGCTTCTCGTTTATAGCTTTGGGATATTTATTGGTATTGCAGCATGGGATCTAACAATGGCTACTGTTGCGACAGATGCGAGGGTTTGGATTAATCCTGAAATTCTAAAGCGAATTTCAATACTTTCAGGATTGATCTTAATCGGATTTGGCATTTATTTTGGTGGTCAGGCCATCAGAATGTTAATTGGATAGACAGACACCTAATGTTTTCCCTCCTAATAGGATAACGCGTATAGGATTAAGGAGGGCGCATTTATGGAGTTGTATACAAAGAGATGGATTGAAGGACATCGAGAAGAATTTGATGACTGGAAGTTTTCCGCCTTTACCTATTTTAAAGAAATGATTGAAGATAACGAAAACCCATATCCATGTATTCCAGGCAAGCTGGGGTTTCATAACGACACACTACGTTTTGGTTTTGCGGGTGATCCACAAGATGATGAATCAAGTAATCAATTAGGAATATTATTAAAGCAATACAGTGAAGTTTCGCGGGATACTGGGAAGTATACATCGCTGGTTGTGTTATTTGATTCAAGGTTGATTGCCCCACAAGAAGCAAGTGTAGACAAGTTTCAATCATTATTCTGGACTCTTATAAATAAAGTTCATGAATTGGATGAGAAACCATGGCCAGGACACATACCGAAAGACCCACATAATTCTGAATGGGAGTTCTGTTTTAATGGGGAACCTTATTTTGCTTTCTGTGCAACACCTGCCCATTCGGTTAGGAAAAGTCGACACTTTCCCTACTTTCTTATTGCTTTTCAACCTCGGTGGGTGTTTGATGAGATCAATGCGGAGACCGCGTTTGGAAAGAAGCTAAAGAAGGCGATTCGCAAACGACTTCTTTCGTATGATGGGATTGAGGCTCATCCAGCGTTAAAGTGGTATGGAGAGCAGGATAATTATGAGTGGGAGCAGTATTTCTTATCTGATGATGATTCTTCACTATCTAAATGTCCCTTTACTGCATTGAAGAATAAATGGAAGGGAATCCGTTCATAACTTGGCTTTCTCTTCAGCTTAAAATAAGTAGCAGCGGCTATGATGAGGATAAAACCGATACTCGCAAAAAAACCAGCTCGACTGATCTGATCAAATAGTGTTCCGATGACAGCTATGAAAATCAGAATAAAGCCAGCACGAATTTAATATAGTCACTCTTAGTGTTTGCCATTAGCTTTTGGTAAGAAAAAAGAATGAAAACCCAGTTATACAGGAGTATTAATCCAGCAGCAGTGGTCATGTATTCGAAAATATTCTCGGGTAGAAGCAATGCTATTCCAATCGAAATTATAACAAGCAGTGTGGTCAGTCCAAAAGCAGGAAGCGAGACCTTTCTGCTTTTTTTTGCGAAAAAGGCAGGAGCGTCACCTTCTTCTGCGAGCGTAACGACCATAGAAGTGACGGCAAATAAAGAAGCAACCATCGTTGAAAATCCAGCAATGATTAAAATAGCGTTAAACACGTGTTGAATCCACGGTAGATCATATTGTGTTAAGGCTGTGAGAAAAGGACTTTCATCAAGGTTAATTCCTTAGTTGGAGTGAGTTTCAATACTAAAGCAAATGACAAAACATAGATAATCGTTAATATCGATAACATGATCTTTCCGGCTTTTGGTGCGTCTTTTGGATCCTTTAACTCCTGTGCCATCAACCCCATGACCTCAATACCGCCAAACGCATAGAATGCGTAAAGCAGTGCAATCCATAGCCCGACCCCGTTAGTTGAAAATAACGATGGCGTTTGAGGTGAGGCTGAACTCTCCAGTGGATCGAGCCAACCAAGTAGTGCCGCTGCACCGGTGATCAAGAACATTACGATGGCGGCGACCTCCATAATACCGAAAAGGTTCTCCATTCGTTCTACAAGCTGAACTCCTACTAAAATAATTACAAGGCCAAGTGCTGCAAAAATGGATGCGGTTATCCAGATCGGAACGTTGGGGAACCAGAACTGAGCGAATATCGCAAGAGCGGTTAGTTGGCTTCCGTGATAAGCATTTCGGATGACCAGTAAACCCAGCCGTTGCTAAAACCTGCCCATGAACCAAAAGCTTGTTTAGCGTATGTACGAAATGATCCTTTCTCAGGATGTTTGGCACTCATGTTAGCGAGAGCTTGATACACAATCCACGTTCCACACCCTGTTAGTAAATAGGCAATCATTACGGAGGAACCAGCATTTTGGATCGCTATACTTGACCCGAGAAAGTATCCTTTTTCTTTTAGAGGAGACAGTAAGAAAGATGATGAGTCATAAAGGAGCTAAAGCGATGAAGTTCAATCTAAACTGCTGGAATGAACAAGATGAGTTGAAAACGGTAGTTGTATGTTCTCCCTCGATTTTAGAAGTTTCTGATCAACAAACAGCAACGGACGTGCAGTGGGAAAAGCAGGTCGATCAAGAAAAGGCAAGAAGGAACCATGAAGAGATGGTTAGCGTAATGGAGAAAGCGGGAGTCATAGTAGTGGATTACTCCACTTATTTATCGACAGATGACTTAGCGCTTAACGAGAAGCTAATTAATCGGTGCTTTGTGCGTGATCTCGCCTGTGTGTTTGGGCACATCCTTCTTCCTGGGGCTGCTGGCACATCGATGAGGCGTCCGGAATATTTTCAGTCTCATCGGATTTTCCAGGAGTGGTTTGATGAAAAGAAGTTCCTCATTCAAGCCAATAATAAGTTAAAAGCTCTGGAATACGGAGATGTGATGGTATTGAATAAAGATGCCGTCTTCATTAATACGGGTATTCGGACAAGCATTGAGAGTGTGGAAGCGTTGCAAGGGCATTTATTTCAAGCTGGATTTTCAGAAATTGGGCTTATCGATTTACCGAGACGCCCTGATACGATGCACCTTGATATGAATGGTAATGTAGCGGGGGCTGACGTGTTTATTGCGAAAAGCTATATGAGTTATTTTCCTGTTCTGGTTCGGAGAGAAGATGGGTTTAGCTTTCAAATGACAGGTGACTTTTTGAACAGGCACGGGTTTGCTGTAGAGTGGATAGAGCATATCAAACATACCATTGCGGATATCAATTTCTTAAACCTGAATCCTGAAACCATATTGATTAGTACGAAAGCTAACAAAAGCCTATTTAAAAACCATCCAACATTGAAAAAGAAAAAATTAGTGGAAGTAGAGGTTAATGAGCTCGAAAATGGAGGCGGAGGTATCCGTTGTATGACGCTACCACTCGAGCGGGGATAAAGGAAAGAACAACCGTCAATCTATATATCCTGCTAAAATGCAGGATTTTTTCTTTGGATAAAAGAGGAGCATTGTAGTTGACTCTTATACCTAAGGGGGGTATATTGGTTGTAAGAAAACCAGAAGGAGTTGATCGGTTTGGAAGAAGAAAACCTCTCAGTGCAACCAGATAAGCGTCCCTCTGAACCAAGAACGGAAGAAGAAAAGCAACAGCTACAGAATCGATTAAAGCGAATTGAAGGTCAAATACGTGGTATACAAAAGATGGTCGGGGATGATCGGTATTGTGTTGATATCCTTATCCAGCTATCAGCCATTCAAGCTGCATTAAAAAAGGTTGGGTATACGTTACTCGAGCGACATACGAAAACGTGTGTAGCGAGTTCGATACAAGAAGGTGACGGTGATCATCATATTGAGGAATTAATGAAGGTGATCCAACAATTCTCCAAATAAGGAGGTGAGAGCTTTGGGTACTAGGAAGCAGTTGTCTCTTGATGTAACCGGTATGACCTGTGCGTCATGTTCATCAAGAATTGAGAAAGTATTAAATAAGATGGATGGCGTTGAAGCAAACGTCAATCTCACGATGGAAAAAGCAAGCGTCACGTATGATGGGGAGAAGGTAAAGACAGAGGATATTGTTAGCAAAATTGAAAAACTAGGGTATGGTGTTCGTAAAGAAAGAGTTGAGCTTGATATCCATGGAATGACTTGTGCGGCTTGTTCAACCCGGATTGAAAAAGGATTGAATCGTACGACAGGTGTGGACACGGCATTTGTAAATTTGACAACTGAATCTGGTGTAGTCGACTATCAACCTGGTGCAATTACAATCGATGATATTTTACAAAAGGTTAAGAAATTAGGGTATGAAGCGGTAGTAAAGAAAGATCGAGACGATCAGAAGTCCCATAAGGATGAAGAGATAAAGAAGAAAAAGCTTCATTTAATGATTTCTGCTATCCTGTCGTTGCCATTGTTATACACGATGCTTGCTCACCTTCCATTCGATACGGCTATTCCGGTACCGGAATTACTGATGATGGGGTGGTTTCAGTTTCTTCTGGCAACACCGGTTCAGTTCTACATCGGCGCTCCATTTTATACAGGGGCCTATCGTGTACTGGTAAACAAAAGTGCGAATATGGATGTTCTGGTAGCGCTTGGAACATCAGCAGCTTATTTTTACAGCGTCATTGAAGGGATCAGAAGTTACCTTAATCCATCTTACAATCCTTCTTTATATTTTGAAACAAGCGCGATTCTCATTACGCTTATTTTAGTCGGAAAGCTATTTGAGGACCTTGCGAAAGGAAGAACAACACAGGCGATCACAAAGCTTCTTAATCTTCAGGCGAAAGAAGCAAGTGTAATTCGTGAGGGTGTTGAAGTAAAGGTGCCTGTTGATCAAGTTCAAGTCGGTGATATGATCGTCGTTCGTCCTGGTGAGAAAATCCCTGTAGACGGTATCGTTAAAAAGGGAGCTTCATCAGTAGATGAATCCATGATAACTGGAGAATCGATTCCGATTGAAAAAGCTGAAGGTTCAAGTGTGATCGGTTCTACAATGAATGAAAATGGCACGTTAACGATGAGGGCAGAGAAGGTTGGTAAAGATACTGCGCTTGCTGGAATAATAAGAATTGTGGAAGAAGCTCAAGGGTCAAAGGCCCCAATTCAAAGAATGGCAGACGTAATTTCAGGAATTTTTGTTCCAATTGTAGTTGCGATTGCAGCGATTACGTTTCTTGTCTGGTATTTCCTTGTTGATCCATACAATTTACCACAGGCTCTAGAAGCAGGGATTGCTGTACTTGTGATTGCCTGCCCTTGTGCGCTCGGTTTAGCAACACCAACCTCAATTATGGTAGGGACTGGAAAAGGTGCTGAGCAGGGGATTCTTTTCAAAGGCGGGGAATTTCTGGAAGGAACCCATAAGGTTGATGCGATCTTGCTTGATAAAACAGGAACGATCACAAAAGGGAAGCCAGAAGTGACCGATTTTATCGTATTTGGAGATGATGAGAAGAACGTTTTAAAACGATTGATTGCGGCAGAAAAAGCATCGGAGCACCCTCTGGCAAGATCGATTGTTCAATACGGATTGGAGAAAGAGGTAAAGGTAGAAGAAGCAGAACAGTTTGAGGCGGTACCTGGCCATGGTATTGTGGCTGCTGTTCAAGAGAAGCAGATTTTTGTAGGTACGAGAAAGCTTATGAAGCGGGAGCAAATTGCGTTCTCTCAATTTGAAGAGCAAATGGCTGAATTTGAAACTGAAGGTAAGACCGCAATGTTTATTGCGTTTGATGGTGAAGTGCAGGGGATTATTGCAGTAGCAGACACCGTTAAAGAGACTTCAAAAAATGCGATCCGAGAGTTGCGCTCGCTTGGTATCGACGTGTACATGATTACTGGTGATAACAGACGAACTGCTGAAGCCATTGGTAAACAGGTTGAGCTAAACGGTGTGTTTGCGGAAGTCCTGCCTGAGGAAAAAGCAAATAAAGTGAAGGAATTACAGGAGCAAGGGAAGAGGGTTGCAATGGTTGGAGATGGCATTAATGATGCCCCAGCTCTTGCTACGGCTGACATTGGAATGGCGATTGGAACTGGAACAGACGTTGCGATTGAAACCGCAGACGTTACACTCGTTGGCGGAGATCTTGAACATATTCCAAAAGCGATTCACTTAAGTCGGAAAACGATGCGTAATATCCGTCAGAATTTATTCTGGGCGCTATTCTATAATTCGATTGGTGTTCCAATTGCCGCTATTGGTCTATTAGCACCGTGGGTGGCAGGAGCAGCGATGGCGTTCAGTTCCGTATCCGTTGTGACAAATTCGCTTCGCTTAAAACGTATTAAGCTTTAACTATTTCATGGAAGGAGAATGATAATGGAACAATCTACACTGAAAATCGAAGGTATGACATGTGGTCACTGTAAATCTGCTGTAAAAACAGCGTTGAAAGAACTTGAAGGAGTCTCGGATGTGGAAGTGAATTTAGAAGAAGGCACAGCAAATGTTTCGTATGATCCTTCTACTGTCTCTGTCTCAGCCATGAATGAAGCAGTCGAAGAACAGGGATATGATATCGTTTAAACAGTAAGCCGGAGAAGAGGAGGAATCCTTTCTCCGGCTTTTTAAATCATAAGTTTCCGCTCCTGTTAATATAATGCGCTGATGGGGATCAGACACATGTCTGACCCCTCCATAGCAAAAAAGGAGTGATATGAACCGATGATAATCCCTACTTTGATTAATCTTTTTTTCATTGGTTTTGGCGGGTTGATCCTTGGCTCAGCTGCAGGTTTGTGGGCTTATACATATTATCAGCATCGTTTAGAAGCGCTCTATTTAATCTGTGGGGGAATGTTAATCGGTGTTATTTCACTTGAATTGATACCGGAGAGCGTACAGTTATTTAATTTCTGGGCGCTCCTCGTCGGGGTTTCGCTTTCTTTAAGTTTATTTATTTGTATGGATAGCGCCCTCCATGTGAAGTTTAGTGAAAAAAGCTATCTCCCTCTTATCGCATTCGTATTTGCTATTCTATCTCACAATATACCAGTAGGAATTGCGCTTGGAATGAACAGTAACAGCGGGGAATTTGGAATGGCGCTACTTCTAGCGTTGTTCATCCATCATCTACCAGAAGGGGTCGCCCTGTATATTCTAACTAGAATTAGTGGAATTAACGGCGTGTTTGTGTTAGTGGCTGCTTGCGTGGTAACGATTGTCTTAGCGCTATCTGCCTGGTTAGGCTTGGAATCCCTTCAGTCGAATCACGTGAATGGTATTTTTATGGGGATTGCTATAGGTTCTTTATCTTACGTAGCGATTCATGAAATAATAGGCAAAGTAAAAGGACGAGTTTTTAAGAGGGAGTTGTTTTTGTATACAAGTCTGGGAATACTTTTATTATCTCTTTACCTTCAGATTTCTCATAAATTCTTTTGACATCATCCATAAGATTCAGTAATATTGTAATTAGCTTAATATGAACACATGCTCATATATTGAATAATATAGAATAGAAAGAAATGTTGAAGAAAGGAGTGCACATCGATGAAAGAGTACCGACTTAAAGGGTTATCATGCCCCAAATGCGCAGCTGGCATCGAACAACAGATTCATAAACTTGAACATGGTGAAACAGCTCACATTCAGTATAACTCGGGGAAATTGAAACTCGATGAGAAAGTCAACCTCGAACAAGTTAAGAAGATTCTAGCTTCAGATCATGCTTCTCTTATTAAAGAAGATGAAGGGCATAATCATGAACAGAATCATAATCATACAAAAATAAAGTTGTATCTTGGTATTTCTACTGGTGTCTTCATCCTTGCTCTTCTTTTGGACGGGATGAGTAATATTTCAGGTGTACCGTTTTATCTAGCAGCTATTATTTTGAGCGGTTACCAAACATTTATTAAAGGACTAAGAAATTTAACAAAGCTTACATTTAATATTGAAGCATTGATGACCATCGCCTTAATTGGAGCTGTATCTATTGGAGAGTGGAAGGAAGGAACTCTTGTCGCGATCCTATTTGGTCTTAATGAATACCTTGAAGGGCTTGGGATGGAGAAGGCGAGAAAGTCTATGGAATCGCTTCTTAAGATCGCTCCGAAAGAAGCCATTTTAATCAAAAATGGAAGAGAAGAAACAGTCTCCATTAATGAGCTAAAGGTAAACGATCTTGTTCTTGTTAAATCAGGTGCAAAGATTCCATCAGATGGAGTAGTTGAAACTGGAAATAGCTCTGTAAATGAAGCGGCTATAACCGGAGAAGCCATGCCTGTAGAAAAAGGTGCTGGGGAATCGGTTTTTGGAGGGAGTATTAATAACGAAGGAATTCTTCGTGTTAAGATTACGAAAGCTTATGAAGATTCCTCACTCGCAAAGATCTTGCATTTAGTAGAAGAAGCTCAGGAAACAAAAACGCCTACAGAACTCTTTATTAATCGTTTTTCAAGATATTATACCCCGATCATTATGCTTATTTCAGCCCTCGTTATGCTTGTTCCACCTTTATTCTTAGGTGGGATATGGGGAGAGTCGTTTTATCAAGGACTGGCTGTTCTAATTGTAGGTTGTCCATGTGCGCTAATTCTATCGTCACCAATCGCGAATATCTCAGGTATTACCCGTAATGCCCGTAACGGTATTCTCGTAAAAGGATCGGTCTATCTTGAGCAGCTGGGCAAAATTGATACGCTCGCTTTTGATAAGACCGGTACGCTTACTAAAGGTGCACCATACGTTGAGAAGTACGAAATATATGATCGGGAACATTTCCTGACAGTGTCTGCAGCTGTTGAAAAGCATTCTTCTCATCCGCTGGCAAAAGCGATTATGTCGAAAGTAAATGACCTTCCCTATCGTGAAAAAGAGGCAAGCAATATCGAAACCGTCTCGGGTCAGGGCATTATTGCTGAGGTTAATGGGGGAAAGTATTGGGTAGGAAATGAAAAAAGTGTTAGGCATGTTTCAATCCCTACCGATATACAATCATCTATAGAAGAAATGAAACGTGATGGATTAACGCTTGTAATCGTAGCAAATGAGACGAGTATCCTAGGTATGTTTGGCATCGCAGACGAAATTAGAGAAGAAAGTGAATCGGTCATTAAGGCCCTTCATACTGCAGGGATTAAGAACACCGTTATGCTGACAGGGGATCATGAGAAGACAGCAGAGAAAGTCGCTCACCGTGTTGGCGTAAGTTCGTATTTCGGTGGTCTTCTACCGGAAGATAAGGTTCAAAAAGTGAAACAGCTTACGCGTGAAGGAAAAGTAGCGATGATCGGTGATGGCATTAATGATGCCCCAGCCCTCGCTTCAGCTGACCTAGGAATCGCAATGGGTAAAGGAACAGATAGTGCGATTGAAACAGCAGATATCGTATTGATGCAGGATCACTTTGGTAAATTGCCAGAAGCTGTATCTATTGCCAAACGAGTTAATCGCACGATTCGGATTAATATTGCGCTTGCCCTTGGTTTAAAGCTGATCGCACTTCTGCTTACAATTCCAGGACTATTAACGTTATGGATTGCCATCCTGTCTGATATGGGGGCAACAATCCTAGTTACCCTTATCAGCTTAACGATCCTCTGGGAACGAAAGAAAAAAGAAAGTTCCAGCTATCAAACTGAAACGGAACCTCAGCATTCGTAAATGAAACCTCTGGATCTCCAGAGGTTTTTCTTTATGGAAAAGAATAATCTCCAATTATTAGTAGAAAAACGTTTGTTGTTTAATCGTGTCAACAAGTGCTGTGCCGAATTTGGGTTTGGATTTCGTTGTAAACAGGCCTTAATGCACTTATGATTGTAAGTGACAAAGAGAGACTTTGCGTACCGGGAATAAGGGCTTCATTTAAGCGAAAATACTATAAGATAATGTCAACAAGTCCCCTGACGAAATGAAAACGCTTTAAGCGGTACGGAGAAAGGGAGGATATATAATGAGTGAACAAAACTCGACAGAGAAAGCTGGATTTAAGGTAAAGGTTCAGCGGTTCGGTAGTCATTTAAGCAGTATGATTATGCCGAATATTGGTGCGTTTATTGCTTGGGGTCTCATTACGGCACTATTTATACCTACTGGATGGTGGCCAAATGAGAATCTAGCTGAGTTAGTAGGTCCAATGATTACCTATCTACTTCCACTCCTAATTGGTTACACTGGGGGTAAAATTGTTTATGGCGGACGAGGCGGAGTAGTTGGTGCTACAGCTACAATGGGTGTCATTGTCGGAGCAGATATTCCGATGTTCCTAGGCGCTATGTTAATGGGACCACTTGGTGGTTATGCGATTAAGAAATTTGACGAGGCCATCCATGGTAAGATCAAATCCGGTTTTGAAATGCTTGTTAATAATTTTTCAGCAGGGATTATCGGCGGTATTTTGACAATACTAGCGTCAGTAGCCATTGGACCAGTGGTGCTTGGTCTAAATAAAGCACTAGCAGCAGGAGTACAACTTATTGTCGATGCTGGTTTACTGCCTCTGGCAAGTATTCTCATTGAACCAGCTAAAGTGCTATTTTTAAATAACGCGATTAATCACGGTATTTTGAGTCCGCTCGGTATTGAACAGGCTGCAAATACTGGTAAATCAATTCTTTTCTTATTAGAATCTAATCCAGGACCAGGTCTTGGGATTCTACTTGCATTTTGGTTTGTTGGAAAAGGTACAGCAAAACAGACGGCACCTGGTGCAGCAATCATCCATTTCTTTGGTGGTATTCATGAAATCTATTTCCCATATATCTTGATGAAACCAGCTTTACTTCTTGCTGTTATTCTTGGAGGAATGAGCGGAGTATTCACTTTAACAATTTTTAATGCAGGACTTATCGCACCACCTTCTCCAGGTAGTATTTTTGCGCTAATGATTATGACACCGCGTGGAGGTTATCTCGGTGTGATCGCAGGCGTGCTTGTTGCTACAATAGTTTCATTCCTTGTTGCATCGTTTATCTTGAAAAGATCAAAAGATACTGGCGAAGACATTTCAGAAGCAACTGAGAAAATGGAAGCAATGAAAGGGAAGAAAAGTAGCGTTTCATCAAACTTAAAAACGAATATTGAAGATACTAAAGAAGAACAAACAACTTCTTACGGAGAGATTCAGAAAGTCGTCTTTGCATGTGATGCAGGTATGGGATCAAGTGCAATGGGGGCATCTGTACTTCGTAATAAATTTAAAAAAGCAGGGTTAACAGAAATCGAAGTAACAAATACGTCAATTAGCAACCTGCCGAATGATGCAGATCTTGTTATCACGCATCAGGATCTAACGGATCGAGCCAAAGATAAACTTCCTAAAGTGCATCATATTTCGGTTGAAAACTTTATGAACAGTCCGAAATACGATGAACTTGTTACGGAATTATCATCGCCCGGACAAGCTCCAGTGAAAGAAGAAGAAACTACACCGGAACCGGTTAGTAACAAAGAAATTAATAAGGTTGTCTTTGCATGTGATGCAGGTATGGGATCGAGCGCGATGGGAGCATCTGTACTTCGTAATAAGTTTAAGAAAGCAGGCTTACAGGATATTGAAGTGACAAACACGTCAATTAGTAACCTTCCTGATGATGCTGATTTAATTGTGACGCATCAAGATTTAACTGATCGAGCGAAAGCAAAACGTCCTGATGCTGAGCATATCTCGGTTGCGAACTTTATGAATAGTCCGAAATACGAAGAGCTTGTTGAAACGTTAAAAAATAGGTAAAGCCGGAATTCGAGGTGAACCATGTGTTTATTTCAGCAAGGGAACGAAGGATTCTCCAGTTGCTTCTAAATAGTAACGATTTCTTTACAGTGAAAGAAATTGCTGAGGAACTTGAAGTAAGCGAACGAACTGTTCATCGCGATTTAGCGGGTGTAGAGGATATACTTGCTGAGTATGAATTGAAATTAATTAAGAAAGCCGGTGTTGGCGTTCAGGTTGATGGTGAGAAATCGAAGCGCAGTGACTTAATAAGGTATATATTTGACCTCGATATTACTGAGTACACACAACAGGAGCGGGAGACGCTGATTCTATGCAAGCTCTTGGAATCAGCTGATCCTATTAAGTTAGTTAGTCTTGCGAATGACCTAAGAGTAACGGTTGCAACGGTTAGTAATGATTTGAACAAAGTTGAAGGTTGGCTTTTGAAAATGCAGCTTTCATTAATAAGAAGGCGGGGATATGGCGTACAGGTTGAAGGGACTGAAGCCCTTAAAAGGCACGCCATGAGTTCCTTGCTTGCTTCTGAGTTTAATGATTCGGATTTTTTTACGTTATTAAAGAAATCGATTCAAAAGAAATCTCAGGGTGCGGTTCTAGAGTCTGCTTCCGAGCGCTTACTTGGCCTTGTAGACAGAGATAAACTGCTTAAGGTAGAAAAAATAGTTGATGAAGTGAACGATGAATTACCTTATATGATTGCAGACAGTGCTTATATTGGTTTAATCGTACATCTCGCACTTGCTGTGGAACGCATTCAAAAGGGTGAGAAAATTGAGATGGATCTAGAATACTTAAGCACGTTAAAGAACACAAAGGAATTTAGTTTTGCTAGACTGATCGGCTCTAAACTAGAAACGTTTTTCAACGTGCCAATTCCAGAAGCAGAAATCGGCTATATTACGATGCATTTGCGAGGGTCCAAGTTACGAAATACGAGTGATTATTACCTTGAAGAAACGAATTATCCGATTGTAATCAAGACAAAAGAGTTAATTCGTTATGTGAACACTCGTCTCGATTCAGATTTAGAAGCGAATGAATCCCTTCTACAGGGACTTGTGACACATCTCGGTCCGGCTACTCACAGAGTCAGGCAGAATATGAACATTCATAATCCACTGCTCGATAAAATCAAAGAGGACTATTCAGATCTCTTTCAGCTTTTAAATGAAGCGATTCAAGAGATATTCCCGGGTGTCACCATTCCTGAAGAAGAAGTTGGATTTCTAGTATTACATTTTGGATCAGCACTTGATGCGCGGTTCGAAAAGCGAGAAGTAAATATTCTTGCAGTATGTTCAAGCGGAATAGGAACATCTAAAATGCTTGCGACACGGCTTCAACAGGAACTCCCTGAAGTCAGTACGATCAAGAGTGCATCGTTGTTTGAGCTTAAGGATGAGGACCAGGGGAATTTTGACTTAATCGTATCAACGATTCCTTTACCAGATTATGAAGGGCTGTATATAAGAGTAAATCCTTTTTTAACAGAAGAGGAAGCAGGACGGATTCGTTCCGAACTTCAAAAAAAGTCGATTACGAAAAAGAAGCGTTCGGACCTAAGCCAGAAAGAAGTAAACTTTTCATTCCATACGAAAAATGAGGCAAACAGTTGGTTTCGTAAAGCGGAATTATACAGCAAGATAGCAACCTCTATAATGCAGCATTTTCGAGTTAGTCAATCAGAATATACCAATGTACCAGCTCTTCTGGAACAGGAGTGTATTAGATTAGAAAAGGCTGACACCATTACCGATCCGTCTAGTATTACGAGGGCACTTCTAAAGCGAGAAGAAATAAGTGGAATAGGTCTACCAGATACATCGCTTGCTCTTTTTCACACACGAGCACCTGAGATTGTTCAACCGGTGTTTACAATCGCTCGATTAATGGAACCTGTAAATAGGAGGGCGATGGATGGTTCTTTTATTGAAATGGATACCATTCTTCTACAGCTTGCACCTGAAGAGTCATCAAGCGAAACCATCGAGATCATGAGCTTCATTAGCTCACTGATCATTGAATCCAAAGAAAGCATAGCCCTTTTTTCAGAAAGTGACCAGGGGACGATCGAAGTGTATCTTGCAAACAAAATCAAAAATTACATTGAAAAACAATTAGGATTTAAAGGAGAAGGATAACAATGGCTAAAGAAATTCTGTCAACTGAGAATGTGTTACTAAATGAAAAGGCAGCAACGAAAGAAGAGGCCATTCGTATGGCTGGACAAGTTCTGGTAGAAAATGGATATGTGGAAGAAAGCTATCTCGATCAAATGCTAGAACGCGAAAAAATCACGACAACGTATATGGGGAATTCCGTTGCAATCCCTCATGGCACAGAAGGTGCTAAAAAAGCTGTTAAGCATTCAGGGCTTTCCATTATCCAACTTCGTGAAGGGGTAGATTTTGGTGATGGAAATATCGCGAAAATCATCATCGGAATTGCCGGAAAAGATAATGAGCACCTGGAAATCCTATCACAAATTGCGATTGTTTGTTCAGAGGAAGAAAATGTTGACCAGCTCATCCAGGCTGATTCAAAAGAAACGTTAATCTCAATGTTTAACGAGGTGAATTAATCATGCTTGCTGTTCACTTTGGTGCTGGAAATATAGGGAGAGGCTTCATTGGGAAGCTACTTTCTCAATCAGGATATGAAGTGTGTTTCGTTGATATCAATGAGACAGTCATTAATGAGCTTAATCAACGTAATCGTTATAACGTCGAGATTCTCGGTCAGGAAAGTGAACAGATTATTGTTGAAGGTGTTAAAGGAATAAACAGCAAGCAGAATCCGGATGCGGTAGTAGACGCTATTTATCAAGCTGATCTAATTACAACAGCAGTTGGACCAACCGTGTTAAAGCTTATTTCTTCAGTCATAAAAGAAGGTATTTCGAAACGAATGAAGGAAGGAAAAGTGCCAATTAATGTGATTGCTTGCGAAAATATGATTGGTGGAAGCACCTTGCTGAAAAATGCTGTTGAAGAAAAATTGAATGCTGAGGAACGTAAAATGCTTGATCAATATGCAGGTTTCCCAGATGCTGCAGTAGATCGAATTGTACCTAACCAGAAGCATGAAGATCCATTAATGGTAGCAGTAGAGCCTTTCTATGAATGGGTAGTTGATCAAACAATGATGGCCGGTCAGGTTCCAAATATAGCCGGATTAACATACGTTGATGATCTTGCACCTTATATAGAGAGAAAACTTTTTACAGTTAATACGGGACATGCGATGACAGCGTATCTAGGTTATCAAGCAGGGTATAACACGATTAAAGAAACGCTTGAAAACAAAGAGATTTACGCTGATGTAAAAAAAGCTCTTGAAGAGTCGGGCGAATTGCTTCAGCATAAACACGGTTTTGATCAAACCACGCATGAAGCTTATATTGCAAAGATTCTTGGACGTTTTGAGAATCCACATCTCGTTGATGAGGTTACTCGTGTAGGACGAGCTCCAATCCGTAAAATCGGTCCAGACGATCGCCTTGTCGGTCCAGCACGTCAGCTTGCTGAATTAAACAAAGAACCGAATTATCTTGCAAAGGGCATTGCAGCAGCACTGCGATTTGATCCTGAGGAAGATGAGGATGCTGTTCAAATTCAGAAGAAGATCAAAAGTGAGGGCCTTTCAAGTGCAATTACTTCTTTTACAGGTGTGGAAGAAGGAGAACAGCTATTTGAATTGATTAGTAAGCATTACAAGGAAATGAAATAGATTTTAAGTAAACGATGAGCTGCCCATAAGAGCTGCTCATCGTTTACTTATTTAATGGGTAATGCTCATAATCACAGCAAAATATTTGCCATGTTCGTATTAATTTGGTTTTTTTTGTTACGATTTCACATTAGGGCTTGTGCCAGCCTCTTTACAATTCTACTATTAGGATATGACATTCGTCATATCCATTTTGAATGGGAAGGGGAACACCAATGTACAATATTTTACTTCAGTCTCATGCAGGGTCATGGGCAATCCTTGTTCTTTTATTAGTAATCAGCTATTTTGCGCCCAAGCAGAAAATTTCGCTGATGATCCAGCGGTTATTTTACCTCATTATGATTATCACAGGTGTAGGTATGCTGAGTATGCTCGGTTTTCCACTACTTTATATTCTTAAAGGTATTCTAGCCATTGTATTAATTGGGGTTATGGAAATGATCGTAGGAAGAAGAAAACGCTCCGAATCCACAAAAATTTTGTGGGTTGCTTGTATTGTTCTACTACTAGTCATCATTTCAATCGGTTACAACTGGATTTAATCGTTCACAAACCAGCAAAAAGCGACGGCCGAAATCGGCCGTCGCTTTTAATGTGATAAAGCACCTTGCGGTTGTGATTCCCGGGGCACTTGCGCTTTTGTAACATCTAGCTCAAGTGCCCAGCCTCTCGATCGCTTCACCCTTTGTAATGAACACAAAGAGCGTGTTCTTTTCAAAGGGCGCCAGCGCTTGTCGAGGCTAAATGGGGCACTTGCGCTTTTGTTATTCCCAGGGTTTTTGGGTGGTTAGGAGTCCTGCTAGTTCTTTACTGGCCTGGCGATGTTCTTTGCGTTTTTCTGCTCGGGCAGGTGCGGTTTCGTGAAGGTTCTTTTCTTCTTCTGATTCGGGTTCAACTTTTGCAACGGTGAGTGGTTTTTTGTTTTCGTCCAGCGAAACAAAAGTAAGGAAGGCCGTTGCACTAATTTTTCGTTCACCTGATAAAAGATGCTCAGCAATGACTTTAACGAACACTTCCATCGAAGACTTTCCGGTAAAAGTAACGTAAGCTTCAAGACAGACGGAGTCCTCAGGTGTAATAGGATATAAGAAATCTACTGAATCTGTGGATGCTGTTACAACTTCACTTCGACAATGGCGCATCGCTGCAATCGAAGCAATGTCATCGATGTCTCGCATGAGTTGTCCTCCGAAAAGGGTGTTATGATTATTCGTTGCTTCAGGAAAAACGTGACTGGTTTTTACAACACGTGATTCGCGGATAAATTTTTTCTCCATGGTTGTCTCTCCTTAGTATGCTTTTCTAATTTTCTAATATGGTCTTCTGTACTATGCCCTTGAAGTAGTATCTGAAAACATTTGTCTTAAATGGGGTTGAGAGATGGCATTCATAAACAATTTTTACTATAGATATCAAGGTTTTCGAATGGCATCTGATTCATGTGATTTCTTTGGTCTATACCCTCCGTACCTATTCGAGATATTTATTTCTTTTTATTCATAGAAAACCTTCCTTCCTTTATATTCTCATGCAGCCTCTTTAAGAAATCAACTGATTTACCTGTAGATTCATGAAAACCAAACGATAGGAGAAAGTTAAAGAAAGAGGAGGTGAAGGAATGAGATGGTTTATTTTTTTATTAGTAATTATTGTCTTACTTCCAAACCACGGGGAGTTAGAAGGTCTGGAAGAGGCAAGGGAGCTTGCGAACGTCATTGATGATTTAGGAAATAATATGGGTGGTACGGAAGAAATGCTTCGTCTTCCTGTGACATTAACCGTTGCCATTATGCCATTCCTTGAAACAACCGAGCGAGACGCCGAGTTAGCACATCAATTCGGGCATGAAGTGATTATACACGTACCAATGGAGCCGCTGAAAGGAAAAAGAAGTTGGCTTGGCCCTGGAGCCATTACAACAGATCTTTCAGATCATGAAATCAGTAAACGAATAAATGCTGCCATTGATGCAGTCCCTCACGCTGTAGGAATGAATCATCATATGGGATCAAAAGCGACTGCTGACGAACGCGTAATGAGAATTGTCCTTGAGATCTGCCGTGAACGAGGTCTATATTACCTTGATAGCAAAACAACAGGAAAAAGTGTCATTCCCGGACTTGCAGAGGAAATAGGAGTTCCTTACCTTGAAAACGAATTATTCTTTGATGATATCTATACGGTTCAGCATATAAGTAAGCAGGCAAGAGAACTAGCGGATCGACTTAAAGATGACAAAGCACACATTGCGATCGGTCATGTGGGAATTGCCGGGGAAAAAATGGCCGCCGTTTTAAGCGACTATCTTCCGGTATACAAAAGTGAAGCGGTTATCGTCCCGCTCTCGCAAATGATTCCAGGGTTTGAAATGATCGATGAAAGTATGCCATAAAAGTTAATAAAATTTTCTTCCTTCATCTATAAATTAATGTTAACTTAATAAATATACAAGTTAACAAAAAGTGGAGGGTGGAATATGAGGGAAACGAACAAGCTTCGTATGACAATTTTATGTGGCATTTTTGCTGCGACTACAGCTATCCTTGCTCAGATTGAAATTCCGTTACCCCTTGTACCAATTAGCGGTCAGACATTAGCTGTAGGGTTAACAGCTACGATTCTTGGCAGTCGGTACGGTGCAATTGCGATGATTTGTTATGCATCGCTTGGAGCCATTGGATTACCTGTTTTTGCAGAGGCAAAAGGCGGTCTTGGCGTGTTGTTTGGCCCAACTGGAGGATATATTATTGCTTTTATTGCAGGGGCATATATCACAGGTCTAATTCTTGAGAAGACATCATTTACGCTCCGAAACGCGATAATTGCCAACACAGTGGCGATGATCATCATCCTTATGCTTGGGACCGTGCAGTTAAAATTCGTAGCAGAATTATCCTGGGCGGATGCCATGACCTTTGGGGTTTATCCATTCATCGTAGTTGGATTAATAAAAGCATTCCTTGCAAGCTGGCTTGGTATCACTGTACGGGAGAAGCTAGTCCAGGCAAGGCTTTTAAGAAGTGTTTCGAAACATGTCTAAAGTGATCCATTTTCGTTTTGAAGCCGTTAGATAGAAAACAAGTAAGAGATGTCCTAATCGTAACAAAAAGATGGAAGGGGGTTTACTGGTTGGAAGAATCATTCTTGGTATCATCATGTTAGCCGCTTGGGTGAATCGGGAATACAAATTGCGATGTTCCGAGAAAATCGACCAGCCTGCTTGGCTTGCGTATGCAACAGCTATTATCGAGGCTGTTGGAGGAGCATCTTTGCTAGTGGGCATTTTTGTAGTACCATCAGCCTTTTTATTTAATTTAACAAATGGTAGGAGCGATTTCGCTGGCAAAACTTCAGATGGGTTTAATCGGTGGATTTGAATTTCCACTTTTACTACTAGGGTTATCACTTATTAGCTATGATAGGTAGTAGAAACATTCGCTATCTCTGAATGGCTTGAAAGGAAATAGCGTAAAAACCAGGACTTCATTTGAAGTGCTGGTTTTTGACCGAACGAACGCCGTTAAATAAACGTTTGTTTAACTTATTCAAACTGTTTTGTGTTATGGAATGTCATAACCGATCTAACTTGTTAGATTTCAAACCACTTATCACGAGTTAACCTATAAGAGAGAGCGTCGGTAGCGCTATCGTTTCGCTCTGGTTTTCCTGAACCAACAATCGGCATGATGTTTGCTGGATGATTTAGAAGCCATCCATATACAATTTGATCAATGCCTTCCGCTTTAATTTCAGAAGTTATTTTTTCGACAGTCTGGCGAAGACGAACGCCTTTTGCATCACTTGAAAAACGACAAATCCCTTGTAAGGTGAATACGTTGCTGTAACACTAGTTATTATTCCGCTGTACAGAAGTGGCATTATTTAAATAAAAATTTTCATTGATAATGCTTCTCATTATCAACAAGGCGTGATATAATGAAAAAAACTTGAATTAGAGGTGTAATAATGGTTGAAATCCTTCAAATCTCGATGTTTTTCATTATCTTGTTCGGATCATTCGCGGCGTTCGCATTAATTCTACGAGCAGAAGCGGTCAGAAGTGGATACTTGCGTGAGAGAAAGGCCGATCCATTCAAAAGAACGCCTCAACTAACTTTCAAAAAAACGTATTGACATCTTAAATGATAAAGATTATCATTATCAACATAGAAGAGAAATAACATGAATGGTGTTCCCCGACACGTTCAAATGAATATACTCAAACAAATCCAAAGAAGTTCCCCCTTCTCCAATTGTTTGATTTAGTAGCTGCCGCGACGGCAGCTATTTTTGTTTGCAATTTACCGTCTCATTACTTATTTTAAAATCTTATTGCTTTTTAAGAGCAGATTGGTGTGGTTTTTTTAAGAGAGGGCTAAGCTTTGCTTGCGTAAGATTAGCTGGGGTTTTTAGGAAGCTTTCCTTCTTGAAATTCTTTGCTCTTGTATGTAGTAACTGCTCTTACGTATGATAAGCTAGAAAAGGAAAGAATCAAATCGATTCACTAATTTAATGAGTAGATCATCAATTACATTTTTGCAAAGGACGTGGCAGCATGAACAAACGTTTATCGAATTTTACAGAGTGGCTTATAGAAAATAATCAGGATTTTGCGTATATCCATTCACCATCAAATGTTTTTTATCTCTCTAATTTTCATTGTGAGCCTCACGAAAGGCTACTTGGGCTTTTTGTTGTTCCAAATCAGGAACCATTCCTTGTATGTCCGGGAATGGAAGTTTCTCAGGCACGCGATGCAGGATGGACGTATGGCATTATAGGTTACAGCGATTCAGAACAACCGTTTGATTTTATTGAAGAAGCATTGAAAGCACGTGGAGTACAAAGTCCTGAGCGAGCAGCGATTGAAAAAGCTACGCTTTCATATGAGCGGGTGGAGCACTTGAAAGAGCGGTTTGGGAAACTTGAATTCCATGCAGCAGAAACTGCCCTTAATGAGCTACGCCTGATTAAAGATGACAGCGAAGTCGAGGTTCTGCGTGAAGCGGCAGCACTTGCTGACTTTGGTGTTGAAACAGGAGTAAGTGTTCTTCGTGATGGCATTACTGAAATGGAAGTACTTGCTACGATCGAATTTGAATTGAAGAAAAAGGGCATCAGGGAAATGTCGTTTTCAACCATGGTACTTTTTGGTGAGAATTCCGGTGCACCACATGGAAATCCAGGCCAACGCAAACTAAAAAAAGGCGATCTCGTTTTGTTTGATTTGGGAGTTGTTCTAAACGGATATTGTTCAGATATCACAAGAACAGTGGCGTTTGGAGACATTAATGAAAAACAAAAAGAAATTTATGAAACGGTGCTAAAAGCACAAACCGCATCTCTAGACATATCAAGGCCAGGTACACGTCTTGGCGATATCGATCTCGCTGCACGAAATGTCATATCTGATGCAGGTTATGGCGAGTTCTTTCCCCATCGGATCGGGCATGGCATTGGAATCGAAGTGCATGAGTATCCGTCGATGAGTGAGAAGAACGATAACCAGCTTCAGGAAGGGATGACCTATACAATCGAACCGGGTATTTACCTTCCAGAGGTTGGGGGAGTTCGAATCGAAGATGATGTGTTCGTAACGGAAGATGGCTATGAAACGCTGACGAAGTATCCGAAAGAACTACAAATTATTAAGTAAGGCAGAGCCGGCTCATGGTAGGGTCGGCTTTAAAAGAGTTGATAGATTGTCAAGATTCGTTTTTTCATCAACGCGCTTGTTGTGTATAATGAGAATATTATTTTTTATGTGAAAGAAGAGAGGTTCTCCCATGCAAAATGAGAAAAAAATTGAGTATTTATTATTTGGTGCCTGGGCAACTTCTGTCCTTGCCCTTGCTGGAAGCTTGTATTTTTCCGAAGTGCTTCGATATGAACCATGCGAGTTATGCTGGTACCAACGAATTCTAATGTATCCTCTTGTTATCATTCTTGGGATTGCGATGGTTAAAAAAGATGTAAGGCAGTGGTTATATGTACTACCGTTATCGGTGATTGGAGCCTCTGTTTCGCTATATCATTATTTACTACAGAAAGCATCCTTTTTAGCAGAATCGGCCCCTGCGTGTGGAAGAGTGCCATGTACTGGAGAATATATTAATCTGTTTGGATTTATGACGATTCCTTTTCTAGCTTTACTTGCTTTTACAATTATTACGACTCTTATGGTAGTCCTTTATAGACAACTTAAAAAGGAGGAAAGCGACGTATGAAGAAAGCTATTATCTTTCTGGGTATTATTGTAGTGTTGTTCGGAGCACTTGCTTTCATCACAAATTTAAGCAATAGCGAAAAAGCAGAAGGTAATCCTTATGGTAAGGACTCTCTTGATCCTGCCACAGTGGATCAGCTTGATGACCCGCTATATCAAAATCAGATTCTTCCTGATGAGCTTGATCAGGCTTTATCCGACGGCGAAGATGCCTTTGTATACTTCTATAGGCCGACATGTATCCACTGTAAGAATACATCTCCGATCCTTGTACCGCTTGCAGAAGACATGGGAATTGATCTTAAGAAATTTAACCTGCTTGAATTCGAGAACGGCTGGGGGGATTATGGAATTGAATCGACACCGACCCTTGTTCGTTTCAAAGATGGGAAAGAAGTAGATCGGATTGTTGGTACACAATCAGAAGCTAAATTTAAACAATGGATTGAGAAAAATAAGTAAGTAGAAGCACCTGATGAGGGTGCTTTTTTTGATGATGTAGAACATTAGGATGATTAACATGAAAACATCCTGGGAAAAGAGGTTGTGAAGATAAAATGAAAGGTGGTAAATCATGAGTCAAGTTAATGGCAAAGTTGTTATTATTACAGGAGCAAGTAGCGGAATTGGCGAGGCTACTGCAAAGAAACTTGCAGGAGACGGAGCAAAAGTTGTTCTTGCTGCCCGTCGTGAGGATCGCCTTGAAGAATTGAAAAAGGAAATTACAAATAACGGCGGCGAAGCAATTATTCAAAAAACAGATGTGACATCACGGGAGCAAATGCAGGAGCTTGCAGATAAAACAATTGAACATTATGGTCAAATTGATGTCCTTGTAAATAATGCTGGACTAATGCCTCTTTCCTTCTTAAATAAACTTAAAATAGACGAATGGGATAAGATGGTAGATGTGAACATTAAAGGTGTTCTATACGGTATCGCAGGCGTCCTTCCTCATATGGAGGAAAGGAAATCCGGTCACATTATTAATGTATCTTCCGTTGCAGGGCATGAAATTATGCCAGCAGGAGCTGTCTATTGTGGTACGAAGTTTGCAGTTCGAGCAATAACAGAGGGGCTTCGTAAAGAAATGTCTGCTTCAACAAACGTTCGTGCAACGATCATTTCTCCAGGAGCTGTAGCTACAGAATTGACGAACACAATTACAGATGAAGATGTGAAAGAGAAATTAAACAACCGTGGGCCAAACGGTCTTGATCCTCTTGATCCAGAGGCCATTGCTGATGCTATTTATTACGCTGTCGGACAGCCGGATAGTGTTTCAATTAATGAAGTGCTTGTACGCCCGACGTCACAAGGGTAATTAGAGGAACAAAAAATCCGTACTCCAAACTGGAGTGCGGATTTTTTTGTGCTTTAAGAATGCTTATTAAACTATAAGAAAAATGAAGGCTTTCTCTAGGGCATAGCTTGTATAGTGGCTGCATAAAATGGTTAGAGCACAGGTGAAGGAGAGGATTTCCCATCGGTCTATTAAATGAATTTCGTCATTTCGCGATTAGAGGAAACGCGGCTGATATGGGAATTGGGATTGTTTTAGGTGCAGCGTTTAGTAATTTTATTGATTCGCTTGTATCAGACATTATTCTTCCGCCAATAGGACTGATTCTAGCGAGAATCAATTTCTCTGATATGTTTATTAGCTTAAATGGTAACTACTATCCATCGCTTTCAGATGCCAAAGAAGCAGGTGCTGCAACAATCAATTACGGCGTATTCTTTTCAACGTCCATTCGTTTCCTTATTGTCTTCTTTTCTGTTTTTCTTGTCGTTCGCCAGCTAAATCGTTGGCGAAAGCCCGGGCAGGATCCGATTAATGCCATGACGAGGAAAGAATGTCCATACTGTTGTACGCCAATCCCTTCACGTGCGGTAATCTGTCCAAATTGTTCTACATCTCTTGAAATGGAGTATGAGCAGCCGTCGCTATCCGTGCATATAAGAAAGAATTCATCCTCAAGTTCTTTTCGAAAGCGTTGACCCTCACTGAGGATTAACTTTTTCTTGGAGTGGTATTATAAGAACTAAACTACAGGAGGGAAGGTGAGGGGACAAGTATGGTCGGTTGTTTGCTCATTCATGGATTTACTGGAGCACCATATGAGGTTGAGCCCTTAGCAGAATATTTACAAATTCACACCGATTGGGTCATTTCTTTACCCACGCTTCCAGGGCACGGTGAAGATGATACACTACGAGGCATCACATTTAACCATTGGATCGATGCTGCTGAAACGAACTTAAAAGAGCTCAAAGATCAATGTGACACGATCTATTTAGTTGGATTCTCAATGGGTGGCGTTTTAGCAGGTTATCTCGCTACGAAATATGATGTTGATAAGCTCGTGCTATTGAGTGCAGCCGTTCACTATATTCAACCTTTGCAAATGCTAAAAGACATTGGCGGTATGATGACTGATTTATGTAGGGGTAGACTTTTTCAAAATGAGCTGTTTATTCGTTACAGTAAAAAAATTAAAACAACACCTTTTCTTGCATCAATTGAGTTTCGAAAACTTGTGCAAAAATTAAAACCATCATTTGGAAATGTATCAACTCCGACAATCATTCTACAGGGTAAAAGGGATGGGATGGTTCCATACAAAACCGCTCATATTATCTACGACATTATCGGTTCAGAGGAAAAGGAAGTTATCTTAATGGACAGTTCAAAGCATCATATCCTGCATGGAGAAGACCGAGATGATGTGATTAATAAGGTTTTTCGTTTTCTAACGAACTAACTATGTTAGAATGAATGACTTTTGGATTTATAAGAAATATAAGCATAGATAATACGGACCAGGTTCATAATGGCTAGCTCCTTCTGAGGGTCTCGTTAAAAGGAGAAGGATACATATGCTAAATCCTCTAATTACTCCGTTAATGATTGAGAAATATGCGAAGCGTCTTGTAGATCGAATCAAGACGCCTGCTTTGCGTGGAGTCGTATTAACCGGAAGTTTTGCAAGGGGGGAGGCTGGTCCATTTTCGGACCTAGACGTCTGGTGTTTCTATAATGAGAAGGTAAGTAGGAAGCCATATTTTCCTGAGTTAACGGGGATTTCTCTTGATTTAAGGGAAACATGCATTCATGATTTTAGGGCGAAAGCTGATGGAACGAGAGAGTATGTCGCCCCTTATTTTGAACAGCTTAATGTATTTGGAGAGACACCTTTTATTTTACCTTCTCATCAAGAAATACAAAATGGAGTAAAGAAACTTCTCTTTTCAATTGAGAAGAGGTTGAAGCAACTCGCTTCACCTAACCATTACGAAATATTGAATGATATCATGTACGTGCTTCGGATAGAACGGTACTTTGCTACTTCCCAATACCCGTTAACATTGTCGGAGTTGTATACCATTCAATTTGAGGAATGTGAGCGGTTTCTAGTAGAGTGTTTTTCTTTCTACTTATTGGGAGAAAGAACGATTAAAGAGGAGCAGATGCGTAGCATTATTGAACTTTTTTTGGATAAGCGCTTATAGTTGAAGGTATTTATCCATCGACAGGGAAACAGCATTATGGAGAAGAGTGTAATGACAGAAAGGTAGAGTGATGAGGATGGCTACATTTGATGACTTTATGAAGCTTGATATTCGTGTGGGTGAGATAATTGAAGTAAATGATTTTAAGAAGGCAAGGAAGCCAGCTTATCAATTGAAGGTGGACCTGGGTGAAGAAATTGGAGTTAAGAAATCCAGCGCTCAGATAAAAGCTTTGTATGAAATAGAGGATTTAATCGGGAAACAGGTCATGGCGGTCGTGAATTTTCCTCCCCGGCAAATTGCTGATTTCATGTCAGAAGTACTTGTACTCGGAGTTTATGGTGATGATGGCGTTGTGCTTATTCAGCCTGATAAACAAGTGAGAAATGGAGACAAACTAGGGTAAAGGAAACGCGCCTTTTCTTGCATCTTGTTGTACAAGCTCCCTTTCGTATATGATGGTATATTATCTCATTTTTGGAAGGGGGTGTGAAGTTGAAACAGGAAGAGGCAGTTCATGTAATTACGGCAAGTTTAAAGAAGGATGAGTCAGTGCAGGCGATTTTTCTGAAAGGCTCGATGGGGAGAAATGAGTACGATGAGAATTCAGATGTTGATTTGTACTGTCTAGTGGATGAGAAAGACAAAAAAGCGTTTCTAACAAGACGAAAAGAACATCTAGAAGCGTATGACCAACTTCTCTTTTATGATGAAATTTTTATTATTGCGCCCCAAATAATTGCGGTATATGACAATATGCTTCATTTGGATCTTTTTACAGTGACAGATGAATCGTTAATTGAGAAAGACTATTTTTCCATTCTGTATGACAAGCAGCAACTCACCTTATCCAATCATGAATTCATTGAACACGTCGATGATACAGCTTTTTTTCTATTTCAATATGAAAAAGCACACAGAAGAGGAAATGACATTTGGGCAGTTCATATGTTAAATCATGTGATGGTCCATTACTCAAGGGTGCTATTACACCGTTATTACCCCGAGCGAGCGCAGTTAGGGTTAAAAACAATTGATTCAACGTTTCAGCAGGAGCAATTACAGCGCGTAAAGGAGATTTTTCAAAACCTGACTGTTAATGACCATGAGGAAGCATCCATGGATATCATCGAGTGGTTGAAGGATGAAGAAGCGTGGATTAATGAACAAGTAAAAGGAACGATATATACGAAAAAGTTTCTTCACCGCATGATTCATGGGGAATAGGGATAAGAGAAAGAGAGGTGCGCACGCACCTCTCTTACATGTGTGTAGAGATTGTATCAGGTTCAAAAGCAATTTTGGCTCCTTCGTAAATTGCACGTTTCGCATCTAGCTCTCCTGCAAGACGAGCGCCACCAATTACGGCGACCTGAATCCCCTTTGCCTCAAGGTCACTGTACTCGTCTGGGACGTTTGATTCCTGTCCTGCTGCAAGAATGACTGTATCAGCTTCAAGGAGCTCCTGTTCCCCTGACTCAATATTCGTGATAACAAGCCCTTTTTCTGTTAATTCTTCGTAAGCAAGATTGGTGCGGAAGCGAACGCCGTTTTGTTTAAGATCCTGAAGCATTGCCCATTTGGTCGTTTTTCCTAGACCTTCTCCCATTTTCCCATTTCGTCTTAATAAGATAATGTCATTAATTCCCTTTTCGATTAGAAAATGAGACACATCGCAACCAATACCACCGGCACCAATGATAACCACTTTCTTCCCAATAGTGGCCGTACCGGAAAGAACTTCAGGGTATCGTACAGCACGGTCAATGCCTGGAATAACAGGTTCTCTAGGAATGACACCTGTTGCCACTACAATAAGGTCAGGTGAGTGAGCGAGAAGTTCTTCTACACTCGGTCTATGATTGAGAGCAACATGAACTCCGAATCTCTCTAATTCTGTTGTGTAGTAACGAATTGTTTCATCAAATTCTTTTTTTATAGGAATTTTGCGAGCCAGATTGAATTGTCCACCTATGGATGGCCCTGCTTCATAAAGTGTAACCTGATGGCCAAGCTCAGCATGTGCTCGTGCGGCTTCCATTCCTGCAACGCCTCCACCAACGACAACGACATTCTTCAATTTTTTCGGTTTATTTATTTTCCATTTATACTCGCGTCCAGCCCGTGGATTAACAAGACAGGAGACGGCTTTCCCTTCAAATGCATGATCGAGGCATGCCTGGTTGCAGGCAATGCATGTATTAATTTGATTTAACGCTTCTGCCTTTGCTTTTCGAAGCAAATGGGGGTCAGCAAGAAACGGTCTTGCCATTGATATCATGTCCAGCTTATGCAGTAACTTTTCTGCTAGAACGGGGTCATTAATACGGTTGCTTCCAATCACAGGAATATTGACCGCTTCTTTAATTTGTAATGCTGGTTGAATAAATCCTGCTCTTGGTACCATCATGGAAATAGTCGGGACAGTAGATTCATGCCACCCAATTCCTATATTCAAAATATCTGCTTGATTCTTTTCCAGCAGTTTGGCGAGTTGAAACGTTTCTTCAGGGGTTGAGGAATCTGGAACAAGATCAAGGCCAGACATTCTAAAGATAATGGGGTAATCCTCCCCAACGGCATGTCTGACTGATTTAAGAACTTCAATTGCAAATCTTGTTCGTTTTCCAAAACTTCCACCCCACTGATCTGTCCTCTTATTCGTTCTCGGGGAAAGAAATTGATTGATTAAGTAACCTTCTGAACCCATGATTTCGACTGCATCGAAGCCAACTTCTTTTGCTTTTCTACCAGCTTCTGCATACGACTCTAGAAGGTTAAGGATATCAAGCTCTGTTAACTCAACAGGTTGTTCTCTGTGGATAGGCGATTTAATTGGTGAAGGTGCAACGGAGGGCACACCATTCATTGCGGCATATGCATAACGCCCGGCGTGAAAAAGCTGAGCAGCAATTCGTCCTCCCTCTTTATGAACGCGAGTTGTTAACCGTTTCATCACCTCAAGATCATCTTCCCTGTAAAACCCGAGAAAATGATGACCGCCATCTCCCTCAGGTGATACAGAGATGCCACCTGTTACAATAATACCTGGGCCGGTTTCTCCTGATCGTTCTGTGTAAAATGAGATGAGCGCTTCTTCTTGCTCTTTACTTCCTTCCATGCCAAGGTGCATCGATCCCATCATCACCCTATTTGGCAGTGTCAATCCTCTCAATTTTATCGGTTCGAATAACTTTTTCCATTCCATCACCATTCACCACACTTCTTCGTTTTGAACTCAATTCGATGAATGGTCATTCATTTCCTGTTAAGAAAGCGCTTTTTTATATGTTTTTTTATCTAAGAACCTAATGCAAGGTAATAAAAATAAAAAAAAGAGCGCTTTATCGCGCTCTTTTGGTAAGCATACTTTTTAATTTTTCTTAAACGCGACGAGAAGTCCACCTTCACCTGCGTACGTGCCAATCAGTGGTCCCATTGTAGAAAGAATAACGTCTTTAAACTTGTACCGTTCTTGAATTTGTTCAATTAATGCTTTCGCTTTGTCTTCGCAATTACTATGCGCGACAGCAATTACTTTGTCTTCCACATTATGTCCGTACTCTCCAATTTTCTGGATGAATTGACGTACGGCGCGTTTGTTGCCACGAATTTTATCAAGCACTTCGAGTGAACCGTCGTCTTCGCTTGCTCTCATTAAAAGCTTAATGTTTAGAGCAGATGCGATCGTACCCCTTACACGATCGAGACGTCCGCCTTTGATCACGTTATCAAGTGTATCAAGTAAAAACATCGTGAGGGTATCATCTGTATACTCATGTGCTTGTTTAACAATCGTCTCAAAGCTCTCACCATCACGTGCCATTTCAGCAGCATGATAAACGATAATGCCAAGACCCGATGAAGCTGTTTTGGAATTAATCACTTCTACAATGCGCTCTGGATGTTCCTCATGAAACATCTTTTTGGCTATAACGGCGTTATCATACGTGCTGCTCAGAGAACCTGATAGGCCAATGACAAGAATTTTATCTTCCGAGCTGGTTTCTTCATATTTTGTTAGAAAGTCCTGAGGTGATGGGGCAGAGGACTTGGGAAGTTCTTTTGAATCTTTGAGTTTCTGATAAAACGTCGGTGTATCAAGATCTACTCCAGCTTTGTATTCTTCGTTTCCAAAGAGAAGATTGAGTGGGACTACCGTTACGTTTAATTCATTCAGCAGTTCTTCAGGGAAGTCAATGCTGCTGTCCGTAATGATTCGAGTTGCCATAAAATTACCCCTTTTTTCAAGTTACCCGCATCCAGGTATTGCTTCAATTGTACCATGCTTCAACTTGTAATTGATTGTAAGATATCGCTGATTGAATGCCCCTGAAATGGAAAGACTATTAGAAATGGTGAGGTGGGAAGTATATGACAATTATTCGGTTAGGTTACGTTGCGATGAGTATGGAACTTTCGAATAGCTCCCCATCCCAGACGATGACCTTTGCACAATTTCAGAAGCTCACAAACAGGGAAGCTGCCATCCATAAGCTAGAGAGAATTGCAAAATCAAATCTAAACAACTGTCTTCGTCTTTTAAAGCATAATAAAGGGAACGAGATTCACTTCTTTCGATTCAGTTCAAGGCTCATCCCGCTTGCTAATCATGAGGCACTTGATGGTTGGAACTACCTTTCGCCGTTAAAAAACGAGCTCGAGGAGCTTGGGGACTTCGCAAAGAGAGCTGAAATGCGAGTGGATTTTCATCCTGATCATTTCGTTCTGCTTAACTCTCCTAAGAAAGAAATACTAAAGAATTCAACAACTGCGCTTGCTATGCATGTCCGACTTCTTGAGGCGATGGGGATTGATCCCGCACATCGTTGTGTTCTTCATGTGGGCGGTGGATATAAGGACAAAGAGCAAGCACTTGAGCGGTTTCTTCATAATTGGATGTATACCCCGCAGAAAATTCAACAAACCGTGATCCTCGAAAATGATGACACAACATTTACTTTGCTCGATACGCTCTATCTATGTGAGAAGTTAAACGTCCCCCTTGTCTTTGACTATCATCATCACCTGGCCTGTCACGAAACGGAGGAGTGGGCAAAGTACTGGACTAGAGTGGTGAATACGTGGAGTGAGTCTCCTCTGCCTGTTAAAATGCATATTTCATCACCTAAAAGTGAAAAGGAATTTCGGAGTCATGCAGATTATGTAGACGTCTCGATGTTTTTTGATTTTCTTAATGAAATAAGAGATAGCACTGCTCAGATTGATTGCATGATTGAAGCGAAACAAAAAGATGGCGCGCTTTTTCGTCTGATGGAAGAAATTAAGAAAAGGGATGATGTTGAAATCATTGATCAATCAACCTTTAAGTTGAAATGAAAACCGGGCATAAAAGGCCCGGTTTTATTCTGTAATTCGTTTACTTCTTTGTTTCGTTGAAGGGTTTGTTTGATTGGCATGGTCAACAGCTTGAGTAAGCTTTTTCTTCATACCGGGCTTTTTTTCTTTTCTTGCCATAATGCATTCCTCCTTTACTTGCTGTTAATGTTTCCTGCCTGAGGGGCTTTATACTACCATCCAAAAGTTGAGTTGAAATATGTGTTATGGATCGTAAAGAGGTGGTTTACCTTCACCGGTCTTGTTATAGGAAAAAGGGAATTATGGGCTGTTGATTAAACTTGAGGAGAGAATAAGATATGCTCGACGACGGGCTGTTTCCTTTGTTTTGAAAATGATAGTTAGGGTAATTTCTGTTTAGCGTGAACTAAAAATGGTAGTAAAGGAGGAAGACATAGTGGAACCTTTTAAAGCTTTAGTAGTTGATAAAGTAGAAGACGATACGAAAGTTACTGTTAAGGAATTGAAGAGGGAAGGCCTGCCAGAAGGTGATGTACTGATAAAAGTACATTATTCCAGTGTGAACTATAAGGATGGGCTGGCGACGCACCCGAAGGCATTGTAAAGAATTACCCTCATGTTCCGGGAATTGACCTTGCTGGTGTTGTTGCGGAATCTGACCATCCAGCTTGGAAAGAGGGAGATCATGTTATTGTCACGAGCTATGAGCTGGGCGTTTCTCACTTTGGTGGGTTCAGTGAATATGCACGAGTGAAGTCGGAGTGGATTGTACCACTCCCTGAGGGGCTTTCATTAAAAGAGGCAATGGTTTTCGGAACAGCTGGTTTTACAGCTTCCCTATCGGTTTACCAGTTGGAACGACAGGCGCTACCGGTGGCGTTGGAAGTATGGCTGTGGTTATCCTTGCTAAGAAAGGTTATGAAGTTGCAGCCAGCACAGGTAAAGAGTCTGAGCATAGTTATTTGAAAGAGCTTGGTGCTACGTCTATTGTCAGCCGTGATGAAGTTGCCCCTGAAGAATTTAAACCAATTGGGAAACAGAAGTGGGCGGGAGCTATTGATCCTGTCGGTGGATCAACACTAGCTTCGGTCCTAAGTAACACGATGTATGGAGGAGCCGTGGCGGGAAGTGGTTTAACAGCAGGTGCCAAAGTGCCAACGACTGTTTTCCCTTTCATTCTGAGAGGGGTTAATTTACTTGGAATTGATTCGGTTTACTGTCCAATGGAGAAACGAAAAGAAATATGGAAGCATGTTGCAGGTGATTACAAACCTTCAGAGCATCGCATCTTGCATCTATCCAGAAAGAAATAACAATTGACGAACTTCCTGATGTACTAAATTCTATTCTTAACGGAATAGTTCGTGGACGAACAATTGTAGCATTTTAATAAAAATAGGAAGAGCTCAGTTGCTCTTCCTATTTTTGAACGAGTGAAGGATTTATTCAATTGTTCCACTTTTTACTCTTCCAATGGTTAGGCCGTCACAAAGAGGAATGATGATGGACTCAAGGCGCTCATCATTTGCCATTTTGTTGTTAAACGTACGGATTGCATTGACACTTTCATCTTCTACTTTGTCATCAAAAACACGATCACCTTGTAATGTATTGTCTGCAACAATAACAGCACCAGGTGAAGCGAGCTTAATAGCCATATCAAGATAGGCTGGATAATTTCCTTTATCAGCATCGATAAAAAAGAAATCATAGTGTTGGCCTGCGCTATAAAGGGATTCCATATTCTGTAGAGCTGGACCAATTACATATTTCACTTTATCACCAAAGCCTGCTTTTGTAAGGTTTTCTCGTGCGACATTGGCATATGACTCTTCTAGTTCAAGAGACGTAAGAGCCCCTTCTTTATCAAGTGCGTGAGCAAGAACAATTCCGCTATAACCTCCAAGCGCTCCGATTTCCATTACATTTCTTGGTTTTGACATCTTGACCAGTAAGGTTAGCAGACGCGCTACTTCTGGCTTAATTGAGATGGCGGGCATGCCATGTTGACTTATGCTTTTATTTACGGTGACGATTGCGGAATCTTCATTGCCATATAAATTCCGGATATATTCATCGTGATTACTAGCCAAGTAAATCTCACCCTTCTCCAATAATAGTGAACTCGTTTTCATTGTTATCTAGTGGATAGAGACTGTCAAGACAAAAAAGTTGGCAAAAAGGAGAGTGGGTACGTTAATGTACATGAATGACTGGAGGGTAAATAGGGCCATTTATGTGACTCAGGGACTTTGGTACCTGGTTTGTGCTAATAAGTTGGGAAAGTAGGAAGCGGAAAAGTTAATTAATCCGACGAAAGTTATTGTTATTTCCCAATACCCCCTTGACGAATTGTTTGTTAAACTAGTACTAACAGCAAGGATCGGTCTTTAATATCTATCCTTTTTCCTATTTGTCTTTGGTAAAAGGTAGCTGGTTATGAAAGGGGAGCTTGAAAATGCCTTTTGAGCAAGGGAACAAAGTACTGAAATCTGAGAATGAGCCTCATGTAACAAACCATACGTCCGAGCGGGTCAATGTACCCAGGCTTCCAATCGCAAGTGATGAAGGCTTTTCTAATGTCGTCAGGGACTCTAACCAAAATTACTGGTTTACGAAACAACTCTCGTCAAATCATGTAGAAGTTTATGTCTTTGTTAACACCCTTGCTCAGCTGAGAACATTTCAGGTAAATGGGAAACCAAGCTTTTATGAATATACTGATTCCATCTGTATTGCTTGTGAAGGGGAAGAGTGGAACGGCTGGATCTATGAATTTTCTAAAGAGAATCCTCGTATCACCCATCAGTGGCATGTGAATGGGATTTTCTGTGACCTTAAGCGTAAAGGGAAGCAGCTTATTGTTTCTTCTTATCATGTTGAAGGTGATGAGGCCCTTTTAACGACTTTTGGTAATGATGGAAAAGTGGTTATTCCGCTAGAAAAGGGATATTCACCTGTTAATATGATGGTTACAAATGAAGGTATTTATGTAGCGGCTCTTTCCATAACTCCTTCTCAACAGGATCAAATTCTACTTTTGGATGATGAATTCCAGGTCAAAAATTCTTTTAAACTTGATTTCTCTCCCCGGACGATTCATTCATGGAATGGTAGTTTAATTGTTCACGGTATTAATGGTAGAACTGGGAAAAGCGACCAACTGGTATACATAAGTTCAGAAACTGGACTGCAGGAGAAATTTCCAATTCCCAGTAGTGAACTCCTCGAGTGTACGGATCAATACTTAACCTTCTATAATGCGGAGGCAGGAATTCTTTCTATTTGGTCTCATGAAGAGAAGGAAATGGTCAGTATGAGAGAGTCAGAACGTCCATATGTGCCCAACCTTTTTTAAATAACGTATGAACCTGAGCAGTAAAGAAGCTCAGGTTTTTTTGTGGAAAGTGAATTGCTGTAATAAAATGGTGAGAATAGATGGAGGGAACTAACCATGATATACTAGTTAAAAAATCAAGGGTATCATGAGAAAGAGAGGGGTTTAATGCGACCTGAGCCTTCTAAACAAATTGATCGAAAAGGATTAAGAGTATGGCAAATAACTGGAGGAATTATCTCTGTTATGAGTTTAGCAGTTCTGGCTGGATTATTTGTAATACATATTTTTGTGGCACCCTGGCCAACATGGGTTCTTGTTGTCGCTGTTATTCTGGTTTGTTTGTTTATCGTTCTTCAAACCTGGATTCTTCCAAAGCTTCGCTTTAGACAGTGGCGCTATGAAGTCAGTGAGCACGAGATCGAGTTGAAATATGGTGTCATTGTTGTGAAGCGGACATTAGTTCCAATGGTTCGTGTCCAGCATGTAGATACGAGGCAGGGGCCTTTGTTACGGGCCCATCGCCTTTCTTCTGTAACGATTTCAACTGCAGCAACTACTCATGAGATTCCAGCGCTATCAAATGAGGTAGCAGATGAATTACGAGACCGAATTTCAGTATTAGCAAGGGTGGCTGAAGAGGATGTCTAATAAGAAACGACTTCATCCTGTTGCCATGCTGCTGTCATTCGCAAAACATGTGAAAGAAGCGGCTCTTCCGTTGATTATTTTTGTCTTTGTTGGTAGCGGCGACGGATACTCATGGTGGCACTTCCTCGCCATTGGAGGCCTGCTTGCCTTCACGATTGGAAATGGTATTTTCAGCTGGCTGTTTTACACCTACCATATTGAAAATAAAGAACTCCGGATTCATCAGGGTTTTATCTTTCGTAAAAAGCGATATATTCCGAGGGAGAGAATTCAATCAATCGACTTTTCTCAAGGGATCATTCAACGGGTTTTTGGACTTGTAAAGGTTCAAATTGAAACAGCTGGCGGTGGTGGAGAGCCTGAAGTTGTGATGTCAGCTTTACGTCGTTCTGATGCTGATCTATTGAAGGACGAACTTTATGAAAGGAGAAAGAGTATAGAGGAGCATACTGAAGAAGAATCGGTAACGCGGTCTTTACAATATAAGCTGACATGGCGTCAACTACTTATTGCAGCATCAACTTCCGGAGGCATAGGTGTGATCCTGTCATTTGTTGCGGCCATCGGTTCACAAATCGATAATATTATACCCGATGAATTCTATATGAGCGTGTCGGAAAGGGTTATGAATGCAACGTTGCCCTTTATTCTTGCGGGAGCTGCATTCCTTTTGTTACTATCATGGTTCTTCGCAGTTCTTGGTACGGTTCTTAAATATGGTGGTTTTGTACTTTCGCGTGTCGAAGATGATTTAATTATCAACAGAGGGATTCTTGAAAAAAGACAGTTAACGATACCTGTGCACCGTATCCAGGCAATTCGGGTAGTGGAAGGTCTTCTCCGTCAGCCATTTGGCTATTCTGTTGTCTACGTTGAAAGTGGCGGTGGAGGCGGCGAGGATGAACAGTTCTCAACTGTTATGTTTCCACTTATAAAACGTCGAAACCTTAAAGGGTTTCTGCAAGAAGTATTACCTGAAGTCTCTATACATGAGGATTGTCGCGCACTTCCTGTTAAAGCAAGAAGCCGATACATGGTTCGATTCTCGCTACCTGTCCTAATTCCGATTGGCCTCATCAGTTTTTTTGTTCCATATGGCTACTTTTCTGTTCTATTGCTCCCGGTCGCATGCTTAATAGGCTACCTTCATTACCGTGATGCCGGATGGGGATGGAAACAGGGTGTGGCCCTGTTACAATTCAGGCAAATTGGCCGAACGCGAATTTACGTGGCAAGAAAAAGAATCCAGGCGATGGAAATGCAGACGACTTTCTTTCAAAAATATCGTGGTTTAACAACATTTCAAGTTTCAATTCTTTCCAGCTTTGCAGGAAAGCAATTTAGGGTAAGAGATATAGAGCAAATTAATGGAGAATCTCTTTTGAACTTGTATTCTTACAGTTCAAATAATATAAATGAGCTCAATAAGAAAGAATAAATGCTCCTGTGGGTAGGAGGATGAACATGTACGTAGTTAATTCTGTATTTAATGTTCCTGAAGAAAAAGTAGAAGAGGTCATTAAGATCTACCAGTCTCGTTCAAGAAGAGTGGATGAATTTGAAGGATTTCTCTCGTTTACGTTACTTCAGAATGAAGTATGACCGGGAGAACTAACTGTTCAATTAAAATGGGAAACGAAAGATCATTTTCTAACTTGGATGACAAGCCCTGTATATAAAGAAATTCACGATTTAGAAAAGAAGTATCCTGATGCGGAATTAGCAGCTGTGAAACCCAAAGTACATAGGTTTAAGGTTGTGGCTGAATGAATAAGATGGATGCTATTGTTGAAAAGGTCTTTGAAGGAATTTATAGAGACATGCCGGAGTTATTGGATAAATATGGTGAGACTGGTCGTGTGAAATGTCGAGAAGATAACTACCACCATATCGAGTCCTTTTCTACCTATTTCTAAAACGCTTGGAATTATTCCGCTATTTGGAGACCTTGAGAGTGAGCTGTTTCTCGTGAATGAAAACCATTTGCTTCATACACTAAGAAATGGTGATTATGAAAAAGTTATCCTTGATTTTAGTGGTATTGCACAGGTTGAAGCAAGCGGCGTCATTGCATTTTATTCATTCTGTAGCATGATTGAGGTACTCGGGGTGTCTCCTGTAATATGTGGTTTAAAACCAGCACACGTCTTTCGTTTAATGCAGCACGATTTTGAACTAAATCAGAAATTCGATATTACAGGCAATCTTAGGGACGCGGTTCAATACTATTTGAATTTACCATCAACTTAAAGAAACCAGTGATTGGATATAGCATCACTGGTTTCTTTAAATATGAGGAGTGTTTTAGCAGACTCGTTACAGAAATCTTGCTAAAAATCCGAGTGCGACGAGAGCGATAAAAATACCCCAGAGAATCTTACCTCCACTACCTGGACCGGTGCGGACCTTTCTCCGCTGCCATCGATTTGGTTTAAAACGGATATCGCCATTTTCCGGAGAGCGACGAACACGAATCATACCTCGATTCACAAATGGCTTTGCTCCGATCAGAAGGATAGGCGCTAATGCAGCCCCTGCAAGGAAGCCGAATAAATGACCCAGTATGTTGATATTCGGGCTGATAAACGTCATCACAAGACCAATCCCAAGAATCATAAGAATGAGTTGGGAATTTGCCTGATCAATTAACTCTTTTCGATAGAAAGCCATATAAAAGTAGATTCCAAATAAGCCAAAAATAGCTCCGGAAGCACCAACATGACTGAAGTAACTATCCTGCAAATACAGTGTACCGATATTCGCAAGGATTCCAGCACCGAAATACCCAACAATGAATTTGCTTTTACCAAGCATTTGCTCGAGTGCAGGTCCAAAGAGGTACAATGAAAAACTGTTAAAAAGGACGTGCGCAAAACCAGCATGGAGAAAGATCGGTGTGACCAGCCTCCAGTAATCTCCTGCTTCAATTAATCCATTGATACCTGCTCCCATGTTAAAGATGGAGCGCATACCAAAGACGTTTATGAGAAGGAAGAGGAGGATATGTATACCAATAAGTATGGTAATGATAGGATAGTAGCGGATAAATGAGCGAAAATCTTCATTTCGCACAAACATAAGTTGACCACCTTTTTTGGAAGTTTAGATAAAGCTATACAGTAAAAGAAAAAGACGTAAGGGCTTTTCCTATATTTGTTTCTAGTTTAGCATAGCTCACCATATGAACACTATTGATAATACTATGCTGGGTCAAGAACAGTTAGTACTAAGGAGGTTATTATGATTAAAGGAATTGGAATTGATCTGATTGAGCTCGAAAGGATCGAAAAGGCAATAGGGCGAAACGCTGCTTTCCCTGTTAGAATCTTGACTAAGATTGAACTTGAAGAGTTTGAAAAGCTTAGCGGGCATAGACGTGTAGAGTACCTTGCTGGTCGGTTTGCTTCGAAAGAAGCCTATGCAAAAGCGAGGGGGACTGGGATTGGAAAGTTAAGCTGGCATGATATTGAAGTTCAGAAATCTGAAGAGGGTGCCCCGTATATTAAAGCATCGGCAGAAGATGAACGAATACATATCTCTATTTCACATTCACGTCAGCATGCCATTGCGCAAGTGATTATTGAAAGCTCGTCAAGCTAGTCTGCATAAGATGGAAACTTCGCTCATATATTTTTACCACGGTCAGGAGGGACCTGTAGTGAGAATCGTATCCGGAAAAGAAATGTATGAAGCAGACCGATTTACCATGGAGGAGATCGGTTTAAGTGGTGCAATGCTTATGGAAAACGCAGGGAAAGCTCTGTTTGAGGCGATGAAAGATAGACTTCAAGTGCATGAACGAATCGCTGTTCTAGTTGGAACTGGAAACAACGGTGGGGATGGTTTTGTTCTGTCCAGATATCTCAAAGAGAACGGTTTTGACGTGGATGTCTGGGTGATCCCACCTGAAGGAAAAGTAAAGGGAGATGCAGCTGCGCACTTTGGGTTTTTTAAGGCGTTGTTTGAATGGAAAGCGTATAAGGACGGAGAATCATTTAATAAGCACCTATCTGAGTATGGTGTAGTGATTGACTGCCTTCTGGGACTGGGGGTATCCGGGGCCATCCGTTCCCCATACAATCATATCATTCAGAAGGTAAATAAGTCTTCAGTTGTCGTTCTGTCGGTAGATCTACCCAGTGGTCTAAAGGCTGACGGAGGATTTGAAGGCGAATACGAACCGATTCGTGCTGATCGAACTTATACGCTTCAATGTCCTAAATTAAGTGCGTACCTTTATCCAGACGCTGATTACTATGGAGAACTTGAAGTCATCGATATTGGTCTTCCACGTGTCGCTTTTTCCAAAGCATTACAAAGGAAACTCTGGACGGAGTTGAGCGTTGCACATACACTCACTGATCGAACGGCGTCCTCCCACAAAGGAAGCCACGGGAAAGGTCTGGTCATCGGTGGTTCAAAGGGAATGGTTGGAGCTCCAATTATGACAGCCAAAGCTGCCTACCGAAGCGGTGCAGGATTAATCCAGGCAGCTGTACCCGAAGAGATTCTGTCGATGACAGCAGGCACTTTGGTTGAGGCCATGTTCCGGGGATGGCCTTCAGAAGGCGGGTTCTTCTCTGGAGAAGTACCAGAGAATCTTTCATTTGATGGGATTGCGATTGGACCTGGCCTCGGTCGATTAGATGGTGGGAGTAAAATGGTCGAGGCGGTTCTTGCGTCTGATACTTCGCTCGTGATGGACGCTGATGCGTTATATCACTTGAATGAACTGAAAGATCAGCTAAAAGGAAGAAAGGGCACAACTGTACTAACGCCCCATCCTGGTGAAATGGCCAGACTTACAGGTCTTTCCATTCAGGAAGTACAGAACAATCGATTCGAGGTCTCCCGGTCTTTTGCTGAGGAGTACAATGTCTATCTCGTCTTAAAGGGCCCATATACGGTTGTGACGTCTCCAGATGGTACTCAGTTCATTAACACCTCCGGTAATTCGGCGCTAGCAAAAGGGGGATCAGGTGATGTGCTTACTGGTATGATCCTTGCGTTTATCATGAACAGTAAGTCCATTCATGAAGGTATCAGCAACGTCGTGTATGTACACGGCAAGGCTGCTGATGTTCTCGTCCAGTCGAACCATTCAACCCTGGATGTTCTTGCGACTGATGTCATTGACACCATTCCGGCTGTTCTGCATTCATTTCTCGAGTAACATCACGGATAGGTTTTTCGCGGTGCAGGAACCTCCTTTGTCGTTTTAAATGAGGCAAAGGAGTTGAATACAGTGAAAAGGTTCGGTTCCGTTTTACTTATTGGGGTACTGATGCTGGTCGCACTTGCGGGATGCGGACAAAAAAGTCAGCAGGACGTAGTCGACGCTCTTGATAAAAAGCTAAATGAAATGGACAGCTATAAAGTTAATGCCAAAATGACCTTAGAAACAGGGGAAGAGCCGCAGCGGTATGACGTTGAAATCTGGTATCAGAAGCCATCTTATTATCGAGTTGAATTGAAAAACGCTACTAAAGAACAAAGTCAAATTATTCTTAGAAACGATGAGGGCGTGTTTGTATTAACGCCAGCCCTCAATAAAAGCTTCCGATTCCAGAGTGATTGGCCAGAAAACGGTAGTCAGGCATATCTTTACAATACGCTTGTTGCAGATATTCTAAACGATTCTGGTGCAGCTTTTGAAGCAAAAGATAATGACTATGTTTTCACTACGAAAACGAATTATCAAAATAAGAATTTGGCTAAACAGTCAATCCGGTTAAACAAGAAGGATCTTGCTCCTGAGAAAGTAACCATCATGAATCAGGACATGAAGCCACTTGTAAACATTGAGTTTTCAGATATGAAGTTCAATGCCTCCTTTGACAAAGGTGCTTTTGATATGGAAAGAAACATGACAGCAGCACAGCTCGAAGTTCCTGTGATTGCAGCAACGAATGAGCCTTTTGAAGTTGTTTACCCAATGTATGAGCCCCAGGGTACAGGGTTAACTGATGAGAAAGAGGTAGCAACAAATAAAGTAATGCTAAGCTTTACAGGTGAGAAGTCCTTCACGTTAATCGAAGAAAAAAGTGAAGCAGCTCTTGAAACGAGCACTCCGGTTTCAGTGGGTGAGGGCGAACCAGTCGACCTTGGATTCACAATGGGAGTCATGACAGAGACGACTGTCACATGGCACCACAACGGTGTTGATTTCTTCCTTGCTTCTAATGACCTGTCGAAAGAAGAAATGGCCGCAGTGGCCAGGTCAGTCTATGGCACCACCGTAATTAAATAAACTTCTAGAAGGTTCAGCTGTGTGTTCATGGCTGAACCTTTTTCAAAATAGATGAGCCTAAATAGTCGGTATCAAATTACGGGACTCCAGCGCTTTTCGGAACTAAACAAGACGCTTGCGCTTTATCTGTCTAGCTTCAGCGCTTGTTGGAACTAAACAAGACGCTTGCGCTTTTCTTAAAAACTCCTAAAATAGAGAACAGAGTGATTTGTTTCGGGAGGAAAGAAATTTGGACAATCAACCGTATTACCGTGAGACTTGGGCAGAGATTAATCTAGATGCAATCGAGCAAAACATCAAATCGTTTAAACGACATGTGCCTTCACATGTATCTGTTATGGCGGTTGTAAAGGCTGATGGGTATGGACATGGGGCTGTTGCCACAGCTGAAGCGGCGCTTCGAGCCGGTGCTTCGTATTTAGCGGTTGCTATTCTTGATGAGGCGCTTGCGCTTCGTGAAGAAGGAATCACCGCTCCAATTCTAGTATTGGGATGGGTGCCGCCAGTTCATGCGAAAATAGCCTCAGATTACAAGATTACATTGACCGTCTTTCAAACTGATTGGATTGAGCAGGCAGCAGTCGTATTAGATGATCTAACACTTACCATTCATTTGAAAATCGATACTGGAATGGGACGCCTGGGTATAAGGACTGAAAAAGAAGCTAAACTAATTGTAGAGTGTTTGGAAAAATATCCTGGTTTTATGGTTGAAGGACTTTATACGCACTTTGCAACAGCAGATGAACTTGACAACTTATTTATTGAGTCACAGCTTACCGCATTTGAAGAAATGGCCACTTATTTCGAGAGGGAAGGTATTCGCCCGAGGTGGACCCATCTTGGTAATAGCGCAGGCTCGATTCGATTGCCGGATCGGATTGGAAACCTGATACGTGTTGGTATAGCGATGTATGGTCTTCATCCTTCGCAAGAAATGAAATTAAACCAACCTTTCAAACTTGAACCAGCTTTCAGTCTTCATAGCCAACTTGTCCATGTGAAGCAAATGAATGGAGGCGAACCAATAAGTTATGGTTCAACTTATCGTACAAATGAAGGCGAATGGATTGGTACTGTCCCAATCGGTTATGCTGACGGATGGATTCGTAAATTAAAGGATAGTTATGTACTAATCAATGGCAAGCGTGCGCCGATCGTTGGACGAATTTGCATGGATCAGTTCATGGTGCGCCTTCCAGGTAAGACAAAGATTGGTGCACCTGTCACCCTTATTGGGTATCAGGGCTCAGAAGAAATTACAATAGATGACATCGCGGAGCGACTTGAGACGATAAACTATGAAATTCCTTGTATGATCGGACCGCGTGTTCCTCGAATATTTCTGCAAAACAAAGAAAAAAAAGGCGTAATGAATACAATTTTAAAAAAATAATAAAATAAAAGAAGGATTTTGCAAGAATTTGATGAAATAGTCTTGTGGAAAGTTGTTTTGCAATGTGTCGATTGCAATGGTAAGATTAATGGTGGAATACAATATGAGTAGCAGTGCTTCGGAGGTGTATGTTTGTGTCAGAGGCAAACAAAAAATCGATTGTTGTAACTCTCCCACAACATATTTTAAATGAGGTGGATGGTATCATTCAACAGGAACAGCTCGATCGTAACGAGTTCATATCACAGGCCACGACAATGTATATTCGCGAACGTAAAAAGCGACAAATTCGTGACGCCATGCGCCAGGGGTACATGGAGATGGCTAAGATTAATCTGAACCTTGCAGCAGAAGCCTTTCTTGTTGAGGAGGAAGCAGAGCACACCGTGGACCGCTTAGTAAGCGGGGTGTAATGGCTTGATTGTCAAACGAGGTGATGTGTATTTTGCTGACCTTTCTCCTGTTGTAGGTTCTGAACAGGGTGGCGTAAGGCCTGTCCTGATTATTCAGAATGACATTGGGAATCGTTTTAGTCCTACAGTCATTGTTGCCGCAATTACAGCACAAATTCAAAAGGCGAAGCTCCCCACGCATGTGGAAATTGATGCCAAGCGTTATGGATTTGAACGTGATTCGGTTATTCTACTAGAACAAATTCGTACCATCGACAAACAACGTCTAACTGATAAGATCACTCACCTTGATGAGGGTATGATGCAGCGGGTGCAAGAAGCTCTGCAAATCAGCCTGGGCCTTATTGATTTTTGAAAACTATATTTCCCAAATGAAGCTGCTCCCGTGAGCAGTTTTTTTGTATATTGATACTTCTTCAATACAGTATAAGGGAGAGACATCGATTCAATTCTAACTTCGATAACTTTTAGTGTTATGTATGGCAGGGAATTTTCTAGTTATGGCGAAAGTGTGTTAAGATAGAAATGATGTGATGTGCATAAACTAGAAAGTATAATAATTGCCAGGTATTCCTTGCAACGAGAAGATAAATGAACACAGGAAGATCGTAGGGAGGAGCAAGATGGACAAGTTAGTTATACAAATATTGAATGAGGGCCGCGAGCGTATTTATACTAGATGGATGGAAGAGATGGATAAAGTACGTGATGAACATCGGTTACAATCGATAACGGATAAAGCATACGAAGAAACAAACAAGGAATTATTTGAAATCATTTATACGCATATTGAGCAGAATACTCATAAGCCAACAGATCGAATGACAGAGTTCGCTGAACATTTAATGAAAATCGGATGGAGACTTAGCTATATTACACAGGGATTGCAAAATTTCCGTCGTATTATTCTAGCTGTCCTACTTGATGCTAATCATTCTAATGAAAAAGCAATCAGTATGTATGATGAAATTGATCGCTGGATTGATCCAATCGTGAATCAACTCATTAATGAAAGTTCCAAAAACTGGGAAGATACGGTGTCGATTCAGAAAGTAGCTCTCCAGGAGTTATCGGCTCCGCTGATTCCGGTGTTTGAAAATATAAGCGTTATGCCATTAATCGGGACGATCGATACGGAGCGAGCAAAGCTTATTATGGAAAATCTGTTGACAGGCGTGATTAAGCACAGGTCTCAGGTTGTTCTTATTGATATCACGGGTGTACCAGTAGTGGATACAATGGTGGCTCATCATATTATTCAAGCTGCTGAAGCAGTTCGTCTTGTTGGAGCACAGTGTATCCTGGTTGGAATCAGACCTGAGATTGCTCAAACGATCGTTAACCTTGGTATTGATCTTGGACAATTCCCGACCAAAAGTACGTTATTCAAAGGTATGAAATCTGCATTAGAAATGACCAAACGAAAAATGATAGAGGTTGAGTAAGGGGGGAAGACTATGCGAATTCCTATTTTAAAATTAAATGAGTATCTATTAATTACGATTCAAGTAGATCTAGATGATAAAACTGCACTTCAATTTCAAGAGGATTTGCTCGAGAAGATCCATGAAACAGGAGCAAAGGGCGTTGTAATTGATCTAACGTCCGTTGATATGATCGATTCATTCATCGCCAAAGTACTTGGTGATGTTGTACGCATGTCGAATTTAATGGGGGCAAAAGTGGTGCTGACAGGAATTCAACCTGCCGTTGCTATTACTTTAATTGATCTTGGAATAATGATGAAAAATGTCCCAACTGCATTAGATTTAGAACAAGGATTAGAGAAATTACAACAGGAATTGGGGGGATAAGTTATGAATATCCAATCCTGTGTGGAAGTTCGAAATGAGTGGGATATTGTTAAGGCGAGACAGTCTGGAAGAAACCTTGCAAAAGAACTTGGGTTCGGTACGGTTGACCAAGCACGAATTACGACAGCAATTTCTGAACTCGCCCGAAACATATACCTGTATGCTGGAAAAGGCGAAGTGGCCATCGAACGTGTGGAAAGCGGTGGTAAGTTTGGACTTAAAATCGAAGCATCTGACTCCGGTCCAGGAATAAAAGATATTAGAAAAGTCATGGAAGATGGCTTTACCACATCGGGTGGTCTTGGTGCAGGTCTTCCTGGCGTTAAACGCTTAATGGACGAGTTTACAATTGACTCGAAAGAGAATGAAGGAACAATTATCACCTCTATTAAATGGCTCCGTTAAGGAGGGATGGCTAGAATGGATGACCGAGATCTGCAATACGAAAAGTATAAAGCGATATTAGAAAACTATTTAGAAGAACAGTCGGAACAGACGCTTTACAAAGGACAACAGTTTAGTAGGAAGATGATTGAGCAGAAAATCTCTCCTGAGGAAGCTGTTAGCCTTCATGTTAGTGTACTTGAGGAGTTATTTCCTGAGATCCCTGAACCGTTAAAAAATTCTTATGACTTTTTACTTGAAATGATGATTGGCTATGGATTTGCCTATCGAGAACATCAGAGTCTTCGCAGCCGTCAGCAGCAGCTCGATTCAGAGATTGAGATTGCTGCCAATGTGCAACAAACGCTTCTGGCGGGTGATAAGCCTGATGTACAGAGTGTTGATATAGGGGCGATTAGTAAGCCCGCTCAAAAAATGAATGGGGATTATTACCATTTTGTGCAAGATGAAAATAATTGTGTTAGTGTGGCTATCGCTGACGTTATCGGTAAGGGAATCCCTGCTGCTCTCTGTATGAGTATGATCAAATATACGATGGATAGTGCACCTGAACAGCGTATGCAACCGGGAGCTGTACTTGAGAACCTTAATCGTGTGGTAGAGCAGAACATAGATCCTAACATGTTTATTACAATGTTTTATGGAATATACGATCCCAGGGTCCATTCATTTTACTACGCAGGTGCCGGTCATGAACCGGGCTTTTTTTACGATGCGGAGAAAGATGAGTTTGAAGAACTTTTCACAAAAGGACTTGTGCTTGGTGTTTCAAAGAAAACATCTTATCAAGAATACCAGCGTGCGCTAAATGGTAATGATATGGTTATCATGTTATCTGATGGTGTAACGGAATGTCGTTCAAGCAGTGGGTTTATCGAACGAGATGAAATTGTTGCAATGATTCGTAAGTATAGTCATCTATCTGCTCAAGAAATTGTTGAATCTGTTTATCGAGATCTTGAGCGACTGCAGGAATTTGAGCTTCGTGATGATTTTACATTAATCATTTTGAGAAGAGAGGTTTAATTTTCTCTCATTGGTGGAATAAGAAAATATCGACTCTATATTTAATATTTAGAAGCAACCTACAGGGGGTAATGTTATGAATTTGCAGATCAGACAGGAAGACCATGAGAATACACATCATTTACATATCGCTGGAGAAATAGATGCATACACTGCGCCGCAGCTGCGTGAAGCTTTGCTTCCACTCACAGGTAAAGAGGGTCACGAAACGCTCGTTCACCTGAGCGATGTTAATTATATGGACAGTACTGGACTTGGCGTTTTCGTTGGTGCGCTTAAATCTTCTAAAGAGCATGGAAGTTCCATTAAATTAAGGGGCATGACTTCTCGTGTACAACGTCTCTTTGAAATCACTGGCCTTGATGAAGTGATTGATATCGAAGACGTAAAGGGGGGATCCAAGTGATAAACATTTCAGATTTTGTTGAAATGAAAATCCCTGCTCAGGCAGAGTTTGTTGGAGTTACAAGATTGACGGTTTCAGGGATTGCCAATCGTATGGGGTATTCTTATGATGAAATTGAAGATATCAAAATCGCTCTTTCAGAAGCATGCACGAACGCAGTGAATCATGCTTATAAAGAAAATGAGAAAGGCCAAATCACTATAGGCTTCGGTATTTATGAAGATCGGCTTGAAATGATGGTTCTTGACCGTGGTCAAAGCTTCGATTACACAAAGGTCTCTGAGAAATTAGGACCTGTCGATAGTGATAAGTCTGTTGAACAACTCAGTGAGGGAGGATTAGGGCTCTTTCTGATTGAATCACTGATGGACAAAGTGGAAATCAGTGGAGAGGACGGAGTAGTAGTTATGATGACAAAGTTCCTCCACAGAGATGGGGTGGAAGTAGATGCCGACACAATCTCCTCATCCCCGCAATAATAACAAAAACGAAGTTTATGAGTGGATTGAGCAGTATCAAAACGATCCTACAGATGAAGTTGTTCAACTGAAGCTTGTTGAACGGTATCAGGATCTTGTTCAATCACTCGCACGAAAATTCTCCAAGGGAAAAAGTATTCATGATGACCTGGCACAGGTTGGTATGATTGGATTGCTTGCAGCTCTTAGACGCTATGATCCGGAGTTTGGGAGAAGCTTTGAATCGTTTGCTGTCCCGACAATTGTTGGTGAAATCAAACGGTTTATTCGCGATAAAACCTGGAGTGTACACGTTCCAAGAAGAATTAAAGAGCTAGGACCACGTATTAAAAAAGCAGTTGAAGAACTAACAAATGAGCTACAACGATCACCTAAGGTGGAAGAACTAGCGGAATATTTAAACGTCTCTGAAGAAGAAGTACTTGAGACGATGGAAATGGGGAAAAGTTATCAGGCCCTTTCCGTTGACAGTTCAATTGAAGCGGATCAGGAAGGCAGCACGGTAACATTACTCGACCTTGTTGGCGATCAAGAACAGGGGTTTGATCTTGTAGATCAACAAATGTTGCTTAAGAAAGCTTTTGCTGTTCTAACTGAAAGAGAACAAGAAATTCTAAATTGCACCTATTTTGAAAACATGAGTCAGAAAGAAACCGGAGAAAAACTCGGTATTTCCCAGATGCATGTGTCTCGCCTGCAGCGTAGAGCGCTCGAAAAGCTTAGACAGGCGATTCGAATTGAACCCACGGAGGCCTTTTAGGTATGATTCATCAGCATGATTTTGAAAAAGTCACTGTTGCTGCGTATCAAAAGCCAAAATCAGGAAATCAGAAGTGTGGGGATAGCTACTACGTAGAGGAGACATCAGATTACTTTATTTGTGCGGTAGCAGACGGGCTCGGAAGTGGTGATCTGGCTAAAGATTCATCACTGGCTGCGATTAATGCTGTGAAAGCACATCAAGATGAAGATGTTGAGTCCTTGATGAAGGTTGCGAACGAAGAGATGAAAGGGAAGCGTGGCTGCGTTCTTTCCATTTTTAAACTTAATCTTCAAACAAGACAGATGGAATTTAGCGGGATTGGTAATATTAGCTTAATCATTTATCAAGCTGATGGGCGCGTTATTCGTCCGATTTCTTACTCCGGTTACTTATCTGGAAAGCTTCAAAAAGTGAAAGTACAAAGAATTGAGTATCCGGTAGGATCTTCATTTGTTACTTTTTCTGATGGGGTCCAGATTAGTTCCAAAAATTACACGATGATAGCAAAGTTTGATTCTGTGCAAGAATCATTTAAGCATTTAACTGACACACTGCCGTCAACGAATGATGATGTTACCTTGCTAGTAGGGAAAACAGTATAGAAAAGCTCTTCCGAGTTAAAAGGGGGGGGCTTTTTTATTTTGGTTATTTGAAGTACCCACCTTTATTTCGAATAAGTAGACTTTCAACTGGTCCCTTTATTCGGTAAACTGATACTAATATTGAAATGGTATACGAGGAGGAATGGTTTTGGAAATCACAGCTGATCAAAAACAAACAGCGCATTTTAAACAGGTGGCGCAAAATCTAACTATATCTGAACGTAGCGTTCGAGAAGTGATTACACTACTTAATGGTGGGAATACAGTTCCATTCATTGCAAGATATCGTAAGGAACTTACTGGTGGACTGGATGAGGTGCAGCTTAGAGACATTCAGGAAGCGTGGACCTATCTACTGAATCTTGAAAATCGAAAAGAAGAAGTTACTCGCCTCATTCAAGAGCAAGATAAACTAACGGTGGAACTGAATACTCAAATTCAGAAAGCCTCAAAGCTGCAGGAGGTAGAAGATCTTTATCGTCCTTATAAGCAAAAGAAGCGAACGAAAGCTACGGTGGCAAAAGAAAAGGGGCTTGAACCTTTCGCGAATTGGATTGTAAGAGAAGGAAAGGGCGATCCAGAGGTTAAAGCCGAACACTATTTATCTGAAGAAAAAGAGGTTACTTCAATAGAACAAGCTCTTCAAGGGGCGAAAGATATTATTGCAGAGCAGATTTCAGATGACGCTGATGCGAGGAAATGGATTAGGACAAAAACATTCCAATATGGAATGCTAGAAACAACGGTGAAATCGGAAGAAGACGATCCCAAGAAAATTTTCGAAATGTATTATACATATCAAGAAGGAATATCAAAAATAGTACCGCATCGAATACTTGCGATTAACCGTGGTGAAAAGGAAGGCATTCTTCGGACGTCAATTACGCCACCGCTTGATTCGATACACGACTATTTACGTAGGAAGATTGTAAAGCATCAACAGGGTCCGTGTATTACACTTCTGGAGGAAGCAATGACAGATAGTTATAAACGGCTTATTCAACCTTCTGTCGAGAGGGAAATCCGTAAGGAACTAACAGAAAGGGCTGAAGATCAAGCGATTCATATATTCTCTGAGAATCTAAAGCACCTCTTGCTCCAGCCGCCATTGAAAGGAAAGCGAGTTCTTGGTGTAGATCCAGCTTATCGAACTGGTTGTAAATTAGCAGTAGTCGATGATACCGGAAAGATGTTGAATGTATCCGTCATTTACCCTACTCCTCCTCGATCTGAAGTTGAGAAAGCAAAGTCAGCAGTCAAGCAGATGATTAGTGACTATGACATTGAAATGATTGCAATCGGGAATGGAACGGCATCTAGAGAAACCGAGCAATTCATCGCAAGCGTCATTCAGGAAGTTGACACAGAAATTGTGTATTTAATTGTGAACGAAGCTGGAGCAAGTGTTTACTCTGCTTCTGAGCTGGCGAGAGAAGAGTTTCCTTCTCTCCAGGTAGAAGAGCGATCGGCTGTTTCTATTGCAAGGCGGGTTCAAGATCCTCTTGCAGAACTTGTTAAAATAGATCCGAAGTCCGTAGGAGTAGGTCAATACCAACATGATGTTTCTCAGAAGAAATTAAACGATCAGCTAACCTTTGTTGTTGAAACAGCCGTTAACCAGGTTGGTGTTAATGTGAATACTGCATCCGTCTCTCTTCTCCAGTATGTAGCCGGCCTTTCACGTACAGTGGCTACAAATATTGTTAATAGGAGAGATGAAGAAGGTAAATTCACAAGTCGTGTTCAATTGAAAAAAGTTCCGAGGCTTGGGGCAAAAACCTATGAGCAGTGTATCGGCTTCCTTAGAATTATGGGAGGAAAGCAGCCACTTGATCAGACTGAGATACATCCTGAAAGCTATGAGGTGACGAAAGCGCTTCTTACTCAAATTCAATGCAACCCTCAAGACATTGGTTCAGATAAGTTGGTTCAGGCTTTGTCGGCTCTATCGATTAAAGAAACAGCATCAGCACTTGGAGTAGGAGAGCCGACGCTAGCAGACATAGTGGCTTCATTACAAAAGCCAGGTAGAGACCCACGTGATGAACTATCTCAACCTATTTTAAAAACGGATGTACTCAAGATGGAAGATCTTGAACATGGGATGGAGCTAGAAGGAACGGTTCGTAACGTTGTGGATTTCGGAGCCTTTGTTGATATTGGAGTGAAACAGGATGGGCTTGTCCATATTTCGAAACTAACAAATCGGTATGTGAAGAACCCGATGGAAGTCGTCCATGTGGGACAGGTTGTAACTGTTTGGGTAGATAGCATTGATCTTAAGAGAGAGCGAATTGCCCTTACTATGCTTAAACCATCATAAAGCACTGCCCTTAGGGGCGGTGTTTTCTTCTATAAAAAAACCAGCATTGGTTAAGTAATTTGATCTGGCGTCTGTCTTTCTCGAAGTAGGCTTGCTTCAGCCGATTTTTAAACCATACAGGCATCAAGAATCTCCTCCTTTAGAAGATGACACTTTCTTTCTGATGTTGTAAATTAGTTTATGATAAGGTGCTTGTATGTGTTCGTTAGGAGAGGAGGGTAGTTTATGAAAGTGGAACGTATGAATAATGATGAACTACAACAAATTGTAGAGACCGTATCCGAAAAATGGTTTAGGCTTCCCTTTCGGCACAAAGCTAAATTTAATTCTCGCCTTAGAACCACAGGAGGACGTTATTTATTGAGATCTCATAATCTCGAATTTAACAGAAAGCATTATGAACAGTTTGGTATGGATGAATTGATCGGTATTATAAAACACGAACTCTGTCATTATCATCTTCACATTCAGAATCGGGGATATAAGCATCAGGATCGAGATTTTAAACTTCTTCTCAGTCAAGTAGGTGGGTCAAGATATTGTCAGGTAGTTCCTGGACAAAGAAGAGTTGAAGCGATTAAGCATACATATGAATGTGCCGGTTGTGGCTCAAAGTATAGGAGGAAAAGAAGAATAGATACGTCTCGGTTCGTTTGTGGAAAGTGTAGAGGCGGGTTAGTTAAAATTTCTTGAAACTTCTCATTGACGGTTAGTATGGTATGTGGTAAATTAATAAAGTCTCTTTAAGAGAACATGTCCAAATCAAATAATTAACGGGTTTGAAAAGTTTTAAAATTCTGTTGACTTTGGTTGTTGGATGCGTTATTATATTAAATGTCGCCGATAATGGAGACGGCAAATCACATACTATTCCACAGTAGCTCAGTGGTAGAGCTATCGGCTGTTAACCGATCGGTCGTAGGTTCGAATCCTACCTGTGGAGCCAAACGGAGAAGTACCCAAGTGGCTGAAGGGGCGCCCCTGCTAAGGGTGTAGGTCGCGCGAGCGGCGCGAGGGTTCAAATCCCTCCTTCTCCGCCATTTTATGGCCCGTTGGTCAAGTGGTTAAGACACCGCCCTTTCACGGCGGTATCACGGGTTCGAATCCCGTACGGGTCACCAACATTTTTTAAAACGTTCAACGTGTTTCATCAACATGATATGTAATCAGATAAAGGTCCCGTGGTGTAGCGGTTAACATGCCTGCCTGTCACGCAGGAGATCGCGGGTTCGATTCCCGTCGGGACCGCCATTAATTTAAATTTAATCCTGATTATATAAAATGTTGGGCTATAGCCAAGCGGTAAGGCAACGGATTTTGATTCCGTCATGCGCTGGTTCGAATCCAGCTAGCCCAGCCATGTTGAGCCATTAGCTCAGTTGGTAGAGCATCTGACTTTTAATCAGAGGGTCGAAGGTTCGAGTCCTTCATGGCTCACCATTTATTGCGGGTGTGGCGGAATTGGCAGACGCGCTAGACTTAGGATCTAGTGTCTTACGACGTGGGGGTTCAAGTCCCTTCACCCGCACCAATTCTTTTATAACTTTAAGTTTTCATCAAGTAACGATGTGCGGTTGTGGCGGAATGGCAGACGCGCTAGCTTGAGGGGCTAGTGGGGGAGACCCCGTGGAGGTTCGAGTCCTCTCAACCGCACCAAATATAATATGCGCCCGTAGCTCAATTGGATAGAGCGTCTGACTACGGATCAGAAGGTTAGGGATTCGACTTCTCTCGGGCGCACCATTTCTTATTTCAACAAAATGTCGGGAAGTAGCTCAGCTTGGTAGAGCACTTGGTTTGGGACCAAGGGGTCGCAGGTTCAAATCCTGTCTTCCCGACCATCAATATTGCGGGTGTAGTTTAGTGGTAAAACCTCAGCCTTCCAAGCTGATGTCGTGGGTTCGATCCCCATCACCCGCTCCAATTAAGATGGGCCTGTAGCTCAGCTGGTTAGAGCGCACGCCTGATAAGCGTGAGGTCGGTGGTTCGAGTCCACTCAGGCCCACCATCTTTTTTTAGAAAGTTGTTGACATCAACTAACACATCATGTTATGATGATTTAGTCGCTGAAAACGGCATTGAAAGGAAAATCGATCTTTGAAAACTGAACGAAACGCCATGTAAGTAGTTGTTTCTACGGAAACAAACATTGTTTTAAAAGCTAGATTAAGCTTTCTATCGGAGAGTTTGATCCTGGCTCAGGACGAACGCTGGCGGCGTGCCTAATACATGCAAGTCGAGCGGAGATTTGGGAGCTTGCTCCCAAATCTTAGCGGCGGACGGGTGAGTAACACGTGGGCAACCTGCCCTGCAGACTGGGATAACTCCGGGAAACCGGAGCTAATACCGGGTAATACATCGCACCGCATGGTGTGATGTTGAAAGTTGGCCTCTGGCTAACACTGCAGGATGGGCCCGCGGCGCATTAGCTAGTTGGTAAGGTAATGGCTTACCAAGGCGACGATGCGTAGCCGACCTGAGAGGGTGATCGGCCACACTGGGACTGAGACACGGCCCAGACTCCTACGGGAGGCAGCAGTAGGGAATCTTCCGCAATGGACGAAAGTCTGACGGAGCAACGCCGCGTGAGTGACGAAGGCCTTCGGGTCGTAAAGCTCTGTTGTTAGGGAAGAACAAGTACCGTTCGAATAGGGCGGTACCTTGACGGTACCTAACCAGAAAGCCACGGCTAACTACGTGCCAGCAGCCGCGGTAATACGTAGGTGGCAAGCGTTGTCCGGAATTATTGGGCGTAAAGCGCGCGCAGGCGGTCCTTTAAGTCTGATGTGAAAGCCCACGGCTCAACCGTGGAGGGTCATTGGAAACTGGGGGACTTGAGTGCAGAAGAGGAGAGTGGAATTCCACGTGTAGCGGTGAAATGCGTAGATATGTGGAGGAACACCAGTGGCGAAGGCGGCTCTCTGGTCTGTAACTGACGCTGAGGCGCGAAAGCGTGGGGAGCAAACAGGATTAGATACCCTGGTAGTCCACGCCGTAAACGATGAGTGCTAGGTGTTGGGGGGTTCCACCCTCAGTGCTGAAGTTAACACATTAAGCACTCCGCCTGGGGAGTACGACCGCAAGGTTGAAACTCAAAGGAATTGACGGGGGCCCGCACAAGCAGTGGAGCATGTGGTTTAATTCGAAGCAACGCGAAGAACCTTACCAGGTCTTGACATCCTCTGACAATCCTGGAGACAGGACGTTCCCCTTCGGGGGACAGAGTGACAGGTGGTGCATGGTTGTCGTCAGCTCGTGTCGTGAGATGTTGGGTTAAGTCCCGCAACGAGCGCAACCCTTGATCTTAGTTGCCAGCATTTAGTTGGGCACTCTAAGGTGACTGCCGGTGACAAACCGGAGGAAGGTGGGGATGACGTCAAATCATCATGCCCCTTATGACCTGGGCTACACACGTGCTACAATGGACGGTACAAAGGGCAGCAACACCGCGAGGTGAAGCGAATCCCATAAAGCCGTTCTCAGTTCGGATTGCAGGCTGCAACTCGCCTGCATGAAGCCGGAATTGCTAGTAATCGCGGATCAGCATGCCGCGGTGAATACGTTCCCGGGCCTTGTACACACCGCCCGTCACACCACGAGAGTTTGTAACACCCGAAGTCGGTGGGGTAACCTTTATGGAGCCAGCCGCCGAAGGTGGGACAAATGATTGGGGTGAAGTCGTAACAAGGTAGCCGTATCGGAAGGTGCGGCTGGATCACCTCCTTTCTATGGAGAATTACGAGGTAACATTGGTTACCAACCTTACATGAGCGTTTCGTTTAGTTTTGAAAGAATGATTTACTTCTTTCAAAACAGGCTAGTCGAAGAAGCAGCAATGCCGATTCGAGTGATAGCCATGTTCCTTGAAAACTAGATAGCATAAACAACGACATCCAATAATTATTATTTTTTTGCGTTAAATCTTTAGTAGTTAGTCACATCTAACGATGTGCATCGACGAAGTTAGAAGCGTTAAGCGACTAATGTAGTCTAAGGTTAAGCTACTAAGGGCGCACGGTGGATGCCTTGGCACTAGAAGCCTAAGAAGGACGGGACGAACACCGATATGCTTCGGGGAGCTGTAAGTACGCTTTGATCCGGAGATTTCCGAATGGGGGAACCCACCATCCGTAATGGGATGGTATCCATTTCTGAATACATAGGGAATGGAAGGCAGACCCGGGGAACTGAAACATCTCATTACCCGGAGGAAGAGAAAGCAAATGCGATTTCCTGAGTAGCGGCGAGCGAAACGGAATCAGCCCAAACCAGAGGGCTTGCCCTCTGGGGTTGTAGGACGTCTCTTTGGAGTTACAAAGGCACGGATAGACGAAGCGACCTGGAAAGGTCCATCACAGAAGGTAACAATCCTGTAGTCAAAATCCGCTGCCCTCCGAGACGGATCCTGAGTACGGCGGGACACGTGAAACCCCGTCGGAATCTGGGAGGACCATCTCCCAAGGCTAAATACTCTCTAGTGACCGATAGTGAACCAGTACCGTGAGGGAAAGGTGAAAAGCACCCCGGAAGGGGAGTGAAAGAGAACCTGAAACCGTGTGCCTACAACTAGTTGGAGCCCGTTAATGGGTGACAGCGTGCCTTTTGTAGAATGAACCGGCGAGTTACGATCCCGTGCAAGGTTAAGCTGATAAGGCGGAGCCGCAGCGAAAGCGAGTCTGAATAGGGCGACAGAGTACGTGGTTGTAGACCCGAAACCGGGTGATCTACCCATGTCCAGGGTGAAGTTCAGGTAACACTGAATGGAGGCCCGAACCCACGCATGTTGAAAAATGCGGGGATGAGGTGTGGGTAGCGGTGAAATGCCAATCGAACCCGGAGATAGCTGGTTCTCTCCGAAATAGCTTTAGGGCTAGCCTCGCGGCAAGAATCTTGGAGGTAGAGCACTGATTGGACTAGGGGTCCTTACCGGATTACCGAATCCAGTCAAACTCCGAATGCCAACGATTTATCCGCGGGAGTCAGACTGCGAGTGATAAGATCCGTAGTCGAGAGGGAAACAGCCCAGACCACCAGCTAAGGTCCCAAAGTATACGTTAAGTGGAAAAGGATGTGGCGTTGCTTAGACAACCAGGATGTTGGCTTAGAAGCAGCCATCATTTAAAGAGTGCGTAATAGCTCACTGGTCGAGTGACGCTGCGCCGAAAATGTACCGGGGCTAAACGTATCACCGAAGCTGTGGATTGTCTTACGACAATGGTAGGAGAGCGTTCTAAGGGCTGTGAAGTCAGACCGAAAGGACTGGTGGAGCGCTTAGAAGTGAGAATGCCGGTATGAGTAGCGAAAGACAAGTGAGAATCTTGTCCGTCGAAAGCCCAAGGTTTCCTGAGGAAGGCTCGTCCGCTCAGGGTTAGTCGGGACCTAAGCCGAGGCCGAAAGGCGTAGGCGATGGATAACAGGTTGATATTCCTGTACCACCTCCTTTCCGTTTGAACGACGGGGGGACGCAGGAAGATAGGGAGAGCGCGCTGCTGGAAATGCGCGTCCAAGCGATTAGGCTGGTGAATAGGCAAATCCGTTCACCGCGAAGGCTGAGTCGTGATGGCGAGGGAAATTAAGTACCGAAGTCCCTGATTCTACACTGCCAAGAAAAGCCTCTAGTGAGGAAAGAGGTGCCCGTACCGCAAACCGACACAGGTAGGCGAGGAGAGAATCCTAAGACGATCGGGAGAACTCTCGTTAAGGAACTCGGCAAAATGACCCCGTAACTTCGGGAGAAGGGGTGCTTCCTCGGGTGAATAGCCCAGGGGAGCCGCAGTGAAAAGATCCAAGCGACTGTTTAGCAAAAACACAGGTCTCTGCAAAGCCGTAAGGCGAAGTATAGGGGCTGACACCTGCCCGGTGCTGGAAGGTTAAGAGGAGGGGTTATCCCTTACGGGAGAAGCTCTGAATCGAAGCCCCAGTAAACGGCGGCCGTAACTATAACGGTCCTAAGGTAGCGAAATTCCTTGTCGGGTAAGTTCCGACCCGCACGAAAGGTGCAACGACTTGGATACTGTCTCAACGAGAGACCCGGTGAAATTATAGTACCTGTGAAGATGCAGGTTACCCGCGACAGGACGGAAAGACCCCATGGAGCTTTACTGTAGCCTGATATTGGATTTTGGTACAGCTTGTACAGGATAGGTAGGAGCCATAGAAGTCGGACCGCCAGGTTCGATGGAGGCGTCGGTGGGATACTACCCTGGCTGTACTGACATTCTAACCCAGCACCGTGATCCGGTGCGGAGACAGTGTCAGGTGGGCAGTTTGACTGGGGCGGTCGCCTCCTAAAGTGTAACGGAGGCGCCCAAAGGTTCCCTCAGAATGGTTGGAAATCATTCGCAGAGTGTAAAGGCACAAGGGAGCTTGACTGCGAGACCTACAAGTCGAGCAGGGACGAAAGTCGGGCTTAGTGATCCGGTGGTTCCGCATGGAAGGGCCATCGCTCAACGGATAAAAGCTACCCTGGGGATAACAGGCTTATCTCCCCCAAGAGTCCACATCGACGGGGAGGTTTGGCACCTCGATGTCGGCTCATCGCATCCTGGGGCTGAAGTAGGTCCCAAGGGTTGGGCTGTTCGCCCATTAAAGCGGTACGCGAGCTGGGTTCAGAACGTCGTGAGACAGTTCGGTCCCTATCCGTCGCGGGCGCAGGAAATTTGAGAGGAGCTGTCCTTAGTACGAGAGGACCGGGATGGACACACCGCTGGTGTACCAGTTGTTCCGCCAGGAGCATAGCTGGGTAGCTACGTGTGGAAGGGATAAGTGCTGAAAGCATCTAAGCATGAAGCCCCCCTCGAGATGAGATTTCCCACAGCATTAAGCTGGTAAGATCCCTTAGAGATGATGAGGTAGATAGGTTCGGGGTGGAAGCGTGGCAACACGTGGAGCTGACGAATACTAATCGATCGAGGGCTTAACCTAAAAACGAAAAGCGAAGTGAGCCATTTGGCTCATGGATCTGGACATATTGGAAAACGTTGTACGTGCTATCTAGTTTTCAGGGAATACCTGAAACAAGGAAGTTTGATTAAGGTGCACCACGTCCTGTGGTGAACATTGAACTAACATCCTGTTAGTCTAGTGACGATGGCGAAGAGGTCACACCCGTTCCCATGCCGAACACGGAAGTTAAGCTCTTCAGCGCCGATGGTAGTTGGGGGATCTCCCCCTGCAAGAGTAGGACGTCGCTGGGCAACTGAAAGAAAGTCAGAGATCAATAGGGTCTCTGACTTTTTTGTATGGGTTTGTACTCGTTTGATTCTTCATGAATAAGCAAAAAGACATCATTGAAAGCTACGTAGGGGTGGGAGAAGCAAGAAATTCGAGGAAGCCAGTGATGACAGACCGGAGTGGATATTCGGAGATCTATGAGGATCTGTCATCGCGCAGCTGACGAAGAAGTTCGTCGTTTATCGCCCTGACAAAAACAGTTGCGTGGATAAACTTCCAAAACATACTATTTTAATAGAAAAACACAAGTATCTTTTAATATTTAGGGGATTTTATAATAGATTGAAAATTTCGACCCGTATTTCTTGATAATCAAACTAATAAGTCGTACAGTTAATGAAAAAGAATTTTGTATAAAGGAAGGGAAAGTAAATGGATTTTCATTTTGACACAAAAGCAGTTCGTTTTCCTAGAAAGACTAAGACAGATACCGTTAGTAAAGTACAACCTATTTATCAAACATCATCGTTTGTATTTGAAGACCTGGATGATCTAGAATCATTTTACGAGGGGAAAAAGGATTACTTATATACACGTGTAAGTAATCCCAATACGGAAGATCTCGGAATGGGCGTAGCAGACCTTGAGGGGGCCCCTAAAGGTCTGGCAACTTCCTCTGGCTTATCAGCTATTCTTGCAGGTGTGCTTTCTGTAGTGAAAGCTGGAGATCATATTGTCGCTTGTGAGGATTTGTATGGTGGCACGTATTCTCTTTTCAAAGAAGAGCTGCCTGACTTTGGAATTGAAGTATCATTTGTCGATTTTACGAATAAGGATGAAGTGGAGAAGGCTATTTGTTCCAATACTAAGCTATTGTATACAGAGTCTGTGACTAATCCACTTCTCCGAGTCGAAGATTTGACCGCGCTTGTTGAGCTTGGGCAAAATCATGAATTGGTTACAATGGTAGATAATACGTTTGCCACACCATTTCTTCTTCAGCCATATAAGCTAGGTATTGATCTAGTCGTACATAGTGCAACGAAGTATATTGGAGGACATAGTGACGTGACAGCTGGCGTTCTTGTGGGACGCGAAAATCTTCTTGCAAAGGCTAAAGCGAAAGTAATTAACCTCGGTACCAATCTGAGCCCATTTGAAGCATGGTTAGGTTGTCGGGGCCTAAAGACAATGAGTGTAAGAATGGAACGTCACGTTAAGAATGCTGCTTTTCTTGCTGAAGCATTAAAAAATGTGGAGGGTATTAAGAAAGTCTACTATCCAGAATATGTTTCAGAGAGAGGAAATGGAGCTATGGTTTCCATTGAACTTGATGAACACTCAAACGTGAAAACGTTCTTTAAATCCCTCGGCTGGGTGAAAATCATTCCGACACTTGCTGGGTTAGACACTACCGTTTCATACCCCATTGGAACGTCGCACCGGACCATCCCGGAAACTACAAGAGAGAAACTGGGTATTAATAAACAACTCGTTCGTATTTCAGTGGGAATTGAAAATGAAGTTGATATTGTAAAAGCTTTTAAAGAGGCTGTTGAAAAATCCCTATAATAGGGATTTTTTCTTTTTTAACTAAAGCTTGCATTCGTTACATTTATCTGGTATAGTATTGTTTGTGTCCTAATAAAGGCACTGCACATATATTATAAATCGTCGCGGGGTGGAGCAGTTCGGTAGCTCGTTGGGCTCATAACCCAAAGGTCGCAGGTTCAAATCCTGCCCCCGCAACCAATTTAAAAATTTTCACTACGTTGAATAAGCTTCTAAGTTAAAATTTATTTGTAGTCCCTTTAGGGGCAACCTAAACTCATAACTTGGTACTATTCCTTTCAAACGTAAGTTTACAAATAATACATACTGGTCTCGTGGTGTAGCGGTTAACATGCCTGCCTGTCACGCAGGAGATCGCGGGTTCGATTCCCGTCGAGACCGCCACTTTTCACTGAGCGATTTGATCGCTTTTTTTTTATACTTTCAGATTAGAATTCCACAAATTTATCCTTTACATTATTGATACAACACAAGTTTTTCTAAACAAATATGTGAATTTACACGTAAGTAAGATAAACTGATAGAAAAAGGACCTTAGGATGAAATTCCTAAGGTTTTTTTATAAAATAGAAAGAGAGATGAGTTTGGTTGAAAGATGAGTTTGCGTTTATTCAATCCATTAAGCCGGCTTATACTTTTCGTGATGAACTAATTCTGGGAATTGGAGATGATGCTGCTCTTTATCACATTGATTCAGAGTGGGATGAGATTGCCTGTGCAGATACAATGGTAGAAGGAATTCACTTTAAGAAAAGTACAATGTCTCCCTTTCAAATTGGCAGGAAGGCGCTTGCTGTTAATATCAGTGATATAGCAGCGATGGGGGGAATTCCATTATTCTATCTTGTTTCCCTTTCTGTTCCGCAAAATGGGTGGTCTTCGAAGCAGCTAAGAGAAATATATAGCGGTTTAAAAGCTATTGGTGATGACTATCAAATGGACATGCTTGGCGGAGATACTGTATCAACTAGAAGTGATCTTCACATTTCAGTAACCGTCATTGGAAAGATAGAGAAAGGTCGTAAGCTTCTTCGTAACAATGCAAGAGCCGGAGATGTTGTATTTCTAACAGGCCCTGTTGGGGGATCTGCAGCAGGTCTATCGTCATTACTTGAGAGTAGATCAAAAGATTCTCCTTATATTCACTATCATCAGGAACCGAATCCGCGAGTGAAAGAAGGAAGAATACTAGCTAAAAGTGGTTATCGGGTTTCGCTCAATGATGTAAGTGACGGTATAGCCAGTGAGTCCCATGAGATATCAGAAGCGAGTGGTGTTTCGATTGTACTGGAACAGGATTTAATTCCTGCTCCTGAAGGTTTTGAGGCTTATTCCTCCTTTAAGCGGTTAAACTGGATGTTAAACGGCGGCGAAGATTACGAATTGATTGGAACAGTTTCAGAAGACAATTGGGAGCATTTAAAGCAGCTTTTTAATGATCATCATGCATCACTATATAGAATCGGCTATGTAGAAGATCAAAGTCCGGGTGTGTGGACGGTATATAAAGATCAAAAATTTAAATTGGATAAGAAGGGCTATAATCACTTCTCATCCAGGGAATAGGTGATTAACATGAGTGGATATGCTTTCATCATGAAGTCTCCGGAAGAAACAATGGCGTTTGGCAAAAAACTTGCTGAAAAGTTAAAGCCGGGATGCGTCTTGACGCTTGAAGGAGATCTAGGTGCTGGCAAGACTACATTTACCAAAGGGATTGGAAAAGGACTTGGTGTTACTAAAGTTGTGAACAGTCCCACCTTTACAATTATTAAGGAATACGAGGGAGCAATCCCTCTCTTTCATATGGATGCGTATCGTCTTGAAGAAAGCGATGAAGATCTTGGATTTAGTGAATACTTTGAAGGTGAAGGAGTGACGGTAGTAGAGTGGGCGAAGTTCATTCAGGACTTGCTTCCAAAAGAGCTTCTCCGTGTTGAAATTTACCACCAAAGAGAATCAGAAAGAAGACTTATATTAAGGCCATTTGGAGATTATTATGAGTCTGTATGTAAGGAGTTGCAGCATGAAAGTACTAGCCATTGATTCTTCTACCTATTGCATGGGCGTCGCTGTCATGGATGGCGATATTATTGTCGGAGAGCTCATTACCAATTTAAAGAAAAATCATTCTATTAGACTGATGCCAGCTATTGAACAATTGCTAGAAGAAGTTAGCATCAAACCGGCTGAGCTTGAAAGAATTGTCGTTGCGGAAGGACCGGGATCTTATACTGGTCTTCGCATTGGAATAAGTATTGCCAAAACGCTTGCATGGACATTAAATATTCCACTTGTGGGGGTTTCAAGCCTCGAAATACTGGGTCAAAATGGCCGCTACTTCAATGGGGCGATTGTTCCCTTCTTTGATGCTAGAAGGGGTCAGGTGTATAAGAGCCTATTTGCGGCAAAGGGTACGCTTGTTGAAAGGAAATCAGAAGACAGCATTGTGTTATTAGAAGATTGGTTGAATGAAAACAAAGACAATCATGACCAATTTTTATTTATTAGTAATGATTTAGTGATCCATCAGAAGCGAATTGAGAAAATCCTTGGCGATAAAGCGTTGTTTTCGCCAGTTAGTAGTTTGTATGCGCGTCCGTCCGATCTTGCGAGATTAGGACGAGATAAAGACCCAGTGGCAGATGTGCATCAGTTTACACCTAATTATGTAAGAATGGCTGAGGCAGAAGCGAAATGGCTCGCTTCACAAAAAAAGTAGGGGATTAAAAATGAACGAAACGGTGTCATTTCGGTCGATGACCGTGGAGGATATAGAAGCTGTTATGCGGATTGAACATGCGACGTTTCCAACGCCATGGAGCAGATCAGCCTTTTATAATGAAATCGTCATTAATCATTTCGCTGCATACCTGCTTCTTGAAGTAGGAGAAGAGATAGCGGGATATTGTGGTGTGTGGGTCATTATCGATGAGGCACATATTACGAACATTGCACTTCATCCTGAGTATAGGGGGAAGAAGCTTGGAGAATCGCTCTTAAAGAAAGCTATTCATTTCGCTAAATCCCGTGGTGCATTAAAAATGACCCTAGAGGTTAGAGTATCAAATACGGTTGCGCAGAACCTTTATCGGAAATTTGGTTTTGAAGAAGGCGGGATTCGGAAAAATTATTATACGGATAATCAAGAGGATGCGCTAGTTATGTGGGTGAATTTAAATGGAAAATAAACAGGAAATAATTCTTGGTATCGAAACAAGCTGTGATGAGACGGCTGTAGCGATTGTTAAAGGTGGCAAAGAAGTAGTCGTAAATGTGGTTGCCTCTCAAATTGAGAGTCATAAACGGTTTGGCGGAGTGGTTCCTGAAATTGCATCTCGTCATCACGTCGAACAGATGACGCTTATTCTTCAGGAAGCGCTAGATGAAGCAGGCTTTACGATGGATGATATTGACGGGATAGCCGTGACGGAAGGACCAGGTCTTGTAGGAGCTCTCCTTATTGGAGTTAATACAGCGAAAGCCCTTGCCTTTGCCCATCAGAAACCGCTCATTGGGACACATCATATTGCAGGTCATATTTATGCGAATCAACTCGTTACAGAACTTGCGTATCCACTCCTTGCTCTTGTTGTGTCAGGTGGCCATACTGAGCTTGTTTACATGCGATCTGAAGGTGAGTTCAAGGTAATCGGAGAAACACGTGATGACGCAGCTGGTGAAGCGTACGACAAGGTGGCTAGAACGTTGAAGCTCCCATATCCGGGAGGTCCTCATATCGATCAACTTGCTCAAGTGGGGACAGCGTCAGTACCGCTTCCACGAGCGTGGCTTGAAAAAGGATCTTATGATTTTAGCTTTAGTGGTTTGAAATCAGCAGTTATTAATACAGTCCACAATGCAAAGCAGAGAAATGAAGAATTGAAACCAGAAGATCTTGCAGCAAGCTTCCAGGCATCTGTTGTAGAGGTTCTTGTCACCAAAACATTGCGAGCCGCTGAAGAATATGATGTGAATCAAGTTCTTCTTGCAGGTGGAGTAGCAGCGAATAAAGGCCTTAGAAGTGCATTAACGGAAGCTTTCAAGGAATCAGGTAAAGAGCTGGTCATTCCGCCGCTCCATTTCTGTACGGATAATGCTGCAATGATTGCAGCTGCAGGAACGATTGCATATCGAAAAGGAAAACGATCTTCACTTCAATTGAACGCTAATCCGGGATTAGAACTGGGAATCTAATCCCGGTTTTTTATTTTATCCCAGCCTTAAGGGGCAGTAAAACCCCCGCCTCAAAATGTAAATCAATCGAGACGTTTAGGTGGGGGTCAACTGCCCCTAAAGGTCCGATTGGTTCAACTAACCATCAGAGGGGGATGAAGCAAAACCCCCTCTGATGGCAGTTTCACTTTATGTTATAAAGAACAATTATCCACTGAAAGTGGATAATGTGGACATGTAAGGGAGAATCCTGTTAGCTCCTCACTTTTCAGTGCTTGATTAAAATGTGTATAAGTGGAGCTTTTGTTGTGGATAATGTGGATAAATTTTAGAAAATGAGGAATACAAGTAATTCAACCGTGGATAACTATGTGGATAGTGTGAATATGTCGGATCTTCTCTAAAGAAAAAACAGCCCACTGTGGACTGTTTTACGGTCCCTAGATTTGTTCAACTACCTATCAGAGGGAGGTAAAGCAAAACCCTCTGATGGAGGTTTCACATTATGCTTCCTGTAACTCTTCCCATTCTTCCATAAGTGTATCAGTCTGTTGGCGAAGACCATCGATCTCTTCATTTAATTTCATGACCTTCTCATGATCTTCGAACACATCTGGGATACAGAGTTCCTCTTCTATTTCTGCCATTCGATTTTCAGCACGCTCAACTTCTTTTTCAATTTCTTCAATGCGTCTTAACATCTGACGTTCCTGGCGTTTTGTTTCTTTGTCTTGCTGAAAGCTGGTTTTAGCCGTAGGTGCAGGCTGTGCTGTTTGACTGTTTTGCTGTTCAAGTGCTGCAAGTTCTTCTAATTCTTGTTTTTTCTCGACGTAATAATCGTAGTCTCCTAAATAAGAAGTTACGCCATCTGTTGATAATTCCAGTACTCGTGTCGAAATTCGGTTGATAAAATAACGATCGTGGGAAACGAAAAGAATCGTTCCTGGAAATTGGATAAGCGCTTCTTCTAGAATTTCTTTGCTATCAAGATCTAAATGGTTCGTAGGCTCATCTAATATTAACAGATTTGATTTTTGCATCATTAATTTTGAAAGAGCCAGTCGTCCTTTCTCGCCGCCGCTTAGATCTGAGACGGTTTTAAGAACATCATCACCAGTGAATAGAAAGCGTCCGAGAACCGCTCGAATGTCTTTCTCATCTGTGAGCGGGAAGTCGTCCCATAATTCTTTTAGAACGGTCTTGTTGGATGTTAGATTTGTTTGTTCCTGATCGTAGAAACCAATTTTCACATTGCTTCCATAATGAATATCACCATCCAGTAGCGTTTCACCAGAAACAATCGCTTTAAGTAGCGTTGATTTCCCAATTCCGTTGGGTCCAACAAGGGCAACACTTTCCTGGCGCTTAAGGTCAAAGGTCAGTCGTTCATTAATCACATTATTAGGGTAGCCGATGGCTAATTCCCTTAAGGTTAGTACGTCGTTACCTGTTTGTTTGTCAATTGTGAAGGAAATATTAGCCGATCTCTCATCGCCCTTAGGTTTATCAAGTCGTTCCATGCGGTCGAGTTGCTTTCTGCGGCTTTGTGCTCGTTTAGTTGTTGAAGCACGAACGATGTTTTTCTGAACGAATTCTTCAAGCTTCGCAATTTCCTTCTGCTGCTTATCAAATTCTTTCATTTGCTGTTCGTAGCGCTGTTCCTTTTCATCAAGGTAAAAGCTATAATTTCCTTCGAATCGCTCAGCTCGATGTCTCGATACTTCATAAACTTTCGTTACAATTTTATCGAGGAAATATCTATCGTGGGATACGATTAATAGGGCACCAGAGTAATTCTGAAGATAGCCTTCAAGCCATGTTAGGGTTTCAATGTCCAGGTGGTTGGTAGGCTCATCGAGAATTAAAAGCTCCGGCTTCGTTAATAATAGTTTCCCAAGTGCGAGACGCGTTTTTTGGCCACCGCTAAGAGTAGAAATCTTCGTGCTGTAATCAAAGTCTTTAAAGTTTAAACCATGTAGAACGGTTCGTATATCTGCTTCGTACTTGTAGCCTCCCTGATCTTTAAAAGAGACTTGCAACTGATCATATTCTTTCAGGGTACGTTCATATTCCTGTTCGTTCTCATAAACAGCGGGATTACCCATTTGCTTTTCATAGCGACGAAGTTCGTCCTCCATCTTACGAAGACGATCGAAAACACCAAGCATTTCATCCCAGATAGATAAATCAGATTCAAGGCCTGTGTCCTGTGCCATGTAACCGATCTCAACACCTTTAGGCTTGATAATATCTCCGGTGTCATATGAAAGCTGGCCGGTAATCATTTTAAGTAACGTTGATTTTCCAGCGCCATTCCTGCCTACTAGGGCAACGCGGTCTCTGGATTGTACTTCTAATTTAATATTCGATAAAATGGTATCAGCACCAAACGATTTGGTGAGGCCATTTACTTGCAAAACGATCATGTTCGTTCACCTCAATTTCCTTCCTTATACTTTAAATATGGTGGCATATTGATGATGGAGTAAAGTATAAGTAACTCCGCATTCGATTACACCCGAGTGTTCGATAATCTCCCGAGTTTCCTTTAAGTTTACCGCAGAGGGGACAGGCGGGGCAACTAAAGGAATGTTCATGATTTCGCAAAAAAATGTCACCAAAAAAACAGCAAAATAGCAAGAAATGGTGTATAGTCACAAGTAGTAGCATTAACCTTCTATCATCTATAGATGAAGAAAGGAGGCAGGTATGAGTTCATTTACTCACTTTAATGAAGAAGGCCGTGCAAAAATGGTCGATATTTCTGATAAGACTCCTACTGTTCGAACGGCAACGGCGCGTACGAGCGTACAGGTGAGTGAAGAAATTTATTCCGGTATTCAAGCAGGTAACATGAAAAAAGGTGACGTTCTACAGGTCGCCCAAATTGCCGGAATTATGGCAGCAAAAAAAACATCTGATCTTATCCCTATGTGTCACCCGATAGCACTTTCTGGCGTGGACCTACATTTTGACTGGCTGGAGTCTTCACCTTATGAATTGATTATAGAAGCACAAGTGAAGACGAGCGGGAGCACAGGCGTTGAAATGGAAGCGCTGACGGCAGCTTCAGCGGCCGCATTAACCGTATACGATATGTGCAAGGCAGTTGATAAAGGGATGGTTATCGGGCAAACTTATCTCCTTACGAAAACAGGAGGAAAAAGCGGGGATTATACGCGCGAAGAGTAATCTAACAATGGAGCGCGGAGATCAATATGGAGGTTGTTTATGGATATTGATCAGGCAAAAATTCCGCAGGCGACAGCAAAAAGACTGCCGCTCTATTATCGTTATTTAAAGAATTTAAGTGCATCAGGAAAGCAACGTGTTTCTTCCGCTGAGCTAAGTGAAGCCATAAAGGTAGATTCCGCGACGATCCGAAGGGACTTCAGTTACTTTGGAGCCCTTGGTAAAAAGGGCTATGGGTACAATGTTCATTATTTGTTATCCTTTTTCAGTAAGACGCTGGATCAGGATGAGACCACTAAAGTGGCCCTTATCGGTGTTGGTAACCTTGGAACCGCGTTCCTGCACTACAATTTCATAAAAAACAACAACACTAAAATCGAGCTTGCTTTTGATGCAGATACTGAGAAAGTCGGTCAAGAGATCGGTGGGGTTCCTGTTTATCATATTGATGAATTTCAACAACGACTCACAGAAAATGACATTTCGGTTGTTATTTTAACCGTTCCCGTTCAAGCTGCACAGGCGATTGCCGATCAAATGAATGACACTGGAGTGAGAGGTATTCTGAATTTTACTCCAGCACGTTTGACTGTTCCTGATCATATTCGCGTCCATCACATCGATCTCGCGGTTGAGCTGCAAGCTCTCGTTTACTTCATGAAGCATTATCCAGTTTAAGAACATTATAAGGAGGTGACACGCATGGGAATGGGTGGCGCAAGTATCGCTCTAGTTGCAGTAGTTGCTTTAATTATTTTTGGACCGAAGAAATTGCCGGAGCTTGGTAAAGCTGCAGGTAATACACTTCGTGAATTCAAGAACGCAACAAAGGGTCTCGCAGATGATGATGATGAACCAAACGATAAGAAAAATAACGACAAGTAATCGGTTAGGACGGATAGTGAATGGAGGATCAGAAGCAATCCATCTATGATCATTTAGAAGAATTAAGAAAGCGAATCATTATCACAGTTGTTTTCTTAATTTTTTCCTTTATTGCAGGACTGTTTCTAGCTAAGCCGGTAATCGTGTTCCTGCAACATGCTCCTGAAGCACAGGGTATACCGATGAACGCTTTTCATCTGACTGACCCGTTAAAAGTCTATTTTAGCTTTGCTATTCTAATTGCTTTTATTATGACATCCCCACTTGCGCTCTATCAGCTGTGGGCATTTGTGTCACCTGGACTTTTTGAAAATGAACGGAAGGTTACGTTATCGTATATCCCCTCAGTCTTTATTCTGTTTCTTGGTGGAGTTTCGTTTTCTTATTTTGTACTATTCCCGTACGTTATTAACTTTGTTGGAAATCTTGCAGAGAGTCTCAACATCCAGGAGATGTACGGAGCGAATCAATATTTCAGTTTCTTGTTTCAATTGACGTTGCCGTTCGGCTTTGTATTTCAACTACCTGTCATTGTATTGTTCTTCACGAGGCTTGGTATGTTGAATCCAGCGATGCTCGTACAAATTAGGAAGTATGCTTACTTTGGACTACTTGTGATTGCTGGAATGATTACGCCACCAGAGATTATTTCGCATCTCATGGTAACGGTGCCGCTTCTGCTTCTTTACGAATTTAGTATTATTGTGTCGCGCTATGGATACAGAAAGAGGTTGCAAGCGGAGGCAAAACGATTGCTAGAAGAAGCGCAAGAGCAAACAGGTGAAATAGATTCAGGAGCTAAATAAAAAAGCGGTAGGAAACTACCGCTTTTTGTTTTGGTCTTTTTTCTTAAGTTGTGTGATTTTCTTTTTAAGAATGAAAAAACGAATGGCGTAAACGAAGTCAATAGTGGCAAGCACCATCAATAGAATGGTCCAGAAACTCCACATTTCGCCATCGGTACCTGCGCTTTGGACGGCAAGGTACGTAAAAAAGGAGCCGAGCCCCAGGTACATAATACCCATTAAAATTGGTGAAACCTTCATGTAAACAGTCCTCCAATAAACGATTGCATTTGGTTAAGCTGCTTTTCCATTTCCATAATATCATCAGCAAAATAGACGTTAATTAACACAACAATCGTATTCATCGTCATATGAGCAATAATCGGTACGATTAATCGTTTTGTTTTCACATAAAGATATGCGAACGTGAGTCCCATTGCTGTGTAAATAAGAATATGGGAAAAGTCAAAATGGATGGCGGCAAAAATAACAGAGCTAAGAATTCCGGCAATCCAGAAATTAAAGCGAGTGTACAATGCTCCAAATATAACTTTTCGGAACACAATTTCTTCAAGTATTGGGCCGATAATCGATGTGACAATGATAAAGATCGGGGCTGCTTTTGCAACTTCTATTAGCATCTCCGTATTTTCAGAACCAGGCTCAATTCCAAATACATTCATCTCAATCATTGCTGCTATAATCTGAGATGCATAAGCCATGAATACACCTAGAATACTCCAGCCGATAGCCTGTCCTGATGATACACGAGTAGATCGTTCAAAGGGAACATCAGGGGTAGAACGGAGAAGAAGCAACATAATGATAAGTGCTGCAAGAAAGCTTACAACAGACCAGCTTACAACCGGATTAGGAACATTTAATGATTGAAGTAAATCTACTCCAATAAGTCCTGAAAGCTGCATGACAATATAGGTGATCAATATAGTCCAATAATGTTTGGCCAAGAAGCATAACTCCTTTTAATGGTTTGCATGCCTTTCAAAGGCATTCTGCATACTCGTATTAGTTTAACACACTTTATGAGGGGAATACCTTTCAGAAGGCTTCTTAGAAATACATTGAGTGTCAAGAGTAGAATCTAGTGCTGAAGTCTTATCTTTTCACTCTAAAGAGCCGTTTAATAAAGGAATGCAAATCTTCTGTAAAAAAAATAGCTTTACTACTTGCAAAAGAATAGTGAATTATTTTATTATATACTTGTGTTAGCACTCATTGATGGTGAGTGCTAACAAGACGAATCAAACCATAATTTCCATCTGAGGAGGGTGTTTGAGTTGTTAAAGCCATTAGGCGATCGCGTAGTAGTCGAACCAATTCAATTAGAAGAGAAAACGTCCAGCGGAATTGTACTTCCGGATTCTGCAAAAGAAAAGCCACAGGAAGGTCGCGTCGTAGCAGTTGGTAGCGGTGCATTGACTGATCGTGGAGAGCGTGTAGCACTTGAAGTTGCAGAAGGCGAAGCTGTTATCTACAGCAAATATGCTGGAACAGAAGTAAAGTTTGACGGTAAAGATTATTTGATCCTTCGCGAGAATGACATTCTTGCAATTGTTGGAAAGTAACGAAAGCAACGAAAGCAAACATAAAACGAACTACATAAATAGGAGGGTAACAAATGGCAAAAGATATTAAGTTCAGTGAAGAAGCCCGTCGCGCAATGCTTCGCGGTGTTGATTCTCTTGCAAATGCAGTAAAAGTTACACTCGGTCCAAAAGGGCGTAACGTCGTCCTCGAGAAGAAATTCGGATCACCACTAATCACTAATGACGGTGTTACGATCGCGAAGGAAATCGAGCTTGAAGATGCATTCGAAAATATGGGTGCAAAGCTTGTAGCTGAAGTAGCTAGCAAAACGAACGATGTTGCCGGTGATGGTACAACTACTGCAACCGTTCTTGCGCAAGCTATGGTACGCGAAGGTCTTAAGAACGTAGCATCTGGTGCTAACCCAATGGTTATTCGTAAAGGGATTGAGAAAGCAACTAGAGCTGCTGTAGAAGAGCTTAAGAACATTTCGAAGCCAATCGAAGGCAAAGAGTCAATCGCACAGGTTGCGTCTATCTCTGCTGCTGATGAAGAAGTTGGTCAATTGATCGCTGAAGCAATGGAGCGCGTTGGAAACGACGGCGTTATCACTGTTGAAGAATCAAAAGGCTTCGCTACTGAGCTTGAAGTAGTAGAAGGAATGCAATTCGATCGCGGATATGCATCTCCATACATGGTAACAGACTCCGACAAAATGGAAGCTGTTCTTGAAGATCCATATATCCTAATTACTGATAAGAAGATCGCAAGCATCCAGGATGTTCTTCCAGTGCTTGAACAGGTTGTTCAGCAGGGCAAACCACTTCTTATGATTGCTGAAGACGTTGAAGGTGAAGCACTTGCTACACTTGTTGTAAACAAACTTCGCGGAACGTTTAATGCAGTAGCAGTAAAAGCTCCAGGCTTTGGTGACCGTCGTAAAGCAATGCTTGAAGACATTGGTACACTAACTGGTGCAGAAGTCATCACTGAAGACCTTGGTCTTGACCTGAAACAAGCGAACATTACTCAGCTTGGCCGCGCTTCTAAAGTTGTTGTGACGAAAGAAAATACAACAATCGTTGAAGGCTCTGGCGAAACTGATAAAATCGCTGGTCGCGTAAACCAGATCAAAGCTCAGCTTGAAGAAACTACTTCTGAGTTTGATAAAGAGAAGCTTCAGGAACGTCTTGCTAAACTTGCTGGTGGTGTAGCTGTCATCAAGGTTGGTGCGGCAACTGAAACTGAATTAAAAGAGCGTAAGCTTCGCATTGAAGATGCTCTTAACTCAACTCGCGCAGCGGTTGAAGAAGGAATCGTTTCGGGTGGTGGTACAGCTCTAGTGAACGTCGTTAAGGCTGTTCAAGCTGTAGCAGCTGCTGGTGACGAAGCTACTGGCGTTAAGATTGTTCTTCGTGCCCTAGAAGAGCCAATCCGTCAGATCTCTCACAACGCTGGTCTTGAAGGATCTGTTGTGGTTGAGCGCCTTAAAGGCGAGAAAATCGGTATTGGTTTCAACGCCCTTACTGGTGAGTGGGTAAACATGGTTGACGCAGGTATCGTTGACCCAACTAAAGTTACACGTTCTGCACTACAAAATGCAGCATCTGTATCTGCTATGATTCTTACCACTGAAGCAGTTATCGCTGACAAGCCTGAAGAAAACGCAGGCGGCGGTGGCATGCCTGATATGGGCGGCATGGGTGGAATGGGCGGCATGGGCGGCATGATGTAATCATGCTCCCATGACCCTTGAAATCAGGGGTTTTGCTTCACCCATAATGTCAAAATGACATACTGGGCTTAAAACACTATAAATCTAAAGAGCCTCTCATAAGTTCACGGAACTTTTGAGAGGCTTTTTCTTCCATATTTTCAGTGATATGCGCGGTGGAGCAGCTTTGTCTGAGCCCGCAATGCGGCTTTGCGTCTACGGAGGAAGGAAATGATATTACGGAAGAGCAGCAGTGGGAAAAGATCTGTCATGTGTTGAAGATTGCGGATGATGTATGGAAATAACACGTTGAAATGGTTTGCAGGAGGTGTGACCTTTTAGCTTGCTGTGTGTGCTTTGATTCTCTTAGCCGATGTCGTAATTTCAATATAATTCTCTAATTCAGTGTATTAGCTCTTTTTTCTACTACACGAACCGTCCATATTTTTATTAGTTGTTTTTGAGTCATTCAATGGATTGGATTGGTCATGGGGGCGGAGGGGCAGGTTCCTTGTCCCAACCTCGGTCATCCATTATAAAAGCTGAATAACAGAAGGGTCTGATTCCATTTTGGGATCGGGTCTTTTTTATATATCATATTAGTGGTTTTGAGGTGTAGGCAAGAGTGGCGAGTTTTTGGTAGATATGTGTATGGAGGAGATACAAGAGAAGCAGGTTTTTCACAGATCCTCACACCTACAGTAGTAATCAAATCCCCGAAATGTGCACTAAAAGTACGGCAAATAAAAGTTATCACAATGCTAATACGGTTTTCTCATGTATAGTTAAAGCATAATGCAGGAAGAGTGAACGCGGGCCTAAATATAACCAAGGGGGAATTAGAATGCGAAGGATAATCCTATCGACCGAAAGCGGTGCCGACTTACCGGGTGATTTAGCTGAAAAGTACGATGTTCAAGTAGTTCCCATGCACATCATTATGGATGGAAAGGATTATTTAGACGGTTCTTTGCCGGTCCAGGATATTTATGACTATTACAGACGTACGAAGAAAATACCCTCTACTACCTCCACAAATGCTCATGAGTATCAAGCGTTTTTTGCAACTATAAGAGAGAATTTTCCAGATTGCATCATTATCCATATTGGTTATACATCAAAAGCGTCTTCTTCTTTTCAAAATGCTGTCATTGCTGCGGAAGAATTTGAAGACATTTTTCTCATTGATGCTCTGAACGTTACTGGAGGATTAGCTGCGATTGTATTGTATGCCGCTGAGTTATTAGAAAAAGAACCTGGCATTGAACCGGAACGCTTAGTTGAAAAAATAGAGGCAATAGTTCCTAAATCAAGGCTGGCTTTCATCCCAGGCAGCCTGGAGTTTCTTAAAGCGGGAGGACGGGTAAGCAATATGGCTTCTCTGATAGGTGCTCTGTTGAAAATAAAGCCATGCATAGAGTTGAAGGATGGAAAACTTATGTCTACAAAGAAGTACCGCGGGAAAATGAGTGGAGCTACTGAAAAACTCTTGAGTGATTACTTAAATGAATTCAACATCGATAGAGAGCAGCTTTATTTTATCTACTCAATCGGACTCGATGAAAGGATCAAGCAGCGGATGGATGAGGTTGCCAAAGAAAACGGATTCCAAAATATAAGATGGATTCAAGCGGGCGGTATGATTTCGACTCATTCTGGAGCCGGGGGCTTCGGGGTAGCAGGATTAGAGCAATAGCACGGGCTAGACTAGGAGTGAGTGGAGAAAAATCCGAAGCAGCTTTTAATGAATTAGGAAAATACTTAGGGTTTCCCACCGAAAGAACGAATATTTAATGGCTGAATGCAAGAATCAAGTAGATCCTAGTAGAAAGGAAATAAACAAGGATGAAGCCGGGCAAATGAACAATGCTTCTGCTTGGTTTAAAAGGAATTATGGTGATATTAATGTAACCTGTAAATTAATAATATCCAAAAAACAATTTAGTAGTGCTGCAGGATTTAATGATCAGGTGAAAATCATGAGAGAGCGGAATTTAAGAAAGTTAGTTCTTAATGTTAAAAGTTTCTATTCTGAATTCAAAACATCCGATTTTAAAAGTTTATCTGAAAAAAATTCAACAACACATTTATACACATCAACTATCAGTTGAGAATATAACTAAAGAATATTTAGAAGAGCCTAGGCATAGGCAGAGGACCTTCTAATTTTATCCACATTAAATTTAGAAATATTTAACCAAATGATACTCCTGATGGGTTTAAACATAAATTTGATAAAAGAGAAGGCAAACCATTGAGGTACAATGGTTTGCCTTCTTTTAAAATTACATTATTTAAGTCAAATAATATGAGTGAGAGGATCTGTCCTATAACTTAAATAAACACTACCCGTATTCTTTGAGTGCTGGTAATTTAAATGACATACTAGTGGACAGTTTTGATCTTTTCTTTATAGCATCTATGCTAAAGTCGAATCCCATATACATTGTTTTTATTTAAAGAATTAGACTCTATTTATCTTTATTTAGTAAAGCGAATCCACGGGCGGCATGATGTAATATCACCCAAAATCCTTTAATGACAAGGGTTTTGAAGCCTGGAAAGCCTAAAATGACTGGATTTTAAAATTAAGAAGCCCCTCAAAAGTTCTCTGGACTTTTGAGGGGCTTCTTTCATCTGAAGGAAATCTTTAGATTTCTAAAACTATCTAAGAATTGTTAACTAAACCTTTGTCTCTTCTTAAAGATTTTTTGTTTTTTTGGTGCGACTGTTTGTGTACGAGGAGTACGTAACTTGTTAATGCTCCCAGATCAGCGATCATTATCGTAAGCCCCATCGTACAGCAGTCTCCTCTCCAGCTATACCAACAAGAGGGACGGAAAGGTTCCCAAGCAGGTAAGGCATTAAACCTAAAAGGGCAGCAGCGCTTCCTGCCCGGTCTCCGTTCGTTTGCATAGCTAAAGAAAAGCAGGTTGTCGTAACGATACCTACGCAGGAGACTATTATAAAGATTGGAATAACAATAAATGGAAGGGGCGCTTGAAATAAAATCACTACCATCAATAAAAGGCTGGCCGATGTTGAAATAAACAATCCCGTTAAGAGAATTTTATCTTCGGGAATTCTACCAGCAAGTCGTCCTGTAATTTGACTGCCCGCAATAATACCAATCCCATTTAAACCAAATAGAAGACTGAAAACTTGAGGGGAAACACCGTAAATTTGCGACAACAGCGGTTATGCTTTTGATAGGTAGTGTTTTGATTTATTTTATGAAAATTCCTGACAGGGATACGGAAGAGATCTTCAATGAACAAACATTCTGGGAAACGTTTAAGGAAGGTGTTATATATGTAAATGAGTCACGTGTCTTACAAGTAGTGGTACTTACAACGATCTTTATAAATTTGTTTCTTGTTGGTCCGATGTCAATGGGACTCCCTCTATTTGTGAAAAATATTCTAAATGGTAACGCGATGGATTTTAGTTTATTAGAAGCAGGAGTAGCGGTTGGCATGTTAATTGGTTCAGTTATTATTGGGGTACTCAACTTAACGAAAAATCGTGGGAAAATCGCGTTAATTTCTTTGTTTGTATCCGGTCTTGCTTTTGCTCTCTTAAGCTTTACAACAGAACGATGGGTAAGTATTTTTATGCTGATAATTTTTGGAGCCTGTCTTTCGGCCACGAACATTCCTTTTACTTCAGCCATTCAGAGTATGATTGAAGAAAAGGTGCTGGGGCGTGTGATGGGGTTAATCTCTCTTGCTTCTATGGGACTCATTCCTGTTAGTTATGCTATTACTGCTTTTATTCTTTCTTTGGGTATATCAATTCATTATATAATGGCCGGTGGAGCGATTCTAGTGGTGATGTATACCTTCTTCGTTTACGTGAACTTTCAGGAGCTCAGGAATGTTGATTAACAAAGAGAACGTTTCATGAATTACCTAAAAAATACAAAAAATGAAGTTTTATATCTTCTTTGAAGGGAATCGTTCTATATAAGAATTTACATATGTTAAGAATTAGGAGGAAGCGGGATGAGTGAAGACAATAAGAAGAAAGAGCAGTTAGAGAAATACAGTACGGAAGATAAAGGTAAGATGACGACCAATCAAGGGCAGAAGGTTTCTGAAGATGAATTTTCTTTGAAAGCGGGAGAACGCGGGCCAACATTAATGGAAGACTTTCATTTTAGAGAGAAAATGACTCACTTTGATCACGAGCGTATTCCGGAACGTGTCGTGCATGCGAGAGGTTTCTCAGCACATGGTGAATTCGAGGTATATGAATCGATGGAAGAGTACACAGATGCGGAGTTTTTGAAAAATCCTTCACGTAAAACCCCTGTTTTCGTAAGATTTTCAACCGTAGCAGGTTCAAAGGGTTCCGCTGAAACGGTTCGAGATGTAAGAGGATTTGCTACAAGGTTCTACACTGATGAAGGAAACTTTGATCTTGTTGGAAACAATATTCCAGTATTCTTTATTCAAGATGCTATTAAATTTCCTGACCTAATTCACGCTGTGAAACCAGAGCCTCATAATGGAATGCCTCAAGCCGCTTCAGCACATGATACGTTCTGGGATTTCGTTGCAAACAATCAGGAATCGGCACATATGTCCCTGTGGGCGATGTCCGACAGAGCTATTCCAAGAAGCTTCCGTATGATGGAAGGATTTGGAATACACACTTTCCGCTTTGTTAATGCAAAAGGAGAAGCTCACTTCATTAAATTCCATTGGAAGCCTAAGCTCGGTGTTCATTCACTTGTTTGGGATGAAGCTCAGAAGCTCTCTGGGAAAAATGCTGACTTCCACCGTGGAGACTTGTATGAATCGATTGAGAATGGCGATTATCCTGAATGGGAATTAGGGGTTCAAATTATCAAAGAAGATGATGAGTTTATGTTTGATTTTGATATTCTAGACCCAACCAAGATCTGGCCAGAGGAAGATGTGCCTGTAAAAATCATTGGGAAGATGACATTAAATAGAAATGTTGAGAATGTGTTTGCTGAGAATGAGCAGGTTGCCTACCATCCGGGTAACGTTGTAAAAGGAATTGACTTCTCGAATGATCCGTTGCTCCAGGGACGTCTTTTCTCTTATACAGACACTCAAATCAATCGCTTTGGTAGTGCGAATCATCATGAGTTACCAATTAATAAACCTGTCTGTCCATTCCATAACAATCAGCGGGACGGATTTATGCGCCAGACGATTAACAAAGGTCAGGTAAGTTATCATAAAAACTCTCTTGCTGACAATCAGCCTGAACCGGCTACGGAAGAAGAAGGCGGATATGTGCATTATCAGGAGAAAGTAGAAGGACGGAAGGTTCGAGCACGTAGTGAAAGTTTTAAAGATCACTTCTCTCAAGCTGCCCTTTTCTGGAATAGCATGAGTGATGTGGAGAAAGATCATATTATCAATGCGTTCAGCTTCGAACTTGGAAAGGTACAAAGTAAGTCGGTTCAGCAACAAGTGGTTGATATGTTAGCAAATGTGAACCTTCATTTAGCTACATCTGTTGCTCAGAATATTGGAGCGAAAGAACCTGAAAATGGGGGCTCAAATGTGACGAAAACTTCTCCTGCGCTAAGCCAGCTGAATACAACATTCAAACCTGATACGAGAAAAGTCGGCGTTATCGTTGATGATGGCTTTAATGGGGAAGAGCTAATTAAAGTGCTTAATGAGTTTAAAGAACAGGGAATTCAGCCGGAACTTATTAGTGATAAACTCGGTGTGAAGAAAGCGACTGACGGAGCGGAAGCTGAAATTGACCATACATTCTTAACGAGTGAATCTGTTTTATTTGATGCAATTTATGCTGTTGGAGGAAACAAGGAAGATAAAGCATTCTATCAATCAGCTAATTACTTTATCAATGAAGCATTCTCTCATTTTAAACCAATTGGTGGAACGCACGAAGGAATCAAATGGCTTGAGAATAATGGCATGATTGGTCGTCATGGGGTTGTAACAGGGACGGATATGGACGATTTCGTCAAACAGTTTAGCGAAGCAGTGGCAAAGCATAGACACTGGGAACGTGAACTCGTATAAATCTTATATAAATGTGGGGAGAGGTTAGCCTCTCTCTTTTTTTATATCCAAGTGATCGGAAGAGAAAATTAATAAGCCTTTGCCCCATAAATAAAGCAATGGCTTATTAGAATTAAATTATTCCTCAATTATTTCCTTTAAGACAACCGCATGATTGTATTCTTGATCTTTAGCGCCAAGTAGTAGAATAAGCCTATTGTTTGTAGCTATTTTCTTTAATTCTTCAAGTTTTAATTGCCCTTCAGCATTTTCTTTGATCTCTTTTCTATACGCTTTCTTGAATGATTCGAATTTAGCAGGATCATGATTAAACCATTTCCTTAATGAGGAACTTGGGGCAATATCCTTCATCCAGTCATCAAGCCTGGCATTTTCTTTAGAAATACCCCTTGGCCAAATACGGTCAATTAGTATGCGGTGCCCTCCGAGGGTATCGTTTTCTTCGTAAATTCGTCTCAGTATAATAGACACATTCATCACCTTCCGTAATTATATGTAAAACAAAAAATGAGAAAAGGCAACCCTGAATGGCAGGGGTGCCCCTATTATTACCTTATCACTTCAACATACCATTTGGATCAATAACAAACTTCTTCGATACGCCACTATCAAACTCATTATATCCTTGAGGTGCTTCATCAAGACTGATAACGGTTGCATTAACTGCCTTTGCGATATCTGCCTTTCCATTCATGATCGCCATCATCAATTGACGGTGGTATTGCATGACTGGAGTTTGACCTGTCACGAAATGATGAGCTTTGGACCAGCCAAGTCCGAATCTTACTTTAAGAGATCCCTGTTGCGCATCTTTATCAGATGCCCCGGGGTCTTCCGTTACGTATAGTCCAGGAATTCCCATCTTTCCTCCAGCTTCAACGACGTCCATCATTGTATTTAACACGATTGCAGGTTGTTCTTCGTGATCCGTTCCATGACCATATGCTTCAAAGCCAACGGCATCAATGGCACAGTCAACTTCTGGGACACTAGTATTTGCTCAATCAGTTCACCAGGATCGTGGTGTTCTTTTAAATTGATGGTCTCACAACCAAAGCTTCTGGCCTGTGCAAGACGCTCTTCCTTTAAATCTCCAACAATGACAACAGCAGCTCCGAGTAATTGTGCGGAGTGCGCTGCGGCTAGTCCAACTGGCCCTGCCCCAGCAACATAAACTGTCGACCCTGTTGTAACGCCTGCGCTGACAGCGCCGTGGTAACCCGTTGGGAAGATATCAGATAACATCGTTAAATCCAGAATCTTTTCCATTGCTTTATCTTTATCGGGGAACGCTAGCAATTGAAAATCAGCGGATGGAACCATCACATATTCAGATTGGCCGCCGACCCATCCGCCCATGTCAACGTAACCGTACGCAGCGCCTGGGCGCTCCGGGTTCACGTTTTGACAAATGTGCGTATCCTGTCGCTTACACATTTTACATCGACCGCATGCCACGTTGAAGGGAACGGAGACGATATCACCTTCTTTAATAAATTCAACATCTCGTCCTACTTCAATAACTTCTCCTGTGATTTCATGACCGAGTACTAATCCGGAAGGAGCTGTAGTCCGACCTCTCACCATATGTTGATCACTGCCACAAATATTCGTCACAATATTTTTTAAGATAACGCCATGCTCACACTTACGGCCGACATTGCTTTTCGGTACACCTGGACCTTCGCGAAGGACTAAATCCGGATATTGAATATCTTGGACTTCTACGTTTCCAGCTCCAGTATAAACGACACCGCGATTACCTGCCATTTGTGTATCCTCCTTTTATTATCGTGACAAATTCCAATGAGAGACAGTAGAATCTCGTATGTACTCACCTCATTTTAAAAGTTTGAAGATTGAGAATTCTTTTTAGATGTTAGTATCTATTAGACGCATTCCCTTATTTAACTAGATTGAAACGAATTGGAAATTTAATCTAAATTAGATGGCTCATTTTGATTGCAATAATGAGAATAAAGGAAACCCACACTCTTACTAACGTCTGCTTTCATTTTTTTGTTACAATAAGGTTATGAGTATTCAGACATTCCACTTCTATAAAGATAGTATAAAACACCTATATTCAAATATATATTGCCTTGATTAAGGAATATTGGAGGAATCAGCTATGAGTTCACCTTACCAGTTTGATACGTACCAACCAGCTGTTAAACAAGTGATTGAAAATATCGAGCAGGTGATGGTTGGTAAAAGGGATGTTACTGAACTAAGTCTTGTGGCACTGCTTGCTGGAAGTCATGTTCTACTTGAGGATGTTCCTGGAGTTGGTAAAACAATGATGGTTCGAGCCCTCGCTAAATCTGTTGGGGCACGGTTTAATCGTATTCAATTCACCCCGGATTTACTGCCTTCCGATTTAACCGGTGTTTCCATTTTTAATCAAAGTGAGATGAAATTCGAATTTCGAAAAGGGCCGCTACTCGGCAACATTATTTTAGCAGATGAAATTAATCGAACGTCACCGAAAACTCAGTCAGCTCTTCTAGAAGGTATGGAGGAGGGGAACGTAACAGTTGATGGAGAAACGCACGTTCTTCCACAACCGTTTTTTGTAATGGCAACGCAGAATCCGATTGAGTATGAAGGAACATACCCGCTCCCGGAAGCCCAGCTTGATCGTTTTCTGCTAAAGCTAAGGATGGGGTATCCTACACCTGAAGAGGAACTAGAAGTACTGAATCGTACCGAACATGCGCATCCGATTGATTCGATTGGAACTGCACTTGAACTTGAGGATTTATTAGACATGCAAAAACAGGTAAAAGCGGTATACGTTAAAGAGTCTGTTAAACAATACATTATTGATATTGTTAGTCGGACAAGAAACAATACGTCTATTTATCTTGGCGCAAGCCCACGTGGATCACTTTCGTTGATGAAAGCCTGTCAGGCGTATGCATTTATGAGAAACAGGGACTATGTATTGCCAGATGATGTGAAATACCTTGCTCCATACGTATTATCCCACCGGATCATTTTAAAATCTGAGGCGGCTTTTGAAGGTCAGAAGCCTGAGGAGATTATTAAAGAGATTATTCATCGGGTAAGGGTACCTCTTCAGAGGGAAGAGAAAGTGAAATGAGGGACAGGCTTGCGAACAATCGAGTGTTAAAATCCCTCTTTTTAGCACTTCTTTTTCTAACTACATTCTCATATGCAATGTTCCAGGGAGGATTCGTTAGCTGGTTCCTGTTCTATAGCTTTTTACCATTCGCGTTGTATTCGCTTCTTCTGATATTTTATCCTCTCAATGGTTTGAAGATGAAACGAACATTAAGTCATACTGAACTAACTGATGGACAGGAATTGATGGTAACGATTCATGTTGAGCGTAACAATCGTTTTCCACTCTTCTATTTAGTTGTAGAAGACGTTCTTCCTGAACGGCTTATACCTTTTGCGAGAGAGTCATCCTCCCGTTATCAAAAGCGCTCGCTTGCTCTTCTGCTTCCCATGTTTCGAAGAGAATTATCTTTCAGCTATTCGATTAAATCGATTCCACGAGGAGAGTATCATTTTAAGAAGTTGCGCTGTAAAACAGGGGATATGTTTGGATTTGTTCAGCATGAGGAAGCCATCGAGTCGGCTCAAGCAATTTTCGTTCTACCGGCTTATCAGGAGATTTCTTGGTCACCTTACAACCAGCAGCTTTCAGGTACGAGACCTTCGCCAAGAAAAGCAGATCTGGATTATTCGACAGCTGTTAGTATCAGGGATTATGTACCGGGTGACAAGCTATCCTGGATTGATTGGAAAGCAACAGCAAAAGGTTCGAAGCTATTAACGAAACAGTTTGAACAGCAAATCAGCCAGGATTTTATGGTTTTTCTCGATCGCGAGACTGCTCACTATGGGCAAGAAGGATCTCCTTTATTTGAGAAGGCAGTACGTCTGGTTGCTTCAGTAACCAATTCGGCCTTAAGGCAAAACGCTATGATCGGTCTTGTCTCTTCTGGAAAAGATCATTCTGTTTTGACTATAAACGGTGGCAAGGCACAGCGTCGCAGAATTTTTCATCATCTTGCGCGGATAGAAGCAGACAGCAGCGCGCGATTCGATACGATTGTAAAAAAAGAAGCCCATCATTTTCCTGCTGGGACAGGTGTGTTCATGATTAGTGCGTCGCTCGAAAGTGGATTTACGTCGACACTCAAAGAGCTCGTGTCACGAAAGGTGCATGTTGAATTTTTCTATGTAACCGAACATTTAACGTTAGAAGATCAGGCGGAATTGAATAAGCTTACCCAATATGGTGTGAAAGCTCATGCGATAGCAGGGGACGTATTTAATGATGAGATAAAGGCAGGTGGGAAGCGTGCAACAAGTTAATGAAAAAACAGACTGGCTGTTCTCCCTGCTCCTTTATGGTCTTGGTTTTCTATTATTCTGGGAGTGGTTAAGACCACTCACTGTTTTAACCGATACAGGACAGACAGAAATTTTTATTTTGTTTACAGCGTTTGTGTTTCTCCTTTCATATTTCCAATTGCCGTTCTGGTTATCGTTTCCAATTAAAGCAGCTTTGTTAATATATGCCCTACACGCCATGTTTTTTCCGGGACCATTCTTTGATTTTCTCTGGTTTGAATATTTTATCTCAGATGTCTCTCAGAATGTGGGATACCTATTTGATACAAATTGGGAAGGACTTTCAAACGTTTTCCGAACGCTTCTGTTTTTCATTCTCTTATGGCTCATTAGTTATTTAATGCAATACTGGCTCATTCAAACAAGAAGAATCTTTTTATTTCTTCTCGTTACAATTGTCTACATTTCAGTTATTGATACATTTACCGTCTACAATGCCGACAATGCAATTATTCGTATCGTTGTGATTGGTTTTATCTTGCTTGGTTTATTGCAAATCCTTCGAATTCAGGAGCAGGAGGGCGTTACGTTTTCAAAAGGACGTTTCCCTGTATACTGGCTGATGCCTCTCGTTATTATCATTGCGTTTTCATCACTATTTGGCTACATTGCACCAAAGGCTGAGCCGCAGTGGCCAGACCCTGTCCCTTTTTTAAAAAAGACAACTGGTGACGGTGATGGAGCTGGGAATGGAAACGGGATAAGCAAAATTGGCTATGGTGAGGATGACTCGCGTCTTGGTGGTCCATTTGTGATGGATGACACGCCAGTTTTTACAGCTGAAATTAAAGATCGAGGCTACTGGCGCGTTGAAACGAAAGACGTGTATACCGGAAAAGGCTGGGAGGCGTCATCCAATGATCGAAGTCCTTTTGAAGGTCGTACGGAAATCTTATTCGAAGACAGTGTTGAAGTCGAAGCGCTTGATACAAAAATTAGCATGAGTGGAAATGAGAACTTCGATTTCCTTATTCACCCCGGTCAGGTAACTGATATACAGACAGGGGAAGATGTTGAATTTCTAGTAAATCCGCTTACTGGGAAAGTGTTTACACAAAATCTCGGTGAACCTCTGGTGCTTGATAACTATGACCTTGCTTATGAATCTCCTACTTTCTCAGAAAAGCTATTAAGAGACGCGCCGGTCGAGTATCCGAATCAGATACAAGAAAGATATCTTCAATTGCCAGAAACCCTACCAGAAAGAGTTGGCGCTCTTGCTGAAGAAATTACAGGGGATGAAACCAATCCTTACGATAAAGCGCGAGCTATTGAGAATTACTTCGTTGGAAATGGATTCGTTTATGAAACAATGGATGTAGAGGTACCTGGTGAAAATGAGGATTATGTTGATCAGTTTTTATTTGAAAGTAAGCTAGGGTATTGTGATAACTATTCTAGTTCCATGACGGTACTCCTTAGAAGTCTGGGGATTCCGGCACGCTGGGTGAAAGGATTTACGGAAGGTGAGTTCGTCGAGGCGGCTGGAGACTATCGTGAGTATGAAATTACAAACAACAATGCCCACTCATGGGTGGAAGCTTATTTTCCTGGAATTGGCTGGGTGCCATTCGAACCAACGAGAGGATTTTCAGGTCAAGCTGATTTTGTGAATGATTACAATGCCAATGAAGCCTCAAATACAGAAACACCCGACCCGGTTCAGCCTGAAGAAGAACAGGCTCAGCAGCCTGAGCAGGCGATTGACCAGCAGGCATCCTCGTCTGGATCATCATCCTTCTCTTTTGAGTGGACGATCTGGCATACAATTGGACTTGTTCTCTTACTGATGGCTCTCGCTTATCTTGTGTTTATAAATTATAAGAAGTGGCTAAAGCGTATTGTTATATCCCGCTATAGAAAGCGTGACGATGGAAGGGCTCTTTCTGAAGCTTATTTCCGTCTCCTCTGGCTTCTAGAACTTCACGGGATAAAACGTGGAAATGATCAGACGCTCAGGGAATATGCGGTGCAAGTCGATCGAGAGCTTCAGACGCAGGATATGAAGGTCTTAACGAGGAGCTATGAGGAAAATTACTATCGAGGAAAAACAAGCGATACCTCATGGCATGAAATGAGGGAATTGTGGGAAAATTTAATCAAAAAGATGGAATCTTGACCGCTGTATAGACGGTTGATAGAATGAATCCATAGTTTAATCGAGAGTAAGATGTAACCTTCGTATATCCCTGGGAATAAGGCCCAGAAGTCTCTACCGGATCACCGTAAATGATCTGACTATGAAGGCAGATACTCCTAGTAAAAACCAGGATTCTGCCTTTGTACCATGGCAGAGTTCTGGCTTTTTTTATATTTTTATTGGGGTGAAAGCACCAGAAAAGCTGATATGATGCAGGAATCAGTGTTTCGAACCGATTTAAGGAAATACTAGCAGAGACTAAATAGAAGTGAGGGAATTAGATGTTAGAAGAACAGGAATCCATTATTGTCCTCGACTTTGGTGGGCAGTACAATCAGCTAATCGCAAGACGTATTCGTGACCTGGGTGTATTTAGTGAATTGCATCCGAACACCATTACAGCAGAAGAAGTTAAAAAGATTAACCCTAAAGGAATTATTTTCTCAGGTGGACCGAACAGCGTGTACGGCGAAGATGCCCCACGCTGTGACGAAGAAATTTTTGAACTTGGCATTCCCGTTCTTGGCATTTGCTACGGTATGCAGCTTATGACGCATCATTTTGGTGGGGGAGTGGAAGCCGCAAAGCACCGTGAATACGGTAAAGCCTTGCTTAAAGTCGTACATCAATCTCCTCTTTATGAAGGCCTGCCAGAAGAGCAGTCCGTATGGATGAGTCACGGAGATCTTGTAACGGCTCCACCAGAAGGATTTGAGGTAGCTGCTACTAACCCATCTTGCCCAGTTGCTGCAATGAGTGACTCTTCCCGTCACCTTTATGGTGTTCAGTTCCACCCGGAAGTTCGTCATACTGAGCACGGAAACGAACTGTTGAAGAACTTTGTCTATAAAGTGTGTGAATGTGAAGGAAACTGGTCAATGGAAAACTTCATTGATGAGCAAATTGATACAATCCGTGAAGCTGTAGGAAATAAGAAAGTTCTCTGTGCACTAAGCGGAGGTGTTGACTCTTCTGTTGTTGCAGCCCTGATTCATCGAGCAATTGGTGACCAGTTAACATGTATGTTTGTTGATCACGGTCTTCTTCGTAAAGATGAAGCGGATAGTGTTATGAAGACATTTGGTGATGGGTTCGAAATGAACCTGATCAAAATTGATGCGGCAGATCGCTTCCTGACAAAGCTAAAAGGCGTTACAGATCCAGAGAAGAAGCGTAAAATCATCGGGAACGAATTCATCTACGTGTTTGAAGAAGAATCAGAAAAGCTTGAAGACATGTCCTTCCTTGCTCAGGGAACGCTTTATACAGATATCGTTGAAAGTGGAACAGCAACAGCTCAAACGATTAAGTCCCATCACAACGTAGGCGGACTTCCTGAAGACATGAAGCTTGATTTGATCGAACCATTAAATATGCTTTTCAAAGATGAAGTTCGAATAGTTGGTACAGAGCTTGGTCTTCCTGACGAAATTGTGTGGAGACAGCCTTTCCCAGGACCGGGTCTTGGAATCCGTGTGATTGGGGAAGTGACGGAAGAGAAGTTAAAGGTTGTTCGTGAATCCGATGCGATCCTGCGAGAAGAAATTAAAAAAGCAGGACTTGATCGTGAAATTTGGCAGTACTTCACTGCACTTCCTGATTTCCGTAGCGTAGGAGTTATGGGTGATGCGAGAACATATGACTATACAATCGGTGTTCGTGCTGTAACGTCGATTGATGGGATGACATCCGACTGGGCGCGTATTCCATTCGAGATCCTCGAAATCATCTCAACGCGAATTGTAAATGAGGTAGATCATGTTAACCGCGTCGTGTACGACATCACGTCCAAGCCACCTGCAACAATTGAGTGGGAATAAATCCGAACGAAGTTGTTTCATTTTATAGATAATGTTCGTGTTCAGTATTGACTGAGGGTGAATTAGTTGATACACTACAAAAGTAAAAAACGAACGACCATCCATCGTATAACATCGGGAATAAGGCCCGAAAGTCTCTACCAGGCTACCGTAAATAGCCTGACTACGAAGGAAATAGAGGGATCTGTGAAACGACCAGCTCATGAAGCAGGCGGATTGCCATCATCTCTTTTCCTATTAGTCCGCTCCGGGTAGAGAACCCGGGGCTTTTTCTGTTAAACAGGTGGGTGACGGAATAAGGGGGAAATAAAGATGGACCGTTTTTTTCGCTTTAAAGAGCATAATACAACATACAGAAAAGAAACGATTGCAGGGTTAACAACATTTCTATCTATGGCTTACATTCTATTTGTAAACCCGGCTATACTAGCTGACGCTGGAATGGACCAGGGAGCCGTCTTTACAGCAACTGCGCTTGCAGCTGCTCTAGGTACATTAATTATGGGTGTGATTGCAGGGTATCCAATCGCTCTCGCACCGGGAATGGGGCTCAATGCCTTTTTCACGTATTCCGTTGTAACCGTCATGGGTGTGCCTTGGGAAACGGCGCTTGCGGGCGTACTTGTTTCAGGAATTATCTTTATTATTATTACGATTTTTAAAATTAGAGAAATGATTATTAACGCGATTCCAATGGAATTAAAATATGCAGCAGCGAGCGGAATTGGACTTTTTATCGCATTTATCGGTCTTCAGAGTGCTGGGATCGTCCAAAATAACGATTCGACACTTGTTCAGCTGGGAGATCTTCTTGCAGGTCCAACTCTCCTTGCGGTATTTGGCTTGATCGTAACAGTGATCTTAATGGTTCGTAATGTAACTGGTGGCATCTTTTACGGAATGGTTATCACGGCGATCGTCGGGATGATTTTCAACCAGGTTCCACTTCCGAATGGCGTCGTTGGAAGTATTCCGAGTCTTGAGCCAACGTTCGGCGTTGCTTTCGGTCATCTCGGCGACTTGTTTACAATCGATATGCTTGTTGTTGTTCTCACGTTCTTATTTGTTGATTTCTTCGATACAGCAGGTACATTGATTGCTGTTGCCACTCAGGCTGGAATTATGAAAGACAACAAGCTACCACGAGCAGGAAAAGCATTGTTTGCTGATTCCTCAGCAACGGTACTCGGAGCTGTACTTGGTACGTCTACAACTACTGCATACATCGAATCTTCATCAGGTGTAGCTGCTGGTGGACGAACAGGTTTCACTTCCGTTGTTACAGCAGGCTTCTTCCTTCTAGCCTTATTCTTTTCACCGTTATTATCAGTTGTAACAGCATCTGTTACTGCGCCGGTATTAATTATTGTAGGTGTTCTGATGGTTAGTGTACTTGGAAACATTGAATGGAAGCGACTTGAGATTGCGGTTCCTGCATTCTTAACGATTATTGCTATGCCACTTACGTATAGCATAGCGACAGGAATTGCCCTCGGGTTCGTAATGTACCCGATCACAATGGTCGTAAAAGGAGAAGGAAAGAAAATTCACCCGATTATGTATGTATTGTTCTTTGTCTTCATTGCGTATTTCGTGTTCCTAGCATAGTGTTTACTACTAAAACTGCCGAGCAATGAACTGACCCAAAAAGTTAGACATATTATTTAGGCAACCTTGAGGACATGGTTTCGGTATTCTACCGGACTCATGTCCTTTAATTTTTGCTTCATACGAACATTGTTGTATTAACGAATATAGTCATTGTATGAAGTGATCAACATTTTTAAATGTCTTGAGATACAGGAGTTCTGTCTTAATGATGCCAAAGAAGTTCTCGATAACAGACCAAAAGAAAGATGAGATGTTCGAGAAGATTGAGGAGAGACGAGTAGGTTAAACAAACGTTTGATTAAGGAGATAGACAGAGCGGGGCACACGCTCTGTGTTTTTTTATAGTCAGTTCGCTTCATAAATAGATGAGCTGGTATGAATGGTTTAAGCATTAATGGATTAATCATTAACAGTATAGGTATTATTTTGATAATGACCAGTAGTTCCGAATATAAATCCAAAAAAGGTGTTGACCTCAAATAAAGCAACTGATATAGTAGAGAACGTTGTTAAGAAAACAACATCAATCGCATAAAAAAGTGATTGACTACAATTGGGTAATGAGGTATGATTGATAGCGTTGCTGCTTGGTGAAGCGAGCAACACCGGAAAAATCGTTACAAATTAGTTGTTGACTTCAATAGACAAAACATGTTATATTAGTTAAGTCGCTGAAAACGACAAACGAAAGAAATGAATCGATCTTTGAAAACTGAACGAAACGCCATGTAAGTAGTTGTTTCTACGGAAACAAACATTGTTTTAAAAGCTAGATTAAGCTTTCTATCGGAGAGTTTGATCCTGGCTCAGGACGAACGCTGGCGGCGTGCCTAATACATGCAAGTCGAGCGGAGATTTGGGAGCTTGCTCCCAAATCTTAGCGGCGGACGGGTGAGTAACACGTGGGCAACCTGCCCTGCAGACTGGGATAACTCCGGGAAACCGGAGCTAATACCGGGTAATACATCGCACCGCATGGTGTGATGTTGAAAGTTGGCCTCTGGCTAACACTGCAGGATGGGCCCGCGGCGCATTAGCTAGTTGGTAAGGTAATGGCTTACCAAGGCGACGATGCGTAGCCGACCTGAGAGGGTGATCGGCCACACTGGGACTGAGACACGGCCCAGACTCCTACGGGAGGCAGCAGTAGGGAATCTTCCGCAATGGACGAAAGTCTGACGGAGCAACGCCGCGTGAGTGACGAAGGCCTTCGGGTCGTAAAGCTCTGTTGTTAGGGAAGAACAAGTACCGTTCGAATAGGGCGGTACCTTGACGGTACCTAACCAGAAAGCCACGGCTAACTACGTGCCAGCAGCCGCGGTAATACGTAGGTGGCAAGCGTTGTCCGGAATTATTGGGCGTAAAGCGCGCGCAGGCGGTCCTTTAAGTCTGATGTGAAAGCCCACGGCTCAACCGTGGAGGGTCATTGGAAACTGGGGGACTTGAGTGCAGAAGAGGAGAGTGGAATTCCACGTGTAGCGGTGAAATGCGTAGATATGTGGAGGAACACCAGTGGCGAAGGCGGCTCTCTGGTCTGTAACTGACGCTGAGGCGCGAAAGCGTGGGGAGCAAACAGGATTAGATACCCTGGTAGTCCACGCCGTAAACGATGAGTGCTAGGTGTTGGGGGGTTCCACCCTCAGTGCTGAAGTTAACACATTAAGCACTCCGCCTGGGGAGTACGACCGCAAGGTTGAAACTCAAAGGAATTGACGGGGGCCCGCACAAGCAGTGGAGCATGTGGTTTAATTCGAAGCAACGCGAAGAACCTTACCAGGTCTTGACATCCTCTGACAATCCTGGAGACAGGACGTTCCCCTTCGGGGGACAGAGTGACAGGTGGTGCATGGTTGTCGTCAGCTCGTGTCGTGAGATGTTGGGTTAAGTCCCGCAACGAGCGCAACCCTTGATCTTAGTTGCCAGCATTTAGTTGGGCACTCTAAGGTGACTGCCGGTGACAAACCGGAGGAAGGTGGGGATGACGTCAAATCATCATGCCCCTTATGACCTGGGCTACACACGTGCTACAATGGACGGTACAAAGGGCAGCAACACCGCGAGGTGAAGCGAATCCCATAAAGCCGTTCTCAGTTCGGATTGCAGGCTGCAACTCGCCTGCATGAAGCCGGAATTGCTAGTAATCGCGGATCAGCATGCCGCGGTGAATACGTTCCCGGGCCTTGTACACACCGCCCGTCACACCACGAGAGTTTGTAACACCCGAAGTCGGTGGGGTAACCTTTATGGAGCCAGCCGCCGAAGGTGGGACAAATGATTGGGGTGAAGTCGTAACAAGGTAGCCGTATCGGAAGGTGCGGCTGGATCACCTCCTTTCTATGGAGAATTACGAGGTAACATTGGTTACCAACCTTACATGAGCGTTTCGTTTAGTTTTGAAAGAATGATTACATTCTTTCAATTGAAAAGGTAAGTTTTGAAGAAGAGCAAGTCTCTTTTAAAAAACACCTCCGGCTAATGGCTATGTCGGAGTATTTACTTTTCTTTTGTGGGCCTGTAGCTCAGCTGGTTAGAGCGCACGCCTGATAAGCGTGAGGTCGGTGGTTCGAGTCCACTCAGGCCCACCATAAAAGAATTCCCGGGGCCTTAGCTCAGCTGGGAGAGCGCCTGCCTTGCACGCAGGAGGTCAGCGGTTCGATCCCGCTAGGCTCCACCAACTACATCTACTAATGATAACGATGTGAAAGCATCATTACTAATAGTAGCCATGTTCCTTGAAAACTAGATAGCATAAACAACGACATCCAATAATTATTATTTTTTTGCGTTAAATCTTTAGTAGTTAGTCACATCTAACGATGTGCATCGACGAAGTTAGAAGCGTTAAGCGACTAATGTAGTCTAAGGTTAAGCTACTAAGGGCGCACGGTGGATGCCTTGGCACTAGAAGCCTAAGAAGGACGGGACGAACACCGATATGCTTCGGGGAGCTGTAAGTACGCTTTGATCCGGAGATTTCCGAATGGGGGAACCCACCATCCGTAATGGGATGGTATCCATTTCTGAATACATAGGGAATGGAAGGCAGACCCGGGGAACTGAAACATCTCATTACCCGGAGGAAGAGAAAGCAAATGCGATTTCCTGAGTAGCGGCGAGCGAAACGGAATCAGCCCAAACCAGAGGGCTTGCCCTCTGGGGTTGTAGGACGTCTCTTTGGAGTTACAAAGGCACGGATAGACGAAGCGACCTGGAAAGGTCCATCACAGAAGGTAACAATCCTGTAGTCAAAATCCGCTGCCCTCCGAGACGGATCCTGAGTACGGCGGGACACGTGAAACCCCGTCGGAATCTGGGAGGACCATCTCCCAAGGCTAAATACTCTCTAGTGACCGATAGTGAACCAGTACCGTGAGGGAAAGGTGAAAAGCACCCCGGAAGGGGAGTGAAAGAGAACCTGAAACCGTGTGCCTACAACTAGTTGGAGCCCGTTAATGGGTGACAGCGTGCCTTTTGTAGAATGAACCGGCGAGTTACGATCCCGTGCAAGGTTAAGCTGATAAGGCGGAGCCGCAGCGAAAGCGAGTCTGAATAGGGCGACAGAGTACGTGGTTGTAGACCCGAAACCGGGTGATCTACCCATGTCCAGGGTGAAGTTCAGGTAACACTGAATGGAGGCCCGAACCCACGCATGTTGAAAAATGCGGGGATGAGGTGTGGGTAGCGGTGAAATGCCAATCGAACCCGGAGATAGCTGGTTCTCTCCGAAATAGCTTTAGGGCTAGCCTCGCGGCAAGAATCTTGGAGGTAGAGCACTGATTGGACTAGGGGTCCTTACCGGATTACCGAATCCAGTCAAACTCCGAATGCCAACGATTTATCCGCGGGAGTCAGACTGCGAGTGATAAGATCCGTAGTCGAGAGGGAAACAGCCCAGACCACCAGCTAAGGTCCCAAAGTATACGTTAAGTGGAAAAGGATGTGGCGTTGCTTAGACAACCAGGATGTTGGCTTAGAAGCAGCCATCATTTAAAGAGTGCGTAATAGCTCACTGGTCGAGTGACGCTGCGCCGAAAATGTACCGGGGCTAAACGTATCACCGAAGCTGTGGATTGTCTTACGACAATGGTAGGAGAGCGTTCTAAGGGCTGTGAAGTCAGACCGAAAGGACTGGTGGAGCGCTTAGAAGTGAGAATGCCGGTATGAGTAGCGAAAGACAAGTGAGAATCTTGTCCGTCGAAAGCCCAAGGTTTCCTGAGGAAGGCTCGTCCGCTCAGGGTTAGTCGGGACCTAAGCCGAGGCCGAAAGGCGTAGGCGATGGATAACAGGTTGATATTCCTGTACCACCTCCTTTCCGTTTGAACGACGGGGGGACGCAGGAAGATAGGGAGAGCGCGCTGCTGGAAATGCGCGTCCAAGCGATTAGGCTGGTGAATAGGCAAATCCGTTCACCGCGAAGGCTGAGTCGTGATGGCGAGGGAAATTAAGTACCGAAGTCCCTGATTCTACACTGCCAAGAAAAGCCTCTAGTGAGGAAAGAGGTGCCCGTACCGCAAACCGACACAGGTAGGCGAGGAGAGAATCCTAAGACGATCGGGAGAACTCTCGTTAAGGAACTCGGCAAAATGACCCCGTAACTTCGGGAGAAGGGGTGCTTCCTCGGGTGAATAGCCCAGGGGAGCCGCAGTGAAAAGATCCAAGCGACTGTTTAGCAAAAACACAGGTCTCTGCAAAGCCGTAAGGCGAAGTATAGGGGCTGACACCTGCCCGGTGCTGGAAGGTTAAGAGGAGGGGTTATCCCTTACGGGAGAAGCTCTGAATCGAAGCCCCAGTAAACGGCGGCCGTAACTATAACGGTCCTAAGGTAGCGAAATTCCTTGTCGGGTAAGTTCCGACCCGCACGAAAGGTGCAACGACTTGGATACTGTCTCAACGAGAGACCCGGTGAAATTATAGTACCTGTGAAGATGCAGGTTACCCGCGACAGGACGGAAAGACCCCATGGAGCTTTACTGTAGCCTGATATTGGATTTTGGTACAGCTTGTACAGGATAGGTAGGAGCCATAGAAGTCGGACCGCCAGGTTCGATGGAGGCGTCGGTGGGATACTACCCTGGCTGTACTGACATTCTAACCCAGCACCGTGATCCGGTGCGGAGACAGTGTCAGGTGGGCAGTTTGACTGGGGCGGTCGCCTCCTAAAGTGTAACGGAGGCGCCCAAAGGTTCCCTCAGAATGGTTGGAAATCATTCGCAGAGTGTAAAGGCACAAGGGAGCTTGACTGCGAGACCTACAAGTCGAGCAGGGACGAAAGTCGGGCTTAGTGATCCGGTGGTTCCGCATGGAAGGGCCATCGCTCAACGGATAAAAGCTACCCTGGGGATAACAGGCTTATCTCCCCCAAGAGTCCACATCGACGGGGAGGTTTGGCACCTCGATGTCGGCTCATCGCATCCTGGGGCTGAAGTAGGTCCCAAGGGTTGGGCTGTTCGCCCATTAAAGCGGTACGCGAGCTGGGTTCAGAACGTCGTGAGACAGTTCGGTCCCTATCCGTCGCGGGCGCAGGAAATTTGAGAGGAGCTGTCCTTAGTACGAGAGGACCGGGATGGACACACCGCTGGTGTACCAGTTGTTCCGCCAGGAGCATAGCTGGGTAGCTACGTGTGGAAGGGATAAGTGCTGAAAGCATCTAAGCATGAAGCCCCCCTCGAGATGAGATTTCCCACAGCATTAAGCTGGTAAGATCCCTTAGAGATGATGAGGTAGATAGGTTCGGGGTGGAAGCGTGGCAACACGTGGAGCTGACGAATACTAATCGATCGAGGGCTTAACCTAAAACGAAAAGCGAAGTAAGCCGTTTAAATCCGACAAGCGTTGGAAGCTTTTGAGTCAGACGCGCTTTATGCGTCAGGCGAAAAAGGTGAAACGATCGAGGATTTGGTTTACGTAGCTGGACATATTGGAAAACGTTGTACGTGCTATCTAGTTTTCAGGGAATACCTGAAACAAGGAAGTTTGATTAAGGTGCACCACGTCCTGTGGTGAACATTGCTAACATCCTGTTAGTCTAGTGACGATGGCGAAGAGGTCACACCCGTTCCCATGCCGAACACGGAAGTTAAGCTCTTCAGCGCCGATGGTAGTTGGGGGATCTCCCCCTGCAAGAGTAGGACGTCGCTGGGCAACTGAAAGAAAGTCAGAGATCAATAGGGTCTCTGACTTTTTTGTATGGTTTTGTACTCGTTTGATTCTTCATGAATAAGCAAAAAGACATCTTCGAAAGCTACGTAGGGGTGGGAGAAGCAAGAAATTCGAGGAAGCAAGTGATGGCAGACCGGAGTGGATATTCGGGAGATCCATGAGGATCTGTCATCGCGCAGCTGACGAAGAAGTTCGCCGCTTATCGCGCCCCGTGTGAGAACACGGAAGTTAAGCTCGAGCGCCGATGGTAGTTGGGTGATCTCCCCCTGAAAGAGTAGGACGTTGCCAGGCAACTAGAAAAAGTCAGAGATCAATAGGGTCTCTGACTTTTTTGTATGGTTTTGTACTCGTTTGATTCTTCATGAATAAGCAAAAAGACATCTTTGAAAGCTACGTAGGGGTGGGAGAAGCAAGAAATTCGAGGAAGCAAGTGATGACAGACCGGAGTGGATATTTGTCGCGCCCCGATGGTAGTTGGGGGATCTCCCCCTGAAAGAGTAGGATGTCACTGGGCAACTGAAGAAAGTCAGAGATCAAATGGTCTCTGGCTTTTTTGTAGTCTTGCTAAATGCTTTTAACTAAGCCCTCCTCCTCGGGGATAAAATCGAATTTTTTCGGATATTTCGGGGGGGGGGGGGGTACTGCGGATAAACCGCTGAACTTCACTAGGTGGAGGTATCATTCTTTAACCTCATCATAAAAGCGAATCACTCAAATTTAAGAAGAAGCTCTTAAATATAAAAACAAAAGCCGATTGCTCAAACTAAGAGCAGTCGGCTTTTCCTATATTCTATGTTTGATCTGAATCTTCTACTTCTACCCAATCTCCAGCCCAGTTTTCAATCTCATGCAGGACTGGTGCTAGTGCAAGGCCTTTATCGCTTAATGAATACTCAATACGCACTGGCGTTTCAGGGTAGACATTTCGTTTAACGATTCCTTGCTGCTCAAGGTCCTTTAACCTCTCAGATAGAACCCTTCCACTTATTGCGATAGATGATTCAACTGTACAAAATCGTTGAGGGCCTTCTAGGAGTTGATGGATGATCAAGCCTGTCCATCGCTGGCTTAGAAGAGACATTGCTTTTTCAAACTTAGGACAAAGAGACGATTTACTCATAATAACTCACTCCCAATTTCATTATAACTCATCGTTATGTTAAATAAAAAGATTATCTATTAGAAACAAGTGACTTGACGTAGTTTATTTATTATTATATAGTTACTTACATAAAGTAAGTATATAAAAACTTAACATTTAAGCATTTTAATACGTAACAGCAAAGCAAAGGAGCCATGATATGAAATTTCATTCATCCCCAATTCCACATACAGGTGAAATTCAATTATTAGTTAGTGATCTAAAGCGATCTATCACATTCTATAGGAAGGTTATCGGTTTCGGATTACTTCAGGAAACAAAAGAGCTTGCGGTGCTCACTACAGATGGTGTGACCCCTTTGATAACACTGGAACAAACAGAAATGAAGAGGAAATTTCCTTCAGCAGGATTGTATCACTTTGCCCTTCTTGTTCCTAAGAGAAGAGATCTCGCAAATGTGCTGACTCACCTTCTGAGCACAGGCTATCCACTTCAAGGAGCGTCTGATCACGAAGTTAGCGAAGCGATTTATCTTGCCGATCCAGATGGGAATGGAATCGAACTATATGCGGATCGACCATCAGAAGAATGGAACTGGAAGAAAGACAGTGTAGTTATGACGACGGAAGTTCTTGATGCAGAGGGATTAATGAAAGAGGCGGAAGGAAGCCTTGATGGGTTGCCTGCCGGTACTGTTCTGGGACACATTCATCTTCAGGTTTCTGATTTAGAGGAAGCAAAGACATTTTATCAGCAAGGGCTGGGGCTTCAAATTGTAAGTCAAATTGGAAGCCAAGCGTTATTCGCATCGTATGGTGGTTATCACCATCATCTCGGAATGAATACGTGGCAAAGTGCTGGTGCAGAACCATCAAAAGAAGGAAGCATCGGGCTTAAATGGTTTTCACTTATATTTCCAGATGAACAAGAAAGAAGCAAGCGTGTTGAGCAAGTGAAGCAATTCAGCAAGGTATGGAAAGAAGGAAATGAATTTTATACAAAAGATCCTTCAGGGAATATGATTCGAATTAGTTTGGAAAAATAAAAGAAAAGGTGGTTATAACCATGGGTATGATGGAAAAGATTTTTGGAAGTAGTTCTACAAGAACTGAAGCAGGTACAGACAAGAAGGATTTCTTCGAGGCAGTGAAGGATAGAAGATCAATTTACGGAATTGGGAAAGAAAGAGTAATCTCAGATGAAAAGCTTCAAGAAGTGATTGAATATGCGGTGAAGCATACACCATCGGCTTTCAATTCACAAAGCGCACGTGTTGTCGTCCTTCTTGACGAAAATCACAACAAGCTTTGGAATGAGATTACGAAAGAAACCCTACGTGCTATTGTTCCGGCAGACCAGTTTGAAGCAACAGAAGGCCGCATGAACGGGTTTGCGAGCGGATATGGTACGGTACTCTTCTTTGAGGATCAGGAGGTTATTAAAGGATTCCAAGAAAAACTTCCAACGTTTGCGGTTAATTTCCCGAAATGGTCACAGCAGTCTTCAGGCATGCTTCAATTTGTGATCTGGACTGCTTTAGAAAAGGAGGGCCTTGGTGCTTCCCTTCAGCATTATAATCCCCTCATTGATGATCAAGTTAAGGAAGAGTGGAATGTACCGGCAAACTGGGAATTAATCGCCCAAATGCCATTTGGTAATCCAACGGCTCCTCCAGGAGAGAAAGAGTTTCAACCTGTTGAAGAAAGAGTGAAATTTCATAAGTGAATGATTTGAAGAAGAGGCAAAGCGCCTCTTCTTTTTTATACGTTAGGAATAGGCTTTCGCCAGTTAGAGCTTGGCGATTATGTTTTGTCAGTTAATCTAACATATTTTTTTGAAAACAAATTATAAAAATGATTACGCTTTCGTTTTTGGTCTAACAATGTTCTTGCACTGATTTCAAAAATTTCTCTTCTAATCACACTGCATAAAATCCGGCGCAAAGTTATTTTCTCTTCTTCTATTTTATGTATAATGTGAATTATCACAATATTCGGTTTTGATAAGGGGGAACTAGTTTGAAATTGATGGCAAGAGAACAGGAAAAACTGATGATTGTCGTGGCAGCAGATTTAGCAAGAAGGCGCCAAGCTAGAGGATTAAAGCTAAATTATCCAGAAGCAATCGCAATCATTACATATGAAGTGTTGGAAGGTGCGCGTGATGGTAAGAGCGTTGCAGAACTGATGCAATATGGAAGAACAATTTTAACAAGAGAAGATGTAATGGAGGGTCTCCCGGAAATGATTCCGGATATTCAAGTGGAGGCGACATTCCGGGATGGGACGAAGTTAGTTACCGTTCATGATCCAATTATATGAAAGGGGTTCAGTACCTTGATTCCAGGTGAATACAAGTTAAAATCAACACCTATTACGTGTAATGAGGGGAAAGAAACAATTGAAATTGAAGTCACTAATATAGGTGATCGGCCGGTGCAAATTGGCTCTCATTTCCATTTCTATGAAGTGAATGAATCGTTGCGGTTTGATCGAGACAGCGCTTTTGGAATGCACTTGAATATAGCAGCAGGTACTGCAGTGCGATTTGAACCAGGAGATGCGAAAGAGGTCATGCTTGTTGCGTTCTCAGGATCTCGGAAAGTATTTGGGCTGAATAATAAAACGAATGGTCCATTAGATGGTGAGGTGAATCGATGAGTTTCGAACTTTCTAGAAAAGCGTATTCCGATATGTTTGGTCCTACTGTGGGTGATCAAGTCCGATTAGCCGATACAGAGTTATTTATTGAAGTGGAACGTGACAAAACGACGTATGGGGATGAAGTGAAATTCGGTGGTGGAAAGGTCATTCGTGATGGAATGGGGCAGCATCCACTTGTAACAAGAAAGGATGCAGTAGATCTTGTTATTACGAATGCGCTCATAGTCGATTACACGGGCATTTATAAGGCGGACATTGGTGTAAAGGATGGTCGGATTGAAACCATTGGAAAATCAGGAAATCCTTATCTGATGGATGATGTTGATATTGTGATTGGTGCTTCTACTGAGGTAATTGCAGCAGAGGGAATGATTGTTACAGCAGGGGGCATCGATTCACATATCCATTTTATCTGTCCACAGCTGATCGAAACGGCGATTGAGTCAGGGATCACAACTATGTTAGGAGGTGGGACGGGTCCCGCGACAGGAACAAATGCCACGACCTGTACGCCTGGTGAGTGGAACATTCATCGCATGCTTGAATCTGCAGAATCTTTTCCAGTTAACCTTGGATTTCTTGGCAAAGGAAATGCTTCAGGCGAAGAAGCTTTGCAGGAACAAATTGAAGCCGGTGCCATTGGACTGAAGCTTCATGAGGACTGGGGAACGACGGCAGCATCCATTGATACCGCCTTAACTGTAGCCGATCAGTATGATATTCAGGTAGCCATTCATACCGATACATTGAACGAAGGAGGGTTTGTGGAAGATACGCTGAATTCGATCGGTGGTCGTGTGATACATACTTATCATACAGAAGGAGCAGGTGGAGGGCATGCGCCAGATATTATTAAGGCTGCCTCATATTCGCATATCCTACCATCGTCCACGAATCCAACGAGGCCATTTACGACAAATACAATTGCGGAGCATTTAGATATGCTGATGGTTTGCCATCATCTTGATTCCTCTGTACCGGAAGATGTTGCTTTTGCCGATTCAAGGATTCGAAAAGAGACGATTGCGGCGGAAGATATTTTACATGATATGGGTGTCTTCAGCATTATTAGTTCAGATTCACAGGCGATGGGACGCGTAGGAGAAGTGATTTCGAGAACGTGGCAAACGGCGGATAAAATGAAAAGACAGCGTGGTGCATTACCGTTACGGGCCGAGAACGATAATGAACGAGTGAAGCGATATATAGCGAAATACACGATCAACCCTGCGATTGCTCATGGAATTTCTGAGGAAGTAGGATCGATCGAGGTAGGAAAGTTAGCTGATTTGGTTTTATGGAAGCCGGCCTTTTTCGGGGTGAAGCCCGAGCAAATTCTGAAAGGCGGGATGATCGCCTGGAGTGTAATGGGAGATCCGAATGCTTCTATTCCTACTCCACAGCCAGCTCTTTACAGGCCGATGTTCGGTCAATACGGGAAAGCGAAATCGAAAACATCCATTACCTTTTTATCGCAGGTAGCGATTGATAAAGGAGTTCATGAAAAACTTGGACTCCAAAAGGTCATCAAACCTGTTCGGAACATACGAAAGCTTAGAAAGAAAGATATGAAGTACAACGGGGAGACTCCAGATATTCAGGTTGATCCTGAGACGTATGAAGTAGTAGTGGATGGAGAACTGATTACGTGTGAACCGGCTACTAGTGTTCCACTGGCGCAACGATACTTTTTATTTTGAGGTGGTAAAGAGATGATTATTAGTGAGGTTAAAGGAAACATACGTGATGAAAAAGCTATGCAATCGCATATTGAGAGAGTCTATCTTCGCAGTGATGAACTTGTAAAGCGGATTCAACGCGTGAAAACCGATCATGGAAATGAGCTTGGAATTCGACTGTCAAAACCGAAGGATTTAGTTGATGGTGATATTCTTTATCGCACTGACGATAATATGATTGTCGTCAGTGTAATGGAAGATGAAGTGATTGCGATTCGCCCAACATCTATTAAGCAGATGGGGGAAGTGGCGCATATGCTCGGCAATCGTCATTTGCCAGCTCAATTTGAAGGGGAAGAGATGATTATTCAACATGATTACCTTGTTGTTCAGTTGTTGACTGAACTGAATGTACCACACACCATTGAAAAGCGAAAAATGAAAGAAGCTTTTAAATATATTGGCCATGACCATGAGTAACACGCTATTTCCTATTCTTCAATTAAGCGATTCGCAGTTTCCATCAGGGGCCTTCTCGCATTCCTTTGGTTTAGAAACGTATATTGCTAATGGAACGATTCATGACAGCGCCTCATTCCAGCATGCTCTTGAGCTTTTCTTAACTAACCAGCTTGTTTACACAGATGGCTTAGCTTGTCGATTAGCGTATGAATCGCTAGTGAACGGTAATATTGACCATCTCTTCGAACTGGATCAATTGTTGTATGCGCTTGGGATGGCGAGGGAAACGCGGGAAGGAAATCGTAGAATTGGCGATCGACTTGTGAAAGTTGTATCGACGCTTTATCCGAGTCCGATATTTAATCAATACAAAGACGGATTGAAGAAGAAAAAAGTCTACGGACATAGTGCGCTTGTGTTTGCGATTGTTTCCAAGCAACTTGGTATCGATGTAGAGACAGCTATTTCGTGTTACGGATTTGCGACAGCATCATCGCTTGTGCAAAATGCGGTCCGGGGTGTTCCGCTTGGACAAACTGAAGGTCAGCAAATTCTCGTTGATATCCAACCTCTTCTAAGTGAAGTGGTGGAGCGTGTGATGTCGCTTAGCGAATATGAATTTGGCATCGGTGCACCAGGTCTTGAGATCGCACAAATGCAACATGAGGCAATCAATGTACGTTTATTTATGAGCTAAGAAAGGATGATCTGGAAATGAGTGAACCAATCCGAATTGGGATCGGTGGACCGGTTGGAGCAGGTAAAACGCTTTTAGTCGATCGTTTAACTAGAGCTATGAATAATGAGTTTAGTATGGCTGTCATTACCAATGATATATATACTAAAGAAGATGCAATGTTTTTAAATAAGAATGGCATCTTGCCTTCTGATCGGATTATTGGAGTTGAAACAGGTGGGTGTCCGCACACGGCGATTCGAGAAGATGCATCCATGAATTTTGCGGCAATTGACGAGTTAAATGAACGTCATGCCAATCTTGATCTGATCTTTGTCGAGAGCGGTGGCGATAACCTCGCTGCCACGTTTAGCCCGGAGCTTGTTGATTTCTCGATTTACATTATCGATGTGGCTCAAGGGGAAAAAATCCCTCGCAAAGGTGGTCAGGGAATGATTAAGTCTGACCTTTTTATTATTAATAAAACAGACCTTGCTCCTTATGTTGGTGCGAATCTTGATGTCATGCGAGAGGATACCCTGAAATCGAGAGGGGATCGTCCATTTTTCTTCACCAACTTAAAAGATGAAACTGGAGTTTCTGGTGTGGTGAATTGGATTAAAGAGCAGGCCTTTTTTGTAGGGCTTGAGCAGTGACCTACACAGGCTACATTCAGCTAGAAGCATCTGAGCGATACGGGAAATCTGTGCTTTCAGATACCTACTACAACGGAGTGTTTAAGATTTCACGCCCAACATATACAGAAGCAGGTCTGCCTCTCGTTCAACTCATTCATGTAGGTGGTGGGTATGTCGATGGTGATACCTACTATATGGAAATTAACGTAAACGAGAACGCTAAATTAGCTGTTACGACACAGGCCTCAACCAAAGTGTATAAAACGCCAAATAAACAAGTGGTGCAGCAGGCTCGTTATAAGCTAGAAGAAAATAGTGAATTACATATGAAGCAGGATCCGCTAATTGCCTACAAGGATGCACGCTTTATACAGGAAACGGAATTGCATATGGATAAAAGCGCCGTCTTCTTTTTAACAGATATCTTGACACCGGGGTGGTCGAAAGAAGGAGAGTTATTCTCGTTTACTTGTGTTACTTCAAAATTGAAGGTTTATCAGGGTGGGAAGTTAGTGGTTTATGATCATTTGCGTCTTAAACCGGATGAAGGCGTGATGCAATTGCTTCAGTTAGAGGGAAACACACATATTGGTTCAATGTTCTTCATTCATGAGGAGGTAACAGCTGAATGGGTCGAGAATCTAAGAGAGTACCTTGCTTCGTTCAGGGAGGCTCATTTTGGTCTATCGTTGTTACAGGTTCCAGGTGTTTGCCTCAGAATTCTAGCAAAGCGGACAGCTGTTATAGAAAAAATATTTGCAGCTACAGAAAAATTTATACACAACACAAACAACAGAAGCGCTATATCCTGGCGGAAATAGTGGTAAGGGGGGACAAATGATGGATGCTAGTTTACTATCGATTTTAGCTATCGGATTTTTACTTGGAATAAAGCATGCCATTGAACCAGATCATGTGATTGCTGTTTCGACGATCGCGAGTAAGACACGGAGTTTATGGAAGTCTTCACTAGCGGGTGTTTATTGGGGAATTGGCCATACCGCAACACTCTTTCTTGTTGGGATGCTTTTATTTATATTTAACGCAACCATAACAGATAAATGGGCAATGTCGCTTGAAATGCTAGTTGGATTTATGCTTGTATTTCTTGGAATAAAAACATTACTAACCAAAACAGCAAACACCGGATTGAAAGGGAGCAAAAGCTACTTACAGTCAGGAATGATTGGATTTATCCATGGTCTAGCAGGAAGTGCCGCGATGGTTTTGCTAACGATGAGTACAGTTGAAACACTCTTTCAGGGAGCAGTTTATATTCTTGTATTTGGACTTGGCACATGTGCTGGAATGCTTTGCTTTACTACGATTCTCGGTATTCCATTTGTAGCTACAAGGCGACAAATAAAGCTGAATCATCAGTTGACCCTGGCAACTGGTATGCTATCAGTTGGTTTTGGGTTCTATTATATTTATCGAATAGGAATTACCGATGGGTTGTTTACATTCTTATAAGGAATAAAAAAGCCTGAGCTATCGTTTTATCTTAACGGTAGCTCAGGCTTTTTTATTCTTCTGATTCCTCGTCGCTAATCTTCAAACGCTTCCGATTTTCCTTTGACTCAATGAGCCGATGCAAATGAATCATCAGGATTCCTCTTTTGTAAGTAGCATCAATTGGTTTTTCACGGACTGGAAATGGAAGCTCTACGATTCGTTCGAAAGGACCATGTTTATACTCTTCCTGAACATTGCGATACCCTTTTAGTGTGATGTTCGTCTGACCTTTTACTTTCAAAGTACGGTAATGGATATAAACATCAACATCATCCAGGTTTTTAACACCGGGAAGATAAACGGTGCAAATAAGCTCGTTTCCAGATTCATAGAGATTTACCAGTGGACCATTTGATACAAACATATCCTGAAAATCCGTCCAGAAGTCATCTCCCATGAATTTATTCATTTTATTACGCCAGTCATACATTTGACTCCAATAGTCTCCCATGAATTCCCCTCCTGGGCTTTTTCCCAGTATATGCACCAGGTCTTTCTTTGTTAAAGGCTCTGTTAGTTAATAGTGTTATTACAACGATACTGGGCTCTACTCAGATTCTTCCTCTTGAGCGTCCATGAGCCAAATCTCAAAATCGTACGTTAACAAAGGCTTGTAAAGAAGAATGAAAATGTGGTTTAAATCATTATAAGAAGTGAATGGTACAGGAAAGGGGAAAGCATGGAAAAATAGTCGAAACTTTTTAATTTAATTCGAGAAATATCGAATGCGGTTACAGGTTTTCTCGTGTTATGCTAGGGAAAGTTCCATGTTTGAACGATAAGGAAGAAGGAGGATGGACATGCTTGATAGTAGTCTTGGCATGGTTGCTACCATTTTTGCAATTAATATCGTTTATGTATCGTTTCTCACGATGCGTACGATACTAACGCTTAAAGGGCAGCGGTACCTTGCAGCATTTGCAGGAACAATCGAAATTGCGATATATGTTATTGGACTTGGTCTTGTCCTCGATAATCTTGGGCAAATTCAGAACGTAATTGCTTATGCCCTAGGTTTTGGTGTGGGTATAATAGTAGGAATGAAAATTGAAGAATACCTGGCACTCGGATATATTACAGTAAATGCTATTACAACGAAGCTTGAAGATGATATTCCTAATAAATTAAGAGACATTGGCTATGGTGTTACCCACTATTTAGCACACGGTCGTCAGGGCGAGCGCCTCGTCATGCAGGTGCTAACGTCACGTAAATCTGAACGAAAGCTCTATCAGGCCATCGAGGAACTTGATCCGAAAGCCTTCGTTATCTCATATGAGCCCCGTACCTTCCAGGGTGGATTCTGGGTTAGAAAAATTCGGAGGTAATGTATGGAAAAAAAGCCAAAGAAAAAGAAATTTGAGGTTCATGAGAACGAATCCCTTTCTGACTGCTTAAAACGAATGGATGACGAGGGGTACATGCCCGTAAGACGTCGTGAAGAACCTGTCTTCAGAGAAGGCAAAGGTTCTAAACAACCGCAGCTTTGTGGACAGAAAATTGTATTTGAAGGAAAGTTAAAGTAAAACACGAACATTACACTAAATATAAAACACATCGTTCGATTTTTCGTTGACAGTTGAACGTGGCTCTTGTTACTATGAAAGAAGAGCAAAAAGGATACCTCATATAATCTTGGGAATAAGGCCCATAAGTTTCTACCTGACGACCATTAATCGTCGGACTATGAGGGGGAAAGTCGTGTTTTGCGTATGTGCAGAACAGGATGGATGTGTTTTCGCCCGAGGTAGAAGCTTCTTCTAAGTAAATAGGAGAATTCTACCTCGGGCTTTTCTATTATATTTTGACTATTTAGACGAATTAGCACCTTCACTGAGGGAGGAATAGCATGACAGCCAAAATCGGCGTAATTATGGGAAGCACATCAGATTGGGAGACGATGAAGCACACCTGTGAAATACTAGAAGAGCTCAATGTACCATTTGAAAAGAAGGTTGTATCAGCACACAGAACACCTGAATTAATGTTTGAATATGCAGAAACAGCAAGAGAACGCGGTCTTAAAGTAATTATTGCCGGAGCTGGTGGCGCAGCACATTTACCGGGGATGGTTGCTTCGAAAACGACTCTTCCAGTGATTGGAGTGCCAGTGCAATCTCGCACATTGAACGGTCTCGACTCATTGCTTTCGATTGTTCAAATGCCAGGAGGAGTGCCAGTCGCGACAGTGGCAATTGGGAAAGCGGGAGCGAAGAACGCAGGGCTTCTCGCTGCACAGATTCTTAGCACGAATGATGAAGTGATCGAAGGAGAGCTTGCAAGTTATCGTAGCAAAATGAAAGAAGCAGTTATCGAAAGTAGTGATACGTTATGAGTAAGACTATTTTACCGGGAAGCACGATCGGAATTCTGGGTGGTGGCCAGCTTGGTAGAATGATGGCGCTGAAGGCGAGGGAGATGGGCTATCATATTGCGGTGCTAGAGCCAAAAAGTGATTCACCGTGTGGTCAGGTAGCTGATCAAGAGGTTGTGAGTGGTTACGATGATCTTGATGGAGCAGAAAAGCTTGCGAGCATAAGTGATGTAATTACTTACGAATTTGAAAATATAACGCACGAAACAGCTAGATGGCTAGAAGAAAATGCGTATATGCCTCAAGGGGGCGAGCTGCTGAGGATTACGCAGGATCGTTTTGTAGAGAAAACTAGCATTCAGCATTCTGGTTTAAAGGTAGCCCCTTTTGAAGCGGTTAATTCAGAAGAAGATCTTCAGGAAGCACTCAAGACAATCGGATTTCCTTCTGTATTGAAAACACGTACAGGTGGTTATGATGGAAAAGGTCAGTGGGTGTTAAAAAGTTCGGAAGACGCTAACACGCTTGAATTTCCTGAGGTCCCGTGCATCCTTGAAAGCTGGGTCCCGTTTCAAAAGGAATTATCCGTCATTGTGACACGAAGCGTGACGGGAGAAACAACGACATTCCCTGTTGGTGAGAACATTCATGTAAATAATATTCTTCATCAAACGATTGTGCCAGCACGAGTTGGTGATGCAGTGAAAAACAAAGCGAGTGAAATTGGAAAACAGCTTGCGAACCATTTGCAGCTTGTTGGAACGCTTGGCGTTGAACTATTTCTTGACGATAGTGAGATTTACGTAAATGAGGTTGCACCAAGACCTCACAACTCGGGTCATTATACGATGGAGGCCTGTGAAACATCGCAGTTTGAGCAGCATATTCGCGCGATTTGCGGATTGCCGCTAGGAAGAACGGAGCTGTTAAAACCCGTGGTAATGGGAAATTTGCTCGGCCAGCATGTGAATCCGCTAATGGAGAACATCTCTGCAATTGGCAGCGCAAAGCTTCATTTATATGGAAAAGACGAAGCGAAGCAGAATCGGAAAATGGGTCACATTAACTTTCTTGCACCTTCTATTGAAGAAGCTATCGAGCGAATGAACCAATTAAAGTTATGGCAGTAAAGACATTAGACCAGGAGGACTTACAATGATTGAACGTTATACACGCCCTGAGATGGGAGCTATTTGGACAGAGGAAAACCGCTACAATGCATGGCTTGAGGTAGAAATTCTCGCATGTGAAGCATGGACAGAACTAGGCATTATTCCAAAAGAAGATGTACAGAAAATCCGTGAAAATGCTGGATTTAATGTGGAACGTATCCACGCGATTGAAGAGGAAACACGCCATGATGTTGTTGCTTTTACAAGAGCAGTTTCAGAAACGCTTGGAGAAGAGCGGAAATGGGTCCATTACGGTTTAACGTCAACAGATGTGGTCGATACTGCTTTGTCTTACCAGCTAAAGCAGGCTAACGATCTTTTGATTAAGGATATTGAGAAGTTTATTGAGGTACTAAAAGCAAAAGCACAGGAACATAAATATACCGTCATGATGGGAAGGACCCACGGTGTCCATGCTGAGCCGACAACATTCGGTCTGAAAATGGCGCTCTGGTATGAAGAAATGAAGCGAAACCTTGAGCGCTTCAAAACTGCTTCAGATAACGTTCGTTTCGGTAAGCTTTCAGGAGCAGTTGGAACGTATGCAAACATTGATCCATTTATTGAACAGTATGTATGTGAAAAGCTTGGCATTCAAGCAGCGCCCATCTCAACACAGACGCTACAGCGTGACCGCCATGCCCACTACATGTCCTCACTAGCTCTTGTGGCTACATCGATTGAGAAATTTGCGGTTGAAATCCGTGGTCTTCAGAAGAGTGAAACACGTGAAGTAGAAGAATTCTTTGCGAAAGGTCAAAAAGGATCCTCTGCGATGCCACATAAGCGTAATCCGATCGGTTCAGAAAACATGACTGGTATGGCACGCGTCATTCGCGGTTACATGACAACAGCATACGAGAATGTGGCCCTCTGGCACGAGCGCGATATCTCTCACTCGTCAGCTGAGCGTGTGATTCTGCCAGATGCGACGATTGCCTTGAACTATATGCTGAATCGCTTTGCGGGAATCGTTTCGAAGCTCACCGTTTTCCCTGAAAACATGAAACGCAATATGTCGAGAACGTACGGACTGATTTACAGCCAGCGTGTTCTTCTATCTCTTATCGATAAAGGCATGGCACGCGAAGAAGCGTATGACCTTGTTCAACCAAAAGCGATGGACGCATGGGAGCGCGGCATTCAGTTTAGAGAGCTTGTCGAGGCAGATCCGAAGATTACAGATCAGCTGAATGCATCTGAAATCGATGATTGCTTTGATTACAACTACCACCTGAAGCCGGTGGATATGATATTTGAACGTCTCGGACTTTAATTAAAGCATCGGAGGGATCACCATGGAAAAAGAAGCGTTGTTGTACGAAGGAAAAGCGAAGAGAATTTATGCAACAGATGAAGCTGAGGTTGTCTGGGTCGAGTATAAAGACTCAGCTACAGCTTACAACGGTGAGAAGAAAGCCACGATCACAGGCAAAGGCCGCCTGAACAATGAAATAACAAGTCTGCTCTTTGATTACTTGAAGAGTGCTGGCATCGAAAGTCATTTTATTGAAAAATTATCTTCTACAGAGCAACTAGTGAAACGTGTATCGATTGTTCCGCTTGAAGTGGTTGTGCGTAACATTGCCGCTGGGAGCTTTTCCAAACGAACCGGTGTTGAAGAAGGAAAGCTACTAAAACAGCCGATCGTAGAATTCTATTACAAGAATGATGACCTTGGTGATCCTCTTCTAACGCTAGATCACGTGCTAGAACTTGAGCTTGCAACAGAAGAAACGGTTCAAGAATTGAAAGAACGCGCATTGAAGATTAATACGCTTTTACGTGGGTATTTCCTTGAACGTGATGTGAAGCTAGTCGATTTTAAACTCGAGTTCGGTATAACACCTGAAGGGAACTTAATGCTGGCAGATGAAATATCGCCTGATACGTGCAGGCTATGGGATAGCAAAACGAATGAAAAACTAGATAAAGATGTGTTTCGCAGAGATATTGGTAATCTGACAGAAGCGTACGAACAAATTCTAGCTCGTTTAGGGGGATCCGAATCATGTACAAAGTAAAAGTCTATGTAACGTTAAAAGAAAGTGTCCTAGATCCACAGGGAAGTGCAGTTAAGAATTCGCTCCACAGCCTTTCTTACAATGAAGTTGAAGATGTACGAATTGGAAAATACTTGGAACTAACAGTGAAGGATACGGAAAACCTTGATCAGCGCATTAAAGAGATTTGCGAGAAGCTTCTTGCGAATACAGTTATTGAAGATTACACCTATGAAATCGAGGAGGGAGTCGCACAGTGAAATTTGCGGTGATTGTGTTCCCGGGTTCTAACTGCGATGTGGATATGTATCATGCCATCAAAGATGAGCTTGGAGAAGAAGCGGTTTATGTCCGGTACGATGAGCAGAATCTAGCAAACTATGATGCGATTCTTCTGCCAGGTGGATTTTCTTATGGTGATTATCTTCGCGGTGGTGCAATTGCACGTTTCGCACCAATTATGCCGGAAGTGATAAAAGCGGCTGAAGCCGGGAAGCCAGTGCTAGGCGTTTGTAACGGATTTCAGATTCTATTAGAAGCAGGTCTCCTGCCAGGTGCTATGAAACGCAACAAAAACCTGAAGTTTATGTGCCGTCCTGTTACGTTACGAGTTCAGAACAATGAAACAATGTTTACGTCATCCTATGAAAAAGGGGACGAGATCACGATCCCGATTGCTCATGGTGAAGGCAACTACTATTGTGATGATGAAACGCTGGCACAGCTTAAAGAAGAAAAGCGCATCGCGTTTACCTATGCGGATAATCCGAATGGATCGGTTGAAGATATTGCTGGGATTTTAAACGCAGAAGGAAATGTTCTTGGCATGATGCCACACCCTGAACGAGCGGTAGATGAACTATTAGGAAGTGCGGATGGATTAAACCTATTTAAATCGATATTACGCAACTGGAGGGAATCCCATGTCACACATGCATGAACCAACACCTGAGATGATCAAAGACCAGAAGCTCTACAGTCAAATGGGCTTAACAGATGACGAGTTCAGTATGGTGGAAGAGATTCTTGGCCGTACACCAAATTATACGGAAACAGGCCTTTTCTCGGTAATGTGGTCGGAACACTGTAGCTACAAGAATTCAAAGCCTGTATTGAAAAAGTTCCCGATTTCAGGTGAGCGTGTTCTTCAGGGACCTGGTGAAGGAGCGGGAATCGTTGATATTGGTGATGAGCAGGCAGTTGTGTTTAAGATTGAAAGCCATAACCACCCTTCTGCTATTGAGCCTTATCAGGGTGCCGCAACAGGAGTTGGCGGCATTATCCGTGACGTGTTTTCAATGGGTGCACGTCCGATTGCTCTTCTAAACTCGCTTCGTTTTGGGGAGCTTTCTAACCCGAAGGTGAAATACCTTTTCGAAGAAGTAGTGGCTGGTATTGCAGGCTACGGTAACTGTATTGGGATCCCAACAGTAGGAGGAGAAGTTCAGTTTGACGCATCTTATGATGGCAATCCGCTCGTGAATGCAATGTGTGTCGGGTTAATTGACCATAAAGACATTCAGAAGGGAATTGCATCAGGAGCTGGCAATACGGTGATGTACGTAGGAGCTAGCACAGGACGTGACGGTATTCACGGCGCAACTTTCGCTTCTGAAGAATTGACAGATGCTTCTGACGAAAAGCGTCCTGCTGTTCAGGTTGGCGATCCATTTATGGAAAAGCTTCTACTTGAAGCGTGTCTTGAACTTGTTCATTGTGATGCGCTTGTCGGTATTCAGGACATGGGAGCTGCAGGACTAACTTCTTCTGCATCAGAAATGGCCAGTAAAGCAGGCATGGGACTTGAGATGAACCTTGATGAAGTACCACAACGTGAAAAGGGCATGACGCCTTATGAAATGATGCTGTCTGAATCGCAGGAACGGATGCTTGTTGTAGTGAAAAAAGGCCATGAAGCAGAGATTAAAGCCATTTCGGATCGCTGGGGACTTTTAGCGAAAGAAGTTGGCGTAGTGACAGAAGAGAAGAGGTTCCGTCTTCTTCATAAAGGTGAAGTGGTTGCAGATGTACCGGTCGATGCACTTGCCGAGGAAGCACCAGTTTACCATAAGCCATCTCGCATTCCGGAGTATTACATCGAGAATCAACAGCTTCATAAGCCAATTCCAGAAGTGGAAGATGCGAAGGAAATGCTTTATACACTACTAGGTCAGCCAACGATTTCAAGCAAAGAATGGGTCTTTGATCAGTATGATTATATGGTTCGTACGAATACGGTTGTGGCCCCGGGATCAGACGCAGCGGTTGTTCGCGTCCGCGGTACAAGAAAGGCGCTTGCCATGACGACCGACTGTAACTCACGCTATTTATACCTTGACCCTGAGGTCGGAGGTCAAATTGCAGTGGCAGAAGCGGCACGTAATATTGTTTGTTCCGGCGGCGAGCCACTTGCAATTACAGATTGCTTGAACTTTGGAAATCCCGAGAAACCAGAAATCTTCTGGCAGATTGAGAAAGCAACGGATGGGATGAGTGAAGCATGTCGCATGCTAAACGCTCCTGTTATCGGTGGAAATGTTTCACTCTATAATGAAACGAACGGCGTCGCAGTGTATCCAACGCCGGTTGTCGGTATGGTTGGACTTGTTCATGACCTTGATCATGTGACAACGCAAGCGTTCAAAGAAGAAGGGAATTTGATCTACATGCTTGGAGTCACGGGAGAAGATTTCGGTGGCAGTGAGCTTCAGAAATATCTGGATGGAAAGATTTCAGGTCAGGCGCCTTCACTCAATCTCGAAGTGGAAAAAGAGCGTCAAAATCAACTGTTAAGAGCGATTCAGGAAGGTCTTGTAGAATCAGCACATGACCTTGCAGAAGGCGGACTTAGCGTCGCGCTTGCTGAATCGTTAATTGGGACAGAATTTGGTGCGAATGTACGGATTGATGGCGATGTTACGACCGATCTCTTTAGTGAAACTCAATCTCGTTTTCTTGTATCCATCAAAGGGGAACATCAGCAGGCATTTGAGCAGCGAACTGGAGCAAAACTTATCGGTGAAGTGTCTGGTACAGGCGTTTTAACGCTTATGCATGAAGATGGAGAACATATCTTCGATGCTCCGGTTCAAGAGCTTGAAGCAGCCTGGAAAGGAGCCATTCCATGTTTGGTGAAATCAAAGGCTTAAACGAAGAATGCGGTGTATTCGGTATCTGGGGTCACCCTGATGCCGCTTCACTTACGTATTACGGACTTCACAGCTTGCAGCATCGTGGTCAGGAGGGGGCAGGCATTGTCTCGACTGATGGTGAACGTCTCTACAATCATAAGGGGCTTGGGCTTGTAAATGACGTATTTGGACCAGGAGATCTTGGTACACTTGAAGGCAATGGCGCGATTGGTCACGTGAGGTACTCGACGGCTGGTGGCGGTGGATATGAAAATGTCCAACCGCTCGTTTTCCGGTCACAGACCGGGGGCCTTGCGCTTGCGCATAACGGTAACCTTGTCAACGCTAATGCTCTAAAGCATCAGCTCGAAGGACAGGGTAGCATTTTTCAAACGACTTCTGACACAGAAGTGCTTGCTCACCTCATCAAACGAAGCGGTTATTTGAGTCAGCGTGAAAAGGTGAAGAACGCCCTTACAATGGTTAAAGGCGCGTATGCTTTTATCATGATGACAGAGAATGAGATGATGGTAGCTCTTGATCCACATGGTTTAAGACCTTTGTCACTCGGTCTTCTTGAAGGCGCCTATGTTGTTGCATCTGAAACGTGTGCATTTGATTTGATTGGCGCTGAGTACATTCGTGATGTTCAACCTGGAGAGCTTCTCATCATTAGCGAGAACGGTCTTGAATCAGAACGCTTCTCTTCATCCGTTTCTCGAGCGATTTGCTCAATGGAGTATATCTATTTCTCTAGACCTGATAGCAACATCGAGAATATAAACGTTCATACCGCACGTAAACAGCTCGGAAAGCAGCTTGCGAAAGAAGCCCCAATCGAGGCGGATATCGTCACGGGTGTACCTGATTCAAGTATTTCAGCAGCGATCGGATACGCGGAAGAATCAGGTATTCCTTATGAAATGGGTCTGATTAAGAATCGTTATGTTGGCAGAACGTTTATACAGCCTTCACAGGAGCTCAGGGAACGTGGTGTGAAAATGAAGCTTTCTCCTGTTCGTGGTGTTGTTGAAGGGAAACGAGTTGTCATTGTAGATGACTCGATTGTACGAGGAACAACAAGCAGACGAATTGTAACAATGCTTCGGGAAGCAGGGGCTAAAGAGGTTCACGTTCGCATCAGTTCTCCACCGATCATTAGTCCGTGCTATTACGGTATCGATACATCGAATTCTGGTGAATTGATAGCAGCAAAGATGGGCGTAGATGAAATGTGTGAAGAAATCGGTGCAGATTCGCTCATATTTCTCTCCACAGATGGTATGACTACAGCGATCGGAAGAGAAGACAACGATTCATCATGTGGCCAGTGTCTGGGCTGTTTTACAGGGAATTATCCGACTGAAATTTATCCCGATACCGTTCATCCTTACGAAAAAGTCTAACTGAAGGAGGCATTTATGGCACAAGCATACAGGCAGGCAGGCGTTAATATAGAAGCAGGTTATGAAGCGGTCGATCGCATCAAGCCGCATGTGAAAAGAACCATGCGTCCGGGTGTGATGGGCGGACTTGGTGGTTTTGGTGGGATGTTCGATTTGTCAGAATTGGATTATGAGAAGCCAGTGCTCGTATCAGGAACAGACGGGGTTGGCACGAAGCTGATGCTTGCGATCCAAATGGATCAACATAATTCAATCGGGGTCGATTGCGTAGCAATGTGTGTGAATGACGTTGTTGCCCAGGGAGCAGAGCCCCTTTATTTTCTTGACTACATTGCAACAGGTAAACTGAATCCGGAGCGAATTGAAGAGATTGTTAAAGGTGTATCAGAAGGCTGTGCGCAAGCAGGGTGTGCGCTTATCGGCGGTGAGACGGCTGAAATGCCTGACATGTATAAAGAGAATGATTATGACCTTGCCGGATTTACAGTTGGTGCTGTTGAGAAGTCAAAGCTCATTACAACAGAGAATGTAAAGGAAGGCGACGTTCTTGTTGGCCTTGCTTCAAACGGTATACACAGCAATGGCTTTTCCCTTGTGCGAAAAGTATTGCTAAAGGATCATAAGATGGATCTGGAAACTACCAATGAAGCGCTTGGTACGACGCTCGGTGAAGCGTTGCTTGCACCGACACGTATTTATGTGAAACCTGTGCTGAACGTACTGAAAAAGCAATCTGTTCATGGCATTGCCCATATTACAGGCGGTGGTTTTGAAGAAAATATCCCCCGCATGCTTCCTGAAGGACTTGCAGCTCAGATTGATTATGGCTCATGGCCAATCCCAGCCATCTTTGATCTCATTGAAGAAAAAGGAAACCTAGCTCGTAAGGAAATGTTTACAACCTTTAACATGGGGATTGGGATGGTGTTAGCTGTTGCAGGAGATGTGGCTGTGGATGTGATCAAACAACTTGAAAAAGATGGCGAACGTGCTTATATGATTGGTCGTGTAGTCAAGGGAAACGGAATTGAGTTCGGTGGCGGTGACTTATCGTGAGGAAGATAGCCGTATTCGCATCTGGAAGCGGCTCGAACTTTGAAGCGATTGCCGCAGCTATTGAAAATGGACAACTTGAAGCGGAAGTTGCGCTTGTTGTCTGTGATCGTCCCGGGGCAAAAGTAGAAAAGAGGGCAGAGCGTTATGGCATACCTGTCCTTTCTTTTAACCCAAAATCATATGAGTCCAAAGCAGACTTTGAAACATTTCTTCTTCAGCAGTTGAATGAGGCGGGTATTGAGTGGATTTTTCTTGCCGGCTACATGAGATTAATTGGTCCAACTCTTCTTCAAGGATTCGAGGGAAGAATCGTCAATATCCATCCGTCACTTCTTCCTGCTTTTCCCGGTAAAGACGCGATCGGACAGGCGTTTGAAGCGGGTGTGAAAATAACTGGAGTGACCGTTCATTTCGTGGATGAGGGAATGGATACCGGACAAATCATCGATCAGGATAGCGTTCGGATTTATGAGGGTGACACGAAAGAGGATCTAGGGCGAAAAATTCAGGCTGTTGAGCATCTCTTGTATCCAGCCGTCATTCGTTCCCTTCTCCAAGAAAAAATCAAAAGGTAGTAGGAGGAAGCATTATGGCTATTAAACGTGCGCTAATCAGCGTTTCTGATAAAACTGATATTACAGCATTTGCAAAAGGACTTGCTGACAAAGGGGTAGAGGTGATCTCCACTGGGGGAACAAAGCGTGCCCTTGAAGAAGCAGGAGTGAATGTAGTCGGGATTTCGGATGTGACAGGATTTCCTGAAATTCTTGATGGTCGTGTAAAAACACTTCATCCCAATGTTCACAGCGGTCTTCTTGCGGTCCGAGATAATGAGGATCATCAGAAACAGCTGGATGAATTGAACATCAAGCCGATCGACCTTGTTGTCGTAAATCTTTATCCGTTCCAGGAAACGATCGCAAAGCCTGATGTCACTTATGAAGATGCCATTGAGAACATCGATATCGGTGGACCGACAATGCTTCGCTCTGCTGCGAAAAACCATCGTGATGTAACGGTTGTTGTTGATCCTTCCGACTACAATCGTGTACTTCGTCAGGTTGAAGAAAACGGAGATACGACGCAAATTCTTCGTCGTGAACTTGCGGCAAAAGTATTCCGCCATACGGCTTCATATGATGCGGTTATCTCTGAATATTTAACTGCTCAATCTGGAGAAGAAGAACCGGAGTCACTTACAGTTACATTTGAACGGAAACAAACACTGCGATATGGTGAAAATCCACATCAAAAAGCTGTATTCTATCGTAAGCCGCTTTACAATGGAGCGTCACTTGCTTCGGCGGAACAATTAAACGGCAAAGAGCTCTCTTACAATAATATTAATGACGCTAATGCGGCGCTTAATATCGTAAAGGAATTTGAACAGCCAGCTGTAGTTGCTGTAAAGCACATGAACCCGTGTGGTGTAGGAACTGGTGAAACAGTTTTTGAAGCTTATCAAAAAGCGTACGAAGCAGATTCAACGTCTATTTTCGGCGGAATCGTTGTCATCAATCGTGAGGTTGACGAAGAAACCGCGCTGAAATTAAAAGAAATTTTCCTTGAGATCATTATGGCCCCTGCTTTTACAGAAGAAGCACTTGCGGTCCTATCCAAGAAAAAGAACCTTCGTTTATTAAAATTGAACGTATCAGTATCAGCTGCGGTTGAGCATCAGCTGACTTCGGTAAACGGCGGACTTTTACTTCAAGAGCGTGATCGTTATGGATTTAACGAAGCGGATATCTCAGTACCTACTGATCGTGAACCAACGGACGAAGAGTGGGAAGCGCTTAAGCTTGCCTGGAAAGTCGTGAAACATGTGAAATCCAATGCAATTGTTCTCACCAAGAACGATCAGACGATCGGGATCGGTGCGGGACAAATGAACCGTGTTGGTGCAGCGAATATTGCAATAGAGCAAGCGGGCGAGAAGAGTAAAGGCTCTGTAATGGGTTCTGATGCTTTCTTCCCAATGGATGACACCGTTGAAGCAGCTGGACGCGCAGGCGTGACGGCCATCATTCAGCCTGGTGGGTCGATTCGCGATGAAGATTCCATTAAGAAAGCCAATGAATACGGAATCACAATGGTCTTTACTGGCGTTCGTCATTTTAAACATTAAGAGGAGGTTTTTCGAGTGAAGGTATTGGTGATAGGCAGTGGCGGCCGCGAGCATGTGATGGCATGGAAAGCGGCACAGAGCAGCCTCGTAGATCAAGTCTTTGTCGCTCCTGGAAATGCCGGAATGACAGATGTTAGCCAGCTTGTGCCGATTGAAGAGAGCGACCATGAGGGACTTGTTGCCTTCGCAATACGGGAAGACATCGGATTAACACTTGTTGGTCCTGAACAGCCTCTTCTTGATGGAATCGTAAATCGATTTGAGAAAGCGGGTCTCAAAGTCTTCGGACCGACGCAAGAAGCAGCATTAATTGAAGGTAGTAAAACCTTCGCGAAAGAATTAATGGTCGCAAACGGAATTCCCGCTGCTTTCTCGAAATCATTCACTGATTATCATGAAGCAAAAGCATACGTAGAGGAAATGGGTGCCCCGATTGTCTTGAAAGCTGATGGTCTTGCGGCTGGTAAAGGTGTAGTCGTTGCGATGACGCTTGATGAGGCACTCGGCAGTCTTCATGAAATGATGGAAAACAATCAATTTGGTGCTGCAAGCGAGCGTGTTGTCGTTGAGGAGTTTTTAGAAGGAGAGGAATTTTCGCTCATGGCTCTTGTTGATGGCGAGCGTGTCTACCCACTCGTTATTTCTCAGGATCATAAACGCGCTTTTAACGAGGATAAAGGACCAAACACGGGGGGGATGGGTGCTTACTCCCCGGTTCCCCAGATTTCACAGGAAATTGTTGACAGATCCGTAGAGTCTATACTTCGCAGAGCGGCAATGGGAATGGCAAAAGACGGACGGTCATTTACTGGTGTTCTTTACGCTGGCTTGATGTTAACCGAACAAGGTCCAAAAGTAATTGAATTCAATGCCAGGTTTGGGGATCCAGAAACACAGGTTGTCCTGCCAAGGATGACATCTGACTTTGTTGCGGCTGTACTTGATCTTCTGGATGGTAAAGAGCCAGAGTTAACATGGAGTAAAGAAGCCATCGTAGGTGTCGTGGTCGCATCTGGTGGGTACCCTGGCAGCTATGAAAAAGGAAAAGCGATTACAGGGTTAGATGCAGTAAGCCCTGAAGCACTCGTTTTTCATGCGGGAACGAAACTAATTGATGAATCGTTTGTGACAGATGGAGGACGTGTTCTACTCATCGCAGCTTCTGGTCAGGATTTGAAAGAGGCGAGTCGTAGCGTTTATACAGAACTTGAGCACATAAAAGTGAAAGATGGTTTTTATCGGACAGATATAGGCCACAGAGCTATTTCACGCGTTTCTTTCTGATATATGCGAAGGCAATCGCTACAATACTTCCAATAATTAGCGTATAGATTAGCCATGTGTCTGATATATATTCAAGCATATCCAACCCTCCTTTTTTATAAGGTGAAACTTCCATGGCTTCATCCCCTTTGATGTCAAACTTACTATCCCTTATGGTGGGGCAAACTAGAACAAACTTCCCTGAACCCAGGGAAGTTTTTTTGATAGAAAGGATTTTCTATGAAGGATTAATCACTTTCTCAAGCGCAGTTTCATCAGGATCATCGTTTCCATCTTTTGTCATCAAATCTACAATCGGACAATAGCGGGTGTGCCCTTCAGCAACCTTCATGGCACCTGCGGTTGCGAGCCATAATGCTGACGTATTGTCATCTTTACAAAGCTTCGCTGTTGCCCAGGATAAAAGAGTAAATCCAGCAGTCAGTCGAATAAAAGCGTTCATCATACTAATATTTGGCTTCATTTAAAAAAGCTCCTTTCATCATTTGAAAATCAAAAGTATAAATATTTCAAAATTATGTTAAAATAGAGAAAACTTCTTGAATCGAGGGATGGACATGCCAAAACGAAAAAACTTATGGACCAAGCAACAATTGCGAAAACAAGTTCAAGTTGTGTCTCTCGAGTTGCCTCCATCAATCGTTTTCTATAACGCAACTTACTTAAACAATGGATTGAAAAAATGGGTTACATCGAATATATGGGTATACGAAGATCGAATCGTCTATGTTGGTGACGAGCTTCCTGAGAAACATCCAGATACGGAATGGATTGACTGTAAAGGCCAGTGCCTTGTACCAGGTTATATAGAGCCGCATGCCCATCCGTTTCAACTATATAATCCCCTGACATTGGCACGCTATGCATCTGAACGGGGAACAACTACATTGATGAATGATAACCTTCTTTTCCTACTCGGTTTGACACAAAAGAAAGCGCTTACAATAATTGAAGAGCTGGATCGATTTCCTGTTTCAATGTACTGGTGGGCGCGTTATGATTCCCAAACACAGCTTCTTGAAGAAGAGGCGATTACAAACAAACATATGCGGGAATGGCTAGCTCATCCGCTTGTTATACAGGGTGGGGAACTAACTGCCTGGCCTGAAGTCCTTGATGGAAATGATGAAATTCTTGATTGGATGCAAGAAACAAGAAGATTAGGGAAGCCGATTGAAGGTCATCTTCCTGGAGCATCTCTGAAAACATTAACAAAGATGGGTCTGTTTGGAGTATCATGTGATCATGAAGCTATGACAGGTGAGGAAGCACTTCGTCGACTTGAGATGGGAATGATGACGTCACTTCGATATTCATCGATTAGGCCGGATTTACCTGTGATTCTCGAGTCGCTTTTGAAAAAGGGAGTAACGTCTTTTGATAGGGTAATGATGAATACGGATGGTTCTACGCCTTCCTTCCTCGAACAGGGAATGACAGATCACCTCATTTCCATTGCCCTTGAAAAAGGAGTGCCTGCTGAGGATGCTTATTCTATGGTGTCATATAATGTCGCAAATCATTACGGTATTAGCGACACACATGGTATGATTGCACCTGGAAGGCTTGCACATATCAACATTCTTGAATCAAGTGATAAACCTCTCCCTTTGTCTGTGCTTGCACGCGGGAAATGGCTGAAGCGTAATGGCATAGAAGTCGAGCAGGATTGGTCATTTGATTGGGAAGAACATGGTCTCTCTCCTGTTGCGGAAGAGTGGGAGCTAAAGGAAAATGACTTAACCTTCTCGGGACCAGCTGGAATTGAAATGATCAACGCAGTCATTACAAAGCCCTACAACTTATCTGTTGAAACTTCAGTGGAAGAGTTGCCAGCGGGTTCTGATGAAAGCTTCATTATGCTATTAAGTCAAGAAGGCGAATGGCGTGTGAATACCATTATTAAAGGCTTTGCAAATAAGGTGAATGGCTTTGCCAGCAGCTTTTCAAACACAGGTGATTTTATCGTTATCGGTAAAAAGAAAGTCGATATGATCGCCGCGTTTAACCGGGTTCGACAGATTGGTGGAGGAATCGTTCTTGTTGAAGATGAAGAAGTGATTGCTGAAATTCTTCTTCCGTTAATGGGTAAAATGTCTGCGCTTCCAATGGAGCAAATTATGAAAGAAGAGCAGAGAATGATCGTTGAACTTGAGAAAAGAGGCTATGCGTTCGGGGATCCGGTTTATAGCCTGTTGTTCTTTTCATCGACACATTTACCATTTATCCGGTTGACACAGCAAGGAATTTATGATGTAAAGAGAAAAATGGTGCTTTTTCCTTCAATAATGCGTTAAACTATAACAGAGTAATCACTTAACGAAGTAAAGCATATGATTTTATTCCGTTAGACTGTTAAAATGAAAAAAACGTGGGAAAATGACGCCAATCACAAAGCTTGTAACGAGTGTAATGAATAGAACGATACATAATCGAGTAAGGAGAGTGTGGTACCAATGCAAATTGATAAACTTCGAGGGAAGACGCTTGATCAACTATTTGAATCAATTCTTTCATTAAAAGATCTTGAAGAGTGCTATTTATTTTTTGATGATCTAGCGACGGTGAATGAGATTCAATCACTTGCGCAACGATTAGAAGTAGCCCGTATGCTTCGAGAAGGATTTACTTATCACAAAATCGAAACGGAAACAGGCGCAAGCACAGCGACGATCTCGCGTGTGAAACGAAGCCTGAATTACGGAAACGATGGCTATCAAATGACACTTGATCGCGTCCATAATAAAGAGTAGAGAGAATGAGCCGAAAAGTCGGCTCATTTTTGTTTTTGCTGGGGAAGAAGATATATGAAGTGGTTTCTTATATGAAGTGCACGAAGAGTAGGTTCAATTTGGATGGCTTCAGTGCCTGTCGGGTCTAAACGCCCACTTCCGCTTTTCGTGATCTAGCTGCAGTGGGCAGACTCTCGGTCACTTCACCTTTCAACTCGAACACAAAAGACGTGTTCAATTTGAAAGGCTCCAGTGCCTGTCGAGTCTAAACGCCCACTTCCGCTTTTCGTGTGTTTTTTGATATAATCCAACGTATGAGGAAAAGTGGGAGGAAGGGTTAGGATGTTTGATTTTCGAGAGTGGAAGCATGTATTCAAGCTTGATCCGAATAAGGAAATTGAGGATTATGATCTTGAGGCGATTTGTGAGTCTGGGACGGATGCGGTGATTGTTGGGGGCAGTGATGGTGTGACGCTTGATCGTACGTTGGATTTGCTTGCAAGAATTCGCCGTTACGCTGTACCATGTGCTCTTGAGGTGTCAACGGTTGAAGCTGTGACGCCTGGGTTTGATTTCTACTTTATTCCGACAGTATTGAATACCGAAGACAGTCGCTGGGTAACGGGCTTGCATCATGAAGCGGTAAAAGAATTCGGTGAAATTATGAATTGGGATGAAATTATCATGGAAGGGTATTGTATCCTGAATAGTGACTCGAAGGTAGCCAGGCTGACTTCTGCGAATACAACAATTGATGAGGACGATGTGCTTGCTTACGCACGAATGGCAGAGAAGATGTTCAAGCTGCCAATTTTTTATGTGGAGTATAGCGGTACGTACGGTGATGCGGATCTTGTTCGAAGAGTCAGCAATGTGCTTGATGATACACAGCTATTCTATGGTGGAGGTATTGATTCTCCTGAGAAAGCGAAAGAAATGGCAGCTTATGCTGATACTGTTATTGTAGGGAATAGTATATACGATAATGTAAAGCAGGCGATTAAAACAGTTGCTGCCGTTAAAGGAAATTGATTCTCTCCAGTCGATGAGATAAAATAAGAGATAAGAACATATGTTTGTAAGGAGTGCGAAAACATGCAGCGAATAGTTGATAAATTATTAAACGGGTTGAACCCTGAACAGCAGGAAGCGGTCAAGCATACGGACGGACCGCTCTTAATTATGGCCGGTGCTGGAAGTGGGAAAACAAGGGTACTAACGCATCGGATTGCTTACTTACTTGTTGAGAAGCAAGTTTCCCCTTGGAACATTCTTGCGATCACATTTACGAATAAGGCCGCACGAGAGATGAGAGAGCGAGTGAACTCCATTACTGGTCCTGTTGCAGAGGACATCTGGATTTCCACGTTCCACTCGATGTGTGTGCGAATTCTAAGAAGAGATGGAGATCGTATCGGAATTAATCGTAATTTTACCATTCTTGATTCAGGCGATCAGCTAACGGTTATTAAGAAAATATTGAAAGAACAGAACGTGGATCCGAAGAAATTCGAGCCTAGAGGCATTCTCGGTAGCATTAGCTCTGCGAAGAATGAACTCGAGACGCCTGAGGATTATAAAGCTAACGCAAAAGGACCTTATGAGAGCGTTGTTTCAGATGTGTACGAGCAGTATCAGAAACAGCTGCGAAAAAATCAGGCCCTTGATTTCGATGACTTGATCATGCGTACAATAACGCTTTTCAAGAAAGTGCCTGAAGTACTTGAGTTCTATCAGCGTAAATTCCAGTATATTCATGTTGATGAGTATCAGGATACGAACAAAGCCCAATATGTACTTGTTAAATTAATGGCTGAAAAATATCAGAATCTCTGTGTTGTTGGTGACTCTGATCAGTCCATTTATCGCTGGCGTGGTGCTGATATTCAGAATATCCTTTCATTCGAGAAAGACTATCCAAGCGCGCGAGCTATTTTTCTTGAACAGAATTACCGGTCCACTAAGAAAATTCTCCAAGCTGCAAATATTGTGATTGAAAACAATATGAATCGTAAACCGAAAAAGCTCTGGACAGATAATCAAGATGGCCCTCATATTACGTACTTCCAGGGTAATGATGAGCATGATGAAAGTCGTTTTGTAACTGGGAAGATTCTTGATATGGTGAATAGCGGGAAGCGCACAAATTCTCAGATTGCGATTCTTTACCGCACAAATGCTCAGTCCCGGGTCGTCGAGGAAATTTTAAATAAATCCAATATTACGTACAACATTGTCGGCGGAACAAAGTTCTATGATCGAAAAGAAATTAAAGATGTGCTTGCTTATCTTCGTTTGATTGCAAATCCAGATGATGATATCAGTCTATTACGAATTGTGAATGTACCAAAACGGGGTGTTGGGGCGTCTACAATGGATAAAGTTGCTCAGTATGCTGCCAACCAGGATATTTCAATTTTCACAGCACTTCAAGAGGTGGAGCAAATTGGACTTGGGGCACGATTTACAAAATCGCTTCGAACGTTCGGCAATCAAATGGCGAATTGGACACAGATGCAGGAGTATCTGGCTGTGTCTGAACTTGTTGAGGAAGTGATTGATAAGTCAGGTTACCGCGATTCTTTAAGAAACGAGAATACGATTGAAGCTCAAACACGATTAGAGAACATTGATGAATTCTTATCTGTTACTCAAGAATTTGAAAAGGCAAGTGAAGATAAAAGCCTTATTGCGTTTCTAACTGACCTTGCTCTTGTAGCAGATATAGATAAGCTAGATGAAGATGAAAACGAACAGAAGGAAGCTGTTACCCTTATGACGCTTCACTCTGCAAAAGGATTAGAGTTCCCTGTAGTCTTCTTAATCGGTATGGAAGAAGGGGTTTTCCCTCATAGTCGCTCACTCTTTGAAGAAGAGGAAATGGAAGAGGAGCGCCGTCTTGCCTATGTAGGAATCACGAGGGCTGAGGAAGAGCTTTTCTTAACAAACGCTCGTCTTCGTACGCTTTATGGTAAGACTAATACAAACCCGGTATCCCGTTTTATCGGAGAAATTCCGGAAGAATTGCTAGAAAAAGAAGGGCAGGAAAAGCCTGCATCTCCGTTCTCAAGCCCGCGTTCTTCAAGATCGGCTACGCCGAAGCATCCACGAAGACCTCAGCTAACGTCAACTGGAGGTGACTCGCTTGACTGGAAGGTGGGTGACAAAGCTAGTCATCGCAAATGGGGAGTTGGAACGGTTGTTAGCGTTAAAGGTGAAGGCGACTCAACAGAGCTTGATATTGCCTTCCCTAACCCAGTAGGGATTAAGCGTCTCCTGGCGAAGTTTGCCCCGATTGAAAAGCAATAGCCATTAGAAGGTGAGGTTTGACGATGGAACAAAATGCTAAACGCATCGAAGAGCTTCGTCAGCTCTTAAATCACTATAATTATGAGTATCATGTACTCGATCAACCAAGCGTTCCAGATGCAGAATACGATCGAATGATGAATGAACTTCTTTCTCTTGAAGAAGAAAATCCTGAGCTTCAAACTAATGACTCTCCGACACAGCGTGTTGGGGGCGCTCCACTTCAAGGCTTTCAGAAAGTGGAGCATAGGGTTCCGATGCTAAGTCTCGGTAATGCATTCGGGGAAGACGAGTTGAAAGACTTCGACCGTCGTGTACGTGACAGAATTGGCGAAAACTTTTCATATGTATGTGAATTAAAAATTGATGGTCTTGCAGTTTCTCTTATTTATGAAGATGGCATTCTTGTTCGCGGAGCTACACGAGGTGATGGAACGGTTGGTGAAGACATCACACAGAATTTGAAGACGATCCCTGCGATCCCTCTTCGACTCAGTGAAAATGTGAGTATGGAAGTTCGAGGGGAGGCATATATGCCAAAACCTTCCTTCATGAAATTGAATAAAGATCGAGAGGAAAATGACCAGGATCTATTTGCAAATCCTCGAAATGCAGCGGCCGGTTCTCTTCGTCAACTGAATCCCAAAATTGCTGCAAGTCGGAACCTTTCCATTTTTGTGTACGGCGTTGGAACGGTTGATGGAAAAGAAATCGACTCGCATTCCGATGGACTTGATTTTCTTAAGGAACTTGGGTTCAAAACAAATCCCGAGTGGAAACGCTGTAACACTATTGAAGATGTGATTGAGTATATAGGAGGGTGGTCTGAGAGACGCCCTGATCTGTCCTATGAAATTGATGGAATCGTCGTAAAAGTTGATGCGCTTCGGCAGCAGGAAGAGCTAGGGTTTACTGCTAAAAGTCCTCGCTGGGCAATTGCTTATAAATTTCCGGCCGAGGAAGTAGTGACTAAGCTTCTTAGCATTGAACTTAATGTTGGTAGGACGGGCGTTGTGACGCCAACAGCTCTCCTTGAGCCTGTTCTAGTGGCTGGAACAACCGTTCAGCGTGCTTCCCTTCATAATGAAGATTTGATCCGAGAGAAAGACATCAAAATCGGAGACTATGTTGTTGTTAAGAAAGCGGGAGATATTATTCCGGAGGTTGTTTCTGTTATTGAGGAACACCGCACCGGGGAGGAAGAAGCTTTTTCAATGCCCGAGCACTGTCCTGAATGTGGGAGTGACCTCGTTCGTCTTGAGGAAGAGGTTGCACTCAGATGCATTAATCCGAAGTGTCCTGCACAGCTTCGCGAAGGTTTGATTCATTTTGTATCACGTAATGCGATGAACATTGATGGACTCGGGGAACGCGTCATTACCCAGCTGTTCCGTGAAGAGTTAATCCACGATGTTGCTGACATTTATCAGCTAACGCATGAGCAACTAATTGAGCTTGAACGGATGGGAGAAAAGTCCGTTTCGAACCTTCTTGAAGCCATTCGCGTTTCTAAAGAAAATTCGCTCGAAAAATTGTTATTTGGTCTTGGCATTCGTCATGTAGGTGCTAAAGCAGCGAGGACGCTTGCCCAACAATTCGGCTCAATCGATAGCCTGATAGAGGCTAATATTGAAGATCTTGAGGCAATTAATGAAGTCGGACAGAAAATGGCTGACTCGGTTGTGCGCTATTTTCAAAACGAGGAAGTCCATGAACTAATCGAAGAGCTAAAAGCGGCTGGCGTTAACACAGTTTATAAAGGGCCAAAACCAGTCTCTGTTGAAGAGATTGACTCTGTCTTTGCGGGGAAAACGGTCGTCTTAACAGGTAAACTCGAGTACTTGAGCCGTGGAGATGCGAAGAAGAAGCTTGAGGAGCAAGGTGCAAAAGTGACAGGTAGCGTAAGTAATAGCACCGATCTTGTTATTGCTGGGGAAGATGCTGGTTCTAAGCTTGAGAAAGCTGAGAGTCTTGGCATAGATGTTTGGAGTGAGAACAGGTTCCTTGAAGAGTTAAACGAATGAGGAGAGAAAAGTAATGCGAAAGAAGCAACAGTTCATCGTTAGCATCATGGCCCTATCGCTTGTCTTATCAGGCTGTGTTCCCAGTTTCATGAAGGACGAGCAGGAAGACACAGTGAAGACGCCTGACTCAGAAGGCGAAAAAAGTGAAGAAATGATCGTTAGTGAAGATATCAAAACATCAGAAACCTACTATCGTTCTGTCCTTGAAAAAGATGGAGAGAAGAACTCGCTGGACGCTTCAAAGGTCAGAGGATTAGTAACGGCTGGAGTCGATAATCGACTTGATGTGGATAGTCTGGAAACAGGATTGATTCGCCTATCTCAAGAACACTTTGACCCTGAGAAATACTTCTTTAAAGAAGGACAGCTGTTTGATTCTAATCAGATTCACAGCTGGTTATACCGTAGTAGTGACAAGAACAAAGAAGGACTCAATCCGTCTCTTGGAGTAAAGGAAGATCCAGCTCAGTATGAGAAAATAATTGAAGCTGAGAAGAAGAATCCGAAATTCCTTTCCTATATTCACGAACAGGACTACTACATTCAAAACAAAGATGATGAACTGCAGCTTGGCGGTGTATCGATTGCCCTCTCGCTTTATAGTGAGTACTCGTACTCCGTTCTTGATGAAGCTGGCCTGAAGTACACAGGATCGGTGGATCTTGATAAACAAGAAGTGATTGAAAAAGCAAAGGAATCCATTGCGCCTATTATTAAAAAAATACGTGCGGAGCATGACGTACCAATTATGTTCACTCTATTCATGGAAAAACCGAGACAATCGGTCGTTCCTGGTAACTACGTTGCAAGTGCATTTGTAGAAGAAGGGAAGTCGAGTCCAGGTTCATGGAAAGATTTAAATGAAAAATACGTGGCGTTCCCTTCATCGGCTGCAGAGGAGGAATTCCCTGCAGAAGCTGAGAAGTTTGATGACTTCACCCGTGAAATACAGGACTTCTTCCCTAACTTTGTAGGTGTCATTGGAACAGGATTCTATAAAAAGGATGAACTTAGCCAGTTGAAAGTTGAAATTCCGATCCAGTTTTACAGTAAAGCGGAAGTCATTTCATTTACCCAGTTCGTAAATGGTCTCGTTAAAAAACGAAACGACACATTCCCGCAGAACTTACCTGTCTCTATCTACATTACGAGCAACGGTCAACCAGAAAGTTTGATCGTAAAAGATCCAAATGAAGAAGAGCCGTTCGTTCATATTTATCAATAATAAAAAGCCCGCTCGCCAGAGTGGGCTTTTTGCTAATTTGGTTATTCGCTTAGTGCTTTTTTCATTGTTTCGATGTTCTTTTCCATGAGCGTTAAATACGTCTCATTGTTCGCCACATCTTCTTCTGTTAAAACAGATAAATTATGAATACGAAGTGTTTCAAATCCGAGTTCTCGTTGCACTGCCTTAGCGGGCTTCGGTGTAGCGTTCTGTTCAAATATCATATAGGAGAGGTCATGATCCTCAGCCGTTTGAATGATATCCTCAAGCTGCTTCTGAGTTGGTTCCTGGGCAGGAGATAAACCTGATACACTCAGTTGTTCAAGTCCATATCGTGTCTCCCAATAACTGTAAGCATCATGAGAAATAAGAAACTCCTTCTCCGGGGCAGCTTCGACCATTTCTTTAAATGACTGATCGAGTGCATAAAGATCTTCTTTTAATGATGCAAAATTTGCTTCGAATGTTTCTTTTTTCTCAGGTGCTAAGTCGATCATTTCAGATTTAATGTTTTCAGCCTGTTGAATGGCCAAGAGAGGATCAATCCAAACGTGTGGGTTGATGTCGCCATGCTCGTGACCCTCATGACTTTCTTCCGCATGACCTTCGTGCTCCTCGTGTTCTTCTTCTGATTCCTCGAAATGAATTCCTTCAGATGCCTCCATCACCGTTACATCTTCATTTTGTAATGTTTCTTTGGCTGCCTCTGCGAAGCCTTCCATGCCAGCACCGTTATAGATGAAAAGATCTGCTTCTGCGAGTTCTGTCATCGTTTTTGTAGTCGGTTCAAAACTATGCGCATCGCTGCCAGGTGGAATGATGGACTCCGTCTTCACTTCATCACCGCCGATTCGTTCGGTGAAGTATTCAAGGGGATAGAGGGTTGTATAAATAACGAGTTTCCCTTCTGTATCGGAATCGGACTGATCAGGAGCGCAAGCCGCTAGTAGAAAAGTAGCTATAGGTAATAACAAAGCGATTTTAAAATATCTTTTCATCATATTCTCCTTTTCCTTATTAATCAAATGGTATTACATATTATATCGTAATGATTACGTTTTGCAAACAGTAATCTTTTCGATTTGGATTAACAATAGATCATTATACATTTCCAATATGGGGTCGGCCATTCATTTTATATCTATAGAAGAGGGTAAGCCATGTTGACTGATCTCCGTTTAAGCGTTATATATTTTGAAGACTAATACGTATGAAATGGAAGAATAAGCGGCACTATATAAAAAAATATTTCAATTTGAAGGTTAACATTACAAAATGGTGGGTAAATATTACTAAAGTGTGACTTCCCTTCACATTATCATCAATTTATTTAAATAAGTTTTCGTGAATACTTATTATGTTATACTTTCTAAATCAAGGAAATAAATTGAAATAATGAATATTTATTCATTAAAAAGTTTAGTATATAATATTTTAATTGTTCTGAAAATAATTTTATGATATAGTAATCATTGGTTTGTAAAGGACTAATGGTCTACATTTATAATTTGAATTCACAGAGAAAATGTATAGCTGTGAATATTGACTTTGGAGGGGGTGAAAGTGTGGAATACACCTTAACTACCGCAACATGGTTCTGGTTACTTATACCAATGCCTTTATTAGTCGTATTATCAATAATAACTTTTTTTACTGAAAGGAGAGAATAGTACTCGATGGGTATTGAATTGCCAACACTAGTCACATTTATAGTTTATCTTGTCGGTATGCTTGTAATTGGATTAATTGCGTATCGTATGACAAGTAATTTGTCCGATTATGTTCTTGGAGGAAGAAGATTAGGTGGATCTGTTGCCGCACTAAGTGCTGGTGCATCAGATATGAGTAGCTGGCTCTTGCTAGGACTACCTGGTGCAATGTATGCAGGTGGTATGAGTCAAATATGGATTGGGATTGGGCTCGCAATCGGAGCTTACCTGAACTGGCAGTTTGTCGCTTCGCGTCTTCGTCGTTACACAGAAGTTGCGAATGATTCAATTACGGTTCCGGATTATCTCGAAAACCGTTTCCGTGATGGCTCGAAAGCACTTCGTGTCCTTTCAGCGATTGTCATTCTTGTATTTTTTACGTTCTACACGTCTTCAGGTCTTGTTGGGGGCGCAATCCTGTTTGAAAGCTCGTTCGGAATGAGCTATGAAGCTGCATTGTGGATCGGTGCACTTGTTATCATTTCTTATACGTTCCTCGGTGGTTTCTTAGCTGTAAGCTGGACAGACTTCTTCCAGGGAATTCTAATGTTCCTTGCACTCGTTATCGTGCCAATTGTTGCCCTATATGAAATGGGTGGCTGGAGCGAGACAGTTAATCAAGTCGGCGCAACAGACACAACATATCTTGATATCTTTACTGGTATGAGTTTCATGGGAATTATCTCCCTGCTTGGTTGGGGACTTGGTTATTTCGGTCAGCCACACATCATTACCCGCTTTATGGCTGTTAAGTCTTCCAAAGAAATTCCTAAAGCACGCCTTGTGGGTATGACATGGATGGTTTTATCCCTGTTTGGTGCGATTTTTACTGGTTTCATCGGTATCGCGTACTTCTCAGGTGGACTTGCAAACTCAGAAACAGTGTTTATACAATTTACTCAAGTACTCTTTAACCCATGGGTATCAGGCTTCTTACTAGCTGCGATCCTTTCGGCCATTATGAGTACTATCGACTCACAGCTACTTGTATCGTCAAGTGCTGTAGCAGAGGATTTCTATAAAGCAATCCTTCGTAAAAATGCTAGCCAGACTGAGCTTGTATGGGTAGGTCGTATTGCAGTTCTTGCTATTGCTTTACTTGCCATCCTACTTGCATACAACCCGGATAGTAGCGTTCTTGATCTAGTAAGTTATGCATGGGCTGGATTTGGTGCCGCGTTTGGACCAGTTATTATTCTGAGCCTGTTCTGGAAACGTATGACTCGTAACGGGGCGCTGGCAGGTATTATTGTTGGTGCTGTCACGGTAATTCTATGGGCACAATTGTCCGGTGGACTATTTGACCTTTACGAATTGATCCCAGGCTTTATCCTTGCATGGATTGCCGTCATGGCATTCAGCTTTGTTGGTAAAGGACCAGGAGAAGAAATTGAAGCTGAATTTGAAGCAGCAAAAGTATCTAAATTCTAATACATTCTTGACTCGACTCACTCCTTAAAAGGGTGAGTCTTTTTTTATAACACCGGGCTAATGTGAAAAGTTAAATAAACGTTTAATTAATCGTATGTAAACAAACGTTTGTTTAATAATGGAACAAACTGCGTTCTGTTGCTTAATGAAGCCTGTTTTTGGTATCATCTATATATTGCAGGTTGTTCGAAATTTGTGGAGGTGAAGGAAATGTCCAGAATTACCAAAGAACAGGTGAAGCACGTAGCGAACCTGGCAAGACTTGAAATGGATGATGCAGAAGTCGAAAAGTTTACGACTCAGCTTGATGACATTATTTCAATGGCGGAGCAGCTGAATGAATTAGATACAGAGAACGTTGAGCCTACAACACACGTTCTAGATTTGAAAAATGTGCTTCGTGAAGACAAAGTACAGCCGTGGCTTTCTCGTGAAGAAGCATTGAAAAACGCACCAGATAAAGAGAATGGTCAAGTTAAAGTACCATCAATATTTGAGTAAGGGAGGCAACGTCCTTGTTTGATAAAAGCATAAGTGAGCTACACAGCTTGCTGCACAAAAAAGAATTATCAGTATGTGAACTCGTTCAAACGTCGTTTGATCGCATTAATAGCGTTGATAACAAAGTAAAGGCGTTCATGACATTGAATGAAGAAGGCGCAAAGCAAGCAGCTAAAGCGCTGGATGAAAAGCTTGGAACAGAAGAAGCTAGAGGACTACTTTTCGGTCTTCCTGTTGGTGTGAAAGATAACATCGTTACAAAAGGACTTCGCACGACAGCGTCAAGTCAGCTTCTAAGCAACTTTGATCCATTACATAACGCAACGGTAGTCGAGCGCTTAAATGCGGCGGAAACGATCACTGTCGGCAAACTGAATATGGATGAGTTCGCAATGGGCTCTTCAAATGAAAACTCAGGTTTCTATGGTACGCGTAACCCATGGAATACAGACTATGTACCAGGTGGATCAAGCGGTGGTTCAGCAGCATCAGTAGCTGCTGGAGAAGTTTTCTTCTCACTTGGATCTGATACTGGGGGTTCAATCCGTCAGCCTGCCGCGTTCTGTGGTGTAGTTGGATTAAAGCCCACATACGGACTGGTGTCTCGTTTTGGCCTTATTGCATTCGCATCTTCCCTTGATCAGATCGGACCAATTACGAACACGGTAGAAGATAACGCCTATCTTCTTCAATCGATTGCAGGAAATGACAAGATGGATTCAACGTCAGCGAATGTCGACGTTCCAGATTACCTTTCAAGCCTAACTGGTGATGTGAAGGGTCTTCGTATTGCTGTACCGAAAGAATATCTTGCTGAAGGCGTGGATGAAGATGTAAAGAACAATGTCCTTCAAGCGCTTAAGAAGCTTGAAGAGCTTGGCGCAACATGGGAAGAAGTTTCGCTTCCGCACTCTAAGTATGCCGTAGCTACTTACTATCTTCTATCTTCTTCTGAAGCATCTGCTAACCTTGCTCGTTTCGACGGTGTACGTTACGGTGTCCGTGCAGAAGCTGAGAACCTTCTTGATCTTTACAAGAAAACAAGAAGCGAAGGCTTTGGTGATGAAGTAAAGCGCCGCATTATGCTTGGTACGTTTGCACTTAGCTCCGGCTACTATGATGCTTACTATAAGAAAGCACAGAAAGTTCGTACACTGATCAAGGACGATTTTGAAAAGGTGTTCGAAGACTACGATGTCATTATCGGACCAACCACACCAACAACGGCATTTAAAGTAGGCGAGAAGATTGACAACCCGCTTACTATGTATGCGAACGACATTCTAACAATTCCTGTTAACCTTGCAGGCGTGCCTGCGATTTCGGTTCCATGTGGATTATCGAATGGACTACCTGTTGGACTTCAAATAATCGGAAAGCACTTTGATGAGAAGACCGTTTATCGCGTGGCACATGCGTATGAGCAGGCAACTGATCATCATAAGGCTAAACCAGAGCTGTAAGGGGTGACTACTGAAGATGAATTTTGAAACTATTATTGGTCTGGAAGTTCACTCAGAACTGAAGACAAACACGAAGATTTTCTGTAATTGTTCAACAAATTTCGGTGCACCGCCTAACACAAACGTGTGCCCAATCTGTCTTGGGCATCCTGGTGTGCTTCCAGTAATGAACGAGCAAGCTGTAGACTTTGCAATGCGTGCTGCAATGGCACTTAACTGTGAAATCGCAGAAGATACAAAGTTTGACCGTAAAAACTATTTCTATCCGGATAATCCGAAAGCCTACCAGATTTCACAGTATGATAAGCCAATCGGTGAAAACGGCTGGATAGATATTGAAGTAGACGGCAAAACAAAACGAATCGGCATTACGCGTCTTCATCTTGAAGAAGATGCGGGTAAACTGACGCACGTTGATGGAGAAAACCATTCTCTTGTTGACTTCAACCGTCAGGGTACACCACTTGTTGAAATCGTATCTGAGCCGGATATTCGCACACCTGAAGAAGCTTATGCTTACCTTGAGAAGTTAAAAGCGATCCTTCAATATACAGAAGTTTCTGATTGCAAAATGGAAGAAGGCTCCCTTCGTTGTGATGCCAACCTCTCTCTTCGTCCATATGGTCAAGAAGAGTTCGGAACGAAAACAGAGCTTAAGAATTTGAACTCGTTTGCGAACGTACAAAAAGGTCTTCAATATGAAGAAGTACGTCAGGAGAAAGAACTTCTTGCAGGAAACGTGATCGGTCAGGAAACGCGTCGTTATGACGAAGCTGGCAAGAAAACGATTCTCATGCGTGTGAAAGAAGGATCTGACGACTACCGTTACTTCCCGGAACCGGATCTTGTGCGCCTTGCAATCAATAAAGAATGGATGGACCGCGTCCGTCAAGATATTCCTGAGCTTCCAGACGCTCGTCGCGAGCGCTATGTGAAGGAATATGATCTTCCAGTATACGATGCAAATGTTCTTACACAGTCTAAGAAAATGTCTGATTTCTTTGAAGTAGCAATCGGACAGGGCGCTGATCCGAAGCAGACATCAAACTGGCTCATGGGAGAAGTATCTGCATACTTGAACGCGAAATACAAAGAAATTGATGAAGTAGCGCTAACGCCTGAAGGCTTAGGGAAACTGATTTCTCTCATCGAGAAAGGTACAATTTCTTCTAAAATTGCGAAGAAAGTATTTAAAGATCTTATCGAAAAAGGCGGCGATCCTGAACAGATCGTGAAAGACAATGGCCTTGTTCAGATCTCTGATGAAGGCGAGCTTCGTTCCATCGTTACAGGCATCCTAGACGAAAACGAACAGTCCATTGAAGATTACAAAAACGGGAAAGACCGTGCGATCGGCTTCCTTGTTGGTCAAGTGATGAAGGCAACCAAAGGAAAAGCAAATCCTCCAATGGTGAACAAGCTTATTGTTGAAGAAATGGATAAGCGATAAATAGTGAAACCCTCCCTTTGTGGAGGGTTTTTTTGTAAGGCTCCAGCGCTATCGGATCTAACCGGCCAATTCCGCTTTTCTTTTCGCTTTGCTTTTTTTTAGGGAAAAGCCTATAATCAGAACAGAAGGTTATGCGGAAGAAAGCGGTCACGAGAATGTGGGCGTTTTTTGTTTGCGACTATCATATAATCTACTGATGAAGACGCTTGAACTGTCGAGCGATTATGTCTTTCCAACCAATTAAAAACAAACGACAATGAAGCATGATAAGAAGCAAAGAATCGAGATAGAAGAGATAGGATGATGAAGGATGAAACGTGCTAGACTGATTTATAATCCAACGTCCGGAAGAGAACAGGTGAAGCGGTCATTGCCATATATTCTAGAACGCCTCGAAGTAAATGGCTATGAGACGTCTGCTCATGCCACCACATGTGAAGGGGATGCAACAGAAGCGGCGCGCATTGCGGTAGAGCGACGATTTGACCTTGTGATTGCTGCAGGTGGAGACGGAACCATTTATGAAGTGATCAATGGGATCGCTGAGCAGCCGTATCGCCCGAAGATGGGGATTATTCCAGTTGGTACCACAAATGACTTTGCACGAGCGATTGGCGTTCCACGCACAGTCGAAGGTGCGATGGATGTTCTTTGTAATGGTCTTGAAATGCCAATTGATATCGGTCGTGTGAACGAGCATTACTTTATCAATATCGCAGGTGGCGGACGTCTGACTGAACTAACTTATGAAGTACCAAGTAAGCTTAAAACGATGCTTGGCCAACTTGCTTACTATATGAAAGGCATCGAGATGCTTCCATCGATTCGCCCTGCGAGGACCCGAATTGAGTATGATGGAAAGCTCTTTGAAGATGAGATTATGCTTTTCCTTGTCTCGAACTCAAACTCGATTGGCGGATTTGAAAAGCTAGCACCCCATGCATCATTGAATGATGGACTGTTCGATCTAATGATATTGAAAAAGACAAATATCGCTGAATTCATCCGTATTGCAAGCAGTGCTCTACGTGGTGATCATATTAATGATCCAAACGTTGTCTACAAGAAAGCAAGCCACATTAAAGTTGAATCAGTTGATAAAATGCAACTCAATTTGGACGGAGAGTACGGCGGGCCGCTTCCAGCTGAGTTTACGAACTTATACCGTCATATTACGATGATCGTACCGAAAGAGACGAGCGAAAAACATACAAATGAAGAAGAAGCCGCGCACAAGCGCGCCATTTCTGGTGAGTAGAAGTGCAGGGGAGAAGTCAGAGACTGAGAGCTCTGGCTTTTTATGTTGTGTAGGATTATATGTATACAGTTTGGCCAATAAACCTTGAAATCGAACTCACTAACGATGAGAAAGAGCCAGCGGTCTTCCATTTCGCTATCTCATCACACTGTGGTACAATTTTTGTACATGAAATAGACCGGAAAAGGACGGAAACCAAATGAGTAATCAAGAAGTACCTGTAAAAAAGAATGACGTCGTCGAAGTAGAGTTTAGAGACCTTTCCCATGACGGGGCAGGCGTCGCGAAAGTAGAGGGCTACACGCTATTCGTCCCATATGGCATTCCGGGTGAAACAGCGAACGTGAAGGTGATCAAAACGAAGAAAGGCTATGGCTTCGGTAAGCTTGTAGATGTAAAAGTTGAGAGCGAAGACCGCAACACGCCACCATGTCCGATCTTCTATCAATGTGGGGGCTGTCAGACACAGCACATTACGTATGATAGCCAGCTGAGATTCAAACATAAGCAAGTTCAAGACGTGATGGAGCGGATTGCAAAGATCGATGTACCCGTTCATCCGTTACTTGGCATGGAGGACCCATGGCGCTACCGTAACAAAGCGCAGGTTCCGGTTGGAGAAGAGAATGGCAAAATCGTCGCTGGATTCTATCAGCAGCGTAGTCACCAGATCATCGACATGGATCAGTGTCTGATTCAGGAGCAGGAGAACGATGAAGTCTTGCGAGTGGTCAAAGAGATTGCTGAGAAATACGGCATCCGTGCGTACGATGAACGTTCTCATCGCGGAACGCTCAGACACGTTGTGGCGAAATACGGGAAGCAAACCGAAGACATCATGGTCGTCATCGTGACGAAAAACAAAGATTTGCCGAACCGAAAAAACATAATCAAAGATATCACAGAGCAAATTCCTAAAGTGAAATCGATCGTCCAAAACGTGAATCCGAAGCGCACGAACGTGATCTTTGGTGACGAAACGCGCGTCCTATGGGGCTCCCCATACATTTACGACACGATCGGTGACATTAAATTCGCGATCTCAGCGCGCTCGTTCTATCAAGTGAATCCGGATCAAACAAAAGTACTTTACGATCAAGCGCTCGAATATGCGGGCCTAACTGGGAACGAAACGGTCATTGACGCTTACTGCGGCATTGGAACAATTTCACTGTTTCTTGCTCAAAAAGCCAAGCAGGTTTATGGTGTAGAAATCGTGCCAGAAGCGATTGAAGATGCGAAGCGGAATGCCGAGCTAAACGGCATCACAAACGCAGAATTTGCCGTTGGCGAAGCAGAAAACGTGATCCCAGCCTGGAAAGAGCAGGGTATTAAGCCTGACGTGATCGTCGTTGACCCGCCACGTAAAGGCTGTGACGAAGCGCTACTACAAACGATTATTGATATGAAGCCAGAGAAAGTCGTTTATGTATCGTGTAACCCTGCGACACTTGCAAGGGATCTACGGATCTTAGAAGCCGGTGGATTTGAAACGAAGGAAGTTCAGCCGGTGGATATGTTTCCGCATACGACGCATGTGGAGTGCGTAACCTGGCTAGAAAAGAAAAAGTAAATCTTGGTCATTATTTAGCTCGATCCATATAAAAAAAGCACCTCACTCAGATGCCCCCCTGAAGCGAAAGATCCGCTTAAGACATCCTGGGTAAGGTGCTTTTTATTATGCGTTAGAAGTCATCTTATCCTTACTTGCTTTAAGATCAAAACGGTCGGCGTTCATGATCTTAACCCATGCTGATACAAAGTCGCGTACGAATTTCTCTTTATTGTCCTCTTGTGCATATACTTCTGCATATGAACGAAGGATGGAGTTTGAACCGAAGACGAGGTCAACGCGCGTTGCGGTGCGTACGACTTCGCCTGTTTTGCGGTCGCGTCCTTCGTATTCGTTAAATTCAGCTGGCTTCCATTCAATGCCCATGTCGAGTAGGTTCACAAAGAAGTCGTTTGTAAGTGTACCGACATGGTCTGTGAATACGCCATGTTTTCTACTGTTATGGTTTGTCCCAAGTACACGCATACCGCCGATGAGTACGGTCATTTCAGGTGCAGAAAGACCGAGGAGCTGTGCTTTGTCAACTAGTAGTTCCTCTGGGCTCAACGTGTATTCCTTCTTCTGATAATTGCGGAATCCGTCAGCCATTGGCTCTAATACGTCAAAGCTTTCCACATCAGTTTGCTCTTGTGTCGCATCTCCGCGTCCAGGTGCAAAAAGAACGGTGATGTCAACACCTGCATCTTTTGCCGCTTTTTCTACAGCTGCGCTACCGCCAAGGACGATCAAATCAGCCAGGCTTACTTTTTTATCAAGGTCGCTTTGGATCTTTTCATATACGGAAAGTACTCGTGAAAGCTGCTCTGGCTCGTTTACTTCCCAGTTCTTCTGTGGCTCAAGGCGAATGCGGGCGCCATTGGCACCACCGCGATGATCTGAGCCGCGGAACGTGCTTGCGGAAGCCCATGCTGTAGTCACAAGCTCGCTAATGGTTAATCCAGAATTAAGGATTTTTGCTTTTAGGTTTGCTACTTCAGCAGCTGTTAATTCATAATCGACATTCGAGATTGGATCTTGCCAGATCAAGTCTTCCTGTGGAACTTCAGGACCAAGGTATCTTTCTTTCGGACCCATGTCACGATGAAGTAACTTGAACCACGCACGTGCAAATGCATCAGCGAAATATTCCGGATCCTCGTGGAAACGACGTGAAATTTTCTCATAAATCGCATCTTCACGGAGGGCCATATCTGCCGTTGTCATCATCGTATGGACTTTTAGTGATGGATTCTCAGCATCTGGTGCAAGATCTTCCTGTTTGGGGTTCACTGGCTTCCACTGGTTGGCTCCTGCAGGACTCTTCATTAGTTCCCAGTCATAGCCGAACAGCAAATCATAGTATCCGTTATCCCACAACGTTGGGTTCGCAGTCCATGCGCCATCTACGCCACTCGTAATCGTATCACGGCCTTTACCGCTTCCGTAAGTATTCTTCCAGCCTAAGCCTTGCTCTTCAATATCAGCAGCTTCCGGTGCTGCACCGACATGTGCTTCAGCATCTCCTGCGCCATGCGCTTTACCAAACGTATGACCGCCGGCGATAAGGGCAACGGTTTCTTCATCATTCATTCCCATACGGGCAAATGTTTCACGAATGTCGCGTGCGCTTCCTAGTGGATCCGGTTCTCCATTTGGTCCTTCTGGGTTTACATAGATAAGCCCCATCTGAACGGCAGCAAGAGGACTTTCAAGCTCACGGTCGCCTGAATAACGATTGTCACCTAGCCATTCTTTCTCGTTACCCCAGTAAATATCTTCTTCTGGATGCCAAACGTCTTCGCGTCCGCCACCAAAACCAAATGTTTTTAAGCCCATTGATTCAAGCGCGACATTCCCCGTGATTACAAGTAAGTCAGCCCAAGAAATCTTATTTCCGTGCTTTTGCTTAATTGGCCAAAGGAGACGACGCGCTTTATCAAGACTCGCGTTATCTGGCCAGCTGTTAAGTGGTGCAAAGCGCTGTGATCCAGTCGCGCCACCACCGCGTCCGTCACCAGTACGATACGTCCCAGCTGCGTGCCATGACATACGGATGAAGAGTGGTCCATAGTGTCCATAATCAGCAGGCCACCAGTCCTGGCTGTCCGTCATTAATTCCCGAAGATCCTGCTTCAGTTCATAATAGTCAAGTTTTTTGAATTCTTCTGCATAGTCGAAGTCTTCACCCATAGGGTTCGATTTCTTATCATGCTGTTGGAGGAGTTGAAGGTTCAGTTGGTTCGGCCACCAGTCTTTATTCGTTGTCCCTACTTTAGTCGTTGTGATGGCGCTATCTTCCTTTGTTTGGCCGTGAGATACAGGGCACTTCCCAGCTTGACTGTCATGCATTTCGTTTTTATCCATGTTTCAGTCTCCTTCCAAAATTAGATTAACTTAATTATAACATCTATTAGATTATAATTATAATAAAATAATAGTTGTTTTGGAAGAGTTGTGAACTAATTTTCAAAAAAATATTTTCATAACTCTACTAGGTAAAGCGATTACAAATAGAAAAAAAAGCATCTAGCGACCATGTGTTATTTTGTAAACGGTAGACTTGGAGAGTGGTGTAGACTAATTAATCATGCAGCTGGTAGACAACGGAAGAAGCGCTTTACTTCCAGGTTCATTCATCCACTTACTATATATTTTCGATTTATTTTTAAGTTTACCTCTTTCAAGAGACAGATAAAGGAATATCGTTTAATAGAAAAGAGAGGCGGTGATGAACCGCCTCTCTTTTGTGTAACTTATTTAGTTATGAGCTGACCTTTTAAAAGAAACTTTTCAACTACTTTTGCTACACCGTCATTCTCGTTCGTATCTGTAATATAGTCAGAAATCTTTTTGATGTCATCAGGAGCATTACCCATCGCAACGCCCAGGCCCGCAAATTCAATCATTTCTTGATCATTGTAACTGTCTCCAACCGCAATGACCTCTTCTCGTTTAATGCCGAACTCGTTAATAAGCTTCTCGATGCTTGTGCCTTTCGTAATTCCTTTATCGGTGAACTCTAGAAAGTAAGGCTTGGAGCGCATCACGCTGAATTCTTCTCCTAACTCAGCTTGAAGTTTCTTTTCCACTTTCTTGAGGTGCTCTGGTTCCCCGACCATTAAGACTTTCACCACAGGTTCGGTAACGCCGTCCATAAATGAATCAATGACTGTAATCGGTAGTCCTGTAAGATCTGACTCAATCGTCGTGTAGGGATTCTCTTCCGCACTAATAATTTCATCTCCAACGTAGGTGTGAATATATACGTTTTCTTGAAGACTGATGTCATAGAGTTTTTGAACGGCTTCTATGGGTAATGTCTGACTGAAAGACTCCTCATTTGATTGGCAGTTGATAATCTTCCCGCCATTAAAGGAAAGAATATAGCTCTCAAAGTCAGCAAGTGAAAGTTCATCTGCAAAAGCGTTCATCCCATACGTCGGTCTTCCCGAGGCAAGTACAACTTTTATCCCTTTTTCTTGTGCTTTCATGAGCGCCTCTTTGTTTCGAGGGGAAATTGTTTGCTCAGCATCGAGCAATGTATCATCTAAATCTAATACAATCATTTTATATGACATCTTGAATAATCCTCTCTTTACGATATTCTCTTACCATTTTACTAGAATTCATGTGAAATAGGGGCTAGTTTTATTAAATGGTAAAAAGTGAAGGAAGTGAGTCTTAACTGGAAAACTGGATTCCCAGAGGGGGGTGAAAGTAACAGACCATCATATTTTTTAACGATCTTTTAAACTCTTATGCTTTACTGCCCATTTTAATGGGTATATAACCAATGTGTAGCGGTGATTTTATAGATTGATATCTTAATATACTTAGAAAGGATGTAGAGAATGAAAGTACTTATTGTTGGGGCAAACGGCCAAATTGGGAAACATCTTGTTTCCTTTATTCAAGATCATAACGATTTAGAAGCTAAAGTCATGATTCGTAAGGAAGAGCAAGCTTCCTATTTTAACGATTTAGGTGCTGAAACCGTTGTGGTTGATTTGGAAGAAGGCATTAACGCTATAGCAAAAGCTGCTGAAGGAGTAGATGCGATTGTCTTTACAGCAGGTTCTGGACCAAACACTGGTGCTGACAAAACCATTTTAGTTGATTTGGATGGAGCTGTAAAAACAATTGAGGCAGCAAAAGAGGCTGGCGTGAAGCGTTTTATTATGATTAGTTCCTTTGACACAAGACGTAATGCCATCCAGTCTGCTCCTTCATCATTTGCACCGTATGTTGCAGCCAAGCATTATGCAGATGAATGGTTGAAGACAACGGATTTGGATTACACAATCATCCATCCCGGTGCGCTAACAAATGATAATGGCATCGGTAAAGTTAATGCGGCAATCGAAGTGGAGAGAAATGAAATTCCTAGAGAAGATGTGGCAAGCGTGATCGTGGCGACGCTAGAAAATGATGCAACGATTGGCAAGGAGTTTCAGGTAGTGACAGGAACGACACCAATTAAAGATGGAATCAATTCACTTTAATTGAAAGTCGATTTTTTAAAAACAGATCGTATCAAACAAAGCCCCTTGTCCACACAAGGGGCTTTGTATTGGCATAATGTTGTCGCATTACAGATACTTTTTAACACCGACACTCTCCAGCGCCTCATTCACCTCATCCAAATCATAAATTTTCCGTTCAAGACAAAACTGAATCACTAAATCAAACGGTTCACTATCAGATAAAGAAAAACCAGCTGAGCTCAATAGATGATCGGCTTCTTCACGAATAAGTTTTAGAGAAAGAGCGAGTGAAATGGCGGTTTTTTTCCCAATATGATAAGAGAGGTTAGAACGCATTTTAGAAAAGTGCTTTCGGTCAAGCCGCGCCTAACAACCGTTCTATTTGATGATCAGTATTACCTTCTGTGGAATAGCATTGATGCAAACGATGCGGTACTCACTGATCAGCACTATTACGTGAGAGGAACGACGGCGTTACTTGACGCTGTTGGCAAAACGATTGTCACTGTAGGGAAAAGGTTGTCTGAGACAGAAGAACCTGATAAGCCTGAGAAGGTAATTGTCGTGATCACGACTGATGGCATGGAGAATTCCAGTTATGAAATCACTTATGAGAAAGTAAAGGAGCTCATCCAACACCAGCAAGAGCAGTATAGCTGGGAGTTTATCTTTATGGGCGCTAATATAGATGCTGCAGAAGAGGGCAGAAGTATTGGTATAAAGGGGGAGCATGCTTCCCAGTTTAAAAATCAGAAGATGGGATTGAGAAGATGTTTGATCAGGTGAATGAAACCATCATGCAGAAACGATATAAATAGATGGAAAGGAGAGCACCTGATATCAGGTGCTCTCCTTTGGTGTATTCATCAAGTCTAGAATTTATCTTGTCGATGGGACAAATGTATCTGAAATATGAGTCGTCACCGGGCCATAAACATCCTGTTTGCTTTCGGGATAGGTAATGATAAAAGTATTAAAAACATCTCCACCATAAAAGAACTTTTCATATACGATCATCCCATTTTCAACATAAGAAATAACAAACCAATTTTCAGTTAGTCGATCGTAAGCTATAGGGACAGCGATATCTTCTTTCGATTGATTCACTCATAACATTATGACCACCAAAAGCTGTTATTTCCAACTCATCATTATAAAAATTCAATCCATCCCCATTAGTTGGAGAAGGTCCAACGATTAGATCCAAGGGATATTCGATCGTAAAGCCGAATCTCTCATTTGTATAGGAGGCATAAGTAAGTTCTTTTTCTACTTCTATAGGTTCTTCTTTTGATTCAACGGTTATTTCTTCCGCATCTGTAGAAGCGGTCGTATTTACGTCTTCTACCTCAACTAGTGCTTTGTTTATTGTCTCAGTATGATTGGCTAGTTCATTCTCATAATATGAAAGGATTTCTTCAGATTCAACTTTCGTATTTAATAACTGAAGTTGCTCGAGGGCGCTCGTATATTCCTCTACAGATATGAGGTGATTGATTGTATCGATCTCTACCTCTGTAGCAGCAAGTTCTTCTTGCTCATTAAGAATCGTCGTTTCCCATTTTTCAGCTTCCGATTGAACCGTTTTTAATCCATCATCCTGATTCGCAACGGCTTTAAATGCATCTAATGAAGATATGTATTCTTCCTGTTCATAGAAGTTAATGGCTTCATCCATTTGACTTGCTTGCTCGAAATAGGTACGTGCTTTTGTATCATTGTCTTGTTCAGGTGAAGCGACTTCAAAATAAATGGCTGCTTGATGATAATCTTGCTGTCCTAAGCTATCAATCCCTTTGTCCATTGCATTCTGGTAGTCGCTGTTCACACATGAGGTGAGCAGGGTTATACAAAGGGCACCAACTGATAAAAAGGTGAAACGACTTTTCATAAAAGAACTCTTTTAATCTGGTAGTTGCTAACAACTGTATTTTAACAGAAACTAATCTGAATAGATGTCTTTTTCCAAATATTTCTTAATGGGATGTGGAGAGGAGGACAAAAAAACAACCACCAGGGATCTTCCCTGATGGTTTTGATGAAATATTAGCAATCGTGTCCTTTAACAAACGCAGCGCCTACGATAATAAGAAGGATGAACAATACAACGATCAAAGCAAATCCATTTCCGTAACGAGCGCCACCAACCTGGTTTCCGCAGCCGCCGTAGCCAGCGCCACCAACCTGGTTCCCATATCCGCAACTCATAAAATCATCTCCTTTCATTGAGTCTATTTAGTGTATGAAGGAGAATCATTTAGTGAGTAGGTGAAGGACTAGTTATGATGAAGTTAATTAATTTAAATCATGTGTTTAATTTTCAATAGAAAACAGCTACTAAGAATAGTACCTGTTTCTAACCTATTCACTTAAACCAGCCCTTCTCTTTAAACCGTGAGATCGCCTCAATTCGATTCGTAACTTCTAACTTATCCAGTATGACAGATATATAATTTCGAACTGTACCTGGTGTAATGTAGAGCTCATTTGAAATATCTTTCGTATTCTTGCCGTCAGCCATCAGTTGAATGACTTGCTTCTCCCGTTCTGTAAGTGGATTTTCATTTCCAAAAGCAAGATCAACCAGTTCAGGTGAGAAGATTCGCTGTCCTTCAATAATCTTGCGAATTGAACTGGCAAGTTCGTCACTCGGACTATCTTTTAATAAATAGCCGCTGACACCTGCTTTACGGGCTCGTTCAAAATAACCAGCACGAGCAAAGGTTGTAAGGATAATAATTTTACATGTTTCATTGCTCAACTCTTCAGCAGCATCAAGGCCGCTTTTAAGTGGCATTTCAATGTCCATGATACAGATGTCGGGTTTAAGCTCTTTCACCAGTGAACAGGCTTCCTCACCGTTCGTTGCCTGGCCAACAACTTCCATTCCTTCTTCCAAATCAAGCAGGGAGCCAAGAGCTCCTAACAGCATACGTTGATCTTCCGCAAGTACGATGCGTATCACACCAATCCCTCCTGTTCTTTTTGTTGAATCACATTAGGTACACGAATGTTTAGGGTCGTTCCGTTCGATGTTTGTATGTCCAGGGTTCCGTTCACAAACTCAAGTCGTTCTCTCATTCCCTGAAGCCCGTGTCCTTTGAAGGAATTGACTCCTTCTGGGAAACCAACACCGTTATCTTCGACTATAATCAATACTTCAGTTGTTGATTGCTTGATCAGAACTCGGCACCGAGATGCTTTACTGTGTTTCACAATATTGGTTACAGCTTCTTTTAAACACATACTGAGGACGTTTTCTACTAATAAAGGCGTGTTCTCGAGTGTTGCATTCCCTTCTAGATGAAATTCCATCTCTGCTGCATCTAATATTTGTTGGACTTGAATCATTTCGTCCTCGAGTCTTGAACCTCTCATATTCGATACCATTTCACGCACTTCTTTCAGTGCTGTTCTGGCTGTTTGTCTGATATCGTGAATTTCATTAATAGCTGCCTCAGGCTTAACCGGAATAAGTTTTCTTGCAAGATCACTTTTTAACCCGATCATGGAAAGTTTCTGACCGAGCGTATCATGTAGGTCTCTGGCAATACGTTCACGTTCTTCAATAACCATTAATTGTGATATCTTTTCATTTGCGTTTTCAAGCTGTTCTTCTAAACGATGCTGTTTGATTCGGTACCGAATAGTAAAGGGGAGAAGCGCTACACCGAGAACACAAATAAAGATAAACGGAAGCTGTGGAAACAAAACCTCATTATGAGTAAAAAATATAATTACGGTAGAGGCGATCGTAGTCGTTAAATGGACAATGTACAAGGTTAGGAATCCGACTTTGTTTTCGATGTTACCGATGAAAAAAGCAAGGAAAAGGGAGAAATAGATATAACCAAATAAAATGGTCATCAGGATACTAATTGCCATCTCGACGCTTACCCATAGGTATACCATTTTGCTATTTGAAATAAACGATAGCCTGTACGATAAGAAGAATAAGAGAATCATCAAGATACCAAATGTTATTTCGATGACAGATGAAGATCTGAATATGAAAAAGAATGGAAGTAAACAAAAGATAATCCATACATAAGAACTGATCCCGGTGTTCTTGGGAATGATGTGATACCAACTTTGCATAGGGATCTCCTTTCCTGTGTGACAATACTCTGATTACAGGATATACCAAAGGGAATAAGCTGTCACTTTCATACCTTTAGTATAATCTTTCTTAAATTTAAAAACTTTCTTAAAGTACATTGAAAAACCCATCCAAGGCTAAAACTGAATGGGTTTTTCTTGCATGCTATTTTTCCTGGAAGCTTGGCCTTTTCGAATTCATCATTGTCATTGCGTCTGGATTCTTCAGAAGAGGTTTCACTTCTTTAAAGGTGACAAACGATTTGTTTTTTGTGTCATAGAGACGGAAACGAATCGACTCAAGGCTTGATGCTAACGTAATCGTTGTAGCATTATGCAATGGAGGTGTTGATTCATGCGCCTTCTCAAGATTGTAGTTTGGAACTCTTGGGCTTAAATGATGAACATGGTGGTAACCGATGCTTCCGGATACCCATTGAAGGATTTTTGGTAGCTTGTAATATGAGCTTCCATCTACAGCGGCTTTAACAAAATCCCATTCTGTTTCATCTTCAAAATAAGAATCCTCGAATTGATGCTGAACATAGAACAACCAGATTCCAAGTGAGCCTGCAATGTAAAGGATTGGAAGTTGAATGATTAGAAATGCTTCCCAACCTATTGTCAGAATCAAGAGGGAATAAATCGCCACAATCGATGCGTTTGTAATATACGTACTAATACGTTCTTTACGTTTTGCATCTTTGCGATTGAAACGGTTAGCGACAAGAAACAGGTAGATTGGACCGAGTCCGAACATAACGATCGGATTACGGTAGAAACGATAAGCAAGTCTTCCCCAGAATGATGCCGCAGCATATTCTTCAACAGTCATAACCCAAATATCACCAGTACCACGCTTGTCTAAGTTACCGCTAGTAGCGTGATGAATGTTATGCTCTCGTTTCCACTTTTCAAAAGGGAAGAGCGTGATGATTCCTGATATCGTCCCAACAATCCGATTGGCTTTCTGACTTTTGAAAAATGATCCGTGCGTGCAATCGTGAAAAATGATGAAGATCCGAACAACAAACCCTCCAGCAATCATGGCTAGTGGAACAGCCAACCAGGCCGAAATTGCTAAACTCTGGTATGCAAGAAACCATAGCAATAAGAATGGAAGAAGGGTGTTCAATAGCTGTCGTACCCCTACGACCGTGTCGGGCTTTGCGAAAGATGATACACTTTTTTTCAATTCTTTTTGTTTTTGTTTTTGTACATTCATATGGTTACCCCTTTGTTATGCATAGTTGAAATAACTCTAAGCCTAATTCTAGAGGAAAGTCCGTCCAGGTGTAAGACACAAACGTCAGGACATAACCATGATATTTGTCATGGGTTTGTTGGGGGTAATTGGAAGTAGTTCTGCTGCCGCGAGTCAGCTTCGTGTCCTTCAATGTATATATGACTCTTTATACGTTAATTGTGATCACTACCACCACGCCTCCAAAGGCAAAGCCTGCAAGTACATCTGTAGAAAAAGACTTAAGCATTCTATTTAATACAAGGTCGTTGAATTCAAAAAGCCAACCTTATGATATAGGTTTTCCGGGCCTTTTCATTATTACTCTAAATTTGCATGCTTTCCATACATTTTATCCGTATCAAGACCTTTCTTCTCCATAAAGCGTAAAATAATCGAGTCATAGAAAAGTAAAAGGATCTGTTCGAATAATGATCCCATCGGTTGAATCGTTTCGTAATCGCCTGACTGATCTTTAGGTGTGCCAGGCAAAGTAACGGTGATGTCTGCTAAATTCCCGATTGTTGAATCAGGAGTAATTGTAACAGCGGCAATCTTACCACCGATACCGGACGCTTTGTTTGCGATGGATACGAGCTGTTTTGTTTCACCTGATCCAGATCCGATGATGATAAGATCATCTTCTTCAAAGGTAGGGGTAACAGTCTCACCAACAACATAAGCATCAATGCCCATATGCATCATCCGCATCGCGAATGACTTCGCCATAAAGCCAGATCGTCCACGGCCAGCAACGAAGACTTTGTTTGCTTCAAGGATCTCGTTAGCCAGTTGTTCAGCTTCTTCGTCAGCAATGAGATCTACTGAACGATTTAGCTCTTCAATAATTTCAGCTAAATAGTGAGTAGTCTGCATGATTGTATTATCCTTTGATAAGCTCTTGCATTTTTGATGCAATGGCTTTTTTATCGTCTTCACCAGTAATACCGCCGCCTACGATGACGAGGTCCGGTTGTACTTTTACAACTTCTTTAAGTGAGTCGAGTTTAATGCCACCAGCAATTGCTGTTTTTGCATTTTTAACGACACCTTTAATTGTTTCTAGATCTTCAAAAGAGTTCTGGCCTTTTGCTTGTAAATCATAACCAGTGTGAACGCAAATATAGTCAACGCCAAGTACGTCTACTTCTTTTGCACGAGTAGCAAGATCTTTTACTGCCATCATATCGACAAGGATTTGTTTACCTTGTTTCTTCGCTTCTTCTACAGCACCTTTAATTGATTCATCTTCAGCAGCACCGAGAATCGTGATGATATCTGCGTTAGATTCAGATGCTTTCATAACTTCATATCCTGCAGCATCCATAATTTTAAGGTCCGCAAGAACTTCAAGGTTAGGGAATGCGGCTTTCATATCTTTAACAGCACGAAGACCTTCATTGATGACGATCGGCGTACCGATTTCAACGATATCAATATGTTCCTGAACTTCCTTCACGAGCTCAATACCTTCTTCAGTGTTCACCAAATCTAATGCTAGCTGTAATTTCATATTCGTTCACTCCCAATCCATATTTTCTATTTCTTTCTTATTCGACACCAAGTATAATCTGATGCTTAGCGTAGTTACAAGTATAGTTCTTACAACAAATAATTGTAAGTACGCACATTAAACTTACATAGTGTTAAAAAGTATACTGTGAGTTATAATAGGGTTAGACGGAGGTGAAGCGCATGTCTCGTACCCAGGATAAGACATTTAACTGTGAAAAAGAGTTAACACTTGCTGTGATCGGTGGAAAGTGGAAAATGCTCATTCTCTGGCATTTAGGTAAACAGGGAACAAAGCGATTTGGTGAACTGAAATCTCTTATGCCAGGTATCACGCAGCGCATGCTTGTGAATCAGCTAAGAGAACTAGAAGATGATCAGATTGTAAATCGCAAAGTCTATCCCGTTGTCCCGCCGAAAGTAGAGTATTCCCTTACCGAGCAGGGTGAAACATTAATGCCGATTCTCGATTCAATGTATGAATGGGGTCAGAACTACAATAAGAATGTGATTCAGAAGACATCTGAGAAAACAGAGTCAGTATAATGAGGAATCATAAAAAGCAGCCTTTTTCTGTTTATTAACAGAGAGAGGCTGCTTTTTGATATTCTTAATAGTCTACTAATAACTGAATTTCTTCTTTCACCGTTTCCCAAGCAAAGGAGGTAATATCCGTCAGCATGAAATGTTCTGCAGAAGGGAGCTCGATTAATTTTACAAAATCGCCTTCTCCTTCACCTTCACGGTGATAGTGATCGCTAATTCCAATTGGGACGTGAATATCAAGTGCGCCGTGAACAAGAATTTGTTGAACATCGAGCGGAAGCAGTTTAACAGGTGAAGCGTTTTTGTAGCGCTCTGGAAATTCTGCAGGTGAACCACCGATTAGCTCAGCTGTTGGGTTATTCGCCTCAAGAGAAAGCGTAGTATCGCGATAGTGGTGAACATCGTGCATCATTTCCAGATCGTTCACTCCTGCAAGACTAACAACACCAAGAACGGAGAGGGTGTTTTCGGTGAAGAGCTCGCTTTCCCTTGCAATGCGATGACGAGCGGCAATCCAGGTGGCAAGATGACCACCAGCAGAATGGCCAATTGTGACGACTTTATGCAGGTTAAGTGGATAAGATTCAGAAAGAGTACGTATGTAGTCGCTAGCGGTGGCTGCGTCGATCAGTGTCCCTGGCCAGCCTCCCCCTTCTTGACCGGTGCGCCGGTATTCAATGTTCCATGTAGCAAACCCACTTGCTGTTAAATCCTCCGCAACTTCCCTCATGTTTTCAAGCGTAAATGGTTTTCGCCAGAAGCCTCCATGAATCACGATTGCTACAGGAAAGGGACCTTCACCTTGTGGAAGACGTAGTTCACCGAATTGATTTTCATCTGTTCCGTAGAAGATTTTCTCCATGTTTTCACCTCAAATAGTATGAATTCATTCGTTTTCATTATCTCATATATTGAAAAAAACCAATCGCATAAACGACTGGTTTCACTTTGTAAAAAGAATAATGAGGCCTATTTACCAAATTTAATTCCTTTTGCAATGCTATAAAAATTATTGATAAGAATAAATGATCCCGTATTGCTACCGCCTGAACCAGTTACGGTGTTACTAACAGATATAGGGGAGATGGTGTGGGCACATTGAACGACTGTGCCACTGTTGTTTGTAATGATAACCGGTCCTCTGAAGAAAAATCCCAATAGTAATCACTCCTCTAAACGCAACTTCTGCTTTTAGTGTATGGACAAACCGCAGTAAAGGTTTGGACATGACCTATCTAACAGGTGTCCAAATTTCATGGCGATTGATTCCATAAAAAAACGCCCATCCCTGAGCGCTTTTTGGTGTTTACCAGAAGAAGAAAGGATACCAGCTAAAAGCAGCAATGGATGCAAGACCAACTGCAATTAGAGCTGCTCCGAAAAAGAAGTAACTTCCAAAGCCAGGTCCATCATCCTGTGCTCCATCCATCGGACGAAGATAGACGGTGTTATTGTCGCAATGGTCAATATAGCCGTAATGAGTTGTGCCATCATGACAGCGAATCGCAACACATCGACCAACGTTATTATTAAAATCATCGTGGTAAGACATTTATTCCCCTCACTTCTAAAGTAGACTGAGAGTCAAAAAAGACTCCTGTAGCTTTCACACATTAATAATTTATGTGGTGGAATCTAAATACGATTGGACAGGAATGGAGAGCGGACCAATAATCTATCATTTAACGATATAATAGGGGAGAGATCCACATGAAACGAGAGAAATTGATAGCAGTTAAGGAGTGACCGAATGAACGATATTAAACAAATGGGGGCATTTTATCGTATTGATCGAGAGGGATACATTATAAATGAAACGGGATGGAGGAATATTAGTTCAGATTACAGAGAGGTTATAGAAACTGCAGTGGATCGGTTAACCTCTAATATCCAATTCATCCATTAGTATCTATGTGAGAGGTTCAGTACCTAGAGGACTGGGAATAAAAGGTGTATCTGACCTGGATCTTATCGTAATATCTGAGGATCAACATAATGATCATTCGGTGGAGAAAATTCATAGAGAAATGGCTTTAGCATATCCCTGGTTAAATGGAAAAGAGATTGGATTCTATTCTCATAAAGAGTTAACTGATGTAAAGCTTTTTTCGATTATTCCATTCATGCTGAAAACGTCCAGTCTTTGTGTATACGGAGATAATATTAGAAGTGGTCTTCCAGGATTTAAAGCGGATAGAGCTCTTGCAAATGATCATATAATTCAACTAGAAGCGCATATCAAGCAGGCAAAGAGAGGACTAGTTGGCAATGAAGATGAAGAGGACATAGCGGATTGTTGTGGATGGATTATGAAGATTATCGTTCGCGCTGGGCTGGCACTAGTTATGGAAAAAGAAAGAGCATATACGAGAGACTTATATCCAGCCTATCAAGTCTTCTCTACTTTCTATCCAAAGAAGGAAAGGGATATGGAAAAGACATTAAATTACGCAATAAATCCTTTTAAATCTACTGAAGATATTGTCCGATTTCTGGAGCGATTTGGGGATTGGATGATAAGGAAGGGTGAACTGTGGTTGGAGGAATACAATCCTGATAGGGCAAGAAGGTTACCGATCACAAGTAAATATTAGCTAACAAAATGGACTGAGATTCGTTAGAGAATCTCAGTCCATCGTTCTTTCTTATAGAAATCCAATTAACGCAAGTCCACCGAGGAACAAACAGCTAAGAATGAGCTTTCCGAAAAGGGAAAGGTGTTCTTTCCCTTCCTCATTAATACGTTCTTCCTCTTCATCAATCGTTTCCTTGTATTTCGTATTGCAGCAGCCCACTTAAGCCACGCTGCCTTTATCCCAGTCAGAGATATCCTCTTCAAGTGGTGTGTTAGCTGCGCGCTGTTTGCGAGCAGAGTAGAAGAAAGCAACGATGACAGCAATTGTAATAATCGTAGCCCCGATATAAGCAACGTTCATCGGTAATCTAAATCCAATCGGAGCATTTAGAATGTACGTGGTTGTTGCCATCGTGATAAAAACAGCTGGAATCATTGCGATCCAGTAGTTCTTCTTCGCAATAAACAGGTACATCGCACCAACCCATAGGGCAATCATAGCCGTCGACTGGTTTGCCCATGAGAAGTAACGCCATAATAGCGTGAAGTCAATTTTCGTAAGACCGAATGCGATAACGAAAAGTGGAAGAGCGATCCAGAGACGGCTTGTTACTTTTCGCTGTGAGTAGTTAAAGTAGTCAGCAATAATCATACGTGCGCTTCGGAAAGCTGTGTCGCCGGATGTGATCGGAAGTACGATAACCCCAAGAATCGCAAGTGTTCCACCGATTGCTCCGAGCATAAGCGTAGAAGCTTCACTTACAATAGCAGCTGGTCCGCCGTTTGCAAGCAGTTCATTCAACCCAACAGGGCCATTGAACAAGCTCATGGCAGCCGCAGCCCAGATCATCGCAATCACACCTTCAGCAATCATCATACCGTAGAAAATATTCCGTCCCTGTTTCTCATTTTGCGTCGTACGTGAGATGATTGGCGTTTGTGTGGCGTGAAATCCAGAAAGTGCTCCACATGAGATCGTCAAGAATAACAGTGGGAAGACCGGTGCACTGTCAGGATGAAGGTTGCTTAGTGTGATTTCAGGAATCGGTGCACCTGTAAATACGAGACCAGCACCAACGCCAAGCGCGCTAATGAGTAGCAATGCACCAAAAATCGGATAAAAGCGGCCGATGATTTTATCAATTGGCAGCAATGTTGCTAGAATGTAGTAGACAAAAATGGCACCAAGAATAAGGCCCATTGTTGCCCAGCCGTTCATCAGGTTATTCAATAGACCAGCTGGAGCGGTAACGAAAACCGTACCTGTAAGTAAAAGCAATAAGACCGCGAATGCGTTTACAATATGCTTCATGACTTTCCCAAGAAACTTCCCTGCAAGTTCAGGCAGGTGAGCTCCTCGATTTCGAATTGAAATCATACCTGTTAAATAATCGTGGACAGCTCCAGCGAAAATACAGCCGAATACGATCCAAAGAAAGGCGACCGGTCCATAAAGGGCACCAAGAATAGGACCGAATATTGGACCTACCCCTGCGATGTTTAACAGTTGAATTAACGAGTTTTTCTTTGAGTTCATTGGAAGGTAGTCAACACCATCCTGATGCGTATAGGCGGGTGTCTTACGAGCTTCTTTAACACCAAACGTTTTTTCAACAAATTTCCCGTATGTGAAGTAACCAACAATTAAAAGTACAATCCCTGCTAAGAATGTAAACATAAAATCCTCCCTCTCCGATAATTGTATGCGTTTACATTAAGTATAGAAAAGAAAGGGAGCAAACGGGCAGGTTTAGAGATAACATGCAAAAAAGCGGGTGTGAGATGCCTGAAAAGGCGACTGACATGTACTAGGAATTTATAATTCAAGTCGTGTACGAAGAGGTTTTACATAATTACGGCTTACTGAGAGCTTTTCCTTCACACCTTCAAGTTCAAGCTGATAAGCCCCGTTAAACCAAGGCGTAAGGCGCCTGACGTACTGCAAGTTAACAAGGTAGCCTTTATGAATTCTAAAGAAAGAATGAGATGATAGGCGACTTTCAAGTTCTTTTAGAGCCATCTTCACTTCGTACTCACCGTTTTTACCAACAATGCGTGAGACCTTATCATCCCGATAAATATACAGAATATCATTTGGATCAAGGTAATGAATATCTCCATCTATTTCGACGGAGAGTCTGCTTTTCTTTAGTGGAATTTCTTCTTCTTTAAAGGATACGTTAACGAGCTTCGTAAGGCGCTGCACTGTTTGATGAAGCTGTTCTTCATCGTAGGGCTTTAAGAGATAATCGACTGCCTCGTAGCGAAATGCCTCTGCAGCGAATTCAGGATATGCAGTAGCAAAAACGATTAGCGGCGGTTTTTTTAATTCAAGCAGCGCTTTTGCAGCTTCCATTCCGTTCATCCTGGGCATCTCAACATCTAGAAAAACTACGTCAGGTTGAAGCTGCAGAGCTTTAACAACAGCAGCTTCGCCAGAATCCGTTTCACCGATCACTTTAATCGACTGAAATTGACTTAAGAGATGAGCTAACTCCTGGCGGCTGTAACGTTCATCATCAACTATTAGAATTTTGATTGCGTTCATATCTTAATCCTCCACATTGGAATCAAAAAGCAAACGGTCGTGCCGTTCTCCAGCACGCTATTAATGTGAATGGTTGCTTCATCACCAAACAGCATAGTTAAGCGGCGATTAACATTATAAAGGCCAAGCCCTGTCCCAACTTGAGATGATACATGTGTCTTACCAAGCTCAGGCAAACGATCGGAAGCTATGCCTGAGCCGTTATCGGTGACACAGACGAGAGTGCCATTCGAATGACGCTTTATACTAATTTCAACGATACAATCAGTGTCTTTGTTTTTAATACCATGCTTAATCGCATTTTCAACAATCGGCTGCAGGGTGAGTGGAGGCAACTGCACAGTTAATGCACTCTCCTCAATCATGTACCTCACTGTGAGGCGATCAACGAAACGTGCTTCCTCTACCTCCAGGTATGCTTTCACATGTTTAAGCTCCTGGTTTAGAGAGGTCATGTTGGCAGTAGTGCCAGATAGATTTTGTCTTAAGAAATGAGAGAGAGAGACCAGCAATTTACGAGCTTTGTCCGGCTCAATTCGAATCAGTGAAATGATCGTACTAAGAGAATTAAATAGGAAGTGTGGACTGATTTGCGCCTGAAGCGCTTTGATTTCTGCTTCTTTCGCAAGCTGGTAGGCTTTGTCCGCTTCAGCAATTTCCAATTGGTTGCTTAAAAGATTGCTGAGTCCTGATACAAGCTCTGTAATGATATGAGTAATTTCTTTCTCAGATCGGAAATAGAATTTCAGGGTGCCAATCGTTTTACCACGCTGCTTTAACGGTGCAATGATGGCTGCACCAAGCGGGCAGTCTTCTTCAGCGCAATGAATCGTCCGATCATTTGCAACAACGATCTCTCCCTTATCAATCACATCCTTCGTAATCGTCGTTTGTATTTCATGCCCTGACTGATGATGATCATTCGCGAGACCAACGTGACTTAAAATATGCGTTCTGTCGGTTATCGCCACAGCACTACCTTCAATTTCGCGATGAAGAATGCTGCAAACTTCCTTTGCCGACTCAGGTGAAAGTCCTTTTCGTAAATAGCCAAGCGTCTGATCAGCGATTCGGAGTGTTTTCTGAGCCTGCAGCGCTCCAGCTTTCTCTTCCTCGTTAATGACGTTTTTAATAATAAGTAGGAAAAGGGCACACCCAATCCCGTTCGCGAGTATCATTGGAATACCAATGACCTCAACGAGTGCGATCGCCTTTTCAAGTGGTTTCGATAGAGTCAGAATGATGAGCATCTGAACTGTTTCGGCGCCTGCACCAATGAAGAATGCAGAACGAAGCTTCACATGACGGTTGCGTTTATGGAGGGAGCCGGCAATGAGTCCAGCTATTATCGAAGCCAGTCCACAGGCAAGCGCAGTAAAGCCACCAAGCATATAGCGGTGAAGTCCAGCAATAAGACCTGCGCCAAAACCAACTCTCTTCCCACCGAGAAGTCCGGCGAGAACGACACCGATAACTCGGGAGTTGGCGATTGCTTCATCTGATGAAACTTCAAGAGCCCAGGAATAAAACTGAAGTGAATCTGTACTGAAGGTAAGCCCGGTGTATGTTCCGATTATGCCAAAGAAGCCAAAGAAACCAATCGCCACATACTGTTGCTTACGTGCGAGCTGATCACTGTAAATCATATCCCGGAAGAAGCGAAAGCGCGTCAGCACAAACGCGATCGTAACGATGATGCCAAGTCGCTCAAGCATCGTAAGCAATAGCTCGAACATGAAAGGCCCTCCTTTGGTAGTTAGTGCTAGTTAGTGCCTGTCACCACCCGGTTTAAGTCAAATATTGTCGAATGGTAATGAGCTTCCTTATTATTATACTGGTTTTGAGTAAGGGAGAAAACGGGGGAAGAGCGACTGGCGCTATCGTACCTATTCTAATAATATTGCATTCAGAAAAAGAGTAATAGAATACAAAAAAAGAAGTGGACTAATTCAAGGTCCACTTCTTAATCGCTGTCACTACTCACCCACAAAGCTCAGCAAGAAGCTTTTGAATCGTATAGATGCTTTCATCCTTCTTAAACTGCTTCGAGAAAGTCGGCGTTTGTGAACTTGAAATCCAAATTTTGAGCTCAGCATCAAGATCAAAGTGTCCGGCCGTTTCGATGCTGAAATGTGAAATGCTCTTGTAAGGAACAGAGTGGTACTCGACTTTCTTTCCAGTCATGCCCTGCTTATCCACGAATAATAAACGCTTGTCTGTGAATACAATTAAATCACGTACAAGTTTAAAGGCTGCATTCACCTCTTCCGTATCGGCAAGGATGTTTTGAAGTTCTTTCTTCACATCTTCCTTCTTTACAGTTGAAGCATTCCCCATAAATCCGCTTAGTATGCCCATTGTAACTCCTCCTTCTCATTTTCTAGTTTATATTCTATCATATGCGGTGCCTGTCACCACCCGGTTTAGCTCGAATGGTGTCGATCGAATCCTGGTATGAAATGAATGGTTCTAGCGTACCTTTCCAATGATGTCTTTGGTAAACCAAATCCAGTTAACGTATCATTTGAGATCTCGTCTAACTCTTACTCAAGGAGGGGAAACATATGCCATTTATGAATTTGGAAAAAGAAGTAGAGCTTTATTATGAAGATGTAGGAATGGGCCAGCCTGTTATCTTTATTCATGGCGTCTGGATGAGTAGTCGCTTTTTCAAAAAACAGCTACCTTACTTCAGGCAAAAGTATCGCGCCATTTCATTGGACCTTAGAGGGCATGGCCAATCTACTCACGTTCACTCAGGCCATACAGTGGCGAATTATGCTCGTGACTTAAAGTGCTTCATAGATAATCTGCACCTAAAAGAAGTAACGCTCGTTGGTTGGTCAATGGGGGCTTTTGTGATCTGGGAATACTTAAATCAGTATGGTGAGGATAATGTGAAAGGGACAGTTATCGTCGATGAGCTTGCATCAGATTTTAAATGGCCAGATTTTGAGATTGGAGCTTTTGACCTTTCAGCACTGACTGGGATGATGCAAGATATTCAAACGGATCAAGCTGGTCTGCTGAAAGGATTTCTTCCTCTGATGTTTAAAGAAGAATTGCCGCAGTCTGAGCTTGACTGGATGCTTGAAGAAACAACTAAGGTTCCTTCCTCCATAGCGAGTGCTATTCTATTTGATCAATCTACTATAGATTGCCGTCCATATTTAAATAAGATCAACAAACCAACGCTATTGTGTTTTGGTAAAGAGGAAAAGTTAATTCCAGTAGCAGCAGGTAAACATTTAAAAAGCGAAATTCCTAACTCTAGACTGGAATTGTTTGAAGACAGCTGTCATTGTCCATTTCTAGAAGAGACAGAGCGGTTTAATCGTGTGGTTGATGAATTTATGGGCTCTCTCAGCTAATTAGATTGCTAGACAAGTATCCCAAATACTTGTCTCTTTTTTCTTCTAAATAAAAATATGTGAGCTATAATCAACGAAAGCGTTTTCTATCCAGAGGAGACGACAATGATTACAATCTATGATTTAGCAAAAAAACTGGGATTTCAAGCACAACGGTTTCTAAAGCACTTAATGATTATCCTGATGTTAGTAAGAAAACGAGACAGGCTATACTTGATACTGCGGCTGAAATGGGTTACTTACCAAACGCCCATGCTCAATCTCTTTCAACTAAGAAATCATGGACAATAGGTGTTATGTTCTCTGAAGGTAATGAAGTTGGCATGAAGCATCCTTTCTTTAGTGCAGTGATTGAGAGTTTTCGAAAGCATGCTGAGAAAGAAGGGTATGATCTCATTCTTACATCTCGGAACCTTCGAAACAGAGGTACAAGTTACCTTGAACTTTTCTTATATCGTGGTTTGTAGCAGGTGAGCATATGGCGATTGGTGCTATGAGTGCTCTATTTGTACAATCAAGCATTTAAGTATAACAACTATGGTTACACTGCTGCTAGCATATGTTTGTTCATTATTACGGTTATTTTCTTAGCTATCGTATTCAAATCGATGTATGGTAACGAACGTAAACAAGCGAGGCGGGTGTAAAGCCTCTAATGGATTAGTAAATTGGGGATCATGGTGGGGAGATCAATGGAGTGGATTTGCTGAAGGAGAAGTAGTTCATAAGGATGGACAGATGGAGATTGTTTTCGAAAAGACAGGAGCCCAATCTTATAGTCCGCAAGTCTTTCAAGAAAATCTATTCTTTGAGAATGGAAGAGAATATACGGTTTCATTAGACGCCAAATCCACAGCTCCAAGAGAGGTTAACCTCTTAGTCGGTGAGCCATTATCGTCTGATCCCTGGTTCATTCCATTTATGGATACAAAAGTGATATCAATCGGTGAAGAGGTGGAGACGCATTCATTTACTTTTGAAATGACAAGTGCAACCAATGTAAATGGAAAACTAGTCTTTGAAGTAGGGGAGATCAACGGTGTTTCTATTCCATCAACCATCACGATTGACAATGTTACGATTAAATAGTAAAAATAAGTGCCATTCAATCATTTGGAATTGAGGAGATTTTGTTGAATTAACTAAAAAAGCTAAGAGGTCTCTCGATCTCTTAGCTTTTTTATGTTGTATTTTGTTATCTAATGTATTGATAATAAGAAATAGCAAAGTAAAATATACAAAATAATCTAAAAACTACATAATTTTTAGGATAGTATCTTAATTTTTTCGGATTATCAGCTTCAATGAATCCGTTTACAATTTAAATGTAAGCGCTTTTAAAAAATAAAGGGGATGGGAAATGTTGAAAAAGATAAGATCTCATAGTTTATTTATCGCTATGATAGTCCTTGTACTGATGCTTTCGGCATGTTCAGGCGATGATGCTTCAAGCGGTTCGTCTGGGGGAGACGGAGATAAGATTGAATTAACGTTCTGGAATATCTGGACGGAGCCTTCACCACAAAATGAAGCCAGCCTTAAACAGGTAGAGAAATTTAATGACGAACATCCTAATATTGTAATCAAGCAGCAGAGTATTCCTCATGATCAATTTAAAGTAAAAGTGAAAACACAGGCTGCAGGAAAGCAGTTGCCAGACCTTATTCAGGTTTTCCCTGGAGCTGAACTTAAGCCACTAGTCGATGGTAAACTCGTTCAGCCGATCGATGATATTCTAAGCAACTGGGATGACCTTATTAAAGAAGGACAGCTTGGCGATTACCGTGTTGAAGGTAAGCAGTATGCATTACCAGCAAACATCACACCAACAAGCCTTGTTTATTATGACAAAGATATGCTTAAGGAAGCTGGTTATGATGAGTTTCCACAAACGTATGATGAGTTCAAAAAGTTAGTTAAAACACTTAAATCAAATGATACCATCCCGATTGCCCTTGGTAATAAAGCGCAGTGGGTATTGCAATCTTCTTATATCAGCACAATCGGAGACCGCATGACAGGTAGTGACTTCTTGCCCGCAGTACTTAATGGTGATAAGAAGTTTACGAATGAAAAATTTATTAAAGCAGTAAATGTGATCAAGGAGCTTTCCGACATGAAAGCATTTAATGAAGACTTTAACTCGATCGATAACATCCAGCACCGCGACTTGTTTGCTATGGGTGACGCAGCCATGATGATTGATGGAGCATGGTCTCTTGGACCACTTCTTGAATCTGTACCGGATAAGAATATCGGTATCGCCCTGTTCCCTGAAATTGAGGGTGGGGAGGGGGATCGAAGATATGGCTCTTGATTCTGAGGTTATGCTGCATCACCAGAAAAATGGTCGAGGAAATTATTTAATCAAAGAGTACATGGAGACTTATCTCCCAGAACCTAAAGATTTTCCCTCATTTCTTTATATGAGTCAGGTTCTTCAAGCAGAAGGAATCAAGACAGCAATTGAAGCCCATCGAAGAAAGAAACCTTACTGTATGGGCACACTTTACTGGCAAATGAATGACTGCTGGCCTGTCGCATCTTGGGCAAGCATGGACTACTATGGTAGGTGGAAAGCTCTCCATTATTATGCGAAGAGAAGTTTCCAGGATATAATGCTCTCGATCGATGGTACGAAGAATACGCAAGTAGATCTTCATATCATTTCAGATGTTCTAAACAAACTTCAAGGTTCGATTCACATGAAATTGTTAGCTTTCGATGGGGAATTGCTCCGAGAATGGAATGAAGAGTTTATATTAGAAGCCAATTCAACGAGTAAGTTTGTCACATTAGCGACAGAAGAAATTCTTGAAGGACGCAACCCGAATGAAGTGGTGTTTAAAGCTGAGCTGGAGATAGATGGAGAAATCACAGATGCGAAATATCATTATTTTACATCTGTAAAAAATCTTTCCCTCTCCAAACCTGATGTAAAGATAGAAGAAGTTGTTACACCCTTAGGAAAAGAATACATTTTGGAAACTGATGTACTTGCGAAGCAGGTATATGTTACAAGTAACTCGGAAGGCATTTTCACGGATAATTACTTTGTTTCCGGGCAACAGAAAAGAATCAGTTTTCTAGCTCGAACATTGGATGAAGGCTTTACGGAAGGCTTTGCAGAGTCGTTGCAAGTACACTCAATGGCAGATTTATAAAAGGATAAGAGTGCATGGTCCTCCATACAACGGTTTGTATGGAGGGCTCTTTATTGTAGTCTTTTTTCATCATACCTCGATTTTGATATACTTCATTTAGGTATTTCGTCGACCATCTAAAGTAGGTGAAAACATGAACGATAGACAGAATGAATTACTTCGAATTCTATTAGAGCATCAAGACGAACTTCTGGTTGTAAAAGACTTAGCTGATCGTCTCAGCTGTTCGGATAAAACAATTCGCAATGATCTTGATGTGATACAGCCATATATTGAAAGGGAAACAACTGGCTCTTTAACGCGAAAACCCGGACAAGGGATACTTCTTGAAATAGCAGAATATGAGCGAGGAAAGTTGTATCAAAATCTTATTTCTACTAATGATGAGAACGTAGCATTGTCGCAAAGCGAAAGAATACTTGAAATCACGTATGAGTTGTTAATGGTGAAAGAACCAACCACATTACAACACCTTGCAATGAGGCACTTTATAAATCGATCAACTCTACGAAAAGAGTTGGAACGAATTGGCCGCTGGTTAGAAGAAATGAATTTAACGTTGCGATCCAGGCAAAAGGTTGGGCTGATGATTGAAGGAAGTGAGAAGTCACGGCGAAGAGCGCTGGTAAACCTGGGAACCCTTGTACAAAACGATTCATTAAGTAGCCCTTTTTTGAAGAAGCAATTTACTTCTTATGAAATTGAAATAGTTGAGAAGGAATTGCGAAATCTTCAAGTCCAGCAATCGATTACTTATACGGATGATTCTCATACAAATCTCTTGTATCATACGCTCTTCACAATAAAAAGGACAAAACTTCGACATCCAATTCAAATGACTGACGAGGAAGAGGAACAAATCAAAAAGTATTCGGAATTTAATTGGTCACAAGCTCTTCTAAAAAGGCTTGAAATTATCTTTGTTGTACATTTTCCTATGGGTGAGATCGCCTATCTGGCTCTTCATTTAATTGGGGCTAAACGAAGTTATGGTGGTTCCGATTCATTAATGCTTAGACAGCCAGAAGTAGAGAGACTGGGGCAAGAATTAATCAGCAGAATGACTGAGATGACGTCGCTCTCCTTTGACGCTGATGATACTCTCATGGAAGGACTTCGCGTGCACCTCTACGCTGCATTAAATCGAATCCAATATGGTCTCTCAGTGACGAATCCAATGCTTCAAGACATTAAGAGAATGTATCCTTATTTATTTGATTTATTAATCCAGATAATAGAAGAACAGAGCCGTAAGCACCAATTATCTATTCCTGAAGATGAAATAGCCTATTTAACCCTTCATTTTGAAGCAGCTGTTGAACGGTTGAATTCCCATCGAGGGAAAACGAAAAGTGCAGTCATTGTTTGTCATCTTGGTGTAGGCATGTCACAACTTCTGCGGACGAAACTTGAACGTAAATTCGCTTCATTAACAATTCTTGATTGTATTGGTCGAACATCTCTAAATGATTTTCTCAACCTACAGCAAGTTGACTTAATTATTTCAACTTTAGAGTTGGATAGGCAAGATGTTCCTCACATCGTGATTTCTCCACTCTTAAATACGGAGGAGGAAAGTAAGTTAGAATCGTTTATTCTGAAAATGGATGAGTCGATACGTGCAGAACGACGTAATGATGTGTTTTCCAACTATCTACAGTCTGATCTTGTTTTTATGAAGGATAATGGAGGCCATCGTTTTAAAGTCATTGAGGAACTTTCTAACGCTTTATACCACGCAGGATTTGTGGAAAAGGAATATGCACACAATGCAATTATAAGAGAGCGAGCATCTTCAACAGCAATCGGATCTGGAATGGCTATTCCACATGGTAATCCTAACCTTATTCGTAAATCGGCTATTGCAATTGCTGTTTTGAAAAAGCCGATTGAATGGGGAGAAGATCAAGTGAATCTAGTGTTTCTTCTCGCAATTGGGAATCAGGAGAAAGGAAGTACTTGTGACTTGTTTAGAGAAATTTCAACAATTAGTGAGCAGCCTTTATTGATAAAGAATCTAATACAACAAACCAGTGCACAGTCTTTCATTCGATTGTTAGACACAAATTCAACAGTTGAATAAAACTCATTTTACCGGAAGCTTCGGTAAAATAATTATCTTTTTCCTGAAGCATCGTCAGTTACTATTGGTGTAAGCGATTACGATGGAAGAGAGGGAACGTGTATGAAACTGTTAGCGATTACATCATGTCCGAATGGAATAGCGCACACCTATATGGCAGCAGAAAATCTTCAGAAAGCGGCCGACAAGATGGGCGTTGATATGAAAGTAGAAACACAGGGTTCAATAGGTGTGGAAAATAAGTTTACTGAAAAAGATATTCAAGAAGCAGATGGAATCATTATTGCAGCCGACAAAACAGTAGAAAAAGATCGTTTTGTCGGAAAGAAAGTTCTCGTAGTGGGAGTTCAGGAGGGTATCCGTAAGCCTGAAGAATTAATTAAGAAGCATCAGAATGGTGAAGTTCCAGTCTTCCAATCTAGTGGTGGTAAATCAATCGATGAGTATAAAAAAGAAAAGAAAGACAAGCAAAACCCCATTTACCGTCATTTAATGAACGGTGTGTCCTATATGATCCCGTTTATCGTTGTTGGAGGATTATTAATTGCCATTGCATTGACAATCGGTGGAAAGCCAACGGAAAGCGGTCTTGTTATTCCGGAAGACTCGTTCTGGAAAACGATTGAACAGCTTGGTGGTGCGTCATTTACATTTATGATTCCGATTCTTTCGGGATTCATTGCGTATAGCATTGCTGACCGTCCAGGACTCGCACCAGGTATTATAGGCGGTTACATCGCAGCGAATGGAAGTTTTTATGGAAGTGAAGCGGGAGCTGGATTTATTGGCGGTATTATTGCTGGTTTTCTTGCAGGATACGTAGCGCTAGCTATTAAGAAGATGAAAGTTCCGAAATCAGTTCAACCGATTATGCCGATTATTATCATACCCGTCTTCGCTTCATTGATCGTTGGTCTTGTATTTGTATTTATCGTAGGTGCGCCAGTTGCACAGGTATTTGTAACATTAACAGATTGGCTCGCAGGCATGCAGGGCACAAGCTCAATTCTCTTAGCTGTGATTCTCGGTGCTATGATTTCTTTCGATATGGGTGGACCAGTTAATAAAGTGGCTTTCTTGTTTGGGGCAGCCATGATCGGAGAAGGAAATTACGAAATTATGGGACCGATCGCTGCTGCCATTTGTATTCCGCCGATTGGCATGGGGCTTGCAACTTTTCTAAAGAAACGTAAATATGAGGAAGCTGAACGCGAAACTGGGAAAGCATCCTTTACTATGGGACTTTTCGGAATTACAGAGGGGGCGATTCCGTTTGCAGCCCAAGATCCACTTCGAGTGATTCCAAGTATTATGGCGGGTTCCATTACAGGTTCAGTCATTGCGATGATGGGAAATGTAGGGGACAGAGTGGCTCACGGTGGACCGATTGTAGCAGTACTAGGAGCCATTGATAACGTCCTAATGTTCTTTGTTGCTGTCATAGCAGGTGCTTTCGTCACAGCTATTCTTGTTAATCTTTTGAAAAAAGATGCGGTCATGGAAGTAGCAGGAACAGGCGTACAAGTTGATGTGGATAGTAACATAGAAGAAAAATCTCTTCAAAGTAATCAAGCTGCTTCTGCTATTGGTGAGATTAGCAAACTCACAGATATAACGAATCAGAAATTGATTGATACTAACTTGAAGGGTTCAACACGTGATGATGTTATCGATGAAATGATTGCAAAGCTAGAAAAAGAAGGCGTGCTTGATTCAAGCTCACTATTCAGAGAAGCTATCATCAGTCGCGAAAATGAAAGCTCGACGGGTATTGGAATGAACATTGCTATACCACACGGAAAATCTTCCGCTGTTCGTGAACCTCGTGTTGTGTTTGGAGTGAAACGAGAAGGGATCGACTGGAACAGTCTTGATGGAACGGAAGCTAGGCTAATCTTTATGATTGCTGTTCCAAAAGAAAGTGAAGGAGACGCCCATCTTAAAATCCTACAGATGCTATCGCGTCAGCTGATGGATGATGAATTTAGACAGAAGCTATTGGGTGTTAAAACGACAGAAGAAGCCTATCGATTACTAGATCAGATTAATTAACGGCTTTGAGTAAGTGTGTGTCTAAGAAGATGCACACTTTTTTTTGCGGGAAAAATTGATAATCTTGTCGAGACTTGGAGAAGGACAAGTTAATTATTTTAATTTTGCCGAATAAAGGACTATTTTGTAGTTTTGTCGAATGTTTAAAATTGGAATGTGATTTTATTGAAATAGGGATGCTATGATGATTGAATTAAAGAAAAAAGGCGAATCTATTAATCTTTCAAAATCAAATCAACCAATGGGTGAAATTCTTGTGAATTTAAATTGGAGTCTGGATGAGAAGCAGAGGCAGTCAGGCTTTCTTTCCTCGCTATTTAAAGGTCAGTCCAAGAAGACGGATCTTGACCTTGGGTGTTTATATGAACTTCAAAACGGAGAAAAGGGATGTGTTCAAGCTCTTGGAAATGCGTTCGGTGCTTTTGATTACTTTCCATACATGCAGTTAGACGCTGATGATCGGACTGGAGCGGTAGCAGGCGGAGAAAATCTAAGAATTAACGGAAGTAGGGTTTCAGAGATTAAGAGAATTGTTATTTACGCTTTTATTTACGAAGGCGCTGTAAACTGGTCAGAAGCTGATGGTGTCGTTACCCTCACCTATCAAAATGGAGAGGATATTATTGTGAAACTGGATGAGCACCGGAACGGTCAAAATATGTGTGCTATTGCAATGGTAGAGAACGTAAGAAACAGTACGTTTAAAATAGAAAGACTTGTGGAGTACTTCAGTGGCCATCAACAAATTGATCGTGCTTATAACTGGGGAATGAACTGGGTAGCGGGATCATAGCATTAACAACATAGAAGGAGTAAAAAATGACGAAAATTTGGTTTAACAGATGGTTTACAACAGTTGCTCATTACATTGAATTGATTCGAAATAATGACGATAGAATGAAGTTTGAAATATACGGATCCCATCCGAATAGAGATGCCCTGTATTTACAGTATTGTGATCAGGCTTTTGTTGAACCTGACATTAGTGGTGAAGCTTATATCGATTACTGTCTTCAAGTATGTATTGAGAAGAGAATAGATGTATTCGTGCCACGTAAAGAGAATGTCCTAATCTCCCAGAACCTTCTTAGGTTTCATGAAATTGGAGTTAAAGTCCTCGTATGTGACGCAGAATTAATGGCATTGATGGATAATAAAGCGGCTATGTACCAGTCAATCACCGAACGTGAAGAAGAAAAAGGTATTCCACTCGTCCCTATTCCTGATTACGTTGTGGTCAACAATGTTCATGATTTTAGAAAAGCCTACGACTTCCTCGTTAAGAAAGGTCATACTGTGTGTTTCAAGCCCGTAATCGGTGAAGGAGCGAATGGCTTTCGTGTCATTAAAGAAGGACAAGAAACGATTGAAGAATTGCTGACAGAAGGTATATCGAGACGCATTTCATTTGAACATGCCTGCTCTATTTTAAGTCAGGAAGAAACGTTCCCAGAATTAATGGTTCTTGAGTTTCTCGAAGGCTTTGAGTACAGTATTGATTGCCTTGCCTATGATGGGGAATTACATCTGGCCATTCCGCGAAAAAAAGTGGAGGGTAGAGTAAGAGAATTAGAGGATAATAAGGCACTCCTTGATCTTGCTCGTGCGCTACATAATGAGTACAACATTGACTTCATTTCGAATATACAAGTTAAATTTAGTAATGGTATACCAAAGCTGCTTGAGATAAATCCTCGCATGGCAGGTGGACTAAATATTAGCTGTCTATCAGGTGTGAATATTCCATATGAAGCAATTAAATTACTTTTACATGGGAATCACGAGACCCAACCATTATCACCAGCTCTTGGAATCCGTGCGAGTCATATTGAGAAAGAAGTAATTCTTACCTAAAAGCTATCGTATCGTTCTTCAGATAATCCTCTGGAACATAGGTATTGGTGGTGCTAATTTTAGATTGCTATAAAAGCTAGAGATACGATGACTGGAAGATTTATTGAAAACGCCAACTTCTTCCATATAAAAGATATTGACCGGATGTGTTATGAAGTGTTGTACAATTGCCTTCTAAATGAATTTCCAGATTGGTTGATCCTACCCTTAAGGAGTAATAAACCCCTCTGACAGAAATTGAACTTTATGGAATTAATGGGGAAAGATGTCATTAAATGAGCTATAGCGTGGATAATTGACAGAATCGACAACTTATTCTCATACAATAACCATTATCCAGATGTTAATTGATTCATTTTGTCTGAAAATATGTTAGTTTTAAATAGAAAGAATAGGTTTTCATGTTGGAGAAAATAATTTTTTTGTTGAAACATGAAACTTTTTGGAACTGGGCTCGTATAACAGGATAATACACAAATTGAAAGTTAAGGTGCATAACCTCATACTCGATTTAAATCTACCAACGGGAGTGATACAATTTGACAATTTCTTTACAAAAGGGTCAACGAATTGACCTAACAAAAGGAAATGCTGGCCTTTCTAAGATTATGGTTGGCCTTGGCTGGGATCCAGTTGAGCAAAAAAAAGGCGGCGGCCTACTTGGTGGTCTTTTCGGAGGCGGTAGCGGTGGAGGAGCAAACGTTGACTGTGATGCTTCCATTCTTATGCTTGAGGATGACAAGCTCACTTCGAAAAAAGACTTGATTTACTTCGGTAACCTGAAAAGCGCATGTCAGAGTGTGAACCATACAGGTGATAACTTGACAGGAGATGGCGATGGTGACGATGAGCAAATCATGGTTGACCTCAACAAAGTACCTGATCGCATTACGAAGCTAGTGTTTGTCGTAAATATTTATGATGCAGTGAAGCGAAAGCAGGATTTCGGTATGATTCAAAATGCTTTTATCCGCGTAGTGAACCAGACGAATCGTGAAGAGCTGATTAAGTTTAATCTCACAGACAACTATTCAGGTAAGACAAGCCTATTTGTAGCGGAGATCTACCGTCACGGCTCTGAATGGAAGTTTGCTGCAATCGGAAATGGAACAAACGACGCTGGCTTAAGTGATATTGCAAAGAAATACTAAACTACTAAAATTCTAAAAGGGGATGAATAGCATGGCTGTATCATTATCAAAAGGACAAAAGGTAGATTTAACAAAAACAAATCCTGGACTAACGAAAGTAATCGTAGGACTTGGATGGGACACAAACAAGTACGATGGTGGAAATGATTTTGACCTCGATGCAAGCATTTTCTTGTTAGATAGCACCGGCAAATGCGCTTCTGACAAAGACTTTGTTTTCTATAACCAGACTGAAGGTGGGGGTGGATCTGTTGTCCACACTGGTGATAACCGTACTGGCGAGGGCGATGGTGACGACGAGAAAGTAAACGTTCATCTTCAGGATGTTCCTGCCTCTGTTGAAAAGATTTCGTTTGTAATTACAATTCACGATGCAGAAGCACGTAACCAGAACTTTGGACAGGTATCCAATGCGTTCGTGCGCATCCTTAATGAAGATTCCAATGAAGAATTGATTCGCTATGATCTTGGAGAAGATTTCTCCATCGAGACAGCTATTATCGTTGGAGAACTATACCGACACAATGGCGAGTGGAAATTCTCTGCAGTTGGATCTGGCTACGAGGGTGGACTTGCTAGAATCGCTTCTGATTTTGGCTTACAGGTAGGATAATATCTTCTTCGTGGCAAGAGGGACTCTTCTCCCTCTTGCCATTCCAATATAAACGCGATTTGGGGGATGACATTGGCTATACAACTTTCAAAAGGTCAACGAATTGACCTAACGAAAACGAACCCTGGAATGGTTAAAGGACTTATCGGCCTTGGCTGGGATACGAATAAATATCAGGGTGGAATTGATTTTGACCTTGATGCATCTGCGTTTCTAGTCGATTCGAATAAACGCTGTCAGGATGATCTGGATTTTATTTTCTATAACAACCTCGAGCATCCGAGTAAATCAGTGGTTCATACAGGAGATAACCGAACTGGTGAAGGTGATGGGGATGATGAACAGCTCGTAGTCGACTTCTCAAAGATCCCTGCTCATGTAGATAAAATTGGAATTACCGTAACCATTCATGATGCTGAAATGCGTCACCAGAATTTTGGACAGGTTTCAAACGCTTTTGTTCGTTTAGCAGATGACGCAAGTGGTGAGGAGCTTCTTCGTTTTGATCTTGGCGAAGATTTTTCGATTGAAACAGCTGTAGTTGTTTGTGAGCTCTACCGTCACGGTGGAGAATGGAAGTTTAACGCAGTAGGAAGCGGTTTTTCAGGTGGTCTCGCAGCCCTTTGCAAAAATTATGGCCTGGACGTTTAAGGTCGCCTAGCAAGTTGACATTAGGAGGAAACATCAAGTGGAAATTTTACAAGAAATTCTAAACACATATGCCTCTTTCTTTGATTGGGAAATGTGGAGAGAAGTTTTAACTGACCCTGTTTCGTGGGGTCTTATAGGTACGCTAGTCTTACTAGAAGGACTGTTATCTGCTGATAATGCACTGGTACTCGCAGTAATGGTTAAACACCTTCCACCAGAGAAACGCAGAAAAGCTCTTACTTACGGTTTAATTGGAGCCTATTTCTTCCGTTTCTTATTTATTGGTATTGGAATGTATCTGATTAAATTCTGGTGGATAAAACTATTCGGTGCAGCTTACCTTGCCTGGATTGTGATTCAACACTTCAGAAAGAAGGGTGAAGAAGAAAATCCTGATGGAATGAAAAAGGACAGCTGGCTCGTTCGAACGTTCGGTATTTTCTGGGCTACTGTCATTTCGGTAGAATTAATGGACATCGCCTTTTCAGCAGATAGTATCCTGGCTGCCCTTGCTATTTCAGAACAGATATGGGTTCTCTTACTTGGAGGGATGATCGGTATTCTTTTGATGAGAACAGTTGCTGGGGTTTTCCTTAAGCTAATCGAAAAGATACCCGAAATGGAAAATACAGCGTTCGTATTAATTGCTATTATTGCACTTAAAATGTTCTTGAGTGTCTTTGATATTCATGTGCCTCATTTTGCTTTCTTCGGTATCATAGTTGCAGCGTTCCTTGGAACCTTCGTTGTGCATTACTATAATAACAAAAATAGACCATATGCAGAAGAAACAGCGTCAGCAAAAGAGAACGAATAGCATAATAAGGAGGAGACGCCTGTGCTCTCCTTCTTTTTTTATTCTTTAATATCGATTCTTAATTTAATAATTTCAATAGGGGGTGAAGGTGCTGGAATATTTTCAATACCTTTCGGATTCTCAGAAAGAGCGTGTCTTTTTTAAGAGGCCAGCTTCGGTCAGTAAGTATGAATCAAAGGAAATTCTTTCGTATGCCGTTGGAGCGGCTCTTTATATGCCTGCAATCAGAGAGGACATTGCAGATTTAGTTATACATCAGAAATACAAAGAAGTTTGTACAATCGTTCTTGATCTAGAAGATGCAGTTGGAGATAATCGCTTAGCTGAAGCAGTTAATCAGACAGTTGTTCATCTGAAAAAAATCGAAAGCGCTATGACACAGGGTAATCTAGATTGGGTCACATTACCCTTTATTTTTATCCGCGTGCGTTCTGCAACTCAGTTAACTGAAGTAGCAGAAAAGCTTGGTACCTCTATTGGATACTTAACTGGGTTTGTATTACCTAAGTTCTCATCATCTAACGGTAGCGTGTATCTGCAAGCTCTAAAACGGACTGTTGCTAAATCAGGAACACGTTTATTTGCCATGCCAATTTTAGAATCACCTGAGCTTTTATACAAAGAATCCAGGTATAAGGAGTTCGAAACGCTATCTGCTCTATTTGAGCAATACGAATCTTCTATTCTGAATGTGCGAATTGGTGCTACAGATCTCTGTGGGCTGTACGGCATTCGTCGCAGTGCCCAGACCCCCATATATGATATATCCATCATGAGAGATTTCATTTCCGATGTTATGAATTATTTTGGGAGACGGTTTGTTGTATCTGGCCCGGTCTGGGAGTATTTTAATAGCAAGAGAGAAGACCTGGACGAAAGCTTGGAAGCTACTGTGAACACATACAACGCAGGATTATTGAATGAAACATTACTAGATTTATCTAACGGATTGACAGGAAAAACGGTAGTCCATCCCTCTCATGTAAAAGTTGTTCAAAGCCTGAACGTTGTAACGTACGAGGAATACCACGATGCATTAAGTATTATCGAGAATGCTAATGGAGAAATTGGCGTACTGAAAAGCAGTTCATACAACAAAATGAATGAAGTAAAGCCACACTATAAATGGGCTATGAAAATTTTAACCAAATCTAACATATACGGGGTGTATCATGACACGTACAATTTCATCAAGATGCTTGCCGACCCAATACCATTTTCCAATTCTGTCGAACATGAGCGTGAATCTGGAAATCACAGAGAACAAATTAACCATACCAATTGACGAATTCTTTACGATGGCAGCCAGAATAAATAAAAAGCGAGGGTTTCTTTTTGTTAGTAGGATGCTGGGTAAACATATTCCAGTGGATCCCTATAAACCCCTCCTTGCCTCGGGGCTTCTAGCTCTAACTTATTACGAGAACGAATCTGGTCACTCTTTAGCCTATTTACAAGAAGTTAGAGATGCCTTTCTGGCGAATAACAGAGAAAAACGGAAGAAAGCATACAGACTGTTACAGAGCAGGCCTCTGAATCTTGAGGAGGAGCCGATCGTGATTGGCTTTGCTGAAACAGCAACAGCGCTTGGTCACGCCGTCTTTGACTGCTTCGAGAAAGGTTATTATATTCACACAACAAGAGAAAATGCAAACGGGATTTCTCCGGAGTTTAACTTTAAAGAGGAACATTCCCATGCAGTGGATCAGCGGTGTTATGCCGATCCATTAATCCTTCAGCAACCCCATCCGGTTCTGTTAGTAGACGACGAGATTACAACAGGGAAAACATGTCTCAATATTATTAAGGAGCTTCACGCAAAGTACCCTCGTAAACAATATGTTGTTCTCTCTCTATTAGACTGGCGATCAGAGGAGCACATTGAGCAATATAGATTCCTAGAAGAAGAGTTAAACATTACGATAAAGGTTCATTCACTTCTAAAAGGGACAATTGAATTTGAAGGACAGCCTCTTGAACAACCGATTATTGATTTCCAAAAAAGTAAACCGGATTGTCCGGAAGCGTTTCTAAACTGGCATGATGTTTCATCGAGTTTCCGTCAACTGTCAGAACGTAACTACCTTTCCGATAGCGGTAGGTTTGGAATTAATGAGTTGGATAAAGCGAAGATAGAGGAATCATGTCAAAATGCATCGAATCATTTAAATAGAGAAGTACCAGCTGGTAAGACGTTATGTTTAGGTACTGGTGAGTTTATGTACATTCCAATGAAAATTGCCTCCTACTTGACTGGAGAAGTCTATTACCATTCTACGACACGAAGCCCAATTCAACCAGTTGATGAAGAAGGATATGCCATTCGAAGCGGATTCACTTTTCCTAATCCTGAGGAGCGTGAAGTTCAACACTATGTGTACAACATTCCCGAGGGAGAGTATGACCGTGTGATCCTTTTCTTTGAGAAGAATGTTTCTGTAGAGGATACAAACGCGCTTACCTCATTGTTAGTAGAAAGAAATATAACTACCATTCATATCGTAACTTGTTCTTGAAGAAAGAGGTGGAAAAATGACTGTCCAGATAACTAAGATGGGGAGCTACCCCGATGAAGATGTTACATTCCTTTTGAAAGACTTATCAGAGATAAGCATGGAGAAGAGTACAACAGAACGAGAACAGGCGATTCAACAAGGGACACATTACTCAGAGATGCTTCCAATTGAATACAAGCCATCAGAAGAATATATGTCGCTTTTTTATCACTCTTTAGAAGAAACAAAGCGTAAAGTAGCTGTGGCTGTCGGCGTTGTTGCAGAGCAGATTATTGCAGAAAGAGGCTTTAAAGTAGCGCTCGTTTCACTTGCCCGTGCAGGTACTCCAATTGGTGTATTGATTAAACGGTATATTTCTTACAAGTATAATCGAGAACTGCCGCACTTTAGTATATCGATTATTCGTGATCGAGGCATTGATACCGAAGCGCTCAAGTATATTCTTAATCATCACCCGGATCATGAGATTACTTTTATTGATGGATGGACCGGAAAAGGAGCCATTACTCGAGAATTAACGAAATCTGTCGCTGTATTTAATGACTCGAACGGGACAAGTCTATCAAGCAAACTTGCTGTCCTTGCCGATCCGGGAGACTGCTCAGAGCTTTATGGAACGAGAGAAGATTTTCTTATTCCAAGTGCCTGCCTTAATTCAACGGTTTCAGGCCTTGTCAGTCGAACGGTTCTTAATACTAAATGGATTAAGGACGGTGATTTTCATGGAGGGAAATACTATTCCGAGCTTCTTTCAGAAGATGTCTCAAACCTGTATGTTGATACTATTTGCACGCAGTTTCCTTTAATTGAGGAAGAAGTTGACAAAGGGTTGTCCGAGATCGTAGAGGAAGACCTTAAACCCCAATGGAAGGGCCGTAAGTCGATTGAAAATATTCAACGCGATTATGGTATGACAAATAGTCATTTTATTAAGCCTGGCGTCGGAGAAACAACGCGTGTGCTATTAAGACGTGTACCATGGAAAATCCTCGTCCATCCGGATGCTGAAATGAGCCTCAAGCACATTCACGTCCTCGCAAGAGATCGCGGAGTACCTATTGAGGAATATACAGGAATGTCTTACTCCTGCTGTGGTCTAATTAAACCATTGGAGCAAGAGGGATGAGGGCATTCGCAAGCGATTTAGATCGCACATTAATTTATTCCAGGAAAATGATTGAACAGTATTCAGCACTGGATTATGAACTAATTGAAACGCTTGAAGGAAAAGAGATCTCTTATATTTCGAATCGAACAAAAAACCTCTTGCAGACGTTGATGAAAGAGATGTATTTTATTCCCGTTACGACTCGTACGATCCAACAATACAGTAGGATCTCGCTTTTTCAATCGGTTTTGAAGCCTGAGTACGCCATTACAAGTAACGGCGGGCATATTTTGAAAAATGGTGAAGTGGTTCAGGAGTGGTCAGATCAAATTCGAACCTCTCTAGCGGAATGTTTGCCTCTAGATGACTTTGTGAGCAAGCTAGAGTCTCTAGTTACAGGAAACTGGATTGAACGTATTCGTCATGCGGATTATCTTTTTGTGTACCTGATCATTAAACGTGATCAAGTCTCGCAAACAGAACTCACTTTTTTGTTCGAATGGGCAAGAGAGCAGGGATGGCAACCCAGCTTACAGGGGAGAAAGCTATATTTCGTTCCAGATCCGGTGAATAAATGGAACGCTGTAGCGTATTTGAAAAACGAGTTAAACCTCTCTTATATTTATACTGCAGGTGATTCGTTGCTAGATTATGAGTTGGTTCGCTATGGCGATAGTGGGTATGTTCCTGCACATGGTGAAGTACTGGAAACTCACCCTGAGTTAAACTGTACAAAAGCAGTTGGAATGGCTGCATCCGATGAAGTAGTAGACTCTATTTTAAATCAATCCTTTATTAGGATGGCTACAGAACAAAGAATTTAATAATGGAAGAAATAGTATGTTATTCTGTTTTTAAGAAGATGTTATATTGAAGCGAAGGTTAGACAAGAGGAATAGTGCAGGAGGGCGTGATTGGCTCTCTGGCCATCCCAGGGAAGGAATGAGAAAGCGGGGAGACCATCATGAATCACTTTGATCAGATTCTCATAAAGAATGCGCCAATTGAAGATGAGAATTCACTAGAACTATTATATAGAACATTTCCAGAACGATCTCCTTATGAGAATGGGAAAGAATTAATTGTAACTCAGGCTGCATGGCGGTTTCTGGGTAGTGATTACGATGAGAACGAGTATTTTCTTAAGCTCCATGAACTTTATCAGTCAGAGAAGTTTCATGTTTTAAGCGAAGACCTAAATAAGGTCATTACTCCTGAACGGCTTCAGGCGATCCAATCGATCCATTCGATCAACCAGAAAGAAAACGGGCTATCTGCGAATCGCTTTGTAGCGTTTTTAGAAGGAGCGACCCTAATTCCATCTCACAGGCATCCTGCTATGCATCGTCATTTACGAAAATCTTTAATCACCGTTCTTGAATTGTTTGAACAGCATCACGAAGGTGGATTTAGCCATCCGGATTTTCGTAGAGTACTAGTCGATCTAATGAAGTGGACATGGAATCATCTTGATCCATGGCTTGAAGAGGTTGAAATTGATATGGAAATGCCAGGAATCGTTTGGTATGGAGAAGCTTCAAAGAGTCAGCAATATTTTCTTCTTTATTCGGTTATTCTCGGATGTGATGTTCTCTATTTTCACCCTGAAGGATCTGATTCTCTTAGTGAAATAGATCCTGAAGACCGTTTTACACAAAAGAAAAAGCTCCCATCAAAAGTAGCACTTGAACCATTTCCTATTGAAAAACCCGAGCGCCGTTCTACAATAGCCTATCGAGCAACGAAGGAAATGGATACGGTTCTTCACCATGAAGGCTCGCAGTTATATAAGCCATGGCAACTGAGAACATATTCTCCAAAATCAGTTACCCTCAAGACGACGTATGATGAATTATTTTTGATCGCAAAGGAAAAAGCATTCATTAGACCTAATTTTAAAGTTGAAAACGGGACCGTCCACATTCCAGCGTTGTTTGCAAAAATAATGGGGATCTCTGAAAATAGAAAAGAATATTGGAATAGGCTTCAGGATCTAAGTGAACTAAAATCAACAGTGATGATTCGTCAATTTCCATTTACAAAAGAAACGAAGGCAAATCAAAAGTTCCACTATCAGCACTCATTAAATAGGGAAGGCTATCTTGACCCAGAGCTTATGATGCAGGGAAACTGGTGGCAGTATAAGCATCTTCCTATTGAAACGCAAAAGGCAATTGGACAGGCGATCTCAAGAATGTGTGCGAACCCTAAACTACTGCCTGAAGGTGCTGAAGGCATAGAGGAAATGAAATTATACCTTTTCTCACAAACCACTAAGCTTCCTGAAGAATTCGTGAATTTATTGCAAACATTTGATTATTCCCAGGAAGTCCCGAAAGTAGTTTTGTACAATACAGAGTTGAATGGCACATTATCTCGATCAGATGCAGCAGTGCTCCATCTGTTAAATGAATTTGGTATCGATATTATTCTCTATAATCCACCCGGCCATCAGTGCATTGAGCGGTTCATTGATTCTAATCATTTTGATACACACTGGCTTGAAGAGATGGCTTTTCGACAGGATTTTAAAGAACCTTCTGTGTTTAGAAAGTTATTTAAATCCATTAAACTATAATTAAGGGAGTGAACGTCAATGACAAATGAAACAGGTATTACAACACTTGATAAAAACGAAGAAATCACGGAAGCGAAGGCCGATGATATTCGTTTAAAGCTTCGGGAAGAGCAAGAGGTTCAGAAGCTTGCCGGTGAAATTGACGTAAGAGATCAAATGGCGTTACTCGAATTTGGGAAAGAACCAGCGGTTGAGATTTCTCAGTTCTCCGATAAAATTCTATCGATGATGCGTACTACGAGCGTAACGGACTCTGGTGACATGCTTAAGCAGCTAGGGAAGATCATGGATCGTTTTGATAAGAAAGACTTTGAGGAGCCGAAAACTGGTTTTCTATCGAAATTCTTTAAAAAGGGCAATGATATGGTAGAAAAGATATTTGGGAAATATCAAACTCTAGGCGGAGAAATTGAGAAAGTCCACGTTGAAATATCCAAGTATAAGGACGAAATGTCCCGATCAACAGTCACACTTGATGACATGTATCAGCATAACCTTAATTATTATGTTGAGCTTGAAAAGTATGTGGTCGCGGGGCAGATTAAACTTGAAGAACTACAAGAAAAAGTTCCTGCCATTCAGCAAAAGGTTAGTGCTGGAGATCAGATGGCGCAAATGGAGCTTGATACGTTAAATAATGCGATTCAAACCCTCGAGGAACGAATTTATGATCTTGAGATGGCAAGGATGGTTTCGATCCAAACGGCACCACAAATCCGACTGTTACAACGAGGCAATACAAAGCTAATTGGCAAAATTAATTCAGCCTTTATTATTACAATTCCGGTCTTTAAAAACGGTGTAATCCAGGCTGTTACAGCCAAAAGACAGAAGCTTGTTGCAGACTCTATGGATGAGCTAGATCGTCGCACAAACGAAATGCTGAAGAATAATGCGCAGAATATTTCTAACCAGAGTGTGGAAATTGCTAAGTTATCAGGTCGTCCAAGCGTAAAGATTGAAACGATCGAGGAATCCTGGAATACAATCGTTAAAGGCATGGAAGAGACTCGCGCGATTGAGGATGAGAACAAACGTCTCCGCGATGAAGGTACGAAGCGAATTCTGGACCTTCAAGATAACATGAAAAAGCTTAACAATAATGAAGGCAGTTCGTAAAGCGAGGCTCTTAATAGGGACTTACACACAATAAGCACAAGAAAAGGATAGCGACTCTCGCTATCCTTTTCTTGTGCTTATATTTTGTCTTTAAGATTTCCCTTTCGGTCCTGGTAATTGCCTTTCGATTTATCGAGCTTACCTTCTTCTTGAAGACGTTGGTCATTTTTTGCATTGCCAACCTGGTCTTTTACTTCACCTTTTGTTTTGGAAACAGCGCCTTTTACTTTGTCACTTAATCCTTTATTATTAGCCATTTGTTATAACGCTCCCTTCCTGTATCTAGTAAAGAAAATACCCCTTGAAGTGAGATAGCAAACGGCTATCTCACTTCAAGGGGTAAAAATGGTAAATTAGTTTGATTTATCTTTAATTGGTTTGTTCGTCCAGATATCTGATTTTAATCCTTTAATCGTATCTGCATAGAATTGAGGATCTAAACCAGCTTTTCGCTGATCTCTGTAATCATTTAACGCTACAAACGCTACCTTACCAATAATCGCTATGACAATTAAGTTGAGAAGCGCCATAAGACCCATTGATAGGTCTGCCATGCTCCAAACAATTGCAAACCCTGCTTTAGCACCGAACATAACCATTCCTAGAACAGCAAGACGATAGATGAGAAGCGCCGGTTTACTAGATTTAATAAATTCAATGTTCGTCTCACCATAGTAATAGTTACCAATAATGGAACTAAATGCAAAGAGGAGAACGGCAACGGCTACAAATATACCTGCTCCACTTCCAAGGTGCTGATTCATAGCTTCCTGGGTGAGCTGAACGCCATCAAGTGATGAATCGACATAACCGTTTGACATTAAGATCATAAAGGCAGTAGCAGTTGCAATTAAGAGTGTATCAACGAATACGCCAAGCGCCTGAATAAGTCCCTGCTTTACAGGGTGAGAGACATCGGCTGTTGCAGCCGCGTTTGGTGCACTACCCATACCAGCTTCGTTTGAGAATAGCCCCCGCTTAATACCGAGTGACATAGCAGCACCAACGCCGCCGGCGGTTACTTCTTTGAAACCGAAAGCGTGCTGGAAAATAAGGGCGATCATAGCTGGTATCTCAGTGAAGTTAACAATAAGAACGAATGCTGCAACAATAATGTAGATTCCGGCCATGATTGGCACGATAATTTGCGATACAACTGCAATTCGACGTACACCACCGAAAATAATGATCGCTGTCGCAGCGGTAATGATAGCACCGAGTAACCATCTGTTGACGTTGAAAGAATTCTCAAATGCAAGTGCAATCGTATTAGATTGGACAGAGTTAAACACAAGCCCAAAGCTGAACGTGATCAACACCGCGAAGATAATACCAAGCCATCTTGCATTTAAAGCGCGCTGCATATAGTAGGCAGGACCACCTCGAAAATCATCACCGTCGCGCACTTTGTAAATCTGAGCAAGTGTGCTTTCAACAAATCCACTTGCTGAACCAAGAAGGGCAATTACCCACATCCAGAAGACGGCACCTGGGCCACCGATACTTACGGCAGATGCAACACCGGCAAGGTTACCAGTACCAACTCGTGACGCTGTACTAATAAAGAATGCCTGTAAGCTGGAAACAGAGTTTTTTCTTCCTTTCATGGTGTCCTTTTCAGCAAGAACGTGGAACATTTCACCGAATAGACGGAACTGAACAAATCGTGATCGGACCGTAAAATAAAGGCCAACTCCGATTAGAATAACAATCAATACATTCGACCAGATAAGTTCATTACCAGCAGAAACAATCGTTTTTAGAATATCCATATGTACATCCCTTCTATAATAGTTTAGGGAGAAGAATGTGAGCTATTACTCATCTTCCCTAAAACGTTCAGAGTCTAACTCGTTTGCGGTCTTTAATTATAAAAATTTGGAAAAATACCGTATTTTCAGACAGCTTTTATACGAAGATAGATTCCGAAGCATAAAAATCTATTATACATGGCTAGAGAAGCATTTAATATAAAAAGTGTAACATAATCTTACGTTGTAAAATTACTGATTTAATTATTTTTACTAAAAATAAATTATCATTACTAGTAATGATAACTTTTTCAGTAATTCTAAGGAGGAATTATGAGTAAATCCAAAGCAAATACAATGTTACATCCCATCAGGTTGAAGATTGTTCAAACACTAATTAATGGAAGGAGGTAGACAGTTCTCTAAGGAAAACAGCAGTTGAAGACCTGATGTCCGCCATAATGAGCGATTACAAACATCAGGTAAAGCATCCTGTAGATCAGGAACTGAAAAATATTATTGCTGAATGGTTACGGAAACACATGTGAATCAAGAAAAGACTCATTTGTTGAAAGGATAACATCGTAAGTTGAAGCAACGCGTGTAAGAAGCACTTTTTCAATCCCTTGAATTGTTCTCTTTCTTCATATGGATGAGAGTGGTAAAATAAAAGTGGAAGCAATTAAATTAAGCTCTTCCAGGGAGGTATTCCAATGATCGAGCAACCCCAGAGTGTTACCGTTATCTCGAATCAACGACATATCCAATTACGTGTGGAGAGGCTCGCAATTCATCATAGAATTAAGATTCTTGAAGCCGTGAAGGGAAATGGAAGCAAATTTTATCTCTTCTTTTATAAAGATGATTTCATCACTGGAAAAACCGCAGACGTGAAAAGTGGATCTCTCATCGAAAAAGCTTTTCAGAATGGGATTGTGCTTAAATCTCCTCATCCGCTCATTGATCGCTTTCTTTTCGAAAAAACATTCCATCTAAAATCCACAAAGCAGGTCTTTCATTCTGTTCAAAAACGATACACTCCCCAGGAAACAGCCTTTATTTTCTCATATTTTGACTCTTTTCTTTCCGCAGACACCATTATAAAACTCATGAAAAAACACTTTTACGAATATAGAAGAAATGGCCAGATGCGTCTTGCCTTTCAAATCCTTGCGACGTTGCTTCATTTTGACCCCGTCAATAAATGGGCCAGAGAGCTTACTCGAAAGTTAGAATACCAGAAAGTGAGAAGTCTCTATGATGGAGGAGTCCATGAATTAAGTGAGGCTGACCCACTATTTGCTGAAATATACGCTTATGATGATCTTAGGAATCATCACGCTTACCTTGAATCCCTTTTTTTGAAAGAAAAACGTAACACTGATCTTTCTGCATTACGCCTTCAGCTTTACCTTCTATCCTCAGACAATAATGAAATTGATCCACTGGCCATAATCGACGATCAATTTTCTGAATCAGAACGTGCACTCCTATTATGGAATATGCATAGAGAGGCACCTCATCATCCAACTCTTCGGAAGAATGCTTTTCAAGCCTTCATGTATTTAAAGAAAACAAGCGAAGCCATTAATTTGCTGACTGAACGTCAGGATACCATTACAAAAAGTGAGTGTGCTCTTCTTATCACGGCTATAGAAGATCAAGAAACAACGTTCTCTTCTATTAACCTCGATATGCTTCAATCCTGTCTTCGAGTAAAGGGTAATCAGAACTATCTCGATCAATTGCTCCATGCATTAATTCCGAGAATGCTTCATGAATTTGATCTCACATATGTCTACAACTGGGTGAAACCTCTCGATAATGATAATCAAGATATTTCCATTCTATCGACAATCCAAACTATGGCTGAAATTCAGGATGATCCAGATAAACAGTTTCAACTTGGAAAGCTCTATCACAAACTAAAGCAATATGATGAAGCTATCACTTGCTTTGATTGGGAGATGGAACTTCATCCAACAGACCCTACACCGGTTCAGTGGTTAACAAAGGTCTACCGCGAAATGGGGAAGGTAGAAGAATCGAACACCTATATGTCAATTTACTCGAAAATGCAGAGAGTATCGAATTAAACAAAAGCGCCGGCTTAAGCCGGCGCTTTTGTTTATGGGCCTAAATATGCAGATCTATGTAGAACGAGTTAAAAGTATCATTCTCTTTCGTTCCGAAGAATGATTTGATATAACCTATATAGTTCAGATAAACTAAAAAGTAATTGCTACTCTATTATTTCAGTCCTGACAGGAGCGAACAATGGAAAAACAAACTAGTTATGTATATGACGTTATTAAAGTATGCCTGTTAGCCGGAAAAGTAATGCTACAGAATGGTGGTGAAACATACCGGGTAGAGGATACAATGACAAGGATTGCGGACGCGTATGGGGCCACGCAGTCGAATAGTTACGTAACACCTACAGGCATCATTTTTTCTGTTGAAGGGCCGGAACCATCCAAAACACAGTTAATCCGTATTTCGGATCGTACAACGGATCTTTATAAAGTAACGAAGGTAAATAGTATATCTCGAAGAATTAGCAGTGGAGAATTATCTATACAAGAAGCGTATTATGAGTTAGATAAACTCGACAAAATGACAGAGAGGTATACGTTCCCAAAACAACTTGTTGCAGCAGCGGTTGCAAGCGGTTGTTTTCTTATTATGTTTCAAGGTGTATGGGGTGATTTCATCCCTGCTGTTCTCGCTGGAGGGGGAGGCTTTTTCAGTGTGACCCTATTTAATCGTCTCGTGCCAATTAAATTCTTTTCCGAGTTTCTAGCTTCTTTTGTGATTGGCCTTCTAGCTGTGTTGTTTGTTTCCCTGGGACTAGGCGAACAACTTGATAAAATTATTATTGGTTCTGTTATGCCACTTGTACCGGGCCTTCTCATTACAAATGCAGTTCGAGATTTGATGGCAGGGCATCTTATTTCGGGTTTATCAAAAGGGGCTGAGGCATTCCTGACTGCCTTCGCAATTGGAGCAGGTATTGCTCTGGTTGTGTCATTTCTGTAGAAAGGGAGTGGGGATATGACTATAATGGCTCAAGTCTTTACGAGTTTTATTGCTAGTGCTGCGTTTGGTTTGCTCTTTAACGCACCTAAGTCTTCCCTCTTAAAGGGTGGGTTTGTTGGCATGTGCGGATGGATGATTTACTACGGTATGGAAGCCTCTGGGATTGATCCTGTTATTGCCACAGTAACAGCTTCATTTTTTATTGCGGTTATCAGCCAGTTTTTCGCTAAAAAGTATCGAACTCCCGTCATCATTTTCAGTGTTGCCGGTATTATTCCGCTTGTCCCTGGTGGGCTTGCATATGATGCGATGAGAAACTTTGTACAAAATGATTACAATACTGCTATTAACCTTGCTGCTCGAGCATTTATGATATCTGGATCAATTGCAGTTGGTTTAGTCTTTTCTGAGGTAATTAATCAAATTATTCGTCACTCTACCTTTACGAGAAGGCAAAAACAGCGTTGAAATAAGTCATAGTTCTTTTGCAATCCATACGTACACTATGATAAATTTTAAAAGGATCACTGTGTCGAACGGTGTTAAATAATGTTAATATCTAGGGAGGAACTATGATGAAAACCTATCCCCATCTCGGGTTGTTAACAATTCGTTTGGTAGTAGGTATGCTTTTTTTTGCTCATGGATTTTTGAAGTTCTCTGAAGGTATTGCAAGTACAGTTGCTTTCTTTGAAACAATAGGGTTGTCAGGTTTCCTTGCCTATATTGTTGGCTTTATTGAATTAACAGGTGGAATTGTAATGATTCTTGGAGTAGGAACTCGGATTGTGAGTGTCCTGTTTTCAATGATCTTGATCGGTGCTCTTACAACTGTGAAACGCTCAACAGGTATGCTCGGCGGATATGAATTAGACATAGCTCTTCTAGCGATGTCCGTCTCTCTTTTTCTTAGTGGGGGTGGACCATACAGTCTCTGGACGTTCATGAAAAACAGAGGATGGTCTTTGCCAATCATTCAACAAAAGAAGGACTAGGGAAGTGACAGGATGGCCAAGTCAAAAAAGAAATTAAAGCGCAGTTCAAAGTGGATGCTTTCACTCGTGGCAATTATCATTCTACTTATGACAGTGTATTTTATGAACCAATCTACTTCTACGAAAGGTTTCAAAATAGAAGCTCAACCCCATTTGGGCGAGGAAACAGCTCCGGTTGAAATCATCCAGTTTGGGGATTATAAATGTCCTTCTTGCAAAACCTTTACCGAGTCTTTCTTTCCGTTAATTCAGGATGAATTAATCGCAACAGGGAAAGCAAGGTTTTATTTCGTGAATGACCCGTTTATTCAGGCGGATTCAAAACGAGCTGCAGAATTTGCAGAGACGGTGTATCACGAGCTCGGCAATGATGTATTCTGGCAGTTCCATCACGTTCTTTATGAGCAACAACCCAAAGATAAAGAATTAGAAAAGCAGGAAGTATATACTCCCAAATTCTTAATAGAGACGCTTAGTGGCTTAGTTAGTGAAGAAGATACAAATCAAGTGATTAAAGCGTTTAAAAAAGGAGCCGGAGAAGGTGCAGTTAAAACCGATCGTTCATTTGCAGATGAAATGAATGTATCTGGAACACCAGCGCTTTTTGTTGATGGCAAACGGTTTAAAGGATCTACTATTTCAGAATTAAAAGAGATGGTAGATCAATCTACAAATGAATAATGTGAAGTTTCTATAAGACGAGTCAACCCTTTGATGATGGAATAAATAAGAAGGCATTTCAAATTGGAATGTCTTTTCTTAATGGAGACGGGATGGATGTTAAATAAACGTTTGTTTAAGGAAACGCCCAAAGGCTATACATTGTTAAACAAACGTTTGATTAAGGCAAGGGATTGACTTTGTCTTATAAAACGTAAAGAATAGAGTTGTACAATTCAATAATATGGAAAAGGTACGCTGATCCAGCGTTTAATAGGGAAGTTGGTGAAAATCCAATGCGGTCCCGCCACTGTAAGAAGGAATAAGAAGGTGCATGATCCACTTATCAAGGATAGGGAAGGAGCGCCGTTAATAACCTTCAAGCCAGGAGACCTGCCTTTTCTAAAACACTGTTTACCTACGGTCGATAGGAGGTGTCGCTTGAAGGACTATTTGTATTGTCTATTCATTGCGCATACTTTCTGATAGAAAGTATGCGCCTTTTTATTATCTACATAGGGGGAAACCAATGAAGAAACAAGTAAAAGAATCGAGAGTGTATAAGAGTAGTCGAATTTTTCCACCTGATCTAAATAGCCATGGGACGTTGTTTGGAGGAAAACTTCTTGCGGATATGGATATGCTTGCCTCTATAGCTGCGACGAGACATTCCCGTCTTGAATGTGTAACTGTTTCTATGGATACTGTTGAATTTCTCCATCCGATAACGGAGGAAGACTATGTCCATTATGAAGCGTTTGTGATTTGGACTGGGAAAAGTTCAATGGAGGTGTTTGTAAAAGTGACTGCCGAACAACTATTAACAGGTGACCAACGGATTGCTGCTACCTGTTTTATCACATTTGTCGCGTTAATCGATGGAAGGACAGCGACTGTTCCTGGGATTAAGCCTGATACAGAAGGTGAAAAGCACCTTCATGATCTTGCAAGACAGCGAGCTCAGAAAAGAATTGACCGAAAAGCCACAAGTGAAAATTTAGCCCATATCTTAACGATGCTATAAAGTAAGGCTAGCTATTGGAGCTATAATCTGCTGATAAGGATTGGAAAGTTAAAACAGAACCATAATGGTTCTGTTTTTATTTTTAGGTCTGTTTATAGTAGGATATTCAAACTATTTATTATTTTTTCTTGAATGTAAGTTATGAATCGATGGATGTGTGGTATATGAAAAGTGCGACTAAACTTTATTAAGGAGACTGCCTATGTGGATCAAGCACGACTTTTTTAAATATATCACCGGTATTATACTTGTCCTTATTTGTATTTATTTTCTTACGGAACTTGATTTACTGAAACCTTTGAAAACAATTATTGGAACACTCTTCTATCCAGTGTTGATAGCCGGATTTCTCTACTATGCGATAAAACCCCTTGTTCGTTTAATAAAGAAGCTACCGTTTGTGGCAGACATAACAGCGATTTTAATCGTTTTCTTAAGTATCGCTGGTTTGTTATATACTGCTTTTACATTTCTTGCAAACCCTATTCAAACACAGATCTCCAAGCTCACGAAAGAGCTACCTGAGAAGCTTAAGCAGTCAGCGAGCGAAGCTGAAAAAATGATGGAGAAGAATGACATGGGCATGCTTTCTATGGAGAATTTGAGGCAAAAAGCCACAGGCTTTCTCGGAGATCTCACACAAAATCTTGGAGATCATCTGATGCAGGTTATTGGTGCTGTTACAAGCGCCACAACTGTTCTTGTTATCGTGCCATTTGTATTATTTTACTTTCTTAAAGATGACCACAAGCTAAAGCCCTTCTTGTTGAATTTTCTTCCTTCGAATCATCAGGAAGAAGGTAGAAAGGTTTTGCGAAATATAGACCAGACTCTTTCGGCTTATATTATTGGTCAAATTATTGTCGCGGTAGTTGATGGTACACTGATGTATATTGGTTATCTCATCATTGGATTACCTTATGCATTAATACTTGGTCTGTTCGTCGCTCTTACTGCAGTTGTGCCATTTTTTGGACCGATTATAGGGGTGATTCCTGCACTTGTAGTTGCTTTAACTCAGGATCCCATCATGGCTTTTTACGTCCTCATTATCATGGTAGTGGTTCAGCAGCTTGAAGGGAATCTTGTGGCTCCAGTTGTACTGGGGAATCGCCTGAACATTCATCCATTAACAATAATCTTGCTATTAATTGTAGCGGCAGCATTGTATGGGTTTATCGGTATGCTGATTGCCATTCCTTTATATTCTGTTGCAAAAGTAACACTGAAGAACTTCTATCAAATCTATCGATTGCGTCATACTCGTATTGAAAGTGAATAGTTGCAAAACCCCCAAACATTAATGGCGTTGGGGGTTTTGTATGTTATTTATTATAAATAGTAGCCAGTCGTTCATAAGAATTCCTTCGTTCCTCATAGCTGTGAAGGTTCGTAAGCACCATAAATTCGTTTGTTCCGTAAAGCTTTGAAAGTTCGTCGATTTGTTGTTTTACAGTTTCATGGGAACCAATTACCATTCGGCTTCTGTTATTTTTTATTCGTACTTCATCTGTTTTAGAATAATGATGGTGTTTTGCTTCTTCAATAGAAGGCACGCGACTATCGAGCCCCTTTTCAACTCGTAGAAGCCATAGGTCCTGGCTCAGTGCCAGATCCTCAGCATGTTCGCCCGTTTCACCACAGACAACAAAAATGGCAATGATCGCCTCCGGTTGTGAACTGTAATAGGAAGGTTGGAACAATTGATGATAGGTTTTTAATGCATTTGGGCCACGATCAGGCTTAATAAAATGGCCGAAGACGTAGCCGATGCCAAGCTCAGCAGCAAGCTCTGCGCTATTTTCTCCCATACCAAGAAGCCAGAGCGCGGGAGGCTTTTCTGTGTGGGGAGAGGCTTTAATTCCGGCATATTGATGGTCACGTGGCATGGTATCTGTCAAATAATGAGACAAGTCTTTTAATTGACGTGGGAATTCATTCAGACTCCTAACCATCTGTTAGTGCAAGTCTCGTTTTTGCCGTTCCACCTGGTGAACGTCCAACTCCGAGGTCAATTCGTTCAGGGTGAAGGGCTTCAAGTTGACGGAAGTTTTCAGCGACTTTGAAAGGGCTATATTGGGGCAGTAAGACACCACCTGAGCCTACTTTTAGTTTAGATGTACTCGCTGCAATATTAGCCATCATTATTTCTGGAGAAGTACTTGCCAGCCCTTTTGTACTGTGATGCTCTGCAAACCAGTATCGCTTATAACCCAGTTTCTCAGCAAGAATAGCTAAATCACGCGTATGCGTAAGTGTTGTATAGGAATCGCTTCCTTTAGGGATGGGTACCTGATCAAGAATACTTAAAGAAATCAATGAGGAGCAACTCCTTTTCGTTAACAGTATGTTCATTTATTTTCTATCCTAACGCGATAGAAGTAGAAGGGGTAATATTTTGCTTTAAAGGCAAACGCGAATAAATTGTGAAATATTGAGCAAACATGTTGCAACTCTCCTTAAGATCACATATACTAAGAATATAGAAATTGTGAAATTAATCACAAATTATAAGCATTTATGTGAAATCATTCACAATAAATTGAGGAGGAATCATTTATGAAAGTAGCAGTTGTAGGTTGTACACATGCTGGAACAGCAGCAGTTTCGAATATAGCTAATTTTTATCCTGAAGCGGAAATCACAGTTTATGAACGAAATGATAATGTGTCCTTTTTATCATGTGGTATCGCGCTCTATGTTGGTGGAGTTGTAAAGGATCCACAGCGGCTTTTCTATTCCTCTCCTGAAAAGTTAGAAGAGATGGGCGTTTCAATGAAAATGAAGCATGAAGTGCTTGAAGTCGATACGGAAAACAAGCGAATCAAAGTAAAAAATTTAGTGACGAAAGAAGTGCTGGATGATGCGTATGATAAGCTTGTGATGGCTACTGGATCATGGCCCATTGTTCCACCAATTGAAGGAATTAACCTTAACAATATTTTACTATCCAAAAACTATAACCAGGCAAATACGATTATAGAAAGAGCTAAAGATGCGAAACGAGTAACGGTCATTGGAGCAGGTTATATCGGTGTTGAATTAGTCGAAGCCTTTCATAAATACGGTAAGGAAGTCACGTTAGTTGATGGTGAAGACCGTATTTTAAGTAAATACCTTGACCCGGAATTTACAGACGTGATTGAAGAGGATTTCAGAAATCGTGGCATTCGATTATCTCTTAATGAGACAGTTACGCGTTTTGAAGGGCAGGGAACGGTATCGAAAGTTGTTACAACAAAGGGAGAGTATGAGACAGATCTGGTTATTCTTTGTGTAGGTTTCCGTCCGAATACAGAACTTGTTAAAGGACAGGTCGATATGTTGCCAAACGGTGCGATAACCGTAGATGAGTACATGCAAACAAGTAAAAAAGATGTCTATGCTGCAGGTGATAGCTGTGCTATTCGCTATAATCCGACTGGAGAACATGCATATATTCCGCTTGCAACAAATGCTGTCCGGATGGGAACGCTTGTTGGACGGAATATAATGAAACCAACAATCAAATATATGGGTACGCAGGGAACATCTGGTCTACACCTATTTGATCTTAGTATGGCTTCGACTGGATTAACAGAGAAAGCAGCTCTTCTTGTAGCTAATAATGTGAAAACAATCACAATTGAGGAAAATAATCGTCCGGAGTTTATGCCAGATTATGAATTGATTACGTTAAAAGTGGTTTATGAAGAAGAAAGCAGGAGAATCCTTGGAGCACAGGTAATTTCTAAAGCCGATGTTACGCAGTCAATTAATACACTGTCTGTCTGTATCCAAAATAAAATGACTGTGGATGAACTTGGATTCATAGATTTCTTTTTCCAACCACATTTCAATAAGCCATGGAACTTCCTTAACCAGGCCGGTCTTCAGGCTGCACAGTAACATGTAAACCGCTCGCTGGCATGCGGCGGTTTATTGGCCGATTTCTTGCATCATAACCGTGTGAAAGACATAATAAAAGCATCAAAGTATGTAGGAGAGATTGAAATGATGTTATTCATTAAGAAAGTAATCCGGGGCAAGGCGGAAATGCTATGACGCGAGTCTACCTTGTTAGACACGGTGAGAGTGAGTGGAATGCAGCAGGTGACCTTTATTGCGGACGGACCGATATTGGGTTATCGCAACTGGGTAGGAAGCAGGCAGAGAAAGCAGGTCAGTTTTTAAGTGATGTGTCATTTGATGCTGTCTACTCTTCGCCTTTAATCCGAGCGAGAGATACAGCGACACTTATTATGGGTAAAAATGATCACCCTGTTAAAACAGATGAAAGGATCTTTGAGGGGGATTTTGGCGAATGGGAAGGAAGGTCTAAGAAGGAGTTTATTGCTGAAGACCCAGAATCATGGGAAAGCTGGATGGCTGATCCCTGGCAGACAAAGGCTGGTAGGACCGGGGAGACAGCAAAAGAAATGCATGACCGGGCATCGTCCTTTTTTGAAGAAATTGGTAACAAGCATCCAGACGAAACGATTCTTGTTGTTGCACATAATAATACTATTCGCTTCTTTCTTGCTGGTGTGCTTGGAATGCCATTCGCAAATTACCGTAAACTCTTCCAGGACAATACTGGAATAAATATTTTTGATATGCAAGGGGCTTCGATTATTATTAAGAGCCTTAACGTAAGCGCCCATCTCGGTTAAGGGATATTAAAAAACGAGACACTAACTAGTTAGTGTCTCGTTTTTTTTAGATTGATAATTCTTTATATGTTTTTTTCACAATGCTACTTAATCCGATCAGAGCGATAACGTTAGGTAAAACCATAAATGCGTTGAACGTATCAGCAAGCTGCCATACAAATGGAACATTTAACACAGTTCCGCCAATGATGAAAAGAAGAACGGCGGCCCGATAATAGGGAATTCCTTTATCACCGAATAAATAACTAACATTTGTTTCACCGAAATATGCCCAGCCAAGTATCGTTGTAAAACTGAAGAATAATAAGCTGAAGGCGATGAAATAAACTCCGAAGCTGCCAAGTCCGCTTGTAAAGCTTGCTTGTGTAAGCTCGATTCCGGTAAGATTCGAATTTGCGCCATCCGTTACAAGAATTACGAGAGCTGTTACAGTACAAATAATAACCGTATCAATTAAAACACCAACCATCGCAACAAATCCCTGCTGGGTTGGGTGCTTCACTTCAGCTATAGCATGTGCGTGTGGCGTAGAGCCCATGCCTGCTTCATTTGAGAATAAACCTCGAGCAACCCCATAACGGATCGCTTCTTTAATAGATGCCCCAAGAACGCCTCCTCCAGCAGATTCGGGAGTGAAAGCAGATTCGACAATGAGAGAAAGTGCAGGGAGCACCTGATCAAACTGCAGGATTAAAATAACGAGCGCACCGATAATGTAAAGAAGCGCCATGATTGGTACAACGTTACCAGCGAATTTTGCAATCCGGTTAATACCACCGAACAGAATTAAACTGATGAGAAACGCTACCGAAATCCCGATTACTAACGGTGGAATTTCAAAAGCGGTATGGAATGCTTCTGCAATTGAGTTGGACTGTACCATATTGCCAACGAATCCAAGAGCGGCAATAATGGCCACTGCGAAAAATGCGGCTAATTTCTTACTACCGAGACCATCACGGATGTAGTAAGCCGGTCCGCCTTTTACTGTACCATTTTCCTTAACACGGAATTTCTGAGCTAGAACGGCTTCAGCAAATATAGTGGCCATGCCGAGAAAGGATGAAATCCACATCCAGAAAATTGCGCCAGGACCACCAGCGGCGATTGCTGTTGCGACACCGGCTAAATTCCCTGTCCCAACTTGTGCCGCAATGGCGGTAGAGAGCGCCTGATAGGAAGAAATACCTTCCTGCTTCTTTTTAGAAAATAATGGGCCGAATGTTTGACGTATTCCTTCTTTTAAACCTGTAAACTGAATAAAGCCGAGACGGACCGTGAAAAATAGTCCAGTTCCAAGAAGAAGGGTAATCATGATTGGTCCCCATAGGATGCTATTTATTGCCTCAATTACTTGCATAGTTGTCAACTCGCTCTCATGAAAAAATAAGATTCTCCAATAATAGCTTATTCTTTCATGATACTTCAACCCATTAAATCGCTATGGTAAGCATTTCCTTAATAGTCGGTTTGAGATTTGTAATTTTTTTCGGGTTTTCTTTGCTTTTGAATCCATTGATAGAAAAGCATAATGGCAATCACAAAAATGCCGAGAATCATATAAAGGTTGGCGTAACCCAATGTTGTGACGATAATACCGAGCACGTAAGACCCGGCTGCAATTCCGGTATCGAAGAACGTAAAGAAGGTTGCTGTTGCATGAGCGCTTCGCGATTCAGGTGCAGCCTGTATTGCGAGCGTCTGGAAGCTCGGTACGATTGAGCCATAACCTAAGCCAATGAAAGCCCCTGCAAGAAGGAGCATCCAGGCGTAGTTGGTGAAGCTGAGTGTAACTAGGCCAATTGCAAATAGAACAAAGGCAGGTAAGATAACGGTGTTAGGGCCTCTCATATCAAACAATCTTCCAGTGAATGGTCGTGATACTAGCATCGCTACAGCGAAAACAGCAAAGAAAAAGCCTGCTGTTTCTAAAAGTCCGAGCGATTTTGCATATAGAGATATAAATGAAATCACGCTCGCATATGAGAAAGCGACAAAGAGTCCAACGAATGCAATTGGAAATGATCGTCTTTCAAATAAGTCATCAAATGATAGCTTCGTTTTCTTAACTGGTTCACCCGTTTCGACCGTCTTTACCCCAAGTGTACATAAAAGTCCAATCACAATAATGCCACATAGAACTAGAAAGATCGTCACATAGGAGACAAATTGAAGTAGTGTGAGGGCAAGGAACGGCCCAGTAACAACTGCTAGATTCATAGACATGGCAAAGTAACCAAGCCCTTCCCCGCGCCTCTCTCGTGGGATTGAGTCTGCGGCAATAGCACCCGCAGCAGTAGTCACGATGCTGAACCACACACCATGGAAGAAGCGAAGTACGAGTAGAGTCTCGTACTGCTCGATGAAAGGATAGAGAAAGGATGCGCAAGCAAACATACCAGCACTCGTAACAAGCATTTTCTTCTTTCCAAATCGATCAATTAATCTTCCAGAAAAGGGACGAACAATAATGGCAGATAGCAAGAAAATGGTAATGATTAAACCTGCCTGTGACTCACTACCACCAACTACATCTGTAACATAAATCGGTAGCAATGTTAGTAAGGCATAGAAAACAATGAAGATAAAGAGATTACTAATGGATATATTTACAAAGCTTTTTGTCCAGATTGGTCGTTTAGCGGACATAAGTTCCAGACCCTTCCTTAAAACCGATTTGATTCAAGAGGTGAAGAAAAAGCTCTCTCTCTTCTAAAGAAAGCTGTTCTAGAAGTAACTTTTCCATTTCATGAATCGATGTTTTGATTTCTGGTAGAAGTTCTTCAGCGTTTTTGGTTAAACTTACGATCCTCTCGCGCTTATCTGATCCCTGTTCGCGATGAATCCAGTTGTTTTTTTCCATTCTGACAAGGGTTCGCGTCGTGGTAGGCGCTTCTACATTTAAATACTGCCAGATCTCAGTCTGTTTCATTGGACCAAATTGATCAAGGCAGTAAAGAATGGACCATTGTGAACTATACAGGTTATAGGCCTTCAAGCGTTCGTTTGCTTCTTTGGTTACAAAACGAACTTGTTGATGAAGCGTGTGAAAAATAGAAGTTGTTGATGTCATATGTTCCTCCGTTCCAAAAGTTACCTGGGTAAATAATGATATAATTATACATTTTACAAGGATTATGAACGGTTGTAAAGAAAGGAGGCGGGAGATTTATATCATAACAAAAGTCAGAAACGTTACCGTTTCTGACTAAAGAAAGCATAATCTTAAGTGATGTAGGTTTCTACTCAAGTTCACCTGTTAGGTCTATAAGGGGTTTTTCAGCGGGACCTTCAACTACCTGACCATCAATATTAAAGCGCGATCCATGGCATGGACAGTCCCAGGTCCTATCATCATCATTCCAGGCTACTTCACAATGCAGATGTGTACATGTAGTATCAACGACGTGTAACTTGCCATGTTTATCTTTATAAGCTCCTGCTTTTTTTCCATTTACTCGTACAACAGCAGCTTCATCAATATTCAGATCAGAAACCTGTTTAGTTGGAAAAGAAAGTTTCCCTTTAACGAACTGTCCTGCCACATCGGCATTTTGAACAAGGAAGGTTTTAATACTTGGATCAGCATAAAAACGTGACGGTGTAAATAAATCGAGATACGGATTGGTCTTTTCAAGAATGTAATCTCTAAAAAGTAATGCAGCTGCCGTCCCGTTCGTCATCCCCCATTTATGGAAACCAGTCGCGATGAGAATGTTTGGCTCACTCTTGGTGACGGGTCCTATGTACGGCAACTTATCGAGAGTGAAAAGATCCTGGGCGGACCATCTGTACAAAACCTCTGTAAGGCCAAATGTCTCTTCTCCGAAAAACTTTAGCGCCTGATAATGATCGCTCATTCGATGCCCCTGTCCTGTCTTGTGGCTCTCACCACCAAAGAGGACAAGTTTTTCACCGCCTAACGTGTGGCTTCTCAATGACCGCTTTGGGTTTTCTGCACTTAAATACATGCCACCTGGATATGCCTTTTTTGTTTTGGCAGCAAGTACGTAAGATCGCTCGGCGTACATTCTAGAAAAATAAAGAGCATTCCCATCATAAAAAGGGAAATGCGTGGAAGCAATGATGGTTTCACACGTTATTTTTGCTCCGGTTTTTGTAATTATGACTGGGTTTGAACCTTTTTCAACATCGATGGCTACGGTTTGCTCGAATACTTGCCCTCCTTTTTCTTTGAAATTTTGAATGAGGGGAGCAAGATAGGCGATAGGATCAAATTGTCCCTGATTTTTCATTGAAATGGCAGCTTTAACAGAAACATCAATTGGGATGCTGTTCATGAATTCTCCTTGAATGCCTAGTTTCTGGTAGGCACGCATTTCGTTTGACAGTTTTCGAGCATACTCCTCTGTACTAGCATACAAATAGGCATCTTCCTCTGAGTAAGAACAAGAAATAGATAACGTATCAACTGTTTGTTTAATAAATTGTAAAGCATCGTTATTTGCTTCATAGTAGAGCTTTGCCTTCTCTTGCCCAAAATGATTAAGAAATTCATCATAGATCAAATCGTGCTGAGCGGTTATTTTGGCTGATGTGTGCCCAGTGGTACCATTGAGAAGCCGATCAGACTCAATGATAATGACCTTCTTGCCTTCATTAGCAAGAAGATACCCTGCAGTTATTCCAGTTATCCCTCCGCCAACGATCACAACATCTGTGGACATGTCTTCTCTAAGGGGGGGATGGGCTTCAAGAGAATTTTCCACTTTCCAGAGAGGTTCTGGAGCATTTGGCCACGTATGATTTGAATTCAATACGATCTCCTCCTTTAATGGTGGTTCAATATCCACCTATTTTTTCCATTAGAAAAAAATTCATTCATCCGCATGTATTGAATTCGAAATATTACACAATGAATCTTGTAGAAGACTCTAAACTAAATTATGATGATATTATTTGAGGATTTAAAAAAATCCACTCTTGATATCAAGGGGGGAGGCTTTAAATTGGAGAAGTACAAGAAGAAATTTGTTTCTAATATGAAAGAAAAATATGAGGATATAAAGACTAGAAATAAGAGGATTACAGAGAAGGAGATGTAACAGCTACTGGGACTGTTGGCTATCACGAAGCGGCAGAAAAGGCAGAAGCATTGCTTTCGAAATTTGAATTGGAAAGCGAGCGTTTACTTACTAATGAAGAAACCATCAAGCTGCTAGACTTGAGTGATTGAGGTAATTCCTGAAGCAGCTGAGGTAAATAAAGGCATGAATGAAATTCCACTTATTTTAACAGATTCAGAGAATTCCATTCCCAATCGAATCAAAGGTTATCGTTTTGGTGCGGATGATTTTCTGGACCAAGATGTTTCTATTGAAGAGTATTTGTTAAGAGTTAATCGAAAAATTTCAAAACGAAAAATGATTGTTCATTCTGTTCTAACAGACGAATTGACAGGTGCATATAATCGGAAATTTCTGGACAGTCAGCTGAATTACATGCGTTATGACCTTGTCCGAAATGGTGAAAAGGCCACACTCGAATGGCCATTGTTAAGTCCCTAGTGAACAAAAACAACAATGGGAAGATCCTTATTCCTGATTACTCAATTGAAGACATAAAAGAAGGCTTGTCCAAATAATCGGATAAGCCTTCTTTCTTGTTTATATTACTAAACTAATTTAGTTGTCCAATCCTCACAGTTCCACACGTCTGTTGCAATGTCCTGATAAAATTCAGGTTCGTGTGAAATGAGAATGATGCTGCCTTTGTATTCGTTCAATGCCCGCTTTAGCTCTGCTTTTGCTTCAACGTCAAGGTGGTTAGTAGGCTCATCAAAAACGAGTAAATTTGATTCGTTGTTCATGAGTTTACAAAGTCTTAGTTTGGCCTTTTCTCCACCACTGAGAACATCAACCTTGCTTTCAATGTGTTTGGTCGTTAATCCACATTTGGAAAGCGCTGCACGTATTTGTGCCTGGCTATAATGAGGGAATTCTCTCCAGAGTTCTTCGATACACGTGTTAGACGTCCTTGTCTTGATCTCCTGTTCGAAATAGCCTGTGTAGAGGTAATCACCAAGTTCAACTGAACCGCTAATTGGTTTGATTTCACCAAGAATGCTGCGGAGAAGGGTTGTTTTACCGATCCCGTTTGCTCCCATTAGCGCAATTTTTTGGCCTCTTTCCATAGAAAGATTTAATGGACGAGACAATGGCTCATCATATCCGATAACGAGATCTTTTGTTTCAAAAATAAGCTTTCCAGATGCACGTGCTTGCTTGAAATAAAATTCTGGCTTCGGTTTTTCTTTAGCGATCTCTATGACATCCATCTTATCCAGCTTCTTTTGCCTGGACATGGCCATGTTACGTGTCGCAACTCTCGCTTTGTTTCTTGCCACAAAGTCTTTTAGTTGCGAAATTTCCTGCTGCTGCTTTTTAAACGCTGCTTCTACCTGCTGTTTCTTTACTTCGTACACGGAAAGGAAATTATCATAGTCCCCTACATATCTTGTTAACTCTTGACTTTCCATATGGTAGATCAGATTAATAACGCTGTTTAAAAATGGGATATCATGGGAAATTAAAATAAATGCATTTTCATATTCCTGCAAATAGCGTCTTAGCCAGACAATGTGCTGCTCATCAAGGTAGTTTGTAGGCTCATCGAGCAACAGAATATCAGGTTTTTCTAAAAGAAGCTTAGCAAGAAGCACTTTGGTTCTCTGGCCGCCACTTAAATCCTGAACATCTTTCTCCAGACCAATCTCATCAAGACCGAGTCCACGTGCGATTTCTTCAATCTTCGCGTCAATTACATAGAAGTCATTGTTAGCGAGCATATCCTGCATCGTACCTGTTTCTTCAAGTAATTTCTCCAGCTCTTCTGGGGAAGCTTCACCCATCTTGTTAAATAGCTCATTCATTTCAGCTTCGTAATCAAAAAGGTATTGAAAGGCCCCTTTTAAAGCGTCGCGAATGGACATGCCGCGTTCAAGAACTGTGTGTTGATCAAGGTAACCCACCCTCACATTTTTTGACCATTCCACAGTTCCTTCATCAGGTTCAAGCTTACCTGTGATAATGTTCATGAAAGTAGATTTTCCTTCACCGTTTGCGCCAACTAGTCCAATATGCTCGCCTTTTAGGAGACGGAATGATACATCTTCAAAAATGGCACGGTCACCGAATCCGTGCGTAAGGTTTTTCACGGTCAATATACTCATAGGAAAACACCCTTTATTAATTGTTTAGCAATCCTCATTGATTATATCTGACAACGGACCGGGATGAAAGTCAGGAAGGGGGGAAATCGATGGGAATTTTATTTGAAATAATTTAAGTAGTAAAAAAGGCATTGAATTAAATAGTTGTATTACGTTAGTCCTATGAAAAATAAAGGAACATTTACATCGTGTTTCCGCTAGCTTAATAGTGTAGGTTTAAGCTAGAAGGAGCTTCATATGATGGGAGCTATTACGAAGGGGAGGATAATCAATGAACAACACACGTCGTCGTACGTATGGCACGGTTGCATTCATGGTTGTTGTATCACTTGTCATCATGTATTTTTCGATTACACCATCACATGCGACCGGCACAGGAACATCATCTTCACCTTATACAGTTGCACAGGGAATAGCGAATCAGGGAAGCTCACAGGTTAACGTAGAAGGGTATATTGTTGGTAAGCCGGTTTCCTCATCTTCAATTACAACAAGTGATTTTTCTGATGATTATGCGGTCGCGATTGCCGATGATGTGAATGAAACAAATGTAAATGAGATGCTTTTTGTTCAAATTCCATCTTCATTTAGAAGCAATTATGGGTTGCAAAGCAATCCTGACTTAATGGGGGAAATGATTGAAGTCAGTGGCTCTTTAACAGCCTATTTCGCTCACCCGGGTGTGAAAAGTGTTTCCGATATGTTAACTAGTGGAGATGTCAGTGATCCTGGTTCTGGTGGTACTCCTCCTTATGATGATACATATTACAATTCAGCTATCGGGAAGACAGGTAATTCACTTAAGACAGAGTTACACATGATTATTGATGATCATGTAGAACTTTCTTATAGTGATGTCTGGAATGCCCTTCGTGTTACAGATGAAGACCCATCGAATCCAAACAATGTCCTTCTTCTTTACAGTGGCAAATCACAAAGTAAATTTGATAATGGTGGAAACGTCGATGACTGGAATCGTGAGCACGTCTGGGCAAAGTCCCATGGCGATTTCGGAACTTCAATGGGGCCAGGGACAGACATTCATCATTTACGGCCAACAGATGTAACAGTGAACAGCTCTCGAGGTAATCTGGATTTTGATAATGGTGGTACTGAACATGGTGAAGCACCTGGAAATTATTACGACGGGGATTCATGGGAGCCACGTGATAGCGTAAAAGGTGATGTGGCCAGAATGATTTTCTACATGGCGGTACGTTATGAAGGAGATAGCGGTGAAGTTGATCTTGAAGTGAATAATATTGTCGATAATGGATCAGCTCCATATATCGGTAAAGTTTCGGTACTGAAAGCATGGAACGAAATGGATCCAGTTGACTCGTTTGAGGAGAATCGCAATAACATGATTTACGATCAGTTCCAGCACAACCGCAATCCGTTTATTGATCATCCTGAATGGGTTGAAGCAATCTGGTAGAAAGAAGCACCTGTCTCCCCGAGGAGTACAGGTGCTTTTCTATTGATCGGATTTATCAGGATACTGAAAAGAAATCTGCTTTCTAAGGTGCTAGAAATGATAAGATATAACTGTCGAACTATTCAAAAATGAATAACACATGATTTCCTTTAATTAAAGGGGAGACTGCATGTTTAAGTCATCACTATTCAAAAATGAATAAAGAGGTGTTTAAATGACAGAATGGAACGAATATAAAGCGATCTTTCATTCCTTACAGGAAGATATCCTTGTAACGGATCTGAATGGGATCATCGTTAAAGTAAGTGAAGGGACAGGAATGGTTTATGGTGTTAAAGCGGATGATTTAATGGGGAGGTCCGTTTTTGAGCTTGAAAAGGAAGGGTTATTCACACCACTTGCAACGCCGATGGTCGTAAAATCAAGGAAGCGCGTCACTTTTGTCCAAACGGGTCCTGATGGCAAAAAACTCCTTGTGACAGGATTGCCTGTATTTGATGGGAGCGGAAAGCTTGTACGAATTGTGAGCTACTCACATGATATTACGGAATTAATGGAAATCAAAGCGGGCATGGAGGAGATGTCTGTAGAGATGGAGCGTGTCAGAGGTGAGCTTGAGCGTCTTAAGCAGCGACAGGATGACGGCGGTATTGTCGCAAGAAGTGAGGCAATGAGGAAAGTCATGGCAACAGGGAAACAGGTGGCAGGAGTTGATGTTAATGTATTGCTCCTCGGCGAGTCAGGTGTAGGGAAAACCGAAATGGCACAATACATCCATCACAAAAGTAGCCGTAGAAGTGGTCCTTTTATTGAAGTGAATTGTGGAGCCATTCCAGAGGCGCTATTTGAAGCTGAATTATTTGGATATGAAGAGGGCTCATTTACGGGCGCTAGAAAAGGGGGGCGTATGGGACTTGCAGAAATGGCCACGTCAGGAACGCTATTTCTAGATGAAATCGGTGAGCTTTCACTACAGAATCAAGTGAAAGTATTAAAGCTCATCCAGGAAAAACGTTTCTATCGCCTTGGAGGAAGAAAAGAAATTCACTCTGATTTTCGACTTATAAGTGCCACAAATAAAGATCTGGATCTTTCCGTGCGGGAGAAATCGTTTCGAGAGGATTTATTCTTTCGGCTGAACGTGGTCCCACTAATGATCCCGCCACTTCGAGAACGTAGAGAAGACATTCCACCCCTTATCCAATCATTTGTTGATCGCTTTTGTGAACAGTATAAACGAATGCGTCTATTGAATAAATTTGTCCTCCATGAGCTCAGTCAGAATGAATGGAGAGGAAATGTACGGGAGCTGATGAACTTAATTGAGCGACTGATTGTTACTTCAGATTCATTCATTATACAGGTTGAAGACTTGCCGAAATCATACAGGATTAAAGAAGAGCGTTATTCAAAAATGAATAATTTTAATGAGACGTTACAGGAAACAATTGAAAGAGTTGAAAAAGAGCGATTAGAGCAAGCAAAAAAACAATTCCGCACCACAACTAAGATTGCTGATGCACTGGGGATGAGCCAGCCAACGGTAGTCAGGAAACTCAGAAAATACAGAATAAAATGATATCTGGCATAATACTTGCATGTTAAAAGAAGCAAGAAATGAAAATTTCTCTTGCTTCTTTTCTGATTTATATGCAAAGATATGCATTAATATTAAAAATGTCGAAGGAGAGTGAAATATGGAAGTAAAACAAGAAAAGTCCTATTCGCTAAAAGATGACAATCAATCTGCAAAAGCTTCACATTCTAATAGCACGTATGCATGGTTTCTCATCCCGTCTTTAATTGGTATTTTATTATTTCTCGTACCTGTCCCTTTCAACGGAAAGATTACGATTGGGGTCGGGATCATGGCGGAATCAATCCAGACCGCGCTAGCTCCAATCTTGCCAGGCTTTATGACCGCTATTCTCGTTTTGTCAGCTCTTATTCCAATTATTGCAAAAGCATTTGAACCAAAAGTCATTATGCTCCGCCCGTTCTTAAAGCAATTATTCTATGTTAACTGGTTCTGGATTGGTACAAGAATCATAGGTGCACTTTTTGCGGTGATGACATTGCTTCAATTTGGCCCAAGCTTCATTATTTCTGATGTTTCCGGCGGAACAATGCTTTACGCGCTCGTTCCCGTCCTTGCAGCGTGGTTCCTTTTCGCTGGACTATTAATGCCTTTACTTCTTGAATTCGGGTTAATGGATTTTATAGGGACCGCACTTCGAAAAGTGATGCGTCCATTATTTAAGCTTCCTGGTCGCTCTTCAATTGATGCACTCGCATCATGGATGGGTGCAGGAACAGTAGGGGTTCTAATCACGACAAAGCAATATGAAGAAGGGTACTATACAAAACGAGAAGCTGCTGTTATTGCAACAAACTTTTCGATTAACTCAATTGCTTTCAGTCTTGTAGTCATTAGCTTCATCGGATTAGAAGATATGTTCGTTCCATTTTATTTCACCGTTGTTGTCGCTGGTCTAATAGCTGCGATTATTTGCCCGCGTATACCGCCTCTTTCGAGAAAGGCTGATACGTATTATGAAGGGACAGGTAAACAAATTTCTGAAGATGTACCAGAAGGAGTATCAAGTTATCAGTGGGGGCTCCAAAAAGCCTTAGAAAAAGCTTCCGAAGTAAAAGGAGTTAAGCAGGTTGCCCAACAGGGAGTAAACACAGTGCTTGATATTTATTTTGCCCTGATCCCACTCGTTATGGCGCTTGGAACAATTGCATTGATTATTGCTGAATTCACACCATTCTTTACTTATCTATCCTTACCAATCGTTCCAATTCTTGAATTGATGCAAATTCCTGAAGCCGCTGCCGCTGCTCCTGCCATGCTTGTCGGGTTTGCGGATATGTTCTTGCCGGCGGTCATTGGTACGGGAATTGAAAGTGAACTCACTCGCTTCGTAATTGCAGCTGTTTCATTAACCCAGCTTATCTATATGTCTGAGATTGGTATTTTACTAGTGAAATCTAAAATTCCAATTTCTGTTCTTGAACTCGCAATTATTTTCCTGCAACGTACGGTTATCACTCTACCTATTATCGTAGTTATGGCTCATTTCTTTTTATAAAGAGAGAATCAAAAGGAGGATACCTAAAATGTCGACATCATTTGAAGCACGATACAACAGAATGTCAGAACTATTAGCACCCAGTATGGCGAAGGATCATCCAAACCTACCTGTGGTAAAGGAAGAAGGTTGCTATTATTACGGAGCTGATGGCAAAAAGTATCTTGATTTCACATCTGGGATTGCCGTAGCCAATACGGGACACCGCCATCCGAAGGTCGTTCAGGCAATTAAAGATGGAGCGGATTCCCTTATGCACGGACCGTCTGGCGTGATAATGTATGATTCCATTCTCGAGCTCGCTGAACGTCTGCAGGGGATTATGCCAGAGAACCTTGACTGCTTTTTCTTCGCAAACAGCGGTACAGAAGCAATTGAAGGGGCGATGAAACTGGCGAAGTATGTGACGAAACGACCATACGTTGTCTCGTTTACGGGATGTTTCCACGGTCGCTCACTTGGCGCTCTCGGGGTAAGTACATCAAAAAGTAAATACCGTAAATTTCTTCAACCGAATGGGCTAACCTATCAAATTCCCTATGCAGATGTACAGGGATGTCCTGAAGGAGAGAAGGTTGCAGACTATTGTGTGAACGAACTTGAGAAAGACTTTGAGCGTCTCTTTGATCATCAGGTGACATCAGAAGAGGTGGCATGCGTGATAGTAGAGCCAGTTCTTGGCGAAGGAGGCTATTTAATCCCTCCAAAAGAGTGGCTTCAGAAAATAAGGGAGATATGTGACCGTCATGGGATGCTGCTGATCTTTGATGAGGTTCAGACGGGATTCGGTCGAACTGGTGACTGGTTTGCTGCCCAAACATTTGATGTCACACCTGACATTATGGCGATCGCAAAAGGAATTGCTTCAGGGATGCCGCTTAGTGCTACGGTCGCTTCGAAAGAGTTAATGAGCCAGTGGCCAATGGGGACACACGGGACAACGTTCGGCGGGAACCCGATTGCCTGTTCAGCCGCACTTGCTACGCTTGATGTAATAGAAGAAGAGGAGTTGCTTGAAAATTCTCGTAAAATGGGTGCATATGCACTGAAAGGACTTGCGGAAATTAAAGAGAAACACGATTGTGTTGGGAAGGTCCGAGGAATAGGGCTTATGATTGGGATCGAAATCGTTGATCCTGAGACGGGAGCCCCTGACGGAAACGGTATGATGAGGATCCTTGATCTATCTCTTGAAAAAGGGGTCTTGTTCTATCTCTGTGGGAAACATCAGGAAGTGATCCGTATGATCCCACCGCTTATTGTCACGAAAGAGCAAATTGATAAAGGTCTTTGCATTTTTGAAGAAGCTGTTACCGCATTTGAACAGGAGAAACAGGTAGTACCTGTTGGTTAGGAAGTGATCCCCCATCGCGCTGCAGGCGGTGGGGGTATTTTACGAGAAAGTTGCATTTTCGCGAAAATGTGGTTTAGAGGAAATATTCGTTTTTCCGCGGAAATATATATAAAAATCGCGGATAATTCGTCAAAATAATGCAATTAAAGTGAAAATGGAAGATTAAAACAGTGTTACAACGGTTTCAAGCTCGATTTTCAGGGAATTTAAAGAGGAGTAATAAATTGAGAATAAAGGAGACCCACTATGCTGGAATTTCTGATTAGTTTCCTGAAGGAGCTTGGAATCTGGGGCCTTTTCATAAGCAACGCTATAGAAGCATCATTATTACCCTTTCCCGGGGGAATGATGACACTAACGTACGGTTATTTATTAAATCCATCATTTCTTGAAATGGTTGGATTTGCGTTTCTCACGAGTGTTATTTACACCTTATTTAGCTTTATTCCATATGGTATTGGTTTAAAAGTGAAGGACAAAGTGGAGAAAAAGTTAAAGAAGAAGAAGGTAGAGCGTGTCCAGAAATGGTTTCGAAAGTGTGGTTCATGGAGCATTGCGATCACGCGCCCGCTTGGAGTTGGAAACTACGTCTCATATGTTTCAGGTATGAGTAAAGTGAAGCCATGGATTTTTGGTTCTTTAACATTTATAGGTATTTTCCCTTGGACGATTGCGATGTTATGGATTGGTCGTAACGGAAACATTAAATCGGTGCAGGCGATTTTTGGAAGCATTCAAAAATATGTCTTTTTGTTCATAGCAGTAGCTATAATCGGCTATATCGGGTACCGATATTACCGTAAGAGGTGTAAAATAAATAGTGAAAGACAGGTCGTTCATACAGATCAAACGTAATGGTTTTAGTAGAGTAAGAGAGGATGGATGGTGTTGAACTACCAACTCGAAATTCCAGGAAGTGTGAATGTAACACTCGAACAGTTGATTAACCAAAAGAAATCAATGGTGGTTTTTGTTCGTCATCTTGGCTGACCAGTCTGTCGAGCATATCTTACGCAGTTGCGTGAGCGTGTGAATGAAATTGAAAAACAAGGTTTCCAGGTAATTGCCATAGCGCCTTCAAATGCTAAATATATCAGCCAGTTTGAAGATGCGTTTGGCGAGTTCCCATTTGTGATAGCTGGTGATCCAAAACGAGAAGCATATCGTGGAATGGGTCACCACACGATGCCGAAATGGAAGTTACTTGGACGGGCATTTGTTGGTTTTGTTACTCGTAAAATGGATGGGTTTATCCCTAAAGAACAAAAGAAAAAGGATTTTGTTCTTAAATCGATGAAAACTCAAGATGTTTATATCCAAGGTGGAACATGGATTTATGATGAAAAGGGGAAGCTGATCTGGAAACATATTGATCAGTCTCCTGAAGATCATGCGAAGATTGACTCGGTGATTGATGTTCTGAAAAAAGAAAACTAGTGAAAAAGCGCATCTGTATTTAAGCAGATGCGCTCTCTTTTATAATGACCAGACTCTTATGCGTTTATCGGCAGAGGCGAGAGCTAGCCATTTTCCGTTTGGAGAAAAGTTCATGTTGTAATTTCCTTTTGCCTGAACATCTAGTGAACTTATTTTATCGAGCGTTTCCAGCGTATAAAGTTGAACGGAATAAGGCATGCAGACGGCGATTGTTTTTTGATCAGGTGATAATGCGAGGGAGTAATAGCCACAATCACCAATTTTTATTGTTTTTAACGCTATTTCCGATTCAAGATTCCAGAAAGTCAGGTCACTGTTGTACCCAATTGAGATGGCTTTTCCCGCATCAAGAAACTGAAACGACATGACCGCGGTTTCGTGCGCTTCTATAGAGGAAGCGAGGTGGCCATCAGTAAGGGAAAAGAAACGAACTTGGTTTCCAAGTCCCCCAATAGCAGCAAGCTGCTTTTCGTGACAAATATCCATAACACCAAGGTTTTTGGCATCGCTTTTTACTTGCAGGGTAGCTGAAAGATCTTCTGTAGATAAGAGAGAAAGCATATATTTTGGTGTACCAACTACAGCGAATCCTGGCACAGTTCGCAGTGACCCTGCACCTTTTTTGTCAATTAGGATTTCCTGAAGAAGTTCTCCGGACTTTGCCTGCCATTTCATCACTGAACCATCTGCAGCGCATGATAAAAGCGTATCGTCACACAATACTTCAATGCCATTAACGGATTTGGTATGTCCAATAAAATCGTGAGATTGGTCCCAATTTTCGGTCGACCAGGCTCTAAGTTCACCGCTGAATCCAGCTGAGAAAAGAAGCTTTGAATCATTTGAGAATTTCACTTTATTCACGTGTGAAGAGTGAGCTTGAAGTGTGATTGGTTTCATACTACATCCTACCTCTCATCATATAGGTTTAGTATACACCTATAAACAAATGAAAAAAGACAGAGAAGCCTCGCTTCTCTGTCTTTTCATATTTATTAAAAGGAGGAACTCATGAATTATTGATTAATCATTCTTCTTCTGATAGCAAATGCAGAACCTGCTGCTAGGGAGCCAAGTGTGATCCATAGTGCAATTAGATCTTTTGACTGTTCACTTGCACCACCCATACCTGTTTTCGGCATGTTACCAGGCATCGTTTCTCCTGCAAATTTTTCAGGCATTTGTGTTACGATGGCACCACCAAGAGATTGACCTACACCGAACATGATTGCATAGCCTTTACGGAATTGGTCTGTTGAAGCCTGGTAGTCTCCATTCATGTAAGATTCAAATGAACCCACAACTTGCTTTTCATGTGTCATTAGCGCTTCTGTAGCAGCATCGGTTGGCAAGTTCTCTGCTGTAGCTGAGCCAAGGAAAGCACCAAGGTTTTTAGGGAACGTTGTAAGGAGACGTTCTTTTGCCATTTTTATTGATTCTTCGTCTTCTGAAAGTGATGCTACGACAAGGTCAGCTTACGCTCCGATGTGATCTTCCTGCCAGATTTTTTCAAATTGAGCAGCATCTTCATCACCATAAATTGAAGCAATCGCTGCTTTAAAGTCAGCAGTATTTCGATCTTCAGCCCAGTTTACAAAGTCATAGTCTTCAGCCTGATCATATCCTTTTTCAAGACCTAATGAAGATAGGGTAAAGTGTTCAGATGCAAGACTATTAAGTGTTGAGCGTAAGTCAGCGGCTGGCGTATCAGCTTTTGTATTCTCAAATTTATCAGGCATTTGCGTTACGATTGCACTAGATAGTGCTTTACTGATCGCAAACATGTGCTTGTGTCCTTCACGGAATGTTGTGTAAGCAGCTTCGTAATTTCCTTCAGTGTATTCATCGAATGTTGTAAGAACTTGATCCTCGTGAACTTCTAATACTTCTGAAGCTGCTTCTTTCGGAAGGTTACCTTCAGTAGCTGTATCAAGGAAAGTTGAGAACTCATCAACAAATTCATCGACTTCCATCTCAGCTTCTTTACGAAGCTCTGCGTCATCTTCTGTTGCGGCTTGTACAAAGTCAGCAGAATAGTCATTATCTCCTCTGAAAATTTCTTCGAACTGTGCAGCGGCCTCATCACCGTAAACAGAAGCGATGGCTGGCGTCATGTCAGCCGCATTCTGGTCAAGCGCTTCGGTTACTTCTTCAGCATCTTCAGCTCCATCATACGACTTTGTCATAGAAGTAACAGCTAATACAAAGTGTTCAGATAAAAGCTGGTCAAGAGTAGCTCGCAAATCTGCTGCTGGTGTGTTTACGGTTGGCTCAGCACTACCTGCACCTGCGACTGTTGGGAATAAAAGGGTAAGACCTAATGCTGGAACCATGAGCTTTTTAAATGCTTTCTTAAGATTCATGTTATTGTTCACTCTCCTTTTTTATTTACCGTACTCTTTTGATTACATACAGCTAACGAGAGGCGAATAGATTTGGATCAGTTTTTATGTATAATTTTTATAAGTATAAATGCTTTATTTTGAAGTTTCAAAAAACTCTTTGGTAAACGTTCTATTTTATGATAGGATTAATATTCTGTCTCGGGTATTTGAGACAAATCTCATAAGGAGGTAACTGATCTTGGAAGATAAGTATCAAAGTGCCTATCGGAAAGAGAAGCAGCAACTCGCTAACATCGCTGCCGAGATTTCAAAACAACAGAAAAAGCTAGAACGTTATCCTCGTTATTCTGGAGACAACGTAACCGAGCAAGTATTAGAAAGCATCCGGGAAGAAAATCGGACATCGCTTCGTATTGCAGCAAAGGAACCTTATTTTGCGAGGATGGATTTTCAAGAAGATGATAAAGATACGTGTCCTTACTACATAGGTAAGGTGGGGCTCGCACATGAAGATTCGCAAGAATCAATTGTAGTTGATTGGCGGGCTCCTGTAGCAAGTATGTTCTATGCATTTACGGGGGGAGAAGAAGATGTCTACTACGTTTCTCCTGAAGGGGTGATTGAAGGAAACATTGAGCTCAAACGCAATATTGTCATCCGGAATCAGGAACTTCAGAGAGTGGTGGATACGTATGTGGAAGGCAGCGATGACTTAAGTGGTTCAGATGAGTTTCTCATTTATCGACTGAGTGAAAATAAGGATAATCGCCTGCGCGATATTGTTTCGACGATTCAAGCGAAGCAAAACGATATTATTCGAGCGGAGCGGACGAAGCCGCTTATTATTCAGGGAGCCGCGGGTAGTGGAAAAACCACTGTTGCACTCCACCGACTTGCCTTTCTTCTATATGAGTATCGAGATACAATCCAAGCTAGTAGAATGATCATTTTCGCACCGAACCGCATGTTCCTGGATTATATTTCGGGCGTTCTACCTGAATTGGGTGTAGGTGGGATACAGCAATCTACTTTTTCAGATTGGACGCTAAGGTTACTTGAAGAAAAAGTACAGTTCGATGAGTCACAACATGATCTGGAAAAATGGTTCGGTAATAAACGACCTGCTGTTGAAGAAGCAGAGGGAAGGATAAAAGGGTCACTTGCTTTTAAAGAATGGATTGATGAAGCAATTAAAAGGTTTGCATCATCGGTTAGTCCTGAAGGTTCGTTCATTCCGTTTGAAGGGGCAAGTCTTTCTGAGCAGAAAATTCAACAGTGGCTGGTTGACCTTGGATCTTATCCGATCGGGAGAAAGCGTGAAATGATTGTTAATCGTTTCAGAATATGGATAAAAGATGAGGTTAAGAAGATTGAAGGAAGTCATCTTCAAAAAGAATATCGAAAGCAAGCAAATGAGCAGCTAAAAGCTTATTTTAAAAAATGGCCAAAGCAGTCAGCGATATCTTTCTATACATCACTTTTTCAAGGGAATGTGCCTTCGTATGTATCTGAGAGAGCTGGGATCATAAATGAGCCATTACTGACAGACACGGCTAAGCGTCTGAAAAAGAAACAGGTTACTGCTGACGATCTTGCTCCACTTCTTTATATCCAATTTAAGCTAAATGGCATTAGCAAAGAGAATGTATTTCAGCATGTTGTGATTGATGAAGCACAGGATTTCTCGCCGTTTCAGCTTGCGCTATTACTAGAAGTAAATCGAAGCCGTTCATTTACAATTCTTGGGGACCTTGCGCAGGGCATTCACGCCTATAAAGGCATTCATCGCTGGGAAGAAATTCAGGAAATTTTCAATGGAAAAGAGCTTTATATCGAGCTTGAACAGAGTTACCGTTCAACAGTGGAAATTATTGAATTTGCGAATGAAATCATTTCACATGCGAACATTCCCGTACAACCCGCGGTTCCTGTCTTTAGAAGCGGAGAGAGCGTGAAGGTAGAAAAGACGGAACGATACGAGCATATCAGTACATTATTAACTTCTTCTAAAGAAATGAAAAAGCGTGGAATGAAAACGATTGCCATTGTAGGAAGAAGTGAAGAAGAATGCAGGGAGCTCTTTCGTGAAGTAAGTAAACTTGATAAAGAGGCAAATCTTATTACACCTGAAGATCGATCATATGCGGGTGGTGTATCGATCGTTCCTATTTATCTTACTAAAGGCCTCGAATTCGATGGGGTTATCATCGCGGATGCATGTGAGGAAATGTATACCAAAGATGCCGAACATGCGAAGCTACTTTACGTCGGGTGTACACGCGCACTACATGAATTGAACATCTTCTATATCGAAAAGCCTTCTCTGCTGCTTCCTTTCTAATTAAACGTTTTATTAATAGGTTATAAGAGGGGTCAGACCCCAACCTGACCCCACCTTCTCTTGGCTATGGGACACGCGCCAAATTGAAACAAAACCTGAGGAAGGTGCTTCGGTTTCTAGAGCAAAAACAGGTTCTGAGTCTTCCTCCGCACTAAGTAGTTTCTCAATCCATTATCTCGATAGCTGGTCAACATTGAAACCATAATCATGAAAACACCCCGGGCTTATATGCTCGGGGTGTTTCACTTTGTCCCACCCATAAGAGGCAGTAAATCCCACCTTAACAGGGAAGGGAAACTGTAAGTTTAGGTGGAATCAACAGCCTCTAAGGGTCCGATTAGTTCAACTAACCATCAGAAAAGCCCCCTTCTGATGGTTAGTTGAACTTTAAAGTATCGTTTTTACACGTCCAACCTGTCCATCCTCAAGACGCACTTTAATTCCATGCGGGTGAGTTGGTGACTTGGTCAGAATGTCTTTCACAATTCCCTTTGTCGTTTTACCAGTTCGCTGATCCTGCTTTAGTACAATTTCTACCGTTTTACCTGGTGATATATTACTTCGATTCTGTCCGTTCATGTTTAACCTCTTTCTCTGTCGATTCATTACGGTGTTCCTCAGGCAACGGATCAACAGTATGTTTTACACTGTACCCTTTTGATACAGCAAGTCCAAAAGCTGCGGCAATGACAATTGTCATGATGACAACAACAATTATTGTAATTGTAATAACCATCCCCGGGCTCCTTTCCGTGGTGTCTGCTTACACTTTACCATGATTAGCTAAGTTAGGATAGAAGATGCTTAGTTAGTGGGGGATTCCTGTCATTATTATTGTCTCCACCGTTTTCAATTTTGAGGGATCCAGTGCCAGCCGGGTCTAACCGGGAGCTTTTGCTTTTCATTAGCCTTATCTTTACTAAGCCTCTGGTCCTACTAAAAGATATAGCTCTGGCTCGTTATGCAATATAGTGGGGGGAGATAAAATGGGAGTATGAAAGGAGGCGAGGATGGTGAAGAAAGCAAGCTTACTGATACTGGGCGTGATTGCTGCTATTGTTCTACTTTCGAATCTCGGTTCGTTAGTAGGTATGGCAATCAGTCTTGGGATCCTATATGTGGCGGTTAAGCAGTTTATTAAAACTGATTCAACAGCAGGCAAAGTCATCTGGGGAATCGTTGGATTCGTCGGTTTAAGTATAACAGTAGCTAATGTGCCGGCTATTCTAGGAATCGTAGCGATTTATGTTCTCTATGTTGTGTATAAAAAGTGGAATGCAACAGGTGAAGACAAGCAAGCGAACGATCCGTTTACGAACTTCGAGAAGCAATGGAACGAATTAAAACGCAGCTAAATAATAATGAATAAGGGAGAGAGAAGCATGGCAAATTTACTTAATCGCATTAAGGATACAATTGAAGCAGATTTTCACAGTATGCTTGATCATAAGGAGCAGAAAAATCCTATATCCCTTTTGAATCACTATCTAAGGCAATGTGAAAAGGAAGTGGAGAAAGCTCGAAAGCTAGTCGAGCGCCAGGCAACGCTTCAGGGAGAGTTTAGAAGAGAGCTTGAGAAGGCTAGAAAGTATGCTGAGAAGCGAGCTGGACAAGCAGAACTGGCTAATGAAGCTGCTGAAATGGATCTATACGAATTTGCTAAGCAGGAACAGTTACAATTCGAAGAGCGCGCAGATCGACTTTCCCAGGTAATGGATGAAGCGGGAATAGAGCTTAAAAGACTTGAACAAAAATATGAGAAAATGAAGCACAAGCTCAAGGATATGTCGATTAAGCGCATGGAGCTGATGGGTAAAGAAAACAGTGTACGGGCCCATCATAAAATGGATCTTGTTCTGGAAAATAGCAGTCCAAACCAACCATTTAATCGTTTCGATGAGATGGAAAGTTATATCGATCAGTTAGAAAAAAAGGTCAACAGGGATTACTATATGTCCAGCATCGATGCAAGATTTGTAGCACTAGAAAAAGGTGTGGAAAAACAGGAAAGTCATTCAAGTACTTAAAGAAATAGTGGTATTCTATAAGAGGCACAGTCAGTGCCTTTTTTACACGTGATAATAACTTAGCGTCATCATTAAATGACATGGATGGAGGGACGCCTGTGTGGAAGGGTCGAAATATTGATACCGTGAATGGACTCCTGATTGTTGGAGTTATTCTCCTTTTACTTGAAATATCCTTAAACGGCGGCCTTCTATTCTTATTTGTTATAGCCGCGCTATTTATATATATGGGGAGAAAGCGACTACCGAAGACATCTGGTAAGGTGTTTATCGGCATTGGACTATTCTTCTTTCTAACCACCATCATGAATATGGTTGTAGTGAAGTTCTTTCTTCTTGTTCTTCTCATTTACCTAGGCTTCCAGTTTTATCAGTCCAAACAGAAGCCTAAGAAAATCAGGCCAGTGTTAGAACAGCCGGTTGAAAAAGAGGAAGGAATTCTCAAGCAGGAACCTCTTTTTCAAAATAAATGGTCAGGACGTCAGAAAACGCATGATCATGTTTATGAGTGGGACGATGTTAACATCCAGACTGGTTTTGGTGAAACAATCATTGATTTAAGTTATACCGTTCTCCCAAAAGGAGAGTCGGTTATTATGATACGAAACGTTGTAGGGAATGTTCAGATTCTTGTTCCTTATGAACTTGAGGTGAGTATTCATCATTCAGCTATGGTAGGCTCGGCATCTCTTTTTCACCATGAAGAACCAAGGGTTTTTAACCAGGTGCTTTCATATAAAACGAAGGGGTATGAGGAAGCATCTGAAAAGGTGAAGCTTGTCACATCAATGTTTGCAGGTGATATTGAGGTGAAGCGGATATGAATGTGATTCAGCGTCATATGTTTGTTGGTGCCTCATTATCTCTCATCCTGCTTCTATTTTTTTCAATCGTCTATTTCACTGTTTTTCCTCCAGCTACCCTTGCTCTCCTATTTAATAAGGAGTTAATGGACTTGCCTTTTGGCTTCATTGTTCCTATTGTGACGATAATGATTGGAATGCTAGTGGGCTTTCTTTCAGGTATCTATTCAAGAAAAGAGCTTCAATTCGTTGCAGATACACTTGAGGAGCTTGATAAAGGGAGGCCGATACATAATAAAAGCGGTCCAAGTCTTGAGGGGATCTTTCTTCAGGTTGGCAAACTTCAGCATCGCATCAATGAGCAGGTTAGGCTTGCACAGAAGTTGGCGAATGAAAAGGCAGAGGATCATGAGAAGCGTGTCCAGCAGGTCGTCTCTGAAGAAAGAAACCGGCTCGCTCGGGAGCTACATGATTCAGTCAGTCAGCAGTTGTTTGCAGCGTCAATGCTGATGAGTGCCATAACCGAAACCCGCGAATCACAGGATGACAGGGAAACAAAGCACCTAAAGATGGTGGAAGAAACAATTCACCAATCACAGTTAGAAATGCGTGCGCTTCTCCTTCATCTAAGGCCAGCTGCGCTCAAAGGAAAGTCACTTGAAGAAGGAATTAAGGAGCTATTAAACGAATTATCTCAAAAGGTACCGATTGAAGTGAAATGGAAGCTCGAATCGATTGAACTTGATAAAGGGGTAGAAGACCATCTTTTTCGCATTTTACAGGAATCAGTTTCGAACACTCTCAGACATGCTAAAGCGACCACACTTGATGTTCTTCTAATTCATAGAGAGGAACGGATTATTTTGCGTATTGTCGATAACGGCGTTGGTTTTAAAATGGATGAGCATAAAACTGCGTCATATGGCCTTCAAAACATGCACGAACGAGCACTTGAAATTGGGGGAGCGCTTAAATTAGTAAGCCTTCCACAAAAAGGTACAAGGTTGGAAGTGAGTGTACCACTGGTTGGGGGGGAACGGAATGATTAACGTATTATTTGTCGATGATCATGAGATGGTGCGAATTGGAGTATCTTCCTACTTATCGACTCAACCTGATATTGAAGTAGTTGGGGAAGCTGATAATGGGAGAAGGGGAGTAGAGCTTGCCCTTTCTCTTCGGCCTGACATCATTTTAATGGATTTAGTTATGGAAGAAATGGACGGCATTGAAGCAACGAAAGATATTATCGAAAAGTGGCCTGAGGCGAAGATTATAATCGTAACAAGCTTTCTCGACGATGAGAAAGTATATCCGGCGTTAGAAGCTGGTGCGACTAGTTATATGCTTAAAACCTCTAAAGCAGTCGAAATTGCGAATGCTGTTCGAAAAACGTATCATGGTGAATCTGTTTTAGAGCCAGAAGTAACGGGCAAGATGATGTCACGTATGCGGAGTCGTGCAAATACTCCTGCGCATGAGGAACTGACAGAAAGGGAAATGGAGATACTCTTGCTGATGGCACAGGGGAAAACGAACCAGGCCATAGCGGATGAACTGTTTATTGCTCTTAAAACGGTGAAGGTGCATGTTAGTAACATTCTCAGTAAGCTTGAAGTACACGATCGTACACAGGCAGTGATTTATGCTTTTAAACATGCACTGGTGAAATAAACTAGAGTTTGCACAGGGTCAAGTAAGTGTTCCTGTGTTTTTTTATTAAATGATCAATGGGTGAAAAACTATTGATTTGCAAACGTTTCTGGAACGGAATATTTGGAATGTTTGTGTATATTCGTGTCGAAATACACAAAACTCATAGTTCTTATTGCCTGTTTTTAGAGTGAAACCGCTTCATTATAAAATCTTAGGTTTAGGTTGTTTACAAAGCTCTAAATCCCTATTATAATCCCGATTGTGCTTATGAAACGAAAACAAAACAACGGGAGGGATAATAGATGCTTCATCACATCAAAACTTATCTGCTAATTACGCTGGGGGCGCTCGGAGTTGCCACCCATGTTCATTTTTTCCTATCTCCTAATAACCTTGCAACCGGGGGAGTCAGTGGTTTGTCGATTTTGATGAACCATCTAGTCCCGGACATGTCAGTCGGAATGTTTATGATTATTTTGAACGCAGTACTTTTGTTAGTTGGAATTCTTTTTCTCGGTCCTAAATTCGGTGTTAAAACCATCTATGCAAGTTTTGCTTTATCTCTTGCAGTTTGGGCATTTGAGCGTTTTATCCCGGTGACAGAGCCATTCAGCCAGGATATTTTGATCCAATTGATCATCGGACAGTGTATCGCAGCGGCGGGTATGGGTCTTGTCTTCCATCAGAAAGCCTCTACTGGAGGTACTGATATTATTGCGATGATCCTTAACAAATACTTTTCAATGGAAGTTGGTAAAGCCGTTCTTATATCTGATATTTCGATTGCTTTATTTTCAGTGGCCCTGTTCGGACCAGAAATCGGTATGTATGCCATCTTCGGCGTTATTTTAAATGGTTTAGTGATCGATTATACGCTTCAGAGTTTCGAGGCGAAGAAAGAGATCGTCATTATTAGCAAAGAGAGCGAAATGATTCGCACATTTATCGTTGAGGAAATCGGCAAGGGTGCAACGATTCATACTGCCCGAGGCGCATTCACTTCAGACGAAAAGGAAGTAATCACTACTATTCTCGGTAGAAAAGATCTTCTTAAATTGAAAAAACATGTTGGTGTTGTTGATCAAAAAGCCTTTATCACTGTTCACAGTATGAAGGAAATTCTCGGTCAGGATTTTAAGTCACTTGCATAATAGAACAAAGCCCCTTTTCCCAGTTGGAGAAGGGGCTTTGTAATGGGTTACCTGTTTCATATATGAGGGTAATGATAAAAATCAGAGCTGCGAGTATATAAGAAGAGTAAACAACTAAAGGGACATCTCCATTCTGGTTTTTCACACCAATCCCAATAAAGGCCGAGACAAAGATGAGTGGGTAGACCCAATTATTCTCACTTTTCAAGAAGAACAGTGCAAGAATGGTTGCAATGATTAGTAGAAGAAATGTTTTCTTAAATTAGGATATAACAAATAGAAGATATAGAAACACCCGCTCTATGAATTGAGCGGGTGTTTAGTATTAACTGTTTAGCGTGGCGTATTCAGGATCAGCAACTTTAACAAGCTGTTTCCCAAGGTTAGTACCTTCAAAAAGACCGAGGAAAGCGTCAGGAATATTTTCGAAACCTTCTACAATTGTTTCCTCGTATTTTAACTTGCCTTCCTGAAGCCATTTGCCGAGTTCGGCAGCACCTTCATGTAAACGATCTGAATAATCGCCTACAACAAAGCCTTTCATAAGGGCACTGGATTGAATAAGCTTCGTTTGAACACGTGGTCCAAGATCAGCTTCTTTTTTGTTATATGAAGAAATAGCACCACACACAGGGATACGAGCAAACTTGTTTAGTAAACTAATGGCCGCATCGCCAATTTCTCCACCAACGTTTTCGTAATAAACATCAATGCCATCTGGACAAGCATCTTTTAGTGCCTTATATACGTCCTGTGTTTTGTAGTTAATCCCTTCATCGAAACCAAGTTCATTTTTAATATAGTCGATCTTGTCATCTGAACCTGCAATTCCGACTACTCTGCATCCTTTGATTTTTGCAATTTGACCTACAACGGACCCTACTGCACCAGCTGCGCCGGAAACAACAACGGTTTCGCCTTCTTTTGGTTGACCAATATCAAGTAAACCAAAATACGCTGTTTGACCTGGCATTCCAAGAATCCCTAGGTGAGATGAAATTGGGGCTACGCTTGGGTCAATTTTACGAAGATGCTTTTCCTTCGCTACAGAGTATTCCTGCCAGCTAAGGTGCCCAATCACGATATCACCCTGACTGAATTTAGAAGAATTCGACTCGGTGACCTCTGCAATAACGCCACCATTAAGAGGTTCATTGACCTGAAAAGGTGCAACGTAAGATTTTGCATCTCTCATACGACCTCTCATATAAGGGTCTACCGATAAATAAAGTGTGCGAAGTAGTACTTCACCTTTCCCAGGTGAAGGAATTTCAGCTTCAACGAAATTGAAATGTTCCATTGAAGGCATGCCCTCCGGACGTTTTGCGAGATGAATTTGTCTTTGTTTACTCATTCAATATCCCTCCATTTTTATGATTGAATCTTCATTCATATCAAAGCTGTTTCCCCTAAACGGTATCACATATGGTTACAGTTTATCAAAGTTTTCGCATTGTAAAATCATTTCAAAGATAGCGTGTATCAGCTTGCGGTATTAGGCCTATGTGAATACTGCTAACACATCGAAAAATTCTTCTTTATTGAACAAAATGCACAATATTGGCTATGCTATATTAAAAGAGGGGGAGATCAAAATGAAAAGTAGGAAGAATGGCTGGATTATGAAACAAACGTGGGAGAATCTTCTGTTTCTTCACTGGCCAGTAGAGGCTTCCTGGCTACAATCATTGCTTCCTCCAAAATTAGAGCCAGATACATTCAATGGACGCGCCTGGATTGGAATAGTTTCTTTTGAAATGAATCACATCAGATTTAGAGGTCTCCCGCCAGTCCCGTATGCTTCCCGATTGCTGGAATTAAATGTGAGAACGTACGTTAAATATGGGAACAAGCAGGGAGTTTATTTCTTTAGTCTTGATGCAAGTCATAATCTTGGTGTATCTATCGCGAGAAACATTTTCCATCTGCCATACTTCCGTGCAACCATGTCGGTATCTATTGATGCAGAGCGAGTAAACTTTTCATCACATCGAACTCATAAAGGAGCAAGAGAAGCAGATTATCAGCTTACATACAGACCAATTTCTGATCCCTATGAAGCACAGGGAGGCAATCTGGATTACTGGCTGACAGAAAGGGATCGGTTATTTATTGTACGGAAAGGGAAGGTCTTTCAAGGGAAAATCAAACATAAGAAATGGCCACTTCAACAAGCTGATAATGATGTTCTTCTTGACTCGTTATCACAGCCATATAAGTATCAAAAAGATGAGGCGATTGCTCACTTTTCAAAATCTGTAACAACATATCTCTGGCCACTTCAGAATGTAACTCATACATGAAAAACCCACACAAGGAAGTGTGGGTTTTTCATGGCGTGTTTACGATTCGAAAGATTGCTTCGCTTGAAAATATCTCGGTTCAATTCTGCGGAAGAACTTTGTGCGAGCGAGTGTGAAGATCAAGAGAGCTATCCAGATCAAAGCGAAGCTTATCAAGTGAGCAGATGTAAAAGTTTCTCCGTATAGAAATACACCCTGAATCAACATAAGGGTTGGTGCTATATATTGAAGAAAGCCAATCATCGAAAGGGAAATACGGTTTGCCCCACTTGCGAAGAGTAAGAGTGGAACAGCTGTTACAATTCCAGCACCAAGCAATAAAGCCGTGATCCCGGTATCCGATACATACAGAGCATCTGTAAGGCTATCTCCTGCCGTAATGAGGTAGATCAAGGCAAATGGTGTAATGAGTAACGTTTCAATTGTGAGGCCTGTTAATGCACCGAGTCTCGCTGTCTTCTTGAGTAGACCATAAATTCCAAAGCTTAAGGCAAGAACAAGTGACACCCATGGCACTTCTCCGAAACGAAAGACAAGGTTGAGCACACCAATGGCAGCCAGCGCGAACGAAATCATCTGCCAGAAGGATAGTCGTTCTTTTAGAAAAAAAATACCGAGTAAAACGCTAATTAATGGATTGATATAATAGCCAAGGCTTGTTTGGATAACATGATCGTGGTTCACTGCCCAAATAAACGCAAACCAATTTATTGTAATAAATAATGAAGCGAACGTGATTGCAGTAAGTTTTTTTGGTTGTTTAAAAATCGAAATTAGTTCTTTTTGGAAAGATGGTAATTTTCCTAACAGCAGAAGTATCACGATCATAAAGACAAACGACCAGATAATCCTGTGGGCGAGCACTTCTTCAGATGGCACTTCTGCAACAAGCTTCCAATATAAAGGGAGAATTCCCCACATGAAATACGCCCCGGCACCAGCAGCAATGCCGAATTTATGTTCTCGATCTATTCCAACCATAGCTTTTCCCCTTTTCAATAGTTTCACTTTACTAAGTTTAGCTTCCTTTCCAGATCATTACAATGAAAATGGGCCGGAACCTTAACATAGACTACCAAAGAGAGGGGATGGTCATGATTAGGAATGAACGGATTATATTAGATCAAAAAGTCGGAGATGTCACGGGAGATGGAATTCCTGATAGAGTCGTTATTACAGGAGTAAAGCCTTATGGTAGTGAGTCGCCCTTTGTAGATGAAGTGATATTAACGATTAGAAATGGTTCAACCTCCGATGCATCTTTCGCTCTACCGGGAAGCAGCGGATATAACCCGACACTATATCTTGGGGATTTTACTGGAAACAAAGTGAACGAAATATTGGTGCGTTCCGATTCAGGAGGGAGCGGAGGGATCACGTATGATTTTCTTTATTCCTATTTGAATCAATCATTAAGGCTCCTATTTGATCAACAAGGTTTCTATAACGCTTTTACGTATTCCGTAAATTACCTGGATTACTATCAGGCCAAAGTAGAAAATCAAACATTAAAGAACACCTATATTGTGAGTCTTTTATATAAAGGGGAAGAATACTTATCAGAAATTTACGATGAAGATGGAAAGTTGAAACAGCCAGTTCGTGGCGACGTTCTGCCGCCAGGAGGTGTTTATCCAATTGATTTACAACGAGATGGCATTGATGAGTTGCTCGTTTATCAGAGGGTAATTGGAAGATACAATGCGGATGGTCTTGGCTTTCTATCTACACCAATCCAGTGGCAGGGAAATCAATTTGTACCAATGTATCAGACATTATGTATTTTCGGGTAGTGATTATGTAAAAAGGGAAGATCTCTCTTCCCTTTATCGTATTATTGTTTTTCAAGAAGAGAAGCAAGTACGTGTTTCTTGAACTTTTCAGTCTTGCGTCCTTCGACATAACGTACATCGTGTTTTTTAAGCTGTTCAACGTACCAGCCTTTACTTGCGTAATGCATCGAACCATCCTTTCTCTAATGAAAGTTCTATAAGGATTATTCAAATAAACCCTAACCGAAAACCATGTTAACATCCATACCCTACTTATGAAAAGGGTGAAAACTAAGTTTTTAATAATAAATTTGCGATGGAATTCATGACAAATCACCTTGAAAATTAGATAATAAAAATAAGGAGGGATGAGGATGGATTTCGCCTGGCTTGTTGCAGAAGATAAAATTAAAACTTCGATGAAGAACGGTGAATTTGATGATTTACCTGGAAAAGGTAAGCCAAAAAAGCTTGATGATTTATCCATGATTCCAGAAGAATTGCGCATTGCATACAAAGTACTTAAAAACAGTGGATATCTTCCAGAGAATGTTCAATTGCAAAAAGAGTTAGTATCACTCGAGGAGCTACTGAGGTTCTGTGGTGACGAAGAAGAACGGATGCATCTAAAAAAACGGATCTCTGAAAAAAGCTACGCTATAAACAGCTCTCGAGCGAGCGACGATCCAGACTTGCCCCGGAGTATCGTAATAAAGTAGAAAATAAATTAACTGAATCTTGAGCCAGGACCCTTATCAGCAGATAAGGGTCCGCAGTCAGTGCCTCCAAAACCCGTTAGCACTGATTAACATAGTGAACTCGCACAGGTTGTGCGGGTTGTTTGCATTATAGCGTAATGGCTCTCAAGAAAAAACGATGTGAAGGGAAATCGATGTACCCCTTTTCGATGATTTCCTTATGAATTTGGTAAAGCCCATCTCGATAGAAGCGGGTATACGGAAATTCCTCTTTTGCATCAATTATTTTAAACCCAACTCCTTCAAGCTCATCAACAGCATAAGTGAGGCTCCAGTGCTCAAATGGCGAGTCAACTGGTGCACCAAGCTTGCGATTAAGTTCGCTCATATCCTTTCCGCCAACCTGTTGCGTGATAAATACGCCATTATCCGTCAATATTCGTCTGAGCTCATGAGGGGAATAGGATTCATGCTTATTCATCACTAATGAAAAGGAGAGGTCATCAAAAGGTAATCTACTGTCCTCTTCAAAACCGTAAACATTCACGCCAAGTGGTTCAAGTCGTTCTTTTGCAATTGCATACCCTTCAGTAGCTGATAGTTTTTCAGGAAATGGCTGAAGCGTTTCAAGGAATTCACCACCGCCTGTCCCCATATCCAGTACACTTTTGCTTTCTCGGAACCTAGTAAGGACTTGTGATCTATACGACCACGTTAGTGGCTCCGAGATGGTCCGCTCGGTAGTTGTAATGTAGGAAAAATCCCAACCAGAAAATGGAGTCTCCATTTCAGACAAATGATATTCAAACAAAGTATTAGTAATCAAAACCCACCCCTGTCATTTCTTACCATTGTATCAAAACAGTTTAAATTAAGGGGAAATGCTTCTTAAAAGATTTAAAAATGTCAGTAATAGGGTAAAACAAGATATGCATGAGAATCTTTCAACTAGTGGCTATACCGGTCCATGATGAAAGAGCATTGAAAGTAGTTTAAAGGACGTGACGACATTGAACAATGATAAAATATACGATCTTGCCGGGATTGGGATTGGACCATTTAATCTCGGGATGGCAGCACTGGCTGAACAATCAGAATTAGATGCGATCTATTTTGATAAAAAGGCGGAATTCAATTGGCATCCAGGGATGTTAATTGATGGGATGGATCTTCAAGTTCCTTTTCTAGCCGATCTAGTTACAATTGCAGATCCCAAAAGTCCTTATACATTTCTTAATTACCTGCATGAACATAATCGCCTTTACCAATTCTATTTTTTTAATAAATTAGATATACCGAGAAAAGAATACAATGCTTACACGCGGTGGGTTGCAGGCAATCTTTCAAATTGTCACTTCGGTAAAGAAGTCATTGACGTCGTATATCGTGATGGGGAGCAGTACTATGAAGTGACTATAAAAGATGTACAAACGTCACGAAACCAGGTGGTAAAAGTAAAACATGTTGTGCTGGGTACAGGTAGTGTGCCAAATATTCCAGAAGGATTTGATCAGTATCCGATTGAAGATGTTCTTCATACAAACCACTATCTTTATCATGAGAAAGATATGAAGCAAACGAAATCAGTCACTGTAGTAGGATCTGGCCAAAGTGCAGCTGAAGTGTTCTACGATTTGTTGCATGATCAAGAGAGATATGGCTACAGCTTAACGTGGCTAACTCGTTCTCCGGGGTTCTTTCAGCTTGAATCTGCTAAACTTGGACAGGAAGTATTTTCACCTGACTACGTCAGCTATTTTCACGGTCTTCCTTTTGAAGAACGAAAAGAAGCGCTCGGAACGCTTGGAACGCTTAGAAAAGGAATTGATCCTACAACACTGAAATCTATTTATCATCTTCTATATCATCGATCTACTGAGGTGCAGCTTGACGTCACAATACAACCGTTAACAGAAGTGAATGCCATTACTAAAGTTGGTCACTGCTATCGGCTTTCATGCAGACAGTGGCAGGAAGATCACGAATTCACCGTTGATTCAGACAAAATTGTACTTGCGACTGGATATAAGCCACATTTTCCTGAATGGTTTGTTCGAATTGGAGAAGAAATTGAATGGGAAGATGACAAACGTTTTAAAGTAGGAATGGACCAGGAGCTTATCTTTAAGGATGGTCGAGAGAACCATGTGTTTACTCTTACAAACCTGGACCATTCTCATGGAGCTGGAGCTACAAACCTTGCTTTATCTGTTGAGCGCAATAAGCGTGTGCTAAACTTTATAGCTGGTAAAGAGTTGTATTCGGTGAATATGAACACTGTATTTCAACAATTTTCCAGTAAAAAGATGTGAGAAGTACTGTTATACAGCGCTTCTTTTTTATTGTGATGTGCTTCATTCCTTGGCGTCGAATGATGTATATTACTTGACTAAAGATGGGGGAATCAAATTTTTCCAACAGTATCAAGAGATAATAAACGTCAGGACGGAACTTCTTTTATGGCTGAAAGCTATTGCTTCTGGAAACAAAAAAACTGAGAGCTAAGCCTCAGTTTTTCTCGTTATCGATGGGAACAATTTTGAACCCTTCCAGCTGTACAACATGATTAATTCCCTGTCGAAATGTAGCGAAGGTAGGAATTGAAGGGTCAAGATCGATTGTCATGAGCCATTGTATTTTGTCATCGTTTCACACAATATTCGCGCTGATCTTTCTCCCATTTCGGCTAAATCAGAAAAATCGAACAGTACATAATCAGTTCCGTGAGTTGCACAATAGTTGAGAACGCTCTCTACTAGCCTTTCAGAGCGAACATCAGTCATTTTGCCGATACATGGTACCAGTATGGCATTGTCGATTATTGTAGGAATAACAGCTGTCGATAATTCGTTTACAAGCTTTTTATTTTCTTCAAAGTCCTTTTGCTTTTCGGTAACGTATCGCCAAACAAGTAAATAACCAATCTTTTGATTGAATTCACTAAGGAATTCAGAAACCACGATATTGGCTGCAAATCGACCGAACAACGTAATCGTACTTTCATATTTTATTTAATAACGAATCGAAAAGGAAAGCTCATTTTCCAATACTTCTTTATCCTCCGTAGTGACTTCTTCTACAGAAGAGTAGGGGCTACCGGTACGAATAGCTGAAATAAACCGCTCAAGCTTCTGTTCATCTCCTTGGGCTTCGATACCAACAGATCCATCCATATGATTCATAACGTGACCACTTACCTCATATTGAGCTGCCTTTTGTTGAGTGAAAGCTCGAAATCCAACTCCCTGAACTTTTCCTTTCACAATAAGATAATACCGCTTCATCTGGATTCATCCTTTCAATCTCTTTATAGTAATTCATTTCCTTTTTAGTTAACTACTAAACGAAGAGATCTTTCTTCGTGTTTTGTTTAACCATTTGGAGAAAGTAAAAGGCAAATATAGAAGATGAAAAGCTACAATTGCTACACCTTCTAGTGAAAGCAAGTACCAAGGCCAGGGACCAAGGTAAGCAAATAGTGTATTACTTAAGGGCTTTTCCATTAAAAACATATAGTTTGCATTAAGTGTGATGTTCAGAATGAAGATGAGTGTTACATACGCATTTAAAGCAAAGAAGGCTTTCCAGATTGACCGATAAGAAGGTACAAATCCTTCAACGATAATCATGGACCATGTGGCAATAACAATTCCTCCATGTGCAACAAAAAAGTGAAAGAAACGAAAATGTGGGTAACCATAAACACCAAGATCGGGTGTAAGCATAGCAAGAATGGCACTTCCTGCACCTGCGAAATAGGTGATTTCAAAAAGGCTTCTGTTTTTCGTAAGAACAAGAAAAACAGCCAGAAATAGGGAAATGCTACTGAGTTGAAGAGGTAACCCAACTGCAACATCCCATTCATTATGATAAATGAACCAGATGTGAAAGCTAGCTTCAGACAGAAGAATAATAATCGCAATCCCTATTCTGAAGATAAAGTTTAAGGAATGCTCTCTTAAGTTATTTCTAAAGAGGAACATAAGAATCATCATCACTACAATTGTGCCGAGTACCACAAGATGCTCGTTTGAAAAAAGAGAGAAATCGTGATCAGTGGACCATGAGAAAAAGGCATGCATAGGCGGAACCTCTATTCTGAAAATAAATAGCAAAATGGTTTAAAGGAATGGAGCTTAACGCTATGATAAAAGATGGAAAGGGGATTATTATGAAAAAGATACTTGTACTTGAAGGAAGCGGTAGAAGTAATGGTAATACGGAAGCCCTTACGAACCATGTCCTTGATGGATTAGAGCGCACTAAAGATCCATTTGAGGGAATTATCGGTTCAGCCCATTCATGATCAACGCCATAACGAGGGTGGTTTCACTCCTGTGGAAGATGACCACCATCAAGTAGTAAAAGCAATTCTTTCGAGCGATATTATTCTTTTCTCTACACCCTTATACTGGTATGGCATGTCAGGTATTATGAAAAACACAGTGGATCGCCTCTCACAGGCTATGCGCGATGACCGTTATGAGCTTAGAAATCAGCTAAAGGGCAAGGAAGTATACGTTATTGTATGTGGCGGCGACCAACCACGCTTGAAAGCTCTTCCGCTTATTCAACAATTCCAGTATATCTGCGATTTTCTTGGAATGACTATGAAGAGTTATTTAATCGGTGAAGCCGGTAAGCCTGGTGAGATTGAAAAGGATGAAAGAGCCCTACAGGAGGCTAGAGCGTTAAATGCAGCAATTAAGATTAAAATATAGTTTAAGGAGGAAGAAGCTTTCGAACACTGTTTCGAAAGCTTCTTCGGTAACATTCATTTCAAAAGCATGAGTTGCTGCTCTGTTATTGAATAGACACCAGGGCCTGCTTAACAGATGAAAAGCTTTTAACGGTTGAGAGGGAGAAGTCTGACTCTATGCCCTCCAAAATAAACTCTGGTCTGATCCCTGTAATCATGAGCATAGCACCCATTAACTTTATAAGCTGGTTAAGTTGGTAAACTCCTTTATGAAGCTGACTTGTAAAGTGGCTAACTCCAGACAAGTCCAGAATTAAATACTCATCACCGCTTTTTTGAATATGAGCACTAACATTATGAAGCAGAAGTTCAAGACGTTCATCATCAATTTCCCCTACAACCGGAACGATAGAAACATTGCGATCGATTGGAACGATAGGGGTTGAAAGGCGCTTTACTTGTTCAAGATAGTGGTCAGATCGCTCTTCTGCATACTTCCGTTTCGAAACATCCTGCTGCACTCCTACAAAGTAGGTCTGGTGCTCACTTTCAATAAATACCGGGTAGATTTGAAGTTCATTCCAGAATACTTCACCATTCTTCCGATAATTTTTTATTTCGAGTTTTATTTTCTCTTTATTACTAATCGCTAAACGTAGCTTGTCGATGTCATCCTGATTTGTATCTTGTCCTTGAAGGAAACGACAGTTGTATCCAATGGTTTCGTCAGCTGAATACCCGCTGAGTTTTTCAAACCCATTATTTGTGTAAACAATCGGATTATCAGGGAGCTCTGGATCCGTTATGACTACTCCGGCGTCTACATATTCAATTGCAGTTCTGACAAATTCATTCTTCTTCATTCGCTTTAATTGATCTTTATTTACCCTCATTTTTACATCTCCATGACTGAACAATTCTCATTCGATCATCACCTTTTGCATTCATTTTACTACTAGTATAAAACGCTCACGGATAAATTCCAACGATAAGTCCACTAATTCAGGTGAATTTGGGCAAAATTGTATCGTCAATTGGTGAGAATTTTTGCTCAATAGTGAGTGATTTTAAAAAGGCAACGCAAGGTTCATGATATAATAATAGTATTTATTTTGATCCGTGGGAGGGGTTATGTAATGGATGCACTTGATGTAATGGGAAAGAAAGATAAGATCTTCCCATACTTTCAACCGATTGTTAGCGCTGATAAGCAGCAAATTATTGGGTACGAAGTCCTTGGAAGAATCCGTACTGAGGAGGGTATTAAAAGCCTGGGATTCTTCTTTGAGGATTCTTCGATACCAGAAGAGTATATACTTGAAATTGATACTCATATACGTAATGCAGCGATCGATTATTTTCAGAAGAGAGAAAGTGATCAAAGCTTATTTTTAAACTGTAATGCAAGACACCTTCTTTACGACCACGGTGAAACCATTACGAACTCTCTGGAGGACTATGCTACTAGTGGCATCTCTTATGGGAAAATCGTGATTGAAGTTTCAGGATATGACGTAGAGGATGACCAACTCCAGAAGCTACAGCATATTCTGACCTATTATAAAAGTCTTGGTGTTCAAGTGGCCATTAGTCATGCAGGGAGCACAATGAGTAATATTGAGAAGATCGCCTTCCTTAATCCAAATATCATCAAAGTTGATTTAACAAACTTAAAAGACAAAGGCATGCCTCCTGAGTATCGGGAAGTGCTTTATGCTCTTTCTATGCTTGGCCGAAAAATCGGGGCAACCCTTCTATTCGAAGGGATTGAAGGAATCGGTCAACTCAAATATGCCTGGGAAAATGGCGGACGCTATTATCAGGGATACTACCTTGGCAGGCCGGGACCCGAATTCCTTTCGGTTGATAAGTGCAAACCACTATTAACAAAGGAGTTCCATCACTTTATTGAGCATGAGAGAAAGCGCTTGCTGTCTCTCTACACCTTATCGCAAAATTTTAATCACCATTTGCAGCAGCAGGTAAAGCGTACGAAGCACAACGATTGGAATGTCATCGTATCTGAAGCAGCGCAGTCTCTTGGAGAAGCATGTTTTAGAGGGTATATTTGTGATGAAGACGGTCGACAAGTATCTGCCAACTATTATCGCAATGGAGAAGGGATCTGGGAATCTCAGCCTGAATATGAGGGGGATAACTGGAGTTGGCGCCCTTATTTTCTTGAAAATATCGTTAGGATGAGACATGAACAGGTCGGCATTCTTTCCGATTTATATAGTGACATAGAAACAAATGAGCTGATTCGAACCTACTCCTATCCAATTAACGAGACGCATTATTTGTTTTTGGATATCCCCTATCTTTACCTTTATGAACGTGATGATTATTAATGGATATAAATGGATATAGAAGAGTAATTGATCAATTGAATGAAAAGAGCGGAAGAAGGGTAGTACAAGTATAGTGACATTGGGAGGGATGGAGATGTTAAAACGAATTTCTGTAAAAACAAATCAGCGAGATGAGATGCAGGACATTACTTCTGAAGTAAGGAGCGCACTTAAAGAAGACAGTTTTCGAAACGGCATTGTTATCGTCTATTCAGCACATACGACCGCAGGCATCACCATAAATGAAAATGCAGACCCTGATGTGAAACACGATATGCTAATGAGGCTGGATGAAGTGTATCCATGGGAGCATCCTAAATACAGACACGGTGAAGGGAACTCTGCTTCTCATTTAAAGACGAGCACAGTGGGAGCATCACAGACAATCATTGTTGAAGACGGCAATATGATATTAGGTACATGGCAGGGCATTTATTTCTGTGAATTTGATGGGCCACGTAACCGTACAGTTTACATCAAAACATTGGAGGGATAACGATGATCCGTGTATTGTTCGTTTGTCTGGGAAATATTTGCCGCTCACCAATGGCAGAAGCGATTTTTCGCTCTAAGGTCAAGAAAGCTGGATTGAATCAACAACTTGAAGTAGATTCGGCCGGAACAGGAGACTGGCATATTGGTGAACCACCACACGAAGGTACGTCGGAAATTTTGTTTAAGCAAAGCATTCCGACGGACGGAATTAAGGCAAGGCAGGTCAAGCAAACGGATCTTGATACGTTTGACTATATTGTAGCGATGGACGCTGGAAACTTAGGAGAACTCCATGAAATGGCGGGAATGAAGTCGACTGGTTCCATTTCTCGTTTAATGGACTACGTTACAGACAGTGAGTTTGAAGACGTCCCTGATCCTTATTTTGATGGTAATTTTGAAGAAGTATACGAAATGGTTGAAGTAGGGTGCGAGAAACTGCTTCAGCATATTCAGAATGAAAAAAGCTTATGAAACAGGCAATAGAAATGGCATTGAGTAAAATTGGTGACGAAACAAGCATCGTGAAATGGGAATCCGTTTCTGGTGGGTCAATTAATCAAGCCTTCTATGTGAGTACAGGCAAGCAGGAATACTTTGCGAAACTGAATCGCACTGCACCGGATGGTTTCTTCAAGGCGGAGGAAAAAGGTCTTAACATTCTTTCCAGTCACGGTATTCGGGTTCCTAAACCACTTGTGCTGTTACCTCGCGGTGAAACGGAAATGGTTTTTCTAATGGAATGGATTTCCCCAGCAAGATCAAATAAACAAAGTGAGCGTTCGCTTGGTCGTCTTGTCGCAAATATGCATCATAATACCGTGGATATGGCAGGGCTAGATCACTCCAATTACATTGGCGAACTTCATCAGGAAAATAATCAGACAGATGATTGGGTCACCTTTTACCGGGATCAGCGACTCGGTATCATGCAAGACATAGCCAATGAAGCAGGAGTCCTTTCTGGAGACCGAGATCGCCGCTTAACAAAGATGAGAGAAAGGTTGGACTTATTCATTGGACATAAGCCTGACTTTTCACTCCTGCATGGTGATTTATGGGATGGAAACAGGCTTGTGAATGAAAATGACGAGCCTTACTTAATTGACCCTGCAGTTTACTACGGTGATCGAGAAATTGACATTGCTTTTACATATTTATTTGGAGGATATACAGAGGGTTTCTATGCGCAGTATGATGCGGATTACCCCCTTGAGAAGGAATGGGAGGATCGTATTCCTGTTTATCAGTTGTATTATCTTCTTGTTCATCTTGTCCTATTTGGGGAAAGCTATGGAAGTGCCGTGGATCGCATTCTTCAAAAATATACCACTTGATGGTAATATTTGCGTTTCAAGGTGATCAATAGAGGGAAATTAATCTCATCTTTATAAATCGAGGAGGAAATCAAATGAGTCAGACATATCAGAGTCGAAATCAAAATAAATTGTTTAAGGCAGTCCTTATCGGTGGACTGGCAGGTGCTTTAATTTCACTTCTGGATAGCGGTACAAGGTCGTCGATTAAAAGTGGTTCTAAACGCGCAGGAACAATTCTCCGAGATGTTAAAAACAATCCTTCCTACTACACTGATAAATGGAAGCAGACGGTTGACGATGCGAGTGAATTAATGAAGGAAGTGCAGGATGATATTTCCACTCTTTCTGAGAAGTTTAGTGGTCTAAAGGACAGTTCAGTTGAAGCTTTTAACCTCGTGAAGGAAACGCAGCATGACTTAAAAGAAATCGGTTCGAGAGTCGTTGAAGCAGGTGAAGAGCTAACAGGAAACAATGATGGATCAATAACGCACTAATCGAGCCGCAGGAGGGTATATGGTGGATGTATCACTAACTAGGTTTTCAAAACAGCTTTTCTCAAGAATGAATGAACACCAGGTGACAGACTTATCAGCACAGCTTGCCTACTATTTCTTACTGTCGCTTTTTCCGTTCTTAATCTTTGCCATTACCCTTCTGGCTCATTTTGATTTTTCTCAGGAACAGATTCTCGACCTAATCGCCCAATATGCGCCATCTGAATCATTCGTAGCCATTCAAGAGAATCTTATTCTGGAGGATGGGGCACGGAAAGGGCTTTTGTCCTTTGGGATCATTGCAACAATCTGGTCTGCATCTAATGCGATTAATGCCATTATTAAGTCACTTAATCGAGCTTACAATGTGCATGAGAGTAGACATTTTTTATTAGCGCGCGGACTATCGATCTTATTATCAATCGCGATGATTTTTGTAATCGTTATTGCGTTAATTTTACCGGTTTTTGGTGAAACGCTCTGGCGTTTCTTCGTGTCATTTTTTGATATTTCCGAATCGTTTGGATTTATGTTCGCTATTATTCGCTGGGTTTTGAGTCTTTCCATTATGATTGTCGTGTTTATGTTTATCTACTATTACGCTCCGAATAAGCGCTTGCATTATAAAGACGTTTTGATAGGATCTGTTTTTGCTTCGGTACTCTGGCAGCTTGTTTCACTTCTGTTTTCTTATTACATTAACAATTTCAGTAACTATTCTGCTACATATGGCAGTCTTGGTGGGGTGATTGCGCTAATGCTCTGGTTCTATTTGACCGGGCTTGTGATTATTGTAGGTGGAGAAGTGAACGCGACATCTAATTATTTTCGGAAAAAATCCCAGTCTTAAGAAAACAGCAGCCATTTTGGCTGCTGTTTTCTAGTTATTTTAGTAATCGAAGGCCATTCAGAATAACAAGGATCGTACTGCCTTCATGTCCGAGGACACCTAGTGGAAGAGATAAGAACTGAAAGAAGTTAGATACGATGAGGAGCAGGATGACAACAATTGAGAATATAACATTTTGTTTTACGATTTGATTTAGACGATTCGAAAGGCTTACTGCTCTCGTTAGCTTTCCGAGGTCATTTTTCATTAAAACAACATCTGCTGTTTCAAGGGCTACGTCAGTGCCCTGGCCCATTGCAATACCTACATCTGAAACAGCCAGAGCAGGTGCGTCGTTTATGCCATCTCCGATCATACCAACTGACCCATATTGTTCTTTCAACTCCTGCATTTTTGTTACTTTATCTTCAGGCAGGCAATTTGCATAGAAGGTTTTGATTCCAACTTCTTCTGCAATTGCTTTTGCTGTTTGTTCACTATCTCCGGTCAGCATAACGGGTTCAATACCGCGATACATTAATGCTTTTACCATTTCCGCTGATTCGCTTCTTACTTTATCTTTTAGTGCAATCATTCCAGCGATTCCGTTTTGGTCAGATGCAAGGACGATTGTTTTCCCGTTTTTTTGGAGTCGATTGTATTGAGTTTCAAAAGAGTCGAACCCAACTGCAGTAGCGAAGAATTCCAATTTCCCAACCTTCCACGTTGTTTCATTGATTTTCGCTTCAACACCCCATCCCGAGTGATCTACCATTTCATCAGGTTCAAACCATTTGACTGATCCAGCATAGGTGACAATCGCTTTAGCGAGTGGGTGAGTCGATTGGCGTTCAATTGACGCCACGGCTTTGATAAAATCATCTTCGTTCACGTCGTGCCGTGTGAGAACATCTGTTACCACAGGTGATCCTTCAGTAAGTGTACCTGTTTTGTCAAGCGCTACAGCCTTCATTGACCCAAGTTGCTCAAGGTGGACGCCACCTTTAAAGAGAATCCCGTTTCTTGCACCTGCAGAAATGGCTGATAATGTTGCTGGCATAATCGATGCAACGAGGGCACATGGTGAAGCTACAACAAGAAAGACCATCGCTCGGTAAATGGTTTCCTCCCATGTCCAACCGAATGTGTAATGAGGAAGAACCATCAGGAGAGCACCTGTTAAAAGAACAATTTTTACATACCAGCCTTCAAGTTTTTCAATAAATAGTTGTGAAGGGGCTTTTTGGTCCTGTGCTTCCTGTACGAGCGAGATGATTTTCTGGAAAACAGTATCTTCACTCCGCTTAGTCATTTCTACTGTTAGATGTCCTGAAATGTTTAATGTGCCAGCAAATACGTCATCATCAATTCGTTTAATAACAGGAATTGATTCTCCTGTTATCGCTGCCTGATCAAGTGATGTCTGCCCTTTCCTGATCACGCCATCAGCCGGTACACGCTCACCAGGTCGAATGAGGATGGTATCTCCAATCGATAAGGAGGAAGATGGAACGACTTTTTCTATGCCATTTCTAACAACCGTTGCAGTTTCTGGCTGTATTTCCATTAAAGACTCAAGTTCACGTTCACTTTTGTTTAAAGTATAGGTTTCCAGTGCCCCACTTAGCGCAAAAATAAAAATGAGAATAGCGCCTTCTGTCCAATAGCCAATGCTACCGGCTCCAATCGCCGCAATAATCATAAGAAGTTCTACATTCACATCTCTGTCCGCGATCGAATCCTCGATGCCTTCTTTTGCTTTTGCAAAGCCGCCAATGACAAACGCTGTGATATAGAGGATGGATTCAATAGAAGGAGTAAAAGTACCTTCCATTACCCAAGCGAATGCAATGATAAATCCACTTAATAAAGCAGCTGCAAGCTCACCGTGTTGTTTCATCGCCTGCCACCAGAAGGAAGTGTGCGATTGATATGCGTGTGATTGAATATTTACCTGTTCCATTATCATTCCTCCTTTTTCTAATTGAGAAAGATAGTCATCTTCATTTGCCTTATAAACATGCAATGCTGCGACCATTGAACAGGTCACAGCAAATTTAGGACTGATAAATCAATTTTTTATAATGCTTATTGAGAATGCTTTTCATTAGATTAGAATAATTATCATGTTTTAATAATTTCATTCTACCATAAACCATTCTCATTGACTATATCTAATCTTACAATTAGATACGTATTATCTTACGTTTAAAATCAGGAAAAGAAAGGGAATGGAATTATTAACAAAGAGAACAAGAGGAGGAGATAACATGTTATTAACAGAAAAGCTTGATCAACTAAAACGTGCACAGGTGCAAAAACCAGATAAAGTCTTTACCCTATATTTAAATACAGACCGTCGTGATGCAGATCGCCAAAACGGCGAATGGAAGATCCAATTGAAAAATGGCTTCCGAAACTTTGAAGATTACTTGAAGCAGAGTGACAATAAAGAAGAGATGGCTAATTTTGAAAAAGTAAAAGAAAAGGTTCAGGATGAGATTAATCGTATAGAAAATGACTTAAAGCGCGGACTGGTTATCATTGCATCTTCAGACGATCAAATCTGGTTCGTTGAGAGAACGCAGGTACCGGTTGAAACCAACCTTTACTGGGAAGAAGAAGCACAGCTAGATCAGTTAGAAGAGTTGAGGAATCACTATCCGAACACAGGTATTATCCTCGTGCATTATGACTATGTACGTATCCTTGAAACGGAGCTTGGCTTCCTTACAAAAAGTGAAGAATACGCATGGGACCCTGATCAAGATAACTGGAGAATATATGAAGGGACGACTGGAAACGAGAACATTGCCGGTAACGGTAGTACCGCCCAACGCGAGCTTTATGAAGATCGCGTAAAAGCAAATCGGGAAAGATGGTACAAATCGATGGCAGCGAAGCTTGATAAAAAAGCAAAAAGCCGTCAATGGGAGAAAATTTACGTAGCTGGCGAAAAAGAAGAAGCAGGCGAATTAAACGAGTTGATGAACAAAGAAGCGGTTGTAGTTGGTAAAAATTATGCAGACAAACGAGATGATGAAGTAATTGATGCACTTGTATCATAATGTAAAAAGCACCCTTTATGGGGTGCTTTTTGTTGGTTTTATCCTCCTTAAGGGCAGTAACTCCACCTAAAGGTCCGATTGGTTCAACTAACCATTAGAGGGGATGTAGGAAGCCCCCCTCTGATGGAAGTTACTGTTTCATAGCCTTAACGGTAAACACTTTTGGGATACCACGGTCATTAAGTTTTATATTCGGTTCCTCAACGACTTGCCTGATAATAAGACTTTCATCCGCCATGCTTGTTAACACTTCTCCAAGCGTCCACTTTCGCTGAAGAACGACGTTTCCATCTTCGCTCGACAAATGTTTTTCATAAGCAACGCCTATTTTATGGATGGATGGATCAAAATAATTCCCATCTACCTTATGTTTCTTCCCTTTAGAAGTTATCAGTTTAGTAGAAACCGGGTGGAAATCCTGGAGAATGAATGTACCTTCTGGTGAAAGAAGACGTTTAACTACTTTGAAAAGCGGATGTAGATCAAGAAAGTAATGTAAGATCCCGAGTTCCATAACTACTACATCGAATTTTCCATTATGTTCAGGACCCAGTTTTAGAATATCTGATACATAGTATGAGATAGTGACACCACTTGCAACAGCCAGTTCTTTGGCGTAACGTTCATTCTCATAAGAAAAATCGATGACTGTAACGTCCGCTCCAAGTAATCCCATTGAAGTGGCTTTCATTCCGTGTGAACCCATTAAATTAGCCACCTGTTTTCCTTCTAGAGGAGGAAGATAGGGAATAAGAGATTTTAAACGTCCGGTTGGGTTCTCTTTTAATTTTACTGCTGCTTCCTGTGGAGATCCGAAACGATTAAGAAGAGCTTCATAATTCTGCTGGTTCCATGAAACTTGATTTTGCTCTGTCATGTTGTCCTGCATTGTTTTAAGATGCTCATTTACGATTTTAGTCCATTTAGGAAATGGTTGATAATAATAGAGCGAAAGACACGGTATTGTGTGATCGTTAAAGGGAACTTCGATTAAATAAGGGTTTGTACGAACGACTGTATTGTACGTGCATTCAACATTTACCATGTAGCCGTCGATCTCATAAACAACACAAGATCGGTCGGTAGAATGGATCGGTATAGAACCCCCGTATCGGTTGTTTAATTCTTTTGTGACGGACTCAAAACCATCCCATTGAACCGAAATCGCTATAGAATCAAGTTCAGTAAGGGCTCCTTGAAGCCAGAGTGCGGTTTCATTTATAAAGAAATAAGGAATGTTATAGTTGTTTAGTGCTGAAGAAAGCTGTAATATGACGTTTTCCTTTTGGTCAGGCATTTTTCCACCTCAATTTTGTTACATGAACATATTTTGTATAGAATACTATAGCATAAATGCAGGCCATCAGGCATCTTGAGAATAGGAGAGAAACATGAACTATGCAGACTCAGAATGAAGATGTACAAGCGGGGAAATGGATGAAGAAGAGTGGTGCATTCGCTTTATGTATTTACTTATTCGCTCTTTTCTACGCAACATTGTTTATTTATAATTACTATCCATATGGAAAATCGGTTAATCTCGTTTTGTTCGACAGTATCAAGCTGATGTGGGAGAGTGGGAGTTACTGGCTAATCTTCAAAAACATTATTGGCAATATATTACTCTTTATGCCGCTTGGTTTTTTAGTGCCAGTTGTTAGTAAAAAAGGTGAATCGATTCTACTCATCGCCATCATCGGATTAGTAACGAGTACTATTATTGAACTGCTTCAATATTTTATCGCTCAACGGATTTTTGATATTGATGATATTCTATTGAATGCTCTCGGTGCAGTTGTAGGCTATTTGGCCTTTAAGCTTTCGTTAAAGTTGTATAAAGTGATAAGGAAGACAAAATAAACAGGCAGTGATAAGCTGCCTGTTTATTAGTTCTAGTCTTCTTTTTTTGCTTTATCTAGAAGTTTAGTGATTCGTTTTGTTAGCATTTTGCGTCCTTCTCCACCAGCCTGGAAGTGGCGAAGCTTACCTTCTGAATCGAATACATAATATGCTGGGACGTACTGGTTCTCAAATGCGTCAGTAAGCTTGTGGTCACTGTCGACAAAGATTGGCTGACTAATATCGTGTTGATCTGCCACTTGTTTGATTTCATCAAGGTCCAGATCTTTTTCAGAACGAGGCATGTGCACAGCAACGACGTTCATGTCGTCCTTATATTCGTCACGGAATTCATTTACCATCGGCATTGCTTCTTTACATAGTCCACAGCTGATAGACCAGAAGTGAACAAGTGTGAGTGGTTTATTTCCTACTAGGTCCGCTTTTGCAACTTCTCCGTTAAACCATGCTTTCGCGCCTTCGAATTCAGGCATTTCTTCACGTAATTTCATCCTGTATCGACTCCTTTATCGGGAATTAATTATAATAATTATCAGATAATCACAATTATTATTATAGAATACATTCTATCAATAAGTCAACGAAAAGGGTTTTTGATTATAGTATTAAAATGGCTAATTAGATGTTTCTTTACTCATGATGAAGTTGAATAATTTGCAGTGTGGTCCTGACTGCGATGCATGGCAGTAGCGGTAAATAAGAATAGCAACATCCCACTGATGGCATAAAAGATACTACCTTCTCTAAACCAATCGATGAAGACTCCACCAAAATACGGTCCGAGTATACTACCAATGCCAAAGAATATACCAGCTAGAATGTTCCCTGTTGGTAGCAGGTTGTTTGGAAGGAGATCAGCTAAGTACGTAATACTTAAAGAAAACAATGATCCAACCATCATGCCTGCAAGAAAGAATAGGATAAAGAGAATAGGTACAGATGTAGTGAAAATGGCACCTGAGAAGCAAAGCCATCCAATTGAAATACTAATAAGTAAAATGGTTTTACGACCATATTTATCGCTTAGGATTCCTAGTGGCATTTGAAAAATGAGACTTCCAACGACAAATGCTGGGAGAAGAATAGAAACCGCATGTACATCAAGTCCTGCTCTAAGGGCGTAAACCGGGAAATTTCCGTGAAGAGAAGCTTCTAGAAACCCATAGCCGAAGGAAGGGAGCAGTGCTGCCCATCCAATTTTAAGAACATGACCGTATTTCGAGAACACTCTCCCTGAGCCCTCTGTTAGTGAATCTGGAAATTCATTTCGAATTCTTGCTAACATTAGCCACGTGAGTAGAGCAATTCCTGAAGCAAGGAGGAATGGTAAGTAGATAGAAAAGTTAACAAGAATGGTCGAGAGTGGTCCTGCAGCAAAGCCAAGACCGAATGCTGATCCATAAATAGCAATTTTTCGTCCCCGTTTTTCTTGTGGGGTAGTTGTCGTAATCCATAGTTGTGTAGCAAAGTGAAGCAGGTTGTCGCCAATTCCAACGATAATTCGAAGAACAAACCAGAACCAGAACGCCTGCCAGAATGGAATCAGCGTGATCGACACGATTACAAGAAGAAGTCCAACAGAAATGGCTGGTTTGTAGCCGAACTTGCGCACCGGTTTTTCGATGAAAGGTGATGCAAACAAAATGCCGATGTAGAGTGCAGAGGCATTTAATCCATTCATGCTGGAGGAAACGCCTGCTTCTTCTAACAATATAGATAAGAGAGGCAGTAGCATCCCTTGAGAATAACCAGAGATAAAAACAATGGAAATAAGGACGATAAAACGATAGCGATTTGTTTCAAACAAATAGTTCACACTCCATCTGGCCAAAAAAAGGAATTCTTATCAGTGCCATTATAATGGAATTGTTTGAAAAGAGCCACCGTTCGCATTTTCTCAACTGCTGTTTTAAAATAAGATCAAAGCTGATAAATAGGAGTGAGTAAATTGGAATTTAAAATGAAAAAAGAAGAAACTGGTTTTACAGCTGATTTTGAATACGGTAGGTTACATATTTCAGGTGATGAACAGTTTGGTTTTCGGCCATACCAGCTTCTTGTTTCATCCGTAGCGGTTTGCAGCGGTGGTGTGCTTCGTCAGATTCTGGATAAAAAGCGTATGGTATATAAAGATATCAAAATTAAAGCAGACGTTACCCGTAATGCCGAAGAAGCTAATCGGGTTGAGAAAATCAACCTTCACTTTACGCTAATAGGTGACCTTGATGAACAAAAGGTTGAGCGAGCACTCAAATTAACAAAGAAACACTGTTCGATGGCTCAATCCATCATAGGAAGTATTGATTTAGAAGAAACATTTGATATTGTTTATAGCGAATAACAAAAAGGGACACCAGACGAGGTGTCCCTTTTTGTGTTAGTACACAACTTCACTTATCTATAACTCAAGTGTTTCAGGTGTATTTTCTCCTTCATTCATAAGGCGAATCGTATCCGGAGTGATTTTAAGGACAACGTAGTTTGGATCCTCTGGAGATTCGAACCAGCGCTTCAATTGATCTCCCCATAACTTTTCCTTAGTTTCTTTTGAATCGTCAATTGTTACGTGACCCTGGACTTCTACATAGCGATCGTGCCAACCTTCGCCATCATATCCGAGAAGAACATGGACGTTGTGGTTCTGTTCAATATCTTCAACCTTATGTGTCTCTTTACTTGTTGGTGTCATTAACGTTAGTTCGTCATGGAAAAACGTCATGAATCTTGAATGTGGTTTATTATCCTTGACCGTGCTGAGTGTACCTACATAATGAGAATCAAAGATGTTCAGTACTTTATTTTTAATTTCAGATTGTGACATTGCCATTGGTAATTCTCCTTTCGAATTTAACTCCAGTCTTAATCTTCCTCTATTTATGAATTAATATGCCATTATTTACTATAGGTTATTGAAGCACATCGTTCCGTTTTTTCGGTGATGTACGAGGGTATACCAAATAGAGACTCTAATTTGAACTAAAGAAGGTAATCAGATGAATAAAAGCTACGATTTTACTCAGGGAAATATTACGAAGCAAATGGTTTATTTTTCTTTACCTATCTTTTTAACGAACCTCCTTCAAACGTCATATCAATTTATCGATAGCATCTGGGTAGGGAATTTACTTGGCTCCAATGCACTTGGGGCTATTTCAATAGCAGCACCGGTCATTTTCACAGTCCTTTCATTTATTATAGGTGTTAATAGCGCAACACTTACTGTTTTATCCCAACGCAAAGGGTCTGGTGATAAAAGAGGCTTAGTTGAATCATTAAATGCATTTGTCGTCGCTTTAACCATCCTATCGGTTACATTTGGGATTATCGGATTTATTTTCACTGATTCTATCCTGAGATTTTTAGGAACTCCAGATGAAATTTTCAACAGTACGAAAGTGTACCTTCGCATTAACTTCCTTGGAATTCTCTTTCTATTTGGTTACAACTTTATAGGGACAGTGCTTCGCGCACTTGGGGATAGTAAAACGCCGATTCGGTTTGTGTTCTTTGCGGTTATTTTAAATGCAGGTCTCGATCCGCTCTTTATCAGCTATTTCAACTGGGGAATTGAAGGTGCGGCATATGCTACCATTCTTTCTCAAAGTGCCGCCTTTTTGTACGGTGTGATTTATTCAGTCTGGAAGTCGAAGGTGCCCTTTACCATTCCTCATTTTCCAGATATGAAAGAGCTCAAGCTGATATCTAAACTCGGATTCCCTGCTGGTCTCCAGATGATGACGGTATCTGCAGGTGTAACAGCTATAATGGGAATTGTTGCAGGGTTTGGAACTCAAGTTGTCGCCGGTTTTGGGGCAGCGCAGCGTCTTGATCGGATCATTATGTTACCCGCCTTCACGCTGGGAGCAGCTGTTAACAGTATGGCTGGACAGAACATTGGTTCAGGTAAATGGGGGCGTGTTTCGGATATTTCAAAAAACGGGATTATTCTTATTTTGACCGTTTCTTTTACGATAAGTGCAATCATTTTTCTAAGCGCAGAATCAATGATTCGATTATTTATTAATGATCCAAAAACAATTGCCTTTGGTGAAACGTACTTAAAAACAGTCGCGTTTTTCTATCCTTTTCTAGGCATTAATTTTGTTTTAAATGGTGTTGTGAAAGCAGCAGGAGCAATGTTCCAGGTTCTTGTGCTTAATATTATTTCGTTCTGGGTACTCCGTGTGCCATTAACCTATTTATTCTCTCAATGGCTTGGTGCAGAAGGGATCGCTTATGGAATCGGAGTAAGCTTCGTGATTTCAAGTATTTTCGCGATTGGTTATTACCGTTTTGGCAAGTGGCGGACTATTGAGATCTTTGACAAAGAGCAAGAATCGAACAAAGAGCGCGATGAGGTTCCTGAAGGAAATAAAGCTTAAGAAATTGGAGTGGAAGTATCGTCTTATAGCTGTCATCTAAGGTACAATAACGAATGGGTGTATAGCGATAGAGAGGATGCGGAAGTTGAAAATAAAACGGTTCTTGTTCTATGTAATCGGTCTTTTTGTATTAACGGCAGGTATAACATTTACAATTAAATCAGATATCGGAGCGGGGGCATGGGATGCTCTCAACGTTGGATTAGCTGATACGATTGGATTGACGGTGGGAAGCTGGGTCATTATTGTAGGTATCATACTAATGTTTGTGAATGCTTTTCTGATAAAAGCATGGCCTGATTTTTTTGCTCTAATTACTATTTTGGTTACTGGAGTGTTTATTGATTTCTGGCTGCTTTATGTGTTTGAAAGCTGGATAGTGGAAGACGTTTTCCTTGCTTATGGCATTTTTATTGTTGGAATGATTTTCATTGGTCTTGGTATTGCCATTTATCTTCAGGCTAAATTTGCGGTTATTCCAATCGACGGGCTTATGCTAGCGATTCATCAGAAGACTGGATTAAGCATTCGAACATCCAAGACGATTGGAGAACTTATTGCCCTTCTGGCTGCCGTTCTATTTAGTGGTCCAATTGGTATGGGGACTCTTTTCATTACATTTGGCATTGGGCCACTCGTACAGTTCTTCTATCCTACTTTCGAAAAAATGAACGCTTAGGCGTTCTTTTTTTGTGGATAAATTCAGAAGGAATTCTATTTGAATGGAGAGAGTAAAGCCCTTTCTAATTTCTTGGATAAAAGATCTGCTTCTAGAAAAAAATACTCATAAGAGTCTGATGTGTTCCTTATGAACAGATGTATACAAAGGAGAATTGATATGAAGAAAATAGTTCTTATGATCTTCCTTTTAACCATGATCTTACCGTTAACAACGATGGCTAAGGAAGATAAGACGGCAGAAAAGAAATTAAAAGTTCCTGATTCTGCTGTTAATATCTCAAAAGAAAATACGTACCCAAACCCAACACAGGACCTTCCGACACTGCAGCCAAGTGAGTTGACAAAAGAATTAACGGAATCGACAGAGGTGACAATCGATAATCCTGAACTTATCCAGATACTGAATGATTCGTCGATTTCACCATCAAAACTAGCGATTGGATATCGAGCAAGCATTTACCTTGGTAAATGGGCCTTGAATTATGAATCGCATGAAACAAATGTCAACTGGCAATACAAACAGTCGAATGTGAATAGAGTTGACAATAGAGGTGGAACAGGCCCGGTGCAAATAACTTACCGCCAGGAAGAAGAAAAGAAGGTGAACGGTGGTTTAACAGCCTCGATACCGGATAGTGAAGATGTAAAGAAGATGATGATGATGAAGGCATCTGAGAAAACGAAGCTTTCACTTTCATTCCAGACGATGATTGGAAGAGATACAAAGAAAAGTAACGTCTACAATGTTGGTCCAAAGCATTATGGTACGCTTACAAGCTATGTGCCCGCTGTTAATGAAAAAGGTAAAGTAACGTACGGTGAAGTGTACCTTGTGTTAAAAGGAAGCAAGAAGAAAATAGAAGTGCGAAATGTAACCCAGCAGGGAATCGGTGCGTGGATCCCTGTGCAGGATTACTTGAGTTTTGAATTTTATACACGCCAATAACCAGCAGACATGCTGGTTTTCTATCGAAGAATGCCGTAGTAAAGGAGGGGCAATATGAGGATGGTGGCAATTGTTTTTGCCCTGCTCGTGAGCTTTACGTCAGTAGAAGCCCAAGCAGTAAGCAATGAGTCGCATGATTGGTATTTTAAACGAAGTAATGATCACGCTCCTGCAACAACGGAGCCCGAGTTCTTAGAAATGCTAACAAAATCAGGTGGGTATTTTATTGGAAACACTGATCAAAGAGAATTGTATCTTACGTTTGACAATGGGTATGAAAATGGCTATACAAGCGATATTTTGGATATTCTCAAGCAAGAGGAGGTGCCGGCGGCTTTCTTTGTAACGGGCCATTATTTAACGGATCAACCGGATCTTGTAAAACGAATGGTGAAGGAAGGTCACATTGTTGGTAACCATTCCTGGAGTCATCCTGATATGACAGCTATTTCTGACGACAGGATAAGAGAAGAATTGCAAAAGGTAAAAGAAGAATACACACGACTAACAGGTGATAAATCGATGCAGTACTTGAGACCGCCAAGAGGGGTTTTTAGTGAAAGGTCTCTCGCAACCTCAAGAGAAGAAGGATACCGCAATATCTTCTGGTCACTTGCTTATAAAGATTGGGAAACTAATAACCAGAAGGGCAGTAAATATGCTTATGATTCCATTATGAAACAGGTCCATCCTGGAGCTATTATGCTTCTTCATACTGTTTCAAAAGATAATGCAGAGGCGCTGCAAAAGGTGCTCCGCGATTTAAAGAAGGATGGGTATCAATTTAAAAGTCTCGATGAGCTCGTGTTTACTCGCACGCTACCGCGACCGCTTGCGCCTTAAGAGGACTGCCAGAAATGGCGGTCTTTTTTGATTGATTCAAGAAATATCTACTCTAACCGATTCCGCTTTTTGGATCTAGGCTGCAGTGCCTGACGGATCTAACCGGCCACTTTCGCTTTTCCTGGTCTTTTGCGATAATAAAGACTATATAACATGATCGGGGGCGATTAAATGTGGACTGTGAGCATATATCCTCAAGTACCGTATAATGTTGAAAGGTTATTTGACAGGGTTCGTATGGATCCTCTTCAATATATGGATTATGATAGAAGATTGCTGAAAGTTCCGCTTGTACTTAATAGTGGTGAAGCTGTGATCTCGGTTCAAGCTAAGGGAACAACAGAAAATCCTTTATTTGAGATTTCAGGAGAAGATGAAAGGCAGAAGGATGAAGTGATCAATTACGTGTCTTTTATCTTTGATTTTAATATGAATACACAGCATATTTCCGAAAGGCGTGGGACCATGGACGGTTGAGTGTGTGCTTCTTTTTGGTCTGGGCAGGAAAGATATTTTGCCAGCAGGTGACGTCGGCATTCAAAACGCGATAAAGAAGTGGTTTAAACTTTCTACCAAACCATCAAAAGAGGAACTTTACGAATATAATAATAAATGGTCGCCGTATTCGAGCTATGTGTCCATGTATTTATGGGAAAGCTTAAGCGGGTAGATAGAAGGAGCGATGAAAGTGAATAACAAAGAGGTAAAGGGGACAGGCCTTACGAAAGGGCAAACAATTCCCCTTACAATAAAACGATTGGGTATAAATGGAGAAGGTGTAGGATTTTTTAAGCGCACAGTCGTCTTTGTACCTGGGGCATTACCAGGTGAAGAAGTTACAGCAGAAATCACCACTGTTTTCCCGAATCGGGCTGAAGCAAAAGTGAAACGACTTCGCAAAAAATCAGGTGATCGAGTCACTGCTCCATGTCCTGTATATGAAGAGTGCGGGGGCTGCCAGCTACAGCATCTTAGTTATGAAGGACAACTTCGTGAAAAGCGAGATATTGTGGTTCAATCGTTTGAGCGGCATGCGAAGTTAAGTGAAAAGGACATTACAATCAAGCCGGTGATTGGAATGGAAGACCCGTGGAACTATAGAAACAAGAGTCAGCTTCAGGTTAGAAAACAGCAGGGCAAAGTGATTGCCGGTTTATATGGTGCTGGTTCACATGAACTAGTTGAACTTACAAACTGTCTCATTCAACATTCTGAAACAAACCGAGTTACTCGCCAGGTTGTCAAGATTCTGGAAGGTTTAAATATATCGATCTATCATGAAAAGAAACGGAAGGGGCTTGTTCGGACGATTGTAACGCGAGTAGGCTTTGAAACAGGTCAGCTTCAGCTTGTGCTCGTTACGTCTGAAGAGAACATCCCACGAAAAGAATTATTAATCAAAGAAATTAAAAAGCGACTTCCAGAAGTGAATTCAGTTATACAAAATGTAAATGGAAAGCGAACTTCGCTCATATTTGGGGAACAAACTTTTGTGCTTGAAGGAGAAGAGGTTATTCAGGAGTCTCTTGGTGACCTGCACTTTGAATTATCCGCACGTGCATTCTTCCAGCTAAATCCTATTCAAACAGTGAAATTGTACAATGAGGTTAAAAAAGCAGCTGAACTTTCCGGTCGTGAAAACGTGATTGATGCTTACTGTGGGGTTGGAACAATTGGGTTATGGCTTGCTCCTGATGCGAAAGAAGTTCGTGGGATGGACGTTATAAAAGAGTCAATTGATGATGCACGTAAAAATGCGAAACGGCATGGTTACGATTCCTTTGTGCAATATAAAGTTGGAAAAGCAGAAGAGTTAGTGCCGAACTGGATTAAAGAGGGCTTTAAACCGGATGTGATTGTTGTGGACCCACCACGAACAGGCTGTGATGATAAATTGTTATCCACAATGGTGAAAGCAAAGCCGAACAAAATCGTTTATGTTTCCTGTAATCCATCCACACTTGCGAAGGACGCCGCATTTTTAAGGAAGAGAGGATTTGAAATTGAGCAGCTACAGCCTGTCGATATGTTTCCTCAAACAGCTCATGTGGAAGTAGTGTCTGTATTCAAGCGAAAAGAGGTTATAAATTAAAGCTACCGCTATAGCGGTAGTTTTTCCAAAAAGTTTGTCTTTTCTTAACATTGTGACTGTTAACTTAAAATAGTCATTAACACTTTCCACAAGGTTATAAACATAATAAACAGTGTTATAGTGCGTTATACACAACTTTATGCACACTATCCACAGGTTAATGAAGTTTTTATCCACAATCCTTTGTGTTTATAACCACATGTGCTAGATAAAGGCTTGTTTGAATTATCCACATTGTTAACAGTGTGGGGATAAAGATGTCCACAACGTGCTTCGTTATAAAAAGGACCTAAGTAGGTCCTTTTAATTTATCTATTCTTTTTTGCTCGCTGATCAGCAGATCTTGCTCTTTCCGCTGCTTTTGCATCAGCAGTGTCAAATTCACTTGCGAATTCTACATCTTCATTCTGTGCTGCCGGAATTGGGTTTTGCGCCTGTCGCTTTTGTTTACCTTCTGATTCATTTGGACGCTTTGTCATCTTAATCAGCTCCTGTAAGTGTTTGGAGATCATCTCTCCACTAATTAGGATGGCATTTTCATATCATATTATTCATGAAAACTACTTTTGTCCAGCTCGATCAGCTCGTTTAAATTCACGACCAAACAATACATCCTGCGTTTTCGTAAGGGTCATTTTTGATTCTTTATTTTCTCTTCCTTTTTTCTTATCTATTCTAATCCCTCTCTTCCTTAAGATGGTACTAGCATTGCCATCATGAAGAGATCTATTCAGATGATGTTGGAGTGAAAGTTATCGAAATAAAAAAAGTTCCTACAAGTAGGAACTCAAGCTTCGAGTTGAACTTCAACTGATTCTCCACGATCGCGCATCGTGTGGAGTAAATAGTTGTCGCGTTCAATTTCGTATAGGTGATAGGATTTTTCTCCGGAGTTGATCTTCTCATATATTTCGGGCCATTTCTCGTTTGCTCTTCCTATATAAGGGATTTTTTCAGCAGCCTTTTGAGAGCGCACGTTGTCTTTATTAATCCGCATAAAGATGGTTTGAATGTGGTTATTGAAGAATAACTCACTGAAAAAGGCATCTTTCGCTAGTTGATTATAGCCTTTTCCATGATAGGGTGTTCCAATCCACGTGCCAAGAAACCCGGTTTGTTGTTCAATGTCAAACAGGTTAATGGTACCAATTGGGGCTCCCCATTCATCAAGGATCGTTCGTGAGATGAGTTCACCTTGTTCTTCAGCCTCGATTAGCTGTTTAGTTAAGAACAGGTATTCTTCGTAAGAGCTTGCTTTATGACGTACAAATGGGAAGACAGCTGGGTCAACCATCAAGTCAAATAACACATGACATTCCGACAGGTCACGATGTTTAATCATGAGTTTCCCTCCTGTCGAGGGCAGACTTTACCCCACCCTCGAATAATAGTATGTTGAATTATTATTCGGGGTGGGAATCGAACCCACTAGAACCAGTCATTGCTGGTGGCGCACCAATTGCCTTCCCATATTCATTTATCCCACCTTAAGGGGCATTAACCCTAAAGGTCCGATTGGTTCAACTAACCATCAAAGGGATAAATGAAAACTCCCTTTGATGGAAGTTTCACTTTTATGAAGTTGTTAGTTCATTTTATTTTAATTACAAAAGTATAATACTCGATTTTATTTAAAAAAGATACTATCTTTTCGTTTATTTTTTATGAATAATTTTACCATCAATCATCGTTAAAAGTGGACGTGCTTCGTAATGAAAAGGATGATGTGACCATAGCACTAAGTCGGCATCCTTGCCTGTGTCAATGCTACCTATACGGCTGTCTACGCCAAGGCTTTTAGCAGGGTTAAGAGTAATCCCTTCAAGGGCTTTTTCTTCACTTAATCCTTCACGAACCGCAAGGGCAGCACAAACATTGAGGTATTGAATCGGCACGTATGGATGATCGGTTGTAATGGAAACTTCTATCCCATGATTGTTTAGAATGCCATAAGTTGCCCATGTCTTGTTTTTTAACTCGATTTTGGATCGTCTTGTCATTGATGGACCGACAGTTACTTTTAAGTTCTGACCACTAAGCTCATCAGCGATCAAGTGCCCTTCCGTGCAGTGCTCAATCCTAAGGTCTAGATTGAATTCACGAGCGAACCTTACAGCGGTCAGGATATCATCAGCTCTGTGTGCATGGATCCGTACCGGAATCTCTCGTTTAAGTGCTGCAATAATGGGAGCAATACGAGGATGCTCCTTTCGATCAGAACGACTTGCATGATAGAATGCTTCACGTAGAAGTCCCATGATGCCCATGCGAGTAATGGAATCATTGTTAGAGTTACTATGAACTCGTTTTGGGTTTTCTCCAAGCGCAATTTTGAGTCCAGCGGTTTCCCTGACGATCATTTTCTCTACGTTCTTACCATATGTTTTTAAAACCGTCGTGGTACCACCAATAATGTTAGCGCTCCCGGGCATAACCTGAACAGATGTAACGCCAAATGTAATGGCATCCTTGAAGGCGACGTCAAGTGGATTTACGCCGTCAATCGCTCGAACGTGTGGTGTTAATGCTTCTACCGTTTCATTGGCATCATTGCCTGCCCATCCTGTACCTTCATCATAAAGACCGACATGTGTATGAGCATCGATTAAACCTGGAAGAAGGTGAAACCCTTTCCCATCAATCACTTTCATATCAGGATCTTCTGCAATAGAGGGAGCAACTTCATGAATCAGCCCTTCTTTTACAAGTACATCAGCACAAGGAAGAACAGGGGAAGAGATAGGATACACTCGTGCTTGTTTAATTAATATTGCCACATTATTCACCTATTATCTGTTAGTTTTTGTAGTGGGCAAAGTGCCCTAATTAGCTAGTTAATTTATTATATCCATTTACAATTTTGGATGCCAGGTCATTTGAAAAGTTATGCATATAGCGATAAATAAAACCTGCTGGTCTAGACCAGCAGGTTCTCAAGAGCATCTTTTAACTTAATATAGCGGAATGGGTACCCTAATTCTTTAGCTTTTTGAGGAAGAACGCACTGGCCTTTAAGAACAATGCCGCTTTTCTCGCCAAGTGCCGCTTGGACTGGGGCTTCAGGGACAGGCATCCAGTGAGGACGGTTGAGAACTTCCGCTACGGTTTTTCCAAAATCATTCATTCGTTTTGGCTCAGGAGCGGTCACGTTTAAGGGACCCTGAACTGATTCATGATCGACAGCAAAGCGGATCATTCCGATTACGTCACGGATATGTACCCAAGAATACCACTGACGACCGTCACCAAGCTTTCCTCCCATAAATAGTTTATATGGTAGAACCATCAATGGTAGTGCCCCTTCTTCACCAAGAACAATTCCAAACCGAGCCAGGACAGTACGAACACCGTGGTTCTGTGCATTCATTGCTTCATCTTCCCATTTCTTAGATACGTCTGCTAGAAAGTCTGTTCCGGGTTCGGTATCATTCTCTGTAAATGATCGGTCAAGTGATGAACCATAAAATCCCGTAGCGGATGCATTAACGAGAACACGTGGCTTTTGATCAAGTTTCTGAATGATGGAAATAATTTCTCGAGTTGAGGAAATTCGGCTATCCAGGATTCGTTGTTTTCGTTCTTCAGTCCAGCGACCACTATTAATGGATTCTCCTGCAAGGTTCACGACAGCGTGAAGATTAGTTAGTTCTTTTTCTGGCTCAGCATCTTCCTGAAGCCATTTTACATACGTGACGCTCTTTTTTGCTGGTTTATCGTCGGGATTGCGTGTCAGAATGTAAACAGAATGACCATCGTTAACGAATGATTCTGTAAGAGCACTTCCGACAAATCCTGTTCCACCTGTAATAGCAATCTTCATATTATTCTTCCTCCTCATGCTCGGTGTGTTTATAATAACTTCTTTACCCGTATTGATAATCCTCTAATCAAATGCTCTTACTTCAAAAGTGCTACAATAATATTGGAGGTGAGTGCATTGGTCAAGATTACGCGTATCACAACACAGAAAAATAACAATGAGCGATTTTCGATTTTTATAGAAAAGGGCGTTGGTGAAGAATTCGCGTTTGGAGTCGACATAGACGTCATGATTAACTATGGCCTTCATAAGGGAGTTGAACTGGACGACGAAATGCTTGAAGGGATCCAGTTTGAAGATCAGGTTAAGAAAGGCATGAACTTCGCGTTAAATTACCTGTCTTACCGTATGCGCTCTGAAAAAGAGGTGAATGACTACCTTCTTAAGAAAGAAATGCCTGAAGAAGCAATCCCATCTATTTTCGAAAAGCTTAAGCGTTATGGTTATTTAAACGATCTGGAATTCGCAAAAGCATTCGTAAGAACCAAAATAAACGCAGGTGGCAAAGGTCCTTTTGTTATTGGACAGGAGCTCAAACAAAAAGGAGTTAATAAAAACATGGCTGATAAAGCACTTGAAGAATATTCATATGAGCAGCAGCTAGAACATGCCCGTACTGCAGCAGAGAAAAAAGCAAACAAGCTCAAAAAAGCATCTTCCACGGAGCTTAGACAGAAAGTGAATCAGGAATTAAGAGCCAAAGGCTTTGATCGTGATATTATCCAGGAAGTCATGCAGGAAATTGAGCTTGAAAAAAGTGCCGATGAAGAATGGGAAGCGCTTGTGTTACAAGCACAGAAAGCTGAACGTCGGTATAGCAACCTTGATCGTAGAGAATTTGATCATAAGATGAAGCAGTTTCTATACCGAAAAGGGTTTCCTTTCCCACTCATTAATCGGTACCTGGAACAACTTAACGATCAATAAAGATTTCTGACTGTCCTTCGTCCTGATTAATAATTTGTTTCGCTTTTTCTAATGGTGATTTTAACCTGGTCGAATCCTTTACATGATCTGTATTCGACCAGAAAGGTGTATTCATGCCACCCATATAGACAGCGGTTGCACTTACGCTCGTTCCTTCAAGTTCCTTCCAGAGACTCTCTGTAAATCCTCGCACCGCATACTTTGAAGCAACGTAAACTGCTTCATGATTTTTCCCTTTAAGACCTGCAGTGGAAATGATGTTCATGATACGTCCGCTAACCTCTTTTAAATGAGGAAGAAAAGCCTGAGTCATAAAAATTGTTCCTTTTACATTCGTGTCAATTACGGTATGTACATCTTCTGTTTCAATATCTTCGATTGCTCCAAAAGCTCCCACTCCAGCATTATTCACAACCAAGTCAACAGATAATCCGTCTTGTTTGATTGATTCCTTCATCCGAGCGATTTCTGATGGAACAGTGATGTCGCATAAATAAATTGAGCTCAAGCCATTATTGTTGCTAATGGTCCTGTTAACTTCTTTAAGCGTTTGTCCGGTTCTTCCAACTAAAATGATGTGACTTCCTTTAGATGCCCATTCTTTCGCAAGTGCAGCTCCAAGGCCAGAACCAGCCCCAGTAATTAATATTGTTCTCATTGTATATCACTCCTCTTTGTAAGCGTAGCATATTTTTGTCATAAGCCTTAAAATAAACTATACTTAGGGGAATAGTGAACCATAAGTAATGGAGGCTTGACATGGAAAAGCGTTTCAGTGAAATGAGTGAACAGGAACTGCGAAGTTCTATTGCATTATTAAGCGAGAAAGCACGTCGAGCTGAGCAAATGGGAATGGTGAATGAGTTTTCAGTTCACGAACGCAGAATTGCCCTCGCTAAATCTTATTTGTTAAACCCTGATGATTTTGTTGCAGGTGAACAATATGAAATTGATGGTGACCCTGGTTCGACTTTCATGATCGATTATGTGAACGGAACATTTGCCTGGGGTTATCGGACAGGAAATCGTGAAATAGAAGCATTTCCGATTTCAATGCTCATTAAGAAAGAGCAGCAGTAAAGCTGCTCTTCATTTAGAACTATGATCGTTTTCTGGTTTGAACCTGGAGAACGATATCGTTGTATGCCTGTTGAGTTTGTCCGTTTACCTGATGATGGGCGTGTTTTGGATTGGCGTGAGGAGCTTGAAATGGATCTTGATATTTCGGATGAAGTCGATCACGGTTATCTTTACCCAAAGGTACCGCCTCCTGTTGAAATGAGAGTTAACCCTGTCGATTAGCTGTACGGTTTGAAGCGTTCATACGCTCCTGTGGTTGAGTATTTGTAGTCCCGTCAGCCCGTTTCGATGCAAACTCTTCTTTTGCACGTGGTTCACCTGAAAATTTAGCATCTGGAAATCCCGTTTTCTTATTTCTCATGTTTCTGCGCCCCTTTCAACGATTAGTCCTTAACAGGCACAGAATTAGTATGTGGATATACGATGAGAGATATGTGAGAACGGCGAATCTTATCGACCCGGAAAGCAATGGAAAACAACATGAAAGGAGAATGCCTGATGGAAGATCTATTTCAAAGGCTTACTCACAACCTTCTTGAAAAAAATGACCATCTCTCGTATGGACAGGCGAGAACGATGGTTGAACTGCTCTGGGAAGATTTTGAGGCTTCACGAGCAAAGGCTGGAAGAGAATATAAAGGCAGTGATGTAACAGAGAAAATTGTAAAGCAGTGGATTGATTATTATGGCCCTGTTTTACATGATTTTATGATGAATAACCCCAAATATAAGGGATATTTCGGAGATGATCGAAGCATCAAGCACTAATACAAAACCGGTTGGACATTTGTCCAGCCGGTTTCTATTTTGGTCAAACATTCGAAGTGTGACTTAGTCGACAGCAGGGTCTAATTTTTTCCTTAAAGTGTCTTCGCTGTAAACCCAGCCTGTATAAGAGCTTGTAATTTCAAGCTGGTCTTCCATCTGTACGACTGCTACGAACGGATAGTGACCTTTATTTCGGTAACGAAGATCAATGAAGCGAACTTCGTAACCGACTTCCTTTTCTTCAATTTCCCAGCGATAAACAGGGGAGAATGAGAGGAAGGCACTTAAATTTGGATCTTCTTTAGCGGACTCAAGTACTGGTGTCTTCGGAACAGGAACGCGATCGAATTCATCCTGAACATGAATGGTGGTTCCTTCAGCACGAGCAACATAGAATTGTGTTTCAGATTTTACAGCAATATGCCATCTGCTCCACCGTATTGTAGGTGAAACAATGACTTCAACAGCGTCCGGAATGCGTTCTTTAACGGCAGAGATGACTTTGTGTTGTTCGTAAATCCTCCAACAATAATACAGGATCATTATTCCATATATTGCCAGGAAAGTATAACCGGGATTAAAACCGAAATACCAGAGGATCAGTCCACCAATGTGACTTAAGAAGATAAATGGATCAAATATATTGATTACGCCAAGCGCTACCCATCTATTCGAAAGGGGTCTAATTGCCTGTGTTCCATAAGCATTAAAAATATCAACAAATACATGGAGAAAGACAGCTAGAAATGTCCAGAGCCAGAGGTGGAGCCAGTTAGTTTCTGGATAGAAAAGCATGATCCCGCTGCTTATAATGATTGGCCATGAGAGAACAGCCGGAATGGAATGTGTTATCCCACGATGGTGGCGGATGTAAACCGCATTGTTCTTTAGTTTAAGCACTGTGTCAAAATCCGGTGCCTGGGATCCAATCAATGCTCCGATTAGAACGCTTTGAGCGGTAATGGGGTCCTGCGCGATAGCTGGATCCAATGTTGCAAGAGCTCCAATCCCAAGTCCCATGACCACATGTGTCCCAGTATCCATAGGGTAAGAATCCTCCTTATGAGACGCTTCCGTAAAAATTCGTATACAGAATTTGTAGCGGTAACATTAAATCAATAATTTTCGTTCGTTCTATACTTAGTTATACCCAAATAGTCGCATAGTGAAAAGTTAAAAGGTGATTGAAAAGGTATGATACGTTATTATATGTGTTAGAAGAAATTTGAGGAAGTTTGAGAGAAAAGTGAAATAATTCTTTACATTACCATTACTATACCATATCGGAGAGTTGATTCATGCCTGATAAAGTGACAGACCTTCTACAATTTATTGATAAAAAGCAATTTCAAAAGGATTTAATTTCCTGGTACCAACAAGAAAAAAGGGAACTGCCATGGCGGGAGAATCAGGATCCATATCGAATATGGGTTTCTGAAATTATGCTTCAACAAACGAGAGTAGATACTGTCATTCCTTATTTCGAGCGATTTATGAATAAGTTTCCCACAATAGAGGCGCTTGCTTATGCAAATGAATCAGATGTATTAAAAGCCTGGGAGGGACTTGGCTATTATTCAAGAGCAAGAAACCTGCAAAGCGCCGTTCGAGAAGTAGCAGAAACTTATAATGGAACTGTTCCGAATAATCCTGATGAAATAGCCAGGCTTAAGGGGGTTGGGCCTTATACAGCGGGGGCAGTTCTTAGTATTGCCTATAATATCCCAGAGCCTGCAGTTGATGGAAACGTGATGCGAGTCCTATCCAGAATTATTGGAATATGGGAAGATATAGCAAAACCATCAGCGAGAAAAACATTTGAGGAAGCAACGAGGCAGCTTATTTCTAAAAAAGACCCTTCTTCGTTCAATCAAGGAATGATGGAACTTGGTGCATTAATTTGTACCCCCAAGTCACCGTCTTGTCTACTTTGTCCTGTCCAGGACCATTGTCTGGCCTTTCAAGAAGGATCACAGGAAGAGCTGCCTATTAAATCTAAGAAGAAAGCCCCGAGACCAGTGCCTATTGCAGGTGTCGCTCTCCAGGATTCAAGCGGTAAATATCTCATACGGAAACGGCCTGAAACTGGTCTTCTTGCTAGCCTTTGGGAATTTCCGAATGTTGAATTAACAGATGTAGGGCCAAAAGAAGAGCAATTAAAAAGACATCTACACGATATGCATGAAGTCGAAGCCACAATTGAGGATGAAATATCATCCTATCACCATATTTTCAGTCATCTTAAGTGGCATTTAACTATCTATAAAGGTAAATGCAATGGGCTTATTGAGAGCGAGAACATTAAATTAGTGGATGTTAATGAAATGAATCAATATGCTTTTCCGGTAGCCCACCAAAAAATTGTAGCTATCATTAAGAAAGGGGAGTAGAAAATGGATTTAAACTTAAAAAACCGGAGGGTTTTAATAACCGGGGGATCAAAAGGAATAGGAAAAGCGATTGCAAAAGCATTTTACGAAGAAGGTGCCAAAGTAGGCATATGTGCTAGAAATCGAGAAGATCTAGAACAAGCAAAAAGTGAAATTGGAGAAAACCTTGCCATATTCGAAGCTGATATTACGGAAGAACGGACACGTGCTCAGCTTATTGAATCATTCTTGGTGGCGTTTGGTTCAATCGATATTCTAGTTAATAACGCTGGTGGAAGTAGCGGGACAACAATTATGGAAACGGAGGTATCTCAATTTCATAAAGCAATGGAATTGAATTTCTACTCAGCCGTACATCTCAGTCAGATGGCTGCAGCTGAAATGAAGAACAGAGGAAATAGGGCAATCGTAAATATCTCTTCTATTTATGGTCGGGAATCCGGCGGCAAACCTACTTATAATAATTCTAAGGCTGCGATGATTAGCTTTACGAAAGCAATGGCAGATGAGCTTATTGGCTCAGGCATACGTGTTAATGGCGTGGCTCCCGGAGCCATTCTTCATCCATCAGGTAACTGGCAAAAGCGTCTTAATGAAAACCCTGAGAAAATCAATGCTTTTGTTGAACGAGAAATTCCTGGAGGCAGATTTGGCACACCCGAGGAAGTCGCGAGTACAGTCGTCTTTCTCGCTTCAGATAAAGCTTCGTGGATTGCTGGTGCGACAATCAATGTTGATGGTGGTCAGTCAAAATCGAATTTCTAATAACGAAAAAGTAGCACTCCTTAACAAGAGTGCTACTTTTTTCGTTATTAATCGGGAATAAAGGCTGAGAGACCGCCTCGCTGTTCAATTTCTTTCATTATTTCTTTGTGTATTGCGACGCCTTCGCTGTTTAAATAGGGGGCAATTTGCTGAAGGCTATAATGGAAAAAAGCCAGTTCATCATCTGCCCAGTCATCTTTTGCCATCATTGAAAGTTCTGTCATATCTCTATGGTGGTTCATACTATTTCCTCCTTTTTTATCAACTTAGTGTGCAGCATAATCAAACAGGCTATGAACGAACAAATTAAAAATATTAGGATTTCCTTTTTTAAAATATCGTACATAACAATGTGATAACTGGTTATTCTATTGTTTGTGGGAGGTGATAAGCCATGGCAAAGAAACCAGGACAAACACAAGCTGGAACAAGCATTCAACAAGTGAAACAGCAGAACCAACAAGCTTCTGCTGGTAAAGCAGGTCAGCAACAATACGGTGCTGAATTTGGTAGTGAAACGGATGCTCAAGAAGTAAAAGCTCGTAATGCGAAGTCTGCTCAAAACAAACAGCAAGCTTCTTCTAACAATCAGCAACAACAATAATGTACTCCCAGGCAGGGCTGACTAGCCCTGCTTTTTAATTTGGATTCTAATAGGAAACGGTGTCGATCTTTTTGGATCATTTATGCTACATGAGGAAGAATTCCTCCTCTGAGATAACAGGAATTTCGGTAATGACGACGAACCAAATAACTTAAGGAGTAGGAGGGGTTTTATGTGCGGTCGATTTTCACTAACAACAGAACTTGATGCGTTACTTGAACGCTTTCAAATTGAAGAAATTAGTATGGAAGACACCGGTCCAAGGTACAATATTGCACCTGCACAGCAGATTCCTGCTGTCATTCGGGCGAATAACAGAAATCGGATGGGGACGTTACGGTGGGGATTGATTCCATTTTGGGCAAAGGATGCTTCTATTTCAAATAAATTAATCAATGCACGGAGCGAAACAGCAGATGAGAAAGCAAGCTTTAAACATGCGCTTCAAAAACGTCGGTGCTTAATTCTTGCTGATGGATTTTATGAATGGAAGCAAACGGCAGATCGTAAAGTTCCTATGCGTATTCAGATTAATGGGGGTGAACCGTTTGCGATGGCAGGATTGTGGGAGAAATGGAAGGACGGAGAAGAGTCGATTTATACATGCACGATTTTGACAACAGGTGCCAATGCGTTTATGGAGAACATACATAGTCGAATGCCAGTGATTTTAACAAAAGAGATGGAAGAGATCTGGCTTGATACAAATGGTGAAGATATGCAAATAGTAAAAGACTGTATGCATGCCTATCCATCAGAACAAATGCATGCCTATGAAGTGTCGACACTCGTTAATTCACCTAAAAATGATGTCCTTGAGTGTATAGAGCCAATTGAAAACATGTGACAAAACTTCCTACTTCTCTACACAAATAGCCAAAGGAGATCCTCTTTCATTATTGAATTTCTTTTCTGATGACAAATTGGTTTAACGAAATGAGGATGAAAGGAGAGGTCGCATGGACCGATTCGATGAGCTCATTCAACAGCAACTTAAGCTTGCCGATCAACTGATTCATACGAGGGAAGAAATTCAACAATTAGAGGTCCTTGATTATTCTGAAGCAAGGAAAAGCATGTTAATAGAAAGAAAAAACGATCTATCCAGGATGGAAAATGATTTTGAAAGTCTTATTTCAGCAGTAATAACCTGTTTTGAAAAAACGCCGATTTAAGGAAAACGGGCAGCGCCATTCACCTCGAATGGCGCTTTTATTTTAATTTTAATTTGTTAAGCGTTATAATAGAGAAGAATATAGATGAGGTGTAAAATTTTGATGGTATGTATTGAACGGTAAGAAAGAAAGGATGCTGTGAGTCTGCCTGTTTGTAAAAGGCATTCATCGTTTTCCGGAATTTCTTAAGAAAGGAGAAGAAGATGAGTTTCCCAACGACCGGGACGAGAATTCAAATTCAAAGCTATAAACATCGCGGAACGTTACATCGTACATGGGAAGAAAGCATTGTACTTAAAGGTACTTCTAAAGAAATAATTGGGGGCAACGATCGTATTCTCGTGACAGAAGCGGATGGAAGACAGTGGAGAACGCGTGAACCTGCGATTTGCTATTTTAGTGCCAACCACTGGTTCAACGTCATAGGTATGATTAGAACGGATGGGTTATACTACTACTGTAATCTTGGAACTCCGTTTACCTACGATGAAGAAGCATTAAAGTATATCGATTACGATCTTGATATTAAGATTTACCCTGATATGACGTTTAAGCTTCTAGACGAAGATGAGTACGAAGTGCACCGTGAGGAAATGAATTATCCCGAAGCGATTGACCGCATCATACAACAGAATGTTAAGGAGCTGATGAATTGGATTCATCAGCGTAAAGGCCCGTTTGCACCAGGGTTTGTAGATCAGTGGTATGAACAATTTCTTCAATATAGGTAAGAAAAACCTGTTGAATATTATTCAACAGGTTTTTATATGATAACTCTGTGGAAAGCGGTCACTAGACAGTTAGCACAGTCTCTATGAAAAAACAACTTGTTCTGCAAAGGACGTGTTTAGCTAAAGGATGATGTCATCTGGGTAGTATAAAAAGATATATGACGTTTGTCAGACCTTATCGTAAACAAATTGGTATAACCATTGGAATTGGGATATTAAAATTTGGAATTCCGCTTCTTTTACCTTTGATATTAAAATATGTGATTGATGATGTTATCAATGCAGAAATGCCGGTTGGTGATAAATATGAACAACTTATGTGGTTAATGGGGGGAGCTTTCTTCCTCTTTGTTATTGTAAGACCACCGGTGGAATATTTCAGGCAATATTACGCGCAATGGATTGGTAGTAAAATTCTTTATGATATTCGAGATAAGCTTTTTGCCCATATTCAACAACTCAGTTTAAAGTTTTATTCAAATAATAAAGCAGGCGAAATTATTTCAAGGGTTATTAATGATGTCGAACAAACAAAGACATTCGTTATTACAGGAATGATGAATGTCTGGCTTGATCTTATTACGATTATTATTATTATCGTGATCCTGTCGTTTATGAATATTTGGTTAACCCTTGCTGCGATCATCCTTCTCCCATTGTATGGATTATCAGTTAAATTTTTCTATAAGAGATTACGTGATTTAACGAAGGATCGCTCACAGGCTCTTGCAGAAGTTCAAGGTCATCTTCATGAACGTGTTCAGGGCATGTCGGTGATTCGGAGCTTTGCGCTTGAAGATTATGAACAAGAACAATTTAATAAACGCAATTCAAAATTCCTGGATCGAGCGCTGGACCATACACGATGGAACGCAAAAACATTTGCAGTGGTCAATACAATTACAGATGTTGCTCCCCTTATTGTGATTGCGTTCTCAGCATACCTCGTAATTTCTGGTAGCCTGCAAATCGGGGAGATGGTCGCGTTTGTCACGTATATGGATCGTCTTTACAGTCCGCTGCGTCGTCTGGTGAACTCTTCTACAACGCTTACCCAGTCAATCGCATCAATGGATCGCGTGTTTGAATTTGTGGATGAGAAATATGATGTTGTTGACCGTGATGATGCTAGAACGTTAACAAATGTAAAAGGTGATATTAGCTTTCAGGATGTGTCATTTAAATACAATGAAAACGATCTTCCGGTGTTAAAGGGAATTAACCTTGATGTTCATGCAGGGGAAACCATTGCACTAGTAGGAATGAGCGGGGGAGGTAAGTCTTCGCTCGTAAGTTTAATTCCAAGATTTTATGATGTTACAGGGGGAAGTGTGCTTATTGATGGCACTGATATCCGCGATTATCAGGCTAGGAGTGTTCGCGATAATATTGGAATGGTTCTTCAGGATAATATATTATTTAGTGAATCTGTTCGAATGAATATTATGATGGGTAATCCGGAAGCTTCAGAAGAAGCTGTCATCCAGGCGGCTAAAGCCGCGAATGCTCACGAGTTTATCTCAAATCTTCCAGAAGGATATGATACACCTGTTGGGGAACGTGGCGTTAAGTTATCAGGAGGACAAAAACAGCGTATTGCTATTGCGAGAGTTTTCCTTAAGAATCCACCAATTCTCGTTCTAGATGAAGCGACGTCAGCACTAGATCTTGAAAGTGAACATCTGATTCAGGAAGCACTTCAAGATCTTGCAAAGGATCGAACAACGTTTATCGTTGCTCATCGTCTGGCAACCGTTACTCATGCAGATCGCATCGTGGTAGTGGAAAATGGCCAAATTTCAGAAAGTGGTAATCACCTGGAATTAATGAAGAGAAAAGGGTCATACCATAATTTATTCCAGGTTCAAAACTTATGAAATCACATCAAAAAAGCACCCGAATCGGGTGCTTTTTTGTGTTTAAGAGCACATTATCGCATAAAAGCGTCAAAAAAAGACAGAAAATTACCTCAATACACATTGCTAATCTGTCAAATTAATGTAATAATGATAAACAGATTTTAGTTAAATTAAAAAATTCTGAATTTGGTGAAAGGGGTGAGAGAGTGGAACAGCCCGTGTTAAACGTCAGCAGGTTAGAAACTCACTTTTTTACCGATGACGGTGAAATTCCGGCAGTCGACTCCGTAGATTTTCATGTTAATAAAGGAGAAGTACTTGGGATTGTAGGCGAATCGGGTTCGGGGAAAAGCGTAACATCATTATCCATCATGCAGCTCATACAGGCACCGGGAAAAGTTGTGGGTGGAGAAATTACATACAAAGGCGAAAACCTGCTTACGAAATCGGAAAAAGAAATGCGGAAAATTAGAGGGAATGAAATCGGGATGATTTTTCAGGAGCCGATGACATCGCTTAATCCTGTGTTTCGAATTGGAAATCAGCTTATCGAAGGTATTCGAATACATAAGAAATGGGACAAAAAGAAATCGTGGGCACACGCGATTTCCATACTTAAGCTTGTAGGACTTCCGAGAGCTGAGGAGCTAATGAATGAATATCCGCATCAACTTTCTGGCGGGATGAGGCAGCGTGTCATGATTGCCATGGCGATGGCATGTGATCCTGAGGTTTTAATCGCGGATGAACCGACAACGGCACTTGATGTAACGATTCAGGCTCAAATTCTTGAATTAATGAAGAAATTGAATCGAGAGATGAATACATCGATTATTTTAATTACCCATGATTTAGGCGTGGTGGCAGAAATTTGCGATCGGATTGTTGTGATGTACTCAGGAAAGATTGTTGAACAGGGAAAGACAAATGACATATTTCAACATCCAAAGCACCCGTATACGATTGGTCTTATTGAATCAGTTCCAGATGTTCGTGTTCGAAAAGACCGACTTTATTCTATTCCGGGAAACGTACCGAAGCCAGGATCAATTAAAAAAGGGTGTCACTTTGCACCGCGTTGCAGCTTTGCCTTTGATAAGTGCTATGAAGAAACCCCAGTGTTACTCGATGCAGGGTCTGCTCAGCAGGCAAGATGCTGGCTTCATGAAGAAGAGGGTAAAGCAGCTGTATTAGATAGAGTAAATAGCTAAAGGAGGCGCCTATATTGCAGGAAGCATTACTGGAAGTAAAACAGCTTAAGAAGCATTTCCCAATCGAGGGAGGCGTGCTCAAACAGCAGATAGGGACAGTAAAAGCCGTTGATGATGTAACCTTCACGCTACATAAAGGGGAAACTTTCGGACTGGTTGGTGAAAGTGGGTGTGGAAAGTCCACTACAGGGCGTATGTTGATGCGTCTTTTAGAACCCAGTGAAGGAGAAGTACTTTTCGATGGAAAGGAAATGACTTCACTGAATAAAAAGGATCTACGTCATCTCAGGAAGGATATCCAGATGGTGTTTCAAGATCCATTTGCTTCGCTTAATCCCAGGCATACCGTTGAGAAAATTATTGAAGAACCTCTCATTGTTCATAAGCTTGGTAACAAAAATGAACGAAAAAAACGTGTAAGAGAACTTCTCGATATTGTAGGACTTAGCTCTTATCATGCAAAAAGGTACCCGCACCAATTCAGCGGAGGGCAGAGACAAAGAATCGGGATAGCACGCGCTCTTGCTGTTAATCCGAAACTGATTATTGCAGATGAACCAGTTTCAGCACTGGATGTATCAATTCAGGCTCAAGTACTCAATCTTCTTGAGGATCTCCAGAAGGAGCTTGGATTAACATATTTGTTTATTGCTCACGACCTTGGAGTTGTAAGGCACATTAGTGATCGGGTCGGAGTGATGTACCTTGGCCGCATCGTTGAGATGGCAGATAGTGAAAAGCTTTATCTCAACGCTAAACATCCGTATACACAGGCTCTTCTTTCAGCAGTGCCAGTTCCAGATCCTGAATATGGGAAAGATAGAATTATACTTACAGGGGATGTGCCAAGCCCGTCTAATCCGCCAGCTGGATGCCCGTTCCATACCAGGTGCCCGAAGGCGATGGATGTGTGCAGCTCAGTTGTTCCTGAATTCAGGGAAGTTGAACCGGGACACCATACAGCGTGTCACCTGTATGAAGAAGACCTTGTATAAATAACAAACATGACTAAAGGGGGAAGACGATGAAGAAGACTATTTATTCGTTAGTATTTGTATTGCTTCTTTCGATTGGACTTGCTGGTTGCGGCGGTTCAAACGAAACGAATGGCAACGGTGGGGGCGACTCAGAAGGAGGCGAAGCTTCCGGCGGTACGCTAATCTTTGGACGTGGTGGAGACTCCGTTTCTCTAGATCCTGCGTCTGTAACAGATGGGGAATCATTTAAAGTAACAAAGAACATTTTCGATACACTACTTGATTATGGCGATGATAATACGGATGTCCAGGAAGCTCTTGCAAAAGACTGGGAAGTTTCCGAAGATGGTAAAACGTATACATTCACTCTACGCGAAGGCGTTAAGTTCCACGATGGTACTGATTTCAACGCTGATGCTGTTGTGTACAACTTCGAGCGCTGGATGAATGGTACGGAAGAAGCGTTCTATTATTACAAATCCATGTTTGGTGGATTTAAAGGCGATGAAGGACACGTTATTGAAAGCGTTACAGCAACAGACGATTACACGGTTGAATTTAAGTTGAAGCGTCCACAGGCGCCATTCCTTAAAAATATCGCGATGTCACCATTTGCAATTGCAAGTCCTGATGCACTTGAGAAACAGGGGGACAAGTTTGGTGAGAATCCTGTAGGTACTGGTCCATTTGTGTTTGATCAATGGAGCCGAAATGACAAAATTGTACTTAATAAGAATGAGGACTATTGGATGGAAGGTTATCCGAAGCTTGATAGTGTCATTTTCAGAGCGATCCCTGATAACTCAGCACGCCTGAATGCACTGATGGCCGGCGAGATTGACTTGATGGATGGACTTAACCCATCTGATGTACAACAGGTAGAAGATAATCCAGATCTTCAAACATTCTTCCGCCCGTCTATGAACGTAGGGTATCTTGGTTTGACAACAAATCGTGGTCCATTAAAAGACAAGCTTGTTCGTCAGGCTTTAAACCATGCTGTTGATAAGCAGGCGCTTATTGATTCGTTCTACGCAGGTCAGGCAGAGCCGGCAAAAAACCCAATGCCTCCTGTTATCGGTGGCTATAATGATGAAATCGAACCTTACGAATATGATGTAGAGAAGGCGAAAGAACTTCTTAAAGAAGCTGGCTATGAAGATGGATTCGAAATGGAACTTTGGGCAATGCCAGTTCCACGTCCATATATGCCAGATGGTCAAAAAGTAGCTGAAGTTCTTCAAAAGAACTTTGCTGAAATTGGTGTAAAAGCTGAGATCAAATCTTATGAGTGGGCAACGTATCTCGAGAAGGCTCGTAATGGTGAAGCGGATAGTTTCCTTCTTGGTTGGACTGGAGATAACGGTGACGCTGATAACTTCCTATATGTTTTGCTTGACCAGGATAACATCGGAAGTAATAACTACACGTATTATGAAAATCAAGAGCTTCATGACATTCTGATTGAAGCACAATCAACTCCAGATGAAGAAGAACGGAATAAGCTATATGCAGAGGCGCAGGAAATCATCCATGAAGATGCACCGTGGATTCCACTTGTACACTCCAAGCCAGCACTTGGTGGTAAAAGTTCAATCGAAGGGTTTACTCCACACCCAACTGGCTCTGACAAACTTACTAAAGTAACAATAGAGTAGAAAAAGGGAGGGGAGTAACTCACTCCCCTTTATTACATAACTGATTGCATTCATGAATTGTACATAAGGAAGAAGAGGTGAGTACATGCTTGCTTATACAGTAAGAAGACTGTTAATGCTTATCCCTGTTTTATTTGGGATGACACTGATCGTGTTTTTCATGATTCGAGCGATTCCTGGAGACCCAGCACAGGTTATTCTTGGTCAACAGGCAACAGAGGAAGCGATTAAGAGTTTAACGAAACAGCTTGGACTCGATCAGCCATGGTATCTTCAATATGTAGACTATATTAAAAACTTATTTACCGGCGACCTTGGCACGTCTCTTAGAACGAGTTCAGACATTAGCGGAGAGATCTGGCCGTACCTTGCTGCAACTCTCGAATTATCACTTGTAGCCATGGTTATTGCGATCTTTATCGGTGTTAATGCGGGAATCATTAGTGCATGGTTTCAAAATTCATGGTTTGACTACACCGCAATGGTACTTGCGCTTGTTGGGGTTTCGATGCCGGTTTTCTGGCTTGGTTTGATGGAACAGTGGGCATTCTCCCTTGAGCTTGGTTGGCTACCATCAACAGGTCGTGAAAATGTACGAAATCCGGTTGAAGCGATCACTCATCTTTATCTCATTGATACGCTTATCCAGGGTAGAATGGATCAGTTTGTTGAAGTGATTAAGCACTTGATCTTGCCAGGAATTGCACTCGGAACGATTCCGATGGCAATCATTGCTAGAATGACGCGATCAAGCATGCTTGAAGTAATGCGTTCTGATTTCGTACGTACTGCACGAGCGAAAGGAACAGGTATGTTCTGGGTCGTGTACAAGCACTCTCTTAAAAATGCATTTATTCCTGTATTAACCGTCATTGGTTTGCAAATGGGGCTTTTGCTTGGTGGTGCTATTCTGACAGAAACCATCTTTGGCTGGCCTGGTATTGGACGTTATATTTACGATGCTATTAACTTCAGAGATTACCCGGTTATTCAATCTGGTATCTTAATTGTTGCGATTATCTTTGTGTTTATTAATTTAATTGTCGATCTGCTATATGCTGCAATTGATCCTCGAATCAAATACAACTAAGGGGGCTTCGAAATGGCTGAAATTGCTCCGCAAAAGCAAGTGAATGTATCAAAGCAACCAGACGAAGAAGTAATATCACCATGGCGTGAAGCCTGGAAGGGATTCAGGAGAAATAAGCTGGCAATGGTCGGTATGGGAATCGTTCTCTTTTTTATTCTTCTTGCCATATTTGCCGGAGTGATTGCTCCGGAGGGAATCAATGAACAGAAATTATCTGAGCGACTTCAATCGCCATCAGCCAGTCACTGGTTTGGAACTGACGATTTTGGTCGGGATATTTTGTCGAGAATTATCTACGGTGCGCGCATCTCATTATGGGTAGGATTCTTTGCCGTTCTCGGTTCAGCAGCAGTAGGAAGCTTACTTGGTATGATTGCAGGTTATTATGGACGACTTGTAGATACAATTATTTCTCGTATCTTTGACATCATGCTTGCCTTCCCGAGTATTCTTCTTGCGATCGCTGTTGTAGCTGTACTTGGACCGTCACTCAGGAATGCTTTGATCGCGATTGCGATCATTAATATTCCGAACTTTGGGCGGCTTGTTCGTTCAAGGGTGTTAAGTGTAAAACAGGAGGAGTACGTGATGGCGGCGCGGGCTGTTGGAATGAAAGATTCAAGGATCATTTTTCATCACGTGTTGCCAAACTCTCTTGCACCCATTATAGTTCAGGGTACGCTTGCGATTGCAACGGCAATCCTTGAAGCGGCAGCACTTAGCTTCCTTGGTCTTGGAGCACAGGCACCGCAACCAGAGTGGGGAAAGATGCTTGCAGACTCTCGCTCCTATATCATTCAAGCACCATGGACGGTATTCTTTCCGGGGCTAGCGATCATGTTAACGGTCCTCGGATTTAATTTACTCGGAGATGGTCTTCGTGACGCACTTGATCCAAAAATGAAGAAATAAAAAAATCAGCCGAGGCTGATTTTTTTATTTTGCGTGAAGTTCCTGGATGTCGACTTCATTTTCTTCTTGATGATATGAATGGAAACTATCTACGAGCAAATCGAGGTGTTCAAGATGATCGTTATAATCAATAATCATCCCGATTAAAGGGAAGATGGTCATCCAGAGCTCACGGTTACACTCGCCACTTTCATAGAGATCCACATAGAGTTCAGTTAAAGTAGATTCCCCTGATCCTACGTTATTCAACATTTCCTCAGGTGACTGATGTCTTACTTTTCCGATATACTTCAGGTGAATACGTTCATGATAATTCGTTAACTGATCAAGGTGAGTTTGAATTAACCTTCTTACTTCATCTGGCATGATTAATATTTTAACGTCAAGCTGGTCGAGCATTTTTAGAATAGCAAGCGACTTTTCGGTCGTTGCAATCATCTGTCTGAACAGAACTAGCTTTCGCGCCTTTACATAGTCACGTCTCTTGAAGTAGGTACGTTCTTCTTTATAAAGAAGAAAATATTGATCACTCTTAACCGTATCTTCTTTTAATTTAATTAGATTCTCTTTAAGCACTTTGTGCTCAGCATCGTTCCTGGTTGCAAGCCTTATCCATTGCGAAATGTATTCCGTATTGCTAACAATTTTATGAAACAACTTCGTTTCATATTTCGGGGGGAGGAATATTAGGTTTACAAAAAAAGAACTAATTACCCCGATCATAATAACTGAAAAGCGGTTTAAAGCAAACGATATGAATTCCTCTTGAGGCGCGTTCATGATCAGAATAACCGTTACAATGGCTAGCGGGATTGTGCTTTCTATTTTTAATTTAATATTAATCGCGATAATAAGGATGGCACCAAGGCCGATTACAATGGGCTGGTTGCCGAATAAAAGGACAAGGATCACGGCTAAAAATGCACCTATGATATTTGATTGGAATTGTTCAATAATGGATTGATATGATCTGTAAATAGATGGCTGAATCGCAAATAAAGCGGCTACTCCAGCAAAAGACGGTGGCTCTAAACCAAGCCAGGTTGCAATGTAAAGTGCGATTGTAATCGCAAGCCCTGTTTTAAAAATACGGGCACCAAACTTCATTCTATTCTAAGTCCTTTCGTCGAGTACTTTAGTATAAAGAGTGTCCTCTATTTACTCTTTTAAACATATGAGACGTACTAGTTATACATCGGAATGGTCAGGATAGCAAGCCCTATTTTATGTGAAATAGAAGAATAGTAGAAAAGACAGAATGAAGTAGTTCCATTCTGTCTTTTGTTTTGAAATGATAAATCCATGCTTACTGAAGACCATTCCCACTATTCATTTCATGAAGTCATCTTATGAAAGACGCGTTTAACAGCTTCTAGCGTATCATCAATATCTTTATCAGTGTGTTCTGTTGTTAAGAACCATGCTTCATATTTTGAAGGGGCGAGGTTGATCCCTTCCTTCAGCATTAGTTTAAAGAACCTGGCGAACTGTTCGCCGTTAGAGTTTTCAGCTTGTTCGTAATTGACGACTTTTTCATCATTGAAGTAGACAGTTAGTGCCCCTTTTAAGCGATTGGTTGTAATTCGAACTCCAGCATCTTTCGCATGTGTCAGGATGCCATTTTCAAGACGCTCACCAAGATAGTCAAGGTGTTCATATACCCCTTTTTCTTGAAGAACTTCAAGACAGGCAATACCAGCCGAAATTGATGCAGGGTTACCTGCCATTGTTCCTGCCTGGTAAGCAGGGCCAAGTGGTGCAACGTGTTCCATGATCTCGCGTTTACCACCGTAGGCACCAATCGGAAGGCCGCCTCCAATTATTTTGCCAAGTGCCGTCATGTCGGGTTCAACACCAAGGAGGTTCTGTGCACCGCCATACATAAAGCGGAATGCTGTGATAACTTCATCATAGATCACAAGTGCCCCGTGCTGATGAGTAATCTCATTTACTTGCTCGAGGAAGTCTTCTTCAGGTTCAACAATACCGAAGTTACCTACGATCGGTTCGACGAGTACACCTGCGATTTCCTCTCCCCATTTATCCATCGCTTCCTTATAAGCCTCAATATCATTAAATGGTACTGTAATCACTTCTCTTGCGATGCTCTTCGGAACACCCGCTGAATCCGGGCTGCCAAGCGTAGCTGGACCTGATCCTGCTGCAACAAGAACAAGATCAGAATGCCCGTGATAGCAACCTGCGAATTTCACGATTTTGTCGCGTCCTGTATACGCTCTTGCCACACGAATCGTTGTCATGACTGCTTCAGTACCTGAATTTACAAAGCGGACTCGTTCTAAAGATGGTATGGCTTCCTGAAGCATGGAGCCAAAGCGATTTTCAAGGACGGTAGGTGTTCCGTATAACACGCCATTTTCCGCGGCTTTTGTAATTGCTTTCGTAATGTGAGGGTGAGCATGTCCTGTAATAATCGGACCGTAAGCAGCAAGATAGTCTATGTACTTATTGCCATCAACGTCCCAAAAGTAAGGTCCTTTTGCTTTTTCCATAAAAACAGGAATGCCGCCCCCAACTCCTTTATAAGAACGAGATGGACTGTTGACACCGCCCAACATAATATCTAGTGATTCTTTATGGTGTTCCTCGGATTTAGTGAAATTCATGTTTGCCTCCTTGTAATGCTTGTTCACACTTCATTGTAGCATGACTAAAGAAAATAGAAACACTATTGCAAGTTCGTACATATCAATTGTTTAATAGAACAGGCTCTTGTAAACTAGATTGGTGTGTTAAAAGGAGGAAGACGTATGGAAAAGGTTATTGATGTGCAGTCACTGCGTAAAGATTTCAAATCTCACTCGAGTCGGTCAGGACTAAAAGGAGCGTTTCGGGATTTATTTACTCGTAATTATAAAATCATTTCAGCCGTAAAAGATATATCTTTTACAGTCAATGAAGGTGAAATGGTTGGATACATTGGCGAAAACGGTGCAGGAAAATCAACGAGTATTAAAATGTTGACGGGTATTCTAACTCCTACATCTGGAACTGTTCGTGTTAATGGCATGGATCCTCATAGAGAACGGGAGAAATTTGTTCGTTCAATCGGTGTAGTGTTTGGTCAGCGGTCACAGTTGTGGTGGGATATTGCAGTTCAAGAATCGTTTCGATTATTAAAGAAGGTGTACAATGTACCGGATGATGTTTACTACGATCATATGAATCATGTGATTGAATCGCTTGATATCGGTCCATTGCTTGATAAACCAGTTCGAAAGCTATCGCTTGGTCAACGCATGCGGTGTGAGCTTGCAGCTGCGCTCCTCCATAATCCAAAGTTGCTGTTTCTTGATGAACCAACAATTGGCCTTGATGTGTTAGTGAAATTGAAAATCCGTAACTTTCTAAAAGAAATTAATGAGAAATATAAAACAACTATTTTACTAACGACGCACGATTTAACAGATATTGAAGCGCTATGTGAACGTGTCGTGATGCTCGATGAAGGACAGATTATTTATGATGGTAAACTCGCTAACCTACGTTCAAATTGGGGAGAAGGGAAGCAGATTGAATTTCAGTTTGGCGAACAGGTGGATGGTGAACAACTTAAGCCATTATTGAAAGAGCTAGAAGCCGAGTGGACAAAAGGGGATCGAGAGAACGTCTGGATCGCAAATGTCATTAATGAAGAACATGTGATTTCGGAAGTTATTGGACGAGTTGTTGCAGCGAATCGAATTACAGATATAAAGATTCACGAAATTTCAACAGAAGAAATCATTAGAAATATTTATGAAGAGGGCGTTATCAATGGGCAAATACATTGAAATGATTCGAGTCCGCTTCTTAATGATGCTTGCCTATCGGACAAATTATTATAGCGGTATCCTAATTTACAGCATTAACATTGGCGCTTATTATTTCCTTTGGAATGCGATCTACGGAGGAAAGGGAGAGATTGAAGGACTATCAGTTGTTCAAATGACAACGTATGTAGCAGTCGCATGGATGGCACGGGCGTTTTATTTTAACAACATCGACCGAGAAATTGCTCAGGAGATTAAAGAAGGGAAAGTAGCGGTTGAATTTATCCGGCCCTATCATTATTTAATGATGAAAACGATGCAAGGACTTGGGGAAGGGATTTTTCGATTAAGCTTTTTCTCTATTCCAGGCATGGTCATTGTTGGACTCATTTTTCCAATTGAATTTTCAGCAGCATTTTCAACATGGATGTTCTTTATGATTGCTATTATTCTTAGTTTCATTGTTAATACACAGATCAATTTACTAACGGGTGTACTAACGTTCTTCTTCTTTAATAATGACGGACTAATTCGAGCTAAGCGGGTCGTAATTGATTTGTTTTCAGGACTTTTACTGCCCATCAGTTTCTACCCGGGGTGGGCCCAGGATGTTATGGACTTCCTCCCGTTTCAAGCGATTAGCTACATCCCAAGTATGATTTTTACAGAAGGATTTACTGGAAGTGCTGTTTGGGAAGCGATTCTTTTCCAGCTTGTTTGGGTGATTATTCTCATTTTACCAATTCAAGCGCTATGGGTAATTGCAAAAAAACGACTAATTGTACAGGGAGGGTAACAGATGAAGCATGCAACGATTTTCCTTCTATATGTAGCACAGTACATGAAAACCAGATTAACATACCGAGTGGATATGCTTATGGAAATCATGTCTGATCTGCTGTTTCAAGCTGTTAACCTGATTTTTATCCTTGTTGTGTTTGGTCACACGGATATGCTAAGCGGCTGGTCAAAAGACGAAATTATTTTCATTTATGGATTTTTTCTGGTTCCTTTTGCAATCTTCGGTGCGTTCTTTAACATTTGGGATTTCAATGAACGGTATATTGTTAAAGGCGAGATGGATCGAATTCTCACAAGACCTGTTCATAGTTTATTTCAGATCATACTTGAACGAATGGAACTCGAGTCCTTATTTGGGGTTATCACAGGAATAGCAGTAATGGTTTACGCGGGGAAGCAACTTGATCTAACTTTGTCCTGGTACGATCCTTTTGTTTTCCTGTTTATGGTGCTAGGTGGAGCATTTGTATATGCTGGCATCTTCATTCTACTTGCGAGCATCAGCTTCTGGTCTGATAGTAGAACGAGTATAATGCCAATGATGTACAATATCGGTAACTACGGTAGGTACCCGGTCGATATTTATAATAAGGTGATTCGCTTTGTATTAACATGGATTCTGCCATTTGCATTTGTGGGTGTTTACCCATCTGCCTATTTCCTTGGGCGTGAAGAATGGTATGGTTATGCCTTTCTTACCCCGGTGATGGGAGCTGCCTTCTTTGGCATTGCGATTTTGATGTGGAATATCGGGGTAACGAAATATAGAGGTGCAGGTAATTAAAAGTCCAGAGGCGGAAGTAAAATGTACCCTATAGTGTAGACACGTAAAAAAAGTCTACCTATGGGGTGCTTTTTTGTATAATGAAACATAGACAACTTTGTATAGACTGGGGAAAACATCATGAGTAAAAAGACATTTACAGAGAAAGAAATTAAACAATTATCCACTAATCCTTATGTGAAAGTGCTCAGCACAAAGGCAATCACGTATACGGATGAATTCAAACGGATATTTATAGCTGAGAAGGAAAAAGGAAAGTTCTCAAGGCAGATCTTTGAAGAGTGTGGATTTGATACGAATATTATCGGAATGACACGTATTCAAGCCGCAAGTAAAAGGTGGAGTGCAGCTTATAAAAAGAATGGCGTTATCGGGCTAAATGACACAAGGAAAGGCCATTCTGGGAGACCTAGAGAAAGAGATATGTCCCTTGATGAAAAGAACGCTCGACTGGAAGCACAAATCAACTTACTTAAGGCTGAAAATGAACTCTTAAAAAAGATTCGTTTTGCGGAAAGGGGGCTAAAGAAGTAGTCCTCTCGCCAAGCCAAAAGTTTATTCTTATCCGTTCCGTGATTGAGAAATATCAGCTGAAAAACATGGTGAGATACCTTTGTGGAGTAGCTGGAGTTTCTAAAAGTGGATATTATAATTACTTTTCTCTTAAGGCACAAGAACGCAGAAAACACAGAGAAGCTAGGGATGAAGAAGTAAAAGAGATCATTTTAAATGCATACCGATATAAACGACGCAAAAAAGGTGCACGCCAAATAAAAATGACCTTGGCAGGCAAATTTAAGATTATTTATAACTTGAAAAGAATACGACGAATCATGAAAAAATATAATATTGTCTGCCCTATTAGGAAAGCAAATCCTTACAGACGTTTAATGAAAGCTACCCAGGAACACTCAGTGGCCCCTAACTTATTAGAGCGTCAATTCAACCAAGGAGAGCCCGGGAAAGTCCTATTAACAGACATCACCTATTTGAGCTTTGGGAGAAATTCTAGAGCTTATTTATCAATGATATTGGATGGGGCCAGTGGAGAGGCTCTCGCCTATCATGTCTCAGACCGGATAACCATGGACTTAGCTACAGATACACTCCAAAAACTTAAGAAGAATAGAAAATTCAAGAAACATAAGGATGCGCTCATTCACTCAGATCAAGGAACTCACTATACTCATCCCGAATATCAAAGGATGGTAAAAAGACTTGGGTTCCGTCAATCAATGTCTAGAAGAGGAAACTGTTGGGACAATGCCCCAATCGAGTCATTCTTTGGACACTTGAAAGACGAAACCTATTTTAAGGCATGCCTAACATTAGAAGATGTTCACAAGGAAATCAAACAATACATGATCTACTATAACCACCATAGATATCAATGGAATCGAAAAAAGATGACCCCTGTACAATACAGAGATCATCTTTCACAAGCTGCTTAGACTTTTTTTAAACTGTCCTTTACAAAGGGTACATATTAAAGCTCGCCTCTGGACTTTTTTTATGAAAGAACTACACAAGATCGAGTAAAGAAACTTCCAGCGTTTCTCAGAGCTTTTTTATGGCAAGGAGCACTGGGCTTTTAACAGTCCCAGAGTGGGATCTTCTTTTTAGAAGCTACTTCGGATTGAGAGTAACATCTAAATAGATCAGTTTAACAGCATGAACTGATTACCTGTATAGAAGACTTCAATCGAAGCGCAGGAACAAACGAAGAGTGGATGGTTGTTTATTCCGTTCTAGCTTCTTCCTAAGACCGTCCTATTTTATCAGACCACCTCATATTAGTAGGATGAGGTGGTTTTGATGTTTATTATGATCGTAGCTTTTATTATTATTGCTGTGATTGGCGTATGGGAAAGTATGATTTCCCTTATGAAAAGGACGAGGGTACCAGGGAGTTTACTTTCAGTATATAAAATGTTTCTTCTATTTATTGTATATCTAACGATGATTGTAGCCTTTGGGAGTATTTATTTATGTCTCGTTATGATTGATATCCCGGTTCTTCAGGAGGGAGCGGTGAATCTATCTGATCTTTCATTAACGCCACTCGTCAAAATTCAGTCTGTCCTTTATTTTAGTGCTGTTACTCTGCTCTCCGTTGGTTATGGTGACCTAACACCAATCGGGATTGGAAGATGGATTGCCATTTTGGAGGCATTGATTGGTTATTTAATGCCCGCAGCTTTTTTTGTCACGACAATAGTAGATTATCGAAGCAGCTCAAAGTTGTAAGTTTTTCCGAATTTGGTTACGCTTATTTTAGAAGATACTAAAGGAGGCGTTATAATGAGCATTGAAGTTGGTCAAAAAGCACCTGACTTTAAATTAGAAGCCAGTACTGGAGAAAGTGTATCCCTGTCTGATTATAAGGGGAAAAACATTGTTCTCTATTTCTATCCAAAAGACATGACTCCTGGCTGTACGACAGAAGCATGTGATTTTCGCGATCACATTGAAGGATTTGAAGAACTTGATACAGTTATTATAGGAGTGAGTCCAGATCGTGTTGAAAAGCACAAGAAGTTTATCGATAAATACGACCTGCCGTTCCTTCTTCTTGCAGACGAAGACCATGTTGTTGCAGAAGCTTATGATGTATGGCAGCTAAAGAAAAATTTCGGCAAAGAATATATGGGGATCGTCCGCTCTACGTTTGTTATTGATCGGCAAGGAAACCTCGTAAAAGAATGGCGTAAAGTTCGTGTTAAAGACCATGTTGAATCTGCATTAAATTATATAAAAGAAAATCTTTCTTAAGAAGATTGTCTATAGGGCATCCGACTATACGTAAGGAACCTTTATACATATAGTATAAGTAGATCATATCTTCAGTTCTGAGCGCCACATGCGCTCTTTTTTTTGTACTATAAAAAGCATAAGAATAAACATCACAAAAAAGACGCGGATTATTACAAAAGGGTTACGTAATTATAGGAATTAAGAAAGTAAATACAAAAAGGGGTACTTTTGTTCATTTTACATTTCCTTTTGATAACCCTTCCATTAAATGTAATCGAAGTAGAGGTGAGAATGTGAAAATGACATTCAAGAAAACAATTCTTTCTTCAGCACTTGCATTTTCGATGGTTATCACAGCTGTTGTTGCCCCTCAGGCGCTCGCTGTAACTCAACCGCATCCGGATGAGCCATTGAATAAACCGGAAGCAAAGAAAATGCTTAAAGTACAGTCTGTAGAAAACTAGATAATGGTATCATGGGGACGCTTGATCAAGGTCAGAAAGCAACGACTCGATTATTTGCAGAAGGTCTTGTCAAGGTTTCTATTCTCGAAAGTGGTCAGGAAGAAAGCTATTCTCCTGGTATCGCTAAGATTGGGAAGTTCCGGACTTTGAGGTAAAAGAAGAGAATGGCACAAAAACCCTAAAAACAGATGAAATTACTGTGATGGTGAACAAAGCACTATTCGGCGTTAAGATGCTTGATAAAGAAGGAAATGTCATCAATGAAGATGCCATGAATTATGGTTCTGGTTATGCAGATGATAAGCCTTACGTCTTTAAGAAAACGGAAGAAGATGAAAACTTCTACGGCTTCGGAGAGCAATCAGGAGAGTTTAACAAACGTGGCGAAAGCATTGGAATGTTCAATACAGATGCGTATGCTTACGGTAAAGATACAAAGTACTTATACACTTCTATTCCTTTCTTTATTGGATTAAAATATGAAAAAGCATATGGCATATTCTTTGATAATACATACCGAACTTATTTTGAAATGGCGAGTGAAAGCGACGACGACTACTACTTTTATGCTGATGGCGGAGAACTTACATATTATATGATGTACGGTCCTGAAATTCAGGATGTACTTGATCGCTACACTGAACTTACTGGTAAAATGCCGAAACCTGCTAAATGGACACTTGGTCTCCATCAAAGTAAATGGCAGTATTGAAGAAGATATTGAATGTGTAGCAGAAACATACCGTGAAAAGAAATTCCAATTGATACAATTTGTGTATCAGTTCCAGGAAGATGAAAAAACGTATGATATTAATGATCAATTTATGTTTGGTGAATCACTAATGGCGGCACCTGTGGTGGAAGAGGGTGTAACGAAACGTGAAGTATACCTTCCTGAAAATGCATCGTGGGTAGATTTCTGGACTGGGGAAGAGTTTGAAGGTGGACAAACCATTTCTCGTGAGGCAGATCTTGGTACAATGCCACTATTTGTGAAACAGGATTCAATTGTTCCTACACGTGAAGTGCAACAGTACACAGGCGAACTACCACTTGAAAACTTAATTCTTGATACGTATCTTGATGATGAAGCGACATATTCGTTCTACGAAGATGATGGTGCAACTGAAGATTATAAAGACGGCGAATATAACGTAACGAACTTCAAGATTGAAAAGAAAAACAAGAAAATCGAGTTTACTCGTGAGCAAAAAGTACAGAAAAACGACACAGATCTTTCTTCTTATACTTTAAAGCTCCATGATCAAACAAAGCCTAAGAAAGTACAGGCAGCAAAAAGTAAGTATAAAGAGGTCAATAGTATTGAAGATGTGAAAGCAACAAGTGAGTCTTATTTCTTTGATAATAAAGACAGCACTCTCTATGTCAAGGTCCCTACAACTGAAGATAAAAAAGTCCAAATTAAATTTTAATAAGTCGAGAGTCAGCGGAATCTTCCTGCTGGCTCTTTTGCAATTGAATGGGTTTTCACTTATGGCATAAAGGGAATTCAGCTATACTTGAAGAAGCAGTTACACATTAACAAAAAGAGGTGAAATTATGAAGGTTATATCATCAGGAAAACTACGTACAGCTATTAAAGAGCATCTAATAAAAACCTATCCTGACATCACGTTTCAGTTCCTCTCTTCAATGAAGGAAGCGGAAACTTATTTACCTGAAGCGGAGATTCTTCTTACATATGGAGAAGACTTAACCCAGGCTTTGATTCAAAAAGCATCGCAGCTGAAATGGATTATGGTCCTTTCTGCAGGACTTGAAAGGATGCCGTTAGAGGCAATTAAAGAAAGAAACATCCTTATTACAAATGCACGAGGCATACACAGTATCCCAATGGCAGAGTACACCATTTCTGTGATGCTTCAGGAAGCAAGAAATACTAAGCAAATGATATTAAATGAATCAGCAAAAGTCTGGGATAAAAAACTACCGATGCAAGAAATCACCGGGAAAACAATCGGGATTATTGGTACAGGTGCGATTGGCAGTGAAATCGCACGTGTGGCCAGGGCATTCCGGATGAAAACACTTGGAGTGAATCGATCCGGTCATAAAGCAGAACATTTTAACGCTATTTATGAGAATAAAGACATTCTTTCGATGCTACCACTGTGTGATTACGTAGTTGGGGTACTGCCAAGCACGAAAGAAACGAAAAACTACTTTAAGAAGGAACATTTTGAGGCAATGAAGGAATCTTCCGTATTCATTAACATTGGGAGAGGAGATACTGTAGATGAGGAGGATCTAATAGATGCTCTCAGGCAAAACAGACTCAAACATGCTGTTCTAGATGTGTTCAAAAATGAGCCGCTTGCTCCATCTCATCCTTTCTGGGAGATGGAGAATGTGACTGTAACGCCACATCACTCAGCCATTTCAAGTGGCTACCAACCTAGGGCAATTGAGATCTTTGAATATAACTTAAAAGAATTTCAAAGTGACAGTGGTGAAATGAAAAATGTTATTGATCCTGATAGGGGGTATTAGAAGTGAAGATTTATACGAAAACAGGAGATAAAGGTGAAACATCACTGATTTACGGGGAACGAGTACCTAAAAATGATATTCGCGTTGAAGCATACGGAACTTGTGATGAAGCAAACTCGCAAATTGGACTTGCTCTAAGCTACGTGGCAGCAGCACATTTCGATGGAAAAGAAGAATGGGAGCATATTTTTCATAAAATACAAACATGGCTTTTCCATGTAGGCGCTGAACTTGCGACGCCTAAGGGGAAAAAAGTAGGATGGTCCATTGAAGAAGCGCATATTAATGAAATGGAAAAGCAAATTGATGCATGGGATAAACAGTTAGAGCCACTGCGGAATTTTATTCTGCCAGGAGGTCACCCGGCAGGAGCTGGTCTTCATGTAGCTCGTACGATCGTTCGTCGGGCGGAACGAAGTACAACGATGGCTAACGACACAAATCCACTTGTTCTTTCTTTCTTGAATCGTCTTTCAGACTTTTTGTTTGTAGCAGCCAGATTCATTAACTATCACATGGGTGAAAAGGAATCTGTACTGCACCAGAGTGAAAAGTAGTAATCAGTTCTATAAGCAGGCTAGGATTGACAGAATACCCCTTTACCATGTACACTAATTATAAACATTACAAAGTAAGAATGCTTGTTGAAAGCGAGGTGCATGACGATGGCTGAAGAAAAACTGCATGAAGCAATTGATGCAATGAAAAATTCGGGAGTGCGTATTACCCCGCAGCGTCATGCCATTCTGGAGCATTTAATCCAGTCCATGGCCCATCCTACAGCAGATGAAATATATAAATCTCTTGAAGGAAAATTTCCTAATATGAGTGTAGCCACTGTTTATAATAACCTAAGAGTATTTAAGGAAATTGGACTTGTAAAAGAATTAACGTACGGAGATGCTTCAAGCCGGTTTGATTGTGTGACAACTGATCATTATCATATTATTTGTGATGATTGTGGTAAGATTGTAGACTTTCATTATCCTGGATTGGATGAGGTAGAAACGCTTGCTGAACAGGTAACTGGTTTCCGGGTTGGCGATCACAGAATGGAAATTTACGGAACGTGCCCCGGTTGTCAGAAAGAAAAGCACTAGATAATAAGAAAGAAGGCTTCCATCGTTAACGGTGGAAGCCTTCTTTCTTATTATCAACTTTTCTTTTGAATCTTTTTGATGTTGTATTTTTCATCGAAGTCTTTTCCATCCAGGTCAGGGTCCATTGTTAATGGTTGTCTGCAATGCATACATGCGTCAACACGTCCCAGAACTTTCGTCGGTTTGTCACAGTTTGGACATGTTACCTGAATAGCTTTGGTGGAAAGCATGCCAATCCAGAAATAAACGACTGCACTGGCAATCGTAGCAAGAAAACCAATTAGCATAAATGCAGTCATAAGGAAAACGGACGTTTTGAAGAATATACCTATATACATAATCGCGATCCCGATAAACACAAGGCTCAGTGCGAACGTACGAATTTTATTAATCTTGTTAGTATACTTTAATTGCATGACGAGTCCCTCCTGAAAACAAGTATAGCACATGAGTATTGTGGAAGCACTTTCCTTTCTTGACGATATAATGTGATTTCCCAAAGCTGGATTTTTCATTATATCACTGATAGTTAGGGGGGGAATTGAATCATCAATTAAGTTTATACTTCAACTTAACGTCTTGATTAGGTACTATCTTGAGAGGGTTCCGTAATTCAGAATTTAAAAAGATCAAATTTGGGATTGCTTAATTTGTTACAGGATTTATAATATTGTCTGTTGAATACTTAGGGATATAGAGGAAAATGGATCGATTGAGTACCTGAGTACTGAACACGGCATGAAAAGTATATGTACTTCTGGAGGATAGAATGATGGAAAACCTATTGAGACCGATTTACCAGGAGAGAGCGAGTCACCCAGGCACTCTTGGTGTTCTAGTGATAGAAAAGACAAAACCGTTTCATCCACTAACGGATAATTTTGATGTTGTTTTATTAATCATTGTAAGTGATAATGAAAAGCCGTGGTTTGTTAAGCACTATGAGTTTGAAGGTAAGAAGGCTGCTATGCACGTAGTCTCAGAGGAGCAAGTAAATGAGTGGTTGATTTCAGGCAGTCATCGTCGCCTGGTAGCATGGCTTGTAAATGGAAAAATCATTTTTGATCGCAATGAATACATAGCAGGGCTAAAAGAGCGGATACGCGAGTTCCCTTTTGAAGAACGCACACGTAAGATTGGCGTGGAATTCGCAAGGCTTATTCGCAGATATACCGATGGGAAAGAATTATTTGCGTCCAAACAGTACATGGACGCCTACAATTTTATTCTCCACGCTCTTCATCATCTAGCTCGCTTATCGGTGATTGAACATGGTTTTCATCCAGAGATTACGGTTTGGAATCAGGTGAAACATATAGAACCTGAAATTTTCAAACTGTATACAGAACTACTTTCAGGTGAAGATCCACTTGATAAGCGATTGGAATTACTTCTTCTAGCTAACGATTTTTCCCTCTCATCTAAGTCCGTAAATGCAACCTCGCATATTCGAAATGTAATGAAAGAGCGTGAAGGTGTATGGAGTTATCAGGAATTAATGGAAGATGAACAGCTAAATGAATATGGGATAGACCTTGGGGCTCTTCTTGAATATATGATTGAAAAAGATTTGATACAGGTCCATATGAGTGAGACAAAAGGGAGCGGTATTTTCATTCGTCAATACAGGGCTGTCTAAATAATTAATAATGCGGAGAAAAAATATTAAAAAAGTATTGACCCCATTTTTTCTCCGTGGTATATTATTACTTGTCGCCGCGAAGGAATAACGTGGCAGCAAAATAGAATCAATAATGTTATTGACACCGAACGAGTTGATGTGGTAAATTAATAAAGTCGCTGTTAACGACGTTGAAAGAAACAAATCGATCTTTGAAAACTGAACGAAACGCCATGTAAGTAGTTGTTTCTACGGAAACAAATATTGTTTTAAAAGCTAGATTAAGCTTTCTATCGGAGAGTTTGATCCTGGCTCAGGACGAACGCTGGCGGCGTGCCTAATACATGCAAGTCGAGCGAAGATTTGGGAGCTTGCTCCTAAATCTTAGCGGCGGACGGGTGAGTAACACGTGGGCAACCTGCCCTGCAGACTGGGATAACTCCGGGAAACCGGAGCTAATACCGGGTAATACATCGCACCGCATGGTGTGATGTTGAAAGTTGGCCTCTGGCTAACACTGCAGGATGGGCCCGCGGCGCATTAGCTAGTTGGTAAGGTAATGGCTTACCAAGGCGACGATGCGTAGCCGACCTGAGAGGGTGATCGGCCACACTGGGACTGAGACACGGCCCAGACTCCTACGGGAGGCAGCAGTAGGGAATCTTCCGCAATGGACGAAAGTCTGACGGAGCAACGCCGCGTGAGTGACGAAGGCCTTCGGGTCGTAAAGCTCTGTTGTTAGGGAAGAACAAGTACCGTTCGAATAGGGCGGTACCTTGACGGTACCTAACCAGAAAGCCACGGCTAACTACGTGCCAGCAGCCGCGGTAATACGTAGGTGGCAAGCGTTGTCCGGAATTATTGGGCGTAAAGCGCGCGCAGGCGGTCCTTTAAGTCTGATGTGAAAGCCCACGGCTCAACCGTGGAGGGTCATTGGAAACTGGGGGACTTGAGTGCAGAAGAGGAGAGTGGAATTCCACGTGTAGCGGTGAAATGCGTAGATATGTGGAGGAACACCAGTGGCGAAGGCGGCTCTCTGGTCTGTAACTGACGCTGAGGCGCGAAAGCGTGGGGAGCAAACAGGATTAGATACCCTGGTAGTCCACGCCGTAAACGATGAGTGCTAGGTGTTGGGGGGTTCCACCCTCAGTGCTGAAGTTAACACATTAAGCACTCCGCCTGGGGAGTACGACCGCAAGGTTGAAACTCAAAGGAATTGACGGGGGCCCGCACAAGCAGTGGAGCATGTGGTTTAATTCGAAGCAACGCGAAGAACCTTACCAGGTCTTGACATCCTCTGACAATCCTGGAGACAGGACGTTCCCCTTCGGGGGACAGAGTGACAGGTGGTGCATGGTTGTCGTCAGCTCGTGTCGTGAGATGTTGGGTTAAGTCCCGCAACGAGCGCAACCCTTGATCTTAGTTGCCAGCATTCAGTTGGGCACTCTAAGGTGACTGCCGGTGACAAACCGGAGGAAGGTGGGGATGACGTCAAATCATCATGCCCCTTATGACCTGGGCTACACACGTGCTACAATGGACGGTACAAAGGGCAGCAACACCGCGAGGTGAAGCGAATCCCATAAAGCCGTTCTCAGTTCGGATTGCAGGCTGCAACTCGCCTGCATGAAGCCGGAATTGCTAGTAATCGCGGATCAGCATGCCGCGGTGAATACGTTCCCGGGCCTTGTACACACCGCCCGTCACACCACGAGAGTTTGTAACACCCGAAGTCGGTGGGGTAACCTTTATGGAGCCAGCCGCCGAAGGTGGGACAAATGATTGGGGTGAAGTCGTAACAAGGTAGCCGTATCGGAAGGTGCGGCTGGATCACCTCCTTTCTATGGAGAATTACGAGGTAACATTGGTTACCAACCTTACATGAGCGTTTCGTTTAGTTTTGAAAGAATGATTTACTTCTTTCAAAACAGGCTAGTCGAAGAAGCAGCAATGCCGATTCGAGTGATAGCCTTGTTCCTTGAAAACTAGATAGCATAAACAACGACATCCAATAATTATTATTTTTTTGCGTTAAATCTTTAGTAGTTAGTCACATCTAACGATGTGCATCGACGAAGTTAGAAGCGTTAAGCGACTAATGTAGTCTAAGGTTAAGCTACTAAGGGCGCACGGTGGATGCCTTGGCACTAGAAGCCTAAGAAGGACGGGACGAACACCGATATGCTTCGGGGAGCTGTAAGTACGCTTTGATCCGGAGATTTCCGAATGGGGGAACCCACCATCCGTAATGGGATGGTATCCATTTCTGAATACATAGGGAATGGAAGGCAGACCCGGGGAACTGAAACATCTCATTACCCGGAGGAAGAGAAAGCAAATGCGATTTCCTGAGTAGCGGCGAGCGAAACGGAATCAGCCCAAACCAGAGGGCTTGCCCTCTGGGGTTGTAGGACGTCTCTTTGGAGTTACAAAGGCACGGATAGACGAAGCGACCTGGAAAGGTCCATCACAGAAGGTAACAATCCTGTAGTCAAAATCCGCTGCCCTCCGAGACGGATCCTGAGTACGGCGGGACACGTGAAACCCCGTCGGAATCTGGGAGGACCATCTCCCAAGGCTAAATACTCTCTAGTGACCGATAGTGAACCAGTACCGTGAGGGAAAGGTGAAAAGCACCCCGGAAGGGGAGTGAAAGAGAACCTGAAACCGTGTGCCTACAACTAGTTGGAGCCCGTTAATGGGTGACAGCGTGCCTTTTGTAGAATGAACCGGCGAGTTACGATCCCGTGCAAGGTTAAGCTGATAAGGCGGAGCCGCAGCGAAAGCGAGTCTGAATAGGGCGACAGAGTACGTGGTTGTAGACCCGAAACCGGGTGATCTACCCATGTCCAGGGTGAAGTTCAGGTAACACTGAATGGAGGCCCGAACCCACGCATGTTGAAAAATGCGGGGATGAGGTGTGGGTAGCGGTGAAATGCCAATCGAACCCGGAGATAGCTGGTTCTCTCCGAAATAGCTTTAGGGCTAGCCTCGCGGCAAGAATCTTGGAGGTAGAGCACTGATTGGACTAGGGGTCCTTACCGGATTACCGAATCCAGTCAAACTCCGAATGCCAACGATTTATCCGCGGGAGTCAGACTGCGAGTGATAAGATCCGTAGTCGAGAGGGAAACAGCCCAGACCACCAGCTAAGGTCCCAAAGTATACGTTAAGTGGAAAAGGATGTGGCGTTGCTTAGACAACCAGGATGTTGGCTTAGAAGCAGCCATCATTTAAAGAGTGCGTAATAGCTCACTGGTCGAGTGACGCTGCGCCGAAAATGTACCGGGGCTAAACGTATCACCGAAGCTGTGGATTGTCTTACGACAATGGTAGGAGAGCGTTCTAAGGGCTGTGAAGTCAGACCGAAAGGACTGGTGGAGCGCTTAGAAGTGAGAATGCCGGTATGAGTAGCGAAAGACAAGTGAGAATCTTGTCCGTCGAAAGCCCAAGGTTTCCTGAGGAAGGCTCGTCCGCTCAGGGTTAGTCGGGACCTAAGCCGAGGCCGAAAGGCGTAGGCGATGGATAACAGGTTGATATTCCTGTACCACCTCCTTTCCGTTTGAACGACGGGGGGACGCAGGAAGATAGGGAGAGCGCGCTGTTGGAAATGCGCGTCCAAGCGATTAGGCTGGTGAATAGGCAAATCCGTTCACCGTGAAGGCTGAGTCGTGATGGCGAGGGAAATTAAGTACCGAAGTCCCTGATTCTACACTGCCAAGAAAAGCCTCTAGTGAGGAAAGAGGTGCCCGTACCGCAAACCGACACAGGTAGGCGAGGAGAGAATCCTAAGACGATCGGGAGAACTCTCGTTAAGGAACTCGGCAAAATGACCCCGTAACTTCGGGAGAAGGGGTGCTTCCTCGGGTGAATAGCCCAGGGGAGCCGCAGTGAAAAGATCCAAGCGACTGTTTAGCAAAAACACAGGTCTCTGCAAAGCCGTAAGGCGAAGTATAGGGGCTGACACCTGCCCGGTGCTGGAAGGTTAAGAGGAGGGGTTATCCCTTACGGGAGAAGCTCTGAATCGAAGCCCCAGTAAACGGCGGCCGTAACTATAACGGTCCTAAGGTAGCGAAATTCCTTGTCGGGTAAGTTCCGACCCGCACGAAAGGTGCAACGACTTGGATACTGTCTCAACGAGAGACCCGGTGAAATTATAGTACCTGTGAAGATGCAGGTTACCCGCGACAGGACGGAAAGACCCCATGGAGCTTTACTGTAGCCTGATATTGGATTTTGGTACAGCTTGTACAGGATAGGTAGGAGCCATAGAAGTCGGACCGCCAGGTTCGATGGAGGCGTCGGTGGGATACTACCCTGGCTGTACTGACATTCTAACCCAGCACCGTGATCCGGTGCGGAGACAGTGTCAGGTGGGCAGTTTGACTGGGGCGGTCGCCTCCTAAAGTGTAACGGAGGCGCCCAAAGGTTCCCTCAGAATGGTTGGAAATCATTCGCAGAGTGTAAAGGCACAAGGGAGCTTGACTGCGAGACCTACAAGTCGAGCAGGGACGAAAGTCGGGCTTAGTGATCCGGTGGTTCCGCATGGAAGGGCCATCGCTCAACGGATAAAAGCTACCCTGGGGATAACAGGCTTATCTCCCCCAAGAGTCCACATCGACGGGGAGGTTTGGCACCTCGATGTCGGCTCATCGCATCCTGGGGCTGAAGTAGGTCCCAAGGGTTGGGCTGTTCGCCCATTAAAGCGGTACGCGAGCTGGGTTCAGAACGTCGTGAGACAGTTCGGTCCCTATCCGTCGCGGGCGCAGGAAATTTGAGAGGAGCTGTCCTTAGTACGAGAGGACCGGGATGGACACACCGCTGGTGTACCAGTTGTTCCGCCAGGAGCATAGCTGGGTAGCTACGTGTGGAAGGGATAAGTGCTGAAAGCATCTAAGCATGAAGCCCCCCTCGAGATGAGATTTCCCACAGCATGAAGCTGGTAAGATCCCTTAGAGATGATGAGGTAGATAGGTTCGGGGTGGAAGCGTGGCAACACGTGGAGCTGACGAATACTAATCGATCGAGGGCTTAACCTAAAAACGAAAAGCGAAGTAAGCCGTTTACATCCGATAAGCGTTGGAAGCTTTTGAGTCAGACGCGCTTTATGCGTCGTCAGGCGAAAAAGGTGAAACCATCGAGGATTTGGCTTACGTAGCTGGACAACGAAAAGCGAAGCAGGCTTGGTCACATTCGTAGACCATTGGAGATCTTGAACGTAAGGCGTTTTTCGCCTGAAGTGAAAGAGCGAAATGGGCAAAAATGTAGCCTGCGGAACTGGACAGCGCAGAAAAGATTATTGGAAAACGTTGTACGTGCTATCTAGTTTTCAGGGAATAAAAAATTCTCTTGATAACAAAGGCTAAATATAGTATGATATATTTTGTCTCTGGCTAATCACTACATAGTGGAAGTCAGTCATAAGTCTGGTAATGATGGCGAAGAGGTCACACCCGTTCCCATGCCGAACACGGAAGTTAAGCTCTTCAGCGCCGATGGTAGTTGGGGGATCTCCCCCTGCAAGAGTAGGACGTTGCCAGGCTAAAATTATTCCACAGTAGCTCAGTGGTAGAGCTATCGGCTGTTAACCGATCGGTCGTAGGTTCGAATCCTACCTGTGGAGCCATGGAGAGCTGTCCGAGTGGCCGAAGGAGCACGATTGGAAATCGTGTAGGCGGTCAAAGCCGTCTCGAGGGTTCGAATCCCTCGCTCTCCGCCACCACCCTACATAATAGAACTGGCCCGTTGGTCAAGCGGTTAAGACACCGCCCTTTCACGGCGGTATCACGGGTTCGAATCCCGTACGGGTCACCAATTTTATTCACATATAATATTTACTCTGTGGAGGATTAGCTCAGCTGGGAGAGCATCTGCCTTACAAGCAGAGGGTCGGCGGTTCGAGCCCGTCATCCTCCACCATTTTCTAAGGTCCCGTGGTGTAGCGGTTAACATGCCTGCCTGTCACGCAGGAGATCGCGGGTTCGATTCCCGTCGGGACCGCCATTTTCATTTTCATAAATTGTCGCGGGGTGGAGCAACGAGCGATACATCAATGAAACAACATCGAGTTGTTTCGTCGGATACACATCGTAGCATAACCTTGTAGAGTAAGAAACAGTACACTGCATATTGAAGCAGGTACAGCATGAAATCATTCATATTGTCGCGGGGTGGAGCAGTTCGGTAGCTCGTTGGGCTCATAACCCAAAGGTCGCAGGTTCAAATCCTGCCCCCGCAACCAATAAAATTCATTTACATCGAATAATTTTCTATGATGAATTTATTAATCATAAACATGGCTCTGTAGCTCAGTCGGTAGAGCAGAGGACTGAAAATCCTCGTGTCGGCGGTTCGATTCCGTCCGGAGCCACCATGTTGCCGGTCTAGCTCAATTGGTAGAGCAACTGACTTGTAATCAGTAGGTTGGGGGTTCAAGTCCTCTGGCCGGCACCATTTTTTCGGAAAGGGATCAATTTCCATTGCGCTATCATACGATGTGTATTACAATGGTAATTGTCAATTTGGAGGGGTAGCGAAGTGGCTAAACGCGGCGGACTGTAAATCCGCTCCCTCAGGGTTCGGCGGTTCGAATCCGTCCCCCTCCACCATTTTGATAGGGGTATAGTTTAAAGGTAGAACAGAGGTCTCCAAAACCTCCGGTGTGGGTTCGAGTCCTACTACCCCTGCCAATTTAACTAAAATCAGATTTTGTGGCGGTTGTGGCGAAGTGGTTAACGCACCGGATTGTGATTCCGGCATTCGTGGGTTCAATTCCCATCAGCCGCCCCATTTTTGGGCTATAGCCAAGCGGTAAGGCAACGGATTTTGATTCCGTCATGCGCTGGTTCGAATCCAGCTAGCCCAGCCATTTTGTTGCGGAAGTAGTTCAGTGGTAGAACATCACCTTGCCAAGGTGGGGGTCGCGGGTTCGAATCCCGTCTTCCGCTCCATATTTTAAGGCGGCATAGCCAAGTGGTAAGGCACGGGTCTGCAAAACCCTTACGCCCCGGTTCAAATCCGGGTGCCGCCTCCAAATATAATATTTTTTTTAAAAGTCCTGCCGGAGTGGCGGAATTGGCAGACGCACAGGACTTAAAATCCTGCGGAGGGTGTACCTCCGTGCCGGTTCGAGCCCGGCCTCCGGCACCACTAATTTTTCTGCCTGAATTGAATATGGTACTTTGCCGGTGTGGCGGAATTGGCAGACGCGCACGACTCAAAATCGTGTTCCGAGAGGAGTGTCGGTTCGAACCCGACCACCGGTACCATTACATACATCATATCAAGACTTCAACGTTCTCGTTGAGGTCTTTTTTTATTTGTTTTGCTTTCCACTTACATTTTCTCTTTAATAGACTTCTCCAATCAGACATAATGAATGAGATGTCGGAACGACTTTTCTATGCCTTTTTCACAGAATCGAGAAACATAGGTGATTATGAAACACTTGCAGCACTTGGTGAAGAGCTTGGTCTTGAGTCTTGAGGCTCTAGATATCAAACGAATGCTAAGTACAGAAGAGTTTAAAAAAGAAGTACGTTAGGATGAATCGATGGGTAGTCAACTTGGCATTCAAGGCGTTCCATTCTTTGTATTTGATGAAAAGTACGCGGTATCAGGTGCACAACCCTCGGAAGTGTTTGAACAGGCACTAGTAAAGGCATGGGGGAGAAAGCAAGAACCTTGATGTTGTTGGTGGAGATGCAGAAGCATGCTCGGCTGATTCCTGCGATATCGATGTAAAATAACGAGAAATGCTCTCTTTTTACAAGAGAGCATTCTTCTTAAGCGTCTGTATTTTCTTGTTTGATTGCTTTATAGGCAGCATCTAAATTTCGTATGCGGCGAACAATCTCAGAGTTCTTATTTAAGTTGTCATATATCATCGAAGAGACAACAGATCGGTAATAGCTGTTCATGGCTTCAAGTTTGGAGAAAACGTCTCTATTCTTCTGTATGTACTGACGAAAGTTCTCTTCAAAAAATGGTGTAGAGAATGGTTCCATAAGTATACTCCTTTCTACTTGTCTCCTTGATTATAGAGTGGGGTTTGTGGAAAGGTCAATCATGGAATCAATTTATTGATCAGTATGATATTAATAAAATGTAAGCAAGTTATGAAGAATTTATAAATATCTATTGTTTGTTAAGAGGATTATGTGTTATTCTATCTACATCAGCGAGGGATGTAGAAATTCCTCGAATTATCACCATTTACCCAACGCAGTGTTTCGTTATGATTAACGAAGCGTTGCGTTTTTTATTATGCATTTATTTTTGTGGAAACATCGTAGTTGTATTGACCTCCATGAATCTGATTGAACATTTCTGCAGAAGACTTGATTAGTTTCTGAGCTTCGTTGACTGGGAGAGAAGGTTGAATATAGAAAATCTGAATAGCATTTTTTGTCGTTTCAGTTACAGCCGTTCGTTTCGAATCGACAATCGGACTGCCGAACGGACCTCGAGCATCCGCGGAAAGTAGCTTGTTGGTAAATATCATATTGCGCCCGTTCAATCCCTCATAGGAAGTTGATTCATTACCTACTTTAATGGTAATACTGCCTTCTATCTCATCCAGATCATATATACCGATTGGAATTTTATACTGAAGAGATAGAAGGTTGTTAATATCAGCAGCAGAATGGATGGGAGGCAACACTTCACCTTTTTTTAATCGACGTAATAAAGCCTCTGATGATGGGCGGTAGTGAGCAGGATCAGTTCCGAACTTCTTAAAGACGGAACGCCATTCTGTGACCGCTGGATAAACGCTTAAGTTTACTTCTTCAAGGTCCATCATCATCGTTTCCTGATAAAATTGAAACCGGCCGCGAACCATTTGCGGTGAATTTTCAACCACGATATTATGATAAGTAGCATATCCAATTTTGAATTCCGGAATCTCAGTTGTGATGGATGGAGAGAGGATTACTTTTGTCATTTCTTTTTCCTCCAAACGGTTCATTTTCCGTCCATTTTATCACATTCACCATACTGAAGCTTAAAAGGAGGCTCGCCTCAGATGAAGAAACTGAAAGAGCTACTGCAGAAAATTGATGGTAAAGGTTACAAAGCATATAAAGATATTAGGGGAAGTTATCGTTTCCCGAAGTTCACGCTGTCTATTGATTACGTTCAAGGTGACCCTTTCGCAAGCCCTTCAAGACTTAGAGTGGTTATACCACGTCTGCAAACAATTGTAGATGAAGAATGGTTCCACACAGCAGTGAGAAGAATTCGAACGGAAGATGAGATAGCGAGAAAAGTGGATGACGCTATTCATGGACACAGTGGACGTTCTAAGGGCACTGGAAAGAGTGGCCTCATCCACATCGATGTACCGGGCCAAAAAGTGATTGAGCGATCAGCTGTGACGATTTCAGAGGAGACCATTACCGTTTGTTTGTCACTTGGTTTACCTGCACAGGGAAGGCGAGTCCTCGGGAAGCAAGCTGAACAAATGTTGCTTCACCAATTGCCTGAGATATTAGATAAGTCCTTATTTTCATTAAAAGCACAAACCGTAACGAAAGCACTACACCTGGCTGATCAACAGCAGGCAATCCGGGAGTACCTGGTTGAGAACGGATACGTAGCTTTTGTGGCAAACGATGCAATACTTCCGCGTGAGAGTGGCATTAGCGATCGGCCTCTAACGAGTAAGGTGATCCCATTTCAGTCGCCAGCCTCGATGGAAATAGCTTTACCGATTCCCCATCGTGATGAACCTTTAGAAGGCATGGCGATAAAGGAAGGGATTACGTTGATTGTTGGCGGAGGCTATCATGGTAAAAGTACCCTTTTGCATGCGATGGAACACGGCGTGTATAATCATATCGCGGGAGATGGCCGAGAGTTTGTTGTAGCGAATGAGCGTGCTATGAAAATTCGTTCTGAAGATGGTAGAAAAGTAACAGGGGTAGATATTTCCCCCTTTATACAAAACCTCCCCTATGGCAAGGATACTCGTTCATTTACTTCAGAAAATGCAAGTGGAAGTACTTCCCAGGCTGCAAATATCATTGAAGCAATTGAAGCAGGGGCTGAGACGCTGCTTATTGATGAAGATACAAGTGCTACAAATTTTATGATTCGTGATTATCGTATGCAACAACTTGTCGCAAAGGAGAAGGAGCCGATTACCCCATTCATTGATCGGGTGAGACAGCTTTATACAGAACACAATACTTCCACAGTTCTTGTAATGGGTGGATCTGGCGATTATTTTGAAGTAGCTGATAACGTCATCCTTATGGAAAATTACCTTCCTTATAATGTTACGGAAGAAGCAAAGCGCATATCAGAACAACCTGCTCGAACAAGAAAGCGAGAAGGCGGAGAACGCTTTGGTGAATTGAGAAGAAGAATTCCTGAAAGAAGAAGCTTGAACAGCCAAAAAGGGAAAAGGTCCAAGGTTTCAGCGAAAGGAAAGCATCACATCCTCTATGGCCAGACAGATATTTCGCTACTTCAGGTAGAACAGCTGGTAGATGCTAGCCAGACGAGGCTTGCAACAGATGTGCTTTATTATCTAGAAAGCAAAAACAAGCTTGGTGAGCAAACGATTCCTGAGCTTCTGGATATCATTGAAAGAAAAATGAATGAAGAAGGTATTGGCTCATTTTCTGTTTTTCCAAACCAGCATCCAGGAGATGTAGCGCGTATTAGAAGAACTGAGATGGCAGCTGTACTCAATAGACTTAGGACTTTGAAAATAAGATAATATTTTAAAGAAATTGAAGAAGGGAGGGAGCAGGATGACAAGTGCACAATTGAAAAAAGACATTGTTGCATACAGTAAAAGCATTGGCATTGATAAAATAGGATTTGCGGCTGCAGATCCATTCAAAACATTGAAAGAGCGACTGAAGCGACAGCAGGAATTGGGCTATCAATCAGGATTTGAAGAGTCTGATATTGAAAAGCGGACTGAGCCTGAGCTTTTGCTTAGTGGTGCGGCAACAATATTATCAGTTGCGATCGCATACCCTTCTAAGATGAAGGATAGTCCGAGAAGCAAGCGTGGCGAACGCAGAGGTCTTTTCTGCAGGGCCTCCTGGGGTGTCGATTATCATCATGTGCTTAGAGAGAAACTCTCCCTTCTTGATGCATATATTAAATCAAGGGTGCCTACAGCCAAAACAAGTTCCATGGTGGACACAGGTGAACTATCTGATAGAGCTGTGGCTGAAAGAGCAGGCATTGGATTCAGCGGTAAGAATACAATGATGATAACCGAAGAATTCGGGTCATGGGTTTATCTTGGAGAAATGATTACAGATCTATTTTTAGAACCGGATGAACCTGTTGAAGAAGGCTGTGGAGATTGTAATATTTGCGTAGATGCCTGTCCAACTGGAGCTCTAATTGAAGGTGGACAGCTTAATGCAAACAAGTGTATTGCATTTCTAACTCAAACAAAAGGGTTTCTTCCAGAAGAGTACCGCGCTAAGCTAGGTAATCGCCTCTATGGTTGCGATACTTGTCAGCTTGTTTGTCCAAAGAATAAGGGAAAGGATTTCCATCACCATCCTGAACTTGAACCGGATCCGGAAATGGTTAAACCGATATTAATTCCTCTGTTAACAATGAGCAATCGGGAGTTTAAAGAAAAATTTGGGAAGGCGGCAGGTTCCTGGCGTGGGAAGAAGCCAATTCAGCGAAATGCGATTCTTGCGCTTGCTCATTATAAGGATGAAACGTCTGTGGACACTTTAATTGAGCTAATGCAGAAAGATCCTCGTCCTGTCATACGTGGTACTTCTGCTTGGGCACTTGGGAAAATTGGAGGAGAAAAGGCTGTTAACGCCCTTATCAATGAGCAAATGAGAGAAAAGGACATTGATGTTGCCGATGAGATAGCGAGAGGCCTGTCAATGCTTCAAAATAAGCCGTAATGCGGATGGTCAAAGGTTAGTATCCGTTGTAAGATGGTGAAAAATGTACAATAAAGAAGGGATAACATGGAGAAACAAGTGATTAATTATGGGGAGTTACAATCACCGATCGGCGCCATAACTGTTTTTACTAGTTCTCGAGGTGTTAGTAGGATTGATTTTGGTTTTGCGGAGAATGTGCTGCCTGCTGCTGATACCTGGTACAAAAAGCATCTTGTAAAAGCAGACCTTGTTTTTAATCCTGAAGCCATTGAACCAATCGTGATTCAGCTTGAAGAATATTTTAACAAAAAAAGAAATTTTTTTGATCTTAATCTCGATATGAGTGGTACTGTTTTTCAGAAAAAAGTATGGCAAAGCCTATCAGAAATCCCATATGGTGAAACCAGATCTTATAGAGACGTAGCTGTCGCCATTGCAGCTCCAAAAGCGGTTCGTGCGATTGGTTCAGCTAATAACCGCAATCCTCTTCCAATCATAGTTCCCTGCCACCGAGTAATTGGAAGCAATGGGGCACTAGTTGGTTATGGTGGAGGCGTTGATAAGAAAGAATATTTATTGTCCCTAGAACAGCAGCATACCATGCATGCCGCTCTCCCGTAAGGAAAGTAAAGCCTGCGTACTTCGGAAATTTAGAAGTGCGCAGGCTTTTTTATCTAGTTATGCACACCTGATCAAAGGAACAAATAGGAGTAAATCCTATAAAAAACCTCGAGTTTCTTGTAAAATAACCTTTGTGACTTAAAATATAGAAATTTGTATACGAGGTACAATGATCGTTTGCATCTAAGGAGTGAAAAAATGAACAGCTTTGTTTCCAGAAGTCTTATTTATGTTGGTGGATTATTTACACTGGCTCTCGGGGTTGTATTGTTAATCAATGCAGATGTAGGCATCGCTCCATGGGATGCTCTTTATGTTGCCCTTTCTGACCAGATTGGCTTTACCGTTGGATCATGGGTTTTTATTGTAGGCGGAGTTTTAATTTTTATTAACAGTTTGATAATGATGAGAAAGCCAAACCTGGCAGGTTTTATACCAATTGTTCTACTTGGCCTGTTCGTAGACCTTTTAAATTTAAAAATACTTTCATTTATTGAAGTGGATGGAATCGTTCCCAGGTGGATCCTATTCATGGTTGGGATTATTATTATGGGGCTTGGCATTGCAGTTTACTTACATGCTTCTCTCGCTTCTATTCCCAATGATGAATTAATGCTTGCTCTAACGGAACAAACTGGCTGGAGTATTGGTATCACGAAAACCTTAACCGAAGCTCTTGCATTTGTATTTGCGTTTATTTTGAATGGTCCAATTGGAGCAGGGACATTTGTAGAAGTGCTTCTCCTTGGTTTCTTAGTTGGGTGGTTTGATAAACTGATAAAAAAAATAAACCATTCTTCTTCCTCAGAACCAGTAGTCAACCATTCATAGCAATTTACCAGTTTAAATTCATAACTACTCAAATTTGGATAATTCTGAGTCATGTGTTTGTATCCCCTCACATAAAGTGCGATGAGGGGGGACGAAAATGGGGTGGGGAGAACAGCTTAAGCCCTTTTGGGAGGAAGAAGCGAATCGTTTAATGAATTGTACGGGACATTTTAGAGTAGGATTACGACCAGCGCAAGAAGAAGAGGCTGCAAACCGATATATAAAGCAATGTTTCACAAGAGAGGCCACTGTGCTTCGGATAAAACACAGAGGGATACTTCTTGGAAAAAAAGACCTTGTAAGTACGCAGTTCTACGATTATGTTCTTCACCATCACTATCTCATAAAGCAGGGTAAGAAAATCTATCAAGAAGAACGGGTAGAAAAAAGGTTAGCAAAAGTGAAGGATGGAGAACTTATTCTTGATCGGTCGATCGAGGTGGAGGGGAAAGCAAATCAAGTAGAGATAAGTGAAGGCATTATTAACGATAATCGCTTGAAAGGCTCCTATTATGACCGCCTTTCTGCAGTGAAATATGCGGAACGCTGGTGGGATGATTACAATCCTGCTTATCATGCATTTGATGTCGATTGTACGAATTACATTTCTCAATGTTTGCACGCTGGAAAGGCGCCAATGCGGGGGTATCCTGATCGAACAAAGGGATGGTGGGCACAGGGCAATAATTGGAGTTATTCCTGGTCAGTTGCACATGCGCTCCGCTGGTACTTAAGTGGTTCTAAGAACGGTCTTCGAGCACTTGAAGTGTCACATGCTGATGATCTGGTTCCCGGTGATGTCATTTGTTATGACTTTGATGGGGATGGCCACTGGCAGCATACGACAGTTGTAGTGGATCATGATGAGAAAGGACAGCCACTTGTAAATGCGCATACTACAAACAGTCGCATGCGTTACTGGGCTTATGAAGACTCAACAGCATGGACCCCTGAAATAAAGTATAAGTTTTTTCATATTGAAGATTAGCGATTCTATCTTCGCTAACAAAACATGCTATAATAGATGTGTTTTGAAGCGGAGGTGAATGATTATGTCTTTAAATATCGTCCTTTTTCAACCTGAAATACCAGCTAATACGGGAAATATTGCTCGTACGTGTGCGGCGACGAATACCAGCCTTCATTTAATTCGTCCACTTGGCTTTTCTACAGATGACAAAATGCTCAAGCGTGCGGGACTTGATTACTGGCAGTATGCTGATGTTCACTATTATGATTCCCTTGACGATTTCTTCGAGAAAAATCGGGATGGGGAGTATTACTATATTACGAAATATGGTACCAATACGCATACTGATTTTGATTACTCGGACGAAAACAAAAACACATATTTTGTTTTCGGGAGAGAAACAAATGGATTGCCAGATGAGTTAATCCAGAATAATAAGGAACGTTGCTTGCGTCTTCCTATGACGGAGCATGTACGTGCGCTGAACCTTTCAAACACAGCAGCGATCATGGTATATGAAGCGCTCAGACAGCAAAGTTATCCTGGTATGGAATAAAAAAGAACGATCTCCCTGTAAAGTAAGGGGATCGTTCTTTTTTTGTTTGAAATTGTGAGTCTAACCGGCAGCTTCCGCTTTTCTTGTCTAGCTTTAGCCCTCAGGCCCCCTCGGTCACTTCAGCAATCACTCTGAACACAGAAACCGTGTTCAAATTGATTGCCTCCAGTGCCTGACGGGTCTAATCGAGGGCTTCCGCTTTTCTTGTCTAGCTGCAGTGGCCAGACCCTCTGTCACTTCTGCTTTTCTTGTTTATCGACTGCCTTTTTTGGTTTTGGTTGGTCGGTCGTTGTATCCAGCTGTAAAGATGGCTGCAAGAAAAGCTAGAATTACTACTAAAATACCCAGGAAACTCATGGTCTCATCCTCCTCAGGTAAAATTGTGTCCAAATCTATCTCTCATTATAAACCATGTAAGGGGAGGTGTGAATGTTTTGAGGGTAATTCATGGTGAATCAGGTAGGTTGAATTGGAAAAATACTCCGGAATCCGATAGGATAAAGGGAGAAACATAAAGGAGGATTTACGTATGTATGTTGTAATGAACGAATTAAAAGTTCCTGATGAAGCGAAAGACATGATGAAGCAGCGTTTTGGAAAAAGTGCTGAGAGTATGAAGAATGTAGAAGGGTGTATAGAATTTATGTTTCTGGAACAATCGGCTGAGAATGGTAAACTCATTGTCTTTACGAAGTGGGAGAATGAAGAAGCTTACCAGAATTGGGTGCATTCAGATTCTTTCAAGAAAGCACATCAGGAGAAGCGGGAGTCAAAAGAGAAGTCCCCAGCATCTGGAAACGAATTAAGTGAATTTACAGTAGTGTATCATACGTAAGAATGAGAACCGGCTCTGCCGGTTCTTTTTTTGTTCTCTCAATTAGAAAGTTTTGAAGCCTGTTTATCTGAAGAAATGGTTGTAGCTTAGCATGTTATTGTCAAGAGATTCAGGTGAAAAGAAAGCCGAATGTTATAGGACATCCCCGCATAACATGTATTAAATCCGATGAATCAAACTTGGAGGGGGCTCGTAATGGATATCTTACGTAAAATCCAGCAGCATCGAGACGAGGAAAGGCGGCTGAAGTGGGAAGGGACCTTCGGTGAGTATTTAGAAATTATTCGCGAACGACCTGAAGTAGCGCAGTCAGCTCATTCACGTGTTTATAATATGATTAAAGATGCTGGGATCCAGGAAATAGAAGGCAAGAAAAGCTACTCCTTTTTTTCTGAAGAGTTATATGGTCTCGAAGAAGCGATTGAACGATTGGTAGAAGAGTATTTTCATCCAGCGGCAAAACGCTTAGACGTTCGAAAACGAATCCTGTTGTTAATGGGTCCTGTTAGTGGAGGGAAATCCACGCTTGTGACTGTTTTGAAAAGGGGTCTGGAGAAATATTCTCACCAAGATTCCGGAGCCGTCTATGCGATTAAAGGTTGTCCGATGCATGAGGATCCGCTTCATCTGATTCCACACCATTTAAGAGATGAATTCCATAATGAATATGGTATCCGGATTGAAGGAAGTCTTTCACCGCTGAATGTCATGCGACTTGAGAAGGAATACGGAGGAAGAATTGAAGATGTGATGGTTGAGCGTATTTTCTTTAACGAGGATAAAAGGACAGGTATTGGAACGTTTAGTCCTTCTGATCCAAAATCCCAGGACATTGCAGATTTAACTGGAAGCATCGATTTTTCAACGATCGCTGAATTTGGTTCAGAATCTGACCCAAGAGCTTACCGTTTTGACGGTGAATTAAACAAGGCGAACCGTGGAATGATGGAGTTTCAGGAAATGCTGAAGTGTGATGAGAAGTTTCTATGGCATTTACTGTCACTAACGCAAGAAGGAAACTTTAAAGCAGGGCGGTTTGCGCTAATTTCCGCTGATGAATTGGTAGTGGCTCATACGAACGAAGCGGAGTATCGTTCATTCATTTCGAATAAGAAGAATGAAGCACTTCACTCCCGAATTATTGTCATGCCTGTCCCGTACAATCTAAAAGTGAGTCAGGAAGAACGGATCTATGAAAAAATGATTCGTGAGAGTGATGTTTCTGATGTGCATATCGCGCCACATGCTCTGAGGGTAGCTGCTATTTTCTCAATTCTGACAAGGCTTAAAGATACAAATCGCCAGGGTGTTGATCTGGTTAAAAAAATGCGTCTTTATGATGGGGAAATAGTTGAAGGCTTTAACCAGGTTGATGTGGATGAACTGCAGAAAGAGCATTCAGATGAAGGAATGAGCGGGATTGACCCACGTTATGTCATTAACAGAATCTCGTCAACAATCATTCGTAAAGAAGTCCCGTCTATTAATGCACTCGATGTTCTTCGTTCTTTAAAAGATGGTCTGGATCAACATGCATCGATTTCGAAAGAAGATAAAGAACGCTACATGAACTTCATCTCGATTGCTCGAAAAGAATATGATGAAATTGCTAAGAAAGAGGTTCAGAAAGCATTTGTGTATTCATACGAAGAAAGTGCCAAGACGCTCATGGACAATTACCTCGATAATGTGGAAGCCTATTGCAATAAAAACAAGCTTCGTGATCCGCTGACTGGAGAAGAGATGAGTCCGGATGATAAGCTGATGCGATCGATTGAAGAGCAGATCGGTATTTCAGAAAATGCAAAAAAAGCATTCCGAGAAGAAATACTGATTCGCATTTCAGCCTACGCACGGAAAGGGAAGAAATTTGATTACAATTCACACGAACGATTAAGAGAAGCCATCCAGAAAAAACTGTTTGCTGACTTAAAAGACGTTGTGAAAATCACAACTTCTTCTAAGACGCCAAATGAAAATCAATTGAAGAAAATTAACGAGGTGATTGCCCGTCTCATTGATGAACATGGGTATAACTCGATTTCAGCAAACGAACTGCTTCGTTATGTCGGTAGTTTATTAAATCGATAACATGTAAAAAGCATGCCTCGCGAGGTATGCTTTTTACTTTGGCATGGCCGGGAATATAAAAGGGGCATTGAAATCGCTTACAATATCGCGTAAGCTTGTGCCTGTCGATTATGAGTGATAGATTATACGTAAAGAACGTATCGAAAAGAGGTTTAACATGAATAAGGAGCGCAGTCCGCTATGGGAATGGGTCAAGGCTTTTTCTATAGCTGTCGTACTGGCGATTGTTATACGTGAATTTCTCATCACAAACTATGTGGTTCACGGTGAGTCCATGATGCCCACGATTCAAGATGGGAATCGGTTAATTATTAATAAAATCGGATATGAAGTTTCTGAACCAGATCGGTTTGACCTCGTTGTTTTTCATGCAAATGAACAAGAGGATTACATTAAAAGAGTGATCGGTCTTCCAGGTGATACAATTGAATATAAAAATGATGTCCTCTATATTAATGGAAAGAAATTAGAAGAGCCATATCTTGAAAGATTTCAAAAAGATATTTTTAATGGTAATCTGACGGAAAATTTTAAACTAGAAGATAAGACAGGAAAAACAAAAGTACCTGAAGGATATTTATTCTTGATGGGAGATAATCGACGTCATAGCTATGATAGTCGGCACATTGGATTTGTCCCGATGGATCAGGTCGTTGGAAAAGTAAATCTCCGTTATTGGCCAATAGAGGAATTTGATTTTAAATTCCAGAAATAACCTTATATTTAGGTTGAAGAAAAGGCGAATCGGGTACTACACTTATGAGGTGATTCATTGTGGCAGATCGTAAAGAAAAGCCTGAAAACAGTTCGATGGCAATGGATGAGAAAGAAATGAGAGAGCTCGGCAAGGAAATGGAAGAGCTCAATACGAATGACCAATTAAAGAAAGACGGACAGAGACCTGATCCTGTTCAACATGAGAAAAAGAAAAAACATGAATAACTCCCAACCAGGGGGTTATTTTTTTGTGGATCATTTGGTGTCTATCTTCTGTCTGATTCCATAATTAAGTACTAAAAAGCTTTATTTGTCAGAATTAATTGTCAATTATCGCTTGTATTTGCATAGGATAAAGTATACTATTCAACGCTGCCATAGGATGTCCACTTTAGGAATTCTGTTTTTGAACAATCACCATGAGCGATCATCGATCATTGAATAAATTTCCGATAGAAACTTTATTTTTTAAGGAGGGGAATAAGGCATGAAAGACAAGAGTTCCAAAAACTTCGTCGTCTCTCAGGAGAATTGGTCCCTCCACCGAAAAGGCTATCAGGATCAACAACGCCATGCCGAAAAAGTTCAGGATGCGATCCATAACAATCTTCCGGATCTCATCAGTGAAGAGAACATTATTCTTTCCAACGGTCGAGATGTCATTAAAATACCAATTCGCTCTCTGGATGAATATAAAATTCGTTATAACTATGATAAATCTAAACACGTTGGGCAAGGAGAAGGCGATAGCCAGGTGGGAGACGTAGTAGCACGTGATGGTTCTGGAGAGAAGCAGCCGGGTGCTGGCAAGGGTGAAGGAGCAGGCGATCAGCCAGGCGAAGATTACTATGAAGCAGAAGTTTCCCTTGTTGAATTACAAGATATTCTTTTCAAGGAACTTGAACTCCCAGATTTGCGTGAAAAAGAAACAGCTGAAGTCGTAAAGAAAAAAGTTGAGTTTAATGATATCCGAAAAACAGGTTTGATGGGTAACATTGATAAGAAGCGAACCATTCTAACAGCCTATAAACGGAATGCAATTAGTGGAAAACCAGGTATATCTCCAATTTATCAAGACGATCTTCGCTTTAAGACCTGGAATGAGGAAATCAAACGCGAATCAAAAGCTGTTGTTCTCGCAATGATGGATACAAGTGGGTCGATGGGGAAATGGGAGAAGTACATGGCGCGAAGCTTTTTCTTCTGGATGTCTCGTTTTCTGAGGTCCAAATATGAGACGGTTGAAATTGAGTTTATTGCTCACCATACCGAAGCGAAAGTCGTCACAGAAGACGATTTTTTTTCAAAAGGAGAGAGTGGTGGAACCATTTGTTCTTCCGCATATCGTAAAGCGATAGAACTGATTGATGAGAAATACTCTCCAGCACGCTACAACATTTACCCATTTCACTTCTCGGATGGTGATAATCTAACTTCTGACAATACCCGTTGCGTCAAACTTGTGAATCAAATTATGAAGGTTTCCAACATGTTCGGTTATGGAGAGGTAAATGCATATAATCGACATTCTACATTAATGAGTGCTTATAAGAATATCCATGATCCGAAGTTCAGGAATTATATTTTAAAAGAAAAGAAAGACGTTTATCACGCAATGAAAAGTTTCTTCCGAAAAGAAGAAGTTTCATCATAAGCTTTCCCAATTGGGAAAGCTTTTTTCTTTTATGTATGAAAGAAACGCGCATACTAGAAACAAGAAAAGCTCTGGAGGATTTAATATGAGATATGCTGCAATTCTTTTTTCCTCCCTCATTATATTATTACACATGCCCTATGATGTGACAGCTCAAGCAAATGAAGCTGAGATCCATTTTATTGATGTTGGACAGGCGGATAGCATCCTTGTCACTCATGAAGGGAAAACGATGTTAATTGATGCGGGGGATAATGGTGATGGTGGGGCTGTATCCACTTATTTAAAAAAACTTGGTATTCATCAACTTGATTATGTAGTTGCTACCCATCCTCACCACGACCACATTGGTGGAATGGACACCGTACTGAAAAAATTTGAAGTTGAAAAAGTCGTCATGCCTGATGTTTCTTATCCAACAGGTCATTATAAGGCCCTAATGAAAGTGATAAAAAAGAAAGGGATTAGCATAATGACAGCGCAAAAAGGCAAGAAACTGAAGCTAGGTCAGCAAATGTCTGTGAAAATTTTATCACCTACAAAGCATGCCGAATATGAGGATTTTAATGATTACAGCGCTGTCCTACAAATTCGTCATGAAGAAAATACGTTTTTGCTTATGGGTGATGCAGGTATTGAAATTGAAAAGCAGTTGCTGGCAGGTTTGAAAGAAAAGAAAATGAAGTCAGATGTATTGAAAATTGGGCATCATGGAGCTAATTCAGCAACGACGGATGCGTTTCTAAAAGCAGTTGATCCAGAAACCGCCGTTATTTCCGTAGGCAGAAACAATCGTTATCACTTCCCGGATGGGCTTGTGCTCCAACGATTAAAAGGGCTAAACATTTCCATTCTTCGAACAGATCAAGATGGTACAGTTGTTGCAAAAAGCGATGGGAAACAGATTGTTTTTCTTGAAGAAAATAAAATACACCCACAAAAAAAGGAAAAATAATTTGTGCTGAGCAAGTCTACACTAGATGATGAAAGGCAAAGGTCTTTCAAGTCTTCACAATCAAAAACCTCGGGAGGAATGTTTGTGCAAAACAATCTGCAAAATCTCATGTCAAAGAATATTATTTCTGTTACTCCAGAACAATCCATTCAGGAAGCAGCAGCGTTAATGAATCAGCATAATGTTGGTTCATTACCAGTAATAAGTAATGGACAACTCTGTGGCATCATCACTGACAGAGACATTACAACACGTGCAACTGCTACTGGTGGAGGAGCGAATTCTCAGGTGAGCCAGTGTATGTCTGATCACATTGTCTCAGCTACCGCAAACATGAGTGCAGAAGAAGCAGCGGCCCTAATGGCTCAGAACCAGATCCGACGTCTCCCTGTTGTTGAGAACAATCAGGTTGTCGGAATGGTATCGCTTGGTGACTTTGCTACAAAAACTCCTGATCAGCAAGAAGCCGGGCCTGCGCTATCCAGCATTTCTCAGAACGAAACGAATCGAGCGTAAAGACAGAGAGGCTGACGCATGTCAGCCTCTTCTTTTTTTGAAATTTCATATGATAAAATCAGGATAGAACGTCGAACAAATAGGGTACATAGTAAGATAGAGGCGGAGGGAAAAGCAAATGTCAGAATTAGATGTATCAAAGTTTGAGAAAAAGATTGAAATTAGGCCGATTCGGCATGGAGATATTGATGAAATCCTTGCTTTACAGAAGAAGTGTTTCCCAGGCATGGAACCCTGGAAACGTGAGCACCTGGAAAGCCACCTTGCTATATTTCCGGAAGGTCAGTTTTGTGTAGAGCTTGAGGGAGAAATCATTGGCTCATGTTCTAGTCTCATGGTGAACTTTGATGAGTATGATGATCAGCATACATGGGATGATATTACGGATGAGGGATATATTACGAATCATAATCCAGATGGATATAACTTATATGGCATTGAAGTAATGGTGCACCCTGAGTATCGAAGGATGAAAATCGGAAAGCGTCTGTATGATGAGCGTAAAGATCTAGCACGTGAGTTGAACGTGAAAAGTATCATTATCGGCGGACGCATTCCGAATTATCATAAACATTCGAATGAAATGAAAGCGTCGGAATACGTAGAAGAAGTGAAATTCCAGAACATCTATGATCCCGTCTTAACGTTCCAATTGATGAACGGGTTTAATGTAATGAGGATTAATCCGAATTATTTACCGGATGATAAAGCATCGAAACAATTTGCTACATTAATGGAATGGAATAACGTTGAGTATAAAGCAAAAACAAGACGACATTTTCGTTCTTCATTCCCTGTCCGAATTTGTGCGATTCAGTACGCGATGAAGAAGATCTCTTCATTTGAAGAATTCGCGAACCAGGTGGAGTATTACGTAGACGTAGCGGCTGATTTTGGGTCTGACTTCGCTGTTTTTCCGGAAATTTTCACTACCCAGCTAATGTCATTTATGGATGAGAAAATCCCTAGTAAAGCGGTTCGGCGTTTGACGGAATACACTGAGCCTTATATCGAGCTTTTCACAGATCTTGCGGTTAAATACAATGTGAATATCATTGGAGGATCTCACTTTGTTTTAGAGGATGAAAAGATCTATAACATTGCGTACTTATTTAGAAGAGATGGAACGATTGAAAAGCAATATAAAATTCACGTCACACCAAACGAACGTCGCTGGTGGGGAATCCACGGATCCGATGGGATTGAAGTTTTCGATACGGACTGTGGAAAGATTGCCATTCAAATCTGCTATGATATTGAATTCCCGGAACTTGGGCGTATCGCAACTGATAAAGGGGCCAACATCCTCTTCACGCCTTTTTGTACAGACGATCGTCAGGGTTACTTGCGCGTACGTTATTGTGCTCAGGCACGAGCAGTCGAAAATCAGATTTATACGGTTATAGCTGGTACGATCGGTAACTTATCTCAGGTTGAGAACATGGATGTTCAATATGCTCAATCCGGAATTTTTACGCCATCTGATTTCGCATTTTCTAGAGACGGCATTGCCGGGGAGTGTCATCCAAACATTGAGACCGTCGTTGTTGGGGATGTTGACCTTGAAATACTCAGAAGACAACGTCAGTCCGGTACCGTACGTCAGTTACGTGATCGAAGAAAAGATTTATATGAAATTCACTACAAAAAGTAAGCTGTTTTCTGGCTTGCTTTTTTATTTTGTAATAGATGACTTTTCCAAAACGTCATTGGCATATTTTTCAATCCATATTATGATAAATGGGGGAGTAGAGAATAGAGGATAAAATCTTGAGCAATGGCAGGATTCTTAAACTGAGTCTCGAAACTATACAACTAAAGAACTATACATAACAGGAGGCCAAAATGGACTGGAAAAACGAATACACACGATGGACAACAGCAACTAATTTAGATGAGGAATTAAAACGAGATCTTGAAGCATTAAAAGGACAGGAAAAAACAATAGAGGATGCTTTTTATAAGAATCTTGAGTTTGGGACGGGGGGCATGCGTGGTGAAATTGGCCCCGGTACAAACCGAATGAATATCTACACGATTCGAAAAGCATCTGAAGGGCTTGCTCAATACATAGACGCACAAGGTGAAGAGTCGAAGAAACTTGGGGTTGCTATTGCGTACGATTCACGTCACAAGTCCCCTGAGTTCGCAATGGAAGCCGCAAAGACGTTAGCTACCCATGGCATCCAAACGTATGTATTTGAAGAGCTACGCCCAACTCCAGAGCTTTCTTTCGCTGTAAGAAAGTTGAAAGCCTGCGCTGGAATCGTTATTACTGCCAGTCATAATCCTCCTGAATATAATGGATACAAAGTATACGGAGAAGATGGTGGGCAGCTACCTCCTAAAGCGGCAGCTGAAGTAATTTCATATGTCGATGGTGTAGCCAATGAATTGGAAGTACCCGTATCTTCTGAACAGGAGTTGAAAGAAAAAGGTCTTATTCAGATGATCGGTGCAGAGATTGATGCGCAATACGTAAAACAGTTGAAAACACTTCGCGTCAATCCAACGCTTCTTGACGAGATGGGCGATCAGCTGAAGATTGTATTCACACCGCTGCACGGAACGGCCAATCTCCCAGTGCGTGAAGGTCTTAAAGCGTATGGTTTCAAGCATGTAACTATTGTAGAAGAACAGGAACTTCCTGATCCAAACTTCTCCACTGTATCATCACCAAATCCGGAGGAACATGCAGCATTTGAGCTTGCGATTCAGTACGGTGAAAAAGAGGATGCGGATATTCTACTAGCGACAGATCCAGACGCAGACCGCGTTGGAGTAGCGGTTAAAAATAAAGAGGGCAAGTATGTGGTTCTGACAGGAAACCAGACCGGTGCCCTTCTGTTGAACTACATTATTACTCAGAAGAAAGAAAATGGCGTTCTCCCGGAAAACGGCGCTGTTCTTAAGACGATTGTAACGTCTGAAATTGGACGCAAGATTGCTGAAGACAATGGTCTTACATCTTATGATACGCTAACTGGATTTAAATTCATTGGTGAAAAAATCAAAGAATTTGAAACGACGGGTAAACACACCTTCTTGTTTGGCTATGAAGAAAGTTATGGTTATCTTGTAGGTGATTTTGTACGGGATAAAGACGCGGTCCAAGCATGCCTTGTAGCAGCTGAGGTAGCTGCTTTCTATAAATCCAAAGGGATGACCCTATATGAGGGGTTACTTGAAGTATTCGAGCAGTACGGCTACTATCAGGAAGGTCTTGAATCATTAACGTTAAAAGGAAAAGAAGGCGCTGAGAAAATTGTCTCCCTGCTCGCTCAATTCCGAGAACAGCCACCAACGGATGCTGCTGGATTAACCGTCCACAGTGTTGAGGACTATCAAACAAGTACGAGAACATACCTGAACAAAGAAAAGAGCGAGACAATCGATCTTCCAAAATCCAACGTTCTAAAATACAAGCTAGAAGACGGCTCATGGTTCTGTCTCCGTCCATCCGGAACAGAGCCAAAAGTGAAATTCTATTTCGGAGTTAATAGCGACAACCTTGTAAACAGCCAATCCAAGCTTGCTGAACTCAGAACCTCTGTCATGAGTAAAGTTCAGGAGCGATTAGGGTAGCATAAATAAAACCAGGACACCATCGTCCTGGTTTTATTATATGGGTATTATAAAACGTGCCTATAAAATTTACTTATAGTGTGTTAGAGAATAAAGAAAACCGGCTATAGCAGCCGGCTTTTCTATTATTGATGAAGCTGTTGTTTATTTAGTTGCTGTTCGTATTCAGCTTTATTCATACGAATAAGATTAAATACTTTGTCTTTCGTTTCGTTATCCAATTTCTCAAGAATTTTACCTGCTTTGTACTCATTTGAGGTAACTATTTTCCTATAAATTTTAGATAACCGTTTATCATCTTCGGATAAATCCAAAAGACATTGCCTCCTTATAATTAGCTAAACCTTTTTCCTATCCTTAAATTATGATTTATTTTACAATATATGAAGAGAAGTAGCAAGAAATTAATTTAATTGCGACAGAATATTCTTAATAACTCATACTATAAAATGTGAAAGGGAGTCATATGATGGAATATACAAATGAGATGAAGAACCGGTTGAAAAGGGTTGAAGGTCAAATTAGAGGTGTTCTGCGCATGCTTGAAGAAGAAAAAGATTGTAAGGACGTTATCACTCAATTATCTGCGAGTCGAACTGCAATTGATCGTACAATCGGTTTAATTGTAGGATCTAATCTTGAAGAATGCATTCGCGAGCAGCTTGATAAAGGTGAGCCAACGAAGGATGTCGTTAAAGAAGCCGTAGAGCTTCTCGTAAAAAGCCGTTAAATTTTTATTTCTTATTTTAAATACCCATATTGGTATAAGAAGGAATTCTTTCAGTCTTAGTAAATGGGGCAAAGGAGCAACGAACTCATGTTGGGATTTGGACAGGTTAAGATTCCTGAGCAATGGTTATGGATCGGGATCGCCCTAGTTCTTACTTTATTAATAATTTATTTCGTCGAGAAAAAGTGGTGTGAGAGGGCATTGGCATCTTCTCTTGCTTATGAGATTGTCCTTTTATTTATCATTTCTTGGAAAGCAAGTCTCATTCTATTGAATCTCTCTCTTGTTCTAACATCCCCATTGTCCCTCTTGTATTTTACAGGAGGGAGTACAGGATTCATAATTGCTCTGTTGTTCAGTACCGGGTATGCTGTATGGAAAATCTGGAAGACTAATAATCAACGGGTAATGATGTTCTTGTTATTTGCCGCTCTTGAAATGACTGCAGCGACAATAGGAGTATTTGCATGGTTGTTAGACAGTGGCTCGATTTGGGTGGTTCTTTTGCATGCTATTCTTATTGGTCTTCTACTCATTTGGAAATCTAAAGAATGGAGATTTCTTGATTTCGCTGTCTGGGGCGGTATTCTTTTTATCATTCTGGAATACGTCTATGGTAACCCCATGGTTCTTGGACTTTCAGAATGGCAATGGATTTACCTGATTGTTTCCGGAAGTGCAGCGTTAATGAATCTTCATATAGTTTCAAGGAGGAGTGAATATTGAAACGGTCAATAATTGGGTTAGTTGTTCTCATCTGCCTTTTCGCTTACGGTGTATTTTCATCTAATATGACACAATCTACAGAAGCCGAAAAAGAAACGATACCTACAGCCTCTGAGTTAGTGGAGGTGGGTATTAAGGTGGGGGATAAGGCTCCAAATTTCACACTTTCTTCTTTGGAAGGGATGGAAGTGAAGCTTTCAGATTATAAGGGTAAGACCGTATTCGTTAACTTTTGGGCAACCTGGTGTCCTCCATGTAGAGCTGAAATGCCACATATGCAGGAATTCTATAGTGAAAGCTCTAACGAGTATCAAACAGAGATTCTCGCTGTAAACATTACATCTGATGAATCATCTACGAAGGTCGTTAAAGATTTTGTTAGGCAGTATGGAATTACTTTTCCTGTGTTAATGGACATGGAAGGGGAACAGGCAGAAATGTTTGCTGCTATTACAATTCCTACCACCTATTTGATTGACAAAAATGGTATAATTAAGAAAAGAATAGTCGGACCAATGAGCAAAGAGCGAATGATTGAACTTGTAACATCCATTGAATAAAGAGTATCAATCCAATCATTCGCTAAATTGTTCGTTTTAGGGAACTTCTATTGATTTTATGTTAAAAGTAATACATAGACAGAGGTTCAAGTTAGGGGGGATACTGTGACAAATTTAGCATTCGGGATTATTTTATTTCTGATACTTGGATTTGTTCAGTATAGTTGGTTTTACGATCCAAATAATGGAGTTGCAATTGATTTCAAATCAAAAAGCTCTTATATCATCACCACAATAGTGCTCGGGGCCCTGGTTGGTTATTTAATTACAACCGGAATTTTTCAGTCTTATTAGTAACCGGTTTGAATGCCAAAGGGCCAGGCCCAGCTATAAGCATTTTGTGATGGAAAGGATCGATAAAAGATTCATTGACAGTAAAGTGTTTTGAGATTATTCTTTAGAAAGAGTGTGCTAAAACCAGTTGCCATGCTGGATGACGATTTTTCTAAAAGGCGAGCCTTTTATTTTCATCGTCCTTCGTCGATTATTCGATGGGGGGCGATTTTTTTATTTCACTGGTTCTTCTAGTGAGTAATTTTATAAACAACCATGAGGAGTGTACATATGAAGTGGAAGTACATGATACTTGTTTTGTTAGCCGGATGTTGTGTGGGGTCTCTTTCCACCATCACGAAAATAGGAATTGCGAACGGCTATACAGTTGGGGAGCTGTTAGCGGGACAGTTTATTATTGGGTGGATTTTATTAATAGTGCTTGGACTCTGTTCAAAAAATAAAACTGCCTTTAAAGAATTGACCTTGCTGGTAGTCGGCGGGATTGCCATCGGCTGCGTGTCGATCTTTTACACGCTCTCAGTATCAATGCTCCCTGCTTCTATCGCCGTGCTTCTCCTTTTTCAATTTACTTGGATCGGCATTGTGATTGATTCTGTGGCGATGAAAAAGTGGCCTGAAAAAAGAACGGTTTTTTCTGTTGTTGTCATTTTGGGAGGAACGTTCCTGGCAAGTGGAATGATGGAAAGTAGAGTATTACAGTATGACCCACTCGGGGTCTTACTTGGGCTCCTTGCCGCTGTTTCATTTGCTGTATATATATTCGTTATGGGACGAACGTCTGCTGAAGTACCTGCTATTCAAAAAAGCTTGTTTATGATGACGACGGCAGGTATTCTTGTTCTTACCGTATTTTCACCCTTTTCCCTCGTTCAAGATGGAGTATCGGAAGAATGGTTGTTATATAGTCTATTTCTAGCTCTTCTCGGAAATATTTTCCCTGTTTTGTTTATGTCAATTGGTGTCCCAAAGATTGGATCAAGTATGGGGACGATTCTAAGCTCCTCGGAGTTACCGGCAGCAGTTCTTCTTTCTGCTGTTGTTTTAAATGAAACGATTGGTCGTTTGCAGTGGATTGGTGTTTTAATGATATTTGCTGCTATCGTAGTTTCACAATGGTCCCCGGTTAGGAAAAAGAAAATTAAAAAAGCAGCTTAATTACGACTGTCAGATAGAGCGAAGTAGCAACGAATGTTTATGGTTATAACTTATTTTTGCAAAGGGGAAATTGCGTAATGGAGTTATTACGTAGTCAGGAAACATGGATTCAATTGGGTATTGCACTTGGAATTTTTCTTATTTTTCTCATCTTGAGAAAAATATTCGCAAAGTATATCTTTAATCTGTTTCTTAAGTTAAGTAGAAAATCTTCTACAGAGTTTTTTACTCATCTTTTCCTTGCATTTGAAAGACCGGTCCGAATGCTTTTTGTCATTATAGGTTTGTATATTTCCGTTCGGTATGTGCCATTCTGGAATCATCATAATGACATTTTTCTTCAGATTTTACGATCGGCCTTAATTTTCCTTGCTGCATGGGGGCTGTATAATTTTTCATCGGCTTCTTCGTTATTTTTCCATACAGTAAACGATAAATATAACTTAAAAATCGATTCTTTATTAATTCCGTTCTTATCAAAGACTATTCGCTTCTTAATTGTAGCGATGACGTTCAGTGTCATTGCGGGGGAATTTAACTACGATGTGAATGGATTCATCACAGGACTCGGGCTTGGTGGTCTTGCTTTTGCATTAGCTGCAAAAGAAACAATCGAAAACTTTTTTGGAGGCGTCGTGATCATTACTGAGAAGCCTTTTTCGATTGGAGAATGGATTAAGACGCCAAGTGTTGAAGGTGTTGTAGAAGATATCACATTTAGAAGTACAAAGATCCGTACATTCGCTCAAGCGCTTGTGACGGTGCCGAATGCAAGGCTAGCTAATGAAAACATTACAAACTGGTCTAAGATGGGCAAGCGTCAAATCACCTTTCATCTTGGCGTCACATATGATACGTCTTCCGATCGACTAGAAACATGTATTAATCGAATTGAGAGAATGCTTCGGGACCATGAAGAGATTCATCCAGAAACGATCTTTGTTTCGTTTGACGAGTTTAATCAAAGTAGCCTTGACATCTTTTTGTATTTCTTTACGAATACGACCACGTGGGGAGACTTCTTGAACGTAAAGCAGGATGTAAACTTTAAAATCATGAGGATTCTTGAAGAAGAGAACGTCTCGTTTGCTTTCCCTACGCAAACACTTCATGTTGAAAATATGCCATCTAATAAAGAAGAAAAAATGTATAGTTAATAAAAAGGCAGGTCCTCTGATGAGAGACCTGCCTTTTTCTATGCACTTTTTCTTTTCGGTTCTCTTTTTTGTGTAGGCTCGCTGGTTTTACTCCAAATTGTTGCAAGAATTGGCCCTGAAATATTATGCCATACGCTAAAGATGGCACTCGGTACGGCAGCGATCGGATTAAAATGAGCTGCTGCAAGAGCAGCACCTAGGCCCGAATTCTGCATGCCTACCTCAATTGAGATGGCACGTTGATCGGATGCGTTTAGACGAAGTACCTTTGCCAGCCAGTAGCCAATGACAAGTCCAAGTAAATTATGGAGGATGACAATAGAAAAGATTAGAAGTCCTGTCTCAGCAATGCGATCTTTACTCGCCCCAACTACAGCTGCGACAATCGCTACAATGGAGATAACTGAAATAAGTGGTAGGGCTGTGACACTTTTTGCTACTTTCTCCTTAAATACCATCTTAACAATCACGCCGAGTGTAATTGGAATCACGACCATTTGTAGAATGGAAAGGAAGAGATCCCCTGCAGATACGGGAAGCCACTGGCTTGCGAACAATAAAACAAGTGCTGGCGTTAGGAGTGGCGCTAACAAGGTAGAAACAGCTGTAATGGCAACGGATAAGGCGGTGTTTCCTTTTGCAAGAAACGTAATAACGTTAGAGGCTGTGCCGCCGGGACAACAACCAACAAGAATAACCCCTACAGCTATTTCAGCAGGTAATTGAAAAGCAACTGCCAGTCCATATGCAAGTAGTGGCATCACAATAAATTGGGCAGCTACGCCAATCGCCACGCTCTTCGGTTGTTTAACGACTTCTTTAAAATCACTACCGGAGAGAGTCATGCCCATGCCGAACATAATAATTCCTAGCAAAATCGTTATATAAGAAGTAATCCAAGTGAATCCTTCAGGAAATAAAAAGCCAAGTACAGCGAAGAGAAGAACCCATACTGCAAAAGTATTTCCTGCAAATCGACTCGCGTTTTCAAGCAGTCTCAAATCATCACATCCTTAGAAATTTAATTTTGATTATACGCCTATTGATAGAATTTTCAATACATTTTGATGAATAATGTAGATTATTTAATTTGATACTGTTTGTTTTTATCCCTCACTCATGAACCTACTTGTCCGCTCATACATATTAGTAAGCAATTCATTAGGAGGGAATGACATGACGACAGAGAAAGAAATATTTTACGCTATTGAAGAGATTACAGAAATAGCGAAAGGGTTCGGGCTAGATTTCTATCCGATGCGTTATGAAATTTGTCCGGCAGATATTATTTATACTTTCGGTGCATATGGTATGCCTACACGTTTTTCTCACTGGAGTTTCGGAAAGCAATTTCATAAAATGAAGCTTCAATATGATCTGGGATTAAGTAAAATTTATGAGCTTGTGATTAACTCTGATCCTTGTTACGCGTTTCTATTAGATACGAACAGTCTTATTCAGAACAAGTTAATCATTGCTCATGTACTTGCTCACTGTGATTTCTTCAAAAATAATGTTCGATTTTCAAATACAAGACGCGATATGGTTGAAAGCATGACGGCTACTGCAGAGCGGATTTCTTATTATGAGCACCATTATGGAAAAGCAGAGGTAGAAAGCTTTCTCGATGCTGTTCTTTCCATTCAGGAGCATATTGACCCTTCTATAATGAGACCAAGGCTGACGTATAACCTGCAGGAGGAAGAAACGACTAGAGTAAGAGGTGGCTCGCCATATCACGATTTATGGGAGCTTGATAAAGAGGGGAAGGAGGACGAGCCAGAACCGAAGAAAAAAAAGAAATTTCCACCTCATCCCGAAAAGGACCTTCTCCTTTTCATACAGGAATATAGCAGTGAGCTTGAAGACTGGCAGCGAGATATCATGACGATGATGCGTGAAGAAATGCTTTATTTCTGGCCTCAACTGGAAACGAAAATTATGAACGAGGGATGGGCGAGTTATTGGCATCAACGTATTCTTCGTGAAATGGATTTAACAACTGAGGAGTCGATTGAATTTGCGTCTCTTAACGCAAATGTTGTTCAGCCTTCTAGAACGAGAATTAATCCTTATTACCTTGGTTTGAAGATTTTTGAACACATTGAAGAAGTTTATGATAATCCCACAATGGACATGAAGCAAAGAGGTGTAGAGTCTGGTAGTGGACGGGAGAAGATGTTTGAAGTTCGTGAAGTGGAAGCAGATATTTCTTTTATCCGTAACTATCTAACAAAAGACCTTGTTTATAAGGAGGATTTATACTTATTTCAGAAAAAAGGCAGGGACTATAAAATTGTGGATAAAGAGTGGGAGCATATACGAGATCAATTGGTTACGATGAGAGTGAACGGAGGTTTCCCATACTTAACAGTAACCGATGGAAACTATATGAAGGCAGGAGAGATGTACGTTCATCATTCTTTTGAGGACACTGAGCTTGACCTTCAATATCTTGAGCGTGTTCTTCCGTATATTCATCAGCTATGGGGCCGCCCTGTACACATGGAAACGAAGGTGGAAGATAAAGAAGTCTTATTTTCCTATGACGGCAAGAAAATGCATCGTCGCTATTTGTAGAAGATGGAGATGGCAACTGAATTAATGACTGATTTTTGGCGTTATGTTCTGTTCGTTGCCGCTGCTGGGGCACTTGGTGGCATTGGTAATATTCTCATATCGGGTGAGTTTCAGCCTTGGCGAAAAGTGGTTAACCGAGAGAGTCATACGGTACATTATAGTATAGGGTCAGTCAAAGAACCTTTTGTTGGAGCAATTGGTGGAGTCCTAACTACTCTTTTGTTTGTTGAAACAGCTTCTGCTCAGTATTTATTGTACATCTCTATGCTGACTGGTTTTGGTAGCAGTGCCTTTTTAAAACGCTACATTGACCAAAAGACGGACCAGATAATTGAGCAAAGTAATACAAAGCTTGAGGGGGAGAACATTCAATCTTATCAAGTAAATGATGAGGGTTCGGGTGACAAGGTTTCAATGGTGAAGGGAGTTATGAGCCCGTCTCCTGCTTATCTGACTGAAGAAGAACAAAAACGGCTTGCGGATTTACAATCCAGTCTTGGAGAAGCAATCGGACCAAAAGAAGCGAAGGTATACCAATGTGAAATTAATGCCCTGATCAATCGGGGTAAACAGCGCTCGTACTAAGAGGTTTGTACACTATATGAAACGGTAAAAATATCAAGAAGAATTAAAGAGCTGCTTAAATACGGCTCTTTTTTGTTTGCACATTTTTCAGGGGTAGTCTTTTGGGAGGCAGAGAGGACATCCCTTCTTATACAGAGATGCTTTCATTAATCTATAAATGGAATAAGGAATAGAACATGTGAAGATTCTCAATAATGGAGGGTATAGGAAAAGACATTGACAGATAGCTTATATGGGTTAAGATAGGGAATGTGATTATCCCACCCCTAAGGGCAGTAAAACCCCCACCAAACGTAGATCAATTAACGTTTTGGTGGGGGTCAACTGCCCCTAAAGGGCCGATTGGTTCAGCTAACGATAAGAGGGGTTAAATCCCGCTCTGATGGAAGTTTCATTCTATATGAAAAGGCAGTGGATGCTTTGTTAAGATCTCGTTTTCGACGTATACGATTAACCTCTGTACAGTTAATTGTTTTATTTTATTTAGTAGCAGTGACAATATCGACTATATTAATAAGTTTGCCTATTGCTCATCAGCCTGGCATAGAGATATCCTTTATTGATGCACTATTTACAGCAGTGAGTGCTGTTAGTGTAACTGGCCTCACTGTGTTTTCAACTTCTGATACATTTAATGTTACAGGTACGTTTATTATTGCTTTCGTCCTTCAGTTTGGCGGAATTGGCATTATGACGCTTGGAACTTTTGTTTGGTTGGTGATGGGGAAAAAAATAGGGCTCAAAGAACGACAGCTTATTATGACTGATCAAAATCAGTCAACGCTTTCAGGTCTTGTTCAACTGATGAAACAGATTATTGCTCTTATTTTCCTTGTGGAAGCAATAGGGGCACTTATACTGGGCACTTATTATCTTCGTTTTTTTGAAACATGGCAGGAGGCCTTTCTTCAGGGGTTCTTTGCTTCTGTGAGTGCGACTACCAATGCTGGTTTTGATATTACTGGTCAATCTCTGCAGCCTTTTGCAGGTGATTACTTTATTCAATTTATTCATATTATACTTATTGTTACAGGAGCGATTGGTTTCCCGGTTTTAATAGAAGTGAAGAATTTCTTGTTTTCAAACCAAAATGATGTTAAATATAGATTTTCGTTATTTACGAAGCTAACTACAATGACTTTTTTTGTTCTAGTCGTGGCCGGTGCATTTCTAATATGGGCTTTTGAGGCAAATAATTTCTTCCGTGATAAATCATGGCATGAAACCTTGTTCTATTCTGTTTTTCAATCTGTAACGACTCGTAGTGCTGGTTTGTCTACAATGGATGTAAATCAATTTCAGGAACCTACACAGCTGATGTTGTCAGCTTTAATGTTCGTTGGAGCATCTCCAAGTAGTGTAGGTGGTGGAGTTCGAACCACCACCTTTGCAATTGTCTTACTGGCAATTTTCTTTTTTGCCAAAGGCGCTTCTTCTATTAAAATATTTGGAAGAGAACTTCATCCAGAAGATATTCATAAAGCATTTGTTGTATTTAGCGTTGCTTCAATGGTTTGTGGGGCAGCGATTATTATACTTTCAATTTCAGAACCATTTCCAATTGTAGCAATCATCTTTGAAGTTACATCTGCTTTCGGTACTACAGGACTTTCCATGGGAATAACTCCAGGATTAAGTACTTTTGCAAAAATTATTATTATTTGTCTTATGTTCATCGGACGGATTGGAATTCTTTCATTTCTTTTCCTAATTCGAGGAACCGTTCTTCGTGAACGATACCATTATCCAACTGAACGAGTGATTATAGGCTGAAGCAAGGGGAGATGTTCCTCTTGCTTTTTTTATTTGCCTTCTTAGTTATTCATAAGGCTCCAGCGCCTACTACTCGCAGAAACTCCGATATTTCACTCTTTCCCCGAAACACAGAAAGCGTGTTCAAGAGTTTCAATATCTCCGTTTCTAAACGCTCGTCTTCGCTTTTCGTGAGATCCAGCTGCAGTGGCCAGACACTCGGTCACTTCACCTTCCAACTCGAACACAAAGAACGTGTTCAATTTGGAAGGTTCCAGTGTCTGACGGGTCTAAACGGCCACTTCTGCTTTTCATGAGATCCAGCTACTACTCGCAGACACTCCGATATTTCACTCTTTCACCGAAACATAGAAAGCGTGTTTCAGTTCAAGAGTTCCAATATATCTCCGTTTCTAAAACGCTCGTCTTCGCTTTTCGTGGCTATAATTACCAAATGTTTTTGGTATATAATATTTGAGATTTCACAAACTAGTTGTACAAAGGAGGTGATTGACATGGCTCAACAAAACAGACAAGGAAGCTCTAACAACCTTGTAGTACCTGGTGTGGCTCAAGCTATCGACCAGATGAAGTATGAAATCGCTACTGAATTCGGAGTGCAACTTGGTCCGGACTCAACTTCTCGCGCTAACGGATCTGTTGGTGGAGAAATCACTAAACGTTTGGTTCAAATGGCTGAACAACAGCTTGGCGGTTACCAACAACAATAATTATATACCATGGCTGTAAGGGATGGACGAGTCCATCCCTTCTTATGTGAGTAGTACATAATGCAAAGGAGAACCGTGTATGGCTTTTGAATGTCCACTGTGTAATAGCTTTGCCGCAATTGAGATGGCATGTCCTGTGTGCGAATCCTCGCGTTTGAAGGATCAGGGTAGGGAAGCCGACTATTACGATGATTATAGCCCATACATTGCTATTGAGGGATTAAAGAAGACAGACGGATACCAAACTGACTCCTATGAATGCCCACATCTTTTAGCATGCCCTACTTGTGGGATGAGTAATGTTTATTTGATCGAAGAGTGGATGACATAGAAAAAGAGCTGCAAACTTATATGCAGCTCTTTTCATGATGATGGAATATATAACTTTTTTTCCAAAAAACTTTGGATGATGTTAAGAATTGTTGTAAAGAACCAATAAATTAGCGCAGCTGTTAATAAGATAGGTAGCACTTCATAGCTAGACGCAGCAATTTGGTCTGCATTATAGGTTAATTCGGATATTGTAAGTACAGAAGCAAGTGATGAAGCTTTCACAATATCGATTAGAGAATTCCATACTGGGGGAATCGCTCTTCTCCATGCTTGCGGCAATATGACTTCTTTATAAATTAACGATTTTTTCATACCGAGAGACATTGCAGCTTCCCATTGTCCTTTTGAAAGGGAAAGGATTGCAGCTCGAAATGATTCTGAAATATAGGCCCCAAAATGTAATATAAGTCCTGTATAAGCAGCCTGCCATGCTGATAGTTGAATATCGACTGAGACAAGGCCATAATACAAAATAAATAATTGAATAAGAAGCGGTGTCCCTCTAAAGAATGAGACGTACAGCTTTGCTAATCCGATTGCGATTTTGCTTTTTGAAATTCGTAACAAAGCAATGACGAGACCAACCATTAAGGCACCAAAGATGGAGAAAAAGCTTAGAAGAAGAGTATTCTTTGCCCCTTCAAGGAGAAAGGGCAAAGAATTAATAAGGACATCAATAGTTTCACTCACTTACATTCTCTCCATCAAAATACTTCTTTGAAATTTCAGCAAGCGTACCATCTTCCTTCATTTCCTTTAGTGCACCATTCATTTTCTCTATTAACTCTTCGTTACCTTTTGGCAAAGCAAAGCCCATTTTTGTTGTGTTGAATGTTTCACCGACACCTTTTACGTTGTAATCAGTTTTAGGAAGTTCAGTTAGAATGAATAGGCGGTCATTCATGGCAGCATCAATGTTACGATCGTTGCTCAAATCAGTAAGTGCCTGATTGGCGCCTGAATAAATTTTAGTTTTTGCACCTGCGTCTTTGGCAGCTTTTTCATAGTTACTACCCTGAGTTGTGCCGACTGTCTTTCCTTTAAGATCGTCTATTCCCTTGATGTCATTATTATTTTTGTTTACGATAACTTGACCACCTGAATAGGTATATGGTGTTGTGAAATCAAATTTTTCTTTGCGTTCATCTGTAATGGTTACCTGGTTAGCAACCATATCAATTCGCTCTGTTTCAAGAGAAGAAAGAAGTCCTTTCCATTCGATCGCTTTAAATTCCGCTTCCATCCCAATGCGATTTGCTACTTCGCGGGCTACTTCAACGTCATACCCTGTAATTTCATTATTATCATCGCGATAGCTAAATGGCGGATATGTTGCTTCCGTTCCAATTAAAAGCGTTTCTTTTTCATCTGAGCTTTCCCCAGCGTTCTCTGTATCTTCATTACCGCCGCATGCTGAAAGCACACTCAGTGCTATAACAAATAACAACCCCAGCATCCATTTCTTATTCAAGATAAGTCCTCCTTTAATTCCTACAAGTTTGATGTGAATTATAGGTTTATTGTAGTGAGCATTGGCCTGAAAGTCAATTAAGAAACATTATTGACGAGTTAGGAGTCGTTCATGCAGGGTTCCAAACAAAAAAGCATGTTCTCGGTGAGGAGAACGTGCTTTTATTAATTAACGAATGCGAAGTTCAGATTCTGTATCAAAGAAATGACATTTATTCATATCAAAAGCGAGATTGATGTCCTGACCGTTATGGATATCAGTACGGGAATCAACACGTGCTACGAAATCTTGATCAGCTACTTTAGAGTAAAGGTATGTTTCTGCACCCATTAATTCTGCAACGTCAATCACTGCGTTCACTCTTGTATCTTGAGAGGCTTCAATAAAGACAGGCTCATCATGGATATCTTCAGGACGAATACCGAGCATAAGCTCTTTATTTAAGAATCCGTTCTCGCGAAGAGTTTTCATCTTACCTTCAGGAACTTTTACTTTAACGTCTTCCATTTTGAAATAGCCATCCTCAAGCGTACCACGGAAGAAGTTCATAGCAGGAGATCCGATAAATCCACCAACGAAGATGTTATCAGGTGCATCGTATACTTCTTTCGGTGAGCCAACCTGCTGGATGACACCGTCTTTCATAATAACAATTCTTGTAGCCATCGTCATTGCTTCAGTCTGGTCATGTGTAACGTAAATTGTTGTTGTTTGCAGACGCTGGTGCAGTTTGGAAATTTCAGCACGCATTTGAACACGTAGTTTTGCGTCAAGGTTAGAAAGTGGCTCATCCATCAAGAATACCTGTGGATCACGAACAATGGCACGACCAAGTGCAACACGCTGACGCTGACCACCAGAAAGTGCTTTTGGTTTGCGGTCAAGAAGACTTTCAAGACCAAGGATACGAGCAGCATCCGTTACGCGACGTTCGATTTCTTTCTTGTCGAATTTACGAAGCTTAAGCCCGAAAGCCATGTTATCGTAAACATTCATGTGGGGGTAAAGAGCGTAGTTCTGGAAAACCATTGCGATATCGCGGTCTTTTGGGGCTACATCATTCACACGACGGTCTCCAATAACAAGATCACCGTCAGAAATATCTTCAAGACCGGCAATCATTCGAAGAGTCGTTGATTTACCGCAACCGGAAGGACCTACAAATACGATAAATTCTTTATCTTTAATATCCAGATTAAAATCTTTTACTGCTTCAAACTTGTTATCGTATCTTTTGTAAATGTGATTGAGTGTAATCTCTGACATTTTAAAGCCTCCTATGAAATGAACTCCTTTTGATAGTTCTAAGTCTACTCTATGAAAACGCTATCGTAAATTGGAAGCGTGCACAAAAATAGACAGGCATTTTGTGCATTTTGAACGAATTCATCTTTTTTTGGTGAATTTCCTCAGAAATTGAAAACACAGAAGCTGGGAATTATCTCCTTAGCTCCTGTGCAAGAAGTGATAAGTAGACCATGACAGCTCCTTTAAAGCTTTTCACATCAATACCTGTTTTTTCTATAAATTTATCAACCCGATATTGGAGACTGTTTCGATGGACATATAATTGTTTCGCGGCAAGGGTGATGTTTAGGTTGGACTCGAGGTAAACCCGAATGCTTTTTAACAGCTCGTCTTCTTCCTTTACAGGTTCGATGAGCTTAATTAAATAATTAATCGTGTCTTTACTTGCTTCATTAAATAGAATAGCGGGAATAACATCCTGATGAGTGAATACCATTTGAGATGGCATGAGCTCAAGTCCTGCAAAGAACCATTTCTTTTCAGCTGAATAGGTACGCGTGAAATCGTTTTGATCAGTTTGATACATGGTTTGCCCGATAAAAAGGGACATACCCGTGAAGAAGTCGGCTGTCAGTGCTGCTGCCACCTGTTCAAGTTCATCAGCGATGTGTTCATCGAAAGTTTCTAGCTGAATGAGAAGTCCTTCTTTATCATTCTCAAATAAAAGGACTGCGTCTTCAGAAAATAGACCGGTCATGGCTTCTGTAAAATTGATCATATCTGAAGGAGTCTCTTGTAAATAAAAGTGTATGTAGCGAACCGGTCCTTTTACTTTTAGATCAACGTCGTGATTATTATGAAATAATAAAGATGACCATTTCTTTTGGAGAGGATTTAACCATTCGTGTTCAAGTTTTATAGAAGGGAAAAGGGCGTTTAGAAGATCTTTCTCTCTTGTTGTTAAACGTGTCTTCCGGATTCCAAAACGTTCACCGTCTTGTGTTCTATACCAGTAGAACTGGTCCGGTTTATCGGATGTCATTGCAAAGTCGTTTCCATATAGTTCAGCTAGTTCTGCATTCACCTGGGGACCCTCCTAATTGACCTATTACTATTTAGTATAACGTAACACGGCAATCAACTTAACAGGTATGGGAAATAAGAAAGAACCTCTGGGGTTATGCCAGAGGTTCACAGGTTGGTTAAGTAAAAGCAAAAATCATTTAATGATAAAACTATGAGCGGTCTTTAGGAGTACGATCGGGCTCACAATGGTGAGGTGGCTCTTGTTTCATGACAGGTATCGCTTCTTCAATTTGGGCCTGTTTGTAGCTCTGATGCACAGCGCCACCAGCCATTCCCTCGTTAACCATGCGATCGATATCCATATCAAACTTATCTCGGCCCTCATGCATAGAATCAGTTTTGTTTTGAGGCATATCCTTCAACTCCCTGTTTAGTTGGATAGGGTTAGTATGCGAAGGAGGATGCTTAATTATGAATCCTGTTTCTCATAAATGTGGAAAAGCATCAGTTCGTGAAGCTGGGATTGAATTTTTTTCTTTTCATCCTCAGGTGGGGAAGGATCAAACCATTCAAATTCTCCAGTATGAAGATATAAAGCGCGATAGTATGCTCCACGATAAAAGAATGAGATTTCCCATTTTGGTTTTCGAACTTTCGACCCGACAGATTTATATTGAAAATGTGAAATCATCTAACTCCCCCCAAACATCTTTTTCCATTATCATACCATAAGCGGTTAGAATGCTGAAAAGGTTCGAAAGGTACTGATGAGAGATTGAATATACTCCCTGTGAATAGCTGGTTCGTCAAATCTCATTGGCTTTGAATTTGCTTCAAAGATCCAGAAGTGCCCATCTGTGTCCTTCCCGATATCCATTGAACATTCTTTGATATCTTCTCTTTCTTCAATAACTTCAGCAGCCAAAATCGCGATCTTTGTAAGAATTAGAGAATCTTTCTCATCAGCAAGCTTATGAAAAGCAACGATTCTGCCACCTCTTGGGACATGGGTGGTGAGGCTATTATCAAAGCCTACACGAATTCCGATTCCGGTTACCGTCCAGTAATTTAACGGCTTTTGAAGCATGATTCTAAAATCATAGGGATGATTATTGTAAGTGGAAAGTTGGATTTCCTTTTGCACTAAATATTTCTCATGTAGAAACGGAGCAATGTGAGTGTGTAATGCAGTAATGGAAGAAAAATAACGTGTCATTTCATGATCTTCATATTGGTAGCCGGTGGGAAGTTTCTTTACCCTGAAAATCCCTCTGCCTTTACTACCCGAAGATGGTTTGCAAAACACGGATGGAAATTTATGAAGCAATGGATCAAGATTTTCGATGGTTAACTCGATAGTCTCAGGGATATGAAGAGTCAAGTATTCATGACTAGAAAGGTATGAAAAGATATCTAGTTTTTGAAAGAATGAACGATTAAAGAAGGGAATATCTTTTTGCTTAAATAAAGCAAAAAGGGAAGAAACCATATTTGTCAGTTCTTCTTCTCGGTCAGGGATTCGATTATAGATCACATTTGGGTAGGGAAAGTGATAACCTGTCCATTTTTTCGTATCCTCATCGTAAAGGTAACCTTGAATATGTGTTCGATAGACATCACCCGGGGTGAAAACATAGGATAGTCCGCCGTGATTTGTTATTTCCCTTTGTATGTCTTTAAAGATCGAAGCATTTCCACTAAAGTGATGAAATGGATTCGTTCCTGCAATAATGCCCACTAGCGGTCGAATTGAGTTTTTAGCTGATTCGATTTGAATAACTCTCTTCGTAGAAAAAGAAGAGGGTGGGGGATAGAGGCGTTTTTGATCTTTCCCCCAGTAGAGATAGCGATAAGTACTTTTCTGATACCATCTATTGGATTCAGAACAATACATAAGATCGATCATACTGGTGTAACCAACTGCTTTTCAATGGCCGTTTTCGCGAGATATATAGCATATTCCATTGGGAGAAGCCGTGTTCTTGCTTCCTCAGCTTTCAATCTAGAATGAGCGAAAATCCCTCTACCTGGCTTAGAATTTGCCTCGAATAGAAAAACACTTCCTTCTTTCGTGATACCTAAATCAAATCCAATTTCCCCGATGAAACCAGGGACTTTTAAATCGATTGCACGACTTAGTTGCAATGCAGCTTCCATTAAACTTCTTTCAACTTGCTTGGAAACACCATATTCTGAAGCTAGCTCACTTATCGTTTTGACTGTTCCACTTGAGGCCATGTGTGTCGTTAAACTGCCGGCACCTGCTATTTTTGCAGCGATTGCGCTAACTTCCCATTTACCATCTTTGTTTTTGTTTGTATGAACCCGATAATCCATCGGCCTTTGATTGATGCGATGAAGATCAATTCCCTGTTGCACGATTAAACCGCTTATTCCATTCGGGTATTGCATTTTGATAAGCCGAGAAAGGGAAGAGTATCTTCGAAGGCGATTTTCTTTCTCAGTGCGGAATCTGCAATAGTAGAACTTTTCGTTTGCCGGCTTTAGAATCTGTTGAATACCAAGACCAAGGCTGCCGTTCGCTGGTTTAATAAATACTTGCTCATAATCGTTAAGCATACGTGAAAGAACGCTTGTCTTGGGAGCCAATACGGTTTCTGGTAAGTATTTTTTAACGGATGTAACACCACTAAGCTTCTGGAACATCGTCCATTTGTCAAAGAAACCTGGATTAAACCATGGTGTGAAGTATTGGGACTGAAGTTTCTGCATCGTAGTAGATACCTGTTCGATCGCTTCTGAGCTCCGGTTTGGGAGCCGGTCATAAACCACGTCAGGCATGGGAACCGTTACCCTATGCCAGCCTCTTTTGTTATACATTAGCCCTTTTATGATCCCTGTTTTCCAATTGATCTGGTGCGCACCAAAAACAAAGCCAAAAGCCCCACACTTTGCTGAAGCTGAAAGTAGTCTTGCAAAATACATACTTCGCTCACCGATTGGTCTAATCGTATCTTTAGTGAATCCAGCTGTGAAAATACCGATAAGAGGTCCGATGTGAAGTGAATTGCCACGTTCAAACATGTGGACCTGGAGTTCTTCAGGTATCCCAAGCACCTTCCACAGGTCCTCCGATAGCAAATATTCTTCTTTGTTTTCTGGGTGAGGGGAAACGGTACAAAAAGACCTCCTCGATCCGAAACAAACATGATTTGGAAAAGAGACATGTTCGACCCAGCGTTTAAATTGAGCAGATGGAACATAAAAAGTTCCCGAAGAAGATGAATCCTTTTTTAAAAGAAATGTTGTCATATTTCCTCAACTCCTTCTTTCTCATTTAAGAGGGATCGGCAGTACTGAAATGGTAAACGGGGATACAGGGTCTGGTTTTGAATAATCCTGTGGCCCGGCTTGGAGTTTGCTTCAAGTAACCAGACTTTACCTGAATGATCGATCCCAAAATCGAGTCCGAGTTCGAATAATGGCGGGAAAGATTTCTCGAGCTCTGTAGCAATGACTTGAGAAAGCTTGGTTATTTTTTCATCTGCTGCTAAAAGAACAGTGGCAGATAAAGCTAGTTCCTTATCGCTTAAAATGCAGCCTCCACTATGCAAGTTGGAAACAAACGAATGCTTTTGTCCTACACGCATAGCGCGACCTTGCTCAATCCAGCTTGTTGTTGTATTCTTCATCATCACCACTCTTCGATCGAAGGGTTTACTGTTCTGGTCAAGCAGTATAAGTTTTTCCTGAATAAGGTATTCGCGGTTTTTTATTATTCCTGAAATAAGCTGAAGAAAATGACTGGTTGTATCATAAGTATGTTGAAGGACATTCCCTTTATGATTGATTTGAACAGAGATCCCACTAAGTTCCTGTGTAATGAGAATGATGCCGTTTCCTTGCGATCCATGTATTGGCTTCACAATGAATTCTTTATGCGTTTGTAACCACTCTTTTAAAACAGTTAGAGCTGTAGGGAAGGGTAGTTTTGCTGTTAATGGAAGGTGCTCACGAACAAATGGATTGGTTCGTAATACTTTGTAAACAGCCCATTTTCCTGAAAGACCATAACCTAGAAAGCATGCATGTGTTTTGTTTTTTAACCAGTGAATAAATCGAAGTGAAGGAGCTTTTCTGAAATTTGAATGGAAGCAACGATCATAAATAAATTCCGGAACTGGGAAATTGGCTTTTCGCCATGTATGTGATCTTTCGTCGTATTTCAAACCTTCTATTTCAATTCCGGGTGATTGGTGGGGAACAAAACGATAGACCTTGAATCCTGATTCAGTACCTGCTGCTCCAAGTTTGTTAAGATATGTTTGCTCATGTGTGAACGAATATTGCATGATACCGAATGAATTCATATGTTCCTCCTAGGAAGACGTACACCAGGTAATAAAGCGAATAAGCGCTTTAACTGATGGACGGTAAGTGTTATTGGTGATGCCTTCAAATGTTTTGGAAGGCTTTGTATTTACTTCAATGATCCAGGGATGGCCGTTTTGATCAACAGAGAGGTCTATTCCAAGCTCGCCAAAAAAACCTTCTGTTTCAAGATCAATGATTTGCGAGACCTCTCGAGCAAGTTCTGGGAGGATTCGTTTCGTTTGCTTCTGAATACCTTCCTCAAACTGGACAAGACCTTCCTCAAACCGCTTTAACTGTGCGCCTCGCGCGACATTAGATACAAATTGGTCCCTGGACTCCGCAATTCGAGCTACAGCAGAAACCACTTGCCATTTCTCACCAGTACCTTTTAAACATAGGATACGAAAATCTACCGGACAATCATTTATTTTATGAAGTGGAATACCTTGTTGGACGAGATAAGGAACGTGTTTGGAACGTGCTCGAATAGCGGGGTATAGCCCAGTTAGTGTTGGTGAAGAGACCGTCTGATTTCCATTGAAACTGGAATAATCCAAATGATATAAAGCATTCATGTAGCTGATCCGAAAAATATGTTTACCCTGACTTCCGTTCAGTGGTTTTAAATAAAGGGTTTGATATTTAGTAAGCATGGCTTGGATCGTATCAATTGATTCAAGTAGAACAGTGTCTGGAAGATACGGAGCTATTTCCTCATGAGATAAAAGCCTTTCATGAACTTCCCATTTATTAAGGAAGGATTCATTGAAATAGGGAATGCGTTGCTCCTTCCAAAGCGCTTTTAACTTTTGAATAGATTGTGATTGTTCGAGTTTCCTTGAGTGAATACGGTTATAGATCATAGAGGGCTTTGGAAGGTTCCATTCAACCCATTCTCGTTGATTCCAGATCCTACCAGTAACTGAATCTTTCCCCCACGTTTTGAATGTATAGACATAAAAGAGGATATGATGATTTTCACAATAATCGGCCACTTCTCTACAAAAAGCGGTGTATGCTCCAAATGGTGATGTTTCGTCACCTGTTGTGTTTGTGACCAGACAGAATATTGGACCAAACGAAAGGATTTGTTCCTGATGACAATAAGTAAGAACAAGTGGGATCGTTTGATATGGCAAATTGAGTGTTGTAAGTAGAGAAGGCGAACAATATACCGTATGGCTTGATGGTGATGGGTATACCTGAATGGTAATGACTTCTTCAAGATCCATATACCGAAACAAAGTGGTACTACTTGTTAGATTCCATTTTGCGGCGATCTTTTCTGGAATGGAAAGGATACGTAACGTGTTATTTTCATTTACAGGTTGTAAAATAACTTTTTCTGCAAGTTTCATTCCTGACCCTCGTTCAACTTGTTTTTCTGATTTTTTGCTTTCCTATAACTGGATAGGCAATAGCGGATATCGTATACTATGAAGATGGAGTTTACTATGTGAACGTGTTTATGTTTGGTAGAAAGGTTGAGATATGATGTCGTCTATACTGATAACAATTCTATTTATGATAGTGATTGGCGCTGTTATAGGTGGGTTTACGAATTCATTGGCAATTAAAATGCTGTTCAGGCCATATGAAGCTCGGTATATCGGAAAGTGGAAGATTCCCTTTACCCCCGGTCTAATTCCAAAGCGGAGAGATGAATTGGCTGTTCAGCTTGGGAAGATGGTTGTTGAGCACCTTCTAACAGCTGAAGGAATTCAGCAGAAAATGCATGATCCTGTTTTTAAACGTACAATGATCGAATACTCTCAGAAGGAAGTCCTTCATATCCTTGAATCGGACGAGTCTATTGAGGAGCTACTGAAAAAAGGACTTCATCTAGAGAACCCTGCAGTAGAAATGAAAAGGAAAGCTTCCTCTTATATTAGCGGTATACTTGAAACAAGGCTCGAGGAGCTAAAGCATAAAGAGCTTGAGGAAATCATTCCAGAGAAGATGCAAGCGAGGATCGATGAAGCCATTGAACCTTTTTCAGAGCTTATCCTAACTAAAATAAGCGAGTATATTGCTTCAACAGAAGGAAAACAGAAGCTGGCCGTGATGATTGACCGCTATCTTGCAGATCGCGGTACACTCGGGAGCATGATTAATATGTTCTTTACAAATACGCGACTTGTCGATAAAGTACAGCCAGAATTACTAAGGCTTCTCAAGCAAAATGACATTCAGAATGTCATCATTACAATGCTACAAAAGCAATGGGATGACCTGAAGGAAACAAAGATCGAAACGTTTGAGGATAAATTTAATTCAAACAAAATGGTGAATGAAGTTACGGTAATAATCGTAAATGAGCTTCCAATTGATCGTATGATGAAACTACCTTTGTCGGAAGCTGTAGCGCCATATAAAGAGCGGATTATTGAAGATATCGTACCACGCATTGTAGATGCTGCTGGAAAATATTTAAGTAATAATCTTCAACCGCTTATGGAACAATTGCATCTTGCAGAAGTTGTAAAAGGTCAGGTTGAAACCTTCTCAGTAGGCCGTTTAGAGGAGATGGTCTTGTCTATTTCAAGAAGGGAATTTAAGATGATTACGTATCTTGGAGCCGTTCTTGGTGGGGTGATTGGACTCATTCAGGGAGTCATCATTACCCTTATTGGATGAATTTCATCTCAGTCTTTGTTATAGTGGGGAAGTAAAAGGGTTATGAGAGCGAAATAATCCTCATTTTCTTAGGAGGTAGATACAATGGCAGAGAAAAATCTTTATGACGTAGCATATGAATTAGAAAGCGCAATGCGTGACCATGAGGACTATACGAAATTAAAAGAGTTATACGATCAAGTAAATCAGGATGAAGTATCTAAGAAACTATTTGATAACTTCCGTAACATGCAAATGGAGCTTCAACAAAAGCAAATGAGTGGTCAACAGATCTCAGAAGAAGAAGCTCAGAAAGCACAGCAACAGGTTGAACTTGTGCAACAGCATGAAGTAATTTCTCAGTTAATGCAGCAAGAGCAGCGTATGAGCCAAGTTATTCAGGATATCAACAAAATTGTAACGAAACCTCTAGAAGATCTTTACGGTAGTCCTGAAGAAGACATTCAGCAGTAAAATCATTTAAAAAGAACGCTCGCCATTTCTGGTGAGCGTTCTTTTTATTATAATTTAGTCCTAATATTTAGCTCATTCGAGTGAAACTTCGTTTTCACTCGAATGAGCTAAATATCGTTCAAAAATGATTTAAATGAAGGATAAGTGCAATAAACTATGAAGCATTTTCGATAACGCCTACGACTTCAAACTTCTTTGGATGATTAGTAATTCGTTCTGCCACTTCGCATTGTGGGCAGTGAAGCTGATGTTCTCTTTCTTCGGTTACACCAATTTCCCCTCTAAATTCATGATCACATACTGAACATTTGTAAATGTGAGGTTCACTTAACGTTCCAACACAGTCAAATCGAATTCTCTCTTTCCCTTTCGTCATACCCGTCTACCCCTTTCTTTTATTGTAATACATTTGTAATATAATTGGTTTCGTATTAAAACTTCCCACAGCTTAACAATTCTAAACCACTAATTTTTAGACTAAGCCACCTAAAGCAATTTTCTGTGATAAGACAAGAATGACGTGTCATAAGGATAAGTGACAGGAGGACTACTTTTAGCTAAGGGGAGATCCGAATGGTATATCAACTTCTGGCATTAGATATCGATGGAACGTTACTAAGGTCTAATCACAAAATTGATAAAGAAACAAAGGAAGCTATTAGTTATGTAAGGGAAAAAGGCGTTTATGTGACCCTGACAACCAGTCGAAATTTCGCTTCTGCTAAAAAGATTGCAAAAGCTGTGAAGCTTGATGATGCCATTTTGATTACGCACAGCGGGGCTTTTATTGCTAAAGAGGTGCAGAAGCCTGTATACGAGGAACGAATCTCGAGCAGCGATGTGAACGAAATTGTCCAGATCCTTGAGGAATTCGATTGTCATATTAGAATTATTCATGAGAAGCTAGCTGTGGGCAATCGCGTGAAACATAATCATTATTTATCAGCGAAGATGACGCTTGGTGTAGGAGATCCATTATTTTATCCGGTGAATTTTGTAGAAACGCTAAGTGAATATCTTGAGAAAAAAGATCTTTCTCCACCAAAAATTGATGCTCATTTCTTTAATGAGAAAGAACGACAAGAAGCAAGACTCCTTCTTGAAGAGCGTATTCCATCCATTTCTGTTGTCCGTTCGACAAAATGTAACTTCGGTATCATTCCTAAAGAGGTATCTAAAGCAAAAGGTCTTCGCATTATAGGCGAAAAACTAGGAATATCTGTAGAGGAAATGGTTGTAATCGGCGATGCGGATTGTGATGCAGAGATGATCCGGCAGGCAGGGCTAGGGGTAGCGATGGGCAATGCCCCTTATGAATTAAAGCGCCTTGCTGATTGGGTGACAAGGTCCAATGATCAGCAAGGTGTATCTTATACGGTAAAGGAAGTATTTCGTAGACAGATGCGTCTCCAGCTTAAAAAGTAAAACGGGAAAATTCGTTAACGCTCTCTCGATCCCTGACATTTAAATGGGGAAAGAGGGCGTTTTTCTGTGACTTTTGGCACATTTTAATCAAAATGAAAAGGCTTTCACGAAAAAACAGCTAATATGTATAATGTTTGATAATTTTGAATTCTGGAGGGATCGATCGTATGCAAAAAATTCTCGACTTGAATCCGAAGGTAGCTGAATTTCTAAAAGGAACGAAACAACTTTACATTAATGGACAATGGAAGGATTCTCTATCAGGAAGAACATTTGATACCCTTAACCCCTCAACTGGTGAAGTACTGGCAACAGTTAGTGAAGCAATGAAGGATGATATTGATGAAGCTGTAATGGCAGCTCGAAAAGCATTCGACAGTGGTCCATGGTCGAAAATGTCTGCTTCTGCAAGAAGTCGCTTAATTTATAAACTTGCAGATTTAATGGAAGAGAACAAAGAAGAGCTAGCTATGTTAGATACGCTGGATAATGGTAAGCCGATTCGCGAGACACAGAATGCTGACGTACCACTTGCAATCGAACATTTTCGCTACTATGCAGGATGGTCTACAAAAATTATGGGACAAACCATTCCTGTAAATGGTCCGTTTTTTAACTATACTCGCCATGAAGCGCTCGGAGTTGTTGGGCAAATTATTCCGTGGAATTTCCCACTACTGATGGCTGCATGGAAACTGGGAGCAGCCCTTGCGACAGGGTGTACAGTTGTGTTGAAGCCAGCTGAACAAACGCCACTATCAGCACTTTATCTTGCACAGCTAATGGAAGAAGCAGGTTTTCCAGAAGGCGTTGTGAACGTCGTTCCAGGTTATGGTGAAACTGCAGGTGATGCACTTGTAAAGCATCCAAATGTGGATAAAATTGCATTTACTGGATCCACGGAGGTTGGTAAATATATAATGAGTCAGGCTTCCAATGATCTGAAGCGGGTAACCCTTGAGCTTGGTGGGAAGTCTCCAAACATTATTTTACCTGATGCGGATATGACAAAAGCTGTACCTGGCGCTTTGAGCGGAATTATGTTTAACCAGGGTCAGGTGTGCTGTGCTGGTTCAAGATTGTTTGTTCAGAAAAAAGCTTATGACAATGTGATGGCTGATCTTGTCAGCCATAGTCAGAAGATTAAGCAGGGATCTGGTCTTGATCCAGATACAGAGATGGGACCGCTAGTATCTGCAGAGCAGCATCAGCGCGTCATGAATTACATTTCAAAAGGACAGGATGAGGGTGCTGAATTACTAACCGGCGGACAGGTTCCATATGATAAAGGGTATTATGTTCAGCCAACCATTTTCTCTGACGTGGATGACAAAATGACAATTGCGAAAGAGGAAATCTTTGGTCCGGTTGTAGCAGCAATGCCTTTCGAAGATCTGGATGAAGTAATTGAACGTGCTAATGATTCGAACTATGGCCTTGCAGCTGGGCTCTGGACAGAAAATCTGAAGTCAGCGCACTATGTAGCTAATAAATTAAAAGCTGGTACTGTCTGGGTAAACTGCTACAATGCCTTTGATGCAGCTTCTCCTTTCGGTGGGTACAAGCAGTCTGGAATGGGAAGAGAAATGGGGTCTTACGCACTGAATAACTATACAGAAGTGAAGAGCGTCTGGATTAACTTGAAATAAAGAATTAGAAACCGCCTACCCGAATCGGGGCAGGCGGTTTGTTTTGGTGTAGAATAGCGAATAGCTCTTGGTTACTTCATCCATTCAGTTGACAAAAAGCGTCTCATCTTCACGGGCTCCAACATCCTGCGGATTTAAACAAGCCCGCTCCGCTTTTCATCTTTGAAATACAATTAGTTTTCCTTGTGATGAGACTACTCTTGCTGAGTGTTTTTCGAGTCCTTTTTCTTTTAGTAGTTCCTGGCCGATTTTTTTGGCGTCTTTGTCGTCCTGTGCTTCGAAGGTTTCGTCGAGGACGTTGGTTCCGTTCTTTTCGAATGCTGTGATAATATATTTTTCCATTGTTATCCCTCCTGCTAGTTTCTATTTTAACGATTTGGGTTTTTGGTGTCACTTTTTTCTGAATAAATGAATCTTTTGAGCTTGGGAATCGTTATACTATTTAAGGAAAGAGTTGCGGCTATTAATGTTTAGTTATAGGAGGAAGTTATGCTTCAGTTTAAAGAGGTAACGAAACGATTTGGAGCTTTTACGGCAGTAAATGGGTTGAGTTTATCGATACCGCAAAATGAAATTTTTGGTTTACTTGGGGGAAATGGTGCGGGTAAGACGACGACATTTCGAATGCTTTTACGCTTAATTGATCAAACAGAAGGGACGATTACCTGGAAGAATGAATCGATTTCTTATGATTCAAGTCATTTGATCGGCTATTTGCCCGAGGAGAGAGGACTCTATCCAAAAATGAAAGTGAAAGAACAGCTCATCTACCTTGGTAAGCTTCGTGGAATGAAGAAATTTGAGATTGAGAAGGAAGTCAGTTTATGGCTCGAGCGATTTAATGTTCCAGAATACAGCGATAAGAAAGTAGAAGAGCTTTCGAAAGGGAATCAACAAAAAATCCAGTTTATTGCAGCTGTCATTCATAAACCTGAATTGCTTATCCTTGATGAACCATTCAGCGGTCTCGATCCTGTAAATGTGGAATTGTTGAAGAAGGCAGTTCTTGAGCTTAAAACCTCCGGGACAACGATTCTTTTTTCCAGTCACCGGATGGAGCACGTCGAAGAGCTTTGTGAACATTTGTGTATTTTACATAAAGGTAAGCCTGTAGTATCGGGAAATTTAAAAGAAATCAAGCGTTCTTATGGGAGGAAGAATATATTAATAGACGCTGATTTTAATCTTACTTTTCTTGAACAATTAAGTGGCGTTCATCATGTGAAAGAAGGAATGAATTTTACTACGGTTCAAATTGAGAATGAGCAAGTTTCTCAGGACATTTTATACCAGCTCATTCAGCGCGGATTTGTTCGAAGATTTGAGCTCGAGGAACCATCACTGAATGATATTTTCATTGAGAAAGTAGGTGCAGCATATGAATAAGTTCTTCATTGTGCTTTCTCAAACATACATTAACCGACTGAAGTCGAAATCATTTCTTGTTACAACTGCGCTGACTATTCTTATGGTTTTCCTGATTTCGAATCTTTCAGGTATTTTTGAGCGATTTGATACGAGCGAAGCTGACAGGGTCGGAGTTGTTGATGCGAATGATTATTACCCACTTCTTGAAAATCAGTTGAAAATGATGGAGTCAGAAATCGTTCTTGAACCATTTGATGGAACTGAAAATGAAGCACTGCAGGCAGTTGAAGAAGGTGAACTTGATAGCCTGTTATTTTTAGAAGAAAATAACGCAGGAGTACCTGTTGCCACATATAAGGCACAAACCGTAGCGGAACAGCAGACGCCTCAAGTGCTAGAAGCTGCACTTCAACAGATTAAGAGTTCAATTGCAGCTGAGAAAGCAGGAGTAACGAGCGAACAGCTCCTCGAAATTGATCAACCTGTTCAGTTTGAAAAAATCGCTCTTGAAGAAGGTGCGAAAACGGAAGATGAGTTGGCTCAGGCGAGGGTTTTCGTGTATATCCTTTTGTTCGTTATTTATTTTTCAGTGATTTTCTATGGAAACATGGTTGCGGTGGAAGTCGCAACAGAGAAATCATCACGTGTGATGGAGATTCTCATATCCAGTGTTTCTCCGGTTAAACAGATGTTTGGAAAAATACTTGGCGTTGCTCTCCTTGGATTAACTCAGTACGGTATCATTATTTTATGCGGCTATCTGTTTATGCAGGGTAATGATGACAATGTCACACAAACCGGTTTTCTATCATTTCTTGATTTTAGCAATCTGTCCCCTTCACTTGTCATTTATGCGATTGTTTTCTTCATTCTGGGTTATCTGCTTTATGCGACGATTCTGGCTATGGTAGGATCCCTGGTAAGTCGAGCAGAGGAAGTGCAGCAGTTAATATTGCCGGTGCAGTTCTTGATTATTATTGCTTTCTTTATTGCCATGTTTGGCCTTGGTAATCCTTCTGCACCATTCGTTACCATTGCATCCTATATTCCGTTTTTCACCCCGGTAGTGATGTTTCTTCGAATTGGAATGCTGGCCGTTCCTTTCTGGGAAATCGCAATAAGCCTTTCTCTGCTAATTGGAGCGATTGTCTTATTCGGAATATTAGGTGCAAAAGTCTACAGAGGAGGAGTACTAATGTATGGTAAATCCTCTTCCTTAAAAGATATAAGTAAAGCACTAAAGCTATCAAAAAAATAACATAATACGATGACCACCTGGGGGGAATCCCCGGGTGCTTTTTGGATTCAAAGGATTTCTTCGGGGGAAGAAGGAACCTAAGAGAGAGGGAAGTAAGGTGCAAACTAATCTTATAACATACGAACGTGCGCTCTAATCAATATGGTAAACTAATAGGAAGAGAGCAATAGAAGGAGTGATAAGTATGACAGAAATGTCCTTCGTGCATTGTGCGGATCTTCATTTAGATAGACCTTTTTCAGGAGCAAATCGTCTACCGAACTCAATTCATGAATTTGTACGAGATAGTGCTTTTCGTTCGCTTAGTAAGATAATCGATCTTGCTATTTCGAATCGTGTAGATTTCGTTCTATTCGTAGGTGATTTATTTGATAGTAGCTATCGAAGTCTCCAGGCCCAAATGACTCTTTTACACCAACTGCAGAGGCTTGATGAAGCGGGGATATACAGTTACCTTTCACATGGAAATCATGATGCACTTGATGGAGAGTGGATCAGCTTAACTTGGCCTGATAGTAGCTATTTTTTTGGGCCGAAGGTAGAAGCTGTTCCTTATTACCGAAACCGTATAAGAGTAGCAGATATACATAGCTTTAGTTATCCTACAAGACACGTTAATGAAAAGATGACGGAACAATATCAGAAAGGCGGCGAGGGGCACTACCAGATTGGCATGCTTCATGGCAATCTAGAAGGACGTACAGAGCATTCTTCTTACGCTCCATTTACAATTCAGGATTTAGTTGAAAAAGATTTCGATTATTGGGCGCTTGGCCATATTCATCAAAGATCACACCTTAACGAAGAACCACCGATTCTGTATCCGGGCAACATTCAGGGGGCTCATAGAAAAGAAACAGGAGAAAAAGGTTGTTATCTTGTAACGCTTCGTAACGGTTTAGCGTCGACGACGTTCTATCAAACCTCCGATGTAACATGGCACAGACCTGAAATTGATTTGGGCCAGTTTGAAACGATACAGCCTCTTCTTCAAGCATGTGAGGATCTTCTCGATCATGAAAGCTATGCTTTTGGTGGGCATTTAGTAGAAATTGCATTGATCGGGATCAGTCACCTTCATACAGAGCTTCTTCAGGAAGAGCAACTCGATGATCTACTACAAGCGCTACAAATTAATAGGGACGTTAATAATAACGAGTTTGTCTGGCCATATAAAATTACACTGAAATCAAAACCGGCATGGGATCGTCAGGAATTGAAACAACAGGGAGGCTTTGTTCAGGACATCCTGTTGACGTCTGATAACTACCAGGGAAAAGATGTAAAAGAAACACTTGCGCCTCTCTATGAGCACCGACGTGCCCGCAAAGCACTTCAACCAATGGAAGATTATGAGGAACTCTTAAAAGAAGCGGAAGAGCTGCTGCTTTCATACCTTTTGGAGTCAGATGGGGGGAGTATGGAATGAAGCTAATTGGCTTACACATTTATGGCTTTGGGAAATTTGAAGATTACCAATTAACGAATATTTCCTCTCGTCTTCAACTCATTTTTGGTGAGAATGAAGCTGGTAAATCAACACTTCTTGCTTTCATCGACTGTATTCTGTTTGGGTTTCCGAATCGAAATGAAGATCCTCACGCGGTTCATGGCCGTTATGGAGGTAAGATCTCGATTGAATACGATGGTGATGAGCTACTCATTGAACGTACGAAAGGAAAGGCATCAGGTGATGTCACTGTTCATTATTCGAATGGTACAACAGGAAACGAGGAAGATCTAAAGCGCCTTTTAAAAGGAATGAATCGAACGAGCTTCAGGCAAATTTATTTTTGTGACCTGACTACACTGAATGATTACAAACATTATGATGAGAATAGCTGGAATCAGGTTCTTTACGAAGCGGGTATGACTGGAGGAGCATCCCTTTTATCTGTAGAAAAGAGCTTTGAGAAACGTATGGGAGATCTGTTCAAGCCCGGAGGAAGAAAGCCTGCTTTGAACGTTGAGGTAGAACAGTGGGAATCTCTTCAAAAAAGAACCCGTGAGTGGGAGAAGAAAAATGGAGAGTTTAATAAACTCGAAAAAAAGCTAGAGAATTTAGAGGAAGAAATCACAGCGAAAGCGGATCGTCTCGAACAATTGCAGGGTGAACGACGTAAGCTCGATCGAGAGAAGACAGTTCACCCACTATTAAAAGAAAGGCGTAGGCTTGAAAGCCAGCTTCAAAATCTTCCTGAATCAGATCCCTTTCCTGAAGGCGGTCTTGAGAGAATGGAAAAATGGAAAGAACAGGTAGTCCTTCAAACCGGAGAAGCAGCGAGTATTGAAAAAAGGCAGCGTAGACTGAAGGAAGAAATGGATGGATATGAAATCAATTCAGAATGGAAAATGTTTCTTCACGAAGTAAACAGCTGGAAAGAGCAAATGACCTTGTATCGGGCGAGACTGGAAGAGCGTAAAGTTCTTGAACGGGAAATCGCTGCTCTTAAGTCAAAGCTTACGATCGAGCTAGACGAGCTTGGATATTCAGAAGAACAGCTGTCGATGCTGATTACAACCTTTGCTGCAAGAGAAGAACTGAAGCAAATCATGGAAGGCAGGCAACGATCAGATCAGCAATACGAGTATTTGAATGAAGGTTTCTTATCAGCTCGGGATGAATTAGTAAAAGAAGAGAGTGAATATGAGCGTTTGAAAGCAAGGCTTCCGTCAGAGGCCAAGTCAAAACATCCTGAGGAAGAAAGCAACAAAGCCCCTTCAGGAAAGAACAGGAAAGGACAGGCGATGATGGCGCTTATCGCTTTGCTTCTTTTAATAGGAATTGGATTCTATGAGAATTGGATACTTGGTTTTATAGTAGCAGCTATTGTCCTTGTAGGAGCGTTCTTCATCGATCGAATTGACGGGGGAACAGAGCAGGCTGTAGAAGACATGGAGCTAAGAAGGAGATTAGAGCAAGCAAAAGAGCAGATTGAACGATTGAACCGAAACTATTTAAAAGCTGCTGAGAAAGTGGATCACTGGGAAGCAGAACGGTTTCGAATAGAGAAGGCAGTAAGCAACTGGAAGTCGGCTTATTCGTTCCCTGAGAGCCTTCCAGCCCACTCTATGCTTGATGCTTTTGATCGAACAGCTTCTATCAAAAAGGTAGAGTATGAAATCCAACATAAGAATGAGCAACTAGAGGAGCTTGACTACAGTTTAAAGGTAGTTGAAGATGGAATTAGGAAACTATGTGAATCGACCAATATTGCTTATCATAATCCTGAGAAAGCGATTCAACAATTGGTTCAGAAGACGGAAGATCACAGAGAAACGAGTCGCATTATGGAAAAGCTAAAGGATCAATTTGCTACCCTCGAGGAGCATGCAGTTGATACGCGCGAAAAGCTTGTTGCGTGTCAAGAAGAGGTCAAGCAGTTACTGCAGGCAGCAGAGACTGAAAATGAAGAAGCATTTTTAATTAAAGGTCATGCTCATAAAGAAAAAATGGATCTCGCGCGCCAGCTTGTAACGATAGATTCGCAGCTCGATCAATCGGATTTAGCCACTCATCGTTCTTCTATAGAAGAAATCGAGGAAGAGCAAGTCGCCACTAAACGTGAAGAAAATTCATTAATGAAGGTGCAGCAGGAGCTTTACCAGCAATTGGCTGTAGAGCGGGAACAAATTCGCCAGCTAACAGAAGAAGGGACGTACGAAGACCTATTGCTACAGCGAAAGCAAAAGGAAGATGAAATGAATGATCTAGCCTGGAAATGGTCAGTAGTAAAGGTAGCATCTGACCTTCTATCAAAAGCAAAGGCGAGGTATCAGGAAGAACGCCTTCCAGCTGTTTTGAAAAAAGCTGAACATTATTTTAGCTTGCTAACAGAAGGCCGCTATACAGCTATTTTCCCACCTTCAAATGATTCCGGATTTCGCGTTATGCATGAAGAAGGACGTGCATACAGGCCATCAGAACTTAGCAGGGGGACTAGAGAACAACTATACCTATGCATCCGCCTCGCATTAGCATCGATTTCATCAGTTTCACTCCCTATTTTTCTTGATGATATTTTTGTGAACTTTGATGCAAAAAGGGCTGCGAGGGCGAAAGAGTTTATTATCGAATTTTCTAAAGATCATCAGGTGATTTTATTAACCTGCCATAAGGAGACCATAGTCGGTCTTGGGGAAAATGTGCATATTCTCGAGCGGACAGGTTCTTCAAAGAAGGTACAATAAGATGGGGTGAAGAAGATGGAAGAAAACTATAAAGTGCATCTGGTGGAAGATGAGGAAAACCTGGTGCAAATTCTTAGAACGTATATGGAAAAAGAAGGGTTTCAAGTAAAAACGTTTACTAGTGGTGAGGAAGCGATGGAAAGTATTCATGAGTCCTGTCATCTCTGGATTCTTGATATTATGTTGCCTGGAATAGATGGGTATGAGCTATTGAAGAAAATTAAAGCCGAGGAAGATGTGCCTGTTATCTTTATATCCGCAAGAGATGAAGATCTTGATCGCATCGTTGGTCTTGAATTAGGTAGCGACGATTACATTGCTAAACCGTTTATGCCAAGAGAATTGATTATTAGAGCTAAAAAGCTGTTGAAGAGAGTCTATCAGCAGTCCTCTTCTCAGAAAAAGTTTGAAATCGTTGAGTATGAAATTGATCCTATCGGCCGAAAAGTTCTCGACCGTGGGGAACAAATTGAATTAACCACAAAAGAAATGGATTTAATTCTATATCTTGTGGAGCATGTAAATCAGACGTTAACACGTGAACAAATACTGACCCATGTCTGGGGAGATGATTATGTTGGGTCGGATCGAGCGGTTGACGATGTTATTAGAAGGGTTCGTAAGAAGATGCCTCGCATGAATCTAGAAACCTCTTACGGTCTTGGTTACCGGTTGATTACATGATTCGCCTCAATTTAACTAAACGCATCTGGCTTTCCTTCATGATCCTTGTCTTACTTGTTGGCGTCGTCATTGCGGTTATATATCCTCTGTCGATTAAAGGAACGTTAACAGAAGAAACATACCAGATCATTGAAAGTGAGCAGCAACGTTATACGTTCCCGGATCAAGATGGTCCATTACCTCCAGAAACTGATCAGGATTTTATTGAGCGAAGAGACGCAGAACGTTCGGTTGGTCACACTTTAATTACAAGACTTTATCGAGGACCATTGCAGGGGGATCCTATTCCGGATGAGGTTATTATCGAAATGCGCAAGAATGCGCTCGATCAGGAAGAAGATAAGGCCCGATATGAATTAACTTATAATAACCAGGCCTCCCTTTTTTATGTTATTTCAAAGGTTGAGGTAAATGGTCAAGAAGCTTACTTTATCTCATATATGTGGGATACGTATCGCAATCAGATGATCGATCGCTTATGGTGGAGATTAATCATTATTCTCCTTTTCGCTATGCTGCTTAGTCTATTACCTGCAGCATGGATTGCAAGATATTTGCGGAGACCGTTAACTGTGCTTGGGGAGCGATTCGAACAAATAGCCAATCGAAATTGGAAAGAGCCTTTCCGGTGGGAAGGTGATGAAGAATTTCAGAAGCTCTCCAATCAATTTGAGTCGATGAGACAAAATTTAATGCGATATGATAAAGCGCAGAAAACGTTTATTCAACATGCGTCACATGAATTGAAGACACCGATTATGGTGATCAAAAGCTATGCTCAATCCATTAAAGATGGCGTGATGCCTGATTCGCTTGATAATACGATGACGATTATTTTAAATGAATCAGACCGGATGGACCAGCGGGTCAAAGCTATGCTTACGTATATTAAGCTTGACTCTATTGATGAGCCTGAGGGTAATCGAGAAACATTTCGATTTGGTGTGCTTGCTGAAGAGATTAGTGAACGATTCATGTATCAGAGAGATGATGTATCCTTTACGATTTCAGGTGAACAGCTACAGCTTACAGCTGATCATGAACAAATGCTTACAGCAATGGACAACCTTGTTCAGAATGCGCTACGGTACGCGAAAAGTAAAATTGAGATGAGCGCAATTCAAGAAGAAAATCACGTGAGAATTGCCGTTTATAACGATGGGGAACCGATCTCATTTCAAACAGTGGACAAGGAGCGTTTGTTTGAACCTTTTCAGAAAGGTGATAAAGGTCAGTTTGGAATCGGTCTAGCGATTGTGAAGAAAATTGCCGAGCGCCATGAAGGTTCAGCAGAAGTGATTAATTTAGAAAATGGTGTGACGTTTTCACTCCTGATTCCAAATAAAATAAGCAAATAATGGATAGTCCTAATGGGTGGTTAGGGGCTATGCTATACTAGGGAAATAGATTTTGCCTCGGAGGTGGAAAGATGAAGGAATTTAAAGGGATTGGCCATTATCGTGTAGGTGATCAGGTTGATCACTATTTATTAATAAAATCATCAGTGAAAGGCGTTGCGAGCAACGGAAAGCCTTTTCTAACCTTGATACTTCAAGATAAATCAGGTGATATTGAAGCAAAGCTATGGGACGCTTCTCCTGATGATGAAGAGAGTTTTGATGCACAGCAAATTATTAAAGTAAAAGGTGACGTTACAAGTTATCGAGGACGAAACCAGTTGAGAATCAAATCGCTTCGTTTAGCTACTGAAATGGATCAGGTGAAAGTTAGTGATTTTGTTGAGTCAGCTCCGCTTGAAGTGAATGAGATCATGGAGAAGATTACACAATATGTGTTTGAAATGCGTAACCCAAACATACAGCGTATCACTCGCCACCTTGTAAAGAAGCATCAAAACGATTTTCTAACGTTCCCTGCTGCAACGAAAAACCATCATGAGTTTGTTTCGGGATTATCCTATCATGTTGTATCCATGCTTGATATTGCGAAATCTTTATCGGCTCTTTACCCATCACTTGATACGGATCTATTATATGGTGGAATTATTCTCCATGATCTTGGGAAAGTGGTAGAGCTTTCAGGATCAATAGCTGCAAGCTATACGAACGAAGGAAAACTTCTTGGCCATATATCCATTATGGTGAACGAAATCGGACAGGCTGCAAAGGAACTTGAAATTGAAGGAGAAGAAGTGATGCTTCTTCAACACTTGATTTTAAGCCATCATGGGAAAGCTGAGTGGGGCAGTCCTAAGCCACCGATGATTCGAGAGGCAGAAATTCTTCATATGATTGATAATATTGATGCGAAAATGAATATGCTTGATCGAGCTCTGGATAAAGTTGAGCCTGGTGAATTCACTGATCGAGTTTTTGCTTTAGACAATCGTACTTTCTATAAGCCACAAATTCCAATTGTAAAAAGCGAACAGATGAAGAGATAAAGGCAAGCGAATGGTAGAGAAGCGCGCTCATGTGCCGCTTCTCTATTTTAATGCCTTCATATTATGTTTGTTCACCCGATGAGAGGAGGACTGACTGCATTTGAAAATAAAAGAATGGGATCGTAATTTAAAGATCCGTTTATTTGGTGAAGGGATGATGAACGTTCTATTCTGGATGTTCTTTCCATTCATGGCAATCTATTTTTCGGAATCATTTGGAAAGGGGATTGCCGGTCTTCTCCTTGTTCTATCACAGGTAATTGCCGTCATAGCAAACCTTATTGGTGGTTATTGCGCGGATCAGTTTGGACGAAAACGCATAATGTTCCTCTCTGCCCTGGGGCAGGGAATCACGTTTGTTGTTTTTGCTCTTGCGAATTCACCATGGCTCATGTCTCCAACTCTGACATTCATCAGTTTTTCAATACTCGGTATTTTCGGCTCGTTATACTGGCCTGCTAGCCATGCAATGGTCGCAGACGTCGTAGAAGAACAAGATCGAAATACCGTCTTTGCTGTATTCTATACAGCACTTAATATTTCTGTTGTAGTCGGACCGATCCTTGGTGGAATTTTTTTCTTTGAACATCGATTTGAACTGCTCCTTATTGCAGCAGTTGTTAGCTTTGGGGTATCCATGCTTATTGCTGTCTTTATACGAGAAACAGTGCCTGAAAAGATGGAAAAGAAGCTGGTTACAGAACCTTCTACAAAATGGAAAGCTTTTATAAGCGACCAGCTTAAGGATTATAGAGTAATTGTAGAGGACAAAGTGTTCCTATTGTTTATTCTTGCAGGCATACTTGTAGCTCAAACCTTCATGCAACTCGATTTGCTTATTGCTGTCTATTTAAGTGAATCAGTACCCGAACAGCAAGTTGTAAACCTTTTTAACTTAAATGTTACTGCAGATGGTAATCGTATTTTCAGCTGGCTTATATCAGAAAATGGTCTTCTTGTTGCTTTATTAACTGTTTATATGACGGCTAAGATGAGCAGGTTCAATGAACGAAATGTATTTGTCGCATCGTGTTTGATCTATGCCGCAAGTATGGTGATGTTTGGTAACACTGATCACGTATGGTTGCTTGCGTTTGCGATGTTTGTTTTCACAATGGGAGAACTAATGGTGGTCGGTATTCAGGAAGGTTTTGTTTCACGTCTTGCTCCTCCACACATGCGAGGTCAATACTTTGCTGCTGGAAGTCTCCGTTTTACACTAGGAAAGGACGCTTGCCCCTGCTGCTATCCCTCTAACAGCTGTTGTTGGCTTTCAGATGACGTTCTATCTTATTAGTGTTCTGGCAATCGCTGCAGCTTTAATCTATGCTACGATGTTTAGGCTCCATAATGCTCAGTCTGGTAGTGAAGTACAAACGGATCCTTAAACGTCAAAAAGTCATACTTCCTTTCTTTCTTGCATATAGTGTACTAATCCAATGGGCTTGTACGAACGATGGAAGGGGAGTGGCTTAGCTTTGAGAAAAGGTATTCTAATCATTCTTGGCTTCTTACTTATTCTAAGTGTATTTCAGCTTACTGAAGTTTCCTCATCAATATCCGGTTTCTTCTCAACATTTCCGTGGTGGCTCTATTTTGTGCTAGCTGGAATTATTTTCAGCGGGTACAAAACAATGCAGCTTACGGCAGAAGAGAGAAAAGTAGACCAGATCCATATTGAAGAAGAAGGACGAGTGTATGTTGAACGAATGGAAAAAGAACGTGAACGCAGAAAGCAAAGAGTTACCGAACATTAAATCGTGAGCTGTGAATAAGAAAAAGGGAAAACGCCAGATGGCGCTTCCCTTTTTTTATTCATTCGATTCAGTTGTACCTTCATCTGTAGCTGGCTCTTCTTCAGCAGCCGGCTCTTCAGTATTCTCCTCACCTTTGAAGAGGTCTTTGAATTGATCATCTTTTACTTTAACATCAGCGTCTTTAATCAATTCATCAATGACAGTTGGAACGTCTTTTGCGTTCTGTACCATGTATTGTTCCTTGACCTGGTCTTTCGCTTCTTCAAATGGCATAACGGTCTTTTTCTTTAGCTTAATGATGTGATAACCGAATTGAGATTGAACAATATCACTCACTTCGCCTTCTTCTAATGCGAAGGCAGCCTCTTCAAACTCAGCTACCATATCCCCTTTCTTGAAAATCCCAAGATCGCCGCCATTTTCAGCAGAACCATCTTTAGAATATTCTTTAGCAAGTTCAGCAAAAACCCCACCATTGTCAAGCTTCTGCTTAACTTCTTTGGCTGTTTTTTCATCATCGACAAGAATGTGGCTAGCTTCTAACTCAGTAAAGAGATCTTTATTTTCTTCATAGAATTCCTTGAGTTTTTCGTCTGTAACTTCTACACCTTCTGTAGCGGCTTTCTGAGCAAGAAGCTGCTTACGTACATCAACTTTGAATTGTTCAATGTCTTTGTATCCATTGGATTGAAGGGCTTGTTCAAGCTGTTCGTCTGTTTCGAAGTTTTCTTTGATTTTATCAAGCTCTGCTTCAACTTCTTTATCTGAAACATCATATTTATCTTCAAGAATTTTAGTTTGTACGAGATCACTTAACACAGCTTCGCCAGCCTGGTCTTTCATCGCCTTGTAAAATTCTTCCTTCGTAACATTACCAGCACTTGTCTCAACAACGACTTCAGAATTCTCCGCATTGTTGCTACATGCAGATATCGCCAGAATTGCGACGAAAACAGAAAGCATAATGAACATTTTTTTCATCAAACATACACTCCTAAAGGGTTAGTTAAATTTAACATTCGTGTGACACAGTTAATACTATAGCACAGAAAGTCATATGAAGTTAAATGCAATTGGAAATATGAGAAAAATTACACAAAACATAGGAGAAATGAGCGGGATTGATACGATATAAAGTTCCCAATCATGCTTTCAACAAGCAACTGCCTACATTGAGATAAAAAAAAGATGAGGACCATGGCCACATCTTTTTTGATAGTTGTTCTTGTTATATAACGCTTTTATGTGAAGAGAATTTCAACATATGAGGAGATCAGCAGGATGGTGATGAGAACATTAATCGTTCTGAAAACATTAGGTTGCTTTTCCTCGGGAATGTTTTTCTTTAAACATAGCGCATTTGTCATTGAATTAAATGTTACCAGGATTAATGTGGCAAACAGGATGAAGAACAATCCAATAATAGTCATTTAAGAACCTCCCAGAGTTCACTTCGATTATTCGAAGGGATATTTAACGGTTTACCTTAACTTATCTTTCTATCCGTAGTATGATGGAAAATATTCATCCCACAAGGAGCTGTTTGAAATGTTTAAAAACCGATGGAAGGCGGCCTTTCTTATTCTTTTAGCTGCTGTCATCCTTTTGTTTGCAGGAATAGTAGGATTCTACCAATACTATTTTCCTGAAAGTGAGATTGCCAAACTCTCTGATGAGAGTTCTTCAGAAGAGACCTTTGAAACAACATTTTCCATCCAGATGAAAAAAGATGAATTGAATGAGATCATTAATCGAGAGCTTGAAAAGTATAGTGAAGAGCAAGAAAACATCGGATATAGCGTTAATCTCGATGAGCTTGCAACATTTCAAGGATATGTGACGATTTTCGATCGTAAAGTTGACTTTTTTCTTAAATTTGAGCCACAGGTACAGCCAAATGGTGATCTTTTATTAAAGGAAGAGTCCTTTCAAATTGGTCTTCTTGAGTTGCCAAGTGATAAAGTGCTCTCCTTTATAAAAAAACAGGCCTCACTGCCGCCTGAAATAACGATTGATGCCGATGAAGGAACTATCTACATGGCCGTAAGCGATCTGGAGTTGAAGAATGACATGAAGCTAAGAGCGCGTTCATTCGATCTTCCAAATGATGAGATCATTTTTGATGCCTACTATCCTATTAACTAGATCTTTATCCTATTGTTATTATGAAGGAAGTCTTATGATAATTCAATACTGGCGACTGCGAGGGCAATGTAAAGTAAACCTCCCAATCTAAGGCTTGTTGTGATAAAGAAACAGAGCGCTTGTAATCAGCGCTCTGTTTTCATTTTATCATTAAATTGATCATTACCCTTAACTTAATCCTATTTGATCCCTTAAGAGGCTTGCTTTATAAGGATATGGAAGCCCTCACTTCGATCTTCTACAAAAGCATGTTTCGGTGCACGAAGCACCTGAGAAGCATATAGAAAATCACTAAAGCTAAATCCAAGGTTTAAAGCTGCCAGGATTGAGAAGAACGATACATAGGTTGGGAGGTAAATCGCTGCAGTTATTGCGGCACCTGTGATGATAACAGCTGGTGAAAGTGCTGCAACTAAAAAGAGATTACGTGAGATCGGGTTGCATGTCTCACAGCGCATCGTTGGTACCATCACTATCCCTTTTTCTAATTTCATAGTAGCTTTCAGTCCGGCTATTGTTAAAGGAAGCCAGTGAATAATCTTATGAATCGGGAAAAGGACAGCTACTGAGCCTAGAAAAGGCAAAATAGGTACGATCGCATGTTTTGTTGTCGGGTATAACATACTGAATACAAGATAAAACGCAATAAAGTATAATAATGTTAATAGCATCGAGAAGATTGTTAGACGATGTGTCCCAAACTCGCGCTGTAGGTAAATCGATTTCCAACAATTCATAAGAATCACCTGCTTCCGTAGCTTTATTTCGGTTTGAATTTTAATGAATACTCGTATACTGTACAGCGATTTTCTAAAGAAATCAACACGTTTTTTTATAAAGAAATTAGTCAAAATTTTTTTGACAAAATCAGCGTTTTTTCGCGTTGGATTAGTCTGGAAAATACATATCAATTTACACCTCGTTCCGTTAAACTAGAAGTACACTTGATCGCAGAGTAAGGAGTTAAGTTAAGTATGGAATCCATTCACAAACGCTTAGATAAAATAGAATTTCACATGCGTTTACTTGCTAAGATGAAAGGAGAAGGGGAGTACCCATTCTATCGCCTCGCGATTGAACAGGGACTTACAGAGGAAGAAGTGAGTGCAGTATACCAGCTGTGTATTGAAGTAAATGCAAAAATGCATGAACAGATTGAGGAGGGACTGCTAAGTCGATCCTCATTGCTCACACATTTTGTAGGGATGCTGAATATGAAGTTAGAGCCGCTCTCTGCAATTAAAGCATTGCGCGCTCAAGAAGAGCATTATCATGAACTGATGGAAACACTTTTGAGGCTTTCCCCTTACCGTTAAAGTGGATTAGGGCGGTTTTCTTCCTCAACCTGATCCCTAGAGAATTCACTTTCAAGTTTACTAAACGACTTCTGGAAAATTTCCATGAAATCTTCACCATAAAGGCCTTTTATAACGCACATCATCTCAGTAAACTCAGGGAACTTACCATAAAGGTCTCGAATCGGCATGGAAGCCTTTAAGACACTGTCACGGCCGGGTGAATAATGTTTCCAGGTCTCTTTGAGAAGTTGCTCACCTTCTTTTGTAAGTTGTACATATGTATTCCGTTTATCATTCTCTTTTTTCGAAAAGGTAAGCAGAGAACGCGATTCGAGCTTTTTTGAAAAGTTAAATGCTGTGGAGACATGCATTACACCAAACTTGGCAATGTCAGAAATAGAAGACCCGTCAAGATGATAGGCAATTGAGAGAATGTGGTGCTCGTTAATGTTCAGGTCAAAGGGCTTAAGCCATTCCTGCCAGTCTCGCTCAACAGACTTCCAGAGTGCTTTACTCAATTGCCCAATTCTGTGGCTGAAAATCATTGCTTCTTGAATGGATATCTCCTGTTTTTCAATCATAAATGGCCTCCTTTACTAACAATACCTTCAAGCTATATTAGAATATTGATACTTATTTGTAAAAAGACCGGCTATTTTGAAGCCGGGCTGTTTACTTCTTCTTTAACTGTATCAAGGGTCTTCTGCATTTCCTCTACATCTTCCTTTAATCTCGAAAGGTTCGGCTCAATATCTTCTTGATAAGAGGAGATCGAGCGTTTCAGATCTGCCGCTACTTCCTGAAAGATCTCTTTACCTTCAGCAGAAAGTTGTTTAACCTGCGTCGATAAGTCATTAAAATCATTTTTTAATTTTGCAAATCCTTCTTTTATGTCATCGCTTTTATCCTTCGCATCTGCAATTAACTCTTTTCCAGGTTTCGGGGTTGTTATAAGAACTGAAGCCGCTGTAACAACGCCTCCAAATACAAACCCGGTAATTAGTGCCTTAGCTTTTCCCATGATGTTCATCCTTTCTTAATCCAATCCTTAAACTTCTACTTAACACATAAGTTCGCCAGTAACCTATAATCTCCTTCTTTCTTTTTGCTTTTACTTAATCTAACCAGCGGCATGAAAACGCTGAAATCTACATATACCTTGTAATAAACGTTATGCAAAAGGGAGGAAACAGGTATGGTTGGATTTATCTTTTTCCTTATTGCGGCAGGTAGTCTCCTACTGACTGCAATGGTAAGTAGACTTCTGCTTATTAGGAAATATTCATTTCATAACGAGCAACTGATTCGCAAACAAAAGAATGCTTACGTTTTTGGAACGTGTGCCATTGTGTTTCTTGTTTTAGGACTCTCGATGGCAGTGCTCTTATTTTAACCCGACCTTATCCTATTTTCCCCACGGCTTACCAGCCACAAACATAGAATATCAGTTTTAATGTTAGAAACACGCTCATTTGAGGTATCTTATAGAGAGAAGGGTAGTTAAAGGAGCGTGTTTAAATGAATCGAATGGTCAGAAGTGTTTTTAAACGAATGACGCGTAAAGCGGTATCGGTGGTGAAGGATAAAGACCGGATGCAAGAAATTTCAATGGACTCCTTGAAAAAAGGAGCTCTATACAAAGGTCGAAAAGGTATGGATGATATGTGGGTCGATGTAAAAACATTTTCGCGACTTGTTCAGGAAGTACGAAAAGGTACTTACCGGGATATTTCGAGAAAATCAATTATCCTCATCGTAGGTGGTTTGCTTTACTTTGTTAGCCCAATTGATGCCGTTCCAGACCTTTTGGCAGGGGTCGGATTACTGGATGATGTAGCAGTAATTGGCTTTATTGCAGGTCAATTAAAACAGGAGCTTGAAAAGTTTCGTGAGTGGGAGACTGGAGTGAAGATATAACAAAACCGGCCATATATTTGGCCGGTTTCTTAATGTGTTTCTATATTAAAATGCAAAGCTCGTGCGTTTAAGAATAGATTGTACAACTGGATAAATGAGTACGATCGCAATTGTATTGACTGCAGCTGTTGGAAGGACAACGGTTAAGAATAAACCTGTAAAGGCAGCTCCACCAGGTAAACCTGTAAACACAAGTGCAGCTCCGAGGAATATAGCTCCGCTTATCATTGTTCCGATTGCTGTTAATACGCCCGCTGTGATTAATGACTGACCGAAGCGCTTAACGAGCATAAAGAGTCCAAAAAAGGCAAAAGCCGTAATCGGCTTATCTATCATGTTTGCAAGCTGTCCGCCAGGAAATGTTGTAGTCGCAGCAGAAATGACACCCGTTGCAAGCCCGAGAACAAGCACGCTTTTACGTTCAGGGAACAGTAATATTCCTAGAAACATCATTGTAAGCAACATGTCATTCTTCATACCAGAAATTAACCCGGGGATAATAGCGTGAAGAATTGTCCCAATACCCAGTAATAATGCCATTAGTACTAAATTTTTTGTTTTCATGTTGAAAATCTCTCCTCTTCTCATCTCATTGTCCGCCATTTGACGGTATTCTCTCCAACAATGCGCTATGTGCCTGCTGCGAAAGAACTATTTTATTTATCATAACAAACGAAGTTTGTTGAAAAGTGTTAAATATTGTGTTTGTGATGGAAAGTATGCATGAAATCGCTTAGTGCTTTTACGGACTCGATTGGAACAGCGTTGTAAATGGATGCTCGACAGCCACCGATGGAACGATGCCCTTTCAAGCCAATAAAGCCTTCTTCTTCAGCTTCTTTTAGGAAAAGAGCTTCAAGCTCTTCGCTCGGTAAGTTGAAGGTTACATTCATTGAAGAGCGGCTTTCCTCTTCTGCTGTTCCACTGTAGAACCCTTTGCTTCCGTCAATCGTATTATAAAGAATTTTTGTCTTGTCTTTATTAAGCTCTTCGATTGCACTGATTCCCCCTTTGTTCTTCGTCCATTCCAGAACAAGAGAAAGCATGTAAATAGCGAAAGATGGCGGTGTGTTGTATAGAGACTGCTTGTCCACATGTGTGCGATAATCAAGCATCGTCGGAAGTCTGTCGGGGATGTTCTTTAACATGTCCTTCTTCAAAATAACGACGGTAACACCAGCCGGGCCAAGGTTCTTCTGTGCACCCGCATAGATAAGGCCAAATTGATTAATAGGAAGAGTGCGGCTTAGAATATCACTCGACATATCTGCGATGAACGTAGACTGAGGTCGATCAGGGAAGGTTTTCCACTGTGTTCCATGAATAGTGTTATTAGACGTAAGGTGTACATAAGCATCAGTATTGCTATACTTTAATGTTTCAAAATTCGGGATGCGACGGAAGTGTAAGTCTTTACTACTGCCTCCTACATACGTGTTACCAACTTTTTCGGCTTCTTTTAACGCTTTTTGGGACCAGCTTCCTGTGATGATATAGTTGGCCTGCTGTTCAGGAGAGAGGAAGTTCATTGGAATCATGGAAAATTGCAAACTTGCTCCACCCTGGAGAAACAGGACTTCATAATCGTCTGGAATGTGAAGAAGCTCTCTTAAAAGTTCATTGGCTCCATCGTGAATCTTCTGGTACTCTTTGCTGCGGTGACTGAATTCCATAATTGACATACCAAGCTGCTGATAGCTGAGAAGCTCTGATTGAGCATGATCCAGCACATCCAGTGGTAGTGCTGAAGGGCCGGCATTAAAATTATAACGACGTTCCACTAGTAGACACTCCTTTAGCATTGTAATTCGATACCTTAAATTTGCTTGTAATCATCCTATCATTAAAGGTTTCGTCGGTGCTATGCTTTTTTCTAATCTTTTCGAAAATTTAGTATTGATGAGATATTTGCTCCTATTGCGTATTTTGCTATTCTAATAGAAGAGAAAGTATAGAAAGTGGTGTAAACAATGTATCGCGAAAACAAACCAATACATATCGGACCCTATGACCATCCAGATATTTATCCAGGACCACGACCTTCATCTTCTTTTCTTTACCATAACGGTAAAGCACATAGAATTGATGAAAGAGTAAACGTATCAGTAGAAAAACAAATAGTTCACTATGCGAGAGGAGAGGACGTTTCTGGTTCACTCGCCTTCGCCTCAACAGAACAATTTACGGTAGAGGAACTTTTAGGAACTGAGGGCCTGTCTCCTATTGAGGATCGTATTCCACTTCTTGCATATGGTTCGAATGTTTGCCTTGCTCAACTCAGGTACAAATTTAGTCTTAATCCAGATCTAAATGATTTTATTCTTTATTACCGTGCCGAGATAACCGATACCGATGTGGTAGCTGGATCTTTTCTTGCACCATATGGGGCGATTCCAGCTGTGATTGCCCCGGTACCTGGTGCAAAGACAGAAGTGTGGGTGACGTTTGTTGATCGAGAGCAGCTGGAATTATTAAATCGAACGGAGGGAGGCTATGTTCTTCGTGAGCACCGTCATGGAAAATTAACACTGAAGACAGGCGAGCATTTTGAGCGAGTATATGCTTATTATTATCCTCATGCCTATAAACGTGATGGCTCATTCGTTCGATTTATTGATATACCAGGAGAATCAACAGTCACTTCCATGTGGCAGGCAGATTTATTAAATGAACTGAAAAGCATGCTTGGTTATGGAGGGCATAGAGAAGAGTTTATTCATGAATTGCGTTGGAATGATAATTTACGATCAAAAATATCGACAATGCTTAGTGGAATGGATGAAACGTTTGATCATCCTGATTGGGTTGAACCGAATGGTTTTCATACATTAAATGAAATGACGCGTTCATAAATAAACAGGAGACCTTAGTTGGCCTCCTGTTTTCGTATTTCGTTATGATTTCAATTGAGAACGAACACCTTCAGCGAGCCGCTGTAATGTATCGGCATCATAATCATTCTCGTGTGTTTTCCAAACCGCACCAAAACCATCCCCCTTGCCGTAACGCGGAATAAGGTGGAGGTGATAATGAAAGACAGATTGTCCAGCAATAGCTTCATTATTATTTAAAATATTCATGCCTTCAGGGGTGAAATTCGCTCGTAGGGCATTTGCGATTTTAGGAACGGCAGCAAATAGTTTAGACGCTGTGTCGGATTCAAGCTCATAAATATTTTGCTGATGCTTTTTTGGAATGACGAGCGTGTGTCCTTCAGTTACTTGAGTGAGATCAAGAAATGCGAGTACATCCTCGTTCTCATAAACTTTTGCAGAAGGAATGTCTCCATTAACAATTTTGCAGAAGATGCAATCAGGCGAGTGGCTCATAATTATCATCCTTTCAATCTTTTTATTCATCGTACCATAATTTTCATATACACTTGTCCTTACATCTATTATTGGGATTGAATTTTAACAGAAAATAAGGGAGGAAAGGTGATCTAAACAGTAAAATGGGCCCTGCCGGGGGTGCAGAGCCCTGGGTGCAACTTGTTTAAGGGAAGACGTTGCACCCTATAATAAGGATGTTCGCAAATGATTAAATCTATTCAACTATTTTCAACCGTTTGCTGAACAATGGAGGATTCTTGTAGAAACGCCAGATGAAACAGGGTAAGATGTGAACAAGTATTGAGACGGAGGATTAAAGTGTAACTTCCATCAGAAGGGGATTCATCCCCTGTGAGGGGATATAGTAATGCGACCCCAATGCCAATACCCGAGAGTGGACTGGGCAGTTACTCCACTCAAAGGGATAAAGTTTGTTAAAATGAAGTCAAATGAAGAAATGAGAGGACCTCTATGACAAATTCAATATTAGAAGTAAACAATCTTACTGGTGGGTATCAGGCCAATAAGCCTGTCCTGCATGACCTATCACTTAACGTTAAGTCGAACGAAATCGTAGGGTTAATTGGTTTAAATGGTGCAGGGAAAAGTACGACAATCAAGCATATTCTTGGTCTGCTTGATCCAATGAAAGGGAGTATTCGTGTTGCAGGAAGCACGTTTTCTGAGAATAAAGATAGCTACCGCAAACAATTTTCTTACATACCTGAGACCCCGTTATTATATGACGAACTTACTCTCTGGGAGCACTTACAATTGACTGCCCTTGCTTATGAGCTTGGTGAAGAGTCGAAGGAGAGAGCGGAAGAGCTTCTTAAAGAGTTTCGGATGACGAATATGAAAAAGTGGTTTCCTGGTCATTTTTCTAAAGGGATGAGACAGAAAGTGATGATTATGTGTGCCTTTCTAGTTAAACCTTCCCTATACATCGTTGATGAACCATTCGTCGGCCTTGATCCTATTGGTATTCAGTCTTTTCTTGATACTATGCTTCAAATGAAAGAAGAAGGTGCAGGTGTGTTAATGTCAACGCATATTCTTTCCACAGCGGAGCGGTACTGCGACCGTTTTATTATTCTCCATGATGGAGAAATTGTGATGTCAGGCACAATGACAGAATTGCGGAAAGAAATTGGTCAGTCAACAGCTACGCTTGATGATATTTATATTAAAGCGACCAGGAGCGGGAAATGATGCAGCTTGATACGTTATGGAAGGAACGAGCTGGTGCGTTCTGGAAGATTGCGCTCAGGTATTTTCGATTAATAGGAAACAGCAGTTTTCTATTCACGCTCGTTCTGACACTCATATTTGGGGCGTATTATTACAGTGAACTGCTGAAAGTACTACCAGATGCTTTCCCTGGTCTTGCTATCATGACGGTTATTGCTGCGGCTGTAATCGTGCGTACACCGCTTCGCTTCTTTCTTTCTGAAGCGGATCTAGTCTTTTTGTTACCTGCCGAAGACCGTTTAGCTGGCTATTTTCGTAAATCACTTCTTTACAGCTTTCTACTTCAGGTTTTTATTACCGTTGTTGTCTTAACAATTCTTGCGCCATTATACCAGCATGAAACGAATGCTGGAACGGCCTATTATGTGTTCGTCATAACTGTGCTTGTTCTATTAAAAGGGGTAAATGTTGTTATGAAGTGGATGGAACTTCATCTACCGGCACACCAATCAGTTATTGGCTATACATTCATTCGATTAGTGCTAACGATGCTGGTAACTTACATGTTGCTCATACAGGCACTGTGGATATATGTGGCTCTAGCTGCTGGAATCATTGTAGCGACACTATTTTTCGTTTTTTATCCTCTCCAACGTAACTATGCCATTAAATGGGATAATCTACTGAAACTCGATGAAAAACAGAGTATGAAGTTTTATCGGACTGCAAATTTGTTTACTGATGTACCTAAATTAAAGCAGTCTGTTAAACAAAGGCGTACAATAAGTGCGATGGCAGAGAAACTACTTCCGTCGAATACGGTTTATGAGACCCTTTATCAAAAAGCATTTATACGGAGTAATGAATATTTTGGAATTTATATTCGCCTGCTATTTATTGGATTTATAGTCATTGCTTTTGTACCGGGTATAACGGGAAGAATGATTGGAGCTGCGCTCATTGTTTATATGACTGCTGTTCAGTTGCGCACGCTTTATCCGCATTTTCAAGCTCATGTCATGGTGAAGCTCTATCCGGTTTCTGAAACGGAACAAGGGAAAGCCTATCGTGCTCTTCTAGTAAGACTGCTTGGTGTTCAGGCGACTTCTTTTGCAGTTCTTTCCTTTCTTCTTCGTTTCAATGTAATTGAGTTATTTTTAGTTGCACTTGCCGGGGCTCTGGCGGTTTCTTTTGCATCACTTAGAGGTGCAAAGGGTAAGCTGAAAGCTGTTAACTAACATAAAAGGAAGTATGCCATGAACGATTATTATGATGAGGTTAAAGAAGAGTTAGAGTCATGGGAGAGAAGCATGAAGAAAAAATCATCAATGTTCTCACGCTCTGCCAAAAACGTTCAGACTCGCATCAATCGGGCGATTCCAGAACGTGTACATGCTCTTGTAACTAACAGTGTGAAAACAATGGTTCAGGCAGTACTTAAAGGAAATACGTATACGGTTAAAGAGCCTATTCAAAATCAATCGATGGTATTTAGAGATAAGCAGGCGAGACAGGCTATTGTAACCTACAAGCGAGTTGCAGCGGCTGAAGGCGCAGGTACAGGAGCTGGTGGCATTTTTCTGGGATTGGCTGATTTCCCACTGCTATTGTCGATAAAAATGAAAATGCTGTTTGATATCGCCAGTATATATGGATATGATGCGAAGAAGTTACGAGAGCGAGTATTTATTCTTCATGTTTTTCAATTGGCTTTTTCATCTAATAGCTTCAGAAAAGAAGTGTATAAACGTATGCAGAACTGGGATCAGGCTTCTACAGAGAAGAATAAATTTAATGATGAGCATGATTGGAAAGCTTTTCAAATGGAGTATAGAGACTATATTGATCTTCCAAAGTTTCTTCAGATGATTCCTGGGATTGGAGCGGTAGTAGGAGCTCTTGTAAATTATCACTTTATTGATTGGCTGGGTGAAAATGCCATGAATGCGTATCGCCAGCGAATCATTCTCTCCGAATCAGTAGAAAAATAAAAAAAGAGCGAGCCAATATAAAATCGGCTCGCTCTTTTATATTACGATCTATTCGAAACGTGAATCGCTAAGGATGCGATCCATTTCTTCCATATGGTGTGTTTCATCAGAAATCATGTCATCAAGTTTAACAACTAGCTCTGTATATCCAAGCTCTTCAGCTTGCTTTTTACGCTTTTCATATCGGTCAATAGTTTCCTTTTCAGCGCCTCGAGCTTCTAGAAGCATTTCTTTTACATCTGTTAGCTGTTTGACTTCTGCAGGAGCAGTTGTTGGCGTGCCACCAAGTACTTTAATTTTCTCTGCAAGATATAGTGCGTGTCCCAGTTCATCTGCAATTTCGCTCTCGAAGAAAGGTTTCAATGTTTGGCGGTATAATCCTGAAACAACTGCCGCATTGTAAGTATACATAATACTTGCCGCATACTCATTCGCAAGGTCTACATTTAGTCCATCAATAAGTTCTTGTTTTTTGTCTGCCATTCTAAACATCCTTTCTAATTCAATTCAGTTTCGGTTCCATACTAATTTTACCCTTACTCCCGTGCAATAAAACATAAATATGAGAAAACTAATGAACAATATAAAGAATGTTTGACAGATAGAAGGGGGGGTAATAATCAACTATGTAAAGTATAATAGCACATATAGGAGGGCTTCAATTGAGTAAGGTAGCTATACTTATGACAAGCATGTTTGAGGATGTAGAATATACAAAACCAGCTGAGCAATTTAAGAGTACAGGTCATTCTCTTACTGTTATCAGCCATCAAGCAGGAGAAGAACTGACAGGTAAACAGGGAGATGCTAAAGTAATTTCTGATAAAGGCATTGACGATGTGAAGCCTGAGGAGTTTGATGTACTATTTATACCTGGAGGAGTGTCTCCAGATGAACTACGTGCTGATGATCGTTTTGTAGCATTCACGAAGAAGATGGCATTTATGAACAAGAAAACACTGGTCATATGCCACGGACCACAGTTGCTTATTTCAGCTGAAGTGTTAAACGGACGTAACATTACTGGATTTAAATCTATTCAAACCGATCTTAAGAATGCAGGGGCTATTGTCTACGATGAAGAGGTAGTCGTTTGTGGAGGGAATCTTGTAAGTAGCCGTAATCCTGACGATATTCCAGCGTTTATTGAAAAATCCCTGTCTGTCATGGACAGCTAATCAGGAGTGTTTAATCATGAGTGAAAAGAATCATCTTGTCGACAAAGATAGTAATCTAAATGTTAATAAAGTAGACGATACAATAGACCGAATGAGTGAAGATCGTAAGGAAGACATTTTATCGAACTTTGAAGGCTTTAAAGACTATCTCGCTAAAAGAGTTGAGATCGGAGAGAAATTAGGGCTTAGCGAAGAGATGTTAGCTCAGGCTGCTGAGAAAGTAGCGGGGTATCTCGCTCAGAAAGAAGAACCTAAGAACCGTGAAGAGAAACTTCTTCAGGAGCTCTGGCTTGTAGGCAATAAAGAGCAACGCCATGAGCTTGCGCATCTTCTTGTACGCATGGTAAATAAAGTTAAGTAGTTGAAAAGCCGCTGCTAGTCAGCGGCTTTTTTTAAAATTGTTCTGTTTACTACTTTTATCCCAGCCTTAAGGGGCAGTAAAACCCCCACCTCAAAATGTAAATCAATCGAGAGGTTTAGGTGGGGGTCAACTGCCCCTAAAGGTCCGATTGGTTCAACTAACCATCAGAGGGGGATGAAGCAAAACTCCCTCTGATGGAAGTTTCACTTTATAAGGACTTATAATTTTCGATCATAGATATTTTGCAACGGCATTTAAATTTTGAACGAAAGGCGAGATCTGCATGAATAAAAACGAGTTTTTCAGATCTTTTCCAGGTGTCCTGAAGCAAAAGAAGGTCTTGTATCCCCTGGTTTTGAACGCATTTGGCCTCATTGTTGCCATTCTAGCTATTATGTTGTTTTCAGAGCTTGCAGAAGAAATTTTGGAGAAAGAAACGCTTGATTTTGATCAGGCAATTATTTCAGGAATTGATGTAGTTCGTTCAGATTGGCTGCTTAATTTAATGGAAATTATTACAGAGCTTGGATCTGTGTGGTGGATAACGGTCGTCACGATCGCAACCATTGCGATCCTATGGTTTAAAAAGAAAGATCTCTGGAGTATTATATCCTTTGTTATAGCGCAAGGAGCGGGAGGTCTCTTAACAACGGTTCTTAAGAATTTCTTTGAACGTTCAAGACCTACAGTAGATGCAGCATATGATGCGGTGGGATACAGCTTTCCAAGCGGACATTCAATGGGATCATTTATTTTGTACGGTTTTCTCGGATATCTCATTGTAAGAAGCCAGAGAGGTAGGACAACTAAATGGATCAGTGCGGTACTGGTTTTCCTATTCATATTGCTGATTGGGTTTAGTAGGATTTACCTCGGCGTTCATTATCCAAGTGATGTCCTGGCAGGTTATTCAGCAGGAGCACTCTGGCTATTTGCTTGTATTTTCTCATTGGAATGGTTGCTATGGATTAAACGATCGTCCGTTAGCTTTGGATCATTCAAAAAAGTTTTCTCCAGTAAGGACAGTTAAATATCCTGGTAAAACTTCGAGTGTAGACGGGGTTGTGAAGTTTCGCTCTCCGTCACAGTCGATAGTTTGGTTAGGTGTAGTCGATACGGTTAAGTTTTTCGCTTGAAAATGGATAATAGCTTCATTAAACCGCGACTGTTTAAACATTTTTGATTGAAAAATGGACCAGAATGTTGGAAGAGACGTTTCCTTTATAATGAGAATATCAAATTCTTCATCCTTAAGGTTGTTTTGTGGAAAAAAGGCTTGAATCCCCCCCGTAAATGGGCCATTCCCTACGATCATCATAACAGCTTCTCCTTCAAAATTGGCTTCATCAGCTTCCACTTTAAGGTGAAAGGGGACAGGATTATTAATCGTTTGGGCTGTGCTAATGTAATATGACAGTCGCCCAAATAATTCCTTGGTATCTGGATTAATATTTTCTGAAGCTTGAGTGATTAAGCCAATTCCCCAGAAATTTAGAAAGTATTCATCATTCGACTTTCCAACATCTATTAGTGATCGATGATCCTCCAGGAGTTGTTCAACGGCTTGAAGCGGATTCTGATTGATACCAAGTGCTCTAGAGAAATCATTGCATGTTCCACCAGGGATCACGCCAAATACTGGACGTTTACCTCTTTGGCAAATGGCATTAGCCAGTTCGTAAATGGTGCCATCTCCGCCAGCCCCAATCAATACATCAACTTTATCAGCTAATTGTTCTACTAATTCAGCCCCGTGACCAGGGTATTCTGTTTTATATAGAGTGACATTTCCGAACTTAACTTTTAGTCTCTCCTGGATGATATCGATTTGGTCAACCAATTTCACATTTCCCGCTTTAGGGTTTAAGATGATTGCTGTACGTGTCAATGCCATTCCCCTTTCTCTTAATCTTCTCCTCTTATTCCCTTATCGACAAAAGTCTACACCCTATTAGAAGACTTAGTCTATCTTTCATTCATGAATAGGAAAAAGGAGCAGATTTGCACTGCTCCTTTTTCCTATTCCGCTTCTTCTCTTGGAAAAGCTTCTTCATTTATTTCTTCTTTAAAAGCATAAGTGAACGTAAGGGCAACTAAAATCCCTCCGCCAATTAAATTACCTATACTCGCAGGAACGAGGTTGAAAAATAGAAACTCTACCCATGTATACTCAGCACCATGGATAAACGAAGTGCTGAAATACCCCATATTCGCCACGCTGTGTTGAAAGTTTCCGGCTACAAATATAATAACAGGAAGTGTTGTAGCCAGTACTTTCCCAGTCAAATCGCGTGCTGCAGTTGCAAGGAATGCAGCCATTCCGATTAACCAGTTAGCGATGACTCCAGAGAGCATGATTTGAAACCATCCCAACGTCCCCTTCGATAGGAATTTCATCTTATGCTCAGTGTATGTGTTTAATTCTGTATAAAATTCAGGTGTAAGGGAGCCTGATGCTACAACGAGAGCACCAACGAGAAGGGCACCCAATAAATTCCCTAGATAACAAACGACCCAGAATTTCATAATATTCTTCGGAATCCAGAATTTTCTTTGTAAAATATACGTGGGAAGAAGAACGTTTACCTCTGTAAACAATATTGCGCCAGATATAAAAACGATCGCATATCCTGTTACAAAACCAATCCCAGCAAGAAGGTTATGAATGCCTTCTGTTTCGACCCCGAGTGCAATGAGCACGGAAAAGATAGCTCCAAACGTAACAAAAGCGCCTGCTAATATGGAAAGAATAAATTGACGATTGAGAGGACGATCACTATGTGCTTCGCCTTTTGCAATAAACGTTTCTACAATTTGCGCTGGGAAGTAAAACTGCCTCTCAGGATACTTTGCTTTTTGATTTTTCTTGTTTGATTTCTCCACAAAAAAGCTCCTATCTATCTCTTTTTTCTACGGTTTTCCTTTTTATTTAGTATAGTAAACGGATGAATAGGCTGGTTTATTGTTGAATGGTTGTTCTCCCAATGCGCCGCCTGCTGTCAAACGGTAGGATTTCCTGGGAAATTAGTTCACTCTTTGTCTGAAATAAGCGAGGTGGAAGACCACCTCGCTTGTTATTAAAATTCCCAGTATCCTCTTTTTCCATAGTGCAAGTGAAGATTTTCTTCAAATCGACGGGAAATGGGTTCGTTAAGCCGAAACTCAGGCGAATTTCTGATCGCCTCCTGTGGTATATCGACATGTACCGTGCGATCTTGCCAGTGGATGTCTGAAATCCAATGGGTAGAAACCAACACTTGTTTACCAGGGAGCCAGTTTTTCGTATCAACTACGAAATAGCGAAGTTTCCATGTTTCTTCGTCGAAAATAAAATCTTCCACGTGACCAATCTCTCCGTCAATCGCCTGGATATGGTAACCAGAAACTTCTTTTGTACTGCGTAAATGGCTTTCTTCCTCATTATCTGAAGGTTGAAGAGGGGATTCTTCTTCGACCATATCCTCTGCCATGAAAGGTCTCGGGTACATACCACCACCCCAAGCGCCGGTTCCTACCCAGTAATATGGCCAGCTGAAGTGGCGATTGATCTCCATTTCGTGCTTTCGAGAAATAGGTTGCTCTGTATCTGTATCAGGACTGTTTTTCACTTCTTCACTTGTAAGGGAAACGGATATTGTTTCTTTAACGTGATTCAAACGTTCTATTGAAATCGGAGAAAGAAGGACTTTACGACCTGGAAGCCATTTGTGTGTATCAACAACAAGATAGCGGATGGCCCAGTGTTCATCATCAAAATAGAACTGCTTTACACTACCCTTTTTACCATCACTCGTGTCCAGACTATAGCGATAAACTTCACTTTCGCTTACTAGCATTACGATCACTCCTGTATGAATTAGGCTATCCCTGCCTCTGTACCCGGGTATAATGGTGATTAAACAAGACCGTTCTTTTCGACTTGATACGTTTTTAGATATGGTTTTCCTGAAAAGATAGTCTTTGGTAATCCTTTGCTTGTATTTCTGTTTTTGTGGGCAGCATCGTATGCTTCAGACGATTGCCAATTCTTAAAATCCTTCTCGCTATCCCAGAAAGTAGCGACGATATAAGGGTCGTTGTGAAGCGGCCTGAGTATGCGAATACCCTGACAGCCGGGTTCGCTTTCAACCTTGCCTGCTCGATTTTTAAATCGGTCTTCGAAAACAGCACGTTCGCTTTCTTCAACTGGAATGTGATTTAAAACCACAAAGCCAGGATCAGAAACCCCACCTTTTTGATCCATTAGCTCATAGCTTTTTGCATTCTTGAAAAAGGTTTTTGAAGGAGTTTCATGATAAAGAGCAGCTCCATCTGGATTAGATAACAGCATGACACCTTTCTCGTTGTGATCTTCTTTTAACTTTGACAAATATTCGTACGTCCCATATGTAACATAAACGTTCATTCCACTCATCCTTTCAAAAAGTGATCTGGCAGAATTACGTGATACTTTACCCTTATTTGGCAAAAACTAAACCAAATCGTCATTGTAGATGGTACAAAAATACGTTTTTTTATTGTAAGCTTAGCTTTAATTCAACGTTATCTAAGGAGTGCCTCATAGAATGAAGAAACTTGGAATAGGGATGGTTATCACAACAGCAGTTTTTGTTATAGGGTTATTAGGCTATTTAGGTATTCTGCTTGCAGGGAATTACGTGATCGATGAAAAAAAGCTTGTGATGAACTCTGCTTCACAGCTTGTTGATTCTAATGGGGAACTTATTACTAAACTTTATTTTGAAAATCGTGATCCCATATCAATAGATGACATTCCTAATCATGTGGAAGATGCGTTTATTGCTACAGAAGATAGTCGGTTCTATGATCACCATGGTGTGGATGTGAAGGCGATCGGCCGCGCGCTCTATCGTGACATCCTTGCAGGAGAGAAAGTAGAGGGTGGAAGTACAATTACCCAACAACTAGCAAAGAATGTGTTTTTAACAAACGATAAATCGTGGCTGCGAAAAACAAAAGAAGCTGTGATTGCGATTAACCTCGAACGAAATTATAGCAAAGATAAAATACTTGAAATGTATTTGAACCAGATTTATTTTGGGCATGGTGCATATGGGATTCAGTCTGCTTCAAAAATGTTCTTCAATAAATCAGCTTCTGAATTAAGTATGGAGGAAGGAGCCATGCTTGCTGGTTTACCTAAAGCGCCATCCACGTATTCACCAATTAATAATCCTGATAAAAGTAAAGAGCGGAGAGATCTCGTTCTCTCATTAATGGAGAAGCATGATTATGTGACCCCTGAGGAAGCAGTCCGTCTTCAGGGTAAGACGCTTTCACTTGATGTAGCAGAGGTGACGAAGGAGCCGGCTTTTCTAACCTATATTGATATGACGCTTCAAGAAGCAAAAACGAAATACAATCTTTCAAATGAAGAAGTATTAAGAGGCGGTTATAAAATTGTAGTACCAATGGATGTTAAGCTCCAAAAGACTGCTTATGATCAATTTCAGAATAGTAGCCTCTTCCCTGGAAGCGTCAAGAATGAGCCCCCTGAAGGTGCCCTAACCATGATGGATGTTAAAACCGGTGGTGTTGCAGTTGTACAGGGAGGAAGAGAGTATGTACAGAAGGGACTTAACCATGTCACTGCTAAAAGGCAACCTGGATCTTCATTAAAGCCTGTAGCTGTGTATGGTCCAGCGCTTGAAAAGAAGGAGTACAGTCCTTACACGTTATTAAAAGATGAAAAAATTGATTATGATGGGTATTCACCATCAAATTACAACAATCAATATAAAGGCCAGCTTTCCCTTTATGATGCAGTTCGGATATCGGCAAATGCTCCTGCCGTCTGGTTATTAAATGAAATTGGGATTAATTACTCAAAAACGTATTTAGAGAAAAATGGTATTGATGTAGAAGATAACGATCTCAAAATCGCTCTTGGAGGAATTGATAAGGGTGTTTCCCCTTTCGAAATGATGGAAGCCTATAGTCCCTTTGTTGCGGAAGGTAAACGGGTGGATCCTCACTTTATAACCGAGATCTACGATCATGATGGCGAGCTTGTGGGAAAGGCGAAGCTAGATGAAGAAAAAGTTTATTCAAAACAAACAGCGTGGTATATGACGAGAATTCTAGAAGGAGTTGTCCAAAACGGTACGGCAACGAGCGGTGAGGTAAAGGTGTCTGTTGCGGGCAAAACAGGTACGACCACATTTGAAGGTGTTCCAGGTGGGGCACGTGATGCCTGGTTTGTTGGTTTTACACCTGAGCTAGTTGGTGCGGTTTGGATGGGGTATGATCGTACAACAGAAGAAAAATATCTAACAGGTGGCAGTGAATATCCGGTTCAACTTTTTAAGAAAGTGGTTAATGCTAGTATTAATAAGAATAGTCTGAAAGAATTTAACAAGCCTTCTGACGTAAACGACATGGAGAAACCGATCTCACTTAATAATATCAACGATCTAAGTGCGGAATTTGATCTTTTATATGGATTACCAGCGGTGAAGCTGAACTGGACGTCATCAGAAGACGACCGAGTCATCTATCACATCTATGAAATAAAAGATGGGGAACGGAAACAGATTGACGAAGTACAGGGGAAGGGGGAGTATACTAGAAATTCAATATCTTTCTTTGGTTCAGTATCGTACGAAGTCATTCCATACAATCCCTTGACGGATCAAGAAGGGAATCCTTCTAATGAGGCTTCGGTTAGCTTGCTTGATAGGTTTAGAAACGACGAAAATGAGAAAAGGGATATAGAGTAGCTTGCAGAGAAAGAAATTGACCTAAAAAACAGTGATGACTATCACATTATGGCATATACCGTTATGATAAGGTATAAGTGAAAACGGCTTCAAACATGGACAATTTTATGACATTTTATCGGATTATCTGTACACTAAAGGCATCAATCGCTATAGTATGTAGGGATATAAAAATGAACGTTTTGTATTAGGAAGGTGGACAAGCATGAGTAAAGCACCATTTAATGATCAATTTCTTCGGGCATGCCGGGGAGAAGAGACAGACCATACACCTGTATGGTATATGAGACAAGCGGGTCGATATCAGGCTGAATATAGAAAAATTCGCGAAAAATATTCCTTTCATGAAATGAATTTAAATCCAGAAGTAGCTGCAGAGGTAACGCGATTTGCGGTAGAACAGCTTGGTGTTGATTCAGCGATCCTGTTCGCTGATATTATGACCCCACTCCCATCAATTGGAGTAGACGTTGAAATAAAATCAGGTGTCGGTCCTGTCATCGACAATCCGATTAAGACGAGGTCGGACATTGATCGTCTTGGGGAACTGGACCCGCTGAAAGATATTCCTTATGTAATGGAAACGATCAAGATGCTAAGAGAGCAGCTATCGGTACCGTTAATTGGATTTAGTGGTGCGCCGTTTACTGTAGCGAGCTATATGATTGAAGGTGGCCCTTCAAAAAACTATTATAAGACAAAAGCATTTATGTACTCTGATCCAGAGGGCTGGCATCGTCTCATGAATAAACTTGGTGACATGACAATTGCTTATTTAACGGCTCAGGTTCAGGCAGGCGCCCAGGCGATTCAATTGTTTGATTCGTGGGTTGGCGCTTTAAATGAAGCGGACTATCGCACTTATATTGCACCGATTATGAATAAAATCTTTTCTTCCCTTAAAGAGCTAGGTGTTCCACTTTTAATGTTTGGAGTTGGTGCGAGCCATCTCATTCAGGAGTGGAATAAACTTCCTTTAGATGTGATTGGGATTGACTGGCGTATAACCATCAAGAAAGCACGAGAAATCGAGGGCATTACAAGGCCGTTAATGGGAAATCTTGAGCCTGCACTACTTCTTGCTCCCTGGGAAGTAATCGAGGAGCGCACGAAAGAAATACTTGATCAAGGAATGGAAACGCCTGGATATATCTTCAATTTAGGACATGGAGTTTTCCCACAGGTTAAGGTAGAAACTCTTCAGCGCTTAACAAACTTTGTACACGATTATACACGTAAGAACAGCTAAGGAATTGGGGGAATCGGGAGGTGCAGTATGAAGCGAACGATTGGCCTTCTTGTAATGGCTTATGGGACACCGCGAAGTGAAAAGGAGATTGAACCATATTATACTCATATTCAACGAGGGAAAAAACCTACAGAAGAAATGTTGCAGGATTTAATCGAAAGATATGAGGCAATAGGTGGTATCTCACCTTTAGCAGATATTACAAAAGCACAGGCTCAAAAGCTTGAAGATCGAATGAACGAACAGTACGGTGAAGAAGTTCAGTTTAAGAGCTATTTAGGATTAAAACATATTGAACCATTTGTAGAAGATGCTGTTAAAAGTATGCAAAAAGATGGAGTAACAGAGGCGATCAGCATTGTGCTTGCTCCACATTATTCTACTGTTGGTGTAAAAACTTATAACGAACGTGCGAAAGCAGAAGCAAATAAAAAGGGCTTTCCAGTTATTCATTCGATTGACCAGTGGTACAATGAGCCCAAGTTCATTCAGTACTGGGTTAATGAATTGAAATCATGTTTAAGTGAAATGGATGAAGATGAGAAAAAGAAAACCATAGTGATTTTTTCCGCTCATAGTTTACCTGAGAAAATATTGCAGGATGGAGATCCATATCCTGCTCAGCTTCAGGAGACGGCAAAACATATTGCTGACGCAGCGGGAATTAAACATTACGCAATCGGCTGGCAGAGCGAGGGAAATACTCCTGACCCATGGATTGGTCCTGACATTCAGGATTTGACACGTGATCTATTTGAACAGGAGGGATACACCGGTTTTATCTATTGTCCTGTTGGTTTTGTGGCCGATCATCTTGAAGTACTATATGATAACGACTATGAATGCAGACAAATGACAGATGAACTCGGTGCAGCTTACCATCGTCCTGATATGCCAAATGCCAGTAATGAATTTATTGAAATTCTAGCTACAGTCGTGACTCGTGAATTAATGAAAAAGAAGATGATCAATGATGAGTGAAAATAAAAAGAAAATAGTTATTGTTGGAGGCGGCATTACTGGTTTGACAGCAGCCTATTATCTTCAGAAAGATATGAAGACAGCGAACCTTCCTTACCAAATTACCTTATTAGAAGGTACCGATCGACTCGGCGGAAAAATCCAGACTGATACAACGAATGGTTTTGTTATTGAGCGAGGACCTGATTCTTTTCTTGAGAGGAAAGAAAGTGCAGCTCGACTGGTAAAGGAAGTTGGTATGGAAAATGAACTTGTACCGAATTCAACCGGACAGGCATTTGTGCTTAATAATGATCAGCTTTATCCTATACCGGGCGGAGCGGTGATGGGAATTCCCACTGAACTTTCTCCTTTTATTTCTACAAATCTCTTTTCATTGAAAGGAAAGGCAAGAGCAGCTGGGGATTTGGTTCTTCCGAGGAGAGAAGATGATGGAAATGATCAATCACTTGGATTGTTCTTCCGAAGGAGACTTGGAAGCGAAGTTGTTGAAAACTTAATCGAACCACTCCTGTCAGGCATATACGCTGGAGACATTGATAAGTTGAGCTTAATGTCTACTTTTCCTCAATTTTATGAGGTGGAGAAAAAGTATCGTAGTTTAATTTTGGGGATGAAAAAGACGACACCAGCTTCAAGAAGAAGCACAGGTAAGAAAAAACCGGCTTTTCTAACAGTGAAGTCTGGTTTACAGTCATTCGTTAGAGCTATCGAAGAGAAATTGACTGATGTGATTATAAGAAAGAATGTAAAGATCGATCACTTACAAAGGTCAGAAGGAACCTATTTACTTACAACGACGAATGGTGAGGAAATTCCAGCTGATGCAATCATTGTTACGACGCCTCATCAACAGGTTTATCACATGTTGAGAGACCAAAAAGCTGTCGCTCCTTTAAATGAAATGCCTTCAACAACAGTAGCAACTGTCGCGATGGCATTCCCTGAGGAAGCAGTCAAAAAGTCAATGGATGGAACAGGATTTGTTGTTTCGCGAAATGCCGACTATACGATAACAGCTTGCACATGGACACATCGCAAATGGAAGCACTCTGCTCCAGCAGGGAAAGTCCTCCTGCGCTGTTATGTTGGAAGAGCAGGTAAAGAAGAGATAGTTGAAAAAAGCGATGAAGAAATCGTTCAAACAGTTCTAAATGATTTAAATCAGATTATGGAAATAGAAGGGCATCCTGAGTTTTATCGCATCACAAGATGGAGACAATCCATGCCCCAATACGAGGTGGGTCATAAGAAAAGGATTGAATCTGTAAAGGCCGGGGTGGAAAAGGATATGCCAGGTGTATTCCTTGCCGGTGCTTCCTATCATGGTGTGGGGTTACCTGATTGTATTGATCAAGGAAAAGACGCTGTCACGGCCGTTAAGAACTTTTTATAATGTACCACTAAAGAATCCTCCCTCAGGGTGGGTTTTTTTTATGCTTAGACGTTAAAGGTGAATTAATAAGGCTAATTAGGAAGCTGAGGACCTTCAAGACAATTGGATGCCCGTGATTATTGCCAATAATAGTGAGGTAGACAAAGTTTTAAGGTGTTCATTAGGCTAACTTGGTGTCTAATGGTAGAATGTTAATGGCAACAAATAGTAATAAAGGAGAAATAGTGATGTTGGACATGGCAAGACCTCTACTCATAAATATAGCAATGCTCTTCTCAGTATTATTCATCTGGAATATGGTCATGCCATTTACACGCTCCAGTTCAATCAACTTAAAAGTGAAACTCATATTCGGCGCCGTTAGTTCATTAATGGCGCTCCTCTGTATGCTCTTCCCACTTGAGAAATTTGGTGATACAGTTTTTGACCTAAGAGTTGTACCACTTATTTTAGTCACGATTTACGGTGGAGGTTTACCCGGGTTTATTTGCACTGCAACAATCTCCTTTACTCGTCTATCGCTTGGAGGAGAATATGCATGGGTTGGTGTTCTAATCGCAATAGTAGGTTTCATCATCGCATATTGTTTTAATGGGTATTTTCAGAGATCCATTAGAAAATGGAAAGTAATTCTCCTCACAGGGGGAATCTTTTTGATGGCCTATTTAACGATCGTTTTGTTGTTTATTAATCCTTTAGAAAGCTATTTTTATCCGATTTATTTCGCTGCATTTGCCATTGCTTATTTCATGATTTTCTACCTTACTGAACGCCTAGTTATAATAAATATTCAGCTTCAGGAAACAGTCTATCTCGAGAAGCTTTCTGTTGCAGGGAAAATGGCTGCGGCAATCGCACATGAAATTCGAAATCCACTGACAACAGTAAGGGGTCTTCTTCAGTTTATTGCTACTGATACGAAAGATAAAAAGGTTCAAAATTATGCTCCGCTTATGTTAGAAGAGATTGATCGAACAAATAAGATTATTACGGATTATCTTATGCTTATTAAACCTTCTAAAGACCAGTATGAAGCCATGGATTTAAATCAAGTCGTCAAAGATACAACAGATTTAATCGCGGTATTAGCATCTTACCACGCAGTGGAAATTCAGTATGAAGAAAAAGATGATTTCCGAATACTCGGTAATCCTCAAGAATTGAAACAGTGCTTAGTTAATTTAATGAAAAACGCAATTGAAGCGATAGAGGAAGATGGAATCATTCAAGTGGTTTTACAATATGGAATTAAAAAAGGTACCGTAGACATCGTGATTAGCGATAATGGAGTTGGAATGAGGAAGGAGGATCTTGAAAAAGTGGGTCTTCCATTTTATACCACGAAATCTAAAGGGACTGGTCTCGGTACAATGATCACGAATAGGCTTATTCGTAATATCGGTGGGAAAATCAATTATACAAGTACAGAAGGGGTCGGTACAACGGTGACAGTCACCCTACTGATAACAGTATAAGAAGGGGGGAATGATTGTGTTTGATCGAAGAAAAAGTATATTAGAAGCGGCAGAGAAGTCATTTTCCATGTTTGGGTATAAAGCTACTACTATGGATCAAGTAGCGAAGATTGCGAATGTTGGAAAAGGGACGATCTATACATTTTTTAAAAATAAAGAAGAGCTTTTCTATGAAGTTGTAAGCAGTATGGTGCATGAGATGAAAGAACTTGCCCAGACATCTATGAAGGAGGAGAAGACCTTCTTTGAGAACTTGCACCGTGCTCTTTATAGCGTTCTTGAACATCGTAGGCAACATCAGCTTGCGATTAAACTCTCACAGGAAGTAAGGGAAATCGGAACACCTGCTGCAATCGAGGCCCTGGATCTTGTCGAACAAGCGATCCTCTTCTTTCTTGAACAGGAAATCGCGAGGGGGATTGCAAATGATGAAGTGAAGAAATGCGATCCGTCTCTTACCGCTTTTCTCATGTTCAAAATGTATATTGCGCTAATTTTTGATTGGGAAAAATCCCATCAATCGTTTAGCAAAGAGGAGATTGCGAATCACCTGGAATTTTATATGATGACTGGTATTAAACCAGAATAGCTGTTTAGCCATAAAGCTAAATCCTGCTATTGCTATTCTAAAAAAAGGATGTTATATTACTATCTGTATTAAAAGTGACTAAAATTATATAATGGTCATTTAAGAGGTTGTATTAATAAACAGTAGTATGACTCTTTTTTTGTTTTAAAATGACCGAATGAGAATAATGGTCATATAGACAGGAGGAAATATATTATGAAGAAATCATCCCAACTATTCCGTTCCGAATGGGCGTCGCTCTTTAGTAATAAGAAAATACTAATACCGGTTATTGCAGTTTTGTTTATTCCGGTTTTATATAGCGGAATGTTTCTTTGGGCATTCTGGGATCCATATGAAAATCTTAATCAGATTCCAGTTGCAATTGTGAACAATGATGAAGGTGCTGATTTTGAAGGTGAACATATAGAGATTGGCAGTGAGTTGGTCGATAAGTTAAAAGATGAACCGGAATTTAAATGGGATTTTGTGGATGAAGAAGAAGCAAACATGGGGCTTGAAGATCAGACCTATTATATGAAAATCAAGATTCCTGAGGATTTTTCACAAAAATCAACAACGGTTCTTGATGAGCATCCTGATAAGCTAAACCTCGAATATGTCCCAAATGAGAGTTTTAACTTTCTTGCCGGTCAAATAGGTGGAACAGCGGTTAGTGAAATCAAATCTCAGATTGCGAACAACATCACTGAAAATTACAGCGAGCTTGTTTTTGACAAGTTTAGTGAAATTGCTGGTGGATTATCAGATGCAACCGACGGGGCAGGAGAAATTGCAGACGGGTCTTTAGAACTGAAAAATGGAACAAAGCGTTTAAAAGATAACCTGGCTGAACTTAACGAAGGATCGATCGAATTAAGCGACCGTTTAAGTTCTGCTGAAAGCAAGTCATATGAACTTGCCTCAGGGATGAGTAAAGCAAGTCAAGGGACAACTGATTTATTCGAGGGATTGAAACATAAGCAAGCTGATATTAGACAACTAGCTGATGGAGCAAATCAAGTGAGTAATGGTATTGGTGAGCTTGGCAATGGGATGGATCAATTAAAATCAGGACAAGAAAAAATTCTAGTCGGAGTACAGGATAGCAAGGCCGGTTCAAGGCAATTGGTGGAAGGGCTAAATGCATCTGTTGAAGCCTTGGAAACGAGTTCCATACCTGAAGTTGATACTCAAGGATTGAAACAATCATTAACAAGTGGCGTGACGAATGCAACAGCAATTCCAAAAGAGCTTCAGGGCGTGATTGAGTCAATTCAAGCTAGTAACCAATACACTGAAGAGCAAAAACAGGCGTTAATTAGTCAACTGAAACCTATTGCTGAAAAGTCAGGTTCAGCAGCAAAATCTGTCGGTGAAGTGGCAACAACCTTTTCTTCCTTATCAAATAAGCTGTCAGGTACGTCTACAAATGTAAATGCACTTATAGAAGGACAACGCCAACTTGCGGAAGGTGCTACTGCACTTTATCAAGGCCAAGAACGACTTGAAAAAGCACTAGTGAGTTATGGAGAAGGTATAAATGAAGCTAATAAGAGCGTTGATTTACTTCATAATGGATCAACTGAGGTTGCGAATGGGAACAGTGAAGTTGCTTCCGGTTGGAATTCCATAGTCTCTCAAGTGGGTGAATTAAACTCAGGAATGAATGAGTTAAACGCAGGTTCAACTAAACTAGCTGATGGACTAACAAAGTTATCAGGTGGGTCAAATGAATTGTCATCAGGTGCTGGGAAGCTAGCAGATGGATCTAAGGAGCTAGATAGTGGTGCACAAAAATTAACAGAGGGTTCAGAAGAGCTTCGTGAAAAGCTCGGCGAAGCTGCAGACGAAACATCTAAGACGAAAGCGGACGATGAAACGTATAATATGTTCGCTGATCCAGTAAATGTAGACACCGAAGCCATTTCTTCAGTTCCCAACTACGGCACAGGGTTTGCACCTTATTTCCTTTCACTTGGATTATTTGTTGGTGCATTATTGATGTCAATCGTCTTCCCACTTCATGATCCTGCTGGAGATCCACGTTCAGCTATTGGATGGTTTATGAGTAAGTATGGCATTCTCCTATCCGTAGGAATTATTCAGGCACTCATTTCAGATGCTGTTTTATTATATGGGCTTGGGATTGAAGTACAAAGCATATCACTGTTCTTCTTATTTTCGGTGGTATCGAGTCTCGTCTACATGGCATTGATTCAGTTTTGTGTTACAACAATGGGAGACCCCGGCCGATTTGTAGCCATTATCATTTTGATATTGCAGCTGACAACAAGTGCCGGTACGTTCCCACTTGAATTAATTCCAGAAGGACTGCAAATCTTTAATACATGGCTGCCAATGACTTATACAGTTTCAGGTTTAAAAGCTGTTATCTCAAGCGGCGATATTGAATTCATGTGGAAGAATGTTTATATACTATTAGGCTTTACTGCGATATTTGCAATTGGAACGATCCTATTCTTCTTTATTGAAATGAAAACGCGTAAAAAACAAGAATTTGAACCAGCCTTAAATGAATAGAAGTATACAAAAGCCTTCTCTGTCGACAGAGAAGGCTTTTTTCTTTGAAAACTCTCCTGTAAAACGCTACAGTAATAGTAAGAAAGTTGTGATAGAGCAGGTTAATTGGTTTAATTAATATCTATAATAGGGTAAAAAGGTAAAAGAACTGATTTTGGGGAGGCAGGAGAAAGAGTAGAATGATTACATTCGAGCATGTTAACAAAAAGTTTCCTGATGGCACAGAGGCATTGAAAGATATCAATCTACATATTGGGAAGGGCGAATTAGTAACATTAATTGGACCAAGTGGCTGTGGGAAAACAACAACCATGAAGATGATCAATAGATTAATCGAGCCAAGTGGTGGACAAATCTATATTGATGGAAAAACTGTTTCAGAGCAGGATCCTGTAGAACTTAGAAGAAGCATAGGGTACGTGATTCAACAGATCGGACTTCTTCCACATATGACAATTGCTGAGAATATTGCCTTAATCCCGAAATTAAAAAAATGGGATAAAGGTAAAATTGATAAAAGAGTCGATGAAATGCTCGAACTTGTTGGACTTGAACCGTCCGTGTTTCGAACCCGGTATCCACTTGAATTAAGTGGGGGACAACAACAAAGGGTCGGGGTTATCCGGGCACTTGCGGCTGAGCCACCCATCATACTAATGGATGAGCCATTTAGTGCGCTTGATCCTATTAGTCGTGAACAGCTTCAGGATGAACTTGTTAAATTACAGAAAGAGATTCAAAAGACAATCGTTTTCGTAACACATGATATGGACGAAGCGATGAAAATTGCTGACCGAATTGCAATTATGAAAGATGGCGAAATTCTACAGTTCGATACACCAGATCGTTTACTTCGTCATCCCAAAAATGAGTTTGTTCGTAACTTTATTGGTGATGAGCGTATGGCAATGGGACAGCCCCCTTCTGCTATTGATTTAATGTTTAAGAAGGTGGCCACTATTAAGGAAAGCCGTGGTCTTGCCGAAGCGTTTCGATTAATGAAATCAGACCGGGTTGATAGCCTCGTTGTTACTGGCCCGGCTCAAGAGTATAAAGGAATTGTAACACTTGAACATGTGCAAAAACATTTTAGCGATGATAAGAAACGGATTCAGGATGTTATTGAGGAGATTGAACCCGTTAAAACCAATACGCTATATCCGGAAATCGCAAAACAATTTGCTGAAAATCAGTTGATTAACATTCCTGTGGTAGAAGGCGAGAAACTGGTGGGTCTAATCACAAGAAGCAGCATGATGCGTGGACTTGCAGGGCTTGAACAGTTCAGTTATGGAAAGGAGGGTGCTTTGAATGAATAATGAAAACTTTTTCGTCCTGTTTATTGAAACAGTGCAAAGCAGGTGGGATGATATTTTTGTTGCGCTTCAAGAGCACCTTTTCCTTTCGTTAATATCTATTGTGATTGCCATATTGATATCTGTTCCGCTTGGTATTTTTATATCACGAAGAAAGAAACTGGCAGAACCATTCATTGCTGTGGCTTCTATTTTTCAAACTGTTCCAAGCCTTGCCTTATTCGGTTTCTTAATACCTTTTCTCGGAATCGGAAATGTGACGGCTATTATCGCTTTAACTGTATATGCACTTCTGCCAATCTTGAGAAACACCTATACTGGCATTACTTCTGTTGATCAATCTTCTATTGAAGCAGGAAGAGGGATGGGGATGACCAACATGCAAATTCTTACGAAAATTGAAGTGCCGCTCTCCCTTCCGGTCATTATGGCTGGAGTACGAACTGCCACCGTTTTAACAATTGGTGTAGCAACCCTTGCTACGTTTGTTGGAGCTGGAGGTCTTGGTGATATCATCTATAGAGGTCTTACATCTAATAAAGACGAACTGGTCCTAGCGGGTGCACTTCCAGCAACCGTTCTAGCACTTACATTTGATTTAATTCTTAAACTGTTAGAAAATGCAGCAACTCCTAAGGGAGTTAAAGTAAAAAAATAAAAGGGGAGATTCGATTGAAGAGAGTTACGATGCTTTTGCTCGGATTTGTGATGGTGCTTTCTGCATGTGGAGGAGGCAGTAGTGGGAGTGAGGAAAGTGATCCTATCGTTATTTCAGGGAAACCATGGACAGAACAATATATCCTACCACATCTTCTTGCAGAATACATAAAAGCAAACAGTGATTATGAAGTTGAAGTAGATGCGGGTATTGGCGAAGTGAATATTCTTCAACAGGCACTGATTGATGGCGACATTGATATGTATGTTGAATATACAGGTACTGGTCTTGAAGCTGTATTAAAAGAAAGCGCTGATCCAGATGCAAACGCAGATGAAATTTTTGAACGTGTAAAAAAAGGATACAAGGATGAATATAACCTTGTTTGGCTTGAGCCACTTGGATTTGAAAATGGATATACGCTTGCAATGACGCCGGAAACGAATGAGGAGTTAAAAGCAGAGACCTTCTCCGATATTGTCCCAGCATCAAGTGAAATGGTGTTTGGTGCACCCCATACATTTTATGAGCGTGAGGATGGTTATGATGCAATGGTGGAAGCCTATGGATTTAACTTTAAGGATGAAGTGAGTCTTGATCCTAACATTATGTACGATGCCCTGAATGAGGGGGAAGTAGATGTTATCCCTGCGTTTACAACAGATGGTCGCATTGCACGTTATAACCTTGCTACAACGAAGGACGACAAGCAGTTCTTCCCACCATATTATGCCGCTCCAGTTGTACGACAAGAAGTTCTTGACTCACATCCAGAGCTTGAAGAGGTCGTAAATGAATTTGCTGGCAGTATTTCAGAAGAAGAAATGTCTGAGATGAATGCAAAAGTTGATATGGATGGCGAGGAGCCAGAAGATGTAGCAGTTGAATTCTTGAAAGAAAAAGGACTTATTGACTAATGAAAGAAAGTGCTGGCAAATTTGTCAGCACTTTCTTTCATGGAAGATCTTATTTTGTTAGAAAAAGCGCCTGATCCAGAAGGATAGGCGCTTTAAATATCTATTATTCAGCAGGCTTTAAATCTTCAATAGAGTCTGCTTCTACATAAGATGGAACGACAAGGCCGGTTTTTGCACCTTCAAGGTTTGGTCCAAGATGCTCCATTGTGTCACCGTACTCGTCTAGAAGGTCAGCGTGAGTGATTGGAAGCCATCCAGCAACCATTGCATCAGCATCACCTTCTGATACAGCGATAAACATAGAAGCTGCATCAAGTTGTGTGAGTTCTACTGTGTATCCCATGCTTTCAAGAACTTTAGCTACAACGTTGGTACTTGCTATTTCAGAATCCCATGCAACGTAAGCTAGTGAAATTTCTTCCCCGTTTACTTCTTCAGCACCATTCGTCCATTCTTCTACCTTATCCGAGTTTTCTTTAACCCAGTTTTGAGCTGCTTCTTCAGGCTTAGCACCATCATGAATTTCAACCATTACAGAACTCATATCTTCTGGAGTCCAGTGGAACTGGTCAAGAATGGTATGAGCAGAAGGTTGCTCTTCTTTCAGACCCTGACGTGCGAATGTTTCAATGTTTTCTTCTCCCCCATAGAGGCCTTTAGGATCTTCTAGATATTTAAGATCATATTTCGCGAACATCCAGTGTGGTGTCCATCCTGTAACAATAATTGGTTCCTCGTCTTCAATTGCCTTACCAAGCTCTGCAGCCATTGCAGCTGATGATGATTCGATAAGTTCCCATCCTGCAAGGCTATCGTACTCTTCGAATGCAGATGTTGTTGCCTTCATAATTCCGGCTCCTGGCTCAATACCAACGATTTCATAATCCATTTCTTCACCAATTGCTGTGCTACCTGAGCCTTCGCTGCTGTCACTACTGTCACTGCTATTGTTTCCGCCGCAAGCAGCAAGAATCAAGGTGAGTGACAAGAATAGTGCAAGTCCTGTTAATCCTTTTTTAAAATTAAACATATAATTCCCCCTTAGTTTTTTGTTTTACCTATATTTTGAGAAATCCGGTCAAGCATAATCGCTAGAATAACAATAGCAAGACCAGCTTCAAAACCAATACCAACTTTAATTTGCGTTACAGCTCGGTAAACATCCGCACCGAGTCCTGGCGCTCCAACTAGAGATGCAATTACAACCATTGATAGAGAAAGCATTATGCTCTGATTGATTCCCGCCATGATCGTCGGAGTTGCGAGTGGGAGCTGAATTTTAAACAACTTCTGTTTCGTTGTGGATCCAAAAGCATTTGAAGCTTCAATCAGATCTTCAGGCACCTGACGAATTCCGAGATTCGTTAAACGAATTGTAGGAGGCATCGCGAAAATAACAGATGCAATGATTCCAGGCACCATTCCGATTCCAAAGAATAGAATAGCTGGAATCAAGTAGACAAATGCAGGCATCGTCTGCATGAAATCTAAAATTGGGGTGATAATCCCTCTAACACGATCACTTTGTGATGCCCAGATACCGAGTGGTACGCCGAGAACAATGGATATAATCACTGATGTTAAAACAAGGGCAAGCGTTTCAATTGTTGGTTCCCAGTAACCCAGGTTATCGATTAATAAGAGCCCCAGTAAGGTGAAAACCCCAACCGGCCAGCGGCTTGACCACCATGCAAGTATCGTAAAGATGGCGATAAGTACTAATGCTGGAGGAAACCCTAATATGGAAACGATTCCTTCTACGAACCAATCAATCCCTGATGTAATCCCGTCAAAAACAGGTTCAAGGTTATCTGTTAACATGTCTACAAAGCTATCAACCCAGTCAGCTAGTGGAATTTTGGGGAAAAGTTGCATTTAGCTCACCTCGCCTTTCGTCGATTCAGTCTCGTTGCCTGCTAGTGCTCCGATAACTGCACCGCGAACAATGATGCCTCTAAATTTATCGGCTTCATCCACGACAGGAAGAGGAAGAGAAGAGCTTGCCATCTTCACAAACATATCTGTTAATAAGGTATCTGGTGTTACCGAAGGAAGATCTGTGATTAAAATGTCGTCTATTTCTTTTTTTGCTTCAATTGCTTTCGCCGCATCGTCAGCTGTTATGGCTCCTAAAAGCTTCTGCTTCTTATCAATAATATAGAGACTTGAAAGTTTCTGATCTCTCATGAGCTGCAGCGCAACTCTAGGTCCGCGATCTGCTCGTAAGGTTTCTGCGCGTTTCATAACATGAGAGGCAGTTAATACCTTTGATAGATCTACATCTTCGACGAAACGTTCCACGTAATCATTTGCGGGATTCGTCATAATTTCTTCTGGAGATCCAATTTGGACGATTGAACCGTCTTTCATTAAGGCAATACGATCTCCGATACGAAGAGCTTCATCAAGATCATGTGTAATAAACACAATGGTTTTTTCCATTTTTTCTTGAAGCTCAAGTAATTCATCCTGCATATCTTTTCTAATAAGGGGGTCAAGCGCACTGAATGCTTCGTCCATCAAAAGGACATCAGGGTCATTTGCAAGTGCACGTGCTAGACCTACACGTTGTTGCATTCCGCCACTTAGTTCAGATGGATAGCTATGTTCATATCCTTTTAATCCAACGAGTTCGAGCGACTCCTGTGCTTTCTTCGCACGATTTTCTTTTCCGATGTTTTGCACCTCAAGTCCGTATTCCGTATTTTGAAGTACGGTACGGTGTGGGAAGAGGGCAAAGCGCTGAAATACCATACTGAGCTTCTTTCGTCTAACTTCTCGAAGCTGTTCAGGTTTCATCCTGACGATATCTTCGTCATCAATAAGAACTTGACCAGATGTTGGTTCAATTAATCGATTGAGCAATCGAACAAGTGTAGATTTACCACTTCCTGAAAGCCCCATGATGACAAAGATTTCACCGGGATAAACGTCGAAGCTTGCACGATTAACACCCACGGTCATTCCTGATTCTTTTAGAATGTCACTTTTTGATTTGCCCTGATCTAGCAGCTTAACTGCTTGTTTGGGCGATTTGCCAAATACTTTTGTTACATCTTTTACAGTAATTTTGGCTTTCTCCATAGTTTCACCTCTACCTTTATTTCAAAATTCAACGGTTAAAGTTACAAAAATCACTGAAATATGTCGAAATTTACGATAATCAGTCATTTACTAGTCTTTTTTTACCGGCTTATTAAGTATAGAGTTTAGGTACTTCATCCTACAACCGGCGTGAGAGGGCAAATTCAGGTAATTCAGTACATACAGAAAAAACTGTACAAACTAAACAGGTATATCCTTAAGTTTCGTCTAGAATGCTAGTACATGCTACAAGCTTCACAAGTAAACTTTACATTTTATCTGGTTAACACTAAACTATGAAAAGACAAATGATAGTAAAAGTGGGTGTATAGTTTGCAGGATAGTAGAGTTGAGAATGCTAGAGAGCGAGTCATCGACTCCATCTCTAAAAACATGGACATTTATAGTGTAACGCCTTCTGTAGGAAGGTTATATGGTGCAATGTTTTTTGAAAAAGGCCCAATGACTCTTGATGATATGAAAGATAAGCTTCAAATGAGCAAGACTAGTATGTCGACTGGTGTCCGGACTTTAATTGACCTAAATATGGTGGAGAAAGTATGGAAAAAAGGTGAGCGTAAAGATCTTTACGAGGTAAAATCAGATTGGTATCAAACATTTACAGACTTCTTTTGTATTCACTGGCGTAAAGGAATTGAAATGAATCGGGATGCATGCAAAGAGTCCATTGCTGAGCTTTTGGCAGTGCTGGAAGAAGAAGTAGTACATGAGGAAAGAAAAGTAGTGGAAGATGATTTAGATAAAATGTCATACGCGCTCGGATATTATGAATGGCTAAATCAAGTTGTTGATTTATTTGAATCAAGGAAAATATTTGATGTCATTGATAACGAAGAAAAATTGTGAGAAATGCCAACAACATTCCCGATGCTGGCAATTCTCATGACTTGATCGTTATAGTCTTCAAAAATGGCCATATACAAAGCGTGCAGGGTAATCCCTGCACGCTTTGTTATAGAATTTTGCTTAAAAAAGCTTTAGTGCGTTCATTTTGAGGGTTTGAGAATAGCTCTTCAGGAACATTCTCTTCAACAATGTAACCGCCATCCATGAAGATAACACGGTCACCAACTTCACGAGCAAAGCCCATTTCATGTGTCACGACGACCATCGTCATGCCTTCTTTCGCGAGCTGTTTCATGACTTCAAGAACTTCACCAATCATTTCTGGATCAAGTGCAGAAGTGGGCTCATCGAACAGCATGACACTCGGTTCCATGGCAAGAGCTCTCGCAATAGCTACACGCTGTTTTTGACCACCGGAAAGCTCACCTGGATAGCTGTTAGCTTTTTCTTTAAGACCAACCTTTTCAAGCAAGTTTTGCGCTTTTTTGACTGAATTGCTCTTACCATCACCTTTTACTTTTAGAGGTGCAAGGGTAATATTTTCAAGCACTGTTTTATGTGGAAAAAGGTTAAAATGCTGAAAGACCATTCCAACATCCTGACGAACCTTATTTATGTTGGTTTTAGGGTTGGCAATATCGTGCCCATTGACGACGACGCTGCCTCCTGTAATCTCCTCTAATTTATTCAGACAACGAAGAAACGTACTTTTGCCTGATCCTGAAGGACCAACTACACAAACCACTTCTTTTTCCTTTACTTCTGTGTTGATATTTCTTAGAACTTCTAAATCACCAAATGATTTCTTTAAATCTTTAACTTGAATAATGCTCATCGTAACTTGTTTCTCCTCTCGACATAGTTCCCTGGCTAAATAAGGAGGTAAATGGACGTACATTACATTATACCAATTATTTATTTCATTATAAAAGATCATGCCTTACATTCAATATATCTAATGCTGGTAGTCCATAAAGCAAGCTGCCAATATGGAAGCGTGGGAACATAATATCATCCCCATTCATTATCAGGTGAGGTGATTAGGATTGAAAATGTCTTTTCGAGGGAAGATAATCTTGTGATGTGAGACTAGAAATGTGAATGGTTTCCTTTTTCTTTTTTGAATTGTATTGTATAATAAGTGATGTACATTTGTTCAAAGCTATTTTTACTAAATTTCAATATAAAAAGAAGGAGTGTATACATATGACAACGACTCAAATGGATTCACTTGCGGTTAACACGATTCGTACGCTAGCAATCGATGCGGTTGAGAAAGCAAACTCAGGGCATCCTGGTATGCCGATGGGAGCTGCACCTATGGCTTACACGCTATGGAGTCAGTTCATGAATCACAATCCATCTAACCCAGAATGGTTTAACCGTGATCGCTTTGTTCTTTCTGCAGGACATGGTTCAGCTCTTCTATACAGCATGCTACATTTGTTCGGCTATGACGTAACAATGGATGATCTAAAATCTTTCCGCCAATGGGGAAGCAATACTCCAGGACATCCTGAATATGGTGAAACTCCAGGAGTTGATGCAACGACAGGTCCGCTCGGACAAGGACTTGCAATGGCAACAGGAATGGCAATGGCTGAACGTCATTTAGCTGCAACTTATAACCGCGATGACTTTAATATTATTGATCATTATACTTACAGCATTTGTGGTGATGGTGACTTAATGGAAGGTGTATCTTCAGAATCAGCCTCACTTGCAGCACACTTAAAGTTGGGACGTCTTATTGTGATGTACGATTCCAATGATATCTCTCTAGATGGTGATCTTGATCAGTCCTTCTCAGAGAACGTCCAACAGCGTTATGAAGCTTACGGCTGGCAGGTAATCCGAGTTGAAGATGGCAATGATATGGCTGCTATTGCTGATGCTCTTAAGCAAGCGAAAAGTAATAGTGAACAACCAACATTGATTGAAGTGAAAACTACAATTGGGTATGGTTCACCTAATAAAGGTGGCAAAAACACCTCCCATGGTGCACCATTAGGTAAAGATGAAATTTCACTTGTTAAAGAAAATTACAAGTGGACATTCGATGAAGATTTCTATATTCCTGAAGAAGTGAAAGGCCAATTTGCTGATTTTAAAGAAGCTGGAAGCAAGAAAGAACAGGAATGGAATGAGCTTTTCGAAAAATATGAAGCACAATATCCTGAGCTTGCTAAGCAATTAACGGCAGCTCTAAATAACGAACTTCCTGAAGGCTGGGACAGCGAAATTCCTTCTTATGAAAGAGGAACGAGTACAGCATCTCGTGCAGCATCTGGAGAAGTTCTAAATGCAATTGCCAAAAACAACAAGCAAATCTTCGGTGGATCTGCTGACCTTGCATCTTCTAACAAAACAATGTTAAAGGACGAACAGGACTTCTCACCGGCGGATTACAGCGGACGCAACATCTGGTTCGGAGTTCGTGAATTCGGAATGGCTGCAGCTATGAACGGCATCGCCCTTCATAAAGGTCTTCGAATCTTTGGTGCGACATTCTTCGTATTCTCTGACTATCTCCGTCCAGCTCTACGTCTTTCTGCTCTAATGGGAGTACCGGTAACTTATGTATTCACTCATGATAGCGTAGCTGTAGGGGAAGATGGCCCAACTCATGAACCGGTTGAACAGCTTGCGTCTCTTCGTGCAATGCCTGGTCTATCTGTTATTCGACCAGCTGATGGGAATGAAACAGCGGCAGCATGGAAGCTTTCTGTAGAATCAACTGACCAACCTACAGCCCTTGTGCTTTCTCGTCAGAACCTTCCAGTTGTGACAGATTCACATGAACAAGCTTACGAAGGTGTTAAACGTGGTGCATACGTAGTTGCAGGCGGAGATAACGCTGAAGCAATCCTACTAGCATCTGGATCTGAAGTGGGTCTTGCTGTTGAAGCACAGGAGCTTCTTGAAAAAGACGGTATCTCTGCTTCGGTTGTCAGCATGCCAAGCTGGGATCGCTTTGACAAGCAGTCAGCTGATTATAAACAAAGCATATTGCCTGACAATGTAACAGCTCGTCTTGGTATTGAAATGGGCGTATCATTCGGCTGGGATAAATACGTTGGTCAAAAAGGTGACATTCTTGCGATTGATCGTTTCGGAGCTTCGGCACCTGGTGATACAGTTATAAAAGAATTCGGCTTTACAGCAGAAAACGTTGTAAATAAAGTAAAAGCAATGCTATCAAGGTAAAGTGGCATTTCCCGGAGTGAGTGTTTTATGGCTCATTAAGGGGAGATAAAAACTTGACAGTGAGAGGCTTTCAGAAGGCGAAAATGGTCTTTCTGAAAGCCTTTTTCTTACCGAGGAAAAAGGCAGTTAAATATTTGAATATACAGGTGTTGCTATGGATAAAGATAAACTCGCAAAAGTAGTAGAAGCAGCCCGCTTGTATTATCAGTTGGATTACAGTCAACAGGAGATCGCAAAGAAGCTTTCTGTTTCGAGACCAACTGTTTCCAGATTACTAAAGCAGGCGAAAGCGGAAGGTGTAGTCGAGATCACCATTCACGACCCCTCACAAGATGTTGATTTACTCGCTGCAGAACTCGCCAAAGCGTATAGTCTTCTTGATGCGAAAGTAGCGATTGTCCCTCAATTTGACGATGCTATTGTGAAGAAACATATTGGAAAAGTAGCGGCGGCTTATATGAACGCTACTATTCAAGATCATGATTTAATTGGTGTTTCATGGGGGACCACGCTAAATGAAATTGGAAAAAACTTGCGCCATAAGCTTTTGAAAAATGTTTCAGTGGTGCAGTTAAATGGTGGGATCAGCTATTCGGAAACAAATACGTATGCGTACGAAGTGATCCAGATGCTGAGTCGCGCTTTTCACGCGACAAGTCATTTTTTGCCAGTTCCGGCGATTGTGGATCATCTTCTAGTTAAGCAAACAATGGAGAAGGACAGACATATTCGTAAAGTGCTGGATATGGGAATGAATGCAAATATCGCCCTTTTTAGTGTAGGCATTCCAACAAACGATTCTGTCATTGTTCAAGCCGATTATGTTTCTAAAAAAGAACTGGAGACGATCCATTCTAAATCGGTTGGTGAAATTTGTTCACGCTTTTTTGATGAAAAGGGAAAGCTTATTCATAAAGAGCTCAATGACCGGACGATCGGGATTGACCTTGAAGAATTGTCTCGAAAAGAAAAATCGATTCTGGCTGCGGGTGGTCCAAATAAGGTGGACGCAGTATATGGTGCGCTTCAGGGCGGGTATGCGAATATTCTTGTAACAGATCACTATACCGCGCGCGCTCTATTAGAAAAGAAGAAACAGGGGAGTGAAACGTTTTGAAGGTAACAATTCTTGGACCTTGGGGAGGTTATCCTAAAGCAGGGGAAGCAAGTGCTGGATATCTCGTCCAACATGATAGGTGCAATTTACTTATTGATTGCGGAAGCGGTGTTTTATCGCAGCTTCAGCATTATCTTCGAGTCGAAGATCTTGATGGTGTTGTGATTAGTCACTATCATCCAGATCATATTGCGGATACAGGCGTGCTGTACCACGGACGACTGATTCAGTCCAAAATCAACGCAGAGCTTCCTGTTCTACCGATTTACAGTCACCCCTACGATGAAGCTGCCTTTCAAAGCCTTGATCATAAGCCTTACACGGAAGCAAGGTCTTACAGAGAAGAAGACCAGCTCGAGATAGGGCCCTTTACGATCACCTTTCTAAAAACGAAGCATCCTGTAACATGTTATGCGATGAGGATTACTGATGGAGAGCATGTGATGGTCTTTACAGCTGATTCCAGTTATATAAAAGAGTTTGAAACATTCTCAAAAGGTGCGGACCTCCTTATTTCGGAGTGTAATCTTTACAGTGACATGGACGGTTCAGGAATGGGTCATATGAATAGCACGGATGCGGCAACAATCGCTCAAGCAGCTAGCGTATCAACCTTGATCTTAACTCATCTCCCTCATTTTGGAGACCTTTCAGAGCTAGAAAAAGACGCAAAAAAGCATTTTGATGGAGAGGTTAAACTGGCTTCGACAGGGCTAGTTTGGGAATCCGTAGAGTAAGAAAAGGCCTGAAGGAATTTCCTTCAGGCCTTTTAAGCGATTTTACTCACCCAATGTAGCGTCCAACTTTCCGTTCATGTCCATCAAAAATCCAATTTCTCGGCCGAGTAGTCTTGCTAGTTCCTTTGATTTCTTTTCGCCTTCAGATTTGATTTGTTCTATAGTCAGGCTTGAATTCAGGTTTGAAGCCCCTACAACTACAGGGATTTCACCTTTTTCATAATAAACAATTTTCATAATGCTCCTCCTCATAAATACGTTTGCTTACAATATTCGTAGAGCAAAACGTAGGAACGGGTAGGAGGCTTTCCATTTTTCATACTTTTGTACGAGGGTCATAAGTAACAGCTTTTGATTCCGCTAGCGCAATTCATTAGAATAGAAAGAGAATGAACAGGAGGGAACATCATGCTTTATATCGATAATGAGAACATTATGGACGCAGGGATTAACCTTGCAATTGAGGAATATATTCTTAAAGAACTTGATCCAGAAGAAACCTATCTATTATTTTACTCCATGAATCCTACCGTCATTGTAGGGAAAAACCAGAATACGATTGAACAAATTGATACGAATTATATTCGTGAAAATGAAGTAGATGTTATTCGGCGTCTATCAGGTGGAGGCGCTGTTTACAATGATCAGGGTAACTTGAGCTTTAGCATTATTACAAAAGACGATGGAAATAGCTTTCATAATTATAAGAAGTTTACCGATCCAGTTGTAAAGGCACTTGGAAAGTTAGGAGTAGACGCAGAGCTTAGCGGGCGAAATGACCTTCTCGTTAATGGTAAAAAGATTTCTGGTAATGCACAGTTTTCTACAAAAGGAAGAATGTATAGCCACGGCACGCTCATGTTTAATGTCAATTTAGAAAATGTCGTGAGAGCACTTAAAGTAAACAAAGAGAAAATTGAGTCAAAGGGTATTAAGTCGATTCGAAGCAGAGTTACAAATATCAGTGAGCATATGGATCAGGAAATGACACGGGAGGAATTTAAACAAACGCTTCTTCATTATATTTTTGAAGGAGAGGATCGCATTCCTTCGTATACATTAACAGAAGAAGATTGGTCTGCTATTCATAGAATTGCAAAGGAACGTTATAAAAATTGGGACTGGAACTATGGCCGTTCACCCAGGTTTAATGTTCAGCATTCAAAACGTTTTCCGATTGGTTCAATTGATGTTCGCCTTGAGGTGAAGAAAGGGTATATTAACGAGGCCACCATTTTTGGAGACTTTTTTGGAGTTGGTGATGTAAACGAAATTGAAGAACGTCTATCAGGTGTTCGCTACGAACCTGGCTCGCTTGAAGAAGCACTTTCTGATATCAATGTTGCACATTACTTTGGTAACATAACAAAAGAAGAATTTATTAATCTTCTCTATTAATAGGAAGTGCGATTAGGATTAAGAAGAAGTTTCCTGATGATGGGGTATAAACACTACGCAAACGCCCGTATATACGGGCGTTTGCGATTTTTTGTACGCTTTCACCCTACTACCCTTAAGGCGCATTAAAACCACCACTTCAAAACGCAGGTCAAATTCAGGATGTTTAGGTGCGGTTAACTGCCCCTAAAGGTCTGAAATGTTCACTTTATTATGAAGTTTTGTCTGTTCCCCTTGCTAGAGAAATTTTCTTCCAATATAATATATTTAGAAAATTAAAAATGAATGATTATTCATTCACATAGGAGGAGAGCGTATGAACTTAACTCAGAAACTGACAGAGACGGCAAAAACTTATCCGGATAAACAGGCTTATATTTTTGAGGATCAAGAGGTTACGTACAAGCAGCTTGACGATAAAGTGTCAATGTTTGCGGCTAGCTTATCTTCAGAAGGAATTCAAAAGGGGGATCATGTTGCTCTCATTCTTGGTAATTCTCCGGAGTTTCTCATTGGTTATTATGGCGCACTTCGAGCAGGCGCAGTAGTCATTCCGATCAATCCGATCTATACACCAGATGAGATAGGTTATCTTCTTCACAATGGAGATGTTAAAGCAGTCATTATGCTTGAACAGGCTCTTCCTCTTGTTGAAAAAATGACGAACCAGCTACCAGATATTGCCCTTGTTGCATACACAGGTGAAGGAACAGAAGAGAAGGTTATTTCAAATACAAAATTGAAAACGTTTACAACTATGATTGAAGACAATGGTGGAACTGTGCCAGAACAGTCTATTGCTGAAGATGATCTCGCGGTTATTCTCTACACCTCAGGAACCACTGGTAAACCTAAAGGCGCAATGCTCTCCCATAATAATTTGTATAGCAATGCTTCAGATACAGGAGCCTACTTACAGATTACCTCTGAGGATGTTGTGATCACAGCTTTACCGATGTTTCATGTTTTTTGTATGACTGTTGTCATGAATGCACCGCTTATTTCAGGCGGAACACTCCTCATCCTTCCTAAATTCAGTCCTCAAGAAGTTTTCCGTGTAGCAGAAAAGTATAAAGCTACGATCTTTGCAGGCGTTCCAACTATGTATAATTTCCTATATCAATTTCCTGAGGGACGTGCAGAGTACTTTAACCATATACGCATTTGTATTTCAGGCGGCTCTTCTTTACCAGTCGCTCTCCTGCACCGATTTGAGAAGAAATTTAATGTTCGTATTTCGGAAGGGTATGGTCTTTCAGAAGCCTCTCCTGTCACATGTTTTAACCCTCTAGATCGTCCTCGTAAAGCCGGATCTATTGGTACAAACATTAGGAATGTTGAGAATAAAGTTGTTGATGAACTGGGGCAGGAACTACCTACAGGGACAGTCGGAGAGCTTGCTGTAAAGGGCCCGAATGTAATGAAAGGTTATTATAAAATGCCTGAAGATACAGCGGTTACAATTAAAGGAGGATGGCTCTTTACTGGGGATCTCGCCAGTATGGATGATGAAGGCTACTTCTATATCGTCGATCGAAAAAAAGATATGGTAATCGTTGGTGGGTACAATGTGTATCCAAGGGAAGTGGAAGAAGTTCTCTACGAGCATCCAGATATCATCGAGGCTGCAGTAGTAGGAGTTCCTGATCCTAACTTTGGCGAGGCTGTCCAGGCCTTTATTGTCACGAAACAGACGATGACAGCAGAAGATGTGTTAACCTATTGTGGAGAGCACCTTGCTAAATACAAGTGTCCAACCATTGTAGAGTTCATTGAAGAGCTACCAAAGAATACGACCGGGAAAATTCTACGAAAAGCGCTTCGTAAACAGGTAAATGCGTAAATGCAGCCGATCCGCAAAGGGTCGGTTTTTTTATCGGAATAAAATAGTCAGAAATATTTGATATTTATATAACAATAAAATATAATGACGTTAAATATACGTTATATAGGAGGTGTGTTTAATGGATGTGGATTCAGAACAAAAAATGAAACAATTCATGGAACGAATTGATCGGGGCGATAAAATTGAGGTGGATGATTGGATGCCTGAAGACTATCGTGATGCATTAATTCGCTTGATTTCAATGCATGGCATAAGTGAGATCATGGGTGCTCTCCCGGAGAAGGAGTGGGTTCCTAAAGCGCCGACCCTGTATCGAAAGCTTGCTATCATGGCAAAGGTCCAGGATGAGATGGGGCATGGTCAGCTTCTGCTTCGGGTCGCTGAGGATTTAATGGAACCACTGGGTAAGAACCGGGATGATTTGATGGAAGACTTATTTTCTGGAAAGCTCAAGTTTCATAATGTATTTCATATGGAGGCACCAACATGGGGAGATGCTGGAATCATCGCATGGCTTGTTGATGGGGCAGCCATTATTTCTCAGACAATGATGCTTGGGACCTCGTATGGGCCTTATGGCCGTGCATTGAAACGAATTTGTGCAGAAGAGGTATTTCACGCCCAGCACGGTGAGAGCATCATTATGGCTCTTGCTGAAGGGACTGAGGAGCAAAGAGCGTTATTGCAGGGTTCAATTAATAGGTGGTGGCCTTCACTCTTAATGTTCTTTGGTCCACCTTCAAAAGCTGAAACAGGTCATACGAATCAGGATAAAAACATGCGATACAAACTTAGAACGAAAACAAATGAACAGCTGCGTCAAGAGTTTTTAACAAAATATGTCCCTCGAATTTGGGCGTTAGGATTAACCGTACCTGATCCGTCACTCAGGTTAAATGAAGATGCTGAATGGGAATACGCTCAACCCGATTGGAAGGAATTTAAGCAAATTGTTACTGGTCATGGGCCTAAATCAAAAGAACGGTTGGCGCTGCGAGTACGATCATATGAAATGAATAGCTGGGTCAGAGATGCTTTAGGAAAACGTGCACAGCCAATATAGTGAGGTGGTAAGCCATGAGTGAAACAGATAATGGATTCTATCAAGTATTTGAAGTGTTTAGTAAAAAGACAGATGCTTCCTCACTTCAACACCAGTTCAGTCTCCTTGCTCCGAACAGGGAACTCGCTTTTATTATGGCGAAGGAAAATTTCTTCAGGAGAGAACAGGCTGCTGACATCTGGGTAGTAAAACGCGACGATATTAAGCGTATGACGCAGGAAGAACGTGAGGCTGTGAAGCATCTTAACAAAGACTACCGTGAAACAAAGGGATACGGTTATTTAAAGAAAAAGTGGAGACAGTACGAGCAGGAGCAGTTAACGGAAAAAGATATCATAGGGGGTGGTGATGCCTGATGGAATCTGTTGAATATCGCAGTTGTTTAATAGAGTTACTTTATCAGCTAGCAGACGATGATTTTATTCTAGCGTATCGTGGATCAGAGTGGCTCGGGCTCGCTCCTCATATTGAAGAAGATGTGGCTTTCTCTTCGATCAGCCAGGATTTAATGGGGCATGCTTCCCTTTATTATTCTCTATTAGAAGAATTAGGCGAAGGAATGGCAGATGAACTCACGCATCAGAGACCTCCGGAAAAGTTTCGAAATGCGATTCTTCTTGAACTACCGAATGGAACGGGCACATTTCTTGAGAATCCATACTATGATTGGGCATTTACCGTCGTACGAAATTATTTATACACTCTAGCCAAAAAGGTTCGACTTGATTCGATTAAGAAAGAATCATACACCCCTTTACAGCATCTTGCCCAAAAAATTTCGATTGAAATGAGCTATCACTTGATGCACTGGGAAACTTGGTTCAGACAGTTGATGAACAGTACGCCTGAAGCTCGGGAACGGATGGAGTCAGCTGTGAGAATAGTACTTGGAGACTTAGGTGGGGTCTTTTCATATGGTGATGTGGGGGATGCTATGGTGAGGCTGGCCCTAATGGAGAGTGAAGATATCCTCAAAGAGCGTTTTAGAAACATACTCAAACAGGTTCAGTTGGAATTTAAAATGAAACAGGGTAATGGAAGAAATGGTGTTCACACGGAACACTTAACTGCTGCATTAGCGACTCTTTCAGAAGTCTATCAGTCTATTCCAGCTGCTGAGTGGTAGGGGAGAGATATCAGTGATCCTTAAAGAGAAGGTTATGCAGGCCCTTGAAACAGTAAAAGATCCAGAGATTCCATCAATCAGTGTTGTTGACCTTGGAATGGTTTATGATGTGAGGACGCTGGATGGTCATGTGGAAATTGATGCGATGCCAACATTCTCCGGTTGTCCTGCTTTAGATATCATCAAGAGGAATTTGACGATGGTTGTGGAAGGTATTCCAGGGGTGAGTTCGGCCACTGTTACGTTTATCCGGCACCCTATCTGGACAACGGATCGAGTCTCAGAAAAAGGGAGGCGTGAGTTGAAGAAGTTTGGAATCGCACCGCCTGAAGATCATGAGGGGAGTGAGTGGCGCATACCATGCCCATATTGCGGATCCGTTTATACTACGATGGAAAATCTTTTCGGTCCAGCGGCATGTAGAAGTATCCTGTATTGCAAGGCCTGCAAAAATCCATTTGAAGCGATGAAGCCTGTATCTATTTAACTAAACCTCAGAAAGGTTGATGAATGATGGTTAAAGTGATCGCCTTGTACAAACAGCCGGAGAACGAGCAGAAGTTTGATGAGCATTATTTTAATACGCACGCGCCAATCACATCAAAAATTCCTGGATTAAAGAAAATGGATGTCACCAAAATCGTAGGCTCTCCAATGGGGAAAAGCGAATATTACTTAATGTGTGAAATGTATTATGAAGATCATGAGTCAATGAAGGCTGGAATGAAATCACAGGAAGGAAAAGCATCAGGGAAAGATTTAATGAGCTTTGCTGGCGACCTGGTGACGCTTATGATTGGAGAAGAAGTCGGCAAAACGGCAGATACAAAGAATTAGAAGGCGGGGCAAAAGAGATGTTTGAGACGATTGAATATGAGGTGAAGGAGCGAGTCAGCTGGATTCGTTTAAATCGACCGGATAAATTGAATGCGTTTACATTCAGGATGAACGAAGAAGTAAAGGAAGCTGTGAAAAAGGCGACGGATGATCAGGATGTGCGTTGTATCGTCATAACGGGAAATGGAAGAGCTTTTTGTTCAGGGCAGGATTTAAATGGAGTAGAAGAGGGATTGGATCATGGAGAAATGCTCCGGACTGCCTACAACCCAATGGTGAAGCAGATTGTATCCTCGAGTAAGCCGGTCGTAGCAGCTATTAATGGCGTTGCCGCAGGGGCAGGGATGAGCCTTGCTCTTGCCTGTGATTTTCGTCTCGCGCATGAGAGTGCCAGTTTTATTGAGGCATTTGTTCACGTAGGGCTTGTGCCTGATTCCGGAAGCACGTACTTCTTACCCCGTCTGATCGGTCATGCAAAGGCGCTGGAGCTTGCTATGCTGGGGGAAAAAGTAAGTGCGCCGGACGCGAAAGAACTTGGTCTTGTCACGGAAATCTTTTCTGATGAACAATGGGAGCAGGGAATCGTTGAATTTGCGAATCGCCTTGCTGGACTTCCGCCTAAAGCAGCGGCTCTTATCAAACAAACCCTCATAAAAAGCTTTGAAAGCAGTCTTGATGAGGTACTTGAGTCAGAAGCTGTAGCCCAACGTGAAGCGGGGCAAACAAATGACCATATAGAAGGCATTAAGGCGTTTACCGAAAAGAGAAAACCGATTTTTCATGGCAGTTAAGTTCAAGAAATAGAAAAAAGCAGGAACTTGGGGGATAATCCAGAATAGATGATGATGGAGAAAGCAGCCGTTGAAGATGATTGAACGCCGATCACCTTCTCGGCTCTTTCATGTGCATACAATCATAGAGGAGGCTATTCAAAATGGCAGTTGTTACATACGAAGTGAAGAATCAGGTCGGATACGTTACACTTAATCGTCCTGACGTACTAAATTGTTTTAACTATGAAACACTCTCTGTACTACAGGGAATCGTGGATGAGATTTATATAGATCGAGAGATAAGGGCAGTTATTTTTATGGGCGCAGGTGAAAAGGCTTTCAGCGCTGGCGCTGACTTGAAGGAAAGAAGGACATTAACCGACAGTGAAGTACGTCGAAACGTAAAGAAAATTCGCGAAGTTTTTTCATCCGTTGAATCTCTTCCACAGCCGACAATTGCAGCGCTGAATGGTTATGCGTTCGGCGGTGGTTTTGAGCTTGCGCTTGCATGTGACTTTCGTTATTCCGTAGAAGGAACCAAAATGGGGCTAACAGAAACGAGTCTGGGCATTATTCCTGGTGCAGGTGGCACGCAACGCCTTCCACGACTAATTGGCACTGCGAAAGCAATGGAACTAGTGTTAACAGCTCGTAAACTATCATCAGAAGAAGCGCATGAATATGGGATTTTAAACGGGGTTATAAAACGTGACGCCTTACTGCCAACCTGTGAGAATCTTGCTTTTGAAATATGCCGCAATGCGCCAGTTGCCGTACAGCAGGCGAAATTTGCTGTGAGAGAAGGTATGAATGTAGATCGTCATACCGGTATGGCTATTGAATCAAAGGCATATGAAGTAACCATTCCTACAAAAGATCGCCTGGAAGCGCTGAATGCATTCGCTGAGAAGCGCAAGCCTGAATTTAAAGGAGAGTAAGAGTTGCAGATAGGCTCTTGGTAGTATAACATCATATTTGAGCTGCGTGTATGTAACGGTATGCGTTTATAAACGAGCGGAGGTATGATGATGAATGAAAGCTTAAACACGCGATCAATGATCTTCACTTTATATGGAGAATACATTAGACATTATGGTAATGAAATTTGGATTGGAAGTCTTATTCGGCTCTTGAAAGAATTTGGACACAATGATCAATCTGTTCGAGCAGCCATCTCTAGAATGAACAAGCAGGGCTGGGTCCAGTCAAGAAAAGAAGGTAATAAAAGCTTTTACTATCTGACAGAGCGTGGTGTGAAGCGGATGGATGAAGCGGCAAAGAGGATTTTTAAGCTACAGCCTTCCGAATGGGATGGCAGGTGGCGGATGCTGCTTTATACGATTCCAGAAGAAAAACGGCACATTCGAGACGAGCTTCGTAAAGAGCTTGTTTGGAGTGGGTTCGGAAGCTCATCAGCTAGTCTATGGATGTCCCCGAACCACCTTGAAGAACAGGTAGAGCTGCTGATCGAGAAGTATGACATTAGTGAACATGTTCATTTCTTTGTTGCTGACTATAAAGGACCTCATGAGAGCAGAGCACTTGTGGAAGAATGCTGGGACTTAAATGATATCAGTGAGAAGTATCGTGAGTTTATTAAAACTTACAGTGAACGTTATGTCGTGGACCGAAGTAAGATTGAAAAAGGTAAAATGAGTGACGGCGAATGCTTTGTTGAACGAGCCAGACTGGTTCATGAATACCGGAAGTTTTTATTCGTAGATCCCGGACTTCCACCAGAGCTTCTTCCGCATGAATGGCCTGGAGAACATGCAGCGATGTTATTTAGCGATTATTACAAAACGCTTGCACATCCTGCTTCACAGTTTTTTGAAAAAGTTTTCAAAGAAGGTAACGAGTTAAACAAGGACAACGGCTACGATGCGCTGCAACATCCGCTGCTTATAGATCGTATTTAAAAAGAAGGAACGGTGCACCGTTCCTTCTTTTGTCTTATATTTTGCTTGTAATGTGCTGCTCTTTAAATTCTTTTCCCTTTGTCTTATATGTTTCAATTGTTAGGGCAATTAATTCCTTGTCTCTGGCCGAAAGCCCCCTGATTACTTTGCCTGGTGACCCGAGCACCATGGAATTCGGTGGAATTTTCTTGCCTGATGGGATGAGGGTATTAGCTCCAATGAGTGATCCTTCTCCAATTTCTGCCCCATCAAGGACGATAGATCCCATCCCAATTAACGCACCCCTCCTGATGGTGCAACCATGCAGAATGGCGTTGTGACCAACGGATACTTCGTCTTCCAATACAAGTGGAAATCCTTCAAAAAGATGGCAGGTGCAGTTGTCCTGAATATTGCATCCTTTCCCGATACGGATAGGTGCTTCGTCTCCTCGGAGAACAGCATTAAACCACACGCTCGACTCCTTTCCAATTGTCACATCACCAATGATTTTAGCTCCAGGCGCTATAAATACATCTTCATAAATAGCGGGCTTTTTACCATTATACGAAAATAACATATTAAAGCTAATCTCCTTTCTTTGATCCTTTGCAGGAATTTGAAGGTTCTTCTTTGAATGTATTTATAAGTATAACACTAAAAATAAACAACGTATGATAATCGTTATATTTAGAAAGGAGAAAAACATGAGTCGTGTATGTGAGTTGCTCTCGATTCGATACCCAATAATTCAAGGGGGAATGGGAAATATTTCGAGCCCGATTTTAGCCTCTGCGGTTTCTGAAGCGGGAGGACTTGGTACGCTTGGAACAGGAACCTTGGATCCAGATAAAGTGGAGGGTCTGATTTTGGATATGAAGGAACGTACATCAAAGCCGTTTGCGCTTAACATTCCTATCACGGTCACAGGTCATTTAAAAGAAATAGGTGAGCTTGCAATTACGCATGAAATTCCAGTTGTTTCACTTTCTGCGGGAAATCCAGCCCCATACATCCCTTATTTGAAAGAGAAAGGGATTATCGTGATTTGTGTAACGGCGAGTGTGAAACATGCAGTTAAGGCTGAGAAGGCTGGAGCAGATCTAGTCGTAGGGGAAGGATTTGAGGCAGCAGGCATCAACTCCCACCTTGAAATAACAACCATGACTCTGATTCCACAGCTAGCGACAAACGTATCTATCCCAGTGATCGCTGCAGGAGGGATAGGAGACGGGCGTGGACTAGCTGCTGCACTTGCGCTTGGAGCGGATGGAGTTCAATTGGGAACAAGACTGATTGCAACAAAAGAATCCCCGTATCACAAGCATTATATGGAACGGATACTGAATGCGAATGATACAGATACGGTAATCGTGGGAAGACGTGCAGGCAAGGTGCGACGAATTTTGAAAACGAGTTACGCAGATCGATTGCAGGAAGCAGAAGCGAATGAAATGAATCCTGAAGAATTCGAGAGGCTGACAGGTGAAGACAGACATAGTGTTGGTGCGATTGAGGGACGTCTTGACGAAGGGTTTCTTAATGGTGGACAAATCAGTGGTTTACTGACTACTACTCCAACTGTAGTCGAACTATTTGAAGAGATGATAGTTGATGCTTTTCGTATACTGGAGACGCAAGCCGCCACGTGTAAGAAATTCACATGAATGAAATGGAGATAGTTTACCGCAATATTATATTAGAAAATATAAAATAGTTATAATTATTTGACTTCTCGTTGACAAGCTAGATAACCCGGTGTACCATAACGATACAATATACTGGTTTTAGCGTTCTCAGTTTATAAACAAATAAAATATAATAAGTTTCGATAACTTATTTGGGGGAGGACTTGCGTTTGAAATCCTGGAAAAAGTGGATGGGAATATCTCTTGTTAGCGTAATGGCTCTTACGGGTTGTGGCTCAAATAACACGTCAAGCTCGGATGCTGGTGGGGATGGTGGCGAGGAAAAAGAATCATATACCATTGGTGTCACACAGATTGTTGAACATCCTTCTCTAGACGCTGCTTTTGAAGGATTTAAAATGGCGCTTGAGGAAAATGGATTTACAGAAGGTGAGAACGTGAACTATGACGTTCAGAACGCACAAAATGATATGAACAACAGCAATACAATTGCACAGAATTTAGTTGGAGACGAAGTGGATTTAATCTTTGCCAACTCAACACCGAGTGCACAGTCTGCATTAAATGCAACTTCAGATATTCCGATCATTTTCACTTCAGTTACGGATCCAGTTGGTGCAAAGCTTGTTGAAGATTTTGATACACCTGGGGAGAATATTACAGGAACAACGGATACTCATCCAGATGCTATTCCTAAAACAATTGAGTTTATTGCTAATGAATTTGACGCAAAAACAGTAGGGTTGATTTACAATGCAGGCGAGCAAAATTCAGTAGCACAGGTGGATATTGTAAAAGCAGCAATGGAAGGTACCGACCTTGAAGCTGTTGAGAAAAGCGTGTCAACATCTGCAGAAGTGAAACAGGCTGCGGAAGCCCTCGTTGGAAAAGCCGATGTGATTTACATTGTTACAGATAATACGGTGGTATCAGCACTCGAATCTGTTATAAGCGTAGCAAATGATCAGGATATACCGATGTTTGCAGGAGAATTTGACTCGGTTAGTCGGGGCGCTTTTGCAGCATATGGCTTTGATTATAAAGATATTGGGTATGAAGCGGGTCAAATGGCAGCAGACATTTTGAACGGTGAAGCAACAGCTGCTGATATCCCTGTTCAGTATCCACAGAATTTGAAACTGAAAATGAATAAAAAAGCAGCAGAAGAAATGGGCATCGAAGTCAAGCCGGAATGGGAAGAATTGGGGGAATATACAGAGTAAGCGAAAAGGTTCGAAAAAGAGGGCATCTTCTTTTTCGAACCTTTTTTAGGAAGTAGGTTGAAAGTTTCAATGTTTAAGGAAGAGGAGGAAAAGTAGGTATGGGCTCAGCGATGTTTGGTGCAGTAGAATCTGGCATTATCTATGCGATTATGGCACTTGGTGTGTATTTGTCATTTCGTATTCTCGATTTTCCGGATTTAACGGTTGATGGTAGTTTCGTTACAGGTGCAGCAATTGCTGCCATTCTTATTGTAAATGGTACAAACCCATTTTTTGCAACACTTTTGGCGATTGGAGCGGGTTTTCTGGCCGGGTGCATGACGGGCCTTCTGCATACGAAAGGAAAAATCAATCCGTTACTTGCTGGAATTTTGATGATGATTGCACTTTATTCAATTAACTTAAGGATTATGGGAAGATCGAACGTACCGCTCTTAAATGAAGAGTCGGTTTTTACACATATAGAAAGTGTGTTTGAAGGGATCGGCCTTGATGCACTTCTTGGAAATGTTGCATCAGCAATCGGTCTTGATAACCTCACGTCAACGTGGTCTGTTTTAATTATCATGCTATTTGTAACAGCACTTATTAAAATAATCACCGACTTATTTTTGAGGACGCAGATTGGGCTCGCGCTAAGGGCTACAGGAGACAACAAACGGATGATTCGCAGCTTTTCAGCAAACACGGATCAGTTAACGATTCTTGGGCTTGGTCTATCCAATGCGCTCGTTGCGCTTGCAGGTGCGCTAATTGCTCAGTATAGCTCATTTGCGGATGTTGGGATGGGAATCGGAATGATTATCATTGGCCTTGCTTCCGTCATTATAGGAGAAGCGATTTTTGGAACAAGGACTATTGCCATTACAACATTTGCTGTTGTCGGTGGAGCAATTGTATATCGTATCGTTGTAAGTCTCGCACTTCGTGTTGATTTTCTTGAAACAGGTGATATGAAGCTAATTACAGCTGTTATTGTTATTGCGGCTCTTGTACTACCTCAATTAATTGACGGACAGAAAGAACGTAGTCGTAAGAAGAGAAAGCGTCTCCAGCAAGAAATGAATTTGAAAAAAAAGAAGAATGGGGGCGAAGATTATGCTTCAACTAAATCAGATTCACAAAGTATTTAACGAAGGGACGCTTGATGAGAAAATCGCTTTAGAAGATATTAACTTAACACTGGAGTCAGGTGATTTTGTAACGGTTATTGGAAGTAACGGCGCTGGGAAATCTACACTGATGAATATGATATCAGGCGTGCTAACCCCGGATGTTGGGGATGTGTTTATTGATGAAAAGAAGATTACGAATTTACCGGAGTATAAGCGTTCGCGATTAATCGGCCGAGTCTTCCAGGACCCGATGGCCGGAACAGCGCCTTCTATGACGATTCAGGAAAACCTTGCTCTTGCCTACAACAGAAATCGCAGGCGGACATTAATGAAGGGCGTAACGAAAAAGCTCAAAACGACATTTCAGGAAGCGCTAGAGACGCTTCATCTAGGTCTAGAAGATCGGCTCTCTGCAAAGGTCGGGTTGCTTTCAGGTGGAGAACGGCAGGCGCTTTCCCTTTTAATGGCGACGTTTACAGATCCCAAAATGCTGCTCTTAGATGAGCATACGGCTGCACTTGATCCTGCAAGAGCTGCCCTTATTACGAAGTTAACTGGAGAAATAGTGGAGCGCACTCAATTGACGACGCTGATGGTAACCCATAATATGCAACAGGCCCTCGATCTCGGGAATCGTTTAATCATGATGGATAGTGGAAAAATCATTCTTGAAGTCGATGGAGAAGATAAACAAAACCTAACAATTGAAGCTTTACTGCATGAATTCCAACGAATTAAAGGTTCCAAGATGACGAATGATCGAGCGATCTTGGGCTAAAGGGAAAGAACCAATCAAGCAGATTGGTTCTTTCGTAATTTTTTGACAATTAATTGACGATTTATTATACGTAATGTTATTATATCGTTAAATAAACGTCATATATTTTAGTGTAATGGGTGGGGGTTAAAACCGATGAAAGACGGAATTTCAATTGGTCAACAGGCGGTTATCAATGCAGAAATAACGACTGAGATGTATGCACAATTTGAAGGTGAAATTATCCATCCCGCTTATTCAACTGTTTCAATGGTTTACCATATGGAATGGGCATCAAGACAGTTGATCCTTCCTTATTTAGAGGATGGAGAGGAAGGAATTGGTGGTGGAATAGAGATGAAACACCTTGGTTCTGCTAGCGCAGGGCAGTCGATAGAGGTGATTGCCACCATCATTAGTCTGACGCGTAAATCTGTTATCAGCAGCGTAGAAGTTCGAAGGGGTACAACTCTAATCGGGACCGGTCAGGTGGTTCAGTTTATTCTTCCTAAGAATGTTATTGAGGATAAATTAAAGAACATAAAAATGTAAGCGATTTCATAAAGGGGGGAGAATCGTGTTTGATCGGATTGTAGAGCATGAACAGGTACTTTTTTGCAATGATGCGGATACAGGGCTGAAGGCAATTATCGCCATACATAATACAACACTTGGCCCTGCGCTTGGCGGATGTAGAATGCGACCATATGAAACGGTTGATGACGCTATTGAAGATGTTTTACGACTGTCAAAAGGGATGACCTATAAATGTGCAGCAGCAGATGTGGATTTTGGTGGGGGGAAAGCAGTGATTATCGGGGATCCACTGAAAGACAGTACCCCTGAGCTTTTTCGAGCGTTTGGACAATTTGTAGAATCATTGAATGGGAGATTTTACACAGGTACCGATATGGGAACAACACCAGATAATTTCGTACATTCTTTACGAGAGAGTAATTGTATTGTTGGGGTACCCGAAGAATATGGCGGGAGTGGCGATTCATCAATCCCGACAGCGAATGGCGTATTGTATGGGATTCAGGCGACAAACAAGACGGTTTTCGGTTCTGAGGAATTTGGTGGTAGGACGTATGCGATTCAAGGACTTGGTAAAGTAGGTTTTAAAGTAGCGGAGATGCTTTTGGAAAAAGGGGCAGATCTCATTGTTTCAGATATTAATCCGCATGCGGTTGATCGTTTAATTCAGCGAGCGATTGAATTGAAACGCGGTGTGAAGGTGGCTTCTGGAGATGACATTTATGACTCGGATGCTGATGTGTTTGTACCATGTGCGCTTGGAGGTGGCATTAACGACCACACAATCCATAAGCTAAAGGTCAAGGCGGTTGTTGGTTCAGCGAACAATCAGCTTCTAACAAACGCTCATGGTGACCAACTTAACGAGCGAGGCATTCTTTTCGCACCTGATTATATTGTGAATAGCGGTGGGTTAATTCAGGTGTCAGATGAGTTATATTCCCCAAATCCGATGAGGGTTCTTCAGAAAACAAAAGCGATCTATGATACGCTACTCACGATTTTTGAACAGGCGGAAGCCCACTCATTATCCACGATTAAAGCAGCCAATTTTTTCTGTGAGCAGCGTATCGAAAGCAGGAAGCGGAGGAACAGTTTCTATGCTCATAAGAAACCTGGTAAATGGACTGTGCACTCCTAAATTTTAGTGCAGAGGGTGAACTTGAATGGATCTAATAGAGCAATTTCCGATGAGGCAACTTGTTGATGGAGATGGGAGACAAATCGAGGCCAATTCACATGTCACAATGGAGAATGCAAAACGGTTCTATGAACAAATGATGTTTTCCCGCATGTTCGATCAAAAGGCAATAAATCTTCAGCGACAGGGGAGAATTGGCACTTATGCGCCTTTTGAAGGTCAGGAGGCATCACAGATCGGAAGTGCTCTGGCCCTTGAAGATGGTGATTGGATGTTTCCAACCTATCGTGATCACGCGGCAACTGCCGCCTTCGGCCATTCTTTAGAGAGTATCTTCCTTTACTGGAAAGGGTGTATTGAAGGGTGTGTTCCGCCACCTGGAAAGCATATATTTCCGCCTTCCGTACCAATTGCATCGCAGATTCTTCATGCTGCAGGAGCGGCATGGGCTGAGAAAAAGAAGGGGAGCGATCGAGTTTCGCTCGTTTACTTTGGTGATGGGGCGACGTCTGAAGGGGACTTTCACGAAGGTTTAAATTTTGCGAGTGTTTTTCAAATACCTGTCGTGTTTTTTAATCAAAATAATGGTTATGCCATCAGCGTGCCACTTGAGCGGCAGATGAATTCAAAAACAATTGCACAAAAGTCTCTTGCCTATGATATGCCAGGAGTTCGAGTAGATGGGAACGATGTCTTTGCTGTTTATGCTGAAACAATGAAGGCAGTGGAGAGAGCGAGAAGAGGTACAGGACCAACGCTTATTGAAGCGGTAACTTGGCGATATGGAGCACATACGACGACTGATGAGCCATCGAAATATCGGGATCAGTCAGAAAGTGATCAGAGAAGAGAAACAGAGGATCCGATTTTGAGATTGGAGCGGTTTCTAAGAATAGAAAATGAATGGGACGAAGAGTGGGCACAACATATTAAAGAGAAGGCGAAAGAAAGGTTAAATGAAGCTGTAACCGAGATGGAAAAAACAGTGAAATCGGATGAAGCAATTATGTTCGATCATGTGTTTGGAACAGAAATTTGGCCTATTCAGGAGCAAAGGCATCGCTTTTTTCATGAGAGGAGTGAGAAAGCATGAGCATTGCGGTGAACTTGAAAAAGATGACGATGGTCCAGGCAATCACAGAAGCACTTAAAGTAATGCTTGAAGAAGATGAAGCTGTTATCGTCCTTGGTGAGGATGTAGGAAGAAACGGGGGCGTTTTTCGAGCAACAGATGGTCTATTTGATATTTTTGGAGATGACCGTGTGATTGATACGCCGCTTGCTGAATCTGGTTTAATCGGAACTTCAATCGGTCTTGCAATGAATGGCTTTAAGCCGGTTGTTGAAATTCAGTTTCTGGGGTTTATTTATCCTGGCTTTAATCAGCTAATTACGCATGCAACGCGAATTAGGACGAGAACACAAAGTCGTTATACTGTTCCACTAACGATCCGCGTTCCCTATGGTGCAGGTGTTAGAGCCCCGGAAATTCACAGTGATAGTACTGAAGCACTGTTTACTCATATTCCTGGTCTGAAGGTAGTCGTTCCTTCAAATCCTCATGATGCAAAGGGTCTTCTTATTAGTAGTATGAGAGATCCTGATCCTGTCCTTTTTCTTGAACCTATGAAAATGTATCGTTCAGGGAAAGGGGATGTCCCAACAGGAAGCTACTCGATTCCGCTTGGAAAAGCGTTCAGGCGTTGTGAAGGCGGAGACATTTCGGTTTTTGCCTGGGGTGCGATGGTGAAGGTCGCTGAAAAAGCAGCTGAAATGGCTAGTGAGAAGGGAATTGAATGCGACGTGATTGATCTTAGGACGCTTTATCCGCTTGATAAAGAAATGATTGCTGAATCTGTACAGAAAACAGGAAGAGCGGTCATTGTTCATGAAGCCCCTTCTTCTGGGGGTGTGGGCAGTGACGTAATCACGATTATCAACGATACATCTTTCCTTTACATGAAGGCGCCCATTAAGAAAGTAACGGGCTACGATACGCCTGTACCGCTTTTTACACTTGAAGATGATTATCTCCCGGATGACAGAAAGGTATTTCGAGCGATTGAGGAAACAGCTCGTTTTTAAAACGGAGGTGAGAGAATTTGGAAGTGAAGTTACACGACATTGGGGAAGGAATGGCAGAAGGTGAAGTTGTTCAGCTCCTTGTTGGCGCGGGGGATCTGGTTACAGTCGATCAGCCTCTTATTGAAGTTCAGACTGATAAAGTAACGGCTGAAATTCCTTCTCCCGTTGCAGGGAAAATTGACAATATACATGTTTCACCTGGAGAGATGGTAGAAGTAGGTGGTGTGTTGGTGACGATCTCTCCTATTCAGGAGATGAAAGAGAAAGAGAAAGCAAAACCTATGAAGCGGATTTTAGCTGCGCCTTTTACAAGGAAAATTGCGCGGGAGCTCGGTGTGGATATTGAAAAGATAACAGGAAGTGGTCCTGCCGGGCGGGTAATAGATGAAGATGTGATGAAGTATCTCGAGAACAATAGAGAGGACGAGCCAGCCCCAGCCGTCATAGAAGGGGCAACACAATCTATCTCGTTTACAAATCGTCGAAAACAAATTTCAGCAAAAATGTCTAAATCAATGCTCACGATTCCCCATGTCACCCATTTTGATGAAGCGGATGTGACAAATATACTGGAGATGAAGCAAGAGCTGAAAGAAAAAGGCGTCTCACTTTCAATTGTGGCTTTTTACATTAAGGCAGTGTGTACAGCGCTTAAGGACTTTCCCATTTTCAACTCTGAATTGAATGAAGAAGCCGGGCTTATTTATATGAAGCCACATATTAATATTGGAATTGCGGTCGATACGAAAGAGGGGCTCATCGTGCCTGTCATTCATCACTGTGACAAACTTTCCATCCGAGACATACATACAAAAATGAAGCAACTGAATGAAGAGGCATCACAAAATGGGCTTCGGTCAGAACAGCTTTCTGGTGGGACGTTTACGATTAGTAACACGGGTCCGCTTGGAAGTACTGGTGCGACGCCGATCATCAATTATCCTGAAGTAGGATTAATGGCGTTTCACAAAACAAAAAGAATGCCAGTTGTCATTAAGGAAGAGATTATGATCCGCTCCATCATGAATGTGTCCATGACGTTTGATCATCGAATTGCTGATGGAGGCACATCGATGCGTTTTACGAACCGAGTAATTGAATTGATTGCACATCCTTCCCTGCTTTTAACGGAGCTTACGTAATGGTAGTTGGAGAAATCATTCACGAAAAGGATCTCGTTGTTATTGGGGCAGGGCCAGCAGGGTATGAAGCAGCCATTCGAGCAGCAGAGTATGGCAGAGATGTCACACTTGTCGATCGCTCAAAAGCGGGTGGTGCTTGTCTCCACAGTGGATGTATTCCATCCAAGCTTCTGGCAATATCAGCAAGGAAAATGTGGGAGACAGCACCGGGTGTCAGGATGGAGCGAACGTTCTCCATGACAGACTGGCAAAGTGAAAAAACAGCTGTTATCGAATCGTTGAAAAAGGGGCTACATGGAAAGTTTAAATCGCAGGGGATTGAACTGGTAACAGGAAGTGCCTCTTTTCTATCAAAAAAGCGTCTCGGTGTTGAGCAAGGTGAAAAATTCGAAGTCTGGACATTTCAGAACGTAATCCTTGCTACGGGAAGTACCCCTCGTATTCCGATTTTTTTAAAGGAAGTTACTGATAAAGTGATACCCATAGAAGGGCTTTATAATCTACCTAGGATTCCACGCAAGCTGATAATCTTTGGGGCTGATACTTATTCGACTGAAGCAGCTAGCAGTTTTCAAGCACTCGGAGCTGACGTTACTCTGATAACGGAAGAGCGGACCCTGATGGGAGAACTGGATGAATCAATTGGACGGGAGCTAAAGCGTCAGTTTAAAAAGCAGGAAATCCGAGTAATAGCTGGTGCGAAGGATATTAAAGTGAATGAAGACGGTGAGTTGTTGAGCGTTGCGGTCATCGCTTCGGGAGAGCCCGTTCATTTGAGTGCTGATACTATAGGCTTTTCATCAGGTCGTAACAGCAATGTTCAATCACTCGGGCTGAAACAGGCCGATATTACGCTTACAGAGGATAATCACATCGAAATAAAAGAAACGTGTGAAACATCTATCTCCGGAATTTATGCGTGTGGCGATATAACGTTGGGAGCACCACTTGCAGCGAAAGCGATCCAGCAGGGGAAAACGGCTGCAGATCATTGTTGCGGTGTAGCAGCTGCTTTTTCACTGGATTTCATTCCTACAGTTGTTCATACTCAAACTCCAATTTCTTCTGTAGGCTTGACGGAAAGAGAAGCGGTAGAGGCGGGATACGAGGTTAGTACGAAGAGTCTTCCAATGCGTGCGAATGGATACGCAGCATTAAATCGCATGACAGAGGGGGTAGTGAAAGTCATCCGAGATCAAGAAAGCCATCTACTCCTGGGTTTTCATGTTATGGGAGCTGGAGCAGTCGAACTGATTGAAAAAGCTACCCTTGCCCTAGAAATGGCAGCCAGAGATGAAGATTTCACCTATCCTTATGTTCCACACCCTGGGTTTGGAGAATTATGGACGGAAGCAATTGACCTGTCTATTCAGAAGATAAGGAATGAAGAAATTATCGGAAAATCATTCTAAACAAAAACGCTCACCATTACGGGAGCGTTTTTCTAGTTATCCTATCTGATGGAAGAAGGATAGTGAATAATCATCATGGCTTTGCATAAGCCACCAGAGGGATTTCGATAGCAGTGTGGGTAATTGGCTGTGAATCTTAAACTTTCCCCTTCTGTTATTGTGTAAGAGTAGGTATCAAGATCAAGACGTATCGTTCCTTCCTCCACAAACAAATATTCTTCTACACCATCTGGATGTGGGTTAGAGTGATACTCACATCCAGGATCAAGTGTAATGTAGAACGCTTCGAATGATTTTCCAGGCTCCATTGGAAAAAGGGGAACGACTTTCATTTTTCCTGTTTCTTCAATGAGTGGCTCAATGTTATTTCGATTCACTTTTTTAATAATAGGCTGTTCCTCATCAAGGAACGCTGTAAATGAAACGCCGAGACCATTTGCAATTTTCCATAAAGTGTTGACAGTAGGATTTGATGCACCTTTCTCGATTTGGGCAAGCATAGGCTTACTAACAGAGCACCGAGCGGAAAGTTGGTCAAGACTTAATTTATTTTCAAGACGGAGCTTTTTGAGCTTCTCACCAATTTGCCTGGTCAACGAATGATTTTCCATAGGATTCTCCTATTCTCTAGTTGAAGATATGTAAAATATAACATACAATTAGTTTAATATATTTTACAGGTTGTTACAATGGGAGGGTTTTTATGCAAGCGATGACTGGTGTGATGAAAGGCGACTCTGGATTTACGCAGGGGCTTAAGGCTGGGGTTAGTATAGCCATTGGGTATATGCCTGTTGCTCTGACATTCGGATTACTGGCAAGAACAACAGGTCTCACTCTATATGAGTCGGTTTTAATGAGTCTACTCGTTTTTGCAGGGGCGGCACAGTATATTACTCTTAGCCTGCTCGCTATTGGAACGGGGGCATTTGAAATTATTTTTACGATTTTTATCGTCAATATTCGCCATTTATTAATGAGTGCCTCTATAAATGAAAAAGTAATCGATGATCTACCGTGGAAAAAAGCGCTGTATGCTTTTGGTATAACAGATGAAACTTTTACAGTAGCAGCTACAAAAGCTGGCTCGCTTACAACAGGTTATATGTATGGGTTATGTGTCATTTCATACTCAAGTTGGGTCATTTTTACTGGAGCTGGATATGTAGCAGGTGCTTCACTTCCAGGTGTTATTCAGCAAGGGATGAGCGTGGCGTTGTATGCGATGTTTGTTGGGCTGCTAATTCCCTCCGCTAAAAAAAGTCGTAAGGTGCTGGTTTTAGCAGGAATCGCTGCCTTACTAAATAGTGTTTTCGCAGCGGCGAGCTTATCAACAGGTTGGTCAATTGTTCTTGCAACCCTTCTCTCTTCAATTCTTGTTGAGTGGGTTATAGGGAGGAGACATCATGAATAGTACAATGCTCCTGATTATTTTAGGTTGTGCTGTTGTCACATACATTCCAAGAATGATTCCACTTGTGTTTTTTAAATCGGAAAACATTCCTTCCATCGTTCAAAATGTGTTAAAGAACGTTCCATTTGCCATTTTAGGTGCACTGATCTTCCCCGGCATTCTTACGATCAGCGATGACATCATGTTTGGTGTGATTGGAGCAGTGGCTGCTTTTCTAGTGGCGTATCTTGGTGCGAATCTCATTGTGGTAGTGATGTTTTCGGTTGGTGTTTTAAGCGTTTATGCTTACTTTTTTTAGTGAAAACACAATTGTTTTTATTCAATAATTAAGAATTTTGTGATATAAATAATTGAAACCCATTAATTGAGGTTACAAGGAGGAATGGCTATGCATTTGTTTCGCATCTTGATGGTTGGCTTCTTCTCAATGACTGCTTTGTCTCTTGTGTGGTTCCAATCAGTCGAAATCCTTTCCTCATTCATTGACTTCTTCTTTCATAATAAGAGGTAACGCTTACAAAAGAGCTTGTTTAAAAGCTCTTTTTTTTCTTTTGGAGGAAACTACTGCTACAATGATGCTGAGTTAGGTTAAAATAATCAAACAAGACGAAGAAAAGGATGTTGTTCAAATGAGATGTATTTCAATTGATATGGATGGAACTCTTTTAACAAAAGAACAAACGGTAAGCTATGAGAATGTGAATGCAATCCGAGAGGCGCAGAGTCAGGACATAACAGTTGTTCTGAATACAGGGAGAGCCTATGACGGAGCGATGAAGCCACTTGAAGGAAGCGGGTTAACGCTTCCGGTTATTTGTTATAATGGAGCAGAAATTCGTTCTAATGAGGGTGAAATACTCCACGCTATTTACCTTAGTGATGAACAGGTTCAATCAGTAAAAGAGATCTTGGATAACGAAGGCATCTATTACCAGCTTTTCACAAATAAGGGAGTCTTTACTCACGATTATGAGGGGACACTGGATTTAATTGTGGATATGATGAAAAGTTCAAACCCTGAGTTAACCAAAGAGGAATTAAAAGTTGGTTCAGAGCGGCAGTTTGAAAGCTTATCACTTAAGATTATTGATGACTTTAACAATCTACTTGGCGATAAAGATCTTCATGTCTATAAGTTCCTAAGTTTTTCATTTGATGAAGAGCGTTTACAGCGTGCTTCGGTTGAAACGGATAAGGTTAAGAAGACCGTTGTTACATCATCTGGAAAAGAAAACCTTGAAATTAACCACGAAGATGCACAAAAGGGTATTGCCCTCGAAACCTTTATAACTCAGCATGGGCTTGATATGAAGAAAACAGCAGCGATTGGTGATAATTACAACGATCTATCCATGCTAAAAATGGCAGCATATTCTGTTGCAATGGGGAACGCTGATCAAGAAATTAAAAACCATGCCTCATTTGTAACAAAAAACAATGAACATGATGGGGTAGCCCATGCGATCTATAAAATAATGGATGAGGATTTATTGGCGTAAACCACTTCATCTTTCGCAAAATGTTTGATTTTCGTAGCAGCGGGAATCCCTATTTACAGGAAGGGATTCCCAACTAAATGGAGGGTTTCCGGTACCTTTTACTTGCAGTCTTTGAAATACTCTGCCAAAGGAGCTGGAAACAATTATGATGAAACCAACTGAAATTGAAGAGAAAGCCACCTGTAGAATGTGTGACACTGAGTACACCTGGTTTATCCCTCTTGCTAAGAAGGAAAGTCCTCCTCAGGACGCACGGGTTGAAGCAACAGGGATTACTACGAAAAGTAGCCAGGCACCTATTGTCGAACTTCACGTCCTTGCAGAATGCCCGACATGTGGCATTGTAAATCGATTTGACCACACCTATGATCGTTCAAATGTATACGTTGAAAGTGAATAAATAGTAGGGAAGCCGACATATGAGTCGGCTTCTTTTTTTACCATCTAACGGGAGTCGGCTTGCTTCGATCACCACAACTGGATATGATGAAGCAAAGCTAGTTCTAAAATGATGATTTGCTCGTACTATTGATAGAGAGATCGCATCGGGAGGAGAATGATCATGAAGAAACGGATAACCTGGATTATTCTAAGCTTCTTCGTATATGCCCTCTTCATGGGGCTTTATTTGTTTTACTGGGCTGACTTTGGCGTGCCAGAAGCCTATCAGGGAACAGCTGCAGATCCCGCAACTTTTATGACTGAGCGACAGCTGGAATTATCTGAAGAATATTCACGTTACAGAAGTTTCTTATCATTTATTGCGATACCGTATGAATGGCTAATTTATCTTGGTATTCTTGGCTTCGGACTATCAAGGCTGTTCAAGCAATTTAGTGAAGGTGTTTCCCGAAAAAGGTTCATTATCATCCCTTTGTATATGATTCTATTGACGGCTTTTACATGGATTTTAACCTTCCCTCTCCACTATTGGGCAAGATCATTATCAGTTCGGTATGGCATTAATACTCAGTCATTTTCAGGATGGATGAAAGATGAAATGATATCATTCTGGATTGATGTAGCACTTACGTCGCTTATCATAGGTGTCCTTTACGCCCTTATGAAACGCTTCAAAAAGAAATGGTGGCTTGCGGCATGGGGGTTGATGATACCCTATCTTGCTTTTATGATGTACATTCAGCCGGTTCTCATTGATCCCCTATATAATGACTTTACATCGTTATCAGATAAAGCGCTGGAAGAACAAATTCTTTCGATGGCAGAAACAGCTGATATTCCAGCCGACCGGGTATTTGAAGTGAACATGTCAGAGAAGACCAATGCGATGAATGCATATGTATCAGGAATTGGCTCTAACTTACGAATAGTGCTATGGGATACAACAACGAATAAGTTAGATGACGATGAAGTTCTCTTTATAATGGCTCATGAAATGGGCCACTATGTCATGAATCACCTGTATGGAAACCTGTTTGGTGCCCTTGTTTCAAGTTTAATTGGACTTTATCTTGCTTATCGCCTTCTAGGTGGCATGGTAAGGAAATGGGGGGATTCATGGGGGGTTTCGTCCGCTTCTGATCTCGCATCTCTACCTGCGTTGTTTCTTTTATTCTCGATGATGTCCTTTATTGCAAGTCCTCTTGAGCTTGCGATTTCAAGGAATGCGGAAATGAAAGCAGATCAGTATGCTATTGAAATGACTGGCGACGTTGATGCAGCGGTTGGATCGTTCCAAACGCTAACCGTCAATAGCTTGAACGAAGTGAATCCGCCATTTCTTGTGAAATATTTAAAATATGGTCATCCAACGATGATGGAACGGCTCGTAATGCTAAACGAGTATGAAAAAGACGCTCATTCTGAATAATTCAGAGTGAGCGTTTTTCTTTCACTTTAAGAATCGTTCAAATTATTATAGGATTAACATATAAGTAAAATGAAACTTTAGCCAGAACATGGCATTGAATGATAACTCTGTGAGAAAATAGAAGTATTCTTTCAAGATGAGGTGGCAAACGTGAACGAAGACATTAAGCGAGTACTTGATGCAGGTATACATGGCACGCCAGAATTAAAGCCTGCAGAAAAAGCACTATATTTATCAACGTTCAGAGAGCGAGTTTATGTTGCATTAACAAAGAGACAGGTTGCTCAAAAGGACGTTTATAAGGAAGTTAGTGACGAGATGAAGCGAGTTCGTAGCGGCATTCTTTATCTTAATGGTGACTTGCCCTATTCGATGCTCTCGAAATACATTAAAGAAGCGAGCAAAAACAATCTTTCATTTACGATTGTAAATGATAAAGAAACAGATACGCCGCTTGGCCTTGTGCTCGCTTCAAAACAAAATGCGATTGAGCGAGAAGAAGTGTTTGTTCGCGATGATCGCTTTCAATTGGATTGAATATGACTAAGAAAGAACGCAAGCAGATGCTGAAAAAATTTGTTCTGGTTGTTCTTGCTATTGCGCTTGGCTGGGGCATATATAGCACAATCATAGCGGACAGAAGCGTAGGTACAGAAGTTGGCGATAAAGCCGCAGACTTTACTCTAACTACGCTTGAAGGGGAAGAAGTGACGCTTTCGGATTATGAAGGAAAGCCTGTGTTTTTAAATTTCTGGGCAACCTGGTGCCCGCCATGTAAAGAAGAAATGCCGGACATACAGAATTTCGCTGATGTGCACGGTGAAGAGGTGACTGTTCTGTCTGTTAACTTCACGAAGTTTGAGCCTGATAAAGAAGCGATTCCTGCATTTGTAGATTCAAATCAACTCAGGTTTCCAATTTTGATGGATAGAGAAGGTACAGTAGGCGAGAAGCTTTACAAGGTTATTTCAATGCCAACCTCATTTATGATTGATGGTGAAGGAATCATACGTGAGAAAAGAGTAGGTCCGCTCACACTAGAGGATATGGAAAACTGGCTTGATCAAGTAAAATAAAACGGCCTTAATTGAGGCCGTTTTTCATATGCTCTTAAAATAAAAATGGTGAAAGATTAAGGACGTTCAAGCGGCTTGAACGCCTCATGAAAGCCGGTAGCAAAAGAAAGTTTTTCAAGCTTCTCGTTAATGAAACGGCGATCAAACTCATCTAGAACGTTCGGGTCAAAGCCTCTTATAACAAATTGACCAAATTCCCAGATCGTTTCATGAGTATCATGCTTATTGCCATCGGCTGCAAGCTCCAACGAGTGAAGGATAGAGCCAAGAACAGAAACGTCTTCTCTCGCATAATGCCGTATTTGATAAAAACTTTTATAAAGATACGTACTATACATTACAGGTTTTGTGATCACTCGAAGGTTTTTATGTTCATCGTGGTAAAGAGGATGTGGAATATGTTTTTGACCAAGCAGGGACAGTACTCTTCCAAGCCTGTTAATACAGTTAATAGCAGTGTTAGGATCATTTATTCCAGGTGAAATTGCTCTGAGGGCAATTTCAACTAGCTTTTGAATTCCATATTCGATGTCTTGATCGGTTGTTCGTTCTGTTCCTAAGGAAAGCGCATTGAGTAGTTTATTATGGTCCGGCGTATCCATAGTTGTCCAATAAGAAAAGATGACTGTCCCCTCATCTACAAATTCACCAATGTCTCTCTCAAGCCGTATAATAAAATCTTGTCTTGTAGCGGTTTGTATTAATTCCGTTATATCCATATTTTGAAGATAGCCAGACTTTGTTGAGCGTATAGTTACTGGGTTCTTCATTTTAATCTCTTCGATTTCCCAGGAGTCAAAGGAGGCAATATCACCTTGATTCGCCTTTTCAAAATCTTTGAAAGTCCGATTAATTGTTGTAAGTGTGTTACTCGTTATATGTTGAATTAAATTTCCAACAAGAATCCAGTTCGAGACATGATGAATGAAGAATACGAAAAAAGCGACGCACACAATGGCGTAAATCACTGCAAAGACAGGTGCAAGGTAGACGACATCTTTCTGACTGCTTTGCTCAATTAATAGCAAAAGGATAATAAAATAAATAATTCCGCCGACGAAAATACCTAAAACGCGTTTGGTGATGCGATCGGTAATGAAGTTCTGAAGTGTACGAGGAGAAAAATTGGATAGATAAGTAGTAAGAACAACCATAATGGTAGAGAACGTAATCGTAGTCATAGTTAACATAGATGAAACAAGTGTGCTTAGAATCGTAACGCTCGTATCATAGGATGCAAAGAAGAAGTAAGGTAGCCCCACCGCATCTCCCCCGATGATATACCTATCAAAAAGAAGTGTGATAATTGCTGCGACAAATGCTCCTGCACCATAAAAAGTAGGGATAAACCAGAAACTAGAACGAATTCTTTTGAATTTATTGTGCTCCATAGATGACCCTTTCCTTCACAACCAGGTTTATACATTAGTATGTGAAAAGAGGCGGCTTTTTCATACAAAAATCCTTTCAGCATTTAGAAAAGCATTTTATTTAGCTGTCGATAGGGGTATAGAAAAAAGAAAAAGCTATAGGAAGGGGAACGAAGCATGAGGATAGATCAAACGGGGCTATATGGGAATGTGCAAGATAAAAGGTATGAGTACTGGGTTGTTGAATCGGATCATATAAAAATTATGGTTTCCTGGATTAGCTGGGGTGTTCCACAGGACCAAATTGAAAAGTGGAAAGAACAAATGATGTTATCAGGCACGTCTTCCTGAATATTAAAAATCAAACCTCCCTTTACAAGGAGGTCATTTTTTTGCTTCTTTTTCCATAAGCCTTTTAACAGTGTCTTTTGGTTCCCAGCAATTAAATTGATAGGTTGGTCTGGTTTCAAAACCTAGCCTCGCACAACGATAAGAAGTTCGCTTCTGTTTAATGACCTTAAAATGAATGCACGTAGCACAGCAGTGAAAACGAGAATGGAGGTAAGACACGATTAAATATTCCCTTCAAAAAAGAGGTGTTCCATTGAGACAAGTTGATCATCTTCAAAACAAAGACAGTAAACATCAGGATTAGTAAGTCCCTTCCATGCTTGAAAACCATAAGTATTGTCGAAATGATTCAAAATTAAAGTAAAAAGGTTACCGTGTGTCATTACAAGGGCAAATTCTTTAGTGATGTCTAATGCTTCAAGGACTGTTTCGATGCCCCTATTGGCAGCTTTTTCACTGGACTCTCCCCCCTGAAGTTTGTAAGTAAAGTCATTGAAGGTTTTCTCGAGCTCTTCATGCCAGTTTTCAAGCTGCTCTCCTGATAAGCGTCTTTCTTCCAGACGGTCATCGAGTGTAATTGGCTTATCCAATTGAAGAGCTAGGGGTTCAATTGATTGAATTGCTCTCAGGAAAGGGGAGCTAAATAGTTTATCGAAAGGAATTGATGCAAGCTTTTGGGCCAATTCAACGGCCTGATTTCTACCTTCTGGGGATAAAGAAGCATCAGCCTCCTGTCCTTCTGCTGCGCAGTGCCTGGTAAGGTAAAGTTTTTTTAACAACACAATCACTCCCGATTTAGCGCTCTTATTAAAATTTTATCATGAGAGAATAAAAACAAAAAGAATTTCGAGAATAATGAAACTTTTTCATCGGTTAATCGTCTAAAGATAGACCCCTTTTTAATAAATACCCCTGCTTAGAGAGCGCATGTCCGCGTTCTTTAAGCCTTTTTTTTAAAGCTTATTGAATGGAGTGACAATAGTGGAGGAGTTTCCCGTCCTTTTTACTGATCGATTGAAGTTAAGAGAATTAAATGATGGAGATATCCTGGTTTTACTATCGATTTTTTCGAATCCCCATACAATGAAATATTACGGTAGTGATGTTATGGAAGGGTTAGAAGAAGCAGAAGGCATGGTAATGAGCTTTCGTAATGGTTTTGAAAATCAACAGGTTTTCCGATGGGGAATCGAGCGACGAGACAATGGCGAGATAATTGGCACTTGTGGTTTTCATAATCGTGCTAAACGGGTGAGACGAATTGAGATGGGTTATGAACTTAACGAAGATGAAGAAGGCAAAGGGTATATGACGGAAGCTATGTCTGCCATCATTCCCTTTGCCTTTGATCATCTTCATGTAAATCGGATTGGCGCTCTCATTCATCCCAATAATTTGCCTTCACGTAAACTTGTGAAAAGACTTGGGTTTCAGGAAGAAGGATTACTTCGAGAATATGTGTACGCTGGAGGAGCTTATATGGATTTAATCATGCATTCACTTTTGAAAAGAGAATGGCCTCTTTAAAGTACAGGTGAGAAAAGCCTTGCGAATGATTCCTTAGTGCGGTGCATCAATCCACGCTCACTATAGGAATCTTTCGTCACTTTAATAGAATCATTTAAGTCATTATTATAGGCTTTCAACAAGTCGCTAACAGTACTTGCTTGAATAAGAAATAAGTTCACTTCAAAATTCAAATTCAATGAGCGCATATCCATATTTGCCGTCCCAACAGTAGCGAGGTCATCATCAACAATCATGATTTTTTGATGAAGGAAACCCCTCTGGTACATATAAATTTCTACGCCATTATCTAGCAGCTCTGAGAAGTATGACCTCGTTCCGTATTGTGTTAGAAATCCATCACTAATTTCAGGAACGATGAGCTTAACGTCAATTCCTCTCATCGAGGCCATTGCGAGTGCCGTTCGAATCGCTTTATTTGGAACAAAATAAGGTGTTGCAATCCATACGCGTTCTCTTGCATTGGTAATTAAACTAAAGTACAGATCTGACATCGCGCCACGTTTTGTATCCGGTCCGCTTGCAACGAGCTGAGTACCACCATCTCCTTTTACGTCGTATGTTTCAAGATATTTACCTGTGAGCAGTTCTTCTCCACACATATATGACCAGTCCATTAGGAAAACGCCGTGCAGTGCGGAGAGTATTTCACCTTTCACAAGAAGATGCGTGTCACGCCAGTACCGCATGTTGTTCATATCACCCGCATATTCATCGCCAATATTGAGACCCCCGACAAAGCCTGCTTTTCCATCAATTACGATGATTTTACGGTGATTACGGAAGTTAACGGTTTGATTCACAAACCCATATTTTATCGGAAGAAATTGCTGAACTTTAGCGCCTGCATCTCTTAAAGCATTTTTAGAAGCCCTTGAAAGATTATGACTACCAATTGAGTCATAAAGGACTCTTACTTCAACGCCTTCTTTTGCTTTTTGTACAAGTAAGTTAATAATTGAAGTCCCTAACTTATCTGAACGGAACGTATAATATTCCATATGGATATAGGTTTCTGCTTTACTAATTTCTTCTTTAATAGTAGAGAAAGTCTCGCCTCCATTTAGTAAAAGCTTCGTACTTGAACGCATGCTAATCGGGCTTGATACCATCGTCGCAATTAAATTTGAAAAGTTTTGGTTCCGCTCTGTCAACTCATACCATTGATCGGAGGCTGGGAAATTGACGTATTGTTTGAAGAATTCAAGTCCATTCGTTCGCTTCTCTTTAAATAAATGTCCTTTTACCTCAAGTTGGCCAGAAAATAGAAAGAATACGTAGCCGATAATCGGAAAGAAGATTAATACATAAATCCAGAGAAGGGTTTTATATGGAGAACGTCCTTCAAGTAAAAGTACAAATAGGATTGACATAAGGATTGCAATATAGAGGAATCCTGAGAACCATTTCATTTCTTGAGATAAGGATGTAAAAAAAATAATATAGAGAGAAGTTGTCATGAGCAGGAAAAAAATAATTTGTCTCGTTTGCTTCATAAATAGACCACCTAATTAGAAATTTGGACGAAAAAAAGTAAGGGCTATGCCCTTACTCCGCTTGTTTTGTCTTTCGTTTAACGCGGTAGCGGCCCCACAAATCGATGAGCTTATCACCAATTTCAGTGATTTCAGAGTCAGAGGTCTCACGTTGAGGATTTGGTGTGTTATTAATAGATGAGATAAGCCTTTTGAAAGGTGCAGGTGTTGCTTTTGCAGTTTGAATAACGCCCTGAACGGTTTCTTTCTTTGTTTGGATGCCTTCAGAAATTTGTGTTGTAGTTTCAGTTAGCTGATTTGTTTCAGTGTTAATTTGATCAACTTTTTCTTGGAACCTTGCTGCTGTTTCTGAAAGATCATTAATAGACTGCTTCGTTTCCTTAAGATTTTTAACAGCTATGTATCCAAGATAGGCAAGGGAAAGAACAATAATGGAAATACTTGCATATACGATAATCATGAACATTCCTCCATTACATGGTTATTAGCGTTACTTTACCCCTAATAGTGGATTTGCAAACAACTCTAACTGAAAGAAATAACAAAAGATTGAAACGAATTAGTCCTTAAAATCGTATGAAGTAGTAGAAGGGAGAGATGACCGTTGAATCGCTATTCTATTGAGGAATTCTTAAAGTCAACTGAACAGAAAGATAAAGGAGAGGGGTTCTTTGAACTCGAAACTCCTCGTATGCTTGAGGTGAATTTAAATGGACGCGTATGGGCAAAGTCAGGAGCTATGATTACATACAACGGCCAGATCAAATTTGAGAGAGAAGGAATTCTTGAACATGGACTTGGTAAAATGTTTAAGAAGGCATTTACAGGCGAGGGTGCTTCCCTAATGAAAGCAGATGGGAATGGAAAATTATATCTCGCGGATGCCGGGAAGAAAATCTCTATTTTACATTTACAGCAAGGAGAATCGATTAGTGTGAATGGGAATGATCTCCTTGCATTCGAGTCAGGTATTGAATGGGACATTAGGATGATGAAGCGAATTACCGGGATGATGGCAGGTGGGTTATTTAACGTCACCTGTAAAGGACCTGGCATGATTGCCATTACAAGTCATTATGAACCACTAACCATCCGTGTGACACCGGGCAAGCCAGTTATAACAGACCCGAATGCTACAGTTGCTTGGTCAGGACATCTTGAACCTAATTTCCAAACAGATATTTCATTGAAGTCCTTCTTGGGAAGAGGGAGCGGGGAATCCATTCAAATGAAATTTGAAGGTGATGGATTTGTTGTTGTGCAACCATTTGAGGAAGTTTATATGCAGAACAATCAGGGATAGCTCATGAAGCTATTTTTACAAGAAGAAAAGTATGCAGGCGTGAAACTGTTAGATGGAAGTCCTTATTATCTTACACTGGAGAATATAGAGAAATTAAACACTGAGAGAGTCATTAATTTGCTTAACCGTATGGAAGAGCATGGACAAGATAGAATTCAATATATCAATGTTGTAATGGATGCCACCTTCTTAGAAGGGGCTGACATATTAGAGCACATGGGTTATCAGTTAAAGTCAAGGTTTAGTGAATTTGAACGAGACTTATTAACCGGTAGTCTGAATTCAAATGATGCAAGCAATATGACCTATTATTCTGCTAAAGAACTTGGGGAAAAACTCTTCTTAAACATGTGGGAATCCTGTATGAAAGGTTCACTAAAAATGCTCCCTCTGTGCACTCGATAACGGAACAATACGAGGGAATGAAGCGAGAAATTGGTGATCAGTATAATACCAGTTGTTTTGGCGTATTTGATCAGGAGAAGTCATTGGGAGTTGTAATGCCTATAATTGAGCCGGGTACGCGTGATGAAGGGAGACTGTTTTATTTTGGTTTGATGCCGGATCAGCGTAATAAAGGATATGGAAGTCCTGTTCACAGCCTAGCGTTATCTCTTCTCCAACAGAAGGGAGCAACGTATTACGTTGGCAGTACTGGATCAGAAAATAAGCCGATGCTGCAGATATTTCGAAATAATAATTGTACGCTTCATCGAGAGGTCTTATCGTATATAAGGAAGCTATCAAATTAGCGAAACTTATCATAATATGCAGAACGAAGTAAAATATTCCTATTGAAATAAATAGAATTTTCTTTATAATCATACAAAAGGGTTCTCTACAAAGGAGAGTGCATGTATGATTCAATTAGAAAAAGGCAACCTTCTTAAAAGCGACTGTACTGTCATCGCGCACCAATGCGACTGTTTTAATGCTATGGACGTTGGTATCGCAAAATCAGTTAAGGAAACGTACCCTGAAGCGGCAGTAGCAGATGAAAATTTTCCATTTTCACCAAAGAAAAAATTAGGGAAATGTTCATTTGCATTAAGCCGTGATAATAAACGAATTATTGCAAATCTTTATGGTCAATATAAACCTGCAGGGCTCCAAACTAATTATCCTGCCTGGCTAAAATCTTTCGAACACATGATTAAGGAATTAAAACCATTTGAAGAAAAAGGGTTCCAAATAAAAATTGGTTGTGGGATCGATAAAGATGATTTAATTAATGTGAAAAAGTCTTTAGAGAAACTTTCAAAGAAATATGAGAAACCAATCCATGTTTACTACTCCTAATCCAAGACGCCCCGTTATCGGGGCGTTTTTTGCGTTGAATCCATTAATTGATTTTTAGTAAAATCGAATCAAAATTGTACAAAAGATACAATTAAAAGTTTATAGACTTCCAATCGTGGAATACCACAAGTGTAGCGTAAAGGATAACCTACTTAACCTTAAGGAGGAATCAAAATGGCTAATGACAGTAACAACAAAATGAGCAGAGAAGAAGCGGGACGTAAAGGCGGAAACAAGACTTCAAGAGAACATGACAAAGAATTCTATCAGGATATCGGACAAAAGGGTGGAGAAAAAACAGCGAAAGAACATGACAAAGAATTTTATCAAGAAATTGGAGAAAAGGGTGGAGAACAAACCTCCAAAAATCAGGATAAAGAATTCTACAAAGAAATTGGAGAAAAGGGTGGCAAGAAAAGCGGCGGAAATCAAAATTCATAAATTGAGTAATTTTACCTGATCGCAGCTCTTTAATCTTCGTTACTTTTTAGTTGTAAATTAGCTATGAAAATTAGTATCTCTAATCGAGGAGGATTTAAAATGGCTAACAATAATAACGATAAAATGAGTAGAGAAGAAGCAGGACGTAAAGGTGGAAACAAGACATCAAGAGAGCATAACAAGGATTTTTATCAGGATATTGGACAAAAGGGTGGGGAAAAAACAGCTAAGGAACACGACAAAGAGTTTTATCAGGAAATTGGAGAAAAAGGCGGCAATAAAGCAGCAAATGAACACAATAAGGAATTCTATGAGGACATCGGAGAAAAGGGAGGTAAGAAAACAGCAAGAGAACATGATAAAGAATTCTATCAGGAAATCGGAGAAAAGGGTGGAAAGCAAACGTCTAAAAATCAGGATAAAGAATTCTATCGCGAGATTGGAGAAAAAGGCGGTAAGAACAGCGGGAATTAATAAGTTTGATGAGAGCGGAGATAACACTTCGCTCTCTTTCTTTGTAAAGTAGTTGAAGCTATAAAAAACACCTTCCAAATTGAAAGGTGTTTTTTATGTGAAATTAAAATTTGCGTTCTTCTTCAACTTCATGCTGATCGTTTAAAATCAATAAGCGGCTTGGCGTATCTCCTTTAGCTAATTCCTCAGCTTTTTCAATTGCTATTGAACGCATATCGTATAGATCGGTTGGAGCTACGTCCTCGATTTTAACGTACCATCCTGTTACATCTTTATTAGGTGCTACCGTATATTCCTTCACGGGAAAATCCTCCTTTGAGCTGTTGTATAAATAACATTTCCCAACTGAAAGGGGGATAAAACCTGTGATTGTCTGGAGAATTAAAAAATCAGCGCATTCACGCTGATTTCATCAAGAGGAGTAAAAACTCCCATTGATAGAAGTTTTATTTTATATTGGTCTAGTTATCATGTAGAAACCGATTACAAAGGCGATTGGAACAGCCCATACCATAAAGGCTAATGCCCAAACTGTATAACGGTTCCCCTCTTTTTCTTTAATAGCCAAGAGCAGACCCTCCACATCATAAGTTTAGTTCCATTATAACATGGACATAGTTAAATTATGTGTGAACTTCATAAATTCCTGGGAATCAAGACAAAAAACGTATCGTCCACGGATACCGGTATTGATTCCCTTCGCTTGACTTAACCGAAGCAATAATTATTTGTACGAGATGGACAACAATTAGAACAGGTATCAAAATGAGACCAATTAACACCAGACTTAGAATTCCGATTAGAATTGCGTAAATGGTGATACTTAATTGGAAATTTAATGCTTCCTTTCCTTGTTCATCGACAAAAGGATCTGTTTCTTTCTTAATTGACCAAATAATTATAGGTCCGATCAAATTTCCGAGGGGAATGAAATACCCTGAAAGGGCGGAGAGATGGACAAACATTGCCCATGAACGGGCTTCATGATCAGGCATAGTAGATCCCTGTTTTTCCAAGCTAACTCCCCCATGTCTAAAATCCCTTTTATCATCAGGATATTAAGAATCGATACAGGATATTCTTATAGAAATAACTAAAAAAAAAGGAACCAGTTTGTGGTCCCCGTTAGTTGGCATTATAGCTCATATGATAAGATGCACGCTCAGTTGTAATGGTTAACTCGTAATCCGTTTGATTAACGCTATTAATGCTTTCAAGTGGAATTTCGAATATCGAGTGAGGAAGTGGGACCGCAGATTCATTGGAAATCACTTTTCCTTCTCCTTTTAGTTGGAGAAGACTTGAAGACGTGTAATCATCAACGGTTTTGCCTCGATGTTGAAAGTCAAAATCATCAAACTTTATGATGGTTTTATCAACATCGCCCTGTTCTTTTTTTTCAATTATGATATGTCCGCCAATCCAATTTTTAAGTTTGTTACGAATATCTGTGAGCATCTCTTTCGTTTCCATTTTATTCACCTCAAAGTTATTTTTCCCCAATAACTAATGGCTAAACCGTTACTAAGAACTTGTTAGAGTGTTGATGATATACTTGCTATACGAATAGAAAAAAGGATGAGTATAATGAAAACCATTTCTATAGAAGAGGTTCTTGAAAGACAAATACCGATTATTGATGTTAGAACGCCTGCTGAATATGAAAAATTTCAAATTCCAGGGGCAGTGAATTTACCGGTTTTTTCAAATGAAGAAAGAGAAATTGTTGGCACAACATATAAGCAGAAGGGGACAGAAGCTGCAAAAGAACTTGGAATTTCACTTGTCTCTCCATCACTCCCTGATTTTTATAAACGAGCAAAAGAAATATCGGAAGAAAAGGAATTTGTTGTCTATTGCTGGCGTGGTGGAATGCGAAGTAAGAGTTTAACAGTTGTATTTGATATGATGGGACTCCCGAGTCGGCAGCTCGAAGGCGGTATTCGTTCTTATCGCCAAAAAGTGACAGAGGGGCTTGAAAAGGCTTCCAAAGAAGAGACTCCATTCTTTGTGTTAGAAGGGCTAACGGGTACATCTAAAACGGAGATATTAAATGATTTAGAAAAGAAAGGATATCCTGTTGTTGATTTAGAAGGATTAGCGGCACATAGGGGATCTGTGTTCGGAAGGGTTAATCTTCCTGAGAGGAGTCAGAAAGAATTTGAAGCGAGGCTTTATCACCGGTTAGAAGAAATTGGTGATACGCCATATTACATCATTGAATCAGAAAGCAAGCGACTTGGAAACATTATTATTCCTGACTTTATCCTTGAAGGAAAACAAGAAGGGACGCGTATGCAAGTCCACGCCCCGCTTTCTTATCGAATCCAAAAGATCCTGAATACGTATCATCCTGAACAGCACATAGAAGAAATCACAAAAGGTATTAATAAAATCGAAAAACGTTTTTCTGATGAAGAGCGGGTTGATATTTATGCAGCACTTCAAAAGCATGACTTTGCTACGATAGTAGAGAGGCTTTTGATTGACTACTATGATCCTCGTTATGAATATAAGGCATTTGAAAATGAGGGTGAGATTATCAACCTTACGTATCAATCCCTTGAGGAAGGGTGTCGGCTTGTCCAGAATGAAGTGGATCGATTGGAAACTAAGCTTCGATCAGAAGGCGAGAAAGTTTCGCTTTAATGGATTTTCTTTGTTCTGGAAGTTGTTCGTTGTTGTACCGTTCAATTAGATCGTCAATTCGCTTAAAATAGAGATTGCCTACCCAAGCGACATAACTTTTGTATACGTGTGACTTTAAAAATGTAACAAGCATGTTTTCTTCCGGTCCGAAGTAATATGTTTTATCATCGAAGAAAGTGGAAAAGCAACTGAATGAAAGTTTTGTAAATGAGTTGTCCATTTCGTACCGAAACTTGTTTAATGCATCAGGAATGAGGCGAATGGTAAATACATCGTCATTATCAAACATTTCTCTCGGTGTTGGTAAAATCAAATACGGGTAGTCTCGATCATCAAGGGCTATAAAGAAATCTTCAGGTGACTCGTGACAGGTAGGCACTCGTTTGACGGTCGATTCAACAATCAATTGATAGACTGAATCATTCATTTGTAATCCTCCCTTTGTAATCTATCACCATTGTTGCCGGACTAGTAAACTTGTATACCCTTTGTCGAAAAGTAGTTTAATACAATCTATTATCCACATCCTGAAAAAATACCTTTATTTCAAATATTACATTTAAAATCCTGGGTTAATCTACCCGGGTTTTTGTATTCCTTAGTGTATAGCTCAATTAATACCTCAGCAAAGATGTAAAAAAATGATAAGCAAAGTACTTGAAAGTCAGAGATGGTCAAATTATAATAGGGTTACAAGGTCAAAGATAGTCAAAGTCAAAGAAGGCATCTTTAACCTTTAGACCAATTTAATTCGTTAAGATTATATATATAAGGAGGCCTTCATATGCTTTGTGATCATTGTCATCAAAACTCAGCGTCAGTTCAGCTTAATGTTCAATTGAACCAGAACAAGAAACAGGTTCATCTTTGTAGTACGTGTTATGCAAAAGTGATGAATGGTCAAACTGCGTCATCACCAAAAGGACAAATTGATGAATTCTTCCAATCATTTATGAATAGCTCAGGATCCAGTGGATTTACTAATGAGCAGGAGAAATATCAAACTGAAACAAACGGGAAAGGCGGCTTACTTGATGAGTTGGGAAGGAATCTTTCCGATGCAGCGAAAGCAGGTTTAATTGACCCTGTTATTGGCAGGGAAGATGAAGTGGCGCGTGTAATCGAGACACTTAACCGAAGAAATAAAAACAATCCAGTCCTAATAGGGGAGGCAGGTGTAGGTAAAACTGCCATTGCTGAAGGTCTCGCGCTTCGCATTTCTGAAGGAAAAGTACCTTCAAAGCTCAAAAATAAAGAAATCTATTTACTCGATGTAGCTTCTCTTGTTTCCAACACAGGAATTCGTGGGCAATTTGAGGAGAGAATGAAGCAGTTGATTTCTGAGTTGCAAACTAGAAAGAACATTATTTTATTCGTTGATGAGCTTCATCAAATTGTAGGAGCAGGGTCAGCTGAAGGGTCAATGGATGCAGGAAATATTCTGAAGCCCGCACTTGCTAGAGGAGAGCTCCAGCTTATCGGTGCTACTACCCTAAGAGAATACCGCCAAATTGAGAAGGACGCTGCGCTTGCACGTCGTTTCCAGCCTGTCATGGTGAACGAACCATCTGTAGATGAAGCGATTGAAATCCTTAATGGCCTTAAGCCGAAATATGAAGAGTATCATGAAGTAAATTATACAGATGAGGCGATCAGAGCCTGTGTTACTTTGTCTAACCGATTTATTCAGGATCGTTTCCTTCCAGATAAAGCAATCGATTTACTTGATGAAGCCGGAGCGAAAATGAATTTAACGTTAGTAGAAACTAACCATGATGAAATACAGAATCGTCTACAGAATATTGCTTTAGATAAGAAAAAAGCAACAGATGCAGAAGATTACGAACGTGCTGCTAAGCTACGTGATGAAGAATTGAAGCTTGAGAAGCAGCTTGAGCAAACTCTAAACCATACAGCTCAATCAGATGCAGTTGTGGATGTAGAGGCTATTCAGCAAATCATTGAAGGAAAAACAGGTATTCCTGTTCAGAAACTTCGTGCAGATGAACAAACGAAAATGAAAAACCTAGCTGACCGACTTAATGCAAATGTTATTGGACAGGAAGACGCAGTTAATAAAGTTGCTAAAGCCATTCGAAGAAGTCGTGCAGGCTTGAAACGACAAAATAGACCAATCGGCTCGTTTTTATTCGTAGGACCAACGGGTGTTGGGAAGACAGAGCTATCGCGATCTCTTGCAGAAGAAATGTTTGGCGACCGTGAAGCGATGATTCGACTTGATATGAGTGAATATATGGAAAAACATTCCGTTTCCAAGCTAATTGGTTCACCTCCAGGTTATGTAGGTCATGAAGAAGCAGGACAATTAACTGAGAGAGTCCGCCGTAAACCTTATAGTATTTTGCTAATTGATGAAGTTGAGAAGGCGCATCCTGATGTCCAGAACATGTTCCTGCAAATTCTGGACGATGGAAGGTTAACTGACAGCCAGGGCAGAACAGTTAGCTTTAAAGATACAGTTATTATTATGACAAGTAATGCTGGAACATCAGAACGCAAAATCACCGTTGGTTTTGGATCAGCTGACAGCTATACAGGAGTGATGGAGAGCCTTGGAGGTTACTTTAGACCAGAGTTCTTGAATCGTTTTGACGGTATTATTCCGTTTAAATCTCTTGAACAAACGAATCTTGTCACAATTGTTGATCTCATGATTAATGAGTTAGATGACAGTCTTGTAGAACAGAATATTTCGCTAACCATTAGTAATGAGGCAAAAACGAAACTTGCAGAACTTGGTTACAATCCACAATTCGGAGCTCGTCCTCTTCGACGAGTGATCGAAGAACATGTCGAAGACGGCATTGCTGACCTCCTAGTAGATGAAGGTGGCGTGGAATCGGTGACTGTTGAACTTGTTGATAATGATATTGTTGTAAAGAAACAAAAGTAAGAAGTTATGAAGGAAAGTCGTTCTAAACGGAGCGGCTTTCTTTTTTTGTGATATGAATTTCACTTAAAGCAGATTTCAGCGGAATAAAGGATAAATTAGAGATACATTAGGCGAATAAAGAACCAGGCTTGAGAATATATTGAAGCGTTATGAATTACACAGTAGTTCAACAAGGAGGGCACGCATGTCAGCTTCGAGAATACTGAAATGGGTGACTGGAGGTCTGGAAGCAAATTTTAGGCGTTCCTTTCTTAGGGGCTACCATCATATAGAGTTTATTCTGGATACCATTAGCCATTATGTTGATTTTGCACATTATCACGCTTGTCTTAACGAAAAAAGATAATGGAGCAACCACAGGCAGTGTATTAGGAATTATTAACATCTAGTATTGGATGGATTCCGTTTGTAGGAATGATTATGCATATTCTTTCAGCTATTTTTCTTATGCTTGACGCAGCCAAGCCAGATGCAGATAAGGATCTGGCCTGATCTAAAGGAGAAATCCTGTTGGTTAGGTCTTTTTTTGTTAGATTTTCACAAAAAGAGGGAAAGGATTTATATGATACATTCTTGATTTAACTTCCTTATAAAAGCGTCGAAGATTCGATTATTATGACTTCTTTTGTAGCTATATGTCGAAGAGTCAGAATATTAGTTAAAATATGTTGTCAGATCTGCTACGGTATATAAGGAAGGTCAGGAAAGACTTATCTACTATTTTGATAAAGGAGCGAGAACAAATGGAACTGGATCAGCTAGAAATGAACCAGACGTTACAAGAAATTCAGCCAGAAGGAAAGACGATTCCATATTTAACTGCTTTAATTGGATGGAGTCTTCCCGCAATCGAGGCCTGTGACAAATTGAATCGGCCTTTTGTAGTGGTGGGTCCTCCTGATTTTAAGGATTACGCCGAAAAGCATGATATTACATTTGTTGGCTGGGAGTTTGATCGTTTGAATGAAGGATCAGACAAGCTCTATAAGCAGCTAAAAGCTCTTGGTACAGAAGTAGCTGTTCCACTTTATGAAGAGTGTGTGGAGTGGGCAGGAGCACTAAATTCCCGCTTTAGAGAAGAACCAAGACTATTTAACCGTTCTCTTCTTTTGAGAGATAAAGGGATGATGAAACGTAAGGCACAAATTGCAGGTATTAAAGTAGGAGTCTTCGAAGAAGCAAGGGATAAAGAAGATGTGAAGCGCTTTTTGAAGAGAGTGAATGATGCCCTTCTTAAAGTGGATGGAGATAAATATGATCCGATCCACTGTAAGCCCCTTGATAAAGCTGGATCAGTAGGCCATCGTGCCATCGATAATCCTGGCGAAATTGATTCACTTACTGATAACGATTTCCCTTTATTAATGGAAAGTCATTTAGATGGACAAGAATTCTCATGTGAAGTTTTTGTTCATAACGGAAAAATTCAGTTTCTTAATATAACAGAGTATGTGAAGTTGGGATATTCTAACTTTGTTCCACCTTCCCCATCTCTTGAAGCAAAGCGTCCTATTATTCGAAAAGCGGTTGAACAACTCATTGAGGCATTCGAAATAGAAAATGGTGTCATCCACCCTGAGTATTTCGTCATGCCGGACGGCACACTTCACTTTGGAGAAGTGGCAGCACGAGTTCCTGGTGGCCATATTTTCGATTTAATTGAACGCGCTTACGGATTCAGTGCATACGAAGCTCAAATTATTTGCAGTGACCCAAATACGACGGAAGAAGAGCTAAGAAAGTTTTTCCCTTCTGAAGATGAGACACAGGGTTACGCAGGATGTCTGATGGTTCACCCTCATGTGAACTTCATTGAGACGCTAACGATTCCAGAGGAACTTGAAAATCATGATTTCTTTGAGAAGCACGATATGTTCACACCACCTCAAGGTAAGGTTGCTGAGCGCGTTGGCTTTGGAAATCATTATGGCACGATCTTCTTTTTTGGAGATGACAGTGCTGAGATGACCCGCTTACTAGTCGACTATGAAAAGTACGACTTCTATTTATAGAACATTATCTCTATCATAAAGGAGAATTTGGCATGCCATCTGAAGTTACAGAAGGAAAGATTGCAAGGTTTTCCCGATCGTTAACACGTCTTGAAGATGCGCCTTCTTATGCGAAGTCGCGTTATCAAACAGATGTTTTTCAGGAGGCAAATCGTCTTCTAGAAACAGAAGAAGGCCTGGAGTCTCTTTATCAATATGCGCATCGATTCGATGGAGCAGGTATTTTTCAAGATGGGCCATGGGAAGATGCATCGAAACTACAGCCGCCACTGGTGGCGGGGTCTCTACAGGCTAAAGGGCTCCCATATGTGATTGAGATGCTGAGCAATATACGAATGCTAGCTATCGCAGAGGGAAAGTCAGAACATCCTAAAGTTTCTAAGGAAATGGCAATGGACTTCTTGAATGAAGTGATGGCCCTTAATCTCGAATTGCTATTTCCAAATGCGTCAGAGGCTTCACGTATTGAGGAAAAAGAGAACACGGTAGAAGCGCAGCGACTGTTTCGGTTTATCTCACAATATCTTTCTTCCAGTGCACTCTCAGAAACCCTTATTTATGAAATCGAACGTTTAACAGCACAACGTCCGATTACTGTGAAGCGAACAGTTTCCATGATAAAAATGGCTAAGGAAATGTTAAGATCTGAAACAAGCGTAGAACAACGTGAAGTGCTGCAACAATATATTGCTTCAATTGAAGGACCTTCAGAATTGAGCAGTACTCATCCTATGCCAAATGATTATCGTAAACAACTAATGGCGCTTTCAACGGAAGAACTTCGTAAGGAGAGTGAAGCACTAGGTGTTTCGATGAGAAAAACTGGTCTCTGTTCTCCTCATCATAGTGTCCTTGCCAGGTTTTTAAGCAGAAAATCACCTCAATTGCTTCCGGTATTGCTCCAATTAACAGGCAAAGGGAAAGCAAATCTTGAAGAACATGCAGAGCTTGTTCATCAGCTAATAAAAGTAGCTCTTTTCCCATCGACGGCACAATCAGTATACGGACTTGCTTTGTTATTGGAGAGAGGAGTACTATCTGCTTCTCCAGTGATGCCAGGTTTGCGACGCTTAATTGAACTGGACATACGACCTGAAGTTAGGAGTGCATTATTTAATACAGTGGGAGAGGGAGAAGGCTTAACGGCCAATAGCATTCTGCTTGCCGGGGTTATTAGTGTTCTTGGCCAGCCACTTGGTGTTGGTCAGGGTTTAAATCCAACCTGTCAGGCGGCAAGAGGAATTAGTTTATGGGCTCAGCATGCTCCGGGATATTTACTTGAAATTATTCCTAGAGCTGCCCGTGATGGTGACATTGAAATGGTATTTGAAGGAGTTCAAATCCATTCGAAGGACCTTCATGGGGGACTTGCTCCAGATCTTCATCCAGAACTCGATCCGGTTTCGCTAGTGCTTGTACCTCACCTTGATCGTATTTACAGTGAAATGATGAGTCGTGTTGCTCTTCGAGGCGAAGACGGTCATCGCTGGGTTAATCCAGCGTTTTATGGCAACTGGGTTCAAAAAGGGTTTAGTACAGTTATCGAACCGATAACTGGAAGCGTAACTGATTATCCAGGGTTTGTCAGGTTGTTTTATGCCACGCATCATCCAGAATATAATGATGATTATGAGTTGATTTATCCTAACCCTGTAGGCATTTTTATTACAAATATTCACGGTAAAATGCTTGGTTTTCATGCTGTATCCATCCAAAGAATTGCAAAGTGCCCTGAAGGCCATTATCGCGTTTATTTCTATAACCCGAATAATGATGGTTCACAGAATTGGGGCCAGGGGATTGAGTGCACGGTGATGAGGAAAGGTGAACGTTCTGGAGAAAGTTCACTACCTTTCGAAGAATTCACATCACGTTTGTACGCTTTCCATTACAACCCCTATGAGCAGGGAGATGCTTATGCTGTAGAAGCAGAGAACATCTCGAAAGTGAGATCTCTCGCTCAGGATAGCTGGGGCAATGAATATACCTGGATTGGCAAATAGTAAAACGTCCTTCAGGGGGAGTATATTGCCACTCCCTTGGAGATGGGGATAAATATAGATTAGCGCCAAGGAAATTATTTGTTTCTTGGCGCTTTTTTATGTTTTACTAAAACAAAAGAGGAGGAGATCGAACATGATTGAACACATTGTATTGTTTAAGTTTAGTGATAGAACGACGAAGGAACAGAAAGAAGAAGGTATGAGAAGGTTGATTAAGGTGAAAGAAACAATTCCAGGTATTGTGGACATTCAGGCAGGAATCAACTTTTCTGAAAGGAGTGAGGGGTTCGAAAGCGGCCTAACGGTTCGTTTTGAATCAAAAGAAGCATTGGAAGCTTATGGTCCTCACCCTGCGCACCAGGAAGTGGTCGCTTATCTTAAAGAGGTGGGTATGAGGGATACACTGGCACTTGATTTTGAATGTCTTTAAAGAAATCGAAGGGAGCGGTACATATGAAAGGTTTTGTACATGGAGGCCATTCCGGTAATGAAGGATTAGCTCTTAAAAATTTGATGACTGAACATGACCCGAGTTCAGGAGAAGTGAAGATTAAACTAAAGGCTGCCGGTTTAAATCATCGGGATCTCTTTATACCAGATCGTCATGATTCATCAGATCCGGACGTTATTCTTGGTTCTGACGGATCTGGAGTTGTAATTGAAGTTGGTCCGGGTGTTAAAACTATAAAAGAAGGCGATGAAGTCGTGATTAACCCTGGTCTTGGTTGGGAAAGAAATGCTTCGATTCCTCCTGAAGGGTTCCAAATCGTTGGATTTCCAGGCCATGGTACGTTTGCTGAAACGATCGTTGTACCAGAGGAAAATGCTATATTAAAGCCAGCTTCTCTTTCATTTGAAGAAGCAGCAGTTGTTGGACTAGCTGGATTAACTGCCTATCGTGCTTTGTTCACTAGAGGTCAACTTGAAAGTGGTCAGACTGTTTTCATCCCTGGAATCGGCGGTGGAGTAGCGACGTTTCTCCTTAAGTTTGCAAAAGCAGCAGGAGCAAGAGTTATTGTGAGTTCTAGGAGTGAAGCGAAGAGAAATTCAGCACTTGAACTCGGTGCGGATATGGCACTTTCTGATGAAGAAGAATGGGGAGAAGTAGTAGCGAATGAAGAAGTGGATTTAGTGATTGAAAGCGTTGGGGCAGCTACCTTCAATCGATCTCTCAGTTTGTTGAAACGTGGTGGGACTCTCGTTACTTTTGGTTCATCAACAGGGGATTCAATCGAATTTGATTTGCGATCATTCTTTTATGGGCAGTACAATTTGCTCGGATCAACTATGGGAAGCGGAGAAGAATTCAGAGCAATGATTCAGTTTGTCGAGGACCATTCGATTAAACCTGTAATTGATAAAAGCTACCCATTAGATGAGATTAAGAAAGCTTTTGATTATTTGGGTAAAGCAAATCAATTTGGAAAGCTTGTTGTTTCCATGTAGCACCTCACTTATGAGGTGCTTTTTACATGTTTTTAGAGCCAAAAGGTCATGATAGGAATGGAGGTGGATTGAATGAAGAAACGTTCTTTAGAAGATAAGGAGCAGAATAACATGATGAATACACCACTTAACCCTGATATGACAATGAATAGAATACGTGGTGATTCAGTTGATCAGCTGGATCAACAGGAGGAAGGGAATGAGTTTCTTGCAGCAAGAGAATTACAGCAACAGGAGAACCTTTAAGGAATCGTCTACTGCTTTTCCAGTAGCTCATTTAAGCCCTGAGTCGTTAGACCTGCTTAAGCGATTTGAATCGCAGCTGCGAGAGGATGCTAACGATGACATTGTACTCATTGCTTATACAAATCAAATGGATGTCCGAAATTAATTAAGTAAACGATAAATCATAAAAAGGAAGCCGGAACAGGCTTCCTTTTCAATATATCGCTTCTAATAATAATAAGGTGGATACCCATAATAAGGTGGATAGCCATAATAAGGATATGGGCGATAATAAGGAATCAGACTAAGGGCGGCAATTCCAGCTAAAGGAAAGAAGAACCTGCTGAATCTGCGATAGCGACCGCGGCCATACTGCCTATCCATGTCTGGACCTTCGTCTTCTTCTACTTCTTGAGGAATCATCATCGACATATGTTCATCGTCAGAATCCATTAGGATTCCCTCGTATTCCATTCCATCCTGCATTTGAACTTTTGCATGATAGTTGTTGTACCTTTTACATAATTGTTTCATGTCGCCTACAAGCTCTTTTTCTTTCCCTGCCATCATTCCCTGCACAGCATTGTTAGGCATATTTGGCCCCTGCATCGCACCCTGAACAGCTTGATTTTGCATATTCGGCCCCTGCATCGCGCCCTGAACAGCTTGATTATTCATATTCGGCCCTTGCATCGCGCCCTGAACAGCTTGATTTTGCATATTAGGTCCCTGCATGGCACCCTGAACGGCTTGATTTTGCATGTTAGGCCCCTGCATGGCACCCTGTACTCCTTGATGAGGCATATAATTACCGTACATGTTCATAAATGATTTCCTCCTTTACACCACACAGGATATTCACCCATATGAAAATCCGTTCCCATTATAGAGCATGAAAAGTGCCCAATTCATAAAGAAATGTTTTCTTCTTCTTGAAATTTCCATAGAGAAGCTATACGATAGGTTCAAATGACCTTATAGGTAGAGGTGTACGATGAGAGGCTTTTATTTAACAAGAACAGAAATGGGAACCATCCTGCAGGCTATTCGAAATCAGAAATCACCTGATCGCATTCTTTCGAGATCCTGGAAACGCGCAGGCCAGATGGGACAATCTGATGAGGTGTTAGAGCTACCGCCTATTTTCCGGAAATTACTTCAGGCAGGAGAGGGTGTTTTTGGTTTATCCATTAATGAAATCGTCACTCTTGGCAACCAGCTAGAATACGCTAGCTTTCGATCTACGGCTGTGCAAAACTGGGTCAAAAGGGATATAAAGGAATGGATTGGGGCTCCGCAGCTTGGTAAAAAATATGCGATTGAGCAGGCAGCGATTTTATTCATTGTAGAAGACTTGAAAAACACACATGATTTTGAAAGCATACGTCTCTTGCTTCGTTATGCTTTTAACAACCCTGCCGATCGGAACGATGATTTGATTGACCCACTCGTTTTTTATACGGCTTATTCTCAGCTCTTCGATGTGATTCATACAGATCCTAAACCATCAAAAGAAGATTTCAAACAAAAAGCGACGCAATTATCTTCTGTTTTTAACTATTTAACACAAAGCCAAATTGATAATATTGAAAAATTATTGGTTTCAGCAGCGCTCTCTGTACAGGCTGCATATTATCAAACCTTATCAAAGCAATACCTTGAAGAGGTTTGGAAATGAACAGCCGGCTCCATAGAAAACGAGCCGGCTGTTTTTTAGTCGATCGTAAATTTGATTGATTGTTTATAATCACCCTGTCCTTCAGTTGCTAACCATACTTCTAACGTATAAGTGCCGGCTGTAAGCTGGTCAACGGTGATGGTGTAATCCAATACTTCGGCCTGTTTAACTTCCAGTTCTTCTTCCTGTTTCACAAAACTCTTATCGGCTGAATAAGTTTGAATGTGGTTTCCCTTATCATCATAAAGCTTGTAATCATATTTCTGGCTGCTTGGAAAATGAATGGTCTGGATATTTTCTGTCTGGTTCTGGATCTCATAAGAAAAGGTGACTCTTCCATCTTCTTTTGCCTCCAGCGTAAGAGAAGGCTCCATCGCACCAGCTACAATTCCAGAAGATCCTGATTCTACCTCACTAGAGTTACTACCACTTGAATTCAAAGGTGAATTCTCCCCTCCACATCCCGCAAGCATAAGGAGTACCATACTGCCGACCGTGATATACTTTAACATATCATCACTCCTTTCTATATTTGACGGGTACACGGCCTGAAAAGTTACAGATTACCATTAATATGTTTAATAAAGTGTTCTGACTACCGTATAATAGAGTAATAATATGCTGGGAAGAAGGAGTTAGATAGAATGAAGCCATCGATTCAGGAGATCCATTCTAAAATGCATGGCAGGATTGCTGGCGTTCTGGGAAATGAACGTTTTTTTAAATTTGCTGTTTTATTGCCATTACTCGAAAAGGATGGTGAGCTGCATGTTTTATTTGAAGTAAGGGCTCATACGCTCAGAAGACAGCCGGGTGAAATTTGTTTTCCTGGTGGTAAAGTAGATCAGATCGATAGTAGCCCTCGAGCTTCTGCCATAAGAGAAACATGCGAGGAACTTGGTATTACTCCAAAGGAAGTGAATGTGATGGGGGAACTGGATTATCTTGTTACTTCTTTTCAATCAATCGTCTATCCTTTTGCAGGAATCATCCAGGCAGACTCTAAACTTTCACCTAATCCTGAGGAAGTCGAAGAGATCTTCACAGTGCCCCTTACGCATTTTATAGACAATCCTCCCGAGCGTCATGATATTCGAGTGCATGTGAAGCCAGATGAAAGCTTTCCATTTCATCTCATCCCTAATGGAGAAGAATATAACTGGTCCTCAGCAGCTATGCCGGAATTTTTTTATTACTACAAAGACTACGTAATCTGGGGAATGACAGCTAGAATTCTATATCATTTTATTCAACTTACAAAGAAACTTTAGGACCATTGAAAAAGGGTGTGGGCTATTGTCAAGTACATAAAATATAGGTAAACTAGAAAAGGTCGATTTATGTCGGTTTTTCTAGTTTTTTATGTGGAGGAGGTAAAAAAGACTTGATGAAACGACAAAAATCGCAGTGATCATACGAAAGAGTTAAATGGATTAAAACATGTGCAATAAATAGAGAGACTGCCGGTAAATTTATTAGGGGGAAATCGTGATGTTATTAATTATCTTTATTTTACTAGCCTGTTCACTTGGATTTTTTATCTATTCTTATTTCGTCAAAGATTATGCTAAAGAAGTAAAGGGTCAGGTTGACGATGTTTACATTAACCTGATGAGAGAGCTTAAAACCGTTAAAAAGCGTACTGATATGCTTGAAAATCAAACGAAAACTGTAAGCGGTGGCACGAATGAGTAAGCAGGAAGCAAAAGGGATCGCTGCAGGGCTTTTATTCGCAGCTATTCTCTTAACAGCCTACTATTTTATGTTCTCTAATGTTACAGCGGAAGAAGGAAATCAGTCAACGGAAGCTGCTATAGAAACGCATCTAGAAGAGAATGGGATGATTATGATAAAGAGAGAAAAGTATGAGGCGTTAAAAGCAGATAAAGAGCAGAAAGCAGCAAATGAGCCAATTGAAGAAAGTAGTGATACTTCAGAAGAAGCTGATCAAGAGGAAGAGAGCACTCCTGAGAAAACCTCCTTTAACATAAAAGAAGGAATGACAAGCCAGGAAGTAGCTCAGAGTCTTCAGGATCAGAAGCTTGTTGAAAATGCAGACGATTTTATTGAAATTCTTCAGGATAAAGGAAAAGAAACTGCTATTCAACCCGGTGAATATGAGCTTCAGACAGATATGACAGCATCCGATATAATCGGTGTAATAGCGAGATAACATAAGAAATCCCCGGGCAGTGTGGCCGGGGATTTCTTGTAGGATTTAGTTTAGATTAATCGCGTTAGGAGACGTCGGGACAGATACTTCCTTGTTAAGGGAGTAGTTTCCTACCCTCTCAAAACCAGAATTTTCGAATGAGATGGTTTTGTAATTGTATTGAGAAGCAGCGAGCATTAGTGCTTCAATCGTTTGCAAAGCTTCTTCTTCAGATTGAAACGTACTGCCCTCCGTAAAGGAGATCGTTGCATGGTCTTCTTCACCCTCAAATGAAAATATTGATACATTCTCTGGAATAGAAGGCTGGTAAAATGCGGACTCAGGCTGCCCCTCTTTCATAAGGGACATAGCAACATCAAGTTGTGCTCCTTCTTCACCCTGGAGTTCCGGCCCTTCAACTAGAAAATGGTTTTGAGCACTGGTTTCAAAAAGATAGTAAGGTGAAGGCTTCTGATCTACTGAAGAGTCAGCTGGACCAAAGTTACCAAGATTGTAGCCATCTTCCCCGTTTGTTTGCCAGTTAATTTGTTCTGCGTCAAGGCTTTGTGCTAAGATTTTGACACTATCATTAATCATGATGGACTCGTTGGAAGACAGGCTATCACCTGCTTCTGGAAAATTCGCGATGAGTGTTTTTGTGTCATTAGTTATCTCAACATCAAATGTTGCATTTCCTAAAGGTGAATTCGCAAGACCAACTTCACCGGGTTTAAAGGTGGAAAGGATCGTTTCGATATTCTCAGAGAGCGATTTGCTGTTATCAAGTTCAAACGTGAGGGGGACAAGCAGCATACTTTGTTGATCAGGATAAGCGAGAACGATACTTTCAGTGCTAGCATTTGCCTGAAGTGCTGGTGTATAGTGATCAAATGTAACTGAATTCGTAATGGTTTGTTGTTCATCCTTTGTTGTTTCGGTTACTTCATTTGTCGTATCAGCTTCCTCTTCAGGCTTTTCCTCAGTACTTTTTGCCGGCTCATCAGATCGATCTTCAGACGTATCATTAGAAAGCGACGATTCTTCCGTATTTGAACCACTATTACTTGAAGTGTCGGAGTTAGTAATAGCAAGGTTAATAGAGTCATCATTTTGATTAAATAAGCCGGGTGTAATGAGTACAGCAAGGAGGATTACGACAGCTGCTGCAATCGTTGGTATGATCCAGGGTGTTTTCTTTTGTTTCTTATTTCTGGTGCTTTGATTTTCATCCATTTTATTCTGGACATTCTGATAGACCGTTTTTTTGCTTCTTTGATCTTTTATTTCGGGTAGTTGGGAGAGCAGGGATTTTGTTTTGTCTCTCATTATAAGACCCCCTTTAGTTGGTTTTTCATTTGGTCATCGGCAAGTTCTCGAAGTGCTTTTAGCGCCCGATGTTGAGTCGTTTTCACTTTACTTACACTCCAGTTAAGTATTTCAGCTGTTTCATTTATCGATAGTTCCTGTATATAGCGCAGAATAAGAACCTCCTGTTGATCAATCGTACACGATTTCAAACAATGATAGATTGCCTGAACCTCTTCTTTTTGAAGCAAGATTTCTTCTGGTAACGGCGCTAGATCTTTTGTCTGTTGCTTGTTAAAGTCAAACTTGCTAAGCCATCTTGTTGTTCTTCTGTTATAGGTTCTCAAATAATCAATCGCAACGTTACGCGCAATTGCGAATAGCCATGTTTTTTCATTACTACGTTCTTCATAGTTATCATAAGAACGTAGTACGTTGATATAAACTTCCTGAACTAATTCTTCTGCAACTGCCCGATTTTTGACCATATAAAAGATAAATTGAAATAAGTTCGAGTGATAGTTGTCATACAGTCGCTCAAATGTTTGATCCATTCTGCATCCCTCCTTCTTCTACTTAACAAAACGAGTTAGCTAAGTTAAAGGTTACAAATAAATAAATAAATAAATCCTCTATTATTCCACTTGTGATGGAGTGAGAATAGAGTGCCCATGAGTTAGAGGATCATTTTTCCGAACAACCAAGTACTTTAGAATAAGGCATTTCTTCGATAAAATGGAATTTAGTTATAGATTGAGAGGGGTAATTGATGCAGCAATCTTCTAAGCAAAAGGAATCGCCATTTTTTTATGGGTGGATCATTGTCGCAGCTGCGGCAGTAGGCGTGTTCTTCTCTGGACCAGGACAAACCTATGCCATTTCCATTTTTATTGATTATTATATTCAGGATTTTGGTTGGAGCAGGTCTCTCGTTTCTGGTATTTATTCTTCGGCGACACTTGTAGCAGGAGTGCTCTTATTTATAGTTGGAAGAATGGTAGATGGCTATGGACAGCGAAGGATGATGCTTACGATGGGGTCCTTACTTGCGCTTGCCTGTTTGTGGAATAGCTTTGTTATTGGGCCGATAATGCTTTTCATCGGTTTTTTTATGCTCCGGCTATTTGGACAGGGATCGATGACGTTAATCCCTAATACGCTTGTGCCACAGTGGTTTGTTGTAAAACGGGGGCGCGCACTAAGTTTTATGGCGATCGGGGGATTCCTAAGCTCTGCCGCCTTTCCACCGCTAAACACATGGTTGATTGCTTCATTCGGATGGGAAAATGCCTGGAGAATTCTAGGGGCTGCTCTGGTTCTCATTTTCATTCCAGTGGTTTTCTTTCTAGTCAAAAATAAGCCAGAAGATATGGGCCTTCTTCCAGACAACGCGGTCTCAAAAAAGAGGCTTGCAGAAAGAAAGGAAGCAAAGATGGAAGAAGAGCAAGATGAAGGTTTCGAAACGAATTGGACAGTGAAGGAGGCAATGAGAACCAGGGCATTTTGGTTTATCCTTTTCTGTGTTAGTATTCCTGCCCTTGTCAACACGGGATTAACGTTTCATCTGTTCTCTATTCTTGGTGAACAGGGTGTACCAGGTAGTACGGCAGCCCTTATTCTGAGCATTATGGCGATCGTTGGTTTTCCGGTTACGATGGCTTCAGGGTTTATTTTGGAACGGGTAAATGTTCATGTTGTACTAGGATTTTCTTTCATTGGCCAAATGGTGTTCATCCTGCTACTTACGCAGGTTCATACTTATGTACTTGCTATCGTATTTGCGGTACTATGGGGTTTGATCGTGGGAATTGAGCGAATCACCCTGAATATTATCTGGCCGGATTATTTTGGTAGGGAGTACCTTGGAAGTATTAAAGGCATTGCGACAACAACAATGGTTATTGGTTCCTCATTTGGTCCGCTACCTTTTGGGTGCATATGATATCTTTGGTGGGTATACGGAAATTCTGGTGATTATTCTAGTGTTTCCGATACTCGGTACAATCGCTGCATTTCTATCGCCACCACCACAAAAAACAACCTAACAAAAGCGCTTCTTCTGTGAACACGGAAGGAGCGCTTTTTACTAAAAAAGCGAATAAACAAGAACATCATGGTACTCTCTACGTAGATAAACGTGCTGACGGAAGCAGCCTTCTTGATTGAATCCAAGCTGTTCCAGCCGCTTAACGGCTGCTTTGTTATCCTTAATTGTTTGAGCATAAATTTTATGAAGCTTCATCTTACTAAACCCAAATTCAATAACCGCTTCCCCAGCTTCAAGTCCATATCCACCACTCCAGAAATCTCTTGAAAGAATAGCCCCGATTTCAGCTTTTGCAGACGTACGGTCCCAATTTTGAAACCCAGCCGTACCGATCATTTCCTCCGTTTCTTTTAATCGAACAGCCCAGCGTATTGTATTTGTAGTGGCAATAGATGAAGGATCTTTATAGGCATTGATGTAATGCAGTGCCTGCTTCGATGTTTTCATTACTTTCCCACCATCATAATAGGTAACAAGTGGGTCAGAAAAAATAGAAAAGAGTGATTCAGTGTCATCTTGCTCGAATCCTGTAAGTCGTAGCCGTTTTGATTCTAGTATCGGAAATACCTGCAACCCACTCACCATCCGTTTTCCACAGTATATGCAAAATGTGTGGTGGATTGGAGGGCGAATAGAAGAAAGTCTGGCCCAATCTCACAGCTAGGAAGTTAACAATCTGAGAAGCGAATTGTAATGAATTGTTTTATAATCTCATCTTGCTGTGGTTCATATTCTTCAGAAGTAATCGTCGATTTGTTCAGATCTTGATCAAATAGAATGACCTGTCTGCTATCTTCTCTTCGAAAAGAGGAGAATTGGTACAAATATGAAAAGCCAGGTCTGGTTGCTGGAAGCATTAAATAGGGCATACGAGTACCGCCAGGTCGCCTTCGCAACGCCAGTGCTGCAATCATTCCTTCAAGTGGACGGAAACCGAGCCCATGACCAAAGAAAGTCCCGTCTCCTAGATCGACGATGTTCTCACCCTGCCACTCGGGGGTAAGTGGATTCACGTCAGGGTTTTTCACATATCTAATGTCACCTGGAAGATAATCAGGAGGTACATTGTGGACAATTTGCAAATCCTGATCATATTTCCAACCCCAAAGACGCATATTGTCAAAAAGATGATTAAACTGTTGAGATGGCAGCATTTTGAGTGCTGCACGGTATAAAATAATTATCATTGCTGTGGCGCATTCAAATGCATATAACCGACCATTTTGATAGATGTCCAGAATGGCTTCTGAAGCAGGGACACCTCGTTTAAGCTGAAAGGCACCATCGGGTAAAAGCTGCCAGAACATTGGGTTGCATCTCGATCGATAGAAATCGGCGAATTGAACTCCACTATAATAAAGCTCCCGTGAGCTATCGATAATTGCAGATCGAAAATGGACTTCGAATGTTAATGCATCTCTAGTGCGGAAGGAATATGAAGCTATACTGGAATACATTAAATCAACAATCTTTTGTTCGACTGGATTTTGAGAAAATGTATTATCAAATTCATCCCGATCTTTCACGTCACCTCCTATTATAATCATGCTGCCCCTCCTCAATCGAACGAACCTGAGTTTCTAGCGGGCTGTTCATCCAAACTTTCCAATCCTTCCGCGAGTGCATTCTTAATTGGTAAGAATAATTGGCGAGCTTTTCTTTAACATCTTCATGAAGGCTGTGAAAATTATCCGAACGGCGCTTAAGGCTATCTGGTTGATCTTCCATATATTTCGCATGATGATCCACTATATATGGTTTCAATTCGGCTGTTAACTCATAGTTATTTTTATTTTGAAGCAGGTATGGAAGGTTTTCTGCATACCAGCTTCTGAAATATGAGTAGCGATCTTCACTTTCTTCAATGCCAGATACAAAGTGAAGCAACTCACTAGCCAATTGAACATCTGATTCGTCTGTAGATATTAGGCGTTTAGCAATCGGAATTAAACTTGATAAGTTCCTCGATGAGAAATAGGCCCATGTTAAGTAATGCGTAGAATGACCGAGTTTTCTCCTTCTGAATAGAAGATCTGATACAAGTGTCAAATCCTCAGGATCCTGATAAACAGTTGTCAATAAACCCGCTGCTCTGTCGATCACAAGGCGATATTTTGCGTTCAGGTTATCTTCTGATCCAGATTCAACCATCCATCTGAGCACAGAATGAATGAATTGAGGCATGTCACAGATTGAATAAGGAAAGGGAGTAGCCGGTGAACGTTCAGATGACAGAATATCTCTTTGAATTGCAAGGGCAACTTTATAGCGATCTTCCAAATGTTTCGTCATACCATGTTTTTGAAGAATCGAAGATAAGATATAAAGTGTTGAGTATGTTAATTCTTCTTCTTGAAGACGTAAAGCGGTGTGTTTTCGATCAAGCTGAATCAAGTCTCTTACATAGTTCTCAAGCCGTTTAATTCCTTCTGTTTTCCGTATCATTTCAAGAGAGATGGACAAATTCATTTTGTTTCCTCCTTTCGGAAACCCGCTGTTAACAGCGTATTCGTCCAGGATATTTTATATGATTGGGAAACCTCAATAAGCTAGCGTCGTCTATATAGTTAGAAGGGGGAACAGCGATGCAAAAGAAATTAATACAAATAGGAATTAAATTAATAGCAGCACTATTAGGTGTTTTACTACTTGGGGCAATGCCTGGTTTGTTTAATGGCATGAATCTTGATTTGAGTGGTTATGTAAATCGGCTTTTGAACACAATTCAGCAGCTGATCCACTACAAAGATCTTACCTTTGATTCAGGGGAGGGAAGTTATCAGCTCTTCCCGGTGTTATTTGAATACCTGACCTATTCAATAATGATTTTATTTGGTGCCCTGTTGATAGCTTTTCTAGCTGGGCTCTCTTTTACAATCCTGACTTTAAGACTGCCAGCACCTCTTCAAAAGGGGATCAGAAGGATTGCATTTCTTATAGAATCGCTACCGGATGTATTTATACTGGCACTGGTTCAGATAAGTGTCATCTGGATCTATAAAAAAACGAATGTTCTTATCATGGATGTCGCATCATTTGAACGTATTTACACGATGCCTATTCTCGTTCTTGCTATTTTGCCAACCTTTTTATTTTATCGCATCATGATCCATATATTTGAGGAGGAATTTGAAAAGACCTATGTGGACCTCGCTCGAACGAAGGGTGTGAATGCCACGAGAATTTTATTTGTACATATTTTTCGCAATGCTATTCTATCAATCTATTTCCACTCACGTTCTATCGTTTGGTTTGCACTATCTAACTTGTTCATAATGGAATTTATTTTTAATCTAAACGGGTTGACTCGCTTTATCTTTGAGCACCCGACGCCCGAGATTTTTACTGTAAGTTGCGTACTACTATTCGTTCCTATATTTGTTGTGTTAAATAGTTTTCAACTTATTGCTGAACGAGCATCGAAGGAAGAAGCATTAATCTAACGAGTAGAAAGAGGGGGAACTGATGTTACGAAATGCGATGAAAAATCCCATGTTTGTAGTAGGTTTAATAGTCATTGTGGGTTTATTTAGTATTAGTATGTATTATTATATTGTTCATGAGGATCATATACCTAAAACGTTTATGTTTCATAACGATGAAGGGCAATTGATTGATCGAGCTCCTCTTTCGCCAATACAGGTGGGTCCCTTTGGAACAGATAAATTAGGATATCATCTGTTCGAACAAATTATCATTGGAGCAAAATATACAATTGGAATTGCCTTTCTAGTAGCCAGCATGAGAATGGCCCTGTCCTTTGTGGGTGGTGTTCTCGGAGGAACGTATCTACAGAAAACGATGCGAACTACTTCGGGTATAGTTGATGCCATGCAATATATCCCTATTTCACTGCTTAGCTATTTTATTTTAAGAGGAGTTTTGATGGAGAATGGGATGGATGGGACTTTTCAGTACTCTTTTTTTGAACGGATGGTATTTGAAGTGGTGATTTTAACAGCAGTTGCAATACCAACAACAACCGTTCTCATCTCAAACGAAACCTATGCGTTGTGGGGAAAAGAGTTTATTGAAAGTGCAAGAACTTTAGGGGGAACAAGAATTCATATTCTTGTAAAACACATTCTGCCGCACCTGGGTCCGCGTATGATTATTATTTTTCTTCAGCAATTGGTAAGTGTCCTTATTCTCTTGCTGCACCTTGGTTTACTGAAGTTATTCTTTGGAGGTACGTTTTTTTCTCCAGATCCTGTGCTCGGTGATGAATACCGATCAGTTTCAGCAGAATGGTCAGGTCTAATTGGTTCTACATATGAGTACCTTGCTTATGAAACATGGGTACCGCTCATTCCGATTCTCTCCTTTGTGCTAGTTATTCTTGCGGTGCACGTGATGTTAGAAGGATTTAAACAGTCCATGGAAAGCCAATCTGGTAAACGTAATAAAAAGAGACAGTATTCTGAGAAACAAGCAGACGTCAATCCGAATTCCTTTTATTTTCTTAATGAGATCGAAGAAGAAAATCTTCCGAAAAGAACCGCAAGCAGGTAAAATGACTGATGATAATTATTCTATCTCTGCCCACATCTCCTGTGGGTTGAGTTCATAGATATTATTTTCTCTGTACATAAAGTGATTAATGATAAATTCTCTCCGAATCGTAGCAAAATCAGGATGGAAATTTTTAATATAATCATTAATTTCTTTCTCTGGATACTTTCGTCCTTTTTCTAGCCCCTTTATCATATGGCGTAGGATAATAATTTTTTTCTTTCTTTGAGATGGTAAGTGTTTTAGAGTTCCATCTGCTGCTATGAAATTATTAACAACTGCTGAGGTTTTCATTGAATCGTCCTCCTTTTCAATGTCAGGTTGGTAAATCATCTTTAGTAAATCTTCTGAATACGAACGGAAATTCTTTTCATCGATGTAATAATAAATTGTATTCTTATCTCTACGCTGGTAGATAATGCCCGTATCTCTTAATTTAGTGATGTGATGTGTAATGATGGGAGGCTTTAATCCAAGTTTTCCTGCAATAGCCTGCCCGTGTAAGGGGCCGCTGGCAAGTAGAGATAGAATACGAATACGGGTGGGATCACCGAGAGTTTTGTGGAAATTAACCATTCTACTTAACTGCAAGGGGGACCTCATTTCTTTTAGTTAGATTTACATCTAATTAGATGTTGAGGTCAACTGGATATAGAAATAATCAGTGATAGACTAATTAGAAAGCCAGTTAATCGTTGGATTTCCTTTATCTTTAGACCCTTTTAGAAAAAATGAAGTGTCCTGTTCATCGAAATAGTTGATAGAAGCATAATCATTTTCGTCTTTAATGATGATATCGACCGTATAGTATTTCCAGAGATCAACGGCACCTCCGTATTCCATCTTATATAGGTTGGAAAGAAGCTTTAGGGGGAGATTTTCATTCATCAAATCAGTCCTTCAATTATTCTTTTTTATAGTAAAGACGAATCTCTCCGCAAATAGTTGCGAAGGCTCTATAAAACTTTATCGCAATGTCCCTTTTTCCTTTTTTTTTTCGATATATAAAAGTGTAAGGAGGTAATTATGAAAGATAAAAAAATTCTAGAAGGAGTGATGAGTTTTGATAGTGATGCAGGACATGGTGGTAAAGATCCCGGTGCCACAGCGCATGGAGTGAAAGAAAAGGATTGGACACTTGAAATCTCTCTCCATCAATATGCTTTTCTTAGTAAGCTCGGGGTGCAGGCGACGCTCACAGAAAGATTGATCAAGAGTTACCCTCTGAACTTCGTTCAAGATTCGTGAAGAATTCGGGAGCAGCTGTTTGTATTAGCAATCATTATAATGCTGGTAGAGGGAGCGGAGCCGAAGTGATCCATTCGATTTATTCGAAAAGTGATCTAGCCTTTCTTACAGCGGAGGCATTGAAAAATGCAGGCATGCCGCTAAGAAGAGTGTTTTCAAGAAAAAATGAAAATGGGAAAGACTACTATTACATGCACCGACAGACCGGATCTGTTGAAACAGTAATTGTTGAGTATGGGTTTCTGGATTCTTCCCCTGATATGAAGAAGTTAAATGTTCGATCTTTTCGTTTAAAGCTGGCAGAGCAAGCGGCGCTTGCGGCAGTAAAGTATCTAAATGGGAAAATAACTTCCATTTATCTTGTTCAGACAGGGGCTTTTAAAGAAAAAGAGAAGGCCAATCAATTATGTGAGGAATTAAAGCGGAAAGGATATGCTGCATTTATTAAAAGAGAAGGGTAGCCCAAAGCTATCCTTCTCTTTTAAGGTGCTCTGGGTGCTCATCAAGTAGAGGTCGCAAAACAAAGAAAGACTATGACAGCAAGGAGTGCCACATACCCGATGATTGAGAAGAGAGGGAAGTCCTTCTTTTTTGTTGAAAACCTTTCTTTATCAATGGCGTTACGAATGGCTGCTTTCGAGCGTGGTGTAAATTTCTTTTCCCTTGAAATAAGAGGATTCATTCCTTCAGAGAGGTGCTTTATTTCATCGTCCATACTGGTTATTCCTAGAGCCAATTCTTTACTCAAGATCTTTCTGGCACGATGCAATCTTGTTTTGACGACGCTCTGGCTACAGTGAAGAGCTGTGCTAACCTCAGCAACATTCATTGCTTGATCATACAAGAGAACAATGACTTCCCGGTACTTTACTGGAAGACTAAGCACGTTCTTAGAAAGTTCTTCATATTCATCTTTTGCACTTAGCTGTAGACTCGCTACTGGAACTCCAGTCAGGAAAGTAGTGAGTTGGCTTAGTGTAAATGAATGTAAAAAACGACAATGAATATAGTCATGACAACGATATATGGCTATGCGGTAGAGCCAGGTCTTGAGTGAGGTTTCAGCTCGATATGTATCCAGCTTAAGATAAAACGAAACAAATACATCTTGAATAACATTTTCGGCTTGGTGCCAGTCTTTTACATACGTATATGCAAGACGCGTTAAGCTTTCCCCATAAGACTCCATTAGGTCCTCGATCAAATCTTCTTTATCCCTTAGTTGGATTAAATTCGCTACTGATCCGCTTTTCTCCATAGTATCACCGCCTTTTTCAGTCACACATTAGACGGCGTATTCTTAATAAAAGTTACATGTAAAGGAAAAGAGGGAGCCATGCACAACGGCATGACTCCCTCTTTTGGTCAATCCTACATTTTAGGGGTAGTAATTCCCCATCTCAAAACGTAAGATTAGGTGTGGATCAACTAACATTCAATAGGGGATGAAGGCAACTATAAAAAAAAGTCACCTTATTTCAGTAGATCAGGATTATCGTTTTTAGCTCTTCTTACTTTAGGCTTTCGAATGCCACCTGCAATATCTGCTTTCTTAAACTCTTTCGTATAAGCAACCTCTTGAGCGTCACTTAGTGAAAATCCTCTTTCATGTGTTGGTTGGTATTGAGAATTCTTAGCCATTAGTAATTCCTCCTTATGATGTCTCTTATATTTGGAGTACCCGCGAAAAAATGAGCTAAACATACAGCTATTATTTTGTTAAACAAATCCCGTTTGTGGTACCTTATACTTAACGATGAAAATAAAGTGGAGGCACTATGAGTAAAAAGAAAGTGATGAATATAACCATAGCAAGTATTGTTGTGCTCGCGAGTGTTTTGTTAATTGGTCGCTACACGTATGTACATAAAGAACATATAGAGCGTGGAGAAGTCATTAAAAAAGAAAAAACGGACCATCATTTCTATGTGTTTGTTCAACCTGAAAGTGAAGGGGAGGCGGTCGAGCTCCTCGTGGAAGACGAAATGGCCTGGAATCTTGTGCATGAAGGAAAAGTATATAGTGTAGCTTACTCCTGGTATGGAGCGAAGGAACCGACAATCGAAGAGATGGAACCAATAGAACGAGAATGAGTGCATGCACTCATTCTATTTGATAACACCGGTTTCTGCGATTTCGACAGTTACTATCGCTTCTAAATCCAGTTCTTTAAATTGTTCATCCCATTCTTCTTCGTCCCATGCTTCAAGGTATAGTTTGCTATAAAGCATTAAAGTTATGTACTGGTATTGAGTGGATTAGTGAAGGAAATGATATAGGTACAAAGTATAGATAGATTGCAATTAAATGGTCTCGTATGCTAACTGTTAGTATATTTTTTTGGGGAATACAGATCATTTTTGTCGAATATATGTACACCATATGTTTAGTTAACTTATAATACTTTTAATGAAAGGTGGTTTTTACGGTGGCGATTAAAAATGTTCAAAAGGAAAAGTTAGCTGTTGATCGGTGTATGAAGCATTTGGATGTTGTCAACGTCGAGCCAAAAGTAAAGCAGTTGGTGTCTATGTATATGACATCCTTATACCGTCAAGCGTATGAAGAAGGCTTTGCGGATTCAGAAAAAGAAAAGCTTAAATCCGAACAAAATTTCTTATAGTGAAATTTGAAAGAAATGGATTGAATCTTGATAGATATTGTCTATAATAATAACTAACTATATGTATCATCGATGCGAAAGAGAGTAGTGCCTGCCGAAGGGAAAAGCGATTCAGGGGATGGTGGGAGCCTGGAACCTTAACTAGCATGAAGCGGACTTTCAAGATACTGTTCTGAATGAAGTAGGGACAGTCGGACTCTCCGTTACAGAGTGAAGCAGGTGTGCCCTATTTGGGCAGGCAATCAGAGTGGTACCGCGGATTAAATCTCCGTCTCTATAATAGAGACGGGGATTTTTTGATGTTAATTTCTTTAGATAAAGGAGGAATTGTAATGAATTATAAAGGAATATTTGCAGAGGAGTTATACAAAGCGTTTGAGAAACAGATGGAGATCAAATCTATTATTCAACGTATTGAACAGCCGAAGCACGAAGATCTTGGTGATTATGCATTTCCTTGTTTTGATCTTGCGAAAGTAATGCGCATGGCCCCAAACAAAATAGCGAATGAATTGGCTCCGAAAATCCAGAGCTCCATTTTTGAAAAGGTCGAGGCAGTCGGCCCATATCTTAACGTTTTTCTTGAAAAGAAGTCAGTAGCATCTGAAGTTGTGAAAATCATTCAGGAACTGGGCAGTAATTATGGAACAACTAATTTTGGTGAAGGTGGAGCGGTAACAATCGATCTCTCCTCTCCTAATATCGCTAAACCTTTTTCAATGGGACATCTTCGTTCCACCGTGATAGGCAATGCCCTTGGCCTTATTTGTGAAAAGGTAGGTTATCGTCCCATTCGGATTAACCACCTGGGCGACTGGGGGACACAATTTGGGAAGTTAATTACAGCGTATCGTAAGTGGGGAAACGAGGCACAAATTCGTCAAAACACGATTAAGGAATTGCTGGCTCTCTATATTAAATTCCATGAAGAAGCTGAAAGCGATCCCTCTCTTGAAGACGAAGGACGAAAGTGGTTCAAAGCTTTAGAAGAAGGGAATCAAGAGGCTGTAGAATTATGGAAGTGGTTTAGAGAAGAGTCGCTTCAGGAGTTCAATCGAATTTATGAATTATTGGGCATCACGTTTGATTCGACAAATGGAGAAGCATATTATAACGATAAGATGCAACGTGTGGTAGATCTTCTTGAGGAGAAGGAACTCCTAACAGAATCAGAAGGTGCAATGGTTGTTGAACTTGATAACCTGCCACCCTGTTTGATTAAAAAGAAAGATGGAGCGACGTTGTATGCGACACGAGATTTAGCAGCAGCTGTTTATCGTCATGAAACATATGATTTTAGTGAAGCTTTATATGTGGTTGGTAATGAGCAAAGTCTTCACTTCACACAGGTATTTGAAGTACTTCAGAAGATGGGGTATACATGGGCAAAAGAGATGCACCATATTACATTTGGGATGATGCTAAAAGACGGTAAGAAAATGTCCACGAGAAAAGGAAAAGTTGTTTTACTTGAAGAGGTATTAAATGAAGCTATTGAGCTTGCTCAGCAGAACATTGAAGCTAAGAATCCATCTCTTGAAGATAAAAACTTCGTTGCTGAACGAATAGGGGTAGGAGCTGTCATATTTCATGATCTTAAAAATGATCGTCGTAACGATATTGAGTTTTCGTTAGAAGATATGCTGCGTGTTGAAGGAGAAACAGGTCCATATGTGCAATATACAAATGCACGTGCTTGCTCTATCCTTCGTAAAGCCAATTATAAGCAAGAAGGGTCATTTCAATTGATTGAGGATGAAGAGGCATGGCCAGTTATCACTCGTCTTCGTGGTTTTCCAAAAGCAGTTGAACGTGCAGCAACTGAGTACGACCCATCTCAAGTTGCAAAATATGTACTGGATCTCTCGCGTTCATTTAATAAGTATTATGGACAGGTACGAATTTTGGAGGATGAATCACAAAAACAAGCAAGACTTCAGCTTGTATCAGCGGTTTCCATTGTAATAACAGAGGGACTCCGTTTACTAGGTCTCCATGCACCTGAAGCAATGTAAAGAAGCAGTCCGATTAGAGTAATCGGGCTGCTTCTTCGTTAGCTAAGATCTGTGTCCTCGATTGTACCTTTAGAAGCCTGTTCTTCGTAGTCATCGAGCTCATCTTCGTAATGCTCATGAGTTTCATTTGGAATAACGCCAGTTGGTTTACCATCAATATCAGCTGATAAAAACGTTTCGATTTCTTCTACGTATCCATAAGGCTCATGCGATTCAATATACATGCTATCATAGTCCATCTGCTGCTCGTTAAAATCAGAAGGCGTTTCAGATGTACCATACCTTGCCGCACGCTGCCAGGAATCTTCAGCATCAAAAAAGTTTGCATCTTTCGTGTCATTCACATATTTACCGAATGGAGGATTGAGAGGATCTTCTTCGGCAGGCCTGTGATTTGATGTTTGCTGTGAAGGACTATGTTCGACACATGTTATTGCTGTTGGCAGGGCAGTAAGTCTTTCAACGGTAATTTCTCTGCCACATACCGTACATACACCGTATTTACCACTTCCAATACGCTGTAGAGCACTTGTAAGCTCTGCTAATTCCTGTTTTGTATGCTCGTACAAAGAAATATCCTTTTCACGTTCGTAGAGCTCGGTACCTGTGTCTCCTGGATGATTATCATAATTTGACAGTTCACCTGTTGAATGTTGAACAAATGACTCTGAAAGCCCAAATTCATTGTTGTCAGCTAACTCGTTATTAATTTCATTTATTCGATTCTGGATCGATCTTTTAAATGATCGAAGTTGTTCAGTGGTCAGCATAGCACTAGCTCCTTTCTTTTGCTCTTACGTGTAGTATGAGACAAAAGGAAAGACGTTACTTCTGGAAAAAATTCCAGTTGAACCGCATTGATTGACAATTATTTGGAAAAAATAGCGTTGTACGTAATTAGAAGAAAAGCTGGTGGTTTGGTGAAAAGAAAAGTGTTTCCATTCGAAGTGCTTCTTTGGAGCATTGCATTTCCTGGGTTTGGACAAATTATTAACAAAGCATATATTCTAGGAGCGTTTTTTATTCTTTTAGAATTCGTTATTAATGTAAAATCTAATTTGAATTTAAATATTCTATATAGTTTTCAAGGGAAGTCAGAAGAAGCGGTCCTCGTCACAAATTATGAGTGGGCGATGTTTTATCCATGTGTTTATCTCTATGCCATTTATGAAAGTTTTTTGAGCGCGATTGAGAAATCTGGAGAAGTACCACCTGTTTATTTATCATTGCCTTTTGTCACGGGAGCATATTTTTCAACGGTAGGAGTCGTTTATTCAGATGTTCTCCCTTTTATCATTTATGTCCCATCCACATTTATTCCTATTATCGGGATTGTAATAGGAGTGGGGGTTGGTTTTATGCTCCGTTTAATGATTATTCGTTTCTCAGAGTATGGAAAAAAGACGTGAAGCCTCGGGGCTTCACGTTTTTTTAAGGGATTATTTCAATATGTTTCTAACCGGTTTCCGCTTTTCTGATCTAGCTGCAGCAGCCAGGTCCTCGGTCGCTTCACCTTTCAATCTGAACACAAAAAGCGTGTTAATTTTGAAAGGCTCCAGCGCCTGCCGGACCTAAACGGCTGCTTCCGCTTTTCTATATTTCCGAGATTCTGAATTCGGGGGATTGTAGTTCTTCGGCGTCTTTTTCGCGTTCTTTTCTTGCCCATTGGAAGAAGATGTAGCCAAGGGCTGAGCCGTATGAGAGTTCCTGGATGATTTTCATGATAATGCCGCCAAGCTGTTGATCTTCCATGATTCCGAGTGGTTTGAATTGCTCGAATAATTCAGGTGAGACAACGGTGCCGCTCGCGACGCAATAGCCCATTGCATTTGCCCATACTGTTGGATCTGTATAGGTAGCGTATAGTGGTGTTGTAGCGAAAATGATAAGAGCACACGCAGGTGTTAATAAGACTCCGTCTGCGAATATATAACCGAGTTTTTTTACTCCGGATAACGTGTCGTACTCTGGAACAGGGGTGACAAGTGGCCACCACATCGCAAATGCTGAAAAAATTAATGCGGCTTTGTAGAAATTTTGTGCAGTGTAATGCACCATTAAGTAATCAAAAATTTCTGGAATATGATAGAACGAGAACAATCCATTAAACAATAAAAGTGAAATAATGGGAAAAGTAAAGAATTTAACAATTCTTTCAATAAACTTAATGTTTAGAAGAGGACGTAATAACCATGCTGGTGTCCCAACAAGCATTAATGGTGGAGCAACGAGATAGACGAGTGCCATCTCGGACATGTGTATACTTAGCAATAAATGTCCCATTAGAGATAAAGGACCGCCAAGACCAAGGTAAAAAAGGAAAACCCCTATCAAGAAAAACATTTTCTTGTAGGTTGGGAAGGGTGCTGAATCTTTAAAGCTGTCTTTCCAGGGGCCTGTTAGTAATAAATAAAATCCGGCAACGACAATTGCTGCTACCATAATTCCAGGACTCCAGAGAGCACTAAATGAAAATGTGCTCGATAATTGTTCCCACATCAGGAACACCTCCATATATCTTAATACGCGTGAGTAAATGATCAACGTTTTCATCATACCACATCAAGCTCTGACGTCCTATCTTCTGTCTTTGAAAGCTGTTACGATTCCTTGTATTTATTGTAAAAAGGATTTGGAAAGAACTCAAGGAGGGTCCTAAAGAATGTGTGAATGAATCGTGACAGTTAGGGAGTTGACAATGGTGGTTTTCTTTTCATACAATGACAGCAGTATGTTATATGAATAAGTGTTCATATAGTGAAATGGAGGAGAAAGAAATTGGATAGCGAGCGGGATAATAAGACCGATAGTATAGAACTGGATGATGAAACGTTGTTCATTGTATCCCAGACGTTTAAAGCCCTCGGTGACCCTACACGCATTCGGATATTAAACTTACTTGCTGATCGGGAATGTGCTGTGAGTGAAATTGCAGATTCCCTGCACCTATCTCAATCTACCGTCTCTCATCAGCTCAGATTTCTAAAAAACTTAAGGCTTGTTAAATTTAGAAGAGCAGGAACGAGTATTTATTATTCACCTGATGATCAACACGTTATGGCCTTACTTGGTCAGGCCATTCACCACGCCTGTCATGATTAGTAGTGTAAAATCGTAAGGAAACGTTCAAGAAAGACTTTACAGATCAAAAGGATAGCCCGTTATACTAAGGGAGTGTATTCAGGAAAGAGAGGAGTCTACTTGATGTTAACTAAGATTAAACAGCATAAAACGGAATCCGCTGTTATTTTTCTGGCATTTATTCTACCTTTTTTTACGATGATTGTGATCGGTGTGCTATCTATTTATTTATCGTATAACGGTTAATTGCAATTTTAAAGAAGAGGTGAAGAGGCTTTGGGTATGAGTTCAATATTGGTTTATATGTCCACTGGTATTTTTTTCGTGGTGTTTGGGTTATTTGGATTCTTTTTGTACATGCTGAAACAAAAAGAGAAAAGGGTTGAACAGGCGGAGCAAAAGGAGATTCATGAAAATGAGAAATAAAAACATCCGACTACTTATCATTTTAATAGCGCTGAGCGCAGTATGGGGAGTTGTTTATTGGGTTTGGGCGTTTAGTAATGCTTAAATAGCCTGTTCGAATAATCGAATAGGCTTTGATGGTAAGCGGCTCATTCTAGCGATAGCGCTTAAGAGTTATAAGTAATGGAGGTAATGGAGGGATTAGATGGGGCATGATCACCATCACAACCATTCGGTAAAAAATATACGGGCGGCCTTCTTTTTGAATTTTGGGTTCACGATTATTGAAATCATAGGTGGACTTTTAACAAATAGTATGGCTATTTTATCAGACGCGTTACATGATCTTGGTGATTCATTGTCACTTGGGATCTCGTGGTATTTACAGAAAAAAGCTGACAAAAAAGGGGAAGACCAGACGTTTAGCTTCGGCTATAAACGCTTTTCTTTACTCGGTGCGCTCATAAACAGCATTATCCTTATCGGTGGATCACTTTTCATCTTGACTCAAGCCGTCCCAAGGCTTCTTGATCCGCAACCGATTGAAGCTACTGGCATGTTAATTCTTGCAATTCTAGGAATAGCCGTAAACGGGATGGCGGTCCTCAGGCTGCAGCGAGGAAATTCAATGAACGAAAAGGTTGTGACCTGGCACTTACTCGAAGATGTTCTTGGCTGGGTGGCTGTACTCATTGTAAGTATTGTTCTCCTATTTAAAGATTTACCCATTTTAGATCCCATTCTATCGATAATGATTACGTTTTATGTATTATTTAACGTTATTAAAAACCTCAAAAAAACACTGATGATTTTTCTTGAGGCTGTCCCAGAAGGAATTGATTTTAATACGGTGAAAAATAAGATCTCTAATCTTCCCGGTGTTATTTCAACTCACCATACCCACCTCTGGTCGCTTGATGGTGAGCAGAATGCGCTTAGTACTCATATTATAGTAAAGGACTCTACCACTCGTGAAGAAATTGTTGTGCTTAAAGGCCACATCCAGGAATTTGTAGATGAGCTAAACCTTGAGCATTTAACAATTCAGGTGGACTATCAAAATGAAGACTGCTGCATGGACAAGCAAATGGTTCACGATCCTGAGTAATAAGGAGGACATATGGATTACATTAAAGAAATCCGATCGTTAGTTGGAAGTCGCCCATTGATTTTACCTGGTGTCGCTATTCTCATTAGGGACGAGAACGATGAGCAACTTCTCCTCCAAAAGCGGACGGATAATAAGCTCTGGGGATTAACAGGAGGCTTTATGGAGCCTGGTGAAACCTTTGAAAAAACGGCGCAGCGAGAATCATTTGAAGAATTAGGAATTTCCATAACAGGGCTGACCTTTATATCGATTTTTTCTGGGGAAGAACTTTATTATCAATATCCAAATGGTGATCAGGTGTATAGTGTGATTGCGGTATTCTCAGCGAAGTGCGCCAGTCAGAACTTCGCGTTGGATATAAAAGAAGTATCCGAAGTGAGGTTTTTTCCTTTAAATGAACTCCCGAATAACATCAATCCAAATCATAAGACGGTTCTTAAGGAACTTGGCTTTAGATTGACAGGTGAATAAAAATTTTATAATATGAAATCAGGTTATACGTTTAAACTTTTAAACGAATAGGAGCTTTCTGTTATGAATCAGGCAAGTGAACATCAGGAAGCGATTCAACTCTTTCGCAAGAGTACGCCCATCTTTCAGGCGCTTGGCGATCCGTACAGGCAAGATATTATTATGTTGCTTAGTAATCACGATAGTCTAAGTGTGAATGAGATTACAGAACAATCAACCTTATCTCGCCCGGCGATCTCTCACCATTTAAAAATTTTGCGTGAAGTTGGACTTGTTTCTGTTGAACAAAAAGGAACAACGAGGTACTATTTTCTTCAATTAGAAGAAGGAGTAACCACGTTGAAGCTATTGTTAGACAAAGTAGAAGAGACCTGTTTCTAGGTCTTCTCTTTTTTTGTTCATTAAATCCTTAAATACATTTGCCAAACCATATGGTAACTTCCTTTAGTTTGAGATAAGGTAAAGGAAGGATATGATATTTTAGATTACTGGAGGTCACGGGTAATGAAGAAAAAGTTGCTTCTCCTTACAAGTATAATGACCATACTTGTTATATTAGCTGCATGTGGAAAGGATGTACCGGACGATCTCGATTGGCAAGTTCAAGATTTTACCTATACGGAACATACAAACAGTGAATTCGGACTAAATGATCTGGAAGGAAAAGTTTGGATCGCTGATTTTATCTTCACAAATTGTGAAACCGTTTGTCCACCAATGACTGCAAACATGGCACAGCTTCAGGAAAAGTTAAAAGACGCTGATGTCGAGGTTGAACTGGTTTCTTTTTCCGTTGACCCTGAGCGTGACACACCAGAAAAACTAGTTTCCTTTTCTGAAAAGTTCGATGCGGATTTATCCAACTGGCACTTTTTAACTGGTTATGATGGTGATGAAATTCAAGAATTCGCGAAGAATAGCTTTCAAACGCTAGCCTTACCTGACCCAAATTCTGATCAGTTTACACATGGAACTTCTTTCTACCTTGTAAATAAAGAAGGGATCGTCGTAAAGAAATATTCTGGCGTTTCGAATGTTCCTTTTGAAGAAATTGTGGATGATGTGAAGGCACTACAGTAATCACTAACCAGTCCTTATAGTAGAGGACTGGTTTTGTAGTGTAAATGAGCTCCATACAATAACTTTGTAAAATTGACAAAAAAGAACAAGATTTCTATAATAACCTTGGAAAGCGATCACAAAATGTTGGTTTTTTATCCCAATCTTATCGGTGAAAACCGGTATAAGATTGTATGGAGCTTACCGACTTTTTCGATGCGGTTTTATAGACCAGGCAGAAGGAGAGAAGATTATGACAGAAAAACGTCCAATCACAGTAGCGACCGGAGACGGAATTGGTCCTGAAATCATGGAAGCTACATTGCATATTTTAGAGCAAGCAGGGGCAGAAATTGAGCCTGAATTTATTGACGTTGGGGAGAAGGTTTACCTGACAGGAAATTCAACGGGTATCCCTCAGGATGCATGGGAATCACTGCGCCGAACGAAGGTACTTCTTAAAGCGCCAATTACAACCCCACAGGGTGGTGGATACAAAAGCTTGAACGTAACCATTCGCACAGCAATGGGTTTATATGCAAACGTTCGCCCGTGTGTCTCTTATCATCCTGTTATTGAAAACAAGCACCCTGACATGGATCTTGTTATTGTACGGGAAAATGAAGAAGATCTATACTCAGGAATTGAGCATCAGCAAACGCCAGACGTGGTGCAGAGTTTAAAACTTATTTCTCGCCCTGGATCCGAACGTATTATTCGTCATGCTTTTGAATATGCGCGTCAAAACAATCGTAAGAAAGTGAGCTGTCTTGTGAAAGATAACATCATGAAATTGAGTGATGGTCTTTTTCATCAGGTATTTAAAGAAATAGCTGCTGAATATCCTGATATTGAATCGAACAGTTACATAGTGGATATCGGAATGGCGCGAATTGCTGATTCACCAGAAGAATTTGATGTGATTGTAACGTTAAATCTGTACGGTGATATTGCATCTGATATCGCTGCTCAGATTGCAGGTAGTGTTGGCCTAGCTGGTTCCGCTAATATTGGTGATCAAATTGCTATGTTTGAAGCAATTCATGGGAGTGCCCCTGATATTGCAGGGAAAGGGATTGCAAACCCATCCGGACTTCTACACGGTGCAATTATGATGCTTGTTCATATTGGCCAGCCAGAAGCTGCTGAGAAAATTCATAATGCCTGGTTAAAAACGATTGAAGATGGTGTATTAACAGGAGACATGGCAAAAGGTAAAGATGCTGTCGGAACGAAGGAATTCGCCCAAGCTGTTGTTGAACGTCTTGGGCAGTCTCCATCCATCCTAGAACCTGTCGAATACAGTAAAGAAGCTGTCGAGAAATCAGAAGAGAATCCGCGTTCAAATTATGTTCCGGAACGTGAACTTGATGGGACAGATGTTTTTCTATTCAACAATACATTAACGATTAATGAAATTGCTGATAAGCTCAAGCGTGCTGCAGGGAATGATCATGAGTTTGTCATGATGACCAACCGCGGTGTAAAAGTTTATCCTAATGGATTCTCGGAAACTTTCTTATCTGATCACTGGCGTTGCAGATTCCAGCCAGCAAATGGTGTGAAAGTGACGCAGTCTCTCATCCGTGAGTTATTATCACGGATCGAAGCGGAAGAGCTTGATTGGATTAAAATCGAAAATCTCTATCGTTTTGATGGAAAAATTGCATATTCATTGGCTCAGGGCCAATAAGAGAAACGCGCCATAACGGCGTGTTTTTTTGTGGAGAATGGTGCGGATAAAATCTTTAAACGAGCAAACACTACGACAAGGATAAAAGATTGTGTGGTGAATGGAGATGTTGGAGTGGTTACGAAAGCGCCAAAATCCTGATAAATTAAAAAATCTTCCTGATCTAATTAAGAGCTTAAAGGATTCTGGTGATTTTCTGCATTTTGAAAATGAACAAAAAGGAAATCCATTTTTCCTTTATTATTTTAAAACTCTTGTACACGAAACCGAACTCAATGATCATATTTTGCCGTACCTTGTAAGAAAACCTTTATCTGACATCAGTGATGTTAAAGAAAGAGTCCCCATTCCAGGTGTCATTATTACGAGTGAACTGAAAGATATATGTGAAAAAGTAATGACGGGATACGTCATGTTGCGTATAAATAAGAATGCCAATGATTGTGCGTTAATTCCATGTCAGGTTAAGAAAGCAAGACCAGTTTCTTCACCAGAAGTTGAATTTACGGTGCTAGGGTCGAAAGAAGCTTTCGTTGAATCGCTTGACACAAATGCTCACCTTATTAGAAAGCGACTACCGGTCCATGAGTTAAAAGCGATTGAACTGAAAGTTGGGAAATTAACCAATACGAAAGTAATGATTTTCTATTTAGATGGGATTACGAATCAAGAAAATCTGAACACAGTTAAACAGCGAATTGAAAGTATTGACGTTGACCAGGTGATCGATAATTCAGTTATTATGCAGTTCATTACAGATAATCAAAACTCACCGTTCCCGCAACTTGTTGATACGGAAAGGCCGGATCGAGCAGTTTCAGTTCTCTGTGAAGGCAAAGTTGTTGTCATGTCTGATGGGTCTCCTCAGGCATTCATAGGCCCTACTACATTGGTAGAGTTTTTCTCAGCATTTGAAGATTATTTTGTGAATTGGATTATCGCTTCAGCATCGAGGCTCATTCGATTGTTTTCTGTTCTCTTTTCCATCCTGGTTACACCAATATATGTGGCGACACTAACGTACCACTACGAGCTCATCCCGAAGGACTTACTTAGTACACTCGTAAGTTCCCGTCAGCAAATTCCTCTTCCACCTATTCTTGAAGCTATCTTTCTTGAGTTATCAATTGAATTGTTAAGAGAGGCCGGGGCGCGTTTGCCTACTAAGGTTGGACAGACAATTGGTATCGTAGGAGGTATCGTAATTGGAACAGCCTCTGTTGAAGCGGGATTAACGAGTAATGTATTACTAATCATAGTGGCATTGGCAGCGCTTGCTTCATTCACTACACCTGTGTATCGAATGAGTAATACCATCCGGCTGATTCGTTTCCCTTTCCTGCTGTTTGCTCATCTCTGGGGAATGTTAGGGGTAGTGATTTGTTTTTGTTTCATGCTTGTTCATTTGCTACGTTTAACCTCACTGGGGCGTCCTTTTCTTGAACCGATGTATCCGTTTCGAATTAAAGATTTTAAAGATGCCTTAATCAGACTTCCTCTCTCTTATCAGAACAGGAGACCAATCCATTTGCAAACGAATGATCCTGTTCGTTTTAAGCCAAAGAAACAGAGGAAGAAAAATGATTTCTACGAATAGAAAAAGAAAGGAGAGACTTTACAATGCATGGCTCAGAAGTAAAAGATGAATTTAAAGTTTCTCCATTTCTTGTTTTCTACCTTGTTCATTCGACTCAAGTAGGTGTAGGGGTCATGGGATTTCAACGCATTAGCGCGAAATATGCTGAAAATGATGCCTGGATTACTGTTCTATTGGCGGGTCTAAGTCTCTGTTTTATTATTTTTCTCATATATAAAATTCTTACAAAAGAGAATGGGGATATCATTGCTGTTCATGAAAAAACATTTGGTAAATGGATAGGTGGATTATTAAGTCTGGCTTTTATAGGTTATTTTACTGCGATGAGCATAACGGTTATGCGAACCTATATTGAGGTTGTGCAAGTATGGATGTTCCCTGATTTAAATAAATGGATCTTTGGTTCTGTACTCTTATTGTTGGTCTATTATTGCCTGACGGGAGGGTTTAGAACCGTCACTGGAATCGCCTTCTTTGGTGTTGTACTGCCATTCTATCTGGTACTTACCATGCTGTTTCCTTTGTACCATGGGCATTTTAGAGATCTTCTTCCATTCTTTGATCATTCAATCAAGGAACTCTATGAAGGAGCTAAAGGAGCATCTCTTTCATATTTAGGATTTACAACTATTTTAATGTATTATCCTTTCATCAAGAATCCTGAAAAATCTCATCGCTGGGCACAAGGTGGCCATCTGTTAACAATCTTTCTCTATACAAGTATCATGATTACTACCATTGTATTTTTTAGTGCGAATCAACTTCAAAAAACAATATGGGCTACGTTAACGACATGGAAAATAACTGAAATGCCATTTGTGGAAAGATTTGAATACATAGGGATAGCTTCATGGGCACTCGTCATACTTCCTAATTTATGTATTACAATATGGGCCGCTGGAAGAGGATTACGAAGGTTAACAAATGTGAGGCAGCGAACCGTTACGATCCCCCTCTTGATCATGATATTAATTGGTAGCAGTCTCTTTTCAAAACGTGAGACGATCGATTTGCTTAACCAGTATACAAATAAGGTGGGTTTTTACACGGTATACGTTTATGTTCCATTGCTTTTTTTGATTCAATACATTAAGAGCAAAGTGAGGAAGCAATCATGAAAAGGTGGTACGCTGTTTTAATTTTTGCCCTGATGTTAACAGGCTGCGTGGAAAATCGAATTCTCGACGACCTACAGATGATAACAGTTATTGGATACGATAAGGCTGATGATGGGAGTGAGAGCGATGTGGTGAAAGGGATTGCAGTTGCTCCACAGTTTGAGAGAGATGGAAGAATTGAAAATAATGTGTTTGTGGAATCAGCACACCTTAGTAAGGAAATTAGGAGCCAATTCAATGCAGAGTCATCAAAACCTCTTGTAAGCGGTAAGCTACAGGTAGCCATTTATAGTAGAGAAATTGCTGAAACAGACGGCATTATTGATCTTGTTGATACGCTTCAACGAGATCCTGCTATTGGTTCACGCGCATTTCTAGCGATAGCAAACAGTGATCCTGAAGAGATGCTTCGCTCGGATTTTGGGAATGTTGATATAGGCAGCTATATTCACGATGTCCTGGAGCATAATAGCGTTAACGGCATGTTGCCTTTAACAAACCTGCACTATTTCCTCTACTACTACTATTCTGAAGGAAATGATCCATTTCTTCCTCTCATTGAAAAGCAAGACAATAAAGTGAAAATTGTGGGCCTCGCTCTCTTTGATGGAGATAAAATGGTTGGTGAAATAGGTTTACAAGATCTTTTCACCTTTAAAGCTCTATTTGAGAAATTTAGCAGTAACGATTCGTATTCAGTTAAACTTGATAATGGAGAATACGCTGCTGTTTATAATATTGCTTCCAAACGAAATTTGAATCTTGCTGATGTAGATAAAGACAACATCGAAATTAAAGGTGAAATTCTAGGGATTATTAAAGAGTACTCAGGGGAAAAGTTAAACCCCAAGATCATGAAAGAAATTCAATCAACAATGGAAGTGGAAATTGAAGAAAAAGGAAATGCAATGATAAAAGATTTTCAGCGATTAGGGGTGGACCCACTCGGTCTTGGCAATGCAGTTAGAAGCGTAACAAGAGGTGGTCTTGACCAGAAAGAGTGGAAGAAGAAGTATGAAGATATGGACATTACCTTTAATATGAACGTTAATATAACTGAAGCAGGGGTAACTGAGTAAGCGATTTTAGATAAAGAGTAAAAGCATCCAAAAATGGATGCTTTGTTTCCTACTACTTTACTTTAATCCCTTTTTCCAGAGCTGCGGTTAATGTAACAAGCTCTTCAATTACGATCGAGAGCCTTTCTTTAGCTTTCGTATCAATCATATAGCCCTTCTCATCAAAGCAAGTAGGATCAGCACAGAATTGATCGGGGAGGACAAGGGCATAAAGGCCACGCATAACGGTTCTCATATTGTTTAATGCATTGATCCCACCTTTTCCCCCGCCTCCAACAGAAGCCAGTGCAGCAGGCTTCTGCTTAAAATGACTCCCACCAAGAAAGTCGAGGGCATTTTTAAGTGCTCCACTCATTCCGTTATGGTATTCTGGCGAGCAGATCACGAAAGCGTCAGCATTCATAGCGTTGTTCATTAGGCGCTGAACCTCTGGATGCTCAAGGTCTTCTTTTCTTCCTTTGAAGAGAGGCAAGTCATGAAAGCCAGCATCAAAAGTCATGACCTGGATTCCCTTTTCATCAAGCTGATCTGTAATCGAGTTCGTTAAATTGCGTGTCATCGATTTTTCTCTTGGGCTACCATTCATTACAAGGATATTCATTTTGAAGCTCCTTTCTACATCTATCTACTACTTTAATACCTCAATACTGATTCAGTTAATCTATTATTAGCTTATTTCATAATAGACCATGTTGCATCGTCGGGAGGAACGAGTTTATCCTCATACTTTAGTCTTATGCAAGTTCATCAAACCAGTTCTTTCTTGTAGCATAGAGAGCTGCTTGTGTGCGATCGTGAAAGTTTAATTTTGATAAAATACTGCTGACATGAGTTTTGACGGTTTTCTCTGTTATAAAAAGAGACGAGGCGATTTCCTTATTACTCTTTCCTAATGTGATTTCTCTTAAAACATCTCGTTCTCTAGGTGTAAGGGATTTCAGCCGGGGTTGATTTTCAGTCTCGTTTTCTCCGATCATATGAGACATGAGTTGACTTGTTGCCTGAGGATGAAGGTGGCGTTTGCCGCTAACGGCTGCGCGAATGGTATAAATTAACTCATCCGGATCAATATCTTTTAATTGATAGCCTTCTGCGCCAGCTCTAATTGCGGGTAAAACATGGTCTTGATCAGAAAAACTAGTTAAAATGATGACCTTAACCATAGGAAAACGTTTCTTAATTTCCTTAGTGGCTTCAATCCCATCCATTTCGGGCATGATTAGATCCATTAGAATAACATCAGGTTGCCATTCTGTGGCTAGCTTAACGGCTTCAATTCCATTGGAGGCTTCTCCAATAATTTCAATATCATTTTGCGATTGCAGAAATAATCGAAGGCCTTTTCGCACTATCTGATGATCATCTGCAAGAAGTAGTTTAATTTTCATCGATATCCCCCTTATTCAGATAGTGGCAGAACTGCTTGAACAGTCGCTCCCTTGTTTTTCTCGCTTGTAATCCTCAGTGTTCCGCCAATGATATTAACTCGTTCCTTCATACCCCTTAGTCCGAGTGTGAAGTCTCCGGTGGTTACTTTATCAAAACCAACTCCGGTATCTTGAATTGTAAGTGATGCGGTGATATTGTTGATATCTATGTGAATGAAGACCTCTTTTACCCTTGCGTGCTTGAGAACATTATTAAGTGATTCTTGTCCGATTCGGTAGAGTGCTTCTTCTATGGGAGCAGGAAGTACCTTCAAACCAGTAACCTCACAAACGGGTTCAAGTCCAAGACTAATTGCGTACGCTTTCAGTGATGTCATAAGGCCAGCTTCAATTCCTGCAGGACGAAGTTGCCAGATTAACGTTCTCATCTCTTTCATTGCTTCCTGTGCAAGCTCTTGAATGTCTACCAGAGCTTCTGTTAGAACAAGATTGTTTTCCTGTAAGCTTTGCGCACCTTTTGCCGTCATTGAAAGGGAGAAAAGCTTCTGACTAACAGAATCATGCAAGTCTCTTGCTAGTCTATTTCGTTCTTCTGATAGAATGAGTTCCTGTCTTCGTACATTAATCCTAGCGTTTTCTATGGCAAGTGCCATATGATCGGCGATAGCTTTTAGAACATCCCCTTCACTTCGATCAAATGCTTTCTTATCAGAGCTCTCAGCAAAAAGAACCCCAATTTGCTCGTTACGAATTGAAACTGAGCGTGCAATTGTTGATACCGACTTTCTTAGAAAAGGCGAATGGTATTGGCGTAACTCATCTTTGCTTTTTACTTGTAACGATTCATGTATGCCTTTAAGATCTTCCCATGTATAGCGTTCATTTAATGATCGTAAAGAACCCTCTTGATACAAAGCACGTAGTGTAACCTGTTCGCCATCATTGAATAAAAAGCCAACTACAGGCCAGTTGAACGCCTCCCCTGTATGTTTAACAAGTCCGTTTACAATGTCGTTAGTTTGATCAAGCTTCCATAATTCCCTTGTTAATGCTTCTAGAATGGTGAAATTCTCTGCACGCTTTTGTTCACTTTGATATAAAGTTGTGCGTTTAATGGCTGTACCGATTTGGTAGGCTACTGATTCGAGTAATGTCAGTTCTTCTTGCGAAAATTTTTCTTTTCCTGGAGAACCGACGTTTAATAAACCAAACGTCTCTCCACCAGCAGACAATGGAACAGTTGCATGATGCGATAGTCCTTCTGTATCACCGGTATTATATTTGAGCGCATCTTCAAGTCTTTTACATTCAATAATGTTAACTGCCTGTTTCAGCTTTCCGTCCCAGTACTTATTTAAGCACCAGCACGATCCTGAACACATGGGTTGCTTATTATTTAGGGAAAGCGCCTGTGGAAGATTTACATCCGCTGTACAGACGTAATCTGGTTTATTGTCTGTAAGGAAAATCCAACCGGTTTTCAGACCAGTTACGCTTAATAATTCTTCCAGGACTGATTGCAACATCGATTTCAGGTCGCTGGATTGATTCAGTGTCTCAGCTATAGCTTTCAGAGTGAGTAGCTCTCGCTCGTGTTGGAAATCGTTCAAAAGTTATTCCCCCAATATTCAAACAAATTATCCGTGTTTATTATACTATAGACACGGCTATTCTCTAAATATCACATATGTACAATAATAGGCGTAAAGTGAATGATGGTATTATAGCTTATGTTGAGGAAGGAATGGATACACCATGAAGATTAAAGAAAAAGCTACAGAGCTTTCATCCGTACAATTAATTGTGCTCTTTTACCTGGCTGCAGTTGTTTTAGCTACTATTCTTCTGAGTCTTCCAATCGCTCATCAAAATGATGTGAAATGGAGTTTTATAGATGCCTTGTTTACGGCGGTAAGTGCGATTAGTGTTACTGGACTTACAGTGGTATCCACCGCTGATACATTTAGTACGACAGGAACATACATACTTGCTTTTGTTCTTCAATTTGGCGGAATTGGCATAATGACGTTAGGTACGTTCATTTGGCTTCTTATGGGGAAGAAAATCGGAATGAAAGAACGACAGCTCATAAGTACAGACCAGAATCGAGGAACACTTGCAGGACTAGTTAAATTAATGAGGCAGATTCTAGGATTGATTCTGTTATTTGAAGCAATCGGAACTGTTATCCTCGGATTGTATCTGCTAAAGTATTATCCGTCATGGCAGGAAGCATTTCTACAAGGTTTTTTTGCTTCAGTGAGTGCCACAACAAATGCCGGTTTTGACATCACTGGAAATTCACTTGTTCCGTATGCCAATGATTATTTTGTACAGACCATTAACATGTTGTTGCTTATACTCGGTGCGATTGGATTCCCTGTTTTGATTGAGTTAAAAGAATATTTGTTTCGTCGGAAGGAAACCATGGTGTATCGATTTTCACTCTTCACAAAAGTAACGACATTAACGTTTTTTATTCTGGTCATTCTTGGAACAGGGCTTATCTGGCTTTTTGAACTGGGAAACTTTATGCAGGATAAAACATGGGATCAAGCACTCTTTTATTCATTATTTCAATCGGTGACGACAAGAAATGGCGGCCTGGCCACAATGGATGTCAGCGAGTTTACATTATCAACCCAGTTACTCCTAAGTTTATTAATGTTTATAGGGGCGTCCCCGAGTAGTGTTGGTGGAGGGATACGAACGACAACGTTCGCTGTCGCGCTTCTTACCGTGATCCATTTTGCGAAAGGTAGAAAGAGTGTCAAAGTATTTGGAAGAGAGCTTGTTACAGACGATATTATTAAATCGTTTATTGTGATTTTTACAGCTACTGGAATGTGCGGTTTAGCAGTAGTTATTCTGGCCGCAACAGAGCCATTCCCACTGACGGCGATTATATTCGAAGTTACCTCTGCTTTTGGGACGACAGGTTTATCCCTTGGTATAACCCCTGAATTAAGCACGCCTGGAAAATGCATTATTATTTTCCTTATGTTCGTCGGTAGAATTGGGATTATTTCGTTCCTGTTAATGATGAGAGGGAAAGCGCCGGTTGAGCGTTATCATTACCCAAAAGAACAAATTATTACCGGCTAGTGTAAGCTTTATGACAAATATATCGATATGAATACGTTTACATGCAGAGCGTTATTTTCATATTCCATCGGGTATATTCTAACTACTTCAAACTTTGAGGAGGAAGAGAAGATGTATACCAAAATCGTAGTAGCGTATGATCGTTCTGAAGATAGTGAAAAGGCGCTCCATCAAGCGATGAAGCTAGCAGAAGCAAGTAAAGCAACCATCCAACTGGTCCACGTTACAAAAGAATCACATAAATTCTCTGCCCAACCTGCAACAAGAATCCCTTATGGTACTGGCAGTATTGGTAATGAGGGGCATGCAGGTGTTCCTTCTCCTGTTCAGGATGATCATTCAGACGGAGTTCTCATGGAGCGAAGCAATGGAGAAGCAATGTTGAGAGAAGTGAAGGAAACGCTTCACCATATGGGTGTAAATGTTCAAACAGACGTTAGGGCTGGCGACCCCGCGAAAGAAATTGTCGACCTTGCTGTGATGACTGAAGCAGATTTAATTGTGATCGGAAGCAGGGGGCTAAGTGGTATTAAAAAGTGGATGCTTGGTAGTGTAAGTCAGAAAGTGGCTCAGCAAGCTACTTGTCCCGTATTAATTGTTAAATAAACAATTTAAATAAAACTCACAAAAAGCTCGGTGCTGCCGGGCTTTTGTAATGTTTAATAAACATACTCTGTTAGTTGCTATTGTTGAAAATACGATACCTTGGTGTTGATGAGCTAATTTAATCGCCGTTCATAAACAAAGTGCACAAAGCCTCATTGAATGAGGCCATTTTGCTTACCAGCAAAGTTTCATGGTTAGTTCACTGCAGTCATCTTCATTTCCTGCCATGAGATCGATTCGAATGGCGTCTGGTGTATAAGCGATATGGAAGGAAGATTGAATCCCTGTTCCTTTTATAAGTTCCTGAACGTGCGAATGATCATTTTTCTGTGCTGCATCTTTTAATTCATGAGCAAATTGAGCATCTTGGCGAACTTTTTTGAGTATCGTCTGGCCATCATTCATAAGATGCATACAAGTGCTTGCCGAGTCCTGGAAGCGAGTGACTTCTACAGAAGGATAGGGACGACACGGATAGCCGGGAAAAGGTGGCGGTAGGTAAGGTCTGTATCGGTAGTTAAACATGGCGATTCCTCCTGAAGCGTGATAATAATACCGTATGGATTTTATCGAAAAAAGTGTTTGACGCCATTTGAGAAATGTCATTCATACAGGTTACAATAGCAAAGAAGACGTTTGTAAAAGGGGTAGACCATTTGAAAAAGTACATTATTTTTACAATAAGCCTTGTTTGTTTCTATTTCATTCTCAATTTAATTATTGGTTCGATTGTTAACATGGCTTTCCAGACGGAATGGTTAGACGCATGGAGCAGAGGACAGCAACTAACGAGTAGTGTAACTTTGGGGATGTTAACTAATCCAATTGATTTCATTAGTTTAATAGGCTCATTCATTATAAGTATCGTGATTACCGCGAGAGTTAAAGCAGCTTAAACCATGCAGACGCATGGTTTTTTTAACGGGAAAATAACGCTGATCTTTACCAATCTCTTCTTTGCTCATAATTGAAAGAATAGTATGATAAGTGTAATGGGAATTATGAAGAGGAGATTAAAATGAAGTCCGTTAAATTGAAGAAGACCATTTATAAACTAGTGCCTGTCCTGATTTTGTTCAGTGCATTCCTGGTTTATTTAAATTGGAGCCAGGAAAGCGAACCAACTTTTGAAATTAATGAGAATTTTGAGGAAGTACAAAGTGAGGATAAAGCTATTAAAGAAATTATTCGTGGGTTAACAGGATCAAACCTTGCGACAGAATATGATTTGTTTACGGATGTCGATCATGAAACGTTTCTACTAGAAGAACGGCGTACCCTGAAGGTAGAGAAAGTCTGGTTTCAGTATAATGTTCTCCATCTCATTTATAGCGTGGACCTCCTTCAGAAGGATAAGCGGAATCTTGATATTCCTTATCTCCAATTTGATAAAGTTTCTCTTCATTCAGAGAATAAGGAAATTTCTTTAAAGCTCGATCAGTCGTTAGGAATGGGGCCGAACTGGCTGGCACAAGGCTATGTTTCTGGTCACAGAATGTACAGAGGAGTTGCGATTGATATCGCAGGTTCTGAGCAGAATTTTGAAGAACTTCAACATGTTTACGAATGGGATGATATTGATCATATTACTATTGAGACTCCCAAAATAATCCATGTCTCCAATGAGGAAAGCGTCATAGATTCGTTCTCAATCAATGCATCTCTTGATCCTGCCTATGATCAACCTCTTAAAACCTTTAAATTAAATGAGTCTACGAAATTATTGGAGAATTCCGAGCTTGTATGGAGGGAGTTAATGTTAACGATTGATCATGCGAATCTTTCCTTTCAATTGAAAAATACAGATAAGATTTTACAAGGGGTTACACTGGCTACTAGAGCAGATGGTGGTGTCATGATGGAGCAGTATTATCCTGTAACGAGAAAAGAAGACTATTATGAGGTTAACCTAAACTCATTTGAAAAAACACCTACTAGCTTTCAAGTGGAAGTGAGAGCAGTAGAATTCACAGATCGTGATGAACCACTTACTTATACAATCTCAAATGAGATCCTTACTAAAGGAATGGAATTACCAGATGGAGAGAAAGTAGAGATTAGTGAAGAGATTGGAAACAAGAATGGCATGACGATTTCTTTTGGAGGGTTCTCAAACGCGCTCCCGGGATACGAAATGAGCGGAGTTAGTGAAGTGCTGGGATTGGAGCTTCAGATCGAGAGCATTCCTGATGAGCAGTTTCACACATGGTTTAAAACGGTCACAGAGGAAATGCAAAACTTGAAATACAGTAATGTTGGGTCAAGCTCACTCCAAACCGTTAATTATGGCCCACTTATTGAAATAAGCAATGAGAAAGGCAAGCTTGCAGAAACGTATGGAAGCTCATCTGAAGGGTTCCCGGATAAGGAGATTCAGGTTTTTCATATTAACAGGGACTTCTTAGAGCGATCGAGTGAAGTGACATTGAAATTAAGCCATTTTCCAATATATGAAAAAACAGCTGGGGAGATTAATTCGTTCGAGTTACAATGAAGGAGGAAACGGCATGATTGTAGAGGAAACGAAATCTTACCCATATAAGCTACTTCTTGAAGCCGATCCTTCTATTCCTCACATAAAGGAATATATTTCAAAAGGGAAGTGTTATGTAGCAAAGGAAGATGGGGAAGTAATCGGGGTTTACGTTTTACTGCCGATTGAATCTTCTATCACAGAAATTAAGAACATAGCTGTGAAGGAAACGTGGAGAGATAAGGGAATAGGAAAGAAGTTAATAAAGGATGCTTTACAAAGAGCAGAAAAAAATGGTATGAAATCTGTGGAAATCGGTACAGGCAATTCAAGTATTGGTCAGCTTGCATTGTATCAGAAATGTGGCTTTCGTATTTCCGAAATTGTAATGGGGTTTTTTGATGATTATCCCGAAGAAATTATGGAAGACGGTATTCGTTGCAGAGATATGATCCGTCTTTCATACAGCATCTAGAAAGAAGTTCCATTTTCCAGTTTGTGAAAATGGAACTTTTTTGTAACTTAGCTCGTCATAGATGTGGATAAAGAACTAAAGGGGGAAGAAAAGGTGGGGAAATTACATCTACCTGCTGTGGTTATGCTCTTCACGATGCTTTTTATAGCGTTACAAGGAACTGTGAGTGCGGCAGGTGCCATTGAGGTTGAGTCTAAAATTGGGATTGATGGAAAAGCTCAGACCGGTAAGGGATTTCCAGTCGAAATTACATTAACAAATAACGGAGAAAGTGTGAATGGAGATCTGGTGGTTTCCTCAAGCAAGGGCTATTCATCAGGTCATAACCAGGTTATCCCTGTAGAGCTCGAAGCTGGTGAAGAAAAAACATTGGAGCTGTCGATGGCCGGTTTTGGGGAACATATTCAACATTCTTTAAATCCTGCGTCAAATTCAAAAGCAGAACACATAGCTTTCTATGAAGGTGACTTTAAATCGGGGGATAAGGTTAAGTTGACAGGTGATCTTGATCTTACGCCATCTTTTCTCCCATATGATCGCCTTGTTATTGGTGTGCTGAGCGATAATCAGGATGCATTTAACGCAATCAAATTAGCAAAAGTTAATGGGAGTTCACCAGAATTAATTCAATTAACGTCCGTATATGATTCTGCGGAGGCGTTAGAAGTTTTCGATATGCTTTTGATAAATGAATTTAATGTGGCTGGCTTCTCAGATGCTGAGCAGGAAGCCATTGCTGAGTGGGTGAAAAGAGGCGGAGAGCTCGTTATAGGCTCTTCCACTGGAGTGGAACAGAGACTTGGTAGTCTTGCATCGCTAATGCCACTTAAGCCTTCAGGTAAGGAAGGCGTGAATCAATTCGAGCTTGTATCACAAAAGGAACCATTGAATGTATCAAATTTTGAAATAGTTACAGGAGAACTTTCAGAGACTGCAAGAGTCGTGTTTGAACAGGAGGATACGCCACTCGTTATAACCAGTCGAATCGGCATGGGGGAAGTAACCCAATTAGCTTATAACCCTGCAGCCAAAGCCCTTGTCGATTGGGAAGATAACGATGTCCTTTGGGAAAAGTTAATCCAGGTGAATAGTAATAAAGGAGCTTTTGGCTTTGAATCGTTCGACGAAATGCTGAGCCAGTTAACCTATGATTCTGAGTTATTTCCTGGATCAATCATATCAGTATCACTTCTTACAGTTCTGTTTGCCGTTTATCTGCTTGTCGTTGTGCCAGTTCTATATTTAATTTTGAACAAGAGAGACAAACGTGAATGGGGATGGTGGATCATCCCAACACTTGCGATTCTAACAAGTATCGGGATTTATGTAGCAGGTGCGAAAGATCGTCTTCAGGGATCACAGGCAAATGAGGTTACGATCTTCCAGGTGAATGAGAGCGGTATGGCGTCAGGGTTTGGTGCAGCTTCAATCCTGACCAATGGGAGCGGTGATTATAGCGTTTCGTTTCAAGGAGAGGATCTGTCCGTTTCGCCGAAGATTGATTTTAATGAAGATATAAACTATCGCCAGTTACCAATGCTCGAAAATACTGCTGAGGGTGAACGTGTCACATTTCATAATGTGGAATACTGGTCGACTAGATCAGCGATGATCAAAGTTCCAGAGGTTGAAATGGGTACAATGACGGCAGATCTAGCTGTTAAGAATAACCAGCTTTCAGGAACTCTTTCAAGCGGGTTGGATGTCGACCTTGAAAATGTTTATCTGTTAAGTGGCGGAAGTGCCTATTCGTTTGGTAGCTTACAGGCTGGAAAAAAGATGGACGTATTTATTGACGAAATTCAAAATTCAGTGATGGGAGCGCCATCATCTTATGCCGCACAGAAAGCTTTTCCCAACGCACAAAATTATAGCAGTTCTCAAAATGAGGATTGGAAGGAATTTGCCCTCCTTGAATTCTTGCTGATGAATCAGCTCCTTGATCAAACTGAGTCTATGCCAGTTATCATCGGGTATTCTGATCGTTCGGTGATACAAACGGAAATTAACAATAAAGTACCAAAGAGAAATAGTTTGAATCTGGTTGTTCAGCCAGTTTCCGTTACTGCAAGTAAGGAAGGCACTTTCACTCTTAGTGGAGATGATCTCATTCCGGATATCGAAGCATTTGAAGGGGGGGCCCCGGTTTATATGGACCCTGTTCATAACGGGGAACACTGGGTGGATATCTCTACTGGCGTTTATGAATTTGTATATGAACTACCGGAAGCGATTCGGGAAAGTGACGTAAATTATCGTGAGTTAAGCATTCAGTTCGATTCGGTAAACTCAGGATCCGAAATTCATTTAATGAAGCAGGGAAAAAAGGAGACACTTCTTGATCAACAAAGTCAAACGTTCACTGATAATCTTAACAGCTATATAACTGATAATGGCGAAATCGTCATTCAAGTGGATCAAACATCTAATTTTGATAGTCAATTTTTCATCCCGCGCATTAGCTTGAAGGGGGAGTTTACAGGTGATTGATATTGTTAATTTAACGAAACGATACGGAACGTTCACAGCGCTTGACCAGATGAACCTTACGATTGAGAAGGGTACTGTTTTTGGTGTCGTTGGTCCGAATGGTGCAGGGAAGTCGACCACATTTTCGATTCTGGCAACCCTATTAGCACCCACCAGTGGAACAGCTTATATCAATGGAGTGGATATCACGCAGAATCCAGCAAAAGTAAGGGAGTTCATCGGGTATATGCCAGACTTCTTTGGGGTGTATGACACATTTAAAGCGGGAGAATACCTTGACTTCTTTGGAGCGAGCTATAGCATTTCGGCAAAAGAGCGAGAAGTATTAATTCCACAACTGCTTGAGCTGGTTAACTTAGCGAGTAAAAAAGATACGTACGTTGATCTGCTTTCAAGAGGAATGAAACAGCGTCTTTGTCTTGCTAGGTGTCTGATTCATGACCCAGAGGTACTGATATTAGATGAACCTGCTTCAGGATTAGATCCGAGAGCAAGGGTAGAAATGCGAGATATTCTTAAGGGATTGAAATCAATGGGAAAAACAATCTTAATTTCCTCCCACATTCTACCAGAGCTTTCTGAAATGTGTGATGCACTGGGAGTGATTGAGAATGGGAAACTGGTTGCTACAGGATCTGTTGCTACGATTCAACAGCAGCTGCGAGCGAATAAACTGCTCATCGTGAGAGTGCAGCATGATTTGGAAGCAGCAATGCACTTCTTCGAGAACCACCATCTGGCAGTTGACGTTATTAAATACGGAGCAGGAGAGATTCATTTTGGCTTTAACGGAAGCGATGAGGAACAGGTGATGCTACTTAAAGAAGCCCTCGACATGAAGCTCCCCATTCTAAGTTTTACAGAAGAACAAACGGATCTTGAAGATATCTTTATGGAAATAACGAAAGGGGTGGAATAACGTGAAATCCTTTCTCCTTAATCCAGTCCTGAACAAAGAATTTAAGCTCAGACTTCGGTCTTTTAAAAGCTACCTTGGTATTCTGATCTATTTGTTCGTTCTAGGTGGTATTGGAATTGGGTTTATTTATTTAACCTCAATAAATACACAAATGGGTTATTTCAGACCGGAAGAAAGTCGCTACATGTTTATCGTTCTTTCAATGGTACAGCTTGCACTAATCATGTTTATGACCCCGGGATTAACCGCAGGCGTCATTAGTGGTGAGCGCGAACGACAAACGCTAAATATGCTTCTTACGACCAAACAATCATCAACAAGCATTATTTTAGGGAAGCTACTTTCTTCTACTTCCTTTTTACTCTTGATTATAGTTGCTTCGCTTCCTCTGTATAGCATTGTGTTTCTATTTGGGGGGATTTCTCCGGGAACGCTGCTCGCTACATTTGGCCTTTACCTTGTTACGATTTTTACACTGGGTAGCCTCGGGGTGATGTTTTCGACCTTAATACGAAAAACAATCGTTTCAATGATTACAACATATGGTACAGCGCTCTTTCTTACGGCAGGGACCGGTTTTATCACTCTGTTTTCTATGCAGATGTTGTATATGGGGGGCCAGATTCCCGGTCAAAACCCAATTCCATACTTATCTGTTATGGTTAATCCTGCTGTAGTTCTATTCTCCATATTTGAACCGACAATGCAGGAAGAGTTTTTTAAATCAAGCGGTATTTCCATTCCACTCTGGGTTAGCTACCTTTGTATTTGTTTTGTCATGATTGTTCTTTCCCTCTGGGTTAGTATCTTGAAGCTTCGACCGAATATGAAGGGTAATCGTAAAAGAGAGAAAATGGAATGAATGAAAGGGAATCGTTTCTCGTATATTTGAGAGTTCTCATGCGAGCAACGATCGAATGGCAAGACTTCTTGAAGCTAAAAACAAGCAATGAAAGCAAAAAGGTGCCTGGCAGTCTTTTTGCTTTTCTGGATGTTCAATTCCGAGGGGATGGTACAATAGACCGTAGAACATAAGTGATACTTCCATCAGAGGTGAAGGTTTTAAGGTCAATCAAGGGTGGGATACAAAGGAGTGTCTTACGATGAAATGCGCTATGCTGGAATCAATAATTGATAACGCTTACGAATGGCTTGTAGTCGTTAATAAAGATGGAATCATTGATTATATGAATAAAACGTATTGTGAATTTCTTGAAGTAGAGAGTTCAACTGTTGTTGGCATGCATGTAACGGATGTAATAGAAAACACGCGGATGCACATTGTCGCTAGAAGTGGAAATGTGGAGCTTGCTGATTTGCAATATATTCGCGGGAATTATATGGTTGCAAACCGAGTTCCCATTTATCATAACAATAAAGTAGTTGGTGCAGTTGGGACAGTGATTTTTCGAGATACTGAACAATGGAAGCAAATGAATACAAATATTAAAGTTTTGCTATCAGAGCTTGAGTATTACCGAAGTGGTTCTGCGAAGGAAAACGGTGCAAGTTATTCTCTCTATGACATTGTTGGTCTATCAGAGTCTATCCAGCGTCTAAAAGAGAAGGTGAAGCAGGTAGCAAGTGGAAACGTCTCGGTGCTCATTCGCGGTGAGAGTGGTACGGGTAAAGAGCTCTTTGCCCATAGCATTCATCAATTGAGTGAACGTAGTAATCGTCCTTTTATTAAAGTGAATTGCGGTGCAATTCCAGATCAGCTTCTCGAATCCGAGCTCTTTGGTTATGAGGAAGGGGCATTTACAGGAGCCAAAAAAGGGGGGAAGCCAGGAAAATTTGAGCTAGCAAATACAGGCACAATCTTCCTGGATGAAATTGGGGATATGCCTGTTAATATGCAGGTTAAGCTACTGCGCGTTCTGCAGGATAGAGAAGTAGAGCGTGTGGGCGGCATATCGTCGAAAAAGGTTGATGTCAGAGTTATCGCAGCTACGAATCGTCCTCTAGAAGCAATGGTGGAAGAACGTCGGTTTCGAGAAGATTTATTTTATCGGATTAACGTTATTCAATTACTCATACCACCTTTAAGAGAACGTGTGCAAGATGTGAAACCTCTCGCAGAATCTTTTGTGCGAAAAATCGCAGCAAAAGCCGGAAAGCGTGTGATCAGAATTGAAGAAAATGCCTTACAGTTACTTCGTAAGCACAATTGGCCTGGAAACGCGCGAGAGCTTGAGAATGCGTTAGAAGCTTCAGTGCATTTAACAAGAAGTGAAACAGTCGATATAGCTTCTCTTCCTGACTATTTAAAGGAGAAGGAAGGGATAGTGGCAGGTGATCGGAAGTTGAAGGAAATTCTCGAAGAAGCAGAATCTGAAGCAATTCGCAAAACGCTTGTTCAATGTGAGAACGATAAACTGGCCGCGGCTGAAATACTTGGCATTGGTAAAACGAGCCTATACGACAAAATCAAAAAGTATAACCTATAACTATTTAATTCCAGAAATCCGGAAAACGTTCCGGATTTCTGGAATTTCTTTATTTATATTGGAAGAAAGCAAGATTCTCCTGTTCTTTAAAGCGCTTTCATAGTATTTTTCCGAAATAACGGAAAAGAAAAATTGAAGTGAAGAATGAACAATCAAGCAAACGCTTACATATTTGTGAACTTTGAAATTTGGCATGGATCTTGCATATTAAGTAGTGAACATGAAAAGGAGCTGGAATGATGAAAGAACATTTTGTGAATGGGTTCGATGCAGTGAAAGAGATTGCTGATGGATCTACGTTAATGGTCGGTGGATTTGGTTTAGTCGGTATACCGGAACAAATGATTCTTGGATTGGTTGAGTCAGGAGTGAAAGATCTGACGATTATTTCTAATAATTGTGGTGTTGATGAGTGGGGACTAGGGCTACTTCTTAAAAATCATCAAATCAAGAAGATGATCGGATCTTATGTTGGAGAAAATAAAGAATTTGAACGTCAGGTTTTATCGGGTGAACTTGAAGTTGAATTGATTCCCCAAGGAACGCTTGCTGAACGAATTAGAGCAGGTGGAGCCGGAATACTTGCATTTTACACACCAGCAGGAGTTGGGACCCAGGTAGCAGATGGGAAAGAAACTAGAGTGTTTGATGGCAAAGAATATGTCTTAGAAAAAGCACTTCAGGCGGATTACAGTCTTGTGAGGGCTTTTAAGTCAGATGAGATGGGAAATCTAGTCTACAACAAAACAGCACGCAATTTTAATCCAATGATCGCAGCTGCCGGAAAAGTAACGTTAGCAGAAGTAGAAAAATTAGTTGATACTGGGGAATTAGAACCAGATCATATTCATACGCCAGGGATTTACGTTCAGGGTTTACTTGAAGGAGCACAGGAAAAGAGAATCGAGCGAAAAACAGTTCGAAATGGATAGGAGAGATTGGGAATGAAAACGATCAAAAACAACGTGAGAGAACGAATCGCTAGCAGAGCTGAACAAGAAATCGAAAGCGGTTACTATGTCAATCTTGGGATCGGAATCCCAACTCTTGTTGCCAATTACATATCTGAAAATAAAACTGTGGTCCTTCAGTCGGAGAATGGTCTTCTAGGCATTGGAGAATACCCAGAGGAAGGTGACGTAGATCCTGATTTAATTAATGCAGGAAAAGAAACAGTAACGGCGATAAAAGGGGCTTCCTATTTCGATAGCGCCGAATCTTTCGGAATGATCCGGGGAGGTCACATTGACCTTGCGATACTCGGTGGTATGGAAGTATCTGTGCAGGGTGACCTTGCAAACTGGATGATTCCTGGAAAAATGATTAAAGGAATGGGCGGTGCTATGGATCTCGTACATGGAGCTAAGAAAATCATCGTGATCATGGATCATGTTAGCAAAAACGGTGCTCCTAAAATTGTAGAAAAATGCTCGCTTCCTTTAACAGGTAAAGCTGTTGTGAAACGTATTATTACAGACCGTGCAGTACTGGATGTAACAGATGAGGGTCTTCTTGTTCGAGAAATTGCTTCTGGCTTTACCTTAGAAGAGATAAAGAATTCAACTGAACCAGAAATCATTGTACCATCGGAGGTTCGGTATGATGCGTACTAAAAAGGAGGAACCACAATGTTAAGTATGATTGGATTAATTGGCGGGTTATTTCTGCTTATTTATCTCACGATGAAAGGAATGAACTTGCTTGTAGCAGGTCCGCTTTGTGCCGTTGTAGTAGCCGTTCTAAGCGGATTGCCACTCTTTCCACAGCTCGTTTCGGAAGGGGCACCGAATTTCGTTGGAAACTATATGGGTGGTTTCTCGGGATTTGTTGCAGCCTGGTTTCCAATGTTTTTACTTGGAGCTATTTTCGGAAAAGTGATGGAAGATAGCGGTGCTGCCGATAGTGTCTCGAAGTGGGTAGTAGAGAAGCTTGGATTAAAACAGGCTGTTCTTGCAATCGTCCTTGCCTGTGCGATCTTAACTTACGGTGGGGTTAGTCTCTTCGTTGTTGCTTTCTCTGTTTATCCGATGGCGGTTAGTTTATTTAAGCAGGCGGATTTACCGCGTCGATTCATACCGGCTGCACTAGCATTTGGTTCGGTTACGTTCACGATGACATCTGCAGGTTCACCTGAAATCCAGAACTGGATTCCCATTGAGTATTTAAATACCAGCCCATATGCAGGATGGGAAGTTAGCTTAATTGTTGCTGTATTCATGGCTTTATTTGGTTACTGGTGGCTTAAGCGAATGATTACAAAAGCTGTTGCAAAAGGAGAGCGGTTTGAGTCTCGTAAAGAAGATCCAGAAGTTGAAAATCGTCCACTTCCAAATCCTTTATTGGGACTCGTTCCGCTCGTTATTGTATTAATTATTTCCTTCATTTTCCACGATAGCTTAAAACAATCAGCGCTTATTATTGCATTACTCGGTGGGATTATAGCGACCTATTTACTTAACAGAAAATACTTTGCGAACTTCGGGCGTGCGGTCTCTGATGGAACATTAGGCGCACTCATTGCGATTGGTAATACAGCAGCTGTTGTTGGTTTCGGCGGTGTTGCGAAAGCTGTTCCTGCATTTGAAACGGCTGTTGATTTTATGACAGGCATTCCAGGTAGCCCACTTATCGGGGGAGCGATAGCCGTAAGCGTCATTGCAGGTTTAACGGGGTCCGCATCTGGAGGTCAGGTTATTGCCTTACCTATTATTGCACCACATTATATCGATGCAGGTGTAAATCCTGAAGCCCTTCACCGTACGATTGCAATTTCGTCAGGCGCTCTTGATTCCTTACCTCATAATGGCTATGTCGTTACAACAATACGTGCCATTTGTGGAGAATCACATCAGGATGCCTACGGTGCAGTGGGAGCGTTAACAGTTATTGTCCCACTTATTGGTCTAGCCCTTGCAATTGTGTTATTCAGTCTTGGACTTGGAATCTAATGTAATAAGGAGGAAGTGGTTTGGACGTTAAAGATAAGGTTGTCATCATCACTGGGGCGGCAAGTGGCATCGGTAAAGAAATGGCTACGGTTTTCGCAGAAAATGGTGCAAGGGTTGTGCTGAGTGATTTGGATGAGGAAAAAGTAAAGCAAGTGGCATCTGAATTGAACGGTGCAATCGGACTTCGCTGTGATGTAACCAAAGAAAGCGAAGTAGAAGCATTATTTAATCAAACAATGGTTCAGTTTGAACGGGTAGATGTTCTCATTAACAATGCTGGGCTTCAGCACGTCTCGACTATCGAATCTTTTCCAACCGAGAAATTTGAGCTCCTAACGAAAGTCATGCTTGTGGCTCCTTTTATCGCGACAAAACTTGTTTTTCCAATCATGAAGAAGCAGAAGTCTGGTCGCATTATTAACATGTCTTCAATTAATGGGCTTGTCGGGTTCTCAGGAAAAGCTGCATACAATAGTGCAAAGCATGGGGTTATTGGGCTTACAAAAGTTGCGGCGCTTGAAGGGGCTGAATATGGCGTTACAGTTAACGCGGTGTGCCCGGGCTACGTGGATACACCACTTGTAAGAGGGCAGCTTGAAGACCTCGCAAAAAGTAGAGGCGTTGCGCTTGAACGAGTGCTTGAGGAAGTAATTTATCCCCTTGTACCTCAGAGACGGCTTCTCTCGGTTGAGGAAATTGCCGACTATACGATGTTTTTGGCCAGTGATAAAGCAGGAGGGGTCACAGGGCAGGCGGTGGTTATTGATGGAGGGTATACGGCTCAATAAAGTAAAGCTTCCACACTGTCCGCTTTGGTGTTAGGCTTGTAAACGTTTTCCTTTTATTTGTAAAATAGAGAGGAATGGAGGGAGAAACATGAGAGATGTTTTTATTTTAGAAGGTGCACGAACACCGTTTGGAACATTCGGGGGATCGCTTAAAGATGTTAGTCCGACAGATTTAGGAATAACGGCGAGTAAGGAAGCTCTGAAGAAAAGCGGTGTTGATGCAGAAGAAATCGATTTATCGGTTATGGGAAATGTCATCCACTCAACATCGAATGCCTCATATCTCGCACGTCACATTGCTCTAGGCGCTGGCGTTCCTATCGCAAGTCCCGCTCTTACAGTTAACCGACTGTGTGGTTCAGGTATGCAGTCTATTATTTCAGCGGCACAATCAATTATGATGGTCGAAGGAAATACGGCTCTTGCCGGCGGCTCGGACAACATGAGTCTATCTCCATAGCGCTTCGAGGCAGCCGTTTTGGTACAAAGCTTGGAGCACCTCAGATAGAAGACATGCTCTGGGCTACGTTAACCGACGAATATACAGGAAACGGAATGGGAATGACGGGGGAAAATCTTGCTGAAAAATATGGTATAACAAGAGAAGAGCAGGATGAATTCTCCGCACAGAGCCATCAGAGAGCTGCAATAGCAAGGGAAAAGGGTGTCTTTGCTGAAGAGATTGCTCCAGTAGAAGTTAAGGGGAAAAAGGGTGTGGAAACGGTTTCAATTGATGAACACATTCGAGAAGGGACAACGGCTGATAAGCTATCTTCGTTGAAATCTGCCTTTAAGAAAAATGGTACAGTAACCAGTGGGAATGCAAGCGGGATTAACGACGGAGCAGCAGCAATTGTGTTAGCAGGAGAAAAGTATTCAGCTGCCAATAACCTTGCGCCTATTGCTCGGATTGTATCATGGGGGATTGCGGGGGTGGATCCTTCCATTATGGGGATTGGACCAGTGCCAGCGATTAAAAACGCCTTGCAAAAAGCAAATATGACCATGCAGGAAATGGACCTTATCGAAGTGAATGAAGCATTTGCTGCACAGTATATAGCTGTTGAAAAGGAACTAGAGCTCGATCGATCAAAAGTGAATGTGAACGGAGGAGCCATTGCTCTCGGGCATCCAGTTGGTGCCAGTGGAACAAGAGTGCTTTATACGCTAATCAAGGAATTAAAGCGAAGGAATGGCAAGTATGGCGTCGCATCCTTATGTATTGGTGGGGGTCAGGGAATTGCTATGGTCGTGGAAGTTATCTAATTAGTCGGAAAACATTTACAATTAATATTCAATCGGATATACTATATTTACTACGTTACGAAAGGGGTTGTGCATTATGGTGAATTACAATACGAATTTATTGCTAATTGAATATTGTGCACAGTCCAACTGGTTTTAATAAGGGAAATTTCTCTTGATTAATAAGAGTTAAACCATGGACTGTGCACATATGTCCATGGTTTTTTTATACGTTAGATGTGTAACTGCATCGTATATTGGAATGAATATGCTGGCGATTTGGTCATCAGCTTCATTCCTCCTCAAACGCTCAGAGCGTTTGAGGATAAAGCCGTCGTAAGAGAACGGCTTTTTATTATACAGTAAAATCTATTCTCTTTTAAAAGGGGAGCATAGATCTTATTAATCAGGAGGCTTTTTAATTGAACTTAACTAATTTAGGATGGAATTCTTTTTATGAAGGTGCTTATCAAGAAATTAAAAAGGATGGAAGGGTACCTGCACGCGTTCGACGAGAACATCGTGGTTCATACGAGGTGACAACAGAAGAAGGAGATTTTGTAGCGGAGTTGTCTGGAAAGTTTCGTTTTGAAGCGGGACTTCGAGACGATTTACCAGCGGTAGGGGATTGGGTCCTCATTTCTAATCCGTCACAGGGACGAGCGATCATTCAATATCTATTGCCGCGAAAAAGTAAATTCTCAAGAAAATCTGCCGGTAACACCACCGAAGAACAAATCATTGCTGCTAATATCGATACAGTATTTTTGGTGAATTCTCTCAATCAGGATTTTAATCCTGGTAGAATTGAACGTTACCTTGTGATGGCCTGGGAAAGTGGTGCCAATCCAGTGATTGTCCTAAGCAAAGCTGATTTGTGCACTGATCGTGAAGAAAAAGTGAATTCTCTTGCTAGTATTGCCGCTGGTGTTCCAGTTCACGTAGTCAGTTCTGCGATTGGAACAGGTATTGATGAACTAACTTTTTACTTAGAGAAAGGAACCACTACGGCTCTCTTAGGATCATCTGGGGCCGGAAAGTCGACGCTCATAAATAAATTAGTTGGTAACGACATTCAGGCTGTTCAGGATATCAGGGAGGATGATGGGAAAGGTCGGCATACCACCACAAGTAGAGAGCTAATCGTTCTTGAAGGCGGAGGGGTTCTCATAGACACACCCGGGATGAGAGAGCTTCAGCTATGGGAATCAAGCAGCTTGCCGTCAAGCTTTAAGGATATTGATGCACTTGCTGAGAGGTGTTTCTTCAGAGATTGTCAGCACAATGGGGAACCGAAATGTGCAGTGGAAGCTGCGATAATAGAAGGAAGCCTTGAAGAGAGGCGTTTTCAGAACTACAGGAAATTTCAGAAAGAACTCGCTTTTTTAGAGAGGCAATCGAATGTGAAGGCGCAGCTTGATGAGAAGAAGAAGTGGAGGAAGATTGCAGGAGATCGAACGAGACAGCATCGGCGTTAAAGTTTTTAATTCTGAAAGGAGTCAATTAAATGACTGATGGACGTTATGTTTTAGATGACTATGCTTCGTTTATGGATTGGTTACAGAAGACCGCAACGGAAATGAGTGATGAACTGTTCTTCACGCCAATTAAAAATGGGAAGTGGTCACCTGCAGAAATTATTTCACATATTAAGGCATGGGATGACTTCCTTCTAGAAGAAAGGATTCCTTATATTAAAAATGAGGCATCTTTATCCGAAATCGATGTGAAAGTTGAGCAAGTAAACAGTCAAGCAGCAGAGCATGCCATGTCAGGAATTTCTAAAGAAGAGTTAATAGAAGAGGGTGTGTATGGAAGAGAACGGGTCGTTGCTCGACTGAAGCAATTTGAGCCTACTCAGTGGGAGGAGACCTTTTATATTACTAAGTATCCACTCTGTCTCACGAGCTATATGAAGGGGTTAATCGAGCACGATGAGCATCATAAGCTTCAGATTGAAGTGTTTATGAGTGAACACGGCATCTCAATTTCGCCGCCACTTCTCTAAGTTTGTCCCTTGTAGAAGGGCATAAGTCTCATAATGATGGAGACCCTAGTAGTTGGAGGTGAGAAGAATGCCAAAACGAAAAGCAAATCCTTCCACAAATGGTCTTGCTTCATCTCAGCCTGAAGGTCAAGGGACCGGTATTGAAATGGGAGCACCCCGTGATTCAGCTAGAAAAAAGAAAAAGAAATAACAAGAAAACACGCTGTCAATTGACAGCGTGTTTTCTTGTTGTGTGCCCGGCATGTGCATACGCTATAGGGTTCAAGTCCCGAACGGCAAAGGTCATTGTAGCCGTTAGCCAAAGGCAAGGGTGTCCGAGGCGACTCGGAATCTGAAGGAAGCCAGAGGCAAATCTCTGACCCGAGGAACACGAATCTCATACAAGGCTGTCATTCTCGGATGAGATGGCAACACACATCGAAGTCCAAATGACCAAAGGAAATGGCAGTAAATGAGGCGGGTAAATGGAGAGGAAGTTTGTGCACTTACCCGGGGAGGTCTGACGGTCACGCCATACACCTATGGTAACTGTCTTCAAGAGAAGTCACTGAACCACCAGAAGTCAGCCGAGGTCATAGTACCGTTCCAAACTCGAGATGGTACGGGAAGGACCGAATCATGAATAGAGAACAGGTTCTACCGAAGTACGCATCGTTCGATGACACAGAACATTTCAGCTCAACATATGAGGTAGGAGTGAAGTCTCTGAGGGCATATGGAGCGTGGAGAATTGGTGCCACACAAGGAAAGAAACCTGTCACGTGGAGGAAGAAAGCATGTTGGAAAAGATACTTCATCGGAACAATTTAAACGAAGCCTATCGACGAGTGGTCCGAAACAAAGGGAGTCACGGCGTTGATCACATTCCCACGTCTGAACTGAAATCCCAGATCTCGGAGTCCTGGAATGAGATTGAAGCCCAACTTCTGGATGGAACCTATCAACCGTCACCCGTCCGTCGTGTCGAAATCCCGAAACCGAACGGAGGCAAACGAAAGCTAGGCATTCCAACCGCCATGGATCGCTTCATCCAACAAGCTATCAACCTTTATCTTCAACGGATCTACGATCCGTCGTTTTCCAACTCAAGCTACGGGTTCCGACCAGGAAAACGAGCACACGATGCGGTCCGAAAAGCCCAAGAATATGTCAATGACGGATACCGGTGGGTGGTGGATATCGATCTGGAGAAATTCTTTGATCGCGTTCACCACGACCGACTAATGCGCACATTGAGTTGTCGGGTTAAGGACGGTCGCATCCTTCGAATCATTCGGAGATACCTACAAGCTGGGGTTATGGAGAACGGCCAAACACAGACGAACCAAGCAGGGACACCGCAAGGAAGTCCTTTAAGTCCACTCCTATCAAATATCGTGTTAAATGAACTGGATAAGGAATTGGAGTCAAGAGGTATTCGTTTCGTTCGATACGCCGACGATTGTCAGATTTACGTAGGCTCAAGAAGAGCAGCCGAACGAATCCTTCGAAATATCAGCCAGTTTATCAAGAAGAAATTAAAACTAAAAGTTAATAAGGAAAAGAGTGCGATTGACCGCCCGTGGAAACGAACGTTCCTTGGGTTTAGTTTCACGCTCCACCGAGACTCGAAAATCAGGGTCGCGAAACAATCAATCCAACGAGCAAAACAGGAACTTCGACGCTTAACATCACGAAAGTGGAGTTTAGCGATGTCCGATCGAATCAAGAAATTAAACAAATTCATTGTAGGGTGGCGAAACTATTTCCAGCTCGCTGAAACGACATCAACTTTTAGAGAATTAATGGCATGGTTGAGAAGGAGATTACGAATGATCCGGTGGAAGGAATGGAAAACACCTAAAACAAGAAGGAAACAACTCCTTTCATTAGGTGTTACAAAAGCGAAAGCTTTTGAATGGAGCAACACAAGAAAAGGCTACTGGCGAATTGCCAGTAGCCCGATCCTCCACCGTACCTCCAATGACAAGTATTGGCGTCAGTTAGGATTAAAATCGTTAGAAGCACGTTAGATTTTCATGAAACCGCCGTATACGGATCCGTACGTACGGTGGTGTGAGAGGTCGGGGGTTAGTCACCCCCTCCTACTCGATTCCCCTTTCTCACTCAAAGCGTCTATTCAATTGAAATTATTATACTTACCACTCAGGATTCTTCGCCATAGTTCATAAACAAATAGAGAAATATCCCTATCTTCTATGGTACTCAAGATGATCCTCACACCAGGTGTTCATCTTTATTATCAAGCTCTGATCATCAATAAATTTCTGCGAATTGTCTGATGTGCAAGTTGTTCAGTACGCTAAGGAGACGACTTGTCCCTTCTAACAATTTCTCTTTATTAACATAGAAGAGAGGAATCTTTATTCGTGATGCTGCCCCATTTGTAAAAGGGATTAAGAGCACATTGGCTTCCAGCATGGACTCGAAAATATCCTGTTGTTTAAGCGCCGGCGTAAAATCAAACCAGATTGCGGCAGGATCATCTCTTTCAAGAAGGGTAATGTTGTCTTTTAGTGGCTCCGCCTGTACTCTTAGAAATAACCGATAATGTTTTACATTCCGAAGCAGTTTATGATCATTATGCCGAGGTACTTGAAGAACTAGATGAAGCAACGCGTGTTAACCTTTATGAAACTGATAAAATTGACCGCGCTGCCCTTAGTGCAGATTTCGTTGATCAGTTTAAGGACAGAGAAGGTTTCTCCACAATCCTTGATACAACGATCTACTTCCTTCGTCTCAACCAGAAGAATGAAGCCCTTGCAAACAATGATATCCGTAAGGCATTATTTCTTGCATATGACCGTGATGGTCTTGTAAATGTACTACTTAACAATGGTTCAGTAGCAGCTCGCTACCTTGTACCTAAAGAATTCCTATTCCTTGATGGAGAAGACTTCCGTGCACCTGCTCCAGACGGCTACATGGTTGATCAAACAGCAGATGACGCTGCAGAATACTGGAAGAAAGGCTTAGAAGCACTTGGAACTGATAGTGTCGAGCTGGAATTCCTTACAACGGATAGTGATTTGGCATCTAAAATCGCTGAATATGCGAAAAATCAGTTTGAATCCAAGCTTGATGGCATAACAGTTACGATCAACAAGCAACCATGGAAGCAGTTCCTTGAGCTTGAAGATGCTGGTAATTTTGATATCTCCACTGGTGGTTGGGGACCAGATTATCCAGATCCAATGACTTACGTCTACATGTTTGAAACTGGTGGAGCATACAACCGTATGGACTACTCAAATGAAGAGTATGATAAGCTAGTTTCCGGCGCTAAGACTGAATCTGATGAACAAAAACGCTGGGAAATGATGCAAGAACCTGAGCGCATTCTTATTGAAGAGGATGCTGCAATCGTTCCTACTTACCAGGGCGGTAGCGCAATTATAATGAAGGATTATGTTAAAAACTATCATATTCACAAGTTTGGAGCAGATTCTTCACTTAAATGGGTAACAATCGAGAAGTAAAAAGGAAAAAAGCGTGGCTGCATGCCGCGCTTTTTTTGCTTTGTTAGACTAGTGAAAAACGTTCAGGGAGTTTTCGAAGCTGTGTTTGTTGTTCGTATCCATATGCTAATTTTATTAGCTGGGGTTCGTTAAAGGCTTTACTTGTAAAGGTGATTCCAAATGGTTTTCCATTTGAGGTAGCGCCAGCCGGAACGGTTATAGACGGATAACCTGCTTTCGCAGGAATGGTAGAGCCATAACATCCAGCGAATAGAAGAGCATCAACACCTTTTTCGAACAACTGATCAAGAGCGCTTTTACCATCTTCTAAATCACGCAACCGACTACTAATATATATTGGATCACTCAACAGGCCATTTTTTTCGTTAGCTTCAACTAATCGTTCCTGACCATATTTGATCAGTTGGGGATTTTGTTTGTAATAATTGATGACAGTATCCAGTGTCATTCCTGAAGAGTTCTTTGTTTCATTGGCAAGATAGCTATTAAGGGCTGGTTTGAATTCATGTAGCAGAACCTGGAAATCGTTCTCAAGTTCGTTCTGATGTGGGGTAATCTCGTCTACTTCAGTAAAGGTACACCCTATGAACTCTAGTTCAGAAATAGCAATCTCCATCAGCTTCTGTTCTTCAGGATGCATTTGATCGTAATAGCCTTTCCTGACGATACCGATTCTGAATTCTGCAAAGAGAGGCTTGAGGAGGTAAGGGGTGTAATCATGATACACGGTTATCCCATGCGTAACGGGGTCTTCGGGATCACTCCCAGACATAATGCCTAGTAAAATTGCGGCGTCTGTTACATTTCGAGTAATGGGGCCAGCTGTATCCTGTGAAAAAGAGATTGGAATGATTCCTTTTCGACTAACTGATCCAACAGTTGGTTTTAATCCGACGGCTGCATTCGAGCTAGCGGGGCTAAGGATAGAGCCATTTGTCTCGGTACCGATAGCGGCCGGACTAAAATGACAGGCGACCGCTGCAGCTGAACCAGAACTGGATCCCCCTACATCTAGAGTTCCTGGTCCATACGGGTTCAAAACCTGCCCACCTCTTGAACTAAATCCATTTGGCATGGAGTCACTCATAAAGTTCGCCCATTCAGTCATATTTGTTTTACCGAGAATTATAGCACCTGCTTCTCGAAGCTTTTTTACAAGAAACGCATCTTTTTTACCATATGAACAGGCAAGAGCAGCAGATCCAGCACTTGTGTGTAAATGATCACCAGTATTAATGTTATCTTTTAATAAGATTGGAATCCCATGAAGAAGACTTCTTGATCCAGTTTTCTGTCGTTCTCGGTCGAGTCCTGCTGCGACAAAGAGTGCATCCGGGTTTACTTCAAGGACAGCATTTATATGAGGATTATGAGTAGCGATTTGATTGAGATAGAACTTTACGAGTTTTTCTGAAGAAAGGTTACCTTCGAACATTGCATTTTGAAGGTCCCTAATAGTGGATTTTTCGAGCCATTCGATCGTTAACACAGGGAGTCCCTCCTTACTCCTTTTTATAACTAATTCAACAAATAATGGGAATACCCCTTCAAAAAACCCGGATCTTTTTACAGATCCGGGTTTTAATTTATTCCTTCAAGAAGAGGGATTAATGCCCCCTTTGATTGAAGTTTCACTTTATGCGATCCTGATTTGCTTTTCAAACCAGGGTTTTAATTTTACGAAAAAGGCGATAAATATCCCGGCTACGATTGCGCCTTTTAATAGGTTAAACGGGGTAATACCTGTTAATACTAGGGCCTGACGAGCTGATGCTGACATTTCTTCAAAGCCCATGAACCAGGTGTATGCCGGTAGGATGATGATATAATTCAACAACCCCATCATTGCTGACATAAGAATCGTCCCGATGGTCAATCCCAGTGTTAATCCTTTCTGGGTTTGATTAAACTTCCGGAAAATAAGAGCTGTTGGCACGATAAAGAATACACCTGCAATAAAATTAGCAAGCTGGCCAATTGGTACACCAGTGAAGCTTCCCTGAATTCCGAAATGGATAAAGTTCTTAATCGCTTCAACAAGAATCCCGGCTACCGGCCCATAAAGAATAGCCACGAAGAGTGCTGGAATATCACTGAAATCAATTTGCAGGAAAACAGGAAATCCAGGCAGTGGAAAATCAAATAGCATTAGCAGATAAGAGATACTACTAAACATCGCAATCACGATCATTCGTTGCGTTTTCGATACACTTTTCATTTTGACATTTCTCCCTTTTTTTTCGAACCACCGAAAAAGGAGATGTGGCCCCAGTGCACACAAAAAAACCATGAGTATGGGGCTCATGGTTACGGCATGGGGAAATAAGCAAGCTCTTCTCGAATATCAAAAGAAGCTTACTTATCCACCATCTTCTCCCATCCAGACTATACTGTCGGCTCTGGAATTTCACCAGATCCTGCCCAAAATACAGGCTCGCGGGCTTGAGGAAATACTTATCCTTCACCGCCGGTCGGGAATTACACCCTGCCCCGAAGATAGTTCGCTATAATTAGTTACAACTTTATTATACAGCGGGAAATATGATAGCTCAACAAATATATCTTGAAGCTATGTTGTTTTGTGATAACGCTTTCTTTCGGTGCAAGTAAAAACTCTCTATTCAATTGAACAGAGAGCTTCAATAAAGCGCTATTATTTTTTCTCAGAAAGCCAGGTAGCAACCATTTCTGCTTCCTTCCCTTGAATGACACCAGCTGGCATTCCGCCGCCTTTACCATTTTTAATGATTTCAAGAATCTCATCTTTCGAATACTTACCACCTACAGCTTCAAGTGCGGGGCCCGCTCCACCTCCAAGGTTTTCACCATGGCAAGATGCGCAATTCTGAGAGAAAATTTTTTCAGCTTCACCCCCAGCGGAGTCGCCGCCTTTTTCACCGCCACCTTCTTCCGCCTGTTCGCCGTGACCTGCTTCATTGCCGGCGTGTTCTTCGGTTGTGGATAGCCAGTATGTAAAACCTACAACCATTACAAGGAACAAAATTATTACAGCAATATATGCTGATGATTTACCCATTCTGTTCACCTCCTGTATCCTCATCTTTATCATACTTTTCACACATTCATTTATCAAATATATTTTGCTTGTTTTTCCTTTCTATCCCTAAATTTCTATGTTCACTAGCAAAAAAATCTTCTAAAGTAGTCCTCGTTTTCATAGAAATAAGTATCTAAAGCGAGAGTGGCAGGAGGGAAGTTGAGATGAAAAGCAGTTCTATTAAATGGTTTAGTGATGGAAGCAGTATGAAAATCAGAGCATTTTCTTTTTTTACCATTATTGGTTTGATTGTCCTATTTGTTGTAGCCGGGTTTATATCTTCTTCAGAAACAAGATATCGTCTTTCATCTTCCATGCTGCATGACTGGATTACGAGTTTTTCTACTGAAGCAATGGTTTACGGAATGGGCACGGAAAATCATTATTTAACCCAGGTTTTACCTGAGGCAAGTGAACCCCCAGCACTTTCTCTTGTCGCCTTCCAATTTATTACTAGTGTAAAGCCAGGTGATATTCGAAGTCTGGTTGGTGGTGAACTCCCGGGCTTTGCATTGTATGATGCCAAGATTCACGTAGCAGGGGAAGGGACAAACTTCACGAACCTTCCAGTAGAGTCAGCTCCTCCTTTAAATGAATTGTTGAAAGAAAGAGAAGTTCCTTCAGAAAAGCTTCAAATTAAAGAGTCGAAAGGAAACGTTACACCACCTGTTCAAACGACTAATGGAAGAGAAGTCGCGTTTATCTATCATTCCCATAGTTATGAATCCTACCTTCCCCTTCTTGGACTCGACGGAAAGAAGGATGCAGATCTTGCAAATGATGGGAAAACAAATATTACTTTAGTAGGCAAGATGCTGGGGGAGGAACTTGAAAATCGCGGAATTGGAGCACGAGTAGATGATTCGAATATTGGGGTTCTTCTAAACGAGAAAGGCTGGGAACACGGTAAAGCCTATGATGTTTCGAGGACGATCGTTCAATCTGCGATTGCCGGAAGCGATGAGTTCGATTTGTTTATAGACATTCATCGTGATGCATTAAGAGAGAAGGATACAACGGTTACAATTAACAATGAAGAATACGCCCGAACTGTCTTTGTTATCGGAGAAGAAAATCCTAACTATGAGAAGAATCTTGCCCTTGCTAAAGATCTTCATGAGGCATTAAAGGATCAATATCCGGGGTTAAGTCGGGGGGTTATTGGGAAGAAGGGGCAGGGTGTTGATGGCATCTACAATCAAGATTTGTCTCCAAATGCCCTACTTATTGAAATGGGTGGTGTTGACAATAACCTTGATCAATTAAGCAGAACGGTAAGAGCCATTGCAGATGTGATTAGTGAACATTACTGGAATGTTCAAAAGGTAAACAATTGAAGAATTACTTACTATTAAAAAAGCGCTGGCCATGTAGCCAGCGCTATTAAAACTAAGTAGCTTCTTTTTTGATGGTTAACAGGCTTGTTGTAAGCCCAACGAATAAAATAGTTATCGCAGAATAGATTGTTGAGTTCAATCCAATGGTTTGTGAGCCGATAATAATCACCAACCCATCAATAATGAAAATGATGAATCCTACATTTAAGGAGAACATTCTTGAAATAAATTGGGCAAGTAGATCTGTGCCCCCTGTACTCGTTTCAAATCTAAGCATGAAGCCAATACCCGAACCTACGAAAAAGCCACCAAGAATGGCGCTGATTAGAATAGGGAAGGAAAAAATGTGACGAAGCGGAGAGAATAAATCAATAAATAAAGAAGAAAGTAATAATCCATGGAGGCTATTATAAAAGTAAGGGCGAAAGTAAAGAAATGCAATAATATAGAGTGGAATGCTTAAGGATATGATGGTAAGACCAGTCTGATAGCCCCATAAGTATTTGATAATTAAACCTATCCCAATCATACCACCATCGATTAATTGATTTGGAACGAGGAAACTGTTGATTCCAAAGCCAACAAGAGCACTTCCTGTGAACACAGCAACCATTTTTTTATACATAAAACGCTCACCTGCTTGTTCATGGTTGTTTCATATGTATGTGCCCAAGAAGATTTTCATAACTTTTAGATTAGAAGCTCCTATCAATGTATAATCAGGATTTTTCTTAACTTGCACTGTGCGATTTTACTATTATTGAATTTTGAAACATTAAGTCGGCGTAAATAGGATCATTTCTAGTAGTCTAGCAGCTTTCGTTTGATGGACTACTGTATCATTATTGGCTAGAATGTAGTACGAATGTTTTATAACATAAATAAATCAACGAGAAAGGCAGGCCAATAGGCTGCCTTTTTTTCATTCCAAAACCTAATTATGTATTTTTTTACCATTAAATAAACTTATGAATAAATTATATCACGCCATGAATTTAAATGTTATTGGGAAAGGAATGAGCATTTAAACGCATTAATTCCTGTGATTTCTACTATATTTCCCAATACAAACAATAGAAAATATGTGTTAATCTACCAATGTATTAAAAATTCTAATTATTCCGAAATGGAGGAAATGAAATGAAAAAGGGAATTGCCGTTATACTTGCTACAGGTCTTGCATTTGGTTCAGCACTTCCAGCTGGTGCTTCGACGAATGATTTGAATCCTGAACAAAAGCAGGCACTCAAAAAGATGGAAATCGTGAAGCAAAACTGGGAAGACGAGCGTAAAGTACCTTCGTTCCTTTCCGGAAAACTATCAGAAAAAAGCGTTAAAACTGAAAAGGCGGTTAAGTCATATTTAAAGTCGAATGAAAGTCTATTTAAAATAAAAACCAAAGATTTAAAGCTAGTAAATGAAATGACAGATGAGCTAGGAATGAAGCATTATGAATATGTTCAGACTGTAAAAGGCGTAGAAATTGAAGGAGCGCGGTTCATCGTACATACGGATGAAAATGGAGAAGTTGTAGCAGTAAACGGTGATCTGCACCCGGATGCAGAAAAGAATTTTAAAGGAAGTTCGAAAGTATCCGTTAAAAAAGAGGTAGCAATTAAGAAAGCCTGGAATCATATCGATGTAAAGCCACAAAACGTTGTAAGTGATGAGCAAAGCTTTATGAAGAAATCTGATGTCTCTGACATGGTAGAAAAAAGCGAGAAAGTAGTATATGAAAAAGATAATGAATACTATTTAACTTATAAAGTACAGCTTCAATTCATTGATCCATACCCTGCGAATTGGCAGATTTATGTTGATGCTCGTGATGGCTCAATTGTCGATGCATATAATGCCGTTACTGAAGGAGCAACGACAGGTTACGGGTATGGTGTACTTGGCGATTATAAATCTCTAAATACGTACTATTCTAATGGCACACACTACTTATACGATGTTACCAAGCCAATGAATGGTGTCATTGAAACAAGAACAGCAAATTACGGTTCCTCCCTACCTGGATACTATTCAGTAGATAGTAACAATGCTTTCACTGCAACCTCTCAAGGTGCAGATGTGGATGCTCATTATTATGCTGGTACAGTTTATGACTATTACAAAAATACGCATAACCGAAATAGCTTTGATAACAACGGCGCAACCATTCGATCAACGGTGCACTATGGATCAAGTTACAATAATGCATTCTGGAATGGCTCACAAATGGTCTATGGAGATGGTGATGGTTCAACATTCGATCCATTGTCTGGTGCACAAGACGTTGTTGCCCATGAGATTACTCATGCAGTAACTGAAAGAACTGCAGGGCTTCAATATCAAAATCAATCTGGTGCATTGAACGAATCTATGTCAGATGTATTCGGCTACTTTGTGGAACCAGGGGACTTCCTTCTTGGAGAAGATGTCTACACGCCTAACAGGTCAGGAGATGCATTAAGAAGTCTATCGAATCCTGATGCTTATGGACAGCCATCGCATATGGATGACTATTATTACACGTCATCTGACAATGGTGGTGTTCATACAAATAGTGGAATCCCAAATAAAGCTGCTTATCTGACAATCCAAAGCATCGGGAAAGCAAAAGCTGAGAAAATTTACTATCGTGCATTAAGTATCTATTTAACACCTACAAGTAACTTTAGTACGGCAAGGGCAGCACTATTGCAAGCTACATCTGATCTTTATGGCACTGGGACAACTTACAATGCAGTTGCAAGTGCATGGAACCAGGTGGGAGTAAATTAATCATACCGCCTGGAAGAAGAGTTCATTAAATGAGCTCTTCTTTTTTTTGTATCAGCCCTTTCATTACCAAAATAATTAGTGAAAAACAACCTCTAGCATTTAATTTCTGAGGCGCATTTTCCAATCCTGCATTATTTTGGTTATAATATAAGGAGATTAATGAATCGGAGGCTGGTCATGGAACATTTAGATATGCATCACATATTCGAACTTGGACTGATTCTTACAATGATTGCGGCAGGTATAACGGCAATTGCCAAAAAGCTGAAACAGCCTTATCCGATTGCGCTCGTTATCATTGGAACACTCATTGGACTATTTAACATTCCCGTTCTTGAACCGCTGAAAATGTTTATTACGGAAGGTGACGTTTTTAATTTTGTCATTCTAACGATCTTTCTTCCAGCACTTCTAGGTGAGGCAGCATTAAAACTTCCTTTCGCCCATTTAAATGAGAATAAAAAGCCGATAATCGCCCTTGCGTTTGGAGGAACGTTCCTTTCCTTCATTGTAATTGGCTTTTCGACCCATTACTTGTTGGATCTGCCAATACCAGTAGCGTTCGTTTTTGCAGCTCTTATGAGTGCGACAGATCCTGTCAGCGTCCTGTCGATTTTTAAAAGTATGGGAGTTAACCATAAACTATCTACAGTAATTGAAGGGGAAAGTCTTTTTAATGATGGACTTGCAGTTGTTCTCTTTAAAATCTCTGCTTTCTCACTCCTTGCATACATTGATATGGGATGGGGTGGCGTCGCTAGTGGCTCATTTGAGTTCATTAAAGTAGTCGCTGGTGGCTTATTAGTAGGGGGTGGCCTCGGCTACGCGATTTCCATTCTGACGAAGTATTTCGATGATTATCCACTTGAAATTATTTTCAGTATCCTGCTCTTCTACGGTTCCTACATAACGGCTGAAAGCATACACGTTTCAGGCGTTATTGCAGTCGTTGTTGCCGCACTGACATTCGGAAACTTTGGTTCAAAGGTTGGTATGAGTCCAACGACTCGCTTAAACATCAATAACTTCTGGGACGTTGCAGCTTTACTTGCAAACTCAATTGTATTCCTAATGGTTGGATTAGAAATAACTCGTATTAATTTCTCAGATCAATGGGGTACGATTGGGCTTGCACTCCTCATCGTCTTGATTGGAAGAAGTATTGCTGTTTATGGAAGTACCTCAATTGTGAAAGGTCTTCCATGGTCATGGAGACATGTCTTGAACTGGGGAGGTTTAAAAGGGTCTCTATCGATCGCACTCGTTTTAAGTTTACCAGGCGATTTCACTGGCAGAGACACCTTGCTTATTCTTACATTTAGCATTGTCCTATTTTCATTAGTTGTGCAGGGACTAACGATCAAACCGCTGATCAGCTACTTTGGGCTCAGAGCAAAACATAGCGGTTCAAGGGAATACGAAGACATTGTTGCCAATTTACACAGACACGAAGCAGGTATAGCTGAAATTAGAAAGTTAAAAAGCCAGTTATTCGTACCTGAGCCTATATTTTCTGAATTGTTGACAAGTTATCAGGTTGAAATAGATAAAAGCCATCGAGAACTTGATCAGCTTTTAGAGAAAAATCCCGAGCTTAAAACAAGTCAGCTCATCACATTAAGAAAACATTCTCTTTATGCTCAATATGACAAAATTACAGAGTTGGAACAAGAAGAGATCATCTCAGGAGAGGTTGCTGGAAAGTACAAAGAACTATTAAACAATGGACTTGCAGATTTTGAAGAAGAAGAAACTGTGAAGGAATCTAAACGAAATCACTAAGCTGCCACTTTTGTGGCAGCTTTTTCTTTTAATCAGCATACCCTATTAAAGAAGGGACAAAGTACTAAGAAAAATGAATATTTCGTTTATTGATGAAAGATAAGGGTTATGGTTTACAGTAAGTAAAGCAGTGAGGTATAGTGATAAAAGTCATTTTCATACTACAAGAAAATAACTCACAAGGAGGACTTTTGAGAGAAAATGCCTTACCTTCAGACCGATCGTCTGACCATTATTCCTTTTTCCTTTGACTTGATCAAAGCTATGACAAATAAGAAAGAATTAAAGAAGCTACTTCATGTAGATGTACCAGAAGATTTTAACAACGTACAGTTCGAGGAGTTCTTACCTTTTCATCTAACTGGTTCAAGTGTTTCAAGTTTGAGTCATAAATGGGAAGGGATTTTAATTCATACTTCTGACGAAAAAGTAATTGGTACGATGGGATACAAAAATATTGAATCGTCAAGCAATCTCGAAATTGGTTATCAATTAATCCCAGCGTATCGTAACAAAGGCTACGCCATTGAGATGGCAAACGCCCTTGTCAATTGGGCCTTCCCAGAAAAGGACTCAGCTCTCCCGGAAAAGAAGGAAGAACTAAATGCTTTGATGAAGCGATGTGGGCTATCCAGATTAACGGTTGAACCTACTGTTATTGAAGACAAAATAGATGAAGAAAAGTTTATAAAAGAAAATGAATATATGTAGAACCCTGCGATTGTTGCAGGGTTTTTTGGTGTTTATTTAAATGTTTAGTAAATTACTCTATGAGTATAGACGTTATTTTTATTGTTGTATAATATTAGGGCAAGAGGGATTTGGTGATTTTTGTCGAATGTAATTATGGTATAATCAAGATTGTTTTGTAAATTTTGTAACTGCTTTTAGCGGTGTTAGGAGTTACCATGAGATCATTGTCCCGAGAAGAAATTGATATAAATGAGGAGAAAAAAGCGAATAAATTATTTATTATTTTATTTTATTTTATCTATATTTTTTTCGAGGTTTATAGGAATTTCATCAGACCGTTACTAGATATTGCTGGAGAAGAAATAATATTTAGAAGTCAAACTATGATGGCAACTACTATTGTATTTTATATAGTAATTACATCATTGTTACCTATTTCAGTATGGCTTACTAGAAATAAACGCCCCTTTTCAATCAAGTATCTATACTTCAGCGTATTTTTTCTAGGCATTTTGGTAACTGAAATACTAAGATATTATGGCAATTCTGATACTTATGCGAGTGGTAGTCCTGTTGAATTGTTTTTTGTGCTATTCGCACCAATTTATGTAAATAGAGTTTATTATCTTGTCGTTGCAATAGGATTTGTGTGCAAATATTCCTTTATGGGATTTTTTACACTTTCACCTGAAGTTACTTTTCCCATTGTTCTTTTAGTTTTATTTTCAACTGTTACGTTTATTATTCTTAATAGATTCAAAACCTATTTGAGAACTGTTGAAAAATCATATGAACGTGCTGGACACAATGAAAAGTTAGCGTTCATTGGTCAAATCGCCACAAGTGTTACACATGAGATTAAGAATCCTTTAACTTCTTTAAAAGGATTTGTTCAACTTCAAGAATTGGAGCAACACTACAACCCTAAATATTCCCAAATAATGTTGCAAGAATTAGAGAGATTAAATATTATTGTCAATGATTTGATGGTGCTAGGAAAACCACAAGCGTTAAAGTTAAAGTCAGTTGAATTAATTAATTGCCTCTCATATGTTATTAACCTTGTTCAGCAGCAAGCCGATAATAATCATATAACTATCTGTTTTGATTATGATGAGAAACAGATATATATTTCGGGCGAGGACGTTAGACTAAAACAGGTTTTTCTAAATGTTTTGAAAAATGCGATGGAGGCAATGCCTGATGGTGGAGAAATTAAAGTTAAGGTAAGGCAAGAAGAAAAGTGGACAACTGTTCAAATTGTAGATAGAGGGATTGGGATACCTGAAGAAGAGATTCCTAACCTAGAAAAAGCTTTCTATTCTACTAAAGAAAATGGGACAGGACTTGGATTAATGGTTAGCTATCAGATTGTCGAAGAACATAGAGGGAGAATTGATGTTGAAAGTGAAATTGATATAGGGACAACTTTTTCAGTTCATTTTCCAACTCCTAAAATTATGTGAAGTTGAGAGGTTTAAAGTATGCCTAAATTTTCAATAAATCCAATAGCCATTCAAGAAGAGGAAAGAGCTATAAAACTTTTTATGATTTTGTTTTACATAGTTACTTTTTCTTATGATGTTATATATGGTGTCATTTTATCTAAATTTATTTTGGGGCAGTCCCCAGCTTATTATTCGCTTGGCCCAGGTTATATACTAATTCTAATGGAACTAATTTTATTTCCAATAGCTATCTATCTTCTTAAACGAAGAGAAGCATTTAAAATAAAGTACTATTATTTCACTACAGTCGTAGGTTTTTCGTTAATAGGCGAAATTTTCATCTATTTATCAAATGATATTCCTTACCGTTCAGGCGGTATAGCCGAACTTTTCTTTGTACTTACTTCACCACTTTTTTTAAATACAAGATATTTTTATATTGTCACGTTTGGTATTATAGCTAAATATTCAATTTTACTAATTACATTAAATGAGAGAGCAGTAGAAATAATTATACCGCTAATTTTAATATCGCTCTTTTCGATTGTGTCTTTCATTTTACTAAATCGTTTTAAAAGTTATGTGAACGCTATATCTCTATCTTATGAAAATCAGCTTGAGGGCATAGTTAAAGGGATTGTGGCCACACTAGAGTTGAAAGACCCATACACAAGAGGGCATAGTGAGAGAGTTGCTCATTATTCACAGTTGCTTGCAAAAGAAATGAAGCGATTCGATAGTGGTGAGCTGCAGTCTTTTAATTATGCTTGCTTACTGCACGATGTTGGAAAAGTTCATATACCTGATCACATATTAACAAAGCCTACAAGACTATCTAAAGAAGAATATGACATCATTAAAACGCATCCTTCTGTTGGAGAAGAGGCACTGAGAGGCATGAAAGGATTAGAGGGTTGCCTGGATGTCGTAAGGTCCCACCATGAAAGGTGGGATGGAAATGGGTATCCAGATCAACTTGAAGGGAGCACAATTCCCTTGCTTGCTAGAGTAACAGCTATTGCAGATGCCTTTGATGCAATGACTTCAACAAGGTCCTATCGCCCTGCAATGGATCCTGACAAAGCATATTTGCAAATACTTAACGGTAAAGGTACACAATTTGATCCGAATTTAGTGGAAGTTTTTGGGGAAGTTTATCCAGAGTGGGTTGCTTTTCATTCAACATACGAATTTAAAGCTCCCCTTTCATCAAATATTCTCGAATGAGGTTTTATACAGGATAGAGGGAGGTGAATTATATGAAGATTCGTAAATTGAAGTCTGTTAAGGTGACATGCTGGTGGTGTCCATGGAGACCATATTAAATGGATTAAAGAAGCAGGTACATTCCTGCTTCTTTTTTACTAATGAATGATCGAGGTGCAAAGTTCATGAACAATCATTCGGTTGTAAAAACTGTTCCGCTTCATTGTTATACAAATAAGAAAACTTTTATAGTCGAAAATATTCAAAGTGAAGAATATTTTGAAATGCCAGGTGTTTGTATTGAAGCTATAGAGCTTTTAAATCAAGGTAAATTCCTTCAAGAAATCCAAGTTCAGCTAGAAAACACCTATCACAATGAAGATGTTGATATCTATGATTTCGTAACTCAACTTTGCGATTTGAATTTAATAAGTATAATCGATGGTCAGCAATTCAATGTTGAGGAAGAAAATACAAAAAGCAAAAAATCTTTGATTAATGATATCCCTAGTAGTATAGGGAAGATCTTTTTTAATAGTATTTCTTATTTAATTTATGGAACTATCTTATTAGCAAATATTTACCTTCTTTTTAAATCTCCTGAACTAATTCCAACGTACAAGGATTTTTTTGTGTTTGATAGTATGGTATTTAACGTGCTCTCGATGATGTTAGTATCAATTTTCTTCGCAATGTTACATGAATTTGGACATATAATTGCAGCTCGATCATTCGATATTCCAACCAATTTAGGTGTTAGTAATCGTTTGTTTCTCATTGTTTCCGAGGCGGATATGACCCATGCATGGAAACTCTCTAAAGCTAAGAGGAATATTTTATATTTAGGTGGTTTATGTGTTGATAATCTTTTTTTATTTTTAGCGTTAATAAGTCAAATTTACTGGACGGGACCATTGATTGTTGAAGCATTTTTTGCCTTAATAGTCTTTGATATATCAATAAAAATCATTTATCAATTCTGCATTTATATGAAAACAGACTTTTATTATGTTATTGAAAATAGCACTGGTTGTCATAATTTAATTGAAAACTGCAATTATTATCTTCTCAGGAAAATTCCTTTTATTAATAGTGGAAAAGCGAATGATATTTTTAAAGGAGAAGAAAGAATTGTTCGATGGTATAGTTTATTTTATTTCTGCGGGGTCTTGGTTACACTGCTAGTATTCTTGGGATTTATAATACCTCAAATTATCTTCTCTTTGACTTTGACAGTTCCAAACTTGTTTTTAAGCTTCTCAGATCCAATGTTTTGGGATGCTTTGTTATTTGTTATGCAAATAGTCTTATGGTCGGTACTAATAGTCTTTTCTCTCTATAAAAAATATGTTTTAAGGTGATAACAAATAGAGATTCTTTCTACTTCCCGACACACTTCACACAATCTCCCGGGAAATAAGGTGAAATTACGACAAATATCAAACAATATCAAAAACATCCCATATTTATGCATTGACCCTCATCTCTCGTTACAATAAGACTATAAACAAATCAAAAGGGAGAAAGGGTGACCGGGGAATGGGTTACTATGATGAACAAGAAAGTACGAGAACAAATCGGCAGAAGCGAGGCATGAGTTGGTTCCTACCAAGTACATTTGGTGCGGTTGTAGGAGCATCTATTATGCTTGTAGCAAGTCCAATTGTTTCAAATATAGATCAGCCTGGATCAGATCAGGCTGCAGTAACAACGACTGCGGAAGGCGTTACTGCATCAAATGTTTCTTATAACGTATCTTCAGATATTACATCGGCTGTCGAAAAAGCTCAGGATGCTGTTGTCAGCATTACGAGCTACCAGGAGGGTGGCTTTTCGCTTGAAGACCCATCAGGTCAGTCAGGTCAGGCAGCTTCATCGGGTTCAGGGGTTATTTATAAAAAAGAGAATGGGAAAGCGTTCATTGTGACAAATAATCATGTGGTGGAAGGTGCTTCTTCTGTAGAAGTAACTTTAAGCAATGAGAAGAAAGCAGAAGCGAAAGTGCTCGGTACAGATCCTTTAATGGACCTTGCTGTACTTGAAATCGATGGCAGCGACGTTGAAAGTGTTGCTGAATTCGGCTCATCGGAAAGCTTGAAGACGGGTGAACCAGCCATTGCTGTAGGGAATCCACTTGGTTTCCTTGAAGGATCTGTTACGCAGGGGATTGTCAGCAATCCAAACCGCACCATTCCAGTAGATCTTGATAAAAATGGCCAGCCAGATTATGAAGCAGATGTTATTCAAACAGATGCTTCGATTAATCCAGGTAATAGCGGTGGTGCTCTGATCAATATTAAAGGTCAATTAATCGGTATTAACTCATCAAAAATTGCAGAAACAACGGTTGAAGGTATTGGCTTTGCTATTCCGATTGATGATGCTCAGCCTATTATTGAACAGCTTGAGGAAACTGGCGAAGTGAAACGTCCTGTTATGGGAGTCACACCTGCTTCCCTTTCTGAAGTACCTGCTCAGTATTGGACCGGTACACTAAACCTACCTGAAGATATTGAAGGTGGCGTTGTATTGATGGGGATCTCGCCAAACTCACCAGCTTCAAAAGCTGGATTGAAAGAAAAAGATGTCGTTGTGAAGCTGGACGATACAGAAATAAAGGATTCTGCAGATCTCCGCAAGTATTTGTACTCAAACAAAAAAGTTGGGGACAAGATGGAAGTCACATTTTATCGCGATGGTAAGCTTCAAACTGTTACAATGTCACTCGCCAATCAAAATGGTTTATAAAGTTTAAAAACCGCCTTCGGGCGGTTTTATTGTTTAACTAGGGAATTGGTCGATAGAATGTGAGAGCTTACTGTTTTCAACTGCACCAATGACAAAAAGAAACATATAAACACCAAAAACCCTCTGAACACTAGGCGTCCAGAGGATTTTTGGTGTTTATATGTTTAGGATCGCTACTTGAAACTTTTGTGAGTAAATATAAAATTGGGGTATCAAGAATGGCGAGCCCCATTTTAATAACAAATTGCGAAAGAATCATGATCCAGATGTTAGGAACTGTTCCAATGAAGGCAATTGTGATGAATATCGTCGTATCAAGAAACTGTGAGACGAACGTGCTAACATTGTTCGGCATACTTAACTACAGCAGCCGGGATAACAAAGCTTCCAATCATCACCACTTTTCCTGCAAGAACGTTTGCAATCACAATGGAAGTGGCAAAAAGCACGTTAAACAGGACTAGATTTCGGTCGATGAGCTGATTCGTCCTGTTATGATGTAGCTTTCTCTCGAACTGCTGTTGTTTTTAATTCAATTCCACCACGAGCTGATTGGTAGACAGTAATTGTCACTTTTAATGGATTAATGGCATAGACAACGTCATCAGCGATACGTGCTGCGAGTGTTTCACAAAAGCTACCTTCGTCACGATAAGACCAGAGGTAGAATTTCAGGGATTTAGACTCGATGCATTTCGCATCCGGAGCGTATGAAATCTCAACACGTCCAAAGTCAGGTTGTCCTGTTTTCGGGCAAACTGCTGTAAATTCAAGTGCGTTAAACGTAATTTCCTGTACGTTTGGCGCATCAAATGCTTCATTCTTAATAACTTCTCTTGCTTGCTCTACACTTTCCGGGCGCGGCATAGGACCGGAAGATGGAAGCCATGCTTTATCCATGCTATTCATTTAAATTCCTCCTTTAGTTTTGATGAAGCAGGAAGGTTACGAACTGCTGTCATACAACGCTGTCTATTATAACAGAGGCGCTTTATGATGCGAAGAAGGAAGTTCGTGTTAAATTTTTTAGTTTAGCTTTTAGCATAAAGGGAAAGAAAAAACTAGCTAAGAAAACAATGAAAGCCAATAGGAGGAATAGTCATGCAAACAACGACAACGACAGTTAAAGAACAGAAGAACGGTAAGCTTGTTAAAGGTATTCTAGTAGGTGCAATTGTAGGTGGAGCCGTTGCCATGCTTGATTCTACAACTAGAAATAAAGTACGCTCAACAGCAGGCAATGTAAAAAATTCATCCAGAGGTTTTTATACACGAGTAAAAGAAAATCCAGGTGAAGTAAAGGATGACTGGATGGATCGTATTCAATCAGCTTCTTCTGTCTTGAAAGAAGCCATGAATGATGCACAGTCACTCTATGAAAAAGTAAATGACGAAGTAGTTGATCAGGTTAATCAGGTGAAAGAAGATTCGACTGATGTGATTTCGACTGCAAGAGAAGCGGGAGAAGACTTGAAGGATATCGGAACTAAAGTGAAAGATGCAGGACAGGAAGTAACTGATTCCAGCGAACAAGGCTATGAGCCAACAAATACCCCTGGAAGTGAAACAAGAACACCAGGAAGCACAACAACCAGCCCGAAAACAAATTCTGGACTAAATGAAAGAATCTAAAAAAGACGCCTCGGCGTCTTTTTTTTGCGTTTTTTATTACCAATGATAAAAAGAAGTATAAACAACACGACAATCAGTGCAAATCCTCCGCCATATCCACCCATAGGTAATCCCTTCAGTATTGTGCGTTCGTTCCATATTAGCGTATGTGGAGGGAAGGAGATGGGGAAGTAGGCAAACGCACAAGTTGGGTTGTTAGACTGAATAATTAATGGTGCAAGCAGGACCTGGAAAGTCGGTGAAAATCGCTTTGCACCCCATCTTTTTAAAAGCGGCGATCTGGGTATTGTCATTAACTGTAAAAACTCGAACTGGGATGGAATGGAATTTTGTGTTTTTGAGTAAATGTTCGTCTACGGCCTGCCATTCAATGTGAATACCATGAGCCCCAATTTTTTTAACATATTCCCATGGATCGACTAACTTTTCCATCAGGAGGATCGCAGTTTCAATTTGAGAATCCCTTTGGATGGTTCGTTGTACACTATAGTGATTGAATGAAGATATAATACAGCGGTCGCGCATTTGATAATTAGTAAGAAGAGCAATAACTTTTTCTTCAATTCCAGGATACACGAAATATCCTGTCTTCAATTCTATGTTTACGATTAAGTTGGTAGAAGAAAGCCAGATTAGAACGTCCTCGAGACGTGGAATTCGCGTGCCTTGAAAACGGCTTGAAAAGGATTGCCCTGCATCAAGTCGAATGATTTCCTCATATTGAAAGTCTTTCACCCAACCGATGCCATTTGTTGTCCGATCAACTCGTTCGTCATGAATAACGACAGGAATACCGTCTCGTGTTAATTGAACGTCTAGTTCAATTCCCTGTGCTCCTGCTTTATGTGCAGCTTGAAAGGAAATGAGTGTATTCTCAGGATGTGTGCCGGGTGATCCTCGATGACCAAAAATAGATATAGGAGAAGCCATATGTCACCTCTTTCTATCATTACCAATAGGTTCACACCTTATAGTATTCGATTCGATTTTAATATTCCCTTTGGAGGTTTTTGTTTTTAGACCAAAATAGGTATTCGAAGGGATAATGGGCATAGAAGTTAAATAGGAATAGAAGGAGGGGATTCATAATAAAGGGAAGCGGATTGCCTCTCTCCCATGCCCATGAATTTAAGGGAGGAGTGGAGAAACGTAAAAATCATACTCATGGCTATCTTATTGGGTTCAGTTTTCCTGTGAATGGAACGGATCATGACCAGCACGTGCACCGCGTCGAAGGGATTACGATTAGGGAAGAAAGACACCAGCACAGGTATAGTGTTCAAACAGGACCTCCAATCCCTCTTCCGGGCGGAGGGCATTATCATTTATTTGGTGGTGAAACGTTTTCGAAAGAAGAGCATGAACATTATTTCTCAGGGCGAACTGGAAAACCATTAGGAAGCTACCCTGATGATTGGTAAATAGAAAAAGAGGTGGTGCACACACTGCCTCTTTTCTACATTTTAATATCACGTTTGTTTTGATAAAACGTAAACGCAAGTGCGCCAATTAAAATCGTTCCTTTAATAATATCCTGAGCGTAGTAGGGCACATTCAACATTGTGAGGCCGTTAAGAAGAATGCCAATTAACACTGCTCCGACAAATGTACCAAATGCATTTGGTTTTCCGGCTCCAAGAACGGAATAACCGATGAGTGCAGCCGCAACACCATCCATTAGAAGTGGGGCTCCAGCGGAAACCTGGCCGGTGCCAATACGAGAAGCTAGCACAATGCCTGCGATCCCAGCGAATAATCCACTAAGCACGTAAGCGAGGGTGCGATACGCTTGGACAGGTACACCTGAAAGTCTTGCGGCTTCCCGATTGCTACCCGTCATATAGAGGAGGCGTCCAGCCCTTGTGAAGGTGAGGAAGAGGTGGACTAGAATAACGCAGGCAATCATGAAAATAGCGGGAAACGGAATGCCGGCTATTTCTCCCTGACCGATAAACAGAAAGGAAGGGATGAACTTTCCCGGTGCTGTTGTGCCGTCACCCATTGGCATATTATTGTATATTGAAAAGCCCTTTGTATAGGTGAGTTGGATCCCATTTACGATGTACATGACGGCGAGGGTTGCAAGAAGATCTGGGATTTTTATTTTAATTGTGATGAACGCGTTGATGAGCCCAACTAGAATCCCTAGTATGATTGGAATCAATAAGGCAACAAGCAATTCCTGTCTGTACCATACAAGGACAGAGGCGCTTGCTACTGTCGCAAGACTTACCGTTGAGCCTACAGAGAGGTCAAACCCTCCAACAATTAGGGTAAACGTAACACCAAGTGCAACAAGCGTAACGATCGAGATTGATCGCAAAATATCTGCAAAGTTGCTGTAGGTGAGGAAACGATCGTTTACTATGGTAAAGATGAGAATGAGTGCAAAAATAACGAGCAATGTACCATATTTCACAAAAAAGCTAGTTAATTTATCTTTCAATGGTAAAGCAACTCTGATAGATTCAGACTCTACCAGTTCAGCTGTTGATTTCATATTTCTGACCTCCAGTTGCTGCTTGCATAATGGCTTCGTGATTCATATCCTTATCTGTTAAGGTAGCAGTTATTTCTCCGTCGTACATCACAAGGATCTTATCCGAGATATCAAGGAGTTCATCGATTTCACTTGAGAAGTAAAGAATGCCTTTCCCTTCGTCAGCAAGATGTCTGATGAGTCCTAGTACTTCTGATTTAGCTTTGACATCAATGCCCTTTGTTGGTTCATCAAATAGAAACACTTTTCGATCATCAAAAAGCCATTTCCCGATAGCAGCTTTCTGCTGATTTCCCCCGCTCAAGTGATGCAGGGGTTCTTCAGGTGAAGGGGTTTTGATACTGAGTTGTTCAATTTGTTTCAAAGAAAAATCCTGTTCCTTTTTCCGATTAAGGAACCATGTAGAGTGTCTCTTTAATGAAGGGAGTGTAAGATTGTCAGATACTGAAAAATCGAGCAGGATCCCTTCTTTTCTTCGTTCTTCTGGTACGAGGCACAGTCCAGCTTTAATGGCGTCTACCGGAGAGCGAAAGGCGTAGGACTTGTTGTTGATGTGCCATTTTCCTTTCGTACCTGGAACAGCTCCAAAAAGGGATAAAGCCGTTTCGGATTTTCCTGCACCAACGAGACCTGCGATACCGATGATTTCCCCCTCGTTTAATAAGAGATCAATTGTTCTTCCTGTTTGAGGCACCTGTATTTGTTCCGCTCGAAACAGGGCGCGGGTTGTGGCAGACCATTTCCGATCTTCCTTTTTGGTTAAGCTCGATCCAATCATATGAGTAATGATTTCGTCTGAGGAGATGGAAGTGGTGTTTGATGTTAAATGAACCTTTCCGTCGCGAAGAATTGTAAATCGATCACTGATCTCCTGAATTTCGGGCATACGATGTGAAATATAGATAATGCCAACGCCGTTTTCTTTTAACTTGTGAATGAGTGTAAACAATAAAGCTGTTTCTTCAGAGCTAAGTGGTGCTGTTGGTTCGTCCAGGATAAGATAATGAACCTTTTGAGCCATGGCACGAGCGATAAGAATGAGCTGCTTTTCCGAAAGTGAACAGTCTGAAACAATCTGATTTGGATTCAGGTTAATCCCAAGAGATTGGAGCAATGATATGGTTTTCTTATTTTGTTTTCTTGATGAATGGATGGCGAAAGGGGACTGATTAACAGTGTCTGCCCAGATATTTTCTGCCACGGTAAGGGCCGGGAATAGGGCTGTGTCGACTTCCTGAACGACCATACCAATCCCTGCTTTTTTCGCATCAGCAGGTGCATGAATAGTAAGCGGTTTATCATTCAGTGAAATGGTGCCGCTATCCTTCGTGTAGTCCCCACAGACAATTTTCATCAATGTGCTTTTTCCAGCACCATTCGTTCCCAGAAGAGCATGTACTTCCCCAGATTGAATGGTTAAGGAAACATCCGTTAAAACAGGGATGTTTCCAAATGATTTTGAAACGTTCTGAATCGCTAGCTTGCTCATTTTGTTTCCTGCTCCGTCAATTTTTCCATCCATGGTGAAGTGGCAGCCTCAGAGGAGCCCCAGTCGTCAACATACTTACCGAGAGCATCCATTGAAATGGTTTCCTCAGGTAAATCTGACTGCTTCACAAGGTGGGGGTCAAGAGAAAAGATTTCTGGAGTTTCTTCACCCGCTATTTTTTGATAAACGAAGCGAACTTGAACACGCCCTACTTCGGCTGGATCCGTTGCAGCTGATGAAACCCATGGGCTATTTTCTTTTTGCATCATTTGTAAGTCTTCATCGCTCATGTCTATTCCATAAACCTTAATTTCTTCTCTACCAGCCTGCTCAATGGCTCGTGTTGCTCCTTTAGCGAATTCATCCCATGGAGCAAAAACAGCATCAATATCCCCTTTGTTTGGATACTGTTTGAGGATCGCTTCCATTTGCGTCTGAGTATCAAGTGCTGTATTAGCGCTTGCTGTTCCGAATTTGGCTATTTCTTTAATATTCGGGTAGCGTTCCTGAAACGCTTCGTAAATCGCGTTTCGGCGTTCCATCGGTGCAAAACCGCCGACCCAAACATAGACAATTTCACCTTCACCATTTAAATCCTGTGCAAGTGTCTTTAACGTATCCCACGCAAGGCTATAGTCATCCTGATCAATGACGGTTACGCCAGGGACGTTAATATCACTATCGAAAACAACTACAGGAATCCCTTTCTCAACCGCTCTCTTTACCCCGGGCTCAAGGGCATCTGCTCGTCCATGATCGATTAAAATGCCGTCAACTTCCTGGTTAATCGCTGTTTCAAGATGAGTCGCCATTTTAGCAAGGTCATTGTCAGCATTATAGACCTGAACGCTTCCGCCGAACTTCTCGACCTGATCTTCTACGCCCTGTATATACTGAGATGAAAATGTTCCTAGTGATGCCTGCATAATGGCTGCAATTTTAATCGGTTTTTGCACCTCTTTAGGAATGTCTGATGAGACTTCTGATGCGGGAGCGGCTGCTTCAGTTGTAGTGTTTTTAGCTTCGGGTTTTGCCTCGGGTTCACTAACAGCATCCTGTTCACTCGTGCATGCAGCAAGTACAAATAGCAGTAAAGTAGCTAGAATAAGTCCAATAGGCTTCATAATTGTGCCTCCATCGTTCAATAATTTGGCTGATAAGTCAGGTGTTCAAGGTTTTCTTTGTATGGTGAACGGATAATGCCATGCTCCGTAATGATCCCTTCGATCAATTCATTTGGTGTCACATCAAACGCAGGATTAAATACATTAATGTTAGATGCAGCCACTCTTTCACCCTGCCAGTGTGTTATTTCTTCTGAACTTCTTTCCTCAATCGGAATGTCTTCTCCGCTTGCAATTGAGTAATCGATTGTTGAGAGAGGAGCTGCGATAAAAAAGGGAACATTGTAAGCCTTAGCAAGGTGTGCAAGCCCCAGGGTGCCAATTTTATTAGCCGTATCACCATTCTCGACAATTCGGTCCGCGCCTACGATCACGGCAGCAATTTTCCTGGTTTTTAATACGTGAGCTGCCATGCTGTCGGTTATAAGTGTGACATCAATGCCAGCACGCTCTAATTCCCATGCAGTAAGCCTTGCTCCTTGAAGAACTGGCCTGGTTTCAGTAGCAATGGCAGAGATGGAAAGTCCTTTTTCTTTGGCGAGATGAAGAGGGGCAAGTGCTGTTCCGTATTTAGTGGTTGCGATACCACCTGCATTGCAGTGAGTGAGAATTGTGTCTCCGTCTTTCAAGAGCTTAAGGCCATGCTCACCGATGCGCTGGCAAATTAACTCATCCTCCCGATGGATCGTAACTGCTTCATTTCGGATAGCTTCTTTCATTTTCACGACTGATGTTTCAGTGAGTCCGGCTCGTAATACCCGATCAATGGCCCAGAAAAGGTTCACAGCGGTAGGACGAGCTGAAGCAAGGTAATTTCGCTGCTTCGTTAATTCGGTTTTAAAGGTTGAAGGTGATTCGGATTGAAACTGCTGACTCCAGAGAACTAGACCGTATGCAGCTGCAATTCCAATAGCAGGAGCGCCACGAACGGCAAGTGCTGCAATGCTGTTCCAGACATCTTCAATCGCTGCTTGTTTAATAAACACTTCTGTATGTGGCAGCTGGCGCTGATCGAGTAGTAAAAGGTGATCGCCTTTCCATTCGATCGGTGAGACGTTCGTCATTTATAACTCCCCCTTGATGAACGTGATGTAATCTTGAATAGATGTAATGTCGTTTCTTCTCAGAACAAGCTGCTTACCAAGTCGAAGTGCCTGCTTTTCAACAGATAGCTTTACGCCGATATCCTTAATGCGATCAATATCTTCAACGTGTGCCAGTCCAATTGTTCTACGAATGATTTTACAGCCAGCAAACCCGACACTATCAACAAGAATCGATTGAAGCAGCCCATCGAGGTAGTGCTCAGAATAGCGATTCTCAGAAACAAGATGTACACTCCAGAGATCGCGGAAAGTTGATTCGAAGGTGCTCCAGACTTCATCGATGACATTGAAAAGGAACGCTTCATACTTGTCTTTTTCCTCCTCAGTTCTGTGTCCTTTCTGAGAGAGAATACTGAGTGCAATGTTCGCAATAAATGCTCCCACATCAAATCCAGCTGGACCATAGAACGCAAATTCAGGATCAATAACTTTTGTCGAGCTCTCTGTGACAAAGATGCTTCCGGTATGCAGATCACCGTGGAGAAGTGCTTCGCCTTTTGTTAGAAAAGCATGTTTAAGCGCAGCAATTTCTTTCAAAAGCACATCGTCGTTCCAGAGGGCTTCTACATCTGTTCTTATCGGTTCAGAAAAACTGTTGCTCTCAGCATTATAAAATGGATCTGTAAAAACGAGAGTTTCAGTAATCCCACATAAATCAGGATTGATAAATTTTTTAGCAAGCTCTTTCTTACGGGCTGGACCAAGACCGTAGTCTGAGGTGAAGAAGAGTGTATGTGCAAGATATGTACCAACGTCTCTCGCAAGCTTTGGATAGACCTGTCCGTCAATTAGTCCTTTTCTGAGGATGGTATGGCTGGATAAATCCTGCATAACGGTTGCAGCCTTTTCGGTGTCATGCAAGTAGACAACAGGAGCAAGTTCAGGAACAAGCGAGTAAGCTTGCTTAAGTGCTTCACTTTCGATGCGAGAACGATCAAGCGTAAGCGGCCAGGATTCACCAACGACCTTTGCGTATGGCAATGCCTGTTTCACAATCCAGGCATCACCTGTTTTCCGCTTCTGGACATGAAAAACATAATTTAAATTTCCATCCCCAATCTCCTTTACATTGACAGTGGTCGAGCCATCTAGTATACCGTGCTGTTCCAAAAAGTGAACGACCGATTCCTCCGTAAAAGGCGTATATCCTGTCGTACTACTTGTCATTGTAAATCCCCCTCAAATAAATGAATTCTTAGTATCTATTAAGCAATAAAAAAAGCCTCTTTCCGAAGAAAGAGGCTAGAAGACATAGAAGCTTCGTAGCTCTTATCTTCCAGAACAAAAATCATTCTGTTGGAAGTAGCACCGTGCCATTCAGATCAGTAAAGCGAATTGATCAAAATAGAAGGTCGGTTGCTGGGCGTCATAGGGCCAAATCCCTCAGCCTGCTCTTGATAAGAGAAAGTTATGAATTTTATAATTTTTTGTGCTTGAGATGTATCTTACAGAGAATTCCCAAGGGTTGTCAACATTATTTCGAAAATTCGTTATAAATATCCGGGCGGCGATCTTCAAATACGGGAATTCGAGTCCGAATTGAAGATATTTCTTTTTCATCAATCGATCCCACTAAAATGGTTTCTTCCGTTCCTCCTTCAGCTAGTACAGTTCCCCATGGATCGATGATGAGGGAATGACCGCCAAATACATTGTCTGGATCTGAACCAACTCGATTACAGGCGATAACGTAACACTGATTTTCAATGGCACGGCTAATTAACAGCGCGCGCCAGTGGTCTGTTCGCTGTTCTGGCCATTCTGCAGGAACGAATAGAACCTGCGCACCTTCAACGGCATGAAGGTGAAGCCACTCTGGAAAGCGAATATCATAACAGATGAATCCAGCACATGGAAGGTTTTCAAGTGTGAAGTGACTTTTCGTATTTCCTGAAACAAGATACTTTTCTTCGTTCATCAGTCTAAAAAGGTGAGCTTTACTATATTCGTGCACAAGCTGACCATCTCGATCAAAGACAAGCATCGTATTGGTAACCTCTTTCTCATGACGTTTTGCGATAGAGCCACCAACAATACTAACGGAATGTTTGTTTGCGAGATTCGAAAGAAATTTAATTGATTTCGTTGCGTCAACGTCGCCAATTTCATCAAGTCTTGATAAATCGTAGCCAGTAGACCATAATTCAGGCAACACGATAATATCTGGCTGTTGACTCGCAGCTTCAGAAACGAGCTGTTCAACCTTCTCGAAATTCTTTTCAGGATCACCAAAAGCAATATCAAATTGCAACAGGGTAAGCTTTTTCATTGAATCTTCCTCCTCAAGCTTTTAGAAAATTTACTTTACATGATTGTGTATCCAAGATAACATAACTTACTAGAATTTCACGAAAATTTTAACAGGATGTGATTGACTTTGAAACACTTTGAACCATCAGAAGCACTTAAGCGGCTACCAGAACAATTTTTTGCAAAGCTTGCCGGGAAGGTAAATCATTATGTTGAAGCGGGGTATGACATTATTAACCTTGGTCAGGGGAACCCGGATCAGCCAACTCCTCAGCATATTATCGAATCACTACAAAAAGCTGCTGAAAAGCCCGCTTATCACAAATATCCACCCTTTCGTGGACAGCCTTTTTTGAAAAAGGCTGCAGCTGATTTCTATAAGCGTGAGTTCGGGGTCGATCTTGATCCTGAAAAAGAAGTGGCTGTACTATTCGGGGGGAAAGCTGGTCTTGTTGAGGTTAGCCAATGTTTGTTAAATAAAGGTGATCTGGCATTGGTTCCTGATCCAGGCTATCCTGATTACTGGTCGGGAGTAGCGATGGCGGAAGCAGATATGCACATGATGCCGTTACAAGAGCAGCATGATTTTCTACCGGATTATGAAGGGATTCCTGAGGAAGCACTTGAAAAAGCAAAACTTATGTTCTTGAATTACCCAAACAATCCGACAGCCGCACAGGCGACAGATGCCTTTTTCGATGAAACTGTTGCATTCGCGAACCGACATGACATTTGTGTTGTACACGATTTCGCTTATGGTGCTATTGGGTTCGATGGAAAAAGGCCAGTGAGTTTTCTAGAAACAGAAGGAGCGAAGGATGTAGGCATTGAAATTTATACGCTTTCGAAGACATACAATATGGCTGGATGGCGCGTAGGCTTCGCAGTCGGAAATCCATCTGTTGTTGAAAGCATTAACCTATTACAGGATCACTTTTATGTTAGTTTGTTTAGTGCTGTTCAAGAGGCAGCTGCAGAGGCGTTACTAGGTTCTCAATCTTGTGTAAGAGAGCAGCGCGACACGTATGAATCTCGTCGTAATGTACTGATTAAAGGATTGCACGATATTGGCTGGAATGTGAAAGCGCCTGCAGGCTCCTTTTTTTCCTGGTTAAAAGTACCCGATTCTTTTACTTCAGAAGAATTTGCCGATTATCTTCTTGAGCATGCGCAAATTGTGGTAGCACCTGGAAATGGCTTTGGAGAATATGGTGAAGGGTATGTACGCGTAGGACTGCTTACGTCGGAAGAAAGGCTTAAGGAAGCCGTGGAACGAATAAAAAGGCTCGAACTTTTTTGAATTCAGAAAAATCAAAAAAGGGATTGACAGTTTTTAGTGAGTCTGGCATAATTCGAATCAATTAATCTAATAGCAATACTCTTATCCAGAGAGGTGGAGGGACGAGCCCTGTGAAGCCCGGCAACCGATTTTCAAGTTTACTTGAAAACACGGTGCTAATTCTCGGCAGCAAAAGCTGGAAGATAAGAGGAGGAGCATAATGATTCAGGCCTCTTCCTCAGGAAGGGGCCTTTTTGTATGCGAATAAATCAGCAAGCAATTACGGTTGATCGAGCGAAAGGGATGACCAACATGGGAAATGTAATTGCCACGTATCTTGTAAAAGGCGATAAGAATTTATCACAGCGTGCAGAATCGATAGCGCTGGGACTGACGATCGGAACGTGGACCGATTTGCCTCAGCTTGAGAAAGAACAGCTTATAAAGCATAAAGGAGAAGTAGTTCGAGTCGGAGAGAAGGATGGAGATGGCATTATTGTTATTTCTTACCCTGCGCTTAACTTTAGTCCGGATCTTCCAGCCATACTGACAACAGTGTTCGGAAAATTGTCTCTAGATGGTGAAATTAAGCTCATTGATCTGGTTTTTTCAGAAGATCTTCTTAGACACTTTCCGGGTCCATCCTACGGAATTGGCGGCATTAGAAAGCTAACTGGCGTGAGGGATCGCCCCCTATTAATGAGCATCTTCAAAGGGGTTATTGGAAAGCCGCTTGATGAGCTGGTTCTACAAATGAAGCAGCAGGCGCTTGGCGGAGTAGATTTTGTTAAGGATGATGAAATTTTATTTGAAAATGATTTAACACCACTTGAAGAACGCGTCCCTGCCATGAAAAAGGTTCTGGATGAAACGGCAGAAGAGACAGGTAAGCGCACACGCTATGCCGTTAATTTAACTGGGAGAACGTTCGGTCTGAAAGATAAGGCTAAGCGAGCCATTGAACTTGGAGCTGATGCATTATTGTTCAATGTTTTTACATACGGATTAGACTCGCTGGAGTCACTTGCTGAAGATCCTGGAATAACCGTGCCAATAATGGCCCACCCTTCCTTTTCCGGAGCAATTGCAGGCTCCAGTTCATATGGACTCAGTTATTCATTGTTACTTGGTAAATTACTTAGAATAGCAGGTGCAGATTTTTCATTATTTCCATCGCCTTACGGAAGTGTTGCTCTCGAACGAAAAGAAGCGCTCGCTACGGCGACAGCTCTAACTGAAACATCATCATTGCGAGAAACCTTCCCGGTCCCATCAGCAGGCATTCATCCGGGTTTAGTACCATTGCTAATAAAAGATTTTGGAATAAACAGCGTTATCAATGCCGGTGGTGGCATTCATGGTCATCCTGGTGGAGCATGGGCAGGTGGAAAGGCATTTCGAGATGCAGTTCACGCCGTTTTATCTGATAAGTCTCTTGAAGATGCTGCAGAAGAGAGCGAAGAGTTAAAGGCAGCTCTTACGAAATGGGGAATGGCGGAGGCGGTACGATGAAAAAGCAAGTGATTTTTTGTGATTTTGATGGCACGGTCACGAACGGCGATAACATCATTTCACTGATGAAGAAGTTTGCACCAGATGAATGGGAACAGATCAAGGATCAAGTCCTTGATCAAACGCTCTCGATCAGAGAAGGAGTAGGGGCGATGTTTAGCTTAATCCCCTCAACCCTGCATGATGAGCTACTTAATTACTTGTTAAAGACGACAGAAATCAGACCTGGATTTGAAGAATTTGTTGCGTACACGAAACAGGAGGGGATTGATTTATACATCGTAAGTGGTGGGATTGACTTTTTTGTCTATCCACTTCTCGCCCCGTTTGATATTCCAGAGGGTCACATCTTTTGTAACGGTAGTGATTTTTCAAGCGAGACCATTACGATTACCTGGCCGAACCGCTGTGAAGATGACTGTCAGAATGACTGCGGTTGCTGTAAGCCTAGTATATTGAACCGTTTTGGTGATGAGTTTGAACGGATTGTTATTGGTGATTCTATTACGGATTTAGAAGCATCCAAGTTAGCTGACAGAGTGTATGCGAGAGATTATTTGTACGAGAAGTGTGCAGAACTTTCTATTCCTGCTGTCCCATTTGAAACGTTTTTCGATATTATTCAGCATGTGAAAGAAGAAAGGGCGGGGAGCCATGTTGCAGGAACGCTGGGAAGAACTAGCTGATATTAAAGACGATTTGGCAGAAAGAGATTGGTTTCCAGGAACGAGCGGGAACCTATCGATCAAGGTGAATGATGATCCGCTTCAATTTCTTGTTACAGCAAGTGGAAAAGACAAGCGAAAGCGCACAGCGGAGGACTTTCTTCTTGTCGAAGGAGACGGGAAACCAGTAGAGAAAACCCATCTCAAGCCGTCAGCCGAAACGCTTATTCATAAGGAAATTTACAAACAAACAGATGCAGGCTGCTGTCTTCATGTGCACACAGTAGACAACAATGTGATTTCAGAGCTTTATGCAAGAGAAGGCGAAGTTAGTTTTCAGGGCCATGAACTAATTAAAGCGTTTGGGCTCTGGGAGCAGGATGCTGAGATCAGGATCCCTATTATAGAAAATTCCGCTGATCTTTCAGTGCTTGCTGAAGATGTTAAGAATGTAATAACGCATAAAACAAAAGCTGTTTTAATGAGAAATCATGGCATTACGGTTTGGGCAAAAACTGGTTTTGAAGCTAAAAAGTATCTTGAAGCGTTTGAATTTCTATTTCGTTATCAGCTGAAATTGAAAAGTTTCCAGACAGTTGTAAATTAATCTACTTCAAGGAGGAATAAATAATGGCGGTTATTAAAGTGAGAAATACAAATGAAGTGATTGAGGGAAATGAGAAGGTAAGTGCTTTTTTAAAAGAAGAAGGGGTATTGTATGAACACTGGGTTGTAGCGAAATTACCTGAAGAGTTAAAAGGGAATTGTCACGTGACAGATGAGCAAAAAGATGAAATCCTTGCCGTTTTTGATCCCGAGATTCGATCACTTGCTGAGCGTAATGGATACGGTAGTTGGGACGTAGTGGCACTTTCTGAACAAACTCCTGACATCGAGAACCTCTTGAAGAAATTTGAACAAGTACATGTTCATACGGAAGATGAAGTGCGAGCGATTACAGCAGGGCATGGTATTTTTGTGATCAAAGGTCATGGCGAAACAGGCTATTTTGATGTGGAGCTCGACCCAGGGGATGTGATTTCCGTTCCTGTTGATACCCCACATTTCTTTACTTTAATGGATGATCGCCAGGTTGTCGCTGTTCGCCTTTTCATCGATCCATCAGGCTGGGTTGCCCATCCTTATGAAGAAAAAGAAAGTGTGCAATAAGTTAGAGCCGCGATCATTCGCGGCTTTTTCTCTTACATTTAGCAGTAGGTTAAGAGCGAGGTTAAATCCTCCCAACCGAATGCGGTCTCACGGAGTACTTTACCACCAATCATAGTTTCTTCTTCGGCGACGCGGATAGGATTAAAATGTTGATAGAATTGTGAGGCAGGATTACCATTTAATACCCATACAACCATCGAGTGAAAACCGTCTTTCTTGAGCTGTTCAGCAACGTGGCAAATCAAGTGTTTGCCAGCACCCATTCCCTGCGCTTCTTCTAATATATAAATGGCATACAGCTCTCCATCATAATGATATTTCTTACTTCTGTTCTCTCCTCCATTCGCAAATCCGACAATACGGTTTTGCTCATTAACGGCAACGAAGATCTTGTTCCCTTCTTCCATACTTTTTCGCCAGCGTGCTTCGCGTACTTGCACATCAAGATTATTCAAAAAAACCTCAGACACCAGGCTCTGGTACGTCGTTTTCCAGCTATTCACATGAACCTCAGCAATTGCAGCGGCATCGTTTAGATTGGCAATTCTTATTTCCATCTTACCCCTCCTGATGAATGTGGACTCTTCTATCCCACCCTTAACGGGCAGTGAAAATCCCCTCTAATGGAAGTTTCACTTTATATGCTTTCTTTTCTAGAAAAAGGGAATGAATCCTGCCAGTCGAATTAGTAAATTAGTAGGATCAATAGAAAGGAAGGATGACAATGAGGGAATTTAATTTTGAATTGGATGGCCAGTGGATACATGGGGTGAAGTGGGGAGCACCTGATAGGCAACTGATTATCTGTCTGCATGGTTTAACCAATAATGCTCTGGGGTTTATCGAAATGGCTGAGGAATTAGAGAAGAATTATCATATCATTGCCTTTGATTTACCAGGTCATGGGCAGACCGCCCCTTTTGCTAAAGAAGAAGACTATGGGTTTACTATTTTGTCTGCCTGGCTTGATAAGGTAGTTTCTTCTATTAGTAATAGGCCGTTTCTATTAATTGGTCATTCGTGGGGAGCGGCATTGGCCCTTCATTATACAAATCACTATCATCACAAAGTAAAAGGTATTGTGATGATAGATGGTGGATATGTTCAGCCTTCTGACGGTTCAACAACACTTCAAACACATCTTGAGAGAGTGACGAATTGGGTAACTGAAAATCAGTTTAATCGAATAGAAGAATACGAGGAAAAAAAGAAAGGTGAAATTGGAAGGTGGAGCGAGGGTATTAAATGCATGGTTCATGCTGATATGATTCAGGATGGAAATCGGGTAAAGATGAGGTCGGATGAAGGAACGGTGAGAGCTATAATGAAAGCGCTCTATACAGAACCATTCCGTGATATCCTGAGTGAAATCCATGCTCCAGTGTATCTACTACGAGCAACGCTTCCAGAAGAAGAAGAGCGAATCAGACTTAATGCAACGGATCTCCTTAGAATGAATTTAAAAGGTGATTGCCGCATTCAAGCAGTTCCACAGGCCGGCCATGTTCTGCACTGGCAAAATCCAGAGGATGTAATCCTTTCAGTTAACGGATGGCTCAATGGCCAGAAAACAACTAGCATTTAGGAAGATTCCCCCTTCTAAGGGGGATATCTTAAACGGCTTTAGGTAATGTAATCGTCACTTCTGTACCTTCGCCTTCCTTACTCTTGATGCAAAACTCACCTTGATGTCGATCGATGATTTGTTTACAAATAGACAGCCCTAGGCCTGTTCCGCTTTCCTTTGTCGTATAAAAAGGAGAGCCCAGCTTATTCAATTCTTCATGAGGTATTCCTATTCCATTGTCTTTGATTTTAATACGCAACATGTCCTCTACCTCTTCAGCTATAACAGTAATTTCTCCATCCTCAGTAATCGCTTCCATAGCATTCTTTATTAAGTTGATGAATACCTGTTTAATCTGATTACTTTCACAATACACATTTGGTAGCGTTGCAGGATAATCTTTCTTTAAGACGATCGATTTCATATTCGCCTGGCCATTAAGAAGTTCAATTACCTCATCAAGAATGTGATCAATTCCATGACTGCTAAAATTTGTTTTTTGAGGTTTCGCAAGAATCAAAAACTCATCGATGATTTGTTCAATTCGATGGAATTCTGAATCCATCACTTGAATGTATCGTTCGATATCTTGATCGGTGTTTTTAACGTGGATGAGCTTAAGAAATCCTTTCAAAGAGGTAAGAGGATTTCTAAGTTCATGCGCGATGCCGGCAGCAAGCTGACCAACAACGGATAGTTTTTCCGAATGAATCATATGTTCCTCGTTTATTCGTTTCTCAGTTATGTCCCGGGCTGCTCCAATTAATCTTGATACAGAACTACCTTCTATCATGGGAACAAGGGTGATTTCAAAGACTCTGTAACCCTGTTTAGGAAAGGTATACCCTTCTTCAAAATGGATGGTTTCTTTTCGAATAATAACCTCTTGAAACCGTCTAATCGCTTGCATTCCCTGATCAACGCCTAGAAAATCTTCAATTCGCCTCCCCGATATCGATTCTTTTGAAGTTCCATAGTTTGCTAAATAGGCTTCATTAACTGCTTCAATCTCATAATGATGCACATCGACCACTTTAATGAAGAAAATGAGATCGGAAATATGGTGAAAAATTAAGTCTAAATAAGTAGTAGCTAACTTGCTTCCCTTTTCCATAGAAATCCCCCATAATCTGCTTTTTAAAATAGCACTAATTGGATATTTCTACAGGATATGCATATACCCTTTTAAAAATGTGCGTTAAAAGTAAAAGAGTGTAACATAATGGCGAATGAGAGAGTCGCTGCATTTCTTTCTCTAGCTAAATCTTCAGATGGAAGAACATTGCAATCTTATTCAGTATGCTATAAAGTTAGGAGAAGTGTTTTTGAACTTATTAAACTGTTATTTCATATGGAGGGACGATCGTTTGATAACGAAAAGAGACTCCGTCTTTTACCTCAGTTTATTCCTGTTCTTTTTCCATGGAGCTAATACAATTATCATTAGTTTTATGCCTGTTTACTTTCAGCATGCTGGGATGTCCGAGAGCAAAATAGGTTCCATTCTTGCCATCGGTCCGCTTGCAGCCATTCTAGCACAGCCCTTTTGGGGCTACATGAGTGATAAATATGGCACGATTAAAAGAATCCTATTAATTACACTGGTAGGTGTTTTTGTTATAAGTATTTTTCTTCTGACAAACGATAGTTACATGTTCATTCTACTATCAGCTGCCTTTTTCTATATCTTCATGTCTCCGACGGGCGCTCTTGGAGACAGCCTTGCTGTTAAGACGGCTGCAAGTGTTAATAAGAATTTCGGAAGTATTCGCACGTGGGGATCCATTGGTTTTGCAGTCTCCACTCTGCTGGTAGGACAATATTTTTCCTTTGCAGGCATAGGGCTAATTCTCGTGCCCTTCCTTCTCATGATCACCATTGCTTTTCTTACCGCAACAAAAGTGTCAGATGTAAAGAGTGTAAATAAACCGATAACAGTTCTGGATGCTGTGAAAATCGGAAAGAATCCAAGGTTTTTATTCTTTCTCGGTACGATTATGTTCCTTACAATTCCGCACAGAGCAAATGATAGTTTCATTGGTATATATTTAACGGAGCTTGGGGGAAACGAATCTCAGATTGGTCTCGCCTGGTTTGTGGCTGTTGCCAGTGAAGCGGTTATTTTTGCCACAAGTCAGTATTGGTATAAACGATTTAATGAAATAACGTTTATACTGATTGCTGGTTTACTATATTCGGTTCGTTGGATTGTGCTAGCATATGCGGGAGGGCCAGTTGCTGCAATTCTAATGCAGGTATTGCACGGTGTAACGTTTGGTGTGTTTTACGTAACGGCATTCCAGTACGTAACCAAACTGGTCCCAGAGAACTTGCAGGCAACAGGACATTTACTGTTCATTTCAGTCTTTTTTGGAGTATCAGGTATTTTAGGCTCTCTGTTTGGAGGAATGCTTTTTGAAAAAGCTTCCGGAGCCATGTTATACACGACCATGGGGTATATGTCTCTAGTTGGATGTGTGGCTCTTGTTATTTATATTTACTTTGATAGAAAGAAATCAAAAATAGATACAAGTTATGCTTAGGAGGGGAGAAATCTCGTCCTTTTTTTATTGAATTTCATTAAGTTTATACCCAAATTTTATCAATTCGAAACAGAACACTGAATGTGACTTTAATCACATATTGAAGCCGTGAATCCCTATACAATAAAAGTGTATAAGAATCAATAACAGGAAGGTGATGGGCATGTTTGTTAAATTCTTGAGAGAAAATCAAGCACTGCAGGTGTCCTTTTTCTTATTCGATTATATCTTGGGTTTCAATGTAACAGCGGGGTGTACAAAGATAACTGGTGGATTCGAAGCGAATAGGTTTCTACGGGTGCGGTAGCAAAAGCAGACGGAGAACATCCGGCTGTTGGTGGGCTACCTTTTTGGAAGGTGCAGTAATCCCGAATGCAGACTTCTTTAATTTCCTTGTACCGTGGGGAGAATTTCTGGTCGGAATGGGGTTATTGCTGGGGACATTTACTACCTTCGCTGCATTAATGGGAGTAATTATGAACTTTGCTTTCATGTTCAGTGGCACCACAAGCACCAATCCGATGATGGTGATCCTCGGAATGTTAATCCTGATTGCTGGGTATAACGCAGCAAAAATAGGACTTGATCACTGGGTTATTCCTTATTTGAGAAAAGCAACTAATTTACGAAGCCTTAAAACAGCCTATGATCATTGAATCTAAAAGCTCTTGAGCCCCAGAGCTTTTTCTTTGTCTGAATAAAAGATAGGGAGGAAAACCAAGTAGTTAAATATCAGAAGATCCGAAAGCTGTGGAGCTTGCATTTTTTCGTTTACTTTTATATAACATTTGGATAAAAAGGTGCATTAAATGTAATATAATGTAAAGAGGCTTTAGATGAATGAGGAAGAACATGGTTTAGTAATGGAGAATGGGAGGCTGAACCATGATCGGTATTTTTAAAGAAAATGAAGAGCGGTACATTGGATGGTATGAAGCGAATCCAGGAGGGTATGTTTTTAATCATTTTAAAGGGAGAGATCCAGGTTATAATAAAATTCACGCTGCGACGTGTCGAACACTATGGCGAAAGAAGGATCTGGGAGCAAGAACCAGAGTTGAAAAAATCTGCTCAGATAACCTTAAAGAGCTAATCGAAATGACTGATCTCATTCGTCGTGAGAAAGGTTACACCTTATGTAAAATTTGTATTGATGAAAAGAAGCTTAATTCTTTCTTCAAGCACTCTAACTATCTATGTAACTATAATAAATAAAATGAATGGGTTAGCGAAAGAGTGATCTAACATAATGGCTACTACTAGGGGACGAATTATTCAGTGAAATAACTTTAGGAGGTCAAAGATGAAACAGGACTTGCTTTATATAAAAGGAAAAGTTATTGATGAGGAGACGAGGTGTGTTCATTATCATAGTGACCAGGATATTATTGCGATAAAATTCTACTGCTGTGATACGTATTACCCCTGTATTACTTGTCATCAGGAAGCTTCAACTCATTCAGTTCAAGTATGGCCTTCTAATCGTTTTGATGAAAAAGCTATTCTGTGTGGAAAATGCAAAATGGAATTAACGATAAATGAGTATCTCTCATTACAATCGGCCTGTCCAAATTGCTCTGCCACCTTCAATAAGGGTTGCAAATTACACCATCATTTCTATTTCGATGTACACAGCAAATAATGTTCTTTACTTGTCCTGAAACTGGATGTATTATTATCTCATTCATCAGTAATTGACTTAATTTTGCTTAAAGCAAAAGCGGGGGACCCGATCTGTGGATGTAGTCCACACGGGGTGAATCCTGAGAAATCAGGTAGGGTTTCTTCAAGCCCGAATCCGACAGCTAACCTCGTTTGTTAACTTGAAGGGACAAACTTTTGTGTAAACACAGGGATCTCCTGTGTTTTTGTGTTTCTCCTTTCCACCATAAGGAAAGAAGGGTTTCAATTGAAATCGAGAAAATCACTACTAAATCCACCACGAACGCTCCTATACTTATTTCTAATCATTAGTACACTTGGGACCATTTTATTAAAACTCCCACAGGCCACCGTTACAACTGTTACCTGGTTGGACGCATGGTTCACGGCTATTTCTGCCATTACAGTGACAGGTCTCGTTGTTGTCGACACGGAGACTGTTTATATGCTGTTTGGTCAAATAGTCATTTTGCTGCTGATCCAGCTTGGTGGGCTTGGCATTATGTCATTTGCCGTCATGATCTTTATCCTTATTGGAAAAAATCGGTATCGCTCAAAGATTAGTGGTTTCTCAGGCTCTAAACCAGGGCGCGACAGGGGGGATCATCAAGCTTGTCAGGAACCTGTTGATCTTTTCATTGCTGATCGAATTAATCGGTGCAATTGTTCTTTCAGCGAGGTGGATACCAGAATATGGCGCCTGGCAAGGGATCTATGCTGCAATCTTTCACTCAATTTCTGCTTATAACAATGCAGGGTTTTCTATCTGGTCAGATAGTCTTTCTTCATATGTAAATGATCCAGTAGTGAACATTGTCATTACATTACTTTTTATTCTGGGAGGAATTGGCTTCACTGTATTAATTGATCTGAAAGAGAAAAAACATTTTCGTGAATTAAGTCTCCATACAAAATTAATGATTGTAGGAAGCCTGGCAATCAATGCCGTAGCTTTTCTAGTTATTATCCTGCTGGAATGGAATAACGGAGCAACTCTCGGTCCATTAGATGGAGCAGGGAAAGGATGGGGTGCCTTATTCCAGGTTGTAACTCCCAGAACAGCAGGATTTAATGCCATCGATATTGGTGGTATGGAGGAGGCGTCACTCTTCTTCATTACTGGTTTAATGTTCATAGGAGCAGGAAGTGCCTCCACTGGTGGCGGAATAAAGTTAACCACTTTCATCGCCATGCTCCTTTCTGTTAATACGTTTTTGAAAGGCAAAAGTGAAATCACTGTTTTCATAAAACACTTGCCTTTTCAATTATTGTTAAAGCTCTTGCAATCACAGTAATTTCAACTGGTGTTGTTTTTATCGGTGTCTTCATACTTGAATTAACACAGCCGTCCTCATTCTTAGCCAATCTCTTTGAGGTTGTTTCAGCATTCGGGACAGTTGGGCTATCAATGGGAGTAACGGATAGTTTTGATCCGATTGGGAAGTTGACCCTCATCGTCATCATGATGGTTGGTAAGCTTGGCCCACTCACAATGGCGTTTATTTTTGCTTCCAAGAAACCATCCAAAATTAGATATCCAGAAGAAGAGGTTCTTACCGGTTAATCAACTCTCCTCTATAAGACCATAGGGGGGAGTTGAAATTATTTTGCTATAATGGTTGACGGCAATAAGTGTGCATGATAAGATAAATCTTGTCACTTCGGAAGCCAAATTGTTGATCACGAAATGCTTCAAAAAAATGATTGACATAATAACTTGTTGCTGATATGATTGGAAATGTCACTCGGGAAACAAACCGAGATTGATAGAATCAAATCGATCTTTGAAAACTGAACGAAACGCCATGTAAGTAGTTGTTTCTACAGGAAACAAACATTGTTTTAAAAGCTAGATTAAGCTTTCTATCGGAGAGTTTGATCCTGGCTCAGGACGAACGCTGGCGGCGTGCCTAATACATGCAAGTCGAGCGGAGATTTGGGAGCTTGCTCCCAAATCTTAGCGGCGGACGGGTGAGTAACACGTGGGCAACCTGCCCTGCAGACTGGGATAACTCCGGGAAACCGGAGCTAATACCGGGTAATACATCGCACCGCATGGTGTGATGTTGAAAGTTGGCCTCTGGCTAACACTGCAGGATGGGCCCGCGGCGCATTAGCTAGTTGGTAAGGTAATGGCTTACCAAGGCGACGATGCGTAGCCGACCTGAGAGGGTGATCGGCCACACTGGGACTGAGACACGGCCCAGACTCCTACGGGAGGCAGCAGTAGGGAATCTTCCGCAATGGACGAAAGTCTGACGGAGCAACGCCGCGTGAGTGACGAAGGCCTTCGGGTCGTAAAGCTCTGTTGTTAGGGAAGAACAAGTACCGTTCGAATAGGGCGGTACCTTGACGGTACCTAACCAGAAAGCCACGGCTAACTACGTGCCAGCAGCCGCGGTAATACGTAGGTGGCAAGCGTTGTCCGGAATTATTGGGCGTAAAGCGCGCGCAGGCGGTCCTTTAAGTCTGATGTGAAAGCCCACGGCTCAACCGTGGAGGGTCATTGGAAACTGGGGGACTTGAGTGCAGAAGAGGAGAGTGGAATTCCACGTGTAGCGGTGAAATGCGTAGATATGTGGAGGAACACCAGTGGCGAAGGCGGCTCTCTGGTCTGTAACTGACGCTGAGGCGCGAAAGCGTGGGGAGCAAACAGGATTAGATACCCTGGTAGTCCACGCCGTAAACGATGAGTGCTAGGTGTTGGGGGGTTCCACCCTCAGTGCTGAAGTTAACACATTAAGCACTCCGCCTGGGGAGTACGACCGCAAGGTTGAAACTCAAAGGAATTGACGGGGGCCCGCACAAGCAGTGGAGCATGTGGTTTAATTCGAAGCAACGCGAAGAACCTTACCAGGTCTTGACATCCTCTGACAATCCTGGAGACAGGACGTTCCCCTTCGGGGGACAGAGTGACAGGTGGTGCATGGTTGTCGTCAGCTCGTGTCGTGAGATGTTGGGTTAAGTCCCGCAACGAGCGCAACCCTTGATCTTAGTTGCCAGCATTTAGTTGGGCACTCTAAGGTGACTGCCGGTGACAAACCGGAGGAAGGTGGGGATGACGTCAAATCATCATGCCCCTTATGACCTGGGCTACACACGTGCTACAATGGACGGTACAAAGGGCAGCAACACCGCGAGGTGAAGCGAATCCCATAAAGCCGTTCTCAGTTCGGATTGCAGGCTGCAACTCGCCTGCATGAAGCCGGAATTGCTAGTAATCGCGGATCAGCATGCCGCGGTGAATACGTTCCCGGGCCTTGTACACACCGCCCGTCACACCACGAGAGTTTGTAACACCCGAAGTCGGTGGGGTAACCTTTATGGAGCCAGCCGCCGAAGGTGGGACAAATGATTGGGGTGAAGTCGTAACAAGGTAGCCGTATCGGAAGGTGCGGCTGGATCACCTCCTTTCTATGGAGAATTACGAGGTAACATTGGTTACCAACCTTACATGAGCGTTTCGTTTAGTTTTGAAAGAATGATTTACTTCTTTCAAAACAGGCTAGTCGAAGAAGCAGCAATGCCGATTCGAGTGATAGCCATGTTCCTTGAAAACTAGATAGCATAAACAACGACATCCAATAATTATTATTTTTTTGCGTTAAATCTTTAGTAGTTAGTCACATCTAACGATGTGCATCGACGAAGTTAGAAGCGTTAAGCGACTAATGTAGTCTAAGGTTAAGCTACTAAGGGCGCACGGTGGATGCCTTGGCACTAGAAGCCTAAGAAGGACGGGACGAACACCGATATGCTTCGGGGAGCTGTAAGTACGCTTTGATCCGGAGATTTCCGAATGGGGGAACCCACCATCCGTAATGGGATGGTATCCATTTCTGAATACATAGGGAATGGAAGGCAGACCCGGGGAACTGAAACATCTCATTACCCGGAGGAAGAGAAAGCAAATGCGATTTCCTGAGTAGCGGCGAGCGAAACGGAATCAGCCCAAACCAGAGGGCTTGCCCTCTGGGGTTGTAGGACGTCTCTTTGGAGTTACAAAGGCACGGATAGACGAAGCGATCTGGAAAGGTCCATCACAGAAGGTAACAATCCTGTAGTCAAAATCCGCTGCCCTCCGAGACGGATCCTGAGTACGGCGGGACACGTGAAACCCCGTCGGAATCTGGGAGGACCATCTCCCAAGGCTAAATACTCTCTAGTGACCGATAGTGAACCAGTACCGTGAGGGAAAGGTGAAAAGCACCCCGGAAGGGGAGTGAAAGAGAACCTGAAACCGTGTGCCTACAACTAGTTGGAGCCCGTTAATGGGTGACAGCGTGCCTTTTGTAGAATGAACCGGCGAGTTACGATCCCGTGCAAGGTTAAGCTGATAAGGCGGAGCCGCAGCGAAAGCGAGTCTGAATAGGGCGACAGAGTACGTGGTTGTAGACCCGAAACCGGGTGATCTACCCATGTCCAGGGTGAAGTTCAGGTAACACTGAATGGAGGCCCGAACCCACGCATGTTGAAAAATGCGGGGATGAGGTGTGGGTAGCGGTGAAATGCCAATCGAACCCGGAGATAGCTGGTTCTCTCCGAAATAGCTTTAGGGCTAGCCTCGCGGCAAGAATCTTGGAGGTAGAGCACTGATTGGACTAGGGGTCCTTACCGGATTACCGAATCCAGTCAAACTCCGAATGCCAACGATTTATCCGCGGGAGTCAGACTGCGAGTGATAAGATCCGTAGTCGAGAGGGAAACAGCCCAGACCACCAGCTAAGGTCCCAAAGTATACGTTAAGTGGAAAAGGATGTGGCGTTGCTTAGACAACCAGGATGTTGGCTTAGAAGCAGCCATCATTTAAAGAGTGCGTAATAGCTCACTGGTCGAGTGACGCTGCGCCGAAAATGTACCGGGGCTAAACGTATCACCGAAGCTGTGGATTGTCTTACGACAATGGTAGGAGAGCGTTCTAAGGGCTGTGAAGTCAGACCGAAAGGACTGGTGGAGCGCTTAGAAGTGAGAATGCCGGTATGAGTAGCGAAAGACAAGTGAGAATCTTGTCCGTCGAAAGCCCAAGGTTTCCTGAGGAAGGCTCGTCCGCTCAGGGTTAGTCGGGACCTAAGCCGAGGCCGAAAGGCGTAGGCGATGGATAACAGGTTGATATTCCTGTACCACCTCCTTTCCGTTTGAACGACGGGGGGACGCAGGAAGATAGGGAGAGCGCGCTGCTGGAAATGCGCGTCCAAGCGATTAGGCTGGTGAATAGGCAAATCCGTTCACCGTGAAGGCTGAGTCGTGATGGCGAGGGAAATTAAGTACCGAAGTCCCTGATTCTACACTGCCAAGAAAAGCCTCTAGTGAGGAAAGAGGTGCCCGTACCGCAAACCGACACAGGTAGGCGAGGAGAGAATCCTAAGACGATCGGGAGAACTCTCGTTAAGGAACTCGGCAAAATGACCCCGTAACTTCGGGAGAAGGGGTGCTTCCTCGGGTGAATAGCCCAGGGGAGCCGCAGTGAAAAGATCCAAGCGACTGTTTAGCAAAAACACAGGTCTCTGCAAAGCCGTAAGGCGAAGTATAGGGGCTGACACCTGCCCGGTGCTGGAAGGTTAAGAGGAGGGGTTATCCCTTACGGGAGAAGCTCTGAATCGAAGCCCCAGTAAACGGCGGCCGTAACTATAACGGTCCTAAGGTAGCGAAATTCCTTGTCGGGTAAGTTCCGACCCGCACGAAAGGTGCAACGACTTGGATACTGTCTCAACGAGAGACCCGGTGAAATTATAGTACCTGTGAAGATGCAGGTTACCCGCGACAGGACGGAAAGACCCCATGGAGCTTTACTGTAGCCTGATATTGGATTTTGGTACAGCTTGTACAGGATAGGTAGGAGCCATAGAAGTCGGACCGCCAGGTTCGATGGAGGCGTCGGTGGGATACTACCCTGGCTGTACTGACATTCTAACCCAGCACCGTGATCCGGTGCGGAGACAGTGTCAGGTGGGCAGTTTGACTGGGGCGGTCGCCTCCTAAAGTGTAACGGAGGCGCCCAAAGGTTCCCTCAGAATGGTTGGAAATCATTCGCAGAGTGTAAAGGCACAAGGGAGCTTGACTGCGAGACCTACAAGTCGAGCAGGGACGAAAGTCGGGCTTAGTGATCCGGTGGTTCCGCATGGAAGGGCCATCGCTCAACGGATAAAAGCTACCCTGGGGATAACAGGCTTATCTCCCCCAAGAGTCCACATCGACGGGGAGGTTTGGCACCTCGATGTCGGCTCATCGCATCCTGGGGCTGAAGTAGGTCCCAAGGGTTGGGCTGTTCGCCCATTAAAGCGGTACGCGAGCTGGGTTCAGAACGTCGTGAGACAGTTCGGTCCCTATCCGTCGCGGGCGCAGGAAATTTGAGAGGAGCTGTCCTTAGTACGAGAGGACCGGGATGGACACACCGCTGGTGTACCAGTTGTTCCGCCAGGAGCATAGCTGGGTAGCTACGTGTGGAAGGGATAAGTGCTGAAAGCATCTAAGCATGAAGCCCCCCTCGAGATGAGATTTCCCACAGCATTAAGCTGGTAAGATCCCTTAGAGATGATGAGGTAGATAGGTTCGGGGTGGAAGCGTGGCAACACGTGGAGCTGACGAATACTAATCGATCGAGGGCTTAACCTAAAAACGAAAAGCGAAGTGAGCCATTTGGCTCATGGACCTGGACATATTGGAAAACGTTGTACGTGCTATCTAGTTTTCAGGGAATACCTGAAACAAGGAAGTTTGATTAAGGTGCACCACGTCCTGTGGTGAACATTGAACTAACATCCTGTTAGTCTAGTGACGATGGCGAAGAGGTCACACCCGTTCCCATGCCGAACACGGAAGTTAAGCTCTTCAGCGCCGATGGTAGTTGGGGGATCTCCCCCTGCAAGAGTAGGACGTCGCTGGGCAACTGAAAGAAAGTCAGAGATCTTAGGGTCTCTGGCTTTTTTGTATGGGTTTGTACTCGTTTGATTCTTCATGAATAAGCAAAAAGACATCATTGAAAGCTACGTAGGGGTGGGAGAAGCAAGAAATTCGAGGAAGCCAGTGATGACAGACCGGAGTGGATATTCGGAGATCTATGAGGATCTGGCATCGCGCAGCTGACGAAGAAGTTTGCGGCTTATCGCGCCCTGTATGAGAACACGGAAGTGAAGCTCGCGCGCCGATGGTAGTTGGGGGATCTCCCCCTGCAAGAGTAGGACGTCGCTGGGCAACTGAGAGAAAGTCAGAGATCACCATGATCTCTGGCTTTTTTGTGTTCTAACTTAAAGCTTTTAACTAACTAAGCCCTCCTTCTCGCGGATTAAAACTCAAATTCGCGGGTAAGTGCTGCAAACGAAGTCCTTCAAAATGAGTTTCAATATTTACAGGAATCGGACCCTTTCTCCAGAATATAATTAAATAGGCGTTTGACTATGGAAATGCCGCAAAAAAGTTAAATCAAAAGTGGCTTATGAGGTAGAAGATTTGTAACATGACCCCTTCCATTCATATAGCTGTTGACCTAAAGGCACTATCGTTGAATATATTGGAGAAAAGCTAATATAAGGGAACATTGCAAAAGCACTTGATGATAAAAAATTGTCCGATGAATAGACATAATTAATAAGTTTTGGAGTTGAATATTAATTCATTATGCAAAAATATATGTGATGGAATCGGATAATATTGATTAGGAGTGTGCTAAATATGGGGGTTACGACTTTCCAAGTGTATCAATGCCTGCTTAAAAATCAGTTTTGTGATTTTTAGCAGGCTTTTTCTAATGGCCTTTATTAAAATACCATGGTAGAGGAGTGGTATGATGTGGTTACTTTAGATGGTTACAGCTTGACACTCAAGGACTTAAAAAAGACTCTATTCGATCATGCGAAGGTGATTTGCTCTGCAGAAAGCTTGCAACGTGTTGATGAAAGCAGAAGCGCAGTAGAAGCGATTGTAAAAAGAGGAGATGCGGTCTATGGTATTACGACAGGTTTCGGAAAATTAAGTGATGTCCGCATACATCCACGAGATGTTGACCAGCTTCAACTTAACCTTATCCATTCTCATGCCTGTGGCGTAGGAGAACCATTCCCAGAAATGGTGTCGAAAGCAATGCTTATTCTTCGGGCAAATGCGCTGTTAAAAGGTGTTTCCGGTATTCGCTGCGAAGTCATTGAACAGTTAATTCTTTTCGCCAATGAAGGGATTTTGCCCGTGGTACCTGAACAGGGGTCACTTGGTGCAAGCGGTGACCTTGCCCCGCTTGCACATCTGGTCCTGCCACTTCTTGGAGAAGGAGAAGTCTTCTATAAGGGGAACCGTGAACAGGCGTCAGTAACTTTACAGAAACTTGGGATTACACCACTTACATTAACGGCAAAGGAAGGGCTCGCACTCATTAACGGAACACAGGCGATGACGGCGGTTGGCATTGTTACTTATATCGAAGCTGAGAAATTGGCCTATCAAGCTGATGGAATTGCGGCAATGACGTTAGAAGGGCTAAGAGGCATTGTCACAGCATTTGATGAAGACATTCAATTGGCACGGGGATACGCAGAGCAAGTTGCCGTGGCTGCAAGGATTAGAAGACTCGTTCATGGGAGCCAACTTACTACTGAACAGGGTGAACTTCGTGTACAGGATGCTTATTCCCTCCGCTGTATTCCACAGGTTCATGGCGCATCCTGGCAAGTTCTCGGATATGTGAAAGAAAAACTGGAGATTGAAATCAATGCTGCCACGGATAACCCGCTTATTTTTAATGAAGGGACGAAAGTTATTTCTGGAGGGAATTTTCACGGACAGCCGATTGCTCTTGCAATGGATTTTCTTTCGATTGGCATGGCGGAATTTGGAAGCATCTCAGAACGACGAATTGAGCGGCTTGTTAATCCACAGCTCAATGATTTGCCTCCATTCCTAAGTCAGCAGCCAGGTCTTCAATCAGGCGCCATGATTATGCAATATGTGGCAGCATCACTTGTCTCAGAAAACAAGACCCTGGCCCACCCGGCTTCGGTAGATTCGATTCCTTCTTCAGCAAATCAAGAGGATCATGTCAGTATGGGTACAATCGGTGCCCGACATGCTGCAGCCATAACCGCTAACGTTAGAAAAATTCTTGCTATTGAAGCCATTTGTGCCATGCAAGCAATTGATTATCGTGGAAAAGAAAAGCTCTCGCCGCTTACTTTTCAATTATATAACGAAGGAAGAACGATTGTTTCACGAATCGATCACGACCGCATATTTTCAATTGATATTCAAGCGTTTACAAAATGGATGAAAGAAGAGAGAATGATGGAGGGTATTGTGACAGGGGGTAATTTTTCGTAGCCCAAATGAAATAAAATAAGAAGAATGATATAGTAGACAAAATAGATGGAAAGCAGGGGGCCTTACATTGAACGAAAAAGAAGTAGAGATTCTGGAGATTTTAGAGGAAAATGCGCGAGTGCCAATGGAAGTACTTGCAGATATGGTTGATGTAACTGTAGAAGAAGTAGAAAGAATGGTTAAATCATTAGAAGAACAGAATATTATTCTAAGTTACTCATCCGTCATTAATTGGGATAAAGCAGCAGGCAAAGATGGTGTGGCGGCTATGATTGATGTGAAAGTGACACCAAAGCGGGAAGTGGGCTTTGATGAAGTTGCGGAACGTATTTACCGCTTTCCGGAAGTGAAAGCCGTGTACTTAATGTCTGGCGCGTTTGATTTGTCTGTTCAAATTGAAGGCAAAACGATGAGAGAAGTTGCTTTCTTCGTTTCGAATAAATTATCGACGCTCGATTCAGTTCTTTCGACCACAACGCATTTCTTGTTGAAAAAATACAAACACGACGGTATCATTTTTGAACCGGAACAGAAAGATAAACGGATTGTGGTGTCACCATGAGGCAGGTTAAACAGAAGTATGTTTCAAAAACCGCTTCACAATTAAAGCCGTCGGGCATTAGGAAATTCTTTGATCTTGCTTCACAAATGGATAATGTCATTTCACTGGGTGTCGGTGAGCCTGATTTTGTTACACCATGGAATGTATGTGAAGCAGGCTATGCATCACTTGAAAGTGGATATACAGCTTATACTGCAAATGCAGGATTAATGGAGCTTAGAGAGGAAATTTCTTCTTACTTATCAGAGCAATTCTCCCTCTCTTATTCAGCACAATCTGAGATTGTCCTTACTGTCGGTGCAAGCCAGGCAATCGACCTTGCTTTTCGAGCAATCATCGATCCCGGCGATGAAGTGATCATTGTAGAGCCAGGCTTTGTAGCATATGCACCTGCTGTCACTCTTGCAGGTGGAGTACCGGTATCACTGGAAACAAGTGCGGAGGATGAATTTAAGGTAACGCGGGACCGATTAAAAAAAGTGATCACAAAGCGTACAAAAGCGATTCTGTTCTGTTTTCCGAGTAACCCTACTGGTGCAACTATGTCAGAGGAAGAGCTGAAGGATATTACGGATCTGATTGAGAAGCATGATCTTCTTGTGCTATCCGACGAAATCTATGCAGAATTGACATATGATCAAACTCACTATAGCATTTCTCGAATTGAGGGTATGAGAGAGAGAACGATTCTGATCTCTGGCTTTTCAAAGGCGTTTGCAATGACCGGTTGGCGTCTCGGCTATGTCACAGGCCCTGAAGAAATCATTGGGGCGATATTAAAAATTCATCAATATACAATGATGTGTGCTCCTACAATTGCGCAGCACGGTGCACTTGAAGCGCTCAGAAGCGGGCGAGCTGATCTTGATCGGATGAAGAGAAGCTATCGGCAGCGACGCAATTATTTAGTGAAAGCTTTTAATCAAATGGGTCTTTCCTGTCATATGCCCGGAGGCGCCTTTTACGCGTTTCCTTCTATTCAATCAACAGGTATGACTTCTGATGAGTTCGCAGAAAAGCTGCTTCAGGAAGAGCGCGTAGCTGTTGTACCAGGTCACGTATTTGGTGCAGGTGGAGAAGGATATATCCGATGCTCATACGCAACGTCAATCGAATCACTTCAGGAAGCAGTGAAACGAATTGAACAGTTTGTAGAACGTCACGCAGAGAAAGCATAAAGAGAAACGCCGTCCGGGATGCCGGACGGCGTTTTTGTAGAATAATTGAATTAATAAGACGTTGGGTCATCTTTACGTGTAACACGAGAAGAAGATGGCTTTGTAATTAACTGACGTAACAATTCGTTCTTTTCCTGATCAGACGCATTTTTACGCTTCATAAAGCCAAATCGCCTTAAATATGAAGACAAGTGTTAGGATAACGATAAATAAAATGATGGCTAAGTATATAAAGCCGAATACCCCGAACAGAACACCATGTTTGCGCCTTCTGACATACAACATTCACCTCTTTCATTTTTGATTAGTAAATTATTACCACTTATAAGTTTGCTTGAAATATTTAAATCCTGTCATGCTTAATTGTGACGTTACTATACTTTAAGGAAGGATAGAATTACCGAATTCTTTTCTGTTTAACCATGTTATGATATTATTATCAGGTTGGAGAGTTCGTAATTCCCTCCTCTCGTAAATCAAAACTAGGGACCATGGTTTTTCATGTGTCTCCCTTTACTGAATAAAGAAGGGGGCTTTTTTTATGTCTTATATGATTCCAAAGAAAGTTGAAGTACTTGGAGAAGATATTCAGAAAAGCGAATTAAAGTATCATCATAAACGAGTAGCCGTCACAAAGGAATTTACTTTCGATGCCGCGCATCATTTGCATTGCTACGAAGGAAAATGCAAGAGCATGCACGGGCATACGTATAAAGTGGTTATCACAATTAGTGGCTTCGTGAATGAGATCGGCATTTCCGTTGATTTCGGTGAAATTAAAACATTGTTTAAAGAAGTGATTGATTCGAAATTGGATCACCATTATTTAAATGAAGTCCTTCCTAACATGAACACAACGGCTGAGAATATGATTGTTTGGATGTGGGAGCAGTTAGACCAGGCACTAGTTGAACGCAACATGAAAGACAACGGCCAGCGTCTGGAAGAACTCGTACTCTATGAAACACCAACAAGCTACGCAACGCTAAAGCGGGAATGGATGGAAAAAAATGAATAAATGGATTTTACCTGAACGTACAGAATATATGAACTGGGAAATGCCAATGGTAGAAGTGTTTGAAACAGTGGAAGGAGAGGGAACGCGTGCGGGCTTTCCAACCGTTTTTGTGCGCGTCTTTCACTGCAATTTACGCTGTAGCTGGTGTGATACACCATATAGCTATGCACCAGATAAGGCGGAGTACACAGCGTCTATAGAGACGATTGTGAACCAGATTAAGCAATACAAAAGCCGCCATATTTGTTTCACTGGCGGGGAGCCATTAATACATCGTGAGAAATCAATGGCGCTTATCCAGGCGATGGTAGATCTTCCGCACATTGAAGATATTCATATCGAAACAAATGGGGCAATTGATCTTACCCCATATGAAGCGGTTCGAAATGAATCGCAGAAATGGGAGAAGAAGGTTCGCTTTGTGATGGACTATAAACTTCCGGATTCAGGTGAACAACACCGCATGCTGCATGATAATTTTGATCTACTTGATCAGCAGGATGAAATTAAGTTCGTGATTGGATCAGACGAAGATTTTCAGGTTGCTTCTGATATCGTTGCTGAGCATCACAATAAAGGGCAGGTGCTTTATAGTCCTGTGTGGGAAACAATGCCACCGCATAAGCTAGTTGAAAAAATACTTGAGGCAGGCTTAAGCAATGTGAAGCTTAGCATGCAGCTTCACAAAATCATCTGGGATCCTAATAAACGAGGTGTGTAACATGAGTAAAAAAGCAGTTATTGTTCTAAGCGGAGGATTGGATAGTACAACATGCATGGGAATTGCGAAGGAAAAGGGATATGAACTCTATCCGATTACTTTTCATTATGGACAGAAACATAACCGTGAAGTGGAACAGGCTAAAAAAGTAGCTGACCATTACAACGCGCCGGATCACCGCATTGTGAATATCAGTTTCTTGAATCAAATTGGTGGAAGTGCACTAACGGACGATTCCATCGATGTGCCAACAGATCTGGCGGAAGATGAAATTCCGGTGACGTACGTACCGGCTCGTAATATGATCTTTCTCTCGTTAGCCTCAGCTTATGCTGAAGTAATCGGGGCAGAAGCCATTTATATCGGTGTTTCTGCAGTGGATTACAGTGGATATCCAGACTGTAGACCTGAGTTTATCGAGAGCATGAATGAAACAGTGAACCTTGCAACGAAAGCAGGGGCTACAGGTAGTAAAATGGTCATCGAAACACCACTTATTAACCTGACAAAAGGAAAAACCGTTGAAGAAGGACTCAGACTTAATGTCCCTTATGAACTAACGACGTCTTGCTATAATGGTGAGGAAGAGGCATGTGGCGAGTGCGATAGCTGCCGCCTTCGTCTTAAAGGCTTTGAGGATGCGGGCGCTGTTGATCCGATTCCATATAAAGCATAATGAAAGAATGAAAAGCTGCCGGATATCCGACAGCTTTTTGATTTGGCCAATAAAGCGTATGCGTAGCACCACTTTCGACGTAGCTCGACATAAAGCGGGTAGTGACAGGCACCAGCGCACTAGCCGCATGCCGCTCAATCATCTATACTCTGGCATCTCTCCACTATAAACAGAAGAGGGTCTAATGATCCGGTTGTTTTCATTTTGTTCGAATACGTGTGCGATCCAGCCGGCGCATCGTGCGGCGGTGAAGGTTGGGGTGAATAGTTCTGTAGGTAATTCGATCGCTCGAAGGATTGCAGCAGCATAGTACTCCACATTCGCATAAAGCTTTCTGTCAGGCTTATATTCCTTTAGTAGTCTGACAGCTGTATCTTCTACCTCGTGAGCCAATGAAAACTCTTCATCGTCGTAAAAATTGGAGGTAATCTCGCTAAGCGCTGCAGCGCGTGGGTCTCTTGTTTTATAAATGCGATGGCCAAATCCCATTAGCTTCTCTCGGTTCTCAAGTTTTTTTCGTAAAACTCTCTCAGAATTGCCGTCGTGTTTGATTTCTTCCAGCAAATCAATTACGCCGGTTGGTGCACCCCCATGAAGTGGGCCTTTCATAGCTCCGATTGCACCGGTTATAGCTGAAACAAGGTCACTTTCTGTTGAAGCAATAACCCGTGCTGTAAAAGTGGAGGCGTTTAGTCCGTGTTCCATTGTAAGAATAAAATAAGCAGTCAATGCTTTTACATGCTGTTCGACAGGCGTTTCTCCTTTTAGCATATACAAGAAGTTACCAACGTGAGATAGCTTGTCATCTGGATCAATGATAGGTAGCCCTTTTTGGCTTCGGTAACGGTAGGCAATAATCGTTGGAATGATACCAAGAAGACGCATGCCTTGTGTATGTGTTGCCGGGAACTGGAAGTCTTCTTCTCCCATTGACGATAAAATCGTTCGAATGACAGCCATTATTTCCATGCTTTCCGGCAATAGATCAATGATTTTCTTTTGAGCGGCTGTTAGGTGTCTCGCCTGTCCAAACTCGGATGTGATATTATCAAACTGCGTTTTTTTAGGGGCCGAGCCATGCCAGAGAAAGTAAGTCGCTTCTTCAAATGAGTAATGTTTGGCAATGGATTCAGCCCATTCCCCTCTATAAACGAGAAGTCCGTTTTCTCCGTCGACAAGACTGATTTTGGAATCTGCCGCGACAATTCCTTCAAGTCCAGCGTGAATCATATTCTCATCTCCAATCTATTGTTCTTGTTATCAGTCTATCGTTTCGATATGATTATGACTAATAAATAATAATTGGTTTATTAATAAAGAATCACTATTGATTGGAGTGGCAAGCATAGATGAACATCAATTGGCTTCGTACCTTTGTTGCCGCAGCAACGTATGAAAACTTCAGAGAAGCGTCAGAAAAACTATTTTTAGCGCAGCCCACCGTGACGGTTCATATTCAACAGTTGGAAAAGAGTATCGAAAGTAAGCTTTTCATAAAAAGTGGGAGAAGAGTTGTTCTTTCGGAAGCAGGTAGACAGTATCTTCCACATGCGAAGAGGATGCTTGAACAGCATGAGCAAAGCCTGCAGCATATGACAGGCTGGAAGCAGGGGTATCATCGGAAGTTAACCATAGCCGTGTCACCGCTTATTGCGGCAACGGTTCTTCCTTATGTCCTTCAACAATTTATGAAGCATCATCCCTCCATTGAGGTTGTTGTTAAAGTAAGCGAGTCAAATGATATAGGAGAAATGATTGCAAAAAATGAGGCTGATTTTGGTTTATCACGAATGAAAGCCGTCCATCCCCATCTCATTAATGAAAAAATTGGAGGTGATCCAATCGTTCTTGTCGTGCCACATGATGGTGGCGATTCGGAAACAAGTCTGCCCCTTTCGCTTAATGATTTCTGCCATAGCTCGACGCTGTTAACGCATAACCATCCAGGATACTGGGATGATCTTTTAATTGAGTTGCGTTCAAGACAGGAGGGGATACGAACGATGGTCGTCTCACAGGTTCATATTACGAAGCGGTTTATTGAAGAAGGACTGGGGTTTTCATTCTTACCGCGTTCTTCCGTTCAGAGAGAGCTTTTTGAAGGAAGAATGCTTGAAGTCGAGACAGGAGACATGCGTTTGCCTGAGGTTTATACGTATATGGTTTTTCATCACTTAACGGAAGAAGCGACTATTTTTAAGGAGTTCATAGAAAAATATATGCATTAAAGAACCCGGTCAGCGTCCTAACCGGGCGTGTCTCCTATGTGAAACAGGAGAAGAAGTGGATGCGTACATGAGTACCTTTTGGCTAGCTTGTACGCTCAATTAGTTTGTGATGGTGAAGATCATATCTTCAAACATTAATAACTTGTTAGCCCCCAGATTGTCCATTTTTTCTTATCTTTAGTTGCAAACAGATGCATGCGATAGGGAAGATGACCGGTTTGCATCGTAACGAGGACATCGATGAGATAAGAGTTGTCGGCGATCCGTTGTTTGCATGTTTTAACAGCGGGGGAATAATAGTTGGAGTTCTTCTTTAACGGAGCAATCGTTAAAACTTGCCAGGTTTTTACGTCCTGCTTATTTGCCATAAGGCCACTGAGAAAGATCGTGGCCTGTGAAGATAACTTTTTATCGAAACTGGTATTGGAAATACGATCACCTTCGGGACATTTTCCCTGAACGAGTTGAACAGGACCAGCCGCAAATGTTTTAAGTGGAGACACGAGAAGGAATAGAACAATTATGGTAAATGGAAATCGTTTCATTGTAACTACCACCTTTCCATTTTTACCTTGCCCAATTAATTCATTTTTATTAGACACAGTTGGTTAGGGAGGTCACAATAGATGTTCATTAGTGGGAATGTACGTTCTAATTGTGCTAAACTTACAGCAAAGGAGGGGGATTTGGTGAAACCTTCAGTTAATACTCGAACATCCCGGTCGATCCTAACGAAAGGGAGCGGATTCCTTCACGGTTACAGCCATACACTAAATCCCTATGCAGGCTGTGCATTCGGGTGCTCATATTGCTATGTTCGAAGAATGCCAATTGCCCTATTTCGTGAGGAGGATTGGGGAGAGTGGGTTGATATTAAAGAGAATGCAGTAGCTCTAGTGAAAAAGGAAATACCAAAGGCACGGAAAAAGGGGAAGGTATCGATCTTTATGTCATCATCGACAGATCCTTACCAGCCCATTGACTATAAGACCAGTTTAACGAGAGACATACTTGAAGCTATGGTAGATCAGCAGCCCGATTTCTTGTTTCTTCAAACTCGTTCACCGCTTGTCACGAGGGACATCGACCTCCTTAGGAAATTGAATAATAAAGTGCTGGTCAGTATCACGGTGGAAACAGATCTTGATTCAGTACGTAAAATTTTCGCTCCTTCAGCACCTCCGATCGCAGGCCGCTTAAAAGCGCTTCAGGAATTGAGGGAAGCAGGTATACCTGCTCAGGCAGCGGTGGCACCGCTTCTTCCATGTTCGGAAAAGTTTCCTGAGAAGCTTTCAGAAGCTACAAGTCGCGTTACGCTAGACGATTTCTTTATGGGAGATGGCAGCGGTGGAAAGCGAACAGAGCAACTAGGAATTCGTAAGCTTTTTGAAGAGAATGGATTTGCTGACTGGTATGACCGTAGAGCCTACTTGAAAATAAAAAAAAGATTGGAAAAAGTTTATCCTGCTGAGGCAATTCATATTTCTCAGGAAGGTTTTTTCCCCAATAGGTGATGAGGACAGGTAAGCCTCTATATAACTTTTCATGCACTTTTTTTAGGGAGAAGGGGTGATCTTATGTCATCAGAAAAGTTAAATCGCTTCAAGTATTCCAAACGGAATTTGTGGTCAGGAATTTTATTAGGTATAGGTATTGCAGCTTTCTTAGATGAAACTATTTTCCATCAATTATTACACTGGCATCATTTCTATGATAAATCTACGACGAATATGGGACTTGTATCTGATGGATTGTTTCACGCTTTTAGCTGGTTTGCTACGATTGGATCGTTGTTTCTCGTTGCCGATCTTAGAAGTAGAAGTGCATTCTGGCTAACAAGATGGATAGGCGGCATGTTACTTGGGATGGGTGGATTCCAATTATACGACGGAACCATTCAGCATAAGCTACTGCGAATTCATCAGATCCGTTATGTAGAGGATGTTGTTCTCTATGACCTTGTCTGGAACCTTTCAGCTATTGGGATGCTTATCGTAGGTTTATTCTTCTTCATAAAAACGCAGCGAAAATTAAACAGCGGAATTTATCATAAATGACTAGCATCCAGATTCATGGGAGTAGTATGTTATACGAATTAATTCTGATTTCACCATTTATGTGTATTCTCGTTTTATATTTTGTAGCTGCAATTGTTTCAAGCCGGAAAGAGCGTCTAAAGAAGTGGCCATTATATCGCTACGGACTCTGGTTTTTAGGGGTTTTTAGTGCAGTTGCAGCACTAGTCGGCCCTGTGGCGAAACAAGCTCATGTGGATTTTACTGCACATATGTTGGGGCATTTATTGCTGGGTATGCTTGCGCCACTCCTTTTAGCTCTCGCTGCCCCCATGACACTTGTTTTGCGAACACTTAGCGTTTCTTCAGCAAGAAGAGTTTCATCCATTTTAAAAAGTAAATTCGTTAGATTAATTAGTCATCCAATCTTTGCATTGTTCCTGAATATTGGAGGGTTATGGTTTCTTTATGCAACTGATTTATACGCGGCGATGCAACAAAGTCTTATCTTACATTGGATCGTGCATCTCCATGTGTTTTTAGCAGGTTACCTATTTACTGTATCAATCATCTATATTGATCCTACCCCGCATCAATATCCGTTTATTTATCGGGGAATTGTGTTTTTACTTGCTTTTGCAGGGCATGGAATACTGTCAAAATACATTTACGCTCATCCTCCTGTTGGTGTTACAGTAGCAGATGCAGAAGCTGGTGGGATGTTAATGTATTATGGCGGTGATATTATTGATGCGACACTTATTTGTATTCTCTTTTATCAATGGTTCAGAGCTACCCGCTCTCATAGATTCGCAAATTAATAAAACTTAAAAAGCTTGAAAGGAAAATCCCCTCAAGCTTTTTAAGTATTCAATGTCTCTACTTCAATTTCTCAGCCTTTCCGCTAAGAATTTTCAATTGATCATTCTCATAGCCAATCTGGTAGGTCACATTATAAAGAGATGTTGTAGTCTTTTTATCTTCAGTTCGCTCATCCGCTTTAATCGTTGCCGTTACCTTTACCTCATCGTTTGTTTTGTTTAAGCTCCCAGTCATATTCGAGACCTCAACATCCAGGGTGTGAATATAACCATTTCTGAAACTCTCATACGTCATATTACTTTGCCACCGACTCCCAAGCAGGGAATAAGCGGTTACGTAGTCTTGTGTTGATAGGCTTTCATAAAAGTAGCCAAGTAGATACGTAGCATTCTCTTTAAAGTCCTCACCAGTAAGCCCCTGGGGAGTCGAGATGGCTTCTTTGCTTTCTTCATTTACTGTTATCTCTCCAGGCTCTTCTGTCCACTTTTTGATTTGCTCAATTACATTTGGGAGGGGAATACTAAAGCCAATCGCACCAGTATCTGTTCCTGCTGAGTTAATGGCTATGGCTTCTCCCGTTTTTCCATCAATTAACGGACCGCCGCTGTTTCCATTTGTAATAGGGGCAGATATTTGATAGATATGCTCATACCGGTAGGGTTCGAGAATAAACTTCCGATCAAGGCCACTGATAATTCCTGTAGTTACCGTGTTCTGGAGACCAAGTGGGCTTCCAAGCGCAATGATATCATCACCGACTTCTGCCATTCTTGATTCAGTCACCGGAAGTGGGGAATAATCCTTTAATCCGGGTACACGAATAACAGCAATATCAGTTGTCTCACCCATACCAATAATCTGAGCTTCGAACTGTTTGGCATCCGAGGTTTTAACAATGATCTTTTCAGCCCCTTCTATAACATGGGCGTTTGTAATTACATCGCCATCAGAGTTGTAGAGGAAGCCTGATCCTGACGAAGTGCCGTCCTTTAAGTTGACTTCAATTTGAACAACGCTTTTTTGGGTTTCATGAATCACTGACTTTAAATCTAGCGATTCGACTTCCTGTTCAATAGGCTTTACTTTTTCACCAAGAGAAGAAGTGGCTTCTACAGTTGAACTTTTATAATAATCGTGCAAAAAATAAAAACCCGAGCCACCCCCAATTACGATGAACAGGGAGAAAGCCAGGGATAGATAAGCAGATTTCTTAGACATCCGCCTCAATCCTTTCTATTAATCGAGATACCATGTGAAGTGATCAATTTTAATTGTAAACTCATCGAGATTCTCAACATTCTCACCAACATCATAAATCATGAAATCAAACTTACCACTATCTTCCGGATAGAGTGTGTCTGGATTGATATAGACTTCACCAGTATCAAACTCTTTACCGTTGCTATCGAATACTGTGTAGGAAGCTCCAATCGAGTTGACGGGAACAGTTGCATTGCTCGTTACAGTTCCAGTTACTTCTAGTTCGTTATATTCCGTTACGTTTGTTTTAACCTCGGTAAGCTCAATCGCATTCGTTCGATTCATTTCATCTTCTTTTGCTGCTGCGACCATAGCCTGTTCAATACGCTGCTGTTGTTCTGCCTCGAAAGCTTCTTTTCTGTTGTTAATTATATTCTGTAGGTTAAGTAATTTTTCATTGTTCTTATTCATTTGTAAGCCCTCTTCTACTGATCGCAGGGCTTTGGTAAAATGGTTTTCCTTGAGAAATTGATTTGCTTCGTTTATAGAGAAGTCGACGATTTGACTTCTTATTTGTTCCGCGATTTCCTGTGCTTCGTCAACTTCAAGCGTTTCAGCTCTTGTCAGAACAGGTTTTAAATCTGTAATTGATTCTTTTCCTTTCATATCATACTTCAGTTCAGAAACCATCACTGTTGTTCTTTTCGAAGCGATATTTTTATGAATATGAGTAAAGAGAGGTCCATTGTAAGAAGCAGCTTTTTCTTCTGCTAGATTGACGAGATCAAGTGCTTCCTGGTAGTTATCTTTTTGACGTTCCTGTTCGGATTTTCGGAGATTTTTTTCAACCGTTATAGCTGTTTCCATCATATCTTCATTCGTCTCCGCTGCTGGAAAACGAGAACGTGTTTGCTGAGATTCTATAAATTTCTTCTGTGCTGCCTCATAGTCACCTTTTTCGGCTAGATTCTCTCCTTGTTCAAAAGAACGAATGGCTGCATTCGTTACGGATTCTTCATAGAAATAATATCCTGCAATTCCACAGCCCAGTAGGAAGAAAATCATTATAGGCATCCAGCGAAAGATGAAAGAGGGACCTTTATTAAATCTAGTTTGAGGTATTAACTCTTTGCCACACGAGAAACAAAATTGATCGTTTTTATTTCTTTTTTTTCCACAATGTGGACAATACATTCTTTCTCCACCTGCTTTCAATCTCACTTACTCTCTATATATTGACACAAATACGTTAAGAGGGAAATATCTTTTCAAGGGTTTTTATGAATTGACATATAAAGCAATTTTCCGGCAAATTCATTTGTAAATTCCTATAAAATAGTGTAAGTACAAGCTTCACTTCTTTCTTAAGTGAAAGTAAAGCTGGTAGAAGTTCCTTTATATGATTCAAAAGACTTATTTATTGATGGAGGAGGATAAAAAGAGTTAATAGACCTGGGTAAAAAGGCTTTCATGTGGGTCAGATGGGACTGTTATGCCGTTTGGCCCGTGCTTGATGTCCCTGTTCACTACCTGGGGCCTTTGATAAGATGTATCCAAGACCCCCTTTCAAATATTCCGTTACCAGGAAGACCGGCAAATTGCCGGTCCTTTTTTTATTGGCTCTCTTAATGAACGGTGTTGATATTTGGCTCGTATGGGACATGAGAGGAAGAAGGAACCAAATATAGTGGCTTCAACTAACAGAGCCTTTTTATTTGGACTATCGGAAAAAAATATTCTTGTTTTTGAAACTTTCAAGCTGGTATGCTCGTCTTACTATTTGAAAACCCTTATTCCCTTAGATGCAGCTGCTCTGGTATCCTCCAGAGGGCTGCTTTTTTTTTGCATTTAATAAGGCCACTTTATTGCATGAGATTGCGTCAGATGATATAATAACTAACGAACGGTAGGCAGAAGCCTGCTTTTATTTTTTTGTATTACCTAACGATTGGTAGGGGAGTGGTGCATTTGGATACCCAGGAAAGAATTAAAGAAACAGCCCTTACATTATTTGCTCGTAATGGATTTGAAGGGACCTCCCTTTCAGATATTGCTTCAGGTGTTGGAATAAAAAAACCTTCTTTGTATGCTCATTTTAAAAATAAAGAAGATCTATTCTTAAGCGTTATCCATAAAGTTACAGTGGATTACAATGCTTTTTTTGAACAAACAGCAGTTAAGGTGGCTGATATGCAACCTGAGGAGCAGCTTTATAGACTTCTTCTCAAAAATACGGAGTATTTACGCAATGATGAGATGGGTCTTATTTTTAAGCGAATGATGCTTTTTCCGCCCGAAACATTAAGAAGCGATCTCCATAGCATGTTTGAAAAAACAGAGGACGTGATGAGAAGTGTCATTAAATCGATTCTCGTTCAAATGGTAGGAAATACAGAGTGGGAGCGCATTTTTGATGCGTATTTATGTTTACTCGATGGTGTATTTGAGCAAGTATTCTATTATTCTCCTGATGAACATCAGAAGCGATTAGAAAACTCCTGGACGTTATTTATAGGAGGCGTACACAGTAGAATGGAGGGGAAATAGGATGGCATGGTTTTATCTAGTAATCGGTGGATTGATGGAAGTACTATGGGCGATTGGCTTGAAATATTCTGAAGGTTTTACACAGCCATTAATCAGTACATTGACGATTATGGGGATCGCCACAAGTTTTTACTTTTTTGCAAAGGCATTAAAGTACTTGCCAGTAGGGACGGCATACGCTATTTTTACTGGTCTTGGGGCTGCGGGAACGGCTGTTATCGGGATGATGTTCTTGAATGAATCAGTCAGTCTCATTAAAATGTTTTTTATTTTCTTATTGATTGCTTCCATTGTTGGATTGAAATTAAATTCGAGAGAAGCATAAGGAGGGGTTGTTAATGGCATGGATTGCATTATTGATTGCTGGTCTTAGTGAAGTCGGTGGAGTGATTAGTTTAAAGCTATCGGAAGGTTTCACTAAGCTTAAGCCTTCCATTTTCACAATCATATTTGGGGGCATGAGTTTCTATATGCTTTCGATTTCACTAAAAGCACTACCAGTTGGAACCGCTTATGCGATCTGGACTGGAATTGGCTCTGCCGGAAGTGTTCTTATTGGAATGTACTTTTTCAAGGAGCCGAAAAACCGCCTCCAGCTCGTCCTCATATCATGTGTTGTCATTTCTGTGATTGGTCTTCGTGTGGCAGAGGGTTGATTTTATCAGACCATTCAGATAAAATAATATTACTAAATCAAGGAGGTGAGGAAGAGATGTCAAACGCTTTTGTTCGTACGGAGTTTATGGATTATGTTTCGATTTGCCGTGCGATTTTTCATGATGAAGCCGCTATAGGGACAGGTGTGCCCAATTTTAGCAACTTCATATGAAAGAAAGCGTAAGGCTCTCTTACCCTGCTTCAGGCGGATTAAATATGGTATTTAGGAGAGTGGCATTTGTGTCGCTCTCCTTTTTTATAAAAGCATTGCCAGATGTAGCCACAGGTGAGGTGTACCCTTATCTGTGGCTTTTTTTATGCAATTTTTTCTCATCCATAAGGCAGTAAAAAATGTAAGGTAATCAATACATTTAGTATACATTTAGTTTGGGGGCAACTGCCTCTAAAGGTCCGATTGGTTCAACTAACCATAAGAGGGGAGCAGCAACCCTCTTATGGAAGTTTCAATCTATTGAGAGGATGGATTTATAATGATGATTTGTTCGGCACAATCAATTTGTAAAATGCTTGGTGGAAATAGTATTTTTGAAAATATTTCATTTGAAGTACCAGAAAAAGATCGGGTAGGCATTGTTGGAAGAAATGGAAGTGGGAAGACGACGCTTTTTAAGCTGCTATCGGGTATTGAAAGCACGGATGAAGGCGACATTCATTTTAAAAAAGGAACGAAAATTGGCTACCTGGCTCAGATTCCATATTTTCCAGGATGTTCTGTAAAGACAGTGTTGAGGGAAGCTTTCAAAGAGCTTGAAGATATGGGGGAAAGAATGCATGAATTAGAAAGTAAAATGGCTAATGGAGATGAAAGTAACCAAATGATGAAAGAATACGGGCAGTTACTTGATGAATTCACGAGAAGAGGAGGGTACGAAAGAGAGGCGGCAATACAACAGGTTGCTAATGGCCTTGGAATTCAACACCTTCTTGAATCGCCTTTTGAGCAATTAAGTGGTGGCGAGAAGACAAAGGTTAGCCTTGGACTTTTGCTGTTACAAGAGCCCGAGTTGCTTTTGCTGGATGAACCAACCAATCATCTGGATATTGAAGCTGTAGAATGGTTAGAAGGATTTATAAATCACTATCGTGGGACAGTGCTCATCATCTCACACGACCGCTATTTTCTTGATGAAGTGGTAACAAAAATCATGGATCTGGAAGACGGTGAGCTCACCATTTATCACGGCTCTTACAGTGAGTTTGTTACACAGAAAGAAGAAATGCTTCTAACTGAATTTGCTGCTTATCAAGAACAGCAAAAGAAAATAAGGAAAATGAAAGAAGCGATCAAACGCCTAAGGGAGTGGGCAAATCAGGCGAGCCCTCCAAATGCAGCGCTGCATAAGCGTGCACGCAATATGGAGCGGGCATTAGAACGTATGAACAAAATCAAAAAACCTACTCTGGATCGAAAAAAGATGGGTCTTGAATTTGATATGGCTGATCGAAGTGGAAAAGATGTAGTAACGTTCGAAAATGTAGGTGTCGGATATGGTGAGAAACAGCTCCTCACTCAGGTGAACTGGCACGTTCGCTACAAGGAAAGAGTGGCGGTGGTAGGAAAGAATGGAAGTGGAAAAACCACTTTGCTGAAAGTTCTCCTTGGACAGCTTCAGCCTGTTCAAGGAAAAGTAACCACTGGTGGAAGCGTGAAAATCGGGTACCTCTCACAACATGTGCTGGAGGATCGCGGTGAGGAGCGTGTACTTGATTTGTATCGTGAAACTGCGAAAGTAACGGAAGGGGATGCAAGACATGAGCTTGCGCGATTTTTATTCTATGGATATCAGGTTTTTTCTAAAATCTCTTCCTTAAGCGGTGGCGAAAAGATGCGTCTCAGACTTGCGCAACTTATGAGTAAAGATATTAATTTATTAGTTCTTGATGAGCCAACCAATCATCTGGATATTGATTCGAGAGAGGTGTTGGAAGACGCACTGGAAAGGTTCCCGGGTACCATTATCTGTGTTTCTCACGATCGCTATTTATTGAATAAATGTTTTCCTGTCACGTACTGGCTTGAAGAAGGACGCCTTCATCATTACATTCTTTCATATAGCGATGCTAGAGAGAAACATAGGGAAGCTGTGAAGATGATTGAAGCGAGTGAAGAAGTACATCAAAATGTACATTCGAAGAGTGTAAGTAGGATAGAAACAACGGTTGAATCGATTGAGGATAAAGTAGATAAGCTTGAACAAGACTTATTTCAGATCGAAAGAAAATTGGAGCAATTAAGTGACAGTGACCATGAGAAATTAGTAGAACTTTACGAGAAAAAGCAAATTCTTGAACAAAGACGCGAAGAACTATACAACAAATTAATGGGGGAAGAAAGATGACAGAGAAGAAAGTAATTGACACTGTATGTATGCCACACACGGTTGATAGTCTTGTAACAGATTTTCGAGAACTGGGTGTGAAGAATGGGATGACCTTGCTTGTTCATTCCTCATTAAGCTCGCTCGGCTGGGTGTGCGGAGGAGCAGAAGCTGTGATTAAGGCGCTGATGAAGGTTGTTGGAGAAGATGGAACTATCGTGATGCCTGCACAATCGGCTAGTAATTCAGATCCTGCAGGTTGGATGAACCCACCTGTTCCAGAGTCCTGGTGGCCAATCATTCGTGACCAAATGCCTGCGTACTGTAAAGCAACAACGCCCACACGGGGAATGGGGGCAATTGTTGAACAGTTTAGACATTTTCCCGGTGTTAAAAGGAGTGATCACCCGGTTTACTCTTTTGCCGCATGGGGGAAAGATAAAGAGGTTATTTTAGAAAATCAGCCTCTTGAAAGCGGGTTTGGAGAACAATCCCCCCTTGCTAAAATATATGAATTAGATGGGGAAATTCTTATGATTGGTGTTGGTCATGATAGTAATACATCTCTTCATTATGCTGAGAATGCGAGATGTAAGAATCAACCGGTAACCAAATCAGCTGCAATTTCGGAAAACGGTCAGCGAGTCTGGAAAACGTTTCAGGAAATTGATTATGATTCTGATTGTTTTGAGACGATCGGCTATCATTTTGAGCAATCTGAAAGCTTTCGTATGATGAAAATTGGCAACGCAACCTGCAAGTTAATCGGTCAAAGAGCAATGGTTAACTTTGGGAGGGACTGGTTTGAAAAGCGATAGGGGAATAGATTTCGGGGATGTTTTCTCTCATAACATTTAGGCTAACTTTCTTTTTGAAAATATTTTTGTTCACTTGTTCATCTTAAGCAGGAATAGAGAAAGAGATAAAGAAGATATTCAAAATGATAAAATCCTTCAAAAGACCCGGAAAACTTAGAATCAAAGCTTTTAAGGAGGTACTATGACTTATAAAAATATTAATTCAATACTTACAAGTGCAGACCCACCTCCTGAGAAAGATTCTAGGGCTATGAGGGGTATGCTTTCTGATTTAGTGAGGTATTATGAAGATTCCACAACTTCCATTTTCGTACAAAAGGATGGCAAGTGGATTTATTTAAATGCTTCTGCTCTTAAACTACTTGGTTACGAAAATCTCGCCGACATAAAGGGTACGTCTATTTGGGAGGTTATTGATCCAGCTGATCATGACACAGTGAAAAAACGTATTCAGTCTTCTATAAATGGCGTTAACCCTGGTGTGTTGGAACAGAAATGGTTGAGGCAGGATGGGGAAATCATTACTGTTGAGGTCACAGCTATTCCAGTTGCAAATCAAATGGGACAAACGACCGGTATTGTCAAGAAGGTAGAGGATTCCTCCCGTCAAATCAAGGAAACAATTGAACATTATAAACTGATTACTGATAATATGAATGAAATCGTAAGCTTGCTTGATCATAGAGGCAACTTAATCTATATTTCTCCTTCGTATCGGGACTTTTCTAAAGATGGTATTCATAATGAGATTGGTAAAAGCTCGATTAAGTATGTGCACAAAGATGATAAAGCGTTTGTGAAAAGGGAATTCTTGAAGCTTCTTAAATATAAAAAGCCAATTACAATCCAATATCGATTGAGGAAAATTGATGGTACGTATCGATTTTTTGAATCTCAAGGGACTTGCATTCCCAATGGAGAGGATTGCCAATTCGTGGTGGTATCCCGAGATGTAACGGAAAGAAATATCGCTGAAACGAGACTGCGAGTAAGCGAACAGAAACATAGGGCGATTCTAGAACACAGTAGTGATTTGATTTGTATGATGAATCAGGATGGAATAGTCGTTTATGCTTCTTCCTCCTACAAGTCTCTTTTAGGATATGAACAGGAGGAGGTAGTTGGAAAGGATATTCTTACATTCATTCACCCTGAGGATAATGAGAAATGTCAAAAAACGATCATGAAACTAACTGAAACGAAACAACCGGTGACAACCGTCTATCGAAAAATTCATCATTCTGGTCAGGTTAATCAGTTTGTCTTCATTTCAAGGGATATCACTGAAAAAATAAAGCTTGAACAGTACAGAGAGAACATTGAGAAGCTCTCACTCATTGGCGATGTAGCAGCAGGATTTGCTCATGAAATTCGCAACCCGCTGACTTCCATTAAAGGCTTTATCAACTTATTAGCAAAGGAATCCTCTTGTAATGAGGAGCACTATCATAGAATCATTGATCAGGAATTAGAGAAAATTGAAGAAGTCATTAATGGCTTTATTTCTCTTGCAAAGCCAGAAGCAGTTGAAATTGCTGACGTCAGTTTACTTAAACTTATAAAGAATGCTATATCTGTCCTAACGCCACAGGCCTCTTCAAAAAATATTCGAATTAATATTAACAGCCAGCTTAAAACCATTGTCATTCAATGTAAAAAGAATCAAATGAAACAGGTGTTTATTAATATTTTAAAAAATGCGGTTGAAGCCATTGAAAAAGATGGACAAATTAATATTACTCTTGAAGAAATAGACGATGAGATTTGTGTCATCATTCATGATAATGGAGTGGGTATAGAAGAAGAGCGACTAGAGCGGATTGGGGTCCCATTTTATACAAATAAAGAAAAAGGGATCGGACTTGGTATGACGGTTAGTAATAAAATAATCACAGAGCATAAAGGACGACTGGAATTGAACAGTAAACCAGGAAAAGGAACGAGAGTTGTCATTCATTTACCTAAAGCGCCTTTTCTAATATAAGCCGTTTTAACCCCTTTTTGCTATTCAGCGGTAAGGGGTTAAATCGGTGTGCTGATGATAAGATAAACCTATGTCTGATGAATGAAATGAGGAATTGAGAGGCAGATACAATTGGAGTGGATGCGGGTGGCACTTTAATTAAAGCTGCTGCGAAATGAAGAGAGTTTTGCCTGTCTAATCGGTATGATATCAGAAGTGGTAGTTATGATAGCTATTCTTTTCGCGAGAAACAAAAAACATGTGTTTATTGACTCAATCATTCAATCAAATGTCTTAATTAAAAGGCAAATAAAGCATTTTGAAACACTGTTTGGCGTTACCGTTTATTTCCTTTAAGACGGGCAATATAGTGGAGCTATTGGGGCATTAGTATCAGAACAATAATGAAGGAGTGATTTTTCCATTCAAGGAATTCTCCTTTTTAAGGGAATGATAAAGAATGGATGATGGAAGATGTCATGGATTAAACCAGCCAAACAATCGGATTTAAAGAATATGCGGATCTATAATGATCTTGAACAGCCTGTACCTGTATTTAATCGTCTTATCGCAAGAAGCCCAGAAATTTTCACTGCATTTATGCCATTAGCTTCTGCTGTTAAAGCGGGGGTATTAAATGAGTTTGAAACAGAAGCAGTGGTCGTATTTGTTTCGAAACTGAACGGATGCAACTTCTGTTATAACATGGTGCGCTGCTTAAAGAGATCAGTGGAAATAATACGGTTCTTGAAGAACTTGAACGGTATAAGGGCTCGGATATTTTTGAGCAACATATGAAAGATATTTTGAGTTACGCTGAGAAACTTGTGAAGAGTCCTGCAGAGCTTAGTAAAGAAGATGTCCAGAAGTTGAGGGACAATGGATACACTGAAAAAGAGATCGTTGACATTAACCAATTAATCGCCTACACCTCTTATACGAATCAGATTTCGATTGGACTTGGATTATAGGAGTGATGAGGCAGAGCTTGAGAATACGTAAAAAAGGAGCCCTAAGCATCAAAAAAGGCTCCTTTTTTACATAATTTAATTAAACTTATTTTTTCTTGTAGTAATCGAGTACCCCCTGGTAGATCCTTCAGCGAGTTCTTCTCGATAAGGTTGCGTTAGTAATAGCTTATATTCTTCATTGTTCGTTAAGAAGCCTACTTCAACAAGAACACTTGCCATTTTGGACTCTCGAATCACTGAGAAGCTTTGATTCTTAACCCCGCGATTGCTTGCTTCGGTTACTTCAATCAAACGTTTCTGGATGCTTTCTGCTAGAGCTTTACTCTCTGCAGAGCTGTATTTGTCATACCAGTATGTTTCAATTCCGTGTGCTGCTTCGCTTGCTGCATTTGTATGCACACTAATAAATGCGTCTGCGTTCAAGCTATTTGCAATGTTTGATCTCTCTCTAAGTTCAAGGAATGTATCATCCCTACGTGTCATGACAACATTAGCCCCAGCTGATTTTAACTTCTTCTTAAGATAAAGAGCTACATCAAGGTTAATATCTTTTTCAAGAAGACTACCATTACTTGCACCTGGATCATGGTCGCCATGGCCAGCGTCTACTACGATGGTAATATCATTTAATAGATTATTGTTTTTCATGATTAAGTATGCGCTGTGTACGTAAGCTGTTTGACCATTGTACTTGATTTTAGCCCAATCACCTACGTATCCATAAATAGCTACTTCCGTGTTGCGTAGAAGAGCACCGATCTTTCTACCGCCTATTTCAGGTGAAGTACGTACATTCAGGCTGGATGCTGTTACGATACCAGTCTCAAGAATCACTTCTTCTACAGGCTTTTTTATATCATAGGAATTAACGATTTTCGAAGGTAGTGCACTTTCTCCCCCTAAGACCATTAATGATGAAGCATGTTGTGACAGATAAGATTCGACATTTGCAATCACACTTGTATGATGAGACAGGACTACCGGTGCATTAAATTTTTCAGAAAGGGCAGAGGCAGCGACTGCGTCTGGATAGTCTTCGATGTCGACCTGTGTAGAAGTTCCTCTAGCAATAACAAAAGAAGAACTTGATGTGAAGAATGCTTCATTAACTGCAATGTTTGTCTCAAAACGGTTGTCACCAGAAAGGCGAACAATTTTCTTGCCCTGCTGTTCGAGTTTTACTTTTAAATCGTTTGAAAGGACACTTTCTCCGCCAATTAAATAAACCGTTTTAATACTTGCAGGAAGAGAAGGTGCTTTCGTAGCAGTTGATAAATAAATTGGGTAATTTTTAATTGCTGCAACGCTTGAAGCAGAAAGTGAATCTGCTACCTTGTTTCCATTTACAACGATGGCAGTAGAAGATTGATCAAGCCCTGCGGCTTTATTAATTGCTTCTGCAGTCGTATAGCGATTTGAGCCAGCTACTCTTGCAACGGTAAAATTTTTCTTGAGTTCATTTTCAATTCCCTGGCTAATTGCAGTTGTACCACCAAGAATATACACCTTTTTAGCACCCAGACGCTTAAGCTCGTTTAATACTCTTCCATCGAGGGTATAAGGGTCTGTAAGCAGCACTGGTGCCTGTTTGATGCCTACAAGTCCTGAACTTGCTAACGCATCAAATGGCATATCAGCACGAGTTAATACAACTGCCTTTTCAGCTGTTGTTAGTGCTCCGGGTGATACTTTTTTAGAAATTTCTAGCGCTGTTCCAATGCGATCGTCACCACTTAGTCGCTCCACCTGACTACTTGCTTCGGGTTCTCCTGAAAAACCAATTGCTGTAATGAATATAATAATGCCAAAATAAAACTAATAGATTTCTTTTGCACGCTATTTCCCCCAGATTTCAATTTCTATTTCCGTATGTAAGAGTGACAGTCGATGATTCCGCTAGAATATGAAACTGAACTTCTTTCTAACGTAGTAGCGAAAAATATTACTTAACTATTTCTAATATCGGTATCGAATTTTGTGCTTTAAAGGGTCCTTTTGTACTAAAAAGTAGAAAAAGGGGAAAACTTTAGGCCTGTTTTTAATATCCACTATATTGACAGCGCTTTCTTCATTCTCTAGAATGGAATTAATTGATACTGAAGGGAATGGTTAAGGAGCGATGAAAAACTAATCTTATTTTTCTAGGTCAACTTTCAAATAGCGAAATTGATTTTTGGAGAATAGGATTAGTCTGTCCTTCACCATTCGAGTTAGCTTTAAGCATTTATATTTGCTGTCTTAAGCTAGCTTCGTATGAGATTCGGAATGACGTGCCTCTCCATTGAATTGGGGAGGCTTTTTTTATTCTTCTCTAAACAGATGAGGAGGAAGTATATGAACGTAATTTCAATTAGAAACGTTATACATGGTTTTGAAGAACGAGTACTGTTTAATGGCATTACAGTTGATATTCATCACGCAGAGAAAATCGGAATTGTTGGAGCGAATGGTGCAGGGAAAACAACGCTCGCAAAAATGCTGGTCGGTGAGGTGAAGCCTAATAGAGGACAGATTGAAGTAGAAGGTGAAGTCGGCTATTTACGGCAATCGATTGAACAAGGAATGAATCAATCGTTTCTAGGAGATCAATCACTTTTAATGAAGGGGCAGAAAGAGCTTGGAGTTGCATATGTCCGTAACGAAATAGACTCCGAACGTTTAAGTGGAGGTGAGAGGTTAAAACTTTCGCTTGCTCAGGTTTTTGCATCTCATCCAGAAATCCTTATTCTTGATGAGCCAACAAATCACTTGGATTTAAAAGGAGTTCAGTGGCTAATTCGTGAGCTTGAACATTTTAAGGGTACTGTTCTAATTATTTCGCATGATCGTTATTTTCTGGATCAGACCATTAACCGCATTCTGGAAATTGAGAATGGTAAGGTAAATAAGTACGCTGGAAATTATACAGACTATCGTTATGAGAAGAAACAAAGGTATGAAGCACAATTGCATCAGTATCACATCCAACAAAAAGAGAAACAGCGAATTGAGGACCAGCTTACTGGACTGGCGAATTGGTCTGAAAAAGCACATCAACAATCGACAAATCAAGAAGGCTACAAAGAATTTTATCGCAAGAAGGCAAAGAAAATGGATAGCCAGGTAAAGTCAAAGCGGAAGCGGCTTGAGAAAGAGCTTGAGAAGAAACGGATCGACCAACCTGAGGCAGAGAAGAAAGTCCATTTTCAATTTCAAGCAGATGGGTCACATGGAAAGAGAGCCATTGAAGCAAATGATGCAGGAAAGCGATATGGAGAAAGATGGTTGTTTAAAGAAAGCTCTTTCTATATTAAATATGGAGATCGAATTGGGATAATTGGTGAGAACGGTTGTGGTAAGACGACATTACTCAGGGTTCTTTTAGGTGAAGAGATGATGACGGAGGGCAGGCTCTGGAAGAGTTCTTCGCTAAAGGTAGGTTACCTGTCCCAGGATGTTGGTGATCTTCCAATAGAACAATCAGCGCTCGAGGCCCTTGAACTACAAACACGTGATGAGGTCTATCAGGCGAGATCGATCCTTAGTTCAATGGGCGTTGAGCGTTCGCGCATGAATGTTCCAATTCTATCTCTGAGTCTAGGAGAACGTACAAAGGTTAAGATGACAAGGATTTTATTAAAGCAATATGATGTGCTTGTGCTTGATGAACCGACGAATCATCTTGATTTGCCTTCTCGGGAACAGCTTGAGGAAACGCTCAAGGGATTTATCGGGACATTACTAGTTGTTTCGCATGACTATTACTTTGTGGATAAAATTTGTGATCACCTTCTCGTATTTGAGAATGGTAGATTAAAGCGAATTGAGATGGGGCTTTCCGAATATCAAGCACGAGAAAAAAGCCCTTCTGGTTCTTCTCAAAATACAAGAGAACAGAAGATGCTGCTTGAAAATGAAATTTCAGCTCTAATAAGTGAAATTAGCTTATTGCCTCCAGGGAATTTACTAATCAGGCAACTTGATGAACAGTTGAAGGAATTATATAAAAAGAAAAATCGAATCTAAACATCTTCCGCTGCAAAAAATCGTTCAACAGAATACAAATCAGCTTTAGGATGATTTCGGAGGAGGTAGAAGCCTTCTCGCTGAGCTTCTTCAAAATTATCGAATTCATCCTCAGAACGGAAGATCGCTCTACGTTTCTCATTATAAAGCGTAATTGAATAGTATTCTTTTATTTCCATCGTTTCTCGCTCCTCTTATCATTGTTTTTACTAGTTTTATTCAAATCTCTCATTGTTTATACTAGTAAAATAGTAAAAAAGGATATTTTTATATTCAGGGTTATACTATAGAGAGCTAAATGGTAAGGGATAGGAGGTTAGTGATGGGACTGGTTGGAGTAACCAAAGAAATCACGCGTCACCCTGTTAAATCAATGACAGGAGAGAAAGTGAATCAAACGCAGGTGATGAAATATGGATTATACGGTGATCGAAGTCATGCCCTTTTAGAAGAATCAGGCTCTTTCCTTACAATTACTCAGTTTGCTCAGCTCGTTCAATATCGAGCGTCTTTCAGTGGTGTGGAGTCATTGGAAGCTTATCCTGAACCAGTTATTGTCACACCCGCTGGTCAAACCTACAGGTGGTTAGATTATGATTGGTTAAATGAAATCGAAAAGAAGTTGCTGAAACAGCTAACGAGGAAGTCCTATCGCCCTGAACATGTCCCAATAGGTCCTATTGAAGATGAACATCTGTTAATTGTAACGGATGCATCGCTTCAATCCTTATCAACTTCCTGGGGAAAGCATGCGAGTGCTCGCCGCTTTCGACCTAATTTGGAAATAAGCCTACTGGATAAAACCCCATTTATCGAGTCGGAATGGAAGGGGAAATACTTGCGGATTGGGGAGGAAGTGATTATAGAAGTTGTAAAGCCCTGTGAACGCTGCATGATAGTGACGGTAGATCCAGAGAATGGAACGCGACAACCAGATTTGTTGAAAAAGCTAGTAAAAGAGTATCGTAATGAATTTGGGATGTATGCGCGAGTGATCCGGACAGGGAAAATCAATACTGGAGATGGTGTTTATTTAATCGAAAATGGATATCCCTCTACAGGAAGCAGAATGTACTCTCGGTGAAAAGAATTTAAAAGAATTTCGAAATAGACGTTAGAAAGTTCCTATTAGAGGGAACGAGGATGAGTGGAGCCCCGTCCTTGGATGGGGTGCTCTGTTTTCCACACAGGAGGGATCCCATCCAGGGGGTGGGGTCCCATTTTTGTGCAAAAAAAACCCTACCTTACTCAAATCATATCAAAAGAAATGACATGTGATGTCAGAAAATTCTGTGGTAAACTATTGAAGGTACATAATGGATCATAAGGGGGAAGCTGATGAGTACATTTTATGTAGAAAAATTTGATTTTAAAAATCCAGCTGAATTAGAAGAAGAGTTTAAAACGCTTTTACATCAGTCAATCAATTCTGCTGATGAACTTGAGAAGTGGCTGCTTAGTCTCTCTGACTTGATGGATGGGATCGCAGAAGGTCTTCATGGACATTATATTGATTTCCAATGTCATAGTAATAGCGAAGAAGCGAAGAAAACAATTGAGCATGATCAGGAGTATATTGAGCCACTGCTTAAACGATACGAAGGACTTTTTGATAAGAAATTTCAAGAATCACCGTATCGGCCACATCTTAATCCGGAGTATTACAAGCAGTTTCTGCTAAGTAAAGAGAACGCTATCGAACTGTTTAATGAACAGAATATCGATTTAGAAGTAGAAGAAGATCGTTTAGTAAATCGTTATTTTGAGCATACAGGATCACTTTCTTTTAAGTGGGACGGCGAAGAGAAAACACTTAGTGAAATGTTCTTGTTGATGCAGAATGGGAACCGCGGCATTCGTAAAGGCGCAATGGAAGAAATATTCCGCACGCTTTTAACGAAGAAAAATGATCTGCAATCCATTATGGATCAGCTGTTACAAATTCGAAAGCGGAAAGCGGAGAATGTTGGTCTTGATAATTACAGAGATTACATGTTTAAGAAATATGAGCGTTTTGATTATACACCGGATGACTGTAAAGCCCTTGCTGAGGCTGTTCGGAAACACGTTGTTCCGTTAAAAGAAAAGCTTCAAAGGAAGCATCAAGGCGAGCTTGGTCTTTCAGAATATAAGCCGTGGGATACAAGAGCAGTACCTAAAGATAGGCAACCGCTTCGACCATTTAATAAAATCGATGAACTGATCAAAGGAACGTCAGATATCTTCGATCAATTGTCTCCTCGATTCTCCTACCTTTTAAATGACATGAACGAGAGAGGTGCACTTGATCTTGAGAGTCGAAAAGGGAAAGCGCAGGGTGGCTTTTGTGAGTACCTTCCTGTATCAGAGCTTTCTTTTATCTTTATGAACAGTACGAAATCACAGGATGATTTTATTACACTTCTTCACGAGATGGGGCATTGCATTCATAATGATTTTAAGCGAAATCAAATGCTTTTTGCTTACCAGGACACCCCAATGGAATCAGCAGAACTCGCGAGTATGACGATGGAACTGCTTACAATGGATTATTGGAACCTGATGTATAGGGATGAAAAGGATTTACTACGAGCGAAGAAAGATCAGCTCGAGGGAATAATCCTCTTTTTGCCAAACGGAATTGTCGTCGATCAGTTCCAGCATTGGATGTACGAAAATCCGAATCATACTAGTGAAGAGCGTAGCAAGAAATATATGGAGCTTTCACAAATGTACGATTCCTCTTTCGTTGATTGGACTGGACAGGAAGAGTGGATTCAAAATAACTGGCAGTTGATTCTTCATATTTTTGAAGTGCCATTTTATTATATTGAATATGTGATCGCTCAGCTTGGAGCAATACAGATGTATCGCAAGTACCGCGAAAATCCAGAAATGGCACTTGCCAATTATAACCGCGCACTTTCGTTAGGAAGTTCTGTTTCCCTTACTAAAGTATATGAGGCAGCAGGTATTCATTTCGATTTCTCTGAAACAATGATCAAAGGCCTAATGGATTTCATTGAAGTAGAACTTGATGCATTACCAGCAGAATAAACAAACAAAAGCGTCCCTCTCAGCATGCTGAGAGGGCACTCCTTATTAATTGTTATCAATTGTCCATACATTGCAGCTTGGGCATTGTATGATTTCAAAACGATCTTTCTTTAACTCATTCATCCAATCCTCCCAGGAATTATGCTCAGGAGTAACTTCAAGAGTTTTAACGGTTTGAAGCTCGTCGCCATCACTGTTAGTACACGTGCATTCCACTATTGCGAGTTTCGATTCCTTGAAATCGCTCTCTGTCCGATCGACGGACCAGTTAATTAGCCGCTCATCTGTTGGTTTTCGTTCCCGATAATAACTATGGTTTAGCATGAAATCGCCCCCTATGAATTGTTAATTTAATTCCTGGTCTTAAGATGGAATTGAACATTTTTACTATTTGCATCTTTGAATTTGCATGAAGGCTCATGATAACTCCGATTTTTTCTCAGCAATATACCTGCATTCATACACATACCCGCTTTTCTGAAAATAATTCCTTGTAGCAAGATTATGTTCCATAATGGTATATACTTACAATAAGAAACTAGTAAACTAAAGGAGGGGACTATGAAGAAGATAAGTGCGACACTGCTATCGATGGTGCTTTTACATAATGAACAGACTGATGAAATTCTATTGTTAAATCGTCCTGTTAAAGCGGGATTCCCGGGGTATATCGGCCCCGGTGGCAAAATAGAGCTGACTGAAAGCTTTGCAGAAGGGGCAGCAAGGGAGCTTTATGAAGAAACGGGTCTATCTGTGAACCCAGCTGATCTCACTTATAAGGGAGTAGATGAGTTTATCATTCGTGATGAGGAGTACAGGTATATTGTCTTTAATTATTTGGCTACCAACTACTCCGGTGACCTTCACGTCAATCCTCCTGAAGGAGAGTTAGCCTGGGTCAAGAGGGATTTGGCTACTGAGCTCCCCATGCAAGATTGGTTTAAGCGCAGACTTCCAAAGTTTTTTGAAGAAGGCACCTTTGAAGTGTCGGTAGAGTACGAGAGAGGTAATGATATGCCAGTAAAAGAGACGACAAGAAAATTAGGGTAAGGGGGAGGAGAAATGATGGAGAGGCAGGATGTGGCAAGAAACGATATTAGACAAAAAGTTATTCAGTATAATAGTGAACAGCTGCCTGCTGACGTGAAAACTTCTCATGAAACTGCAGCATTTGTTATTAAAGTGGAAGATGAGCTCGTTGGGGGCGTTTCTGGGACGTTATTCTGGCAGCATCTTCACATCGATTTTCTTTGGGTAACAGAGAAGAAAAGGCGCTGTGGACATGGTCGTGCATTGTTAAAACAAATCGAGGCACTTGCAGAAGTAAAAAAATGCAGACTAATCCTTCTTGATTCGTTTAGTTTTCAGGCACCGGGTTTTTATTTAAGAGAAGGTTATGAGATATGCGGGAAAGTAGACGACCATCCACAGGGGCATACACAATACTTTTTACAGAAAAAGCTGATTTAGACGGAGGCCGGGAAGAATGAAACAGATACAGCTGAGAGAGTTTAAAAAAGAAGATTGGCGAGCGGTTCATGCTTATGCTTCTCTTGAGAGAGTGTGTAAGTATCAGCCGTGGGGACCTAATACAGTAGAAGATTCTAAAGCGTATGTGAATGGTATTATAAAGGATGCAAACATGATACCGCGCTCGAGGTTTGCTTATGCGATTCTAAAGGATGATGCTGTCATCGGAGCGTGTGAAGTAAATATTAGAGATCAGTTCAATCAGAATGGTGAAATTGCCTATATTCTTCACCCTGACTGGTGGGGACTCGGGATTGCTTCAGAAACAGCAAGGATGCTCCTTTCTTTTTCCTTCGGTGAACTTCATTTACATAGAGTAAGTGGAACGTGCGACATAGGAAATATCCCTTCAAGAAGAGTGATGGAAAAGGCGGGTATGAATGGAGAAGGACTTCTCCGTGAGAATCTGAAAATGCCTGATGGTTGGAGGGATTCACTTCTATTCAGCATACTGGATCGAGATTGGCAGCAGCAAAATTAACGTGCTCGAAGATTCTTGATCACAAGCAAAAGGCAATAGGAAAAAAGAAAGAAAGCTGCTCCCGTGGTTAGTGGTACTGTGTAGACTTTGGCTGCCGTGTGGATCTGTTGCCAGTTAGCCCCTAGTTTGAAACCGATATATAGGAAGAGGATCGACCATGGAATCATTGCAAGCATGGTGTAGATGGTAAATCGGATAAGTGACATTTTGGCAACGCCAGCAGGTATCGAGATGGCGTGGCGAACAACAGGTATAAAGCGAGCGGTAAAAATAATGCTAACCCCATTACGCTCAAACCACCTTTCAGAAACGTGAAGCTGTTTCTCTGAAATGAGTATGTATTTACCATAGCGCTCCAGAAAGGATCGTCCCCCGTAGCGGCCAAGCCAGTACAGAAAGAGTTGTGCAATTGTACCGCCAATCGTACCAGCTACAACAGCACCAAAGAACTGAATGGTACCGGTTGAAACCATATAACCGCCATACGCCAGAACAAGCTCGCTTGGAATAATTTCTACCATAAGAGCTAGTGCAATACCGGGATATCCAAGGTGAAGAAGCCAGTTCAACCATTGAAGGATAAAGGTTTCCAATCGATTGCCTCCTTTTTGGACAAAGACGTTCTCTGTCCCATGTCTATTACCCAGTGATATGATTTATTACTAATTATATATAGACTACTAACCTCATAAAATCGGAATGCTAAACGAAAATTTTAGTACCCGGATTTTAAGCTATCCGGGTACTGCTCGTTCTCCTAAGAGAATGACATTAGATGAGAGAGGGGAAGGTTAAGGATGTTGACATCCATGAAGAAATTTCTTGCAACGCTGGATCAGCCCCTGCAAGCAAAATCAATGAAGGAAAAAGTAATGACGGTTCTTTCTATAATTGGATTCATTTTATTTTTATATCTTGTAGCTTTTTCACCCTTTTTGTTCAGACTGTTTATGACCTGTCTGAGCGTCGGTGTATCGCTTTATGTGATCAAAAAAATTCATGATTTCGATTCGAATCGAAAAGGTGAGAAAGTGGAATCTGTTACTAAAGAAGCGGATCGAGACCAGCTAGCATTTTCACTTGAGCAAGCTTCAGAGTCTGAAAAGGCGTCTGAGGAAGCGGAGAAGGAACGAGAGCTCGAACGTATTAATAGTGATAAAACCATGCTCTTTGAAGAACTCCTTTCAAAAGCTGATCTTGATGAAATTGAGAAAGAAGCCTACCGAAATCGCATCCAGCAAAAGGAAACGGAAAGTAATCGAATTAAACAGGACATTCTTCTGTTCAAGGATAAGATTCAGAAAGCTGTTATTGATAAGAAAAGTTTATTTATCAAAGACACACCTGATATGAAGCTTGTTGCTGAGTTGATTGGAATTGATTCTGTAGAAGAAAGCTCATTCGTCGAATTAAACGAGCAGCTTCGTATGATCCATGATGATATCCCTGAATCGAAGCGAGAAACACTAATTGAATACCAGATTGTGAATGAAGAGTTTGAGTTAACGCGCCTTGGCTATAAAGAACTTATGAAAGAGGTCAGAAAGCTAGAGAAGAAGTCCAGACAGACAGTTGAACAGTAGAGAAATGAATACAAGAAGCGTGTGTGACATTTAGATGTTATGCACGCTTTTGTAATGAGAAGGCTTCGCATATTTTGAGTATGTTAAACTAGTGAAAAAAACAACAAGATTGGAATGAAGAAGAGATAATGAGAATAAGACAAATTGGTCCAGATGATGCTGAAGCTTTTGTCCACCTAATGAGAGAAGTTGAAAATAATGCAGAATATATGCTATTTGAACCGGAAGAAAGAGACACTACCATAGAAGCTCAGCGCGAAAGGATCGAAAAGATGGAGAAGGATCGGCATTCGAGGATTTTCGTTGCTGAAAAATCCGATACATTAATCGGCTATTTGATCGTGATTGGTGGCCAGGCGAAGCGAAATCGCCATAGTGCCTATTTAGTCGTAGGCATTTTGAAAGAATACAGGGGAAATGGCGTTGGATCAAAGTTATTTATAGAGCTAGAAAAGTGGGCAAAGGATCAGGATATCCAACGATTAGAGCTCACCGCAGTGACACGTAATGAAGCTGGTTTGGCACTATATAGAAAAGCTGGATTTGAGGTTGAGGGTGTGAAGCGACGCTCGCTGCTTATTAATGATGAGTTTGTGGACGAGTATTACATGTCCAGACTATTATTAGATAATGAGTGAAAGCAGAAATAAAAGCTAATGATTGATATCTTATCATCACGTAGTGGTTTGACCTGATGATAAGGTTACTTAATTGATTTATGGTTATCCTAGTGAATGAAATTGCGTTGTTAGAACGTTTGATGTCAGGTTAAGAGTCTCCTGAGTGCTTTCTTTATATTTGCACGACCATTCGAACATACTACGAATGGAAGGAGGCGAGATGATGTTTGACCACTCAAAACACATTCCGCTTGAAGGGATCCCGGGAGAACTCAGACACAATGACGTACCGGAAGCAGAGGAAAGAGCTGAAATGAGCTTTCCTTTCGACTACCACATAATGATTCCTCTGGATGATGTTCATAGGGAAGCATAAGAAAAAGCGCATGATGCGCTTTTTTTGTTTAGAAATTTGTTGCCAGGTTCTGTTGCTCTGTTTTTAATTTCCTCTGCTTTCTCAGGCATTTGCGCCATTTCTTCTGCAATGACTGAATCAATTGATGGAATACCTAGAAATCTCATAAAACTATACGATGTAAATAGATGATTTTAGCCTTTTACGCTAAAATATAAGCATGCTTAAGTCATGAGGAGGCAAAAAGTGAAGCGATGTGATTGGGTAACGGATGAGGAAATCTATAAACAATATCATGACCAGGAGTGGGGAGTTCCTGTTTATGATGATCACCATTTGTTTGAAATGTTAATACTAGAAGGTGCACAGGCCGGGCTTAGCTGGATTACAATTTTGAAAAGGAGAGAAAATTACCGGAAAGCGTTTGACGGGTTCGATGTGAATCGAGTTGCTCAGTACGATGAAGATAAAATCCAGGAGTTATTAACCAATAAAGGCATCATTCGAAATAAATTAAAGGTTCGTGGCACTGTGAAAAATGCGAATGCGTTTCTCGCAATACAAAAAGAGTATGGGAGCTTTTCTTCTTACATATGGGGCTTTAGTAACGGAGATCCGATTATCAACAAATGGACCTCTATTAAGGAAGTTCCGGTAGAAACAGAGCTCAGCAAGAAGATAAGCAAAGATTTAAAGAAACGAGGCTTCACGTTTGTTGGGCCTGTTATTATCTATAGTTTTTTACAAGCGGTAGGTATCATTAATGATCACACAACAGATTGTTTCAGACATCCGGATTACAGTGAAAGACAATAAGAAATGGTTATAAAAAAGGTTATATGCGAAGTGAACGAGCATGTAAAAGACGCGTTTTCTATTGGACAGGAGCGTTGGATAGTGATTAAGAACTCTCCAGGGTTTGTAGCGCAATATTGCGGATGGTCAACGGGAAATGGTTGTATAGCACACATCATTGGTTTCTGGAATGATCGGAAAGCATATAACCAGTTTATGCATGCAAACCACGATGCCATCTATGAGAAAACAGGGCAAAGCGGTACGATCGAATCAATCCATGTAGAGGTGGTAGAGGTGGAGGTGGTTCATAGTGAAGAATTCGCAAAAGCATGGCTTCTTTCAAAGCATAGCGTCTTTCTTGAAAAGTGGACGATCAAAACAGAGAGAAGCGGGGATCGAGAATAAGAATAAGAATAAGTGGCTTTACATTGGAGACAGTATTACAGATTCTGGACGAAAACGAGATCCTGAAGGCCTTGGCTTTGGATATGTGAGAATGGTAAGAGATGAAGTTATGAAAGGACGAGAAATTCAGTTCGTAAATAAAGGGGTTAGTGGTAACCGGATTAGTGATCTTGAAGATAGATGGCAGGAGGATGTTATGGCGATTGATCCTGATGTCTTATCTATATCGATAGGAATTAATGACGTGTGGCGCCAGTTGAGTCATCCTGAAATGACGCAGGTTTACCCGGAGGATTTCCACTCTATTTATGAGCGGCTATTGGATGCGACGAAAAGCATAAACGCAAAAGTCGTATTAATGGAGCCCACAATTATTGAGGAGGATCTCAATTCGAAAGGTAATCAGATGCTCATTCCTTACGTTGAAATTGTCCGTAGCCTGGCAAAAAAATACGATGCTGTACTTGTACCGACACACGCCGTCTTTTTAAATGCTGTAGGGGATGGTGGGGCAACACTTACAACAGATGGCGTGCACATGACAGAGGCAGGAAATAGGTTAATGGCAGATACATGGCTTAATGCATGCAAAGGTAAATTATTGCGCTAATAATTAACAAGATGTTATAAGACGAATCACTTCTTTCTTTTTACTATAAAGAGAGAGGTGATTTTTATGTATTGGAAGGTGTTACGAAATAAGACGATTCTATATTACCTGCTTGGGGGTGGGATTTCAAAGCTTGGAGATGTGCTGTCTGGGATGGCGTTTCTCTTTCTTGCATATGATCTTACAGGATCCACTATGTTGACGACAGGAATGGCGATCGCTGAAACGGTACCATATCTCCTGTTCGGATTAATCGGAGGTGTTATAGCTGATTGGAGTCCAAAAAAGAAACTGTTGATTTGGCTTGATTTCATCAGGATTCCACTGGTTGGATCAATCGTTGTCTTTTATTATGTTGATTCGCTAGGGTATGTGCATTTGCTTATTGTGAGTTTTTTGATTCAAACAATTGGCTGCTTTTTTAATCCTGCTCACCGTGCTGTGCTACCACTGATCACAAAGGAACAAGAACGAAATGTAGTAAACAAAACAGCTTGAACGATACCTTACATAGAGGAGTCACTGTCCTCAGTCCCCTGATTTCTGTCTGGCTTTTGACAACGTATGGAGCGGTTCATTTTTTTACGATAGATGCGGTGACCTATGCAAGCAGCGCGCTTTGCTTGCTCGGTGTTAAGATAGCGGAGAAAAAGAAATCAGTTGAGCGTTCGATCGAACACGTTTTCCATTCCATCTCCTCATTTATAACATGGTCGTTTCATCATGCTTCCATAAGAACCCTTTTTCTTTTTACATTTCTTATTGTATTTCTCAATACCTGGGTGTGGGAAGTGGGGCTCCTACTTGCTCTTTCAGAGGTGACTTTTAAAAGCGAAGAAATGTATAGCCTGATTCAAGGGGTTTTTGGAGCGGTTGTTATTGGAGCGAATCTTATTATTCCGCTAATAATCAAACGGTTAACCCTGGCTATTTATATGGTTGGATCGTGCATCTGGGGGGCGGGGTTACTTTATTATGGCATATGGTATGAACTCGAACACTTTTTTATAGGAGCTGTGCTTGTAGGGATAGGAATTCCGATCGCAGGCCTTGCGAGAGTATATCTTCTGCAGACGATTGTTCCAGAAGATCGGCTTGGGAGGGGATTTAGCACGAATGCGGTTCTCCTGTATTTAGCAAATACTCTCTCACTTGCCCTATATGGAGCACTAGCTTCATTTATTGAGGTCCAGGTTTTGATGATCGTGAGCGGTTTCGCTATGGTTTTGGCAAGCAGTTGTTATCTAATTGTGACTAGCTCGAAATTGAGAGGGCGTTTTACCGTACAATCGTTTAAATAAAATATTGTAGGATGAGAGATTTTTAAATCCAGCCGAAAGAGCAATAGAAAGAATGGTTTCATTCGAGTTTAGAAGCATTTCCTGACTTCTCATGATCCGATAGAGTTGTAGAAAGGAGTAGGGTGAAACGCTGAAGGTTTCTTTAAAAGAGTGAGCGAACTGGAATTTTGATAATCCGGTTAGGTCAGCAAGCTGATCCAATGTCCAATCGTCATAATAGCTTTCCTTAATGGCATTGACTGTAAAGCTTAAGGGAGCGGTGGTAAAAGGAATGGACAGTTGTGTTTGATGTGAGCCAGGTCCGTGCTTCATCAGGAGAAGAATGAGCTGTGTTACACTGTGTTCCAAAAAGTATGAAGCTTCTTTTGAATGGAATTCATTAAAGCGAATAAAGTCTCTTACAAAAGAGACCCACTGTTGTAGCTGTTGATGATAGTGACTTACAGCTGCAAATTCAGGCAATGTTCTTGTTACGCCCAGTTCAATAGAGGCATCGTTAAAAAGACTTTTATCAAGTTCAACTAGAAATTTTTCTTCCGTTACTTCTAGCTGACGATGTTTTCAATGGAAATATCACCCGGTGGCGTTCCGTAACATCCTTTACCTGTATGGGAAAAGATAAATTTATAGCAATCGTCGCTTCTCAAGCTTCGTTCATGAAGCTTATCATTTCGTGAGAAGTAGTCCCTTTGAATATTGAGTAATCATTGATTTACCTCCTTATTAATTAGTGGAGGCCAAAATCGATTAGACCTGCCAGGATTCATTCTTCCTGACAAGTCACTCTTCATTTTACCGTCAGCAACTTTCCATTCACTTCTACTTAAATTACTATTCTAGTAAAAGGAAGGAAAGCCTGCTGACAATTAGAAATTACTCGAAACGGGGCTCAGGATAGCGTCCAAACCAGTCATAACGGTTTTTGGAAAACCAGATATAGGCAGGGGAACCGAGCTTGTCGAAGAATGGAAAATAAAGCAATAATGCAATCGGTGCCGTAAGAGGTAAAGCCATCAGAAGTCTTCTGACCGTATAAAAGCCAGCGTGAAGTTTTCCTGAAGTTGTTAACATATGAATTTCATCATACATACGCTTATGGCGAAATTGCATGTAAGGGTATTTATCAGGATGGCTTTCGATGTCTTGCACGGAAATCCATTCGATTTTATTAAACCAATCAAGCTTTCGGAGCGTTTTCTTTACATAAAAACAAAAGGGACATTCAGCATCATAAAATACGAGATGTTTCATAAAAGGATCCTCCATTCATTGAAATTCATTCTACTGTTCATTTCACCTTTTTAGGCTTGCTTAAACTAGAGGTTAATAGTTGACAGAAAATTGCAATCTATTTATAGTCAAATTATATTGAAAAAGAAAACGGTTACAGGAGTGGTGATGAGTGAAAAGGCTTGAGAACAAAACGGCTTACATAACGGGTGGTAGTAGAGGGATTGGTGCAAGTATTGGGAAGCGTTTTGCGAGTGAGGGAGCTAGCATTTATTTAGCTGACGTGAACGAAGAGGCGCTTAATCAAACGAAACAGCACCTGGAGGAAAAAGGTTTCCGCGTTATGACAGGTGTAGTCGATGTCACAAACCGTGAACAGGTAGAGAGTAGTATGAATGAAGCGGCTGATTCGTTTGGGTCTATTGATATTCTTGTTAATAATGCAGGGGTCATTCGAGATAATCTGCTCTATAAGATGACGGACGAAGATTGGATGACGGTGATGCAGGTTCATTTAACGGGTAGCTTTTATGCTTCTCGAGCAGCGCAGGCGTACATGGTGAAACAGGGATATGGCCGGATAATCAGTCTTTCTTCCACATCTGCACTGGGTAATAGGGGGCAGATGAATTATGCAGCAGCTAAAGCAGGGATACAGGGATTAACCAAAACGCTCTCGCTTGAGTTGGGGAAATATGGTATCACAGCGAATGCAATCGCACCGGGGTTTATTGAATCAGATATGACAAAGGCAACCGCTGAGCGACTTGAGGTTCCTTTCGACCAGTTTATCGAATACAACAAAAAACAAATACCAGTGGCACGAACAGGAAAGCCTGAAGACATTGCGAACGCAGCGCTTTTCTTTGCAGAAGAGCAGTCTTCATTTGTTAGCGGGCAGGTTCTCTATGTATCCGGTGGTCCTAGAACGTAATAATAGTAGCCCGCGGGCTGCTATTATTTTTCTCTCGGGAAGTTTCGCTGACTGGAAAGAGGGGTACCCTTTCATTATGCAATTGGATGTGAAGGAGGAGTCATGATGTTTGAGAAAAATGCTGGTGAAATACTACTTAATACATTATCTGAGTGGGGCGTTGATCATATTTATGGACTGCCTGGGGACTCAATTAATCACTTTATCGATAACTTGAGGAACGCCCAGGATCGCATGAAATTTATTCAGATTCGTCATGAGGAGGTTGGAGCGCTTGCTGCAGCTTCTTACGCAAAAATAACTGGAAAGATTGGTGTCTGCTTATCCATTGCTGGGCCCGGGGCGATCCATTTATTAAACGGGCTTTACGATGCCAAAGCGGATGGAGCACCTGTTCTTGTGATTGCAGGTCAAATTGCGAGTGATCAACTTGGCACGGATCAATTCCAGGAAGTCAACCTTGAGCGCATGTTCGATGATGTGTCTGTATTTAACCGAAGAGTAGAAACGGCAGCTTCCCTGCCTGATCTTACCCACCAAGCGATTCGAACAGCTGTTGAAAAGAAAGGCGTAGCGATTCTTACTATTCCAGATGACCTTGCTGCAGAAAAAGTGAAACAGAGAGTTGAAAACACGTCGTTGATTCGATCAAAAGCAGTCGTTCACCCGCACCACTCAAACCTTGACGAAGCTGTAGCGCTTCTAAACGAAGCGAAACGCCCGGTTATTCTTGCCGGAAAGGGCTCCAAGCATTCACGTGAAGAATTGCTTGCATTTGCTGAGAAAACTGGAGCTCCTGTTATATTGAGCCTGCCAGGTAAAGGAGCGATCCCGGATGTTCATCCTTATAATTTAGGTCAGCTTGGCCAAATTGGTACAAAGCCCGCTTATGAAGCAATGGAGGAAACGGATCTACTCGTTATGGTTGGTACCTCATTCCCGTATCGTGATTATTTGCCTGATAAGGCGAAAGCAATCCAGATTGACATTGAGCCAACGCAAATAGGTAAGCGATACCCGGTTACTGTCGGCTTGATTGGTGACGCGAAATGGACACTCTCTTATTTAACGGAGCACACTCGCTATCAGGAAGATCGGGACTTTATTGAGAAATGTCAGGAAAATATGAAGAACTGGTGGGCCCATCTTGAAAAGATTGAGTCTGAGCACTCAACACCTATAAAGCCCCAGCAAATCATGCCGCAACTTCAAAAAGTAGTCGATGACAATGCTGTGCTTTCTGTGGATGTCGGAAACGTAACTGTTTGGACAGCAAGACATTTTCGAGTGACGAATCAGAAATTCATTATTTCATCCTGGATGGCGACAATGGGCTGCGGTCTGCCAGGCGCAATTGCTGGTAAAATTGCTCACCCTGACCGCCAGGCTGTAGCCATTTGTGGTGATGGTGGCTTTACTATGGTGATGCAAGACTTCTTAACAGCTGTGAAATATCAGCTTCCGATGATTGTCGTTATTCTTAATAATGAGCGCCTCGGTATGATCAAATACGAACAACAGGAAATTGGAAATATCGATTTCGAAACAGAACTAAAGGACTTTAACTTTGCTGCATTTGCTGAAACAGCTGGTGGAGAAGGGTATCGTGTTGAGAAATTCGAAGAACTCTTGCCAGCATTCGAACGTGCTGCTAAATCGACAAAGCCTGCCATCGTGGATATCGTTATTGAAGGGCAGCCTCCATTACCAGGCAAAATAACATATGAACAAGCTAAGAGCTATTCAAAGTACATGTTGAAGAAAGCATTTGAAGACCAGGAAATCGATATGCCACCATTGAAAAAAGCCCTTAAGAGAATTTTCTAGTGGAAATACGGTTTAAGCCCGCAAAATGCGGGCTTTTCCTATGTAGAACGAAAGGAGTGGAGAAATCAGGATGCATATTATTTTCTGTTATGGCACGTTACGAGAAGGAGAAAGCAACCACAGCGTAATCGAAGGAGCCATTCTGAAGGAACGAACTAGTTGGGGGAGCGGCGAGCTTTTCGATACAGGCGACGGGTATCCAGCTTACATACAATCAGATTATGGAAAAGTATATGGAGAAATCTATAAAGTGGGTGACAAGCTACTTGAGAGAATTGATATACTCGAAGGATTTCAGGAGGGACGCGAAGGGAATCTCTATGAACGGATTATTCAACCAATCGAAACTAAAAGGGGCAATTACGAAGCCATTACTTATGTGATGCAAGAGGCTAAACCAGCTTTCAAAAGGATACCTGGAGGGGACTGGGTGTCGTATCGATTGAATAAATGAGGGCAGTATTCCTGTAGAATACTGCCCATTTCTAGTTAGACGGTTGAAGATCTCGTTTCTCGAGTTTTGCTTCCCGGTTGTTTCGCAGGAACATATAGAATGATGCAGAGAAAATGACAATATAACCGAGTATGCTCCACGCATCAGGAATTTGACCAAATAGGACGATACTGATAAGGGCTGAGTAAACGACGGTGGAATAGAAAAAGATTGAAATTTCACGAGCAGGTGCAAATTTATACGCAATCGTAAGTCCAAACTGTCCGAGCGTTGCAAACAGACCCGCTAATAGAAGATAAATGAGTTGTCTCATCTCCATTGGCTCATAGAATATGATCACAAACGGTAAGAGCACGACAGTTGAGAAGAAAGAAAAATAGAACACAACGGTATAGAATTTCTCGCGTGAACCGAGTACTCTTAGAACGGTATAAGCACCAGCTGCAAAAATGGCGGAAAGAAGGCCAGAAATATACGGAACGGTTTCTACCGAAAACTGCGGTTTAATAATCAAAAGCGTTCCGACAAACGCAATGGCTATAGCTGTAAGTTGGAAGCTTCTTGCTCGTTCTTTCAAGAAGATGGCTGAGAAGATAATTAATAAGAACGGGCTAAGTTTATTTAGCATATCAGCATCGGAAAGCACGAGGTTGTCGATCGCATAGAAATAGAAAATTATTCCTAGTGTTCCCAGTGCTGAACGTAGAAGCAAGAACTTTTGGTTTTCCTTCTTACCAAAAAGTCTTTCCTTGTAATGCATCACAAACCCAAATGAAATGACCGCGGAAACGGCATTTCGAAACATTGTTTTTTGTATCGTAGGTACATCGCCAGAAAGCTTAACAAAGGCTGCCATCATCGCAAAGCCAAACGATGATATGAGCAGTAGGATAATGCCTTTATTTCGATCACTCATCAAATTCCTCCAATATTTTTTCACCCTTATCACTTTACTGTAAAGGTATGCCCAATTTCAACTAACGAGTGCTGTCACAGAATGGATTCATCTTCAAAACTAAATGTATGGCATAGTAGAAGGAAACAACGAAATGAGGGCACCGAATGATTAAACTACTTGATCATAAGAATAAGAGCATTGCAGATTCAATTTTAGGGATTCAGATCCCTGCTTACAGAAAAGAAGCAGATATCATTCACTATCATGATATCCCAGAGCTCCATGAAACAGTCTCGTCGATAGTATCAAGTAAGGAAACTTTTATCGGTTGTTACAGGGAGGACCACCTGGCCGGAGTCCTTTCATATGAACTCGATATAGATGTTATCCGCATATGCAGGCTCGTTGTTCATCCAGACTATTTTCGGAAAGGGATTGGACGAGAATTGCTGGAGGATTTAGTGCTTCAGAATAAAAGGAAACAGATCGAGGTCAGCACAGGAGCGGAAAATCATCCTGCAGTCGAAATGTATAAACGATTTGATTTCCAGGCTGTGAGCCGCTCAGAACCTGTTAAAGGAGTGTTTCTAATTCATCTTAAGAGAGGTCCGGCGGTTAGGAACTGACCTGGAAAGGGTATGGTATGTATTAGAATTAACGAAAAGGAGAAACCAGATGTTTGTTTGGCGCAATATATACAGAGGATTATTAATGGGTGTTAGTGATTTAATCCCAGGTGTTAGTGGCGGGACGATTGCAATGGTTCTCGGCATTTATCGCAGATTAATAAGCGGAATTAACGGTTTAATGAGTAAAAAGTGGAAGAAGGAGATAGGCTTTTTTCTACCGCTATTAATTGGGGTTGGACTGGCCCTGCTACTTGTCAGTCAGTTAATGGAAAAGCTTCTTCAGAATTACCCTCAGCCAACGTTTTTTTTCTTTATCGGTTTAATTATTGGAGTAGTGCCATTTCTACTTAGAAAGGTTGAGTATAAAGAGACATTTCAGCCTGTTCATTACATTTTGCTGATCGTAGCGGCGATTCTTATTGCCTCTACTTTATTTCTAAAAGGTGATGGATCTGGAGAAATAATGAAATCATTGGGCGCTATGGATTATGTGGTTCTGTTCTTTTCTGGATGGCTTGCGAGCACAGCGATGATCCTGCCAGGTGTAAGCGGTTCGTTTGTATTGCTACTACTTGGATCGTATCAAACAGTTATCCACGGTCTTTCATCTTTCCAGATCCCTTTGCTTTTAACGGTTGGAGCTGGAATTATCATCGGACTAAGCTTAACAGGTAAGCTTATATCGTTATTGCTTAACCGCTTTACGGTTTCGACATATGCAGTTATGATTGGCCTTGTTATAGGGTCTGTAGTTGTTCTATATCCTGGCTTTAAGACTGACATAGGTCTTGCAATTGCAAGCATTGTGACGCTTCTGCTCGGTCTCTCTGCAGCCTTTATTCTTGGTAAGATTGAACATAAAGAAGAGAGTGCTAAGTAGCCTCAGTTTAAGTCGAAAATAGAATAAATTATAAGAAAACCGCAGGAACATTTCCTGCGGTTTTCGTTATATTATTTAGATTCCTGATCTGGTTTTGAACGGGGAAACACCAGATGCTTCATCATGAAAAAGCTTGATGCTGAGGAGAGAAACATGGCAAGTCCTTTAGAAATATTGCGTTCGATATACCGTGGCAGAAAGGACATCCAGTCGAAAGCAATAAGCGCTCCATAAAAAACCAGGTTGCTTACCCCGAGTGCGATAACAGCTTGAACGAGAAACAGAAGTACCTGCCGTCGGTCATGAATCGATTTGGATGGAAAGGTTAATTTCGCATTCCAAAAATAGCTGTTCACAATTGCAAGTGTATATGAAATTGTATTGTATGCTATAAGCTGGATTCGGTCATCTGTTGGAAATAACAGCATGAGCAGGTTGAGTACCCCGATATCGACAAGTGCATTCATCACACCAATCGCACTGAAGCTCATTACCTGTTTAGAACCTCTGCCAATTCGCCATTGTTTCATATACTCAACCTTCTATCTATTGGATCGCTCGCTGTTCTTCCTCTTGTTTCATCTCAATTGCTGATTCATAGAAATCGAGTAGCTGCTGTGCGGGGCCTCTCCATCCGTAGTCACGCGAATGGGTATAAGCTTGCTTTGACATTCTCTCGAGTAAGTTATCATCCTCAAGTCGCTTGATCACATCAGAAAGATTGCCTTCTGGCCCAGAACGATAGAGAAGACCGGTTGAACCGTCATCAACCTGTTCATTTGTTGGCCCGGATTCAGCAGCGATCACTGGTAGACCACTTGCCATCGCTTCTAGAATGACAAGTCCGAGGGTCTCAGTCGTCGATGGAAACATAAAAGCGTCTGAAGAAGCGTATGCTTTTGCGAGTTCCTCCCCATGCATAAACCCGGTGAACGTAATGTTGTCGAGGTGCGCGAAGTTCTTTTCAAGTTCAGTGCGATACGGGCCATCCCCGACAATTGCGAGATGCGCATCCGGATTTTGCTCGAGCATTGGAATGAGTGAATCGATTTCTTTTTCAAAGGCAAGTCGTCCTACAAAGAGCAGTAGTCTCTTCTCAGGATGATCATTTGTTAGTTTTCGTCTCATATTCTCATCGTGCAATTCAGGATTGAAACGTTCTGTGTCAACACCGCGTTTCCAGAGATGCATGTTATAGAAGTTTTGTTCGTTCAATTCTTCTAAAATAGCCTGTGATGTACAAAGGTTAATATCAGCTTTGTTGTGCATTCTTCTGAAATGCCACCAGAGTAGAGGTTCTGACCATGACTGATTGTAATAATTGGCATACTTGGGAACATGTGTGTGGTAGGAGGCAATTAGCGGTACGCCAAGCCTCTTTCCATATTTAATACCTGAGTAGCCCATGAATGCCGGATTCACAACATGAATAAGATCAGGTCCAAACTCTTCGAAATACTTCTTAATTAGTCTTGTAGGCATGCCGAATTTTCGGTGCTTATATAAAAAGAAAGTACGAGGCTGAACTCCATCAAATCGAATATTCCGGTAGCTGCGAACTCCTAAATCAGGTGCAATGACCTGAATTTCATGACCCTGATCAATTAAATAATCAATTGTTGCACGAAGTCGAGTAACCACCCCGTCAGTTGAAGGTAGGAATGTTTCTGTTACGATGGATATTTTCATATAAACACCTCAGTTTAGGGTCATTTTACTTCCAGGTTACGGTAGGAAGGACGTTTTCCTTCAGCACCCTGTCTTTATACTTCAGTGCAGTATCAAGCGTTCTGGAAATATGCTCATCTGTTAAGAGGGAAGGCTCAAGTCCAAGATCCAGTAAGTTCGTATTGATTGCACTGTAATAGTGCTCTTCTTTTTCCACACGTGGATTTTCAATATGATCAATGCTCACATTAAGACCTTTTGCCTGTGCGACACGCTGAACTTTTTCAGCAAGCTCAAGAACTGAAAATTCTTCAGTAAATTGATTGAAGACACGGAATTCACCTTTGTCAGCTGGATTTTCAGCTGCGATTTCAACACAGCGAATCGTATCTTTGATATTTAGGAAAGCACGAGTTTGTTTACCTGAACCGTAAACGGTTATGTTATGTCCAATCGCAGCCTGGATTATGAAACGATTGAGCGCTGTTCCGAAGACACCATCGTAATCAAGGCGATTAATTAACCCTTCATCAAGCTCGTCCTCCTCAGTATGAAGACCATAAACAATTCCCTGATTTAAATCAGTTGCGCGAATGCCCCAGATTTTACAGGCAAATTGGATGTTATGGCTATCATGTACCTTTGAAAGGTGGTAGAACGATCCTGGCTGTTTCGGGAACGGAAGAACGTCTTCACGTCCTTTATGCTCGATTTTTATGTATCCTTCTTCAATTTCAATATTTGGCTGTCCATATTCACCCATTGTGCCCAGTTTAATCAGGTGGCAGTCAGGTGTAACCTCTTTAATAGCATAAAGAACATTCAAGTTCCCTACTACGTTGTTCGTCTGTGTAAATACAGCGTGTTCGCGATCCATCATTGAATATGGTGCTGAACGTTGTTCTGCGAAATGCACGAAAGCTTCAGGTTTAACTTGTTTGAAGATTTCTTTTAAAAAATCGTAGTGCATTAGATCACAGTCATATACAGCGATGCGGTTACCCGTTTTTTCTTCCCATAACTTCACGCGTTCTTCGAGTGGAAGAATAGGTGTTAGTGAATTAGAACGAAGCTCATCATCCCATTTGCGGCGTACCATATTATCGACAATGGTTACTTCATGGCCCTGTTTTGATAAGTGAAGCGCGGTTGGCCATCCGCAAAAACCGTCTCCGCCAGCTACAATAATTCTCATAGATCTTACCTCCATCACAATGGTCGATTTAGTCCTTGAATTGCCTGCTTGATCAATTATTTACGATAGCATTCATCAAGTTTGGATTCAACTGAGGATATTTAATTTACTAAAACTTTAAATGAGCCTGACAATTGTCATCGAATTAGTACTTATTTCCCTAAACGCTTCAGTCTACTCTTTAAGTTTGCACTATGCGAAGAAGAAAAACAAATCTGATTTTTGTGAAATATTAATGAACTCGCAATTTTGTATGATAAAATAGGATGGGAAAAAGCCATTTTGATAAAATATAGCCATTTCTTACTTAATAACTAAATTATGATTCCCTCATAATAGCTACCCTCTAACCCGAATGCTGATTGTAAAATAGTCTGTGTCAATCAATGAAGGAATAGTAGTGATAGCCCCTAATGTAAACATCTACCCTTTTGTACTTTGAAAGAACAATAAAAAGGGGTAGGTATTATGAGGTATCGTTCTTATCGTTTCCTATTGCTTGGGCAAGCTTTTGCGAACATAGGAGACGTTCTGTATATAGTCGCGCTGATTGCTGTGCTTTATCAGGCAACTGGATCTGCAATTTATTTGTCATTATTACCTTTAACCATTACGATCGCACGCTTTATAAGTGGTATGTGTGCGCCGGTTGTACTGAATTATTTTTCATTGAAAGGCATTTTAGTTCGATCTCAGGGTGGTAAAACCCTGTTGCTTGGAGTTCTCGGGAGCTTTTTATCGCAATTCAGTGTTCCGATCTCAGTAACGTTAAGCGTTGTCTTTATGATTGCTTTTCTAGATGGATGGGCAGCTCCCGCAAGAAATGCGATGCTACCAGTGCTTGTAGAGGAATCAGAGCTAGCGAAAGCGAATAGTTTTGTTTCAGTATTGGACCAGACGATCCATTTCGGTGGTTGGGCAGCAGGAGGTATTCTCGTTTCTGCTAGTTCAGGATCATCGGTGATCTGGATAACATTTGTGGTGTACGCGATCTCCTCGGTGATGATGGCGATGATAAAAAACGAAATGAATTCGAAAAAGCAAAGTAGAATTCCAATGTTTGAAGGATGGCGAACAATCTGGAATCAACCAGTTCTAAGAACAGTTCATGCCATGATTTTTCTTGAAGCGATTGCTAATGTGGTTTGGATAGCGGCCATTCTCTATCTGTTTGTGAATGAAATCCTTCAGAAGTCTGAAGCATGGTGGGGTTATCTGAATGCTAGCCTGTTTATTGGTTTAATTATAGGAGGCGTCGTTGTCTCTCGTAACACAGAGCTATTTGAAAAGAATATGAAGGTTATTCTTTTTTTCTCGACGCTCGCTGTCAGCGTCATCACTTTCATATTTGGTCTTAACAGTGTACCAGTTATAGCCATTCTTCTGCTAACGGTGCTGTCAGGTATTGTGGAGCAGACAAAATCCCTTGTCATGATAACGTTTATTCAAAAAAATGTTCAAAAGCATCGCTTCCGGAAGTGTTTAGCGCTCAGAGTGCTTTGATCTCAATTACGTTTGGTGTGGGTTCGCTTTTATATGGCTATCTTGCAGAGACAGTGAGCCTTGAGTTTGTATTCATGTTATCGGGAATATTCCTTCTTGTTTCAGCTTTGTATATGATGAAGCATTATCGCGCATTTGAATAGGATTGAAATACGGCTTTCGCGTTAATTGCGAATGCCGTGTTTGTTGTTTAGCGGTCCTCATCTTTGTTGCCGGTAACATCAATTGCAGCTGTGTCATTTCCAAGGTAGCCTGTAGGTGTAGAGTCATTCTTTTGTTGATCTGAGTAAAATGCTTCGTTTATTTTTTCGTCAACGTTTACGTTTCCATTGTAAGATGCATTGGTCAATTTCAGGCTTGGATCATTTTTACGGTTTAACTTGTAGTGATTCATGTTCTGGCCTCCTTATCCTCTTACGCACAGTTAGTCTGTGCGTGAAGGCTGATTTTATCCCCCATAAGGGGCAGTTAAACCCACACCTCAAAATGGAGGTTTATTAAAGTTGTAGATGGGGTCAACCCTTACAATAAAGTGGAATAGAAAGCGGTAGGGTGTTATTGGATTGCAAAATGCACTGCGAGAGAAGAGAAAAGACGTGGTTATTCTCAAGATAGGCTTGCGGAAGTACTGGGCGTATCGAGGCAGACTATGATTTCGATAGAAAAGGGAAAATACAACCCCTCGCTACCATTCGCTTGAAATCGCTAAGTTATTTGAAACGATAGTGGAAGAGATATTTTATTTGGATTGACCTGGGGGAGTAATTGTGGGAGTCAACAAAACGTATATTGGATTTGGGATTTTCTTTTTGTTAATGAGCATCTTACACGTTATACCGGCATTTTTTCTAAGAGAAGCTCCTATACCAGCGGGCTATATGATGTTTGCTATGGCTGTCATGTCGTTTTGTTTAAGCTATCTTTTTCCGCAATTTAAAATGAAGGATGAACGGAGCAGAATGATTCGAGAGAAAGGAATGTTCTATTCTTACTTTTTCATGCTTGGGTATATTATCGTATTTATTCCGCTGCTTTAATTCGAGGTGATCGATATCAGTGCTATCACGATGCTGAATATAATCGCAGCACTCATGATCAGTACAGTTTTTGTTTCGATGGTTGTGACTGCAAAACGGTACTAATTTTCTTTTTGATGGTTAGAGCGTGAGCGAATCGGGAAAACCTCTTATGTGAGATCATTGAAAAGGAGTTGGATAACAGTGAGTAAAACATTACAAGCTTATTTTACAACAGAGAATGATGCAGAAAGCGCAAAAACTGATTTGCAAACTTACTCTGTAAATTATTTATCAGTTGAACATATCCCGGAGGATCAAAAGCTTAATCTTGATATTCCTTATCCAGGTCAAGGGACAGCAACACCAGCCGGTGCAAATAATGATTTGTTCTTCGCGAATCAGACCCCAACAGGCAAGCAAGAGGAGAATGCTGATCCTTCCGAACAGGGTGACAGAGAGTTTCGCTATCTTCTAGCTTTCAAAACAGATGAAAACGATGATACAGATCTTCGTGAAATTGTTTCGAAACATAATGGAGCAATGGAGAAGTAAAAGTGAATAAGAGAAAAGTTGCGCAAACTTGGTTAGCGCAACTTTTTTTGTGGGGATGGGGGACAAGCACGTGCCTGTCCCCTGTAACGCAGTATGAAAGTAGCCTTAGTGGGAGAGGCTTGAAAAGAAGTAGAAACTAGAAAGACAGAAAGCGAAATGTTCGCTATACTGTGTAAGGAAGCGCATTGAGAGTAGCGTGATACATAAAGGTTTGTTCAATATAAATGACACAAAATGTTACGATTTCAATAGAGTAAATCCTTTGTTTCAAGGGGAAAAAAGGGTATACTGACAATTAGATAATAATGATTATAAAGTGAAACTTCCATCAGAGAGGGAGGCTTTCTTCCCCCTCTCTGATGGTTAGTTGAACTAACCGGACCTAAAGGGGGGAGCTGCCCCTACCAAAACGTCTCGATAACCTACGTTCCTAAGGTGGGGGTTTTACTTTCCCTTAAGGACGGGGTGAAAAGACAATCGATGTAATTAAACACCGTATGAGAGGGGAACACATTCATGGGTAAGAAAAAAATGGGACTATTAGTGATGGCATATGGCACGCCTTATAAAGAAGAGGATATTGAGCGCTATTATACACATATCCGACGAGGACGTAAGCCTTCTGAAGAGCAGCTGACAGATCTTCAAGAACGTTATAAAGCAATCGGCGGCATCTCACCACTTGCAAAAATTACAGAGGATCAAGCAAAGGGACTTGAAGCTCGTTTGAACGAGGTTCAGGATGAGATTGAGTTCAAACTATATATTGGGTTGAAGCATATTGAACCTTTCGTAGAAGATGCGGTTCAAAAAATGCACAATGATGGCATTGAAGAAGCGGTTAGCATCGTACTTGCCCCTCACTTCTCTACGTTCAGCATCAAGTCCTATAATAAGCGTGCAAAACAGGAAGCTGAGAAAATCGGCGGCCCAGTGATTCACTCGGTAGAAAGCTGGTATGATGAGCCAAAATTTATTTCGTACTGGTCGAAGCGTATTAAAGCCATTTTTGAAGGTATGAATGCTGACGAGCATGAAAAGGCAGTGCTAATTGTATCTGCACACAGCTTGCCTGAAAAAATCATCGCTAATGGTGACCCATATCCTGACCAATTAAAAGAAACTGCAGATCTTATTGTAGAAGAAGCTGAAGTTAAGAATGTTGCAATCGGCTGGCAGAGTGAAGGAAATACACCTGACCCATGGATTGGTCCAGATGTGCAGGACTTAACAAGAGATCTTTACGAAAAACAGGGCTTTACCTCATTTGTTTATGCTCCTGTTGGTTTCGTAGCCGATCACCTCGAAGTGCTATTCGATAACGATTACGAATGTAAAGTTGTGACAGATGAGATCGGAGCAAATTATTATCGTCCGGAAATGCCTAATGCGCAGGATGAATTTATTGACGTGCTCTCAACAGTCGTCCTAAAAGGATTGAATGTAAAGCAAAATATAGAAGAAAGCAGTAATATAGTATAGAATGAAAAAAGTCAGGTGAACTAGCTGAGAGTTCACCTGACTTTAACTATCTGCGTGAGATTAATATTGATTGAAAACCTTCATTAATATATTTAATATAGGTACTTCAGGAAATATGCTGAGGTTCTCTTGACTGTAAAATCCCCTTTATTGTCTCAAATACGCTTTCGATCGTCTCTGAACCGTCCACTTTACTCAATATTCTTTTTTGTTCATAATAATCCACCAGTGGGCTTTGCTCTTCTTGGTTTACTTCAATTCGATTTCGAACTGTTTTCTCTTTATCATCCTTTCGTTGTATGACTTCGCCGTTACAGTGGCTACATAATCATGCTAATGATAACATCGTCAGAAACTAATTCACCGCCATCAATCTTTTCCTTCGCTTTTTTTCCGAGAGGAGTTCCTGCTTTTAATTCTTGCCGTAGCATATCCCCCGTTGAAATATGCGTCACACCAAACTGTTCAATCATTTTTTCTGCCTGCGTCCCTTTTCCTGTCCCAGGCAACCCCATTAGAATAATGTTCAAATCATCGCTCCCTTTCTTCCCTTTTTTTATTTGCCTCTCTTGAAGTCCGTTTATAGATGAGGTAGTTACTAGCATGGTGTTTATTCTTCCATAGTTGATAGGTCCCCTGTTGGAGGTCTAGCTCCCATGCCTTTAACACTCGTCTCATTATTTTACCGCTTCTTGTTTTTGGGAGTTTCTCTCTAAACTCAATCTCTCTTGGTGCTGCGTGAGCTGCCAGTCCTTTTTTTACAAACGTGCGGATTTCTTCCTGAAGATCATTACTTACTACGTATCCTTGTCTTAACGAGATGAACGCCTTTATAATCTCCCCCCGTACTGGATCTGGCTTTCCGATCACTCCTGCTTCTGCAACTGCAGGATGTTCAACAAGCTTACTTTCCACTTCAAATGGCCCAACGCGTTCACCTGACGTCATGATTACATCATCGACACGGCCCTGGAACCAGAAATAACCGTCTTTATCCTTGTAAGCTGAATCACCCGATACATACCATTCATCACTTTCTGTCATCCACCAGTTATCGTGAATTCTTAAGTTAAGGGAATTCATGCCCCAGCGGATAACTTCAGGATTTAAAGGTTCACCAACGCTCAATACATGTCTTAATGAAGAATGATCATAATTATTAATGATCTCATCTCCTGCTGCCATTAGCATTCTGAAAGCGGTAGGGGCACTATACCATACTGAAACTCTGTAATCTTCTATCGTCTTGTACCAGTCGTCAGGGCTAAAGCGTCCTCCTCGAATAACGTTTGACACTCCGACAAGCCAGGGGGCAAAAATGCCATAGGAAGTTCCCGTTACCCGGCCGGGGTCCGCTGTACACCAGTAAATATCGTCTTCCTTTAAGTCAAGGACCCATTTGGCAGTTTGATAGTGCTGAATCATCGCGTTATGCACATGTAGAACACCTTTTGGCTTCCCAGTTGAGCCAGAAGTATAATGAAGGATCATACCATCTTCACGATCAAAGAATATGGGCATTCCAGCCTGCGACACGGCTAATTGAAAAAATCGGTGTGAATAGCTGCTTTGGAATACCGAGGTAGTGATATTCAGAAGCTGAGTAGAAATCAACATTTGGTAATAAACCTTTTTCTTCTGTCCTCGATCAGTACAGACATTTCGTAACACTTTTTCTCTCCTGATCTTTCGGCTAACTGTTTTGACATTTCGCGCAAATGCTTCGCCCTCGGTTCTCCTTCTTTGTATACCCGATGGCCAAAGCCCATGATTTTCTCTTTATTCGCAAATGCCTGCTGTAAATATGGACTCACTTGCTTAACCTCGTCTATTTCCTGGAGCATTTTCATAACCTGTTCATTTGCCCCTCCGTGAAGTGGTCCTTTTAATGCTCCAATAGCAGCGGAGATACCTGAATAAATGTCCGATAAAGTTGCAACACACACACGGGCTGTGAAAGTAGAAGCATTTAGTTCATGGTCGGCGTGCAGAACAAGCGCTTTGTTAAAAGCTTCTTCTTCTATTCGCCCTGGAATTTCGCCTAGATCTTGACTGCTTTTTGTAAATTGCTTTTTTTGTCCTGGCGATCTAATTCTATGTCATATAAATCGAGGGTTGAAACACAGGTTCTTAAAACTGCCATTGGATGACTCAAATGAAGGGGAAGGATTTAAGTAACGAAATGATTTCCTGAGAAATTGAAGCGTTTTCATTTAATTCCATTTTAAAAGATGCTAATTGGTCCACTGATTGAAAGCAGTCAAAAGAAAACACTATTTTATACCGAGGAAGGAGACTTCAGTACCATCTATACACTAAAAGCGCTTGAAAGGCGTCTGCCTGACAGCTTTATCAGAATTCACCGTTCCTTTATTGTTAATATTTCTCATATTAAGGATATTTCGCGGGACATGGCATCCAATTTAATAATTTCGTTGAAAAGTTCTGATGATTCATCTCTTACAGTCAGCCACTCTTACATTCAGTCTGTTCGCAGGATTCTTGGATTTTAATAAAATTTGTATCTAATAGAAAGAGAAAGCAAATTCTTTCTTTCCATTTTTAAGGAAAAGCCCTTGCAAAAATAGTAGATACTTATGATTTGCCAAAACTTTAATATGGCGAAACCAGGTAAATGATCAGAATTAAATCCCAGTTCGACATACCGATTCAAGGTTTCATATCTACTACTAGTTGAATTCTCCTACAAAATTTTATGAACTTTCATTTTTTGAAATAGTTTGACATTTTATTTCCTCAATGCAAATAATAGAGTCATGTTTTAAAAAGTCAGTTTTATATTCTAGATTTTTAAAAGGAGGAGTTACATGAAAACAACTAAAAACAGGTGGTTAATTGCTTTATCTGCCATTTCTATTCATCTATCTATTGGTGCTGCATACGCTTACAGTGTTTATAAAAAACCTTTAGTTGAATCCATGGGCTGGTCACTGACAGATGTAACTTTAGCATTTACGATTATGATGGCGCTTGCAGGATCTTCAGCAGCTATTTTCGGGAAATTCGTTGAAAGAAATGGTCCCAAAAAGTCGGCAATCGTTGCAGCAGTTTTATTTGGTTTAGGACAAGCTGGTTCTGGATTGGCTGTTGCGATCGATTCACTACCGCTATTCCTGGCTACATATGGATTGCTAAGTGGGCTTGGTTTAGGGATCGGATATATTTCACCAGTATCTACACTTATAAAGTGGTTCCCTGACCGTAGAGGTTTAGCGACAGGTATGGCAGTGCTCGGTTTCGGTACAGGTGCCCTTATTACTGCTCCAGTTGCAGCCAGTTTTATCGAATCGATCGGTATCACAATGACATTTTACATATTAGGTGCAAGCTATTTTCTTCTGATGGTGCTTGGAGCTTCTTATATTGCCCCTCCAGAAGAGGGATGGATGCCAGAGGGCATGAAAAAAGATTTATCATCTGGAAAAAGAGAATTAAAAAAAGATTTAGCTCAATTAACTGCTAGAGAAGCAGTTAAAACAAAGCGGTTCTGGATGCTGTGGACGATGATGCTAATCAACACTAGTGCGGGAATAATGATTATTTCTGTAGCTTCTCCTATGGCACAGGAAGTGGTTGGGTTGTCGGCAGCTACTGCAGCTACTATGGTAGGAATAATGGGGATATTCAATGGTGGGGGAAGGCTTGGATGGGCAGCAGCATCTGATTATATTGGTCGACCAGCTGTCTTCTTGATCTTCTTTATCATCCAAATTGTAGCTTTTGTTTCTCTTCCTCTTACGACAAATGCTTTATTGTTCCAGATGTTTATTTTACTCGTTGTTAGTTGTTATGGTGGAGGGTTCTCAAATCTTCCTGCGTTTATAGGAGATTTATTTGGAACGAAACAACTTGGTGCAATTCACGGTTATCTTTTGACCACCTGGTCTTTAGGTGGTGTGTTTGGACCAATATTAGTAGCTCAGATTAAAGAAAGAACCGATAGTTACATTCCGGTATTTTACGTTTTCACGATATTGATTAGTATCGCTCTAGTTATTTCTATCTTACTGCGTAGGGATATTAACAATGGTAAAAAACAAAGAGAAACAAATGTTTATAATCGATTAGGGAAACTTTCACACTGAAAACAAATTTAAAAAACTAAGACTTTCATAAGCAATGCCCGATCTCAGTCGAGATCGGGCATTTGACTTATTCTGTAACGATTACTTTTTTTTCTGTATGCTCGTGAAGGCCTTCGTCATTCTCTACATGGATGGTCACGGAATAATCTCCATCTTCACCAAACGAAGTGGTGCCTTCATATTCGCCATCCTTCATTTCTTTGGTATCAACCCACTCAGCTTTTTCTTCACCTTCTTTTGAGATCTCAAAGCGAACAGCCGCGCCTGTAAGTGCTGCGTCACCTTTTTGAAGATGTACCATTAAATTGATGTCCTCATTTGTTTTAATTTCATCTGGTTTCATGAGATGAATGGAGACGTCACTTTCATGTGCGTGAGCGTGTTCCTGTCCACTATCTTCTTCTCCAGTTGCTTTATCTTCTGCAGTAATAGCTATTTCGTTTTTAGGCATTGTGTGTAGGTTGCGAGCAGTAACGTGAGATTGAACGAAGTACGTTCCACCTGATTCAAATGTTTTCTTGATCGAGTAAACACCTTCTCCGTCATTTGAAGCTTCAATCATTTCGCTATCGTCTTTAGCGCCTTCTTCCCAAACTTCAAACATGACTTCTTCAGCATCGTTTACCTTTTCATCACCCTGTGTGACTGTTGCCGTAAAAGTAAGAGCTTCACCCGCATCAGCCGTTTCAGGAGTATCCAGTGTAACATCAAGCGTTTCAACTGTTTCTTCACCAGTAGTATCATTCTCCGAATTATTTACATTTTCCTGTCCACATGCGGCAAGAACCACTGCTACACTAACTATTGAAATCCATGAACCTATTTTCTTCATAATTAATACTTCCTTTCAAAGCTTATCTCTGAAATTCAAGTATAGCCGGATCACTGAACCGACAAACATGAATTCTTCATCTTTTATACTAAGAAAGTAGAAGGTGTTTCTCAATAGATAAAGCAAGGCACATGTGACTACTTGTTGACAAGTTAGTAGAATGATTCTTGGACCTACTCATTCTTGTGAGAATGAGCAGAGAAGGGTGGGTGATTCTAGTGGGGTATAAATAAAGAAACTCTGGAATTAGTAATCTAGATTCACATTACTTTAGTAAACTAATCTATCGATCTTGGACATTAGGACAGAAATTCTACTAATAGAAAAGCAGTCCTTTATAAGGACTGCTTTCTCAGACGTTTACAGATAGTGTTTCAAAAGAAAACATCATCCATTTCTCGATGTCCCGAAATCCGATTCGTTTATAAATATTTCCGGCATCAGGATTATCGTAGAAAAGACAAAGCTCTTTGCCTTCAGAAAGCACATCATAACAGAGCTTGCTTGTACATTGAGATGCATATCCATGCCGTTTATACCCCGGTAATGTACATACTCCCACAACCATGGCTGATTTAGAATTCTCAGCTGCTGTGGAAGCGGCTGAGACCGGCTTACCGTCCTGCTCAATAAAATACGTTCTCGCAACACCTTTTTCTAAATTGCGTCGCTTCTCTTCCACTGTTTCACCTGATTCAAACTCATCAATACTTTGATGCAAGGTGTGAATAGAATCAAGGTCCAGAGAAGCAGCCACTTTAACCTCATGCAGATTATCGAGAGCAAGGTGTTCTACGCTATCACATTTAGCATAAAATAATTCCCGACTTGAACGGCAGGGGTGTGAAATGTATGGTTGTATTTGACGAGTTACCCGCTCGAGACCAGACATCATTGAGAACTCCGTGTCTTCCGAAATGATATGAGCAAACCCCTCTGCATCAAATTCTCCAGAAGCGTAAGGGATGTAGTTCTTTTCGTATTTTAAAAGAACGGCACGTAAAACATTATTTGATGAGAAATCACCCCATAGCTTCTGAAAAGGCTGATCATACCCAAAGGCTTCTATGTCACCCAGGATAAACAGATTTTCTGCTGCGTAAGGCGTTAATAAGGAAAGACACTGTTTGTGATCGGAATCTGTTAGGCGTCTAATCAAGCTAGTTCCCCCTTTTCATTACTCTACCAATCTATTTTACAGTAGTTGTAAAAAAAGCGGAAGGATTCTGATGATCTGTCCTCCCTTAAGGGACAGTAACTCCCACCTCAGGAATGTAGGTCATCAGGAAGTTAGGAAGGGGTCATGGGAAAGAGAACTGAATCTGACTATTTCTAAGGAAATACTCAATCTCCTGGTATATATCGCTCAATTCAGGAGCAGATACACTTTAAATGATCTGGGTTCAGATAGTCTTTTTGAAATAACAGGGAATAGCTGAGGAGAACTAGAATAGATCATGAAAAGGAGGACTGAAAGCCATGATAAAAGCCATCCTATATGACCTTGATGGAACACTGTTAAATAGGGAAGCATCTGTTGAAAGTTTCATTCATGATCAATTTAAAAGAAAATTTTCTGAGAGGAGGGACCTAGAAGAAGCGCATTACTGTGAGCGTTTCATCGATCTTGATAACAATGGATACACATGGAAGGATAAGGTGTATGAGCAACTTGTGGAGGAGTTTGCGCTGGACATCTCCTCAAAAGACTTACTTGATGATTACATAAAAAACTTTCAATCGCATTGCATTTCTTTTAAAGGCATGAGAGAAATGTTAGAAGGGTTTCAAGAGAAAGGATATGCTCTTGGATTAATTTCAAATGGACGGACTGAATTTCAATTAAATAACATTCGTTCTCTTGGAATTGAGAAGTTATTCGATGTCTTACTTATTTCAGAGCAGGAGGGCATTAAAAAACCAGACCCTGTTATCTTTGACCGGGCATTAGAGCGTCTGAACATTTCAGCTCATGAAGCCGTCTATGTGGGAGATCATCCAGAAAACGATATATCTGGTGCAAAGGGTGCAGGCTTAAGAACAATATGGAAGAAGAATGAGTATGGCGAAGCGGTTGGTGCTGGCGCTACGGTAAATGAATTGCTAGAGATCGTACAAGTCATAAATGAATGGACACCGCAGACTACGAAAAATTGACTTTAGCGAAGTCTTTCCACAAAGAAGTCAGTTAATATTGTGTTTGTAAACCATTGCAGCGTGTGATTGTGATGCGCAATGATGTCTGGAGTAGAAAATGACGGAGAGTTCCAAGTACTATGGGCATCTTGAATCAAGTGAGTTTGAAACCCTTTACTATAAGCGCAGCGGCATGTAGTATCCACACATACTTCAGTTTGAATACCAGAGAGATAGAGATGCTGGATGTCTTTTGCACGTAATTTATCTTCAAGGTTTGTATTATAGAAAGCATCGGGTGTTGTTTTATGAATGATTTCGTCATCATTCTCGACCTGTAAAAAAGGATGAAGCTGCCAGGCTGGGCTGTTCGGCTCAAGGTGTTTTGCTTCGTGTTGAATGTAAAAAACAGGCATTTGCTCTGACTTTGCAGAAGCTATAATCTTTTTGAAATTATAAAGCAGCCTAGCATCGTTATACACGGCTCGCCCTCTTTGAAACATTCCATTCTGCACATCTATCATGAGTAAAGCTGAATTAGCCATGTAGATCCCCCTCCGAATATGGAACATGCGTTCTCTTTTGGTTAGATTATATGCTTATAGAAAAAGAATCAACCACTTTATCTCAGATTTTCCATGGAGCTGATCCCTACACCGGAGTAAGCTCTAGGATAATAAATATGAGTATGTCATGTTTAATACTGGTGTTAAACAGGGTACATTGCAGTTGTATGCAAATAATAAGGAGCTGATATTTAATGAGTAACGTTTTATTTACTTCACAAGCAACTGCAGAAGGTGGACGTAAGGGTACGGTAAAATCTTCAGATGGTTTAATCGATTTTAATCTTGTGATGCCAACTGACGACTCTGATGAAACAGGTTCGAATCCGGAACAGCTATTTGCTGCTGCATACTCTGCTTGCTATGATGGTGCATTAAACCTTGTAGCATCCAAGAAGAAAAAAGAAATAAATTCTAAAACAACTGCGGATGTTAGCTTTTTGAAAGATGAAGCTGATAATGGCTTCAAAATTGGTGTAACTCTTACAGTTGAAATCAATGGTGTTAGTCAAGAAGACGCAGATATGCTAGCTGAGGAAGCTCATAAAGTATGTCCTTACTCAAAAGCAACAAGAGGTAATATTGACGTAGAAATTACTGCAAAAGCTGTATAATAGAATGAAATCGTACCGGACGCCGGTACGATTTTTTTGGTGCAGTTTATTTCGAACGCTGATTAACCAAACCATTTGTACTATCTTTAATGGATTGACAACATTGTATCGCTGTTGTACCAATGAATTTAGAAATAGCGAAGTTTTCCAAACCTAATATCCAGTTTAGTTTATAGAAGGTCGGGTATTCAAACCATAATCCTGCTTCCTCCAGAAGTTAAGGCAATTTTTAATGGAAAGGGGAACGAAGTTTTGAGGCATTCTGTAGGAACTTTAACACACCGCTACTCAGTAGTGAATTATCAGACACAGGCGGCCGTTCAGAATTCCAAGAGCATGTCAAAGAAGAAGATAGACATTCGACAGCTATCACAGATGACTGGCTTCTCAGAAGAGCAAATTCTTGAATCTATGGAATTCGGTGATCCGACACTAAAGGGATCTCGACCTGCTCCTAAACAAAACATTCACTTGCAGGTATGAGCGAGCAAGGAGAGAAGGGGCAGCGCTTTTTAGTAAAGAAAGGTATACAATAATTTCTGAAATCGGCTATAAAAAGTCGATTTTTTATTGGCTTTATAAACTAAAGGGAAATATAGGTTAATTATTGGTGAAGGAGGGTACTAGACATACGAACAATTCTAGTAAATGACGATCGGTAAATGAGGGGAAAGACATTATTTCCGGTCGGAAAGGAGAGATTCATGAAAGAAAATAAAGCTAAGGGTAAGAATCCGGTTTTTTGGGTTTCAGCTGTTATTATTTTGTTACTTGTTATCTGGGGAGCGGTCGTCCCAAAATCGTTTGCTGCTGTCGCAAATTCGGTTTATTCATTTACGACTAATGCGTTTGGTTGGTTTTATCTACTGGCCGTTATCTTTTTCGTTCTCTTTTGTTTTTATCTTGCTATTAGTAAATACGGTAAAATCCGTCTTGGGAAAGATGGAGAGAAGCCGGAATACCCATTTTTTACATGGATTGGGATGCTCTTTAGCGCAGGCTTTGGAGTAGGTCTTGTCTTCTGGGGTGTCGCAGAGCCGATGACACATTTCGCTAATCCTCCAGCAGGGTTTGGCGTTGAAGGAGAAACAGAGCAGGCAGCAAAGCTTGCAATGCGGTATTCATTTTTCCACTGGGGTGTTCATCAGTGGTCGGTATTTACCGTTGTCGGTCTTGTGATGGCTTATTTCCAATATCGGAAAGATCGCAGAAGCTTGATTAGCGAAACAATTTCTACGAAAACGAGTCATAATAAGAAAGTACCATGGAAAACGATTATTAATATTCTTGCTGTTATTGCGACCGTAATGGGCGTTGCAACATCTCTCGGTTTTGGTATCTTGCAAATCAATGGCGGCCTTAATTATATGTATGGTCTGCCTCAGAATGCTTGGATTCAAATTGCGATCACAGCGGTCTTATTTATTCTGTACATGGTATCGTCAACGACAGGATTAAATAAAGGGATCAAATACTTAAGTAATCTGAATCTTGCTCTAGCTCTTGCCCTAATGCTGTTTGTTCTTTTCCTTGGACCAACAGTGTTTATCCTTGAGAGTTTTACACTTGCTGTCGGTGGCTATATTCAGAAATTTATAGAAATGAGTTTCTATATGACACCATATCAGGGAGGAACATGGGTCAAAGAATGGACGGTTTTCTATTGGGCATGGGTTATTGCCTGGTCTCCATTTATTGGCGCATTTGTAGCAAGAGTTTCTAGAGGACGTTCTATTCGTGAAATGATCTTCGGTGTTCTTATTATTCCACCATTTATTGCGATGGTATGGATTGCCGTATTTGGAGGAGCTGCATTCCATCTAGATTTATTTCAGGGTACGTCGATTGCTGACGCCGTTAACAATGATGTAACAAGCGCACTATTTGTGACGCTTGAGCAATTCCCATTAACAGCGATTCTATCGACGTTATCTATTTTCCTTATTTGCATATTCCTGGTTACTTCAGCAGACTCCGCTACATTTGTACTCGGAATGATGACGTCAAATGGAAGTTTAAATCCATCTCTTTTCTCAAAGCTTGTATGGGGTACCCTGATTGCAGCCATCTCTGCTGTGTTAATTATTAGTAGTGGTCTACAGGGCTTGCAAACGGCTTCACTTGTCGCAGCTTTGCCTTTTACAGTTATATTAATTGTTATGTGTATTAATTTGTTTAAATCAGTTCGTCAGGAATTTAAAGAGTATGAAGTAAAAAAGGAACGGAAACTGGTTAGTAAACTGACAGAGAAAGCTGCTAAGAAGAAAACTAATTAAACATTCGTGTTCTTAATGTGCAAATGGACGTCCTAAGCTGGTGTCCGTTTGTTTGGATAATGTGTATATATTGTTCTTTCATGTCTCATATCTTGTAAACTAGTACATAACAGACAGATAAGAAAGAGGTATGTGAAATGTCGGATGTCTTGTGGATTGCTTACCTCGGTTTGCTGGGAGCGCCAGCCATTGGCTTTCTATTAAAAGGGAAATATAAGACTGTCTCAATGAAGATAGATTTTATCGTCACCGCAACAACCTGGACAGGATTGTTCGGATACGTAACAGGTCTCTCAATTGGTGTGGCGATCCTGTGGAAGATCATCTTTTTTGTCGGCATATTGTGGGATCTATTATTTGTGATATATTTCGATCAAAGTGATGAGAAAATTGAAGAGCTAAGTGAAGTGGCTGTGAAGGCAACAACGATTGTGTTTTCCGTTGTCATGCTTATTCCACTATATTATGGAATCTATCGCTATGCGTTTTATATTCTTTAATCGTAATTTTACGAGGAGGTATTACTATGCATATTAGTAAAATAGCAACGATTGAAATTCCGGTTACCAATTTACAGAGATCTGTTTATTGGTACACGGAAACTCTTCAGTTGAGCCTCATTCACCATGATGAATCTTCTGGGACTGCTATGCTGTCACTTTCTTCTAAAGGGGAGCCGACGCTTTATCTGGTTGAGGTGGAAGAGCATACACCCCTCTCTTTTTATAACGAAAAAACAAAGGTGACGCATAGTGTGATCGATTTCTATACAAGAAATCTCCATGATTATCACGCGTATTTGAGTGAGCAGGGGGTAGAAGTTGGTTCTTTACCTATAGAAGCAGGCAAGCAGGGGGGCTTCGGTTTTCAGGATCCCGATGGAAACTGGTTAAGTGTTTGTAACATTAACCCTGTTCCATAATAAGAGAAGGCGAGTAAACCGCTAGTGGTTTACTTGCCTTCCGTATTTATCCTAATGCAACATCAAGAACCATCATCACGGAAAATCCGATCATTAAGGACATAGTCGCGGTTTGGACATTTCCCTTTTCTTGAGATCCTGGAATAACTTCCTTAGCAACTACAAAGATCATCGCACCCGCCGCAAAACTTAGCGCATATGGAAGAAGTGGTTGAATGAATATAACCGCTAAAGCACCAACTACTGCAGACAGAGGTTCTACCATCCCGGATAGCTGGCCGTAGTAAAAGCTCTTACGTCGTGACATCCCATCTCTTCGAAGTGGGACTGACACTGCTGTTCCTTCAGGAATGTTCTGAATCCCAATTCCGATTGCGAGCGCAATGGCACCTGCAAGTGAAGCAGATGAAAATTCAGCTGCAAGGGCACCGAACGCAACTCCGATTGCCAGGCCTTCAGGGATGTTGTGCATGGTGATAGAGAACACCAGCATAGCCGTTCTGTGCTTTGCTTTCTTATCTTTAATGTCTTTGAAATACAAATCCTCATTGATATGAGGAAGAATACGATCGACAAGCATAAGAAAAACGCCGCCAAGTAGAAAACCAACAACGGCTGGAATGTACCCGGGCACACCCTGTTGTTCAGCCATTTCAATACCAGGACTTAGCAGTGACCAGAAGCTGGCCGCAATCATAACCCCTCCGGCAAAAGCGAGCATGCCATCAAATAGCTTCTGATTAACGCTTTTCGTAAAGAATACGAAGGAAGCGCCAAGCGCAGTTGCCCCCCAAGTAAACAATGTAAATATTAGTGCCTGTATTACAGGGCTTAATTCAATAAACCAATCCGTCATCAGAAACCTCTCCTTCTTTATCACACTCTATATTTCCTATCATCACGTTTTTTGCCTTAAGGAAAAATTCTATACAAACAAGTGTAAATCGACTGTGTTCGACTGTCAATAGACAGGCTTGTGACTTTATCAAAAAAGGGCATAATAAGAGCCCGGCATAAGCCGGGCGTTTTTAAGGTATATCCCATCAATAGATCCATCTTACTTTGCTACAGAAATGGAACGTTTAATCATCTCTAACATGTCAGCCTTAATATGAGTCCACATGTCGGTATCTGTCGTAAATCGTTCTGTTGTTTCGTGTATAAATGATAGAAACGCACTCTTGAAATCAGGCTCTCCTTTAGGTGGAAGGTTTTGCTTCGCACTGTCAACGTACGCTTGAACTTCGGGTGCCCGTGGTCCCCATTTACCAATTTCATTTCCATTTTGATCAATTATAATGATGATCGGGATGGATCTTGCCGAACCATTTGTAAGATACTGATCCATCAGTTCGAGGTTGTTATCTCTAATAAAAAACTTCGTTTCGATGATGGCTTCATCAGTCATTCTCATAAATATAGGGAGGTTCACCATAGCATCACCACACCAATCAGCAGTTAACACTAAAGCACGAAGACGTTCTAATTGGAGTGAATGTAAAAAGTCAATATCGGATGGTTCGAGTTTGAAGTGGTTGTAAATCGTAAGTAAGTCGTCACGGTGCTCGTCCATAGTATGAATATACCCATGTTTAGAAATTCCCTGTTCGAACCAATCTGTTAGATTCATGGAACCCCTCCTTAATCGTTTCGTTATCTATTATTATACTACGAAAAGGTCGATATTCCTTTTTAATAAAGCTGCATTTACTAAGTTAAAGCATGAAGTTAGTGACATATCCTTATCAATGATATAATTGAGTCACGTGAAGGGGGAGAGAGATGAATTATGTTGGACCAATACATAGTTTGAGTAACATTAATAAATTGAAGGACACACTGCTTAGCAGGTCAAAGCGGGATTATTTGCTTTTGATGTTCAGTGTGAATACCGGCATGAGGTTATCCCCTCTCTTGAACCTAACGTTTGCTGATGTATTGGAAGATGGGAAGCTTAAAGAGTATCTTGATCCTGCTATCACGGAAACGACTTATATTTACCTTAATTCAGGTGTGAAGTTAGCCCTGAATTTATATATGGCAAATTATTCCTACAGCCCTGACTTTTTTTTATTTCATACGAAAAAAAGTCCATTGCGTCCAATTACCCGTCAACAGGTTCATCGTATTGTGGCAAACGCTGCAGAAGAAGCGCAATTGGACCAACCCGTTAGCTTTCATAGTTTAAGAAAAACGTTTGGTTATCACGCGTTTCAACAGGGAGTTGCGGTTTCGCTGATTCAAAAAATTTATGGACATGCTACTCGTAGTGAAACACTTAAATACATTGGCATTAAACCTGATCAAATTCCGAAATTAAGAATCGATGTGAATTTATAGAAGGGGCAAGATAGATGGAAACAAATACAGTTATTTTATTTAGTGCGTTATTTTTAATTGGTGGCGTGGTGATGGCGAAGTTTTCTTCACGCCTTGGTGTTCCAGCACTTGTTCTCTTTATTATTGTTGGAATGTTGTTTGGAAGTGATGGGTTTGGATTTATTTACTTTGACAATGCTTCTTTGACTCAGTCACTTGGAATACTTGCACTTGTACTTATTTTATTCGATGGTGGTTTGCAAACCGAATGGAAGAAAATGAAAACCGTTCTTCCTGTCTCTCTCTCTCTCGCAACCTTTGGTGTTCTCATTACCACAGGATTATTTGGCGTCGTAGCCAAGATGCTTCTTGATGTGAATTGGAATGAAGCCCTTCTTCTTGGAGCGATCGTAGGGTCTACAGATGCGGCTGCCGTGTTCGCTGTCCTAAAAGGTAAAAACATTAAAAGAAAACTTGAATCCACGCTTGAAGCTGAATCGGGTTCTAATGATCCAATGGCGATGTTTCTGACTCTATCATTACTACAGCTTGCGATTGGCGCGGAAACGTTTGGTGCTTCAATGTTTCTGACATTCTTCTGGCAAATGGGAGCAGGACTTTTACTCGGTATTATCTTTGGTTATGCGGCTTCTTGGGCTATGAAAAGCATTGAGCTCGGATCGAGCGGATTGTATCCCGTATTCTCAATTGCTATTGCTCTGATTACTTTTAGTATCAGTGATCTTGTAAATGCGAGTGGTTTGCTTGCTGTATATGCAGCAGCACTAGTTCTTGGGAATACCAAAAGCCTTCCATATGGCCAAACCATTTTTCGTTTCCATGATGGAATTGCGTGGATGATGCAGATCCTGATGTTTATTATGCTTGGTTTACTTGTTTTTCCTTCAGAGCTATTTTCTACATGGATTGTTCTAAAAGGGCTTGCGCTATCACTTTTTCTTATTTTAATAGCCAGACCATTTGCGGTATTGATTTCAACCATTCCGTTTAAATTTACGATAAAAGAAAAGGTATTTCTTTCTTGGGCAGGTCTTCGTGGCGCAGTTCCTATTGTTCTTGCAACTTTTCCCCTTCTAGAAGGACTCGAAAATAGCCAGCTGTTTTTTAATCTAATCTTTTTCATCGTCCTGACATCGGCATTATTCCAGGGTGCTACAATTCCATATCTAGCCAAGCGTCTTAGCTTAACAGGGCCAGAAGTTCATATTCCATCACATTCACTAGAACTCGTATCTTCAACAACGGTTAACGCAGAAATGATTCCTTACGCGATCACGTCTTCATCAAAGCTACTGGGAAAAGAATTGTCAGATATATCGTTTCCTGACAAAGTACTCGTAAGTGCCATTATTCGTAAGGATCAGCTAATCGCACCATCAGGTGATACAAAAATCAAAGTGAATGATGTATTGTACATTCTTGTTGAAAATCAGAAAAAATCAGAATTAGAAAAAGTACTTGGTATACGCAAAACCATTGGTGGTTAAACCCTAAGAAAATAAAAAGATTTTTTGAGAAGGTGACCTGTGCTGCCTTCTCATTCGTTTAAGAAGGCAGAGTTAAGGGAATTTTGACAGCATCTATTGATTAGAAAGAAGGTAATGTGTCATGCCAGAGGGTCCTGAAATAAGAAAAGCAGCAGATCAAGTAGAGAAGGCGTTAACTCAAGGGAGCGTTATGGACGTGTTCTTCGCTTTTAATGAGCTAAAAGGATATGAGTCAATTCTTAGGGGAGCTAATGTAGTTAGAGTGGATACAAAAGGAAAAGCCATGCTCATTCGGTTTGATAATGGCTATACTATTTATTCTCATAACCAGCTTTACGGGAAATGGATGATCAGGAATGCCTACAAATATCCGAAAACAAACCGGCAGCTGCGATTAGCATTACACAATGAGAAGAAGTCAGCGCTTTTATATAGTGCATCAGATATTGAAGTATTGAGAGATGAGGAAGTCCCGCTTCATCCGTTTATTGCAAAAGTAGGTCCAGACCTTCTAACAGAAGAAGTGGCAGCAGAAGAGTTAGTGGAAAGATTTGAATCAAAAGCGTTTCGCCGGAAAAAGTGGACTTCGCTTTTACTTGATCAATCGTTCATTGGTGGAATTGGAAACTATTTGCGAAGCGAGATCCTGTTCTTAGCAGGCATTCATCCAGATTTAAGACCGATTGATTGCTCACAAGACCAGTTAAACAAAGCAGCAGAAGTAGCCCTGATGCTTGTAAAGCGATCGTATGAGCACAATGGTATTACGAACGATATTGAGTTAGCAAAGCAGCTTAAGGAAAAAGGCCAAACGAGAAAAGGATATCGACACTGGGTTTTCAATCGGGAAGGTGAGCCATGTCGGATCGATGGTACGGAAATCCAAAAGGTAAAAGCTGGTTCACGCAGGCTCTATTACTGCCCAACTTGTCAGGAAAAAATTGAATAACAAAACATTGCAAACGCATTCAAGTGTGTGGTAAATTATATGTAACCGGTTACATGATAAAAAAGCGAGGGAGGGAAGGAAATGGCTACTATAAGAGATGTAGCAAAAGAAGCAGGTGTTTCAGTTGCTACCGTATCACGTGTATTAAATGATAACGGCTATGTTGGGGCTGATACGAGAAAGCGAGTTATGGAAACGATTAAACATCTGAATTACAGTCCGAATGAAGTGGCTCGATCACTATATAAGCGAGAGTCGCGCCTTATTGGTCTGTTACTTCCAGATATTACGAATCCATTCTTCCCTCAGCTTGCTCGGGGTGTAGAGGATGAAGTAAACCGATCAGGTTTTCGCCTTTTACTTGGAAATAGTGATGAAGATGCGACGAAAGAATTGGATTATATCCAAACCTTTGTACAGAATCAAGTTGTTGGGATAATATCAGCTACTAACAATACAGATAGTGACAACTATAAGGAATTAGATTTACCAGTTGTTTTTCTTGATCGGACACCAAAGAACTACCCTTCAGTTTTTGCTGACGGAAGAGATGGCGGTAGAATTGCTGCTAAAGCGCTGGTTGAGAGAGGGGCAACTAAAATCACGCTCATAAAGGGCCCTGCACATGTTCAGCCCGCGCAGGATCGTTTTCAGGGAGCACTCTCAGAGCTCAGTCAAGCAGCTGTAGATTTTTCTGTTTTGTCAACAACGTCTTATGCTTTTGAAGATGCGAAGAAATGGGCAGAGGAATTATTTGCGAAATATCCAGATACAGACGGCGTCATTTCAAGTAACGACATTGTCGCCATTGCTATTCTACATGAAGCGCTTCGTCTTGGTAGAAACATTCCAGAAGATGTACAAATTATTGGCTTTGATGATATACCACAAAGCAGCTTATCGTACCCATCCCTTTCAACAATCAGGCAACCTGCTTATGAAATGGGCCAGGAGGCAGCGAAGCTTTTAATCCGAATGATCAAAAAAGAACAAGAAATAGAACAAACGATTCAACTTCCAGTCACACTGGTTGAACGAAATACAACTAGAAAGGTTGATGAAAAATGAGAAAAGCAAAAATTGCCGTGATCGGGAGCTCCTCAATGGACCTGGTTGTTACTTCAGAGAAACGACCGGGGGCAGGAGAAACTGTACTTGGAAAAGCATTTAAAACCGTTCCAGGTGGAAAGGGAGCCAATCAGGCTGTTTCTGCGTCACGTCTTGGAGCAGATGTTTATATGATTGGCTGTGTTGGTGACGATCATTACGGAAAAGCCATTCTTGCCAATTTTGCACAAAATGGGGTTCATACAGACTATGTGGAACCGGTTACAGATATGGAAAGCGGAACGGCACATATCATCCTTGCTGAAGGAGACAACAGTATTGTCGTCGTAAAAGGTGCAAACGATCATGTAACACCTTCCTACGTGGATCGGGCAAAGCAACTGATTAGCGAGTGTGACCTTGTTATGATTCAACAGGAAATACCTGAAGAAACAGTCGAACATACTGCTTTGCTTTGTAATGAGCTTCAGGTGCCGCTTTTATTAAATCCTGCTCCTGCTCGTCCTATATCACAGCAAATCATTAACCATGCTGCTTATATTACCCCAAATGAGCATGAAGCAGCTGTTTTGTTTGGAGGTAAATCCAAGGAAGGTGCACTTCAAGAGTTTCCAGGAAAGGTATTTATTACAGAAGGCGCTTCTGGCGTACGCTATTTTGATGGAAGTAAGGAAGTTCTTGTTCCGTCTTTTAAGGTTGTGGCCATTGATACAACTGGTGCTGGTGATACATTTAATGCTGCATTCGGGACAGCGATTGCTGAAGGTAAAGAGCTTGTACAGAGCTTAACGTTTGCAAATCGTGCTGCGTCGCTTTCTGTGACTGGTTTTGGAGCGCAGGGTGGCATGCCGACACGTGATGAAGTAGAAAGGACATCTTAAGAATGAAGCGTAACGGAATTTTAAATAGTCATATTGCAAAAGTTCTTGATGATCTTGGTCATACTGATCAGGTTGTTATCGCTGATGTGGGTTTGCCAGTCCCAGATGGCGTTTTGAAAATTGATCTAGCCTTAAAGCCCGGCACCCCAAGTTTCATTGATGTTGTGAGGGAACTGTTTAAAGAAATGGTTGTAGAACGGGTGACCATGGCTGATGAAATCGACTCAAACAAGAAAGTAAAAGAAGATCTGGAGCTACTTTTAGCTGATGTAGAAGAAGCATATGTACCACATGAAGTGTTTAAAGAGCGAACAAAACTAGCAAAAGTAATTATACGAACTGGAGAAACAACGCCGTACGCAAATTGTATTCTTCACGCAGGTGTAATCTTTTAAAAGAGGTGAAAAACATGCAAATCAGCATGCATAATATCCATAAAGCATTTGGCGCAAACAAAGTGCTTGAAGGGGTCGCGATCGACATACAAGACGGTGAGGTTCATGCCCTGATGGGGGAAAATGGTGCCGGTAAATCAACACTGATGAATATACTAACTGGCTTGCACAAGAAGGATAGCGGAACCATCACGATTGATGGAAAAGAAACGGTTTTCGACAATCCAAAGCAGGCAGAAGAAAATGGTGTGGCTTTTATTCATCAAGAGCTTAATATCTGGCCGGAACTGACAGTCCTTGAAAATTTATTTATCAATAAGGAACCGGTTACATCTTTTGGTCTTATTAATACGAAAAAAATGAAAGCGATCGCAAAAGAGCAGTTTGAGAAACTTGGAATCTCCATCCCTTTGCAGCAGGAAGCTGGTAAATGTTCGGTTGGGCAGCAGCAAATGATTGAAATCGCGAAAGCGCTTATGACAAATGCAAAAGTAATCATTATGGATGAGCCAACTGCAGCTCTGACAGAACGAGAAATTCAAATGCTTTTTAATGTCATTCGATCACTACGAGAAAGCGGTGTCTCGATTGTTTATATCTCTCATCGCATGGAGGAGATTTTTACAATTTGTGACAGCATCACTGTTATGCGTGATGGGAAAACGGTAGACACGAAGTCGATACCGAACACGAGCTTTGATGAAGTCGTTCGTAAAATGGTTGGTCGTGATTTAACTGATCGATTTCCAGAACGTTTACAAGTGCCGGGTGAGATAATGTTAGAAGTGAAAGGATTAGCACGAAAAGGAGTGTTTGAGAAAGTCAGCTTTTCTGTGCGATCTGGTGAAATTGTAGGGGTATCAGGCTTGATGGGCGCCGGTCGAACTGAAATTATGAGAACGATTTTTGGACTCGATGGGAAATACGATGGGGAAATTCTCATTAAAGGGAAGCGGGTTACGATTAAAAATCCTAATCAGGCAGTAAAGCTCGGGCTAGGATTTATTACGGAAGATCGGAAAGAAGAAGGGCTCGTGCTTGATTTTTCTTTACGAGACAATATCGCATTGCCGAGTCTTTACAGCTTTGCACCAAATGGGCTCATCAATGAAAAAAGTGAACAGGATTTCGTCGATTTATTAATTAAGAGACTGACGATTAAAACAGAGTCATCAAAAACAAGTGCGAGGAATTTATCCGGAGGAAACCAACAAAAAGTTGTGATTGCTAAGTGGATTGGTATCGGACCAAAGGTATTGATCCTAGATGAGCCGACTCGTGGAGTTGATGTTGGAGCGAAGCGAGAAATTTATCATTTGATGAATGAACTGACGGATCGAGGAGTTGCGATTATTATGGTCTCATCCGAGCTTCCTGAAGTTCTCGGAATGAGCGATCGTATTCTAGTATTCCATGAAGGAAAAATGACAGGTGAAGTCTCTAAAAATGAGGCTACACAAGAAAAAATAATGACACTGGCAACCGGAGGTCACGAAAATGAATAAGACGATAAAAACGAACCACGTTGGAAATGTGATGCAGAAGCTCGGGCCATTGCTTGGATTACTTGCTCTTATTGTAACTGTGTCCATATTAAACCCAAGTTTCTTAGAACCTTTGAATCTATTAAACCTGCTTAGACAGGTGGCGATCAACGCCCTTATTGCCTACGGAATGACGTTTGTTATTTTGACAGGCGGGATTGATTTATCGGTTGGATCCATTCTTGCGCTCTCAAGTGCGTTAATGGCTGGCATGATGGTATCAGGTATTGACCCTATTCTTGCTATTTTAATCGGCTGTCTGCTTGGTGCGTTGATGGGGATGGTCAATGGATTGTTAATTACCAAAGGAAATATGGCACCATTTATTGCAACACTTGCAACGATGACTCTGTTCCGTGGACTAACGCTCGTTTACACGGAGGGTAATCCGATTACCGGACTTGGGGACAGCTATGCGTTTCAACTGTTTGGTCGAGGATATTTTCTCGGAATTCCTGTGCCAGCGGTAACAATGCTATTATCTTTCGGTGTGCTCTGGGTAATTCTACACAAAACACCGTTCGGTCGAAAATCGTATGCGATTGGAGGTAATGAGAAAGCGGCATTAATTTCGGGAATTAAAGTCTCCCGTATCAAGGTGATGATTTACTCATTAGCAGGTCTTTTATCTGCACTAGCTGGAGCGATTCTAACATCCCGTTTGAACTCGGCTCAACCAACAGCAGGTACTTCTTATGAACTGGATGCAATTGCAGCAGTAGTTCTCGGTGGGACAAGTCTTTCAGGTGGAAGAGGGTTAATCGTTGGGACATTAATTGGTGCTTTGATTATTGGAACACTTAATAATGGCCTAAATCTGCTTGGTGTATCTTCTTTCTTCCAGATGGTCGTTAAAGGGATTGTCATTATTATCGCTGTACTTATGGACCGCAAAAAAGCAGCTTAGGAGGGGTACGATGAAAAAAATATTGCCATTTCTGCTTAGTTTGTCACTTCTTGTACTGGGAGCATGTTCCTTGCAGCCTCCCGAGTGGGCAAAACCAAGTAAAGATACGGATATAGAGGATATTAAAATTGGGTTGTCTGTTTCCACCTTAAACAATCCATTCTTCGTTTCTATGAAGGACGGCGTTGAAGCGCAGGCAGCGGAGAATGGAATGGAAGTCGTCGTCGTTGATGCGCAGAATGACGCTGCGAAGCAAATCAGTGATGTAGAAGATTTAATTCAGCAGGGTGTTGACGTTCTATTAGTCAATCCAACAGATTCAGCGGCGATTTCAACTGCCGTTAAATCCGCCAATAGTCTCGGTATTCCGGTTGTAACACTTGATCGATCAGCCGAAAAGGGGGAGGTGGCAACACTAGTGTCTTCTGATAATGAAAAAGGAGGTGAAATGGCCGGTAGATTCCTTGTCGAACAGCTTGGTGAGGGTGCAAAGGTTGCTGAGCTTGAAGGTGTTCCAGGTGCTTCCGCAACGCGTGAACGAGGAAAAGGTTTCCACAATATAGCTGATGAACAGCTTGATGTGGTAGCAAAGCAGACAGCAAATTTTGATCGAACCGAAGGATTGAATACGATGGAGAATTTGCTTCAGGGTAACCCTGACATTGAAGCCGTTTTTGCTCACAATGATGAGATGGCTTTAGGAGCTATTCAGGCTATTCAGAGCTCCGGAAAGGATATTATCGTAGTCGGCTTTGACGGAAATGAAGATGCAATAAACAGTATTCAGAATGGCAAGCTTTCTGCTACGGTAGCTCAGCAGCCTGAGGAAATAGGATCACTTGCAGTGAAGGCAGGCGTAGATGTATTGAAAGGAAACAAAGTAGATGAAACGATACCAGTGCCATTGAAACTTGTAACGCAAAAAACCGAATAACTTGAAACGCTCCCTTAAGGGGGCGTTTTGTCTTTATGAAGGAGTTCATCAAAAAAAGTCGAAACAATTCAAGTAAAGAATTTGAAAAAAAGAGGGTGCTGGGATGGAATCCTGGATTGAAGCTTTATTTTCAGAAGATATTCTAAAAGAAGCCATTACCCGGTTTGGACTTCAAGCTGCAGACATGAAGTTGCTAGGTGATTTTGAAAACTATGTCTATGAAGTACGAGAAAAAACACAAGTGTACGTACTCAGGCTTACTCACAGCTCCCATCGTTCTTTTCAGGAAGTGGAGGCAGAAATCGACTGGATTAACGATTTGCATCAGAACGGCGCAAATGTTTCATATGTTTATCCTTCTACTAAACAGCAGTTCGTAGAAGAGCTCCCAATTCAACAAGGTTCTTTTTATGCCTGTCTTTTTGAAAAAGCGCCCGGATATTCAATTAAACCTGAGTCTACCTTTCATACTGATTTGTTCGAAGCGTGGGGAAAAGAAGTCGGGAAAGTGCATCGCTTATCAATGAATTACCGCCCAGGTAAAAACAGGCGAAAGAGATGGGACCAGGGGGACCTGATCCACTTTGATCGTTATCTGGTTAATAAAGATGATGCTGAAATCGTTCGGGAAGGAAAAAAGCTCGTTGAAACCATAAAGTTATTCCATGAAACTGGAAAATCGTTTGGGCTAATTCATTCAGACGTTCACCATGGGAATTTCTTCTTTGATGGGAAAGAAGTTCATCTTTTTGACTTTGATGATAGCACCTATCATTATTATGTGAGTGATTTGGCCATTCCGGTATATTATGCGATTTGGCGAACGTGTCATAACGAAAGTCTTGAGGTAAGATCGGCCTTTGCCAGCGAATTTATGTACGCTTTTTTGAAAGGATATCAAAAGGAATCACTCCTTGATAAAGAATGGTTAAAAACGCTCCCTTTCTTTTTACGGCTCAGAGATTATGAGCTGTATACCGTATTCCATAAGAAGTTTGATGTTCCGAATATGAAAAATGAAAATCGTCTTCTCCTTGCAAACATTCGCCATCGTCTCATCCAGAATGAAGTAATCGCAGATATCAATTACGATAACGTTATGGAAAAGTTGCAAAGCATCTAACTATGTTTTTAAAATGGATATAAGTGGTAAAGGACTCTGCAAAGCTTTTTCCGAATCTTAGGGGCAGCAGATTACTTCAACTAACCTGCAGAGGGAGAAAACACCTCAGAGAGAAGTTTTACTATACACGGAAAGGATGAACGAAAAATGGCGAATGTACGAATAGGAAAGTCAGATTTGCATGTAAACCCAATTGGTCTTGGTACAAATGCAGTAGGTGGACATAATATTTATCCTAATTTAAATGAAGAAACGGGTAAAGAACTTGTTCGCAGTGCTCTTGATCACGGCATTAACTTTCTGGATACCGCTTTTATTTATGGGCCGGAACGATCCGAGGAGCTTGTTGGTGAAGTACTTAAGGAGCGAGGAAATCGCGGTGATGTTGTACTTGCTACAAAGGGAGCTCATGAATTTAAAGGAGAAGACATTGTGTTCAATAACTCCCCATCTTTTTTGAAAAAAGCTGTTGAGGGGAGCTTAAAACGACTTCAAACTGACTATATTGATTTGTTTTACATTCATTTTCCTGATGAAGATACGCCAAAAGCTGAAGCTGTTGGTGCATTAAAAGAATTAAAAGATGAAGGGAAAATCAAATCTATTGGCGTATCCAACTTCAGTCTTGAACAGATGAAAGATGCGAATAAAGATGGTTATGTGGATGTGCTTCAGAGTCACTATAATCTGTTCCAGCGGGAAGCTGAGAAGGATCTTCTTCCATACACTGCAGAGCAGGATATTTCCTTTATTCCATATTTCCCCCTTGCTTCAGGGTTGCTCGTAGGCAAATACGATGAGAACGCAACGTTTGATGACTTTCGTGCAAAGAATCCGCTCTTCCAGGGTGAGACGTTTAAAGCAAACCTAAAGAAATTGGATCAAGTTCGACAGATCGCAAACTCGAAGGGCGTTGAAGTAGCGCACGTTGTCCTCGCATGGTATCTAACTCGTGATAGCATCGATGTTCTAATCCCAGGTGCGAAGCATAAAGAACAGGTGATTGATAATCTGAAAACCCTCAATGTGAAGCTAACTGGCGAAGAAGTTCAACGGGTTGATAGTATCTTTAGTTAATATAGCTTTTGAGAAAACCAGAGGATGTCGATCCTCTGGTTTTTCACACCATTTTTTGGAGAAATCGATGGCGTGTATGCAGGTTGTCCGTTGAATTCTGCGATAAACGCGTACGTTTAAAAAGTGGAGGCGAATGAGGAAGAAAAACATTCTATTTGTCATCGGTCTTTCTGCCGTGGTCATTGCCATTTTGCTTATCTTTCTTCTTGAAAAAGAACGTTCAGCACACCGGGTATGATCATGTCACTTGGAGCTGTTTGTTATGCAGCGGATCGCCTGGATGTTCATGAAGAGGGATAAGAAGAAAAAAGGGGGAATAGGATGCAACCTAAAGTCAAAGCGCTAGGGCTATTGGTTAGAGGAAATCACATTCTTGTTGAAGCCTATCGCGGATTACATTCAAAGGGATCTTCCGACTACTATCGACCGCTGGGTGGTACTATTGAATGGGGGTAGCGTTCATCCGATACGCTTATAAGAGAATTTAAGGAAGAGTTAGGCGTATCTGTTTGTGTTCTAAAGTACATAAAGTGTATTGAGAATATCTACACAATTCAACAAGAAATAAGCCATGAGCTGATTCAATTGCATGAGGTCGAGTTTGAAGATTCGAAGCTATATGAGAAGGAGAAATTTCTATTTGTTGATGGACATAAGGCAAGTGCGATATGGCTTTCAATAGATGAGATCCTATCAGGAAAGAAGACGTTGTATCCTGATAGTCTTGTGTCCGTGTTAAAAAATGATAAAAGGGAAGAGTAGGATTAATGAGATAATAATATGGGTTTATTACATCTTGACATCTAAATGAAATATTCAATTCAGGCTATATCCTTTAAATGAAACCATATTACTACTATAATAATAACTGGACGGGGAATAATATGTTCCTGTCTTACTAAAGGGTGAAAACAGTGGAACGAAATTCAACAGAAGCTGAGATTTCAAGTTATGTAGGTAAACTTTTACGAGATTATTTTGGAAAAGGTCCTTCATCGGTCTATGTATCGATTCAGGAACCTTATATAACGATTTACTTTCGTGATTTCCTTGCTCCAATGGAGCGAGTGCTAGTGGATCAAAAAGAGTCTATGCGAGTAGAGGAGACGAGAGATTTGCTGATGCAGGGGCTGCTTCCTGAAATTAAAGCATCTCTTCGTGTAATGGCTAATCTTGAGATTGAGTCATTTTACCATGATTGGTCGCTTCAGAATCGATCAGGTATTATTATAGGTGTTACTTCTAATGTGCAAGAAAGTGAAATAGATGGACTGCCAGATTATGCTGAGAAGGAAAAGGTCCATGATGAAATCGTACGGGTTAGTAAGCTTGCAGAAAAGGCACCTGAGGGAGTTGACTCCTGCTTCTTAAATGATCGGACGCTTGTTGTATTGCGCGATGGCATTCTAGTACGAATTGAGAAGGAACTTATTCGAAGCGGATTTGAAGAAGAGCTTAAGCTAACGAAAAGACGTCTTGAGAAGAGTCTTCTTCATAACAATCAATTCGAAGCGATTTTATCTGCCAAAGTACAGGATATTTTTGTGGATTGGGATTTCAATTTAGATAAAAGTTACATTACGATTATAATAAAACCCAACTAAACATAGGTGGAAATGAGCTGGGCAATAGAACCAGACATAAGCCGAAAAGACCGAATCACGGTCCTTTTCGGCTTTTTTATTTTCATCTTCCCATAATGGAGCAATAAAACCTCCACCTTTATATGAGGTTAATTAAGACTTTTAGATGTCCAATGGTTTCAACTAATCATTAGAGGGGACGAAGGCATCCTCTGATGGAAGGTGTTACTTTAACTCCTTTAATCGTACCAAGATAACGTCAAAGAGAAATTAAGTACCATTCAAGGAGGAAAATGATGAAATATTTAATCGATCATTCAAAAAAAATCATACACCGGACACCGTTTGCTGGTGATCGCTGTGAATTCCATACAACACCGATAAAGGAAAGAGAAGGGTCACGGGATAGTCTATACCTAGAAAAACTAATCGAAACAAAAGCATATGAGGTTTGTAACCATTGTAGTGGAAGCTTGAAAGAGGAGAGAGATCATCTCTTATAGAATAGTAGTAACTAACATGATAGATATTTTGTGCGGATGAGGTGGGGAATGGGATAGAGACCGGGCAGGTGTTGTTATAATCGAGAATAATCACCTGGCTTTAGTAGAAAGAGTGCGTAAAGGTAACACATACTATGTATTCCCCGGTGGGGGTATTGAACATGGAGAAACCTGTGAAGAAGCTGCGAAACGCGAGACCTTCGAGGAACTAGGCGTCCATGTTCAGTTAATTTCCCTCCTCGCTGTAGTTGAAGATATTGGCAAGCAGTATTACTTTCATGCAGTTATCATCTCTGGAGACTTTGGAAGCGGTCAGGGAGATGAGTTTCAACATGCAAGAGGAGATCAGGTACCTATAAAGCAGTCTGGATATCTGTAAATAGACTGGCTCAGCTCGATGTGCGTCCGAAATCGCTCGTTCAGCTTATCAATCATTTTTAAGAAGAACCTTATTAGAGAGAAACTGACTGAAAAACGAATAGTCAATCGGTTGGTAGTAAATAAAGAATCGGTAGTTGTGTTCTTTATTACGTCAATTGTTAGCGGAAGGCGTTAAATGTCAATCATTTTGTTAGTATTGATGGATAAAAGACATGATGCCCAGTGACATTTAGATAAGAAAAAGACACCGCTCAGAGCGGCGTCTTTTTACTTTTTTTAACTAATCAATTGAAGAATATAGCCACCCAAAACGCCAATAATGACGATCATCCAGGCGGGGAGCTTCCAGATCGAGAGTAGGGCGAACAGAATGGCAGCTAATGCGAAATCAGCTCCGGTCACGATTGCACTCTTAAGGACTGGATCATAAAAGGCTGCAAGTAATATTCCGACGACACTTGCGTTAACTCCAATGAGGATCTTCTGGAATGATGAATGGCTTCTCAACTCATTTAAAAATGGAAGAGCGGCAATAATAAATAGAAAGGATGGGAGGAAGATCGCAATGGTTACAACGAAAGCACCTGTAACTCCTTCTAACATTGTGCCTAGATAGCTTGCAAAGGTGAAAAGAGGGCCAGGAACAGCCTGTGCCATTCCATACCCGGCCAAAAACTGGTCGAGAGTAAGCATTTCCTGTGGCACTATTTCTCTCTCGATCATCGGAAGAACGACGTGTCCTCCACCAAATACAAGTGCACCTACACGGAAAAAGATGTCGAATAGGTTAAGCAAAGAATGATCGGTCATTCGATTAATGATTGGTAAGGCGATAAGAAGTGTTCCAAGCAAAAGCAGTGCTGAAACACCAGTTTTCTTTGATATTGAAACGGAAAATGGTTTAATAGTTGTTTCAGTCATATTTGTAAAAAGACGAAGTCCAAGGATACCAGCTCCTGCGATGATCACAAGCTGCATCCAGGCTGATGGATAAAGGAGCATGATCAATGCAGCAATAAGGGCAATGGAGAGCCTTGTTTTATCAGGCGTGAGCTTTTTTCCGAGGCCGATGATAGCATGGAGTACAACAGCTGCTGCAACAATTTTCAAACTGTGAATAAACGTATCCTCACCGAGTGAGAAGGTTTGATAGAGCATCGCAAAGACGACAAGGATGATGATCGAAGGCATCGTAAAGCCGAACCAGGAGAGAAATCCACCTACTATACCACCACGCATCATTCCGATGGCGATGCCAACCTGGCTGCTTGCTGGACCAGGTAGAAATTGACAGAGCGCAATAATGTCAGCGTACATTTTTTCATCGAGCCATTTTCTTCGATCGATGTATTCTTCTTTAAAGTAAGCTAGGTGGGCAACTGGGCCTCCAAAAGAAGTAAGACCCAGGCGGGTTGATACAAGTAAGATTTCGAGAAATGTTTTGATATTGGTTTTGTCAGGCATTGGTTACCCCCGTTAATCTTTTATTTCTTTAAATAGTTCGTATGCTTTCGCTTTAACTTCTGTTAGAATGTGCTCACCTTTACCATTCGTGCGATAGTATTTTCGGATTTTTCCATTCACATTTTTTTCTTCTTTCGTTAGCAATTCATCCTTTTCCATCGTGTGGAGAATCGGGTAAAGAGTGCCAGCGCTTATCTCATATCCATGATCCATGAGTTCTTTAAGCATCCATGATCCGTAAATGGCTTCCTCCTTCGCATGATGGAGAATGTAAATTTGAATAAAGCCAAGGAAAAGTTTACGTAGTACTTTGTTATCCAGAAGATCACCTTCCTAATATCATTCTGCGATATCGAATATCGATATTATAATAATCCATTTATCTATTGGCTAGAAGAAGTAGAGCGAATGTTTAACAAACCCTTTACAAATGGCTAGGGAATAAGCGCAAATTCTTTCAATAACATCATAGATATAGTAAGATATGGACTGATGTTTAGAACATTTTTGAACGGTCATTATAGTAAGAAACGATTGTTTTAACCGACAAAATGTTCCGGAAAAAGGAGGTATCGATAATTGGAAAATAAACAAACGTACGAATTTCTGGCAGACGATCCTGACTTTAATGTAAAACCAGTAATCATTTCCCTCATTATAGGAGCATTCTTTGCTATTCTTAATGAAACGCTTTTAAATATTGCCCTTACTACTTTAATGGAGCGCTTTAGCATAACTCCTGCAACCGTACAGTGGATGGCGACTGGATTTATGTTAGTGATGGGAATATTAACGCCAATATCGGCACTTTTACTTCAATCTTATACAACAAGACAAATGTTTCTAGGTACCATGACAATCTTTACGATTGGAACCGTCATTTGTGCGATAGCACCAACGTTTACGGTTCTTTTAGGAGGCAGGCTGCTTCAAGCAGCTGGAACGGGATTGCTTATCCCTATTATCTTCAATACATTTCTACTTGTGTTTCCTCCTGAACGGCGAGGAACAGTTATGGGTACAGTTGGCCTCGTCATTATGTTTGCTCCTGCAATTGGGCCGACACTTTCAGGTATTATTGTAGAGTATCTAGGTTGGAGATACCTTTTCATTACAGTGATCCCTTTTGCATTGTTCTCCATCGGATTTGGTTATAAATTCTTAAAGAACGTTGGAGAGGTCACAAAACCGAAAGTGGATATTTTCTCGATCATTCTGTCTACACTCGGTTTCGGCGGTGTTGTTCTTGGTTTCAGCTTTGCAGGAGAAGGAGAGGCGGGCTTTTTGGCTCCAAAAGTTCTTTTTCCACTTGTAATCGGAGTCATCGCACTGATATTTTTCGTGTTCAGACAGCTGAAATTAGAAGAACCAATGCTTGATGTTCGCGTGTTTAAGTACCCCATGTTCACAGTAGCCGTGCTTCTTTTCATCATTATTATAATGGCTATGTTTTCATCAGAAATTATACTCCCAATGTACATGCAGGGTCCACTTGCATTAACAGCGGCAACTGCTGGGTTGATTCTTTTGCCAGGCAGTCTGTTAAATGGTCTAATGTCACCAGTCATGGGTAAGTTATTTGATAAATTTGGTCCAAGGAAATTGATCATCCCCGCATCTCTCGTCCTTACTGTGGTGATGTTTACATTCAGTACGTTAAAGGTTGATACATCGATCTGGCTAATCGTCGTAAGCTATATTCTATTAATGCTATCAATCTCAGCCATTATGATGCCTGCACAAACAAATGGGTTGAACGGTTTACCGAAACACCTGTATCCACATGGTACAGCCATCATGAACACACTGCAGCCAGTCTCTGGCGCAATTGGTGTGTCGGTTTTCATCAGTATCATGACAACAAGGCAACAAGCCTACTTAGATCAAGCGGCTAATCCTGCTAACCCTGAAACACTCAGTCAGTCACTTGTTTCAGGTGTAGAGCTCGTTTATCTTGTTGCATTTGGCTTTGCGATTGTTGGCTTGATCGTTTCTCTCTTTATTCGTAAAGCACTTCCGGAAGAACCGGCAAAGCATCATGATCCGCAAACAGCTGTTAATGAATAATAGGGAAAAGCGTCTCGATTGAGACGCTTTTTAGTTTGTCACAAATTGTAAATGTAAACTGGTTCCTGAAGTGGAACATAAACGTAATAGGTATGTTAAATTACAGGATATTATTAACAGATAATAAAAGATATGGATCATAAAGAGATAATGTTTACAGCTTCTCTCCTTTAAATGGAAAGGATTTATTCCCTTATTTAACAGCATGGTTACATACATTATAGCTATCTTAGCGGAAGGTTAAGAGAGCGTTTCCAACATGAAATCTGTCAAGTGAGGAACTCGAGGTGAATTTGACATTAAAAAAAAATGGGCGTATTATACTCAAGTATTAGCATTTAAATAAAATTAACAAATTCACAATTTATTTATAATAAATAGAACGAAATACGAGCAAACTCGTAAGGAGGTTTTTGGTCATGCGTGAACAATTAAAAGGTCATTTGAATAACCCATGGACATTGTTCTTTGGCGTCATTCTACTATTCTGGTTAAAGACGTATGCCGTCTATCAAACTGAATTTCAATTAGGTATTAAAAATGTCATGCAGTCTTTTCTACTCATATTAAATCCAATTAGCTCGTTGCTTCTATTCTTTGGGCTTGCGTTATTTTTTAAAGGACGTAAGCGAGCATGGGCCATTCTGATTATCGATTTCTTGCTTTCATTTGTACTATATGCCAATGTCGTTTACTATCGTTTCTTTAACGATTTTATTACACTTCCAACTGTTCTGCACTCAAATGACGCGGGAGAGCTTAAAGATAGTGCATTTGCGTTAATGCAGGTTTCTGATGTTTTCTATTTTGTTGATACGCTGCTGATTCTAGGATTAATCCTATTTAAGGTTGTTAAACCACAGGCACCGATACAGAAGAAGAAAATCGGTCTTGTTTTTGCAGCTGCTGCCATCTTCTTCACAGTTAACCTTGGACTTGCAGAAACAGATCGTCCGCAACTGCTGACACGTTCATTTGATCGTACGTATCTTGTAAAGTATCTGGGTCAATTTAACTACCAGATCTTTGATGCTGTGACGACAATTAAATCAAGCTCACAGAGTGCTTTTGCAAGCAGTGATGATTTAACAGATGTTAGGAACTTTGTTGAAGCAAACCGAACTGAACCTAACCCAGAATACTTTGGGAAAGCTGAAGGAATGAATGTTGTCTATATTTCACTTGAATCGCTTCAGAGCTTCGTGATCGGGAAAGAAATTGATGGTCAAGAAGTAACACCTTTCTTAAACAGTCTTGTAGAAGATCAGAACACATTCTATTTTGATAATATTTTCCATCAGGTTGGACAGGGGAAAACGTCTGACGCTGAATTCATGATGGCAAACTCTCTTTATCCGTTACCAAGTGGATCAGTTGCGATGGAAAAAGCGCGTAATACGTATCAAGCGCAGCCAGCTATTCTTGAACAAAAAGGATATTCGACCGCATCATTACACGGGAACGGGAAAACATTCTGGAACCGTGATGAACTGTATAAATCGTTTGGTATTCAAAAATTCTTTGATGCAAGCTACTATGATATGAATGAAGAAGATGTTCATAACTATGGTCTTAAAGACAAACCGTTCTTTGAGCAATCCATGCCATATCTTGAAAGTCTTGAACAGCCATTCCATGCGAAGATGCTGACACTATCGAATCACCATCCGTTTACAATGGATGAAGGTGACGTGGATTTCCCTACACCTGAAACAGACGATTCAGTAGTAAATGGTTATTTCCAGACAGCGAAATATATGGATGAGTCCATTGAGCAATTCTTCAATGATCTTAAAGAATCTGGTCTATATGACAATACGGTTATCGTGATGTATGGAGACCATTACGGTATTTCAAACAATCATAACAGTGCGATGGAAGAAGTAATGGGGAAAGAAATGAATCCATACGAAAACGCACAATTGCAGCGTGTTCCACTCTTCATCACTGCTCCTGGTGTAGAAGGAAAGCAAGTGCACAAATACGGTGGACATATGGACATCAGAGATACCGTTCTCCACCTTCTAGGTGTTGAAACAGATGAGTTTATCACATTTGGTTCAGATCTTCTTTCAGAAGACCATCGTGAGATTGTACCTTTCCGGAACGGTGATTTCGTAACGCCTGAAGTTACATCTGTTAATGAGCAGTGTTATGCAAATCCAACTGGAGAAAAAGTTGATGCAGAAGCTTGTGAACAGGCAGGCAAGTTTGCTAAAGAATCACTTGAGCTATCCGATAAAGTGGTTTATGGTGATCTACTCAGGTTCTATGAGCCTGAAGGATTTAAACCTGTAAACCGTGATGATTACAACTATACTGTTGATCAAACAAAACCATTTCAGGAAAATCCTGAACATGAAAAAGAACAAAAGTAATTCAGAAGCATCCTACCGTAAGGTGGGATGCTTTTTTTGGTGTGCCGGCATGTGCGTACACATAAGGTTCAAGTCCTGAACGGTGAAGGTTTGTGGTAAACGTTAGCCAGAGGCAAGGGTGTCCGGGGGGCAGTCACCGCCTCCTTACTCGATTATCTCCATCTAAAGTCGTAATAAAAATAAGAAAATGGCTTGAGGACATGATGGTAGATTAAGGTTATAATTTCCATATAAAGTGATGTTCAGGTAGGATTACGGAATAAGAAGGAGTGAGAGAGGGAATGAAACGATTTATTTGTATTACTTGTGGAACACAGTATCCTTTGTCAGAGGACAAACCAGAAGTATGTCCAATTTGTCTAGAAGAGCGACAGTACGTCAATCCTGACGGACAGGAATGGATAACGCTAGAGGCTATGCAGCAAGAGCAATTTCAAAATGAAATCATTAAAGAGGAACAGGGTTTATATAGTGTTACGACGTCGCCATCATTTGCGATTGGACAGACCGCATATGTTGTTCAGGAAAAGGATTTTAGTCTGCTTTGGGACTGTATCAGTTACCTTGATCCTAAAACAATCCAACGTTTGAATGAGCTTGGAGGCATTAATGCTATTGCCTTATCTCATCCACACTATTATTCAACGCAAGTAGAGTGGGCTGAAGCTTTTAATGTTCCAATCTACATTCATGAAGACGATCAAGAGTGGGTCATGAGGAAAAGTGAGCACATTCAGTTCTGGAGTGGGGAGAAGCTCGAACTAGCGAACGGATTAACAATTTACCGTCTTGGCGGTCACTTTAAAGGTGGCGCAGTATTGCACGTGAGAAATGGAAATGAAGGTAAAGGAACCCTGTTAACCGGTGATATCATTCAAGTTGTAGCTGATCAAAATTGGGTTAGTTTTATGTACAGCTACCCAAACTTAATTCCTCTTCCAGTTAATAAAGTAAACGAAATGGCTGAAAAGGTAAAGCCACTCACATATAACCAGATTTACAATGCTTTTCATAAAAAGGTTGCAAACGATGCGGATCAAGCCGTTCAACATTCGGCGGAGAGGTACATCCGTGCACTGTCGGGTGAACTTTTTCATACATAAGCTGCGCAGCCTCCAAAGAGAGGCTGCGTTTATTTGAATTAATGGCTTTGCATGTCGAAAAGAAGGGAAAAGATGTAAGAAGTGAGAATAAAGTAAGAGGGGGTAAAAAAGAATTTAAAGGATATTATGACGATAACAGAATTGGAAACAGAGTCATTCTATAAGTACCATTGTCGTCAGCGAGAAGCAAAAATGATTGTAGAAGGAACTAATCCTGTTAGAAGCTTGGTTTCATCTGTTTTTTTACATATAACACGATTGATTGTTTCGATCAGACGGGAGGCTTTGAATATGAAAATTTACAATTTCAATAAAGAATCTGGCAAAGAGATCACTAAATTTGGGTCTCGTTTTGTCATGTCTCGTATTTCTCAGACTGCTTCGAGTGTTCATATAGGTGTGATGTATTTAGAATCAGACGGCATCATTGGTTATCATCAAGCTGTAACAGATCAATTGCTGCTCATCGTGACTGGTGAAGGTTGGGTGAGAGGCGAAGGGGAAGAATTGTTTAAAGTGAGCACAGGAGACGCTGTCTTCTGGAGCAAGGATGAGTGGCATGAAACGACTACAGAAAAAGGATTGACCGCCATTGCAATTGAAGGGGATTTGGACCCAAACTTGTTTTTAAAAGAAAAAGGAGAAAAGCACCCTAATGATGAATTGGATAGGACCATATGAGGGAAAGGAATAGGTGTGATGAATGGAACTGAAACAGTAGGCTTTTGGCCACGATTTGCCGCTTTACTATTAGATGGATTTATTATAGGAGTACCGATTTCATTACTGAATAGCTATGTGATAGAGGGGCAACACGGTGATGAAGTGAGTAGCGCATTGCAGTTTCTTTATTACTTTTTCGTTCCGATTGTATGGTATGGGTATACCGTAGGAAAGCGGATACTCGGTATCCGAATTGTTAAATTGAATGGTGATCCTCCAGGCTTTGTTACGATGTTACTAAGGATTGTTGTATCCGCTTTGCTTTACGCTCTCACGGTTGGAATTTGCTTTATAGTAAGTATGATCATGGTAGTTGTGCGAGAGGATAGAAGAGCGATTCACGATTTTATTGCAGGGACGCATGTAATAAAGGAAGAATAACAAAATAAAAGGCTTTCCTCCGGAGAGAAAAGCCTTTTAATATATGCTAGTTACGCTTTAGTTACGTTAGTAGCTTGTGGTCCGCGGTTACCTTGCTCTGTGTCAAAAGTAACTGTTTGACCTTCTTCAAGAGTTTTGAAACCTTCGCCTTGAATAGCTGAGAAGTGTACGAATACGTCGTCTCCGCCTTCAACTTCGATGAAGCCAAAACCTTTTTCTGCGTTAAACCATTTAACTGTACCTTTATTCATGTGTGTATCCTCCAAGTGCATTTTGCACAAATATTACTATTACTGCTCTACATAATCATTTGAGATGTAAGTACTTTCTGAAGTAGCCTATTCTTTAATAATCAGTACCGAACAACAATAATTAACCTTAGTATAACACGTCCTCCAAAAAAAGCAAACATGATCTCAAAAAAAGGTTTTTCAAAAGGTAAGGAAAAGTCGTAAAGTAGTGGTTAGAAAATAAGTGAATGGCTCTATAAAGCGGTGGATAATAATAAAAATAAGTTACCCTTTGAAGTTTTTAATGTAAAATAAATTTCGTTCTTCTATAATAGAGGAGAGATTCGATTTATATCGGAGGTTAAAGCTATGCCAATTCAAGAACCTGCAATTGAAAAAGAAGTGATTATGATTGGAAAAACGATTGAAGAAAGAAAATTTAAGATAGCAAAAAGCTTAGTGCAGGATCCTGATCCATCCAACTACGAGCAGGTAGTTAATTTAAATGCAGAGTTAATGCAATTTTTCGCAGATGCGATTCTCAAAGGAATTGAAGTTTCGACCGAACTTGTAACGAAGTGGGGCCGAGAAACTGGTGAACTAGCCGTCCGTTATGGAGCAGAGCTGGATGAATCACTTAAAAACACGGCTACACTCAGACAGGCTATCTTAAAAGTTTTAGAGGAAATTGCGAAAGAAGTATCATGTTCTGTCCAAACCATTTTTAGAGTGACAGGTATCCTTGATAGTGTACTGGATCAAGCTGTTTATGCTTATAGTACGGCCTACGTTTCATCATATAAAAGTACACTCAATCATGCACAGGAAGTATTTCTCGAGCTTTCTGTTCCAGTCGTTCCTATTCTAGAAGGGGTCGCGGTTTTACCGATTATTGGTGATATCGACACGCACCGAGCCAGTCTGTTGATGGAAACTGCTTTGAGAGAATCGACCGAGAAAAGGTTAACGCATCTTTTTATTGATCTGTCTGGTGTCACCATTGTTGATACCATGGTAGCAAACAACATTTTTAATATTATTTATTCACTTGAACTGCTTGGGGTAAAAGGGATCCTTGCGGGAATACGTCCTGAAGTCGCCCAGACAATGGTTCATCTTGGGATTGATTTTTCTTCTATTCAAACTCACAGTACTTTGAAGCAAGCTTTGGCGACACATATATTGTAAGGAAATGCCGTCTCTTTAGGGGATGCATTTTTTTGTCATGTTATTTTGAACGGTTATTAGTACAGTTTGTTCTCTTCTGTGTATCGTGTGAAAAGAGTCAATAATTTCCACTACCCAATAATGAAATTTATAAGTTAAACCCATTGACGTGTAACTTAATCGCTAATAAAATGAACTCGAAAATTTGTAGAAGGATCCTCTTTATCCCACAGCTTGTGGCAGTATCAAACTCTACTGAAGGAAGTTTCACTTTTGGCAAGTTTTCCTAATTTAGAGGAAGGGAGGAGGTCGTAATGTTCTATCGAATTACGATTTACCTTCTGGGTATGTTCATCAACTTCTTTGGGGTAGCACTAGTTATCCATGCTACTCTTGGGGCAGGATTCTGGACATCCTTTTTTATTGGTATATCGGATCTTTTTGGATTGACTGTAGGCTTCTGGTACGGTTTTTTCCAAATCCTAATTATTTTTTTGAACGCCTGGCTTATGAAGAAAAAGCCAGAATATGCAGCACTTCTACCTATTGTACTTGAAAGTATTATTCTTGATTTCTGGGTAGAGGTGGTCTTTGTGGCTGTCAATTTATCAGCAGCGCCTTTAATAGTGAAGAGTGTGGTTCTTGTTGCAGGGATGATAGCGATTGGGCTAGGCGTTGCCATTTATATTCTTCCACAGTTCCCGAGGGCACCGTTCGATCAGCTATTTCTAGTTGTAAGCTTCCGCTTTAACCTGAGCTTACAAATGGCCCAGACCCTTGTAGCGGTCATCATGGCATCACTTGCATTACTTATTGGTGGTCCAGTTGGAATCGGTACAGCGGCACTTGTCGTGTTCCTTGGTCCTATTATTCAATTCTGGTACGTAAGAGCATATCCAATATATTATGTTCTTTATCCTTACCACGCGCCACATGAAGCTTATTTATAACTATTCAGGTTCCTGTGATAACACAGGGACCTTTTTATCCCACCTTAAGGGGCAGTAAAACCCCCACCTCAGGATCGTAGTTTGCTCAAGACGTTTAGGTGTGGGTTAACTGCCCCTAAAGGTCCGATTGGTTCAACTAACCAACGGAGGGGTGGCAACCCCCCCCCCCCCATCTGTTGGAAGATTCAAATTATATAGAAACTTGGTGATTGGGGTGGTTGTAATGAAATCGTCACAATTTTTCGCTTTTGCAATTGAGAGATCAAGGGTAAAGTCACTTTGGGAGGGATCATAGTGAAAAAATTAATCAATCACTCAGATGATGTTGTGACACAAATGCTGGATGGCATGGTGAAGGCCCATCCTGAGACCTTAGAGCGACTCGAAGGTACTACTGTATTATTGAGAAAAGAACGGTCGGCTAAAGTTGGGATCGTTAGCGGTGGTGGAAGCGGTCATGAACCTGCTCATGCAGGCTACGTTGGAGAAGGAATGCTCGATGCAGCAGTAAGTGGAGAGGTGTTCACTTCACCGACTCCTGATCAGGTGTTAGAAGCGATTAAAGCAGTTGACCAAGGGGACGGAGTTCTTCTTGTTACTAAAAATTATACAGGTGACGTTATGAATTTTGAAATGGCGGCGGAAATGGCAGAGGATGAAGGGATTACGGTTGAACAAGTAATTGTGAATGATGACGTGGCTGTAGAAGATAGCACTCACACAACTGGACGACGTGGGGTCGCCGGTACGATATTTGTTCATAAAATTGCAGGTGCTGCGGCAAGGGAAGGAAAGTCGCTCAAGGAAGTTAAATCCGTTGCAGAAGAGGTGATTCGCCAGGTTCGTTCAATGGGCATCGCACTTTCACCTGCACAGGTTCCTGGCTTAGGTAACCCAGGCTTCGATATTGGAGAGAGTGAAATGGAGCTCGGAATTGGGATTCACGGGGAACCAGGAATGGAGACGATTGAAATAGCATCTGCTGACGAAGTAGCCGAACGCCTTATGAATCAAGTCCTTCCGGAGCTTGAATTTAAAGAGGGCGATGAAGCTGCTGTTATGGTGAATGGAATGGGTGCTACACCACAAATGGAGCTGTATACATTAAATAACCGTATCCAGGATCTATTAAGCAAAAAAGGAATTAAAGCTGAAGTGACCCTAGTTGGAAACTATATGACTGCGCTTGAAATGGCGGGCGCTTCTTTAACCGTTCTTAAATTAACGAACGAATTGAAAGCGCTGCTAAAAAGCCCGTGTCAAACAACTGCATGGACAATCAGCGAGTGAGAGTTAATACTCAAAAATGAAATAAAAGGAGGTAATAGGTATGTTTACAGCTGAGATGGCTAGGCAGTGGGTGAAGGAATCTGCTAGAAAGATGGAAGCAAATAAGGAGGAATTAACCAATCTTGATCAAGTGCTGGGTGATGGTGATCATGGCTTGAATATGAATAGAGGTTTTAAGGCTGCTGTTGAGCAACTAGACGAAGAGACGGTTGATGCGGGAGCAGTATTAAAGAAAACCGGTACGAATTTGCTCTCTAAAATAGGTGGTGCATCGGGTCCTCTTTATGGCACGCTATTTATGAAGTCTGGTAATCACTTAGAGGGAGCTGAGATAGAGCTTAGCGAACTTGCAATCGGACTTCGAAATGGATTGGACGGCATGAAAAAGCGCGGGAAAACAGAGCGAGAAGAGAAAACGATGATTGACTTACTTGAGCCTGTCGTTGAGTTAATGGAGGAGAAGGGAAATGATCTTACTCCAGGTCAATTAACCGATATGGCGAAACAAGCGCTAGAACATGTAAAAGGGTATGAAGCGAAAAAAGGGCGTGCAGCTTATTATAAAGAAAAATCAAAAGGGAAGCAGGACGCTGGAGCCCAATCTTCCTACTATATCATTGAAGCACTCGCGTCAGTGCTGGAAAAGGGTGGTGCTTATTAATGATCGGTCTTGTAATCGTTTCACATAGCCCTGATATTTCTAAAGGACTAAAGGAAATGCTTAATGAAGCGCAACCTGACGTTAAAGTTGTAGATGCAGGAGGCACAGACGATGGGGAAATGGGGACAAGCGCTATGAAAATCCAGTCTGCGATCGGAGAAGCAGATGATGGAGAGGGTGCTGTAATTTTAGTAGACTTTGGTAGCTCTGTGATGAATGCTGAAATGGCGATTGACATGCTTGAAGGTGAAAAGGAAGTAATGATTGCTGATGCCCCCTTAGTTGAAGGGGCATATAGTGCCGTGATGGAATCTGGTTTTGGTAAATCACTTAAGGAAGTTGTTGAAGCAGCGAAGCGGTCGACAGAGACGAGTAAAATTCAATAGGTATGATAAAAAAGCAGCAAATCCAATTGGATTTGCTGCTTCCTTCAATTATGCACCGGCCCATACGTCTTTAGCGTATCGACCTTCTTTTTCAAGGGTGTGGAGCCAATTTACGGCATCTTCTTCTGTCGTTTCCTCCATCTTCATAAAACTTGTGATGAGCGTTTGTTCTACATCTGGAGCCATTTTATTGCCATCCCCACAAACATATAGGCGACCGTCTTCTTTCAATAAAGGCAGAACCTCTACTGCATTTTTGGATAGGCGATGCTGAACATATGTTTTCTCTTGTCCGGGGCAGCCTGAGAACGCGGTATGAAGTGTAACTAAGCCATCCCTTTCCGCCTGCTCTAATTCATCTTGGTACAGGTAGTCATGATCAGGGTTACGACAGCCAAAGTATAGGTGGGCAGCACCGAGACTAACTCCCATTTCTTTTAAAACACGACGCGCCTGAACGAACCCTCTGAACGGCGCTACACCTGTTCCAGGTCCGATTAGGATGATCGGAGTTTCGGGATCTTCAGGCAGCTGGAAGTTTGACTGCGATGTGCTAATAAAGCAAGCAACTTTATCGCCCTGCTTTTGTTTAGCTAAATAGTTTGAAGCGACCCCTTTGTATTCGCCTTTTCCGTTCCACGCATTATCACGAACAATGCTAACTGTGATACTTGCTTCGCTTTCCTTGAAAAGAGGGGAGCTTGAAATTGAATAATACCTTGGTTTCAGTGGTGGAAGCAAAGCAATAAACCTTTCGAATGGCATTTCACATGCCACGTAATGCTCAACAATCTCTAGCATGGTAACACGCTTTTCCAGGACTTCAATTTTATACGTCCGGTTTTCGAGCATTTGTTCGAGTTCAGTTACGTGTGGTGGACATACGGTATGTGCTGCAAGAGCACGGATCTGTGAACGTGTTGCTGGTTGTTGAAGCTCTACGTAGGAAGAAAGTAAATCTTGAAGTTTAACAGGTTTATCAGTCGGTAGGTGTGCCGCTTTTCCTGAATCACCTGATAACACTACATGATCATGTCCATTCAAATGAAAGCGTTCTAGGACTCGCTCTACCAGTTCATCATTATTCTGTGGAAGCACACCAACATGATCACCTTCCTGATAGGACACGCCATCCGGAAGAATCAATTCGATGTGTCGCGTACTACGGCCACTATCTGAGTGCTGAAGTTCCTTGTTATCATTCACGATCGCTGTAAAAGTGTGGTGAGATTGTGCAAGAGGCGTATCGCTTACACCGCTAACGAAACTCATCGAAATCGTATTGTTTTCAGATCCAACGATGTTAAAATCAATGTCCATTGCTTCCGCTAGATAAGGCCAGAGAGTTTCTTCCCACTTCTCATAATCACCTTCAAAATCGTCACTTGCATCACCAAAACCGATTTCTGAAATACGGTCAGCTCCTTGTTGTGCCATTCGATCATCAATGAATGTAGGAATGCGCTGATAGGTGGTAGCCCAGTTACGATCCCCGCAGCCAAATACAGCGTACTGTAAGCCTTCTAAGGATCCTTCTTTAGCTTGATCAAGCCAGTTAACAAACTTGGCGGCATTTTCGGGAGGATTCCCGTTATAGGATGCAGATACGATTAGGACGGCACCTTCCTTTGGAAGCTTATCCACATAGTCATTTAGTGGTGCAACCTGAATACTGTAGCCCTGTTGATGACCAGTCTCAGCAAGATCTCGTGCAACTCCTTCTGCAGTTCCAAGGTTTGATCCATAAAGAACAAGTAAGGGTGTACCATGCGCATTTTCAACCGCTATTGGTGTGGATTTCTTATCTTTTACAACAGGTTCTGAAGATGGAACTGCGAACGAAATCGATTCTTTTCTAGGCTTGACTTTCATCTTCAGTCCATCGGGTTTCAGGGTTAATGTTTCTTTCACATCGAGCTGGTAGTTCGCATGATCAATGAGATCGAAATGTTGGATGATCATACCGAGTACAAGCGTTGCTTCATGAAGCGAGAACTGCTGACCGATACAAGCTCGCTGACCGTTGCCAAATGGCTTGTAGGTATGGTGGGGAATCGCAGAAGGATCTTCAAATCGTTCTGGAATGAAGGCTTCTACATCCTCTCCCCATACCGATTTATCGCGATGAAGCTCAGGGATAAGGAGCGTGAATACATCATCTTTCTCAACAGCATATTCGCCATTCAACGTTGTATTTTCTTTTGCATAGAGTGAAAAGGCAGGGGCCGTTGGCCATAGACGGAGTGATTCATTTAAAATCATCCGTACATATTTAAGCTGCTTCACCTGTTTGTAATCAGGAATAGCATCTCCCACAACGCGGTCAACTTCTTCTTGTGCTTTGGCAAGTTTGTCAGGGTTATTCATTAAATAATAAAGCGTGAATGAAAGCAAGCCGCTTGTTGTTTCATGTCCTGCGATTAGGAAGGTGATGATTTGGAAACGGATGTTTTCATCATCGAGTGGTTCTCCAGTTTCAGGGTCTTTTCCTTTAAGCATATGAGAAAGCAGATCATCTTCACCTTGATCTCCGTTTTTCTTGCGCTCTGCAATGAGGTCATCGACGAGTGAAAACATGTATTCAATATCTTCTCGAAACTGTTTTTTAGATCTTACCATTAATTTATCCTGTACGCCCAGACGCTGCGATTGATTCATTGCCTCATCCAAAGAACGGACCATGGCATCAACAAACTCATGGTTGTTCTCTCTATAGAAGCTATTAAATCTGAAGTCAAATCCGCATAGTCCGATCGTGTCTAGAGTTAAACGAGTCATATCTTCAGGCACATCGACTTCCTCATTTGGATTCAAACGAGCCCATTTTTGGATGAGCTGTGTGGCAAGGTCAACCATTTTATTATGATAACTTTTCATCGCTTGCTGGCTAAAGCTAGGCAACAGAATATTGTGAGCTTTCTTCCAGTTTGGTTCTTTTGTTTCGCTAGTGAATAACCCATCACCCCCAAAGGCACGCACTTTCTGTAGAACCGGTCCTACTTTTTTGTCGAACCGAGATTCGTCGCAGATCTCTGCTGCAAGAGTAGCGCTGGATACAAAAGTACTCATACGTCCTGGAAACTGAAACTGAAAAATTGGACCGAATTCTTTTGAAAGCTTCATAAATGATTGGATTGGCTTCTCTTTATCAATAAGGGGGAGACTTCCGAGCGGTCCGTATGTTCTGGGTTGTGGAAACGATTTCTTAGTTATCATGCTTTCATCACCTCATCTATAGAATGGATCGGAATGAATATTCATTCCGGTGGTACATGAAGAGTATGGTCTCTTCAATTATGGTATCGAACAGAGTCCCATAAGCTGTCTTCAATACGGGAAAGTAATTCCAGTGAAGGTTCAAGATCACCGGAGCGAACAAGGTGTTGAAGTTCGAGAAAAGCACCATATACGATCGCAATTAGCGCTTCTGATGGTAAATCACGAATGTCATATTGTTTTTTCCCTGTATCAAAAAATGTCTGAAGAATTTTTAACAATTGCTGAAAATCAGAATGACTTTTCTCATTTAAAAAATGAGCTGCACTATGAGTCTTAATGAAATAAAGAGCATGTTCATTTTGATTAGTAAATAAGAGCATAGCTTTATAAATATGATGGAATTGTTTACGAGTAGACTCTTTGTAAGGAAACTGATCTTCAAGAGTGCTAGTAAACGTGTTTACGTAATCTTGAAATAACGTATTAACAAGAACCTCTTTGTTTTCAAAATACCGGTAAATCGTTCCGGCACCAACATTTGCAGAGGCAGCGATCATTGGGACAGTGGTGGCATCAAATCCACGCTCTGCAAATAAGCCAAGAGCACTCGTGAGAATGCTTTCCCTTTTGTTTAGGGTCGTCATCACGATCAACCTTTCATAATAAAGTGGAGAATGAATTTTCATTCCTCTTTTAACTCTAAACCTATTTGAAATGCTTAACAATAAAGCAGATGGCCTAAAAAGAGTGAAGATCTTGTTAACAAAAGGGTAGTAAAACCTAGGGAATTTCCAATGATCAGGATTAGTTTGATAGAATATCATCTAATTTCATAAAAAACGGCAGCCCTTAGGAAAAAAGGGCCGCCATTTTTTATTATGGTTTTAAAATCACCTTGATGTTGCCATCTTCTTTTTTATCAAAAATGTCATAACCTTTAGCTGCATCTTCAATTGATAAGCTATGAGTGATGATGTCTTTTGGATCAAATTCTTGATTTTCAATCACATCGAACAGTTTTGGCATCAAGTGAATCACAGGAGCCTGTCCCATTTTCAGAGAAACGTTTCTTGTAAAGAAGTCACCAAGTGGGAATCGATTTGCTTCTGTACCATATACGCCTGTTAAGTGTACTGTACCAAACTTACGTACAGATTTAGAAGCTGTTAAAATCGGGCTAATAGTGCCGAACTGGTTATCGAACTCTGAACCCAATGACTCATTAGGGGAAACTGTACCGTCCATGCCTACACAATCAATGACAACGTCAGCTCCACCTTTTGTTTCTTCATATAAAAGAGAACCAATATCATCATGACTTTTAAAATTATACGTATCAACATGATTTGTTCGTTTTCCATGCTCAAGACGGTGATCTACCTGGTCGACCGCAATGACGCGTTTTGCACCTTTTAGCTTAGCAAATTTCTGTGCCATCAATCCGATTGGGCCACTTCCAAGGATGATGACAGTGTCACCTGCTTTGACACCACTATGTTCCACACTCCAATAAGCTGTAGGAACAACATCTGAAAGGAAAAGAACACTTTCATCGTCTAGTGTGCTTGATTCTGGAACTTTAAATGAAGTGAAATCTGCATATGGTACACGCAAGTATTCTGCCTGTACACCTGGATAATTTCCGTTAATTTCAGTAAAACCAAATAAGCCCCCAACTTCACCATGTGGGTTTGATTCATCACACTGGCTTTCCATTTGGTTTTTACAGTAATGGCATTCACCGCACCCAATATTGAATGGAATGACGACGTGATCGCCTTTTTTAAGGTTTTGACATCTGGGCCAACTTCTTCAACATTCCCCATCGGCTCGTGACCAATGATGTAATCCTGTTCAGGTTCTATGCCACCATGATAAAGATGAAGATCTGAACCACAAATACCGCTGGCAGTAATTTTTACGATCATATCACTTCGTTCTTGAATCGATGGAGCTTCAACTTCCTTAACGACTATTTGTTCTTTACCTTGATATGTAATAGCTTTCATTCTCCCATATCCTTGTTGTTAGTTTAATCCACCTATTTCCGAATTAATTGTTTCTCAAACATCAAAATCTGTAAAATCTTAGCGAGGAAGTGGTTTCTATATGAACTTTGTTAGAGAAACAAATTATCTTAACGATAGAAAGGTGGCTATTTTTAAGATAGTAGCCACCTCTCTTATTATTGATATTCGAATATCAATCGATCGGATCTTCTGCTTTCCCGTACCGAATCACTTCGTAAATTGCCATGCCATCGCTCGGTTTTCCACCGTCATTTCGATAAGGCATTAACGAGAAGAAAATAAAGTAGATGGAGAAATAGGTGAACTGATAGAAAAATAGGTCGACTGGAAGGACCTTCGCATAAATTAATGCGTTCAAAGTAAAGACAACAATAATATTGAACAGACTACCCGCCGCGTAAATCGCGACGTGCGCCCACGTTTTGTTATACGTTAAATCCTCGTACTGACACCAGCCTTCCATGAAGTATTTCTTCTTTATTTCAAGTGGACCTATGTGGAGCAAAGTCTTACCGGTACCGATACAGAATTTGATTCTCCCGCCGAATAGGCGTGCCATGAGTACGTGTCCTGCTTCATGCAGCAGTGTAACAATCGGTAATATGATAAAGAAGTTCACAAAGAACATCGGGATATCGCTTAAAGTAAACATAGTAAACCTCCAAGATGATATTAAAGTTGATTGAGAAAAATGACCTGCATTCAAGCGTTCCCTTATATGTTGGTTTTGTAACCTGATTATAAGAAAAAAACCAAATGGAGTGGACCCTTAGTGTTACGAAAATAAAATAGAAAAAAGGAACGACTGTATGGAGCGTTCCTTCACGTTTATTCAACAATCTGAAGTTCTTTCGGATACTTTGTTAATGTTTCATATCCTGTTTTCGTAACAAGCACATCATCTTCAATTCTAACTCCACCAACCTCAGGTAAATAAACACCTGGCTCGATCGTATAAGTCATTCCTTCGACTAAAAAGGAATTGTTGTTCTCACTCATCGATGGATACTCATGTACATCGATTCCAATACCATGACCGATTCGATGAGGGAACTGGTTTTCATATCCTGCTTCTTTAATGATCTGTCTAGCAGTTTTATCTAAATCCCCAACTCTGGTTCCAGGTTTGGAGATTTCAAGCGTTTGAAGCTGAGCGTTCAGTACAACATCATATATTTCTTTTTGTTTTTCGTTAACTTCTTTATAAGCAACTGTTCGCGTAATATCTGAACAATATCCACCAAACACCACACCGAGATCGAATAAGACGAGGTCTCCACGTTTTAATTTGCGATCCCCAGGGTTACCGTGTGGCTGTCCTGCTTTTTTACCAAATAAAACCATTGTTGAAAAAGACATTTCTCTAATTCCTTTTTTCTTTAGTTCGTATTCGATCGTTGCTAGGACTTCCATTTCAGTGCATCCTTCTTGTAGTGCTTTCACTCCAGTTTCCACCCCGAAGTCAGCCAGTGCAGCAGCTTTTTTGAGAATTTCTAATTCTTTTTTATCTTTGATCAAACGTAGCTCATGAAGTTTCTCTTCAGCACTTGAGAAAGAAACGGAGGGATAACGTTTCATGATTTGTTCAGCTCGTCCATAGGAAAGGGTTTCTTTTTCAATGGCCACCCGGTTTGCTTCTGTGACTCCGCGTTTCTTCAACGCATGATGGATGAGTTCCCATGGATCATCAGCATCACCATGTCCGATGATGTCGTTTTTCCATCCTGCCTCTCTAGCTTGAGAGACTTCCATACCCGGACAAACAAGAAATGGATCTGTATCAGGAAAAATAAATAAGCCTAAGAGCCGTTCATGTGGTTCGCACTCGAAGTTGGATAGATAGAAGACATTCGATGAAGAGTGAACAAACGCAAATGTTTGTTCAGTCTCTCCTAGCCATTTCGAGAAATTTTCTAAACGATGATTCATTTTTCTCACAACCTGTTCTCTAAAATTCGTATCAGTTCTATTCGGTCTTTGTTTTGTGTGATGTTAATAACGTAACGGCAATCAATACGATAACGGCTACTGGAACAGCGAAAAGAACACTGTTTAGCTCAAATGGTTTAGCGAGAGGGATTTCCCATACAAGCGTAGTAACAACACCTGCAATCATCGATGAAACACCGCCATAAATGTTGACACGTTTCCAGAAGAAAACGGCTAAGACGGCAGGGGTGATGCCTGCTCCGTAAACCGTGTAAGCATACATTTGAACAGATAATACAGTAGGGAAAAAGCTAATAATCACATAGGCAAGTACCCCAAGTATCACGATGAACCATTTTGTCATCACGAGTAACTGCTTATCACTAGCATCCTTTTTAAAATATTTCCCATATAGATCATAGGTTACGTTCGTGGCGGCAGATAGGAGGTAAGAGTTACCTGTTGTAATAATAAACGCTGTAGCAGCGGTTAATAATATACCGCCTACGAACGTTGGCATAACTACGGTTGTTGCCATTAGCGCCATTCCAGGATCGATATCAGGAAAGATAGAACGTGCTGCGAAAGCAATTATACTAATCGTTGGAGAAATTAGTAGCATGGCAACGAGCCAACCAATTTGGGCTTTTTTCGAAGAACTGTCACCGCTAGATGATGCCAACCGTTGATACATGTTCTGGTCAGCAAGTAGTAGAAATAAGGACGGTAATAAATACCCAAGTAATTGAATGTTCGATAATTGACCACTGAATGTTAAGTGATCTTGTGGAACATTCGCCAGGATGCTGTCCCAACCACCTGCAATGACAATGATAGTTGGTAAAGTGATTCCTAAACCGACAACCATAAGAATGGCACTAACTGCATCAGTAGGAGCTACTGAACGTAATCCACCAATCGTTGCCAGGAAGATGATAAGAGCAGCACCGATAATGGTTCCAATTTCAACTGAAATTCCTGTTGTGAGATTCAGAATGAAGCCAAACCCTTTCATCTGATAGGAGACAATTCCTACATAGGCAAGAATAATGATAATGCCTGCCAGCGTCCTCGCGAATGAACCGTATTTTTCTTCAAGAATAGAAGAGACCGTATATTTCCCAAATGCTCGTATTCTTGGAGCGATGATATAAAGAATAAGAATCCCTAATAGCGTTGGAATAGCCATAAGAAACGCAGGAATAATACCATAGCTATAGGCCATCGAGGTTTCCCCGCCTGAAATACTTCCGCTTCCTGTCCATGTTGCTAAAAGCGTTCCTGTCAGTACAAGAGCTCCGAGTCCTTTACCAGCAAGTATGAAATCCTCACTATTTGATACTTTCTTTGAAAAATAAATTCCTAGTCCGACCATGAGGATGCCATAAGCTATAACAAACCATAGAAGATTAGGATTGTATGTAATCTCCATTACGTAAATGTCACTTCCTTATCTGTGTGTCTTTTCTGAGGTTCGCACCGTTCATCATGCTATCATAATCATTTGCGTTATTAAAAAGCGGGAAATAAAAGTGTTGGAATACTTTAGTAATGAAACTTATTATAATCCCGAAAAATCATCTTATTCACACCTTTTATTGGTTATGTTTTCTACTTAATAGAAAATAATATGAAAATCATAAGATTAAAGGACTAAATCCAAAAAGTTTAGTGCGTAAATAAAAGCGTTTTTATTTCGATTTTTAATATAATTTAAACAGTTTATTGTGGGGGTATTAATAAGAATCAAGCCTTTTGAAAAGGAATCTTCTCATTGCTTCAGTCGGTGAATGGAATAGCAAAAACGGCTTTTTCAGTGGAAGGGAAAGTTCATGATTTGAAGAACTATCTTATGAGGGTACAAAGCAAGAGGGTTGATGAAAACTTTTAAAGAGTTTATGATGATATTATATACCCCATAGGGTAATTGATAATTCTTTTACGGGAGGATTAAACCATGTATATACGTGCGTTTTTTGATGAGAAACTTGCACAGTATTCGTATATGATCGGATGTCAGCGAACTGGTGAAGCACTCATGATCGACCCGGCTCGTGATGTAGCACCATATTTAGAAACAGCCAAAACAGAAGGATTCCATCTGGCTGCAGCTGCGGAAACGCACATCCATGCTGATTTTGTTTCAGGCGCCAGACAATTAGCTGAAAAGCATGATGTGAAATTATATTTATCAGATGAAGGAGATCAAGATTGGAAATACGGTTACCTTGAAGGATTGAACGTAGACCTCGTTACAGATGGTTCCATTATTAACGTTGGAAATGTGGAACTACGCGTTATGCGCACTCCTGGGCACACTCCAGAGAGTATTTCTTTCGAGCTGACGGATCGTGGTGGAGGCTCTGAAGTACCGATGGGCATATTTACTGGAGATTTTGTTTTTGTAGGTGATATTGGTCGTCCAGATTTGCTTGAAAAAGCAGCTGGCGCTGTAGGAACAGCTGAAACTGGAGCTAAGGACATCTTCAAGTCACTTCAAAAGTTTAAAGAACTACCAGAATTCTTAACGGTTTGGCCAGGTCACGGTGCAGGGAGTGCCTGCGGGAAGTCATTAGGAGCTGTTCCACAATCGACAGTGGGCTATGAACTGCGGAATAACTGGGCATTGAAAGAAGAAAACGAAGGAACGTTTGTAAAAGAGCTATTGAACGAGCAGCCAGAAGCGCCAACCTATTTTGCAGTCATGAAAAAAGTGAATAAAGAAGGACCGAATGTATTAACAGGTAAAGAACTTGCGAAGATCTCAAATGTTGATGAATTTCGTATGGTTGCATCGAACGCTAACACAACGATCGTTGATACACGTCCAGCGCAGGATTTCGCAGACGGTCACATTGAAGGAGCGATCAATCTTCCATTTAATAAAGCTTTCACAAACTGGTCAGGCTGGGTGCTTAACTATGATCACGATTTGCTGCTCATTGCGGAAGATGATCAAAAAGAAAACATCGTGAGGGCTTTACATTCCATTGGCATCGACCATATTAGAGCGTACGCTAGCTCAGAACTACTTTCGCAGTGGGATGATCTTGAAGGCTATTCCTTTATTTCCACAGAAGAATTAAAGGATGTTTACAAAAAAGAAGATGTTTATGTTGTGGATATCCGAAAAGAAAATGAGTGGAGCGAAGGACATATTCCTGATGCCAATCATCATATGCTTGGCTATTTGGAAGATCAGGCGAAGGACATTCCAGAAGATAAAACGGTTGTTGTTCACTGCCAATCTGGTACACGTTCAGCGATCGGAACGAGCTTGCTACAATCACTTGGATTTAAGGATATCTTGAATTATAGCGGTGGTTTTGCAGCATGGGAGAAACAAGGAGATAAAATTGAGAAGTAATTAAAAAGCAGCGTAAAGCACTCCTCCAGAAGTGATGGCTGAGCAAATGATCCAGCTGAACCAGAAAGGGGCCGACGGGGATATTGAAGATGCATGTGAGGAAGCAAAATGAACGATAGAAAGCCTATTTGGAACAGACTTTCTATCGTCGCTCGTATCGTTTCATTAAATAATAAAACAATAGTAGATGATAAAGAATCCCAATGATAAGAAAAAGGAACCCGGATAGATGCCAGCCGTTCATTGTAAGCAGATATCCTTTGATCGGCCAGTATGGAGGCAAAATTCCAGCAAGCATCAGTGCAGGATGATCAATGAAGTAAATCGCGATTGGAATGGCAAGAATGATACTGATTACCTTTGCGATAGCTAAACCTTCTACCTTATTTTCTGCTGTGCTCGCCATAAGGAGAGCGATGATTGGTGTTTCTACGATAATTAACAGCAAAAAGGGAAGTAGTCGTAATGTCATAATTTCGGTGAACCCTCCGATGGTGAGTACCGGAAAAGCTAACAACAGACTAATGATCATGGGGAGATACAGGCGATAGAACAAATAGCCTTTTAATTGAAAGGGAGTAACCGCAATCGACATGGCGATTCCTTCGTCTTTTTCGTCAAGAAGGATAAATCCGCTCATCATGCCAAGCATCACCGGTGTCGTGAGCAGCAGAAGCAAACCGATAACCAGATTTTGATCCGAAGGAGGAAAGGTTGTTCCTTTAAAGAATGCTTCATCTAAAATAGGAGTTGCAAAACGAAAGAACAGTGCCATCAAGATAGGGGCAAAAATGGAAATCATCGTCATCAGGTCTTTCCAAATTGCTTTCAAATCATAGAACAATAGAGAAAGTATGCGCGCCATCTTATTCACCACCATTCTTAAAAAAAATACGTTCATATTGACGCTTGGTTATAAAGAAGAAAAGAATGACCCAGCTAATTAAAATAAAAATCGGAAGTGATAGATGAGGAATAGGATGAAAACCATCTGTGATCATTTGAAGAGTGTTATATCCCGGCGTCCACTTGAGCAACGTTGGAGCTGGGAGGGAAAAGTAGTTTGCCATTGGTAAAAAAAAGATGGGTACGAATAAAGGTGTAACGAGCAAGTACTGATTGAGCGATTTGACTCTGATCGCCACCATCATGCCTAGAAACGTAGCAAATAAGGAGCAAATGAACACTGCGACTAGAATAGGTGTGTAGTGAAGCGAAAGACCAAAACTAGCAAGCAATATGACTGAACTTGCCACAGTAGCTAGACAGGAAAGAGACAGAGCCTTGCCTAAAATATATTCAGAAATTCTTAGTGGACTGATGAGTAGCTGTTGAATCATACCTTGATCCCTTTCCAAGAGGATGATGCCCCCAACGAAAAAGGATCCGAGAAAAGAACAATCAGAGAAAATAAGCAGAACAGCTGCCGTTTCTTTCCATGATGGAGGAATAAAAGCAAGGAAGGTAATGTAAAAAACGGATACAACGAGATAGGCAAGATAGAAACCATGTTTGATTTGAAATGAAATATCTGTCCTTATCTGGGTCATCATCCTCATGCCAGTTTCCTCCCAGTTACTTCAATGAAAATATCCTCTAGAGTTGCTTCTTCTGTATACATTGAAATCAATCGATTGCTCTGTAGAATTTCCATAAAGGTTGGATTGTTAGCTAGATTTGTAGTTGGCAGTGTGAGTGTTGAGGCCCCACCTGACTCCTTATGGAAGGTGAGGTGCAGTGTTTGTTTGCTTCTTTTTCGCATAAGCTTTTGGGGCGCATCGATAAGTTCGACTTTCCCATCAACAATAAACGCGACACGGTCACAGATTTCCTCAGCAACGTGCATGTTATGAGTTGTGATGATCACTGTTTTTCCTTCGTGCTTCATATTCAAAATGTAGTCGATGATCATCCGTGCATTTGTGGGATCAAGACCTGATGTTGGTTCATCGAGAAAAAGAATATCTGGATTATGAAGAAGCGCACGTACGAAATTAAGTCGCATCTTCATGCCTTTCGATAAAGCAGAGGCTTTCATTTGGGCAGCTTCCTCAAGTCCCACTTGCTTCAACAGATCGAGCGGTTCATTCCCTTTGCTTTTATAAAACTTCGAGAAGAGCTTCAAGTTCTCCATTGCTGTAAATTTTGAATAGAAATTTGGAAATTCAAATGCCACTCCGATCTGTTCATAGAAGTCAGAAGTCGTTTCACGAATTTCATGTCCATTCACGATCGCTGAACCCTGATAGTCTTTAATCAAACCGATCAGGATTTTTTGAATCGTGCTCTTTCCAGCTCCGGATGGACCAAGAAATCCAAAGATCTCCCCTTCAGCAACCGCGAAATCAATGTCAGTCAACGTTTGATGATGAGATTTGGGATAGCGATAGCTTACCTGGCTAATCTTCAGCATCCTTTATCCCTCCCTAAGAATTTCATGTGCCAGTGCGTTGGCATAAAAGTGAAGCGTGTTTTGAAACTCGTCTTGACCGATTTCTCGCTGATGCATTGTTAGAAGAAAGAACGCACGAATGACGCTACCAATCGTCTTCTTTTGAGGATGATCTTGAAGGGGGAGCAGCTTCTCAAGTGATAATTGGTCATGATTCATATGACGTTCTAACCGCTCTTTCGGTACTTTGCGCGAGATCGCACTCATTTGGGTTGGAGACATCATGAGTTCGATAAAGGGATTGCCGGTCGCAAGCTCGACCCCTCTTATCAAAAAGCATGCAATCTCGTTTGGAGATGTGAATGCCATATGATTGAATTCATTAAACAATATTTCTTTAATGGAGGCTTCTTCTTCTTCAAGTATGGTGAAGATGAGCTCTTCTTTCGACGTATAGAACTTATAGAATGAACCAGGGGCAATCCCGATAGCATCGGTTAAATCTTTGATCCCTGTCTTAAATCCTCTAGTGCGATACTGATTTCTTGCTTCATCAATCAGCTGTTGTCGAATCTCTGTTAATTCCTGTTTAGAAAAACCTCGTGCCATTTTCAAAATCCCCTTTTGTGAATATGTGAATATGTGAATATTTTATATTTATATTCACAATAACATTTTTAAAATTAAAAGCAAGAAAAATAAGAGGGGGTTAAAATAGTGTACAGAATGTTCCTCGTTCTTAAGAAAGGATTAAGTCAAATGCCATCGAATAGGTAAGATGGAAGGTCAGCTCCGTCATGTCTCCAATAACCAATATAGAGGTGAAGGGAATGAACACGACTGAACCGTTAAGACTTGAAGTATGGAATCGATTTGTAAGAGAAGGTGTGCTGGATTCTTCAAGGATTCGAGAGCGAATATCGGAGTCATGGCACTTATGTCAGCGGAAAGGCGTCAATCCTTATGGTGGTAAGGGAGAGCATGTCCTAACAGAAGAGAATCTGGAAACACGACTAACAAACAATAAGTTGTTAATGGATCTCTCGTCACATTATTTAGAGAAGCTTTACACCTTTTTTGGGAATGCAAGGTCAATGGTGTTGCTAACTGATGCAGAAGGATATGTGTTAAAGGCGTTTGGACAGAAAGATACATTGCAAAGAGCACTGACGATTAATTTTAAGAAAGGTGTAAGGTGGACGGAGGAGCTTGTTGGAACAAATGCGATCGGGACAGCGATTCGTATCAATGAACCCATTACAGTTAAAGGATCCGAGCATTTCTCTGTCGCATCTCATCAATGGATTTGTTCAGCTTCTCCCATTCATTATGAAGGTAAGCTTGTAGGGGTTCTTGATGTTACGAGTCCTGTTGAACATTCGGCACATGAGCACGCCCTTGCAGCCGTTGTGTCGACAGCATTTGCGATTGAGAAAGAATGGCAACTGCGAATCAAAGAAGAAGAGTTAGAACTACTTCGGTACGTCAACGATGCAGAAAAGGAACCTTTTCTATTAGTAAATCAAAAAAACAAAGTTATCTGGTCAAGCTCAAAAGATTGTATTCAAAAAGGAGTTTTCCTAGAAGAACTGAGCCAAACGCGCATTAAACAAAAAATACAGATTCGATCGATTTATAACGAACGAATTATTGGAACAAAAATTATTTTAGAATCTGCATACAAAAAAAACCAAACAAATCTTCCTCCGCCAGTATTTGTTTTTAATGGAGTTAAGGGAATAAGTTCATCTTTTAATACTGTTATCAATCAGGCAAAGAAAGTAGCAAAAACGAATGCGTCCGTACATATTCATGGCGAAACAGGTACCGGGAAGGAATTATTGGCGCATGCCATCCATCTTAATAGTAATCGAGCTCATGGTCCCTTTGTTGCTGTCAATTGTGGAGCTATTCCATCTTCATTAATTGAAAGTGAATTATTTGGGTATACTTCAGGTTCATTTACAGGAGCCAATAGAAAAGGATTTCGTGGAAAGCTTGCACAGGCCGATGGAGGCACCTTATTTCTAGATGAAATAGGAGATATTTCTCATTCGATGCAAGTTGCGCTTCTTCGTGTACTGCAAGAGAAAGAAATTACCCCCATAGGTGGAGATAAACCAATCTCCATCGATATAAGAGTGATAACAGCAACTCACTGTAGGTTGGAGGAAATGGTAGAGAGGGGAGCATTTCGCGAAGACTTGTATTATAGAATAGTTGTTTTTCCACTCTATCTTCCTTCTCTTCGTGAAAGGGGAGAGGATATCCCTTATCTAGTTGAAGAGTATTGCTCTCGTATGAATTGGAAAATTCGTTTTCCTCCTAATATTATGAAAGAACTCAAAGAACAGGAATGGAAAGGGAACATTCGAGAATTGCATAATGTGCTTCAACGCTTGCAAATACTCTACCCAGATCAGCTTCCTTCGACCTCCATTCAATCTTGTATGACCACTGGAACCGAGCGCATTCAGAAAGAAGAATCCTATATGAAACAGCTTGAGAAGCACAAAATTGTCGGAGCTCTCGAGGAAAACAGTGGGAATGTTTCTTCAACCGCAAAAGCTCTTAACATGCCAAGAAGTACGTTGTATCGAAAGTTAAAGAAATATAAGCTGTTATAAGAAATAATGAGACAAAATGAGACATCGCCCAGTTATTCTGTCTCACCAATAAACGTAAATGAGAGAAAACGCTTAATTTGTAAGCGTTTTCTTTTTGGTATGAATCTTGCAATAAAGAGTTGTGTAAACAAATTCTGTGTAATAAAGGGAGGAATGGCAACGTGTCTATAATAAAAACGTCTAAGCCGACATTCTCAAAGGAAAAAGCTGCCTGGATGTTTGAGAAAATGAGTGAAATACGTCATTTTGAAGACAAAGTGCATGAAGTGTTTAGCACTGGTGTACTGCCAGGGTTTGTTCATCTTTACGCAGGAGAAGAAGCGGTAGCAGTAGGGGTGTGTGCTCACCTTGATGATCAGGATAGTATTACAAGTACGCATCGAGGACATGGTCATTGTATTGCGAAAGGCTGCGATCTCAATGGCATGATGGCTGAAATATACGGAAAGGCAACAGGGCTTTGTAACGGTAAAGGAGGATCTATGCACATTGCAGACGTGGAGAAGGGAATGCTCGGTGCGAACGGAATTGTAGGTGGTGGATTTCCACTTGCTGCAGGAGCAGCTCTAACCGCAAAAGTAAAGAAAAATAATGCAGTAGCTGTTTGTTTCTTTGGAGATGGAGCAAATAATCACGGTACATTCCATGAAGGGATTAACCTTGCTGCCATCTGGAAACTACCAGTGATTTTTATTGCAGAGAACAATGGATATGCAGAGGCAACGCCATTTGAATATGCTTCTAGCTGTACGACAATTGCAGATCGTGCTGCAGGTTATAACATACCAGGTGAAATTGTAGATGGAAAAGATATTCTCGCTGTTTATAAAGCGGCTGAACGAGCGGTGGAGCGAGCAAGGAATGGGGAAGGACCAACGCTTATTGAATGTAGAACCTACCGAAATTACGGTCACTTCGAAGGTGATGCACAGACGTATAAAGGAGCTGAAAAAACACAACACCTCGAAGCACTTGATGCGATTCAATTGTTCAGGGATTATCTCGTTAAGGAGAAGATGATGGCTGATGACGAACTTTCTGATATCGATAGCAGAGTCATTCAGGCAGTAAACAAAGCCGTTGAATTTGCTGAAAAGAGTCCTGATCCTGCACCTGAAGAACTATTGACAGATGTTTACGTGTCTTACAATTCCGATGGAGGTGAAGCGTAATGGCAAGAATCATAACATTTGCGGATGCAGTGAACGAGGCAATTCGCCTTGCGATGAGAGAGGATGAGAATGTAATCCTTATGGGTGAAGATGTTGCTGGGGGAGCGGAAGTGGATCACTTGCATGATGAGGAAGCATGGGGCGGTGTCATGGGCGTAACGAAAGGGCTTGTGCAGGAGTTTGGGAGAGAACGAATTCTAGATACGCCGATTGCAGAGGCAGGCTACATAGGGGCATCTGTTACGGCGGCCGCAACAGGATTACGTCCGATCGCAGAGCTAATGTTTAATGATTTTATTGGCAGCTGTCTTGATGAGGTGATGAACCAGGGTGCAAAGCTTCGTTACATGTTTGGTGGAAAAGCGAGAGTGCCGCTCACCATTCGTACAATGCATGGAGCAGGATTCAGAGCAGCTGCACAGCATTCCCAGAGCCTTTATGGTCTTTTTACATCCATCCCTGGCGTGAAGGTGGTTGTGCCTTCCACACCGGCTGACTGCAAAGGACTATTATTACAATCCATTTTACACGATGATGACCCTGTCATCTTCTTTGAAGATAAAACGCTATATACAATGAAAGGTGATGTTCCAGAAGGTCTTTATACCATCCCATTCGGGAAGGCAGATATTAAGCGGAAAGGATCTGATCTAACAATCATTGCGATTGGAAAGCAGGTTCATACGGCATTAAAAGCGGCTGATCAATTGGCGAAAAAGGGGATTGAGACAGAAGTTATAGATCCACGCACCCTTTCACCGCTTGATGAGGATAGTATTCTGCGTTCTGTTGAAAAAACAGGAAGACTTATTATTGTAGATGAAGCCAATCCACGATGCAGTGCAGCGACAGATTTGTCAGCACTTGTTGCTGATAAAGGTTTTGACTATCTAGATGCGCCAATCAAAATGGTAACAGCTCCTCATACACCTGTTCCATTTTCACCTGCATTAGAAGATCTTTATCTTCCAACACCCGAAAAAGTGATTCAAAAAGCTATGGAGCTTCTTGGCGAAGAAATCATTGTTTAAATTGTGGATAAGATAACTTAGGAGGGAGCTGTGTGGATGTCGCTCGAACTCATTATGCCGAAGCTTGGGATGAGTATGGAAGAAGGAACGCTTGTAGAGTGGGTAAAAGAGAAAGGAGCTCCAGTGAAAAAAGGGGAGACTGTAGCTGTCATTAGTTCTGATAAAATTGAAAAAGACATTGAATCACCTGGAGATGGGTATTTAATTGAAATGACAGCTGAGTTAAATGATGTGGTTCCTGTAGGAAAGCCAATTGGTTATATTGGTGAAGAGAGTGAGCAGGTTATTCAGCAAAGTAGTGAGTCCTCCGAAGTCAGGGAGGAAACGGCAACCTCTGTGGAGGTGCTCGATAGACCTGAACCTATCGTCTCAAAGAAAAGAAACAAGATACGAATATCTCCAGCAGCCAAAAAGCTTGCTAATAAAGTGGGGCTAAATGTAGAAGAACTGAATGGGACAGGCCCTAATGGAAGAGTGACAAGAGCAGATGTAGAAAAAGCGATTCAAAAGAAAGATCCGGTCACACCTAAGCAAACAGAAGATATTCCTGAAGAAAAGAAATCAAGAGCGGTTAAAGTTACAGGGATGAGAAAAGTAATTGCGGATCGTATGTACGATAGTCTCCAAAACTCAGCACAGCTAACCATAACAATGAAAGCAGATGTAACGAATTTAATGGAAATTCGAAAGCAGGCAAAGAGCCAGCTTGATGAAGGGCACAGACTGTCTGTGACGGATTTTATTGCAAAAGCAGCCGTGCAGGCTCTCTGTGATCATCCACAAATGAATAGTTGTTTTGTGAATGACGAAATTCAACTATATGAAAAAATTCATCTTGGAGTGGCTGTTGCGCTTAAAAAAGGGTTAATGGTACCTGTCATTCGAAATGCAAATACGATGGCACTTGGGGAACTTTCTAAAGAAATAAAAAGTGTAGGTAAGCTTGCAAAAGAAGGACAGCTCGATAATGATCAATTAATTGGATCAACATTTACGATTACGAGTCTTGGAAACTATGGCGTTGAATTTTTCACACCGGTTTTGAACCCGCCAGAGTCTGGGATTCTAGGTGTCGGTAAAGCAGAAGAAGTGCCTGAATTTGAAGGGGAGAACGTTGTGAAACGAACAAAAATCCCTTTAAGTCTAACATTTGATCACAGGGTCATAGACGGTGCACCAGCGGCTCAGTTTCTGAGTGATGTAAGGAGATTACTTGAAGCCCCATTCCGTCTGTTAATTTAGGGTTTATATTGACAGAAAAATTCAATTCATTGTAATCTTAACTTATCAGCTAATGCGTCCCTTTAGAAAGGAATCCCCTTTCAAAATCCGGACGGCAGAGCCGAATAAATAACGACTACCATAACAATAACTGTTAAAGCTGTTGAAACTCATACAGGAGTTATCACGCAGTTTGAAGCCAGTATATCTTTTCCGCAAAACAGGAGAAGTGTGCTGGCTTTTTATGTTGCATTTCATCAACCAGGTAGTGAAAACAACTATTAAAGGAGAGAAGTGTATGTGTGCAATGAATCTTTCAAGCGTAAAACAGAATGAGAGAATCGCAAAAAAGGGGCAAGGATATCAGATTAAACCGAGTTCTGTCCATGAGCGATTGTATGTCGTTGAACTAGAGCAGCAGGTGATCAACTGTTTTTTTGAAGAGGTCCGCGGCATTAATAGCCAGCAGTTAGAATATATCCCTTACATGCGATTTATTTTGACCGATAAGCTTTCGAGTCTTCTGGATGAAGACTTTCAGAAATCCGTCCGAGCAATTCTCCATGATCGACATACTGGCGGGTTTACCGTTGGTGTGAACCAGCAGACAACTGATCCTGAGGATTACGTAAAGTTTTCAACAGCCTTTTCACACCTCATTGGGATACCGAATTTCGATGCAATGTCAGGAAACTACTATGCTCGTTTCTCCGTTAAGCATACGGATAATAGTGATTCTTACCTGCGCCAGGCGTATCGGCTGTTCACCCTTCATACGGATGGGACGTATGTAGATGAGGCAACAGATTGGTTATTGATGATGAAGTTTGATGAGCAAAATGCAGTGGGAGGACGTTCACGACTTCTTCACCTTGATGATTGGGAAGAGCTTGATCGATTCTATAAGCATCCGATGGCATTGCAGCGTCTTATCTATAAAGCACCCCCAAGCAAAAATGTGGTGAAAGAAGTGTTCCGAACCACGTTCTACGAACAAAACAATGAACCTTGCATCTGCTTTATTGATCAGTTCGTTCATCCAGAAAACCTTGAGCAGGCAAACTACTTGAATGAGCTCTCAAGCTCAATGGAGAATTCATCTGCAACGAAAGGACTTGAGCTTCCATCAGGAGAATTGATAATGTTGAACAATCGTTTCTGGCTCCACGGTCGGGAAGCATTCGAAGAAAATACAAGACTGCACAGGGAACTGTTACGACAGCGTGGTAGATTTGCTTGATTCGAGTTGGAGGGAGCATATAGATGTATGATTATGTAGTCATTGGAGGCGGGATCGTTGGCTTATCAACAGCTTTTTCGATTCATAAGCGTTATCCACATGCAAAACTGGCAGTTGTCGAAAAGGAGAAGGGATGGGCGAGTCATCAAACTGGAAGAAACAGTGGTGTGATTCACTCAGGGATTTACTATAAGCCAGGCAGTATGAAAGCAACATTAGCGAAAAAGGGCAGTGACTCAATGGTTCGCTTCTGTCAGGAAAACGACATCGCTCATGATGTGTGCGGTAAAGTGATTGTGGCAGTGGATGAAACAGAACGGGAAAATATGAATCACCTGTATAAGCGCGGTCTACAGAATGGACTGCAGGTGCAAAAGCTATCCAAAAAAGGGCTTCTTGAGATTGAACCCCATGTTAATGGAGTGGAAGGGATTAAGGTGTCTTCCACTGGTATTGTTGATTACAAGAAGGTGACAGAGAAGCTAGCAGACATCCTGTCGAAACGAGGGATTGATCTGCTTCCTGGAACCACGGTAACAAATATTGAGGAACATACTGATGAAGCAGTTTTGGATACATCAAATGGAACTATTAATACTCAGTTCCTTATAAACTGCGCAGGTCTTCATAGTGACCGGGTCGCAAGGCTAGCTGACATTTATACAGATCTTAAAATTGTTCCATTCAGAGGTGAGTACTTTGAACTTAAGAAAGAGAAAAGCCATCTTGTTCGGAACTTAATTTATCCGGTTCCAAATCCAGATTTTCCGTTTCTGGGTGTCCACCTGACACGAATGATGGATGGTACCATTCATGCCGGGCCAAATGCGGTACTAAGCCTGAAGCGGGAGGGATACGGTAAGCTCTCATTCAATTCAAAAGATGCCTTTGATGTGCTGACGTTTGAAGGATTCTGGAAAATGGCAGGAAGTAATATGAAGGAAGGCTTAAAAGAACTGGTGCGTTCATTTCATCGAAAATCGTTTGTGAAAAGTCTTCAGCGCCTTGTTCCTGAGATTCAAGAAGGAGATGTAGTTCCAACTCATTCCGGTGTAAGGGCTCAGGCGCTTTTAAAAAATGGTCAGCTTGTGGACGACTTCTTTATTATTCCTGGAAAACGTTCCATTCACGTCTGCAATGCACCTTCTCCTGCTGCTACGGCATCATTAGAGATTGGGGAAGTTATTGCAGGGAAGGTACCATCACTAACTAGAAAGATGATTCGATTATAGAAGTAAATCGCCGGGTATACTCGGCGGTTTACTTTTTTTGAGAAGGAGCAGGTTGATTTTGCTATAACTTTACCTATTGAGTGGAGGAGATGAAGGTGCTTTTTAAAACAAGTTATTTTATACCAGCGTTTAATGAGGAGCGAATGATCAGAATTTACTTACCTGATACGTACGATCAAACGAGTGCTATTTATCCAGTTCTCTATATGCACGACGGACAAAATGTGTTTGATGATGAAGGAGCGGTTGGAGGAAGATCTTTGCGTCTTAAAGACTATCTTGATCGCAATAAAGTGCAGCTTATTGTCGTTGCCATTGATTCTGGCGCTAATCGAATGGTGGAATATCGTCTCTGGCCACCGGGTGAACTGAGCGAGAAGCTAACAGGGAGAAGCGAATCTCTAGATGCGAAAGGGCGGGAATATATTGACTTTATTGCTAAGGATTTAAAGGAGTATATTGATGACACATACCGCACTCGTAAAGAATCGAATTATATGGCAGGAATCTCGCTAGGAGGACTAATTACGACGTATGCTTTATGTCGATACCCGAGTGTTTTCAGTAGAGGAGCAGGCATATCATCAGGATTTTTCCGTAATCAAGAAGAATTAGAGAAGTTCATCGGGTTATCAAATTTATCAACTATTGATCGTCTATATCTTGATTGTGGTACATCTGAATCGAGTGATGGTCGAATTAATCAAGCGTTCTATGATTCAAATGAACGAATCTATCGCTTATTAAAAGAGAAGCTGGATTGCATTGAATTTAATGTGGTTGAGAATGGAGAACACAAGTATGAATCATTCAGCGACAGAGTTGAAAAAGTGATGACATTCTTGATGGATGAAAACTGATAAAGTAGATTAGAAGAGGCAGAGGGCAAATCCTCTGATTTGCCCTCTGCCTATTTAGTTGCGTAGAGGCTCTGGATGCATGTCATATTGTTTATGAGCATCTTTAAGAGCGGCAGCTAAAGCATTCCCAGCTTTACCGAGGTAGCCTTCCTTAAGTTGATGAAGTGGTTCGTTCACACCATCTTTAAGACTGAAGCCTTTCAACAGCTGTTTAACGAATTGTTTACTATGCTCAGTTGCGAGTGTACATGAAGCATCGACAATCACGCCGTACTTTTTGTCAATCTCAAGGGTAAGGGTTAGCGTATCAGATATGTTGTTTGCGGCCATTCCAGTTGGTAGTTTTGAATGGCCAGCGACGAAAATAGTGTTCATTAGTACGACCTCCTAATTATGGTGAAGAATAGTGCTCTTGAATTCGCTTGATTTCTTTTAAGAGAGATGGAGAAATTGACTTTTCCGCATGAATATAAACGGGCATAAATCTTTTTTTCCATTTCTTTTTCTGTTCGTTTGTTAGTACATCGATTTTTATATCAGAAGTTCGTTTCAGTTCTCTAATATGGCTATCGTTAATCTCAATCGAATGTCTTCGAATCCAATCAGTTGTTTCTTCCATTGATGTTGTTATTGTTTTTTGGTGTGACTCAGAAAGCTTGTTCCAGAATTGTTCATTAATGATGACTGCATAGCCTAAATAGGCATGATTGCTAATGGTCATAAACTGTTGTTCTTCATAAAATTTTTTTGAGTAAATATTTGAGGCGGTGTTTTCCTGTCCATCAACAAAGTCCACCTCAAGGTTTTGATATGTTTTATTGAATGAAAGTTCACTTGTGCTTGCATTTACAGCCTCAAACTGAGCTTCGATAATGGGACCAGGCATAGTTCGGAAATGTAACTGATCCATATCTTCAGGTTCTATGATTGGACGTTTATCATTAGTGAACTGTTTGAAACCGTTATACCAGAAACCAAGACCCTCTCCTTTTGATTGAGAAAGATCGTTTAATAACTTCTCTCCAATCTTCCCTTCATAAGCTTCCTGGACAGCTTTATTATTTGGAAAAGCATAAGGGAGGTCTAACACTTGCCAGTTAGGAAAAAGCGTGGATAATTTTGCAGTAGCAGGTGCAATCATTTCAACTTTTCCATCTGTTAGAGCTTCCCATTCATTTTGATCCTGAAAGAGCTCTGCATTTGAGTAGATTTCCACTTGGATTTCATTATTTGTTTTTGCTTGAACTGATTTTGCAAAATAACGAGCTGCCATGCCCTTCGGGGTGTTTTCAGCCGCTACATGACTAAACCGAATGATTACCTGTTCACTTATCCCTTCCTGGTCATCGTCATATTCAATTGGTGAAGTACCACTTGCAAGGTTAAAACCAAAGAAGAGAGCCGTTAAAACTCCGGCAAGAATGAATGAAGAAATAATTACTATTGTTTTCATAGGCTCCCCTATTCCGTAAGCGTTTCCAATAGTTTATCATAGTTTATAACGTCAAAAGGCAATCATTTTACATTTACTGTACGATAATAAGTGTATTTGAATACAAGATCTAGTGATTGATTAACGAATGATGGAAGGATGTAACTTCAATGGCACGCAGAGTACCAATTAAAGCAAAGATTATGATTCTATCGTTCGGTGTTGTACTCTTTTCAATCATCATTGCTGGAATCATTGCGACAGGGAAAATTTACGAAGAGAATGAAAATAAATTGGGTGAAAAGGGATTAAGTACGGGGAGAATTGTTGCGAATCTCCCTGAAGTCCAACAGTCCCTAGTTGAAAGTGAAGGATGGTATCAAATTAATCCGATTGTTAATCAAATTCGGACAGTTAATGGAGCGGATTACATTGTTGTTTTAGATGCTAATCGGATCCGTTACTCACACCCTGTCGAAGAGAAACTAGGAACTGTTTCAGCTGGGAAAGACGAAGGAGCGGCTTTTGCAGAACATAGTTATGTTTCAAAAGCGAAAGGAGAAATGGGTGTAGCCATACGCTCGTTTGTCCCCATTATGAATAAAAAGCATGAACAAATTGGTGTAGTTGTTGTTGGGAATATGCTCCCGGGTATAGCAAGCGTCATTCTAAGTATTAAATCAGAACTTATCCTTATTGCTTTCCTAGCTTTAGGGTTTGGGATGATCGGCTCCTGGCTTCTTGCAAGACAAATTAAGAAAGAAACATTCCAACTAGAACCTTATGAAATTTCCAGACTCCTAATGGAGCGAACAGCCACTTTCCAAGCAATGAATGAAGGTGTAATAGCTGTTGATTTGCAGGGGAAGATTATGATTTTTAATGATAAGGCAAAACACATTCTAGATATTATAGATGATGTGATAGACATGTCTATTGATGAAGTATTAAGCAATTCTAAGCTTAAAGAGGTTCTGACAGGAGAGCAAGCTCTTGATAGAGAAGAAGTTACATCCGGAAGAAAGGTGCTAATGATCAGCCGAGTACCAATATCTGTTGGAGAGGAAATAGTAGGGACAGTTTCGGTTTTTCAGGATCGCACAGAAGTTGCGCAGATGGCGGAAGAATTAACTGGAGTCAAAAATTTTGTTGAAGCTTTAAGGGTTCAAAATCATGAATCTATGAATCGCCTACATACTATTGCTGGCCTAATTCAACTTGATCAAAAAGAAAAGGCGTTAAATTATGTTTTTGATGTTTCTCAAAAAGATGAAGAGCTTTCAGGATTTTTAAGCAAGAACGTTAAAGATTACCGCATTTCGGGATTGCTCATCAGTAAAATGAAAAGAGCAAAAGAATTAGGAATTGAGCTTTCAATAAATCAAAACAGTAGAATGGAAAGGGCTCCACAATTAATAGATAGCCATGATATTGTACTTGTAATTGGGAATTTAATTGAAAATGCGTTTCATTCATTTAAAGGCCTGGAACGTAAAGAGAGAATAATTGAAATTAGTTTAATCGAATATGAGGGTGAGTTTGTCATTACTGCTGAAGATAATGGTTGCGGAATTCCAATGGCAATTCAGGATAGAGTGTTAACTAGAGGTTTTACTACGAAAGGAAGTCAAGGTAGTGGACTTGGGCTATATCTTATAAAGCGAACGATTGAAAAAGGAAAAGGAGAAATTTATTTAACTTCTCATGAAGGAGAAGGAACGAGTATAGAGCTAGTTTTACCGATGAAGGATGGGGAGGATGAGAGGCTTGAAGATCAACGTTTTATTAATTGAAGACGACCCAATGGTTCAGGAAGTGAATCGTCAATTTATCGAACGAGTTGATGGTTTTCAAGTTATAGGAGTTGGGAATACAGGAGAAGAGGGAATTGTACTTGCAAAGAAGCTTAAACCCGACCTAATTATTCTAGATGTTTACATGCCTGAAAAAAACGGTATTCAAACATTAAAGTTAATTAGAAGAGAAGGTTTAAATGTGGAAGTGATTGCGATAACAGCTGCAAATGATCGCGAAACTATCCAAACGATGCTACACCATGGCGCGCGAGATTATATTATTAAACCATTTAAATTCGAAAGACTCCATCAAGCATTACGAGAATTTCTACTATATAAATCCAGATTAAGTGCGAGTGGAAAACTGTCCCAAGAAGAGCTCGATCAGTTGAATGGTTCTTCAGTTCAAAGTGAAATAGATATGTCAGTAAGTGCTCAGTTGCCAAAAGGATTAAATCATCAGACAATGAAACAAATCATTCATTATATGGAAAAGCAGGCGCAGCCACTTTCTGCTGAAGAAGCAGCGGATGGGCTAGGAATTGCAAGAGTGACAGCGAGAAGATACCTCGATAACCTTCAAAAAACAGGGAAAGTCCACCTGAATATTCAATACGGAGGGGTGGGGAGACCGCTCAACCGCTATTCATTGTGGAAGAGTTCTTCTAAATAAAAGAAGGGCTCTTTTTATTGACCAAAAAGACCAAAAAGTCCAATATGTTCTAAATATTTAAAATAATAATTGTAAGCGTTAACATCAAACTAGCAAACAATGAAGCGGAGGAGATTAATTTGAAATCAAAAGTACTTGTTACCCTAATGCTTGCACTTGCTATGATTCTTTCAGCCTGCGGGGGAGGAAATTCAGCAGGTGGAAATAGTAGTGAGGATTCTTCAGGTTCTTCACAATCACTCGTATTTGGCACAGGCGGAACATCAGGGTCTTACTATCCAATTGGAGGAGCGCTTAAACCTATTTTCGAACAGAGTGAGTCTGTTGGGAATATTACAGTAGAATCAACAGGAGCTTCGGTAGCAAATATTCAAAACATCCAAGATGGCTTGAATCAAATGGCTATTGTAATGAGTGATGTCGCTTATGATGCCGTAGAAGGTAAAGGGCAATTTGAAGGAAAGAAAGTAGATATTAAGGCGCTAGCTGGCATGTATCCTAATGTTGTTCAAATCGTTGCAACTAAAGATAGCGGGATTGAGACGGTAGAAGATTTGAAAGGGAAAAAAGTAGGTGTTGGAAAAGTAGGTTCCGGGGTTGAACAAAGTGCACAAAAAGTACTTGAAGCCGTAGACTTAACTTATGACGACCTTTCTAAAGTAACTCACACTGGCTATGCAGATAGTGTTCAAGAAATGAAAAATGGTAATCTGGATGCAGCATTCTTCACCTCAGGTGTACCTAACAGCAATATTACTGACCTAATGCAACAAAATGAAATCACTTTTGTGGAAATTAAAGGAGATACGGCTGAAGCTCTTAAGGAAAAGTACCCTTTCTACAAAGATTATACAATTCCGGCTGGCGATGAAGCTAAATATAATCTTGAAAATGAAGTTGTAACAGTTGGTATTCAAAACATGATTATTGTATCTGCTGATCTAGAAGAAGAATTGGTACAGGATCTAACAAAACGATATTATGATTATCTTGGTTCAGATGAAGTAGCGGTAGGAGTTTTGAAACAGCTTGATCGTGATGAGATCGCTAAAGGTCTTATAGCTCCGCTTCATCCAGGTGCAGAGGCATTTTATGAGGAACAAGGCATACTTGAATAGAAAAAAACGGGGGCATCGAATCGGTGCTCCCGTTTTTAGAAAGATAGTTTTTGTGATTACGGTCCTTTGTATCACTTTGTTATTAATCCCCATTCAAGTTCTTATAATTGAAGGAAAGGAAAACAATGAAGCCATTTATATAGGGGCATCAGACTTTACGCTTCAATGGGAACATTCTGTAGAAAAGGAAGAGTGGGAGGAGTTTTTTGTACTTAACGATTCCGGTATTCTTCTCACTCATACACGGTTTAAAACCTTTGGAGCAGGTGTGCCAAGTGATGCTGGTACCAATTCTTTTATCAAAAATGGTTGGGTGTACATGACAGGTATTAATCGTGTAATTGGAAACAGTCTTTATTTCCGTACTGGCAACACAACGAAACACCGAATAACGGTAGATGGACAAAGCGACAAGCTTAAGGCAAACAGTTCTTATCATGTGACTGTTAAACAACTTAACCTGATTAAAGCTTTGCTATATAAAATACAAGTTAGATGAGGTGAGGATTTTGGAAGAGAAAAATAAGAAAGAAGCAGCTGATTATGATCGTGAAAGTAGTATAAGGTCAATTCCGCATTCTAAGATGAAATACGTTGTAACTATATTAGCAGCAGGATTAGGCCTATTTCATCTCTATACGTCTTATGCAGGTTCACTGGTGGATATTCAACAGCGGAGTATTCATCTCTATACCCTTATGGCGTTGGGATTTTTAGTATATCCATTTATGAAAAAGAATGCTGGTAAACGTATACCAATTTACGATTATCTTCTTTTCATTCTTTCCATGTCCGTAGGTATTTATATGCTTTTTACAGCTGAACGAATTATTCAGTCTGGCGGTCAAATTAATTCAATGGATTTTACTGTTGGCATTGTTATTATCTTACTTTTACTTGACATAACAAGAAGAATAACAGGTTGGGGGCTTACTTTACTTGGAACCGCATTTCTCATTTACGGCTTTTATGTGAAGCTTTCGATTTACCCCCAGCTAACTGAGCAAGTTATCCTGAGTGTTTCTAAACAAATTATTTCACAACTTGTTTACATAACAGAAGGGATTCTCGGGACAGCAATTGGAGTATCTGCAAGCTATATTATCCTTTTTATTCTATTTGGAGCGTTCTTAAGTAGATCGGGAATGGGACAGCTTTTTAATGATCTTGCTTTAGCGGTTGCAGGGCATACAAAAGGTGGTCCAGCAAAAGTAGCTGTAATAGCAAGCGGATTCCTTGGATCGATTAATGGATCTGCTATAGCTAATGTCGTAACGACAGGTGCATTTACTATTCCTCTTATGAAGAAGATTGGCTACCACCGTAACTTTGCCGGTGCTGTCGAATCGGCGGCAAGTGTAGGTGGTCAAATTCTACCGCCGATAATGGGAGCTGCTGCCTTTATTATGGCGGAGAACTTGAATGTTCCATATACAAAAATAATTCTTGCGGGGATTATTCCTGCAGTTCTATTTTATATCGGTATTTTATTACAGGTGCATTTTAGGGCAGCCAAAAGAGGTTTGAAAGGTTTACCTAAGAGCGAGCTTCCTACTGTAAAAGATGTATTGATTGAACGGGGACACCTTATTATTCCTATGCTTTTTCTACTTTACCTATTATTTTCAGGAAAAACGCCTTTCTTTGCAGCTTTCTGGTCGATTATTGCAACGGTCATTATTTCTGCCTCTAGAAAAATGCTTCCGCTCATCATGCTGTTAGGAATATTTTTAATCTTCCAGCCTCAAGTCACATCTTTATTATTAGGAAATTCTTTACCTAATGTAAGGGGCGACTGGTGGGAGCTAATGATAATTGTCGTCTTGCCTTTTATCATTAATGTATGGAGAAGAATCCTTAAGCTTGAAGCTGAAGAAATAGGTATTATGGATAGTGTTCAAGCGCTTGAGGAAGGCGCGAAAACAACAATTCCCGTTGCGATTGCATGTGGTGCAGTTGGTATTGTAGTTGGGATCGCTTCACTTACAGGAGTGGCACTTGAAATTGCAAACAGTATTGTAAGCATCGGTTCGATGGTAAATAGTCCGTTAATCCAATTGATTATTACACTTATCCTTGCGATGATTACTTCCATCATCCTAGGTATGGGTCTTCCTAGTATCCCGACCTATATTATTACAAGTACAATGGCTGCGCCTATCTTGCTCCAATTACCATTGTTTAGAGAACTTGCAGGTTCTCCGGAAACGGCCATTTTTGTTGCTCATATGTTTGTATTCTATTTCGGTATATTTGCTAACATTACTCCTCCTGTTGCGCTTGCTGCTTTCGCTGGGGCGGGAATTAGTGGAGGAGATCCGAATAAAACCGGCTTTCAGGCAATGAAGCTAGCAATAGCTGGTTTTATCGTCCCGTTCATGTTCGTCTTTTCCCACGAAATGCTCATGGTGGATGCGACGTTTATGAATGTCCTGGTCATTGCAGTTACATCGCTAATAGGTGTTTTTCTCCTTTCAGTAACTGCAGAAGGTTACTTCCTTACAACATTACCATTCTGGTTCAGGGTATTAACAGGTATTGGTGCAATGCTGTTAATCTATCCTGGTATTATCACTGATGTTATTGGTGGTATAATCTTCATTATCATTATGGCTAAGAACTTCTTGTCAAGAAAGCAAGCCACTGAAAGTTCGATATCGACTTAATAATTTCGAATAACCACTTGAAAGGATGGTCAATATGGATCTCAACTTAAAAGGAAAATCAGTCGTCGTCACAGCGGCAAGCAAGGGACTTGGAAAAGCTACTGCAAGGGCATTTGCCGAAGAGGGAGCGCATGTTATCCTTTCTAGTCGAAATGAAGACGAGTTACAGAAGGCATGCGAAGAAATCAATGAAGAGACAGGAAATGATCAGGTCAAGTGGAAGATTTGCGATGTCACGAAGGGAGAAGATATAAACGAATTAATGGCATATGCAGTCAAAACGAACGGTACCGTGGATGTTTTGATCAACAATGCAGGGGGTCCTCCAGCAGGTGGTTTTGAGAAATTCAGTGATAAAGATTGGCAGAATGCCTTTGAATTAAATCTATTAAGCTTTGTTCGAACGTCCAGAGCGGTCATTCCTTACATGAAGGAACAGGGAAGCGGCCGCATTCTGAATATCGCATCTTCTTCTATTAAACAGTCACTGGATAACCTGATTCTATCGAATACATTTCGCGCAGGCATTGTTGGATTTGCGAAGAGTTTGTCTCAGGAATACGCAGAACATAATATTTTAGTAAATACGGTAGGTCCTGGACGTATTGCAACAGACCGGGTAGAGCAGCTCGATCAAATCAGGGCAGATCAGTTAAGGATGACTGTTGCCGATTTAAAAGGTCAGGTGGAGAAATCAATCCCGATTAAACGGTATGGTGAACCAGATGAATTTGCGAAGATGGTTGTTTTTCTCGCTTCGGGTGCTAATACTTATGTGACTGGGCAGTCGCTAGTTGTAGATGGCGGTCTCGTGAAGGCACTATAAAAGTCAGAGGGACGTAACTGTTGTTGCGTCCTTTTTCCTTTATAATTACCTCCAAAACGTTTTTCTTTTAGGGAGAAATCGATATAATAAGAATAAGAGTGAACAAACAAGCACTTATTCTGGAATTGCTAAAACCCTTTGGTTTCGATGCAATTGGCGGTACAGGGGAGGGTTACATGATGGTAGAAGCAAAAGAACGCATTCTAGAAGCTACAGATATTCATAAAGCAACTGAAATGATCAGCATTGCAACAAATAAGCCGGTCATTATTGAAAATAAAAACTTCGAGCTTATTTCATATAGCACGGCATCGGAAAGCTTTGATCAAACGCAACAGAAAACCATTTTATATAAGAAATGTCCGGTTTTCATCATCGATCGTCTGAAAAAGGAAGGCATTGTTCAACAGCTTGAGAGTAATGAAGCGCCGATCCGGATTGCTCCCATTGAGGAGATCGGCTTTTATCAACGAGTTGTCGTGAAAGCGGTTTATGAAGAACGGACAATGGGATATTTATGGGTTCAGGAAACGAACAGCCCGCTGACTGAGGAAGAGGTTACGTTTCTTACTGAGATCACACCGCACATTGGAAAACTGATTCATGATTCCTACCAAAAAGGAAAAGAGCATGAAGGGAAACAAGAGAAGCTGCTGTGGAACGTGCTTCTTCATGAATATGAAAGTGAAAATCAAATGCGCCGTAAAGCCCAGGTTGCAAGCTTGCCATTACCTGAACGCTTTTCAGTACTGGTCATGTCCATTGCAGAACCCGCCCAGGAACCACTTTTAAATGAAGTTCTTGAGCTTCTTTCACGGTTTAAACGTCATAAGATTCAAGTCCTTAAAACAGAGCTTCAGATTGTAGCGGTGATCTCAGGAGATAAGGACCGGAAATCTTCTGCAATTGAAAATAGTCGTGAGCTGGTGGAATACGTGAAGAGTGCGCTCACTCATGAGGAATTTTATTCGTTTCTCATCGGCATCGGGAAAGAGTATGTGGATTTGATTGAGATGAGAAAGAGCTTTCTTGAAGCGCTTGAAGTGATCGAGACGGCTGATTTTATCGGACCAAGGCCAGATGTGATGCCGCGCGAGTTCTCGAAACTGGGAGTTTACCGATATCTTGCGGCCCTTTATGAAAAAAACAATACCGAGCATTATTTTAATCAGAACTTGTTAAATCTAATGGAGAAGGATTCGGTGAGCCACTCGAGCCTGCTAAAGACGCTTGAGGTGTACTTGTCGAACAATGGAAAAGGGAAAAGCACAGCAGCTGAGTTGTTCATCCATCCGAATACGCTGAATTACCGAATGAAGCAAATTCAATATTTAACAGACATTGATTTTGACGATTTTAATATGAAAAGTCACATTTATATTGAATTGTTGTTGCTTAACAATATCCCATCTTACTACAACCGGTATCTTGCGGCTGTAGAGGAGCAAAAAAGCACTTCGAAATAATGGTGGCTGGGGGATGCTGGACGAATCATATATATTTTAGCCAAACCGAGAAGCTGCCCCATTGTAGCTTCTTTTACTTTGAAATAGAATCGCGCATAGCCTCATCTAAAGCAGGTCTCTTCGCTTGGTTATTCAAACACAAAGAGCGTGTTCAAATTGAATGCCTCCAGTGCCTGTCGAGTCTAAACGGAGGCTTCCGCTTTTCTCATTGTGATTAAACCACAAAAAGACGTGGAAACTATTGTGTTTCCAACACGTTGTCAGATGGGGCTTGAAATCGATATAATCTTCACAAGAAAACAAAAACTTTTCAAGAGTTAGTTTGCTAGATGAATGATTGAAGATAAAGGTTTAAAGGAGCGTGGTAGAGTTGGAAGCTATCAATAAGAGCTTTTTCCTTTTTCTCGCCAACAGGCCTTTACTCGATCGGCTCGCAAAGCGATGGGGTAGTAAATTTGGGGCTGATAAGATTGTTGGCGGTGAAACCTTTGAGCATGCTGTGCCACTTATTCAGAACTTAAACAGTCAGGGATTGCGAGTGACGGTTGATCATCTTGGTGAATTCGTTGCTTCAGATGCAGAAGCAAGAGAACGAACCCTCGAATGTATTCAGACGATTCGCATGATCAGTGCTCACGATTTAAATTCTCAGATGTCATTAAAAGTCACATCTCTCGGTCTTGATATTAGTCATGATCTTGCATGGGGTAACATGATTCAAATCATGGAAGAAGCCGTGAAGCATGATGTGTTTGTGACGATTGACATGGAAGATTCATCACGAACTCAGGCAACGCTTGATCTCTACAAAGCATTAAAACAGAAATACAACAACATCGGTACCGTTATCCAGTCCTACTTATACCGATCAGATCAGGATCTGGATTATCTAAACGAAGTGAAACCAATTTTACGCCTTGTAAAAGGGGCTTACAAAGAATCAGCAAAAGTTGCTTTTCCTGATAAATCAGATGTGGATCATAACCTGAAGCAGCTGATTAAGAAGCAATTATTGAATGGACATTATACAGCGATTGCAAGTCATGACGATGCCATTATCAATTTCACGAAGGAACTGGTGAAAGAGTATGGCATCACGAAAGATCAATTCGAGTTTCAGATGCTTTATGGCATGCGAAGTCAGAGTCAGCTCGATCTTCTAGCTGAAGGATACACGGTAAGAGTATACCTCCCATATGGGAATGATTGGTATGGGTATTTTATGCGGCGGTTAGCGGAACGTCCTGCGAACATCGCCTTTGCTTTCAATGGATTGTTCAAAAAATAATATTATTTTTAAATTTGAAAGGGGAATTTACTCATGGTAGTACCATACAAACACGAACCGTTCACTGATTTTACTGTTAAGGAAAACAAGAAAGCTTTCGAAGAGGCGCTTAAAGTAGTGAAAGAAGAGCTTGGTAAAGATCATGACTTGCTGATCAATGGCGAGCGTGTAAGCACAGAAGACAAAATTGTCTCCATTAACCCTGCAAACAAAGAGCAGGTAGTTGGGCGCGTATCAAAAGCGACAAAAGAACATGCGGAGAGAGCGATTCAAGCAGCTGATGACGCATTTGAAGGATGGAGAAAATGGACGCCGCGCGCTCGTGCTGAACTTCTGTTCCGTGCAGCAGCCATCGTGCGTAGACGTAAGCATGAATTTTCTGCTTATCTCGTATATGAAGCAGGAAAGCCATGGAAAGAAGCGGATGCGGATACAGCTGAAGCGATTGATTTCATGGAATACTATGCGCGTCAAATGATCGAACTTGGTGAAGGGAAAGCAATTGAAAGCCGCCCTGGCGAGCAGAACCGATATGTATACACACCAAGCGGTGTAGCTCTTGTTATCCCTCCTTGGAACTTTGCGTTTGCGATTATGGCTGGAACAGCAGTAGCACCACTTGTTACAGGTAACACGGTCCTTCTTAAGCCTGCAAGTGCAACGCCAGTTATTGCAGCGAAATTCGTAGAAGTGCTTGAAGAAGCCGGGCTTCCAAAAGGCGTACTGAACTTTGTACCGGGTAGCGGTGCTGAAGTGGGCGACTATCTTGTTGATCACCCGAAAACTTCGATCATCACATTCACTGGTTCAAGAGAAGTCGGCACACGCATTTATGAGCGCGCAGCGAAAGTACAGCCAGGTCAACAGCACTTAAAGCGTGTTATTGTTGAGATGGGCGGAAAAGATACAATCATCGTTGATAAAGATGCTGATCTTGAGCTTGCTGCACAAGCGATTGTCGTATCAGCATTCGGTTTCTCTGGACAGAAATGTTCAGCAGGTTCACGTTCAGTTATTCTTAAAGAGGTATACGATCAAGTTCGTGACCGTGTAGTTGAACTAACGAATGAGCTTACAATGGGCGAAACAACAGGTCCAGAAGTGTACATGGGACCAGTCATTGATCAGGCTTCATTTGATAAAATTATGAGCTATATCGAAATTGGAAAAGAAGAAGGTCGTCTTGTAGCAGGCGGAGAAGGCGATGACTCAAAAGGATATTTCATTAAACCAACCGTGTTTGCTGACCTTGCACCTAAGTCACGCATACAGCAGGAAGAAATTTTCGGACCGGTTGTTTGCTTAACGAAAGCGGATAATTTTGATGAAGCAATTGAAATCGCGAACAATACGGAATACGGCCTAACAGGTGCTGTAATTACGAATAACCGTGCACATATCGAACAAGCGAAAATGGACTTCCACGTTGGGAACCTGTACTTTAACCGTAATTGTACGGGTGCCATTGTTGGATACCACCCATTTGGTGGATTCAAAATGTCAGGTACAGATTCAAAAGCAGGTGGACCGGATTACCTTGGACTTCACATGCAGGCAAAAACTGTTTCAGAAATGTTTTAAGCTCGTATAGAACTAGTCATCACAATAAGGAGGCTGTCACCTAAAAGAATTTAAATAGGTGACAGCCTCTGTTTGATTTCAGGTATTTTGGCTTATATGATAGAAAAAAGGTGAGAAACAATGTGGAAGTAGTTGCTGTTATTCTGGTAATGATTGGCATCATCCAGGTTCGTGTACTCGGGTCTTTCTATCCTTACTGGAGAGACATGCAGGGGAGAGAGTTTACAGAATGGCAGAAATATGGGATGGATGGCACTCGCTATTGGTATTTTGCTGCTAACGTGTCTCCTTGCAAGGCTAATTGTATGAATTAAGAAGAGGCGTTAATTCTCTTCTCGTTCATATGGAAGGTCAAGCTTAATCTCTGTCCCATTGCCTTTTTCTGATTTAATCGAAACCTTTCCCTGGTGAGATTTGATAATATCATAACAAATTGAAAGCCCAATCCCGAGCCCGCTTCCTTTTGTACTGAAGAAGGGGGTCCCTAATTGGTTTACTTCATCTTTAGTCATTCCCTCTCCCTCATCTTCAACCGAAATAGTAATATTTGTGCGGTTTTCTTTAAGACCAATCCAAATTTGCCCGCCTTCTGGCATGGCTTCAATTGCATTTTTGATGAAATTGATCAGTACTTGTTTAATTTGGGAAGCGTCCATATATATCGTTAAATCTCTAACGAGAGGACGAAAGTGAATTTCAACATTATATAAATGGGCGTTACTGTTCATTAATTGAACTGTTTCTGCGATAAGAGCTGTTAAGTTTCCAGTTTTTCGCTGACTGATTGTGGGTTTTCCCATCATGACAAATTGATTGACGAGGTTATTCATTCGTTCTAATTCAGTCTTAATGATGTCAATGTACTTTGTCTGAGTATCATCCACCTCCAACATCCCAGTGAATCCGATAATGGATGTTAGTGGATTTCGAATTTCGTGGGCAAAGCCAGCACCTAATTTTCCGATAGCAGATAGTTTTTCGGAATGAATGACCTGATCCTGTAATTGATAATAGGAGGTCATATCTCGGAACTGCGCAAAGGCACCTATAAGCTGCTCATTGTTGGTATAGAGGGGTAAAATATCTAGTAAGCATCGTTTTTCTTCCGGCGTTGAGAATGCTAGTTCGATATTTTCTATACTTGTTTGTTTCCTTAGTACATGCTCAAAAAAAGGTTCAAGCTCAGTAAGAAGAGTAATATTCTTTCCAATCATTTCGTGTTTATTGTGAGCAGTTATGTTCTCAGCACTGTGATTATACTCAAGTATTTGTCCTTCTTGATTTGTAATAATGATTCCTATTGGTGTCGCACTCATTAGCATCTGATTATACAAATGAAGTTGATCGTTTTGCCAGTTAACCTGGACTTCACGCTCGATTGTATCGATGGCCGAACTAAGAAGTCCAAGGTGAAGTTTCGATGCATATTCCTTTGTTGTCATAAGGGAAATTGTTCCGATCAACTCCCCGTTATCGATGAAGAATGGAGCTGAGTAACAGGCGACTTCTTCAAAACAGTGGTGATAATGGTCTTGACCAACTAATTCAAACGGCTCTTTATGTTTAAGCGCAAGGGAGATGGAATTTGTGCCAGCGATTGATTCATCGAAGCGAACTCCAATCTGAACTCCGAGTGAATCAACCATACTCTTAAAACTAGCATCTCCATACGCATCAAGAACATGTCCATCGTTATCGGTGGTGACAACAATAGTGGGTGAACCGGAGAGAAAGCTTAGGAGCTTCTTCATGAACTTTCTTATGATAGATAGAGCGCAATTATATTTCTGTATTCGGAGCGCTAACTCTTCCTCAGTTAATAATACTTGTAAAGAAGGGGGTGAGTTCGGATCCATTCCATAAACATGCTCGCAGCTGTGTTTCGATTCTAGAATAAACTTCTCACGTCGCGTCATAGGTATCCTCTTATCCTGGAAATCATAATCGTTTCCATACATGGTAGTGAATTTTATGTAAACGTAACTCTTCATTTTTAATTAGAGTATCATATTTTACTTGTGATTAGGGATAATTCCCTCAAATTCAAGAATACGGTAGTTCGATGAAATGGAAATGAGGAAAAGATAGCTATTAGATCATGAATGTAAGCCAGAATGGTAGATGGAAGAAGATATCATTTAAGATAGTGGTGATACCTTTTTATGTTGAGGGAAAATCAAAAGGAGATCATGCTGACGTAATGGTGCTTGCCATCATTTCAATAGCAAGCATTTAGGAAGAGGTGAATGTGAATGAAAGCAGTAGTGTTATTCCTCTTAGCTGGACTGGCAGAGATTGGTGGTGGATACTTGATCTGGCTCTGGCTGCGAGAAGGTTATTCAAGTTTGCTTGGTCTTGCTGGAGCAGTAGCGTTAGTATCGTACGGCATTATCGCTACGTTGCAGGTTTTTCCTGACTTCGGGCGGGTCTATGCAGCGTATGGGGGTGTATTCATTATCCTGTCCGTTCTGTGGGGATGGTGGATTGATAAGAAAGTACCTGATCTAAATGATCTGTTGGGTGCTGCTGTTTGTTTAGTAGGCGTTATTATCATGTTGCTACCAAGAAATTAATGAAATGAAAATATAAAATCCCGGGCAGTGCATGGTCAGCAGCCCGGGGTTATCTTGTTTAAAAAATGAAATACGCGGAGACCTTAACAACATCCCCTACATATCTTCATCTGCAGCTTTTGAAATCGATAAAGAGTAGTGTCCTTCCCTATCATCAAACGTAAAGGAAGCAGACGGAGAAATCATCATCGAGCGTTGAATGACTTTCTCAGAAATTCTAAGCGCATTAAATTCATCCGCGATGGTTACCTTGCTTTCCTTGATGATGCAGGGGATTAATTTTAATGAATAACTGTCTTTAAATACCTCGATTTGTGCAATAACAGAATCAGCGCTATCTCCTTCTACATAATCAGGAAAGAGAAAATTGCCTAATGAATAAACAACAGGCTTGTTGTTATAATATTCAACACCCTGAAGCACATGGGGATGTGAACCAATAACAACATCTGCACCTGCGTCAATCATTCGATGCGCATAGTTCTGAATGGCCTTATTTGGCATTGGGCTTCTTTCCACTCCCCAGTGTATGTAAACTATTGTCGTATCAGATTGGCGAGAGGATTGTACAATTTGGTTAAAAACCCGTTCCTCCTGATAGCCGCTAGCGATCCCACCTGTTTCATCTGCATACCATGAAATAGATGGTAGTACATGTGAGAATGCTAGTATATCAACCGATTGATTCTGAAGCGTCAAACTATGCGGAAGATAGGCTTCTTGTTGATTAAGCCCTGCTCCAACGTAGTCTATCCCTGCATTATTTAAGTGGTTGATTGTCTCATATAAACCCTCTCTCCCATAATCCATCGCATGATTGTTTGCGAGAGATACGAGATCGAATCCAGCATCTTTCATAGCTGTAGTAGAAGAAGGCGCGGACTGGAAGGTATATTGTTTTGCTTCTCGATAGCCATTTTCCCCAACAGCTGTTTCAAGATTTAGAATGGCGTAATCCGATTTTTCTATAACAGGCGTGATATCCTCGAGAGGATATGCACTTCCTGATGATTTCATTTCATCTTTAATAGACCAATCGAACATAGTGTCACCAACAACTGAGATTTCATAGCTTCCGGATTTATCCTGAAACGCTCTAACAATCTCACTATGATCATTTATGAAAAAATTAGTTTCTGTATGAACTGTTTGTACTGTGAGAAAACTTAATCCTCCCACTATGAACAAAACCATTAAAAGTATTCCGTATCGATTCAAGTATCTTCACCCTTTTATATAGCTTCATTCAGGTGAATACCTGAACTCATTAATAAAATTATACCATGTATAAATAGGCAATATTTCTAATAATTGAAAAATGAACCAAATGACATGACTAATAAAGGATTCCATAAGAAGTAAATAGAAAGAGAGCTAAGTAGTCTTGTTTATCTCACCATTAAGGGGCGTAACCCAGCCACCTCAGGAAGTAGATCAATCAGAAAATTTAGGTGGGGGCAACTGTTCCTAAAGGACCGATTGGTTCAACTAACCATCAGTGGGGAAATGAAAACCCTCTCTGATGGAAGTTTCACTTTATGCTGGAATTATTGGTAGGAAGGGACAGATCGATGTTGGATTTGTTATCGCTGGTTTATATGAAGATGATTCTGGAGGGAATCGAATGCGTGATCATTACATAAAGACATTCATTGCTACAAAAGCGATTAAAATGAAAGGTTTATAACATCACTACGAGAAAGAGGAGGGAACGTATGAGTGGCGAGACGTTACCTCCCATTCTCTGGATTTTCTATTACGGAATACTAATAATTACAATCGTAATTTCTCTAAATTGTACGTAAAAGAAATTGCTCATGCACTCTGTTGAATTTAGTAGTGGTCATTCTGCTACCTTCTTAATGGTTATTTCGCGAACAACTGGAAACGAAATGGAGTACTTGATGACATTACTTCAGCAGGGATCGATCGCAGTTATTCTTTTACTATGCGGCTATGTGTTTGTTGGGATCTGATGGATTGCAGTTTTGAAACATTATCTATTAGCGAAATGAGAGTATAGAGGGGGATCAGTTATGGAATACAAAGGATCAACGGTATATGATAACAATGAATTTTGTGATCAATATATCGCGAGAAGACACAGGGATGAGAGTCCGAATAAACTAATAGAAAATCCTGCCCTTTTCAATCTTCTTGGTGATGTAAAAGGATTGAACGTATTGGATCTCGGGTGCGGAGATGCCTCAATTGGACATGAATTATTGAAACTTGAATGTTCCACGTATTTAGGAATAGATGGATCGAGAAATATGTGTGAGAGAGCTGCTAAGAAGCTGAAAGGGACGAACGGGAGTGTTATGCAATCCACACTTGAGGACTACGAATATCCTGTCGATGTCTTTGATGTAGTAGTATCCCAATTAGTTCTTCATTACATAGAAAACGTGGATGAACTCGCTGAGAAAGTATATAGATCATTGAAACCCGGTGGAAAATTTGTTTTTAGCGTTCTACACCCCGTTATGACCGCATCGTTTAAAAGTATGACAGGCAAACGATCAGATTGGATCGTTGACGATTATTTTCAGACTGGACGAAGGGTGGAGCCGTGGATTGGGGAAAAGGTCGTGAAATATCACCGTACAATCGAAGACTACTTTTTGTTACTACAGCATTCAGGGTTTACGATTCAGGGCCTACGAGAAGGAACACCACTCAAAGAAAACTTTCAGGATTCAGCTGAGTATGAAAGAAGAAAGCGAATTCCGTTATTTTTACTTTTTTCCTGTGAAAAATAAATTTATTATGTTCTTAGGGTGGGTTGGTGTTAAGCTATCGGTTTATACGCTCTCACACCCTGAGCTTAGTGTTCTTCCAGAGTCATTTGCTAAACCTCCAGAATGGAAAATAACATTCTATTGATCCTCATTGCACTTGGCGGTTGGTTTCTGTCGAAGCATAAGGAGGATGTTTCCTATGAAGGGTAATGAAATACTGGAAACAGGTTAATCAGTTTCTCGACTTATTTACTTGTTTGTTTAACCCTCCTCTCCTGAAGGGGAGGTGATACCCTCCAGGAACGTAAGGCAATTCTAACGGGGAGGTGGGGAAACTGTTCCTAAAGTTCCGATTGGTTCAACTAATCATCAGAGGGGAAATGAAAACCCCTCCTCTGAAGGAAGTTTCACTTTATAGAACAGTTAATACGTTAAAATGTAAATGGAATACGCTCTTCTGTTCCTTGATCTAACTTCTTTAACACGATGTAATTTTCGCTCACTTCTTCTTCACCTACAAGAAGTACATTTCTAACCCCTCTTTTGTTCGCACGATCCAAGGATTTACTAAGGCGCTTTACACTCATATCGATGTCAACCCGATCGCCATTTTTACGATAATAGGATGCGACGATTAGTGCTTCGCGCTTAGCCCCTAGTGGAATGACGAGATAGTCTGGTGCATTATTTTGGATCAGTGTTCTATCCTTTATAGCCGTTAGAATAACATCGAGTCCGAATGATATGCCAACTGTTGAGAAAGGATCGTTCGATCCAAGCAAACCGCCTATTGCACTATCATAGCGCCCGCCGCTCCCAATACTGGATGAGATAGACTGATCGGATAGAAATAGTTCATAGATTGTCCCAGTGTAGATATCGAGACCTCTTGCCAGAAATGGATTGAACCGACATTGATCCTGAATCTCGAGAGCTTCAATGTAGGAAAGAAGCTCTTCAAGCTCTTTAAGACCCTGATCGACTTTCTCATTTAGCGAGGAAAGCTGTTTGAAATAGCTTATTTCTTTGTTCATCCATTCGCTGACTTTTATGTCGACGAGTGCGATTGCCTCATCTGGAATTCCCTTTGCTGAGAGCTCTTTCTTTACGCCGTTTATGCCGATTTTCTCAATTTTATCGAGTGTTAAAATAACGTCATTCATAAGGGCGGAAGGAATGGAGAGGGATTCGAGCAAACCTGCGAGCAGTTTTCGATTATTAAATTGAATCATAACGTCAAGACCGAGCTCGTTAAATATAGCTGTTGCCATTTCCATTAACTCAGCTTCTGCCATTTGCGATCCAACTCCGGTAATATCTACATCGCATTGTGTGAATTCTCTGAAGCGTCCTTGCTTCACTGGACCATCACGAAATACTTTTCCAATTTCATAGCGCTTAAAAGGCATTGGCAAATCAGGATTCATCGCGACTACTTTTGCAAAGGGAATAGTTAAATCATAGCGAAGAGCGAGCTCTCGTTTTCCACGATCACTCAGGGTGTACATTTCTTCCACAATTTCTGACCCACCAGCATACTTTGAGGTCAATAGACTCTTTTCATTAAGAATCGGTGTTTCAAGTGGTAAACAATTGTAACGAATAAAGGTGTCCTCAAGCGTTCGTCTTATTTTTCGGCGGATTGATTCTTCCCCTGGTAAGTAATCCATCGTTCCTTTAACATTTTGATAGTTCATTTTTTTCATAAGATTCATCCTCTCTTTTATTGAATACAAAAAACCGCACGAATAAAGGGTTTCTCCTTAATTCATGCGGTTACAATTAATAGCCTTCCTATGCGCGATTTTTTAGTAATCGGATAGCAAGGCTAGCTGTGATGATGAAGTTGGACGATTCGTTGGTTAATCAAATCAATCACCTCTTATTTCCAACTATAGTAGCACAATAGATAAATTTCATCAATCTCTCTGTTTTTTCTGACTTTTTGATAGGATAATGTTTCCAATGGAAAGGTAGGGGGAGTCCGTTGAGGGAGCTTTCACATGAGAAGATCATTTCGGTTATATGAGTTAAGCTTACGGGAGCTTGTTCAGGAGAAGATTGCTAAAATGCAGGCTATTTCTAAAAGGGGCGTACGGTGTCAGAAAGTATATGCAAACGGAGAGGTGCCTGAAGAAGATTTCTGTTATGCGATTTTTTCTTTTATTGAAGGAATCGATGGTGAAGAAGTGCTGTCGCATTTAACAGCGGATGAACAGTATCACGCAGGATATGAAGCAGGTATAGATCTTTGAACATGCACCAATTGCCGATTGATCTTTCGATGGCGGATCACTTGACCTTTGCAAAAGTAAGGTCGAAAAGGCGGTAGAGCGATACAGTAAGCTTGAGACACGAATTCCAGACGACAAGGAAATTATTGAATATTTCAGGGGAAATATGATTCTTCTTGGAGAGAGTAAGCTTGTCTTTGCACATCACGATTTTCATGCAGGGAATATCATTATCAATAACAAAAGATACGCAGGAGTTATTGACTTCAATCGTTGAGGAATCAATACGGCATATTCAGAGTTCGATAAATTAGAATTATTTTCAACGCGTATTAGCATTCCTTTTTCAAAGGGAATGCTTAACGGGTATTTTAAAGGTGAGATTCCTCATCTGTTCTGGAAAATACGATCTATTCATATGGCACAGTTAGTGATTTTTCACATGAACTGGGTAACGGATTACTTTGCCGCATGTAAAAGGTGTTATTCAATACGTGCTTGATATGTATGATGGCTTCACGAGAGTCATTCCACGTTGGTATGAAGAAAGCCGGGATAATCCCGGCTTCTTTACATAGCTTCTTTTATTCCTTTCTTCACAAGCCACCAGTTTGCGGGAAAGCTCGTTGCAAAACCAAGAATCATTGCAATTTGCATCATAAACCAGTAGACAGCTGAGTCAGGCTTTGGAGGTTCTGTAAAAAGGACAAAATGAACGATTGCCATCCACCCGAACATCCCAATCTCAAATGCGATTAAAGAGAGTGTATCGGCTTTAGCCGCTTCTTTAATCGCATTCCATGCCCCATTTTCCTTGTTCATCGGATAAATCGCGTAGAACTGAAATAGAATTCCGAAACCATATGCAAGAATGAATTCTACAAGGTAATGGGTGTAAAGGATTGATCCTAAAAGCGCAAATCCTGTTAGTGCGACAATAGGGACACCAACTGCATCACCTAGTGTACATCCAGCCGAGCAATGACTCGTGGACATGAAAACCTTAGCTGATTTTCCACGATGGTCATCATAGTCAAGATTTTTGGCTTTTAAGCGTCCCCATTTAAAGTAGGACCAGACAGCAAATGGTCCAAGAAACCAGCCGTTAATTGGCCAAACAATATTCATGATTTTCATCATTTGAGGATGACGAATAATATCAATCACAATGATGATTGATGAAAGCAGCCCGATTGAAAGGGCCAAAATCGAAATGAGTTGGAGTGTTGGCACTGAATATCACCTCTGACTTAAAAGTATTTATAAAGAACATTACCCGTCTGGGGTATTATTAAAACGGTGTACTTAGAGAACAAACGAAATGTCCCCCATATGTGAACTGCGTTTTAAATGAAGATCATTCCGCTCCATTAGTTATGTTATAAGGAAACGATCCTTTAAAGAAGTTGGCACTTTTAAATAACTGTCTGAAACGAAATGAAAGACTCATTCGTATAGATAGTAGAATGAAGTAACCAGATGGAATATAGAGAGTGAGCCAGACATGATACAGATCAAATCAGAAATAATATTCCATTTTAATGCTAGGAGTGTGAAGAATGAAAGAGTGGATTGGTGCAGCCGCCATTTGTGTTAATGACCAGGGTGATTTGTTAATGGTACGGAACGAAGATGGAAGATGGGCAGTTCCTTCAGGTGAAGTAGAAGAAGGGGAATCAGCCGAAATGTGCTGTGCCAGAGAAGTGAAGGAAGAAACCGGCTACGATGTTATTATTGAAAAATGTTTATTTGTAAAAGACCAGGATATCGAGGGCATTCACGCAAAGACCTATTATTTTGAGGTGAACGTTGTTGGGGGAATGCTAGAGGTTACGGATGATGAGGTTTCCGATGTGGAGTGGAAAACAGTTGAGGAAATAGAGAAGATCCTGCACGCCAATCCCGAGGACGCTTCCTACTTAACCAATTTTTTATATGGAAAGACTCCTTAATGAAGGAGTCTTTGTTTAGTTAGGCTGCATGCTATTTATTTTACGACGAGTACTGGGCAATTCGCTTTTTGAATCACCTGGTGGCTGACACTGCCAAGAACCATTTCCTGTAATACGTTTAATCCTCTAGTTCCCATTACGATGAGGTCAACATCTTGTTCAGCGGCATATTCGACAATAGTGGAAGATGGATTGCCGCGGAGAATATTAACTTCGTATGATACATCAGCTTCCACTGCTTTTTCTTCAACTGTGAATAGTTTATCTTTGCGGTCCTCGTCCATCTCGAAAGAATCTACGTTGTGTAAGACGTCGTGTTTTGACGCTTCTCCATCTACAACGTATACAATGTCCAGTTGAGCATTGGTTAGGGTGGCTAATTTACAGGCTTGCTCTGCAGCTTTAATTGAATCATCAGAGCCATCCGATGCAAGTAAAATGGTTTGATACATAAAGTGAATACCTCCAGTTTGAGCAAATTGATTTGTATGACCTACTGTAGTCAATACCCTAAGCAGAACAACACTAATCAAGGTGGTAAGGTAGCTTACTGGAAAATTACTGAACGCCATAGCATAATGATAGGAAATGGAAGTGAAGGGAAGGCATTTGTGATGAAACGAATGATTATGCTCATAGCAGGATTCCTGGTCATCGATTTTATGACTAAGCGTTTGATGGATGCTGATCTTCAGTTACATGAACGGAATGAAATTGTGGAAGGGTACCTTTCCTGGCAATTGTATTATAATCCAGGTGCTACCCTGGGATTGTTAGAAGGGTATACAGAATTGTTAATTGGATTACAAATATTAATTGTTCTTCTGCTTTCATATGGGTACTGGCAAGCGAACCCCAAAACGCTTCTCGTAAAGACGGGATTTGCACTAATAATAAGCGGTGGACTCAGCAATCTGATTGATCGTATTCAGTATGGATACGTGATTGACTTCATTTCAATAAAAGGCAGCCCAGGCATTTTCAATGTGGCTGATATGGAGATTCGATTTGGATTTATTATGATTGTTGCACTCTATCTAATGCGTAGATTCACAATTCCATTTCTTGACAAGTTAGAAAATCCAATACAAAAAAGCGAAAGAAGCTAGTTAGCCTCTTTCGCTTTTATTATTGGGCATCCTGTAAAATTTGCTCAAGTTGAAATGCTCTTACTTTACGTGGGAGAAAGCTTCGAATTTCGTCTTCATGGAAACCAACCTGAAGACGCTTTGTATCAAGTAAAATTGGGCGCTTAAGAATGCCAGGGTTTTCTTTAATTAAGCTGTAGAGTTCCTGTAACGTAAGCTCATCCAGTTCTTTTTCAAGTGCACCAAAGGCTTTGGAACGCCTTGAAATAATTTCCTCTGTTCCTTTTTCCGTCATGCGGATAATGGATTTAATTTCATCTTCAGTTAACGGCTTTGCAAACATGTTCCGCTGTTCATAAGGAAGATTATGCTCCTCAAGCCATGCTTTAGCTTTTCTGCACGAGGTGCAGCTTGGTGATGTGTAAAGTGTGATCATGTGTTTAACCTCCAAATGGATTGATACATAGATCTCCATATAGTGTACGAAATAAATTGACCTTATAACTGTAAGCTATGTTACACCTTTTTGACGATTAACTATTTTGGTTCTACCTTTATTTATACTTTATTCCGAAACCATCTTTTACTAAGGTATACCCGTGAAGATGAGCAGGCAAACTACATGAGAAGTAGCGATTCACGAACATTGTCATCTAGGCTCATTCAAATGAAGTCCCCAAGTACAATCCTTTGGAGGAAGTTTATGGACGATAAAAAGAAGTGGGATCTTATTTCGCTTGCCTCGATTCCGCTTGTAATGACCCTTGGTAATTCAATGCTTATTCCGGTGTTGCCTATTATTGAAAAGAAGCTCGGCATCACATCCTTTGAAGTGTCAATGATTATCACGCTCTACTCCGTTGCAGCAATTCTGTTTATTCCAATTGCAGGTTATTTATCTGATCGATATGGACGCAAGAAAATCATTATTCCGAGCTTGTTTATAGCTGGGTGTGGCGGTCTTATTACGGCGTGGGCAGCCTGGTCACTTGAAGAACCTTATGCTGTTATTTTAATTGGCAGAGTTCTTCAGGGGATTGGATCATCCGGTGCCGCTCCAGTCGTTCTTCCATTTGTTGGAGATCTGTTTAAAAGCGATAAAGAAGTTAGTGCTGGTCTTGGGCTGATTGAAACATCAAATACAATTGGAAAAGTGCTCAGTCCCATTCTCGGAGCTTTGCTAGCTTCATTTCTCTGGTACTTACCCTTTTTATCCATTCCAGTCTTCTCACTTATTTCGATCATCCTTGTCATTTTCCTTGTAGAATCACCAGATAAAAAAGAAAAACCGCAAACGATTTCAGCATTCCTTAGTTGTGTAAAAGAGATTTTCCAACATGAAGGGAAATGGTTAACGGCTACGTTTACAATAGGTGGGATTATCATGTTTGTCCTTTTTGGCGTGCTCTTCTATTTAGCTGGTTTTCTTGAGGAAGAGTTTAACATTGTAGGGGTTAAAAAAGGAGCTATTATTGCCATCCCTCTTGTAGCCCTTTCCGTTGCCTCATATGTAACTGGGAAGCGAATCGGAGAGAATAAAATCGTTATGAAGTGGTGTGTGGTAATTGGTTTATTTCTTCTAGCGGGATCGACCTTCCTTGTTTCGTTTACCGACAGATTATGGCTAATATTAATGATTTTATTTCTTTCTGGTATTGGGATCGGCATGGCGTTACCCAGTCTTGACGCGTTAATTACAGAAGGAATAAAGAAAGAAGAAAGGGGAACCATTACCTCACTTTATAGCTCAACACGTTTTCTGGGAGTCGCCGCAGGACCGCCACTCTATGCGGTTTTAATGGATCAATCTAATAGCATGGTCTTTTACATTTCGGCAGGGGTCAGTATGCTTGCAATGCTGCTCGGCATTTATGTAATAAAACCTGATACAAAAGAAAATGTTTAAAGTGTTGCAAAACAGGGGAATTACCTCTTACCCCAATGAGTACCTGGAAAAGGAACTCTATAAAAGATAAAGTGAGGTAATGTGTGATGTCATTTGAAATGATTTTACAATTTCTAATGTTAAGCATAGGGTTCATTGCAGTTGCAGCCCTATTTTTGAACGTAGACAAGAAGCGAACGCAAAAAAGACTTGAGTTAGAACTGGCCGAGTATAATGAAGCTCATAAGATCCAAAGAGATTATGAGCACAAATAAGATGAAGACTCTGAACTGAGTTTTCATCTTTTTTTGTTGTCCTTTTTCTTCTTATCCATGGAAGGTGAAGTTTGATATTTCAGGAATGTGGAAAGGAATGGGTAAAATGGATAGAAGGGAATTATCACTTATGAAACAGACTGACGAGTACTTTGCAAAGAACTACGTACAATCCCGTGAGACATTTAGAAACCATTTCAATTTTATAAAGAAAAAATGGCCTTCTGCACAATTGACTAGCGAATCAATTGGCAAGGAAGAAGATAATACAATTGACATGATTTATGCCGAGGCACTTACTTCGAATGACCGTGTTTTGTTTTTTACATCAGGTGAGCATGGGATCGAGGGGTACACAGGTGCAGGAGTAATCCACATGTTTGTGGAGGAATACCTTGATGGGATCGATCCTGAGACAACAGGCATTTGTTTGATTCATGCCCTAAACCCCTGGGGAATGCGCCATTTTCGCCGGGTAACTGAAAATAATGTTGACTTAAACCGCAATTATTTCTATGATGAGAATTCTATTCGAAAAAACGTTAATAGGAACTATGCAAAAGAGAGCGACCTTTTCTTGCCTAATTCGAAAATAATTGATTTAGATAAAGAGAAACATAGGCTGTATGCCCAGTTAGTTAAGGGTCTTGTGAAAGAAGGATACAGTGGAATTAAGAAGGCCAAAGGAATGGGACAATTCCAATTTGAGCGCGGTGTTTATTATGGTGGGTCAACCGCTGAGGAATCAGCTGTATTTCTAAAAAGTGTCCAGAAGAAATTATTATCCACCTATCCTGCTGTTATACACATGGATTGGCACACAGCTCTTGGACCAACTAACGAAATAACAATGGTGATATCGGAGCAAGACGGTCGTGAGGTAGATGAGTTAACAAGTACGTACGGGGTAAAAAACATTGAGCAGTTCACTCCTAAAAAAGTAAAAGGTGACTCGACCAATCACTTCTATAAATTAAAAGAGGAAGATTTTCCGGAAACATATCTTTTCTCTGCACTGTTTGAATTCGGAACGTTTGGAACTGGAAAGCAGGCTGAGCTAAGAGAATTTATGACAATCATTCTTGAAAACCACCTATACTGGGAAGGTGCTGAGTCAGTGGGTGATATTCAATGGATTCTTGGGGAGTTCGAAGCGATGTTTTATCCAGACAATCCAGAATGGCGTGAATCTGTCGTGAAGGAAGCTCGTCTAGGAATTGAAGGTGTTTTGAGAAAAGAAGAAATAATCAAGTAAAAGGAGAGCCATTCGGCTCTCCTTCTTTAAATTATCCAAGTCCGCTTTTCACTTCATTAATTTGCCCGTCAATATTTAGCGGTTTGTCTTCACGATCCTCGATCCGAATATTCGTGATGACGCGGTCAGAGCCATTTTTCAACGCACTTGTATGAATATCTCGTGCTAATTCAAAAAGCTCGTCTACATTTCCTTCAAATATGGTCGATGTTGGGCTGATATGATAGTGAAACCCTTCTTTTTCTGCTAATCTAATAGCATCCGTAACAAATTTACTCATGCTTGTCTGTCCTGTGCCAACTGGTGTGACGCTAATTTCTAATAGAGCCATTTTAAATTCCTCCTTTAGTTGAGGTACTAGTTGATGTATTGACAGATAGAGTGAATTTAAAACATATCACGTAAAGTTCGATTCAAAAGTACTAAACTCGATTTTGATTTTGATTAAAGAAGTTGAGGAGGAAATGATGAGAAAATCGACCGAAGACACGTATAATGCTCTGACCAGTACGTATGAAAAGAGCATTGACCACGCTTCCCCTTACAATGCTTTTTATGAACGACCGGCAATGATGGATGAGGTTGATCAGGATCTTAGTGGGAAGAAAGCTCTAGATGCTGGGTGTTCAGCAGGCTGGTATTCAGAACAACTGGTGGGGAGAGGGGCTGATGTAACAGGAGTCGATTTGAGTTCTGAAATGATTCACGCAGCTAAGCGCCGCCTTGGAGAAAGAGCGAGTTTTATGCAACATGATTTAACACAGTCGCTCCCCTTTGATGAGAATTCCTTTGACTTGATTATTAGTTCATTAACGCTTCATTACCTTGAAGATTGGAATCCCGTTTTAGAGGAATTCGACAGGGTGCTAAAGTCTGGTGGTAAGCTGTTATTCTCCGTTCATCATCCATTTATGGACTTTACTCGTTTTGAAACGAAGGATTATTTCAAAACAACGCTGCTAACAGAAACGTGGCACAAACAGGAAATCACAATTGATGTATGCTTCTACAGAAGGGCGCTACAGGATGTAATCAATTCTGTGACCAATCATTTTTGTATGGAAGAATTAATTGAGCCGCAGCCAGTTAAGGAGATGAAAGTAAATAATCAGTTTGCCTATAACTACTTAATGACCAATCCCCATTTCCTTCTGGTTAAATCGAGATCTCAAAAATAAATTCCTTATATTCCTTTTTTTCTCAATTAATGAAACGTTCATATTGCCTAAATCGTAAATAGAATAGTGGCGATTGGAGGGAATTAAATGTGGGTTTTAATAGGAAGCGTAGCTAGTTACTAACAGGGTTTAATTGGTTAATGGGGGTTATCGGAAAGACCACATTACAATTGATTTTAATGAGCGGTATATGGATTTCAATGAGTATATCAAAGCCATTAGAAGCGAGCTTGTATCGCAGGGGAAAGAGGTCGATTATCTCGGTCATCGCCACTTCATGATCGATGGGAAACCCTTTGTGTTCATTGAGCGGAATGTGAGCATGGGTGGCGTTCCACTTCAAAGGACGATTTTAAAACCGGTTTCTTAAAGTTGTTAGGTAAAGAAAGAATAGGCACTATTTTTGCGTTGATAATAAGAACCTTTTATGCTTGTCCTAATTGCATATGTGGAGGTCATACATTATGGAACTAATCGCGATTACAGCTATTCTCAAGCCAAAGGAAGGCTATGAGGACGATGTTAGGCGTGTCCTTGAAGAAGTGTTAGGAGGGTCAAGAAATGAAGATTTATGTGTGCAGTATGATGTCCATCAGTCAATTGAAGATACAACATTCGTAATCAATGAAGTCTGGGCGAATCAGGAGGCTGTTGAATCACATATTAGCTCTCTGCATTATCAAAAGTATCACAACAACATTGCCAATCTGATTAGTAGCGGAGAAGTATAAAAGCTCAAGAAGCTAGTCTAGTGATCGTGGATAAAATGGAATTTTCGCGGATATAATCGCAGAATCGCAGATATCGCATCTGTTTTATACAAAAAAGGCATCCCAACGATTGTTAAGTAGTTTAGAAAACGTGGAGAAACAATAGAATTAGCATTGGAAACTGAGTATGAAATCGCAAAGGTTTTATACTCGGTTTTTTATTGATATGTAAGGGTTATTCCTGTTTTAATTGCCGAATTAACAAGTGAAATAGCATACCAATTAACTGATTGACAACAGCTGTTGGCGTTTCGATATTTCGGATGCGATTATGGTTGTTATTTAAGGTGTTAAAAAATAAACAAGGAATTGTTTTGAATGCTTAAAGTAGTAGCGAGAGACTTAGTTACATAGAAAACAATATTATGATGGGGGACTTGGATTTTTAATTAGCTAGGCAGGTTAGCGGAGGGGAGGTTCTTTTATATTGCACATAAACAGACACGATGATATAATCAGATCACAACTGCTAAATGTTATTTTAACACAATTATTCCATATTACATTTTAATTGTACCATGCCGGTAAAACTCTTGTCAAATGTTTTACTCAATTTAATGGTTAGGAGAGATGTTGAATGAGTCATTTGGTTCTCGGTTTTCAGGAAATGGAAAAAACGCAGCTTTTGGTCGTTGGCGGAAAAGGGTTGAATTTAGGGGAATTATCAAAAATTGAAGGAATACAAGTACCAGAAGGATTTTGTGTTACAACAGCGGGATATCAAAAAGCAATAGAACAAAACGAAACGTATCATGCTTTGTTGGATCACCTAAAAATAGCGGAGCGAGATCAAATTGGTGAAATCAGCAGGAAGATTCGTGAAATCATTATGGAAGTAGAAATTCCTTCCGATGTTGTGAAAGCAGTTGCTCACTATCTCTCCCATTTTGGCAATGAACATGCTTATGCAGTGCGTTCTAGTGCGACTGCTGAAGATTTACCACATGCCTCTTTTGCTGGTCAACAAGACTCCTATTTAAATATCGTCGGAAAAGAAGCAATCTTGCGCCATATCAGAAAGTGTTGGGCTTCCCTATTTACGGATCGTGCGGTAATCTACCGGATGAACAGCGGATTTGACCACAGCCAAGTTTATTTATCCGTTATTGTTCAGAGGATGGTTTTCCCACAGGCTTCAGGGATTTTATTTACCGCCGATCCGATTACTTCTAACCGGAAACTACTGTCAATCGATGCCAGTTTTGGACTTGGAGAAGCACTGGTCTCTGGCCTAGTATCTGCAGATTGTTATAAAGTACAGGAAGAGGAAATCGTCGATAAGAGGTTAGCAACCAAAAAAATGGCTATCTATGGACTAAAAGAAGGCGGAACAGAGACACAGCAGATCAAGCCTGATCAGCAAAAGACTCAAACACTTACTGATCAACAAATTTTACATCTAGCACGCATCGGAAGACAGATCGAAGCTTATTTCGGTTGCCCGCAAGACATTGAATGGTGTTTGGTTGATGATACATTTTACATTGTCCAGAGTCGTTCAATAACGACTCTATACCCCATCCCTGAAACGAATGATCAAGAAAATCACGTCTATGTATCTGTTGGTCATCAACAAATGATGACCGACCCTATGAAACCATTGGGATTGTCTTTATTCCTGTTAACAACTAATGCACCTATGTATAAAGCTGGCGGAAGGTTGTTTGTTGACTGCACACATTCGCTGGCTTCACCTGCCCTCAGAGAAATTTTATTAAATGCAATGGGACAATCTGATCCGCTCATAAAAGACGCACTCATGACTATAGTAGAGCGAGAAGACTTTATAAAATCGTTACCGAATGGTGAAAAAGCACCGAGTCACAGTGAAAGCAATAGAGATACGTCTGAGAGTTTTCTAGAACAAATCGACAACGATCCGACAATCGTTCATGATTTGATTAGAAGGAGTCAAACATCGATAGAAGAGTTAAAACAAAACATTCAAACGAAATCAGGAGCGGAATTATTTAGGTTTATTCTAGAAGATATCCAGCAATTAAAGAAGATTTTATTTGACCCGCAAAGTTTGGATGTGATTAGGGCTGCTATGGACGCTTCATCATGGATTAATGAAAAAATGAAGAAGTGGTTAGGTGAAAAAAACGTAGCAGACGCGCTGTCTCAATCTGCACCGAACAATATTACTTCGGAAATGGGGCTTTCGCTATTGGATGTTGCAGATGTGATTCGTCCTTATCCAGAAGTAATTGATTATTTACAACATGTAAAAGATGATAACTTTTTGGATGAACTGGTTAAGTTTGATGGTGGACAGGAAACCCGAGACGCTATCTATGCTTTTCTCAACAAATACGGAATGCGATGCAGTGGAGAAATCGATATTACTAAAGTTCGTTGGAGCGAAAAGCCAACTGCACTTGTCCCAATGATTCTCAGTAACATCAAAAATTTCGAGCCTAATGCTAGCAATAGGAAATTTGAGCAAGGGCGACAGGAAGCTTTGAAAAAAGAACAAGAGTTATTAGATCGATTGAAGCAATTACCGGGGGGTAAACGAAAAACCAAAAAGACAAAACGATTGATCAGCTTAATACGGAATTATATCGGTTATCGTGAATATCCAAAATACGCCATGATTAATCGCTACTTCGTTTATAAGCAGGCTTTACTGAAAGAAGCCGAACAACTCGTACAAGCCAAAGTTATTCATGTAAAAGAAGATATATACTATCTCACTTTTGAAGAACTACGGGAAGTCGTACGCACAAATAAACTGGATTACCAGATCATCAACAAACGAAAAGACGAGTACAAGTTATATGAAAAACTAACTCCCCCACGTGTTTTCACGTCTGAAGGTGAAATCATTGCAGGTGAGTACAAACGAGAAAATCTCCCAGCCGAAGCTATTGTAGGTCTACCTGTTTCTTCTGGAGTTATAGAGGGACGAGCACGTGTCATCTTAAACATGAAAGATGCTGATCTAGAAGATGGAGATATAATAGTCACCTCCTTTACTGACCCTAGTTGGACACCATTATTTTTATCAATAAAAGGTTTAGTAACTGAAGTTGGTGGACTGATGACCCATGGAGCAGTTATCGCACGTGAATATGGCTTACCAGCAGTGGTCGGTGTGGAAAATGCTACCAAACTAATAAAAGATGGGCAACGAATTCGTGTGCATGGAACAGAAGGGTATATCGAAATATTGTAATTGTTGAATATGTCCAGATTTAATTAGTAGCACCGCTTCAGTGGTTACCAGAGCGATGGCTAACATCCTGTCAAATAGAAATTATACTAGGGGTGTACCAAGGTTTTTGGCAAAACATTAAGGTTTATTGTTCAACTATCGGGTACGATAGTGCAAAAAATAGCGGCAGTCATGGACTTTATTTCGTCCATGACCGCCGCTTTCAGATTAGAGTAAGAAAACGCTATGCCGGGTACTATACAGGGCTTAGCGTATATTTTTGCTGATTATCCTAACTAGTCATAATGGATGACTTTACAGTATTCAACGTAAGGTTATCTGTTTTTTTTTATTTCTTTGTATACTGGTGAACTATATTCTTTTTTTTAGTACTTATAGTATATTGAGAAGGTGCTTTCTAAAGGGGTGTTACCTAAATCGACAGGAGTGCTCCTTTCTTCTTGATAAAATAGTAGATTTTAAAAAGGAGTGATTTTATGAAGGCTACTACCCTTCTTACGGAATAAGGAAAAACTCGGTACATGCTACTCGATTATAAAAATGAGCCAATTCAGCCAGTTTTACTTATTGTGCTATCTTGTACAGTTAGTTTAAGAGAAAGTAAGACATATGAAAAAAGGAGGAGAATTTATGATATTGGAGGCTGTTATGCTTCAGGTTAAGCAAGGTATGGAAAAGGAATATGAAGAAGCATTTAATAAGGCATCAGAAATTATTTTATCAATGAAAGGTTACATATCACACGAATTACAACGTTGTATGGAAGTTGAGGGGAAATATCTACTGTTGGTGAAGTGGGAAACATTAGAAGACCATACTGTTGGATTTAGGCAATCAAAAGAGTACCAAGAATGGAAAAAGCAATTACATCATTTCTATGATCCATTTCCAACAGTTGAACATTTTGAGAAAGTTCATCTTTCATAAGGTAATTGTGTTAACAGGTGCGTTATATTAACAAGACATTATAAATGATCAAACTTTATTTAAACCAATATTTACATTGAATACAATACATGTAAATGATGTGAGAACCATTGATATTCCAATAGTTCTCACATCGAAGTTAAGATAACCGCGTAATGTTGGCGGTACCCCATGCCCATCAAGCTAAGGCATATCATTATCCCCAAAATGAAAAAAGCGCTATCCTTTCTTTAATAAGATGAAAAGGATGGTGTTTTTTTTATGGGCTGCGAGGTTTCAGCTGAACTGACCCTCTTTTCACAGGAATTACAACAATCGTTGTCGCCAAAAAGGCTTCAAAAGCTAGGGAAAAAGGTCGGTTTTGTGCAAAGAAAGAGCAAGTACCAGGCGAAAGATTTAATCGCGTTGTGTGTTTGGTTAAGTCAAAAAGTCGCAAGCACTTCCTTAACACAGTTATGTAGTGGTTTAGAATCTTCAACTGGTGTCTTAATGAGTCCTGAAGGACTCAATCAACGATTTAATCCTACGGCTGTCGAGCTCTTACGACATGTTTTTGCTTCCTTGCTTACTCAAAAATTGTCTACTTCTCAGGCTCTTTCTCATCGTTACGTTTCACAGTTTCGGAGTATACGAATCTTGGATTCTACGACCTTTCAATTGCCGGATGTTTTTGCCGACACCTATCAAGGATCTGGAGGCAGTAGCCATACAGCTGGAGTGAAAATCCAACTGGAATATGATCTTCTCAGTGGCCAATTCCTGCATGTTCATTCGGGTGCAGGTAAACAAAATGATCGAACCTACGGTTCCACGTGCTTACAAACGGTACAAACTGATGACTTATGCATACGTGATTTAGGATATTTTGACCTGAATGATCTCCATCAAATGGATGAGAAAGGAGCTTATTATATCTCTCGCTTAAAATTAAACACTCGGATTTATCTGAGGAACCCTAATCCTGAATACTTCAAAAATGGAACACCGAAAAAGCAAACCGAATATATTCAATTAGATATGGAAGAGATCATGCATCAATTAAAACCAGGACAAACCCATGAGATCTCTGATGTTTACATTGGAAAGAATCAAAAACTGCCGACTAGAGTTATTATCCACCGACTTACGGAAGAGCAAACCCGAACACGATTGGAAAACCATGCGGTAAAGGAGAAAAAGAAAGGCATTATCATGAAAGAACGGAGCAAACGTTTGAGTGCTATAAATGTATACATAACGAATGCATCAATGATAGATGTCCCTACGGGACACGTGCACGATTTTTATTCGTTACGTTGGCAAATTGAATTACTCTTTAAAACATGGAAGTCTTTCTTTGAAATAGATAACTGTAAAGAGATCAAAAAGGAACGTTTAGAATGCCATCTCTATGGTCAACTGATTGGTATACTTCTTTGTTCTTCTACCATGTTTCAAATGAGGCAGCTACTCCTGACCAAGAAAAAACGAGAACTCAGTGAGTATAAAGCGATTTATATCATTAAAGATTATTTTTTACTGTTATTTCAAGCGATACAAAAAAACACCCAAGAAGTATCAAAGATCCTGCTTCGCCTGTTTACCCTCCTACAGAAAAACGGACGAAAATCCCACCGATATGAGAAAAAAACAGTCTTCGATATATTGGGTATTGTCTATCAGTATACCATGTGTCACGAGAAAGTTGCCTAGCGTTAAGCATTAAAAAATCCTCGGTTTCACGTTTATTTGGCATGCCTTCCTTTAGTAGAATGGAACTGATTTTATAAGAAAAAGTCGATCTTTACTTTTCACTGTAGTTAGCTTGATGGACATGTGGCGGTACCCCTATATAAAAAATTGTCTTGAAATCAAGTCTTCAAGTAAAGGGAGCTTTAATGGAATAAACTTCCCTGAAAAAGACAAGCTCAGAGCAATAAACTCTGAGCTTTTTTGTGTGCTTTTTAGATTAACCTGTGAATTCAAATGTTATTCAGCTTGTTATTTTAAGTTTTCACCACAATAACTGAACTACTTAAACGATTGTTGGGATGCTTTTTTTAGAATTATTAGCTAGAAATTAATCAGTCTTCGGCTTAAAGAATGGCAGGATCAAAGAGAGGGATGAAATTAAAAGGAAATTAAAAACTGAGCGAACGCCCATCCATCATTTAAATTCCTGCATAGTATAAAGTAATCCATGATGGAAAGGAGGTCATACTCCATGGGATACGGTTACGGCAGTGGGTTTGCTCTAATTGTAGTGCTGTTTATTCTCCTTATCATCGTAGGTGCAGCTTTTGTTGGAGGAGGCTACTAATACTCTAAATCATAAGCTGTATTCGGCAGAAGAATCTGTCGTATGAGTATAAACAATAAAAGCGCAAGAAGGCAGATCTCAAAGTCAGCCTTTTCTTGTGCTTTATTTTCTTGTTAGCTTTCGAGGGAGAATGGCTTTAGGATTCAACTGGTTGCCGAGTGACCCAAACGCGTTGTGATTACCAGGATCGATTAACTCTTTATGCTCGAAATAGACGCGAGGCGTTTTCCATAAAGCTATCAAAGCCTGAAGCATTGGCATTTCATGGTATCGTTCAGGCCACATAAGTTTAATTTGCTTTTTGACAAGGGGATAATATTTTGGATTCATCCCCGGGAAAAGATGATGCTCGGTATGGTAAGAAAAGTTGAAATGCAGGATATCTACCCATTTTGGTACGGTAACTGTAAGGCTATTCGCCAGTGGATCATTTACTGGTGTTAAAGGGTTTAACCGGTGGTTTGTAGAAATATAAGCCATCACAATAAAATTGGCAATAAGAAGTGGAATGAAAAAAGCAAATAGCCATTTTTCTAACCCCATGATAAACAACACGCCAATCCAGCTGATCCAGGGTAAAAAGGTTTGTAGCCATACTTCAGGTTGCTTTCCCGGTTTAAATTCGTTTACATAAACAAAAAACATTTTAAAGGAATGGGCAGTAAATTGCACTGCAAGGGATGCGAAGGCGAATGTAGCCCTAACAGAAAGAGGTAATCGATAGATCCAACTAAATAATGGTGAGCTGGCTATCCGTTCTAGCGTGGGCCAGGCATCAGGATCCTTTTCGTCATGCTGTGTATGTACGTGATGATTTAAATTGTGCCACTTTCTCCAGAGTCTAGGTCCTGTACTTAAAGGCCAGAACGCAATGGCACCGAGCATATCTCTTACCCATGGCTTTCGAACAACTGTCCCGTGTAGTATCTCGTGACCAAGAAAGCCGAGTCCAGCAAAGCATGCTCCTATAATTATTGAAAAAATGAGATTCACTAGCGGATGGAAGGTAAAGAGCCCAATCATAAGGAAGCATCCGATCGTAATGATTAGATATGTAAGTCCCCCAAATAACCTCGCAGGCACCGGTTTGAAGGCCTCTCCAGGTAAATGTTTTTTAACGCGAGCAGCATACCAGCTGAAAGAGTGCAGTTCGTTCAATTGTTTTCTCTCCTCTCCCCATTAAGATCACAGCGATGTAAAACGTTGTATAGTTTAATAATGTACTGCAGAGGAGTAGATTATTCAGTCATTGTCATTTTGTAAAAAAGGGATTGACCATCTTCTTTTCTGATCAAATTGAAGCAACGTATTTAACGACTAGTCAGTCACCTGCATAAGAAAAGCAGACTTCTGTCTTAAGAGGTCTGCTTTTTTCTATAACCGCAAACAGGATTATTACCTTAGATTGACAGATTGTTAACCCGGTGATACTTTAATGTTAACCGATTATTTTGTTTGGTTAACATAGTTATTGGGAGGCTTATAATGGAGAACGTTAAGGAAAAGGTGCACAATCAATGGGAAACATATGCGGATGTTGCTTTGCAGGGGGAATTGCTGACGAAAGAGCAGGCAATAGCGATCCTTTCGTCACCTGATGAACAATTACTTCCTTTACTCCACGCTGCTTTCAGGGTGAGGAGTCACTATTATGGAAAAAAGGTAAAGTTAAATATGATTATTAATGCGAAAAGTGGACTTTGCCCTGAGGATTGTGGTTATTGTGCACAGTCGGCATTCGCAGATACGAATGTAAGTAAGTATTCTCTCCTAGATAAAGACACGCTTGTTAGCGGTGCAAGAGAAGCGATGGAACGAAAAGCGGGAACGTATTGTATTGTGATGAGTGGACGGGGGGCGACAAATCGAGAGCTTGATAAAGTGATTGATGCGGTGAAAGAGATCAAATCCGAGATGCCCCTGAAAATTTGTGCGTGTCTCGGAATTCTTTCAGGAGAACAAACGAATCGTCTGAAGGAAGCGGGCGTTGACCGATATAATCACAACCTAAATACGAGCAAAGGGCACCATGACAAAGTTACTTCTACCCATACATATGATCATCGTGTCAAAACAGTAGAGAACGTAAAACATTCCGGTATTTCACCGTGTTCTGGTTGCATAGTAGGGATGGGTGAAACGTATGAGGATGTCTACGATATGGCTGCAGAACTTAGAAGAATAGATGCAGATTCCATTCCTGTTAATTTTCTCTATTCAGTACCAGGTACAAAACTCGAGAAGATGGATGAGCTCACCCCGCGATATTGTTTAAAAGTATTAGCGTTATTCCGCTTTATGAATCCTACGAAAGAAATTCGCATTTCTGGTGGACGTGAAGTAAATCTTCGTTCGCTTCAAGTGATGGGGTTATACGCCGCAAATTCTATTTTTGTAGGAGATTACTTAACAACAGATGGGCAGGAAGCCACTTCTGATCATCAGATGATTCGTGATCTGGGTTTTGAGATTGAAGAGTAAGCACTAAAAAGGACTGCCTGCGGGCAGTCCTTTTTTAGTGCCTTATTAATTTATATCCGATCCAGTTTAATGCCTGTTTTAAGTTCGATTTAACAACGAGTTGGTCAAATTCATTAGAAGAGTGGATAGCTTTTATTGCGAGGTCAGGACGTATGCCGGTTACAATCATTTGTACCCCAATTAACTGAAGAGACTTTCCGATTTTCAACAAATTCAAAGCGCTATCCGAATGAATATTGTGTAATCCAGATAAATCAAAGATCAGATAGTCGAGGTTATTATTCGCGCTTTCAGCTAAAGCCGCTTCCATAATTCGCTCTGTACGAAGTTCATTCACTTCACCGAAGATTGGCAAAATCGCAACTTCATCAGAAATGGGTACGATTGGGACAGATAACGATTTGATCTCAGTATTTGCTCTTTCTAATTCCAGGACATTTCCGAGTAGATTCGCCATCGCCTTAAATAGATCAATATGGTCTTCAGTATAGTGGAAAGGATGAAGGTCAAGTCCGCAAAGTGTACCGTAATTATCGCCATTACGGTAATAAATTGGAACGCCGATCAGGGATCCACCATCAAGTTCATTTGTCACGTTCATGTTTTTCGTAGCTTCATTTGAAGCTAAATCATCAATAATAAGGGGTTCACGACCTCCTTTTATGATGAATTGTCAGTAAGAATCGCGATATACCGTTTCAAATCCAGCCTCGAGAATTACATCGTCTCGATTAAAGGAAGAGATAATGTCGACATTCTTTCTATCGTTCTTCGCTACAAAAAATGTATTAATCCCTACGAATTTACTGATCACTTCTAGAACATCCGCTGATGCTTCTTCGATCGTTGTATATGTTGGAGTATTGGAAAGGTTCATATAATCACCTCTCTTCTGAATTCTTTTAAGCTTTTTCCTCTAACCTAATGGTAACGTATTATAGCCTGAATAGGAATTTTAATTAAAATGATTGACCTTAAAAATAAATCTTTTCGCAAATATCATAATTTATGGCTTAACTTTCGTGTGAGAGGGTATCAATAGTGATGGGAAATTCGGAGATATTATTAGTATGTGACCAGGAGTTGAAAATATCTTATTTACACCTATGAGCAAGTCCTATTCTCAGGTTGAAACCAATACAGTAGAGGTGAGTTAATGAAAAATGCAACGTTAGTTTTTTGGTATAGTCTTGTCATTTGTGGACTTGTAGTTGTATGGGGAGCAGTTGCACCCGAGCATTTACAGGCGGTTACTTCTAAAATGACGACTTTTATTTCTAGCAGCTTTGGATGGTATTATTTACTGATTATTATGCTAATACTGGTCTTTTGCATATATTTGATTTTTTCCAGATTCAAAAACATCAAACTTGGTAAAGAAGATGATAAGCCTGAATTTACTCTTCCCACCTGGTTTGCTATGCTGTTCAGTGCTGGAATGGGGATGGGAATGGTATTCTGGACGACGGCAGAACCAATTTCACATGCTTATAAAAGTAGTCCAAGTGGGGAGTTAGGTACAACCCGAGCGATTGAAGAAGCGCTTCAATATTCTTTCTTTCATTGGGGAGTACATGCGTGGGCGGTTTATGCCCTTGTCGGTCTTGTTCTTGCTTATTTTAAATTTCATAAGGGGTATCCAGGGTTAATTAGTGCTACGCTTGTTCCATTATTAGGAGAAGAGCGAATGCGGGGCTTTCTTGGATATGTTATTGATACGCTAGCAGTCGTTGCAACCGTTGTAGGCGTTGCAGCAACGCTCGGGTTTGGTACTGCGCAAATCAATGAAGGATTTTCATTTCTATTTAATATGCCAACAACCTATTCCATGCAGTTGCTTATTCTTGCTGTTTCCACCGTATTATTCATTGCTTCAGCATGGTCTGGATTGAACAAAGGGATTAAATATTTGAGTAACATTAACTTGGTCCTCGGCTTTGCGTTGATGATCCTTCTTCTTATCGTAGGACCTACTTTGTATATCATGAATATGTTCACTGGTACATTAGGAGGATATATTGCTAATTTCTTTAATATGAGTTTTCATATTGAACCGAACAACGCAGATCAGCGATCGTGGGTGAATAGTTGGACGATTTTCTATTGGGCATGGTGGATTTCCTGGTCACCTTTCGTTGGAATCTTCATTGCTAGAATTTCAAAGGGACGCACGATAAAAGAATTCATGATGGGCGTTTTATTCGTTCCTTCAATTGTTTGTTTCATTTTCTTTGCTGTTTTCGGTGTTTCAGCTCTAGATCTTCAACAGAATGGCATCGCAATGATTTCGGACTATTCGATTGAGACGGCAACATTTGCCGTCTTACAGGAGTACCCGCTCGGTACGCTGATGTCATTTATAACAATTGCTGTTATTGCTATTTTCTTTATTACGTCTGCTGATTCAGCAACGTTTGTATTAGGAATGCTGAGCACTTCTGGGTCTTTAAATCCACCTGCAATGGTTAAGATTGTTTGGGGCTTAGCATTGTCTGCGATGGCTGCGATCATTGTATACTTTGGGGGCACACAGGGCCTACAGAATATGCTGATCATTGCCGCTTTCCCGTTTTCGATTGTAGTACTTATGATGGGTTACTCGTTTTATCGAGCTGCAAGTAAAGAAATATTATCGAAACGGAAGATAGCGATGGAGCGTAAGAAAGCAGTTTGATTCAAAAGAGGCTGTCTCCCTGAAGGGGGGACAGCTTTTTTTAAGGTCTGTGAGGTTGTTTACAATCGCTCATAATCAGGTGAAATGGTATGAGTTCATTCTCATTTCAATCATGGGAAGACCAATCTAGCAATAAGGAGATTTAACTATGTAGAAGGGGATGCAAGTAGAGGCAATAATAAAAAGGACCGAGATTCGGTCCTTCTCATGTAAGGGTGTATTTAAGAATCAATCATGCCGAGCGACTTCAAAGCTCCTTCAAGATCCTGTTTAATTGTTAGTGCTTGTAAATCCAGACCAAGTGAAACAACTCCGATAGCGATTTCTGAGCTAACTCCTGTAACAATGACGTCTACACCCATCATTTCAAGTGAATCGACAATTTTAAATAGGTGCTGAGTCATCATTGTGTCCAGTGTTGCTACTCCTGATAAATCAAGAATAAGGGAGCGGATTTTCTTAGCGCTAGATTCGATAAGGGTTCGTTCGAGAATAAGATTAGCACGCCTCTCATCAATCTCACCGATTATCGGGCAAATGGCAACGTTGGTAGAAATTTTAATAATTGGGACAGAAAGCTCGTCCTCCTGGTAATATTCTGCTTGAAGTCGAATTGTTTCTTGTTGCATGTATTGCTCTGTATAGTGTTGCTGGTAATAATTCATCAGAGGATCAATTAATTTTGAGACTGCAATCACGTCACTTACGGTTAAGCTTAAGTACTGACTATTCTCATCGATGTAGGAGAACAGTGTTTGTTTGACAGACGAAATGCTCATCATGAGGGATTCTAACAGCCCAGTTGCGGTTTGTTTTCCCTCAATCCCCGGCAGGTCTTCATGGGGATAGGATAACTCACCTGCTTCAATTGAGCCTCCAAGAGAAGTGAATAGGTGATCATAGAATGAAACAGGGACAACGTCTGGTAAACTCTGTTCCTTATTAGAGGAAATGTTATTTAAATGGCGGGCATTTGCTGTAAGTTTGTCAAGATTTTGTATGATTGATTGTCCTAGAAATTGGACAGAGTGTGAAAAATGGTTGGACATAGAAACTCCCTTCTATCTTTACGGTCTACTTATGATAAAATAAGCTTAATATATGCTTATCTTACTACATTGCACTGTTTTGTGAAGAAGTATATTACTATATACCTGGAGGTGCAGGGAGAATTTGAACAGGTCTGTAGAGGATATGAAAACAACCCTCGATGTTGTCTGTGGGAAGTGGAAAGCTGTTTTGCTACTTGAATTGGTGGAGGGACCACTCCGTTTTAGCGAGATTAAAAAGGTGATCCCGCGCATTCCACATCAAACGTTAATTAAGCATCTGAAAGAGCTTGAAGAAGACGGATTAGTGAATCGAAAAGCGTCTGAAGATATTCCTCCTAAAGTTGAGTATTCACTTACAACCTATGGATATGCACTTGAACCGTTGCTTCAGGAAATGGAGAAATGGGGCAACTGTCACCGGAGCCGTACGAAAGAAACAATTGCAAACTAAAAGGAACGTGCGCAGCACGTTCCTTTTTGCTTCTCTATTTAGATTCTCTAAGCGGGATGTCCGGGTTTTTATCCTGGAACCAGCGAAGTGCAAAGTCGTTCTGGAAAAGAAGGACAGGGCGCTTTAGCTGATCGTAAACAAGCATGTTGCGAATGCTATCTACTTTGTCTTCAGGGTTATCGGTCTCAATCCAGCGTGCATGCTGATGAGGCATTGTATCAAACTGGATATCCACGTTGTATTCGCCCTTCATACGATATTCAAAAATCTCAAACTGAAGGCGACCAACGACGCCAATCACAATTTCATCCCAGTGTGCGGTACGGTAAACCTGAATGGCACCTTCTTCAGAAAGTTGCTGAACGCCTTTGTAGAAGTGCTTCTGCTTCATCGCTTTTTGCGCACGTACCTTGGCGAAGTGTTCAGGTGGGAAGGTTGGTAGTGCTCCAAACGAGTACACATTCTTCGAACCCACTAGCGTGTCACCGATCTGGTACGTTCCAGAATCGTAAAGTCCAACGATATCTCCGGGATAAGCTCTATCCACATTGCCTCGAGAGGAAGCAAAGAAAAGCTGACCTTGAGATAGTTTCATGCTTTTGCCTGTTCGTTCTAGCCAGGCATCCATCCCTTTTTCAAATGTACCGGATACAATGCGAAGGAAAGCAACGCGGTCACGGTGAGCGGGGTTCATGTTCGCCTGGATTTTGAATATAAAGCCTGAGAACGTTTCTTCGTCTGGTTTCACTTCACCTTGTGAACTTTCACGTGGTGTAGGAGGAGGAGCGAGTTCAAGAAAATGGTTCAAGAACGTAGGAACGCCAAAGCTAGAAATCGCACTTCCGAAGAAGACTGGCGTCTGTTTACCAGATTGAAGAGCTTCTTCACTATAGTGAGAGCCGGCCTCATCAAGCAGCATCACATCTTCCTGAAGCTGATTGACAAGGTCATCGCCTGCTTTTTCTTTTAGAACAGGATCATCAAGATCTGAGATCTGAAGCGCTTGCTTGTTATCACCTTCTGTATCATAGAACTCGACAGCTTTCTGATGCCTGTCATAAACACCCTGGAACGATTGTCCGATACCGATCGGCCAGTTCATAGGATACGATTCAATTCCTAGTACCTCTTCAATTTCTTCAAGAAGTTCAAGCGGCTCGCGACCCTGGCGATCCATCTTGTTAATGAAGGTGAAAATCGGGATGCCGTGTTCACTGACAACTTTAAAAAGTTTCTTTGTTTGTGACTCGACACCTTTCGCAGCATCAATAATCATTACAACACTATCAACGGCAAGAAGGGTACGATACGTATCTTCACTGAAATCTTCGTGTCCTGGAGTATCAAGAATGTTAATGGTATGACCTTTGTAGTTAAAGTTCATCACACTTGACGTAACCGAGATGCCACGCTGTTTCTCAATTTCCATCCAGTCAGATGTGGCATACTTGGATGATTTTCTTGATTTTACCGTTCCTGTTGATCGAATCTGACCGCCAAGGAATAGAAGCTTCTCTGTTAATGTCGTTTTACCGGCATCGGGGTGAGAGATAATGGCAAAGGTTCGTCTTTTCTTTATTTCTTCTTGTAATTCTTTATGGTTACTCATTATGTCATTTAGTCCTTTCAATATCACTTCCTATGTAATATAACATATTCTTACGGTTGTTCCTATTGCATGAAGGGTAGGAAAAGGGGGAAAGGAATATTTGGCTCTTCATCGAAAATACTACATAAAGGAGATGAGCACACATGAGTGGATTTCAAGAATTTCTGGATTCATTTTTAACAAGCTGGGAAAATTCGTCGCTTGAAGAAGTCACATATGTGATTAGTGAAAGCTACCAGGCGAGAGAAGTCTCAAGTCAATCTGAAGTGGTTGACTTTGGATATAAGGAATCAATTGAAGGATGGAAACAGGCGTTTAAGTCATTTAAAAAAGATAAAACTACCTGGGAATTGACAGAACTTGCTGTTAATCCTCTTCGTCGAAATGAAATGCTCGCGATTATTTGGGCATCAATTTCGGTAGACGGCAATCAAAGTGAGACCGGTAGTGTGTTTTTTGATACTTTCCGTAAAGGCACACAAGGGAATTGGAAGCTTGTGCGAAGCTATATTGAAGCTGGTATTCCCCGTGAAAACGTAACTGAATTCCAAATGAAAGACCTTCAATAAACAACTGAAAGAAAACATATTGAACTTCTGCTGGACATATTCGTTTAGCGGGAGTTTTTTTGTGTCTTCATTTAAATCACCATTATCTTTATTTTTATCCATTGAACGTTGATCTAATTCATTAGGCACTTCAAGGTTCCTATATTACAGCAAAGTACGTACTTTCATGGAAGATAAATGGGGGCATAATCAGAGTCAGCTTGGTGCTGTTCGAAGGAAACAAGCCAGGTACTTTCAAGTGCCTATCGTACTTTTTGGGTACTGCGGTACAAAAAAGTGCGTACTTCCAATGTTGTCTAGATGGTTGCATAATCAGTTGTACAGTCGAAAGGGGAAGGCGCCGTTCCCTATATCGACAACAGAAAAATTACAAGGAGGAATTCGCTTTATGAGTTCTCATACACATACAATGTCACAACCAAAAGTAAAATCAAGCGGCAATCTTGCCTTGCTTGCCCTTGCCATTAGTGCCTTTGGAATCGGAACAACGGAATTTGTGCCAGTTGGACTACTTTCTTCTATAGCTGATGATTTATCCATCTCCATTACCCTTGCTGGATTATTGATTTCCGGCTACGCGATTGGCGTAGCCGTGGGGGCACCCGTTCTAACTGCGTTAACCGGGAAAATGAATCGGAAAACACTTCTCATGTCACTAATGGTTGTCTTCATAGTGGGTAACCTTGTCGCAGGGATTTCCACATCGTTTGGATTGTTACTTGTTGCTCGTTTTATTACTGCCTTTTCCCATGGAATCTTTTTCTCAATTGGCTCAACCATTGCTGCTGATCTTGTTCCGGAGCATAAGCGAGCAAGTGCGATTGCGTTTATGTTTACAGGATTAACTGTGGCGACTGTAACCGGAGTACCACTTGGCACGTTTATTGGACAGGCCTTTGGCTGGAGAGCAACATTCCTCGGTGTTGCTTTACTCGGGCTAATCGGTATTATTGCAAGTGCCATTCTCGTACCGAAGGATTTGAAAGAAGCACCACCATCGAAATTTAGTAAACAGCTTAAAATTCTCACCAATGGCAGGTTACTCCTTGCCTTTGCAATTACAGCGCTTGGGTACGGCGGGACCTTCGTTGCGTTTACGTATTTAGCACCACTTCTTGAAGATGTAACAGGACTGAGCCCGAAATTCGTCGGGGTCATTTTGCTCGTTTACGGGGTAGCTGTTGCAATTGGAAACATGGTGGGAGGGAAAGCGTCAGATCAGAATCCACTTAAAGCGCTATTCTGGATGTTCGTCTTTCAAGCAATCATTCTATTTATTATGGCATTTGCCATTCCATTTAAAGTCGCTGGCATCATTACGATTTTCTTTATGGGTCTATTTGCTTTCATGAATGTTCCCGGTCTGCAGGTGCTTGTCGTGAATCTAGCAGAAAAGTATGTTCCATCAGCGGTTAACGTTGCTTCAGCACTTAACATTGCGGCATTTAACGTTGGGATTGCGATTGGGTCATTTGTTGGGGGACTCATTGTCGATTCCATCGGATTAATTCATACGCCATGGATCGGCGGAATTATGGTTGTGGGTGCTGTTGCGCTAACAGGATGCCTTCGTTCGATGGAGAGAAAGGCAATCGAATAACAGCCAAATTTCCAGCCACAGGCTTATAAAACCTTGATTGATGAAAAAATTTGTATTGAAAAACGAAAGAGGAGTGAAAGCATGAGCATGACACTTAAAGACACAGTGAAATTAAATAATGGACTTTCAATGCCGCGCGTTGGACTCGGCGTATTTAAAGTTGAGGAAGAAGAACAGCTTATGTCTGCTGTAAAAGCAGCGATTAAGCATGGTTATCGAAGTATCGACACTGCAGCGATTTACGGAAATGAACAGTGGGTGGGTCAGGCGATCAAGGAATCTGGAGTAGTGAGAGAAGAGCTATTCATTACGTCAAAAGTTTGGAATGCAGACCAGGGGTACAATGAGACTATTCAAGCTTTTGAAACCTCGCTCGAAAAGCTTGGGCTTGAGTATCTTGATCTTTATCTCATTCACTGGCCTGTCGAAGGGGAATACGTTGATACGTGGAAAGCGATTGAATACCTTTATAATGAAGGGAAAATTAAAGCGATCGGCGTTAGTAACTTCCAAATTCACCATCTAGAAACGCTCTTTAAAGAAGGAACCGTGAAGCCAGTTGTCAATCAGGTTGAACTTCACCCGAAATTAAATCAAAAAGCGCTTCGTGATTTTGCAGCTACTTATGACATCAAAATTGAAGCATGGGCACCACTAATGCAGGGTGAACTATTTAAAAACTCGGCCCTAAATGAGCTTGCAACAAAACATAATAAATCAGTTGCTCAAATTGTACTAAGATGGCACCTGCAAAATGATGTCATCATTATCCCCAAATCTACGAAAGAGAATCGTATTCAGGAAAACGTGGATCTCTTTGACTTTGAATTATCTCTAGAAGATATGAAGCGAATAAATAATTTAAATGAAGATCATCGAGTTGGACCAAATCCAGATAGCTTCGATTTTTAAATATAATAAAGCCGTTAGGAATGATTTCCTAGCGGCTTTTTACATAGGAAGATAGTTCAGCTAAATACCGTTCACCGTAAAGTGTGATATGTGTGCCTGCACGTCCTCGTCCCTTAATCACATCCCCGTCTGCCTCGAGATCATTATGACAAATTGCGTATTTGCTATGGTGTTAACGGTCTGATCCAAAAAGGTGAAATCGCAGTGGAAAAGAATGCCGATCTTGTTATTGTTGATTCGAACTCGAGATTGATACGGTGATAGCAAGAGGTAAGGTTATGGTTGAGAGTAAAGAAGTTATTGTGAAAGGTATATTTGAATAAAAAGAAGGATAAAGGTATCTGCTTCTTTTACCTGGCGCAAGTGTTAACTAAATAGAATAGAAAGACCATTCTATTGGAAGGTAATGTGGTGTATATTTAAGCAAAAGGTGATTCGGGGGTGGTGGAATGAATAATGCTTGGAATAAAAAGATATATAAAGTTTGGTCTCCAATATATGATATTTTTTTTAATACAGGTCATTTTCTTAATGCCCGAAAGAAGAAATTTCAAGAAATAACTTTTAATAACGCCGAGAAGATACTATTTGTTGGTGTAGGAACAGGGGCTGATTTAGAACTAACTGAACATAAAGAATTAAACATTACCGCTATCGACTTTTCAACTGAAATGCTTCATAAAGCAAAAGAGAAATTTACTGATTCTTCGATAACGTTCATAGAAATGGACGCTCAGAATATGAGCTTTGACAATAATCAGTTTGATTTAATAGTTGGAAGTCTAATTCTATCGGTTGTACCTAACGCTAATAAATGCCTTGAAGAAATGATAAGAGTTTTAAAGTTAGATGGAGAAAAATTATTCTTTTTGACAAGTTTTCCTCTAAAGGAAAAGAACTCTCCTTGCTTAAAAAAGCGATCAGACCAGTTATTAAACTTTTGGGCACAGACATTGGATTAAATTTTGAGGAATTATATGAAAGACATGAGCAAAAAAAAATGTGAAAGAAGATACCCCATTAATGTTTAATGGTATGTACAGAAAGATTGTTGTCACGAAATATTCTACATAGGTACGCGTGGATAGAAATACGACAAACCAAACTAAGGAGATATAATGACACAAAATAAAGAAACAGGATGGAACTTTGATAACAGTTATGCTCGTCTTCCGGAATCATTTTTTAAAAGCGTTGAACCAACTCCAGTCCATTCGAAAGAGTTGGTGGTTCTCAATAAGTCTTTGGCAACATTTTTGGGGTTGGACGTTAATGAACTACGAAGCGAAGACGGTATAGAAGTCTTTGCTGGTAACCGTATTCCCGAAGGTGCTCATCCAATTGCACAAGCTTATGCGGGGCATCAATTCGGACATTTTACGATGTTAGGGGACGGTCGAGCTGTGCTGCTTGGGGAGCACATCACTCCTTCAGGTGAACGGTTGGATATACAGCTCAAAGGATCAGGGCGGACTCCATTCTCCCGAGGAGGCGATGGTCGATCGACACTTGGGCCGATGTTGCGTGAATATATCATCAGTGAAGCAATGCATGGGCTTTCTATTCCGACCAACCGGAGTCTCTCTGTTGTGGCAACCGGAGAGTCCGTTCTTCGTGAAACCAAGCTGCCTGGTGCCATTCTGACTCGTGTGTCTTCCAGTCATCTGCGCATCGGTACCTTTCAATACGTGGCAAATTGGGGCAATGTGGAGGAACTACGTATTCTAGCTGATTATGCAATAAAGCGACATTTTCCAGAGATTAAAGATAATGAGGATCGATATCTTGCATTGTTTCAAGAAGTGATCAAGGGTCAGGCCGCACTGATTGCCAAGTGGCAACTGGTCGGATTTATCCATGGGGTGATGAACACCGACAACATGACTATCAGCGGAGAAACCATCGATTATGGCCCATGTGCCTTTATGGATAAATATGACCCGGCAACGGTATTTAGTTCTATTGATGTTCAAGGGCGGTATGCCTATCAGAATCAGCCGGCGATTGGCCAGTGGAATCTTGCGCGCTTTGCTGAAACCCTTTTGCCACTGCTTCATGAAAAGGAAGATCATGCGGTCGAACTGGCCCAGGAGGCTCATTCCGAGTTTGAGGAATTATATCATAGTCATTGGCTTGCGGGAATGAGGAGAAAATTAGGAATCCTGAACGAAGAGGAGCAGGACAAATCTTTGATCGAAGACCTTCTCCAAATTATGAAGAAGCATCAAGCCGACTTTACCAATACGTTTCGCGCCTTAACGCTAGATAAGCCGGAGGATACGGTCATGGCCGGGGCGAGAGAATTTACTCACTGGTATGACCAGTGGCATGAGAGACTGGCCAGACAAGCGGAATCGAAAACTTCTGCTTATCAATTGATGAAGAACTCGAATCCTGCAGTTATCCCTCGCAATCATCGAGTGGAAGAGGCGCTTGAAGCTGCAGTGGAAAAAGGCGATTACAACGTGATGGCGGAACTTATGGATGTTCTTTCAAATCCCTACGCGTATTCTCCTGAACAGGAGGAGTATACCAAATTGCCTGAACCATCAAACCTCCCTTACCGAACCTTTTGTGGGACCTGATTAGAGATGTTAACCATTAATAGTTGGTGAAGGAGTCCCACAAGTTGAGTAAAGAAATAAGGTTAAATTGGAATCAGTGATTTAATTAACTATTTGGCTTGTTACTAGACAATTTAGAAACAGATTTCTTTTCTTTCTGAATGGTTTTTGAAATAATAACTATTCTATCGAGGAAAGAGGAGGAGATATATTGAGTAATACAAATAGATCTACTGAGCCATTATTTCAAACATTCACGAATAAGAAAATAAAATTGTCCAATCGTACGGTGATGGCTCCTATGACACGAGGGTTTTCACCAGATGGCATACCGGGAGAAGATGTGGCAGCCTATTACCGACGCAGATCTGAAAATGAAGTAGGCTTAATTGTAACGGAAGGAACAGGGATTAATCACCCGGCTTCTGTTTCAGGTGCTAGTATACCTTTATTTTATGGTGAAGAATCATTGAACGGCTGGGCTAATGTAGTGAAGGAAGTTCATAACGTTGGAGGGAAAATTGTACCCCAGCTCTGGCATGTGGGGATGACCCGTGATAAAGGAGACCTTCCAAATAAAGAAGCGTTACCTGTTGGACCATCGGGCCTCAGTTTGTCAGGTGATAAAGTAACGGAGCCAATGAGCGAAATAGAGGTTGTCCAAATGGTAGAAGCTTATGCTCAAGCAGCAGCTGATGCAAAACGCATTGGATTCGACGGCATCGAAATTCATGGGGCACATGGTTATTTAATCGATCAATTCTTCTGGGATAACACAAACCAGCGTACGGATCGTTATGGCGGAGATATTGTTGGGAGAACTCAATTTGCAGTTGAAGTTATAGAAGCATGCCGCCGTGAAGTTGGACCGGATTTTCCAATTATCTTTCGATTTTCTCAATGGAAAATGAATGATTTCAAAGCTAAACTTGCTGAAACGCCGGATGAATTAGAGCGTTTCCTACAGCCTCTGGTAGAAGCAGGAGTAGACATTTTCCACTGTTCCACACGTCGTTTTTGGGAGCAGGAATTCGAAGGTTCTGGTTTGAATTTGGCAGGATGGACGAAGAAACTAACAGGAAAACCAGTAATTTCTGTAGGGTCAGTTGGACTCGATGGAGAATTCACAAGCTTTTCTGGAGCTAACACAACCAGTCTGGATGGTCTTATCGAAAAGCTGGATAAGGAAGAGTTTGATTTGGTGGCGATTGGACGTTCTCTATTAATGGATCCTGAGTGGGTAAGGAAAGTGCACGATGGTAGAACAAATGATTTATTACCTTTTGATAAAGAAGCACTTCAAAAGTTATACTAGTTTTTCTGTATCCAAGTGTTCTAGGAAGTCTTCAAGAGATTTAAATAAAGGGGAGCTATCACGCTTCAGTACCATCAAAAAAGGAACTTCCGAATCTAGGAAGTTCCTTTTTACGTACAGACTTAACCATAGAGATCCATATGCCTTTGAATCCGTATAGATAGAATTACCCCTTTATCTTCTTTTTAGTAGTTTACTCTTTCCTCATGTTCCAGCCAGCTATCGAACGGTACATTCTTTTCTTTCATTTCTAGATGGTGAAAAGGAATCGTTCTTTCTTCAGGTTTCTTCTCGATTTCGTTATAAATCACAGCATCATCAAACCCGGCATTCGCAGCTTCATGTCTCGATGCAGCGTAATAAACCTTATCAGGACGTGACCAGTAAATGGCACCAAGACACATTGGACACGGTTCACAACTCGTATAAATCACGCAGCCGTCAAGCTGATGTGTTCCAAGTGTTCGGCAAGCATTTCTGATCGCAACGACTTCAGCATGAGCGGTAGGATCATGGTTTGTTGTTACTTGATTGATCCCCTCACCGACTATGGAGCCATCTTTTACAACAATGGCGCCAAATGGTCCACCGTCATGGTTTGAAACGCTGTTTGTAGCTAGCTCGATCGCCTTCTTCAACCAATTTTTCTCTGTCATCAGTTTCATCCTCCTCCTGTCATACTATAATTAGACATATCATTCGAGAATCCCTATCCTGTGAATCAAAAACTCGTTATGAAATATGCGAATTTCCGAAACGAGTTGAAGGAAAAAGGTGATTTTGAAGTGTTGCGTAAGCTTTCGCGTGATTCTTCACCAACTCACCTGAACAATCGCTGTGAAGTAACCGGGTGGCCGAATGGATATCTTAGCAAATTTAGAATGTCTAGAATTGCATTTCGGGAATATGCTCATAAAGGACAGATTCCAGGGGTGAAGAAGTCAAGCTGGTAAAAGGGTAGGAGAATGCGGGATGGAATGCAATGAACATTTAATGAGGATGCTCGTTCGTGATATTGTGTCACATCTTCCGGATAAGGAACGGAAGCTCTATCAATTTATTGATGAATTAGAAATAAGACTAATTGAATCAGCTGCAACGCCTGATCAATATCTTAACTTATTACGTAGGTATTCTCCATTTCATGAAGCAGCGAATCAATTTGATATCTCACCGTATAAAGCGAGAACACTAATGCATCGGATTGAATGGCATATTGCCCTGAAGCTTGAAGCAAAACTCCAGCAGGTGAAGTGGGTGGAACAGCCTGCAAAAGGAAACAGAGTAAAAGAAGGCTTTTTATATTTTTAAACAGAAAGAGGAGGCTAAGTAGAGCCTCCTCTTTCTGTTGTGTGCCCGGCATGTGCATACGCTATAGGGTTCAAGTCCCGAACGGCAAAGGTCATTGTAGCCGTTAGCCAAAGGCAAGGGTGTCCCAGGCGACTCGGAATCTGAAGGAAGCCAGAGGCAAATCTCCGACCCGAGGAACACGAATCTCATACAAGGCTGTCATTTTTGGATGAGATGGCAACACACATCGAAGTCCAAATGACCAAAGGAAATGGCAGTAAATGAGGCGGGTAAATGGAGAGGAAGTTTGTGCACTTACCCGGGGAGGTCTGACGGTCACGCCATACACCTATGGTAACTGTCTTCAAGAGAAGTCACTGAACCATCAGAAGTCAGCCGAGGTCATAGTACCGTTCCAAACTCGAGATGGTACGGGAAGGACCGAATCATGAATAGAGAACAGGTTCTACCGAAGTACGCATCGTTCGATGACACAGAACATTTCAGCTCAACATATGAGGTAGGAGTGAAGTCTCTGAGGGCATATGGAGCGTGGAGAATTGGTGCCACACAAGGAAAGAAACCGGTCACGTGGAGGAAGAAAGCATGTTGGAAAAGATACTTCATCGGAACAATTTAAACGAAGCCTATCGACGAGTGGTCCGAAACAAAGGGAGTCACGGCGTTGATCACATTCCCACGTCTGAACTGAAATCCCAGATCTCGGAGTCCTGGAATGAGATTGAAGCACAACTTCTGGATGGAACCTATCAACCGTCACCCGTCCGTCGTGTCGAAATCCCGAAACCGAACGGAGGCAAACGAAAGCTAGGCATTCCAACCGCCATGGATCGCTTCATCCAACAAGCTATCAACCTTTATCTTCAACGGATCTACGATCCGTCGTTTTCCAACTCAAGCTACGGGTTCCGACCAGGAAAACGAGCACACGATGCGTCCGAAAAGCCCAAGAATATGTCAATGACGGATACCGGTGGGTGGTGGATATCGATCTGGAGAAATTCTTTGATCGCGTTCACCACGACCGACTAATGCGCACATTGAGTTGTCGGGTTAAGGACGGTCGCATCCTTCGAATCATTCGGAGATACCTACAAGCTGGGGTTATGGAGAACGGCCTAACACAGACGAACCAAGCAGGGACACCGCAAGGAAGTCCTATAAGTCCACTTCTATCAAATATCGTGTTAAATGAACTGGATAAGGAATTGGAGTCAAGAGGTATTCGTTTCGTTCGATACGCCGACGATTGTCAGATTTACGTAGGCTCAAGAAGAGCAGCCGAACGAATCCTTCGAAATATCAGCCAGTTTATCAAGAAGAAATTAAAACTAAAAGTTAATAAGGAAAAGAGTGCGATTGACCGCCCGTGGAAACGAACGTTCCTTGGGTTTAGTTTCACGCTCCACCGAGACTCGAAAATCAGGGTCGCGAAACAATCAATCCAACGAGCAAAACAGGAACTTCGACGCTTAACATCACGAAAGTGGAGTTTAGCGATGTCCGATCGAATCAAGAAATTAAACAAATTCATTGTAGGGTGGCGAAACTATTTCCAGCTCGCTGAAACGACATCAACTTTTAGAGAATTAATGGCATGGTTGAGAAGGAGATTACGAATGATCCGGTGGAAGGAATGGAAAACACCTAAAACAAGAAGGAAACAACTCCTTTCATTAGGTGTTACAAAAGCGAAAGCTTTTGAATGGAGCAACACAAGAAAAGGCTACTGGCGAATTGCCGGTAGCCCGATCCTCCACCGTACCTTCAATGACAAGTATTGGCGTCAGTTAGGATTAAAATCGTTAGAAGCACGTTAGATTTTCATGAAACCGCCGTATACGGATCCGTACGTACGGTGGTGTGAGAGGTCGGGGGTTAGTCACCCCCTCCTACTCGATTAAAGAGATGTAAAGTATTCACACACAGTCTCGATCCCTTTTGTGAAATTCTCGAGATGGAAATGTTCATTTGGTGCATGTAAATTCTCAGATGGGAGGCCGAAGCCCATCAGCACTACAGGTGCTTCTAGTACACGCGCGAAAACTTCAACAATTGGGATGGAACCGCCTTCCTTCGGAAATAGCGCTCGAACGCCATAAACCATTTCATACGCGTCTGCTGCTTTCTGAATCATTGGATTCTGTGAGTCTAGAGAGACAGGTTTTGCCTGAATGAATTGGTTAACGGTAAGCGTTGTTCCCATTGGCAGATGGTCTTGGAAATGTTTTTCGATTCGTTCATAGATGTTCTGAGGATCCTGCTCACCAACAAGGCGGCAGCTAATTTTTCCACTAGCTTCAGATGGGATAACAGTTTTAATGCCATCTCCTTGATAGCCACCTGAAATTCCGTTGATTTCAAGTGTCGGACGGATGCCAGTCTGTTCCTTGAAAGTAAATCCTTCTTCTCCAAATAAAGCTGTTAAACCAAGCTCTTTCTTCATCGCCACTTCATCTGAAGGAATCTGCGCAATTTCTTCTCTTAATTGATCTGTTACTTCAGGTACTCCATCATAAAAACCCTCAACGGCAATAGATCCGTCTTTATTGTGCAAACTATCAAGGAGACTGAGCAGAGAATGGACGGCATTTGGCACTCCGCCACCGTAGACCCCTGAGTGCAAATCGGTATTCGCTGTCTTCACGGTTACTTCCATGGCCAGTGCACCTCGGAGAGAGGTGCAAATGGCTGGCAACCCTTCTTTTATAAAAGACGTATCTGAGATAACGACTGCATCTGCTGCCAGTTTTTCGGTATGATTTTCGATAAAAGGTCCAAGGTGAGGACTCGCAATTTCTTCTTCGCCTTCAATGCAGAACTTCACATTTACTGGGAGCTTACCGTTTTCTTTCATTAATAGTTCCATTGCTTTAATATGAATAAACAATTGTCCTTTATCATCCGTTGCGCCACGTGCAAATAGTTTGTTATCGCGAATAACCGGGTCGAATGGAGGTGTTTCCCAGAGATTTATGGGGTCAGCAGGCTGGACATCATAGTGTCCATAAATAAGGACAGTCGGCTTTCCATCTGCATGAAGCCAGTCCGCATAAACAATTGGGTGTCCGTCAGTTTCAATAATCTCGACATGTTCCATTCCGGTTTTTTCCAATGAGTTCGCTACCCATTTAGCCCCTTTTTGAACATCCTCTTTATGGTCTGCAATAGCTGAAATGCTAGGAATCTTTAAGAATTCCTGAAGCTCTTCTAGAAATGAATCCTTATGTAGTTGAATGGTATCTTTCATTGTTATTCCCTCCTTTTGTAATGTTCTCTTTATTATAATCGAGTATGATTGCTTTGCACATTAAGTGGCAAAGGTATTAGAGGAGCAATCTCAGACCTTCACTTACAACAATACTATTTTTCCCATTGCAACTTTAACAATTTGATTAAATACCTGTAATAAAGGGTGGGTCTTAGATCCTATATGTGGAATCGATTACTGATTCTTTAGGGCTAATTATTCTGACAATGTTAACCCTTTCATTTTAGTTTGAAAATTGATTTCCTTATTGATCAGGCAGCGCCTATCTATCAAAAGGCCTGCAAGAAAAGTGCCTTTTTGGATGTGTTGACGATTTCACATAATTTCCATACAGTGATGGTGAATCAAACATTTCAACCAAATTATGAGGAGTGTGACGAATGGGGAACATGAAAAAGTCTTCTGTTTTTAAGGGGATTGCATTATCCACAATTATGCTTGTAGGTGGATTTTCTGGAATGCCACTATCAGCACAAGCAGCTGAAAGCGAAGCTGAAACAGCAATCTGGTCTCGTCAAGATGCTCAGAATTTTGACCTAACAAAGGACAACACGGCACCTAATATCGACAATGTAGATGAAGTTGCACCGGACTATTGGGTTTGGGATACATGGCCACTACGTAACCGTGATGGATCAATCGCGACTGTAAACGGTTATAAAGTTGTTTTTGCACTTACAGCATCAAAAGAATATACGTGGAGCGGTCGTCACGACGAAGCTCAAATTCGCTACTTCTATTCCAAGAACGGTAAGGACTGGACAATGGGTGGCGTTGCTTATGATCCAGAGGAAGCACTTGGTTCTCGCCAGTGGGCAGGTTCTGCAATGATGGAAGAAGACGGTAAGGTTCATCTTTTCTATACAGCATCAGGTCGTAAAGGTGAAGAACAGACAACGTTTGAACAACGTCTAGCGAAAACAACATTTGATATCGAAGCAGATAAAAAATCAAAATCAGTTGAACTCAGTAATTTTGGTGAGCATGAAATCTTAGCTGAAGCAGATGGCGAGTATTATGAAACTCAAGAACAGAAAACAGGCGATATCATTTATTCATTCCGTGACCCATGGTTTTTTCAAGACCCTAAAACAGGAAAAGAATACTTAATCTTTGAAGGAAACACTGCTGGAGATGAGAAAACACTTAATCCAGAAAACATCGGTGACGCTGAATTCCGTGCAAGTCACGAAGTTCCAGCTGGCGCTGAAGACTATAACGGTAACGTTGGTATTGCAGAAGCTGAAAATGGAGATTTAACAGAGTTTGAATTGTTACCTCCACTTTTAGAAGCAAATGGTGTTAACCAGCAGCTAGAACGTCCACATATTCTTGTAAAAGGTGGCGACTATTACCTGTTTACAATTACGCATAAGTTTACATTCGCACCTGGATTAACTGGTCCTGATGGTCTTTATGGCTTTACGAATGATTCCCTTCGTGGTGACTACGAGCCATTAAACGGTAATGGTCTTGTTGTAGCAAACCCTGAAGATGATCCTTTCATGACATATTCACATGCAGTTATGCCAAACGGTACAGTTATCAGTTTCGTGAATGAATATCGCGACGAGAATGGTGAGCTACAGTATGGCGGTACATTTGCACCAACGATTAAGTTATCCATTCATGGTGACGAAACGAAAGTGAACGGGGCACTTAAGCCAGGCCAAATTATTCCATCACATTAAAACTGGGAAACCAGAATAAAGGAGACTTACACACATGAATAAGTTTTCAAAAACAGTAGCGACTTCCGTTCTCGGATTCGCTATCCTGTTCTCAAGCTTTGCTCCTGCTACTGGATTTGCAGCAGACGTTGAACCATCTAATTGGACAAGAGAAGACGTATCAAAAATTGTTCAGAACAAAGACAACACAGCACCTGAAATAAACACAGAGGATCTTGAGCAAATAGCCCCGGATTACCACATCTGGGATACATGGCCTCTTCGAAACAAAGATGGTTCAATCGCAACACTAAACGGATACAAAGTGATTTTCTCACTTACTGCACCTAGTGATGTATTGCCAGGGAAGCGTCACGATATTGCTGAAATTCGTTATTTCGTTTCGAAGAACGGTAAAGACTGGAAACTTGGCGGAACTGTTTTCAATGAAGAGCAGCTAGGTTCACGTCAGTGGGCAGGTTCTGCCATGATTGAAGACGGCGAAATCAATTTCTTCTATACAGCAACTGGTCGTAAAGGTGAGGAACAGCTTACTTATGAGCAGCGTCTTGTAAAGGCCTCAGCTGATGTTGATGCATCAAGTAAGGGCATTGAGTTCAATAACTGGTCTGATCACGAAGTCATTCTTGAACCAGATGGCGAGTACTACCAGACTATGGAACAAAGTAAGCAGGGAGACATTGCTTATGCATTCCGTGACCCATGGTTCTTTGAAGATCCTAAATCGGGTGAAGAATATATCCTATTCGAAGGAAACTCTGGCGGCACGCCTGCAGAGCGTTCTGTTGAACAGGAGCATATCGGATCAGAAGATTTCGCTACAGTAGATGATGTACCGGAAGAGTCGAAACTATTTAATGGTAACATCGGTATTGCGAAAGCAGAGAACGATGAGTACACTGAGTTTGAAATCATGCCTCCACTTATGGAAGCAAATAGCTTGAACCAGGAACTTGAGCGGCCACATATCGTAACGAAAGGGAATAAATACTACCTTTTCACTGATACGCACAAAAACAAATTTGCTCCAGGAACTGATGGCCCAGATGGTCTTTACGGTTTCGTATCGGACTCGTTAACTTCTAACTATGAACCACTTAATGATAGCGGTCTTGTTGTTGCGAACCCTGAGAACGAGCCATATCAAACTTACTCATGGATGGTTATGCCTAACGGTACAGTCATCAGCTTTGCAAACTTCTATGACTTGAATGGCGTAACAATTGATGAACTTGGCCAGCAGTCAGAGCAGTTCCAGTTCAATCACTTCGGTGGCACGCTAGCTCCTTCTCTTAAACTATCGATTCATAAAGATGAAACGAAGATTTTAAAAGAAATGGATGCAGGTGTATTTAAATAATCTTGTGTTGTAACTGTCGAAGGAGGATCTTCGGCAGTTACTTTTATATACGTGACGGAAGAAGAAAATAACATGTTGATCATGGAATAGGCTGGTGACAGCCTTAAATTACGCGGATTTGTAATGATATCCGCTAAAAAATATTTTTATCCGGGAAAATTACGTTATATCAGCAATATTCACCGTTTATCCGCGATTTCCTCCATTGTTGGATTTTATTAGGTAATTGGAAGCGGTTTTCTTTCTCTGAATTGGGGTACAAATAGCTATCTTGAAAATATTGGGGGATGCATGGAAATGGAAACATCATTTTCAAATTCAGAACAGCAAAAGTTTGCGAGTACTCTTCAGTCATTTAAGGAAAATCGTCAGAATCCCATTGTGTTAGAAGAACTGTTATCAGACGCTGCCGTTCTCATTGATCAAAATAAACTCGAGCTATTATTTGACCTTGCCGGTGAGTATGATCAGTCCGGGATTTTTGAAGGTGGACCTTGGGAAAACCCGCGTAAACTTCAACCGCCACTTGTAGGTGGTTCATTTAAAATAGACGGAAACTACTCCATTTTAGAAGTGTTGAGTGAGCTTCGTGTACTTGCGATTGCGAAGGGAACATACAACCATCCGAATCTTTCCGCTGACGAAGCGAGAGACTTTTTAAATAAAATAATGGCGCTTAATCTTCATTTGATTTTTCCTCCTGAAACCGAGGAAGCACGAATTAATCAGGGGCAAGTTCAAAAGAGAGGCCTTCTACTTTTTCAATTCCTTTCAAACCAATTATCATTAGGGGCCCTATCATCCACTTTTATAAATGAAATTGATCGCCTGACTGCTCAACGTCCAATAATGGTCGGTCGGATTAAAGAAATGATTGGATATGCAGAAAACCTCCTTTCTTCAGAAGATCTTGGAGCTGAAGGACGTGTCAGCATCCAGCGCTACCATGATAGCGTGAATGCACCGACAAAGCTGAGTAAATCTTATCCTGACTTTATAACGTATAAGAGTCAATTTAATGCTTTATCAGATATGGAGAAAGAACTAGAAGCAGAGAAGTTTGCAGATGTAATGCGCGAAACAGGTCTCGTTGCGCCAATTCAAGCAAAGCTAGTGCGTCTTTTAGCTGAAGAAGACGCAACAAATTTACTAGTCCTGACGCTTGGTTTAACCGAGAAAGGTGAAGCGAACTTAAATGAGCACTTTACGCTTGTCAAGCAGTTGATCTCACTTGCGATTCACCCATCAACTGCGCAGTCACTCTATGGTCTTGCAAGAATGCTAGAGCGCGGTGTCTTATCATCACCACCGGTTATTCCAGGATTAGAGCGTATGATTGAAATTGATATGCTACCTGAAGTGGAAAAGGATTTACTGGCATCACGGAATGATCCGGACGATATAACGCCAGTTGGTATCCTGCTTTCAGGTATCTTAAGCGTACTCGGACAGCCGCTTGGGATCGGGCAGGGCATGAATCCAACTTGCCAATCTGCGCGTGGCATTAGTCTCTGGTCACAGCACGATCCTGGTTTTCTACTTGAGCTCGTGGCTCGAGCGTGTCGTGATGGCGAGGTGGACATTTCATTTGAAGGGGCAGAAATTAACTCTTCACTCATTGCTGGAGGACTTGCTCCTGATCTTCATAAAGAGCTTGATGCCGTATCACTTATTCTCGTGCCGCATCTTGATCGCGTTTACGATGAAATGATGAAGCGAAGTTCGTTGCGCGGTGAGGATGGTCATAAGTTTGTAAATCCAGAGTTCTATGGTCAGTGGATTTCAAAGGAATTCTCATCTGTCTTAAATCCTGTAACAGGTGCTGTAGCTGATTACGATCATTTTGCACGATTGTTTTATGCGACGCACCACCCGGATTTTAATGAAGGGCATCAGCTGATCTATCCAAACCCTGTCGGTATTTTTGTGACAACAGCCAATGCTGACCTGCTAGGACTTCATGCAATCTCAATTCAAAGGATAACGTCTGATCCTTCTGGTGAAACAAGAGTTTACTTCTACAATCCGAATAATGATAGCGGCCAGGACTGGGGACAGGGAATTAAATCAACCGTCCGGAATCATGGCGAGGAGGAAGGCGAGGCATCCCTTCCGTTTGATCAATTTCTTGCACGTGTTTATGCATATCACTATAACCCAAATGAAATGGGCGACCTATCAATTATCCCAAATGAGCTCATTGATCGAGTATCAACATTAGCGAAGGAAAGCTGGGGGCAGAAGTACCAGTGGACTGACTTAGCAAACCCGTTTTTAATTTAATGGTAAAAAGTACACTTCGTTTGTGAAGTGTACTTTTTTTTAGGAAGAGAATATTGTTGAACTGCAGGGGAATGTCTCGGTTTCTCGAATTTAATTCATAGAGGTTCATAAAAATCCTAATGAACGATTTTAGAAGGTTTAGAAAATGAAAGGGGATACATATGATTCTCCGAGATATAATGACCCCTATTTCTGAAACACTAAGAATAGGGGATACACTAGAAAGAGCTGTCATACTTATGAAACAGTTCAAATTTAATGTCGTCCCTGTCGTCACCAATCAAGGTGAACTTTATGGTGTTTTTACAAGAACATCTCTATCAGACATGATTATTTCTGGAGGAAGATCAATCGATTCGATTGAGCCATACGTTGTCAGGGATGCTGTTACACTTGATGCACATATTCCTTATCAAGAAGTGGAGAGCCTTGTTAAACAAAGCTCTGTCGGTACAGGAATTGTGGTTGATAAAGATTTAACTCGATTGGTGTGTTTACAAAAACAGATATGATTAGTGCGCTGTTTCAGCAAACGAAATCGTTATCACATATGCTTGAACAGATTCTTGACTCCTCTCATCTAGGGGCAATAATGACTGATGACAACTTTACGGTCGTTTATAGTAATGAAAAAGCACAGCAATTTTTAAATAGAACAGCTCTAAATGGCCAGAGTAGTCTAGATTTCTTTCCAGAAATGGAAGACCGAATGTAAAGGAAATTCGGATTGAAGAGAACTATTTTATTGTCCGGGCTTCAAGGTATCATAGGGAGTTGAATCAAACTGGTTATATCATTTTAATGCAGGATGTTTCCGAAGTAGAAGAAATGGCCTCTGAGTTGAAAATAGTCCAGGGATTAAAGGGGTTATTAGATACAGCGATGGAGTATGCATATGATGGTATAGTCATGGTGAATAAAGAAGGTTGTATTCAAATGGTCAGCCCACCGTTATGTGAGCTTTTTTCAATTGACAAAAATGGTAATGAGAAAGCATGTGAATGAGATTTTCCCTCAGTTAAACATCCTATCCGTATTTCAGTCGCTAAACGCAGAGGTTAGTGACTTTTTAGAAGTAAAGGGCATTAAATATATTGTAAATCGTATACCAATCGTTAAGGACAATGAAATGATAGGGGCAATTGGTAAGGTTACATACAGACAGCTTGAAGATGTCAAGAAAGTTTTTAAGAAATTAGAGTTGATGGAGAATCAAGTCGAATATTACAAAGACCAATTAAAGCAGAAAGACATGAGTCGATTCCAATGGGAGCAGATTATCACACAGGATGAAGAAATGGAAAAACTAGTTCGGACTGCAACTAAAGCAGCGAAGGGATTATCAACAATCTTAATCCGCGGAGAGAGCGGAACCGGAAAAGAACTTTTTGCACATTCGATTCATTCTTCAAGCGGGCGTCAATTGAAACCCTTCGTCACGGTGAACTGTGCTGCGATCCCGGAACAGCTACTTGAATCGGAGTTCTTTGGTTATGAAGATGGGGCATTTACAGGTGCAGCTCATAAAGGCAAGATTGGGAAGTTTGATTTAGCTAATGGTGGGACACTTTTTCTTGATGAAATTGGAGATATGTCGCTTTCCCTTCAAGCGAAAATGCTTCGCGTCCTTCAGGAAAAAGAGTTCTATCGTGTTGGTGGAACTAGTCGTGTTAACGTTGATGTTCGAATTGTGGCCGCAACGAACCAGCCACTTGAAGAACTTGTGAATGAAGGGAAGTTTAGAGAAGATTTGTATTATCGATTAAATGTCATCTCCCTTCATATTCCTCCTCTAAGGGAGCGAGAAGCTGATATTGAACGATTAATCGAGCACTTTATGGAATCGTTTAACTCGATTATTGGGACCAGTATTACCGGTGTGAAGCAAGATGCATTGGCATATATGAAATCCTATCACTGGCCAGGTAATGTTAGGGAATTAAGCAATGTGATGGAGCGAGCGATGACGTTTGCTGAGAATGGAAATATACAAAAGGAAGATCTTCCTGACTATATGCTTCGAACAATGGAGAAAGTTCGCCATGCTTCAAAACAAACTAGAATGGATTTTGAATGGGATGCGATTGAAAATGCATTAAAGAAGTGTAATGGTAACAAATCAAAGGCAGCAGAGCTACTCGGAATCAGTCGTTCTTCTCTCTATGAAAAATTGAAAAAGTATTCATGATTGCCTATAAAGTGTCCAGAATCTGGACGCTTTTTTCTATTTGTCCGGAATCTGGACACTGCTTAATTTAATGGACATAAGTAGGTAACTGCTGTGTAAGGGGTTTGTGGGGCATGAAAATTGGCACAGTTCTTGCATTTTACAGAAGCGAGTAGAAAGGGGGAAGATGATGTATTTCTCTACATTTCATGAAGGGCAGTCATTTACGACTGATTCAATAACGGTTAGCAAAGAAGACATTTACGACTTTGCTACGGGCTATGATCCACAATATTTTCATGTGAATGAACAGGAAGCGATTAAAGGACCATATCAGGGAATCATCGCGTCAGGATTTCATACTATTTCAGTTGTGTGGGCGAAGTTTATCGGAATGGATGTGCTTGGAACAGATTGTTTAGGCGGCGTTGGAGCAGAGAGCATTATTTGGAAAGAACCAGTCAGGCCTGAAGATGTTTTGACCGGTCACTTTACTGTAGAGAGCAAACAGGCTCTTTCAAACGGTAGGGGGCTGTTAACCATTATGATCTCTATACTGAATGGCGCAGAACACGAAGTTTGTAATGCTACGGTTAAAGTTATGTGAAAAATCATAAAGGAGAATAGGGGGGAGTTAGTACATGAATATTGGAAGCACAATGGCGATGAATGCGAGGAGACATCCGGATAAAGAAGCGATTGTTTATGGTAATAAGAGATACACGTACCGTGAGTTCAATGAAAAAGTAAATCGTCTGGCTAACGGATTAAAGAACCTGAATGTTCAAAAAGGCGATAAAGTTGCCTTGGTGATGAAGAACTCCGATGATTATGCTGTTTGTTTTTATGCTTCAGCAAAGATCGGAGCTGTGCTCGTTCCAATTAATTTCAGACTGGTCAGCAAGGAAGTGAGGTACATTCTTGAGCAGTCGGACACAAAGTTTGTTTTCTGTGACGATGAATTAGCTGAAAACGTGGAGAAAAGTCGTAGTGGCAATACTCTAATTCAAGAAGTCATTTGCACATCAAGTTCGTTCTTTACATATTGCACCTCTTTTTCACTCTACTCAGTTGAATCTATTTATGATTACAGGATTCTTCCTTGGTGCGACTCATATCATCCACCGGGATTTTCATCCAATATCCACATTGGAAACGATTGATAAGGAAAAAATCACCTTTTTCTTTGGTGTTCCTGCTATGTACACGCATCTACTTCAAGTACCGAACAAGGAGAATTTTAATCTTTCTTCGATTACGAGATGTGCCTATGGAGCAGCCCCGATGGCTCCAGAGATCGTGAAGCAAAGTATAGAATTGTTTAGTACGGACCAATTTTACAATTTATGTGGATTAACAGAAGGAGGACCTGGCGGCATCATTTTAATGCCAGAAGACCATGGAACGAAGCTTGGGAGTGGTGGAAAAGCCTTCTTCTTCACAGAAGCACGTGTCGTTGATGAGAGTATGGAAGATGTTCAAGTAGGACGAGTAGGTGAACTGGTCCTTCGCGGCGAAACCATAATGAAAGAGTACTATAAGAAACCAGAAGAAACAAAAAAAGTGTTTGAAGGAGGATGGCTTCATACCGGCGATTTAGCACAGGTTGATGAAGAAGGCTTTATCACGATTGTTGATCGAAAGAAAGATATGATGATCTCTGGTGGTGAAAATGTCTATTCTATGTCGAAGAAGTGATGTATGAACATCCACAGTTGCTTGAAGCTGCCACGATCGGGATTCCAGATAAAGTCTGGGGAGGGATGGTAGCAGGTGTTATCGTGCCAAAACCTGGCGAAACGATTAATGAAGAAGAGTTCCAACGCTTCTGCCGCAAATCTCTCGCAGGATACAAGATTCCTAGAAAACTCTTTTTCGTCGATCAGTTGCCACGAAACGCGTCTGGGAAAATTCTCAAATATCAGTTGCGTGAAACGTTTAAAGAGCAACCGCAAAAATAGAAGGAGGATTATAATGAAAGGAATTCTCGCGTACGAAGTCTATCTCCCTCACCATCGTATGTCCAGAAAGGAAGTAGCAAACTTCCATGGCAGTTATGCTGGTAAAGGAACAAAGACTGTTGCACATTTTGATGAAGATAGCCTGACGATGGCTGTAAATGCATCCTTCCCGTTTAGGAAATACGATCCGAAAGCCGTGTACTTTGCTTCCACAACCTCCCCTTATCAGGAAAAGTTAAGCAGCGTAACGATTGCGAAAGCCCTGCAATTACCAGCTTCCACGAGAACGATCGATTATGGAAGCGGGCTGCGGGCAGCAACGAATGCATTTCTCTCTGGTCTTGATGCAGTTAAGGCAGGCCCTGTTCTTCTTACCATGTCTGACAGGCGTCTTACAAAGCCAAAGAGCCCACTCGAAGCAGAAATGGGTGCGGGGGCTGTGTCTTTCATGCTCGGAACAGGTGACGGAGTGATTGCGGAATTGGTAGCCAGTGCTAACAATGCAAGTGAAGAAGTAAGCCAGTGGCGAACGTCTACTGATGCCTTCCTGCGTCAATGGGAGGATCGATTTGTTGCTTATGCTGCCACTGAATCTGTTAGAGCCTGTGCTGAAGAAGTGCTATCAACAGCGAAAACATCTCTTGAGGAAATCGATCATGTCGTTGTTTCGGGACCGAGTCAGAAGCTGTCTCTAAATCTAGCAAAATCGCTAGGAGTGGATCAGAAGCAGGTTAGCGTTATGAACGATAGCCTTATCGGACATCTCGGCACAGCTAATGGTCCTATGATGCTAGTAAAGGCATTATCTGTTAGTAAACCCAACCAGAAGATCCTCTGGCTTCAGATAGGAGATGGCTGTGAGGGATTATTGTTAGAAACAACAGACAGCATTACATCATACCAGGCTGAAAAGCCGTTGTCTTATTACGATAACACGATGAATGATAGCGTATCGTATAGTGATTATGTCAGGTGGTATGAATTGTTTGAGGTGGACGAAGGTAGACGTCCAGGTGCTCCTACACCTTCTGCGCCGGCACTCAAGAGAAATCAGGAGCAAAATATGGGACTCATTGGCTCAAAGTGTGAAAGCTGTGGCCAAACATATTATCCTAAGCAGCGAGTGTGTGTGAAGTGTCACCAAAAAGATAACATGTCCCCTTTCTCTCTGCAGGGAAAAAAGGCAAAGGTAGCAACGTATACAGTCGACTATTTAGCTAGTTCAGTCTCACCTCCTAGCATATTCGCTGTTGTCGATATTGAAGGCGGAAGCCGCATGCTTGCTCAGGTAACGGACTGTAAGCCTGAAGACATTTCCATTGGTATTGAAGTTGAATTTAGCTTCCGAAAGCTTTATGAAGCTGGAGGCATTCATAATTATTTTTGGAAGGTGGTTCCAAAGAGAGGAGTTCATCATGAGTCGTAAAGGAATACACGATCAAGTATCTGTCGTCGGCATGGGCTGCACTAAATTCACTGAACATTGGGACAAAAGTGCGGATGATCTTATGATTGAGGCAGCATATGAAGCGTTACAGGATGCTGGAATCGAATTGAAGGATGTAGAAGCCGCATGGATTGGCACAATGGATTCCGGTTATGCGGGGACTACGCTTTCCAGTGCACTAAAAAGTGATTATATACCGATCACACGAGTGGAGAATATGTGCGCAACTGGCTCTGAAGCGTTTCGAAATGCGAGCTATGCGGTTGCGTCAGGAGCCTATGATGTAGCACTTGTGGTTGGAGTTGAGAAGCTAAAAGACTCAGGATACAGCGGTCTCGTGATGAATGCTACTCCTGGGGATGGCACGGCACCAAATATCACAGCACCTGCTTCCTTTTCTCTTCTGGCACCAGCCTATTTTCATCGTTATGGGTTAGAAGCGAAACAGGGGAAAGAAGTGCTTTCGAGAATTGCGTGGAAAAACCATGCTAACGGTGCGCTAAATCCGAAAGCGCAGTATCAGAAAGAAATTTCGATGGAAACGATCTTGAAGTCACCGCTGGTCGCGGCACCGCTTGGTGTACTCGACTGCTCCGGAGTTGCAGATGGTGCAGCAGCCGCGGTGATCGTTCGAACGGAAGATAGTAAGAAGTATCGGCAGGATCCGATGTATGTAAAAGCGTTAAGTATCGCGGCCGGTCCGGGCGAAGGGATGTTAACACAGGATTTTGATTTTACGAGTATACGAGAAAACATTAGAGCGGCAGAGGAGGCGTATAAACAGGCGGGTATTAAAAATCCGAGAAAAGAGATTGATATGGCAGAGGTGCATGATTGTTTTACTCCAACAGAACTTGTTATCTATGAAGACCTGGGCTTTAGCGAACGAGGTGAAGGGTGGAAGGATGTTCAGAATGGTCGCTTTGATTTAACTGGTGATTTGCCGGTGAATCCTGATGGCGGGTTAAAGTCTTTTGGTCATCCGATTGGTGCTAGCGGTTTGCGGATGCTTTATGAGATGTACTTGCAGTTCCAGGGGAAAGCGGAGAAGAGGCAACTTAACGAACCTAAGATTGGCTTAACACATAATTTAGGCGGATATCCATGGCAGTGTGTATCGTTCATTTCAATTGTTGGTAAGGAACTATCTTAAAGAAGGAGCTACTCTGTTATGAAACATTTGTATTTAACGAAAGATCATGAAGCGTTTCGTAAATCGCTTCGGAAATTCCTGGCAAAAGAAGCCGAGCCTTTTTTTGAACAGTGGGAAGAAGATCGTATGATCCCAAGGGGTTTCTGGGATAAATTAGCTGCACAGGGGTATCTGTGTCCAACGCTTTCAGAAGCTTATGGCGGTCTGAATGTGGATTGGGGATTTGCGGTTATTATTAATGAAGAGTTGGAGCGTGTTGGATCAGGACTTGTAGGTGTTGGTCTTCATAACGATATTGTTGTTCCTTATCTGGAGTCGTTTGGGACGGAAGACCAAAAGCAGCGCTGGCTTCCGAAATGTGTTTCCGGAGAAATCATTACGGCGATTGCGATGACGGAACCAGGTACTGGGTCTGACCTCGCCAATATTAAGACGACAGCTATTTTAAAGGATGATCACTACGTACTAAACGGTTCGAAAACATTTATAACGAACGGAATTCACTCAGATCTTGTTCTCGTTGCTTGTAAAACCGATCCGAAAGCAACACCTGCATATAAGGGCGTTAGTCTGCTTGTGGTTGAACGTGATACGCCTGGTTTTTCGAGAGGACGAAAGCTGAACAAAGTAGGCCTTCATAGTCAGGATACGGCCGAGTTATTCTTTGAAGATTGTCGTGTACCAAAGGGAAATCTGCTTGGAGAAGAAGGCAAAGGGTTTCTTTACTTGATGGATAAGCTTCAGCAGGAGCGTCTCCTGGTAGCGATCGCAGCGCAGGTGGCGGCTGAAGATATGGTTGAAATGACGATGAATTACATTCAGGAACGGAAAGCATTTGGGCAGAGTATCTCAAAATTTCAGCATATCCAGTTCGAGATGGTCGAGATGAAGACCCAGGTTGAAATCGGCCGCACGTTCCTTGATTCACTGGTAGCAGATCACATTGCGGGTGAAGATATTGTGACGAAAGTATCAATGGCAAAATACTGGCTAACGGATATGGCGAAGGATGTCTCACAGCGCTGCCTTCAATTACATGGTGGATACGGCTATATGGAAGAATACAAGATTGCGAGGCGGTTTCGTGATATTCCAGTGTCTGCGATCTACGCAGGTACGAATGAAATTATGAAAACCATCATCGCAAAAAATATGGGGTTATAGAAAGGAGGACAAACCATGAGTACTGTTCAGAACAAAGTAGGCATTGAAACAAAGCCGTTTACTTTCTCAGTTGAAGGAGGGAAGATTCGCGAATTTGTGAAAGCAATAGGTGATTCAAACCCTCTCTATACTGACATAGAGGTTGCGAGAGAGAAGGGGTATCGGGATCTTCCTGTCCCACCAACGTTTCCAACCGTGATTGATATGTGGGGTGGGGCAGACTTTGAGACCTTGATCGCATTACTTGAAGTGAACCCGTTAAAAGTTCTTCATGGTGAACAAAGCTATGATTACAGGAAAACAATTTGTGCAGGTGACGTTATTACAGCGGTAATGAAAGTTGTCGATCAGAAAGAGAAAAGCGGGATGAAGCTGTTTACACTCGAGACGACGTATCAAGATGAACGTAACGAAACAGTACTTCTGGCTACGTCAGTTGTAATCGAAAGATAGGAGGAATAGAGATGGCTCAATTACAACCACTTACTAAAGCACCCATCACTCACAGTCAAATTGTACGCTACGCCGGCGCATCAGGAGATTTTAACCCGATCCATTCAGTGGTACCTGTCGCGAAAGAAGCAGGCTTACCGGATGTGATTGCACACGGCATGCTTGTCATGGGGATAGCTGGTCAGGCATTAACGACGTGGTTCAGGCATGATCAAATAAAGAAATTCGGCGTTCGCTTTAAGAAAATGACCTTCCCTGGCGAAACGCTGACAGTGAAGGGATTCATTAAAGAAGAGCGGGATGATCTCTTGATTTGCGAGGTAGTGGTAATGAACGAGAAAGAGGAAAGAAAATTAGCAGGTACGTTTCATGTATCTAAGGAGGAGACACATGCTTAACAATCAGGTGGCCATTATTACAGGATCTGGAAGAGGTGTTGGGCGTGCGGTAGCGCTAAAAATGGCAGAGGCAGGAGCGCGAGTAGTTGTATCTGACAAAGATGAAGCACCAGTTGCAGAAGTTGTAAAAGAGATTCACGAGTTAGGAGGACAGGCGATTGCTTTTCCTGGTGATGTAACGGATGGTGATTTTTCAACGTCAATCATGGAGAAAGCAGCAACTGAATTTGGCGGAGTAGACATTCTCGTTAATAACGCAGGCTACACGTGGGATAGCTTGATTCATAAAATGACGGACGAGCAGTTTCAGGCGATGGTTGATATTCACCTCATCGCCCCCTTTAAACTTACTCGTGCCGCAGCGCCATATATGAGAGAAGCAGCAAAAAAGGAGCTTGCAAACGGAGGAGCTTCCTATCGAAAAATCGTAAATGTGTCTTCTGTCGCAGGTGTAATGGGGAATGTCGGTCAGGCGAACTATTCATCCGCTAAAGCAGGAATGATTGGATTGACGAAAACAGTTGCTAAAGAATGGGGACAGTTTAATATAAATTGTAATGCTGTGGCATTTGGGCTGATTGATACGCGCCTTACGCAATCAAAGGAAAAAGGTGAGACTGTTAATGGCGTGGCTGTTGGAATCCCTGAGAAGGTGAAGAAGATGTTTGAACAGTCGATTCCACAGCAGCGAGCGGGAACCGCAGAATAAGCGGCTGCAGGGAAGGAAGCGTTGTTTGCTATCACCTGTATCGCACGAAAGATGATCGCTTTATGTCACTTGCTGCGCTTGAACCGCAGTTCTGGAAGAACTTCTGTAGAGGGGTTGGAAAAGAGAGCTGGGGAGCGCTTGCTTTTGAAACAACGACAAGCGATTTTTACAGAGAAATGAAAGCGCTGTTTTTCGAGAGGACAATGAGCGAGTGGGAGGCATTCGGTAGGAGATATGATTGCTGTCTGTTTCCTGTTCTCAATATCGGTGAAGTTCTGGATCACGCATATGGTGAAACGCGAGGGCTTGTATCGAATAAAGAAGGAAGAATAATCGTTTCCACATATAGTGGAGCAGTTTATCAATCAATCGTGCACGAACAGTTCGAACAAATCATGAAGGAGTGTGATGAAGCATGATGAATACCCCATTAACATTGACAGGTTTACTAAATAGAGCAGAACGTTATTTCCCAAAATAGGAGATTGTGTCGAGAACGCTGAGCGGTGTACAGCGCTTTACATATCGCGAGTATGGAAAACGAACGAGACGATTAGCGAGTGCATTATCAAAGCTTTCGATGGGGAGGGGCGATAAAGTAGCTACGTTCGCTTGGAACCATCACCGTCATTTGGAGGCATATTTTGCCGTGCCATGTACAGGTGCAGTTCTTCATATGGTAAATATCCGTTTATCTCCTGAGCATGTAGCATATGTGATCAATCATGCAGAAGATAAAATTCTCTTAGTGGATGAAGATCTCGTACCTTTGATTGAAAAGGTTCAGTCAGAACTCAAAACAGTTGAGAAGTACGTCATCATGACTGATAAAGAAACGATACCAGAGACGACATTATCACCCGTATATTCGTATGAGGAACTATTAAAGGATGCGGATGAGGATTTTGCTTTTCCGGATGATCTTGATGAAAACACCCCGGCAGGAATGTGTTATACCTCAGCTACAACAGGAAATCCGAAGGGGGTGGTGTATACGCATCGTGGTATTGTATTGCACAGTATGGCGGCAGGGTTAGCTGATTCACTGGCACTATCTGAACGGGATGTATGTTTGCCGATCGTTCCGATGTTTCACGCAAATGCATGGGGGTTACCATTTGCCTCAGTCTGGTTTGGAACAAAGCTGGTCTTGCCAGGACCAAATATGACGCCACAGGTTATTGCCTCTCTTATCGAAGAAGAAAAAGTGACGCTTACTGCTGGTGTGCCGACAATCTGGTTGGCATTCGTGAACCTTCTTGAAAAAGAAACATACGACATTAGCAGTTTACGAGCGGTTGTGTGCGGTGGCTCCGCTGCACCAAAGAATATTATTCGAGCATTTGAGGAGAAGCATAATGTGCCATTTATTCAGGGTTACGGCATGACAGAAACAAGTCCTCTCGTCTCCCTTTCCACCTTAACAAGTGAAATGAACAACCTTTCAGTTGAAGAGAAAGTTAATACCTGTGCTTCTCAGGGGCTTGTTATTCCTGGTCTTGATGTGCGGGTTATCAATGAAAATGGTGATGTACCATGGAATGGTAAGACGATGGGCGAGCTGATTGTACGAGGACCCTGGGTCGCACATGAATACTACAAAGATGAGCGAACGAAAGAAACGTTTAGAGATGGCTGGCTCTACACAGGGGATATTGCGAAACTGAATGAAAACGGTTATATCCAGATCACAGACCGTACCAAAGACTTAATTAAAAGTGGCGGGGAGTGGATTTCCTCAGTCGATCTCGAAAATGCGCTCATGACGCATGAAGCGGTTTATGAAGCAGCGGTGATCGCGATTCCCCACCAAAAATGGCAGGAACGTCCAGTGGCCTGTGTGGTCTTGAGAAGATTATGATGCAATTGTAAAAGAGGAACTTTTAACCTATTTATCTACCCAATTTGCGAAATGGTGGCTCCCGGATGATATTATTTTTATGGACGAAATCCCGAAAACTATTTCTGAAACGTGCTCTTCGAGACAAATTAAGTCAGGAATTGGCCGTGGAATAAATCTGAAAATCGGAAACGAAATGACCTTTCAAACAGGCTTCTTTTTGAAGCCTGTTTGTTTGTGGTAGAGGTGAATTTTACGAATATGAAATTAAACCGTATGGTTAGATGTAAAGAATGATATGGTAATTACAACGAAAGAGGGTATAAGACAAATAGAGATCCTATGGAAACTAACTATTAAAGGAGGAAAAATAAATGGAAGCAACACTTGTTATTGATGCACGGGCGATATTTGGGGAAGGACCTAGCTGGGATGATCAGAGTCAACTGCTATACTGGGTTGATATAGAGGGAAAGAAGGTTCATGCCTACAATCCGATGACAGCAGGTAATATTGAACTGAAGCAGGAACAAATGGTAGGGACAATTGCACCGAGAGAATCAGGTGGCCTCGTCATGGCGATGTCCGGAGGCTTTTACGCTATGAATCTTTCAACGGAACAGGTCGAAGCGATCACAGATCCAGAAAGTCATTTACCTGATAACCGTTTCAATGATGGAAAGTGTGATCCCGCGGGGAGATTCTGGGCAGGGACAATGCACATGGAAGGGTTAAAAGGAGAAGGCGCCTTATATTGCCTGGATGAAAACCTGGAAGTAACGAAAAAAATTGACCATGTGAGTACGTCAAATGGAATTACGTGGTCACCTGATACGCGTTATATGTATTTCATTGATACACCGACGAAAAAAGTGGTTCGATATGATTATGACTTCTCAACAGGCAATATTCGTAATCCTGTGGATGTCATTGTGATTCCAGATGGGGAAGGCATGCCTGATGGAATGACAAGTGATGAAGAAGGGAATCTCTGGATTGCCCATTGGGGCGGTTCAAAAGTATCGAAGTGGAATCCTGACAATGGCAAACGTCTGCTTGAAGTGAGCGTTCCAGCGGTAAACGTCACTTCCTGCGTATTTGGTGGAAAAGAACGAAATGAACTGTATATTACAACGGCTAGAACCAATACGAGTGAGGAAGAATTGAAGAAGTTTCCTTATGCAGGTGGAGTCTTCCGAGTGAAACCGAATGTGAAAGGGAGTCCAACTTACGCCTTTAAAGGGTAACTTTCGGTGGCCTTTTTCCTTTCTTCCTACAACAAAGTCTTCTATAATGAAGGAAAATAATAGGGAAAAGAGGGGGAGGCTGACTGTGAAACTTAAATTATTCATAGTGCTCGGTCTGTTTTTATTGCTTCTTGCTGGCTGTTCGGACCGGCCATCACCGGTCGATGCGTTTGATACATATGTTAAGGACTGGAATAAGCAAGAATTTGCCAGCATGTACGACCAATTGTCGCCGGCCGCGCAAAAGTCCATATCACAAGAAGAATTTGTGGAGCGTTACACATCTATTTATGGAGATGTGGAAGTTGAAGATTTGAAGGTCACGTTTGAAGAGCCCGAGGAAGAACCGGAGCCAAATGATAAGGGAGAAGTTACATTCCCGTTCTCTGTTTCGATGCAGACGCTTGCAGGTGAAGTAGCGTTTGATCATGAAGCGACGCTTGTTCTTTCTGAGGAAGAGGATTCCGAAATATACGGTGTGAACTGGAACCCATCGTTTATTTTTAAAGAGCTCGAAGAAGGGGAGGAAGTAGCGATTCGTTCGGCGGTACCAACGCGTGGCGGAATTACGGATCGTAATGGTGCGGATCTTGCGTTTAATGGACCCGTTTACGAGGTTGGTCTTGTACCTGAACAGATCGAGGCGAATAAAAAAAACATCATCGCCGAATTAAGTGATGTGTTGAAGATTAGTGTGGAGGATATTGAAGCAGACCTGAACCAGAGCTGGGTGCATTCTGATCCAACGCAATTTGTTCCAATTAAGAGCGTGATGACAACGGAAAGTGATCTGGTTAAGAAAGCGACCGGGATTACCGGTGTCCAAAAGAGGGATGCGGTAGAACGCATTTATCCATTCGGAGAAAGTGCTGCGCACTTGACTGGCTATATTCGTAATTTACAGAAAGAGGATTTAGAAGAGTATGGAGCACGAGGATACTCAAGCTACGAAAAAATAGGGAAAGCTGGTCTCGAACAGGTTTACGAAGAAGAGCTTCATGGGGAGACAGGCTGGTCAATTGAAGTTAAAGGAACTGAGAAAGTGATCGCAGAAAAGCCGAAAGTAGATGGGAAGGACATTCAGGTCACGATTGACGCATCTGTTCAGAAAATGCTTTATGAGAAACTTGATGGAAAGGCTGGATCGGCCGTTGCGTTACATCCAACAAATGGAGAGACGCTGGCGCTGACAAGCTCACCAGCATACGATCCAAACGATTTCACCCTTGGATTTGATGAAGGAGAATACACGGCACTCGTTGATAATAAGGATCGGCCATTTTCGGCGAAATTTAATAAAACATATTCACCAGGATCAACAGTTAAGCCCCTAACAGCTGCGATTGCATTGCGAGATGGAGAGTTGGACCCGAATGCTGCAGAGCAGATTGACGGGCTTGAATGGCAAAAGGATGCTAGCTGGGGTGGATATCACGTCACGCGCGTAAAGCCTGCTGATCCAGAGGTTACGCTTGAAGAAGCGCTTATTCACTCAGATAATATTTACTTCGCGCGTAAGGCGTTGAATCTCGGCGCTGAAGGTTTTCAAAAGGGAATGGAGTCATTTCAAATCGGTCAGGAAGTAGAGTTCCCATTTCCGACTGAAAATTCTTCCGTATCCACTAAATCGCTGAGTGAAAGCGATATTCTATTAGCTGACTCTGGCTACGGTCAGGGCGAGCTTCAGATCGCTCCCTATCACCTGGCAATGGCGTATACGACATTTGCGAACAACGGGGAGATGATCAAACCGACGCTTAAAGTAGGCGAGGATGCTGCTGAAACGGTTGAGGTCATTTCACCAGAAACCGCATCAGTGATTAACAATGCACTGGCTAAAGTCGTCTCCAGCCCAGAAGGCACAGCTCACGATCCTGCTGTTAAAGGAATCAAAATCGCCGGAAAAACCGGTACCGCTGAACTTAAAGGTGCCGGAGAAGAGACAGGTCAGGAAAACGGTTTGTTTGTGGCTTATAATACGGATCAAAAGGACCTCCTGATTGCGATGATGGTTGAAAATGCGTCAAGTCATGACGTAACTGGCAAAGTGAAAGAAGTTTTCGCAGATAGGTAACAGAAAACTAGTCGTCGAATCGTCGATATTGTCCAAAATTCAGTTCTATTATCTAAAATTAGAATGTATAGCTATATTGATTAAAAGCCTTGTTTCCGGTGCCAACTAGCATCGGGAACAGGTTTTTTAAATCTTACCGCATGATTCCGGATATATGAAGGAAAACTGGTAATGAAAGGAGGAGGACTAATCATGAAAGAACAGGATAATGATTTTTCGGAAAGCCATTTACCGATGACAAGTTTGTTCAGTGGAGCGGGTATTGAGGTTGAGGCTGATGTGTTTCAATACACGGTTGGTATCGTGAATCTCTTTTTCATTGGTAAACCAACAGAAGATCAATGGGTATTAATTGATACAGGAATGCCTCATGAAGGTGAACGTATCATTCAGGCTGCTGAAGATCGATTTGGTAAAGGCGCACAACCTGAGGCGATCATCCTAACACACGGGCATTTTGATCATGTTGGTTCCCTGGAGGATTTACTTGGGTTATGGGACGTGCCAGTTTACGCGCATGCGATGGAACTTCCTTACTTAACTGGTGAGCGTGATTATCCGAAGGGGGACCCGACGGCGGGAGGGCTGGTTAGTAAGTTATCTCCTCGCTTCCCGAACCATGGTATTGACCTAAAGGGGAAGATTCAGACGCTTCCGAGCTCAAATAAAATCCCTCAACTTAAAGGATGGAAATGGATCCATACCCCGGGTCATACAGAAGGGCATATCTCATTATTTCGTGAAAGTGATCGCTTACTGATTGCCGGAGACGCCTTTGTAACGGTAAAGCAGGAATCGATATACAGCGTTTTTACGCAAAAACAGGAGATTAGCGGACCTCCGAAGTATTTCACTTCGGATTGGATAGCTGCGAAAAAATCAATCGAAACCATTCTTCAATTAGAACCACAAAAAGCGGCTACAGGTCACGGTCTTCCGATGAGTGGAACAGATCTTGATGATTCGTTAAATCGATTAGTACTGGATTTTGATAACATTGCCCTTCCAAAAAAGTACCTGAACTAAAATCCACATGACTACTCTTTTCACTTTTCCCATATAAATAAACGAGCATCGTTAATAGGGGGGAAGAGATGAAAACCTTTGAAGATAGTGCAGCATTTGAGCATCAGTTCTGGCTGCAAATACTTGGAGACCATGCACGATTCATACGAGATTCTCTTTATCCAAATGAAGTTGAGAAGGTAAGAGAGGCAGAAAAGTTTATTCAGTTATTTGATGATTATTTGGAAAAAGCAAGAAGTTCAACAGATTTTGCAGCGTTAACGAACGAGGTTGCTCCTAAAGTAAGGAGTTTTCGAAGGTATAAATTAACTTTATTGGAGCGGCAGTTGAACGGGGATGTTGGAATCCATTTGTCTCCAACTTTTTTTAATCACATGGTGAATGAGCTGGAAGAATACCTGCTTGTCATTGCGTATCTTGGTAAGGGGGAAGCGCCGCCGGTTTTCCATGAGTTACATCATCACATGCTCTGGCTTCTCGATGCCTCAGGTCACGCAGGTGCTATTAATGATCAACTTGATGGTGTGGAGAAGCGCTTAAAGAACAGATCGAATGCTTTCGTAAAAGCCTTCGATCATTTTTATTTAAAAGCTGTTGAATTAACAGGGTACCTTCGAACAGAACTCAATCAGTTTCCAGCTCTGTCGCGGTTCAATCGAGACGTCGAGCTAGAAATGCACATTTTCCAAACGTTTCTGAAAGAACTGGAAGAAATGGAGCTAACGGATGAACTTTTAGGGACATTCTCTGCATTAATGGCGGATCATATGGCGCGAGAGGAATGTTATTATTTACTGAAAGTAGCGGAATCGACACATGGGAAGTGGCCGGGGTGTAATCCCGTTAAGAAGAGAGTTGAATAATAGGCAATTAAATGAAGGTGAAATTCAAGTAGTTTAGTTTTGAAGTACAGTATTTTCAATTGTACTTTGAATTGAACTGCTTTTTTTTTTGGCGCCTATCCAAACAGCATTATACCTTTAATAGAAAATGGGAAAATCAGGAATTAAGAAGGGGTTTGGAATCTGAAAAAAGAAGTTATAAGAATGAGAAACTTTTTAAGGAAGGAGGATGTTCAATGATGAATGATCCTACCCTTTGCATGATCAGTAAAAAAGACGGATATGCCCCTCAGATTAGCCGGTTGATTTCGATGATGAATTACACGAGGCATACAATCGAAGAAGAAATTCGCGGTTTAACGATTGAAGCTCTTGACTTTCAACTTGACGATCGTAGTAATTCAATTGGAATGCTGCTTCATCATATCGCTTCTCTTGAAAAAGCTTTTCAAATTATGACGTTTCAGAATCGTGAAATGACAGACAACGAGTGGGATGAGTTGGGATCAGGCATTGAACTTGGAGAGGAAACCCGTTTAAAAGTAAAAGGAAATGATCTCGATTATTACTGGAGTGAACTATGTCTGTTGCGTGCTCAAACGCTTGATGCATTTCGGAAAAAGGAAGACGCCTGGCTTGAAGAGGTTACGCCTTACGGTTGGGATGAGCGAGCGAATAATTACTTTAAATGGTTTCATGTGATGGGGGATGAAATAAGCCATCGCGGACAAATTTGGTTTATCCAGAGAAGGTTGACTACATAAAAAAGAGTGAGTGTACTTGCATAATTGAACACTGATTACGATATAACGGAACAGTTTATCATTTTACGAACAAGTTGCACGCATGATGAAGAAGCAGAGGAATTTATGGGCGTTCTGAAACAATACATGGGAGAAGAAAAGAGGAATGAGAAAATGTTTACAAACCAGGTCAATGAAGATCTTTATTTACGAATGTATACAGTAGATGATGCAGAAGCGCTTTACCATTTGATTGATGAATCAAGAGATTACTTGAAAGAGTGGCTGGCGTGGGTAGATTACAATACTGATGTGGAAGCCTCCCGTGATTTTATCCAGGGTACGCTAAACGGAGTTGTTGAGACAGGGGGGTACCCCAAAACACTGGCCATTATCTATAAAAATGAGCTTGCAGGAACAGTTGGCTTTAATGAGGTCAATCGCACGCATCAGTACGCGACGATCGGCTACTGGCTCAGTGAAAAGTTTCAGAGAAAGGGCATTGTTACGGAAGCATGCCGGGGAATTATCGATTTAGGCTTTAAGGTTATGCGTTTGAATCGTATAGAGATTCGTGTGGCATCTGGTAACAAAAAGAGCCGTGCTATTCCTGAACGGCTGGGTTTTAAAGAAGAAGGTGTTCTCAGGCAAGTGGAGCTTGTTAATGGGCAGTTTTATGATCATGTGGTGTATTGCATGTTGAAAGATGAGTGGAGCGGGAAGAAGGATAAGCAGGTTGACTAAAAGTCAATTAACTTATTTCATTGAGCGGCATGGACCAGGCGATCCTGCTATTTACCTGCCCACAGATAAAGCCCGTGGATTTCATTCTCCAGAGGCTTTTAGATAATAGGTCTTCTAAGCAGATCTTCAAGCTCTTCAAGTGAACATTCATAGAGCTGCTTATTCTTTATTTTATAAATACCACGGTCTAAAAGACGGTAAATGTAAGATTGTTTTTCCTGAGCGTCGTTGTTACTGGTGAGTTTAAGATCTGTCACTGTTAAATTCCTCCTATTAGTTAAATCCAGTACATATGTTCCACATAAAGGTGTCGTTCAAACCTGATATCGAAACTTAGTAAAAAGGAATTAAACGGTTTCATAACGAATTCATGTGTTACATGGGAGGGATATGAAAATGGAAAACCATTCAGTTTTAAAAGGAGCGGAACCGTTTTATTTTGAAGGTAATGAGATTGGTGTTCTTGTCCTGCATGGCTTTACAGGCTCTACTCAGAGCATGCGCTTTCTCGGAGAACAACTTGCTTCAGAAGGATACACGGTGTACGGCCCGAGGTTACAGGGGCACGGGACTCACTACGAAGACATGGAGCAAAGTACATATGAAGAATGGGTTCAGTCTGTTGTACAAGGGTACCAGTGGATAAAAGAGCGGTGTGACCAGATTTTCATTGCAGGTCTTTCAATGGGCGGCACGCTGACGCTTTATTTAGCAGGGAAATATCCCGAGGTAAAAGGAATCATGCCGATTAATGCAGCAATTGACATACCTGATCTTGAACAAATGAGAGGACAGACAGAACCGCGTTTTCTAGATGCAATTGGATCTGATATCAAAGCTGAAGGTGTTACAGAACTTGCTTATGAGAAGACGCCGATAAAATCCATTCAGGAAATACTCGAATTGATGGAGCTCACTCGGAAGGAGCTTCGTTCAATTAAGATGCCAGCATTGATTTTTAAATCTCTAGAAGATCATGTTGTCCCACCTGAAAATTCTGATCATATCTATGAAGAAATGTCATCGGAAAAGAAAGAGATAGTTGAACTGCATGGAAGCTATCATGTCGCAACGCTCGACAATGATAAAGAGTTAATTGCTGAAAAGTGTAAAGCGTTTATAGCAAAGTTAAGTTCGCAGCACTCTTGGGAGGAGAAGTAGATGGAGATTAAAAGACTATCACCAAGTGATGCAGAAGCTTATTGGGAGCTGAGATTAGAAGCATTAAAGAACAACCCGGAAGCATTTGCATCAAGCTATGAAGAAGCAATTTTAAAGGATGATCCCATAGAAAGTACGGCGAGAAATATGAAGTCAGGTGTCACATTCGGTGCTTTTGAAGGTGATGAACTAATTGGTGTTATCACGTTGGTAAGGGGAACCGGAATCAAGGTGCGTCATAAAGCAGATCTCTTTGCTGTTTACGTGACACCGAATAAGCGGGGCAAAGGCGCAGGACGAGCATTACTTTCGCATGTTCTTGAATATGCGAAACATCAGGATGGTCTTCTAAAGCTAAGCGTATCCGTAGTCTCAACAAATGAGAATGCTAAGCACCTGTACAAAAGCTTTGGTTTTAAGACTATTTTGATTGAAGAGAAAGCCCTTTTTGTTAAAGGAAACTTTTTGGATGAAGAGCATATGGTCCAATTTTTCTAGAAAAGCAGACGTCATTATGACGTCAGTTGAACTGTGAATTCTTCGTTGTAGAGTGCGACGCTGTATGGAAATAACTCAGCTGACATGATGCCGTCTCGAACGGCTGGGTCATTTTTCATAAGTCGTTCGGCCTCCCCTTCGGAAGATACCTGGATAACGACGATTCCAAATGAAGTTGGATCATCATTAAGCGTTCAGCCCGCCATAATTAAGGTGTTATTTTTTAACAGCTGCTGCAGTGCATGGAAATGTTCAGCAACAATACTGTTTTCTTTCTCAGTCCAATTGTTTTCTTCTAATAGTTCTGGAATTAAGGTTAATTTGTATAAAAATTGTTTCATCGTCTACCTCCAAATTTTCCTTGATGCTATTTCTTTCTTTATAGTGATTTAAAATCCTCTATTATAATACTAAACTAACCTGAAATAGGGCTAGCGTTTTCTAACGTGTCTTGCGAGTGTAATTAAACATGATAAAATGGGACAACATATATCCATTGAAAACCGAATGAAAGGGTCGCTATTAAGCGGCTCTTTCGTATTTTTTCGTGCTTTTTCTCAAGGGAGGTAAGGTATGTGATCTAAACCAGGCACTTCCTGGTTTAGACCAGTTATTTTGTATATAATGAAACCTGAAACTAACGTACGTTTAGGAACTGCTTCGTCCATATGCTTTCGTAAGTTGAAAGGAGGGTTATTATGGATGAATTGATGTATTTAGGTGTTTTTCTCATATATACAATTGCAATCTTGATACTCGGAAAACACGGATTCGACAAGACAGATGAATTGATAGGCTACTTTCTGGCAGGAAGAAACCTTTCCTTGCTTCCAAGTATTGCTTCTTTTTGTGCCACATGGTTCAGTGCCGCATCGCTTCTTGGGTTACCAGGGTTAATTTATGCAGGTGGGGTATCGGTAATCTGGACAACCGCTCTTGCATGGCTGCTCGGCATCATCGGTCTCTTATTTATTTCATCCAAGCTTTATACATATAACGTTGTGACTGTACCAGAGTTTTTCCTGGTGCGATATGATTCGAAACTTCTGCAAATATGGATTGGCCTCATACTAAGTGTTAGTTATTTGTTGTATGTCGTGATTCAAATTCGCGGCTTCGGAATTGTCGTCAGCCAAATGCTCGACATCCCTTATACAGTAAGTGTGTTTTTAATTTATATCTTTGTTCTGTACACTACTTTTGGCGGGCTCCATTCGGTAGCCCGAACCGATATTTTTCATTTCTGCTTGATTCTCTTCGGAACGATCCTTGGGGCGATCTTTATTGTTACCGAAAGCTCTATTATCCTATCCAATTCTCCTTCTATTCTGGTTCACTTCCAGATATTCAAAAATATACGCTGCTAATTAGTATTTTCACAGGTGTAATAGCGGTTCAGATCACGATTATCCTCTCATACCATCTTTCAAAGCCAATCAAAAATCTGGCTGCTTTTTGCAGAAAGATTGCGATGGGGGAAAAGGTGAAAGACCTTGATATTAAAGAAAACCGTAAAGATGAAATAGGAGTCCTCTCAACATCACTGAAGGAAATGTTCCTAACGCTTGATGAGCGGAATAGACAAATTGAGAAAATCAAACAGCTTAATGAAACCATTTTAAATAGCGTTCATGTTGGGATGGTGCTCGTCATTGAAGGAATGGACTCCGTTTATAACGAAGCAGCTCAAACAATGATGGAAGAAGACCATTTGCTAAAAGAGCGCCTGAGGAAATTAACCATTCATGAAACGAGTAGAAGAAGTGAAGAAATATGGGATCACAAACATAAGGAAGAGAAAGTCTATTACGCAGTCAACTATAAGGTTCTGAGTACAGCAGAGAAACACCGTTCCATTATTACATTTGAGGATATTACCAATAGGAGAAAGTTAGAGCAGCGTGTTGAACGGATGTCTCGCTTAGCCTCGTTGGGTGAAATGGCGTCTGGTATTGCCCACGAAATACGTAATCCACTAGCAGGTATCAAAACAACGACCGAATTATTAATACGCAGGCTTAATTTAAGTAATGATCAGCTTGCATTGACTGAGAACATGCTGCTAGATATTGATCGAGTTAATAAAATCATTACGAATATCCTTCAATTTTCGCGACCTATGGATTCCAATCCGTCAATGGTAAAAGTAGATGAAACGGTTCGTTCCCTTGTATTATTAATGAAAAGAATAGCAAGCGAAAAAAATGTGACGCTCCAACATGTTGAAAACGCTTATGACATCATGGTTGATCGTGACCACCTTCGTCAAATTCTATTAAATTTAATACTGAATGGAATCAATGCGATGCCGGATGGAGGAGAGTTAACACTTTCAAGTAAGCGATCCGATAATGATATAACGATTACCGTATCAGATACTGGCATTGGAATGGATGATAGTGTGATGGAGAAAATATTTGATCCTTTTTATACCACGCGTTCTCAAGGGACTGGTCTTGGTCTCTCAATTGTTCATCAGTTAGTCGTTCAGAACAAAGGCGAAATTGATGTGAGAAGTACGATAGGAAAAGGCACGACATTTAGGATCACATTTCCAACAAGAAAGGAGGGGGAGTAATGGCTGTCAAAGTAGGGATTGTCGATGATGAAACAACGTTACGTCTTACGCTCCAGATGTTCCTCGAAGACGAAGGATATGAAGTAAGAACGGGAGCAACGCTTGAAGAGGGCTGGCAGTTAGTGGACGAATTCAGTCCACAAGTTCTGTTGCTTGACATTCGTTTGCCTGATGGAAATGGTCTGGATTCGCTTCATGAATTCAGAGAGCGATATCCGAACATGGCTGTCATGATGTTAACGGCATATGGGGATGCGAAAACAGCAGTAAGAGCGATTAAAGAAGGGGCATTTGATTATTTAACAAAACCATTTGAGCTAGAAGAGCTGAAAATCACGCTGGAAAAATGGATTAAGCAGCACCATCTTGAGAAAGAAGTAGAGCGGTATAGAGAAGAAGAGCGGCGGACAAAGCTCGTTCAAATGATTGGTGAAAGTGAGCAAATGAACGAATTGAAAGACAAGATTTCGTTAATCGCTGAAAGCAATGACACGACTGTTCTAGTTAGAGGGGAGACTGGTACAGGGAAGGAGCTTGTTGCACGAAGCGTCCATCAGCAAAGTAAGCGTCATGATGGACCATTTGTGGCAGTGAATTGTGCAAGCATTCCTGCGGATTTAATTGAAATCGAATTATTCGGCAGAGAGAAAAATAGCGTGACGGATCACTCCGAGTCTAAAGTAGGCTTAATGGAGTGGGCTGATGGCGGAACGCTATTCCTTGATGAAATTGGAGACCTATCACTGGATATTCAGGTCAAACTTCTTAGATTTCTTGAAGACAAGAAGATCAAACGTATTGGAAGTGTGCACGATATTGAGATGGATGTGCGCGTGATCGCTGCAACGAATCGCTCGCTTGAGGAAATGATTCAGGAGAAGGAATTTCGTTCGGACCTCTACTACCGGTTGAACGTTGTACCGATTAAATTATCGCCTTTACGTGAGCGAGAGAATGATATTGTGATGCTCACAGAGCATTTCCTGGACGAGTTCTGTCAGCAAATGCGTAAAGAAACACCGACATTACGAGCTGATGCTAAAAAACGGTTATTAAACTATGGGTGGCCTGGCAATGTAAGAGAGCTTAAAAATACGATCGAACGAATCGCCATTCTACATCAAGAAAGTGAACTAGCTGCACATCACTTTGACTTTCTTAATCCGGTAGAAGGGTATGTAGAAGGCTCTAAATCAATTGAACATGTGGTGTTTGATGATCAGTTCTCCTTAGAAGATCATATTGAAAGGATTGAAAAGAAGTATATTGAGAAAGCGATTCAAGAATCGAAATGGAACATTACTCAGGCCGGAAAGCTATTAGGAATCAGTAGATATGCGCTTCAGCGTCGAATTGAAAAATATAATATTACGTGAGCGAAATCGCCCAATATGGGCGGTTTTTTTGTGCGGAATCTTATAAAATTATCTGAAAATTACGTGATATCGTAGAGGTAAGAGAAAAAAACACATCGATTCATTCGATAGAAGAATCATAATAAAAAAGGGGGGCATTTGATGGGTACTGAAAACAAGAAACCACTTTCATTAGAGAACGGTCCAACGAAGAGCAAGTGGGGGGTTATACTTGGGGCAGCCTTTTTAATGGGCTCATCTGCAATCGGTCCGGGATTTCTAACCCAGACGGCTGTATTTACTGAACAACTTCTAGCAAGCTTTGGATTTGTTATTCTAATTTCCATTATTCTCGACATTGGGGTCCAGGCAAATATCTGGCGAATTATTGCCGTATCAAAGAAAAGAGGACAGGACATCGCGAACATGGTGCTACCTGGACTTGGTTACTTCCTCGCCTTTGCGGTGGCACTTGGTGGACTTGCCTTTAATATTGGTAATGTTGGCGGTGCAGGACTTGGAATGAACGTGCTATTTGGTATTGATCCACGGATCGGGGCAGCAATTACGGGTGTCATTACAATTGGAATTTTCCTTTCTAAAGAAGCGGGCATTGCGATGGATAAAATTGCACGCATCCTCGGCGGACTGATGATTTTACTTACGTTGTACGTAGCATTTCAAAGTAATCCACCAGTTGGTGATGCGATCGTCCATACATTCGCACCTGACAAAATTGATGTATTTGCGATTATTACATTAGTAGGTGGAACAGTTGGGGGTTACATTACGTTTGCTGGGGGACATCGACTTCTCGATGCAGGTATATCCGGTAAAGAAAATCTTCACCAGGTTACAAAAAGCTCGGTATCAGGAATTCTTATTGCATCAATCATGCGGGTTTTCCTATTCCTGGCTGTATTGGGCGTTGTAGCAACAGGCTTCAAATTGGACCCGGCCAACCCGCCGGCATCTGTTTTCCAGCAGGCAGCAGGGGCGATTGGATATAAGATGTTTGGTGTCGTCTTATGGGCGGCAGGAATCACATCCGTAGTTGGTGCAGCTTACACATCTGTATCATTTTTACGAACTTTATCGAAGAATGTGGATCGTCACCATTCAGGTGTGACAATTGGCTTTATCGCCGTTTCGACGATAATCTTCGCCTTTATCGGTAAACCGGTTCTGTTGCTTATTCTTGCAGGTGCATTCAATGGATTAATATTACCAGTTGCATTAGGAACGCTATTAGTTGCAGCTTATAAGAAATCAATTGTGGGTGATTACAAACATCCTCTTTGGTTAACGATCTTTGGAGGCTTTGTCTTTCTAATAACAGCTTATTTAGCGATTGTGACGTTAATCGATAAAATTCCACAACTGTTTACTTAATTGTTAGGAGGAGTATGGGTGAAACTTGACTATTATCCTCTCGGAGATACAGGTATTCAACTTGTATTCGGAACCGAGATTTCAGAAAAAACGAATCGGAAGATACGGATGTTTGCGGATTATCTGAATCGTCATCCGATTGAAGGTGTTGTAGAATGGGTACCAGCTTATACAACACTAACGATATATTATCTACCTAATAAAGTAACTTACCAATCATTACGAGAAGAGCTCGAATTGATAAACGAACAACAACAGGGAAGAGAAGCAGCAACTGCTTCTCTTGTTTATATCATTCCAACTTATTATGGAGATGAAGCTGGCTCCGATTTATCTATTGTCGCAGAACATAATGGGATGAGTGAGGATGAGGTTATTTCTATCCATTCTGAGAAAGATTACCTTATTTACATGATGGGGTTCGTACCTGGATTTCCTTATTTAGGCGGTATGCCTGAGGAAATTGCAACCCCACGACGTGAAAATCCTCGTGCTGAAATTGCACCGGGATCAGTGGGAATTGCTGGAGCGCAAACAGGGATTTATCCACTTGAATCACCAGGTGGCTGGCAGATTATTGGTCAAACGCCAGTGCAGTTATACGACCCAACAAGCGAGCATCCGATTTTACTGGAGTCAGGACATTATTTGCGATTTGTATCAATTAGTAAAAATGAATTTATTGAAATTAAAGAAGCGATCCAGCGTGGAGAATACGTTGTGGAAACCGAAGAGAAAAAGGAGGGATATCATGAAGTCGGTTGATTTAAATAGTGACTTAGGGGAGAGCTTTGGCGCTTATACCATTGGAAACGATGAGAATGTCCTTGAGTTTATTTCATCAGCAAACATCGCCTGCGGTTACCATGCAGGTGACCACAATGTGATGATGAGGACGATAGAATTGGCGAATTCACTTGGTGTAGGGATCGGTGCACATCCGGGCTTTCCTGATCTCGGCGGATTTGGCAGGCGTGATATGAAGATGACGGCAGATGAGGTGTTCAACCTTGTTGCCTATCAGGTTGGTGCGATTCAGGGCGTTGCGAATGTTCATCAAGCTCGTGTTGCACACGTGAAGCCGCATGGTGCGCTCTATAATAGCGCAGCGAAAACTCCCGCTATTGCCAGAGCGATTGCAAGCGCTGTCTATGCTGTGAATCCTGAGCTTGTGTTATACGGATTAGCTGGGAGTGAATTAATACGAGCAGGAAGAGATGTTGGCTTAACGGTAGCACAAGAAGTTTTCGCTGACCGAACGTATCAGCCTGATGGCACACTTACACCAAGATCTGAACAGAATGCAATGATTCATGATGCAGATATTGCTGTAGGGCGCGTGATACGAATGGTAAATGAACAACAGGTGACCGCGGTTAACGGAGAGGACATTGCAATTCAGGCTGACACGATCTGTGTCCATGGGGATGAACCGGAGGCGCTTCGCTTGGTGCAACAGTTGAGAGCACAACTAGTAGCAGAGGGAATTAAAATCCAGCGCGTTGGAGTGAACGTCAATGTCTAATCCTATATTTAAAGTAGTAAAATCGGGACTGTTAACAACCATACAGGATAACGGGCGCAGCGGTTACCAACAGTATGGCATTGTTGTCGCAGGTGCGATGGATCCCTTTTCCATGAACATTGCTAATTTTCTTGTTGGTAATCCCGGAAATGAAGCAGTTCTCGAAGTAACTGTGATGGGACCAACGATAGATGTGGTTGGAGATGCAGTTATTGCAATTAGTGGTGGTGATCTTTCACCGAAAGTGAATGGAGAAAAAGCGCCAATGTGGAAAAGTTTCGAAGTGAAAGAAGGGGACAGGCTTGAATTCGGGCAGCCAGTTGAAGGAGCTCGCTCATATGTCAGTGTTGCAGGGGGATTTGATATCCCACTCGTGATGGGAAGCAAGTCTACCTATTTAAGAGCAGGTATTGGCGGTCTTGACGGCCGAGCTCTTGAAAAAGGTGACGTGTTAAATGGAACTGGAGGTGTGAACGGAATAAGCGGTCGTGCGTTGCACCCGGAAGAGGTTCCTACCTATAAAAAAGAAATGGATATTCGAGTTGTAATGGGACCTCACCTGAACGCCTTCTCTGATGCTGCCGTGCAAACTTTTCTATCATCGACTTACGAAGTAACCCCAAAATCAGATCGTATGGGCTTTCGAGTAAAAGGTCCGAAGATAGAGCACGAGACTTCTGCAGATATTATTTCAGAAGCGATCCCCCTTGGAGGTATTCAGGTTCCTGCAAATGGAGAACCGATTATTCTGATGGCTGATCGCCAAACAACAGGCGGATACACAAGAATCGGAACGGTTATCTCAAGAGATATTCCCTATCTAGCTCAGGCGATGCCAGGCTGTAAAATACGTTTTTGCGAAGTGAATGTTGAAGAAGCTCAAGAAATATATGAAGACAATGATCGATTCATTCGCACGTTAGGTAAGGTGTCTAACCCTCGTCAATAAAGGAGAATTGAACATGTTAAATTCAAAAGAAATTATTGAAATTATTAAATATGTGAACGGCTCTACAGTAGATGAAGTGCATTACGAGCATAATAGTTTCGTAGTGAAGGTAAAGAACCAGAATCCACAGGTGGAAGAAACTGTGAAGAGTGAACAGCAAGAGGAGCCTATCAGCCAGGTTCCGAACATTGTTAATGAGCGAGGGCAGGAGGATGTAAGTCCGGGACCAGAAATGGATACGTCACATGAAGAGGCGGAAACGCTTACCGTTACTTCGCCAATGGTGGGGATGTTCTACGCTTCTCCGTCTCCTAATGATCCTGCTTTTATTAAGATTGGTGACTCCGTTAAAGAAGAAACGGTTGTCTGTGTGCTTGAAGCAATGAAGATGTTTAATGACGTTCAGGCTGATGTGAATGGAGAAGTTATGGAAGTCCTTGTTCAAAATGGGGATCTTGTTGAATTCGGTCAACCGCTATTCTTAGTGAAACCAGAATAGGAGAGGGTCATATGGGGATCAAAAAAGTATTAATCGCAAATCGTGGTGAAATCGCTGTCCGAATTATTCGAGCGTGTCATGAGCTTGAGCTTACAGCGGTAGCTGTTTATTCAGAAGCAGATCGTGACGCACTTCATGTTCAATTAGCGGATGAAAGTTATTGTATTGGACCCACTTCTTCAAAAGATAGCTACTTGAACATGGCGAATATCATGACTGCTGCTACGAATGGGGAAGTGGATGCGATTCATCCTGGCTACGGATTTCTAGCGGAAAACGCAGAGTTTGCAGAGATTTGTGAAGACTGCAATATTTCGTTTATTGGACCAGGTAAAGAAGCAATCAACCAGATGGGGATCAAAGATATTGCCAGAAAGACGATGAAAGAAGCTGGCGTTCCAGTTGTCCCGGGTTCGAATGGCATTATCAAAGGTAAAGAAGAGGCACTTGAGCTAGCCGATGAAATGGGTTATCCGGTTATTATTAAAGCAACAGCTGGTGGTGGCGGTAAAGGGATTCGCGTTGTTAGAGAAGAAGATGAGTTGATTAAAGCGATCAATATGACGCAACAAGAAGCGGAGAAAGCGTTTGGAAACCCGGGTGTTTATATTGAGAAGTTCATCGAAGATTTTCGTCATATTGAAATTCAAATTCTCGCTGATCTTTACGGAAACGTCATTCATCTTGGGGAACGTGACTGCTCGATTCAAAGACGAATGCAAAAGTTAGTCGAAGAAACACCTTCCCCTGCCTTAGATGATTCAGTTCGTACCGCAATGGGTGATGCGGCAGTTCGAGCTGCAAAGGCTGTAAACTATGCTGGTGCCGGAACAGTTGAATTCATTTATGATCAGAATGGCAATTTCTATTTCATGGAGATGAATACACGTATTCAGGTTGAGCATCCGGTAACGGAGATGGTGACCGGTGTTGATTTAATTAAAGAACAGATTAAGGTCGCTGACAATGAGACGCTTGGACTCACACAGCAAGATGTTACTCTGACCGGATGGGCGATGGAGTGTCGCATTAATGCGGAGGATCCAGAGAATGGGTTTATGCCGTCTCCAGGGAAGGTAGAAACGTACCTGCCTCCTGGCGGTTTCGGTGTCCGTGTGGATTCTGCCGTATATCCAGGGTATATGATCCCGCCATTTTATGATTCGATGGTGGCGAAGCTCATTACGTACGGCGCGACTCGTGAAGAGGCTATACTACGAATGAAACGAGCATTGAGTGAGTTTATGATTAAGGGTGTCAAAACGACAATTCCTTTTCATCAGAAATTACTAAAGCACGAAAAGTTCGTGGAAGGTAATTTTAATACAAAATTTCTCGAAATCTATGAACTTTCATAAGGGAGATGACATGATGGAAACACCACAAACACAGCGGCTCAAATTCCGCGAAAGCCTTGCCAGTGGAACGACTTCAGGCATGTGTGATGGGTATTTGCAGGCAAATATGATCACGCTTCCTGCTGAGTATGCCTTCGAGTTTCTCTTATTCTGTCAGCGGAATCCAAAGCCATGTCCCGTAGTCGACGTACTCGAAGCAGGTCATGTGATGCCGCGAATTGCCGATGCGGATATTCGAACCGATCTACCGAAATACCGCATTTATAAGAACGGGGATTTGGAGCAGGAACTGCTTGACCTGAGGGAGGTGTGGCAGGATGATTTCGTCACGTTTCTACTCGGGTGCAGTTTTACCTTTGAGAGAGCTCTCGTGGAAGCCGGGATCAGCTTATTGCACCAGGAGATGGAGAAGGTTGTGCCTATGTATCAAACTACAATTCCCTGCGAGGATGCTGGGCGGTTCAAAGGAAATATGGTCGTCAGTATGAGAGCAATCAAGAAAGAAGAACTGGAAGAAACGATTAATATCACTTCACAGTTTCCGCAGGCACACGGAGCTCCAATTCATATTGGTAATCCGTCTGAAATTGGTATTGAACATATTGAGAAGCCTGATTATGGAGAATTTACGCCTTATCAGGAAGAAGAACGAATTCCAGTGTTCTGGGCATGTGGTGTTACGCCACAGTATGTTGGACTGAATGTGAAGCCTGAGATTATGATTACTCATGCGCCAGGGCATATGTTGATTACGGATCAAAGAGAATAGGAAAGGAGAACATGATTGCTGATTGAAAGTAGTTCAGTTAGGTTTACAATACTACAATCGTATACTTAATTGAACTGCTTTTTTATGTGATTGGACTGTGAAAGGTAAGATAGCGAATCTTTCATATCGCTGCTTTTCCATTCTCGATTATTGTCTTGTTAAAGGGGTATTCATTCTTTAAATCTGCTAATCAAAATATAATCTCAAAAAAGAAAAAAAGAAAACAAACGAAAGAAGCTAAAGAGCTTAGCCTACCAATTTAAAAAGAGGTTGACTTACATTTATCATGTGAGTCAACCTCTTTTTATTGATAAACATCCGCTAAGTAATTGAACGCCATTTATTAAAAATAAAGCTTTTCGAATAAAATCCCTATTATAATTGTCATTCCTTCTCTGTTATTGAGGATGTTGCCAATTCCAACACCATTTCTTCGTTTTTTAATCACGATGATGTACAAAAACTGTCCGACAATTTGGGATGAAAGCGTAATCATTGTGTAGGATATGGGTGCTACAATAATTATTGAAAGGGGGGCTAGAGTTGTCAAATAGTGATAGAAGCAAGCTAATTTTAGATGAACTAATTGGTAATCCAAGGATCACTAGTATGGCTTTAGAGAAGAAATATAACTTAACTCGTAGACAGCTTGGTTACAGCGTTAACAAAATGAATGAATGGCTGATGACTAAGGACCTTCCAGTAATTGAACGAACAAGACAGGGGCATTTCATCATTGATCAATCAGTTTTTACAACTCTTACTGGTGAGGAGAAAGAACCGTCTATTGCAACAGCAGTACTATCAGAGAAACAACGAGTTCATCTCATTATCCTGATGCTCTTAAGCTGCGAAGAGGAGCTGTCATTGAATCATTTTACAAGTGAATTGGCTGTTAGTAAAAATACGATTCTTAGTGATATGAAACAAGTTCAAACTTATTTAGATGACTATCATTTAGTTATTCGATATTCGAGAAAAACCGGTTATGTGTTGGAAGGTAAGGAGTTTCAAATTCGCAAACTGCTAATTAACGTAACCTACCAGCTTCTTCAAAATGATGGCGGCGGAACTATTTTAAAGAAATTAGCTAATATTCAAGAAGATGAGGTAGATGAGTTTATTAATCGAATTGAGAATATCGAGTGTAAATTGAACTTGAAATTTACTGATGAAAAGATATCCACGATGCCTTATATTTTTATATTAATTCTGAAACGAATTCAAAAGGGTCATGTTCTTAAGACGTTTTCTATTAAATATCAAAATCTATCAAATACAAAAGAATACCAGGCTACAGAAGAAATCTTCCGTCATTCCAATTATCAAATACCAGTGGAAGAACGATTGTTTTGTACACTGCATTTATTAACATCGAATGTCTATTGGTCTGAATATTTAACCGAAGCTGATACGATTCCAGACTTAGTACCTGCAATCGATACGATGCTTCAGCTTTTTGAAAAGAGTACTTGCATTTATTTTCAAAATAAGGAGCAATTGTTAAACAACTTATTACAACATATTAAGCCTGCCTATTATCGCATCAAATACCATCTTACTGACACAATCGAGATTCATGAATCTTTGAGTAACGAATTCAAGGAATTGCATCATCTGATAAAAAGATGTATCGGGCCACTGGAAAAATTAATTGGTAGTAAAGTTCCTGAGAGTGAAACGGCCTATATCACAATGTTAATTGGTGGATGGATGAGAAGGCAGGGCGATAGCATTGAGAAGAAAATAAAAGCAATTGTTGTATGTCCTCAAGGTGTCTCCGTATCAGGATTAATGTTTAATGAGTTAAGAGAGTTATTCCCGGAATTTGTATTTCTGGATTCTCTATCAGTACGAGGTTTTCTAGAGTATGAACTAGATTACGATATTGTATTCTCGCCGACATTTCTTGAAACAGATAAGAAGTTGTTTGTTTCAAAAGCCTTTCTTGGTCGTGATGAGAAATATCGTTTGCGGAAGCAGGTCATGTTAGAACTCTATGGATACATTCCAAACGATATAAACGTTAATCATCTAATCGATATTATTAAAAATCATACGGTGATTAAAAATGAAAAAGAGCTAACTAGAGATTTACAATCGTATATCAACCGTGAGGAAGCATCCTCAGTGAAACACACTGTGAAAAATCTTGATATTAATTTACACGAATTAATTCAACAGGATTATATCACGACGAGAAAATCGGTCCGTTCATGGGAAGAAGCGATTCGAATTAGTTCAGAGCCCTTAATTCAGAAAGGTCATATTGAACCTGAATACGTAGAGGCGATGCTTCATCGAACGAGTGAAGACCCATATATCGTCATTGGATCAAACATTGCGATTCCTCATGCAGCACCTGAGGAAGGTGTGAACGAAATTGGAATGAGCTTATTGAAATTAGAAGATGGAGTGACCTTTACTTCTGAATACAAGATTAACCTGGTTATTGTCATCGCAGCAGTTGACAAGCAGAAACATATCCATGCGTTGATGCAACTTATGAAGTTTGCTGGTTCTGAGAGTGATCGAAATCGAGTGATTCACTCGGATTCAGTTGAAGAGATTCATGAAATAATTAAAGGCTATTCCAAAGACTGAGAACGTTGTAACTGAAAAAGTTAATGAGGTGAAAAGATGAGTGAATTATTTTTTGATGAATCTGTCATTCTTCTGGATCTAGAATGTTCAGCAAAAGAGGAAGTATTAACAACGATGGGGCGGAACCTGGTGAACAAAAACCTCGTGAAGGAAAGCTTTATCGATGCGATTATTGCGAGAGAATTTGAATTTGCAACCGGATTGCCAACAGCTGGTATTTCAGTTGCGATCCCCCATACGGACGTTCATCACGTTAATCGAAAGACCATTAGTATGGGTGTGTTGAATGAAACAGTTGATTTTGGAGTGATGGGTGATGATCGTGAAACCACCCCTGTGAAATTAGTGTTCATGCTTGCAATGGATGAAACCCATTCACAACTTTCATTGTTGCAGCAGTTAATGCAAGTATTCCAGAGTGAAGAGACGTTACAGTATCTGGTGACTGAGAAGGATAAAACAACTATTAAACAACTAATCAAAGCGAAAGTAAATTGTGATTCCCTTGAAGGAGATGAGAAAGAATGAAAAAGAAACAAGTGTTAGTAGCGTGTGGAGCAGGTATTGCAACATCAACAATTGTGAATGGAGCTATTGAAGAAATGGCAAAAGAGCATCAGCTGAAATTGGATCTCATTCAGATCAAAATCACCGAAGTAGGTGGTTATGTAGACACGGCAGATTTGCTTGTAACGACTGCCATGACGAAGAAAGAATATCCGTTCCCGGTTATTAATGCTCGTTCATTTCTAACTGGAATCGGAACGGATGATACGAGGAAGAAAATTCTTGAAGAGCTTAAGAAGTAGGGTGTAAGTAAGGTGAATCTGCTTCATTTAACAGAAGTGAAGTAGATTAGTTTCATAATGTTGGGAGGAAAAGTCGCATGCAAGGATTCGTAAATATCGTACAAGGCTTTTTAGATTTAGGTGCAACAGTTATCTTGCCAGTAGCGATCTTTTTATTGGGATTATTATTCGGTCAGAAACCGGGCAAAGCGTTCCGGTCAGGCTTAACGATCGGTGTTGCTTTTGTTGGGATCTTCTTAGTAGTTGATTTGCTTGTGAACAATTTAGGACCTGCCGCGCAGGGGATGGTAGATCGATTAGGGGTCGAACTAAACGTCATTGATGTCGGCTGGCCTGCGTCCTCATCTATTGCCTGGGCATCAGGTGTTGCGGCATTTATCATTCCGCTTGGTTTACTAGTGAACGTGATAATGCTAGTGACGAAAACAACCAAGACTATGAATGTGGACATTTGGAACTTCTGGCACTATACCTTCATGGCTGCAATGGTATATGCCATTTCAGGTAGTATCATCCAAAGTCTACTTGCTGCGGTCATATTCCAAGTTATCGCCCTTAAGGTTGCTGACTGGACAGCACCTATGGTTAGCGAATTCTTTGAACTGCCAGGAGTGTCTATCGCGACGGGAAGTACGATTTCTTATGCACCAGGAATATTTTTAGTGAAATTATTACAAAAAACCCCAGTCGTGAAAAACTGGAATGCAGATCCGGATACGATCCAAAAACGATTTGGTATTTTCGGAGAATCTATTTTTATTGGACTTTTTCTAGGTGCCGTCATTGGTATTCTAGCAGGTTATAGCGTTGGTGATGTCATTGAAATCGGTATGGCAATGGCAGCCGTCATGGTCTTGATGCCTCGTATGGTAAAGATCTTGATGGAAGGGCTAATGCCAGTTTCTGAATCCGCAAGAGAATGGTTATCGAAACGGTTTGGTGATAGAGAAATACATATCGGTCTTGATGCTGCAGTAGCGCTTGGACATCCGGCAGTTATTTCGACAGCTCTTATTCTTGTACCGGTTACCGTTGCTCTAGCAGTTATTCTACCTGGTAATGCTCTATTACCTTTTGGTGACTTAGCTACGATTCCGTTCGTAGTGGCATTTATTGTCGGTGCTGCAAGAGGAAATATTGTTCATTCCGTTATCGTAGGTACGATCATGATTGGACTTTCACTTTATTTGGCAACAGACGTCGCTCCGATGTTTACCGAGATGGCCATCAATGCCGATTTCAATATGCCTGAAGGTTCAACCAAAATTTCTAGTATCGATCAGGGTGGTAACTTAGTCAACTGGCTTATTTATAAATTATTTAGCTTGTTTAATTAATTCTTTGATCTCATATTAAAAGGCTAGATTTACCAGGAGGAATGTATATGAAAGCACTAGTGAAAACAGCACCTGGATTTGGGAATTTAGACATTCAAGAAAAAGAAGAACCTGCTGTTGCGAAAGATTTAGTGAAAATTGAAGTGAAATATGCGGGGATCTGTGGGTCAGATATCCACACCTATGAAGGACATTATCAGGTTCGGTTCCCTGTTACGCTAGGACATGAATTTTCTGGAGAAGTGATTGAAGTAGGAGCAAATGTTACAGAATTCAAAGTTGGAGATCGGGTTACTTCTGAAACAACTTTTTATATTTGTGGTGAATGTGAGTATTGTAAATCGGGTGACTATAATCTATGCAATTATCGCAGAGGATTAGGAACGCAGCAGGACGGTGGATTTGCGAAATATTTAATCGCGCACAAAAACAGCGTCCATATTCTCCCTGAAAATGTTGATTATAAGTCGGCAGCTATGACTGAGCCCCTCGCATGTACGCATCATGCTGTGACAAAAACGGAAATTAAGAATGGGGATGTCGTAGTTGTGATGGGGCCGGGGCCGATTGGATTGTTTACGGCTCAGGTGGCAAAAAGTAGAGGGGCTATCGTAATCATTACGGGTCTTACGAACGATAAAGTTCGTTTGGATAAAGCAAAAGAATTAGGTATCGATTACGTGGTGAATATCCTAGAAGACAACATTCGAGAACTTGTAAATAGCCTTACAGATGGATATGGGGCTGACGTTGTGTTCGAATGCTCTGGAGCTGTTCCCGCAGCAAAGCAAGGGTTAGATCTATTGAGGAAAAAGGGACAATATGCGCAAGTTGGTATTTTTGCAAACCCAGAAGTTCAATTTGATCTAGAGAAAATTATTCAAAAAGAAATTCGTGTGATTGGTAGCAGAAGCCAAAATTCTTCTGACTGGGAGCCTTCTCTAGACTTAATTAGCAAGGGAAGCGTCAGCGCAAATGCTTTAGTCACGCACGAATTCGATATCACTCAATGGGAAGAGGCTTATCAAGTTATTAAGAGTGGAGAAGCAATTAAAGTATTACTGATTCCAGTGAACTGATTGTGCAGAAATAATAAACTGAATTTTTAGTTTTTAGAGGTGCGCATCAAGAAATGAGGGATAGAAATGACGGAAGCACTATTGGACTTTATGTTAGGACCATTTCGAATCGTCGGAGATTTCTACTTTGACCATCAAGTAATTTTTAATACAGTCATTGTTTGTTTAGCTCTTTATAAGTTAAACAGGCGAAGTTCAGGAAATGAATCGGCATAAACGATGGATTGATCATAAATCAATATAGAGAGAAGGATTAAGATGAAATCTCTCAATTTATATAATGAACAGGATATTCGCTTCGAAAATTCGTCTGAACCGGTCATCGAGAATGAAGAGGACGTTATTATTAAAGTGAAAGCAGTGGGGATATGCGGATCGGACATATCGAGGTATAGAAAACTTGGTCCGTATGTTCCTGGAATGACTTTTGGACATGAGTTTGCAGGAGAAGTTGCGGAGGTAGGATCGGGGGTTAAGCACATTCAAGTAGGCGATCGTGTCGCTGGGTGTCCTACATTTCATTGCGGAGAATGTGAAAATTGTCAAAAAGGTGAGCTAGCCCGCTGTGCTAAGTTAACTGTGATAGGTGCTCGTTCTCCTGGTGCTTATGCGGAATTCGTCAAACTACCTAAATCTCATATCATACCTTTACCAGATAACGTTGATTACGATACAGCTGCACTTGTTGAGCCTTCTTCCGTCGTAGCACATGGTTTCTATCGCACGAGTATCAAGCCTGGTGCAGATGTTGCTGTTATGGGATGCGGGAGTATTGGGTTACTAGCAGTTCAATGGGCAAAAATCTTCGGTGCCAAAAGAGTATTTGCAATCGATATCGATGTTGCTAAGCTTGAAATTGCAAGAGAATTAGGTGCAGATATAGGTATTAATTCCCTAGAAAAGCCTGCCCATGAACAGCTTATGGCATACACAAATGGAAACGGAGTCGATTTAGCTATAGAATCAGCAGGATCTCCGGTCACCTCATCACAGGTGTTTGCCTTACCGAAAAAAGGTGGAGAGGTTGTGTTCATGGGAATTCCCTATGCCGATATCAACATAGAGCGCTTTTACTTTGAAAAAATTGTTCGAAACGAATTAAGAGTGTTAGGATCCTGGAACGCTATTTCTTCTCCATTTCCAGGTGAAGAATGGCGTTCTTCGATTCACTATATGAGTACGGGTGGAATTAATGTCAAGCCTATGATTTCTCATAGGTTATCTCTTGAAGAAGGACCAGAAACGTTCGATAGTATTATTAATAAAAGACTTCTTTATTCAAAAGTTCTCTTTTATCCTGAGAAGGAAAAAACGCGATAACGTCTTCTCTTTTATGAAAAAACTAATGGATGATGTATACCTTTATTTAATGGAGGTGTATGTCATCTATTTTTAGAAAAGAGAGAGGGGGAGGGCTTTTCAAAAGTATGTATCCTCAAAAGCGATTTCTGAGACCACTACTACCACTAACGTTCCTTATCTCCCAATAGCGCAAGGGAGTGGGTTAAAGTGTGCAATTATATTAAGCAGTTCACGTTTTGTTCCTATACATAGGTGGAAATAATAGAGGAGTAGAAATGTTGCGTACTATGGCCAAACTATGAACTTAGGAGGAGAACGTATGGAGCAAATTAAAGCATGCCTCAAGAAAAGGGATTGGATCATACGTTAAGCGTTCTAAAAGAAGGATATGAATTTATTGTTAATCGGAGAGAGCAGTATGATTCAAATGTCTTTATAACCAAACTGTTAGGCGAGAAAACCATTTGTTTAACTGGTAAGAAATCCGCTGAATTATTTTATAATAATGAGAAATTTAAACGAAGTGGAGCGGCGCCGAAACATGTCCAGAAAACGCTTTTTGGTGAAAATGGAGTGCAGACACTAGATGGTGAGGAACATCATCATCGGAAGGCAATGTTCATGTCTCTCATGACGAAAGAGGCGCTCGGTGAAATAGCGAGTTTAATGGAGAAACATTTAGATTCCTTTGCCGCTCAATGGGAAACGAAAGAAAAAGTCGTTGTTTATGATGAGGCGAAACAAATACTGACACATGTAGCGTGTGAATGGACAGGAGTTCCCTTGGAAGATCGTGAGGTAGAAAAGCGATCGAACCAGCTTGCAGAAATGTTCGAATCCGCAGCCTCAATTGGCCTAGGGTACTGGAAAGGGCGAGGAGCAAGAACGGCAGGAGAAGAGTGGATAGAAGATCTCGTGCAAAAAGTGAGGGATGGAGAAATAAATCCCCCCGCTCATCTTGCACTCTATCAGTTTTCATGGCATCGTGACCTCAAAGGAGACTTGTTAGACAAGCAGATCGTGGCAGTAGAACTATTAAACCTTTTGCGTCCAATTGTAGCGATTTCTGTCTATATTAGCTTTACTGTTCTTGCCATGATCGATCATCCAGATGAAGTGGCAAAATTAAAAAGCGGAGATGAAAAGAATCTGCAATGCTTCATCCAGGAAGTCAGACGGTATTATCCGTTCTTTCCATTTGCTGGCGCGAGAGTAATGAAAAATTTCACATGGAATGGATTTGAATTCGAAGAAGGAACGCTAACGCTTCTCGACTTATATGGCACAAATCATCATCCAGAAGTTTGGAAAGACCCGGAACATTTTGATCCAGAGCGCTTCGAGTTATGGGAGGGTAGTCCCTTTGATTTTATTCCTCAAGGAGGAGGAGAATTCGATATCGGCCATCGTTGTGCTGGAGAATGGTTAACCCTTGATCTATTAAAAGAAACGCTGAACTATTTTGTTCATCATTTATCTTACAATGTCCCTGAGCAGGATCTCACATACAGCATGTCTGAAATGCCAAGTTTGCCAAAAAGTGGCGTTCAATTAACTAATATTGTGCGTCAATCAAACGTGTAACTTTTTCTGAGCATGACATGGCATAGAGAAAGGGAGACTGGTGAAGTCTCCCTATGATTGGACTATTTTTCCTCTTTGTATGTTGATAGAACAACAGCAATTTCGTCTTCAATGTCTTTGATTTCATCTTCAACAAATTGATTGAGGATAATCGAGAAAGTTAACCCATCGTTTTGATCAACATAGCCTGAGAGGGAAGAGACTCCTGTCAATGATCCTGTTTTAGCATGAACAATTTGTTCTGCAGTAGTGTCTATCATTCGATAACGAAGGGTGCCGCCTTCAAATCGATCAGAATCACCTGCAACTGGAAGAGAACGATAGAATGGATCGAACCAGCTTTCATTTTGGACGGTAAATAGAAATTCGGAAAGTTGGTTTGGTTTGATTAATGTGACGTGAGAGATACCTGAACCGTCTCGCAGTCGCATCTCGTCAGTATCAAGGCCCTTCTCTTGAAGAAAGTCTGTCATTACTTCCAATCCAGCATCCCAGCTGCCTTCATTTTTCTTCACTTTCCCCATCTCTTTCACCAATATTTCAGCATGGCCGTTATTGCTTAGCTTCATATAAGGAATAAGCAGGTCAGAAAGAGGCATCGATTTTTTTTCAATGAGAAGAGTAGCGTCATCTGGTGCTTTACTTAGTTTTGTTTCTCCCTTAAATGTAATTCCTGCTTGCAGAAGGGATTGCTTCATTAAATCGAGTGCATAGTGCGCAGGTTCCCAAACTGCAATCCACTCTCGTTTCCGTGAGGAGTCTTCATTGATTTCACCTTCGATCAGGATTTTGTTCGATCCATGCTTCCGCGTAATTGTTAACTCAGCTTTTTCATCAGATTTGACGGTTTTGGCATGGTTTTCGATCTTAAGAATATCTGAAATAGGTGAAAGTCGAACATCTGCTTTGACGCCAGGCTGTTTTCCTGGATAGACCTCAACTATGACTGTACCTGAATCGTAATCTTCGTTTGGTGATGCCGTTAGGGCAGACACCTTTGCGCCGTAATAGTTATCTTCATCTGACCAAACCATATCCTTAGAGAGAGATTCATCGTCATACCAGCTGTTATCTCCAATCAAATCTCCTTGTATGTTATGTACTCCTTTTTCTTTCAGAGATTGAGCAAGTTCTTCGAAGTCTTCTTTAAGAAGCGTGGGGTCTCCTTTTCCTTTCAGATACAGGTTGCCTTTCAGCTTTCTGTTCTTTAGCTCTCCGTCGGCTAGAAGCTCAGTAGTGAAACGATAATCAGGTCCAAGTGTTTGAAGTGCAGCGCCCGCAGTGAATAATTTCATATTAGAAGCCGGAGTTAAGCGTGTTTCTCCGTAGTTCTCATATATTAGTTCTCCGGTGCTGCCTGATCGAACGCTTACTCCTGCGATAGCACCACTTAGTCGTTTATCCGTTAGAATTTCATTAAGCTGTGTTCCAAGGGAACTATTTGTTTTATCTGCACTTGCGTCATAAGAAACGAATGCGGGAAGTATAAGCAGGGATAGAAGTGTGATTATAAAACAGATTTTTATATTTTGCTTCAACTCATCATCTCCTCTTTGTTTATCCCACCCTTAAGGGGCAGTAAAACTCCCACTTCAAAACGCAGGTTAATCGAGACGTTTGGGTGGGGAGCAACTGCCCCTAAAGGTCCGATTGGTTCACCTAACCATCAGAGGGAATGAACGAAAATCCCCTCTGATGGAAGGTTCACTTTATTATCTTCCATTTGATCTGATTCTAGGAACCATGAAGAAAAAAGGCTTTACTATTCGTACACCTCCTCATATTTTTTGAGAAACAACGGAATTTTTACTGTCTATTCATTAAGGTGTTCGAGTATAGCTTACTAATCACCTTTTACTTCACGAAGGTTGGATCATTAGGCTCAAAATCATCATTTTAAAAAGTAGTTAAAACAGCCTATATCTTTGATTCGATCTATGTATGGGGTGTAGGAAGTACCGGATTTCTGTTAAGGACATCGGAGTAAACGGATGCGTCTTATTGAAAGGAATTCTGGAGTGAGTATAATAGGACTTATAATAAAATTGGGTGAATAGCATGATTTTGGTTTGTGGGAATTTGGAGGTATATGAATAATGACCATCGTTAGTTTTTAAATTATTGGTTGGATTTTAAGCTGGTTTAAATTTGATCAGATATTTATTCAAACATTTAAGGAGCTTTTTCAACAAAGACTATTACAAAATCAATTTATTATCTTATCTTCTTCTGAATAGGAGAAATAAGCGACATTGACTTACTATTCAATGGTACTATTTATAACAATCTGTAATACCAGAATTTCAAACTAAATGAGAAGCTTAACAAAAAAATTCTCTTTCATTCGATAAGTACTAGTAATAATAGGCACGAGATTCTAAGAGATTTAATACTTGGCATGTATAAAAAAAGATAGTAAATGACCCGCAAATTATTCTGTAATTTGCCGGTCATTCTTTATTGAAATATTAATTTTCGTACTCCAAAAAGTGAATACTTTCTCTAAAGCAACTGCTCTCTCTTAACTTCTAGTAAACCTTATCTCCGTTAAAAATCGAATTTTTCACAACCACATAATCCACCGTGCGAATGGATTCTAACTTGTCTCCGCCAGAATATGAGATCGCAGATTGAAGATCCTGTTCCATTTCATTCAACGTATCTTCTAAAGCGCCTTTATGTTCCACGAACATTTTCTTTCCTTCCACATTTTTCTTTTCTCCTTTTTGGAATTCAGAAGCGGAACCAAAGTATTCTTTGTATAGCTTGCCGTCTTTCTCAAACGTTTCACCAGGAGATTCTTCGTGTCCCGCGAATAGGGAACCGATCATCACTATTGAAGCGCCGAATCGAACAGATTTTGCAATATCGCCGTGGGTACGAATGCCTCCGTCAGCAATTATTGGCTTACTTGCCGCTTTCGCGCACCAGCGAAGCGCTGCAAGCTGCCAACCGCCTGTACCAAATCCGGTCTTAATTTTCGTAATACATACCTTACCAGGTCCAATCCCTACTTTAGTAGCATCAGCACCTGCATGCTCCAATTCTCTAACTGCTTCTGGAGTACCAACATTTCCTGCAATCACAAAGCTATCTGGTAAGTGCTTTTTAATATGTCCAATCATTTCGATAACCGCATTAGAATGGCCATGTGCAATATCAATTGTAATGTAATCTGGGGTGAGGTTATGCTGAGCAAGCTGTTTGATAAAGGAGTATTCTTCTTCTTTCACTCCAACGCTAATGGAAGTGATGAGTTCACGAGCGTTCATGTCTTTTATAAAATCGATGCGCTTTTCAGGTTCAAAACGGTGCATCACATAGAAGTATCCTTTTTCAGCGAGGGAAACGGCAATGGTTTCATCGATAATCGTCTGCATGTTTGCGGGTACGACCGGTAACTTAAATGTATGGGCTCCAAGTCTGACAGAAGTATCACACTCTGAACGGCTATTCACCACGCATTTCGCGGGAATTAATTGAATATCTTCATAATCAAATACATTTTCCATAGAATTCACTCCTAAATACGAATAATATGTTTTTATAACATTTAAATGTTCGTCCATTTGATAATTTACAGGATTTATCATTGAATGTCAAAGTAATTATCATGAATTATGGATCGTTTTGAAGGATTTTCGTGTGCTGGAATGGAACAGTTTTTTAGGAATAGGGACGGAGGTGAGTCATTGTGAGTGAACACTTAGTAAGAATCGGAACGACTTATCTACCAGTTTCAAATGTAGAACGTTCCACTAACTGGTATGTTACGAAACTCGGGGCGAAGCTGAATTACCAGGACGAATCGAAAGCAATTCTAGATTTAGCCAACCAGAGCTTCTTTCTAGTGAGTTCCCAAAAGGGTGAAAGCTCGAATTTCTACAATAGCAAGGGTGAAGAGTGCTTTTCAATAACGTTTGAAGTAGAGGGTATACAAGCACTTGAAACAATTAGAAAGAACTTTATCGAGAAAAAGATCATGGTTAGTGAAGTGGAAGATCGAGCACATGCAGGGAAGAATTTTGTTTTCCATGACCCAGATGGAAATACATTTGACGTTTGGAGTGAGGTAAGTACTAAATACAAAGAAAGGTATTTAGTTCAGGATTTTAACGAGAAGGGAGTTACTGGAAATGAGTGAGGATTTGGTGCAGCAGGTAACTGTTGAAGAACTCGGTGAACTTCAATTGGGAGGGATACGTGTTCTCTGTGCAGGAGAGCAGTACGTCCATGAAATTCCGCAAGCAGCTCTGCTTTTAGAGCAGCGAATGAGTGAGATCAAACACGTTATCGAGCCTTTCATACAAGTAGGTGCTTTTGTGGTAGAGCCTACTTCAAGAGAGGAAGATGGCTATTGGGTCTGTGTTCAAGTAAGTGAGGCAGAAGATCTTCCTGAAGGTATCGAGGCCGTAACCATTCCCCCACAAACGTACGCCGTTTTAAAACATAAAGGTGCTAACACAGAGATTTTGCATACCTATGATATTTTACATAAATGGATTGAAGAGAGTGGCTACATGAGAGTGAAAAACGACTGGCATGTGGAACGATTTCATAGTTGGAGAAAAACGTCAAAGATCGATGTGGATCTAATGGAGACGATTATAATCATACATTTCTTAGTGAAAAGGAGTGCTTTAATTTGTTTAGAGTTGGGAGCGTTTTTATACCTGTTACCGACATTGGAAAATCCAGTGAATGGTACGAGTATAACCTCGGAGTAAAGAAAATACAGGGCTGGGGAGAAGGGATTGGAAGTGGTGAGGGTTTTTATTTTCCGGACAGTCCCACTCAATTTGGTTTGGTACAGGTTGAGGAAGCGCAGCCTACAGAATTTGTTATAAAAGGTGATCAAAGAAATGGTTATTTCAATTTTGTCGTTGATGATATTCATGAGGTGCACAACCAGTTAAAAGAAAACGGTGTGAGAACGACCGAGCTTGAAGATTTTGGAGGGATGACGTGTTTTGACTTCTTCGATCCGGATGGCAATCCACTTAGCGTTGTGACTGAGGTCAGGGATTCACCGTTTCATTCGGAGCAGGTGAAGAAGCGACAAAGAGAGGGGAGATGACCTTTCTAGCGCTGGCAGTCGAGAAGAAGTAGATGTGTTCGTTCAAAAAGTTACTCAAGCAGGCGGAGACATCTATGGTGAATCCTCAGAAAGCCAGGAATTGATTTACGGTGCGGGCTTTTCAAACCTGGATGGCCATAGGTGGAACATTCTCTATATGGATATGAGTCGCATCCTGGGGAAGTAACTTAATAGATAATCGTTAGGCAACTTTCGGCTTGAGAGTTGTCTTTAAATTGGAGCGGAAAATGGTGAAACATTTATGGCTCATAAATCGTAGAAACAATTGGAGAGAATAAAAAGAACTTGGAGTGTGGGGATGTTGAAGCGAAATAAAATCGTAATGCTTAGCCTGAGCCTAAATGATGTTTCTGGCAGGCTGTTCAATTGGAAGTGCATCGGAGAATGAAGAAATTAAAACAATAAGAGATGTTAATGCGGAGGAGTTCACCGAATACAGCGGCACTTACGTAGGTGACAATTCCAGGGTCTCAGCTATTCTCACGAAATTAGCGGGAGGAGAAACGGTGAATCACCTCGACCTGTCTGGCGAAAACATTCATGTGACATACGGAAGTAAGGAAGGATCTCTCTCCCAGGAAAAGGTTGATTCGTTCTGGTATGACGGAGAAGATACGAATCAGAATTTCTACTTTAATGCGATGTATTTAACAATTCTAGTCCCAAATGCAAACGAATATATCTTTGATTTACAGGATTCCAGCCTAGTAATTACACGAGACAATATGGTTGATGTACTTTCAAAAGAACTAACTGACTTTCCAGATGACGAAGAGATCTGGAATGAAACGGTTGTTACAGAATTCATGAAAGTTAATAAGGACAATATAGAAGAGATGGCTAACAACTACAAGGAATATTTCTAAGTGCGAAGAGAGGGGATTAAAGAATTGAATGGAGTTCTAAAGATTCTGTTTACATCTATACTACCTTTCTAGTAATATATAACAAACAAGAACGCGATGAAGAGAAGAGTAGATGACGGATTCCTACACAGAGAGCTCCCGAAAGCTGGAAGGGAGTTAGGATGATGTTATTGAAACAAGCCTCTGAGCAGTGCATCGGAGCCTAAGTCAGGTGATGGTGTAACGGGAGCTCCCGTTAAAGAGCTAGGGTATAAGCAACTACTGCCGTACCTGATAAGAGTGATGTGGCGACACATGACTAAACCGGGGTGGCACCGCGATAAGGAATCTCGCCCCCGGGACTATACGTCCCGGGGGTGAGATTTTTTTTGGATTCATACTACTTATCGCGATTGGAGCTGGGTATTAATGAGAGCGTTTGTTGAAATATGGAAGTACCATGCGATCGTTCTAGCTTGTATTGGAATATCGAATGTTGGGGGATGGGTTTATCATATAGCGCTTAATTTAATTATTCTAGATCAAACCGGTTCAGCGCTTGCTGTGACTGGGTTATATTTGCTTAAGCCTCTCGCCATTCTTTTCACGAACAGCTGGTCAGGAAGTTTGATTGATCGCATGAAAAAGAGAAATTTAATGATTGGTTTAAATGTTTTACAAGCATCCTTAATCGTTTGTTTGCCGTTTCTGTCATCCCTATGGTTTATTTATGCGCTTGTTTTGATCATTAATATGGCAAACGCTATGTTTCACCCAACATCAATGATTTATATTACTAAGTTAATTCCAATTGATGAGAGAAAGCGTTTTAACTCATTTCGTAGCTTAATTGATTCAGGAGCGTTCTTAATAGGCCCTGCTATAGCCGGATTGCTGTTTATGATCGGAACACCTGATCATGCCATTTATGTGAACGCCATTTCACTATGTATCGCTGGCATACTGATTGGATGTTTGCCGGAAATAGAAGGAGATGAGTTTGTTAGAGAGGCTAATGTTAAAATCTCGATTGCTACTTTAAGAGAAGACTGGAGAGTTGTTAATGATTTTAGCCGAAGGTCTAGATACGTTGTTACCATTTACTTTCTTTTTAGCGCAGTGACAGTGATGACATGGGGAGTGGACTCCCTTGAAGCAGCCTTCGCTAAAGAAGTTTTACAATTAACGAACACCGCTTACGGCTTACTCGTTAGCATTGCAGGAGGAGGAATTTTGGTTGGAGCGATCATGAATACCTTGTTTGTCAAGAAGCTATCTACTTCTCTACTTATGGGATTAGGGTCCATTCTATTAGCTCTAGGTTATTTGGTATTTGCCATATCCACTGAATTCTCGATGGCTGCGATTGGATGCTTTGTACTTTCCTTCTCACTTGCTTTTGCGAATACAGGCTTCTACACTTTTTATCAAAATAATATTCCCGTAGAAATAATGGGGCGGATTGGTAGTTTATTTGGGTTTGTGGAAGCACTATTTACAATCTTCGTCATCATACTATGTGGATTACTCGCGCAACTTGTTTCGATTCATTTCAGTGTGATTGTCGGAGTGATTATCATGTTCATCTTTGCAGTTGCCGTGTTCATCAGTCTATTCCTGCCATCTAATCATAGAAGCTATAAGGCGAGAGAGATTGTAAAATAATCAACTTGTGACCGTGTTTAGATTTTAAAGTGCTGATTTTCTAAAATGAGCACTTTTTCTTCTGTTTGATGTGACTTCCTTTTGGTATGTTCCACAAGGTCATAAATTAATGGACTGCATTTTTTTGCACCTTTTACTAAGAGAGGCACTCCAAGCGAGTCGATTCCAAGCCCTCGTGATAATCCGCCACCAATTGACATGACAAAGGGAACCGTCGGAGAAGTATTTGAAAACACAAGGCGGTCCTGCACATGGAAATGTTCAAACAGTAACATGCTCATATCTCTTAATGCCGGTACGATAAGCTTAGAAGATTTCTTACCAATCGTATATACGGAGTGTCCTTCAGAATCCTTACCATGATAAATCAGCCGTCCGGCATCCTGTTTCGTTAATTTATTAAAAAAGGGAACGGCCAGAATCTCCTCTTTGGATAGCGGCAGAGTTGAAGGCTTTAATATTTGGAGGTGAAAGGCTGCGGCAAGAGAAGTGGTATGAGTCCCACCATAATCATTATAAATATAGATCATATCATCATCCCTGTCTTAAAATTACATATCAGTATGTCCTAAGTCAGGGAACTCAATACTCCAGGTGATTAAAAGTATCGAAACTAAACGGCACCTACAAGCCATAACATGAGCGGTACCGTAACGATACTTGCGACTGTCGTAACAAGTGTACTGTAAGAAACCAGTTGAGGCTCAGTATTAAATTCAAGTGAGTACATAGTGGTGTTTGCGGCTGTGGGCATGGATGCCAGAACGACTAATATACTAGCTAGCATGGTATTCAAGCCAAGTGCCATTGTTAGCATGAGGGCAATGGCAGGCGAAATGATTATTCTGATCGAGAACACTGTTGAAAGGTCTCTCAACTTAACACTTCCTTTGGTAAGAGAAGCGAGTTGCATCCCGAGCACGAGCATGATCGTGGGGATCGTGGCGTCAGCTACAAGGTTAACCGCCTGCATGATGAATTCTGGCACTTTTACCTGAAAAATTTGTACGCATACACCAAGGATAACGGCATGATTAATTGGCATCCTGGAAATTTTAATGAGAGAATCCTTCAAGGTATGATCTATCGTACTTCCTTTCGAGGCGTAGTAAAGGCCAACGGTATTCATTAACAGAGACTGGATGACCATCATGATAATGGCGTAATGAACGCCTGCTTCACCGTAAGCGAACAATATGATCGGTACTCCGTAATTACCGCTGTTCATAAATACACTTGAAAGTACCAGTGCAGCGTGCTTGGAGCGGTGCCAGGAGTTAAATTTTGAGAGAATTGTAACCAATAGGATTAGAATCAACATAAGCGATAAACAGAATAGAACGATATAAGCGTAATCTATTGTAATTTCATTCGTATAAAATGTCTGAAACGCAAGGGAAGGGTACATTAAATAAAGTGCAGCAGTAGAAATAGATTTACGGTTAAATCCAATTTTCTTTTGACCGATATATCCGATCCCAAAAATAATAAAAGCAGGTAGGACGATTAGGATGACTTCGATGATCTTCACCACATTTTTGAGTAAATTTGCCGATTTAAGAAATAAGTTAACTCCCACTATTTCTATAGAAGAGATAGTGGGAGTCGCTTATTTATAAGTAGAATCAGTCTTCATGATCAAGCAAGGAATGGGATAATCAAACCAGCTAATAGAAGAATTAAGGCGCCGCCTAAACGTGAAGAAATCTGAGCGAATGGCATTAGTTCCATTCTTCTAGCTGCTGATAAAACCGCAACATCACCGGTTCCTCCCATATTAGCCATACATAATCCAGCTGTGATTGCTGCTTCGATTGGATAGAAACCAACCATTTTCCCAATCAATCCGGCACCAATGATCGCGCCAAGCACTACACCGAATACCGTTAGAATGTATTGTAGAGTTAATGCTTCAAGGACGGTGTTTAAATCAGTATAGGCAATACCGATCCCAAATAATAATGCGAGTGTCCAGTTGCTAGCAACAAATTTATACCACTGACTTGCCCCGTCGATCACGTTCTTTGGAATAATATCAGCGATCTTGGCTATTGCAACGACAATAATCATTAATGCATAGGGATGAAGAGGGATAACATCTCCAAGTAAACCTCCAACTGCAAAGAAGGTAATAGCAGCAAGTAATCCAATTCCCATTTTTTGTATGTCGTAGGTATGTTTCTCTTCCTTGTAATTAAACCCATGAATCAATTGACCGTTTCCAGTAAGTGAAGGGACTTTTTTACCGAGCAGATTAAGCATACTAGCAAGAACGATAGCAAAAACATTACCAAGTGCAAGAGCAGGCACGAGCATAGAGATATAATAAGCAGGATCATTGCCCATTAACTCGGAATAAACTTGACTCATGGGAACGGCCCCGGCTCCCATACCGCCCCCCATGATTGGCATTGTAATAACAAGTATAGCGTCTCGTAGTGAAAATCCAACAAGGGAACCTAATATACCGGAAACAATGATCGCTCCTAAGACCGCACCCATAATAGGTAAAAAGTAACGCAAGCCTACTTTTATCAGGATGTTCTTATTCATTCCAAGAATACTTCCGGTGATCAAAGCAGCGATATAAAAGTTTAGAAATCCACCATCTTTCATAAACGTTGTCATGGTAGCGACAGAGGTTTCAGGAAGCCACCCTTCATAAACGAGGAAGGCGGCCCCGAAAATTGCAACGATTGCACCTCCTCCTAGATAGGTTTTGACAATTGGCGTGTGATCTCCAATCCAACCTAATAATTCCCCAAGGACGATCATAATCAACAAGCTTCCAATCATTCCTCCAGGGAGGTTGCCAGTATATAGACTGATGACTGTTATTGCGGTAAAAAGACTAAACCATAATAGGGGGATACCAAAAATCTTAATGGACTTTTTCTCGTGTTTCTCTCCATGAGATTCAGATTCTGTCTGACGATCGTAAGTAAGCTCTTGAGCTGTTTGAGCCAATTGGATCACTCCTTTTTAATAGGTATAACGACAGGGATTAGTAACCGCTTACATTTCGATAGTTTCATAATAAAAGAGTTGACTGAAAATTCACACGTTATGTAACTATTGATAGTAATGTAATTAAAAAAAGCAACCAATTAAGGTTGCTTAATCCAGGTAGGGATCGATAGAATGCCGATTAGCTGGGTTTAGCGCATATTGATAAATTGGTCTACCAACTCCATATGTGAGAGATTCTTCTAAGTAGCCAATTCCCCTTAGAAATTTTAAATATTTTCGAACAGAGACTCTTGAGATATTAGCTGTATGTGCAATATCTTCTGTTGAAAACTGAGCAGTTGGAAGGGAAAGTATAGTTTGGTTAATTGTATTAAGAGTGTTTTTGGTTAAACCCTTTGGTAAAGAGTGAGCGATCGATTGTTCATGTAACTTTTCAGCATGCTGTTGATTGATATGGAGCATATGGTCAAGCTCTTCTTGATTCACCTTATTTTTCTCGTTAAGTCTATAGTAATTGTTCTTATACTTAAGAAGGGCTTCCTGAAAACGGTCGAAGTCAAAAGGTTTAATTAAATAATCGATTGCACCAAGACGTAATGCTTGCTGAATCTGATTTATTTCAGAAGCAGCTGTAATTAAGATAACATCGACATCTTGATTTCTTTCTCTAATTAACTTAAGTAATTCTAATCCATTCATGCCGGGCAAATAGACATCTAATAGGATCAGGTCTAATTCTATTATAGATAAATTCGAAATTGCTTCATCAGAATTGTAAGATATACAGCTAACAGTGAAGCCATCTACTTCTTCCACATATCTCTTATTTAACTGTGCTACCATCGGGTCATCTTCTATAATCATCACATGAATCATCTTATTTCATCTCCCTGGTCGTAAGGAACAATGAGCGAAAATGTCGTACCCACACTAGTAACTGATTCCACATCAATTGAACCCTTTAAGTTATCAATACTTCGCTTTGTAAGATACAGTCCAAATCCTCTGTGATTTCCATCTTTTGTTGTGTGACCTTTAAGGAATATGTCATCTTGTTTATCCTCTGGTATACCTACTCCTGTATCACTTACGGTCATGCTTAAGAGGTCATCAATGTAGGAAAGAGCAATACTTATTTCTTTTCGCTCACGCTTACCTACACTATCTATTGCATTATCTATTACGTTCCCCAGTATAGTGATAAGCTCATGGGTTACTTCAGGTCGTTCAGGCTGTGGAATCTCTGTTTCACAATGGATCGTCAACTGAACATGAGATTCTCTAGCATAGCTCATTTTCCCCAAAATAAATCCTGCAAATACAGGATCCTTAATGTGCTTTGTTACACTTCCTACTTCATGTGTTTGATGATTAACTAGCTTGCTAATAAAATGATTAACTTCATCATAGTCTTCCATCTTAATCAAGCCAAGTAGTACATGTAATTGATTCATAAACTCATGAGATTGTGCTCGCAACGTATCAGCATACATCTGTACTCCAGTGAGTTGCTTTGCCAGGTGATTAACTTCTGTTTTATCTCGAAAAGTAGCAATAGCCCCAACTACCTGGCCATTCACGTTAAGGGGAACACGGTTAGTGATGATCGAAACACCGTTTATGGTTTGCTCTTGATCCAGTTCTGCTTCCTTATTATCTAACACGGTTTCGAGCAGGGTGCCAGGTAAAAAATCGTTAATCTTCATTCCAATAGGCTCATTATCCATAAGACTCGCTTGTTTAAAGATGCGTCTAGCTGATTTATTAACGAGAATAATCATTCCTTCTCGATCAATTGCAATAATACCCTCATGCACAGAATGTAGCATGGTGTTTCGTTCCTCATGGATACGTGCAATAGCATATGGCTCTAAACCGAATAAACTAGTTTTTATGTATCTGGCTAACAAAAAAGCACCAATAATACCAATTAAGACTCCAACGGATGAGCCGATGAGAATTTTGCGGTGGCTTTGTTGAATGGAAGCTTCAACTGCCTGTAAGGATATCCCAACGGATACAGCACCGATTTGAGTGCTGTTTTTGTTATAAATAGGTGTGAAAGCACGTAATGATTTTCCTAATGTTCCTGTAGATCTTGAAATGTATTCTTCTCCGTTTAGCGCTCTTTCTTCATCTCCACCGACAAAAGCCTTACCAATTTTCTTGACGTCAGGATGTGATTGACGTATGCCCTTCATATCCATCACTACAATAAATAAAACATCTGAAGCCTCTTGAATGGTTGTAGTATATTCTTGAATACTTACATCACCTGTACCTGTGTTGCTTAAACCCTCTTTAACGATCTGGGATTCCGCAATTGTCCTGGATACGGTAATTGCTTTATTCTCCAACTGCTTTTCAATTGAATCACTCGTTGTATTCGTTATCAATAGATCTGTTATTAATAGAGATAGTGTAACCACAGCACAAACAAATAAAATAATGACTGTGCTTAATTTCAAACGGAATTTTAGCATATTCTTCACCTCACATTTATAGAAAGTCCATAATTTAAGTGTAATCGTTTCCTTTTAAGATGAATATACCTTTCTCCCATTAAGTACAGAGGGGAAACCCTCATTCTAAATAAAGTAGGATTGAAAAAAATGCCCAGAACTTATTCTGAGCGTTTTTCTTTAAGCGTTAATTAAGTTAATTAAGGCTAATCAAACGAGGTTTATCATTACATATTCACTGATTTAGCATGACTTTCTTCATGCCTATGTGGGAGCTCATGCGATTTCTCGTCTTCCTTATGAGGCTCGTTCTTTTTAATATAGAACGATAATATGAGTCCTACGATCGAAATTCCAAGAATGACTATAAATGCAACGTTCACCCCGTAGATATCAGGGCGTGAAATCGATGGCTGCGCTTCAACGTTTTGAGCTGTCGTTGTCATGACGGTTACAAGGATCGCAGTACCAACTGATGCAGCAATCTGGCGCATCGTATTATTCATAGCAGCCCCATGTGCGATTAAATGCTTAGGAAGCTGATTCAAACCAGCAGTAGTAACTGGCATCATCACCATAGATAACCCGAACATGCGAATCGCATACATAATTGTTAAAAAGGTTAGGGTCGTTGAGGTATCTAGGAATGAAAAGCCTATTGTTGATGCTGTCACAATTGTTAGACCCACAATCGCCAGCAATCGTGCGCCAATCCGATCAAAGATACGTCCTGTAATTGGTGACATGAATGCCGTAATCACGGCACCAGGTAAAAGAACTAGTCCTGATTCAAAGGCAGTAAAATCTCTCATATTTTGCATGTATAGCGGAATTAACGTTTCCGCACCAATTAATCCAAGGAACAAGATCATTCCGATAATCGTCGTAATGGTAAAGATTTTGTCTTTAAATACCCTGAATTCAAGCATTGGATGAGCCATACGTAATTGTCGCATGATGAATATGGTAAGAGTAATTAGTCCAACAAGTAGGACCACGATTGTTCTCATACTATCCCATCCGTAATTCCCTGCGCTCGTGAAGGCATAAAGCAATCCACCGAATCCGATAGATGAGAGAATAATAGATAATGGATCCACTTTAGGATGCGTAAGCTCTGTTACATTTTTCATAATGAAATGCGCAACAACTATGATGATAAGCGCAAGGGGTAGGATTGCCCAAAAAAGCAAGCGCCAGGAATAGTTCGCTGTCATCCAACCAGACAGCGCAGGTCCAATAGCAGGAGCGAATGATATGACAAGACCGATATAGCCCATCGCAGCTCCGCGTTTGTTTATAGGAAAGATCATAAGGAACACCGTTTGCATCAATGGCAACATAACTCCAGCACCTGCGGATTGAATCACCCGTCCTAAAAGCAACATGCCAAAGTTAGGCGCAATTCCTCCAACAACAGTCCCAACTGCAAAGATGCTCATTGCCACAATGAACAATTGCCTCGTCGTAAATCGTTCAAGTAAAAAGGCACTGATCGGAATCATAACTCCATTTACAAGCATAAACACTGTTGTCAGCCACTGTGCAGTGTTAGCGGTAATATTCATTTCCTCCATGATCGGAGGTATCGCCGTAATCATTAACGTCTGATTTAGAATTGTGATAAATGAACCCGCAAGCAATAGCGCTGCGATTAGTACTTTATTATAGGGTTGGGTGGTCACCTCATAACCTCCTCTTGTTTTCTATGAGTTTTTGTAGTCTATGAAAAGTCTACATCGTGTTTTTGAGTAACTGAGAATGGATATTTACAATCAATTATCAAATTATACTCTTTTACTGTTCAGGACACAAACCTCTTGATCTTACTTTATGTAGATGGAGAATATTCAAAAAATGAAAGGCAGAAACCCTAAGCTATGGAGGGTTTCTGCCTTTAGACTAAGTAATTAACAATCTTCTGATTTATGATGGTGCAGTGGAGGAGGTATTAACCAGCCTTTTTCTTTATTAAGTCTTAACGCTTTAGCACCTAAAGCGGCTTTTTGTACATGAAACTGTCCGAATAACATAGCAATGTCTTCACGAATAGACTGTCCCATAATTTGACTGCATGTTACAAGTCCAGCTGCAATGTTATTTGATAGAGCTGCTGAAATTTCTGGGTCCTGGAACCTTGCCCCATTTGGAATGTCTTCCAGGCAAGCTTTAGGGCGTTCAGGTGGAGTCGGGGATAACCCTACGCCATTTTCTTTAAGCAGAGTTTCAACTTGTTGAATTTCCTGTTTTCCACCAGCGATCGCTTCTTCAAGTAACTTGTGAAGGTCTTCGTCTCCTGCATGATTCAATTGAGTCTGATAACCAGCAACTAATCCTTTAGCAGTTGTAACAAATGTCCAAAGTCCAAAAACCTCACCATAATGCATTGGTTCATTTGTCGGATTCCCGCTTAATATGCCCATTTTGATCCTCCTAAATAAATTCATTATCGTGCCACCTTTCATTTAAGCACGTTTACTATCATCTACTGATATCTCAAAACTATTCATAATTTCAATGGATTAATTCGTGAGAATTTTTTCGGAATACGTAATATAAATTCGTTTATAATCTGATTTAACCTTTAAAGACGAACATTAAATGTAAACTAATAAGATAAAGTTCATATTTTTGTTGATTAACGATTATTTATTTGTTATATTATCGAAGTACTAATTATAAATAGCAATACTCGTATATTCTCAGTAATATGGTCTGAGCGTTTCTACCTGGTTCCCATTTAAGAACTGGACTACGAGTTAAAGTATGGATATGTTCGTCTTTTGAGGCGATCTTATTCTCTGATTTAGCATTAGCTATATTTTTGCTTTATTATTTATACTTTAATTTAGCAGGTCTGGAAGGTAGAAATCACTCTACATGATCTAGGCCTATTTCTTATGATTAAAACTTCGAGTATATCAAACAACAGGGATAGGAGAGTTTACTTATGAGAAACAAAGTGATAAAGCGATGGGCTTTGCTAACAATGATTGCAGTATTGTTATTAGCAATTGTAGGATGCAATCCTACTTCACAAGCTGAAACAGAGGAAGAAGAGGCTCAAAGGCCTATTATTGTTCAAGGTCCAATGCCGATCGAAGCTGAAGAATTTGCACAAAGGTTAGAGGATGTAAAAGAAGAGAATTCTGGAACGTTTGTATTTTATAAAGGGACTCTAGATGATTATCCTGTTATCGTGGCAAAAACAGGAAAAGGAATGGAAAATACAGCAGCTGCTACAGCAATAGCTATTGAGAAATATAACCCTATAGCAATCATCAACCAAGGAACATCTGGGGGACATGATCCAGAGTTAAACGTATTTGATATTGTTTTAGGAAAAAGAACGACAAACATTGGTTCTTTAAAAACAGCGAATAAAGATGAAAATCAGGGGATTCATCCAACTGAATGGAAACCTATGGACTTAATGGCTTCTGAAGGAAGTGCTGGAGAAGATCCAGATGCTGAAAACATCCGGTACTATGAGGGAGATAAGGGATTACTTGCAGCTGCTAACGCAGTCAAAGACACATACACTAAGGGTAAAGTTGTCGAGGGTACAATCGGTTCTGCGGACGTTTGGAATAATGAAGTGGATCGTATTAAATGGTTCCATAATAAATATGGGACGTCTGTTGAAGAAATGGAAGGTGCTGCTGGAGCACAAATTGCTCAAGCGTATGATGTACCATATCTGGGTATTAGAATCCTTTCTAATAATAAAACAAATGGAGGGCAATACAACCCTGATACAGCAGCAGCAAACCAGGAGTATGTTTATCAAGTAGTAAGTGAATATATATCTACGAAGAAAGCCGAATAATATAAAATTGAATAATAATTGGGCGTTTATCTGTTATAAGATAGACGTCTTTTTGATGAAATAAAGGATTGAGTTAATTGCATGGTTTTGAATTAATTGTTTTTAGCAATAGAGTCTTTAATGGCTAAGTTTGAATTTGTTTCTTTGGTGGAATGTGTATGTATAAGACAAGGAGGGATGACAATGAAAATGATTCGTTCACTAATCCATACTATCGTAGATATCCTTCTATTTATTCCACGTACGCTTGGAAGGTTAATCAAAAAAATCGTATAATCCTGATAAAGATTGGGGTAGATGAAAGGACGCTCTTAGGATTGATAAAGAGGTCCTTTTTTGTTCAAACACTTTAAGTGGGATACTCTTCCAAAGGGAGTGGGAAGCATGATTCGATTACGATCTCGATTTTGACAATATTAACTTCCGTGATCATCCAGAGAAGTATCGTGTAGGACGAGGTGAGCAGGGGGTGTTGATGGTAGAACCATATAAGAGCGAAATCCTGCCGCACTGGCGTTTTAAAAGACAGGATATCGCAAGGGAATCTACTGAGAAAATATACGAGATGTTCAGGGAATACCAAGAAAAAGATGATTTTGTTGGAATGGACATGGTGCGAAAGTTTATTCAAATGGGCTATACAAGAGCTCGTCGGTATGCGAACTACAAAGGTGGAAAGAAGTATGACAAAGATGGCGAGATGAACGAACGGGACATCGACGAGGAAAGAGTCGGCACGGATTTTTGAAGAAAAATGGAAAATCGTGAGAACAGATGAAGCATTTTTAAAGAAGAAGAAAGAACATCAGAATAACTACGGGTAAAAGGCATAGCTTTGGCTAAGTCTTTTTTTGTTTTAAAAAACACTGACATTCATTTCCTGGAGAAATTATAATGGTAGAAATAGGAAAGGATGATTGATTTGAAGAAAAGACCTGAAGTTGTGCTTAATCTTTTTTCATCGGTTGATGGCAGAATTACGATGGCACCAAATCACAATGTAATGGAGTGGACTGATAAAGGCGTGGATGGGGATGCGAATGATCTTACACATAGGCTCTATGATGAATTGAACTGTGACGCTATGATATCCGGTAGTGAAAGCCTGATTGTATGGAGCGAAGATTGGGTAGAGTTGAAAAATCCGATTACAGAGCCACAGAAGTCGCAAGCGTACATCGTGTTTGATGGCAGGGGACGAATGAATTGGTCACAAACAGAAGGGCTAATTGTAGTAACGAGAGAAAATGTCTCTGAACCGTATATTGAGCAATTGAAGAAAAAGGGGATTACTTATCTCGTCGCGGGTAGTGGAGAATACATAGATAATGGGCTTGCCCTCGAACAGCTTTATGATCACGGATTCAGGCGGTTGGGTCTTAGTGGAGGGGGTTCGATAAACGGAGCTTTCTTAAGAGCTGGACTTATTGATGAGATAAGTATCGTTCTTGCACCTCTTGCGATCGGCGGACGGGCGACGCCAACGGTATTTGACTGTGAAGATCTTTCTTCGATTCAAGATGCCTGCCTCGCTTGAGTTGATGGAAACAAAGCCTGTCGCAGATAAAGGGGCAGTCTGGCTTTACTATCGGGTTCGCCACTAAGGAAGAGTAACGATTTTGAACTACCGTTAACTTTAAAATTAAGCTGGAAATGGACAGGATAGAGTAAGAAGAAAAATACTATAACACTAAATAAACTGAAGAAGAAAACAAGTGTTCACTTCATTCAAAAATTTCATTTTTGCACTTCCACTGCAACTTGTCATCATGGGACCTTTCATTCGGTTTGTATTTGCTAAATTCGTAAAAGGTAAAAGAAATTCAGCTATACCAGCTTGTCTTGAATAATTGATAAACTAATATTTAAATACACTGTTAAGCGGTCGAGCATGAAATACTGAAAGAAACCCTCGCTAAAGTGCAAAGGCTCCTGATATTTTCTGAGCGATCATAACGTTTTGATAGTGATAGAGGTTCATGCTTGAACTTTCTCATATCGACGAGGAGGGCTTTTGTAATGTTTCTTTGATTCTTGCACAATAACGACTGAACTAATCACCATTATCATCCCCATATACTGCCATAAGGATAACGTTTCGTTAAAGATGAGAAAACCGATAAGAGAGGCGATTACTGGCTCAATAGTTGCAACGATAGAGGCACGACTGGACTCCACATATTGCAAGCCTTTCGTGTAAAAAATGAAGGGCAGCATCGTTGATAAGAAGCCTAGACCTATAATTAATAGCCATACTTTGATACTTAAGAATAGGGATATCATGGACCCTGGATTACTGAATGGTACAACTGCGATTGAAGCGAACAAAAAGGTGTAAACTGTAACTGTTAACGAGTCGTATTTTTTAAGGGCGAACTTACCGAATATACTATACAAGGCGTAGAATAATCCGGATCCAAGCCCAAGAATAAGTCCATAAAGTGAAATGGAACCACTCGTGTTAGAAAAAAGTCCGATTACAAGAGAACAGCCTACCAATGTAATGAGCAGTGCGGTGACTTTGCGGAAGGTCATTGATTCATTGAAAAGCAGCCATGAAAAAATCGTCACAAAGACTGGAGCAGTATAAAGTAAAATGAAAGCAATCGAAATCGACGATTCTTCCATAGAACTGAACAAGCACCAGTTAAACAGAACGATACTGATGATGCCCGTGCCTACGAAGTATCGGCTGTCCTTCACCTTTATCTTAAATAGATTGCGATTCTTAAAACTGACATAAAAGACCATGAAGAGGGAGGCAGTTAAAACCCGCATCGCTACCACCTGAATCGCCGTGAACCCGATTTCATAAAGAAAAGTTACAAAAACACCAATGACACCCCATAATGAAGCGCCTATGGCAATCAGTAGCCAGGCTGATTTATTTTCCAAACGTATCCCTCCAATCTACTATTAATTTTATATTCTACCATAATTGGGTATATGTAAATATCCATTGCTTCCAGTATAAATAAAAGCCGCAATTCAATCCATATCGGATGAAGTGCGGCTTATTTAACAATTAATTTTCTATCGAAGAAAGGTTTATTGATGGGTAATGACTCTCGTAAACAACAATGCGCCTCTATGTTATCGTCGAATTTTTTGTAGCAGGTGAAGAATTTCAATGTAAAGCCATACGAGTGTGACCATTAATCCGAATGCGCCGTACCATTCCAGGTGTTTTGGTGCGCCGCGGTTGGCGCCATTTTCAATAAAGTCAAAATCAAGCACAAGGTTAAGTGCAGCGATCGCAACAATGAATAGACTGATGCCGATTCCGATCAGGCCATTCGTATGCAGGTAAGGAACATTCATACCGAGAAATAGATTCAGACCCAGGTCAACGATGTACACAACGAAAATCGCAAGCGTTGCCGAGACGACCATTAATCTGAAATTCTTTGTTACTTTAATAATGCGAGCTGCATAAAGGAACAGCAGAACGCCCATGACAGAGAAGGTAAGTGCAGCTGCCTGGATCACAATTCCTGGATATCGTGCTTCAAGAATTGCTGAAAGTCCACCAATTGCAAACCCTTCGAGAGTGGCGTAAATTGGCCCAGTAATTGGTGCTGCTCGATGGAAGAAGACCGTTATGAGTGCAAAGACAAGGGCACCGATCGCGCCAATCACCATCATTGTGTAAATATCTTCTCCCTGAGAATACCGGTACCAGGTGTAGATCGCTGAACCGAGTAAAAACAGGAACAGGAAGAACGTTTTTGCTACTGTTCCACCAATCGTCATCGCTTCACCCTGAGTGCGCGATCTGTTGAATGTATCATTTTTTAATACGGGATTACCGCTTCGCATCATGTATACTTCATCCTCTTTTCTATATTTGATAGTACTATACTTATGTTCCCATTACTGTTTCTAATCTAACTTACGATTAACTTGTCTAGTTGGTTTCAGGAAGTTTTTTCCTCATTAGAACATGTGGTATTCCATCTTCCATAAATACGTCAGAGTCGGTTACGTAACCAAGCTTATGATAGAAACCTTCTGCTTGCACCTGACCATGAAGCTTCACATACTTCATGCCTTTTGATGTGGCAAGTTGTTCAAGCTTGTTAACGATCAGGTTTCCGATCCCAAGTTTTCGATGAGTCTTGAGAATACAGATGCGCTCAAGCTTTCCCCCACCATCTGCAATTCGCCATCTTCCTGTCCCGACAGCCTCTTTCTGGTCAAGAATAAGGATATGCTCGGCAGCGTCCAGAGTGTCGAATTGGTCATATTCATCTTCTGCAGGCGTGCCCTGTTCTTCGATAAACACTTTTTTACGAATGGTAAAAGCTTTATGTAATGCTTCTTCAGTTTCGATACGTACTGCGATCATTTTTGTTTTCCTCCTGATAAGTTATATAGACTGAGTATAATCAATGAAATGGCTCACTGTAAATAAAGGAGGAAAGGGGTGTTACTTTTAAGTAGAAGACTTTACTTTCAAAAACGTATGCATCAAAATAAATAGAAGTAGTGAAGAGGTGAGAAAGATGGCAGAGAACGTTTCCAGTACAAGATGGTTCGGCATGGCGCTTCAGGCACTCGTCGTTCTTGCGGATCATGAAGGACTCTGTCCAAGTGGAAAGATGGCAGAGAAACTTAATTCACAATCTGCGTTCTTAAGGAAAATTTTAACCCATCTCGTTAAAGGTGGACTCATACAGGCAAAAGAGGGCAGAGAAGGCGGTTATTCGCTAGTTAAGGATCCAGCAGACATTACGCTTGCAGAGGTATATGATGCAATGAGAGCAGAGCCTTTTCCAAAAGGATTCCTGGAGGTGGCGAGTAAGGAATGCTTTGCCCCACCAACGAGGGATGCCTTATGCGAGCTTCGAGATGAAATGGAAAGCTGGATAGTAGAGGGGTTAAAACAGAAAACGATCGCAGATTTGCTTGTGAAAAAATAAAAAATCAGGAGTGTGATTTAATATGTACCCTTTGTAAAGGACAGTTTAAAAAAAGTCTAAGCAGCTTGTGAAAGATGATCTCTGTATTGTACAGGGGTCATCTTTTTTCGATTCCATTGATATCTATGGTGGTTATAGTAGATCATGTATTGTTTGATTTCCTTGTGAACATCTTCTAATGTTAGGCATGCCTTAAAATAGGTTTCGTCTTTCAAGTGTCCAAAGAATGACTCGATTGGGGCATTGTCCCAACAGTTTCCTCTTCTAGACATTGATTGACGGAACCCAAGTCTTTTTACCATCCTTTGATATTCGGGATGAGTATAGTGAGTTCCTTGATCTGAGTGAATGAGCGCATCCTTATGTTTCTTGAATTTTCTATTCTTCTTAAGTTTTTGGAGTGTATCTGTAGCTAAGTCCATGGTTATCCGGTCTGAGACATGATAGGCGAGAGCCTCTCCACTGGCCCCATCCAATATCATTGATAAATAAGCTCTAGAATTTCTCCCAAAGCTCAAATAGGTGATGTCTGTTAATAGGACTTTCCCGGGCTCTCCTTGGTTGAATTGACGCTCTAATAAGTTAGGGGCCACTGAGTGTTCCTGGGTAGCTTTCATTAAACGTCTGTAAGGATTTGCTTTCCTAATAGGGCAGACAATATTATATTTTTTCATGATTCGTCGTATTCTTTTCAAGTTATAAATAATCTTAAATTTGCCTGCCAAGGTCATTTTTATTTGGCGTGCACCTTTTTTGCGTCGTTTATATCGGTATGCATTTAAAATGATCTCTTTTACTTCTTCATCCCTAGCTTCTCTGTGTTTTCTGCGTTCTTGTGCCTTAAGAGAAAAGTAATTATAATATCCACTTTTAGAAACTCCAGCTACTCCACAAAGGTATCTCACCATGTTTTTCAGCTGATATTTCTCAATCACGGAACGGATAAGAATAAACTTTTGGCTTGGCGAGAGGACTACTTCTTTAGCCCCCTTTCCGCAAAACGAATCTTTTTTAAGAGTTCATTTTCAGCCTTAAGTAAGTTGATTTGTGCTTCCAGTCGAGCGTTCTTTTCATCAAGGGACATATCTCTTTCTCTAGGTCTCCCAGAATGGCCTTTCCTTGTGTCATTTAGCCCGATAACGCCATTCTTTTTATAAGCTGCACTCCACCTTTTACTTGCGGCTTGAATACGTGTCATTCCGATAATATTCGTATCAAATCCACACTCTTCAAAGATCTGCCTTGAGAACTTTCCTTTTTCCTTCTCAGCTATAAATATCCGTTTGAATTCATCCGTATACGTGATTGCCTTTGTGCTGAGCACTTTCACATAAGGATTAGTGGATAATTGTTTAATTTCTTTCTCTGTAAATGTCTTTTTACTCATGATGTTTTCCCCAGTCTATACAAAGTTGTCTATGTTTCATTATACAAAAAAGCACCCCATAGGTAGACTTTTTTTACGTGTCTACACTATAGGGTACATTTTAATTCTATGAATCAGGCTCTTTTTTAATTGCAATACGGTATAAAGTATCCGCTTTTCGTGCATTCCTTGACTAAGGAGTGAGTGAATATGCTTTTTAATCTATTTTTTGCGTTATTACTACCGTGGATAGCGGGTATTTATCTGATCAAAAATGATTTGAAACTTTTCTTACTTGTTGCTCCTTTTGCGGCATTAGTAGCGGTCATTTTTGATGTTCTTGGCTTTCATTTCGGCTTCTGGCAAATAGATCCAAAGTATGATACTGAACCGATTGCGGCGTTGCCGATGTATTTAGGAATCTACCCAATTTTAGCAGGTTTTCTTTTTCTAGCGATGGAGCGAATTCGTTTTTATCATACAGTGATTCTTCTATTTTTTACCTTACTTACAACTGTGATTGAAGGAATTGGTGTCGCGATTCACCTTGTCCACTATGCAAATGGGTGGACGATTTACTGGACGTTTGTTTCTTATTTAGTTGCCTACCTCGTTTGCTATGTATACTACATGTTGTTGAAAAGATACGCAGAGCTCTGAATCGAGCCGTTAAGCATCAAAAGCCTTTCCCTATATGAAAAGTGTTAAAAGAAATATTACTTCATAATAAATATGGATTAGGAGCTTTGCCTGTTAAGGTTAAAGCTTTTTGGTATTTCTTCATGAATCGTCATTATCTTGCAATAAGGGAGTTTATCTTGTAAAATAACAGAATATTACTAAAAATAAAAATAATAAAATTATTAAGGTTATTTATTTTTAGTATTCAAAAAAATATTGCGTACAGGGGGATTTGGGATGGGGAAGTTTTTTAGAGGTTTCTTGGCTATTTTTACTGTATTGACGCTCGTTTTTGTTAGTGCATGTAGTGGGAATGGTGAAACATCAGGTGAGCAGTCTGGTGGATCTGGTGATGGAAGTGTTGATGTAAAAGTAGGTGTTATTTCCTGGTTAACTGGAGCTGGTGCAGGCTATGGTGAAGCCATTACGAATGGTTTCGAGCTTGCGAATAGTGAAATTAAAGAAGAAGGTAAAGTGAATATCGAGTTAATTACAGAGGATTCAGCAGGAAAGCAGGAACAAGCACTATCATCTGCTCAAAAGCTGATGAACTCTGAAAACGTTTCCGCTATTCTAGGACCTACATTAAGTACTGAGATGAAGGTTGTGGCACCAGAAGCAGATCTAAACGGTGTACCGATTATGGGAACTTCAACAACTGCCTCTGGAATTCCACAAATAGGGGATTATGTGTTTCGAAATTCCATTCCTGAATCGTTAGCTATTCCAGCAGCTATTTCAAGTGCTGTGGAGAAGTATGATGCTAAAAAAGTAGCGATATTATATGGAAATGATGATGTGTTTACGAAATCTGGATATGACACAATGAAAAAAGTGGCTGAAGAACAAGGGCTTGAGGTATTAACGACAGAAACCTTCCAAAAGGGACAAGCTGATTACAATGCACAGTTAACTAAGATTAAAGATACCAATCCGGATTTAATTCTTTGTTCAGCGCTCTATAATGAAGGCGCTGTCATTATGGACCAGGCTAGAAAAATGGGGATCGATGTTCCATTTGTAGGAGGCAACGGGTTTAACTCCCCTGAAGTTATCAAAATTGCAGGCGATGCAGCAAATGGATTAATCGTCGCTACACCATGGTTTGGTGGTAGTGAAGATGAGAAGGTTCAAGAATTTGTGGATAAATATAAAGAAGAGTTCGGCAATGAGCCAGACCAATTTGCAGCTCAAGCTTATGATGCCTTGTACATTTTAGCGGATGCAATTGAAAGAGCAGGTAGCGATGACCGAGATGCTATTCGTGATGCATTAGCTGCCAGTGAAGGGTTCGAAGGAGTACTCGGGGAAATGTCTTTTGATGAAGATGGAGACATTGTCATGGAACCTACTGTTTTAACAATTAAAGATGGGAAGTTTCAGCCATTCGAATAAATTCACTCTATTGGATTTGAGAGAGTTGAACTCTCTCAATCTTTCTTTTTAGAGAGTTTTATGTGTTAGCCAAATTTATTAACGATACATAGTAAAGAGGTGAGAATCCCTTGTTATTAGAACAATTAATTAATGGATTAACGTTAGGAAGTATTTATGCGATTGTGGCATTAGGCTATACATTAGTATTCGGTGTACTAGGGATTATTAACATGGCTCATGGCGAGATTTTTATGTTTGGAGCCTTTATGGGTGTAGTTATCACACATACATTACAGCTCCCACTGGTCCTTGCATTTCTGGTTGCTATTGCTGTAACAGCTGCACTGGGACTATTTCTAGAATTATTAGCATTAAGACCATTAAGAGGTAAAAAAGGAGTCTCGCATCTTGCCCCACTAATTAGTACGATTGGCGTTTCGATTTTTCTTGAAAATCTAGCTCATCACTTCTTTGGTGCAGGAAACCGTCCTTTTAATACTTCTTTCTCTCAGCTGAGCATTCAAATTGGATCAGTGACGATATATGCTGTACAGCTTGTGATATTTGCAATTGCTATCTTATTAATGGTTGGGCTTTCATTCTGGTTATCTAAAACAAAGGCTGGTAAAGCATTACGAGCATGCGCAGAGAACTTAGAAGCTGCAAGTTTGCTCGGTGTCAATACGAAGAGAATGATTATGTTGACTGTTATCATAGCATCTGTCATCGGAGGAATTGCTGGAGTCTTAGTAGGGATGGCATTTAACTCGGTAACACCACAAATGGGGTTATCTATGGGATTAAAAGGGTTAGCAATCATAATACTGGGTGGAATGGGAAGTGTTAGAGGAGCGATGGTCGGGGGCTTAATCCTTGGACTTTCGGAAACGATGATTGTTGTATTCGGTGAATCAGGGTATCGAGATGCCATTGCATTTATTGCGATTATCATCATTCTCCTAGTTAGACCTCAAGGGCTTTTTGGTCAAACAGTAACTGAGGCAAGGCGGTGATCGGTAAATGTTAGCTGAATTAATCAATCCATATTACTTGCAAGTTCTATCTTTTATCCTCATTAATATCATTCTTGGAATTAGTATCTACATTACGTTATCAACAGGCCAGCTTTCATTAGGCCATGCTGGCTTTATGGGGATCGGTGCTTACACCTCCGCCATTTTAACGATAAATTTTGAGCTGCCCCTGGTTGTAGGTATTTTATTCGGAGCAATTGCTGCAGGCCTTGTTGGGATTTTGATTGGAATCCCAACGTTACGATTACAGGGTGTTTACTTAGCGATAGCCACTCTTGGATTTGGTGAAGTGATCAGAGTGCTCTTCATTAACTGGGAAGGAATTACGCAGGGAGCAGTTGGTATTTCTTCTATTCCCCATATCGGAAGAGAATTAGTAACAGGTTTCAGAGATGCCGGGTTTACAGCCGCTATGATCGGAATAAGGAGTAATCAGCTAATCAGTTTACTTGTGTTTTTTATTCTATTAGTCGTCACTATCCTATTGATAGCCTTCTTTGTCAGGCAGCATAATTCCAGGGTAGGCAGGGCATTCGCGGCTATCAAAATGGATGAAAGCGCAGCAGAAGCAATGGGGATCAATATTACGTATTATAAAATATTAGCTTTTGCACAGGGCGCTCTTGTTGCTGGCTTTGCAGGTGCCTTATATGCTCACATTACAGCATATATTAGCCCGTCAGATTTCTCGTACCATCGTGCAGTTGAAATCCTAATCTTTGCGGTTTTCGGGGGGAGCGAGGTAATCGCAGGTCCGATTTTTGGCGCGATCTTCTTAACTGCAATGCCTGAACTACTTCGTGATTTAAGTGAATACCGTTATATGATTTATGGCATTATTCTGGTGGCGATGATGGCTTTTAGACCTCAGGGGCTTATCGACTATAGCATGATACATAAGCTGAAAAGGTTACGTAAGAAAAAAGACAATAAGAGCACTAATAAAAAGGGGGGGAAACGTCATGGTATTGGAAGTTAAGGGCATAACGAAGAAGTTCGGTGGTATACAGGCCCTGACTGATGTATCATTTCAGGTCGACAAAGGGGAAGTATTTGGACTCATAGGTCCGAACGGTGCCGGTAAAACGACTATGTTTAATATTATTACCTCTATGTTTCCTCCAACAGCAGGGGAGGTAGTTTTTACAAATAAACGTCTGACTGGGAAAAAGCCTTATCAAATCACGAAGGACGGGGTATGCCGAACGTTCCAGAACATTCGCCTGTTTCCTGAAATGAGTGTGCTAGAAAATGTAACTGTAGGGCAGCACTGCAGAACATCTTCAGGTGTATGGTCCGGCGTTTTTAAATTAAAGTCCCAGAGGATGGAAGAAGAGAAAATCAAACGGAGGGCTCGTGAGCTTTTGCACTTAGTAGGGCTTGACGAATTTGAAGAAACGTTTGCCGATAACTTAGCTTATGGTCAACAGCGTCGTCTTGAAATCGCACGTGCACTTGCGAGTGATCCGAAATTATTATTGCTAGATGAGCCTGCGGCAGGTATGAACGAAAAAGAGACAAATGATTTATTTGAGCTCATACAAAAAATTAAAAAGCTTAACATTACTATTTTGTTGATTGAGCACGATATGCCACTCGTAATGAAAGTGTGTGATCGGATGGCCGTTCTTAATTTCGGGAAGAAAATTGCTCAGGGTACGCCTGAAGAAATTAGAAATAATCCGGCCGTCATTGAAGCATACCTGGGTCAAGAGGAGGAAGATGAGCTTGCTTAGCGTTAACGATGTACATACCTATTATGGGAATATCCTTGCGCTAAAAGGAATAAGTATCGATGTTCCTGAGGGAAGTATCGTCACGATACTAGGCGCAAATGGAGCCGGTAAAACCACAACAATGAAGAGTATTGCAGGGGTATTAAAGCCAAAAAAAGGTAACATCTCGTTTTTAGATGAGGATATTACAGGTAAATCCCCTGATATGCTAGTAAGTAAGGGAATGTCGCTTGTTCCTGAGGGGAGAGCAATCCTTTCAGGTATGACGGTGATGGAGAATTTAGAAATGGGAGCGTTTCGTCGAAAGGGATCCATAAAGAAAGATTTAGAAAGGGTAATGGAACGGTTTCCGATTTTGGAAGAACGTAAGTCCCAATTAGGCGGTACTCTTTCAGGAGGGCAGCAACAAATGCTTGCTATCGCAAGGGCGTTAATGTCAAAGCCTAAGCTTCTCTTACTTGATGAGCCCTCTATGGGGCTTGCTCCATTAATCGTTAAAGATATCTTTCAAATTGTGAAAGAAATCAATGAAGAAGGAACAACGGTTTTGTTAGTAGAACAGAATGCGCGACAGGCTTTAAAGATTGCACATCATGCTTATGTACTTGAAACGGGCAAAGTTGTAAAGAGTGGGAAGGCAAGGGATTTATTGAAAGACACAAGTATTAAGGAAGCCTATTTAGGCCATTAAAGAAAAAATTTGATAGTTGTCCTTCTTTAAGAAGGGCTTCTTTCTATTACATATCGTCAGGAGGGAATTGTGAATTGAAGGTCTCTTTATTTATTACGTGTTTAGTCGATGTGTTCTCTTCAGAAGTTGGGAAGGATACAGTAGAGCTTTTAGAAAAGCTAGGCTGCGAGGTTGATTTTCCTGAAGGTCAAACGTGCTGCGGACAACCTGCATTTAATAGCGGTTACCTAAAAGAGTCGAAAGAGACAATGAAGCACATGATCAAGACATTTCAACATGTTGATTATATCGTTTCTCCTTCTGGATCCTGCATCACTATGTTGAAAGAATACAAGGATTTATTTAGGGATGAACCAGTTTGGGCAGACAGAGCGGCAAATCTCTCGAAAAAGTCGTATGAACTAGCACAATTTATCGTTGATATTTTAGGGGTTGAAGACGTTGGTGCACGTTATGAAGGAACGGCTACCTATCATACCTCTTGCCATATGACGCGCTTACTCGGGGTAAATGAAAGTCCCATAAGGTTATTGCAGCACGTCGAGGGACTTAATTTAATCCCCTTACCATTTAAACAGGACTGTTGCGGGTTTGGCGGCACCTTTTCCGTCAAGATGGCAAGTATTTCAGAACAAATGGTAGAAGAGAAGGTTCAACATATAGAAAGTACAGATGCTGATGTGCTAATAGGTGCAGATTGTGGTTGTTTAATGAATATAGGAGGACGAATAAATAGACTCGGAAAGAATATTGAAGTGAAGCATCTCGCGCAAATACTAAATCATTCCTGATGGAAGGAGGTCGACTTATGAGTATGAAAATTGGCCACGCGCTATTTACTGAACGGGTTTCAACTAGTTTGCAAGACTCCTTTATGAGAGAAGCAGTGTCCTCTGCTCAAGGCCGTTTAACTGGAGTTCGTGAACAAATAATAGATGAGCTTGGAAATTGGGAGGAGTGGAGAGAACTATCTGCATCGATTCGCAAACATACTATTGAACATTTGGATTATTACTTATATGAGCTCAGTGAAAATGTTATGAAGCGGGGTGGGCATGTCTATTTTGCAGAAACTCCTGAGGAAGCCAATCAGTATATTACGTCCATTGTTAAAGGAAAAAATGCTAAAAAGGTTGTTAAATCGAAATCAATGGTGACAGAAGAAATTGGTTTAAACCACGCTCTACAGGAAAGCGGTTGTGAGGTAGTGGAAACGGATTTAGGCGAGTATATCATTCAATTAGCTGAAGACCCTCCTTCGCATTTTCTTGCTCCTGCCCTTCATAAAAACAGGGACCAGATTCAGGAAGTATTTCGCACGAAGCGTGGTTATGCCAACTCATCTAGTCCAGAAGAACTGACGGTATTTGCAAGGGAACAGTTGTGAAATGAATTTCTGTCTGCGGATATTGGGATAACTGGCTGTAATTTTGCGATTGCTGATTCGGGAACGATATCCCTCGTAACGAATGAAGGAAATGAGGAGATGGTAACAACGTATCCAAAAACACAAATTTCCATTATGGGAATGGAACGTATTGTACCCACTTGGAAAGAGTTTGATATTGTCGTAAGTATGCTTGCAGAAGTGCGGTCGGTCAGAAGCTGTCTACATATGTGTCTACTTTGACGGGACCGAGAGCGGAGAATGAAGTTGATGGTCCTGAAGAGTTTCACTTAGTTATCCTTGATAATGGACGCTCTAAAATGATTGGTAGTGAATTTCAATCGGCCCTTCATTGCATTCGTTGCTCGGCATGTTTGAATGTCTGCCCTGTCTATCGTCATATTGGAGGTCATGCGTATGGCTCGATTTACTCAGGTCCAATTGGAGCCGTCATTTCTCCAATCCTTGGTGGATACGAAGAATATAAAGAACTTCCCTTTGCTTCAACGTTATGTTCAGCTTGTACTGATGCCTGCCCTGTCAAAATTCCCCTTCATGAACTGTTACTGAAGCACCGTCAAAATATCGTTGAAAAAGAAGGGAAAGCACCCATTTCGGAAAAGTTGGCGATGAAAGTATTCAAATTGGTTACGTCATCAAACAGGATGTATCGATTCAGTGTAAAGTCAGCATCCCTTCTATCAAGGTCATTTCTAAAAGACGAAAAGATGACAAACGGACCGTTTTCGTTAAAAGAATGGACAAGGACTAGAGATTTTCCTGCCCCTTCAAAAGATTCATTTCGGGATTGGTTCAAAAACAGAAGTAAAGCAGGGGGGGCGTCATCATGGAAGGCCATGGACAAGTAAAGAACCGTGAACACTTTTTGAAGAATTTATCTAAAACTGGGGAGAAATAAGATAGAAGAAGATGTGAAGCTACCAGATTGGGAGCTTCGTCCGCAATATCAGATTTTACAGAATGCAACACAAGATGATCTCGTTGCCATTTTTAAAGAAGCAGCTGAAAAGATCAATACAAAGGTAACTGAAACAACCGTACAAGACCTCCCTCAAACTTTGAAAGATGAAATAGGAGAGTACGCTTATTCGGTGATTACATGGTCTGACCCACGGTTTGAAGAGTATTATTTGAACACCGTGCACCCATCACACCTGGGATCCTGAAAGTAGTGAACAGAACATACTCGCAGCAAGGGATGCGGATATTGGGATTACGTTTAGTGACTATACACTAGCGGAATCAGCAACCGTCGTCTTAACAACGTCTCCTGAAAAAGGGAGGTCGGTTAGCTTATTGCCAAAAACCTATATTGCACTTGTGCCGAAAAGTACGATTGTCCCTCGCTTAACTCAGGTAACAGATAGAATTGATAAAGACTTGAAGGAAAGTGAAACTGTTTCCTCCTGTATCAAGTTCATCTCTGGACCAAGTAACAGCGCAGATATTGAATTAAGCTTTGTAGCGGGGGTGCATGGTCCAGTTAAAGCTAGTTATATTGTAATAAATGATTGTTAAACGAGTTCAAGTTGGAATGCCCATTCTGGGAGAGGATATAGACGGTCGAAATAAATAATGTAAAGATTTCGATATTTTTATTGGAAGAGAACCGTAAGAATGGTAAGTTAAATAGTAAGGGAGAGATGCTCCTCTCTTCACACATCCAGGAGGGGAAGTGACTGAAGCTCAATGAGTCACAAGCTATTAAGCAAGTATACAAAAGTGTTGTATCAGGCAGTGGTAGCCGTACAATTCATTAAGAAGCATCATCATTCTTCTACGTGTGACATTCGACAGATTTCCATACTGACTGGCTTCTCAGAAGAAGCCATACTGGAGGCGATGGAATTTGGTGAATACAGTCAGCAAGATCGGCAAGAGGCAACTCATCAGTAAACGATCAGGATGATGGTGAAGAGAAAGAGCGTCCTCCTTTTCCAGTGGTTCTGTTTTTGAACGGCCCTTTCATTAAAGAATGTTTCGTGATTATTCGTATATGATAAGTCATATAGAAGCTATCGTCATAATCAGACGGTAGCTTCTTTCTTCTGATTACAGGATAAACATAGAGGATGATGGGTTTGACTAAAAGTATTCTTACAACAGAACGGTTGCAAATAAGAGAAATGGAGGGTGATGATGTCGATCATCTTCTTAGTATCTTTGGTGATAATGAGACTATGAATTATTATCCTTCATGTAAGGATAGGCACGAGACCATAAATTGGATTCGATGGACTCAGGAGAACTACGATAAGTATGGCATTGGTATGTGGATTGTGGAGGATCGGGGGGGAATATTTCTTGGGCAATGTGGGCTTGTTCTGCAGAAAATGGATGGGAAAATAGAAGTTCAAATTGGCTTTCTTTTCGCAAAGGATCATTGGGGAAACGGATATGCTACTGAAGCTGCACTTGCATGTAAAGCGTATGGTTTTGATCAGATGAAGTTTCCAAGTTTAATTTCTATTGTAGATCCGAGAAATAAACCGTCAGTTAAAGTGTTAAAACGGATCGGTATGGTGCGAAAGAAAAAGGTAGTCAAATGGGATAAGATTTTTGATCTTTATACGTGTTATCGGTAAAGTGGCGAGTAAGTTTGTCAATGTATCATGCGGCATACGAACAACTTCGTTTGTAAAAATAATACATATATATTAAAAAGAGGAGTTAGAGTTAAGACTACAGAATGTTAAATTAAATCTAAGGTACTACATTACAAAAATTCTAGGTGCGTTGTATGGTGGGAAATGGGTAGCACTTGTTTCTCTCATGATTACGCTAGTTTATCGTTCTGTTCTTGGAGGGACAGGATTTTATTCTATTTTGCTATCATTTTCAATTTTGATGATTTTGACCGGCAGTAATGGTTTGAAAGCGTGATTGAGAAGAGATAAATGTACCATTACTTCTCGCCCTTATGAATGAATTAAGATTAACCCCGCTAATAATAGGGAAGTGTAATTGTACAAGTCATCACATCCAAAATTGTAGGAGGAAAATAATGAAGTTATATAAATCAACAACTAATAAAAAAATATCCGGTGTCCTAGGCGGATTAAGTGAAGTACTAAATTTCAATAGTAGTTTGTTGCGGGTTATTTATATTATCCTGACATTTGTGACCTCAGGATTCACTCTACTCCTTTACATTGCTGCAGCGCTTCTTTTACCGACCGATGTCAAGCAAGGTACTGCTAACAAATAAAATATATGTGTGATGGTGGAGAAGTCTTATGGACTTCTCCACTTTTTTTTGACATGAAACTTCTGTTAGGTTCAATCGTATATTCTGGTAATAGGAAAAATACGAGGAGGATTTAATGGTATGAAACTATATAAATCAACTACAGACAAGAAGTTGTCAGGCGTATTGGGTGGATTAAGTGAGGAATTTGGAATTGATGTTAGCATTCTTCGTATCGTCTATTTTCTACTGGCTTTTCTAACCGCAGGTCCGTTTGTTTTGATTTACATTGCGGCTGCGATTATCCTGCCGACGGAAGATGAAGTAGAATTTAAATAGGGTTTAGCAAAACGATTGGAGGTTTTGCATGAGGCAAAATGGGTTCTATAGTGTTGCTGCTATCTTTAGTTCTTTTTTTCTTTTCTGTGCTGGTATGTTTTCACTTTTTGGATGGGTAGAGTTGTTTTCAAGTACATTGTCCATCATTTTTATCGTGACAGGGTTTTTTAGCGTGATTACGAATAGCTGGCAACTGAGAAGGAGAGTAAAAAAAGGTGGAACCACATCCTATAAAAATTGAGGTGATAACTAAAAAATTGGTCATATTCTTCCGCTTGATAGAAGCAATCTACCGTTAGTCTATGCTTGTTTTGCAAGGAGGGAATAACTATGAAACTAGAAACTGAAAGCGATATTATCAAATTGATTCAAGATGACGCATGGATGATGGAGATTCTCTATTGTGCGAAGAAACTGTATTTACCCGATTGGTGGATTTGCGCAGGGTTTGTTCGTTCAAAAGTCTGGGACACGATTCATGGTTTTGAGAAGAGAACGCCATTACCAGATATAGATGTTATTTATTTTGATTCTAGTAGAACTGAAGAAGCAAACGAAAAGGCTATAGAAAAAAAGCTACATAAAGAGGTCTCTGGTATTCCGTGGTCCGTTAAAAACCAGGCCAGAATGCATGTGATAAATGAAGCAGAACCTTACCGTTCTTCTATTGAGTCCGTCTCAAAATTCCCTGAAACAGCAACTGCTTTAGGAGTAAAACTTGATTATCAGAATAAGCTAACTCTTGCAGCTCCCTACGGATTAGATGATGTAATCCACATGGTGGTAAAACCCACACCCTATTTCAAACAGTCTGACAAACTTATGGAGATCTATTCAAGAAGAATAAAGTTGAAGAAATGGACATTAAAGTGGTCCAAGCTGAGTATAGAAACAATGTGACCACATCCTTACGGAAGTGGCGATTGCTAATTTCCTTAATTTAGATCACCTTTCACTTTTAGAAAAGTAGTTTTTTAAAGTTAATCGAAAAACTTGCGAAACTAATGGTATTAGTTATAATAAAACTAATACCATTAGTTTATGGGAGGAAGAGAGATGAGATTATCAAAAGAACAAACGGTTTATCAGCTTTCTTTTATGGCGAATTGGTTTCCGGTTAATTGTTACCTTGTTGAAGAAGATCATAGTTTGACTTTAGTAGATGCTGGTCTTCCCTTTAGTAAAAAGGGGATTCTCGAAGCGGCTCGTCAAATAGGAAAACCGATTCAACGTATTATTATCTCTCATGCACACTCAGATCATATTGGTGCACTTGATGGTTTGAAATTAGAGCTTTCTGAAGTAGAAGTTCTATTGCCGAAGCGAGAGCTAAAATTGTTAAATGGTGATAAATCACTTGAACCAGGTGAAGGAGATCTTCCTGTAAAGGGAGGTGTCCCTAAAAACAGTAAAACACAACCTGATACACTTCTTGTGGAAGGTGATCGAATTGGGTCACTAGTTGCGATTGAGGCTCCTGGACATACTCCGGGAATGATGGCATTTCTGGATATGAGAAACAACATTCTGCTTGCGGCTGACGCTATGCAAACAAAGGGAGGGGTGGCGGTAGCGGGTGATTTGCAATGGCGCTTTCCATTCCCGGCGCTTGCAACGTGGAATAAAGAAAAAGCCATAGAATCAGTCGAGAAACTATTATCTTATGAACCATCACTCATTGGAGTAGGTCACGGTGATTTTCTATATCAACCGGAACAAGCAATGAAGCGATCGATTGACCAGGCAAAAGCAGCTATAGGAGGGTCATAAGTGGCTGCGAAAGGAAAAATAACCCAGGACCTTATCATTTGCGAAGCCTTACAAATCGCAGATTGTGAGGGAGTTGCAGCTGTCACAATGGCGACGCTTGCGAGGCAGCTTTCGATCAAGCCTCCCTCTCTTTATAATCATTTCGCAGGGCTAGATCAGATACGAAAAGGGATGGCCCTATTAGCAATGAATCACATGTTTGATAAGTTGGTAACCGGTACAGCAGGGAAGAATCAAGGAAATGAAAAGATTCATGCGCTATCAGAATCGTACATTTCTTTTGCACGTGAGCATCCTGGGATGTATGAGTCAACACTACTTACACCTGACGCTCAAGACCATGAAGTACAGGAAGCTGGTAATAAGATCGTTTCCCTTACGATGGACGTTTTTATACATTTCAAGCTTGATGAAGTGACACATATTCATGTTGTTCGTGCGCTTAGAAGTATGCTTCACGGGCTGGTTGATCTGCAGCAGAAAGGTGGCTTTCAACAAGCGGTAGATCTAGAAGATTCTAGAAGAGTGATGGTCGAAATGTTAATTAGAGGGATTGAGGTCTGATCAGGGGTGAATATCTTTTTTGTTCGGGGATGTAATCCCCTTTTAGGAGTAGCTATTTATGCTGCGTTTGAGCCTTGGAATATATCAGGCCCGTTTCAAGTACAACGGGCTTGGATGTTTATGAGTAAATGAATCTATATCAGGTTGCTTGCTGCTGTGAGATCGCCTGTGCAAGATTAGCTGTGATGCTTACCTGTCCAAAATCAATACCTAGCTGGACAGCGGTTTGCGCAATTTCTGGACGAATACCGGATAACGTGGTTGAAACACCTATTAAGCGTAAACCAGTGATTAGTTGAAAAATTTGTTGTGCAACACGAGTATCCACAAGATAAACGCCAGATAAATCGATGAAAAGGTGGTCTACTCGCTTTTTAGTACATCCGTCGAGCGTATTCTCGAAAATGGCACTAGCCCGGTCGGAATCGATGTCACCAACTAATGGAAGAAGCGCTTTTCCTTCTGGAAGATCAATGAGTGGTGAGCTCAAATCATTGATGGTCTGCTGCTGTTCCTCAATTCGTGCATTAAAGTGATTTGATTTCTCCTCTACTACACGTGTCATAACGACATCAATGGCTTCAATAATGGCGTATTTCCAGATATCGATGCTTTTCTGGGAAACCGGAACTTCTAAAGAAGTTGTGTACTCGTCAATAAATTCCATGTACTGTTCACGGACACGTAAAAACTCTCTCATGATAAGGTGAGTAGGGGTATTCAAATGCTCAGGATCACGTCCAATTCCTTTAACCCACTCCTCGAATCCTTCGAAAAATTCACTTTTCTCCATAACAAAAATTCTACATAAGTTTTGATGAAACTCAAAATTCTGAGCTTTAAGGTTTTTAATAACTTCTGGATTAGAAGAAGCGTAAACGCCGGATGAAATACTTTTATCCAGAGATTCATACCATTCTTCGGTTAGTTGTTCAGCTTTATTTAATAAGAAATCGTAAAGTTCTTTATTTCACTGCATGAAAACGTTCCTCCTAACACTAGCTAGAATGTTTCTTTTATACAATGAGTGATATTTTAATTAATTAAACCAGTATAAAGCAGTATAAATCTATGTATTCAAGTATATCACTTTGTGTAATAGCAGGATATTATTAATGCTTTACTTAATTTCTTAAATGGTTTGTACAGGATAGTTAGTGGAAGTAATTTGAAAAGAGAGGAGGAATGAGCGTTTTAATTCCCAGGAAGTATGTTTACGTTTCTATGTTAGAGTCAAATAACGACATTCCTTGAAGAGTTTATCATAATGGTAATGCCTAATTTTGTGATGGCAACTGATAAATACTTTTCATTTGAAAGGATGAGAGGAGTTGTCCAGATCGTATGAAAAAGTTCAGAAATAATTCTTTCTTCTTCATCTGGGCTGGCTTTACTGGTTGAAACGATTTTTCGGATATGAAAAATATAAGCATCATATAGTTCAAATAAAGAGTTATGTTCCCTAGTTATCAATCTTTGAACGAGGTTCGTTTGTTTACGCATTCATTTTCTCCTTTAATCGATCACCAATAGTTTTGTAATTCCACTGTAATGGTAACTTCAAACTCATTATTCTCGAATTAAAGATAATTTTTGAGTTATTTCCCATTTTAGTAGAAGAAAGTTAAATAAGAAGATAGTGAATAACCAATTATTGCTTGCGAAGCATTGAAAGCGCTTGCTATAATGAAGGTGGAGATGAAGTGAAAGGGGATCATGAACATGTGTGGACACATCCTGTAATGGTTTAGTAATTTGATAGGCCTATCACTGATGGATAGGTATGTCTATTAAACTTATACAGGGGGTACGCCGTTCATGATGGATAAAACGATCAGGGCAGATACCTACGGAGGTTTCTGCTCCTTTTTGATGTTATCATCTCCTTTCATTGTGATCTGGTATCCTCTAATAAGGAGGAACTAACTTGAATAAGCTAAACAAAATAGCCATCGTAACTGGGGCAAGTCGTCCAAAAGGAATAGGCGCTGCCATCTGTCGTGAGTTGGCTCAGAAGGGTGTTAACCTCTTTTTCACGCATCTATCAAGCTATGATAAAGTAACTGGGTATGATGATGTAATGGACAACTGGGCAGACGAATTCAAAAGAGAATTACGCGAATTTGGTGTCTTAGCAGAAAGCATGGAGCTTGACTTAGCGGAAGCAGAGGCATCGACACGTCTTATGGACGAAGTTGAGAAGATGGCGGGAGAAATGACAATTCTTATTAACAATGCAACGCACTGCGTAGAAGTGGGGCATGAAGATGTCACTGCGGAGATCTTTGATGATCACTGTGCAGTGAATGTGAGAGGTACGTGCATGGTATCGGTGGAATTTGCAAAACGCTTGAAACAAGCAGAGCGTGGAGGAAAGATTGTGAATTTCGTTTCCGGTCAGGATAAAAGCCCTCAGCCTGGAAATATTGCTTACGTTACGACAAAAGGAGCGATTTCTGCTTTCACAGCTTCACTTGCAGCTGAGCTAGCTCCTTATCATATTACTGTTAATGCGATTGACCCGGGACCGACGGATTCGGGATGCATGGATAAAGAAACACAGGATTTTCTAAAACCTAAATTTCCAATGGGACGGATTGGAACCCCTGAAGATGCCGCTCGTCTTGTAGCTTTTCTTACGAGCGATGCAGCTAAGTGGGTAACGGGACAGATTATCCATTCTGATGGTGGGTTCTGGGATTGATTGTGAATCAGTTTATGAAACAGAGAAGCGAATTTCGCTTCTCTGTTTTAATCTTTTCATAAAAGGAAATGGAACTTTTTTACTTATGATTCGTAAACCTATTATATAAATAACGATGTGCAATAAAAAAGACGTGCTGGAAAGAATCCGCACGTCTTATCGTTAGAACAACACATATGAAACGACAACATAAAGTAATGCCATGACAATAGATGGTGCTGCATAGCGCCACTGGCTGCGAACCGTTGCTGGACGAAGGAGCAAGTACATAATTACAATGGTCATTAGTAGTCCAAGGAACGCAATAAAGATGTGTGACGTATCAACGGCTGCGAGGATGGCACCATCGCGGTAAAGCGCATCGGTTAAAGCAAGCAGCTGAATGTTAAACAAGTTGCTTCCGAGAATGGAGCCAATCGCCATGTTATAGTTTGCTAGTTTGAAAGCAGCGAGTACCGTCACAAGCTCTGGTAAAGAAGTTGAAGCAGCGATCAGAAAGCTTCCGACAAAGCTTGCGTTCATTCCAGTTGCTTCTGCAAGACGATCACCTGCAATGGATAAGACACTACCTGATGCAAAGACAACCAGGGCAGCGACAATAAATCCAATCACTGCTGTTCGAAGTGAGTAATCTTTTGTTAGAACGCCTTCCTGTTCTGAATCATCTTCTGAAATGTATCGCATCGAAAGAACATATAGGAGAACAATGACAAACATCTCGATACCAACGCCAAAGATTTCGATGGAACCAGGTATTAAAAGTGAGACGATTAGAATAATCAGGAACAGAAGTCCAAAAAGAGCGGAAGGGACATTTGCTTTTGTGTTTACCTTCTGAAATAGTCGGCGCCTGCGATAGAGCAGGTCCACAACAGCAAGAATTAATAGATTAAACACGTTACTTCCAAGCATGTTTCCAACAGCAATATCTGGATTATCGATGACCACAGCAGTTAAGCTTGTGGTTAATTCTGGTAAAGATGTGGCTCCGGCAATCAGGAAGGTCCCGACAACTGCCCCACTCAAGGAAGATTTTTTACTGATAACATCTCCGAACTGATTCAGGTAAATAGCAGCGACAACGACAACTGCAGCAGCAAGAAGAAAGACAAGAACGATCATTTTTTACTCCTCTCCGCCAGCGAATACAAAAAAGACCCTGGCACAACAAAATTGTACCAAGGTCTTGCGTACTAAAGACTTAGCCCGATGAACCAGGTATCGAAATACCGTATTGATGACTCATCAGCCGTTACCGGTCGCTACTCCCCTTGTTACTTTAACTATAGCTTGGTTTAGATATGAAGTCAAACAATAGGATGTACGTCGTACAAGTATCATAGAATTTTAAAAAGGGAGGACTAAAGATGGATATTAATTATTAATTATAGGCTGCGCGATTTTGGTTATTGCTTACTTAACAGGTGTAAAAGAACAAACTTGGTTACTAGCAGGGTTTAATGAAAAAGCGATTAAAGATAAACAGAAACTTGGAAGAGCTGCTGGAAGAATGTTCTTTTTACCGCTTGGTGTAGTGCTGATCGCGCATGCTTTTACTAGCTATCCTTACGAAAAAATTGTATTAGTGAGTGTAATGCTGATATTGCTAACGGTTGTGTATGTGTATATTAATCATAAGTTATTGCAGAAAAAACAGGAGAAATATTCTATTCTGCTCATGATCGGGGGTTGGTATTATGAGCGAGGGAGACACCAAAACGCTTTTATTTAAAACCTTGATGATTTCCATAACTATCATCAGCTTGATTTCGATATATCTAGTAAATCGTGCAGGGAGTCTTGATATCGGTGTCACTAGTTCAATGATTGTTGGTGTACTTTTTGTTGTTTCAAAAGGTAAGAAAGATTATAAGTGACAACGAAGGTTAAGGATGAGGCGATACATCCAGACTCTTCATTCTTCATAGATATTGATGTAATTAGGCCATTGCGTGGAGTAGTTCTAGTATTTACTTTTTTAAACATTCTATAGTTAAGGGTATCATGATTACTTAAATGTAAAAAACTATGTGAATTGTAAAATTATGAAATAATACCCTTGATTTTATGGTAATGTAATAAAAAGACTAACCTAAAGGGAGAGCGCTATGTTGCTGCAGAACTTGGAACAAGAAATTCACACGTTGCGAATGGTGCTTTATGATCTGGGAAAAGAAGTCGATGACTACTCAAGTGGAAAGATCCTTCTTTTAAGTAAACAGTTAGACGAGAAGATTATTCAGTATCAGAAGCTTAAAGAATACAAATGCAGGCAATGATTTTTCATATAATACAAAAGATGAGCTACCTCATAATGAGGTAGCTCGTTTTTTTACTTATTCATATAACGGTCAACTTCCCACTGACTAACCATGAGAGAGTATTCGATCCATTCTTTTTCTTTTTCCTCAATATACACTCTAGATGTGTGATCACCAAGTGCATCCATAACCACTTTATCTTCTCGAAGTGCTTTGATTGCCTCTTTTAAGTTGGTTGGGAGCGTCGGAACGTCATCTATATTAACTTCATAAAGATTACGCGTTTCAGGTTCACCTGCATCAAGGTTATCGCGGATTCCTTCTAAACCAGCGTGGATTACTGCTGCTAAAGTAAGGTAAGGGTTAGCTGTTGGATCAGGGTTACGAATTTCAAAGCGAGTACCCATTCCACGCGTTGTAGGAACGCGGATCATACAGCTTCGGTTAGAGTGAGACCATGCCACACTAACTGGTGCTTCATAACCTGGCACAAGACGCTTGTATGAGTTAACGTTCGGATTTGTAATAGCAGCTAGTCCATTTGCATGTGAAAGAATACCTGCCATAAATTGTTTCATTGTAGTTGAGATACCTTCAGCGTCGTTCTCGTCATAAAATGCACTTTTGCCATTTGTGAAAAGGGAGAGGTGGCAGTGCATACCAGATCCGTTCTCACCAGCAATTGGCTTCGGCATAAATGTTGCATGATATTCGTGGCTTGTTGCAACGTCTTTTACAACATTTTTAAATGTTTGGATATTGTCAGCTGCTTTAATTACGCTGTCAAAACGGAAGTTGATCTCATGCTGTCCCTGTGCTACTTCATGGTGGGAAGCTTCCATTTCAAAGCCGAATTTCTTAAGGGTACGAACGATGTCACGACGAACCTGGTCACCTTTATCTTTCGGTGATGCATCGAAATAGCCAGCACGGTCGTTCATCTTACGGATTGGATAACCGTCTTTATCTAATTTGAATAGGAAGAATTCAGGTTCAGGACCAACGTTAACAGTATAGCCCATGTCTTCTGCTTCTTTCATAGCTCTCTTCAGAATAAAGCGCGGATCACCTTCGAATGGTTCGCCATCTGGTGTATGGATGTCACAGATAAAGCGAGCGATACAATCCTGATCAACGGCGTCTGGTAGGACTTTGAATGTTTCAAGATCAGGGAAAAGGTACATATCACTTTCCTGGATATCAGAGAAACCAGCAATGGAAGAGCTGTCAAACATAGCTTCGTTGTTCATTACGCTTTCCAATTCTTCAATTGGAAGTTCTACGTTTTTCGTTTCGCCAAGCATGTCAGTGAATTCAAGGCGAATAAATTCGACCTTCTTTTCTTTAGCTTCCTTCATGATGTCCTGTTGAATACTATTCTTCGTTAATGTCATGGATTAAATAACCTCACCTTTAATTTTTTTGTTAGTGTCCATTCTAATGATATTTGCAGATTATTGTGTTTTTATGTAAGGAATCCTAACATAAAAAATAATGATCCATTTTATTTATTGAACATCTGTATTAATAACCTGAGATAAGTAACTGTAAACCACTTTTTCTTTATCTTTTATTTATTAAACATGTGAGTAAGCGTTAACAAGGCTATTTTAAGTAGGGTGTCGCGGCAAAGAAACTTATTTTACATCATCTAGACATAGTGACGAATAGATGCTATTATTTTAAATGATAATGAATCTCAATATCATTTAAGGGGGAGAGGGATACATACTATGAAATTCACCAAAAATGGAGTGCCTTTTTTACTGATACTCGTACTAGTTCTAATTTTAGCGGCATGCGGTAACGAATCTTCGAGTGAGGCGGAAGGATCAGGGGAAGACGAGAAAAGCAATGAGATGAGAACATTTACACTGCCAGATGGACAGGAGTTTGAAATTCCTTCTGAACCGGAGCGTATTGTTGCTACAGATTACGTAGGATATTTCCTTGCAATGGGCATCACACCAGTAGGGGCTCCTGACCAATTTGTACTTGATAATCCTTATTTTACCGAGGATCAAATTGCTGACATTGAAGATATAGGTACGCCTCCATCAGTTGAAAAGGTGACATCGCTTGATCCAGATTTAATAGTGGTTACAGATCAGGAACAATATGATTTACTTTCCAAAATTGCCCCAACGGTATTAATGCCTTTCGGTACATATGACTCGCTCGATGAGGAAGTGAAAGCAATGGGTGAAATTGCAGGTAAGGAAGACGCTGCAGAAGATTGGATTAAAGAATTCGATGAGAAAGCCGAAGCAGCTAAGAAAGAGTTAGATGGTGTTATTGGAGAAGATGAAACCGTTGGGATTTATGAAGTCCAAACAAAAGACTTCTATGTATTCGGTGATAACTTTGGTCGCGGTGGTCAGGTGATCTACGATGCACTGGATTTAAAAGCTCCTGAGAAAATTCAGAAAGAAGTGATCGAGGGAGATAACTGGAAGAAGATTTCATTAGAAGTCTTACCAGAATTTGCTGCAGATCACATGTTTTATACCGAATATGCTGCAGAGGATAATCAAGACGCATTGAAGGAAACGAAGGAAAGTGCACTCTGGCAAAACCTTGATGCGGTTAAGAATGGACAGCTTTATGAAATGAATTTTGACGATATGTATTACTACGATCCTATTGCGGTTGAAGGCCAATTGGATTTGATTGTTGAAACACTTAAAGAGAATAATTAAAAGAATTCCTGGTGCTCAAGCACCAGGGTTTTCTTCAAAATTCACGTGGAAACAAGGAGAAGTAGTATGTCTAAATCAACTAAGTCAATGGAAGGAGCGATGAAGGAGCAGCTCGCCATCCAATCGAGACCCTTCGCTGCTATGCTAATTCTCGTCGCTGGAACAGTGGTCCTGATTCTTAGTCTCGGATTTTCTGTCGCGCTTGGTGCGGCTGATGTCAAGCTGGCTACAGTGTGGGACGCGATTTTTAGGTTTGATGCTGCTTCCACAGAGCATTCGATCATTCGAGAATTTCGACTGCCACGGTCTGTCGCAGACATTATAATCGGGGCGAGTTTTGCTGTGGCGGGTGCGATCATGCAGGGAGTAACGAGGAATCCACTTGCTGATTCAGGGCTACTTGGACTGAATGCAGGTGCAACATTAATGATAGCGCTTAGCTTCGCATTTTTCCCTGGCCTGTCCTATACCTACTTGATGCTTCTATCGTTCATAGGAGCAGGCATTGGTGCTGGACTCGTATTTGGAATAGGCTCGCTCTCGAGAAATGGTTTGTCACCTATCCGGCTAGTTTTAGCAGGAGCTGCGGTTAGTGCATTATTTACCGCAGTAAGTGAAGGAGTTGCAATCCATTTTCAGCTCTCGCAGAACCTGGCTTTCTGGTTTGCAGGGGGAACTGCCGGATTGAAATGGCCACAAATTCAACTGCTTCTGCCATGGATAATCGCTGCTCTTATTGCTGCGTTATTTCTTTCAAAATCAATATCCCTCTTAAGTCTTGGTGAAGATGTCGCCGTGGGACTCGGGCAACGTACTAAATTAATAAAAGGACTTGCAGCAATTGTTGTGCTTGTTCTGGCTGGTGCTGCTGTTTCAGCTGTAGGGCCGATCGGTTTCGTAGGTCTTGTTATCCCTCACATTGCAAGATTTCTTGTCGGTGTGGACTACCGTTGGATCATTCCATGTTCGGCCGTTCTCGGCGGATTATTCATGATTGTTGCCGATATGGGTGCAAGGATAATAAATGCACCGTACGAGACGCCTATTGGCGCCATCTTTGCACTTGTAGGCGTTCCATTCTTTCTCTTTGTAGCAAGACGAGAAGGGAGAGAGCTGTAATGGGTACAAATACGCTTTTTGATGGGCAGCATAAGAAAAACAGGCGACGGTTCATAGTGATGGGTGTTTTCTTTATCCTCATACTTGCTACCTTTTTTATTAGTATGAATACGGGCTTAACGAATTTAAGTCCATTAGAAGTTGTGAAAACACTATTCGGTTATGGAACAGAAAAACAGAGCTTAATTCTGTTTGAATTTCGATTACCGCGAATAGTGATCGCAGTTCTCGTCGGTGCAGGACTTGCAGTTTCCGGGTGTATACTTCAGGGTGTTTCTAGAAACGCTCTTGCAGATCCGGGTATTCTTGGTATCAATAGTGGAGCAGCGCTGATGGTTGTTGTGTTTGTATCGTTTTTTCCAAAAACGACTGATGCGCCAATCCTGCTTATGCCGTTTCTTGCCCTTGTCGGCGGCTTCCTCACTGCTGTTATCATTTACGTTCTCTCCTATAGCAGAAGCGAAGGGCTTATGCCACAACGTTTGATTTTAAATGGTATCGCAGTTGCAGCAGGAATTGGTGCTTTAATCACGATTTTAACACTCAGGATGGATCCATTTGATTACCAGTTTATTGCCGTGTGGCTAGCAGGGAAAATATGGGGGACGACGTGGGTGCACGTGCGTACCCTATTACCGTGGATTATCGTGCTGTTCACTTTTATTTTCTATAAAGCAAGAATGCTTGATGGGCTAAACTTTGGTGAAAAGCTTGCAATCGGAATGGGCGTGAGAGTTGAAAAGGAGCGTTTTATGCTCCTTGGTGCTGCAGTTGCTCTTGCATCCGCTTGTGTATCTGTTAGCGGAGGTATTGGATTTGTTGGACTTGTTGGTCCACATCTTGCCAGGCAGTTTGTTGGTAATCACCATCGATTTCTCCTGCCATTATCAGCTCTATCGGGAGGACTTGTTCTTCTCGTAGCAGATACGATCGGTCGGACGATTCTTGCCCCTTCAGAAATTCATGCCGGTATTATGGTTGCGATTATTGGTGCCCCTTACTTTTTATATTTACTTGCGAAAGCGAAAGCATAGGAGGGAACGAAAGTGGAGAACAAAGACTTGTACGACGTTACGATTATTGGCGGGGGCCCAATTGGCCTTTTTACAGCTTTCTATAGTGGGATGCGGGAATTAAAAACGAAGGTAATCGAATATTTGCCGCAGGTCGGTGGTAAGGTGACGTATTTCTATCCAGAGAAAATTCTAAGAGACATCGGCGCGATTCCAGGTATATCTGGGGCTGACCTTATTAAACAGCTTAGTGAACAGGCGCAAACCTTTGACCCGACGATGGTATTTGAAGAACGGGTAAATGATCTTAAACGGGAAGATGATGGTACATATACTCTAATCAGTCATAACGGAAATAGGCATCATACGCGATCGGTCATTCTTGCTATTGGTCATGGGACGCTCGGTGTGAAGAAACTCCCTATTGAGGAAGCGCTTCAGTATGAAGGAGGCAATCTTCATTATTCCGTTGACCGACTTGAGTATTTTAGTGGAAAGCATGTTCTAATTTCCGGTGGTGGCGATTCAGCTGTCGACTGGGCTAACATGCTTGAGCCGCTTGCGAAAAAAGTAATGATCGTGCATCGACGTGAAGCATTCAGTTGCCATGAGAACAGCGTGACTGAAATGACAAACTCAAGTACAAAGATCAGGTGCCTGTGCTATGTTTCAGGATTGATTGGTGATGGGAATCGAATCGAGAAAGTCAGGCTCACACACGTGGATACAGGCAAAATTGAGGAGCTAGAAATTGATGAATTACTTGTCAATCATGGTTTCGACCTCGATCTCGGCGGTATCAAAGAGTGGGGACTAAACATGATTGATGGTAAGGTAGTCACAGACGGGAAAATGGAAACGAGTATCCCAGGCATTTTTGCAGCGGGCGATATTGTTACGTATCCGAATCGCTTATCTCTTATCGCAGGAGGCCTAGCGGAAGGACCGAAAGCATTGAATAGTGCGAAAGCTTACCTTGATCCTGAGGCTGAGGCCATGGCGATGTACTCAACCCATCATAAAGACTTTGTTGAAGTATAAACAGAAAGGAATGTTTGCTCGTGATTCAAACAGATAATCTTAAAATCGGATACCAGGATAACATCATAGTCGATCAACTTAATCTCAATATTCCTGAAGGCGAGATTACGGCTCTTGTCGGTGCGAATGGATCGGGCAAATCAACTATTCTTAAATCGCTGGCACGATTAATGAAACCCAAAAGCGGGGCTGTGTACCTTGATGGGAAAGCAATCCATGAGCAGCATACGCGTGAAGTCGCAAAGAAAATGGCGATCCTTCCACAAAATCCAACAGCACCTGAAGGTCTGACCGTGCTTGAGCTTGTGACTTACGGACGATTTCCCCATCAGAAGGGATTGAAAGCGTTAACAATTGAAGACAAAGAGAAAATTGCCTGGGCTATTGAAATGACAGGCATATCCGAATTTGCAAACCGTCCGATAGACCAGCTATCAGGAGGTCAACGCCAGCGCGCCTGGATTGCGATGGCACTCGCGCAGGATACAAATCTTCTGTTTCTAGATGAACCGACAACGTTTCTTGACATGGCTCACCAGCTTGAGGTACTCGAGCTTCTGCAAAAGCTAAATCGCCAGGAGGGAAGGACAATTGTAATGGTTGTTCATGATTTGAATCATGCAAGCCGATATGCTGGCCATATGGTTGCGATTAAAAACGGAACGGTCATGAAAACAGGAACACCAAAAGATGTGATGAAGTCAGAAATTCTGGAAGATGTGTTTGGCGTTCGAAGCGATATTATCTATGATCCAAGAACAGGACAGCCGCTCTGTTTGCCATTTGGATTATGCACGGAAGATCAGTATGTTACTGCTGGAGCTGGCCTGTAACCTCCTGCCTTTAGGCAGGCTTTTTTTATTTGTCAAAAGGATGCTATTTTTGTTTGTAGAATTAGAAATAGTAGCACGGAAGGGAGTGAAGGGAATTGAAAAAAGAAGAACTGAGAAAATTGTTTGATCAAGAAATGAGGAGAGATGTTAATCCGCCAGGTTTTATCCCACCCTTAAGTGGCAGTAACCCCCCCACCTAAGGCACATAAGTCAATCGAGATGTTAGGTAGGGGTCAACTGCCCCTAAAGGTCCGATTGGTTCAACTAACCATCAGAGGGGGATGAAAGAAAACCCCCTCTTATGGAATTTTCACTTTATGCGCGAGGAGTCGGAATTCGTTATTCGTCACGTTTCCGAGCATGAGGAAAAAGGGTTTGTCATCTATTCGAACCTGGATGAACAGAACATACATAAAGCAATTCAGGAGGAAGTAGCTCGTTTTCAAGAGGCGAAGCAGGGGTTTGAATGGAAGGTATACAGCCGTGATTCGCCAGCTAATTTTAAGGAGAATTTCAAGGCGAATGGATTTACTTGTGAAGATCCTGAGGCGTTGATGGTAATAGAGCTCACGAAAGACCATCTATTGCTAGGCGAGGATACTTCTCAGATCTGCGAAATAAAAGATGGAAATGGAATAAAGGTTATCGTGGGGTTAGAGGATGCGATCTGGGACGAGTCACATGAGGATCTCGGGATAAGACTTTGGCGTGATAAGAAGGGAAATCCAGAAGGCCTTTTTATTTATGGAATTTATGAAGAAAAGCAGCTTGTTAGTGCTGCATGGATGTATAAAGAAGGTAAAAGCTTTGCGAGTCTCTGGGGAGGTGCTACGCTACCGAATTATAGGGGGAATGGATTTTATCCCAGCCTTAAGGGGCAGTAAAACCCCCACCTAAGGCACATAAGTCAATCGAGATGTTAGGTAGGGGTCAACTGCCCCCAAAGGTCCGATTGGTTCAACTAACCATCACAGGGGGAGGAAGCAAAACCCCCTAAATGGAAGTTTCACTTTATACGAAACTTCTCGCAGCACGGGCTAAGGAAGCACTTGAGTTGAACCGCTCTTATTTAACGGTTGATGCGAGGCCAATGAGTCAGCCGATTTTTAGAGAAGTCAGTGTTTCACTGTCTCGGATATTCATACGCCTGTCATTCAAAGGAGGATTAATATGATTAAAGAAATGCGAACAATTGAAGAGGTGATGGAAGCGTTTAAGGTGATAAAAGAACTGCGCACACAACTGGATGAAGAGCAGTATCTATCTTTAGTGGCAGAAGCCCGTGAGAAAGATATGTATCAATTATATGCGCTGTACCAGAGAGGTGAGGTCGTTGCAGTTACTGGTTTTAAGCCAATGATCACGCTGTATAACGGTCGGTCTGTATGGGTTTGCGATCTTGTCACAGGGAGCGCCCATCGCTCGAAAGGATATGGTGAAATGCTGCTTACATTTGTAGAAGAATGGGCGAAAGATCGCGGTTATAGCAATATTACACTCTCGTCAGGTTTGCATCGAAAAGAAGCCCATCGCTTTTATGAAGAAAAAATGGACTACGATCGTGTGAGCTATTCATTTAAAAAGACATTAATTTAAAAGGACGGCATTCAAATTGGTGTCGTTTCTTTAGCCAGTGCTATAATTGCCGGAAGACAAATTATAGGAGGTGGCACGGCTTTGAGAAAACTGGGCCAAACATCTTATTCATTCTCTTGAAGGTAAGACGAATAGACCTCCATCAGGTGCACCGACCGTTTTCATTTTCTTCACCTGAAAAAGAAATGAAGGAAATGGCGAAACTTCTTAATGAAAACAAAATTGGTGCAGTAGGGGTTAGTAACTTTAATCGTGAGAAGATGGACCGAGTGATACAGGAATTAAAGAAACACGGTGTCGATCTTGCTTCAAACCAGATGAGGTACAGTTTGCTCGACAGGCAGATCGAAACGAACGGTGTATTAGACCTTGCTAAGCGGTACGGTGTAACGATTATAGCCTACTCTCCGCTTGAACAGGGGATATTAACTGGAAAGTTTCATCAAAACCCTGAGCTCGCAGAAAATCTATCTGGTCCAAGGAAGTACATGTCTCAATTTAAGCCACAGGGTCTAGCCAAAACGCTGCCCCTCATCAATACACTTGAGGAAATTGGAAAGGAATATGGCGTTGGAGCTGGACAGGTTGCCCTGAACTGGATTGTTCATTTCCATGGAGAAACGGTTGTCGCGATTCCCGGCGCTTCGAAACTCAAGCACGCGGAAGATAATGTGAAGGTTCTTGGTTTTAAATTAACCGGGGCCGAGATGAAGCGAATTGATGAAGAGTCAAGGAAAGTAGCTAAGATGTAGCAGTTAAATAAAGAAGACACACGGCCAGCGTGTGTCTTCTTGCTTTCTAGTCTTTCTCAATTAACTTAAAGCCAATATAGTCAAGAGCTACTTCTAGTGTTGGTACGGTCTTAGCTTGTAAAAGGTGATCATTCGCTGCTTCATGTCTGGCTATTTCAGGTGTAATACCAGTGATGACGGTTTCAATCCCCATAAGCTGTAAGGAAGGGACAAGCTCACCGAGGACGTTCGAAAACTCACTATCTATTATCATTAATCCTGAAAGGTCGACGATAAAATAGTTGATATCTCGGTTTGCACCGTATTGAAGAGCAGTCTGAGTAATATTTTCAGTGCGATCTTCGTCAATGAGGCCCTGTAACGAAAGAATCGCTATACCCTGGGTAATTGGGACAATCGGAACAGTGAGAAAACTCATGTTGTATTTCGTTTGATCAAGATCAATAACATAAGAAAGAATTTCGGCCATCGATTTCAGGTATTGGATATCTTCATCGCTAAAATCCTTTTCTTCTTTATCCATCACACATAAAGTACCGAATACTTCTCCGTTTAATTTGGTTAATGTAACGCCTAGAAATCCCTTGACCTGTAGCTGTGAAGTCACTTCTAGTTGCTCTGTTAACTTATCCTTCGTTAGGTTAACCGTATTCATGGCATTGTGTTCATTGCCAATAATTAAGCGACAATACGTACCACTATATTCAACTTCATATCCTTCAGGGATAATTTCTTCCTTTTCATTAAAAGAACTAAGTACTGTCATAGCATTATTGCCTCGTTTGGTCACGTAGGCTGTATTGACATTTAATCGCTCGCTAATTAATTTAAATAATCGTTTAGAAGCGGTTTTTAATGAAACGAACTGTGATGAATCTAAATTGTAATTACTCAATTCTTTTGAACCTCCTCTATAACGACCCATAAGTATTCTAATTTCTATTCTATTATAGATCAGCTTGATGAATCAACTTAAGTATAGACAACGGGTGAATGTATGGTATGTATGATTATGGAAGAAGTGAGTGGGCTTTATGATTCTATTTAATCAGACTATGAAATTCTGACGAGTGATGTAATGAGTTCGGGTCAATTATTGATGAACAAAGGCACCCATGATTTTATCGCTGGATCTTATGTGAAAGGAAGTGAAGAAAGGATGACAATCACCTCTCCTTATTTTGAATGAAACTTTTTGAGGCGCATTACGTATAACAGGTAGAAGAGAGGTGGGGTTATGATGGAGAAGAGACCGAAAATAAAGGTTGAGAAGTCTTTTCTACAACGATTGTTCGATCTGGGTGGGCTGGTCATGTTACTTCTATGTCTGCTCTATTTGTACCTCGAGTGGTCAGCGTTACCTGAAGAAGTGCCAATTCACTTCAATGGGCAAGGCGAGGTAAACGATTGGGGTGGAAAAGGCTCACTTCTACTTCTTCCTCTCATTGGAGCGGTGATATGGATAGGGTTTTCTTTTCTAGAACGTTATCCACATGTGTACAATTACGTGGTGAAAATAACGAAAGGAAACGCAGAGCTGCAGTATCGGAGTGCAGTTTCCTTGATTCACTTCTTGAAGAATACCATTGCGATTTTATTTGCTTACCTGACATGGGAGACAATTCTCGTAGCGAGTGGAGAACGGGCGGGTTTAATTGATTGGGTCTTACCAGCATTTCTTATGCTGATCTTCGGGGCAATTGTATTATATGTCATCCACTCCATACGCTGGAGATAGTTATGAAGAGTGTATTCTTTATAAAAATTTCAAAAAAAATCTGCAGGAATTGACCATCTGTGTATGGTATAGTGGAGAAGAAGTTTAAACTAATTACATACGTATGGGATACATACGCAGTCTATAAAGTGAAACTTCTATAAGTGGGGGGGTTGAACACCACTTATGGTTAGTTGAACTAATCGGACCTATAGGGGCAGTTACTGCCTATATAGGTGGGATAAATGAAAGATAAAGGAGCTACGCTATGCTACGCCAGGAAGAAGATGTGAAAGTGTTCGCTTTGAACTCGAATCCGGAGTTAACAGAGGAGATTGTTGGGGTCCTGGGGATTCAAGTAGGAAACTGCTCTGTGAAACGTTTTAGTGATGGAGAGATTCACATGAACGTTGAGGAAAGCATCCGTGGTTGTGATACATACCTCGTTCAGTCCATTGCAGGCTCAGGAAACGACTACCTGATGGAGCTTTTGATAATGATCGATGCGCTAAAGCGTGCATCTGCTAAAACGATTAACGTAGTCCTCCCGTATTACGGATATGCGCGACAGGATCGAAAAACCGGACCAAGACAGCCAATTACGGCAAAGCTCATCGCAAATATGCTTGAGCGTGCTGGTGCAACTCGTGTGCTGACCATTGATTTGCACGCGAATCAGATTGAAGGCTTCTTTAATATCCCAGTTGACCAGGTGTCAGGAATCCCGATTCTTGCGGAATACTTCGTGAATAAGAATTTGGGAGATGTTGTCGTCGTTGCGCCAGACAACAGTAGTGCGCTTCGTGCCCGTAAGCTAGGATCACTTCTTGATGTACCGATTGCTCTCATTGACCGTCGTTCGTATGATACAGGTGAACCGTCCACTGTGAATGTAATTGGTGATGTAAAGGGGAAAACGGCGATCATTATCGATGACATGATCGACACAGGAAGAAACGTTGCACTTACGTCACGCATTTTAGAAGAAAATGGTGTGAAGGAAGTCTATGCAACGTTTACACATGCGGTGTTATCAGGCCGTGCTACAGAAGAAATTGCTGATTCAAATATTAAAGAAGTTGTCGTTACAAACACGATTGCTTTACCTGAAGCGGAGGATCTTGATAAGATCACGGTTCTTTCGATTGCGCCATTGCTTGCAGAGGCGATCCACATCGTACAGGAAAAGCTATCCATTAGCAAAATACGTTCATAATAAGATGAAGAGAGCTGACGAATCAGCTCTCTTTTTGATATGAAAAAAGCCTTCCCAAGAAGTATAGGATGGCTTACACAGTATAACGTTATGTTTCTTCCATCTGGATCAAGCTTGCTTCGATAATATATCGATCAGGCGCTGAGCCGAGGAAATCAAAAGGATAACAGGTTGTTAGTGTTAAAGTTGGCGTATTTTTTTTAACAATAACGCTTCGGTCGTGCTCATCTGTGATCCATGTTTTTCTTATTTGGTATTCGTACGAAACATCACCTACTTTTAGGTAGAGGCGATCACCTTTCTCGAGTTGATCAAGCCCATCAAATACGGTGTCTCGGTGACCGGCAAGTGCTGTATGCGCGGCTTTTGCTGGCACTGTCGTGTAGTCTGTATCGTACATGCCGACGCCCAGTTTGAGAGTTTCATCATCCGTACCCCAATAGATGGGATAAAGGTATCCGAGCTTTGGGATCGTTAGCTCTCCAATTTGTTCTCCAGTTTCGAAATTGTAGGATTCCATTGAGCGTGAAATCACACTCGTTTTAAGAACTTCTTTATTTAATGTCTCTTCTTTTTTCGTATCATTCCAATTCACCGCCACCGCTTCCGCTTTTTTCGGGTTAAACGTTGCGACACTTTTTTGACTCCACCATTCATACCCGCTCCAGATTGTAACGAAAAATCCTACGAGAATGAGAATTGTGCTTATATTTCTTCTCAACAGTATCACCTTCTTTAGTGATGAAGAGATAGACGGTGACCGCCTATCTCAAAGGGATGGTATGTGTTTTAAGAGTGAACTCTTTTTTGAAATAGAAGTAGAGAACCGAATGCAGCAATTGCAAGCCCAAGTCCCATATAGAGTGGATAGTTTGTTGCTGTGTCTGCCATTTCAGCACCTTCTTCTGAGCTCTCGTCTGAATCTGAACTACTATCTTCTTCACTTACCATGTTTTCATCCGAAGAAGTTTCCTCGTCAGAAGTTGCTTCTTCTGTATCATCTGATGAACCTGTACTAGCTCCTTCATCGTAACCCTTTAATGTTTCACAGGCATCTCCGTCACTATCGCGATCAAGGTCATTAGGATCAGTGTCGGGATCGTTATTTTCAAAAAAAGTTTGTGCTTCTTGCCACGAAGAAAAGTCGCCACAGTCTTTATCATCATCAGCATACCCGATATTCGAAAAGCCGAGCACTAACAAGAAAGCAGTTAACATAGAAACGAGTTTTTTCATTTTAGTCCTCCCCGGATTAAGTATTTGTAATGCCATCCCTATTTTGATGGTAACAGTTTCCAATTGAATATTCATTAATATTGTCGGAATAAACAGAAAAATAAGACGTTATTACTAAGATAAGAAAATCGTTTCCTTAATTGTGGATATTTGACGAAATGTATTTGCTAGATCTTATTACATATGATCCAAAGGTTCTTCTTTCTCGTTAGCTAAGTAGGAGAAACATGAGAAGCTGAATCGATTGAAAAGAATACCACTTATGATTGGAATGGCATTTCTACTTGCGCTTGCAGCATGTTCAGAAGCTTAGAGAACATAAGCAACGAAGAAATGAACAGTACACAAGTTGATGCCGAGAAAACGAATGAGGAAGGTATGAATGAAGAAGAAACGGGTGATGCGATGGTAAGAGAGGCGGCACAGGCTGAAGATGAGAGTGAGAAAAGCATGTCGGAACCTTCATTAAAAAAAGAAATTATGGAAGAAATTTCAGATGGCCATCATGAGGATCATCACAGACCGGAATTGAACACCATGCTCGAAAACGATACTCAGGATCCTGCAGTGCTTATGACAGAAGTGCTGGAAGATGGACATCAGCTTGTTGAAGCAGATGTACGTTTTGAATACTGGAAAGAAGGAGAAGAGAAGCATACCTACACAGATGCGGAAGAAATGGGGGAGGGTATGTATGAAGCTAAAATAGAAATCCCCGAACCAAGAACGTACAACATGAAAGTTCATGTAGAGAAAGGGGAACAGCTTCATTCACACAAACCATATGTGCTTAAAGTTACGGAGAAAGATAAGTAGCTATGAAAGCAGGGGGAATTGAACGGTATGGACAGATATTCCTCCCAGTGTAAGGAATAGAAAAGGGGGTGCAGAGGTGTTTTCCACTGCACCCCCTTTCGACAAATAGCGGGTGGTGACAGGCACCGCTTAACCGCTTTTTTACTTCAATACACGCTCAATGGCATGTGCTACGCCATGCTCTGTGTAGTCTTTTGTGATCCAGTTTGCTGCTTCTTTAACGCGTTCTTGAGCATTCCCCATAGCTACGCCGAAACCTGCTTCGCGGATCATGGCGATATCGTTCATGCTGTCTCCAACAGCCATGACGTGCTCCATAGAAAGATCAAGCCAGTCGCAGACCTTGAGAAGTGCAGCGGCTTTGTTTACACCAGCTGGATTAATTTCGAGGTTAGTCGGACTTGAGTTCGTCACTTCGAACGCTTCGTTTGCCATTACTTCATCGGTAATAACCTTACGGATCTCGTCATCTTTAATATCAAAACCGAATTTTAACCATTGATACTCATGAATTTCTCGATCAAATGGCTTCTGTGTATTAAAGACGCCCTCTGTTGTGGATGACCAGAAATACACGTCATGCTTCACTTTTAATTCCCAGAGTCGCTTTACAAGCTCGTTATCCAGGTGGGTACTGTCCACAAGCTCTAATTTCTTATTATAGACCTGTCCACCGTTCACTGTTACAAGATACTCAGAACGTCCGAGTTGCTCTGCAATGTCACGGCAGAAAGGTAGCGAACGACCAGTGCTTAAAACAACGTGAATACCTTGCTCCTTAGCGCGCTTTACAGCTTCTTCATTTTCTTTTGAAACTTCCCCATCATGATTGACGAGTGTTCCATCCATATCTAATGCAATTAGTTTAATCTCTTTATTCATCTCTACCACTCCTATTTTTCGCTCTCTCTATTCTAATACAAAATCGACAGGATCTGTAGTCATTGTGCTTAAATCACCATTTTTAGAAGGGGGTCAGACACGTGTCTGACCCCCCTCCTCTTTTTGATTTTAGTATAAAACTTCCAATGGATTAGAATCCTTACCTAAATTACAGTATAATTAACAGAAAATAATGAATATATAATAAATTATTTACATTCTTCAAAGGAGGCATGATGCATATGGATTTACCCCATAATGGCCTTCATTCTACTACTTGCCCCACACTTCGGGATATTTGGATTGCAAAGAAACGAATCGCATCATTTATTAAGGCGACTCCCCTTGTGCATTCCGACCGACTTTCAATCGAAAGTGGTACAGATGCTTACCTTAAACTTGAAAATCTTCAGCCAACTGGTGCATTTAAATTACGTGGTGCCGCGAATAAGATTCTAAGCTTGTCGGAAGAGGAGCGTGAAAAAGGTGTAACGACTTTCTCGACAGGGAACCACGGGTTGGCTGTTGCTTATGTGGCAAAGCAGCTTGGTATGAAAGCACTCATTTGTATTTCTAATCGTGTTCCGTTAAATAAAGTGACCAAGCTTCATGACTTGGGAGCGGAGGTGAGACGGATCGGAGAGAACCAGGACGATGCAGAAGCCTATTGCTATCAGCTTCGAGATGAGGAAGGAATGTCGGTGATTAAGCCATTTGATGATCCGGAAGTCATCGCAGGTCAGGGGACGATTGCGCTTGAACTGCTTGATGAACTGCCTGACATTGATACGTGTATCATTCCACTGTCAGGAGGGGGATTGCTTTCAGGAATTGCGCTTGGATTGAAGGTAGCAGACCCGTCCATTCGAATCATCGGTGTTTCTATGAAGAATGCAGCGGTTATGTATGAAAGCATCAGGATAAACAAACCAGTTACGCTAGTAGAACAGGACACGCTAGCTGATAGTTTACTTGGGGGAATTGGACCAGATAATGCATATACATTCTCGATGGTGAAGGAATACGTAGATGAAATCGTGCTGCTTTCAGAGGATGAAATTGCTTCTGGAATAGCGTTTATGTGGCATCAGCATCAGATGGGTGTGGAGGGGGCTGCTGCAACAGCAGTCTCGGTATTATTACATAGAAAAGCGAAGGGAATTAGCAAGCGTACTGCAGCGATTATTAGCGGGGGCAATGTGGACTCCACTCGTTTACTTGATGTCATAACTGCCAGGGGTGATCGATATGGCGGTTAGTCTCAAGGAAATCATCGAATTGCCTATGCTTTCCCATGCCAAAATACATTCAGGGAACAGAATGATTCAAAACAAACAGGTAGAATGGGTATCTGTGATTGAGACGCCTGTCGAAAATTTTGTTCGACAGCATGAGTTTGTACTCAGCACAGGTATTGGGCTTGGTAAAGACCCGGAAGCATTACTAGGTTTCGTTCAGGATGTCTATGAATCAGGAGCATCTGCTCTTGCTCTTGCAACTGGACGTCATCTCTTTGATATCCCGAAGCAGGTCATTTCCTATGCACAAGAGAGGGAATTTGGATTAATTGAAATGACATGGGAAATCCGGTTTTCTGATGTAATTCAGGCGTGTATGGATAGAATTAATCACTATCAACAGGAAGAGTTAAGAAGATCTGAAGAAATACAGCAAAGGCTTTTAGAAATGGTCCTTCAAGGTGGCAACGCTAATGATATCGCACGGTTTGTTAACAAGCAGACGACTTCGCCAATTCTAATTGCAGACTCAAAAGGTAAAGTGAAAGGAAAAGCAGGGTGTTCGAAGTCCATTCTTGAGAAATGGAATGCCTACCGTGAGCAATATATGAACATTACACGAGCTGGTGGAAATATGCTTCATCCAATGCTCAAAAAGATTGAGGAATTTGTGATTGGGGAGATGCCCGGATTAGTTATGAAGATTCAATCTGCAGGTACAGAGCAGGGGGAACTTGTGGTTTTCCCCAAAAATGATACGAGCGAGATTGATACAAGTTTATTAGAGCACGCTGCTACCGCTGCTGCACTTGCATTTTTGAAGGACAATGCAATTGAAGAAACTGAAATGCGATTAAAAGATGATTTTATACTTAGTATTGCAAACGGCGAATACTCCTCAGAAGAGCGCCTCCTTTCTCGTGGTAAGCTACTTGGCTATAACCTCACGCTTCCATATGTCTGTGTGATGGGACAACTGGATAACCTTACTGACCTTTCCCAAAAAAACCGAAAAGGTTTTTCCTCTTACGAACATTGGTTTGAAAGCATGATTTACTATGTAAGCGAGGAAGTATTGTATGCAGGAGAAGCAATTGAGCGAAGAATTCTAACAACTGTTCAGGACAACAAACTCGTTATCTTTCTAGAAACTGAGCATGGGAAAAATGAACTTGTGAATCAGTTTCTGGATTTACTGGAGAGACGATTAAGTAAACTGTTTCCAGGTATCGTACTAACGTGGGGAATTGGCAAAAGTGGTGAGGGTGTGCTTGTCTTTAAAGAAAGCTATGACAAAGCATGCGTGGCGCTGGATCTTGGTAGAAAACAAAAAGGTTCTGGAAGTCGTATAGATTACGAAGATACAAAAATCAATCGTTTGTTGCAAAGCCTTTCACGTGATAAAGATGTCCAGGAAGTCACTATGTCAACAATCGCTCCATTACTTGCCTACGATAAAAAGAGAAACATGGATTTGATCGGAACCTTCACAGCTTATCACTTGAACAATGGGAACGTGAGTCAGACTGCACGAAAGTTGAATCTACACAGGCAGTCACTTCTTTACCGATTACGAAAAATCGAGTCACTAACACAGCTTTCGCTTATAAGCCCCGACGATGTATTTCTACTCGATCTTAGTATTAAAATATGGTCAGTTGGATTAAAAGATGAAAGATTGTAGTGTGGTTAACGCTATGAAAGAGAGAGGTCCCTCTTATTAGAGAGAACTCTCGAATGCTTTTCTAATGACTTCCTCTTTATTGTTTCCGTAGACTTATTTAAATCTCAGGCACTTCCACTTTCTTTTTTGATAGCTTATTTCCTTGATAAATAAAATAGAGAGCTAAAGCCATGAACCCTAGAGCAATCATTCTTTTCCAATCCACTACTATTTGGATGCTGCCGAACCAACCAAAATGGTCAATAACAACACTTATCACTAGTTGACCAATAATTGTTGTAATATTAGTTGCAATTACACCGATTTTTGGGATAGCTATAACAGTAAAAGACAGATAAATAGCCCCCAGGAATACAGCACTTAACTGCTAGTTAGGTGCATCCATTATTGCTAGTAAATCCCCCTGTCCAAAGAACAGAATAATGATAAATAGAAATATTGCTCCGGTAATAAAGGTTAAAAGTGTAGCTTCGATTGTACCGGCTTTTTGACTGAAAGTACCATTAATTGACGATTGTGTCTCAACGTGATACCACCTATTAAGGTGAATAAAATCATAATAATATCCATTAATTAGACCTCCTACTTGATTAAAATAAGTGCAATGATCATTGAAATAGCCGCAAATACTTTTTGTTTATTTATTTTTGCTGTTTTGCTGCCAAGCCAACCGAAATGTTCAATGACTAGACTCATTAACATCTGACCAATAATTACAGACACCATCGTTATACCTACGCCGACAAATGGAACACTGATAACAATAGCTAATAGATATGCGATACCTAACACACCGCCGAGTAGTGTCCATTTAGGTGCTTCCACCGTATAAGAAAGTTTACCTTTACCAAAGAAAACCCATAATATTCCCATAATTAATGAACCAACAGCAAAGTTATAGAACGTGGTTTCTAGCTCACCCACTGTTTCTCCTAATTCACCATAAATAGCACCCTCAAAGCTGAGTGCAGCTCCTGCTAAGAGTGCAAATATATATGAAAAGTAACGCATATTATTAATCCTCCTATTTATCCCATTATTTAAATATCTAGAATAATCGATATAAACAAATAAAAATACAGAAGTCTGAAGTCAGATTTCTGTATTAAGGTATTCTGCTAACTGACGAATAACCTCTTCATTGCGCCTATAATAGGTCCATTGGCCGTAGCGAACAGATTCAAGTAACCCAGCTTTTTGCATCATATTTAGGTAATGTGAAACCGTAGATTGAGAAGCTTTAGCTTTTTCTTGAATATCCCCCACACAAACACCACCTTCGATACTAACCTCCTTTGGAAGATGAGCTTGTTGTTTGGGGAAATGCTTCTCCGGTTCTTTCAACCACTGTAAGATGTTAAGCCGAGTTTCGTTAGACAATGCTTTGAATAAATCGATTGGTTTCATGCTTGGTATTATATATCGAATAATTTCGATATGTCAATGTTTGAGATTAAAAACAGTCACTGATGGAACATCAAGGGACTGATTAGCAAGGAGTTAGATGATTGATATACTGTATTCCATTACGCTTGCTGGACATTTCAAGACCTTGCTGCTCATGTCGCTATAACAGCTCAACGAGGAATTTGTTTAGAAGGACTCCTTACACTATATTTCCCTTGGTTCCTCGCTCCCACCATATATCTTCTATTTTAGGAGATTATCAAAGTTGTATTGACGGAATTGAGAAGGATCCAATTTATTGTATATTAAAAATAGAAGGGTAGTTCATTTTAAGGAGTGAAGCTTGTGCGGATTTTCCATGTAAGTGAAGAGAATGATATCCAAGGATTTAAGCCCCGAATCCCTACTCGAACGGATTTAGATTCAACAAAAGGGCTTGTATGGGCAATAGACGAAAGATGCTTGCCTAACTTTTTAACGCCTAGAAATTGTCCGCGTGTTTGCTATCATGTTGGACCAAATACCTCAGAAATTGATAAACAAAAATATATATCATTAAAATCATGTTTGCATGTAGTTGTAATTGAAAACAAATGGTTTAAAACGATGAAAAACACTAAATTATACTTGTATGAATTTGATGCAAAGCAGTTCACACTTCAAGACGAGAATGCTGGCTATTATATAAGTGAAACAACACAATTTCCAATTGCTAAATTTGAAGTGGTTAACTTATTTCAAGATGTATTTTTACGTAATGTTGAATTACGTTTAGTAAATAACTTGTGGGATATTTGTGATGAAATTCAAAAAACAACATTTAATTGGTCAATGTGTAGAATGGGATTTGCACAGCCAAGGAATAATGAATAAGCCATAAACCTATAAACTTTTTATTGAACTTTAAACAGATTATTCAGCGAAAGATGTTCAGTTATAACGTTTATCTGCGAGATCATCGCTACAAAAAGAGTACCAAATTATCGATAAAATAAGTCACCTCGAATCTAAGTACATCATCTTAACTAGCGCATAGGATATTTTAAACTGTGAAGGGATTGAGAAAAGTGTACTACGATCCTTATATGGATCAATATCAATATCCTTATTTTGTTAATGCACCAATGTATAACTATGGAAGACAGTCAGTTTACTCTACTTTTCCTAATGAGATAGAGCAGGCTGATTTTTTTCGCTCTTCCAATAGTGATGGAAGTATGTTGTTAACAGATTATAGACCGAAACCATTTGTTGCTAATATCAATGCAGCAACGAAGCAAAACAATACGTATCGTACTGCTTTCTGGACGGGGAACCATTTGCAAGTTACTTTAATGAGTCTCAATGTTGGCGAAGATATCGGTTTGGAAATGCATCCTGACGTTGATCAATTCTTACGTATTGAACAAGGCCAGGGAATGGTTCAAATGGGTAAGAGTAAAGAAAATTTAAATTTAGAAATGTCTATGATGATTCTGCAATCATGATTCCTGCTGGAACATGGCACAATCTAACAAATACAGGTAATATTCCGTTAAAACTTTACTCGATCTATGCTCCTCCTAAACATCCATTTGGTACCGTCCATTTTACTAAAGCAGATGCAATGGCTGCTGAAGAGGATTCTAGTCATGGCAATGGAAATACATCTGTTTATGGCAGAACTCCAGATGAATGGGTGAAATATACAGAATTTTTGGTGCAAGAAGGCTTGGAGGATGTTAAAAGAGGAATAAATGCTACACACATTCTTCAAGAATTTATTCTAATGGGAGTTCTTGTAGGGAAGGGGTATTCTCCTGAAGGAGCATATGAGGTAGTAGAAGAATGGGAACGGCGGACAATCAAAGCTTCTGCAGCAAAGTAAAAAAATGTAGAGATAGAGTAAGAGAAATATTTTAAAATATTAAGGGTGTGGTCATATGCCCAAACTCCTTTTATTTCTACAAACTTAAACCAAAATGTTAAATCCATAATACAATCGGAAGCAATAATTGAAGATCCAAATGGTTGATAGTAAACTCTTCCCTTACTTCAGATGTAGGTAGGATAGTGGTAGAAGGTATTGTAAATATTTTGACGAAGATATCTTTTATGTAGAAGTGCTGAAATTTGTACTGCCAATCACATAAAGGGAGAGAAATAATTGAAACAAACTTTACTAATAATCGATGCTCAACAAGAATTAATGGAAGGTAATCAAGAAGAACAAGGAGTTTTTGATAAAGACAAAATCATTCATAATATTAATACTGTAATTGAAAAAGTAATAAATGAGAGTATCCCAGTTGTTTTTATAAGAGATTTAGATGTTTCGAATGGAGAAGGACTAGGATTCCAGATACATAAGGACATTAACGTACCTTCCGATGCTGTCATATTTGATAAGGCTGCTACAAATACATTTTATGGCACTCCATTAAACGAACATTTAAGTAAAAACAATATAGAGCACCTTGTAATAATGGGATGTAAGACAGAACATTGTATTGATACAGCTGTTAGAACAGCAACAATCAATCATTTTGATGTAACATTAGTTGGAGATGGACATTCTACTTCTGATTCCAAAAACTTATCTGCACAACAAATCATTATTCATCACAACGAAACTCTTCACGGACATTATAATGTAGACAATTTTTCAGTGGTTAGAAACACTAATGAAGATTTGTTTATACCTTTTCACAATAAATACCGATCGTAATTGTATCCAACGAAAGCTTATCCTGAAGAAAGCAATTACTATAGGGAGTTTCTAAATGACACTGAACGATTGAGACGTAAACTTGAAAACAATTACAAAACACCACTTAAGAATTACGCGATATCTACCAGTTAATAAGAATGCAGCGCTACCATTCATGGAGCGCTGTTTTTTGCGTTTAAAAGAATTCAAGTACTTGTTAAATTGTCTAAAAACACATTCAAAACTTCATACAATTTAGCAGTTGTCTGGAAAAACGTCCATTTTGTATGATAAAAACAATTAATTAACTAAATATTTAAAAATGAAAGAAATTTTAGTTGGAAGGGGGATTCATCCTTATGTTGGCGTTTGAGATGAGTGAGTATCAGAATCGAATTCAGCGGACGAAGAGACGGATGGAAGAGGCAGGTCTTGAGGTATTGCTGATTACGGATCCCGCAAACATGAATTACCTTTCAGGATATGATGGCTGGTCGTTCTATGTTGATCAAATGGTTGTGGTCATGATCGATGAAGAGCATCCTCTCTGGATTGGAAGGAAAATGGATGCGAATGGTGCAAAAGCAACGACCTGGCTTTATCAGGATAATATCATTTCTTATACAGATGATTATGTCCATTCGACTATCAAGCATCCGATGGATTTCGTGGCAGAAATTCTAAGACAAATCGGTCAAGGTAACAGGGTTATTGGTGTCGAGATGGGGGCTTACTATTTCACAGCACTAGCTTTTGAACATTTAAAAAAGGGTCTGCCGAATGCGGTGTGGAAGGATGCTACTCTGCTTGTGAATCATGTGCGCATGATTAAGTCGGATCGTGAGGTCGCCTACATCAAAAATGCTGCTCGACTTGTTGAGCTGGGGATGAAAAAGGCGATTCATTCTATCGGTGAAGGAGTGCGGGAATGTGATGTTGTGGCAGACATTTATAAAAGTCTTATTAGTGGAACGCCAGAGTTCGGCGGTGACTACCCGGCAATCGTACCGATGCTCCCTTCAGGGGAAAACACATGCACCCCACACCTAACCTGGACTGATAAAAAATACCAGAACAACGACCTGGTGATTATTGAGCTAGCAGGGTGTTACAAACGGTACCACTGTCCAATGGCAAGAACTGTATCAATCGGTCCACAAAGTGAAAAAGTGAATGATGTTGCTAAAGTTGTCGTCGAAGGATTAAATGAAGCTCTGTCATTCGTTAAGCCAGGCGTAACGTGTGAGGAAGTTGAAAACATCTGGCGTAAAACGATTGCTCGTCATGGCGTGATCAAAGACTCGCGGATTGGCTATTCAATGGGACTCAATTATCCGCCGGATTGGGGCGAGCATACAGCAAGCCTGAGGCAGGGCGATCAAACCGCATTGAAGTCAAACATGACGTTTCATATGATCCCTGGGATCTGGTATGACAATTTCGGTATTGAAATTAGCGAATCATTCCGAGTAACCGAAACAGGGAGCGAGATTCTTGCGGATATGCCGCGAAAGTTAATTACCGCCACTAACCTCTTTGCGTTAGGAAATGATGCGGTGTAGTAAAGAAGAAGGGAGGTTCAGGATGATTCTTTTTACAGAAGAAGAGATTCGTAAACATATTAGGTTAAATGCTGACACCATTCAGGTTGTAGAGGAGGCATTTATCAATCTTGCCACTAAACGAGTCGAGATGCCGCCAATCATGCGAATCGACATTCCATTATATAACGGTGAGGTTGATGTGAAATCGGCTTACGTTGAAGGACTTGATTATTTCGCAATCAAAGTGTCGTCTGGCTTTTTCAATAATCACAAGCTTGGATTACCGAGTGGAAATGGATTGATGATGCTGTTTAACTCTAAGACCGGTCAGCCAGAGGCAATGCTGCTTGATAATGGTTACCTGACAGATATCCGAACAGCAGCTGCTGGAGCTGTTGCAGCTAAGCATCTTGCGAGAGAAGATGCTAGGACGGCGGGAGTGATCGGAACAGGAAGTCAAGCCCGCTATCAAATCGAGGCACTGACCCATGTTCGTGACCTTGAAAGAGTGTTCGTTTACGGACGAAAGGAAGAAAACATCCTAAAGTATATCAATGATATAGAAGCTAGACTCGGGGTGAAAGTAGAAGCGGTGAGCAGAGAAGAAGCGGTGCGCAGGAGCGACATCGTCGTGACCACAACGCCGGCGACCTGTCCTGTTATAAGAGCTGACTGGCTTACGAGCGGTATTCATGTAACGGCGATGGGCTCTGATGCTGAAACGAAGCAAGAGCTCGAGGCTGAGGTTCTTGAAAGAGCAGATGTACTTGTTTGTGATGTGAAAGAACAATCACGACGACTCGGGGAAATTCATCATGCGCGTTCACAGGCTGAGATGCTAGCAAGAGCGGTTGAGCTTGGTGAACTAACAGCAGGACGGATAAAAGGAAGAAAGAATGCGGAGCAAATCACCGTATGCGACCTAACTGGAACGGGCGTACAGGATACCGCAATTGCCCTTTATGCGTATACATTGTTGAAAGAAAAGAAAGCTGGAGCAGCAGTTTAATAGAGAAGAGGAGCTGATCGTTATGAAGGAAACGAACAATGGAACAGCGGCAGTTTGGGCAGGGGAGAAAGATTATCTCGTTCACGGTGCAACACAAGTTCCCGTCGTTCTTAGTGTTGCTTATGGCTATGATGACATGGATGAATGGTATGAGGTTGCAGTTGGAAACAAGAAGGGACATATCTACGGCCGAAATACGAATCCAACCGTTCAGGCGTTTGAAGATAAGGTGAAGGCACTCGAAGGCGCAGAAGCCGCAACGAGCTTCTCAACCGGGATGGCAGCGATCAGCAATACACTTTCTACATTTCTATTACCGGGAGACCGAATCGTATCTATTAAAGATACGTATGGCGGGACGAATAAAATTTTCACCGAATTCCTTCCGAGGTTGAATATCGAGGTTGTGCTCTGTGAAACGGGACATCATGACATGATCGAAGAGGAAGTGGCGAAGGGCTGTAAAATCCTTTATCTTGAAACACCAACGAATCCAACAGTCAAGATTACAGACATTGAGCGTATGGCAAAAGCAGGCCATGATGCTGGAGCTCTTGTCATCGTAGATAACACATTCGCGACACCAATTAATCAGAATCCACTTTCGCTAGGGGTTGACCTCGTCCTTCATAGCGCGACGAAGTTTCTTGGTGGGCATGCAGATGCGCTCGGGGGAGTGATATGTGGAAGAAAAGAACTGATCGAGAAAATTTACCACTACCGTGAAATCAACGGTGCAACGATGGACCCGATGGCTGCTTATTTGATCTTACGAGGCATGAAAACACTCCATCTTCGTGTAAGAAAGCAGTGTGAAAATGCGATGAAAGTGGCGAAATACCTCCAAACGCAGGATCTTGTTGAAGCGGTATTTTATCCTGGGCTGAAAACGCATCCTGCTCACGAGATCGCAAAGAAACAAATGAAGGATTTTGGTGGTATGTTTAGCTTCTCCGTAAAAGGGGGCGTCGAAACGATGAGGCATCTGCTTCCTAAATTGAAATATGCAAACAGAGCGGCTAACCTTGGCGCTGTAGAAACGACTGTAGGACCATCAAGAACAACAAGCCACGTGGAGTGTACGCCTGAAGAGCGAGCATTGATGGGAATTCCAGAAGGACTTGTCAGGTATTCAGCAGGTATTGAAGATGTCGAGGATTTGATTGCCGATCTTGAACAGGCCTTTCAATCCGTATCCAGTGTGACAAACGTATAGATTGCACAAGGGAGGGAATGAAATGGCGATCGTACAGCAGTCAGAAAAGGAACGAGCGGAGGCTATCCAAGAAGAGTTAATACATTGGCGACGTACTTTTCATGCTCATCCTGAACTCAGCTTTCAGGAATGCGAAACAGCTGCTTTTGTGGTGAAAACGCTACGTGAAATAGGTGTTTCAAATCTCCAACAGAATGTTGCTGGGAACGGAGTTGTTGGCATTATTTCTGGGAAGGGCGGTCCAACAATCGCACTTCGTGCAGATATGGATGCCCTACCAATTCAAGAGACGACTACTCATTCGTATCGCTCGAAGAATGATGGTGTGATGCATGCCTGTGGACATGACGCACATACGGCGATGCTGCTGGGAGTTGCTAAGCTTCTTGTTCAGGATGCGGCAAAGGGTGCACTGCACGGTACGGTGAAGTTGATTTTTCAACCGGCGGAAGAAGCGACAGATGGCAACGGACTTTCGGGTGCCTCATATATGATAAGAGATGGAGTATTCGCGGATGTTGATGCGGCAGCAGCTGTTCATGTTTGTCCCTGGCAGCCCGTTGATGTGATTCAGGTTCATGATGGAGAAAGCATGGCAAATGTTGATGTGTTTGAAGGGAAGATTTTTGGCACCGGTGGACATGGTGGGTACCCGCACATGGGGTCTGATCCGATCTGGCTATTATCTTCAGTGCTTCCAGCGCTCTATAGCATCGTTAATCGCCGTATCTCTCCATTAGAAACAGCGGTTGTTAGCATTGGTGAGATCCATGCGGGAAGCGCAAGTAACATCATTCCCGATGAAGTCCGGATCGTTGGGACGATTCGAACCTATAGTAAAGAAGCGAGAATGCAGCTTACTCACGAGCTTGAACAGGCCTTTAAGGTGGCGGAAGCTCTTGGTGGAAGGTATGAATTTGACGTAGAAGAGGGAGAGCCGGCGTTACGAAATAATCCAGGTGTAAACCGGATAATTGAAAGAGCTGCAACTGAATTATACCCGGGGCTTGTGGTTGCTTCCGGTCCGTTCGGGCTTGGTGGAGAAGATTTCGCCTATATTGCTCTGCGTGTACCCGCTGCAATGTTTTTCCTGGGCTGCGCGTTTGAAGACGGTATCAGCCGTGAACTTCACACTCCCATTTTTGATATCGATGAACGCTGCCTTCCAATTGGAACTGCAATTTTAACAAAAACGGCGCATGAGTTACTGAAAACAATCTAAACGGAGGTGGAAAGCGTGGCACATCGAATTGCCTTTATTGGCTTTGGTGGAGTAGGTCAGGGACTGGCAGATATCATTTTGGACCAGGGGAAAGAGCTTAAAGAGAAGGAAGGTCTTGATCTCCAAAAAGTTTTTGAAACCATTCATTCAACCGGTGCCTTAAATGAGTATCCTGAAAGTCCTGGTCTTATTAAAGGACTTGATAGCTTGCAAACGATCAAGCAAACGAATGCGGATACGATTGTGGAAGTCACATTTACTGATGTGAGAACGGGGCAGCCTGCAATTGATCACTGTAAAGCAGCGTTCCAATCGGGTAAAAACGTTGTGACAACGAATAAAGGTCCAATCGCACTTGCTTATCGAGGATTAAGCAAACTAGCTGAAGAAAAAGGTGTTTTCTTCGGATTTGAAGGAACGGTGATGAGTGGAACACCTGCGCTCAGAATGCCGCTTACAGCCCTTGCAGGAAATGAGATTACAGAAATTCGTGGGATCTTTAATGGGACTTCTAATTACATGTTAACCAGGATGGAAGAAGGTTCGTCCTTCGATGGAGCTTTAAAAGAAGCACAGGACAACGGGTTTGCAGAAGCTGATCCAACGAATGACATTGAAGGCTATGATGTCAGGTACAAAGTGGTTATTCTCGCCAATTACGTAATGGGCCTTCAGATTATGGTTGAAGACGTTTCGTGTAAGGGGATTAGCCACTTAACTGCTCAGGATATGGATGCTGCTAAGCTGAATGGTGAACGCTGGAAGTTGATTGGCACGATTAAGAAAGAGAATGGGAACGTTAAGGCATGCGTCGGGCCAGAGCGGATTCCACTCACAGATCCGCTCGCATCGATTACTGGAGCCATAAACGCGGTTACGTATACCTGCAATCTCGCTGGGCCAATCACGTTAGCTGGGGCGGGTGCTGGCCTTAAAGAAACAGGCTTCTCACTATTAATCGATTTAATTCATTTTCATCGTGCGAAAAAGGCGGTAACAACATAATCGAAAGGGGTGGTGTGAGGATGACAACACAAACGGCTGTTCAGGGCATGTACCTTGCAGGTGAATGGATGACGAGGGAAGCGAAGATTGACGTATACGACCCGCACGATCAATCAATGATTTGTAGTGTGCCATCTGCCTCTGCTGAAGATATGTTACTTGCGATTAAGGAAGCAAAGCTCGGTATGAAAATTGCGGCAGAGCTCCCTGTTTATAAACGAATGGAAATTCTCCACAGGGCAGCAGGTTATGTTGGGGAGCATCGCGATCGATTTGCAAGAACGATTGCGAAAGAAGGGAGCAAGACGATCACAGAAGCGAGAGGAGAAGTAGAACGTTGTATTGAGACGCTTAGAATTTCAGCTGAGGAAGCGAGGCGGATTAACGGAGAAACAATTCCGTTTGATCAGCGCCCGGGTAGTGAGGATCGACTTGGTTACTATTTCCGCTTTCCAGTTGGCATTATCGGGGCGATTACTCCTTTTAATGACCCATTAAATCTTGTCGCTCACAAAATGGGTCCGGCCATCGCTGCAGGAAATGCGATTATCGTAAAACCTGCCTCCGTTACACCATTGAGTGCATTGCTTTTAGCGGAAGCATTTGATCATGCCGGGCTACCTCCGAAAATACTGTCTGTCATCACAGGAAGCGGAAGTAAGGTCGGTGATGTACTCGTTACGCATCCAGACGTACGCATGATTTCGTTTACGGGCGGACTTGAAACAGGAGAGAAAATTACGCACCAGGCCGGTTTGAAAAAGATCAGCATGGAGCTTGGTTCGAACTCACCGGTTATTGTGTTGAAAGATGCAGACCTTGCTCATGCGGTAAGCGCAACTGTATCAGGCTCCTTTTCAGCAGCAGGGCAAAATTGCATTGGTGTCCAGCGTGTGTACATTCAGGAGAGTATTTATGACACGTTCGAACGTCTTTTCGTTGAGCAAACAGCTGCCATTTCAGTTGGTGATAAAATGCTTGAGACCACGAACATGGGACCAATGATCAATGAAAATGAAGCCAGGCGGGTTGAGTCATGGGTAGAAGAAGCAGTTGGAAAAGGGGCTAATTTGCTTACCGGCGGTATGAGGGACGGTGCTTATTATGCACCAACTGTCCTAACGCATGTTGCTAAGGATTGTACTATTGCCCAACAGGAAATTTTTGGTCCAGTTGTTCTTCTTTACCCTGTTCGTGATCTGGATGAGGCGATAGATCTTTCAAATAGTGTGAACTATGGGCTACATGCGGGCATTTTCACAGAAAATCTTGAAAATGCGTTCGAAGCGATTACCCGTCTGCAGGTAGGAGGACTTATGATCAATGACAGCTCTGATTACAGAATTGACGGCATGCCATTTGGCGGTGTGAAGGGTTCAGGAATTGGACGCGAAGGCGTGAAAAGTTCCATTCTGGAAATGACAGAACCTCGTGTTGTCAGCTTTAAGCTGAAGCATCGAAAGCATGAATAGAAACTGCACCCGCTCATACTGTGAGCGGGTATGATGATACGTCCAACAAAAGAAGGGGAGAAGGTTATGCATTCCAATTATAAGAACCCTGTATTCTGGATATCTACACTCGTCATTACATTGCTCGTCATCTGGGGGGCTGTAGCACCGGAAGGGTTTTCGAGTATTGCAAGCACAGTTTTTAGTTATACAACAAATGCTTTTGGCTGGTTTTACTTAATGGCTGTTATGTTCTTCGTTCTATTTTGTTTTTACTTAGCATTCAGTAAATATGGAAAGGTGCGACTTGGAAAGGAAGATGAGCGTCCGAAATACCCTTATTTTACTTGGATTGGGATGCTGTTTAGCTGCGGGTTTGGGGTAGGGCTTGTCTTCTGGGGAGTCGCTGAACCTATGACTCATTTCGGCGCACCTCCATTCGGGCTCGGCGTTGAAGGCGGGACGGAAGAGGCGGCGCGAACAGCGATGCGTTATTCCTTCTTCCACTGGGGCATTCATCAATGGTCTGTGTTCACAATCGTTGGTCTTGTCATGGCATACTTTCAATATAAAAAAGGGCGTGGTGCACTAATCAGCTCCACGATTACGGTCAAGGAACCTAAGAAAAAAGCGAGTTGGAAAACAACTGTCAACACACTTGCAGTTATCGCAACAGTGATGGGCGTCGCTACTTCACTAGGTTTGGGGATTCTCCAAATAAATGGTGGATTGAATTACATGTATAACGTCCCGCAAAATGCAGGTATCCAACTGACCATTACAGGCATTCTGTTAGTTTTGTATCTCTTCTCCTCCACAACTGGACTTGATAAAGGCATTAAATACTTAAGCAACCTGAACCTTGGCCTTGCACTCTCACTAATGGTTTTCGTCATTATTCTTGGTCCAACTGTTTTTATTTTTGAAAGTTTTACCGTGGCAGTAGGGGATTATATTCAGCACTTTATTGAAATGAGCTTCTATATGACGCCTTATCAAGGCGGAACATGGGTAAAGGATTGGACAATTTTCTACTGGGCATGGGTAATTGCATGGTCACCTTTTGTAGGATCATTTGTTGCGCGAATTTCAAGAGGAAGAACTGTACGAGAGTTGATTTTTGGCGTGTTGATCGTTCCCCCTTTTATCGCGATGGTCTGGATCGCTGTTTTTGGAGGCGCTGCGCTAAACATGGATCTATTTAGTGGCACAGCGATCACTGCTGCTGTAGGCAATGATGTCACGAGCGCTCTTTTCGTAACACTTGAGCAGTTCCCGTTCACGTCCATATTATCTGGTCTTTCGATTTTCTTGATCGCCGTATTCCTCGTTACTTCTGCTGACTCTGCGACATTTGTATTAGGTATGATGACGTCAAAGGGAGATATGCACCCATCGATGGCATCTAAAATTGTTTGGGGTACATTGATTGCTGCCATTTCAGTTGTGCTGATTATTAGCAGTGGCCTTCAGGGGCTTCAAACAGCATCACTTATCGCAGCTTTGCCATTTACGATTATTATGCTCCTCATGTGCAGAGCGCTCTTTATTTCACTAAGAAGGGACCATCAAGCAGAAGTGAAGAAAATGGAAAGATCACTGATTGAGACGGCATCAAAACAAATTGCTGTAGCCAAACAGACGGAGGAAGAGTAACAAAAGAAGCAAAAACTAACCTATAATCTAGTAAAATAGTACAAAGTTCGACCTTATTTATTAGAATCTTCTAAACTATTGTTTAAACTTTGTAAAAATCGGATAGAATGTAACTAATAGCATAGCAAACGTACCAAAGTTTCTATCAATACGAATGGAGGATTACATGATGGAGAATCGAAAGGTCTACCAGAATCAGATTTCGGAAAAGAGACAGGAAATGGTTGAACAGCTAATCGAACACATCAATGCATCCACTATAGAAGAGAGACAGGCCATGTTAAAGAAAGAGATTGATTGGGCTCTCGATCAGCGTAATCGCGACTCGTTCATGGAGCTAACCGATCGACTAAATTCCCTCACATAAATATATTTTAGGTATATATTTTAAACCGCTTGCTTATAATCTAGTAATCAAACACTCAGGAGGAGATGTTTATGCTAGATTTAGCAGCGGTTTTTCATTTTGTTATGGAATGGATGATTGAAAATAAAGGATATAGACTCCAATCGATGTTTCTGTTCGGGGGATTAGGGCTATCCTTTGTTACTTACTTCTTCTGGTATGTTACAAGAGGCTATAAAGAGGCTTAAAGGTGCATCGGGATACTAGTTTACGTCCGTTTGGAAGGGATGTCCACGGAAAAGGCGTTTTATTCACGAAAGGACAAAAAGACCCCTGTTCAGGGATCTTTAGAAGGGAACTTCAATTGTCTTGCTTTTCGTTAGAGACTCTTTGTTTTGATCGAACACATCACTCGTATGAACGGTAATAGCTTTTAGATTTTCAACTTTTGTCTCATTAAGCACAAACCCAAGCTGACCAGATCTCTCCTCGTTCGGGGCGTAGACGCCGTAAAGGCTCTCAAGGTAGAAATCATCCTCAAACCCCTTTTTCTCGCTGCCTGTTTCAAGCATCGATATTGGTGCGAAATTTACAGCTTTATCAGAAGTGTTCTTCACCGTAACCCGAAGTTTTACGTAATTGAACTGCGTCTCGTTATCAGAATACCCGTGGAAGAAATCAATCAGATCAGGAGAAGGAGCATAATTCATTATTTTCACGTCTGAAATGTGAAGCTCCACATCACCGATTGTGGTAGTTTCATCATAGTCAGAGATAGCGTTCAATGTGATCGAGCCATCGGCATCCTGAAATGATTCACCGACTTCTGTAAGAGAACTGTCGTCAGGAGCCTGTGGGCTATCCGTTATGGTTGTCTTAGTCGACTTAGTTTCGGTGCTTACTGTTGATTCCGTACTGTCGCTTGAAGCCTTCACTTCAGAATTGGTTTCCTGTGCTGTATGATTATCGGAACATCCACCAATAAAGAGTGTGAGTATTAATAGGGAAGCAGCTACATATTTCATTAAAAAGACCTCCTTGAAGAAAAGTCCCGCTGTGTTTTAAGCAGCGGGATTTTCTTTAATTCCTGTACGTTAATCTTTTTTATGCTTCTTGTCCTTCTTATGATCGTCATCATGGTCGTCGTCCTTATCCTGCTTCGCATTTAAGAGATCCATAACCAATTGACCTGTTTCATGGTTGTCATGAAGTCCGATGAATTCTTCAGATTTTGGGCCGTAAGCATAGACATTGACGTCAACGCCTGTGTGTCCCCCAGTCGTCCATCCAGTTCCTGAGCGTAGGTCGAAGATTTTTTCAATGGCATTGTCAATCTCAACGGTATTTTCCGTTTTTGCCGCTTCTTGTACAGATGCAATTTCTTCTTCAGTTAAATCGAGATCGATGTTTTCAGTTAACGTCGCTTTAACATCAGCACCTTCAGCGATTTTGGCTGCCATAAAGTCAGGCGTCTTTTTTGCAGCTTTTAATGGCGCTGGATCCCAGATGTATTCACCATCGCGCCCCATTGCGAATCCACCTGTTGAATGGTCAGCTGTTGTAACCACGAGCGTATTTTTGTCCTTTTTCGCAAATTCAATTGCTTTTTCGTAAGCTTTCTCAAAGTCTTCCATTTCACTCATTGCGGCAACCACGTCGTTATCGTGTCCAGCCCAGTCAATCTGACTGCCTTCTACCATGAGGAAGAAGCCATCATCGTCTTCGCTCAAACGTTCAAGCGCTGCATCTGTCATCTCAGAAAGGGAAGGTGTTTCTTCAGAACGGTCAATCGCCTTGTCCATTCCTTTTGGAGCAAAGAGGCCAAGAATTTGATCATTGTCATCGTTAGCTAGCTCTTCTTTAGACGTGACGTAGCTATAACCATCTTCCTGGAATTCTTCAGTTAGATCACGATCACCACGGTCAAAGTAAGCTGTACCGCCGCCAAGAAGCACATCGACTTTATGTGCGCCATCAATCATCTCATCGTAATAGTCATCGGCAATATCATTATAGTTATTTCTGGATTCATCGTGCGCACCGAATGAAGCCGGGGTAGCGTGGTTGATTTGAGAAGTTGACACAAGCCCTGTTGCCTTATTGTTTTCTTTCGCTTCTTCAAGAACCGTTTTCACTTCATTCTTTTCAAGATTAACTGAAATAGCGCCATTGTATGTTTTGATTCCAGCCGCCATTGACGTTCCTGCTGCTGCTGAGTCCGTTATGCTTTCTTCTGTATCCCACGAGTACGTTTCCTGAGCTCCAAGAAGGTACTCGTCGAACGCTGTTTTCTCCATGTAAGGGGTGGACTTATCATCCTTATAAGAACGATAAGCTGTGTTGTAAACTGGCCCCATTCCATCACCAATTAGAAAGATCACATTCTCAATTTCGTTTTTCTTGTGCTTTGCATTGTCAGATTTAGCTTCGGTCATTGTGGCATTTCCGGATAGTCCTGCAACAGCTAGTGATGAAATTACAGCAAATGGAATAAGCTTTTTCTTAGCGTATTTTGCGAACATCAATAATTTCCCCCTGAGTCAATTTTTCTCACAATTCTCAGTCTAAATGATAAGAATGAATGAGATATTAATAGATTGTAAGGTTACTATTAAGAAAATAGGGACGATGGATGTAGTCTTAAAATGGTGAATCTAATCGAATGATGACTATTACATTCGTTTGGAATTTCATTTCTTGAAAAGAGTGCACTCTTTTACATGATCCTAATGGTAGCGCATTCATATAGCAAGAAGTTACAGCGTTTTTGGCACAAAAGAGTGAGCTATGAGGAGAGGTAAAAATGTGAAATTAGGAAAATGATGTCCTTTTTCATAAGTCTTTTTTCATAGTTACAATTGAAAGATTAAGAGGATGGAGGTAAGAGGTCAATTCCTGTTAAAATTGTCACAATAGTTAAATTAAAGGGGGAGTAATCCATGGAATTACTTATGAACGATTCTGTTATCTATGAATTTAACAAAACGCATCAGCCTGTAAAAATAGTTCCATCCGGGGCAACAGTCGAAATCGTTACATACGATTGCTTTGAAAATCAGCTTCAATCCGAGGAAACTGAAATTACTGGTATCGATTGGAACCGCGTTAACCCGGCAACTGGTCCAATTTACGTTAACGAGGCACTCCCAGGTGATGTCCTTAAGGTGACGATTGAGAAGCTGGAAATTGGTGATCAGGGAGTGATGGTCGTTGGGCCGGATCTTGGCGTTATGGGGCATCGACTGAAAGCGATGGAATCGAAGATCATTCCAATTAAAGAAGGGAAGGCCATTTTTAATGAGCTTGAGATTCCATTGAATCCCATGATCGGTGTGATTGGAGTGGCACCAGAGGGAGAAGGAGTATCCTGTGGCACACCGGGTGCGCATGGTGGAAACATGGACAATAAGATGATAACGGAAGGTGCGACGCTCTATTTCCCGGTGTTCGCAGAAGGTGCATTATTCGGACTTGGCGACTTCCATGCGGCAATGGGTGATGGCGAGGTCAGCGTTTCTGGAATTGAAGTTCCAGGTAGAGCGACGGTAAAGTTAGAAGTGATCAAAGGTGATCTGATGACTCAGCCTATGCTTGAGAACGATGAGGTTGTGACACAAATCGCTTCAGCTGAAACGCTCGATGAAGCAGTGAAGCTAGCGACTGAACTGATGATTGATCGAATTGTAGAAAGAACCAGGATCCCGATTGGAGAGGCAACGATGCTGATGAGTGCGATTGGGCAAGTGGAAGTTTGCCAGGTAGTCGATCCACTGATGACAGCAAGGTTCGTCGTTCCGAAATGGCTAGAAGAAAAACTCGGCGTTAAGCTGATTTGATTCGACGTAGTTTGACTAAAAGCGGGTGGTGCCTGTGAAGGACACCACTCGCTTTTTTCTTCACTCAATAACAAGCGTATTCACAATCTCCCCGATCAACCCTTTCATTTGATGAATCCCTGGATCGATATTTACCATAATCACCGTGCCTGTGCCGGAGAGGGGTAAATAATTAACAGGGATTGATAACCGACTCCCCAAGCTAGGTATGATAGATTGGTTTTATCCTCTACCTGAGCTAGAAAGACACCTAATCCAGTATGGGGGGAGCAGCCTTGGGGAGTTAGCATCTGCATAATGCCGCTTTTGGAAATCCGATGGTTTTCAATTGAATCATCCATGACAGAAGTCTAAACTAAACCATAGTACAAAATATGACATCGTTCGGGCGGTGCCTGTCACCGGCAGGACTTTAGGAGGAATAGATAATGGTGCGTTTTGGTGTGATTGGAACGAATAAGATTACTGGTAATTTTATTGAAGGGGCGAATGAGCTTGGTGATTTTGAATTAACGGCGGTTTATTCTCGTACGGAGAAGAAAGCGACTTCATTTGCTGAGAAGCATGGAGCGAAGCATACGTTTACGAATCTTGAAGAGATGGCAGAAAGTAAAGTGATTGATGCGGTTTATATCGCGAGTCCGAATTCCCTTCATGCGGAGCAGGCTATTCTACTTATGAAAGCAGGGAAACACGTTCTTTGTGAAAAGCCGCTGGCGTCGAACAGCCGGGAGGTTCAGCGAATGGTTGCAGCGTCTAGAGAAAATAATGTGCTTTTAATGGAAGCGATGAAATCGACGGTAATGCCAAACATGCAGAAGGTGCGTGAAAATCTACATAAAATCGGCCAGGTCCGTCGTTTTGTAGCGAATTATGGACAGTATTCTTCTCGTTATGATGCCTATAAAGAAGGGACTGTTCTGAATGCTTTTAATCCTGAATTCTCGAATGGATCGCTGATGGATATCGGCGTTTACTGCGTGTATCCTGTTGTGTCAATTTTAGGTAAGCCGAGTTCGATTAAAGCGGAGGGCGTTATGCTTGAATCGGGCGTTGACGGTGAGGGAAGCATTCTTCTTGGTTACGATGATAAAGAAGCGGTGGTGATGTTCTCGAAAATTACAGATTCACATCTGCCTTCTGAAATTCAAGGTGAGAATGGAAGCATCTTGATCGATAAAATTGGATCGCCTATGAATGTGAAGATATACTACCGTGATGGTTCAATTGAAGACCTCACTCAGTCGCAAACCCACACGATGATGTACGAAGCTAAGGAGTTTATTGAACTGATCCAGTCTGGAAAAACGGAGTCTACCATTAATTCCTATGAAAATTCCCTACTCGCAATCGAAGTGATGGATGAGGCCCGCAGACAGATCGGAATTGTTTTTCCGGCAGATAATCGGTAAGAAAGGAGTAAACCTCTTCATCTAGCCCGTTTGAACTATAGTCAGGAGGGTACGGTATTTGTAGATGAAATCAAATGGAGGGATGACTTTGGCTAGTAAATATGGAGAAATTGTAGAGGAATCATTGAATGCACTATTAAATGATACGTCATTTTTACCGAATTTTAGTGGGGATGAAAGAAAAAATGCGTTTACATCGCTTGAATCCATTCTTTCTACACCAAATCAGATTCAAAAATCGTTTCTGCGCGTGCCGCTTGAGAACGGAAAGATTCTAAGGATTCCAGCGTTCCGTGTACAGCATAATAATGCGGTTGGACCATATAAAGGCGGGATTCGATTTCACGAAACAGTCGAAGAAGATGAAGTGATTAATTTGGCAACGCTCATGACGCTGAAAAATGCGCTTCACGATGTCCCTTTCGGTGGAGGGAAAGGCGGAGTAGTGATTAATCCTCGGGAGTTCTCTGAAAAAGAATTACATACGATTTCAAAAACGTACGTTCAGAATTTCAGTGATATTCTTGGTCCCGATAAGGATATTCCTGCACCGGACGTAGGCACAGGCGAACGTGAAATGGATTGGATGATGGGCGAGTTCAAGAACATTCATCCAGGACGACCGTACCGCGGAAGTTTTACAGGGAAAAGTCAGATGAACGGCGGTTCGCTAGGACGACGCGAAGCAACTGGTAAAGGGGTATATTTCACACTTCGTTATATGATTCACAATTTTATTAACGAGAACGAAGGTTGGTTTAAGGAAAATGAAAACCGTTTCGCCAAAACAGCGCTCAATCACACGAAGCGTGAGCTTACCATTGGGATTCAAGGTTTTGGTAATGTTGGTTCTGTGGCGGCACTGGAGTCATATCAATGTAATTACTTGAATACTAAAGTTGTCGCAGTTAGTGATCGGAACGTCACGTTATACAATGGGGACGGTCTTGATATTGAGGCTTTAGTTGATTTTACTTCGAAACACAATGGTGATCTTCCGACTACTAAGGAAGCTTTAAGTCAGAATGGCATCAAAGCGGATATACAGGACAGGGCAGATGTACTTTATCTCGATACGGATGTGCTAATTCTTGCAGCGCTTGAGGATCAAATTCATGAAGATAATGTTGACAAAGTGAAAGCGCGCATGATTGTTGAAGGCGCGAATGGACCGATTACGCTCGGAGCTGACCGCAAACTAAGCGATGAGGGCGTGCTGGTTATCCCTGATATTCTTGCGAACGCGGGTGGTGTGATCGTGTCGTACTTTGAATGGCTACAGGGCCGTGAAACACAGTTTTATAGTGAAGAAGAGGTATCCACCATGCTCTTTAAAAAAATGAAGGAAACGATGGATGAGATTTTTCCGCAGTTCTTCAGCGATCCATTTCCACTCAGACAAAATTGCTACATCCATACAGTGATGAAGCTATCAGATATCATGTATCGTCATGGGAAGTTGTATTAAATAAAAACACCCTCTTCCTGGTCAAATGATCAGGAAGAGGGCGTTTTTGTTTTTGTGTCTAGGAAGCAGTAACTTTTTCTTTAAACTCAGTTATTTTCATAATTGTCTCATCAATAAGCTCATTCATCTTTGTTGTATCAGGTTCGTCCTTTTTCGCTTCGTCAATTAGCGGGTAAAGACTCTCTTCGATATTCTTGTAGTCCTCTGGATATTCTTCCTCAATCTGCGCTTCGATTTTATCCCAATTTGCTTCAAGTGACATGCCCTGTTCATTTAGTTTTTCGACGTTAGCACTTTCTTCAAGAGTGCTTTTCAGTTCATCAAGGTTTGTAAGAACGGTGTCCACACCTTCATCCATATTGACTACATTGCCCTCTGTACTTGTGTCCCCAGCACCTTCCTCACCGGCGGAGTTTTCCGTTACACTGTTGTTTTCCATGCCAGAATTGGCGGCATTCTCTTCAGTGGCGTTTTCTTCAGCTCCGTTTGTACCACAGCCAGCGAGTATCGATGCAGAAATCATAGTGATCGCTAGTAAAATCGGAAATTTCTTTTCCAACAATATCCACTCCTTTCCGTTTCAATTATTGGTACCCTGGAGGTGTTTTATTCAAAAAAGGCACGAATTATAAAAATAGAACAGGAGAAGAGACAATAAAACGGAGTATGGATAGGGCTTTAGAATGAATGGGGAAAAACCATTTTAACACGACTAATGTTTAAACAAAGCTTAAGGATGTAGAAAGTGGACAGCTCTTTCATTATACAGTTTAGGAAGGCTTGAGGTTTTCTTTAAACTCGGTCATCGTCATAATTGTTTGATCGATCCATTCACTCATCTTCGCTGTATCTGGGTCATCCTTTTTCGCTTCATCAATTAATGGATAAAGGGTCTTCTCAATTTCCTTGTATTCATCAGGGTAGTCTTCTTCCATTTTTGGTTCAATGAGATCCCAGTGTGATTCAAGTGTCTTGCCCTGTTCATTCAACTTCGCAACATCATCGCTGGAATTTTCAACGGTACTCTTCAACGCATCAAGATCGGTCAGAGCTGTGTCAATTCCTACCTCGAGGTTAATATTACCATTTTCATCACCGGTGTTTTCACTGCTACTACTATTCGTGCTCCCCTCCTCAGGGGTGTTTTCCGACGTAGTATTGCTCTCTGCGGAATCATTTGTTGTCTGTGGACCATTGTTCTGGATTGCGTTGTTTCCGCACCCTGCAAGCAATGTTCCAGCCGATAAGCAAACGGCTAAAAGAATAGGCGTCTTTCTTGGCATAAATATCCACTCCTTTTAGATTCAGTTAACAATTCCCAGTAAGCGATTTCTTCAAACATGAACGTATTGGACGACAGAATGTGACAAAAACCGGGTGGTGACAGGCACTCTTTACTCGCTAGTTATACGAATTACTTACGGTCATTCACGTAATCAGGATAATCTGTAATAATACCATCAACACCAGCATTTAAAAGGGATTCGGCAGATTCAAGATCTCTAACCGTCCATGGATGAGTTTCCATACCTAATTCATGGATTCGATCGACAAGATTAACGTTAATCATGGATTTGCTCGGATTGACATATTCCGCATAGGTTGCGAACTCGTTCAAAGCTTCATCTGATATGCCAGTGGAACTATAGCCTACAAGTACGCCAGTAGGGACGGAAGGCAGAATAGAGTTAAACGTTTGGACAGATTCATGGTCAAAAGACTGAACGATAATCTTGTTGTTATTTGGTTTATCCATGTTTCTTTCTCGGAGTTCTTCCGCCACTTTTTCTTCAATTCCAGGGTAAAGAGAAGGCGACTTCAGTTCAATCAAGATCCCTGTTTTTCCACGGTACTCATCAAGCACCTCTCCAAGCGTTGGAATTGGCTCTCCTGCAAATTCTTCTCCAAACCAGCTTCCTGCATCAAGGCTCTGTAACTCGTCTAGCGTTAGATCCTTAACCATACCAGAGCCATTAGTCGTACGATCAACAGAAGTATCATGGATGACGACAAGTTCCCCGTCTTTACTCATCTGAACATCAAGCTCAAATAGATCTGACTTCATGTCAACCGCCTTTTCAAAGGCAGCCATCGTATTTTCCGGCGCATAGCCTGAAGCACCTCTGTGAGCAATGGTCAGCGTCTTGTTCGAATCTGCGCTGGCAAAGTTATTTCCTCCTGAATAGATGAACATACTTACAACAAAAACACCGAACAACCCGATTGTAATCAACTTTTTCAACATAAACCTCTCCTTTCGTCTCTTTCGTTACCAGATTAACGGACGAAAATTAAGGTGAAATGAAGAAGAAGTAATGTTTCATGTAGAAACCGTGACAGAATTTGATTAGATGTTCCTGTGCATTTTTACAATAGATTAGAAGGCGGTCTTATGGAGTGGGAGGAAAGTCATTGAGGAGAAGGGCTAGAAAAAGTGGTCTTCTCATTTACATTAAAGGAATCATCACCCTACTTCCCGAATAAATAAAGGTATAAAAACTTCGAGGTGATGGGTTGATGAGAAGGGATTTCTTCAAACCGGTCATGTTGCTGTGTCTTTTTATTGTATTTGCCTATTCCTATTGGACAACTTCCTGGACGGCGAGCTCCTTGCCTACACTATCGGATTGGAAAGACCATCTGATTTTTACGCCGGGTACAATTGTAGCTTCGAATGAAATATATGAAATTGATATGTTTCTTTACGCTCTCAAAGTAGCTCCATTGATGACGAGCATCTGTTTCCTTTCGCTCATTGTAATAATCACTTTCCTGATTCAATTAGTAAGAAGGCAAATGGGGAATGTGGTGAAAAGAAAGCTATCTAGTTCTTGAAAAGAAGGCGAGCTGTGGTGGCTTTCTTTTTTTTTTTGACCATGGATTGGAAATCGATGGTAGGATAATAAGGAGAATACGATGTCTTTGAGGAGTCGGTGAAAAAAGTAGTGATTATTGTAGGAGTACTTTTTGTGGTAACGATGGCAGACGTATTTGGATCGGAGAACCTTTTTAAGAATAAGACGAGCAGGTTGTAAAGGTTGCCTACAGAGGTTCTGATACATATTTTGTCCAGGGAGTGGACGGAGAGCGAACGTCACATTTTATAGGTAAGAAATATCAGTAATGAATGGGCACTGGAAGGTGTTCGAACAAACGTCAACAGAGCAATTTTATTGAATGATAAGGTAAGTTTCATTTGATCCTGATTCAATAAGATTGTACAATTCACCCTGGATATTTTGAAAAAACGATGAGGAATCGCAGAAAGGGGACTACAGACGATGAACAAGAAATGGTGGAAAGAAGCCGTTGTCTATCAAGTATACTGGCGTAGTTATAAGGATAGCGACGGAGATGGATACGGAGACTTACAAGGGATTATAGACAAATTAGACTATATCGAGAAGTTGGGCGTGGACGTGATCTGGATCAATCCTTTCTATGAGTCGCCTGATATGGATAATGGCTACGATATCTCAGACTATTATTCAATTATAAAAAAAGCGGGAACAATGTCTGATTTTGAAGAATTGCTTGAACAAGCGCATAAGAGGAAGTTAAAGGTTATTATGGATCTTGTCGTCAACCACACATCCGATCAGCACCCATGGTTTATTGAATCACGTTCGTCAAAAGACAATCCCAAGCGCGATTGGTATATTTGGAGAGACTCAAAAGAGGGGAGAGCACCGAACAACTGGCGCTCATATTTCACTCCATCAGCCTGGGAGCATGATGATGTGACAGGTCAATACTATTTGCATTCATTTGCAACAGAGCAGCCTGATTTAAATTGGGAAAATCCAGAGGTGCGTGAGGCGATTTTTGAGATGATGCGCTTCTGGCTCGAAAAAGGCATCGATGGTTTTCGGATGGATGTGATCAACTTACTTGCCAAACAGAAAGGTTTTCCAGACGCCGAGAATCCGGAACAAATCAATTACCTTGCAAACAATCCTGGAATTCATGATTATCTTCAAGAAATGAATCAGAAAGTGCTTCGCCATTATGACATTTTAACTGTGGGTGAAATTCCTTTCGTCACTCCTGAAGATGGTCTGAACTATGTCCGAGAAGATCGAAATGAATTAAAGACCTTGTTTCATTTTGAAGTGGCTGATGATATGCCAGGTTGGGATATGCTTCGATATAAAGAAATTCAGCAAAGATGGCATAATGTTTTCTATGGGAAGGGGTGGAACTCCCAATTCTTAAACAATCATGACCATACACGCCAGGTGACAAGATACGGAAATGATGGCGAATACCGAACAGAGTCATCGAAACTACTCGCAACGATGATTCATACGCTTCCAGGGATTCCGTATGTTTTTCAAGGTGAGGAAATTGGTATGACCGGTGTTCGATTTGAGTCCATTGAGGATTATAATGATATCGCCATGAAAAATAAGTACACCGAAGAGGTGGAGAAAGGCCGTGATCCTGACGAAGTGCTGAAAAGTCTGACGCTGTTAAGTCGTGATAATTCACGGACGCCAATGCAATGGAATGATTCAGCACATGCCGGTTTTACAACTGGAACCCCGTGGATTAATATGAATGCTAATTATAAAGAAATAAATGTGAAAAATGATCTTGAAGATCCGAATTCCATTTTCCGTTATTACCAGAAGTTAATTGCTTTACGAAAAGAAAATTCCGTGATGATTTATGGTGACTATCATGATCTTTCGAGAGATGATGTTAAACTATATATGTACATTAGAAGTTACGAAGGAAAGCGCTGGTTAATCATTTTAAATCACTCCGATGACACGTTGGTTTGTCCAGAGGTTAAGGGGCTGGAAGAGGCTAATAAAAAGCTGATGATTGCCAACTATGGAGATGTGACTAGAGAAGAACCGATTCAGAAAGCAATTCTCCGCCCACACGAGGCAAGGGTTTATGAGATGTAAGAGTAGTTTGTATGAACCGCATCAATTCATGATGCGGTTTTTTGGTGTTTTTTGATATGGAATGAATAATGTTTAATTAAGAGTATGGCCTTTTGGTAGATAAATTTATGTCGAACTAGAGAGAGGAGAAGAACATAACTTTACTCAAACAATAATAAAAACGCGACCAGGTAGAACTAAAGTCCTTCCTATTAAAGTTCCTGTAGTAAATAAGTTTTGTCCCCTCGATAACCGGGTATCATCATTCGAGTGAATTCGAGCGAATGCGTAAAGCCCTGTGATGTCAAACTTTCTACAGATTCTTTGAGCGTCTCCTCATTGATGTCATACAACATTACTTTCGCGCCAGCCTTCGCAAACTCAGTTGCAATCTCTAACCCGATTCCCTGACCAGAGCCAGTAATAAGGGCGCATTTCCCTTCAAGCATCGTTATATCCTCCTTATAATGTAATCCATTTTATCTTGCCCATTTTCTGCACTTCATATCGACAGTGGTAGTAAGTACAGGCATAAATGGCAGGTAATATCATTAAATATTTACTAAAAATAAGTAAAATAATAATTCATTAACCGGAAAAATGATGATATGTCAGCCTTTTTAAGTAAAATAAATAAGAAAAGAACTAAATAATCTGAAAATAAGTATTGAAAGCGATATCTTTATTTGTTATGATGCATTTAAAGTTAGTAAAGTTTACTAAAAAATAACGCTTGTAAGCAGGGAAAGGGAAAAGCACATGGTGACTATTAAAGATATAGCATCCCGTTCGAACTTTTCCAGTGCTACAGTCTCACGGGTTTTGAACAATGACGAAAAGCTTTCTGTCTCATTTGAAACGAGAAGACGCATATTGGATGTGGCAAAGGAACTGGGATATAAAACATTGCAAGAAAGAAAAGGAGAGCAAATCAATCCGAAGGAAAAGGGGCCAAAGGTTGGTATCCTTCTATGTCAATCTGTGGAAGAGGAAATGAATGATACTTACTTCTTATCGATTCGAAGAGGAGTTGAGCGTGAATGTGCCGATCTAGGGTTCACGGCGACCGAATTATTTCGGTTATCAAATCTGAGCTCCGAACAAATCAGTAGTGATCTAGAAAATTTGATAGTGATTGGAAGAATTAATACGGAAATTCTAGAGTCTTTTAATACCAGATTGAAAAACGTTGTTTATATCAACAATATTGAAGCGGATGAGGGATTTGATTCAGTCGTGATTGATTTTAAAAACGCGACCAGAAAAGCGATACAGCATCTAATTGATCTTGGATACAAGAGACTTGGCTATATAGGCGGAATGGAGGCAGAGCATTACAGCAACAATAAAATTCCTATTGAAGATACAAGAAAGAAAACGTTCGAAATGGTCATGAAAGAGTTTGGGCTATACGAAGAGCAAAACGTCATGGTCGGTGAATTCACAATGAAGAGCGGATATGAGCAAATGAATCAACACATTAAGAGAGGAGATGTACCAGAAGCTTTTTTTGTAGCAAGTGATGGACTGGCCATTGGTGCGATGCGTGCCCTTCAAGAAGCCAATCTTAAAGTACCTGAAGATGTTGCTATTGTAAGCTTTAACGATATAGAAATGGCTAAATTCGCAAGTACTCCGCTTACGACTATTAAGGTATATACAGAAGAAATGGGGCGGATTGGTGTCAAGATGATGGCTGAAAGACTTAATGGGAGGGAGCTTCCTCTGAAGGTAACGGTGCCAACGAAGCTTGTTTTACGTGATAGTTGCGGTGCGCTTGGTATCAAAAAAGCAACAAGCTAGTGTCGACTATTAATTGAAAGGAGGCGGTTTAGTAAGAGAATAACCTGGATTCTCCCTGTTGCTAATGGCATCGCCAAAAGTAACTGAGGTTAGAAGTGACGGCAATCACTCAAGAATCCAGGTTAGGCACACCCTTTAACTTAATTTGAGACTCAAAAGGGCAATATTATTATAATTGTTGCTTAACTAACAATCAAGAAATTGACATCAATGGTCGTCTTTCTATTATTCAACTTCAATTATTAAAAATTCGAGGGGGATATTATGAAGTTAAAAATCGGAATATTCTGTATTTTGGCTCTGGGACTTATTGTCACTGGTTGCTCAAACGGTAATTCTTCATCAGGAGATGGAGGGAAAGTAACATTGTCCTTTTACTCTACAGCTACACTTGAAGCAGACAAAAACGCAATAATAGAGGCTGTTACAAAATTCGAGGAAGAGAATCCTGATATTGATATTGATGAAAATTTCCCGGCGGGTGAGTACGAAAACATGCTTCGTGTAAAAATGGCTGCTAATGACATGCCGGATTTATTTGATACACATGGTTGGTCAAAAATTAGATATGGTGAATATACCGCTGATTTAAGTGAGATGGACTGGGTGGAAAACCTTGATCCTGCACTTGATCCTATTTTGAAAGACGAAGAGGGGAAAGTATACGCCTTCCCTTTAAATCAAGCAAAGGATGGCCTTTTGTATAATGAAAATCTATTGAAGGAATACGGAATTGAACCTCCTCAATCGTTTGACGAATTTATGACTGCACTTGAAACAATTGAAGAAAAAAGCAATGGGGACGTTACTCCACTCTGGTTTGGCGGATCGGATAAATCGTCTCTTGGTCAATATTTTGATCAGTTTGCCACACAGTTGCTTATAACGGCTGAAGGTCACAGTTATGAAGAAGAGCTTTTAGATGGTTCATTTGACTGGTCACACTATACGTATTTACCTGAAAAGTTAAAAGAAATGCAAGATAAAGGACTACTTAATGAGGACGTATTAACGGCAAAAATAACGCAAGCCCCTGCATTAATGGCTCAGGGGAAAATTGGATTTACCGTTGGCGGTGGAGCTCTTGGACCTGCAGTAACTGAGTTGAATCCTGATGTTCAAATTGGAACAGTACCAATGCCGGTTATTCATGATGGCGGCGTACAAAGTTGGATAGGTGGCGAACGTCACACGGTTGCTGCGTGGAAGGATTCTGAACATCTTGAAGAAGCTAAGAAATTTATTTCTTTTCTTGCACAACCTGAAGTTGCAAAGAAAATAGCTGAGGCCACTTCCTTGCCGGCTGGTCTTACAAACGTGGATGCTGAGAACTATTACTCAGAGTACTTTGATAATTACAGTGATGTGAAAGTTCAGCCTTACTTTGACCGTGTCTATCTTCCAAGCGGCATGTGGGATGTCATGGGGTCAACAGGGCAGGAGCTGTTGTCTGGTTCAATGTCCCCTAAAGAGGTTTCTAAGAAAATGGGTGAAGAATACTCCAGGCTTCGAAATCAATAAGTAGATCCCTTTTCAGGAGGTGGCCAAACGCCTCCTGTCTTCTAGAAAAAGGAGTTGGAATGTATGAGTGAATTGGTGCGAAAAGGACAAACGACTATAGCTCAGAGGACCAAAAAAAATCCTGGCCAACGAAAGTCGTCTCTATGGTGGATGTATCTCCCAGCTTTGCTGGCTGTAAGTATCTTTATTATCTATCCTTTTCTTAAAGGCATACAGGTCTCCTTTACCGACTGGAATGGATTTTCTCAAACTAAAAATTGGATTGGGCTTCAGCAATATAAGAGAATGCTTAATGATCCAGATACATGGCTTGTAGTGAAAAACACTCTGCTATACGGACTCGGAAGTACTTTTTTTCAGAATATCGTTGGACTCCTGTATGCCCTTCTACTTAATCAAAGTATTCGCATGAAATCCATCACGAGAACGATTATTTACTTACCTGTAATCATTAGTCCACTTGTTATGGGATATATATGGTATTTCTTCTTCGCTTACCAGGGGGGAGCGCTTAATGATCTGCTGTTATTTATTGGAATGGACAAAGTAAACGCGCTTGGAAACCCCGATGTGAATACGTGGTTGATCGTATTTGTTAATACGTATCAATTTGTCGGCATTGCGATGATTATTTATCTAGCAGGACTGCAAAGTATTTCGAAGGATTTCTATGAAGCAGCGAATATTGATGGCGCAACAGCTTTTCAACAGTTCAAAAATATTACGCTTCCTCTGTTGATGCCGTCGATTACAATTAATATGGTTTTAAACATTATAGGCGGGTTGAAATTGTTCGATGTGATTATTGCCCTTACAGGCGGCGGACCGGGCAATTCCTCTCAATCCATGTCTACCTTTATGTATGATCTTTACTTTAGCAGACAGGATGCGGGTTATGCGGCTACACAGGGCGTACTCATGGCTGTTATCATATTGATTCTCAGCTTGCTTGCTCTGGTTTACTTCAAAAGTAAGGAGGTAGAAGCGTAATGGAACGTAAGAATAATAATAAGACGAGGAGATTTCTAACAATCGTTGCAATCGTGATTACTCTTTTTCACCTGATTCCTTTTTATATTCTAATTACAACCTCTTTAAAAGCGAGTGGTGATTTTAGTTCGAAATGGGTGCTTCCAACAGACATGAGTCTTGCGAATTTTAGTGAAGCCTGGGAAAGTGCAAATCTGGGAACGGCATTTATTAACACGACAATAATAACTCTTTCTGCTGCTGTGTTACTAATCTTTTTTGGTTCTATGGCTGCCTATCCGCTGGCACGTATGAACACAAAATTCAACAAATTCGTTTACTTCCTATTCATTTCGATCATGGTTATTCCACCCCTTACAGCTCTCGTTCCACTATACGAAATGGTGGTGGATATCGGAATGATGAATACACATGAAATTGCGATTTTAAATAATTTCGCTGCATTTCTTCCGTTAACTATTTTCTTGTATGCAGGATTTATTCGCTCCACCATTCCGAAAGAGCTTGAAGAGGCAGCGAGGATTGATGGTGCAAGTCAGTTGGGAACGTTCTTCAAGATTGTTTTTCCACTGCTAAAGCCTGTGACTGCATCAGTATTGATTATTGCATGTGTGTTTATCTGGAATGATTATCAATTCTCGATTTTCTTCCTTCAGAGTAAAGAAGTGCAAACACTCACTGTTGCACTGTCTGGATTCTTTGGACAAAATCAAAACAATCTAAATCTCGTAGCTGCTGCAGCATTAATGTCTATGGCACCAATGACAATCCTATTCTTATTCTTACAAAAATACTTCGTCGCTGGCTTATCGTCAGGTTCAGTCAAAGGATAGGTTTTTATCTAATTCAAATATTTAATAATAAGGAGAATGAGTTATGTCTAAAATTACATTTCTAGGGGCCGGAAGTACTGTTTTTGCGAAAAATGTTCTTGGTGATTGCATGCTAACACCTGCTCTTCAAGAATTTGAACTTGCTCTGTTCGATATCGATGATCAGCGTTTAAAAGACTCTGAAAATATGTTGATTAATCTAAAGGCAAGCATGGGTAGCAGTGTTCAAGTAAAGGCGTATACAAACCGAAAAGAAGCGCTCCGTGGCGCTAAATACGTGATTAATGCCATTCAAGTAGGTGGCTATAAGCCGAGTACTGTAATTGACTTTGAAATTCCCAAAAAGTACGGATTACGGCAAACGATAGGCGATACAATTGGAATTGGAGGGATCTTTCGATCGCTACGTACGATTCCAGTTATGCTTGATTTTGCAAAAGATATTAAAGAAGTTTGTCCGGATGCTATGTTTTTAAATTATACTAACCCGATGGCGACGTTGACTGGTGCGATGCTTCGCTATGGCGGCGTCAAAACTGTAGGACTTTGCCACAGTGTGCAGGCGTGTGTGCCGGAATTATTTAAATCTCTAGATATGGACTCTAACAATGTTCAATGGAAGGTAGCGGGAATTAACCACCTTGCATGGCTTCTAGAGATAACAAGGGATGGGAAAGACCTGTATCCTGAAATCAAAAAGCGCGCTATTGAGAAACAGAAAGAAAAGCACGATGATATGGTACGCTTCGAATTGATGCAACGGTTTGGTTATTATGTAACAGAGTCTTCAGAGCATAATGCAGAATACCATCCTTACTTTATTAAAAAGAATTATCCTGAGCTGATCGATAAGTACAACATACCGCTGGATGAATATCCTCACAGGTGCGTTAGCCAGATTGAAGAGTGGGAGAAAACGCGAGAGGATATCGTAAATAACCAGAACCTGACTCATGAACGAACCCATGAATACGCATCCTATATTATAGAAGCGATGGAGACGGACGTCCCGTTCAAAATTAATGGTAATGTTTTAAACAATGGTGGTTTGATTAGTAATTTACCAACGAAGGCTGTTGTAGAAGTTCCTTGTCTTGTAGATCGTAGTGGGATTACCCCTTGTTATGTAGGAGAACTTCCTGAACAATTGGCAGCACTAGACCGTACAAATATAAACACGCAGCTTCTTACCATTGAAGCGGCTATGACCGGTAAGCGTGAACATATTTATCAGGCTGCTATGCTCGATCCGCATACTGCTGCTGAGCTTTCCATGGAAGATATCGTGTTACTTTGTGATGACTTGATCGAAGCGCATGGTGAGTGGCTTCCAACGTTTTATAAAGAGTCTGTGTTGAAATAAGAAGTGAAGAGCAAGAAAAAAGGAACATTTCTTCCGAGAGAAGAGTGTTCCTTTTTAATGATTTAGATGGTTTCCTTCGACATGATTCATGGAATTTCGGGGAGTGACAGGCACCAAAAAAGACGCACCCAACAGGTGCGCCTTCAAACATTTATTATTTAATGATTTTCTGATCTCTCGCCATTGCTTTCGCCACTTTCGGTGCCAGCCAGATCATTGGTAAGAGGATGAGTGATACTGGGACGGCTGTTACAACAATAAAGTTCTGCAGTTGAGTAATACCATTGTCGCCTGTAATTAAAAGAATGACGGCTACACTACCCATAAGAATTGCCCAGAAAACGCGAAGTCATCTCTGAGGGTCTCCTTCACCTGTAACTGCCATTGCTATCGTATACGACATCGAGTCGCTTGTCGTCACAACGAATAGTATCGTTAAGATCAAGAAAAGTGGTGAAATAACGCTTGCGAGCGGGAATTGCTCCGTAATCGCAAACATAGCTGCTGGGTTACCAGCTGCATTCAACGCTTCTGAAATCGAACCGGGGTTCGATAGTTCAAAGAAGATACCTGATCCGCCAAGAACAGTAAACCAGAATGTTGAAATGACCGGTGCGAAAATGGATACCGCAATAATGATATCTCGGATTGTACGTCCTCTTGAAATACGGCTCATTAAAATCGCCATCATCGGACCGTAACCGATGAACCAGCCCCAGAAGAAGACTGTCCAGAATGAAAGCCAGCCTGTGTCGGCACGGAACGTACTCATCGTAACGAATTGATCCACGTAAACGCCAAAGCCGGAAATAAAGTGGTCAAAAATAAATCCACCCGGCCCAAAGATAACGATAAAGATCATTTATAGAGGCTTAGCTCAGGTTTATCTAAGCCACCTAATTTTATTTTTCCATACTTAGAGAACGCCAATCCTAATCCAACGAAGAACGTTGCCAGCATTAATACTTGCAAGAAAGCTCCGAAATATTTCGCTGACCAGGCAAAGCTAGTGCTAACGAGGTTTTCAAGTAATGAAATATCGAAAAGTGCAAGAGTCACGAAGAGGACAAGAACCCCACCGCTTATTCCAAAGACGGCCAATCAATTCGCCCAGTTTCTTCTTTATTGTTCATGACTCCTTTAATCTCTTTTTAAAACACAATTACTTACTCTACCACCACCATTAGTATGGTGTAAAGCGTAATACTTTAATCTGATTAATCGCTTAATTCCACCATCTAGAAGGCATTTTAGGGGTAAATGGGGGGTCAGACACGTGTCTGACCCCCCATTTACCTCTTCTTCTTTCTGATTTGTTAGGTAATCTTACAGTCAGGTCGATAATAGAGTAAAAATAACAAAATTTGATGTAACATTATTTTACATGATTGTAGAAGATTAACAGAAATTATACTAAAGTAGCCTGTAATTCAAAATGTTGGAGGGGAATTATGCTACCATCTAGTGTTGGTTACTTTCTGTTATTAATTTTTGGAATATTCTTTACTCTTGTGACGATCCTAATGCAACGGAAAAAGAAACAAACAATGACAGCGGAGCAATTCAGTACAGCGGGAAGAAGCGTGGGAGTTGGGTTAACGAGTGCTTCGATTATTGCGGCATGGACGTGGGCTGCCACATTGATGATGTCCTCAGCTACTGGTTATCAGTATGGGATTAGTGGACCTTACTGGTATGCTGCTGGTGCTTGTATTCAAGTTCTGTTATTTGCCATTGTAGCTATTCAATTAAAGCGAAGGGCTCCGAATGCTCACACTTTTCTTGAATTTATCGGCCAACGCTTTGATATTAAAAATCATCGCTTGATGATGGTCTTTGCGTTGATGACGAATATACTTGTTACAGCAATGGTTATTCTAGGTGGTGCCATTGCCTTGAATTCGTTAACAGGGATGAACTTATTTATTGCAGCTTTCTTAATTCCTTTAACTTTTACAGTTTATACAATGATTGGTGGTTTGAAGGCTTCCTTTATTGCGGATTATTTTAATACGGTAATGATCTTTGTGATCCTCACCATCTTCGCCGTCACCATTTATGTGAAATTCGGTATTAGTCCGATATATGAAGGGCTAAGCCAATTACCGGAGTCATCCTCTATGCTCACAATGGCATCTGTATCAGGATTATTTTTTGGAATGATTAACATTATAGGAAACTTTGGAGCCGTTTTCGTTGACCAGGCCTACTGGCAGCGTGCCATTGCGAGTAAAGACAGTGCAACTTCTAAAGCATACATATATGGTGGTCTTGCATGGTTTTCAATACCGTTCGCGATTGCAACATTTCTAGGTGTTAGTGCCGCAGGATTAGGAATAACTGTTGGATCTCCTGATTCAATTGCTCCAGAAATGGCAGCTCATTTACTAGGGAGTGTTGGTTCGATTCTTTTCTTAGCCATGTTATTTATGGCTGTAATGTCTACAGGTGCTGCCGAATTGACGGCCATTACGAACATCATTGTGACGGATATTTATCGTCACTCAATCAACCCAAAAGCTAGTAGTGAAAAACTCTTAAGTGTATCTCGAAAAGTGACGCTTGGATTTGGATTGATGATGGGATTAGTCTCAATCCTGCTGTTTTATGTAGGAATCAGCTTGAGTTTTGTTTACATGGCAATGGGAATTTTCGTGAGCGGAGCGGTAATACCGGTCACACTGGGATTATTGTGGAAGAAGGCTACAAATAGTGGAACTTTTTATGGTGCGCTATTTGGTTTAATTAGTGGCGTCACAGTCTGGATTACATCTGCAAATCTTCTTGTAGGAGAAATTAGTGTCACGTCATTAGGGCAACTGCAGCCGATGTTCTTCGGAAATATCACTGTATTCCTGGTGAGTGGAACCATTTCAATTGGTCACGGTTTGATAGCAAATAAGGAATTTGACTTTGATAGTCTAAAAGATAAATTTAAAAGCTTTGATGAAGAAGAAACTGTTGACGAAGGGGAGGGATTCGGTTTTGAAAGAAGAGCAGCTGAATAAAGACGCAAAGGTATGTACGAGGTGGGCGCTCGGATTGACGGCGGTATTCATCATTATTTTTCCGGGGATCATGTTTGTTACAGGATACGATTATAGCCTGGCGTTTTTCAAAGGATGGACGTATGTATCATTCGGTTGGCTGATCGTTGCTGGTTTCTACATTGCATGCAGGCCGATCGTCGAATTCTTTCAGCAAAGAGAATAAGTAAAACAGAAGGCGGCATCCTTGGATGGGAGGTCGTCTTTTTAATTTTTGTCTATTCTTATTGTGTGATAGAGTAATCTTCATATAAATATGTGAGGAGAGAGCGTTATGTCAGACTTAAAAGATCGTGTCATTCTTATTACAGGTGCCAATCGCGGTCAGGGGAAAGCGATTGCTGAGCACCTTGCTTCATTAGAGGGCTTGGTGGTAGTTGCTGCCCGTCGTTATGAAAGTGCTGAGGAAGTGGCAGAGGCAATTGGAGAAAATCGGGCTTATCCAGTTCAGTTAGATGTGACCAAAGAATCAGAATGGGATTCTGCAGTGAATGAAGTGGTAGATCAGTTCAGCAAAATTGATGTGCTGGTTAATAATGCCGGGTACCTGAACCGCAAACCGTTTACAGAGATCTCGATGACTGATCAACAGATGATAAATGTGAATCAACTTGGTGTTTTCCTTGGTATGCAGGCTGTGATTCCAAGGATGGAGATGCAGCAGCAAGGTGTTGAAACAGAAATGGCAACACAGGGGAATGGAGTTCCTGATTTTTATAACTATATTCCTCTCGGGAGAATCGGTCAGCCAGTTGAAATTGCCAAAGCGATCGCATTTCTTTCTTCTGATGATAGCTCGTATTGTACAGGAACAGAAATTGTTGTAGATGGCGGGATGACGCTTGGGTCTGCTGATGTTTAAGGTGAAGGGGTCAGACACGTGTCTGACCCCTTACAGTTGAATTCCTGGGGTTAGGCAGTTACAATGGGAAACTGGGACTGAAATAGAATGTTTGGTCTTAAAAAAGTGCAATAGATGTTAGTTAGTAGTAATGATAGAACTGAATGTGATTCTTCAGTTGAATGGTCGCAGGAGACCTGACTATTGGACTGTTAATTATAAATAAATTCAGAAGGCGACTCGGATAAACTTCCCGAGACTTCTCTAGAAATATAAGATAAGCAAGACCAAACCACATACAAGGTAGCAATGAGCTGGACAATTAGAGTCAGACATAAGCCGAAAAGGAGATTCATTCCTTTTCGGCTTTTTTTATTTCTTGTGAGGGATCAGACCCGTGTCTGACCCCTCACACCAAAAAATGGAGGTAATAAAATGTTTACGTTAAGTGATATACCAATGTTCTTTGTGAACTTTTTTCTGATTTTACCGATCGTTACGCTAGTACATGAGCTAGGGCATGTTCTTGTCGCAAGGCTGTTTGGTGGGAAAATTAAATTCTGTATTGGCACAGGGGAAAGAATCTTAAGTATCGGTCCACTTGAAGTAAGAAAGAAATACTTCATGGAAGGTTGGTGTCAGTATGACAAACTAACCTACGACAAAACCTGGTCACATGTGTCTATCTATCTAGCAGGTAGTCTGTTTAATTTAGTATTAATCTTGATTATTAATTATTTAATTCTTACTAATGTACTGCCAGAAGCGTTAGTCTTTAAACAATTTGTTTATTTCTCTTTCTATTTTATCTTCTTCTCGTTAATGCCTTATAAGAACGAAGATGGGAAACCAAGTGATGGTATGGCGATCTATGACGTTATTCGTTATGGAAAGGCAGAGGATCCAATCGACTAGGGGTTCGTTCATTATTCGACGAATTAGGACATAAAGCGGGTGGTAAGCGGGTGGTGACAGGCACCGAAGCACCACCGACAGGCACCTAAAGCAACCGCACCCGCTGCACTCACGTCTCATGAGCATTTACTTCGTACGCTACTCGAATTCCAGATTCGATTGCTCCTTCCATCCATCCATGGAAGGAAGAGGTGTGTTCTCCTGCGAAGTGAAGTCTTCCTTCTGGCTGACTGATCACCTGCCCAAGATTTTCTTCCTGCCCAGGTGTGAAAAGTGTAAAGCAGCCTGCAGAGTAGGGATTGCTGCCCCAATTAAAGGGAACAGCTTGCATGAATTCCGTGTAGACCTCACTTCCATAAATCTTCGCAAGATCCTTCAGCAGGAACGTTGTCAGCTCTTTCTTAGGTAAGCTCCCCCAGAGGACAGCATCCTGTCCCCAGCTGTAGCTCGCTAATAAGACCCCGGAGCCTGGTGACCCTACACCATGGGCAGGGACATAACTAAACCTGGTTGGTAAGTCAGATATAGCATTCCCAACATGATTCGTTTCCCAGAAACGGCGCCGGAATTCAATCGCAATTTTCATTGCTGGTACATTAATAAGCTCGCGAATGGCCTGCCACTTCTTGAAGGAAACCGAATGATAAGGGACAATGTCAATGAACTGAAGTACTGAGAACGGAACGGTCACAATAGCAACATCACCTTTTACACGATATCGTTCATCTGTATGTGGGTTTCGCGTTGCTACTTTGACTCCGTTTTCTAATTGGACGATTTTCTCAACTTTCTGATTCAAATATAGATCTTCTTGGAGTTGGTCTACAAACGAGTAAGGTAACCGATCGTTCCCTCCATGTATTTGGTAAAATTTGGTCGTCTTGCTGAAAATGGGATAAATGATGTCGGTCAAAATATCAATGAAAGAAAACCCAGGGAATCCTTCAATTCCTAGCATGACCCCAATACTTCGGATGGCATTAAGCGATAATGGTGTTCCGATTGGATTATATTGCAGGAATTCTCCCATCGAATATTCTCCGTACTCTGCAACTAACTTCTCCTGCTGTTCCGGCGTGCTGTTTTGATAAAGATCAATAAATGGTTGCGTCGCCTTAAGAAAAAGCTCAGTCGCAGTTTTTCCTTTCTCGCTTTCATCCACAGGAAATTCCAGAATATCTGGATTCTCTTCATATTCCTTTTTGGTGGTAAGAACATTATTCACATAGATTAAATCTTCAGGCGAGGAGTTATTGAAACGGATCACTGGTAGGTGAAAGTGCCGAATGTATTCGAATACAAGGGCGTGATTATCTGGAATTCTCATCGCTCCAGCATCAAAATACTGCCCTAACGAAAAAGGCTTTCTAATTGTGTAAACCCTGCCTCCAACGCGATCATTACCTTCTAAAATCGTTACACGATGGCCAGCTCGTTTCAACAGCGAAGCTGCAACTAATCCAGATAGTCCACTACCGATTATGATAACAGACTTCTTCTGCGAACTTTCTGTTAATCCATTTCGAATAAGGGAGAGCAAGTCTTCTGGATAACGTAATGAAGAAAACGGTTTGACCACCATATACACCTGCCTTTATTATTCCATCCATTAGGACAGGTAAAATCCTCCTTTAATGGAAGGTTCACTCTAAAGATATGTCATAGAAAAATAGGTTATGTAGAGCCAAGCAATTATTAACTTCCATAAATAAGGCCCAAAAAAGAATAGGAGAGTAGCGAAATGTCTAAACTGTTTGCACGATGAACCGCACAACAGGCGGAAACATATAATATTGAACAATTAACATTGCGGAGAAGAATTCATCTTTTCCACGTCAAGGAGGGAATGGAATAATGGGGGGGAATTACTCGAAGTCGCACAAATCTCCTTTTGCGAACCAATGCAATAAGCCAAACTTTCTTATCCTTATAGTTGATCAAGAAAGGTACCCTTCTGTTTATGAAAACAAGGAATTGAAGGAATGGCGTAGAGAGAACTTGGTCACACAGGAACTTTTACGAGAAAATGGTTTTGAGTTCAAAAGGCACTACGCTGGTAGCTCTGCTTGTTTGCCGAGTAGGACCACTCTTTGTACGGGGCATTATCCATCACTTCATGGTGTAACGCAAACGGGTGGTACGGCGAAAACCCCATTTGTTCAAAATACTGTTCCTACCGTGGGAGATTATTTACGTAAAGCAGGTTACCGACTGTACTCGGGGAAAAAGAAGCACCTCTCTGGTGAAGATATCATTATTCCATGTAATTCTGGGTCAGCAGCAGCAACTGAAATAAGTGATCGGAATGCGACCTATGCTACTGAAATTGTAGAATTACTTCAATCGCTTGAGAAAGGAAAAACGTCGGATACAACCCCATGGATGATAATAGGTTCGTTCATTAATCCCTTTAATATAACTTCAATTGGCGTCCCGTCAGAGCAAAGCCCCTTATCTAACTTCGAGGCCCATCCTTCCGATCCAATCATTCCAATACCAACTGTCGGTGAATCGTTGAGTATGAAAACAACCGCCGAGGAGAGCTATCGCAATACGTGTCCAAAAGCACTTCAATCCCTAATCGACACACCATTCTATCAACAGGTATACTATTCACTGCAGAAGCAGGCTGATCAAGAATTGCTGAAGGTCTTACAAGCTCTGCAGAAGTCTGCTTTCTACCAAGATACAATCGTTATCTTTTTATCAGAGCATGGGGAGTTATTTGGAGCTGGTGGGGTGTATCAAAAATGGTACAACACATATGAAGAGTCGATTCATGTTCCAATGATTATCCACAGTCCAGCCCTTTTCTCAGGAAGACAGAGTACAGAGATGCTTACAAGTCATGTGGATGTTCTACCGACGATTTTAGGGTTGGCGGGAATTGATGAAGAAGAAGTTCAAGGATTGCTGTGCTTTGATCATCCAGAAGTTCGTTCTCTGGTAGGACGCGATCTTACTCCACTTCTATCAGGAAGGAAGAGATTCTACAGGGCAAATGAACCGCTCTATTTTATGACGGATGATGACATTTCGAGTGCCGTTACCACACACAAACCTTACCAGGCAGTAACTCAACCAAACAGTGTCGAAGCGGTAATCACCAAGCTTCAAACCGGAAGAGATCATCAGAAGGAAATCTGGAAATATTCCCGGTACTGTTGGAACCCGCAATTCTGGAATAATCCAGGTGGAGAAGTTGTAACGGTCGAGCAAAGCGATACGGTTCTATCGGATGCTCACGAACAAAATTCTTTACGTGTAACTTCTACCCAATCACCACCGCTTGCTGATCATTTTGAATTGTATAACCTGACAACAGATCCACTTGAAGAGAAGAATCTAGCGAATCCCGCCTTTGAAACACCCGAATCGAAGGAAGCACAGAAGCTCTTAAATTTAGTTCTTAATGAACAATGTCGCCAGAAAAAATTATCTCCGATCAGTAGAAACGCCAGGTCAAATGCTGCCATATAATTCTAAGTGTAAACATAAAGAAGAGGAAGAGCAGACGCTCTTCCTCTTTCGACATTTATTGATAAATACCGGGTGGTGACAGGCACCAATAATCCTATGAAGCGATTTTCTCATTTCCGTTTTCTCTTTCTTCTGGCATTAACAATGGTTTAGGTGGACACATTTCCTTGGTCATTTTAGATACAACAATAATAGTCAACAATCCAGCAACCATTGCTAGCGTTCGAAATGGAAACAGTACTAATCCATCTTCGATCATTGGATATGGCAGGAAGATTGGGAGCCCAATGATCGGCTCTCCGCCTCCTATTCTCAGGAAGAATGAAACCACTAGTCCGGCGATCGAACCATACTTATTTGCATCTTTAAAGAACAGTGCAGTTGTGAGCTGCGGAAATAGAATAACATAAACTAGATCTGCGGCTAGATACCATAATGCATAAACACTTTGAACGTTCAAAGCAATGATGGTTGCTGCAATTCCAACAAGTATGATTGAACGTTTAATCATTTTTTTAAGTTGATCGCTTGATGCATTTGGTTTGACTAGTGGGCGATAGATATTCCATGCCGCCATAGATGAGGCTGATAGAATGGAAGAATCCATCGATGACATAACGGCTGCGGCGAGAGCTCCAAGCCCAATTGCACCAATTATATCAGGTGTTAAGTATTGCAAGACATAAGGGAGGATCATTGATGGATTATCAGGGGCATTTACACCAAGACTTGCCCAATCTGTATCTAATCCAATCGCACCAATAATAACTGCTGGTATGGCTGCAATAATACAGATGATTCCTGCTATGATCGATAACCACATTGCGGTATTCTCAGATTTAGCTGAAAGAACGCGCTGGAAATATACCTGCCAAGGTATACCTCCGAAGATAAGAAGCAACGCAAAATCCCACCAGTTCCAATAATAGTTACCCCACTCAGGGTCTTTCCATCCATCCAATGGAGGAAAGAGGCTCGCGTAGCTCCCCATGTCAGTTTGATAGTGGTTCCACACGGTACTTAAACCGCCAACTTCTGAAAGGGCAAAAGGAAGGACTAAGAAAAGACCGATCATGACAGCAAGCATCTGAAACACATCGGTAAAAGCAACGGACCACATACCACCAACTACTGTATAAGCTACGGCAATAATAGCTGATAGAATAATAGATGTTTGAAAGTCCAGTCCAAGAATTGTTCCAAAAGTGGTTCCTAAAGCTGTTAGAATGGCGCCACTCCAGAAGACTTCTCCTAATAATGCTGGGATATATAGAATACCGGCAACTTTTTTTCCGTATCGTTGTTCAAGCGGGTCAATCATTGTCATAAATTCGTATCGACGCATTTTTCTTGCATAAAAGATACCACCAATGATTAAGCTCAGCGCGTAACCCCATGGGGCTTGTGCCCATGCTAATCCAAGGGAATATGTAGATTCTGCCGTACCGGATATATAACCGCCTCCAACCCAGGTGGCAGCCATTGTAAACATTGAGATCCATAGGGGTAACGAGCGTTTAGCAACCATCATATCTGATGCCGATTCAGATTTGTTGCTGGCCATAAATGCCCCGATATAATAAATAACCCCGTAGAACACCAACATGGCAATAAAAGATCCCCAGTTAACATTAGAGCTTGTGGTTCCTAAATAAACAAACATAGCTAAGATCGCTACTACAAATGTACCTACTTTTAGTAGATTCCCTTTTCGTTTACTCAAATATCTTCACCTCATATAAATAGTTTTAGGTCAGCTTTTTCAGGCGTATCCCTGCCTGCCACGGGATACTTATCCTACATTTTATTCTTCCTTTTCAATAGGCAAAAAATCGAAACATTCACCTGATCGGAAGCTGATCACCAGTCTTTCTAACGATTCGTAGTACTTCTGTGAGCACGCTAACAAATTGTAATGATTTTGGGCTTCTTCTTTAATTTCTTCATCAACATCGTTATTTTCTATAATCTCGATTAACTGAAGGGGTTACCATACAAATCCATGGTTTTAGAAATTGATTGAATGACTACCGATTTTGCTTGTTCTAGTTGTTCTTGTGCTTTATCGTTCGCCTCTTTCACTTTTTCACCAACCTTCTATTTCGAAAATTAAGTGTGTTAAATATTTTCTTAACGCATTTAATATAAATACTACATGATTAACTTTTGATGTCAAATGGATAGGGACACCATTCTTCTCATTCCGAATAGGAGACTAAAATTAAACTTGCTAAACCTTTTGACAGAGGAAAATTGAAATGTTAGCATTAATATTAAAAATGTTAAGAAATAATTTAACAAACTTAACTCTAGGGCAGGAGGTATTTAGTTCTAGACGCTGGTACAACTGTAGGAATGAATTAGCAGTGAATAACGATGTTGATTTAATCTCCTTTACTGGTGGATTAAATACAGGAAGAAAAATTATGCAAGCAGCGAGTAATAATTTCAAGAAAATTGCACTTGAGCTTGGCGGTAAAAATCCCAATATCGTATTCTCTGATGGTGATTTTGAAACTGCGGTCGATCAGGCACTTAATGCTGCTTATTTTCATGCAGGACAGGTTTGTTCAGCAGGAGCACTATTGCTAGTAGAAGATTCGATTCATGATAAATTTGTCGATGCCTTAACTGAACGTGTTAAGCGAATCAAGCTTGGCAATGGATTCGATGATGACACGCAATTTGGCCCACTTATTTCAGCTGAATATCGTGAAAAAGTAGAGCAATATGTCGAAATTGGTAAACGTGAAGGAGCAAAGCTAGTTGTTGGGAGAAGCCGCCCGAAAGATGCTGACCTTCAAGAAGGTTTCTTCTATTTACCTACAGTTTTCACAGAATGTGATACATCCATGCGAATCGTTCAGGAACAGGTTTTGGCCCGGTATTAACAATTGAGTATTTTGAATCTGAGGAACAGGCTGATTAGCTGGGGCAGTTTGGAGCAGTGATATTAATAAGGCTGAGAGAGTCGCTGCATCATTAAGTAAGGGGACGGTCTGGATTAATGATTTCCATCCTTATTTCGCACAGGCGCCATGGGGCGGTTATAAGCAATCCGGAATAGGCCATGAATTAGGAACAGCAGGCTTTGAAGAATATACAGAAACCAAGCATATTTACCAGAATACTGCACCCGAACCAATCAAGTGGTTTAAATAAACTTTAAATTTCCTAAGGAGGAACATCTATAACCAGTGGGCTGTCATCCTGTCATCACAGATGTGGATCGTGAGTTTAAATTTAATACAGATGCTCCACTCATCGCAGCTCATTTAACGATCGTTGATCCTGAAATCCATGTATCCATGCCTCTGCATGTAACAGCTATGACAGGAACGATGCATTGTCACATGCGATGAATGCTATACAATTCCTGTTGCCTACGGACAATGCGTTGCGGCTATGATTGGACCTGTTATGGAGTTTAACCGGAAGGGTCATTAAAATGGTTGAAGAACTTGAAGTACCACCCCTTAAAGAGCAGGGTGTATCTGAAGACATGATCCCTCGTCTTGCTAATGAAGCTATGACAGATCCACAAACAGTAGGGAATCCACGTGATTTGAAAGCAGAAGATTACGAATGGATCTACAAACGTTGTTTTGATCTTATTCCAAAAACAGTTTAATTAATGTCGGTATTCTTTCTAATAGATAAATAGTTATATAAGTTTAAAAACACCGTTCGAACTTGCTTCGAACGGTGTTTACATATGGAACAGCTTTTTACGAAATAGAATTAATATAGTAAAGTACTAGAGAGTATTTGTAATCCTGACTAAAGGAGTGACCCATATATGCCACAAGCAACTACCCCTATTATTGAAAAAATTGAAAAAGCAGCTCTTCCATTGTTTGCGAGAAACGGGTTTGAAGGTACATCGCTCAGCAAAATTGCAAAAATAGTTGGAATTAAGAAACCCTCACTTTATGCCCATTTTGATAGTAAGGAAGATCTCTTTCTTGCTATGCTCCAGAAAGTGAATCGCGATTACCGGGAATTTCTAAGGGAAAAAGTTGATAAGTATAGTAATATGACTACGGAACAGCAGTTATATTGGTTGTTGAAAGACAATTCAACTTATCTGAAAAATGAAGACCTTGGCCTTCTATTTAAGAGGTTCATGCTCTTTCCGCCGTTAGAAGTGAAAGATACACTTAATGAACAATTTATTAAATCTGAAGAAGCCTTAACAGAGGTATTAATTGAAATTGTGAAGGATGGGAAGCAAAGAGGTGATATTCAGGCTGAAGAAGATAAAGTCATTGATGCTTATCTTTGCCTTCTTGATGGAACGTTTGAACAATTATTCTATTACTCTGAAGGGGAGCATGAGGAGCGCCTTAGTAACGCTTGGGTAGTTTTTTGGAGCGGGGTTCAGGGCTGTTAGAAATGTACTCCTCTAGTACTGCCTGCATTAGAGGGGAGAAGTCAACTGATCATTACTTCATATAACACTACAATACATTCAGTACGATGAGAGGTCGATTCCATTTCAGGGATCGGCCTTTTTTGTGTGGAGATTTTTTTTGCACCATGCCCCTTTTTCCACTTTCAAATCGATATATAGGATGAAAGGAGGTGATTCACATGGCAACAGCATCTCTCATGGAAACGCAACCTCGTATGGTTCTGGACGTTGGCGTTGATGAAAACGGCAAGACGATCTTTCGCAGCAAGAACTTCAACAACATCAAGCCATCCGCAACAACAGATTCGATTTTCGCAGTTGCACAGGCACTAGCACCACTACAGCAGCACAGCCTGTTCGCAGTTGAGCGCAATGATTCATCTGATCTTCAAGCGTAATTGAAAACCTATTCTACTAGAAAGGAGGTAATCCTCAATGGCTAAAACACTTGAGCTTCAATTCAACACCGCGTTCAACAAACCGTTCTCTATCACACTGAGCGATCCAGTTGAACTTGTAAATCCTGTAGCGGTTTCTGCTGCGATGGATGCTGTGATCGCACAGAATTGCTTTAGTACAAGTGGTGGTAATATTGTCGCGAAGAAAGGCGCTCGTATCATCGAGCGTAATGAGAACGACATCGTGATCGGGTAATTGAGTAGAGGGAGGACAGTAGTCCTTCCTCTTTCACGATGGCCAACCATAAACGAACAGGGAGGGGAAATGATGGAGTCCTGGATGACACTGATCAGCGACGTTGGCTTTCCGATTGTAGTCACGCTGTATTTGCTACATCGCATTGAACAGAAGCTCGATACGCTGAACGATACGATTCTACAGCTGCCAGATCACTTGAACACGAACCGTTCAAATTAAAAGACGGGTTACCCCGTGGAAAAGTAGTTGAGGTTCATCAGGATGAACCTCTCTCGCTTTCCCTGTGAAATGCCATACATAACAGCACGCTCAAACTTCATATCGAACAACGGCTTCCCATCCTCTATTTAAAATTGAAGATGGTGAGGTTTCTTAAAGTGTGCCGTTGTTCAAAACGTGGAAGGTCTACCACACGTTTCAAAACTAAACTTGCCAGGTGAGCTGAAGCCGATGCAGAAAATTCAGCGTTCTCAGGCTAAACGCAGTTCCCGGTTTCTGTGGTGAGAAGCTATGGCGAGAACGGCCCTTACGGTTCGGCAAGGTAACCAGGCGTACTACGGTACGGGTAGCAGCACGCAGACGACGCACATTGGACTGGTTTGATGTGTAGAAAGCGCGCTGTTGAAGGAATTCAAGCGTTCAAATCGGGTGATACGGTGGACCCCTAAGACGGTCTCAGTATACTTCAGTAAAGTGGACGGCTACTTTTACAGTACTGATGCGTTATTGTCAGCACTGTAAAGGTAGTCATTCTCTGTCCAATGTTTCCTATCTGATCTAGTGCCTTCAGTGGATTGAAGAGTGAAAAGTCAAGTTACCTATTTAAATCATAGGTAGGTGGGAATGGGGAGGAAGGGTCAGGAAGGTGGAGCGGATTAGGAAAAGATGGTACAGAAGAATGAATTGTAAGATAAATGAAACATTTACTAATTGTACTCGTAGAATTAGTGAGGGGTTGGAAAAGAGAAGATTGGTCAATTTATGGTGGCTGACAAGAGGATTACGTATTCTTGATGAAAAGAGGTGGAGTGAAAATGAATCATTCTATCACAAAAGAGAAGATCACACGTAGTAATATGATGGTTAACCTTGTAGCAGTCTTACTTTTCATTGTTATTGGCTTATTCCTGCTTCAACAGGGGTATTTGATCGCTTTTGTCATTATAGCAATTTGTTATGCTTTTTCGATGATTATCTATAACTCACTATACAGGCATTCTAGAGTGAGGAAAGCAAAGGATGTTGGTTAACAAGGTCTGGAGAATAACCTAAAGGTGCTTTTTCACTAAGAAAAAAGCTCTAAAACCATCACTATTAAATGAGGGTTTTAGAGTAGTTAGAACAGACAATAAATATGTGAACATAGAAAATGCTCAGATTATAAGCATCTGAGCATTTTCTATGTTTATAGACATATTACTGAGCTGACTCTTCATTCTCATCCTGATCATCGTCGTCTTCTTTGTCATCATACTCAACGTCTACTTCAACGTTGAGTACTTTTCCATTCATACCGTCTACTTCTACTTCCTCTTCACCTGACTCGGTTTTTATCTCAAATTCGTAAACAATTGTGTTCTTTTCTTTCTCTACTTCTTTATCAACTACTTCACCAGAAACTTCTTTTGTTGCAATTTTCTCAGCTTCTGCCTGTGTTATTTTCGCTTCTTCTGCTAGCTTGCTTTCGTTCTCATTAGCAAGGACATTTTCCATTCCGTCCGTTCCTTGATAAAGGAAGCCTCCCCCTACAAGTCCAAGTGTTACTCCTCCGATGATTAATGATTTTTTTATATTCATAATACTTCCTCCTCATGTGATTGGTGATCTTACAATTATTATGATACGGAAAGAATCTGATAAAAAAAGGATACAGGGATGAGAATAGGATGAGGGTATTCTCATGAAATTCTCATTTTCTTTTAGATGAATATCTGTTTAAGGATCGATACAATAAAAGGAGAGTTGACTTGAGAGGTGAAGGTAATGGAAAAAGAATCGATCTTGCTTGTAGAAGATGAAATAAATGTCATTCGCTTTATTCAGTTAGAGCTTGAACATGAAGGGTACGACGTAATCACAGCGAAAGATGGCGAAGAAGCGATGAATCGCTTTCGTGAACAAGAATATAGCGTTGTTCTATTGGATTGGATGCTACCAAAGCTTGATGGGCTTGAAGTCTGCAGGCGGATCAGGAAAGCAAGTGATGTTCCAATCATTATTCTAACAGCGCGTGATTATGTCGGAGATAAAATAATCGGACTTGATCGCGGTGCGGATGATTACATTACGAAACCATTTGAAATTGAAGAATTACTCGCAAGAATCCGAGCAGTGATGAGAAGGTCCAAATCAAGGGATAGACCAAATGAGGATATATTGAAAATCGAAAATCTTGAGGTTGATTTGAAAAGTCGACGCGTGAGGCGTGAAAATGATGAGATTGATCTGACGCAAAGGGAATTCGATTTATTAGTGTTTCTACTAAAACATGAGGGAGAAGCACTAAGCCGTGAATGGCTTCTCTCCGCTGTTTGGGGTTATGATTTCGCAGGAGAGACGAATGTAGTCGACGTCTACATACGCTACCTTCGAAACAAGCTTGATCGTCATTATGAGCCAACATTAATTCATACAGTTAGAGGAATTGGTTATATCCTCCGTTCCTCATAAGCGACAGTCAGGGGGAAGCATCTTGAAGAAACAACGGAATAAATCACTGCTTCATCAATTTACTTCATGGTATGTGTGGCAGTTTGTGATCGCCCTTCTCATCATTGGGATCATTGTACTCGGTGCAATTAATTTTTTCCTGTTTGAACGAACACAGGACGAGCTGCAGGCAATCGAAGAGAAACTTGTCATCGTTACGGGTGATGATGAATTACAGGAAGCGCTTGATGAAGTACTATATCCAGATCATGCAAATTACTATGTAGAAATTAGCCAGAACGGTGACGTGCTCGCTCGTTCACGAGGTGAAGATGAAACCCTTGATAAAGAAGATGAAGTGACCCTGCCGTGGTTTGACCAGTTTATATGGAACAGCGAGGAAGGGTTATTTTATAGAAGTGACGTACCGTTTCGAGCAAATGGCGTGATAAACATTAAAGTTCATCTGGAAGAAGAGCTCGAGTTTCTTCAACTGATTTTCTACATCCTCCTTATTACAGGAATTTTGAGCATCGTTCTGGGGTCATTTCTGATTTACCATCTAACGAAAAAGAGTCTGCACCCTCTTTTACTCATTACAGATGAAGTTGGTATGATGAGAGGGTCCGCAGATTTGCAGAAGCGGATACCTGAACCGGAAAGTCCAAAAGAATTGAAGGAGCTTGCAGGTACTTTCAATCAGCTTCTGCAACAACTAGAGGAACAATTTGAGCGGGAGAAGAGCTTCGTCTCGAACGCCTCTCACGAACTTAGAACCCCTTTAACCGCCTTTCGCGGCCATCTTAACTTGATTAAACGATGGGGGAAGGATGATCCAAATGTATTAGAGCAATCCATCCAGGCCCTAGATGATGAGAGCGCCCGCATGAAGCGGATTCTTGAGCAAATGCTCACCATCGCCAGAAATGAACACCAGGATAGTAAACAGGAAAAGGTTAATGTTACAGCAGTTGTTGATGAAGTCATCAGCCAGTTTGAAGGAAATCATCAGGTGCCCATTTCAGGAATTCTTAAGCAAGATGTCACCCTTTCAGGAGATGAAGAGCAGCTCAGGCAAATTGCAGTTATTTTAATCGAGAACTCCCTTCGCTACACATCGGAAGGACGAGTAACTGTTGAATTAACGCAAAAGGATAATGTTGTTTCGCTAAACGTTTCTGATACTGGAATCGGTATTCCACATAATGAGCAGAGTAAAATCTTTTCACGCTTTTATCGTGTTGATCAAAACCGCTCGAGAGAAACGGGTGGGACCGGACTTGGATTATCGATTGCGAAAGAACTAGTTGAGAATCATAATGGGACAATCAAAGTAGTAAGTGAAGAAGGCGCAGGGAGCACATTTACTGTCCGATTGCCTGTGAGATGAGCGGAGAGGTGAATTCTTTTATGAGAATTCATCTTTTTTATATCTACTAGAGCAAAAAATATAAATGGATAATTATGCTAAAATGAATGGAAAAGAATCGTGCTTAAATACTTAATAAGAGGAGGATGCATCATGAAGCCAAACAAAGCCTTAGTGATCGTCGATGTTCAGGAAGCTTTTGAAGACAGTAAATGGGGAGAGCGGAATAACATTGAAGCTGAAAGCAACATTAGAAGGATACTAGAATTATGGAGAGAGAAAGGGTACCCAGTCATTTATATACAACATCAGTCTGATGACCAAGACTCAGTTTTCCACCCTAAACATAAAGGATTTAAGATTAAAAGCATTGTGAAACCAAATGCTGATGAGGTTATTTTTACGAAGAAAGTGAATAGCGCTTTTATTGGTACCAGGTTACAAGAGCACTTAAACGAAAGTCATATAAATGAGGTCGTGATAACAGGTTTAACAACGCCTCATTGTGTTTCAACAACAACAAGGATGAGTGGTAATTTAGGTTTTAAAACGTTTCTAATCTCAGATGCAACGGCAGCTTACGGATTAACGGATCAAAATGGAATTTATCATAAGCCTGAGTGCATCCATGACATTACACTAGCTACGCTGCACGAGGAATTCGCTACGATTTTTTCAACTGAGCAGCTGATAAGTGATATGGAGCTTCCGAAAGATTAACTTAATGTGATTTTAGGAGCTGAAGTAATGAATTTATATGATAATGCACCTATGGAGAAAGGGCTTTTTGATGGTTTGAGAGGTAAGCATTCCTTACAGCTCGTTTTTCTGGTTAGCCTGGCGCTTAGCAATCTATTTCCGGCTCCCACGTTTGCTACTTCCTGGGAATACCCGTTTGTCGTCTGGAACGGGTACATGTATGAAGTGGTTGATGAAAAGGTATCAGAAGTTGATCGTAAAATTGGGCAGGTAACTAGATATTCAGATATGGAAACATATGCTGGCAACTTTTCGAATGCATACGAGAAAGGCACGAATTATTGGTCCATACAAAATATAAATACCGACGAAGCCATTGCAGTTGAGGTAAGTGACGGTGTATTCAAGAAAGCGTTAAGAAGAGGGGAATACGGTGGCGGGAAGTATGACTACTTTAGTATTGTGACAAAAGTAATAATCGTCGTTGTAGGGGGTAGTTGTGTCAGCTATTTTGTTTTGAAAAAGCTCAAATACTAAAAGATGAAGGTTTTTTCTCCGTTATGTTAGGAAGGTTTAGCTAAAAGGCGAGAAGGAATAGAGACGTTAAGAGACTCAAGTCTCCATCTAATCTACGTAATGACTACAGGAGGAAAAGCCATGAATCTTTTGAAAGAACAATATGATTGGATCAAGCATACAAGAAAGTTACTTTTTCATTTTTGTGAGAAGATAAACCAGGATGATTATTTGAAAGAAATAGACACGTTTGATGGGAAATCGATTCGATCTCTTCATCAACACACTGCGGAATGCTACTACTACTGGTTGGGTAAATTCAGCTTGAAAGACCATGACTTTTCGAAGCGTCCTAACCAGGTTGTGGAGGTGAGTGAGATGAGAGAGCTATTCGAAGGTGTCGATCAACTCGTTTATCGGTTTTTAGATGAATTTGAAGGACGGCATGAAGAGAAGATCAGCCGATCTGATTCTGAACAGCAAGATGAGGAAGAGTTCTCTATTTTGTGGCTGTTTACTCACACAACTACCCATGAATTCCACCATAAAGGGCAAATTGTTTGGATGGCTCGCCACCTTGGCTATGAACCACCGGACACAGATCTCATTAAGGCATCAGATATCAATCGATTTTTAGCTTATCCAGAACAAGGGTAGCAGTAAAAAGTCAAACTCTATTATTCAGTACCAAGTAGACGTTAAACTGAAGTAATCAGTCTGGCGTCTTTTTATTGGCTCTGCTTCGTTAATTAGTTCATCTAATTTCTTCAATTCTTCCCGTCTACATCCTTGAATAACCCTATCCTAGCGGTAATTGCTAATTTCATTCGTTCTTCCGTCAACCTATCGCTGGAGGGCTCTCTCTATTTGAAGATGTGTAAATACTTGTACTCTATTTTGATCACAATGGTAAAGTTAATTAGATACAAAAGTTCATTCTCCATGGTTGTAGAAGATTAATAAGGATATAATCTACTATTTCACAAAACAATTCATGTAAATAAGATTGTCATGAAGTATGATGGAAGAGAACTGGTTCGAAAAGACTCGCCAAGTTGATTGATTACGTAAGAAGGAGGTCCTCGTTTGGTTTCAAGATTCTTTTCATACTATCGGCCCTATAAATGGCTTTTCATCCTTGATTTTGTTTCTGCCATTGTTGTAGGGATATTAGAACTCGCTTTTCCCCTCGCTGTTAATCAGGTGATTGATCGCTTGCTTCCAGAAGGGAATTGGAGCATTATCCTGCTGGCATGTGCTGGCTTGCTGTTCATTTATTTACTTAATACTGGATTACACTACATTGTTACATATTGGGGCCATAAGCTAGGTATAAATATTGAAACTGACATGCGTCAGAAGTTGTTTCCCCATATGCAAAGCTATCATTTGGTTATTATGATAATAGTAAAACAGGGCATAGTATTTCACGCTTAACGAAGGATCTTGAGGAGATAGGAGAGGTAGCGCATCATGGACCAGAAGATGTATTTGTGGCCATTATGACTCTCTTAGGATCCTTTGGATTAATGCTGAGCATTAACTGGAAGCTTGCTCCTATCATTCATCGTCATTCCACTTCTGATTATTCTAGCCATCTACTTTAACAAGAAAATGACAACAACGTTTCGGAGAATGTTCCAGGATGTTGCGGAAATCAATTCAAGAGTAGAGGACAGTATCGGTGGGATCCGCGTTGTTCAGGCGTTTGCTAATGAAAAACATGAACAGGAGAAGTTCAGAGAGAATAATGAGAGCTACCGTCTAACAAAGCTGCAATCCTACAAAATCATGGCGCAAAATGTGATGGCCAATTATCTGTTAATGAGAATTGTTACCCTATTCACCTTACTATTCGGTACCTATTATGTGATTTCTGGCGAATTAACATACGGGGAGTTCGTCGCCTTTATACTCCTATCGAATATTCTAATCGGTCCGATCCAAAAAATTAACGCGGTTATTGAAAGTTATCCAAAGGGGATTGCTGGCTTTAAGCGTTACACAGAAATCATAGACACGGACCCTGATATCCAGGATGCTGAAGATGCGATTGAAATGGATTTATCGGGAGTCATCCACTACAAGGATGTCTCGTTCGGCTACGAGGGGCACCACCCTGTCCTTAACCATATTAGTTTAACGATACAGCCTGGAGAAACCATTGCCTTTGTGGGGCCATCCGGCGCAGGAAAGACCACCTTATGCAGTCTGCTTCCTCGTTTTTACGAAATTCAAGAGGGTGCGGTAACGATTAATGATATTGATATACGTGAATTAAAGTTATTATCCTTACGCAGTCAAAATTGGAATTGTTCAGCAGGATGTCTTTCTTTTCTCAGGAACATTTCGCGAAAACATTGCTTATGGGAATCTTCAGGCAGGAGATGAAGAAATCCTAGATGCTGCCCGCAAGGCAAGACTGGACGACTTTATTCATAATCATTGGTGAAAGAGGGGTCAAGCTTTCTGGCGGTCAAAAACAGAGACTCGCGATTGCTCGTATGTTCCTGAAGAATCCACCTATCCTTATTTTGGATGAAGCTACTTCAGCGCTTGATACTGAAACGGAGGTGGCAATTCAGAAGTCATTGGAAGAGTTAACAGAAGGGAGAACGACACTTGTGATTGCCCATCGGTTAGCAACGATAAAAAATGCTGATCGTATCCTTGTCGTAACACAAGACGGTATCGCCGAACAAGGAAACCACGAGGAGCTTATTGAGTCCAGTGGGATCTATAGCAGATTGCATAAAGCTCAATTTGGATAATCATAACAAAACGATTCCTGCGATAATGGGAATCGTCTTGTTATTTCCGAACAAATTCAAATTGATTGTTTTGAAAATCCCTCTTTGCTAAAATCAATTGAATACTAAATTAAATAGAAGTTTATGTAAGAAAGGTGTTTGAATTTATGCTACATAATCCAACGGGAAAAGAACGTCTGGGTCTGGCTTTGCTTCTAGGAATGCTAGGGGTATTAGGGCCACTTAATATTGATATGTATTTACCGAGTTTCCCCGAGATTGCAAGTGACTTAAGTGCTCGAGCTTCGCTTGTTCAGCTTAGTTTAACAACCTGTTTGATCGGACTTGCGATCGGACAAATCGTTGTAGGGCCTTACAGTGATGGGCAGGGCAGAAGAAAGCCATTAATGATTTTTATTTTCTTATTTGCAGTTTCTTCGATTCTCTGTGCCGTTGCACCGAACATCATTACGCTTGTCATCGCACGCTTTTTACAGGGGTTCACCGCTTCTGCAGGTGTTGTTCTTTCAAGAGCAGTCGTACGTGATGTGTTTAGCGGGAGAGAGTTAACGAAATTCTTCGCGCTTCTAATGGTGATTAATGCCACAGCCCCTATGATTGCACCGATGACTGGCGGAGCAATATTGTTGCTTCCATTCGCAACGTGGAATACGATATTTTACTTCTTAGGTTTTCTCGGACTGATTATTGTGATGGTCATTGCTTTAAAACTACCGGAGACACTTCCTCCTGAAAAGCGCATGCCGAGCACGATTGGCCATTCCATTCGGACGATGGGAAGTCTGTTAAAAGACCGGTCATTTATTGGATATGCCATAACGATTGGATTTGTACACGGGGGTAGTTTTGCGTATGTGTCTGGCACACCTTTTGTGTATCAGGGGATCTATGACGTGTCTCCGCAAGTTTTTAGTATTCTATTTGGAATTAATGGTCTAGCAATTATTTCGGGGAGTTACATGATCGGACGCTTTAGCGCTATCCTGCATGAAAGAAGTTTACTCATGATTGCGGTCATTACGGCAGTGACGGCTACGTCGTTTCTTCTCTTAATGACAATCATAGAAGGACCGCTTGCAACGCTAGTTATTCCGATTTTTATCTACATGACTGCGATGGGAATGGTTCTTACAAGTACATTTACCCTTGCGATGGAAAAACAGGGGCACCGAGCAGGAAGTGCTAGTGCGGTGTTAGGAATGCTGCCGTTATTATTCGGCTCAATGGTTTCGCCACTTGTTGGACTTGATGAAACGACAGCTGTTCCAATGGGTGTCACCTTATTTACGACCTCTTCCATCGGCGCGATCGCATTCTTTACGTTAACGAGTAAAAATAAAGTAGTAGCTAAGTGATTGGTGGCATTATAGGTTGGCTAGCTGGCGCTATAACCGGTCGTGATGTTCCGGGAGGTATTATCGGAAATATTATTGCTGGGTTTGTTGGTGCATGGTTAGGAACACTTGTCTTTGGAAACTTTGGACCAAAGATTGGTGGATTTGCGATTATCCCAGCTATTATCGGCTCAATCATCTTAGTTATAATTGTGAGCTTTATTATGGGGAAAACTCGTAAAAAAAGGAATGATTAATAAATATTTATAAAATTAAAAGGGGTTATTTAGTGAAAAACTGCGTGATAAATTATTGTATGTTGGAAAAATGATTGAGTCATCTTCAGTTAGGTATTGGGTTTTTTCCAATAATCATATATAATGTAGTCAAATTAAATAGAAATAGCTAGGGGAGCCCAATGAGCTGGGCTGAGAAGGAAACGCATTGAAGTTTCTTGACTCTTTGGACCTGATCTGGATCATACCAGCGTAGGGAAGTTAGAGCAACCATCATGTAACACTACTTCTGTATACATATTAGCCGGGTCCAACCATTTATTATGGTCCCGGCTTTTTTATGTGCTTCGATACACTTTTCTAGTTGGTGTGATTTAGTTCTCGTCCTTTAATACCAAAATAGGAGGGAATTATTATGTCAACATCTTCATTAAACAGAGCAAACATTTCCATCATGTCTAGTTTTGCAGGTAGTCAAAAAGTATATATATCAGGTTTAAGACCTGACATAAAAGTACCCAAACGTAAAATTGAGTTAAGTCCAACAACGGGGACATTTGGAGAAGAGGAGAATCTTCCCGTTCTGGTGTATGACACTAGTGGGCCGTATACAGATCCCAATTATTCCGTTGATATTACTAATGGCCTTCCAGTCCTTCGCAAATCGTGGATTCAAGAACGCGGCGATGTTGAAGAATATGAAAGACGCAAAATTAAGCCTGAAGATAATGGTTATAAAGTTGAAAGTGATCCTCGTGCAAACACCAAAGTGTTCCCTGGATTAAAGCGTAAACCATTGCGTGCTAAAAAAGGAAGAAATGTTTCACAACTTCATTATGCTAAACAGGGAATGATCACCCCTGAAATGGAATTTATCGCATTAAGGGAAAATATGGAACCGGAGTTTGTACGTGATGAAGTTGCAAAAGGTCGTGCGATTATCCCTTCCAATATTAATCACCCTGAAACCGAACCTATGATTATAGGTCGTAATTTCCACGTCAAAATTAATGCGAATATTGGGAACTCAGCTGTATCATCCTCTATTGAACAGGAAGTAGAAAAAATGACTTGGGCTACACGTTGGGGTGCAGATAATATAATGGATTTATCAACTGGAAAAGACATTCATACAACCCGAGAATGGATCATCCGAAACTCGCCCGTCCCGGTGGGTACGGTCCCAATTTATCAAGCATTAGAAAAAGTCAATGGTATTGCCGAGAACCTTACGTGGGAGGTTTACCGAGATACCTTGGTAGAACAAGCAGAGCAGGGTGTGGATTACTTCACAATCCATGCAGGTGTTCTTTTGCGATATGTGCCGCTAACTGCAAAACGTTTAACTGGTATTGTTTCTCGAGGTGGCTCAATTATGGCACAATGGTGCTTGTATCACCACCAGGAAAGCTTTTTGTATACTCATTTTGAAGATATTTGTGAAATTATGAAAACCTATGATATTTCCTTCTCCCTGGGGGATGGGTTACGTCCTGGTTCTATTGCTGATGCAAATGATGAAGCTCAATTTGCTGAATTAGAGACTCTTGGAGAACTAACAAAAATAGCATGGAAGCACGATGTTCAAGTTATGGTTGAAGGACCTGGTCATGTGCCGATGCATCTTATTAAAGAAAACATGGATAAACAATTAGAAGTGTGCGAAGAAGCTCCCTTTTATACACTTGGACCGCTTACAACTGATATAGCTCCTGGTTATGATCACATTACATCTGCAATTGGTGCAGCTATGATTGGTTGGTATGGTACTGCAATGCTTTGTTATGTAACGCCAAAAGAACATTTAGGCTTACCCAATAAGGATGATGTGCGTGAAGGGGTTATAACTTATAAGATTGCGGCTCATGCCGCTGATCTAGCAAAAGGACATCCTGGGGCCCAAGAGCGGGATGACGCCTTGTCAAAAGCACGTTTTGAATTTCGTTGGAGAGATCAGTTTAACTTATCTTTGGATCCAGAACGATCTATTGAGTACCATGATGAAACATTACCTGCTGAAGGAGCGAAAACAGCACACTTTTGTTCTATGTGTGGACCAAAATTCTGTAGTATGAAAATTTCTCAGGATATTCGTAACTATGCAAAAGATAATGAACTTTTTACGAAAGAAGATATTGAAAAAGGGATGCAGAAGAAAGCTAAAGAGTTCAAGAAATCTGGTGGGGATATCTATCAATAACTATCCGAGGAGGGAGTAGGTATGAAGGTTCAAAAAATTGAAGAAGAAATTAAGCAAACGAAAAATCACCTTGCTTTTTTGGAGAATTGTTTAAAAGGGATTCAAAATAATTGTGATCACCATTATAAAGGAAATCATAATTTTGAAAGATGCCAGAAATGCAATAAGGTAGAAATACTATATTACTAACTATATCTAGCTCAAACTAAAAGCCCTATAAAGTAGCCAATTTAAAAGTCTATTTTATAGGGTGCTTTACTCAAAGGGCAATATGAGAGTTATTTCATATTGCCATCTTTTTATGACTTGCTACGCGTCTACTTCTCAAGCTATTTACGTACACACTAAACAAAGCGAATCCTAATATCATCAATATTCCAGATAGCGAATGGTAAGAAGGAGTGATCCGGGGATCAAAAAATTGAAAAACGTAAGTAAATATTGGAACGAAAGATAACGACATCATAACAAAGAACGTTTCAGAATGTTGGATACCAATTTGCAGGAAATATAACGGAATGGCTACTCCGATAATAGATATGACCAAAATCCATCCCAAATTAGATGTTAATTGTACGAGCATATTACCTTGCTGAAGGGAAAGGATTAGCGACATTGCAATAATGGCATAAAATCTATGAGCGAGTATTTTACTAGAACTCCAGTTGGCTTCACTAAGGTTTTTTGAATATATTGCTGCTAGAGCTGCAAAAAATCCACATAAAGTAGCTGAAATAAGTCCTATTACATCAAGTGGTCTAAAATGAAAAACTATCCCGGAATTTCCGTTTAGGGTAGCGAAAATCAAAAAAAGACTTCCAGTCAACGCACCAATCCCGGTAAATATATCTAACCGGTGTACGTTTCGATGGTACAAGAGTTTAACTATTACTAAAGAAGAAATAGGTCCAACTCCAATTTCAATGGCACCAACGATTGCGGGTTCAATATATTTAAGGGCGAAATAAAAACTCATAAATACACCAGCAGTGCTGAGATTAATACCAATAATATTTTTATAATTGAATGAATCGATTCGCATATTTTTCGTGTAGTTTTTTAATTGAATGACATGAAAAAACACAGCAGTTACCAAAAAGCTAATAAAGGTAAAGGTAAATGGACTAATATCCTGCACATTATTTGAATAATAGACGTTACTTCCAGCGGTCAATAATGCTGAAATTATCAAAAATATGGTTCCTAATGCTACATAATTTCTAGTAGGGAATTTAGAAGTATTCAACTCTATCGCTCCTGTTATTCGAAATTTACAAGATATGTATTATTTCTACAATTCTATGGATCTTAAGTATTAGTGTCAATATTCTGCAGAAAAGAAGTGAAAATATTTCTTCGTTCCTATTTTTAACTAAGGCAGGATATGTCGAAAGACTGTCGATATTATGGAGGGATTTGGCGTGATATTATCCTCTAAGAAGGAAGAAGCGAAATGTTGGTATTTGAGGTATATAATAATTTCGATAAGATAAAAAAACCTCTCTATTAGAGAGGTTTTAAGGAAAGGTTTGTCTATTTATAATGAGTAGACACGTTCTCCTTTGACCCATGTTTCAAGAACTTTAATTTCTTTCAGCTTATTAGGGCTTACCTCATCAGGATGATCAGATAAGAAGACTAAGTCAGCGGTGTAGCCCTTTTCTAATCGTCCTTTTGAGTTTTCTTGAAATTCAATCTTTGCACCTATTTCAGTATAAGCTCGATAAATCTCTGCCACTGAAAGTCTTTCTTCCGGAATCCATCCACCTTCTGGATTGCCTTCTTCATCCTGGCGATTCACTGCTGCATAAATGTGAAGTAAAGGTGAAAGAGGACCAATAGGGCAATCAGAACTCCCAGTAAAAGGGATGCCCATTTCACTGACTGTTTTCCAAGGATTGCAATATTTCTCTTGTTCTTTCCCTACCCATTTGGCCGTTTGATCATATTCATTCATCATAAACCCTGGCTGTATTTCTAAATAAGGCTTCAGTTTCTTCAATCGTTCTAAGAGATCAGGCGCCAATATCTGTGCGTGGATGATTCGATGTCGCATTTTCTCTGCACCTACTGATTCGATAGCTGTTATGGCTTGCTCAACTGTCCGATCGCCAATCGCATGCATTGTCACCTGCATATTATGTTCATCAGCCAATTGCACCATTTTATTTAATTCACTCTGAGAATAGATTAACTCACCAGTAGTGTCTGGCAGATCATGATACGGTTGTCGAAGGGCTGCTGTATGCAGGCGCTGTGTGCCGTCGAGGAAAATTTTAAATGCGCCCATTCGTACTCGATCAGTTCCATCACCTGTTCTTCTTTTGTGCTGGTTCAAGTACTTTTTCATATCATCAAGATGGTAGACATAATGATGCAAATGTACCTGTACTGGAAGCTCACTTTTATTCTCAAGTTTTCTATAACTGTTCCAGACCCGATCGAATGAACCTGTATAGTTCAGGTCATCAGTGTGCACAGATGCTATTCCATACTCTAAGAGGTGTGGAATAGCATCTTTAATTGCGTGATATACCTCTTCCTCCGTCTTCTGTCGAAAGTGGAATTTAATATAGTGGACGGCTGTATCCTTAAACCTTCCTGTCCAATCACCGTTTTCATCTTTCTCAATAAATCGATCGTGATAGAGTGAGAGTTCTTTTTCTTCTCTAAGTATTTTGAGTGCTTCTTCATTTACGATACTTTCATGCCCATCATCATGAAGGAAAAACATCGGTTTCTGAAATTCTAGTTCCTCCAGATCCTTTGTTGTTAATAAATGGTCTATGTCTTCGAACTGACTATCAATAACACCTCTACCAATAATCCACTTATGTTCTTCCATGCGCTTTTCCAAGTATTCATCTTTAACAATGGCCTTCATTTCTTTCCAACTTGAAACCTGACGTAAGTCCAATTCTTTTTTCATTAGACCGTACCGAAGCAAGTGCATATGGGTATCGTTAAAAGAAGGTGCAACAGTTGCTCCGTTACCATCAATAATATTTTGGATTTCTCCTTGATATTTTCCATCGTTTACTTCAAGAATCTTTCCATTGGTTACAATTAAATGACCCTGTTGAATTGTTTTTTTACCTGGCTGATAGATTTTTACATTGTAAATAACTTTCAAATTGATCCTCCTTTATTGAATACCTTTCACTAGTTGATTACCCTTTGAATCAATTTTTATGCCGAAAAGACTGCTTCAGTGAACTTTTTTCTTATGAAACAAAAGCACCGACAATTGCAATGACAAAAAATCTGCTGTCACCTCTTATTCCTCATTCAGATATTTAACTTACTGCAACCAGTCAAATGCCGACATTCTTTGACTCATTTGTAGCCTTCCTGAGTTTAGTAAACGCATAAATCATATTTGTTAGTAAGGAAAAGCAAGAAGAATTTCATGAAAGGTTAGAAGGACTGGAAGAAATTTAGAGGCACTATGAACTATGATATTTTTCACATGAAAAAATCAGACTGAGAATGGTGTAAGAACAACTAGAAGCCCGGGTTCCCCCAGGCTTCTTACTGTTTAGACCTATAAGTAAATATAGGCCTAATAGCTCAGCAGAAAAACGTGTTAAAGAAGAGATCCGTCTTTCTTTTGCACAACCTCTATAAATATTCTTTTCGCTCTGACCTGACATCATATTTTCAACGATATAAACAGATATATAAATTTCCCTTTTGATCAACTGTAGCAAGAAGAATATCTTCAAGGGCAACATTTTTCAATGTTGCTTGATAGTAGAGCCATTGTACATCTTTTCCAAGCAGCTCCAGTTCATGTTGATTGATCTTTCCTTCTTTAATGATCATGCGGGGGAGATCAAATGGTTTTGTAGCCATCCCCATATCCGAGGGGGTAAGAGGTTGGTACTTGGGCTCTAGAAAGATGGATATCGTCCCACCGGGTTCCCATAATGCCATAGCGACTTTTTGGATATCTTCAATACTTTCTTTTCTAAGTTCCGTTAATAGACTTTCCACTGTAATTCGGGCTTTCTTTAAGTTTTGATAATGAATCTTTCCTTTATCAACAAGTGTGATCGGAGGTGGGTCAAATAGTCTTTTTAAGAGGTTCCACCTTAATGTTAGAAATACACCAAGAAGATAAAGCGCGGTTAAGACACTCATCGTCACCATCGAGCCCACTAATCCCAATCCTTCATCAGACAAAGGGTGAGCCATTATGTTTCCGATCAATAAGGCCATTACAAAATCCATAAACCGTAATTGCGAAATTGACCGTTGTCCCATAATCTTTGCGATAAACACTAAAAAGAAAAAGCCAACCAGTGCCCGTAACGCCCATTGGCCAATGGTTAGCGATTCCTGGCTGCTGAAAAATTCCATTGAATATGTCACTTCCTACAAGGATTCACTAATGGAGTTGAATATTATTCCTCTATTTTTTACATTTAAAGTAGAATATATGTATAATCAATAACCATTATTTGAAAGTGGAACATTTAGACAACCAACTTCTTCTCATATTCATTCCGGTTACATCGAGAAGAAGCCATTCATCACGCTTTTGATTTAGCGAAACCTGGAGACCTGGTTCTCTTAACGGGTATTGGGTACCAGATTATTGGGGATGAAAGAGTACCTTATTCAGAGCTTGATGTGATCAATGATTATTTTGAAAGCGGGGCAAGTTGTCAGCTGCTTTGAAACAGCTGACAACTTGCTCCGTTTTTTTGTTTATGATATTATAACCAGTTTTAAAATGAAGGTTAGGAAGCAATAATGAGAATGACACCTTTCTTATAGAGCCCTGTTGGTCATAAAGACCAATACGATTTGCAGGGGGATAGAGTGAGAAAGATAAAAGACTGTCTCATAGCAAACAGGCCACCCGGAATCTTCATGTTTTGCTTCATCGTCCAGATGTCAAACCGCCTTATATACTAATTGGATACTATTTTTGCGGTATCAATGTGCGGTTGTTCGCAAGTACATATCCTGAAGATGTAGCAGGAGTGATTTTACTGGAATCATGCCATGAAGATCATAATCAAGTGATGGCTCCTCTTTTTACAGATGATGTGCGTGAGGATTATTATCGAGGATTTAAAGAGGAAGGTTCCCATGAAGAATTTGAAGAAAGTCTTGAGCAAGTACGTGTTGCTGAGTTTCAGAATGATCTTCCATTATTAGTTTTTCTAACCGGTGGGACACAGCCTCATCATACAATAGAATCGATGAAAGCATGGATCTTATGTTAGAAAGAACTAGCAGCTTTATCTCGAGATAGCAAACACGTTTATTATTGAACAAGCCGGACATGCGATTCATATGGATGATCCCAGGCGTATGGTTGAATTGATTAGAGATTTTTCTTTCAATGATCCTGATACTTCTCAGACATTTGTATAAAAATATTCGTAATAATCTTTGCTCCATATACGACAAATAAGTAGGCTGCTAATAATACAAACCAGCTAGTGTAGAGCTGAAAGATATTTAGCCAAACTAAAATTGGTTTTAAGATAAATGTAAAACCTAAAGCAGAAAGTGTTCCATATAACCAATACTTTTGTCTTTGTTTAAGCACCATTGATATAACAGTATAAAATAAACGGGAATAAGAGAAGCGTCTATACCGATACTGCCGGGCAGCTGAGGGAGTGCAACGTATGGGTAGTCCCACCATGATTTTCTTATGCCTAGAGCATCTGTGTAAGCTGCTAGTACATGGATGGAATAACCAAAAAAGCCTAGTAGAAATATCTTTCTTCTATCTATTTTAAAATACAATACAATCAATGGAATCAGTAACATTGCTAGCACTACCCAGAACTGCCATGAGCTAAAACTTGAGAACTGCTGCCAATATTCGATATATGTTTTTTCGAGCTCTTTCTTTAGAGACAGTATATGAACAAAGTGTTCTTGTTGATTCATTACCTAACACCATCCTTCTTTTTATAGTATTTAACCAGGAATAAGTCCTTATTACGTTTAATACAAACTTTTTTTATTACGGGGTCAGTCCCCCGGTGCTTTAACGCACCGGGGGACTGACCCCGTTTATTTGGTGGAATATTAACGAGATCAAATAGAAAACCAACAGCAAAGGCTGTCAAGCACTAAAATTACTTTTTTCATATGTACAGCACCTTTGATCAAGAAATTAATCTGTATGAACTACAGTCAATATCTCATAAGTTTAGCATAGTTGTACCAATAGATTCATAAGAAGCGGATCGGTATGAAATAGGTAGCGGAGTAATAATTTGATTGAGTTAATTCAAATAAGGTTCTAATCCATGGTTGTAAAATAAATAAATGGTAAAACTTTATTTAGAGAGATAATAAAGGAGTATTAGAAGACAGAATTTGCAGATCATAGTTGTATAAGGCAGGATAAATTGTTTTGAAAAATGGGTGAAGTACAGTTTTAAATTATCCAAAAAAATAGCTTGAAATTAAAGATAAATAGATGTATAGTTAGTTAAACGATTAAATAGAGGTGGTGATTTACGGGGTTATTGGTGGAAAAATAGTAGTTTTCCTGTATTATTTAAGATTATTTCCATAAAATAGCGTTTTCAAGCTCGGTATTACAGCATTTTTCTATTTTATTTGAGGAATTAGTTAAACGTTTAAATGAATAGAGGACATGATGAAATGAATAAAAAAGTAACGATTAAAGAAGTTGCTAAGAAAGCTGAAGTCTCTATTGCAACTGTCTCAAATGTAGTGAATAATACTAAGTTTGTTAGTGAAAAAGTTCGGCAACGAGTGCTCAGAGTAATAGATGAACTGGATTATCAAGCAAATACATTAGCAAAAAGCTTACGAATTCAAGAATCACGTCTCATTGGCGTAATTGTATCAGACATATCCAACCCTTTCTTTTCTAATGTTGTTAAAGGGATTGAAGAAGGTACAGCAAAAAATGGGTATAATGTTTTGCTTTGTAATACTGCATTAAGTATAGAAAAAGAAATTGAGTTTCTTGGTATCTTAATAGGAAAAAGGGTGGAAGGAGTCATCATTTCATCTTCAGGTACTGATAAGGAGTATTTCGACAACATTAATAACTTGGATATTCCAATTGTGTTTCTGAATCGATCGCCCAATACGCCTTCTCATAAAGTTGTTATGACTAATAATATTAAGGGTGCGAATATTGCAACAGAACACTTAATCCAACACGGGTATAAAAATATCGGTATTATTACTGGTCCTTCTTCCCTTAGCACTGGGAAAGATCGTTTAACAGGTTACAGAAGAGCAATGGAGGATTATCATTTACCTATTCTTGATTCATATATACAGGAAGGCGATTTTAGTATAGAGAGTGGTTATAAGGCGATGAAAGATCTCCTTTCTCATAACAAAGATATTGAGGCATGCTTCATTTCAAATAACTTTATGACATTAGGTGCCTATAAGTATCTGAAAGAAGTTAACTATTCAGTTCCGCAAGATATTGCAATAATTGGATATGATGATTCTGACTGGGCAGATATTATGGACCCGCCTCTGACAACAGTTAAACAACCTGCATATGAACAGGGGAAAAAAGCAATTGATATTATGCTCTCAACTATACGTAGTGAGAATCATAAGCAACAAATCATGTATTTGGAACCGAGCTTAGTAGTTCGTAAATCGTGTGGATGCTAAGAAATTACATCTAGTTAAACGATTTACTGATCATAAACAACACATAAGGGGGAATTAATAACATGAAGATATCCGTAGGAGGAGATCACGCAGGCTTTCCTTTAAAAAAGAAAGTTGTAAGCGTTATCAAAGAGTTGGGTCATGAGGTAGTGGATTATGGATGTTATGACGAGAATCCTATTGATTTTCCTGATATTACTGAAACGGTATGTGAATCCGTTTTGGAAGGAAAGGCTGATCGAGCATTTTTAGTATGTGGAACAGGGGTAGGAGCTAGCATAGCAGCAAATAAAATCCCTGGTATCCGTGCCTCTGTTTGCCACGATATTTACTCTGCTCATCAATGTGTAGAGCATGACGATGTTAATGTGATGTGCGTTGGTGCCCAAATCGTTGGCCCCAAAATCGTTGAAGAATTAATTGAATCGTTCTTGAAAGCAACTTTTAGTACTTCTGAAGAGTTCAGAAGACGTGTGAAAAAATTAGGCGATATGGAAGTTAAGTACTCTAAGAAATTATTAACCAATCAACAATAAGAGGGGGATTTTGTATGAAATTTAGTAATGTCAAGACATGGTTGTTGGTATTCACACTTCTATTTGCTCTAACTGCTTGTGGGAATGATGCCACTGAAACAAATGCAAACGCTAACAATGAAGGCGAAAAACTTACTATTAAACTAGCGCATGTAACAAATGATCAATCAGCTATTCACTTAGGATCAGTTAAATTTAAAGACATCGTTGAGGAAAAATCCAATGGCAGTATTGAGGTGGAAGTTATTCCAGGTGGACAACTAGGTAGTGAAAAAGATTTAGTAGAAAGTACGAAATTAGGAACTGTAGATATAACTATTCCTTCGGCCGCTGTACTATCTAACTTTGTTCCAAAAGCAGCAGTTCTCACGCTTCCATACGTAATTGAAGGTTCCGATGAACAGGAGAAATATGAAACATTGAAAGAGCTTGCCAAAAGCGATGCTTATAAAGAAATTGAAAAAGAAGCTGATGCACAAGGGCTGAAACTATTCTCAGAAGCGGTTTGGTGGGTTGGAGATCGACATGTGACAACAAAGGAGAAGCCAGTTGAAACCTTGGCAGATATGAAAGGATTGAAAATCAGAACGCCAGATGCAGCTGCTCATACCGAACCCTTCAAAGCTATGGGTGCAAATGTAACCCCTATGAACATTACTGAAGTTTACTATTCTTTGAAAACCGGAGCAATTGAAGCTCAAGAAAACTCCATCAACCAGATTTATACAAATAACTTTCATGAGGTTCAAAAATATGTAAATTTGACGGGGCATATGACGCAGAATGAATTACCAGTACTTAATAAGAAATGGTTTGATGGTTTGACGGAGGATCAAAAATCAATTATTGAAACAGCAATGTTCGATGCTGGTGTCTATATGTCTGAATTACAATTGAAACAAAATGAAGAAGAGCTAGAGATATTAAAAGAAAATGGAATGGAAGTTATTAACACAGATTTGAAAGAATTTAAAGAAGCTACTAAAGACTTATACCAAATTTTTGGTGATGCCATCGATGAAAAATTTTATAACGACATAATTGAATCCCAGTGATCTAACTGGTTACAGAAAGAGGGGTAAGGTTTGAACACTTTAAGGGGATTTCTAAAAAACGTAGAAGAGTTAGCCGCATGCGTATTTTTCTTAATCATGTGCAGTGCCGTCATGCTAGGTGTATGTGCCAGATTATTTAACCTTTCAATTGTTTGGACTGATGAACTCGCTCGTTATTCATTTATTTGGGTGGTATTTATCGGATCGGCAGCAGTCTTGAAACGGAATCAGCATATAACTATTGAATTTTTATCAACAGTCCTTCCTGAATTAGGACAGAAGTATTTAAGAACGATCATCGGGTTAATATTAATGGGAATATTTATCGTACTAATCCGATATGGCGTTCTTATTACCCAGGATACGTGGAGCGTCCCTTCGACAAGTCTAGGGATACCAACAGGATTGGTTTATTTAGCAATACCGATATCTGGGACCCTGATGCTGTTCTACACAATAATTGATTTAATCGCTACATGGAAAAATGATGGAGGTCCAACTTCAGAGAAAAGGGAAGTGAATATATAATTATGTTAGTTTTAATTTTGGCACTATTCACTCTCTTACTTATTGGAGTTCCAGTGGGATTTTCATTAGTAGGTGCTTCATTAATTTCACTATTGTTTCAAGGGTCTATCCCATTAGAAGTCTTGCCACAACGCTTATCACTTGGATTGGATTCCTTTCCTCTATTAGCAATACCATTATTCATTTTTGCAGGTACCTTAATGGAAGCCGGAGGAATAACCAAGAGATTAATTCAATTTGCTGAAGCCCTAGTTGGACATATTAGAGGTAGTCTTGCTCATGTAACAGTAGTATCAAATGTATTTATGTCAGGTGTATCCGGTTCCGGGGTAGCAGATGCTGCTGCTACTGGATCCGCTTTAATACCAGCGATGGTAAAGAGAGGTTATGGAAAAGGATTTGCTTCTGCCATTCTGGCAGCAAGTGCAACGGTGGGGCCGATAATTCCGCCAAGTATCCCTATGATTATATTTGGAAGTTTCGCTGGTGTATCAATAGGAAAGCTTTTTCTGGGCGGCGTAATACCAGGTATTATTATGAGTTCATCTCTCATGATTATTTCTTATTTTATTGCAAAGAAAAGAAACTATGAGAAGCGACAAAGAGCCAGTTTGCTTGTTGTATTTAAAGCTTTTCTAGATGCTTTTTGGGCATTGTTAATGCCACTTATTATCCTGGTCGGAATCTTTACAGGATTTTTCACTGCTACAGAATCAGCTGTTATAGCTGTTATCTATTCCTTAATTATTGGTTTGTTTGTATACAAGGATTTAAAAATCTCCGAACTTCCAAGGAAGATCCTGGATGCTGTATTAATGACCGCTGCAGTTGGTATTATTATTGCGGCCTCAGCTCCGTTCGCATGGTATATGGCCTTTGAACAGGGACCACAACAATTACTTGATTTCTTCCAATCAATTACTACATCACCAACTATTATCTTACTATTCCTAATGGCGATTCTGTTAGTTTTAGGATGCTTTCTAGATGGAACGGCGATCATTATAATCACTACCCCGGTTATATTGCCTATTCTTATGCAGTTTGGAATCGATCCGTTACATTATGGTGTGATTCTTGCCATCAACGTTATGATAGGAACAATAACTCCCCCAGTAGGAGTAATTATGTATGTAGCAACTGGAATAGCAAAAGCAAATATATTCGAATTTACAAAAGAAGTTATGCCGTTTCTATTAACATTACTTGTTTTACTATTAACATTTATGTTGGTACCAGGTATTGTAACTTTTCTACCTAACCTATTAATGAAATAAGATTAATCAGTAAAGGGAGATTAACTCCAAATTGAAAAAGTTCCCCTTCTGGTTCATAACCAGAAGGGGAACTTTTTTGAAAGCTATACAATAAAGCGATTTACTCAGCTACTACAAACTCAAAGTTCCCTTCAAATTTAACATCTTTACCAAGCAAGAATCCGCCAGTTTCCATTGCAGCATTGTATGTCATGCCGTAAGCTTCACGATTTACTTTACCAGCAACATCGAATCCAGCTACTGTGCTGCCGTCAAGTGGGCTCTTTGATTTACCATTGTATTCAACGATAAACGTTTCTTCATTTGTTACGCCTTTAATAGTGAAATCTCCAGTTACTTCATATTCGTCGTCTGATTTCTTTGTGATTGATTTGCTTTCGAAAACCATGTTCGGGTATTCCTCAGCTTCAAAGAAGTCGCCAGAACGAAGGTGACCGTCGCGGTCTTCGTTACCTGTATCGATGGAAGTAACAGCGATTGTTACTTTAATATTAGCTGCAGTTAGGTTATCAAGATCACCATTAAAGTCGACATCGAATTCCTTAAACTCACCTTTTGCTTTTGAAACCATCATGTGTTTGATTTGAAAATCTAAGCTACTGTGAACTTTATCTAGTGTTAACGTTGACATTGATAATTCCTCCTCAGGATAAGTGCTTTTATGTTCTGAATTAAAGATAACGCATATTTATCTCGAAGTCAAGATACTTTAAGTTAAGGTAGTGTAAATTTCGACTTTTTGCATGTCTCAATTTTATCCCAGCCTTAAGGGGCAGTAAAACCCCCACCTCAAAATGTAAATCAATCTAGACGTTTAGGTGGGGGTCAACTGCCCCTTAAGGTCCGATTGGTTCAACTAACCATCAGAGGGGGATGAAGCAAAACTCCCTCTGATGGAAGTTTCACTTTATTTTAAAAAGCATTATTTCTCGCTGATGCTTCCTTTTAACTAGATCTGAAATCAAACTCCATACTCCTAAAGTCTCGTTTCAATTGAAATCCGCTAGGCAATTGGATTGAATCTCCATTTATTGCGTTTGAATGCCCTCGGAGAGTGTAACGTTGTATAGGACAACAATAAGAAAGGAGAGGTCAGTGTGAAAAAATCGTGCTTACTTTTTGCGTTCTTAACTGTTTTTCTAGTTCTTACTGCTTGTGCTGCTTCAAATGAGGAAGGCTCGACGGGCTCTGAAAACGAGGAAACGATGAGCAACTCTGAGGAAGGGCAGGAAATTGAAGAATCGATGGATACGATCACGGTGAATCTGAAGAACAAGGATGAGGAAGAGATCGGAACTGCTGAACTTGAACAAAAGGACGGGGGAACGATGATTTCGCTCGATGCCACCGATATCCCTGAAGGCACCCACGGCTTCCACATCCACGAAACGGGTTCATGTGAAGCACCTGACTTCAAGTCGGCAGGTGGCCATTACAATCCAGCAGATGTTAGTCACGGAATGGAATCCGAAGATGGCCCTCATGCAGGTGATATGGAAAATATAGAAGTAGGCGCAGATGGTACGATTAAGAAAGAAATCATAAATAAAAAAGTCACGCTTGAACCAGGTGAAGAGAACTCGCTGTTGAAAGAAGGAGGCACCGCGCTTGTTATCCATGCAGGTGCTGATGACAATGAATCACAGCCTTCTGGAGATGCAGGTGACCGAATTGCTTGTGGTGTGATTGTAGAATAACGTTGTTTGCAAGACGGAAATGAATCTTAATGAGAGCAACTACATTATCGTAGATGCTCTTTTTTGTTCAAATACGTAAAGTCGTTGATGCGCTAAATCTTAGTGGGTTAATCGGTGGAGAAAAATACTTTCATATTCTTATATGCCTATACCAAAATCTTATATATTAATGGAAATGAAACCGCTTTATAATTTAAATATATTTTCGTTTTAGGGATGAATGATGAGGTAGAAATGAAATTATTAGGTGAGGAGCATATAAATGAAAACCAATTATCCAACCATACATCCAAATGTAAAAGGCTTTATGCATGGAGGCGACTATAATCCAGATCAATGGCTGCGCTATCCTGAAATCATTCAAGAAGATTATCGACTAATGAAATTAGCAAAGAGTAATACTTTTTCGTTAAACATCTTTGGCTGGAGTGCGGTTGAACCAGAAGAAGGCGTTTACCAATTTGACTGGCTTGATGATATCATGGAAAACCTTGCTGAGCAGGGATCTCACGTCATTCTGGCCACACCAAGCGGGGCTAGACCGGCATGGCTATCACAACAATATCCTGAAGTATTGCGCGTTGAGCAGAACCGTAAGCGGAACCTGCATGGATTGCGGCATAACCATTGCTTCACGTCGCCAGTCTATCGTGAAAAAACTCGGAAGCTAAACCGCATTCTGGCAGAGCGTTATGCTGATCATCCAGCCCTGATTATGTGGCACGTATCAAATGAATATGGAGGGGAATGCCACTGTGACATGTGCCAGGAGGCGTTTCGTGAATGGCTTAAGAATAAATACAAGAACGATCTGGATGCGTTAAACCATGCCTGGTGGACCGGGTTCTGGAGTCACACGATAACGGACTTTGGCCAAATTGAATCACCTGCACAACACGGAGAATACCAAATTCATGCTCATAATCTTGACTGGAAGCGGTTTGTAACAGACCAAACAATTGATTTCTATCGAAATGAAATTGAGCCGTTACGTGAGCTGACACCCGAAATTAAGATTACTACGAATTTCATGGGAAATTATCCTCGAATGGGACCGTATCTTGGCTTGAATTATGATCAGTTCGCAAAGGAAGTCGATGTGGTTTCGTGGGATAGTTATCCAGCCTGGCATGGCGACTATCAAGAAGCATGGGAGCTTGCTGCAGATGTTGGGTTTGTTCATGATCTATTTCGTTCTCTAAAGGGCGGCCAACCGTTTCTAGTAATGGAATGTACCCCAAGCCTTGTAAACTGGCATAAAGTCAATAAGCCAAAGCGACCTGGAATGCATTTGCTTTCCTCGATGCAGTCAGTAGCACATGGCGCTGATTCCATTCTTTATTTTCAGTGGCGAAAGGGAAGGGGAGCTTCAGAGAAGTTTCATGGAGCTGTAGTCGATCACGTAGGGAATGAAAATAATCGGGTCTTTCGTGAAGTAGCAGAGGTTGGTGATGTGTTATCACGCCTCCGGGATGTTGTTGGCGCAACCACTTCACCTGAAGTCGCAATCATTTACGATTGGGAAAACCAGTGGGCGATCGATGATGCACAGGCACTTAATGTTGATAACAAGAAGTATTTGGAGGCATGTCAGTCGCAATACAGGGCCTTCTGGAAGAGAGGTGTGCCGGTTGACATTATTTCAATGGAGAAAGACTTTTCGAACTACAAACTGCTGATTGCACCAATGCTGTATATGATCCGTCCAGGAGTAGCAGAGCGAATTGAAGAGTTTGTTGCGAATGGCGGCACATTTGTCGCAACCTATTGGAGCGGGATCGTTAATGAGAATGACCTCTGCTTCCTCGGTGGATTTCCAGGACCGCTTCGTCAGGTGCTTGGTATTTGGGCAGAGGAAATCGATACACTCTATGAAAATGAAACGAAAACATCCACTTTCTCATCGTCTCATCATCTTGGACTCGAAGGTACGTACACTGCAAAAGATTACTGTGAATTGATTCATCCGGAAGGCGCACAGGTACTTGCTGAATATCAGGAGGATTTCTACAGCGGAATGCCTTCCTTAACTGTTAACCAATATGGCGAAGGAGAAGCTTATTATATCGCATCACGTAACGAGGATAATTTCCATGAAGAATTTTATCAGAAAATAATTGACCAGCTAAAGCTATCCTCATCGTTTCAAGAACAGTTGCCTGAGGGGGTAAATGCTCAGGTCAGAACGAACGGAGAGCAAGACTTTGTCTTTCTTATGAATTTCAATGATACCCGTCAAGTGATAAAAGTGCCAGAGAATGTAAGCTATTATGATATGATTTCAGAAAAGGAGATCACTGAGACCATTGATTTTAATCCTTATCAGGTGTATGTGTTTAAGAAGGATAAATAAAAATGTAGAAAATCGAACCTGTTATTGAGAACACTCAAGCAGGTTCTTCCATTTGTATAGACTATGTTTAAATAAGTTGTGGAAGATCTTATCATAAGGGCTAGAAACTGCTAATGGAAAGGAGGAGACCGTATGGATAATGTAAAGATCCGCCACACATTTTCTTCATTTGAAAAAAACCTACCGCTCTTTATTGAAAGCATTGGATACAATCCACAGGAAGAAGACTTCGCGCGGCCAGAAGGCTATCCCTATTTTCACTGGCTTCAGACAATTGATGGGGAGGGGACATTTTCATTCCTTGGCCAGGACTACCTCTTAACTCCGGGAAAAGGCATTTTATTAACGCCATTCACAAGGCATTCTTATCGAATGACGGGAACAAGGTGGTCAACCCTTTATATGACGTTTGGAGGAGCTTCTATCGATTCAATCCTGAACTCACTGGAAATTAATTTCAATGCGCTTTACTCCCAATCGGCTGAGCTTCCTTTTTCAAAGTTGATCGAAGATATACTAGCCAATATCGAGAAAGACTCAGATTTCTCGAAGCTTGAGCTGTCAGGGGACTTGTACACATTTATTATAATGTTAAAGAAATATGGGAAGCTGAAGAACCAGCGATCTCTTTCCTATAACTATGAGAAAATCAAACCCGTCGTAGATTGGCTTGAACAGAATTATTCAGAAAACATTGGCCTTCAGGAGATGGCTGAGCAAGTGAAAATGAGTTCCCAGAACCTCAGTACACTTTTCAGAAGAGCATTTGGGATCAGTCCCTATGCGTTTTTGATTCAAATGAGAATTCGGGAAGCGAAGAAGAAGTTAGTATCAAATCCGGAGATTTCACTAAAGGAAATTGCGAATGCGATTGGTTTCAACGATGTAAGCCATTTTGTTGCCACGTTTCGGAAAGTAGAAAGCATCACGCCTAATAAATACCGTGATTTATTTAATTGAAACAAAAAAAGGAAGGGGGAGCGTTTTGCACTAATGGCGATATAATAAAACACGCATAGGAGAATTCCTAAGCGTTCCTTTTTTGAGGTGAGGGAGAGGGGTCAGTCACTTGTCTGACCCTCCTCTCAGGAAAGGCGTCTATTTAATGGTATAAAAGTATTGAGTAAATCTGTACCATTTGAAATAATTGGTATTAAGATCTTGGGATGCTGTTTAATTGAACAATAATTTATATAAAAACATGCGTATGGGAATAATGACTGAATGGTATTGGATCATTGCTCCAGTTCTCCTTTTTTCGATACAAGCGATTGTAAGAAGTTTCATAGATATTCAACAGCAGAAGATAGGAATTTACTCAAGCAAGCAATTCTAGTTGGTATTAAGCAATCAGAAGGCGTCATTAGTTGGATGGAGAGGAAACAGCATGAAATCTTATTATGGATTATTCGCTTCACTTATCTTAATCGTATCGTTAATTTTATTCCCTAAAAGTGATTGGAGACTGTCAGCTGATGGTGCTTTACTTTGTAGTTGTTGGTATTTTAATGGGATTAATGATTGGTAGCCATTAACCCAGAATATTCTTCCTTAGTATCACCGGTGGCGCTAATAATGGATATGGATTCTACTTTAATTTATAGTAATGTACTATACTAGGCCAGAACTGTTATCAAAAATAGGGATTATGCTAGTTAGAATGGTTGTAATAGAATTCTATTGTTCGAATATATGATTTCTTTTCTGAAAGGAGGTAGTCCTTGGATAGCATTATATTTGATTTAGACGGGACCATTTGGGATCCAATCGATACCGTCCTGAAGGCGTGGAATAGCCGTATCAAAGATCACAGCCAAATTGAAAGAGAGCTAACACGGAGGGATTTCGAAGGTACAATGGGGCTACAAATGCACGATATCAGTAAAAAATTGTTTCCCTATTTAACTGAGGAGGTCCGCGATCGAGTGATTACCGAGTGTTGTGATACCGAACAGGGTTATTTGAAGAAACAAGGCGGTAACCTTTATCATAATGCGGAGGATGTACTGAATTTACTTTCGAAGCAATACAAACTCTACATTGTCAGCAATTGTCAGGATGGCTACATTGAATCGTTTTATGAGTTTCATAACCTGGAAAAATACTTTTTAGATTATGAAAATCCAGGAAGAACTGGACTTTCAAAAGGAGAGAACATAAACTTAATTATCAAAAGAAATAACCTATCAAATCCTGTTTATGTAGGGGACACAGTAGGGGACCTAAGAGCTTCTAGATATGCTGGGATTCCATTCGTTTATGCAAAGTACGGATTCGGACAAGTAAGTGAATATGATGAGGTGATAGAGAAGTTTGATGATCTTGTGAAACTATTCTGAACTTAAGGAAAAAAAGGGGGGGTCAGACACGTGTCTGACCCCCTTTTTTACTTTTCATTTAATTCGCAACTTTTTCCTCAATGACAATTTCCTGTGTACGCTCTCGTTTTGATTTTCTAAAGTGCAGCAGTTCATAAAAGACTGGAACAATAATGAGTGTTAAGACCGTTGCTCCGGAAAGTCCTCCGATAACAACCACTGCAAGTGATTGGGATACGAGGCTGCCATCTTCAGAGTGACCGAAGAGGAGCGGAATCATCGCACAGATCGTTGCGATCGCCGTCATAATAACAGGACGGAGGCGCGTACCGCACGCTTCGATAATTGCATCACGGATGATCATTGTTTCTTCATTTTGCTTCACGCGGTCGATCAGCACAATTGCATTCGTGACAACGATACCGATCAGCATTAAGGCACCTATGAGAGCTGTCGCGTCTGCAGGAACTCCAGAAATCAGAAGTCCAAGTACGGCACCGATTGAAGCAAGTGGGAGTGTCATCAGGATAGCGAGCGGTGCTCTTAATGTCTTAAATGTTAGCACCATGATCAGATACACGATCAAAATAGAAGCTAACATTGTGATGCCAAGATCCTTGAAGTCACTCGCTTGTTGTTCGGAAGCGCCACCTATATCAAGGGAAATGCCTTCCGGAAGATCAATGCTGTTTACCTTTTTATCAATATTCTTCGCAATGACTGACAGTTCTTCAGGTGTGACCTCTGCTGTAATACGCGCATACAAATCACCATCTTTATGAAGGACGGTGCTCGGCTTTTCTTCCTGGGTAATCGAAGCTACTTCAGAAAGTGGAACAACGCCAGTATTTGTTGCAAGTGTTAAGTCATTTAAATCGGAAAGAGAATCTGGATTGATTCCGGCATCAAGGAAGACAGGTGTTTGTTGCTCATCCAGATTCATGGCACCAATTGGCTGTGGATTAAGCAGACTGCGAATTTGCATGGCAGCCTGTTGGGTGTTTGCTTTTTCCGTATTCACTTTGACCGTATAAACAGGGGACGTTTTATCCAGGTTGCTTGAAACCTTCTGCACCCCGTCGACTTCTTCCATTTCACTCATAAGTTTGTTTGATGTGGTAATAATTTCGTTCGTATTGTTTCCAACGACGTCATACGTAATGGTAGAATTCGATGATCCTCCGAATAGAGAAGAAGGAAAAGCTTCGATTTCCACATTTTTTTCGTCTTTCTTGGCTTCATTCACCTGATCAATAAACTGCTCGGCATCAGCGTTTTCCTTCATAATCATCGTGTACATAACTGTGTCTGGATCGCTGACCTGCCCGTACTGTGCATTTTCTTCACTGGCGCCATACTGAGTAATCAAGTAATCATAGCCCTCAATATCGGATAGTGTATTTTCAAAGTTGACCATGCGTTCTTTCTTAGTATTCTCAGGCGTATCGCTCGGGAAAACCATGTTAACCGAAACAATAGAAGCGTCATTCGCACCCGTGGCGGCTTTAGGCATGGTGATATAAAGAGCAATCGAGCCACCAAATACAAGAATAGCTAATAAAATCGGTGCGAATTTATGATTCAGTGACCATTTGAGCACCCTTAAATAGCTTTCTGGTGTACGATGAGGCGGAAGTGTTGTGTTTTTTAACATCGCTCGGCTTAAAATTGGAACAACGGTTAAAGCGACGAGTAGGGATGCAAGCAAAGAGTACGTCACTGTTAATCCAAAAGGTAGCAGGAATGCTTTCAGTGACCCATTTACAAGTCCCATGGGCAAGAATACGGCTACTGTAATTAACGTTGACGATGTAATCGCTCGTGATACTTCTTTCGTAGCCTCCAGCACTGTTGCTTTCGTCAGCTTCTCATTTTGACTGCGCCTGAAGATGTTTTCGACAACAACGATACTGTCATCAACAAGACGACCGACGGCTACGGCCACTCCTCCGAGCGTCAGGATGTTTAGCGTGACGCCAGAAAGCCAGAGAAGTAACAGTGTAATCGCAAGAGATAGTGGAATGGAGATCGCTGTAATGATGGTAGGTTTTAATTTTCTTAAGAATAGCAGGATGACAATCGTTGCAAATAAGGCACCAAGCCCGACTTCGCGTACCATCGTATTGACGGAATTCTTAACCATGTCTCCTGTCGTGAAAAGAGTGGTAGCATCAACACCATCAAAATCGGCATTGATCTGCTTCACTGCCTCCTCGACTTCATTACCTGCTGTTACGGCACTCGCATCGCTTTCTTTAAAGAGAACAACAGCAACTGCTTCTTTCCCGTTTACCCTGGCGATCATATCCTCTGACTTTACCTGTTCCACCGTCGCTACGTCTTTTAAATAGACAGCAGGCGCATCAGGTAACTGTAGAGGAATGGGCAAGTTTTCCAACGCGTCAATGGAAGTAAGGTTATCTGTCACATTGATTGTGCTTTTTTGGCCACCAATTGTGCTGTTTCCTGCCGTGGCAGATATATTCTGGCCCTGTAGCACGCCCATGACGGCGTTAATCGGGATCTGGAGCTTCTCAAGCTTGTCATGATCTAAGTTGATCTGCACACGAGATCCACTTTCGCCGACGATACTCGCCTGAGTCAATCCTTCCTGGTTATCAAATATAGGCTTGAATTCTTTGTTTACCTTCTCAATGTTGCTCTTTGTAAGACCGTCATCAAACGTGATCGATACCTGCCCAACTGGAATCATCGACGTATTTAGCTGCGAAACCTGTGGCTTTCCAACCCCTTCCGGAAGACTAATCGAGCTGATCGCATCTTCAACATTGTTCTTCGCTTCCTTCATGTCTGTTTTTGAATCAAAATTAATCGTTACTTGAGAAAATCCTTCTCCTGTTGTAGAAAGCACGGAAGTTTTCCCACTTACAGAAGACACGGACTGCTCGACTGGTTCTGTAATCGATGCCGTCATGGAACTGGCATCATACCCCTGACCAAGCGTAACAACCGTAACCTGTGGGTTATCAGCTTCTGGCAGAAATTCCATTGGCAGTAGAAAATAGCTGACAATACCGACTAACAACGTAATAATGATGAACAATGACATAGCAGCCTTATTGCGAAAAGCCCAGTTCGTTATAGATTGCATGTGTTTCCCCCCGATTTCAAATAAATAGTAGTGAAGTGCTTATAGCCGTAGCTTCTCTTTAAAATTACTGCATTGTCACCATTTCAACAGCAGTCTACAGTCCAAACTTCACCTAGGTCTGTAGACGTAGATCGAATGAACAGTCTTCCTTCACCCAGTCCTTTTTGTTTAGTGCACTACAAATAACGAAAAGCGAAGTAAGCCGTTTAAACCCGACAAGCGTTGGAAGCTTTTGCGTCAGGCGAAAAAGGTGAAACGATCGAGGATTTGGCTTACGTAGCTGGACAACGAAAAGTGAAGCAGGCTTGATCACATTCGTAGACCATTGGAGCTCTTGAACGTAAGGCGTTTTCCGCCTGAAGTGAAAGAGCGAAATGGGCAAGAGCAATTTTACGAATAAGAACGCCAACATATTCTTGAATTTATCTGTCTCTTGTTAAGAAATTGGCGGAGTTCAATGGAAGGGTTGTGCCTCCATTATGGTATTTGATCTCTCCTTCTTGAATAAATTCCATGATTATCCTACCTAAAATTATATATCGTATTGAACGAAAGGAAACAGAAGTTTGAAAATTTTACATTCATAGCCATATCTATCCATATCGTATCTTCTAAGTCCTTTATTACCCACACGAAAAGGTCTGTTTAAAAAATCATCTTTAAAGGTAATTTAGTCTAAAAAAGAATACAAAAGTATGATTTGATTTATATAGGTGAAGTTAGTGATTAAGTGACAGGGGGTTTATAGGAATGGGTGAGAGTTAATGGAGAATATTCTTGTGATAAATGGTCACGAGTATTATGAGCATTCGAGAGGGCAACTAAAAGACGCTTTTTAATAAAATAGGGGAGTTATTATCTCCACATTATGAAATGAAAACAACGGTACTGCAGGAAGGTTTCGATAAAGAGGAAGAGCAGGATAAAGTACTGTGGGCAGATTATGTAATCTATCAAACGCCCATTTACAACTACAGTGTCCCGGCGTTGTTTAAAAAATATATAGATCTTACACATGAATATGGAGTGTATTTTCGTGGAAATACAGAAGAATACGGAATTGGAGGAGGACGGCTATCTGGTAAGAAGTATTTATTTTCAACAACGTGGAATGCTCCCTCCAAAGCCTTTAATGACGAAGATAAATTCTTTGAAGGAAGAGAGGTAGACGATGTTCTATTTCACCTTCACTTGAGTCATAAATATGCCGGAATGGATAGATTAAAAACTTTTTCATGCTTTGATGTGAAAAGGAATCCGAATTTACCCTTATATTTTGATTCTTTAGAAGCACATTTGAGTCATTATTTTGTAATATAGGGCTACTAACTTATTAAAGGAATACTCGTTTTGGCTGCTGAACGTAAGACGTAAGTCAGGAAAAGACCCAGCTTACATCTTTATTTGGATACATATTTGTTTCCTGTTACCCAGAATCGCCATGGATAGTCACGGGCGTCACCTGAATTATCGATGCCGATTCTTTTCCCCTGGGAGATATGTTCAGGCTGGTAACCTGTTTGAATATATAGCGGTGGCACATCAAGGAGACGTCCGTAATCACCTTGATTAATACCGAGGGCTTTTGTCAGTTTTCCCGGGCCATTGGTCAAATCTTTTTCCTTCTTATCGCCTCTTCTAAGCCTGATTAATTCCAATCCTTCCACTGGTTCAACCGCTCTGATCAAGACTGCTTCCGGTAGACCGATTTGCCCGCTAACCACATTGAAAAGGCAATGGGTATGCATGACATAGGTATAAGTGTAGCCAGAAGGACCGAACATGACCTCTGTTCGTTTAGTCCTCTTGTTATTGAAGCTATGAGCGGCCTGATCAATAGGACCCAAATAAGCTTCTGTTTCGACAATATAGCCAGAGGCAAGTCCATCTACCGTTTCTTTAATCAATTCGCACCCCAATAAAGCCTTCGCTAGCTCTAAGGTGGGTTTCTCGTAAAAGTCTCTTGTTAAGATCATGTTCTCTTCCCTTCCTTCCCTTTACATGATACTTCAAAGTCACGCATTAACTTAATAAGAATTAGCAGAAATTTCAAAAAAGACGATAATAATGTATTATTAGGGTAGATCAAAAATTTATACAAAGGAGGTTCTAATTTTAAAATTTCTCTTGTTTGAATTCATGAAGGACTTCAGTTGACCTTGTCCCTACTTCAATTAATGGAAGACATCACAACTTGTGTAAGACAAAACAAAAGGAGTGATCTTTTGGAACACTTTGCAGTTTTTCGTACACCTAAAACGATTCTATATGGAAGAGAGTCGCTTAAGCAAATTGGAGTGGAAGCTGCCATTCGCGGACAGAAAGCCCTTATTGTCAGTGATCAGGTTATGTTTGGTCTCGGTTATGTAACAGGATGTCAGGAAACCCTCAAGCAAGAGGGAGTCGAAAGTGAAGTTTATACAGGCGTTGAGTCTGAGCCCACGGACCATTATGTCACCGAGGCGTTAGTTCTTTTTAAAAATACAGACTGTGACTTAGTAATTTCACTTGGAGGCGGAAGCTGTATTGATACGGCCAAAGCGATTGCCGTTCTTGCAACAAATGGCGGGTACATAGGTGACTACCGGGCAAACCAGACGATCGCAGAGAAGGCGCCTATTCCACACCTTGCCATCCCAACGACCGCGGGAACCGGTTCAGAAGCAACCGACGTCACGGTCATTACGAATACAATGACAGATGTGAAAATGATGATCAAGCAGCCTGCCTTTATGCCAGATGTCGCCATCGTTGATCCATTGTTATCAGCTTCATCTCCACAGCATGTAACGGCTGCGACAGGAATTGATGCCCTTAGCCATGCGGTGGAAGCGTACCTTTCAAAACGGGCGCATCCGATGACAGATACGATCGCGTTATCCGCAATGAAGCTTATCATCGAAAATATTAAAAGCGCTTACAATGATGGTGATAACCTTGATGCCAGAGAATCAATGAGTTTAGGCGCTCTCCAGGCGGGAATGGCTTTTACAAATGCTTCCGTCTGTCTTGTTCATGGGATGTCTCGTCCGATCGGTGCTCTATTTCACGTCCCACATGGCTATTCCAATGCGATTCTACTGCCAGCCGTCCTGGAATATAGTAAAGGATCATGCACCGATCGGCTTGCGGATCTCGGACGACTTTTTCAGCCCCAAAGTACCTCATTATCAAATGATGAAGCAGCTGACATCGCAGTTGCCTCTGTCAAAAGCCTTTGCGCCTCATTAAACATTCCCAACTTGAAAACATGGGGGATCGATGAGTCCACCTACAACACCGCCATCAGTAAAATGGCAGCCGATGCTCTCGACAGCGGAAGCCCGGCTCATAACCCAAGACTTCCAACACAATCTGAATTAGAAGATCTCTACAAGATTTGTTATGACTACCAGTTTACCAGTGAGGCAAAAATCCACTAGAAAAAATCAACCAGCAACAGGAAGGGGAAATGATCATGGCAACGACAACAGCCAACGTCTTACCAAACTACATTAACGGAAAATGGGTAGAAGCGAAAACCGATCAGTACCAATCTGTACCAAACCCGGCTACAGGGGTAGAACTTGCACAGGTGCCGATTTCTACAAAGGAAGATCTTGATGAGGCGGTTAAAGTAGCGAAGGCCGCTTTCAAAACCTGGAGTAAAACCCCCGTCCCAAAACGTGCACGTATTCTATTTAAATACCAGCAGCTCTTAGTCGACAACTGGGACGAACTTGCGAGATTGCTAACGCAGGAGAACGGTAAAAGCTTCAAGGAAGCACAGGGAGAAGTCCAGCGAGGGATTGAATGCGTAGAGTTTGCAGCAGGTGCACCGTCATTAATGATGGGAAAACAACTCCCTGACATCGCAACAAATCTTGAATCCGGCATGTATCGCTATCCCGTCGGCGTTGTCGGCGGCATCACGCCATTCAACTTCCCGATGATGGTTCCGTGCTGGATGTTCCCACTCGCGATCGCAATGGGTAACACGTTCGTGTTAAAGCCATCTGAACGAACACCATTGCTCGCAAACCGCCTGGCCGAGCTGTTTAAAGAAGCGGGACTACCAGATGGCGTCCTAAATATCGTCCACGGCGCACACGATGTGGTAAACGGTCTTTTAGAGCATAAGGACGTCCCAGCCATCTCATTCGTCGGCTCACAACCCGTTGCAGAATACGTTTATAAAACCGGTGCAGCTAACGGCAAACGCGTTCAAGCACTCGCTGGCGCGAAAAACCATTCCATCGTCATGGCAGACGCTGATCTCGATGCAGCTGTAAAAGAAATCATCGCCGCCTCCTATGGCTCAGCAGGCGAGCGTTGCATGGCTTGCTCCGTTGTTGTAGCAGTAGATGACGTTGTCGAACCACTAATCCAAAAGCTAAACGAAAAAGCGGATGAAATCAAAATCGGAAACGGTCTTGATGATGATGTCTTCTTAGGTCCAGTCATTCGAAAAGAACATAAAGAAAGAACAGAGGGCTACATTAGAAAAGGTCAGGAAGAAGGCGCAACGCTCATCCGAGACGGTCGTAATGACGAAGCCTACAACGATGAAGGTTATTTCATCGGACCGACGATTTTTGATAATGTCAACAGTTCGATGCAAATCTGGAAGGACGAGATCTTCGCTCCGGTCCTTTCAATTGTACGAGTGAAGAATCTTGAAGAAGCAATTGAGCTAACGAATGAATCAGACTTCGGTAACGGAGCATGCCTGTTTACGCAGGATGGAAGCAATGTTCGCTACTTCAGAGAGAATATTGAAGTAGGGATGCTTGGTGTGAATATTGGCGTGCCTGCACCAATGGCGTTCTTCCCATTCTCTGGGTGGAAGAATTCGTTCTATGGTGACCTGCATGCGAATGGGTCGGATGGGGTTGAATTTTATACAAGAAGGAAGATGTTAACGGCCAGGTGGTAAAAATCAAACTAGAATTAACCTTCCGCGCACAACACAATTAATAGATTACATGCAAAAACACATGGTAGTTCATCCATGTGTTTTTGCAGTTAAATGTGGATTAGGCTTTGAGTTTTCCACGATTACAATAGAAACTGTAACGTAACTATCGATACAGATCATTCTTGACTATCAGCTGATCGAAAAATTGAAAAGGGGTGTTCCTTGATGACAAATAGTAGAATGAATCCTAAGGTTGATGAATATTTAAGTAAATCCAAAAAGTGGCGGGAAGAATTTGAGAAATTGAGAATGATCATTCTTGACTGTCAGCTGACCGAAGAATTGAAGTGGGGTGTTCCTTGTTACACGTTTCAGAAAAAAAACATAGTTTTAATACATGGATTTAAAGAGTACTGTGCGCTTCTGTTTTTCAAAGGTGTCTTGTTACATGATGCCCATGGTATTCTAATCCAACAAACGGAGAATGTACAGGCGGGGCGCCAGATTAGGTTCACCGATGTTCAAGAAATAGTCGCAATGGAAACCACATTGAAAGCCTATATTTATGAAGCCATTGAAGTTGAAAAAGCTGGTTTGGAAGTGAATTTTAAAAAGAATACAGAAATTCCTGAAGAACTGCAAAATAAATTCGATGAAATCCCTACCTTGAAAACTGCTTTTGAAGCATTGACGCCGGGACGGCAAAGAGCATACATTCTTTATTTTTCTAAAGCCAAACAATCCAAAACTCGAGAGTCAAGGGTTGAAAAATATATGCAGCAAATTCTCAATGGAAAGGGATTAAATGATTAGTATATTCGATTAGAGAATATACTAATACTAAGATATTACTCCACTTTGCGTTCATTCAAACTCCATTTTGGATCGCAGGTAACTCTCAATTAAATAATTTAAAATGGGAAAAAACAAAAAAGTGATTCGGAGAGTATAAAGAACCACCGTGTAGCATCTTACCTTCAAAAAACATAAGTATTTTAAAGAAAATCGAGCATTGAATTGCATCGCAATTCAATGCTCGATTTGTATATTCATTTCTATATTGTTTATCCCAAAAAGGACTTGCTTAACTTGATAAACCACATTAATTGGTGACTTTCACTTTATCATCCTTCGTTTCAGCCACTTCAATCCCGGTTGACTCCTGAAAATCATATAAGCTAGATGGAACATCTGTAAATCGCTCGATTTCATTATAAGCAGGAATTCCGTGGAAAGTCATATCAAGACCTTCTTCTTCTTCCTGCTCTGTTACACGAAGACCTACCGTTACTTTTGCAAGTTTCGCAATGGAAACACCTGCGAGGAGTCCCCAGAAGCTAATAACGAATGCCCCTAAGACCTGAACACCTAATAAGGAGAAACTACCAGTAGTTATCAATCCTTCAGTACTGTGAAATAATCCTACTGCAATGGTCCCAAATACACCATTAAATCCATGCACTGCAACGGCGCCAACAGGATCATCCACTTTTAGATTATCTATTAAGAGTGTAGCGTAAATGACCACGGCACCGCTAATCGCACCAATGATAATCGCACTTACAGGACTAACGAAAGCACAGCCAGCTGTAATGGAAACCAAACCAGATAAGACACCATTAATGATCATACTTGGATCTGTGATCCCGAACTTAACCATTGAAAGCAACATGGCAACGGATCCTCCAGCAGCACCAGCAAGCATCGTATTCAATGCGATCGATGCTAGTGATGCATCGGAAGCATCAAGGGTGCTTCCGGCATTAAAGGCAAACCAGCCGAACCATAGAATAAAAGCGCCTGAAGAGGCGAGGGGGATATTACTTGGCGCGAAGACATTTGCACTGCCATCGGAATTAAATCTACCCTTCCGTGGTCCCAGTATCCATGCCATCCCAAGCGCTGCAAATCCACCCATGGCATGAATAACGGACGAACCAGCAAAATCAAGCATTCCAAGCTTTGCTAACCAGCCATCACCGCTCCACACCCAATGACCGGAAAGAGGGTAGACGATCATCATAATAAGTGCAGCCGCCAGGATGTAGGCTTTAAAGTTCATTCGTTCTGCAACTGCACCAGAGATGATTGAAATACAAGCTATGGCAAACCCCATTTGGAAAAGGATATACGCCTCAACTGGTAGCTCAAGATCAAGAATAAGAGAATCGGGTGATCCAAAAAGACTCGTTCCAAGAATACCAAAGGAATCATTTCCGAACATAACGCCAAAGCCAATCATCCAGAAACAAAGAGCTCCGATTGTTAAATCAACAAATATTTTCATAGTAACGTTAACCGCATTCTTCGTCCGCACGAGCCCTGCTTCTAATAAACTAAATCCGCCTTCCATAAAAAGGACCATGGCAGCCGCAATCACAACCCATATTGTATTCAAATAGATTAGTTCCACTTTAATTTTCCTCCATTGAATTTTCTTCATGAATGTTCTCATCTGGTAAACCGGTTCGAATATTGTAGGCTTGAAGAACTGGATAAACATAAATTTTACCATCACCATCATCACCCGTTTGGGCTGCCTTAATGATCGTATCCATTGTCAGTTGAACCATATTATCTGATAGCGTAATTTCTAATTTGATTTTAGGATGGAGTGTCACCTTGTAATTTCTACCGCGATACGTGCCTTTTCCATCCTTTTGTTTCCCTCTTCCAACTACCTGATTCACTGTAAAACCAGTAATGCCGATTTCCTTTAATGCATTAATGGTATCTGTTAACTTCTCAGGTCGAATAATAGCGCCAATCATTTTCATTTTATCTAACCCTTCCAATTTGTTAGATTTTCTAACATGCGTTTATTCTTTAATGTGATTAAGTATAGCAAAATATTTAAACTAGTCAAATAATTTTAAAGTTTTTGTAGTGAGTTGTAGCTTCGAAATGATTTAAAATGCAAATCACCTTGACCCTGGTTCTTAAAAGCTTAGACATAGTAAAAAAATTATAAATTTATGGAAATGTAAACGTTTTCGTGGTAATGTAAAATGCAAGGATGGATATATATGCTGCGTCTAACCGTACCATTGGCTATGCATAGCAGCTTTAATTAATGAAAGGGGGAAGATTTATTGATTTTTGAGTAAACGTTTACTCAATAGAGCGGTATATTTTGAGTAAAACATCTCTTTTTAGAACCAACGATGCAAACTTAATGTTATGAAACCTTCGGATCATTACTGTACCTCAAGCCTCTGAATCGTTAAGTCTCAAATTCCTTGAGAAAGACTTGTAGTTTCTAATGATAAACGAATACAACTTAACCAAGCATAGGAGGAGTTCAATTGAGTAAGCGCTTACTTGAAAATAAGAATAGAAGAGGGAAAAACAGGGGCATTGTGAATAAACTTGGCTTCTGTTCTTTCTACCGTGGCCCTTACGTCGTTATTTGCAACAGCAGGTTCAGCTCAAGACAGTCAATTTACAAGGCAAGGATCAGGACCTATGTATTTCTCTACGTACGAACATCAGCATGATAAAAATACATATATGCTGGAAGACAGGTTTAAGGATAATATTGATTGGATGTCGGAGAATTTTCTTCCTTATGGCTATAACATGATTGCGACAGACGGATGGATTGAGGGAGCAACGCTATTGAATAAAAACGGCTACGTTGTGACTCATAATAATAACTGGATGTCCCGCCCTCTTAATATGGATGGCCAGGAGGAAGCACCTGATGGCTTGTTAATCAATGGTGATTTCGAGTTTGGGAATACCGACGGATGGCAAATAGAAACGGATGCATTCTTTGGTGTAGATGGGAATGATGCTTATGAAGGCTCAAAGCTTTATGTCTATCATCCTGAACCACATACTGCAGCAGTTAGCCAAACCGTTGAAGGCCTTGAAGATGGTAATTATACAGTAGAAGCTCGCGTGAAGTTTCCAAATGACGTCAACAATTACCTGGATGGTACAAGTACAGCTATTATGAAGCTAACAGACTATGCAAAAGAAACGGGACCAGAACAGGTTATTGAATTGAATGATGGATTAGCGAATGAATATGGCGAAGCGCGCTATGGGCTTTTTGAGCTTCAGGCAGAAGTCACAAATGGTCAGCTGACCGTTGAATTTAATATCGATGCTAAAGGAGAGCACAGCTCCTTCCAGTTAGACAATGTTCAACTCTATAAAACAGGAGAAAAACCACAGGATAGTGAGAATGAGGAATTCCAATACCCATCTGAAAAGTACCCGGATGGCCATACCTGGAAATTCTGGGGTGATTACATTAAAGAACAAGGCATGGATTTTGGAATCTATTACAACCCGCTTTGGGTAAGCCCAGAAGTGGTGAAGAATCCGGATAAATACATCGTGAAAGGTACGGAAAATAATCCGGATGGTCCTACCTATGTCGTGGATTTAATTGATCAGGGAGATCCAGATGATCCGACGGATGGAGATCGCTTTAATGGCGGTCAGGGTAATGAACGTTCCCTTTACTGGTTAGATGTTACTCATCCGGATGCTGAAAAATATGTAAAAGGGTATATTGATTTCTTTAAAGAGCAAGGGACAGACTTTTTACGTGTCGACTTTATCTCATGGTATGAAGATGGAATGGACCCGAATCTTGGGAAAGTAGGAGAACCACATGGCAGAGAGAATTACGAAACGCACTTAAAATGGATGTCTGAAGCAGCAAAAGAGAATGACATGTTTCTAAGTTTAGTCATGCCTCATCTCTATAATCATGGAGAGCTTGAACAAAAATATGGAGATATGATCCGAATTAATGAGGACGCGTTTGGGGGCGGCTGGGATCATATTAGTGGAAGACGCCAGGCGTGGCAAGAAGGCTGGTCGCAGTGGGCAAATTCATTCCAGGGTTTCACTGGATTCTCTGATATCAGCGGACGATCAAGCATGATTCTAGACGGGGATTTCCTTAAGCTGAATACTTTCGAAGGTAATCAAGCTGAAAAGGAGAAAAAGACGACGCTCTCACTCTATACCTTAGCAGGATCACCAATAGCCATTGCAGACCAGTATGACACCATTGGTGGTAATGGTAAGTATTATCAAAACACGGAACTGATTGAATTTAACAAAATGGGATTAGTCGGTAAACCAATTTATGAAAATGCTACACATTATGGTGAGTCAAATGCAAGTCGAGATAGCGAGCGTTGGGTAGGCCAGCTTCCTGATGGATCATGGGCAGTAGGTCTATTTAACAGAAATGATGAGACTCAGACGTTTGATTTTAATTTTAACGAAGAACTTGGAATAGATGAAGGACAGGTACGCGATCTATGGGCGCATGAAGACCTGGGTATTCAATCTGACTACTCTGTGACACTTGAAGCACATGATAGTGCGGTCTTGAGAGTTATACCATCAACTACTCATAACGTTTTTGAGGCAGAAGTTGCTTCTTATTCAAATGGTGTTCAGTTTTCAAAAGAAAAGGAAGGATATGCTGGGTTTGGTTATCTAGAAGGGTTGGATGAAGCAGAAGAAAGTGTGACATATGCAGTTAGCGTGCCATCGGCAGGTATCTATAACTTGAACCTAAACTATTCTTCTGAATCGGCTAGTGAAGCAACAGTGGGGATAAGAGAAGTGGATAGCGGTGTAAACACCTATACGGATCAAGTAGCATTAAAAGACACGAAAGGTAAATGGAAAGAAGCGGGTACAGATGTAGAACTTCAAGAAGGTACAAACCTTGTAACGGTCGATTATTCTTCTGGTAACTTTGACCTCGACTCGATTACGTTAGGAGATGCAGTGGATAAGAAAGCCTCTTTCGTCTACAACGGTCAATTCGAAAATGGATTTGATCACTGGAGCCGTAGTAATATGGTTAATCAGTCCATTGTTGATGGAGCAATCGAAATAGCTGGTAATGAATCATTCAATTCTGACCTCTGGCAGTATGCAGTTCCTGAACCAGGTACTTATACACTTACGGCAGATGTTAAGAGAGATGGCTCGTTCGAAGAAGCTTACTTGTATATTGAGAATGAGAAAAGCACTCGCAAAGTCGATATTCCAGAAACTAATGATCGAACGACCCTGAAGATTTCCAATATCGAAGTAGCTAAAGGAGATGTTTTAAAGATCGGCAACATCGCTAAAACCGAAACAGGTGGATCGCTGACTCTGGATAATGTCCAGCTTCAATCCGAATATCATAACCAATATTTCAATATAAACAAGAAAAATAAAAACAAACTGGAAATCACGCGCAAGCCAAATCAAAATACTGATGAGCAGCTTTCTTCTTATCAAATCCGAATTGAAGATCAACAGGAACCGAGAAAAGTTCATGCAGCGAACCGGAAATATAAAGAAGTGGCCAGTATGGATGAGCTGCATTCACGTCAAGAAACGTATTATTATGATGATGAAGCGCAGATCCTGTATCTAAACATTCCTGGCGCAAAAGAGAAGAAAGTGCAAATAAAGTTCTAGTCTGCTACCAGTAATTGAGCAGTTTAAATTCGAAGATGGAGTGTCAGCAAAAGTTAAACTTGCGCCGACACTCCATCTTCTTCATTTGTTCAGGATTTGAAAAACATGACGTTTTTCAAAAGTTTATTGTTGGTTATTGTTATTGTTGTTGTTATTACGGTTACCCATGTTCTTAACAGCTTTTGAAGTTTGATCCACAGCACTCATTGCAACATTTTCAGTTGTCTCCAATGCCTTATGAGTAGCATGGAAAGCAGCTCCAGCTGTTTGTTTCACGTTGTTTACAATTCCTCTTTGTTGATTCTGTTGATTTTGTTGGTTCTGTTGATTTTGTGGATTATTATTGTTGTTTGTCATATCCTCACCTCCTAAGCAGGAATAGGATATGTATTTTTCAGTATATTATCCTCATTAAAATCAGTAATCGAGCGGTTAGAAGAGAAAAGTGTCCGCAACAGTATGACTGCTGCGGACACTCTTTTTTGAAAATCTTTTTATTCAGTAGCATAGACAAACTCAATGTGTGGATAATTAGTTCAAGTGGTAACCGAAACAGGTATTACACTCGCTGGTGTTCCTCTTCGATCGCTTCTTTAAATACATCCATAAGGATTTTCATTCCTATTTCAAGTTTCTCCTCTGTTGAATGTGTGAAATTTAAGCGCATGGTATTGTGCTTGGGTTCAGACACATAAAACGGTGCACCAGGAACATAAGCTGCTCCTTTATTAACAGCAGTTGTCAGAAGGCCCGCTGTGTTAACCTCTTCCGGAAGACTAACCCAGAAGAACATGCCGCCTTTCGGTTCGATGTACGAAAGGCCAGGCATTTGAGCCTCATCCAATAATCGCTGCATGACCTTCATGCGATTGTAATAAGCCTTTCTAAGCTTTTGAATATGGCCATCAAGATCAAAGTCACAGCTTAAGTGATAGAGGGCATGCTGTGAAAGTGAATTAGAATGCAGATCAGCAGCCTGCTTTGCCTGTGCCATCATGCGGATAATCTGATGAGGCCCCTTAATCCAACCGGTTCTTAGTGCCGGGACCACTGTTTTTGAGAATGTACTCGTGTAAAGGACACGATCTCCGTTATCAAGAGCAGAAATCGGGGTATAGGTTTCTTCTTCATTAAACTTAATATCACCATAAGGGTCATCTTCAAAAATAATAACTTTCTTTTTTCTCGACGACTTTAATAGGTGCTGGCGCCGTTCAAGTGACCATACTTTACCTGCCGGATTTGAAAAGGTTGGTACAACGTAAACGCATTTCGGCATATACTTTTTCATTTTATAGTCAAGATCGTCCGGAACCATTCCATGCTCGTCCGATTCTACTGGGATAATCGTGACTTCATAAGATTTAAAAACCTGAACAGCCGCAAGATAGGTAGGGTTTTCGGTTAAGATAATATCCCCCGGGTTAAACATCACACGTGCAAACAAATCAATCGCTTGCTGTGAACCAGTTGTTAGCATCACATCATCCACTCTCGATGGGATCCCTTTTTGCTTCATTCGATCCACAATTACCTGGCGAAGGGGGATATACCCCTCAGTTGGACCGTATTGAAAGGCTTTTCCACCTGATTGAAAGGTTTTTGCAAAGGCTTTTTCCACCGCTTCCACCGGAAATAAATCATCGTCAGGCAGGCCGCCCGCAAATGAAATGACGTCCCCTTTATCCGTTATTTTTAGTAGATCACGAACAGCTGAAGATTGTAAATGTTGTACTCGCTTAGCAAACGCATACCTCATAAGATAAACCGCACCTCTATTTTTAAGATTTAAAATATTTCAATTATATCACTGTAAATGTAATTCTGGAAGTGGGACATATTATGAGAAGGTGAAACACTATACACCTGTTGGTCCATACATACTTACACGTTACTTTTCATTTCTTATTTAATACATAAAGGATAAATTTAAATTCGTCCTATATATATTTTCATCTTGAATATCCAAATTCTGCATATATACATATGTTTTAACACAAAATGGAGAGTAGAAAAAAACTTGAGGTGGTACTTATATGGCAATGAATGTGACTCAAAAACTGATTAAAGACCATTTACTTTCTGGTGAAATGATTCCCGGTAAAGAGATTGGTATCAAAATTGATCAAACCTTAACACAGGATGCGACAGGAACGATGGTTATGTTGGAGTTAGAAGCAATGGGATTGGATTATGCCAAAACAGAAGCATCTGCGCAATATGTGGATCATAATCTTATTCAGGTAGATAGCAAAAATCCTGATGATCATTTATTTTTACAAAGTGCAGCAAGACGTTTTGGTCTGCACTATAGCAAACCTGGCAACGGTGTTAGTCACCCTGTTCACATGCAGCGATTGGCAAGGCCCGGTAAGACATTACTTGGTTCGGATAGCCACACGTGTGCGAATGGCTGCATGGGCATGTTAGCAATGGGAGCAGGAGGTATTGATGTAGCCATGGCCATTGCAGGTGAACCATTTTACGTTAAGATGCCTAAAGTATGGGGGATCGAATTGATCGGTGAAATGCCCGAATGGGTAAGCGCAAAGGACATCATTTTTGAATTGCTTCGCCGTTACGATGTAAAAGGCGGCGTCGGACGGGTACTCGAATATTATGGACCTGGACTAAAGAATTTAAGTGCCATGGATCGTCATGTCATTGCCAATATGGGAGCAGAGCTTGGAGCAACAGGGACTGTCTTCCCATCTGATAAAGAAATCAAGCGATTTTTAAAGGAGCAAGACCGTGAAGGTGACTGGACCGAGCTACAAGCAGATAAGGGAGCAACTTATGACTTGAGTGATAAAATCAATCTCTCAGAATTAGAGCCCCTTATTGCTAAACCTTCAAGTCCAGGGAATGTGGTGTCAGTAAGAGAAGTTGCAGGTGAACCCATCTATCAGTCCTATGTTGGATCTTCAGCTAATCCAGGATTTCGTGATTTTGCAATCGCTTCTGAAATTGTAAAAGGGAAGCAAATAGCGGATGGTATTTCATTTGATATTAATCCAACATCACGTCAAATGTTAACTGATCTGGTTAACGAAGGTCATATTGCCAACTTGCTTCAGGCTGGCGGAAGGCTACATCAAGCAGGCTGCAATGGGTGTATCGGAATGGGGCAGGCTCCAGCATCTGGCAGAAACAGTTTACGCACAACCCCGCGTAACTTTCCGGGTCGTTCTGGTACACGGGAAGACAGTGTCTTTTTGTGCAGTCCTGAAACCGCTGCTGCTTCAGCATTAACAGGAACCATTACAGATCCGCGCACGCTTGATATGGATTATCCCAAAATTAAAGATCCGAAGAAGCCAACCATTGATCTCAATTTATTAGAAAATCCGTTACCACCTGAAGAGGCACGAAAGGTTGAATTATATAAAGGACCTAATATCGCATCGATTCCTGAAATGGATGAACTTCCAGATCAATTAGAAGTTCCTATTTTATTGAAAATGGGAGATAACATTTCAACCGATGAAATCCTTGCTGGAGGCGCTCGCGTCCTTCCTTATCGAAGCAACTTACCAGAAATTAGTAAATTCACATTCGAAATTATTGATGAGACCTACTACGAAAGAGGAATCGACTCCAGGGATCAAGGCGGCCATGCCATTATTGGTGGCTCTAACTATGGCCAGGGGTCAAGCCGTGAACATGCTGCGCTTGCACCACGATATCTGGGTTTACGCGTTGCGTTAGTGAAAGACTTTGCTCGAATTCACTGGCAAAACCTTGTTAACTTTGGCATATTACCCATTACGTTCGTAAATGAAGGAGATTACGATAACATCGTACAGGGTGATGTACTTGTGTTTGCTGATTTAAGGACAAAGATTCAGCAAGGCAACGAGTTCAGTATTCGTATAAAAGGAAAAGACCAGGAAATTAATGTCCGCCATACGTTATCAGAGAGACAAATTGAAATGGTGCTAAAAGGCGGGCTGATTAACTGGGTAAAAGATCGAAGCAAAAATCACGGATAACGAAAATATATATTGTAAAGGAGAGATCAAGGATGGTTGATCGAAGGAATGTTTGTAAAGCGTGTGAAGGAACAGGAATGCTAGCAGATGACGAGGAGTGGCAATACACATGTACGGTTTGTGGAGGGGATGGTCATGCATCGCGTGAACGTCCCGAGCATTCTAGTCTTATTAATGTAGATGAAAACAACCGAATATTAGACTGAACGGGATGATGATCTAATGATGGGGTTATATAAAGCGAGACAACATGAGGAGCTGTGTTTACGGGCTCGAAAGAAAGAGAGCTATCTTAAGTGAAAGTTCTCTTTTTTGTGGCTTTTATCGGGGTTTGGAGCTCCTCTTTGAAGGTTTCTCTAGTCATCAACTACTCCAGAAATAGCTTACCCGTAATAAGATAAGTTTCTTTTTATGGTTTAAGATGAATCCCTCTCTTATTAAAATTTAAGGCAGATAGGAAATTTTAAAATAAGTATCAAGGTAAGAAATGAACTTGGAATTACTGCCTTGATATGATGGTAGTGAAAGTTGGTGATCCTATGGAAAATAAAACAATCAGATTATATGAGGCGATTGGATTGTATGTTGCAGCAATACTAGATTACCGCCGGACTGATCATGAGTATTTCAGTTTACCCATTCTCCAGGTGGTCGTAAATGAAATAAATATTGACATTTAGGGAAAATAAAAGTAATATTATTCTAAATTTAATAGAAATTGCAATGATAGAATTAAGTAGTATAGATATCAATGGTATCAGAGAGTCGATGGATGCTGTGAATCGATGCACATATCTATATGAATTACTTTCTTGAGCTTCTATTACGAAATCTTTCGAGTTAGTAGGATTAGACGGTAAATCCGTTATCTTTTAGAGGGAAAGGTGAGTTAATCTCATTCTTTAACTTGGGTGGTAACGCGTGATAAAGGCACGTCCCATGATAGGGATGTGCCTTTTTGTATGTTTATAAGGGGGATTATAAATGAATTTTTTGGATCAATTAAGTGTAGAGCAATTAAATGAACTTCAAGATCAATATGAAGTCTTATCTTATGGAGTAGATTCCATCATCCCAACAGAGGAGTTTAAAGAAAAAATTGCTAAGTCTATAAAAGAAAAACAACCACTTAAGGTGAAATTGGGACTAGATCCAACAGCTCCAGACGTACATATTGGTCATACAGTTGTATTGAATAAGCTGAAACAATTTCAACAGTTCGGGCATACAATTCAACTGATTATTGGTGATTTTACAGGGGAAATTGGAGATCCAACTGGAAAGGCAACAGCAAGAAAAGCTCTGACAGATGAAGAAGTACGTTATAATGCAAAAACTTACTATGAACAATTTGGAAAGATAATAGATATGGACGCTGTTGAACTCTACTATAATTCTCAATGGTTATCCAAAGTAGATTTCACTGAAGTTCTTCAACTTGCAAGTAATGTTACTGTGGCTCGTATGCTAGAAAGGAATGACTTTCACAATCGATACCAAGCTAACAAACCTATCTACCTCCATGAGTTTTTCTACCCAGTAATGCAAGGGTATGATTCACATGTTTTAGAGTCAGATATTGAATTAGGCGGAACTGATCAGGAATCAATGTACTATTTGGTCGTCAAATACAGGAACAATTTGGACAAGAAAAACAAGTCGTTCTGCTTCTTCCTCTAATAGAGGGACTTGATGGAAAAGAAAAGATGTCAAAGTCTAAGAACAACTATATAGGAATTGATGAAATGCCGAACGATATTTTTGGTAAAACGATGTCTATTCCAGATGAGCTTCTCGTTAAATATTTTGAGTTGACTTCCAACCTCACTATTGATGAAGTTTCCCAAGTTAAAAGTCAACTTGAAAATGGAACTCTCCACCCAAAAGATGCAAAGACTCGATTAGCGTATTCTTTAGTAGAAATGCTATACGACAAAGAACAAGCTGAGCAAAGCAAAAGACATTTTTCTATTGTATTTGAGAACAAACAAATGCCTGATGAGCTACCAGAAGTGTTTTGGGATAGGGAATTAAACATCGGCATCTTGGATCTGGTGAAAGACCTTGATTTGTTACCCTCAAAAAGTGAAGTGAGAAAGATGGTGAAAAATGGAGGTATCCGAATAAACCAGGAAAAAATCACAAATCCATTGGAAACAATTCTTATAACTGAAGGTACGGTTGTGCAGGTAGGAAAAAGAAAATTTGTTAAGTTGAAATTAAAGAGTTAATAAGCCACGAGCAATCGTAATTGTCCATACTATCTTGATATCGAGTTTCAAGATAAGGGTGCAATAACTGAGGAGCGAAATTAAAGAGTATCAACAAATAATAGAAAAAGAGAACCCAAAAAGTGCTTACTTCAATTACTACTTATGTGTCAAATTTACTACATTGAGTGAAATAAAATCTATCGCTAGATCCGGAAAATAACTGTCCCTACCCAGGTGATCGAAAATTCGATCGCCTTTCTTATTGCAATCGTACCCGGTCAAAAGTCTTCCTAATGTGGAAAGAGGCCTAATACAGTGCGGTAATAAAGTTATTTGTGAGAATTGTGTTAGGTCAAAAGCCTATTGAGCCATTGTGAGTGTTTTGAAATAATTGGAGTGCAAAAGTGGAAGTTACTTGAATTCTAGCAGTTGGGAGCGGTTCTTAGTGGGCTTTCAACCAGTTGAGAAAAACCATGAAGAGAGGGTGGTGAAGTATGCAGGTGTTGAAAAAGAGCAGTCTTGCAGGCGTTTTATCAGTTGGATTGCTGGCGGGCTGTTCTCTAGAAACGACAAAGGAAATTGATGAGAATCAGGCAGTTGAAGATGTGAAATGGTCATATGAAGGAGAAACAGGTCCATCCAATTGGGATACGCTGCATCCTGAATTTGCAACATGTGGAAAGGGAGAGAAGCAGTCACCTATAAACATTGACGAATCAAATGTCGAGCTTAACGAGGAGCTAGAAGCTATCGGAATTAATTATCAATCCACTGATTTTTCTTTTGAGAACAACGGGCATACTGTCCAGCTTAACGATCAATCGAGAGACAACAGCATCGAATTGCAAGGGGAGGAATACACCCTGCAACAGCTACATTTTCATATTCCAAGTGAAAATACCATGAACGGTGACCATTTTGCGATGGAGGCACACCTTGTCCATGAAAATGAAGCTGGTGATCTAGCGGTGCTCGGCTTGCTGATAGAAGAAGGCGATGAAAATCCAATTTTAGCGGAGGTCTTCTCAAATATTCCTGCTCAAAATAACGATGAAGAGCTCTCGAGTAACATTAAACTCGATTCATTATTACCAGAAGAGAAGTCAACATTTCGATACAGCGGCTCGTTAACAACACCGCCATGTTCAGAAGGAGTCAGCTGGATTATTCTAGAAGAAGCAATCGAGTTGTCAGAGGAGCAGATTGAAGCATTCTCAGAACGCTTTCCTCATGGCAATGCCCGAGGAACACAACCATTAAATAGCAGAGAGGTATATGTTCCATAGGTTTAATATAACGCTAAATTTGACCTTCTGACTTCTGAGTTTTTACTTATTATAAACTACAGGACATCGGGAGAATAAGGGAGCTGAGAAAAATCAAAGTAGAGTATTTTATTGGAATTGTCCCGCCTAAAGAATATTTAGAACGAATAGAGCATTTTCAAAGAAGATGGTTTGACTATTTAGGTGTAGAACCCCATATCACTTTGAAAGCACAAGGGGGATTAACTCCAGATAAAAAGTGGATAAACAAAGTACAAAAAGTATGTCAGAATTTCAAACCTTTCCAAGTATCATTAGATAAACCAATGTATTTTGGAGATAACATTTTATATTTGAGCATTAAATCAAATGATTTACACGATTTACATAAAAAATTAGTTCGAGAAATTTCACCATCAGAGGATTTAATAAAGCAGTATTTTGAACATGATGCCTTTGTACCTCACTTAACATTGGGGAAAGAACAGTACGGTGGAAACATTTCTACTGGACTGTCAAAAATAGAACTTAAAGATATGGAAGAATTAGCAGATAAAGAATTGACACCTTATCCCGATTTTGAAGTGAATTTTATTAGAATTTATGAACTAAATAAGGAAAAGAAACGATATGAAAGATATTTAGATATTTGTTTAAGCAATTGATCTAACAAAACCGAGGTCTTTACTTAACATAAACAACAATCTATACGAAAACAGCCTTGAAAAAGAAGGTGGAGGGAATGAAGAAGTTTAGTAAGATGGGATTTGGGGATACAGATACGAGCCATACTGTGCAGTTATAAAAGCGATATCTGATGGCACTCTTAGTATAGATAAATTCAATAGCTATTATAGAGATAAAAACGAGGCAAAGCATATTTCTAAACAAAAGAATAAAACAAAGGCTGTAGACTATATGAAACAAAGGAAACTTTTCCAAAAACCTTAGATAAGATGAAAGTAAATAACAAAGGGGAGCTTATCTGCAATAAGATAGGCTCCCTTTTAATAAAAGATGGAGTTATTCGTCCCATTTTGAAATAATTGGTGTTATAGAATTGAGGCAGATTAATTGAAGAAGCATATGTCCTAAGAACTAAGAAAGGTGATTTGAAAATGACTAAATCAATTTACCTCGTATCTGGGCCTTGTGGAGTTGGTAAGTCTACTATTACCAAAACACTCGCACACGAGATGGAAGGGGTTGTTCTAATAGAAGGTGATGTCATTCATTCCATGTTTATTGGGCAAGAGCAACCACCGTGGGACGAACAATTAGAAATCGATTGGAAAAACATATTGTCATTAACCAAGAATTTTGTTGAAAACAATCTTAATGTCATAATAGATTATGTAGTGGAAACTGAATTAGAGTGGTTTTGTAAGCAACTATCTGGACTAAATGTTCATATCCATTATGTAGTGTTACGAGCAGATGAAGGGATACTTATTGAGCGACTAAATAAAAGAGGCGATCATAATTTAGTGGACCGCTCTTTACAATTATTGGAGGAGCTGGAGAGTAGAATGCCTAATAAGAAATATCTCTATGATACAACGAATAAGCAACCATCAGATATTGTCGTTGATTTGAGAGGTCGTTTTAAACAGTTTAGACTTTAAATTAACTAACACAGCGTTTATTTTAGGATTCTTGGTACAATGGGAACTAAGTACAACAAAAATTATTATAATTTATAAATAATTATAATGGAATATGATATGGTTATAAGTAAGATAGAAAAGGTGTGTCCCTGGGTCGTGCCTGGTTGTTGTGCCACTTGAGCAGGAGCGACCACATTATTTTCAAATATAGGTGATAAGGAAGGGTATAATGAGCAACAGAGCGAAAGAAACAGACGTTATCTTAATTGGTGCGGGAGTTATGAGCGCTACTTTGGGATCATTATTGAAAGAGTTAGCACCGGAATGGGAAATCAAAGTGTTTGAGAAGCTCGCAAATGCAGGAGAAGAAAGCTCTAACGAATGGAATAATGCGGGTACGGGGCACGCTGCACTGTGCGAGCTTAACTATACTTCAGAAAAACCTGATGGATCTATAGATATTAGCAAAGCGATAAAAATCAATGAACAGTTTCAGCTTTCAAGACAGTTCTGGTCTTATCTTGTAAACACCAAGCTGATTAGTAATCCATCGGACTTTATCATGCCATTACCTCATATGAGTTTAGTACAGGGGGAAACGAATGTAACTTTTTTGAAAAAACGTTTTGAAGCGCTGTCAAACAATCCCCTGTTTAAAGGAGTGGAAATTTCTGATAACCCTGAAAAGCTTAAGGAATGGATTCCGCTTATCATGGAAGGCCGTACATCGAATGAACCGATAGCGGCAACAAAGATTGACTCTGGAACGGATGTTAACTTTGGCGCTTTAACAAGCAAGATGTTTGACCACTTAAAGAGTAGAAACGTCGAGATCAACTACAAGCATAGTGTTAAGGATATTAAACGTACTAGCGACGGCTTGTGGGAAGTGAAGGTACACGATATCGATAGCGGCAACATCGAATACCATACTGCAAAATTCGTCTTTATCGGCGGTGGGGGCGGAAGTCTTCCTTTACTACAAAAAACCGGTATTCCTGAATCAAAACAAATAGGAGGATTCCCGGTAAGCGGACTATTTATGGTATGTAATAATCCAGAAGTTGTGGAGCAGCATAATGCAAAAGTATACGGTAAAGCTAAGGTGGGTGCGCCTCCAATGTCTGTTCCACATCTTGATACAAGGTATATGGATAACAAAAAATCATTATTGTATGGCCCATTTGCCGGTTTCTCACCAAAGTTCTTAAAAGAAGGTTCAAATCTTGATTTGATACGTTCCATAAAACCAAATAATGTCATCACTATGCTTGCGTCGGGTGTAAAAGAGATGTCGTTGACAAAATACCTGATCCAGCAAGTGATGTTATCGAATGAAAAGCGCATGGAAGAATTACGAGAGTTTATCCCAAATGCCAAACTCGAGGATTGGGATATAGTGGTAGCGGGCCAACGTGTACAAGTTATCAAAGATACTGAGGCCGGTGGTAAAGGAACACTTCAATTTGGTACGGAATTGGTAAGTGCTGAAGATGGCTCGATCGCTGCATTGCTGGGTGCTTCTCCGGGAGCTTCTACGGCTGTTCACGTTATGCTAGAGTTATTAGATAAATGCTTCCCGCAACATATGATAGAGTGGGAACCGAAAATCAAAGAAATGATTCCTTCTTATGGCTTGTCACTAGCGAAAAACCCTGAGCTTCTTCAAGAAGTTCATACTTCAACAGCAGAGACGCTAGGTCTAAGTGAAGAAAAGCCGGTCTATAGTTAATTTTTTAGATGTAGAACCAAAGGTATTTAATGAAAAGGTTAAGCTGCTTTTTTCATCAATGGACAATTGTTTCTATAATCAAGAAATTAAAAAGACAATGATAAGCAGGGAAAAAGTTTTTAAAGAGATTGCTGACTTCCACGGATTATCGATAGGGATCTTACAGAATAAAATGTAGGGAATGAAGAGGGAGAGGACTGCGTACAAGTATCCCTCCTTTAATTTGCAAGTGAATCACCGGGGCTGTCCTGACTGATTCTTCCACATACATCTCCTTCGTTACCTTCATAATAAAATACCTTCACTATTTATTGGAAATGAAAAGTGGCTTATTTAATTGAACTTTGATTAAGTGGGCCACTTTCTCAACTTTAATTATTCCTAAGAAAGCGAAATAGGAGGGGAGTTTTACTCCGAGTATAATACATATAATGAAATAGAGATTTTCTATTTTACGTGGATAAAATATTGAAAAGAAAAGAGTAACTGGATCAGGAGCGGGTAACCGTTCCTTTTTGTTTTTGAACTGTATATATATCTTGAAATAGTGAAAAAAGTGGAAAGTTATTTAACAAAAGATACAGAATGAAATGCCTATTTACTCTTAAAGGATTTAGGTTTTTTTATATTGAACTTTTAAGACTAAGGAAGGATTTGAAAAGCATAAAGGAAAAGGAAGATGAATGATTAATAAAGTTGGTCAAATTATGCTGTATGTAATTCATTCACACTTAAATACTCCCAATTACAGTAATAGTTACTATCTCATTTGCTACAAAATCAGTTGATATAGAAGTTCCAGTTATAAGAGAAAGTGTATGATACGCGATTTCCCCTTGAATACAGTTTTGCAGTTAAAATAATTTCTAGAACATAGATCAGCCATGTATAGGTTTATCATAATAGACTCTGCAAGAAATAACATGTTTACGACTGGTACAAAAGACTTTAGAATATAAATATCAGAAATTTTCGAAAAGCAGTAATCATCTTGAAGAATCACTATTTCCTATTTAAAAAAGGTAAACCAATTTTTGGGGCATAGGTACTGTGGTCCGCTTGTCCAAAAGATTATGCGACTTCTTAGGGGGAGATATCGGTATGAGTGGTCTGTACAGGGTTTTAGTTGTAGATGATGAAATGCTGATAAGGCAAGGAATTATAAATTATATCGATTGGGAACAAGAAGGGTTTCAGATTGTTGGGGAGGCTTCGAATGGGAATGAGGCCCTGTCCTTAATTGAATCCTTACAACCCCATATCATCCTTACCGATGTTGTGATGCCTGGTATGGATGGTATCGAATTAGTAAGAGTGGTGAAAGAGAAGTATCCAGCTATTGAAATCATGGTATTAAGCAGTTTTGAGAATTTTGATTACGTGCGTTCTACGTTTCAAAGTGGTGTAGCCGATTACATTCTAAAACCAAAATTGAATGCTGAAGGGTTAATTAAAACATTGCGGAGAATAGTACCAAATCGCCCCGTCTTTTATGAAAAAGAAGAAAGGCCGACTTCCTTGGAAGAACTAGTAAAAAAGAGGGTGTTAGGGGATTCCTTAACGAGCGAAGAGAAGGCATTACTAGAAGGATTTACTCATAGCGAATTTTGCCTGATCGCTGTTTGTGGTCTTGAGAATGAAGAGAATGTGTTAACCTTCAAAGAATTGAACAATCAGGTAATGAAACAGGTCGATCAAATCGAAACTCTATTCATACCATTAGATGAAAGCGATACCATGGTTGTGCTGCTGAACTTTACTTTGGTTCAGCTGCCAACTATTAAACAAAGCATGACCAATCTAGCTAAAAAATATAAAGGTTTAGGAGCTAGTAAAAGCTGGCTAATGAGTGTACCATTTTCTTCGATTCATGAGCTGAATACTGTCTATGAGGATAGCCTTTTAAAGATGAAAGATTACCTGTTCTATCTGCCAGACGAGCCGGTATTAATCCATGGATCCTTGCCTAAGGTAGAAAAAAACAGTACGCCTTTTGATTTAAGTCAGTTTATTGATTTATTTAAGCAGAAAAACTTTGCCGTTGCGATTCATTCTTTAGAGGCGAATGTAGACGTTCTAACCAGTCATTATACAATCGATATATTTGAATTTAAGTCCTGGCTCGAAAATATCATGTTTAATATGATCGTTCTATTAGGAAATATGAAGTACGGTGTGGATGAGTTGGAGGCAAAAAAATACGAGTATTTTGCTGATATTAATGAAGCGCAGTATGCGAAAGAGGCGATTGCTCGCTTTCATGATTTCTTGGAAGTCGTGAAACGAATTGTTCTCATAGAAGACAGTACAGGTTGTCCCCCTAACATGCAGCGGTTGTTGCAATATATTGAAGATCATTATGCAGAGCCTCTTTCATTATCCACCTTAGCTGACTATTTTCATTTTAATCCCTCCTATTTATCCAGTTATTTTAGCACTCATCATAAACTTGGGTTTAGTGATTATGTCAATCAGGTGAGAATAGCAAAGGCAAAGCATATTCTGGCATCCAGCTCAGCTTCCGTTAGCCAGGTAAGTGAAAGGGTAGGTTACTCAGAACCCAGTTACTTTTGCAAAGTGTTTAAACGAATAGAAGGATTATCTCCTGGCAGGTATCGAAAGAATGCTCCAGCAATGAATTGAGGACAATCCATGAGCAGATTTTTACGAATTTTTCAAAATAACAACTTATTTATTAAAATATTTCTTGTGATGTTATTCAGTATTATTACTGTTTCTATCTTGATCACTTTTAGTACGATTCGTATGTCTAACAATCTATTTATGGAAACATTCAGTATTACCAATACCAAAGTGCTTAATCAGATTAAGCAACAATTCGAGTCCTACAGCTACTCCGTTGTTTTCACATCAATGAATGTGGAAAACAACGGGACGATTAAGCAAATGTTAACACAAGACAATCTAACCTCTATCGAAGCGTCGCGTTCCATTTATACAATAGAAGAGCAAATGGAGAAACTATATTCAGACAATCCGAATGAGGCAAACATGATGGTATTGGGCAAAAACAAGAGGTTATTCAATATGAAATATATGAATTGGCCAGTTTCAGCTGATACCTTAATGAACCACAGGATTACGCGAAACGCACAAGCGAATCCGAATGAAATCCTCTATCAATTTGTTCCAAGCGGCGACATTACCAATGGCAGGCCAATGATTGTGGCGACTAAGGCGCTTACGGAAAGGTCCACCAAATACATATATGGTTATCTGTATATTCCTATTCGTGAAAAGGACCTGAGGGAATTTTATGAAGACTACACTAGTGAAGGGAATAGTGTCCTTGTGCTCAATGGTAGTGGTGAAATTATCTCCAGTAATGAAACTGCCTTAATTGGACAGGGTGCAGAGGACTTGCTTGAGCTTGCGAAAGAAACAGAAGATAACAGCCTGGTGTATCAAGATGTCCATGTATTTGATAAAGATTATATGTTGTTAACGGCGGCTTTGCCGGCGCTAGATATGTATCTTGTTAATCTAATAGACAAAGAGCTGGTCATTGATAATTTGGTAGATACAAAAGAGCTCATTCTCATCAGCATCGGTATTGTACTGCTTGCAGTTGGTATTGTATTTATTATATATAGAAGAATGACCACTTCGATAAGCAAGTTGGTCCAACAAATTTCCAATATGGCAAAGTATGATTTTAGTAAACCAGTTGAAGAGAATGGTGGGTACGAAGCGAAGAAAATTGCAAGTGCTTTTAACTATATGCTGAATGAATTACAGGAGCATGTAGAAGTTTTGATGAGGACACAACAGAAGCAGCGAAAGGCCGAACTGGAGGCGCTCCAACACCAAATCAATCCTCACTTTCTCTATAACACGTTAACATCAGTTAAATTTTTGGTGAAAGAAGGGAAGAAAGAAGCAGCCTTTGACACGATAGATGCGTTAATTCCCTTATTGCAAAATGCACTTGGAAATGTTGATGAAACCATTACAGTAGAACAAGAGATTACAAATATACAAAATTATGTGCTAATCAACCAAATGAGATATGGGGACCGGATTAAAGTGAATTCGCTCATTTCACCTAATTGTTTACACTACCATTTGCCGAAGCTAGTGATCCAGCCATTCATTGAGAATGCCTTTTTCCACGCATTTACCGAAAAGAAACAGGGATATATTCAGATACTGATTGCTCAGCGAGACAATCAACTGATTTGTGAAGTAATCGATACGGGAGATGGCATGGAAGTTGACATGATTCAAAGTAATAAAGGAAAGAGACATCTGTTTAGCGGAATAGGAGTCCGCAACGTCCATGAACGTATACAATTATTGTTCGGCAAAAGATTCGGTGTGAAAATATCAAGTGAATTGAAAAAAGGAACAAAAGTTAAAATTATCTTACCCTTGTTAGATAAAAACACTAAAAATAGTTACATATCTAAAAATAATACAAAAAAGCGTTTTCTTGATGGCGGAAAAGTCTAAAGATAGTTAAAAAAATTCTAAAGATCGTACTAACGATCTTTTTTTTGTGGGTGGTATGCTTTATACAGGAATAATGATAGCGCTTACAAAAAAAGAGGGGGATGGATGATGAAGTGTTTTCAGTTCAAAAAGGGATGGTTTTTAGCTTTAAGTGTGATCACACTCCTTACGTTGGGAGCTTGTTCTTCAGATGGTGCAAGTGGAGGTTCTGGAAATGAGGGAGATGAACCGGATAAAATTACGGCCTGGGCATGGGATCCGAATTTTAACATTGCGGCACTTGAGCTTGCCAAAGAATCTTACGATCAGGATATAAATCTGGAGATTATTGAAAATGCGCAGGATGATATTGTGCAAAAACTAAATACTGGCCTTAGTTCAGGTACCATGAAAGGAATGCCTAATATTGTATTAATCGAAGATCAGCGTGCACAAAGTTTTTTGAAATCGTATCCAGATGCATTTTTTCCTTTAGATGAATACATTAACCTGGATGATTTTGCTTCGTACAAGCTGGCACCAACTAGTCTTGAAGGAAATCAGTATGGATTGCCTTTTGACACAGGGGTGACAGGATTATTTTTCCGTACGGACTACCTTGAGGAAGCCGGATATACAATGGAAGACTTAACAAACATTACATGGGAAAAATATATCGAAATTGGTAAGGATGTAAAAGCGAAAACTGGGAAAGATATGATTTCACTTGATCCAAACGACTTAGGGCTCATTCGTGTCATGATTCAGAGTGCAGGTGCCTGGTACGTAGAAGAAGATGGAACAACTGTAAATCTTATAGACAACGAACCGTTACGAAAAGCATTTGAAAACTACAAAGCCATGATGGAAGCAGACTTCGTTAAAGCAAATTCGGATTGGAGTCAATTCATCGCTGCTTTCAACAGTGGGGATGTTGCTACAGTTCCAAGCGGTAACTGGATTTCACCTAGTATTGAAGCGGAAGACTCACAATCTGGGAAATGGGCAGTTGCTCCAATTCCAAAATTGGACGTGCAAGGTGCTGTGAACGCATCGAACCAGGGAGGAAGTTCCTTCTATGTGTTGAACGTACCTGGCAAAGAAAAAGCAGCTGAATTTCTTGGTGAAACGTTTGGAGCAAGTAAAGATTTTTATCAGGATCTTGTACTTGAGGTTGGTGCCCTGGGCACATACAAACCAGCATCAGATGGAGAGGCTTATCAAGTTGAAAATGACTATTTTGGTGGACAATCTCTTATTTCTGACTTCTCTACTTGGGTGGAAGATATCCCTAGTGTCAACTATGGTGTGCACACCTATGCGATTGAAGATATTTTAGCAGCTGAAATGCAAAACTATCTAAATGGAAAAAGTCTTGATGATGTCTTAGCAGATGCACAAGCTCAGGCAGAGACACAATTGAAGTGATGAGGCTTAAAGATATGCTTAATGGTTTGTGTATCAATCGGACAAGTCAGCACCGGAGTTTATTGACTCTAAAGACTAAAGGCGCCTGAAATGAAAGGCGGTGTCTTATAGAAAAAGTCTCCTAAGCATATAGGGATTCTAAGAAAGATAGTTATACTTTCATAGAATCCCTTTATGTAAAATTCAAGTCTGTCTTAAGTGAAAGGAGGAACAGAGAATTGAGAAAAGTGATGAACAATGTGAATGTACCATATACAGTGAAAAAAGAGCCAGTTGTTAATCGGTTCAAAAAGAATTATATTGGCTGGATCTTTATTCTGATCGCTGCTGCGGGGATCTGTTTATTTTACTTTTATCCAATGGTCCAGGCCTTACTTCTCTCCTTCCAGTCTGGAATGGGAGCCAATCTGGAGTTTGTTGGTTTAGATAACTATTTCAGGTTATTTAATGATCCAACCTTTTTGGCAGCATTAATGAACACGTTTATTTACTTGCTGATTCAAGTTCCAGTAATGATCATTCTGGCTTTATTCTTATCCGTCCTTTTAAACGATGCAACATTGAGATTCAGAGGATTCTTTCGTACAGCTATCTTTTTACCATGTGTCACCTCTCTTGTTGCCTATGCTGTAATCTTCAAATACCTGTTTGGTGTAAATGGCTTCATTAATCAGTTTCTTCTTGATTTATCGATTATATCTGAACCTCTAAATTGGCTATCCGATCCTCTCCTTGCAAAAATAACGATTATTGCTGCTATTACTTGGAGGTGGACAGGGTACAATATGATTTTCTATTTATCTGCTTTGCAAAATGTAGATCGGTCTATGTATGAAGCTGCAAAAATGGATGGGGCATCAAGCTTTCAACAATTTTTTTACATTACTATCCCGATGTTAAAACCGATTATTTTATTTACTTCCATCATTTCAACAATCGGAACGCTGCAAATTTTTGATGAGATTATGAACATCACGAATGGTGGACCAGGGAATGCAACTCTTTCCATCTCCATGTACATTTATAATCTTTCCTTTAAATACAGCCCTGATTTCGGGTATGCAGCAACTGTATCCTACGTGATAGTGATCCTGGTCATTCTCTTATCTCTCATTCAATTTAAGATGGCAGGTGATGAAAAATGAGAAAGGTCAAAAGAATAGGTACATACCTCTTTTTAAGCATTACTGCGATTGTGTCTATTTTTCCATTCTTGTGGATGCTCGTCAGCATGACCAATAAGTCAGTTGATGTGACCCAAGGTCGTTTACTGCCGGGTACTCATTTATTCGAGAATCTTAAAGTATTATTTGAATCCGTCAACATGGTTTCGGCTTTATGGAATTCAACCATCGTCGCCGTAATCACTACCTTTCTAACTCTGTTGATTGGGTCACTTGCCGGTTACGGGTTTGAAATCTATCGAACTCAGGGCAAAGATAGGATATTTAATATTCTTTTGTTATCAATGATGATTCCGTTTGCAGCGATCATGATTCCTTTGTATCGATTATTTGGACGTGTTTCATCATCCATGCCTTTCATTGGGATTGACACCCTAGCGGCGGTGATTCTGCCAACAGTGATAACCGCATTTTTTATCTTTTTCTTTCGTCAGAACACGAAAATGTTTGCAAAAGAATTGGTAGAAGCAGGGAGAATTGATGGATTAAGTGAATTAGGAATCTTTTTCCGCATTTATGTCCCGACAATGAAAACGACGTATGCAGCGGCTGCCATCATTGCTTTTATGAATAGCTGGAATAACTATTTATGGCCATTAGTAGTATTACAATCTCCTGATAAGCAAACCATTCCGTTGCTTATTTCGAATCTTGGTGCCGGTTATACACCGGACTTTGGGGTTATTATGACTGCCATTGTAATTGCAACTCTTCCAACAGCCATTGTGTTCTTCTTGATGCAGAAGCATTTTGTAGCAGGAATGATGGGATCGGTCAAAGGATAATAGATCAGGCGATTTTATATAGGAGGTAGGACAAGTGGCAATAACCACACATGATTGGGAAAATGTACAGTTATTACATCGAAATCGTAAAACGGAGCGTGCTCATTTTATTCCGTTTGCAGAGAAGCGAAGCGCGTTAACGTTTGAAAGGAACAATTCTTCGTCTTTTAAACTGTTGAATGGATTATGGAAGTTTCACTATGCGGACAGCCCGCGTCTAGCACCAGAAGAATTTTATATGGAAGACTTTGAAACTAGTGATTGGGATGATTTATATGTCCCATCCTCCTGGCAAATGCACGGCTACGGCGAGCCGGCATATACAAATGTTGTGTATCCATTCCCGGTAGATCCACCGTTTGTTCCCAGTGAAAATCCAACCGGATCTTATGTTAGGGAATTCTGGATTTCGAAAGACTGGCTGGATAAAGAAATTACGTTGAGATTCGAAGGGGTGGATAGTGCATTTCACGTCTGGTTGAACGGCAAAGAAATTGGCTATAGTCAGGGAAGCCGCATTCCTTCTGAATTTGACCTTACTCCTTTTATTAAAGAAGGGCAAAATCGTATTGCTGTCCAGGTAGTTCAATGGTCCGATGGCTCTTATATTGAAGACCAGGACATGTGGTGGCTCAGTGGTATTTTTCGGGATGTGTATTTGCTGGCTGTACCCAGGGTGCACGTGGAGGATTACTTTATCAAAACAATTTTTGATGAAAATTATGAAAATGCCATACTTTATGTAGACACAGTGATTGAAAACAGGAGTGATTCTGCTGTTTCACATTATAAACTAGAGTATCACTTACTGGATACAAGCGGTCAAGTTGTGATTAATCAACAAGAAAGCGATACTGTATCGATTGCTGCAAACAGTAAAGAAACTGTCGTTCAAACCTTTTCGATTCGTCATCCACACAAGTGGTCAGCTGAACATCCATATTTGTATAACCTTCTGCTTTCATTGAAAAAGGAAACAGGTGAAATAACTGAAGTAATCCCTACAAGAGTAGGATTCCGTTCGGTAGAGTTGAAACATGGTTTGTTCAGAGTGAACGGTGTAGCGATTAAACTGAAAGGCGTCAATCGGCATGATCATCATCCTGGGTTAGGGAGAGCTGTCCCGTTCGAGTGGATGAAGGAAGATGTCAGGCTGATGAAACAACACAACATTAATGCTGTACGTACTGCTCACTACCCGAATGATCCACGATTCTACGATTTATGTGATCGGTATGGCTTGTATGTCATAGATGAGGCAGACCTGGAATGTCACGGGTTTGATGTCATAGGAAACTGGAATGCACTCAGTGATGATCCCGCATGGGAAAACGCCTATCTAGACCGAATAAAGCGGATGGTCGCACGAGATAAAAACCATCCTTCTATTATTATGTGGTCGTTAGGAAATGAATCTGGGTTTGGCAGAAACCACGTAACAATGGCGAACTGGGCGAGAGAATTTGATGATACAAGACTCATTCACTATGAAGGGGAATGTCGGGCGATTACAAGATCGGAAAGCAACTATGACCCGCAGCGGGAACCTGAAGCATCTGATGTGTTTACCACGATGTACACTGCAATCGAAGTCATGGATGTGTTAGGAATGCGTGATGATTTAGCAAAGCCGCATATCCTGTGTGAGTATGCACACGCAATGGGAAATGGCCCGGGCGGATTGAAGGAATACTGGGAAACTTTTTACAAACATGATCGCCTTCAAGGCGGATTTGTCTGGGAATGGCAGGATCATGGAATTCACCAGTTAACCGAACACGGAAAAGAATATGTAGCTTACGGTGGAGATTTTGGGGAAGCACCGAACGATTCCAACTTTGTTATTGATGGATTGGTAATGGCAGATCATACACCTTCCCCAGCACTTTCGGAATATAAAAAGGTGATTGAGCCCATTCTAGTTGAATCCATGGATTTAGAAAAAGGGGAAGTGAAAATAACCAACCGTTATGACTTTATTTCACTCAATCATTTGCACGCGTCATGGTCGATTACGAAAGGGGAAGGCGTTGTCGCCAGTGGAACTGTATCCATCAATAGCATTGAACCACGTGCAAGTAAAGTTGTTGATTTGCCTTACGAACTAGAGCGTTATCATGGGTCTGAAGATGATTACTGGCTAGAACTTGTATTTAGCCTTGCGGGTGATACTATATGGGCTAAAACAGGACACCAAGTTGCGTGGTCTCAGTTTGAATTGCCTACTCAAAAGGCAGACAAGGAAGAGGAAACAAGCCTGGCTGGAAGGCCTTTAGAAGTGGAAGATTCCACGCATAGCCTTCACGTAAAGGGCGAGAATTTCATTGTTCAATGGGATAAAGTTTCCGGAAGATTGTCCGAATGGAAAGTACAGGGGATCGATTTAATAAAAACCGGGCCAATTCTGAATTTATGGAGGGCACCGATCGATAATGATTTATGGGCACAGGTCCATTGGAAGGATATCCCGTCAATTAAAGAATGGAAAGAATCTGGTCTCCATTGGCTACAGCAGCGAGTCGATTCTGTCAGCTATGTGGCTCTGGAGGAACATCAGATAGAAATCATAGTAACTTCAAGAGTTGCCCCGCCAATTTTAAATTGGGGAATAACAACTACGTATACGTATACCATTGATTCTGATGGCAAGATGACTATTGATGTCAAAGGTGAACCATATGGGGAACCGCCACAAACTTTTCCTAGATTGGGATTAAAAATGGAACTTCCAGCAATGTTAGATCTTGTGACATGGTATGGCCGTGGACCGGGAGAATCCTATGTGGATAGCCGTCAGGCAAATGGTGTAGGGGTGTGGAAGAAAAAGGCAGAGGAATTCTATACGCCATATGCCTATCCGCAGGAAAATGGAAATAGGCATGAAGTTCGCTGGGCACAGATTAAAAACGAGTCCGGAATTGGTTTGACATTCCAGGGGAAGCCTTGCTTTGATATTAACATCCAATATTATACGATGGAAAACCTGGAAAAAGCCCAACATACCTATGACTTGGTCGAACAGGATTTCATTACGGTTCTTATTGATCACAAACATCATGGTCTTGGATCGGCAAGTTGTGGTCCTGATGTGCTTGAAAAGTACCGGTTAAAAAGCGGGGCATTCCAGTTTGGGTTAGAAATGAAGCCGGCTTTTAACTAAAGGTAGTATCCTTCTGCTGACTGGAATACAAAAAAACTTCTAGCTACCTGTTCCCTTTCCTGTATGGGGATAGGTAGTTTTATTTTTTGATGATTGTCTAGCTCACACATGAATTAGCATGAAGGAAATGTTTGATTCATTCTTGTAAAGAGAAAAAATAATCAAATACGAAGCGCTTTAAAAAGGGAGGAAAACAATGTTACAAGCAAAAAATGGCGAATTTTATTTAGACCAGGAGCCTTTTCAAATCCTTGCAGGTGGCATGCATTACTTCCGTACAGTGCCTGAATACTGGGAAGATAGGCTTGAGAAATTGAAAGCGTTAGGGTTAAATACGGTGGAGACCTATATTCCATGGAATTTTCACGAACCGAAGAAGGGGCAATTTCATTTCTCAGGGATGGGAGATGTTGAACAGTTTATCCAGCTGGCTCATGATTTGGGCTTATATGTCATGATAAGACCGTCTCCCTATATTTGTGCCGAGTGGGAAATGGGCGGGCTTCCTTCCTGGTTGTTAAAGGAAAAAGAGATCGTACTGCGCAGTAGTGATCCAGTTTACCTACAATATGTAGAGGAATATTATGATGTGTTACTCCCAAAGTTTAAGCCTTATTTATATCAAAACGGGGGTCCAATCGTGGCTATGCAAATCGAGAATGAATACGGGGCCTATGGGAATGATCAAAAATATCTAGCATTTCTTAAAGAGCAATACAAAAAGCATGGTATCGATACATTTCTTTTTACTTCGGATGGGCCAGAATTTATTAGACAAGGTTCCCTGGCAGACGTAACGACTACTTTGAATTTTGGTTCAAAGGTTGATTGTGCTTTTCAACAACTGGATAGACTAAAGCCAGGATCTCCAAAGCTGGTTGCTGAGTTCTGGATTGGCTGGTTTGACTATTGGACTGGTGAACACCACACAAGAGATGCGGCAGACGTAGCCAACGTATTTAAAGAACTAATGGAAAAAAAATGCTCAGTCAATTTTTATATGTTCCATGGAGGAACAAACTTCGGTTTCATGAATGGTGCTAATCATTACGATATTTATTACCCTACTATTACAAGTTATGACTATGATAGTTTACTGACGGAAAATGGCGAATTGACAGAGAAATATCGTGCAGTTAAGCAAACGTTAAGCAAATATATACAAGTCCCTGAAGACTATGTAAGTACCATTTCCGCAAAACATTATGGATCAGTTACCATGCAGGAATCGGTCAGTTTATTTGATACTCTAAATCAAATAAGCAATCGATTTGAACATATTACCCCTCAGCCGATGGAAGCGATCAACCAAAAGTATGGCTATACGCTTTATCGGACGGAAGTTAACAGAATGGGTGATTTAATCATGGGTATAGATGCCATCCAAGATCGAGCTTATATTTATATTAATGGAAAATATCATACCACTATTTATAAGAACGATAAATTACGAAATGTTACCCTGAATTTCACTCAGGAAAGCAACACGTTAGAACTATTAGTTGAGAATATGGGAAGAGCAAATTATGGAGAACATCTGGCAGATAGAAAAGGGATCACACATAATATTTGGTTGGGAGGGCAATACTTTTTTAATTGGAAAATGTATGCCATTGAATTAGATGTATTGCCTGATAACTATCAGGTGGAAGTTGAGACGAGATTCCCGAAATTTTTCCGCGGGAAATTTGATGCGGATGGCACTCGTGATACGTTCATCGATAGTAAGGGCTTTACAAAAGGAAATATATTCATTAATGGCTTCAACTTAGGCAGGTACTGGAATACAGCCGGCCCGCAGCAAAGAATTTACCTGCCTGGCCCTTTATTGAAAGAAAAGGATAATGAATTAGTAATCCTTGAGTTAGAACATACGGATACCAGGGAGGTTCAATTACTCGATCAGCACAAGCTGAAACTGTAAGTAAAAACACTGATAGAGCTATGCATCCCGTATAAGATATCTGGAACCAATATTAATCAAAAAGGAATGGGTTTACTTTAGAGGTGAACTTTGAAGTAGAGCTTCCCAGTGGTTTGGATTTTCAAGAAGTAATTCAAGCTGTTCAAGCGAGAAGTTTAGAATAAAGAGTACAACGATTAAACAGAAAAGGACAAACTCCGAAATCTTCTCAGGGTAGTAGCCACTTTTGAATATAGAGCGGTGATCGCTCAAGAGCATGACCGTAACTAACAAGTTCTTTCAACTCCATGAGAAAAAAGAGCAGCCAATTAAGTAAGGATAAGCATAAAGACGTTTTACCGCGTTAACCAAGGAAAATATTTTTACATCAAATAAACGAGGGAATCCCAGCTTAGGGAGACCCTCGTTTTCTTTGATTTTATAGTGTGAAAATTCACCGATATTAAATAAACATACTGATAATCAGTGTGATACTGAAACCGACTAAGGCAATGATGGTCTCCATCACCGTCCAGGACTTCAATGTATCTTTCTCAGATAAACCGAAGAAGCGGTTTACCATCCAGAAGCCAGAATCGTTTACGTGGGAAGCAATGGTTGCCCCAGAGGCAATCGTGATCACAAGTAAGCCGAGCATCGGTCCAGAAATCCCCATTGTTTCGATCATCGGTGTGACTAGACTCGCGCCAGTTATCATGGCTACTGTAGCGGATCCCTGAGCAATTCGAACGACGGCTGTAATGAGAAATGCGAAAACGATTAAAGGCATTTTTAAATCTGACATGGATTGGGCTAGTACATCTCCAATGCCTGTTTCGACTAGAATCTGTCCGAAAACGCCACCAGCACCTGTAATCAGAATAATAATGCCTGCAGGCTCAAGTGATTTTGTAGCAATTTCTTGAATTTCCTCTTTTGAATAGCCACGTCTTGTTCCAAGGAAATAGAATGTAAGTAACGCAGTGATAGTTAGGGCTACCCCTGGATTACCAATGAAGGATAGAACAGTTCTCGTCGTATTTCCTTCAGGAAGGGAAGCGGATACAAACGTGTTTAACAGGATTAAGAAAAGAGGGAGTAAAATCAGGGTGGCAATCATCCCAAAGCTCGGTAGCTCTCTGTCATATTTTTTCTCTCTTGCTTCAGCAATCATATTGGCAGGTACTCCAACATGAATTTTCTTTGAGATATACGTTCCAAAGACTGGTCCAGCGATGATTGCTGCTGGAATACCAGCCATCAATCCAAATAGGATGACCCATCCAATATTAGCACCAAGCAGGGAAGCAACCGCGATTGGTCCCGGTGTTGGTGGCACGAAACTATGTGTAACTGCAAGTCCTGCTAAGAGAGGGATCCCATAGTAGAGAAGAGACTTTTTGGTTTTTTGGGCAAGGCTATATAGAATCGGAACAAGGATAACAAAAGCAACATCCAGAAAGACCGGAATGGATATGATGAATCCAGTCAGAACCAATGCCCAGTTCACGCGCTTTTCCCCGAACTTATCAATCAGGGTTAGTGCGAGCCGTTCAGCACCACCGGATACTTTTAATATTTCACCAAACATGGCTCCAATCCCGATGATGACCGCAATTTCCCCAACGGTTCCGCCCATGCCATCCTGCACAGCGGTTAAGACGTCGTTTGGGCTCATGCCCGCAATTAAACCAACAATATAACTAACTAGAATCAATGCAATAAATGCTTGTAACTTCGTACGCATGACGAGGAAGAGTAAGAGTGCTACACCGAAAACGGCGATTAAAATTAACAATCCAGCAGACATTCTATACCACTCCATTTCTTATGATTTAAGTCCAATATACTAAAAGACTTGTCTACCATTCCGCCACTGTTCCGTCTTCGTGTCTCCAAACCGGATTTTTCCAGCTGTGGCCTTCAAGCGAAACTTTCTTCACATGCTCTTCATTGATTTCCACACCTAATCCTGGACCTGATGGTATTTCTACAGATCCATTGACGTATTTAAATACGGAATGGTCAATCAAGTAGTCTAGTAAATCACTTCCTTTGTTGTAATGAATACCTAGGCTCTGTTCTTGAATGATGCAGTTTGGTGTACATGCATCAAGCTGAAGGGAAGCAGCAAGGTTAATCGGACCAAGTGGTGCATGTGGAGCAACCGCTACATCGAATGCTTCTGCCATGGCGGCGATTTTCTTTGCTTCAAGAATACCTCCGGTGTGCGAAAGATCGGGTTGAATGATATCAACTGATCCATCAATTAACATTTGTTTGAAACCCCAGCGAGTATAATTGCGTTCTCCTGTAGCGAGTGGCGTTGTCGTATGGCGAGCAATTTCGTTAAACGCTTCCATATTCTCGGTTAGAACAGGTTCTTCGATAAACATTGGGCGATAAGGCTCAAGTTCTTTAACGAGTACTTTTGCCATCGCTTTATGAACCCGGCCGTGGAAATCGATTCCGATTCCGAAGTCATTTCCGGTTGCTTCACGAATGGCTGCAACACGAGCAACAGCCGCGTCCACTTTGGAATAGCTGTCGATGTAATTCATTTCTTCTGTTCCATTCATTTTAATAGCCGTAAATCCGGCGTCTTGCTTTTCTTTTGCAGCAGCTCCAACATCCTGAGGGCGATCCCCGCCAATCCATGAGTAGACGCGAATGTTGTCTCTCGCTTTTCCGCCAAGCATTTCATAAACCGGCATGGTATAGAATTTCCCTTTAATGTCCCACAGGGCCTGTTCGATACCAGAGATAGCACTCATCAGAATGGGGCCGCCACGGTAGAAGCCGCTTCGGTATAGTACTTGAAAATGATCTTCAATCCGACATGGATCCTTTCCAATTAAATAGTCCATTAATTCATGTACACAGGCTTCAACCGTATGGGAGCGCCCTTCCACAATTGGCTCACCCCAGCCGCTGATTCCTTCGTTCGTTTCTATTTTCAAAAACAACCATCTTGGTGCAACTTGATAGAGGGCATAATTGGTGATTTTCATAATTAATCGTCTCCCTTCAGGATTTGTACAAATTGTTTCGCTCTAACTGTTATGTCGTTCAGCGCATCAGCATCGATCACTTTCTTGGTATTAACAAGCGAGCTGCCGAGTCCTGCCGCAACGGAACCGCTTTCAAAATAGTGTTTGATGTTGGTAAGATCAACGCCACCTGTTGGCATGAGAGGGATGTGGGGGAGTGGACCATGAATATCTTTCATGTAAGCCGGTCCCATCACATTCGCAGGGAACACTTTAATCAGATCTGCGCCATGTTCATATGCGGTTAATATTTCAGTAGGTGTCAGTGCTCCCGGTATGCTGACAGCTCCGTATCTTTTGGTGATTGTAATCGTTTCGATATTAACGGTCGGCGAGAAGATAAACTTCGCTCCAGCCATAATCGCTGCTTTAGCCGTTTCGGGATCGAGCACCGTACCTGCTCCGACAATAACTTCACCATTGAATTCTGCGTTCACTTCCTCAATGAGTGATAGGACGTTCGGGGTTTCGGCAGTGATTTCGAGGATTCTGATATCGCCTTCATATAACGCTTTTGCAATTGATACGACATCTTCACCTTTTGCTCCGCGAATCACTGCGACCAATTTATGTTCCTTGATTTGTTGGAAAGTATCCATTTCATTCATCTCCTCTTATCGGGACACATCTTCCCGGTTCGTTGCATTCATGAAATCTAGTAATCTACTTCTCTCAGGTAGTCCTTCAACATCGCCATCAACCATTGTGACAAGGGCCCCAACTGCATTGGCTCGCTCGGTAGCTTGCTTTAACGTCAGATGATCGAGCAGCCCTGAAATAAAGCCTGCAGCAAAACCATCGCCAGCACCGACAGTATCGATCACCTGATCAACCTGATAGCCTTCGACATACCCTTTATCTGTTTCTGAAGAATAGTAAGCGCCATCTTTTCCGAGCTTTAGAATGACACATTTTGCGCCGAGGTTGTGGAAGGAAGCCGCAAGTTTCTCAGGGTGGGTCTCACCGAAAAGAAATTCCCCTTCTTCAATGCCGGGTAGCACGATATCAGACATTGCCGATAACTCAAGTAAGATGCGACGTGCTTCGATCTCGGTCCAGAGCTTTTTCCGTAGATTCGGGTCGAAAACAACTGTGATATTATTTTTCTTGGCGATCGCGATCGCTTCTACAATAGTCTCATAACAGCTCTGGCTAAGTGCGGGAGTAATGCCTGTCACATGAAGGTACTTGAATTTGGCTATGTACGCTTCATCGAGGTCATCACTTTGCATACCGCTGGCAGCTGAATCTTTACGATAGTAGTGAACCTTCATTTCATTTGCTGCAAGCTTCTCTTTAAGGTAAAGACCAGTGGAAGCAGAAGGGTCAAAGGAGACCCTCGAAACATCCACATTCTCACCACGAATAAAGGAAAGAACTTTCTTGCCAAGTTCATCTTCTCCAAGACGGCTCATCCATCCAGATTGATGTCCGAGCCTCGCTAACCCGATTGCCACATTGGATTCAGCTCCAGCTACTTTTGCGCTAAAGTTTCCAGCATAGCGCATGAGGCCGGTAGAATCCGGAGTAAATAACACCATCGTTTCTCCTAAAGTAATAACATCCATGCTAATGCCTCCTTAGTATCCGATTGATTCCGAAATCGCTTTTGAAGTGTGAAGAAGTTTCTCAGTAATTGTCTTTTTCCTTGGATAAATCCTTTCTTTCGGGCCTGCAACACTTATGGCTGCAATGATGTTACCCTCTACATTAAAGACAGGTGCTGCTAAACAATATAGACCTTCCTCATTCTCCTCATCATCAATGGAGTAGCCCTGTGCTTTGAATTGATTTAGCTGATCTTTTAACGTCTCAACATCTGTGATCGTTTTATTCGTAATCGCAGTCAGTTCTTCGTTTACGAGCAACTGATCCCGAACATGCTCCGTCACATTTGCAAGAAACGTTTTGCCGAGCCCCGTACAATACAATGGTTTTCTTGCACCAATTTGTGCACTTGTGCGAACGGAACGCCGGTTATCCACTTTCGCCACATAGACAAGCTCCTGATCAAGAAGCACTGCCATAAAGACCGTTTCCTCGACATTCTCCATTAACCTGCGAAGGTGAGGCTCTGCTTCTGTAGTAAGGTCAAGATTCTCCAATGCCTTTGTGCCAATCTGAATCAGTTTAGGACCAAGCTTATATATCTTCTGATTCGTGACGCTAATGTAACGTCTTTCATGGAGCGTTTTGATGAGGTGGAACGCGCTACTTTGAGGGAGCGACAGGCGTTCACTAATCTCTCTCATTGATAATCCATCAGGATACTCAACCAACAACTCGAATATTTTTAAGACCCTAACTGCTGACTTCACTGACAATGGTTTCACCTCTTATTAATTCACATATGTGAATAGCTCATTACATATATGAATGTTCTTTCGTATGAACTTTAACACAAGAATGAAAACGCTTCAACAAGAAAATATAAATAACCTTTCTCAGTATGTGATCTGCAAGGTGGGATGCGCTTTTTCTTGATAGGAAACAGAGTGGTGGTACAGAAACTAGGACTATTGCTTATCTTAACCGGGGCTGCCATCAAAAAAAGGTTCATAGAGATAAATATCCTAAAAGAGAACCAATCTACACAGATGCAGGCTTTTTTCTTGGCAAGCTTGATCTTATCAAAAAAACGATGCTTGATCATGAGGGAGTAGGTTATTACACGCTACGTTCCACCGGGAAGCGTACGGGTTACGCTGTGAACGAGCGGGCGAACTATCGCATTGATAATGCCGGAAAAGAGAAAGTTGAGAACAAAGTGGTACCGGTTGAGGCAATTGTTGTTGATGTCCTATTCGATGTGTTGGAAAGAAAACCTGATATTACGGAAGTGAGGTACTTAATGGGGGGTAGAAAAGATTCACTAAAAGTTGAGCAATGGCTTATGGAACATATAGGAAATAAGATTGGTTATGAAGAAAATCCGAGAGTACTTCTTGAAGAGGGATGGCAAGGAGGAAAAAATAACCGAAGAAACATACGTAAAGGCTAGAAACGCCCATGAAGCAAATACAGGGAAACGAGAACATGTGGCAAGTGACGGTTGAAATTCCATAAGGGGATGCGCCTCATGTGATGGAATTTAGGTTGAATGGAGAGGCGAGGGAGGTTCCCATGGTTCGTTCTCGGTAGTTCTATCGGTAAAAGGCTCTAAGAATCCTGGTATGAAGATATTCACAAATAACAAATAAAGAATTCGACTGAATTTATTTCTACATAAGAGATGAACTGGTGAATATAATCTGAATGGTGAAAACTAAATGAGGGGTGAATTTATGACTAATGCATTTGTTTCCCGTTCATTAGATGAAATCCAATTCTGGTCCAGGATTATGAAAGAGCATGCTTTATTTTTAAGTTTGGGATTTAGCTTTAATGATTCGAAACTAATCCAAGAAGCACAGCAATTCATCGATCTTTTTGAACAGATTGAAGAGAAACTAAGTACGTACTCTGTAAACTCGGATCCCCAACAAATCGCAACTTTTAATATGCAAGTATACCAAGCAGCTACTTCCATTTGGGCTTATAAAAGAAAGGTTCTAGGGTTATCATTGCGTTGTGAGATTATCTCTAACAATTTTCCCTTATTACTTGACCACACTAGCCGAGAGGCGGCCTATTTTGCGAAAAGATTAAAGGAATTGAATGAAGGGAAATTACAACCAACAGCTGCTAAAATTATAAAAGAAAATGTGTTCTTCTTAAGAATCATGGCAGATCATTCGAAATTTATTGGTCATCTTCTGGATCCTTCAGAAAGGAAACTAGTGGATCAAGCTCGAGAATTTAGTCATGATTTTGATCAATTGGTTTTTCAAGCTATCGACTTGGATTCAATGCGACCACAATCAGAAACTCCACCTCTGTTAGATCAGTTCCTGGATGAAAATCGTGTATCAGTAGTTGCACTAAGGGATTTTAAGAAAGCAGCAAAAGAATTAATTGAAGAGTGTAGGATTAAGAGTATTATCCATCCCCTTCTAGCAGATCATGTTTTCCGTGAAGCAGAAAGGTTTCTTCATATTATAGATATGTTTGAAGCTAGTCTTTCTTCGAAAAATTAGTAAATCTTTCAGGTTATTATGGAAGCTAATACGAGCCTATCTGTAAATTGGTATTTTAGAATTAATTGAAGCACTTAGTAAGGCCAAGGGGATCTACCAGCTTACTTCGAATAGTAAAATTATTTACTCAGGTGGTGGAAGTTTCGCAGCATGGATGAATAGTAGTTCCGGGATCCATGAGGTTACAATCACCAGGAGAATGAGCAAGAATTGTTGATAAATGGAACAGCGCCTATTTGCAATGACTGGATAGGCGCTGTTTTTCGTTAATGAATCATCCGTTAGTAACCCTCTCTTTTACCCATATGATCCGTCATGCCAAACGAATTCCAATCCAAATGAAGTAAGCGATTATACAGATGTTGAAAATAGTGAAGAGAAGTCCAATACTTGCCCATCTTTTTTTCTCATCACTCGTTCGAAAGACGATAAACGCAAACAAAATGGAAAGCACACAGCCAGCTAGAATGATGATCATGATGATTCTGCCAACGGATTCATCATATTGGGTAGATATTGGATCAATCATAAACATCCCTAGGGTAGTTAATATGCTGAAAGTTATAAAGAGATAGGTTCTCCATGTGGTCATTTTAGTGTGATACATCCAGTACTCCCTTCTGATCTGCTACTTACTCAGCTGTCATCATTATAGTGGAGTTAAATGGATATAACAAATACATTAGCGGTGAGGAGCATTTTGGGAGAATGGGGGTGTTGTTTTTAAAAATCTGAAGGGTTATGGGTATTTATAGTTAAAGGTTAAATGAGGATCTGATTGTATAGTGAAAGCAATGCCTAAGGTTAATAGTAAAATTCCTAATACATAAAAGATAAATTTCACTTTTCTCGACCTCCCTATCAATATTTTTTTATTGCAAATGCAACAAAAACAGGTTAAATTAGATATATACTATTTATTGTTGCGTTTGCAACAATAATACAAACTAAGGAGCTCATTATGAAGGAAATACTACGTGAAATTGGAATGATTGCAAGGGCATTAGATTCAATAAGTAATATAGAATTCAAAGAATATGACCTCACGCGAGGCCAGTATTTGTACCTTGTGAGGATATGTGAAAACCCAGGAATCATTCAAGAGAAGGTAGCTGAAATGATAAAGGTAGATCGAACAACAGCAGCTCGGTCTATAAAAAAACTTGAAATGAATGGCTTTATTGAGAAGAAAGAAGACGAACATAACAAAAAAATAAAAAAACTCTTTCCAACAGAGAAAGGGAAAAAGGTTTTTCCTTTTATAAAAAGAGAAAATGATCATTCCAATGTTGTTGCCTTAGAGGGTTTATCTGAAAAAGAAATAGAAACCATTTTCGATCTTCTTCAAAAAGTTAGAACAAATATAGAAAAAGACTGGGAATTTGTTAAAAAGGGAAACAAAAGGAGTTATTGATTATAGAGAGGAGCGAAAGGATTAAATGAATATAAATATGAAAAGATGTACCTCGGAAGATTCACGCAAACTACAAGAGATTGGTTATGAAACATTTAAGGAGACATTTGAGGAGCAGAATTCACCAGAAAATATAAAGACTTATTTGGAAGAGGCGTTTAATTTAAAGCAAGTAGAAAAAGAGTTATCCAACCATTCATCGCAATTCTTTTTAGTTTCTTTTAATGATGAAGACGCTGGATATTTAAAGATTAATACCGTGGATGCTCAGTCTGAAGAAATGGATGATGACTCTCTTGAGATCGAACGGATTTATATTATAAATAAATTTCAGAAGCTTGGACTTGGTAAATATTTGCTAAATAAAGCTATGGAAATTGCTATCGAACGTAATAAAAAGAAGATCTGGCTAGGCGTATGGGAAAAAAATGAATATGCTATTTCCTTTTACAAGAAAATGGGGTTTGTTCAAACGGGAGCCCACTCTTTTTATATGGGGGATGAAGAACAAACGGATTTAATAATGACCAAAATTCTCAGATAACTCTTTTGAAAGGTGGATGATTATGTATATCCCTAAACATTTTAAAATGGATGATGAAGAAATAATTTATGATTTTATTGAAAAACATGGATTTGCAATCTTATTTTCTCAGCATAAAGGAGAACCCTTCGCTACTCATCTTCCACTGATGTTAAATAAATCTGAAAATGCTTTATATGGTCATTTTGCACGTCCGAACGGACAATGGAAGGATGCTGAAAAACAACAAGTCCTTGCGGTTTTTCAAGGTCCCCACTGTTACATTTCACCAACTTGGTACGAAACAACTAAAGCAGTACCTACTTGGAATTATGTGTCTATCCATTTATATGGAAAGTTGGAAATTGTCGAAGATAGAAAGATAATTTTCGATTCTTTGAATGACTTGGTAACTAAATATGAAACTCCTGATAGTACATACAATTTAAATAATATTGAACCTAGTTTCATCGAAGGAATGAGTAAAGGAATTGTAGCGTTCAGAATAAAAATCACAAAAATTGAAGCAAAAGCTAAATTAAGTCAAAATCATTCTGTGGAACGACAAAAATTAATTATTAAGCATCTAGAAAACAATTCTCAACAGGATAATATACAAATAGCCTCTCTAATGAAGAAAAACCTGAAATAATGCAAATAAAAGTCATTCCTTAGATAAAGTGGTTAACTGAAACGGGAGCTGAAACACTTTTGATATATCTTGAATTCAAATCTTCAACGATCGAGGAGCGATTGCTGCAAAAGGAATCGTCTTAATGAATTTGCAAATGAAATAATGGAAATTGCGTTTGAAGAAAAAGATATTATTGTTTATACATCTTCGAAATGCTTTTACAACCTCGTTCTTAGGGTCTTTACTTAAAATGAATTTGAAAATTCCTCTTAATTCTTGATCTGAGATTAGTTTGTTTGGAAGAGAACCAAAGAATAAAAGCATTTCTCTATAAACTAGATTATTAGGAGCGAGTTTAACAACTTAATCCGTAACAGGAAGCTTATACTTTTAACTCTAGTTTAGCGTTTACAGCCTGCTTTATGTTGAAAAGAGATTTATATAAAACAGGCACTTATCGAATGAGGATAAGCGCCATTGGAATAGGAAGATAGACCTTTAATATCTATTATCAAGAGGGATGATTTGCCCCCTGATTTCTCCACCAGGATTTTGCTCGGTATGAGCGTTAACGTACGTAAGTTCTTTTCGCATAAATTTTAACAGGTCACCGACATCGTCTATACCTACCTCATTATCTTCAATATCTTTATCTGTAATGGATCCAGTAATTTTTCCTCTTCGAGTGGTTATCCCTTCTTGCTCTGCTAAAGTCATTAAATTAGCTCCGAAAAGGAAAACAATGACGGGACCATTTTCATCACGATTACCAAAGTGAATATGCGCTTGAACGAAATTTCTGATATTCTCGACTTCGAGCTGAAACTTGATTTTTGTACAATCTTTATTAGCAATGAATTTAGCCACTCCAAAAGCATCTGTATCAACTGGAGGTACTTCATTTTTACCTTTTAGCTTTGCAATGGACTTCTCCATATTTTCACCTCCTAAATGAGTAAACTACGTTATTGTATGTTAAAAGAAATAAGCTTGTATAGGTGAGAGGATTAAAGGATGAAAAAAGGCCTTGGAAGGTGAAAGTTATGAAAGGAAGTACATTTTTTGAATTATAAAGAAGCTGAAAACCCTATAATCGATTTTCAGCTTTTGCTCCTATAAATTTTTGATGGATGGGGAGCAACTTCGGTAGAAAATAGAAAATTTCATAACTTATTTTAATAAAGTAATTGATTGGAGACAATTATGATCAGTAATATCAACTTTATAGGTGTAATATCTTGAAATCAATTCTTCAAGATTTGGGGAGCTATTATCCAATAAGAATAGTTGCCTTCTATGTTCAAAAATGACAAGGATTACGAAAACTTAATTTCGAGATGGCTTTAGGAGGGAGAAAAATTTGATAGTAAACTCAAAAGAATATGAAGTTTGTAATCTTCATTACGTAGTAAGATCTGCTGAATTGAAAGATGCTAAAGCTCTGTCTGAAGTAAGGTTACAGATAGATGGTGAAACTGAAAATTTGGATAGAGTTAAAGGAGAAGCATACATAGACGGAAGAGGCTTTAAAGAAATTATCAAGAATGACTCAGAAAGTCTTAACAATATTTTCTTAGTAGCTGAAGTTAATGGAGAAATTGTTGGGTTCTCTAGATGCGAAGGAAATGAGTTAAAGAGAAGTTCTCATAAGGTAGAATTTGGTGTAGGTGTATTAAAGGTTTATTGGGGATATGGAATAGGAAAGAACTTTTTGAAAGAATCCGTTAGGTGGGCAGATGCAAATGATATAAAGAAAATCACCTTAAGCGTCCTCGAAACAAATGAGAAAGCAATCAACCTTTATGAAAAATATGGGTTTATGGTAGAAGGTATATTACAAAGAGACAAGTTATTATCTGACGGTAATTATTACAATACCATATTGATGGGGAGACTAATTAGCTAGCTTATTAAAGGACAAGATGAAGGTCCGGTTTACTCAGACTTTTATTGTCTTGAAATCGAGTCTTCACCTGGGAGCTTATCTATAATAAGATAGGCTCCCTTAAGTGGAAGAAAGGTCAGGGTATTTGGGCATTGTTAAATTATTGCTATTGATATCCTAATGGCCTTTATCCTAGATCTTAAAACAACCCAATTCGATTGCCGCCTGGGTCTTTAAAGGAGCACCAAGCTGCAGGTACGCCTTCTCGAGTATTCACTTCTTCAATTTCAATCTCCAACACATTAATCAATCGTTCACGTTCCACGTGTATGTCATTAACTCCTAGTCTCAAGGGACCATTACCATTTGTTGATTCACCTTTTGCCACTTGTAACCAATAAATTGTAAGAAATGCAAGTAAGCTCTCCTTTTTATAAGGAGGGCTTTTCTTTTGGTAGCTTTGATTCTGGTGAGTCGGGACAGGCACCTTCAGACCTTTAGTATTTTACTCATGTCATTTAACACATACTAACAGGAACTGGGAAGGGAGGGATCTCTTTGAATCAATCCACCTATCGAGAGTCGTGGTTTGGCAATATAAAAGGTGACATTTTATCTGGATTGGTAGTGGCACTTGCCTTAATTCCTGAAGCGATTGCATTCTCAATCATCGCAGGAGTTGACCCAATGATTGGCTTATATGCTTCTTTTACAATGGCGGTAACGATTTCATTTGTTGGTGGTAGACCAGGAATGATTTCAGCTGCTACAGGAGCTATGGCCTGATTGTTTATTGACCTAGTAGCCGAATATGGTCTTCAGTACTTATTCGCAGCAACAATCTTAACGGGTATCATTCAAGTGATATTCGGACTGTTTAAGTTAGCTCGATACATGAAGTTCATCCCCAGGTCTGTCATGGTAGGCTTCGTTAACGCTCTGGCCATTCTAATTTTCACTTCTCAGCTCGAACATTTTATTGACGAGTCGTGGGTTATGTATGTATTGGTTGGGGTCACGTTAGCGTTCATCTATTTGTTTCCATATGTCACAAATGCCGTACCTTCAACCCTGGTTGCGATTGCCTTTGTGACCATCGTAACGATTGTGATGAATTTCGATATTCGGGCAGTAGGGGATATGGGATCCATTTCACGAACGCTTCCCATTTTTCTTATTCCGAAAATACCACTTAGCTTCGAAACACTTCTCATTATTTTCCCATATTCTATTGCACTTGCCATTGTCGGGTTGTTGGAATCCCTACTAACCGCTTCCATTGTGGATGATTCGACCGACACAAACAGCAATAAAAATAGAGAAAGCAGAGGACAGGGAATCGCAAATATAATCACGGGTTTCTTCGGAGGGATGGCAGGTTGTGCCATGATTGGGCAATCGATTATTAATATAAAATCAGGCGGAAGAGGAAGACTTTCGTCACTTGTTGCCGGAGTCTTTCTCATATTTTTAATTGTGGTATTAGGTGATATTGTCGTTCAAATTCCCATGGCTGCATTAGCTGGGGTAATGATTATGGTAGCATTCAGTACGTTTGATTGGAATTCGATTCGCACAATTCATTTAGTACCTAGAACGGATGCCGCAGTTATGATCATTACGGTCATAACCGTCGTGTTAACACACAATTTAGCCGTTGGCGTATTTGCTGGCATTATCTTAAGTTCCGTTTTCTTCGTTTCCAAAATATCTCGAGTACGTGTTGAGGAAGTAAGAAAAGAAGGGAAGATTTTCTATTCGATTTACGGAGAGCTTTTCTTTGCTTCTGTAACAGAACTTCTTGATCAATTTCAATATGATGTTGACGTTCAAAAGGTTGAAATCAACTTAAGTGGTTCACATATATGGGACGATTCTGCTGTCGTTGCAGTGGATAAGATTGTTTCTAAATTTAAATCAAACGGAAAACAAGTAACCGTTACAGGGTTGAATGAGGATAGTAACGAATTAGTAGGGAAGTTAGCAAATAAGTTGGGATCACATTAATGGGGGGAAACCACTATGTACCAAAAGATCTTACTCGCAACCGATGGATCAGAACATTCTAAGCGAGCTGCAGAAAATGCTGTCAATATTGCGAAATGTTCAGCGGGATCTAAGCTTATGGTTGTGTATGTTGTCGATGCAGATCGAGCGAAAAGCGATGTTCTGACACATTGGAATTCAGCCGATGTGAATGATTCTCGTAAAGATCAGGTGAGTGAAGTGGAGCGAATTGCGAAAGAAGCAGGTGTATCGTATGAACTAAAAGTATTACGTGGTGAACCTGGGCCAGTAATCGTGAAGTATGCGAATGAGAACCAGTTTGATATTGTAATCATCGGGAGCCGTGGACTAAACGGATTACAAGAATTTGTGTTGGGGAGTGTCAGTCACAAAGTTGCCAAACGAGCCAATTGTCCTGTATTGATTGTGAAATAAAGTGGCAGATACAACTTTATTGAGAGGGAATCTCCCCTATATGTAGCCTAATATCTGAATGATATCACCATTTTGTACCTAAGGGGTCAGGCACGTGCCTGACCCCTTTATTCTGATGTTGCAGCGTGAGGGATGCTTCAGAGATCACATCATTTCAAAATCGAGCGATCGCACCAGAAGGCACGAACGCTCATTATCCATCTTTCGATATTACACCGAACGAACTGATTTCAGGCATTATTACAGAAAAAGGTGTTATGAAGGTTCCTTATAAAGCATCATTGAAAAACGTGCGACCAGTCGTTTCGTCTCCAACGTAAAGAGGGAAGATGAACACGGTAATAACCTTTAATTAGACAAGCGCCCATACGTCTAATATTCCAGAACCATACTCTATAGTGTAGGAAGAGAGTATGGGGACTTGTTTTGATCAGCTTAATAGCGTGTAATATCTTGACTTCAAGTCTTCCATTATTGGGGGCAAACCTGGAACAAAGGTTTGTTCCTTTATTAATTTTTGAAGACTAAAAAACTGATCTTATTTATTGGAAAAAACAAGTGGAGAACATTTAAGGAATTAAAATAAACTAACGGAGCTGGTTAATTTAAGAATGTTGTATATTTATTATTAAGAAAAGGAGATGGTATAACATGGCAACCCTTCATTTAATGGTCGGTCTCCCTTGTAGTGGTAAGACTACCCTTGCTAAGAAACTTGAAAAAAAATATTCCGCACTTCGACTTACTCCCGATGAATGGCATACACGGTTAGGTCATGATTTCGGTTATAACATGACGGAATCGGACGAGGCAATACATGATGCTAGACATGATGCAATGGAATCTCAAATGTGGGAAGTTGCTGCTAGAGTTTTAGTTCTTGGTGTTGATGTTATTCTAGATTTTGGATTCTGGAGTAGAAGTGAACGGGATGAGTTTCGTTCTCGTGCCAAGGAGCTAGGAAGTGACTTTAAACTCCATTTCAATGATGTATCAGAAGAGGTGCTATTTGAACGTTTAAGGACTAGAAATGTCCAGAAACCAGATGCGACTTTTATTATACCCAAAACTAAACTTAAGGAGTGGATGCAAATCTTTGAGCCTCCCTCACCAGAGGAGCTTGAGTAATACAATACTTGAATTAACGGGCGCTTATCTGGTGAGGTTTAGGGAAGTAGAGTATAGTAAATCTAGATATCTGATATTTCTTTTAGATAATAAATTGTCTAGATCCAAGCCAGCAAAATGAGGCTCCGCTCTCCAACAAAGAAATAGCAGTGTCTTTTCTACAACTTGTTGCTTCAGGGAAAGTAAGGGAAGCCTATCGAAATTATATAGGTCCTCGTTTCTTCCACCACAACCCTTTTTTTCGTGGGGATTCAGATTCACTTATGTTAGCAATGGAAGAGGATGCATCAAATAACCCTGACAAAACATTTAAGGTTAAGCTTGCTATTGAAGAGAGAGATTTAATTGCAGTTCACTCACATATAAAACAAAATCCGGAAGACCGAGGAGTGGCCGTTGTCCATATCTTCCGTTTTCAAGATAATCAAATTGTTGAATTGTGGGATTTAGGTCAACCGATACCAAAAAATTCTCCTAATGAAAATGGAGTTTTTTAATCTGTTCTAGTATTTTGGGGAAGTCGATTCCATTTTTAGATTAGCTTCAGTTCATCCATGGAGTTTCCTATACATTTTTACTCAAACAGAAAGAGGCCAAAGCATACAAGGTACTCCATATAAATAGGCTTATCTTGATATCGAGCCTTCCACATAAGTGAGCTTATCTATAATAAGATATGCTCCTTTTATTTGAAACAAAAGATTGAGTTATTCATACTAATTTGAAATAATTGGTATTAGAGGTTTGTACTAATAAACAGAATAAGAGGATTCTAAGATTAAATCATCGTAAGGAGGAAGGTGGTATTCATTGATTTATTTGAAGCAATGAAAACTGGTAGTGATAAACAGATAAGAACATATACGGCAATTAATGAGCTGCATATTATGAATGATTAAAAACCCTTCCACCCAGTTTTATGTGGAACAATTCCAACAAGAAAATAATTGGGTAAATGCTTGTGACATTGGTTTATTTAATAAGAAACTTGAAAATTATATAAGAAAACATCTTAAAAAGAGGTGAGTGTAGATGAGCAGAGTTGAGTCGAGGACTAAATTAGATTTGGACAAGATTATTTTTGTCGGTAGAACATTTGAAGAGTACATGGAGATGTTTTCACTTTCAGAGGAAAAATTGGAAGGAAAGAAAATTTTGGATTGTCCCGCCGGAGCTTGTTCTTTTACGGCAATCGGTCATTCAAAAGGATTGAATATTACAGCTTGTGATATTGCCTACGATCATTCTGTAGAGAACCTTATAGACAAAGGACAAGAGGATATTAAACATACTATGAGGCATATGGAAAAGGCTAAAAGCAACTATATTTGGGATTATTTTATAAATATTAATAATTTAAAAGAACACAGGGAACAAGCTCTACATGATTGTACACTACACCTGAAAGAGAATAGGGAACGGTACATGCCGGTTAGTCTACCTTCTCTCCCATTTAAAGACAAGGAGTTTGACATTCTTTTATCTGCTCATTTCTTATTTACTTATGCTGACCGTTTAGATTTTCAATTTCATATTGATACGCTTAGTGAATTACTTAGAATTACCAAAGAAGAGGTAAGAATTTTTCCTTTAATTGACCTGGAAGGTAATAGATATGAGCATTTAGATAAAGTAATGAAGTACCTGAAAGAAAACGGATGCTCAGTTAAAGAGATAAAGGTTCCATATGAGTTCCAATTAGGAGCAAATTCAATGCTGAAAATCAATAAGAATCATTAGTCAAAGAGGGCAGCGTATAACGTTGTCCTTCTTAATTGTCGTCCAATTCTTATTCCATAATACTTGCAAATAGGAGTTTGATGTTAATAAGGACTATATAAAAAAATGATGTATGCTTATCAAATTATCTTGATTTCAAGTCTTCAAGATAAGGAGGCATAACAGGAAAATTCGCAAGTGTACTCACCCTCAATTTGTCTCAGATTCAGAACAGAATTACGGAAAAAATCAATGATTTTGAGAACGCTCAATTGGTAAATACAGTGGAGGATTGATATGGGGAATTTAATACTATCAGGCGGAGGTAACGTTGAACAGAACTTCAGAGTACATGATTATTTTGTAAAGTCTATTGATAAGGATAAGCCACTCCTTTATATTCCTTTAGCAGGTGATCCTGGTTTTAGATCATACGATACTAGTCTGAAATATGTACAAAGCATTTTTAATCCTTTAGGTATTGGTACAATTACGATGTGGACGGAACTTAAAAACAAGACGTTAAGTGAATTAAAACATTTTTCAGCTGTTTATTTTAGCGGAGGATGTACATTAACTTTGTTAAAAGCATTGAAGAAAAGCAACTTTGATAAAATATTAATTCAGTTTTATGAGAGTGGCGGTACTATTTTCGGACAAAGTGCAGGTGCAATAATATTTGGAAGTAACATATCTCACACTTATTCTAGAGAAAATATCTTGGCTGAAAGTGAGCCTCTAAATCTTATACACAATTACCGATTATGGTGTCATTATAATGCCCAGCATGATGAATTGATCTATGAGTTTTCTGAAGATGGGAGACCTCCATTTATAGCACTCACAGAAGGGGGGCTATTCGTTTTACTGATACTTGTAGGGAAATCCTTAGCGGACAAGCATATGAGTTCAAACACGGTCAGAAAAAAATTCTTTAAGATATATGCGAAATATTATGGGCATTCGTCATACAATACAACGATAATTACGGAAAAAGTTATGCATCGTAATTCTCATCGGATTTTTAATTGCTTCTTTGATCATCTAATGCTTCTTCTAGGAAGCGCCCTTTCACAATAGAGGAGCGAGAATTGATTTTCGAGAGGATTTTACATAATTACGATCTAAGGAGGAACAAATGGTAATTAGATTAATAAGAGTTATTAGTATTTTTTTCGTTCTTTACTTAGCATCAGCTTGGATTTTATATATTTTAACAGAAAAGGCTCCTGAAGCTTTACCATTATTCTTTGTGGGACTTATAGTTCTTTTAGTTGTAATAGTAGGCTATTTAATTAATCATTATAGAAGAAGATAACAATATGTCTAACTCTACTTATCGTAGATAGTAATTTTAAAGTTTTATTTGAATTTATACAATCCTCCAGAAATGGGAGCAATAGTTGCACAATTTATTGAAAGGACGTTGTGATATTTTCAAATCAGAGCTTACAAACAAAATAGTAGACTTAATAGCGTGGATACTTCTTTATTGTTTCGTTATTAGCCAATGCGATATATTTATGGATTCAATTTCAACGAGTTTGTTCATTATATCTTCTGTTGTGGGGCTTTTTAAAGTAATACGTAATATCAATGGAATAGTGAAAGTGATAAAAGATGACAAAAACAGAGTCGAAAATAACTAAGCATTCATTTTATCCATCTGTCGCTTGTTCCGACTAATAGAAGTCCGCTTTTTGGCGTGGCGACAGGCCATATGAAGCCAATCGCTAAGAAAATCAAAAAAAATCAACCTTTGGCTGAGGAGCTTTATGCTACAGGGAACTACGACGCAATGTACTTTGCCGGCATAATTGCAGACCCAAAAGCAATGACCGAGGCGGATTTTGAGTGGTGGATGGATGGAGCGTATTTTTATATGTTGTTGCAGTAACTTTAGCTGAAACAGATATAGCATAAGACGTTGCCGATAAATGGATTACAAGCGATGAAGAACTGAGAATGTCAGCGGGCTGGGTTGCTACTGCTGGCTTTTGGGTAATCGTCCGGATGGTGAATTTAACGCAAGCAAGATGGATAGTATGCTTGATCAGGTGGAAAAGACGATTCACGATTCTCCTGATCGAACAAAAGCTGCTATGAATAATTTTATCTACACAGTAGGAATCTCCTATTTGCCACTCCATAATAAAGCGGTCGAGACAGCAAATGCAGTAGGATCAGTAGAAGTCAAAGGCAAGAAAAAAAGTCGTTTCCTGCTCGCTTCTGAGAGTATTCAAAAGGAAGTAGATAAAGGAAAGCTTGGTTTCAAACGCAAATATGTTAGATGTTAAACTAAAGCCCTTCAAATATCGGAGAGCTTTAATGGAATATTCAGATGATCAAGCCCCTGAAATTAAAAAGGACTCGTCGATTGACGAGTCCTTTTTGCTTTTTAATGTCAGTAAAAATATAAGTAAATCGGAAAAGTACATTTGGAAGTAATGATATGAGTATATTGATCGACTACTCATATCCGATAAAACCATATATTCAATTGAAGAATCTCACCTTATCCAGCTAACAAACAGCTTGTTGAGATCAATTTATTAAACAGGATCCCTAACACCTTTACTGATAAATATTGACGTAAAGGTTCTAAGTCAAAAAAGAGGGTATATGTGATAATAATAGAACAAGCAAACAATAGTGGAGGAACGAAAATGAACATAGAAACGCACCATACCTATTATGATCACATCCCTTTGCCAATACTTATCGTTACACCACAAGGCACAATCATCTATCATAATGCGGAAGGGAAAAAATTGATTAATCAATATAGTACGGATTCGTCCTGTAATATTTGCAGCCTATGGCATTCCTTGAGTAAAAAACAATTAAGTGATTATTTAGCGAATATTCAACACTCCAGGGATGGAGAAACCGTAGAAGTAACTTTATGCCCTAACCATTCTCCATGTAAGCAAAACGTTCGCCTCACACGCCTTGGCAAAAACCAAATCCTCTTTATTATTCATAAGACGCAAACACCGGATGAGGAGGCTACCCACCACGTCTCTGTTCGAAGCCAACTTCAAGAACTACAACAAAAGCATGATTCTCTAATTAAAGAAAACTCTGATGGAATTGTAACGGTTGATCAAACAGGGCGTATTACTGGAATCAATCAGGCCCTTCAAAATATGATTGGCTATTCGGAAAAGGAAATCGCGCTTACCTATGAAAGACATTTTCCATTTGAAGAACTAATCAAAATAAAGCACTACCTAAAAAAAGCCCTGATCGGGAAAGCTCACGTCTATGAAACATACATCAATCATAAAAATGGGGAGCTTATTTATCTCCAGGTAAAAACCATACCAATTAAGGTAAACAGTTCAATCATTGGGGTTTACAACATTTTCAAAGATGTTAGTGCCTATAAGTGTGCCCAAAAAGAAGCGATTGAACAAGAAGAGCAGCTTAGGTCTCTCATTGATTCAATTCCTGAGTTTGTGATTTTCAAGGATTATAACGGCCGTGTATTAGAAATGAATCAGTATAGTAAGGAAATTTTTAACTTAGAAAAAGAAGACTATAAAGGGAAAACGTGTGACGAAATCGGATGCGGTGATATCGATTCAAATCGACTTTTAAGTGATAATACAGTAACTGACTACGTTGCCTGGGATAAAAAATCAAAAATTCAGTATGAGTACAAACTCAAAAAAGAAAATGGAGAAGAACTCACATTTGAAATCGTCAAAGCGCCTGGATTTTCTTTAAGTGGAGAACCAAAATATTTAATCGCCATCGGCCGAGATATTTCCTCCCGTAAAAAAGTGGAGGAAGACCTTAAAGAGACAACTGAGTTGTTGGAATCCATATTTTTAAATAGCGCTGATGGGATATCAGTCATTAATTTAAATGGTGAAATCATTAAAACAAATCCAGCTTTTAAACGTCTCTATGGATATACCGACAGCGACGTGCCAAAATCCATGGCAAATTTATATCCGGCGGATAATGTAGATGAGGCCAAAGAGATTTTCGAAACCGTGATAGAAGGAAAGGGAATCATAGATTTCCAATCAATTCGCAAACACAAGGATGGAAGCTTAATAGAGGTAAGTGTAACGTATTCTCCGATTCAAGATGAACACGGAAACTTAGCCGCGATCTCGGCCATTACACGAGATATCAGTGACCGAAAGCGAACAGAAGAGCTTTTAATGCGTTCTGAAAAACTATCTGCCATTGGGCAACTATCAGCAGCAGTCGCACATGAAGTACGAAATCCGCTAACCGCAGTAAAAGGCTTTATTCAACTGTATAAAGACAAGATTAACCCTGAGATCCAGGAGCTAATGTTGTCTGAAATGGTAAGGATTGAAGACATCATAACGGAGTTTTTATCACTCGCTAAGCCCCAAGCTGTCACATATCAGCAAACGGATCTAAATGAACTGATTCGTAATACGCTCGCAATTATGGAAACCCAAGCACGAATGAATAACGTCGATATTCAGACAGTTTTCAACCATTTACCTAAAGGGGTGTATTGTGAAAGAAACCAGATCAAGCAGGTGTTAATGAACATCATTAAAAACGGAATCGAATCCATGCCGAATGGGGGCCTCTTATCCATTACAACAACCATGACTGATACCTTTGTTTCGATTATCATATCTGATCAGGGAGTAGGCATATCAAAAGAACGTCTAAAGCACTTGGGAGAACCATTTTTCTCAAATAAAGAGGCCGGTACGGGGCTTGGTTTAGTTGTTTGTTACAAAATCATTCATGAACACGGTGGCCTTATTGAGTTTAATAGTGAAAGGGAAATGGGCACGACTGTGACGATCGTCCTGCCTTTCTTGGCCCCCAAGTCCAAATTCACCTAATGAGAGAGGATGAACCGTTGGAAAGCTTCCGTTCCCCCAGGTGTTGTCACAACTGGAATCTGCCAGTGTTCGGCAAGCCACTGAACATGCTCATAGGCTTTCGAAAGGTGCACACCTTTCCCAAGAAGCAACAAAGGGGATTTTGCTTCTTGCAACCTTTCGAAGACATGCTCTAACTCGCATGAAACGACCAATGATCGGGAAGAAGAGAGTGGGATGGTGAACGAAGCACATTCATCTAGTAGCACGGATGGAATGATGGAATGGGCCCTTGCGACCTGTTTTGGCTCGTTCAAGTGCATGGCGGAAGCATCATTTCAAGCTGATCTGTTCGATCAAGTCGCGCGCTAAACAGTGTGACGGGTTCAAATATTTTAACAAGGTCTGTTCCAAACAGAGAAGAATCCTGCCCAATAGGCTTTCCTAGTTCCCCACCGGAAGGCTGTCCAGTCAGAAAAACATTAAATAGGCATTTATCACGCTTTAAGAACATTCTCATATTATGAAAAGAAAAATCCTGATGGATTTAGAAGAATGGAGTGCTTGCATGCCGGCATCTTATCCTAAATCACAGAATATACAATACTTTTCCGATATCAATCAAAATCGTTTGTTCACTCGTAACGCGGCGAATTATATTAACCGTCTAGGCAGGGATCACATCCCAGAAATCATTCGTGGTAACGGAAACAAGTTCAATATAAGAATTCTCGATAAAGCTGAGTATAAAGAAGAGCTGCAGCTAAAATTAAAAGAAGAACTTCAAGAGTATCTTGAAGCTAGGGATGATAGTCATGCAGTTGAAGAACTGGCGGATATGCTTGAGTTGATCTATTCACTAGTTGAGGTTCATCACTCTTCTGTTGAGGAATTGGAGGAAGAGCGTAAGGAGAAAAGAGAGATCCGAGGTGGTTTTGATGATCGGGTTTATTTGATCGATGTGGAGGATTAAGAAACTTCTTGCCCTAGCATAGAGATAATTTCAAAGAAAACATTAGGTTGAACTATAATATACTTTTTAGGTAGAACGATCTGTTTTGAGTTGCCCCGATTGAATAGAGTATATCTTTTTACGGCCTGATTTACGATCACTGGCAAGACTCGCATCAGATAGAACATTTAAATGCTTTACGATCTCGGGCCGACGAATCCAGAAATGATCACTAAATGGGGTTTGTATTAGGCCTATTGAGGCAATTTAAGATGAAATTTTATCAGGTAAGAATGAAAGAAATAAAAGTACATAGAGGAGTGAGGACATTGGAATTAAACCCTTCCGAACTAAACGCAAAAGATGTCTACATGCTACTAACCGGTTCCGTCGTTCCAAGACCGATCGCATGGGTGTCAACATTGTCGGAAGACGGAGTCCTTAACTTAGCTCCATTTAGTTTCTTCACCGTCGCATCAACAAAACCCACCATTCTTGCCATCTCCATAGGACCAGGAACGGGAGAGCGACAAGGTACAGAAAAGGAAACACTGGTTAATATTCGATCGCAAAAAGAATTTGTGATCAATGTGGTGTCGAGCTCTCTTGGAAACGAAATGCAAAAAAGTGCGGAAAATGTACCTTCTGAAGTGGATGAATTTGAACAAGCTGGGTTAACTCCAGTTAATAGTATGACCGTGAAACCGAAACGGGTGAAAGAAGCTTCGATTCATATGGAATGTAAGCTACATCAAATTATCCCTCTTGGTTCCAATGCCCTTGTCCTAGGGGAAATGACTCATTATCATATTAATGATGATACCTATTTAGGCGACTATAAGGTGGATCTCGAAAAGCTTTCCCCCCTTGGAAGGCTGGCTGGAAACTATAGTGAAAGTAAGGAATTCTTTACGTTACCAAGGTGAGATGAAAACAGAACTATTCATATGCGAAAAATTTAGAAAAGTAGCTTGGAATGGCGTGCGCCTCCAAGCTACTTTTCTTGATTAGTTAAACGCATAAAGTGGTTACCGCAATCTAGAGTTTGGATGCCAACATAGTTATAGGTTTTCCCCATTCGTCTCAATCACACCCTTATACCAGAAAAAAGATTCCTTCCTTTTCCGTTCCAACGTCCCACTTCCATCGTCGTGCTTATCCACGTAAATAAACCCATACCGTTTCGAGAACTCGCCTGATGAAGCACTCACAAGGTCAATGCAGCCCCAGCTTGTGTAGCCGATCACCTCAGCACCGTCTTCGTTCGCTTCACCGATGGCCTTGATGTGATTGCGAAGGTAATCGATGCGATAGTCATCATGGATCGATCCGTCTTTTTCTACTTTATCATAGGCGCCTAATCCATTTTCCACAACGAAGAGAGGGATCTGGTAGCGGTCGTAGAGCTGGTTTAAGCCAATGCGCAATCCTTCAGGGTCGATTTCCCAGCCCCAGTCACTTGCCTGTAAGAAAGGGTTTTTAATGCCTCCGATCAGGTTTCCTTCAGAAGCTTCTAAATCGGATTTCTCCTTTTTCTCAGTTCGAGTCATGTAGTAGCTTAAGCCGATATAATCCACAGTGCCTTCTTTTATACTTTCAAGATCACCGTCCTGAATGTTTAATTCGATATTGTGCTCCTTGAAATAGCGCTGGATAAATGCAGGGTATTCGCCTCTTACTTGAACATCGGCGCAGAAGTAATTAAACATGCGCTCTTCTTGAAGAGCGTACATCACGTTTTTCGGATTGGAATCATATGAGTACACGGGTGCATATAAGATCATACAGCCAATTTGAGCGCCAGGAATGATGTCATGACAGGCTTTGACTGCGATGCTGCTCGCGACGAATTGGTGATGGAAGGCTTGGAAGGTTGGTTTGTATTTGTCTTCTTCTTGTTGGATTGCGAAACCAAGACCCTGGATCGGCATAATAAAACCACTATTGATTTCATTGAAGGTCATCCAGTACTTCACTTTGTTTTTGTATCGATTGAAGATCGCCGTTACATATCGTTCAAAGAACGTGATCACTTCGCGGTTTCTCCAGCCGCCGTATTCCTTCACAAGATTGAGCGGCATTTCATAGTGAGAAATGGTGACGACAGGTTCGATGCCGTGTTTGTGCAGTTCATCAAATACACGGTCATAGAACGCTAATCCTTCTTCATTTGGTTCTAGCTCATCGCCATTTGGAAAAATTCGTGTCCACGCAATCGACATGCGGAAGACTTTGAAACCCATTTCTGCAAATAGGGCAATATCCTCCTTGTAGCGATGATAGAAATCAATCGCTTCATGGTTTGGATAATCATATTTCTCCCGATCGATTTGGAAATCAAAGCCTGGGGATTGTAGGATGGTAAGTCTTTCTTTTCCACCTGGAAGAACATCGGCAATATTGAGGCCTTTATTCCCTTCATGAAAGCCACCTTCTATTTGATTCGCTGCCGTAGCGCCACCCCATAAGAACCCTTCAGGGAAGTGATATTTCTTCATTTGATTACCCTCCTGTATTTTTACATCATCAGTTCATTTGTATTTGGTTAGTTTGTGTCTCTATTACTAAAGAAATCAGTCTACAAAGAAATCATAGCGACGTGAGGCACAATAGTAAATAAGGAAAGAGGATCTCGTTTTTAATAACGAAGAAAGGAACTTGTTATATAAATGTCACGCTGTGGTTCTTGTGGAGAGACGGTGTTATAATAGGTGATAGAGTTTTTGTACAGCGGTAAGCTATTTTAGTTTTCTTATAGAAGGAGAATTCGATATGTTTTCAAACGATATTATTGCTTCTTTCAATGAGTTAGAAACGTCTTTATATAACTACATTTCTCAAAACAGTGAGAAAGTCGCTTATATGCGAATTCGTGAATTAGCAGATGAAACGCATGTCTCCACAGCGACGATTTTACGTTTTTGTAAAAAGGTCCATTGTGAGGGTTTCTCTGAGTTTAAAGTAAAGCTGAAGATGCATTTGAAGGAGAATAAAAGAACGATCATCAAACCTTCCGAGCATGCGGTGGCGGAGTTTTTTGAACGAACTGTAAAAGGTGATCTCGAAGAAAAAATGAAGAAAGCTGCAAGAATTGTTGCGGAGACGGATAACGTTATTTTTATCGGGATCGGGAGCTCAGGTATTCTTGCGGAATATGGTGCGAGGTATTTTTCAAGCTTAGGCAAATTTTCGATGTATATTAAAGATCCCCATTTTCCGATTCACGCTAAGCTTCGGAACAATAGCGTAACGATCGCTTTATCCGTATCAGGGGAAAACCATTTTACCGTCACGCATTTGAATCAGCTTAAACAAGAGGGAAGTCATATTATTAGTATTACCAACACCAAATACTCAACCGTTGCGAAAATTTCCGATCTAAACATTCCCTACTATGTAACTGAAGAATTTCATGAAGAAGCGAATATCACGTCGCAAGTGCCTGTTGTTTATATTTTAGAATCGATTGCTCGTGAGATTTATAAGCTGAATTAAGAGTGGAAGGGGGTCAGACACGTGTCTGACCCCAGAGGATAGCGTATACTTTCCACTGCAGTTATAGTCGCTCTTCCAAATCCTTCGCTGTTTGACTCATTTCCACATCCTTCTCATTTTTAAAAGTCCCACATAATACGTCAACAAATGGAGTAGAAACGCCGTACCAGTAATTCTCGTTCTTGTAATGGTGGAGGGTATGGGTCTTATTAAGCCATTTACCAAATCTGGTTTTCGGCTTTAGCGGTCGATGGGCAACGTAATGCTTCCATTCGTACACGAAGAACATCGCTAGAAGTCCTGTGCTGAAAGATAGGGTGAAGACGAGAGACCCTGTAATAACATAGGAGAGAAGACACAAGATTAACAGACTCGGAAAGCTATACCAGATTGGGAGGAATAATAATTTCAAGTCATTCGGCATTTTATGATGGTCGTAGTGTAAGCGTTTAATTAACTTCAAAAGAAAAGGGCTTTTCGGAGTTTTGATGTGAAATAAGAAGCGGTGCGTCAGATATTCACTGAACATATAAGTGACAACTCCGATGACGAAGGACAACAGGACAGTTGGAGAAAGGTCCATGGTAAGTAAGAAACTAACGACCGTAAGAAAAACAAAGAGCATCACTAAAATATCAAAATGAAAGAAAAAATCGCGATACAACCCTTTCGTTTTCATTTCAAACTCCTCCAGTCATCTTCTTTTTCCAGAGCTCGACACTTGTCTTCATCGCGGTTTTGGTCAGGCGTTCAGCTTGATCGATGTCCCTTTGAGAGCCGATTCGAGAAATTGTTCATAATAGTGCCAGGATGCTTTTCTGTGAGACGGATCGAGAAAATATTTCTTTGGCATTTTGTCATAGAATCTTTGATTAGGGGAGAGGGGTCATGTGAAGAACCGACCCCATATTAAATGGTTCGGAAGCTTCTATTTCTACCGATTTCTTACATAGCTCATTGTACCGAATGATCAGCAGGGCGGGAAAGAAAATGACTTGTGTAATAACGGAAAGTCCAAGTAAAAAAACACGCTTTTTATAGCGCTGTCCTTCTTTCGAGCATAGTAAATGTCTTGGTGTTAGAAGGGGGTCAGGTGCGAGCCTGACCTCCTCAGCTATGAATCTCTCCAACTAACCAGCTTTTGGGGCGATGGAAGCCGATTGGGATTTGAATGAGCGTGGTTTTTTGGGAAGTTTCCAGTTCGTAAATATGATCACATACATTCACATCGAACCCGAGTAGGGGATGACCGTTCATTCCAAGTGCGCTAGTCGTTAACAATAATCGCTGAAGGAGCATCCCTGCTTCCATGTGTTGAATGCGATATCCTCTGTATCCAAGTTCAGCTTTGTGGTGTGCGCGATCTCCGACGATATGGAGGCAGATCGGGACCTGATGCAGATTGACGTTGTGAAGAGACATTCCTACCTGGAGATCAAAACGAAAGTCACCCTCTTTGATTGTTATGATGGAATGAGTGGCGGCGTCATACCGGTAAGCTCCGTCAGGAATTCCTGCAACCTGATAAAAGCATCCATAAATCGAGACCCGGGGAATTTGGTTCTCTTCTTTATCCAAATCGTTATGGTAGGCGTAGGAATCGATGCTTCCCTTCAAAAGGGAAGCGAGCTGAATCTGATCGATTCTTTGTGCGATGAAATCCATTTCTGGAGAATACCGATTCTGGCAAACATATGCTAAATCATTGGTTAGCTCCTTTGCTTCAGGTAAAGCGATCTTAGGCTTGTTTTCTATTTTCTCTTCTCTTGTTTTAAAGCGCCTGAATAGCCCGGTAGATTCAAGCATGGAGTCGTGATGAAGCTGTGCGATTTCTGGAAATGGTAGCACGTTTTGCGAACGTTGGTAATACGTTGTGCTGATTTTGGGAAGTTCTTTACACAATTCTATTGCGGAGCTTACTCTAAGCGCTTCCTTGTGCAGGGCTTTATGCTCTGAAAGCGGGATTACCGCGTAGGTGCTTTCCTCCAGATCGTCTAGCCCAAGTAAGTGATTGATTGCTCGATCAAGAAATTGAAAATGAACATTCGGTGAAAAGCGGAAACCTTTACTAACCTCCAATAGCTGACCAATGAGCGCACCCGCATCCAACCCTTGAAGACGATAGGAAAAGTTGTTGTATTTATAAAAGTTCTTCCAAAACATTGTCGTGATGATCACTGCCCCAAAACACCTCGAAAGGTCAGAGCGATATCCTAGTGACCTGTTTAAGTAGGAATCAAAATTTCCCGTACGTAGCAAGAGAAGACGATGGTGAGCCACATCATAATGGTAAATCCCGTTCGGCATTTCTTCTAGCTTAAGATAAAGATACAGTTCACTTGGATATAAGCCACCACCTGAAGGAGGGAAGCGGCGGAATGACTGAATCGTCTCAACTGATTCTCCGTCCATGACAGAAGGGAAAGCAGTCTGACTAAACTGAGACAGGCCATAACCATACCAGAGAAAATACCCCATTGTATTCAGATCAGGTTTTGGGTGAAAGGACTGCTCTTGAATCGCAAGTGGAATATCGTACGCAAGGGGGAACTCCGGCAAATGGCGATAAAGCTTGAATGGAAGGGGAGCATCGTCCCAATTCACTTCCCAGTTCCGTGGCGTCACAAGGTCACTTTGAAAATGCAGATGGTGTAAGAATAGGTCGAGATCCATCACTAACCTCCTTGCCACGTTAAGGAAATGGATGCGGATAAGGGTTGAGCTTCTCTACCGTTAATTCTCGATTAACATAACCGAGTTCTTTCGGAACTTTCAATACCCTGCTCAAGCCGGTGACACGTCTAAGGTGATGGCCAAATGTCATCGGCAGCATGCCTGGAATTATCACCTTTGCGCAATGGAGTCCATTTCGTTTAATTTCGGGTGTTGTTTGATCGACAACGATCACATCTAATTTTAAGCTGCGAAAGATTTGTAACATCGTATTCAAATCATCCGTTAGATTAGAATGACGTTTTGACATGTGAAAAGCTTCCGCAAATGTCTGCAAAGGGCGATGTTGGTTTAGTATAAATTGAAGGCGTTCTTCCGCTTCAGGAAGCCCATATACCATTCCGTGATCATCCATTTTCTGGACGAGAGAGGAATCATTGAACATTTTTACATATTCGGCTTTCTTCTTTTTAAACTCTTTATTCAACGGCGTGATCATTCCAACACTTTCAAAGACCGCGCTTTTCACAGCTCTAACAGGGTCCAGATGTGCGCCAGCCGCACACATGAGATTTAAGCGATCAGATTCAGGGTTTCGGTTTTTCGTTATCGTCAAGATGCAGGGAATGCCGTGTTCCATTGTCGCATTGTATAAATAAAGGTCATAGCCCGTTATCTCCTGCATACGATCGATCATCAAAAGGAGCTCTTCGTCATTTGACGAGTAAGGATCAATCCGAGGAAGCGGGAGCTGTGCATACCAGGTCATCAGAAAAGAATCGCGTTCAAGCACTTCCATAATTCCGTAGAAAATGGCTTCCTCAAGACTTCCTCCGATCGCGCAGCCATTGGACGTTTCAAAAATAAACCCGTCCCCGCACCCCATACTGTAATATGCGAGCCGTTCCGGAACCAGGATAGGTGCTTTTTCAATGAGTGAATACCCCCAAACCCAATTCATTTTTCGATCAGGATGAAACGGAGTAAACGGATAGTCCTTCTTCGCATACTGTTCTTGTGCATGAACGCCGACCGAAAGTGGATTCAAGGCGCGTTCAAGGTTGCGATAGCAATCGTGAACAACGGTTCTTTTCCCTTTAGGATCAATGCCACAAGAGCGTTCCAATCCTTCCAATATGGCTGTCATTTCACTCATGGCATACGAATTTGTCCGCCCGGCCGAGCCTTCATTTCCGTTGAATAGAGGAAGATTGACGATCGCATCGGCATACGTTGTTTCAAAATCGATCATCAAACGATTTAAAAGACCTGTGCGTGGATCGAGATAATCTCTTGAGAGTACCGTGCTCAAGTCGTTCATCGATCGACATCGATAGCTATCTTCACTGATTTTCACACTTGGTTTAAGCGTAATCACCGCATCCGTTCGCGAGTCTTCTGGAAGATGACTGCAAACGGAACAATAGGCGTCTGGCAATATACGATGGTGAGAGCTCTCAAGGGACCCCAAATTGATAAGGTGAATCGAGCTTTCTAATTGAGGTGACTGGAGGTGCAACATATTCTGCACTTCATTTTTGATCAGTTGAGCCATTTGGAGAAGTCCAGTTTGAGAGACCCATTCATCATGAATACCGTCATCGGCCTTGCTCAAAACCTGTTGGATATTCCACATATCCTCACGGTCGTTCACTGCCATCATCTTTCTTGTATCGGCACATTGTGAACAGCCTTCCTTACCGGGGCGAACCAATGGACCAACCACACCTTCACCAAATGATAAGAAGCCCCGTAGCCAATTTATACCGAGCTCCCGTGCCACTTCTTCCGCTTTTTTGTGGATCGATGGATTCCAAAAATCATGGATGACGAGTAACAATGTCGTCCGCTTAGGTATCGGCCCATCTAAATCTGAAAGGAGAGTGAGGTGATGGTGGGGAGCCAGTTCTTCCGCTATGCGTTCTTGTAATACGCCGTTTCCTACTAGTGTAATGCTAGCGCTCACGTCATCTCCCCCTTCCTAACAACACACCATAGATGTCTAGATATCCATCTTTTTCAAAGGTTTCGACACATACTTTTACAAAGGAAAGCTCTTTGTTTTGTTGTTCGAGAAGGTTCACAACTGAACGGAGGACGTCGGCCTGGTCGTTCGATTCATAGGCAGGAATGACAAGAGATTGGATCGCTTTTTCTTCAAACTGAATCGCTGCAAAGGAGGGATGCTTATGCCCCGCTGAAGTTGTTTTGTTTTGTGCCTGTATGACGGCATGAAGTAGCGCGCCGCGCAAAGCCAGTGTGAGATTAAATCCGACACTTCCATACCAGAGGTTATCCTCAGCTTTCCTCCACACTACAGGAAGACCGTAGGCATCTTTTCCTAAGCCAAGCTCTGGTACTTTCTTCATGGTGGTTAAAACCTTCAAATAGTAGCGGCAGAGATTGTCTTCAACCTTATGGAATGCAAGCTTCGATATGTTTTTAATACACTGCTCTGCTTTCTCATTCCACTCATCTTCTAGCGTTTTTTGCAATGCCCGGCTAACACCTTCAATGAACGTTTCTCCAGCGCCAATGTGGAGGTCGGTTGTCGTGTACGTACACGTTTCGAATGGAAAAGGGAGTAATGAGATGATATTTTCCTTTAAAGGGAGTACGTACTGCTCAATTCCGGTCAAACCAGCTTCCCGCCTCGCTTCTTCATGGGTTAAAGCCGCACTCACTAGGCTCGGATGTAGTGAAGAGGGCCCATTTAGCTTTACGTTAACCACTTGAATCTCACATTGAGCTAAAGGTAATTGACTAAGTTCGCCTTCTTCCCAACGATGGAAAAAGCCTAATTGGCTTGAGGTCAACTCACTGAAGTAGTAAAGTAGTTCGTTCTGATCTTGTTTATTCTCATTTATCCGCAACTCTTTTAATCCATTTTCCACTTTTATGACGTCGATCCTTCCTGATACAAGCGGATGAGGTTTATAGGGATGCCATTTGCCTTCAAGTGTCTCGAGGTTAAGTAGAAACATTTGGTTGTTCGAAAGCACGGGCACGCCTGTTATTTTTTTAAACAATTCAAATACGATCACATTTGCTAGCATCGCGCCGGCCGGGGATGAAAATGAGCTCGTTTGATGAGTATTTAGCGCGTTCCGGTTCAGGCTCCGCCATGCAGACTCCCAGCAGCCATTGGAATCAGGGCTTACAAGTGGGCCAGCCACTCCGACCTCTCCAGGACAGAGGGTCGGGAGAAACAGTTTTTTCTTTTCTTTACAAGCATGAAGGATGCGCTGTAGTTCTTCTATGTCTCCTTGCTGTGTGACATATAAAATGGCATCGAAGGGTTCAACCTGGTCCTCCCAGGAGATTGGGTCTTTATCCTTTTTTAACACGATTTCAATGGAAACATCAGGGTCTGTTTTTCTTGCAGCCGTCTCTAATTCTATTATTCTTTGGTGACTGGTGTTCGCATCTGTAAGTAACGTTTGGAAACGGGCCAAGCCGGAGGTAAGCAAAGATGAAACCAATCCGATTACCATGGGTCCTTCTCCAATGGCTAAAACGTTTTTCTGACGGTATTGTTGAAACCGATAGGCACCGGAATCACAGAAACTCTCGATATATTCAATCTGTGAAGCGAATTTCTCCACCACTTGTGGTTTCAAGTGGTGGGGACGGTCTCTACTAACGTCACGAAGAAATCCATTCGCAAATAGGACGTCGGTAATCTCGTAAACTCGATCACGATAGGGCTGCGATAATCCATCTGTTAGGCTTGCAAGCGAATATTCTCCGTTATACATTGGGATAAGCTTTTCAATCCATTGATGAATCGTTCTACCTTCCATACGAAATGAACCTGAATTGTTCCTAAAATAAACACTCCCGCTCGGTTCCGGCATGAAGAAAGTACCCTTCTTCAGCTTTAAACGCATAGAAGGATCGACATTCGTCATGACACACCTCCTTACTCACTGATCTGACTACATACTATGAGTCTATGTCAGTCACTTCGTCTCATATGTCTGAACACAAAACAAGAACCCCTGTTGGAGAATTCCTCAAGGGGTCTTGTAACATCAATCGATTTATCCTTCGTCTTAAGCTAGGACTCGGACGGACTTAGCGTCCACCGCAACGACCGCAACGACCGCATCCTCCACACCTTGCACAACCACCGCAACCCGCACATCGAGCACAGCCAGCACAACCGCCGCACCCAGCACAACCACCGCAGCCCGCGCAGCCTACACAACCTGCGCAACGGAAACAGCCAAAGCAAACAAACCCGACTCCTACACATAAGCGCGAAGTATTTGTATCTGTATTCGTATAATTGGCTTGCTCACATGGAACTAAATTCTGAGCATGGAATTCTCCGACATCTAAGTGCTGGAGATCATTTTGAAATTGATTCATTTATGTCACCTCCATCATCGTTCCTTAGTAATGGTCTGGATTAAAATGCGTTTTCCTGAGCGATTACCTAATGAAACACTTTCTCCAACAAAATATGTAGAGTGACTGGGTAATGTTACTAAGTAGAGGGCGGAATACAGCGGTACGAGCTAGGGAGAGAAGGGGCCAATATGAATAAAAGAGGGGAGGACGATTGAAGGTGTTTAAGAATTTGGATGTGAATTTGTTAACGAACGCATCGCGGGGACGGTTCGAGACCAGTGAAAAAGTAGTCACTTTCCAAAAATAAGCTTTTTAAGGGAGACTAAAATGTCTCGCCGTATAGCAAACGAGGCTTAGAAGCGATTCTAGAGGCTCGTTTTTCTTTTATCATTTTTCGTTGTAAAAAAGTTGGGCTTTTTCACCAGTCTCGGACGGTTCTCATGATGCATGATTTAGAGGAAAAGTAAAAGGGAGTGCTAATGATTCAATCAATTAGCACTCCCTTTAGTTATGAGATGCAATCAGCGAAAATCCCTTTGATGCCTTAAGCTTCATATCATCCTGATTTTCCATTAGCCCATAACTTGAATACAGAAATCGTGAAAACACGAAAAGATATTGTTTAACTTTAATTGATTTATATATTAGGCTCAACAGCTAAACTAATCGTCAAACTAATTTGTAGTAAATTATAAACGTCTAAATGAACAATATATATTGCAAAAAGACGTTAATAATATATAATGGAAAAAGAAGGATGAGTTTTAGGGTTATAAATGTAGAGGGGGATGAAGATGAGTATTGAGATGCGTAATCTTTCAAAAACGTTCAATAAGAAAGAACGAGCGCTTTCTAGCATTGACTTCACATTACGAAAAGGAGAGGTTGTTGGGCTAGTTGGACCGAACGGGGCTGGCAAGACAACTTTGATGAAGATCTTCATATGGATGAAATCATTCATTCCCTTGGAATGGAATCGTACTTATCAAAGAAAGTGAAGCAGTATTCGCTTGGTATGAAGCAGCGTCTTGGAATTGCGCTCGCGCTTATTTCGAACCCAGGTTATCTAGTATTAGATGAACCGACGAACGGGATGGATCCGGATGGGATCCGGAATATCCTTGGTTATTTAAAGCAGTTAGCGGAAGAAAGAGGCATTGGTATTCTGATTTCCAGTCACATTTTAGAAGATGTTGAGAATATTAGTGATCGTGTTTATGTGATTAACGGCGGTCGGTTGATAAACGAATATGCAAGGGAACAAAATCGTGGCGAAATTCTGGAGCTTGTGTTTTCTGAAGAAGATATTCATCAAGCCATGCCTTTGTTAGAGGGATATGAAGGGGTTACCCGAAGTGGAAATGTCATTTCATTTCAATATGATGGAGATATGAAACAGGTGCTCAAACACTTAAGTCAGCACAATTTTTATCCAACGGATGTAAAAAGGAAAAAGGACACGCTTGAGGATTTTTATTTTCAAAATATGGAGAGTGAAGCGAAGTGAATTTTGGACATTACATAAAGCTTGAGTTAAAACGTAACCTTAGCCTGCCGTTGTTCTTGTCGATCGGGTTTGCCTTTTTGTTTGGAGGAGGAATTGTTTATTCGATTTACCAGCTGAATGGTCCGTTTCAGCCTGAGAATGTGTCAGGGTTATATGCTGGCATAGCAACAGTTGCTCTTGGTGTATATTGTGCAAAAATGGTTATTGTTGATTTGCATTACGGCACGATCTATCTGCTCTTTACGTCAGCTAGAGATCGGATTACGTTTTTGGTGTCACGCGTGATTGTTATTACCAGCGTTTCATTATTATTCGGACTAGGTTGTGCGACACTGCTTTTTGTAAATCATAAATTGAATGATCAGGCCTTCTCATTAGCGGATGTAGGTATGGCATTACTTCAATATGTGTTATTCGGCGTCTTCTTCACCTTACTTTTTCAAGTGATCTCGATGTATTATCAGAAGGTGATGAATCTGTTGATCCTTTCTCTTGTCACAATTCTTGTTCTTCCAGGTGTACTTGGGATTGTGTTTCAGGTCGATGCGGTCCCTGGTTTTGTGAAAGATCTTGTCGCCTATGCGCCAGTTTATAGTTTACCGAATCAACTGCCATTTCTTGCGCTGGATGGGCTGGAAATGAGTGTAACGGCGATGATCAGTTTACTATTATTTGCATTCGCTTATTATCGATTACCGAAAATAGATTACTAGAAAAAAGCAGGAGGAGTAACAATGGGATTCGGATTTAAGAAAAAACATAAGGATGAACGGGTGACGAATCTTCAAAATATGATTTATCGCGAATTGTATGTACTTATTGTGATTATTTGTGCTCTTTCCGTTGTATATAAACAGTTTCTGGTTGAAGGACCTGCGCAACATTTATGGACAGAGATTATTATTTTAATTGTAAGTTCTGGGTATTATCTTGTTCGATCATCGATGCTTGGGATTTTTTCAGATGAGGTAGAGATGCATGATCGTTCGAGCAAGATCAGCTTCAATATGAGAAATTTCCTGATTAGTCTTTTGGTAGGAGTGGGTCTTGCGCTCACCCTTGCGATCGTGAACTCTCAAAAGTATGCAGAGGGTCCACAAGAAACGACTTATTTCTTCTTTGTGATTTTATTTGGATGCTTAATGATATATATTCCTGTCTTATTTGGCATAATGGTGTTACCCTATGCGATAGCGAAGTATAAAAGTGATAAGGTAAATGAGCGAGAGTTAGAAGAGATGAATGATGAAGATGTGCGGTGATCGATTGTGAAGAATGTGAAATTAAAAATGGCGAGAGTGGAGCACGATCTCTCTCAACAGGAGCTTGCCAAAAAAGTTGGCGTGTCGAGACAGACGATTGGACTCATTGAGCTTGGAAAATACAATCCTACGCTACAGCTTTGTTTGTCGATTTGTTGGGCATTAGATAAGTCACTTGATGAGTTGTTTTGGATGGATCAGGAATAGAGGGAAAGCTACATCATTCTATGAGTTGTAGAGTGAGGTAGCTTTTTTTAGCATGATTCACTTCGGCTTACCAAAATTTTGGGCAATCGAAATGTTGCCTACAAGGAAACATGGTGAACTGACAAGAAGGGCTTCTAACCATGAAATTTCTAATGATCGGTACAATAGAATGACCAAAACAGAAACAATAAAATATATGGGAATGAATTTTTTTGATAGAAGTAGTCATATGATACAACTTCAATTGCTCAAAGCTTGTAGCGGCTTCAATCATTACTTACACAATAGTCCCGAAAACGCATTGCTTGCTGTAAGGGCAGCAGATGATGGGTTGGCTATTTCTCGTCCAAAGAAAATTCAATATTACGTTATTATGTATGGGTGTATTAATTATCTGTTTCGCGGCTTTCCTCGAAACTTTTGTAAGCCCAATATTTATCTGAAGGAGAACAAGTATGAAAGCCTTACAAATTATCTCTAGCATTTGTTTCATTCTATTTGCCTTAATGAAACTCAATATTTTATCCTTCTCTTGGAATGAGAATATCGTTCATTATTTGTTTAACGCTAGTTTGATGCTAACCATTTTTAGCATTATTTTTCCAATCGTGTCTTATAACAAATTGAAAAGGATGAGCGTTACCTTGATGACATTCTTCACCGAGTTGATCCGAATAGCGAAACGCCTATCTTTGTTTCAAATAAATATTTAAAGAACAACGCCGCCGCGCTGTACCGAAAAAACACAATGGTGATCGTTTGCGGTGAAAAGCTTGTAAAGACGCTTGGTGAGAAGCATTTAACATTTCTAATCGCTCATGAATATTTCCATATTAAAAGGAATCATCTGATGAAAAACGTACTTTCCTTTATTTTCGTCCTATCTGGCGTTCCAATCGCCTTGTTGATTCTAACATCTGTTCTTGGCACGGCTATCCCGATTGTACCAATCGTTATTTTTGCCTTTTGCGCTTATGTATCTTCTTTTATACTGCATTTTGTTTTCTCGCAAAGGCGTGAATTCCAGGCTGATCAATTTGCAAGTTCGATTGTTGGGTCAATTGATGCTAGAGAAACCTTGGAGATGATAAAGTTGCTGCACTTGACCGTTTTCTTTTTGAAGAACAAGTGTATCACCTCATCATTTAGATTCCTGTTTCATAAACAGTATAGGGGGCGGGCGAAGGTAGTTGTAAATAGATGACAAAAAAGAGGGGGTCAGACACGTGTCTGACCCCTCTTTTTTCTCTTTTTTTTCACCACTCTATTTTGAACGTCACAGCATTGTCAGATTTCCTCTAGATGTAACCTGCTATAATTAGGCTAGAAGAAATGAATTTCAACGCCTAGATGAAAGAAGGAAAGTTATGAATACAGAATCTCAATCTAAAATATTGTTTTCGATGAGTGTCGTTCAGGTGATCCTTTCTGTTTTAATTCTTTTCCTGCCGGTTATGTATCTCATTACACCTGAACAGGAGAGCTTATTAGTATATGGCATGATGGGTTTTGGTGTCGTGAATATTCTTGCGGGCATCTCTAAGAGGATAAAAGGGGAAAACCGTTCTGGTATGTTCTATTCGATAGCAGGAGTGGTTTTGTTTGCGATCGGTGTAAGTCTATTACTATTTTAATGAATGGTGTCTGGACCTTTATTAGTTAATCAAACGAACTAAATAAAGTTATCAAGAGTAAACGAGTGACTGGCTATATTGAGTTCACAGTAACCAGCCAAGCGGAGATAACGAACGAACAGCGGAGGCTCTTTGTTGCAATCATTTGCAATGAAGAGCCTTTTAAATCGTTCCATTTTCTAAAATCACTTTTTATTTAAACACCTTTTACTTTAGCCATAAATTGTATTATAATGAAAGTGTTGCAAAATGCACAATCACTAAATGATCTTTTTTAAGGCTCATTCGACCAGTAGATTTATTTTGCAACATTTTTTCGCTCGGTATTGTAAACGGTTTCAGTATATTTATAGGATTACTTTTCACTATACAAAAGATGACATAAGGGGTGAGGTACTGGTGATAAATGAAAAATATGAAAAACTAAAAGAAATATTGCAAGAAATGGGTAGTATTGTCGTCGCGTTTTCTGGTGGAGTGGATAGTACATTTTTATTAAAGGTTGCGGTCGATGTTCTGGGGAAAGAAAATGTCCTTGCGGTGACGGCTGATTCAGAAACTTATCCGACTAGTGAATTAGAAGAGGCAAAGCAGCTTGCTTCATTAATAGGTGCGCATCATCAGGTAATTGAAACATCTGAGCTTGCGATTCCCGGTTACACACAGAATGATGAAAATCGCTGTTACTTCTGTAAGAATGGTCTGTTTGAAGAGGTTGTTCCGATTATGCAGGAAAAGGGATTCCAAAATGTTGTGTATGGCTTAATTGCTGATGACATGGGTGAGCATCGCCCAGGAGTACGCGCAGCAAAGGAGCATGATGTTCGTGGCCCACTTCAAGAAGCGGAGCTTTACAAAGATGAAATTCGCACGCTCTCGAAGGAATTAAACCTTCCTACATGGGAAAAGCCTTCATTTGCTTGTTTGTCTTCCCGTATTGCTTATGGTGAGGAAATTACGCAGGAGAAGTTAACTAAGGTCGATAAGTCAGAGGCTTATTTAAAGAGCCTCAGAATTCGTCAGGTTCGTGTCCGGACTCATGGCGATATGGCTCGAATTGAAGTCGAGCCACAGGACATGCAGCTTGTAATGGCCAATCATCGAAGTATTTCGAAGAAGCTGCAATCGTTTGGGTACCAATACGTCACGATTGATCTCGAAGGCTATAAGAGCGGCAGTATGAACAAAGTACTAGCAGGAAACGTTGATTCGAATAACTGATTGAAAGAGGTGTTACTGTATGGGAACAACAAACTTAGATGACGTTCTAAAGCGAGTGAAAGAGGGAAGCTTAGGTGTAGATGAAGCGAAAACCCTTCTTTCCTCCTTCGAAGATATTGGTTTTGCGAAAGTAGACCACCAAAGGGAAGACCGGACTGGTTTCCCGGAAGTGGTGTATGGTGAGGGAAAGACCGTAGCACAAATGATTGATATCATTCAGTCTTTGAAAAGAAATACAAACCGTGTGCTTGCAACGAGAATTTCAGAAGAAAAAGCTGCTAAAGTGATGGCGTCAGTACCTGATCTTGACTACAATGAATCAGCTCGTACGTTATTCTGGAGGCATCCTGATGAACCAGCGCTTCTATATAACGGCTATATCGCTGTGCTGTGCGCAGGTACGTCCGACCTTCCGGTTGCAGAGGAAGCTGCGGTGACTGCAGAAGCTTTTGGGGCTTCTGTTAAACGCATGTATGATGTCGGGGTGGCCGGTATTCACCGTCTCTTTCATCACCTTGAAGATATCGAGAATGCTACGGTAGCGATTACGGTTGCTGGAATGGAAGGCGCCCTTACAAGTGTTGTTGGGGGATTGATTAGTAATCCGATTGTTGCGGTGCCGACAAGTATTGGGTATGGTGCGAATTTTCAGGGGCTTTCGTCGTTGCTATCAATGCTTAACGCCTGTTCACCGGGAATTAGTGTGATGAACATCGACAATGGCTTTGGCGCTGGGTACTATGCAACATTAATTCATAAAAATCATCGTAATACGATACTAGACTAGAGGGTGGACTTCATGAAAACATTATACCTTGATTGTTTTTCTGGGATTAGCGGGGATATGACAATCGGTGCGCTCATTGATCTTGGTGCAGATCCGACGCTTCTTGTTAAAGAAATGGCTAAACTAGAGATCGATTCTGAATACAAGCTAGAGTTCAATAAAGTAGTGAAAAAGGGCGTATCTGCTACGAAGTTTGATGTGATCCTAACCGAGGATGAAGGAGGACATCACCATCATCATCACCGTCATTATTCGGACATTGTGGCGATGATCAATCGAGCTGAATTTAATGAAAATGTCACAGCGATGGCGCTTTCAATTTTTGAGAAGATTGGGAGAGCGGAAGCGAAAATACATAACATGCCGTTTGAGAAGGTTCATTTCCATGAAGTTGGCGCGGTTGATTCGATCGTTGATATTGTTGGTGCGAGTATTCTGCTCGATTCATTGGATATTTCTAAAGTGATCTCTTCACCTGTTCCTGTTGGAAATGGGCGAATTCGAATCGCTCATGGTCTGTATCCGGTGCCTGCACCTGCAACGTTAGAATTGTTAAAGGGGATTCCGATTCAGCAAACGGATATTAAAGGTGAATTAACAACGCCGACTGGTGGGGGAATACTTGCTGCGCTTGTAAATGACTTTGGACCAATGCCTTCGTTTACTGTGGAGTCGATTGGATATGGCGCTGGAACAAAGGATTTCCCGGATCATCCTAATGTGCTTCGAGCGGTACTCGGAAGAGAAGAACTGTAAAGGCGGGCGGTTGTATGTCACAGAAGTTTTCACATGGTGAAGAACATATTGATGGTGAGATGATTAAGGTTGAAGTTAACCTTGATGATATGCCTGGAGAATGGCTTGGGTATGTGATGGAAAAGTTATTCGCTAGTGGAGCCAATGATGTTTTCTATACACCCATTTATATGAAGAAAAATCGTCCTGGCGTAATGCTTCAACTCTTATGTGATCATACGAAATTAGATGAAATCAAAGCGATTCTGTTCACTGAAACGACGACGCTTGGGATCCGCTATTACCCGATTTCTGTTCATCGCTTAGCAAGGAAGTTCTATCAAGTGAACACTGAATGGGGCGAGGTCACGATTAAGCAGGGGTTACATGAAGGACAAGTCGTTGAGAACGCACCTGAATATGAGGATTGTCGGAGAATTGCGGAGCAACATCAGATTCCAATTAAAGAGGTTTACAGAGTCGTTTGGGAAAAGATACGGGATAATGACTAGGTTACCCTCATCTAACACGGGTAGGAGGTGAACAGAATATGATTAAAGCATTGGTGATTGCTCCCTATGAGGGGTTAATTGAAATCATGAGAGAGATTGCTGTGGAAGTTGATGATTTCGAGATCCATACAGAACTGGGTAACTTGTATGAAGGTGTGGAGATTGCCAGGAATTCTGAAAAAAATGGCTTCGATATGATCATTAGCCGGGGCGGAACGGCCTCATTGGTACAGGAGGTTGTCTCGATTCCGGTTATTGATATTCAAGTGTCGGGATATGATATCCTTCGCCTTCTAACACTAGTAAAAGGATTTTCTGGTAAAGCGGCGATTGTTGGCTTTCCGAATATTTCTCAAGGTGCTGCGACGATCTGTAATTTATTAGATTTAGATATTAACACGATGACCATTCAGAAAGATGTAGAAGTCGAAGAGCGACTGAAGAGCTTGAAGAAAGCGGGATATGAAGTCGTTATTGGTGATGTTGTCACAGTTGAAGCGGCTAAACAATTAGGGATGAATGGGGTTCTGATCACATCGGGGAAAGAAGCCGTGATGGAATCGCTGGATGAAGCAAGGAGAGTCTACCGGCTATTCTCGAAATTGCATGAGGAAGTTTCTCTCTATCAATCGATTATTGACTCCGATGATAGGATCATTGGCGTGATGGATCGAGATGGGAAGATCATCTGCGCAAACCATCATTTCAACACTGAATTTTCCAATGAAAAGATAGAGAACTCATCTGAAGTCAAAGAAATCATCAAGAAAACGTCCGCGACCCAAACGAAGCAAAAGAAAATTCTTACGCTACATAATCAGCTGTGGAATCTATCAACGAGCTATACCGATCACCATGTGATTTTGTATTTCGATAAAGCTTTTCCTAATCAAACAAAAGAACAATCGGTCGACGGAAAGAGTTACGCTGTTGAAGTTCAAACCGACGTTCCTCATGTTCTTCTATCAGGAAAAAGTAAGCAAATTCAAGATGTCATGAAGCAGGTTGATAAGTATAGTCAAATGGATGAGCCGTTATGGATCATTGGTGAAACAGGGAATGGTAAAGATGCTGTGGCAAGGTCAATCTATTTAAAAAGTAAGCGAAACGAGCCTTTTATTACGATCCATTGCGAATTATTGAAAGAAGGACAGCTAACAGAGTTAATCAACGAGAACTTCTTCAGTAATCACGCGAATGGAATCGTTTATTTAAAACGAATCGATCGGTTAGATGCGTATTCACAGAAAGAGTTCTATCATTATATTCATACGGAAACAGGCAGAATGCCGAGATGGATTGTCTCGTCAAAGGATGAAATCAATATCAATGATCATGATGCTACAATCGATCACGATCTATTTACGCTATTAGCACGCCTAATCATTTACATCCCTCCACTTAGAGAGCGTGTACAGGATATTGAGAATCTAATCCCCGTGTTTATTTCGGAGTTTCATTCCAAATACGGGAAACAAATTGTTGGTGTAAGGCCCGATGCCATGCAGGAACTTGTTGAATATGATTGGCCTCGAAATGTTGATCAGCTTAAGCAGGTGATTGAACAGCTTGTGTTACATTCTACCTCTTATTATTTAGAAAAAGAAGAAGTGTCATCAGTGATTGAGTTATTAAAACAGCGACCGAAATTTGAAGATGGTGCGAACAGTCATATTAAAATAAGCGGCACATTAAAAGATATTGAGAAAAAGGTTATTACAAAAGTGCTGGAAGAGGAAGAGATGAATCAATCGAAGGCGGCGAAACGCCTCGGCATCAACCGTTCAACATTATGGCGCAAGCTTAAATAAAAGCTTGTGTCTTTTTTTGTTTGGTAATAAAGCATAGAAGTGAATCAACAGCGTTAATACCAGATAAGTGTTTTAAAATGCAACAATCATTCAGATTAAGCGCTTCTTTTTAAGGAAAAAACTGGTATTTTTAGATAATTTCAAAATAAGTATTGTTAAATGCAACGTAATCATATACTATAATAAATGTAAGCGTTTTAAATTGTTCTAAATTCAAACATGTTTGGTTTAGTCAATTTAGCTGGTTAGAAAAATCCAAGCAGTTACTGAAAAGTAAGGAATGTCAGCAGTCAGTGGAAATGAGAAGTAAAGAGGAATCTTTTTCTCAGAAACTAGCATTCGAAAGGGGGGAGGGATGGTTTTGAAATTAGCAGTTATCGCAGATGACTTAACTGGAGCAAACGATACAGGCGTACAATTTGCGAAACAGGGCTTAGATACAACAGTGTTGTTTCCTGATACAATCTTGCAGCCAACGAATATGACTGGAGATGTGATTGTATTAAATTCGAACAGTCGTGCACTTCCGGCTGAGAACGCCCATACGATCGTAGCTGATTTATCGAAGCAATTGCTCCATTTAGGTGTTTCATCTGTATTGAAAAAAATAGATTCCACAATGAGGGGAAATATCGGAACTGAAATTGATGCTGTAATGGATGTGTATGAATTTAATACAGCACTCGTTGTTCCAGCTTTTCCAAAGAGTGGGCGCGTCACGATTAATGGCATCCATTATGTTGATGGTGTACCACTAGAACAGACAGAGATCGCCAATGATCCTACTTGTCCAGTCAAGAAAAGTTACTTGCCTGAGCTTTTACAAGAACAGAGTAAACGGAACGTGGAGCTCATTACAATACAAGATGTTAGAAAAGGGAAAGAACATCTAGCCGAAAGAATGAAAGCGTTATCGCCTCAAAATCCATCCAAAATAGTCGTTGTCGATGCCGAAACTGATGAAGAATTACAGATCATCGTTGAAGCAACGAAGCTACTTAAGGAGAATATCCTCTGGGTGGGGTCGGCCGGGATCGCCTATCATCTTTGTAACTCGTTTCATGATCGAGAGCTTTCAATAGAGAGTTGTGAGGATAAGCAGCTTCCTTTATTGATTGTCGCTGGAAGCATTAGTGGGATTACCCACAGACAAGTTGAAGAGTTAAAGAAGAAGACAAGCATTGAAGAAATAATGATTTCTCCTTATAAGTTCTTAAGTGAAGAGGAGCGACAGGGTGAAATTGAACGGGCTGTTAAACTCGGGGAAGCATTCTTAGACAAAGGTGATTTGATCGTCTCAACGAATCGCGATGCTGATGCAATCAAACAGGTGAGAGAGATCCAACAATCACTCGGTTTATCGAACATGGATGTTGGAAGTCGCATTGCCAGTGCGCTCGGAACAATCGCTGGTCGCTTAATTGAGAGTAAACGGATCCAGGGTGCGGTCTTAACGGGCGGGGATATTGCCGGGGCAACTTGCAAAGGATTAAATGGGAAGGGAATTCGTATCATTGGTGAAGTGGAAGACGGACTTCCTTATGGGAAACTTCTCGGTGGTTTGTATGACAGTCTCCTCCTTGCTACAAAAGCAGGTGCATTCGGTAGTGAACAGGCTCTTGTGAAAGCGCTTCAAACGTTAAGAGAAGTCAATCAAGAATCTTATGTAAAGATAAAATAATAAAACATATTGGAGGAAAAATGATGAAGAGCTTATCTAAAAAGATATTGGGTGCTGCTACAGCACTAAGTCTAAGTGTACTTGTTGCATGCGGTGGTGCTGATCAAGAAGCATCAAATGAAGGGGAAGCAGCTTCAGGCGAAGCGAAAACGTTACAAGTTGGAATCACGCTTGCGGAAGATTCTCATTACTACAAAGGTCTGGAACATTTTGCAGAACTGGTTGATGAGAAATCAGAAGGTGAGCTTGCGATTGAAATCTTCCCGAACGGCTCATTAGGTGGCGAACGAGACATGGTTGAAAGTCTTCAAGTAGGTTCACTTGATATGGTTCTAACCTCTACAGGTCCACTAGGCGGTTTTGCACCAGAAATTAACGTTGTCGACCTTCCGTTTCTTTTCGAAAATCGTGAACATGCTTATAAAGTGTTAGATGGTGAAGTCGGTCAGGACTTGTTAGCAGGCCTTGAAGATCAGAGCTTGAAGGGTCTTGCATGGTGGGAAAATGGTTTCCGTCACATTACCAACAGCAAGCTTCCAATTGAAAAGCCTGAAGATTTGAATGGCTTGAAAATCCGTACAATGGAAAATAATGTCCACATGGATTCATTTAAAGCACTAGGTGCAGACCCGACTCCAATGTCATTTACTGAATTGTTCACTGCATTGCAGCAAGGGGTAGTTGATGGACAAGAGAATCCTGTTCCGATTATCTCAACTTCTCGTTTCTACGAAGTTCAAGACTACTTGACACTTACTGGGCATTTCTATTCTCCAGCGGCATTGTTAGTTAGCTCGCAAGTATTTGATGGCCTTACAGAAGATCAACAAAAAGCCCTTCAAGAAGCAGCTGTTGAGGGTGCTGAGTACGAACGTGAGATTGTAGCTGAAATGGAAGAAGAAATGATTGCAGACTTGAAAGAACAGGGTATGCAAATTGTTGAAGATGTCGACAAAAAGGCATTCCAGGAAGCAACAAAATCCGTTTATGATCAGTATTCTGATCAAGTCGGCGCAGATTTAATTAAACAGATCCAGGATGCAGCTAAATAAAAGTAGGTAGTAGACTTATGATGTGGGGATAACCTTCCCCCATCATATTGTTGTATGGGGGAGGTTACACATGAATACCATCATTAAGACCATTGATCGATTTAATAAAGTGCTTGGAGTAGTATTGGCTCTTCTTATCATGGTGATGTCAGCCGTTATTTTCTACCAGGTGTTCTCGAGATTCATCCTGAAAGATTCTCTCAGATGGTCAGAAGAATTAGCGAGATATATTATGGTGTGGAGTGTCTTTATTGGATCCGCTCTCGCAATCAGAAAGCGTGAATTAATTTCTGTTGATGCGATTAAAGAATTAATGTCCGATCGAGCGAAGGCAATCCTAAATGTTGTTGTTTATCTCATTTGTATTGCTTTTCTAGCTGTTCTAGTCAATTACGGGTTTGTGCTCGTGGGTAATATCATAGGTCAAACGTCACCAGCGATGAATATTTCCATGGCCTGGGCCTATTCAGCCATACCAGTTGGTTCCATCTTAATGATCATTAATTGTGTGGCGGTTATTATGGAAGTTATTTTGAAGCTAAAGGGGGGCAATGAACAATGACAACGGTATTATTAATCTCAATGTTAATCTTGTTTCTGTTCACAGTTCCAATTGCCCTTGCTATCGGTTTAGCTTCAGCAATCGCTATCTGGTTGACTAGTGATTTGCCAATGTTGGTTATTGTGCAACGAATCTTTACATCGCTTGATTCATTCCCATTAATGGCCATTCCATTCTTTATTCTAGCTGGTGCCTTAATGGAGACTGGTGGGATTTCGAAACGACTGGTTCATTTTGCAAATACTCTTGCTGGTTCTATGACAGGTGGCTTAGCGGGTGTAACGGTTATTACTTCCATGTTCTTTGCGGCAATCTCTGGTTCAAGTCCAGCAACAGTGGCGGCGATTGGATCAATTATGATTCCAGCAATGGTAGCAAGACATTATGATGTAAACTTCGCTGCAGCTGTACAATCTGTCTCAGGTGCGCTTGGTGTTATTATTCCTCCGAGTATCCCAATGATTCTTTACGGAGTTGTTGTTGGTGTATCGATCGGGGATCTCTTTATCGCTGGAATTATACCTGGTCTATTAATCGGGCTTTCATTAATCTTAACTGCGTTTATCATTTCAAAGAGGCGCGGCTACAAGGGAACTGAACATTTTACATGGCAGGAGCGAATTGATGCATTTAAGAACGCCATTTTTGCATTGTTAATGCCAACGATTATTCTAGGTGGTATTTATGGTGGTATCTTTACGCCTACCGAAGCTGCAGTAGTTGCAGTAGCGTACGCACTCATCATTGGCGTCTTTGTTTATAAAGAAATTAAATTGAAAGATCTTATTCCTGTGTTTGTAAAATCAGGACTTACGACAGCGATCATTATGTTGATTATTGGTACGGCAGGTCTTTTAGGCTGGCTGTTGACGAAAGAACGCATTCCACAAACGGTGGCTCAGTCATTTATGAGTTTTTCCGATAATCCATTAGTCTTTCTATTAATTGTAAACGTCTTTCTACTGATCGTTGGAATGTTCTTTGAAACATCTGCATCCGTCATTATACTAGCACCTATATTAGCGCCGATCGCAATTCAACTCGGAGTTGACCCGGTTCATTTCGGTATTATCATGGTGGTTAACCTTGCCATTGGTATGGTTACGCCTCCACTGGGTGTAAACCTATTTGTGGCGATGCAAATATCCAAGATCAGATTAGAAACGCTATCAAAAGCGGTCATTCCGTTTTTAATTATCTTAATCGCTGATGTGTTAATCATTAGTTATATACCAGAGATCTCACTATTCTTAGTCGATATGTTAAAGAAATAGTGATTATAAGGGAGGAAATGTCGTATGGCTAAACCAATTATTGCGATTACGATGGGCGATCCATCAGGCGTAGGACCAGAAATTATTGTGAAATCTTTTAAAGATGAAGCGATCTATGAAAACTGTTCGTTATTTGTTATTGGTGATCTTAACATGTTAGAAAGAGCGATTGATGTTACGAAGGTTGATCTCAGCTTAAGAAGCATTACGAAACCTGAAGAAGCGAAGTTTGAATATGGAACAATTGATGTTGTGGATATGGGCCTTGTTTCTGACGGATTAGCATGGGGTGAAGTATCTGCAGAAGCTGGGAATGCGGCATTCTACTACTTAGAGAAGGCGATTTCGTATGCCAATGATAAGGAAATTCAAGGCATCTGTACTGCACCACTAAATAAAGAAGCGCTGCATAAAGCGGGTCATATTTATCCTGGTCATACAGAAATTCTAGCAGAACTTACGAATACGAAGGACTTTGCAATGATGTTGTCTGCCCCAGGTTTACGAGTGATCCATGTTACAACGCATATCGGCTTGATCGACGCTGTTAATAAGATTAATGTGGATCGTCAATATACAGTTATTAAACTTGCGCATGACACGTTACGTAAAGCTGGAATTAATAATCCGAAAATTGCAGTGTGCGGAATTAACCCACATGCAGGTGAAAACGGGTTGTTCGGAAATGGTGAAGAAGAGGAGAAAATCATTCCTGCTGTTGAAAAAGCACAGGAAGAAGGAATTGATGTTGTAGGACCACTTCCAGCTGATACCTTGTTTTTCAGAGCGAAGCGTGGGGACTTTGATATCGTCGTCGCACAATATCATGATCAAGGTCATGGGCCAATCAAAGTGTTAGGACTTGAGTCGGGTGTGAATATTACGGTTGGTCTTCCAACAATCCGTACAAGCGTTGACCACGGCACGGCCTTCGACATCGCAGGGAAAAACATTGCAGATGAGAAGTCTTTAAAAGAAGCGATTCGTATGGCATATGAATTAGCACCAACGAAAGTAGTTTAGTTGTTTGCTTTCGTAGCATGATTCGTGAACATTTTACCTAAACTACTGATTATAAAGTCAGATGGCAAGAGACAGCTTTGTCTCTTGCTATCCTTTTTATCCCAGCCTTAAGGGGCAGTAAAACCCCCACCTCAAAATGTAAATCAATCGAGACGTTTAGGTGGGGGTCAACTGCCCCTAAAGGTCCGATTGGTTCAACTAACCATCAGAGGGGGATGAAGCAAAACCCCCTCTGATGGAAGTTTCACTTTATAGTAGAATAGTTAATGTCAACATAGTGGTAAGGATACAGAGTGTGCATGATAATCAATGGGTATAACTATAAGCTACATAGTTAGTTATCTTTAAAAGGGGTGGTAAGGATGGCGTTTCCAAAGGTTGCGAAAATCAAACAAAAATTCGAAGTGGAAAGTATGACGGATGTTTCGAAAGTGATCGAAAAGCAGTTTCAAGCAATTGAAGCGAATCAAAAAATAAAGCCAGGTATGGAAATTGCGATTACAGTGGGTAGCCGAGGTATCGCTAATATTGCATTAATTGTAAAAGGAATAGCGGATGAAGTTAAAAAACGTGGGGCGACACCGTTTATCATTCCGGCAATGGGTAGTCACGGTGGTGCGACAGCTGAAGGGCAAATTGAAGTGCTTGAAGGCTTGGATGTAACTGAAGAAACAACGGGTTGTGACATTCGTTCGTCAATGGATGTTGAGGAAATTGGACAAACTTCGGCTGGTATCCCAGTTTATATCGATAAGCATGCTTATCATGCAGATGGCATTATTGTGATGAATCGAGTCAAGCCGCATACTGATTTCAAGAAAGATATTGAGAGTGGCGTTTTAAAAATGGCATCTATAGGGATGGGGAAACATAAACAGGCGCTCGCCCTTCATACGTATGGCATTAAAGGAATTCGGGATATGATGCCTGAGGTGGGTAAAGTGGCTATTGCCAACTCCAACACACTGTATGGAATTGCAGTGGTTGAAAATGCTCTTGAAGAAACAGCCATTATTGAAGTGATTGAACCTGAACAGATCGAGGAGAGGGAGAGAGAACTTCTACGAAAGGCATTCGATTTAATGCCGAGCTTACCCATTAATGAAATCGATATCTTAGTTGTAGATGAAATTGGGAAGAATTACAGTGGAACTGGAATGGATACGAACATTATTGGTCGCATTCGTGTTCTTGGTGTTGAAGAACCTCAAAACCCTAGTATCAAGTACTTAATTGCTTCTAACTTAAGTGAAGCAAGTCATGGGAATGCGCTTGGAATTGGACTTGCAGATCTGACTACGAAGAGGTTATTTGAGAAAATTGATCTGAAAAAAATGAATGAAAATGTCATCACGAGTACATTCCTGGATCGCGCCAAAATTCCAATTGTCCTTGATAATGACAGAGAAGCGTTACTAGCAGCGCTAAGAGCTACTTGGGGTGTTGATGATGAGGATACGAGAATCGTCCGTATTCCTAATACACTCCATATTGGTGAGATGTATGTATCAGAAGTCATTTATCATGAATTAAAAGATCAAGCCAATATTGAAGTGATCGAGGAACCTACTGAAATGAAGTTTGATGAAAATGGTTATTTTCTAAAGAAGTAAAGACGAGTTTAGCATGAACGAACTTCTAGATGAGAGGTAGACTTGCTGTAAAACAACAGCGAGGAGCTACCTTTTTTTCAGTTGTAAACTGGTTGCTTAAATAGAGAAAGGAGTGGAGAGATGATTAGCAGTTTAACCTCAGTTTTGTTAGTGGGGCTTCTTCTAGGCATTAAGCATTCAATCGAACCTGATCATGTTATCGCGGTATCATGATTGCAAGTGATACGAAGAAATGGTGGCGCTCATCTTTAGCTGGAGTCTTTTGGGGAATTGGCCACACGATTACGCTCTTTATCGTTGGGATGGTGATCATTATAATGAAAGGCGACATTCCAGAAGCGTGGTCATTATGGATGGAGTTTATAGTTGGAATCATGCTAGTTTATCTTGGGTTTAAATTTAAAAGTGTCATGGTATTTAAAAAGCATTCTGAACATCATGTTTATTCAAAAGGTCAGAAGCACTTTCCATTTTATAAATCCGCGATCATAGGAAGTATTCACGGTCTAGCAGGTAGTGCTGCAATGGTTCTATTAACAATGTCCACGGTTCATACGATCTGGGAAGGTGCACTTTATATGGTAGTGTTTGGATTGGGGACAGTGATCGGTATGCTATGCTTTACGACAATCATTGGGCTTCCATTTGTGCTAAGCAAAAAGAAAGCGAGTATTCATTATAACCTTACCCGCTTTACTGGGATTGTTAGCATGTTGTTTGGTGTTTACTATATGTACAACGTTTGGTGATGGAGGGAGGGGGGTCGAGGGATGGGGGTCAGACACGTGTCTGACCCCCATCTCTCTCTATGCTGTTCCTGCTTTCATTAGCATTCCATCCAGTGTCCTGCCTATTTGAAGCTCCATCCATTGTGCTGTTTCTACCAATTGATCAAGGTTTGTATTTGTATCTATCTTCATGCCTTGAAACATATTGACTAGATCTTCTGTACACACGTTTCCAACTGCTTTTGGAGCGAACGGGCAGCCACCTAAGCCGGCGATAGAAGAATCGAATCGAGTGACACCAGCATGATAACCAGCAAGTGAATTAGCTAACCCTAATCCACGTGTATTATGGAAGTGTAAGCCTAAATCGAGATCTTGGCCAAAGGCTTTTTTAAAGGCAGAAACAACTTGTTCGACTTGATTGGGATTGGCCATCCCTGTTGTATCTGCAAGTGTAAGACTATTGCAGCCAGCTTTTAAGAACTTCTCGGCTACTTTCAAGACACGCTCCTGTGGTACTTCTCCTTCAAAAGGACAACCAAAAGCAGTCCCAAGTACTCCAAGGACTCCTTTGTTGGCGGATATACCTTCCTCCACAACCTTCGTAAGTTCCACTGTTGCTTGATCAACTGTCCTTTTGGCATTTTTTAAATTAAAAGAGTCACTCGTTGCGGTGACAACATGTAAATAATCAACATCTGTTTGTAACGCTCTCGTTAATCCAGATCGACTTAGTACAAGTCCAGCATATTTAACATCGCTTCGCATCGGTACTTTTCTCAACACTTCTTCAGCATCGGCCATTTGAGGAACAATTTTTGGATTGACGAAAGAAACAGCTTCAATGTATCGGATTCCAGACTGAATTAATTTATGGATCAGTTCAACTTTAGTTTCCGTTGAGACAAATTTATCTTCATTCTGAATCCCGTCTCTTGGGCCGACTTCGCAGATTTCAATCAATGAATTTCCTCCTTTAATAAATGATGATTCTTCAAATCCTCTAAGTGACTCATCACATGGTCACGGCCCTGGTAGATATGCTCGTGCATGGCGATTCGAGCACGCTCAGAATCTTGATTTTTGATTGCTTTTAAAATGATCCGATGTACATCAAGTGAACGTTCTAACTGTGTGAGATCATACCAGTAAAATGAGCGGAAGATAAGTGGGACAACCACAACTCTAGAAATGTGAAAATGAATATGTTGGTTTCTTGATGAGATGACAACGGCTTCATGAAATTTATGATTTACTTCAACGATGTCTTTGACGCTCTGGATATCAGATTCCGTATAACGAGCAATGGCCTGCTCGTATGATTCATTTGCTTCTGTCATTTTAACGATATCTTCAGCTGTCCGGTGAATGGCTGCTTGTGAAGCGGCGTAACCCTCGAGGAGTGTTCTGAGGTCATAGATTTGCCGAATATCCTCTTTCGTAAAATGTCTGACACTGACCCCGCGTTTCAAAGAAACAATAAGTCCATCTGATTCTAGTTGCTTAATGGCTTCACGTATGGGCGTGCGGCTCAGCTGTAATTCTTTCGCAAGATATTCTTCAGTCAACCTCATCCCCGGTTCAAATTTACCAAGAACGATTGCCTCTTTTATATAATTGTATGCATCCATATCAACACCTCAACTCTATTGTATACAAACAAAAAACCATTTTCAATTTATTCTAAAAATTGACTCGAAAAGCATTGATTTATTCAATAAATAACCATGAAAATAGCTCATTTTACCTAAAAAACACCATTTTCAAATAAACGGTTGCTTTTCTGTATACAATTCTGGTAGTCTTATACGCAAGATTCAGAATTTTTCGATTTGAGAGTTTGAGGAGGAAGCATATGACGAAAGAAAAAGAACGATTACCGTTGGAAGGAATTCGTGTTTTAGAATTAGGTACGCTATTAGCAGGTCCTTTTTCTGGAAGATTGTTTGCTGATTTTGGGGCGGAAGTCATTAAAATTGAACCGCCAGATAAAATGGATCCGATGAGGAATTGGGGAAAGTCGAAGGAAGGAACAGGTCTATGGTGGCCGATCCAATCAAGAAATAAGAAATCAATTACTCTTAACCTTCGAGAAGAAAAGGGACAGGCGTTATTAAAAGAAATGGTGAAAGAAGCAGACATAATCATTGAGAATTTTCGACCAGGAACGATGGAGAAGTGGAATTTATCTTATGAGGAACTATCTGAGATCAATCCAAAAATCATTATGATGCGAACATCCGGGTTTGGTCAGACAGGTCCTTATAAACATCGTGCTGGTTTTGGAAGTGTTGGGGAAGCGATGGGTGGATTACGCCATGTTACAGGGTATCAAGATCGTGCCCCGACTCGAATCGGTATATCAATAGGAGATACACTGGCAGCCCTTTTTGCAACAATTGGTTGTTTGGTTGCGCTACATGAAAGAGAGCAATCTGGTAAGGGGCAAGTGGTTGATACCGCATTATATGAATCTGTTTTTTCAGTAATGGAAAGTTTGATCCCTGACTATCTCCTTGCAGGCTATGTTCGTGAGAGGATGGGGAATATTCTTCCGGGAGTAGCACCTTCAAATATTTACTATACACAAGATGAAACGTATATCGTAATTGGTGCTAACGCAGACGGTGTCTTCAGAAGACTTTGTGAAGCAATGGATCAAGTGGAACTTGCTGATGATGACCGGTTTGCTACACATGAAGCACGGGGCAAGAATATGAAAGTTCTTGATCTATTGATCGAAGAATGGACAAAATCACTTCCAGCTAAGGAAGCTCTTGAAAAGTTAGAAGAAAAGGGAGTACCATCCGGTTTGATTTATTCAGCTAAAGATATTGTTGAAGATCCGCATTATCAAGAACGAGACATGATTCTATCAGTTGAACATCCGGAGCTTGGGGAATTTCCAATGCCGGGGATTGTTCCGAAATTAAGCCGTACACCGGGAAAAGTGAAGCATCCTGGACCAGAAAAGGTAGGAAAGCACAACGAAGAAGTTTACACTCAATTACTTGGCTATAGCGAAGAAGAGTTAGAAGAATGGAGAGAAAGTAATATTATTTGAATGGTGTGAAGCCGTGGGGAGTCCTGGGTCTTATAACTATACTGGTAAATGTAAGCGCATACAGTGATGGTGGCCTAGAGTAGTCACCAATCTTTGATATACACCCTTAAAAGAGTGAAGTAATTTAAAGGAGGCAAATTAGGTGGGGAAAATAAAAGAGCCAATTAAGAAGAAATGGATCTGGGTCTTATTAGTGTTACTGATGCTAGCGATCGTTCCCTGGTATTTCCCAGGTAAAGCAGTCCATCCAATTATTTTTGGTTTCCCTTTTTGGGCGTTTATATCGTTGATTTTCTCATTAGTCTTATCAGGGTATTTAAGTTGGTTGTGTATGCATGAATGGAACGTAGTGGAGGAGATTGAAGAGTCTGAGAAAAGAAAGGAGAGTGCAAAGTGAATCTAACTTTCGCTGGTTTAGATGGTGTTCTTATTCTAGCGTTCTATGCATTCGTCATGCTGTTGATTGGTTTTCTATCGGGAAGAGGCGAGAAAAATCTCCATCACACTATGTCAGGGTATTATTTAGCTGGTAAGAACTTGGGGTTCGTTGCTCTCTTCTTCACGTTATATGCGACTCAATATAGTGGGAACACAATTGTCGGTTACGCACCTGCTGCTTACCGGTCAGGTTTTACCTGGCTACAGTCGATTTCCTTTATGACGATCATCATTGGTGTTTACTTATTGTTTGCCCCTAGATTATATGTCATCTCAAAGCGAGAAAAATTCATTACACCCTCTGATTGGTTGAGCTATCGATTCAAATCGAAATCTGTGACGTTACTGGGCGTTTTTCTCATGTTATGGGGCCTTGGGAATTATTTGTTAGAACAGCTTGTTGCCATTGGTCAGGCTGTTTCAGGTATGACTGGAGGAACGATTCCCTATCAATTGGCGGTAATTGCATTCGTTATCGTCATGTTGACCTATGAATGGATGGGTGGAATGAAAGCCGTGGCCTTTACCGACGTCATGCAGGGCTTGGTATTGATGGTTGGGATCTTTGTTTTCCTTGGTGGCGCTCTTTATTTGGTTGGGGGTAACCTTACCAACGTTACAACGTTTATCATGGATTCAGAACCAGCAAAAGTAGGACTACCGACAATGGAAGGCTCGATTAATTGGTTCAGTATTTTAATACTTGTAGGGTGTGGAGCAGCCATTTACCCTCATGCAATTCAAAGGATTTATTCAGCTCAAAGTGAGAAAACGTTGAAAAAGTCTTTTGCAAGAATGGCATGGATGCCGCCAATTACAACAGGACTCGTCTTTGTCATAGGGATTGTTGGTATTTCAATGTTTCCAGGATTAGATGAAGCAGGATCTGAGCAATTAGTCGGATTAATGGCAAACGAAATTGCTTCGATTAACTCGTTCTATTATTGGGTCATGATTTTATTTTTCGGTGGTATTGTAGCAGCCATCATCTCCACAGCGGATTCTGTTCTTCTCAGTTTCTCATCGATTATCTCAAATGATATCTATGGAAACTTTATTAATCCTAAAGCATCTGAACATCGCAAGGTTATCGTAGGGAAAGTTGTCGGCGTATTGGCAGTTATTCTATTACTTTGGGTTGCATGGAATCCACCGGGAACACTTTATCAGATTTTTGTATTGAAATTTGAGTTGTTGGTTCAAGTATTCCCTGCCTTTATATTAGGCTTGTATTGGAAAAAGCTTTCCTCGAAACCTGTTTTCTGGGGCATGTTGATAGGTGCAATTATTGCAGGGATGATGACCATAACTGGCTATAAAACGATTATTGGAATTCATGGAGGAATCATTGGATTGATTGTAAACTTTGCAGTTGCAATCATTGGATCCATTGCTATACCGGTAACTTCTAAGCAAGAAGTACAGGCAGATAAAATGATTTCGATGAAAATAGAAGCTTAATCAGGTAATAAGGTCTTTGAGCCATTTGGCAGCAATATTAGCATGTAAATTAAAAGGTGGGTTTTTTCTACGAATGGAATACCTACCTTATTAAAAAAAGAGATGATCAATGTGAATATAGTAGAAGCAAAAGCAGAACATAGTGGTTTAATTAATCCATGGCGGATGCTAATGTGGCTCTTGATTGCTCAGTTAATGGTAGCTTTCGTAGGAAGGAGCCTTGGTCCTCTTGGTATCTTAATTGGAGAGGACCTTTCCCTTTCAAAAGCTGAAATCGGTTTATTGCCATCTGCGCTGTTCATTGGCCAGGCCATTGCCTCCATCCCAGTCGGATTTACAGCAGATTTCATTGGCTCTAAACCTTTACTTCTAATACTGTCCCTTTGCCTGGGTGTGAGTTTTCTGATGATGACTTTTCTTTCTAATTTCTATTTCGTTTTGGTGTTAGTACTCATTGGAGGATTAGGCTATGGCGCCATGCACCCTACGTCCAACCGAGGAATCATATACTGGTTCTCACAGACCCGGCGAGGAACGGCGATGGGAATCAAGCAGATGGGGATCACCTTTGGTTCTGCCCTGGCTGGTTTTCTATTACTACCGCTATCTGTAACATTTGGTTGGAGACCGGTTCTATTAATAGCCTGCGTGTCTTTAATTATAACTGGATTTTTTGCTTATCTGTTCTATAGCGATCCGGTTGGGAGTCTAAAATCCAGAGAAAAGAGCAACTTTTTATTCTTTCGAACCTCATTATCGAAAATGCTGAAAAATAAACCATTACTGCTTGTTAGTTTAAGTGCAATGGGGTTAAATGGATCACAAATGTGTTTAAATACTTATATTGTCTTATTTGCATATCAAAAGATGGGGGTTAGCCTGTTTTTATCTGGTATTTTACTAGTCATTTCAGAAGTGAGTGGCTCATTAGGAAGAATAGGTTGGGGTGTCATTAGTGATCGCCTGTTTAAAGGTAGAAGATTGATCATTCTATTTATCATAGCCAGTTTAACAGCTGTTATGAGTACGATCGTCGCACTTCTGCCATCTGGCACACCCTTTTCTGCATTAATTCCTATTATTATTGTGTTTGGATTTTGTGTATCAGGTTTTAATGGGATTTGGATGAATATCGCATCAGAGTTAGTACCAAAAGAGCAAACAGGTTTATCAAGTGGCTTCAGCATTACATTAGGGTCAATGGGCGTGATATTTGTTCCTCCGACTTTCGGTTTAATGGTAGACTATACCGGAAACTATACAGCAGGTTGGCTATCTATTACTGTCATCATGGGGGGAGTGTTGGTACTTTTAACGCTTCTCACTTTAGAATCTCGTAAAATAGGTCAGAGTGAAAGAAAAATATAGTTTAAAGGAGATCGAAAAAATGGAATTCAACCCGGCAGAACTAAGTACGAAAGAAGTTTATAAATTACTGACCGGTTCCGTTGTTCCAAGACCTATCGCGTGGGTGTCAACCCTTTCGGAACATGGAAAACTTAATCTGGCTCCATTTAGTTTTTTTACAGTTGCGTCAAGGCAGCCGCCAATTCTTGCTATCTCAATAGGTCCAGGAGTGGGAGAACGGCTCGGAACTGAAAAAGATACACTGGTCAACATCCGGTCGCAAAAAGAGTTTGTCATTAATATTGTTTCGAGATCGTTAGGAAACGAAATGCAAAAGAGTTCTGAGAACTTACCTTCCGATGTCAATGAATTCGAAAAGACGGGATTGACTCCTGCTGATAGTGTAGCCGTTAAACCTAAAAGAGTAGAGGAAGCATCTATTCACCTGGAATGCAAGCTTCACCAAATCATCCCTCTTGGATCCGACCACCTGATCCTTGGTGAAATGATCCATTACCATATTAAAGACGACTGCTATTTAGGTAACTACAAAGTAAACCTCGAGAAACTCTCACCATTAGGGAGACTTGCTGGAAACTACAGTGAAAATAATGAGTTCTTTACATTGCCGAGATAACTGTTCAGATCAGAGGAAGGTCAGAACTCAGGAAATATAACCCTACCCTGCAGTTGCAGCTAGGCGCTTAGAAAAACGCTGGATGAATTGTTCTGGGTGGAAGAGGAATGAGGATTGAAGTCGTTTTCTTCTCTTAATGTATAGAAATGGCATATGACAACGAGTGTGAAACCGCAAAGGTTTTATACTCGTTTTTCTTGATGCTATATAAGTATTTAGAGTTAGTGAATAAACGCACAAATTAGCATAGCCATTAGCAGGACGAGAATAGTAATTGTCAAACGATTATTTACGATGCGATTTCGGTTGGTATTTAGGGTGTCAAAAATAACACAAAGAAGGGATAGGAAATTCATGTTAAAATTTATTTAAGATAGATACATAGTCTTTATTTAATTAAAAGGCAGCAGTATTAAATAAGTGAATAGACAAGTAGTAGAAATTTGAAGGGTTTCTTTATCTACAACAATAATTTTCCATAAGTTAGGTGCGGTCAATGATTGTTTTTGTATATATTCCCTCTCAAAGAGTCGCCTCTTATTCATAAATGTAAATAATATGTTACTATCCATATATAATTAATAAAATTCACAATTGAAAAAATAATAAAAAGAAAGGTAGCGGTTAAATTTCAATTTTAGTTTTCTCTTATAATGTAAATAGTTAATTGCGATGCGATTTTTTTAGCTCTTAAATTTTGAAAGGGGATACATAATTTTGAACACAAAATACTTAGATTTACTTGCCCAAAAATATGATAGTGAAGAAAAAGTAGTCACTGAAATTATTAATCTTAAAGCCATTCTTAATCTACCAAAGGGAACAGAGCATTTTGTCAGTGATTTACATGGGGAGTATCAAGCCTTTCAACATGTGTTAAGAAATGGTTCGGGGAAAGTTAAAGAGAAAATAACAGACCTTTTTAAAGAAGTATTATCTGAAAAAGAAATCAATGAATTTGCGACATTAGTATATTATCCTGAAGAAAAAATAAAGTTAATTAAGCATGCGATTGGCAATGAAAAAGAATTACACCAATGGTACACACAAATCATTGAGCGTATGATTAAGCTCATTTCTTACGCATCCTCTAAATATACACGCTCGAAATTACGTAAAGCATTACCAGCTCAGTTTGTTTATGTTATAGAAGAGCTACTATACAAAACAGATGATCTCACAAATAAGGAATCTTATTATGAGAAAATTCTCCAGCAAATTATTTCCCTCGGTCAGGCTGATAAGCTCCTAATAGGTCTTGCTTATACCACTCAGCGATTGGTTGTTGACCATCTTCACGTAGTGGGGGATATATATGATCGAGGACCTGAACCAGATAAAATTATGGAGACACTTATCAATTATCACTCGGTTGATATTCAGTGGGGAAATCATGATGTACTATGGATAGGTGCCTTTGCTGGATCAAAGGTTTGTCTCGCTAATATTATCCGTATTTGTGCTAGGTACAACAATTTGGAGATTATTGAAGATGTGTATGGAATAAATCTTAGACCACTTCTCAATCTTGCAGAAAAATACTATGATGACAACCTAGCCTTTAGACCAAAAATAGATTCAGACGAAAAGCAATCGCATCATGAAAAATGTCAAATTACGAAAATTCATCAAGCCATAACAATGATTCAGTTCAAACTTGAAAGCCCAATAATAAAGAGACGGTCATGCTTTAATATGTCAGAAAGGCTTTTGTTAGAGAAAATTAATTTTGATCAAAACAACATTACGATTCATGGTAAAACGTACCAGCTAGAAAACACCTGTTTTAAAACGGTTAATCCTGAGCAACCTGATCAGCTGTTAGAGGAAGAAGAGCAAGTGATGGACAAGCTGTTATTTTCACTTCAACACTCGGAAAAGCTAGCTAGACATATGAATTTTCTTATGAAAAAAGGCAGTCTATATTTGAAGTATAACGGGAACTTATTAATACATGGGTGTATTCCTTTAGATGAAAAAGGAAATATGGAAAAAATGATGATTGAAAATAAATCCTATGCAGGGCGTGACTTGCTAGATGTTTTTGAGAATTATTTACGACATGCTTATGCACATCCTGAAGAGACAGATGATCTTGAGACAGATATGGTTTGGTATCTATGGACAGGAGAGTATTCCTCACTTTTCGGGAAGAGAGAAATGACAACCTTTGAAAGATATTTCATTGAGGATAAAGAGCCCCATAAAGAAAGAAAGAACCCATATTACCATTTACGTGAACATGAGGAAATTTGCCGTAAAATCTTAACAGATTTTGATCTTAATCCAGATCAAGGTCATATAATAAATGGCCATACACCGGTTAAGGAAATAGACGGAGAAAATCCAATAAAAGCAAATGGGAAGATGATTGTCATCGATGGAGGCTTCTCCAAGGCGTATCAATCAACAACGGGTATTGCTGGATACACTTTATTATATAATTCCTACGGCATGCAGCTTGTCGCCCATACACATTTTAATTCCAAAAAAGAGGTTCTACTAGATGGAACAGATGTTTTATCAGTAAAAAGATTGGTGGATAAAGAACTAGAGAGAAAAAAGGTTCTAGAAACGAATGTTGGAGAGGAATTATTGCAGGAAATCTCTATTTTGAATAGTCTTATGGAATATCGCTATATCAATTGAAGCAAGTCCTTACAATTTAATAAATGCTATAAAAAATGTTTATTGGGAGTACATTAAAGCTATTAAATTAGGAAAGGGCTTTGATAAAGATGCATAAAGTTTGCTGCCAACCCCTAGTAGCCCTATTAGTTTTATAAATAGTGACATCAAAGTAGGCATTTTTCATACAATACTTTTGGGGTGATAAAAATGCCGAGAGTAAAATACAAAAGTTCAGACGTTGACTTAATGGCAAGGATGATGAGAGCGGAAGCCGAAGGTGAAGGAAAACAAGGAATGTTGTATGTTGGAAATGTAATTGTTAATCGTGCGAAAGCAGAATGTTTAGACTTTAGAGGTTTAAGAACAATTGCACAAATCATTTATCAAGTACAAGGAGGAAATTATTCTTTTGAAGCTGTTCAAAAGGGTAATGTATTTTATAACAGAGCGAGATCAGTTGAGAAAAGATTAGCCAAAAAGAATTTGGATTATTGGAGGGAACATCCAGGGAAATATGCTCTTTGGTATTTCAATCCGTATGCTCCATGTCCTCCAACATGGTACGGTCAACCTTTTGCTGGTCAATATAAAAATCATTGTTATTATGAACCAGCACAAGGAACATGTGCCAGTGTTTATATCGGAGGTTAAGCTTACTCTAATTCAGTTGCTTTGGTGTATTTTTATCTCACAAAATAAAAAGGGGAACTTCCTGGTTAGCAGGCGTTCCCCTTTTTATAGAGATCAAACATTTAGTAATAGTACTTATCCAGGAAAGCAAGTTTGTGAAATATTGTACTTAAACAAAAGTAGGCGATTGTCCAACGTTCAGAATGAGGTGCATGAATTAAATTCCGGGGACGGGCTTCAGTTCTTGGGTGACTCAGTACATGGTTATCACAATGAGTCAGAAGAAACAGTAAGATTTTTTATGCTCGTACATTATCCTGATCCTGAATGAACTTGCATTTTAAGTGGTTATTTTATTTGAGGAGTTGGAGGATTTATAAGCTTCGTCCTCAGCCGTTCATCGATTCTTGCCGAAATATTTCGGCAAGAAAAATTCGATCGATTGGATGAGTATTTGTCTCTAGTTAAGAGGAAAGGACGACAACAATGGCGAATAAGGAGTATGACTTTTACATTCATAGGTGATAGTCCGATGTCGCAGAAGGAGGATCGTTAGTTTTTGTACATTGTACGATATTTTAATAAGGAGGAATTAAAATGTCTGACAACAAAGTGAAACGGAGTATGAAAACGAACGTAGAAGGGCGAACTCTCACAATGGAAAGGATTTTTGATGCTCCCCGTGATCTAGTATTCAAGGTATTCTCAGATGGAGAGCGTTTGGCAAGCTGGTGGGGGCCTAAAGGATGGGAAACCGAGAATCGTTCCTTCGAGTTCAAACCTGAAGGTGAATGGCATTACTGTATGAAATGCATCGACAAAAACCAAGGTGAATGGTATGGCCAGGAATCCTGGGGAAAAGCGATTTATCAAGAAATAGTTGAATCAGAGAAGATCGTTTACAAAGATATATTTTCTGATGCAGAAGGTAATAAAGTAGAAGGTATGCCAGAGATGTTGATATCCCTTACATTCTTAGATGAAGGTGATAAGACAAAGCTCATCACCAAATCGGAATTTACTTCAGTTGATGCGCTTAAGCAAGTCATGGATATGGGTGTTGTTGAAGGGTTCACTTCACAAAATGAAAAACTTGATGACTACCTTAATCAACTACAATAATAAAAAAACAACGATCTTGTCTGTGGATTGAGCCCTTATTTTTTATCTGCTATTATAAGGTTGGCGCTCATTTCAAGTTCGATTCTCTTGTTATCAAATATTTAATAAAAGGGAGCTTATCTTTCATAGGATTTGCTCTCTTTTTCTTGCAATATAGGATCACTTTAAGATGATGGTTTTGAAATAATTGGTATTAACTAATCGGAAACAATATCCCTGTGGGAAATGTCTAAGAAAAGAAGGTATTTCAGTATGTCTTTGAAGTTAGAAACTTAACGGTTAACTATGCAGCCATTTAATAACTACTAGCGAAGGTTTGTTTCTGGATATAGCTGAGGCCCAGACTTTGTTTAAATCCAGTTGATTAAATCCAAATTCAATTATTATGGTCTTCAGCTCCGTTATTTAAAAACAGGCAGTTTCAATGAATAAATAAAGAGTTTTTCAGCAATCGAGAACAAATTTTTAACAGTCATCTTAAGAAAACAAAAGAAAAGGAGGGATTTTGTTGGCAAAAGTTGTTTTAGGAATGACCATGTCATTAGACGGGTACATCAACGACAGGAAAGGTAGTGTAGGTCGTCTGTATCAGGATCTAGAGGAACTGCGAAAAAGCGAAGTCTTGCAAGAATCAATACGAAATACAGGAGCGGTGGTCATGGGAAGGAACGCCTATGACATGTCAGGTACTCCGAATTTATACGCGGGAAATTATGAATTCCAAGTGCCTATCTTTGTACTTTGCGAAAACGAACCGCAAAAACATCCGAAAGAGACAGAGGAGTTAACATTTACCTTTGTCACCCAAGGCATCGAAAGTGCTATTGCCCAGGCAAAAAAAACTGCTGGAGATAAAGAGGTTACGGTCATAGGTGGCGCAAGCACAGTCCAGCAGTGCATAAAAGCAGAACTCGTAGATGAGTTGCAGATCGATATTATGCCGGTTCTTCTGTGTGGAGGTCTTGAGCTTTTTGAGTCCATAGGAGAAGCGCCGATTGAATTGGAAAAGGTCAGGGTAAAGGAGATCGGAGAAAGAACAAGTATTCATTTTCGCGTTCTTTAACATAAGAGGAGCAATAAATGAATTAGCAGGGGAGTGGAATCAATGGACTTAGAATAGTTACGAAAAAGAAGTTTATATAGTTACCCCTGAAGATACAAGCAAGTTGAGAAAAATACTTTCTGCAGTTTTCAGTTAAGGGAGCGATTATAAATTGAATAGTAGTTTAAAGTGATAGAGCATTTCTTTATAATGAGGAATGCTTTTTTATTTTTTACATAACAATAATAATGTAATCAAAAACGATAATGTTTTATTGTAAAACGATAAAATGTGTGCTAAATTCAAATTGACAATAAATAAGTGAGGTGCTTTTTATGAAACGAGGAACAACACTATTTTTAAGATTGGCTGTTATTCTTATGGGAATCCCAGTTCTTGCTTTGTGCATTTTTTTGGTACCTGAGATAGGGAATGTTGTAGCACAAATGTTTCCAAAGTTTGCATATATGAAATATCTCGTTTCCATTGTTTTTTATGCATCGGCGATACCCTTTTACTTTGCTTTGTATCAGGCTTTCAAAATTTTACGTTATATTGACAAAAGCAAAGCTTTCTCCGAATTATCTGTAAAGTCCTTAAAGAAAATCAAATACTGTGCAATCACAATCAGTAGTTTGCATGTGCTAGTCTTGCCGCTCTTCTATATCTTTGCGGAGATAGACGACGCCCCAGGTGTCATTTTTATCGGATTGGTTGTTCCTTTTGCATCGATGGTTATTGCGGTCTTTGCTGCCGTTCTCCAAAGACTTTTGCAAGAAGCTATTCATATAAAATCAGAAAATGATTTAACGGTATGAGGTGGATAACATGGCAATTATAATCAATATTGATGTGATGTTGGCTAAAAGGAAAATGAGCGTTACAGAACTTTCTGAGAGGGTTGGGATCACAATGGCGAATCTTTCTATATTGAAAAATGGGAAGGCAAAAGCGGTTCGATTTTCAACCTTAGAGGCGATCTGTAAAGCATTAGAGTGTCAGCCTGGCGATATTTTAGAATATAAAAGTGAGCAAGATTAAATTTAGTATAGAAGGTTATTGGAGGCATAAATTGTGAGAGCACTAAAACAACTTGTTCGTTTTGGTTGGGAGCAAGCTCTATCCTGTTTGTTTCCTATCGTAATTTTTGCCTCTTTGGCTATTACACAGATCATTCCACTTCCCTTCCTACCACGGTATGACTGGCTGATCATCATCTGCCTTCTGATGCAATGGTGGATGATCCGTTCAGGACTTGAAACGCTGGATGAACTAAAAGTTATCACATTGTTCCACCTTATTGGTCTTGCTCTTGAGCTTTACAAGGTGCATATGGGTTCCTGGTCTTATCCGGAGGAAGGATATTCCAAAATATTTGGAGTGCCTTTGTATAGTGGATTTATGTATGCAAGTGTAGCAAGTTATCTTTGCCAGGCGTGGAGAAGGTTAAAGGTTCAACTGGTTAAGTGGCCGTCATTTAGGGTAGTTGTACCTCTTGCAGCTGCGATTTATTTGAATTTTTTCACTCACCATTATTGGATTGATGTTCGTTGGTGGTTATCTGGACTTGTAATGATCGTCTTCTGGCAATCATGGGTCACATACGCGGTTGACGGCACTCGTTACCGTATGCCACTCGCACTTTCTTTTGTACTCATCGGATTTTTTATATGGATCGCCGAAAATATCGCAACATTCTTTGGAGCTTGGGAATACCCAAACCAAACACATGCATGGAATCTTGTACATCTAGGAAAGGTGAGTTCATGGCTCTTATTAGTGATTGTTAGCTTTCTTATAGTAGCGACGTTAAAGCAGGTTAAGGGAATAAATTCTACTAAGATCGAGGTCAAACAATTTCTTTAAACCTGCATTATTTGTTAAATGGGCGGCTGAATTCGAAAGTATTATTTTATGGATGTTGATCTAGAAGGATTAGAAGCCCTTATCTTGAACATCTTTTGTAGAGGGATAATGAAGTAGTGTATTTAGTTGAGATAGGCATGAAAATTACATCGTTCAAAAATAATTTTCACTTTAGGAGGGACCAATATGGAAGTTTTTTCAGAATATTTAACAGGGATCGATAACCCCGACCACCGCGACAGGACAGAGGAAATTTTGGCGTGGGTTGCTAATAAATTCCCAAATTTGGAGCCGCAAATCAAGTGGAATACACCAATGTTTTCCGATCATGGCACATTTATCATCGCCATTTCCACAGCGAAGCATCATTTGAGCGTTGCACCTGAAGAAGTAACCATGGCGCACTTTACCGATGGCATCGCACAAGCTGGCTACAGCGCTACCAAAGGCTTGTTTCGAATTCCGTGGAAAGAGCCGGTAAATTACGAATTGCTTGAGAAAATGATTGAATTTAATATTCAGGATAAGGTAGACTGTTCAACTTTTTGGAGGAAATAAATGTCTTTGCTTTCTAGTATTTAGATATTGGGAGCTTTAATGTAGTAGGAGTATTGCTTCAAATCTGTATATTCCTCCTTACACCTAACTGTAAAATCCAGAAAGGAAGCTGATAATGTGTCATCCGAACCAATCGGCTACTTCCTTACCGCACTGTTTCTAGCTTCAGGCACCTGTTTCGCTTTAGCACCCCGTAACTGGGCAAAGGCTTTCGGTTCGTTTGGCCAATACCTCAATGTCTCTAATGAGCTTCCGTTCCATGCCTTTTTGTTCATGACAGCGTCGACATGGTTAGCTTTTATAGAGAGGGATATTTATTCTACACTCGGATGGGTTTCATTTGCGATTATTTTGCTGTCAATGATGGGAGTAGTAGTGATTATCGCTCGGGGGCTAAGGGCATCCTCCGTGGTCATGCACGCACTGGATGTCAACCTGGACCGGTGGCGAACTGTTACAACTCCTGAAATTGAAAGGCGTTTAAGAAAAAAATTTATGGCCAGAGCATTGCTCGGTCCTTTCTTTGTAAGGAGCTATGGTGTGAGGCGAAAAGCCAATATTAGCTATGGTGATGCGGGTAAGAGAAACTTGTTAGATGTCTATCACCATCACTCTTATCCTCCTGGTGCACCAATATTGATACACCTGCACGGGGGAGGGTTCGTCAGTGGTAAGAAAAATCGTCAGTCTCTTCCCCTTCTTTATCGCTTCGCGAGCCGGGGCTGGGTGTGCATAAGCGCGAACTATCGTCTCAGGCCAACCGCACAATTTCCAGACCATCTAATTGATCTCAAAAAAGTGATTGCATGGGTACGAAAGAATGGTCACGAGTACAATGCCAATCCGTCCTGTATATTGGTTGCTGGTAATTCCGCTGGTGGTCACCTGGCCGCGATGGCTACCCTTACACCCAATGATCCTGCATTCCAGCCAGGTTTTGAAAGTGTAGACACCTCGGTCACTGCTGCGATCTCTCTGTATGGTTACTATGGTGCTCTTAACACCAGGGAGGGGCTACCATCGTCCCCTTTTGCATGTAATGTAAAGGAAGCACCGCCATTTCTCATTGCCCATGGCGATCGTGATACGATTGTGAGCGTGGAACACGCTCGAAGTTTTGTTCAACATGTGCGCACATCCTCATCTCATCCGGTAGTTTATGTGGAATTACCGGGGGCAGAACATAATTTTGATTTATTTCACTCGATCCGTAACGAGGCAGTCATCGGTGGCATTGAAGTTTTCTCTGACTGGGTACTCGCGCAAGGCAACCATCATGATCGCCGGGCTGAATAAGTTTGAATGGAGAAGAGGACAGAGAGGAACAACCGATAAGAACCTTAGTACTTATTTTAAGATAGAGATGAGATAATCTAACGAGGCAGTTTATTTCAACAAGTTTTTTATTTCGTTGGATTTTAATTATAATTCACCATATTTTGGCTAAGGTTTTTGTAGGAGGTGTACATAGGTGCAACAATACACTGGATTCTTTATAACATTGGCACTCATTTTTATAATCGTCCTTTTCAACAAATACTTATTTTGGTGGGTAAAAAGCATAATTGTTGCTTATTATTTGGTCGTTTCATATTTATTTATCACAATAAAGAACAAAATTGATAGGGAATATGAGAATGTTCTCCCTGTTCCTGATGCGTATTGGGATAAAAATTCAGGGTGGGTCAACACAATAACTAATTATCTATTCTTGCCTTTAATTGGTATCATAATTTTCATATACTTCAAGTGGTTTACTAAGGTTCGAACCAAGAGGGCTAAGATATTTATTTTATTAAGTTTAATTCCCTCAGCTGCTCTCTTTATCCTTTTTAGTTTCTTTTTCTCATTTGGTTATGGATACAGACCTTAAAATTTAATATAATCATTTATTTAAAAACGCTTGCTGAACAAAAGGTAAGTGTTTTTTTGTTGGAGACATGGAGCAAATAGCAGGTTATGTAAGATAATACTGAACGTTAAAAAAGTTTTCATCTAGGCTTAATGTGAGTGCAACCTTATTACAGAATTCTTCTGTTACACTAGGAATTGGGTTTGAAAGGCGTGGAAATGATCATGTTAAACAACAAGCTTACTAGAATTAGATCAGTCGAGAAACTGAACACGTATCAAAAAAACTAAATTTCCGCCTGTCTTTCAAGCTACCAAATTTCAGCAAGATTCTGCTCAAGGAGGAATTTAAATGTACAAGTCTAGATTAGCCGTACGAAAATATGTGATTTCATCTGCTCTGGTGGCCTCTATGGCATTTTCACCAGTCTTAAGTGAAGGAGTTTTTGCTAAGGCCGATTCAGAGGATATAGAACAAAACGATTCCAGCAGTTCATCAGAAACAGCCGTTCTGGATAAAGGGGATCGTGGCCAGGATGTTAGCGAGTTACAAACGGAACTTGAATCTCTCGGTTATTATACATATAACTTGGATGGTATATTTGGACAAATCACAGAAGATGCAGTGGAAGATTATCAAGCAGACCAGGGACTTACGGTAGACGGTGAAGCAGGGCCTGAGGTCATGGCTGCACTTTCCTCAACCTCAACTGATACCGGAGCTACTGAAACATCTTCAGATGACACTCCTAATGAGTCCGTTTCGCAATCTGAAGTCGTTTCCATTGCGAATAGCTTAATCGGAACACCATATGTATGGGGCGGCACGTCACCAGACGGTTTTGACAGCAGCGGCTTCATCCAGTATGTGTTCAATGAAGCTGGAGTCGACTTATCGAGAACGGAACGTGACATGTGGAAATATGACGGGACACAGGTAGATTCTCCATCAATCGGTGATGTCGTCTTTTTTGAAGGGACTTATGATGTAGAAGGAGCTTCACACAGCGGGATTTATATCGGCGACAACAAAATCATCCATGCCGGGAGCGACGGTGTAGAAGTAAGTGATCTCAGCTACGACTTTTGGCAAGATCATTATTTAGGCGTTAAATCATTTAAATAAACGATATGTCAAGCCAGTGCATTGCGCACTGGGTTTTTTTTATATCATCCTAGGAAATGACACATAAATTTTGAACTGACAAACTTCCGAATGTAAGGGTCTAGATATTCAACATAGGGAAACCTATGTCCCATCTATCGATGGGGTGAGTGGTGTAGAGTAAAATTCTGCCCTCTGAAATACGCTATATCAGACAATGGTGATATCAAGCTCACAGGCTTAAAGGAAGCACCTGTTTCTAGTACGGATAGCTATGTTGAAAGGTACTTGGAAAGGCAAGGGACGTTTGAATAGAATGACGGATACATTCACAGAACTATATGAGAAAGCTCAAGGAGGAAACAATTTCTCCTTCCTTTATAATATCATTACATCCAGTGAGAACATTTTACTCGCTTTTCGAACCATTAAATCAAACAAGGGTTCAAAGACACCTGGTACAGATGAAAAAACGATATCGGACATCAAGGAATTATCTGAGAATGAACTCGTTTTAAAGGTGAGTACAATACTGGAGAACTATCATCCGAAGAAAGTCAGAAGAGAATGGATTGAAAAGGATAACGGAAAATGGAGACCGCTAGGTATTCCATGTATTATGGATAGAATTATCCAACAAAGTTTCAGGCAAGTTCTCGAACCCATTGCGGAAGCTCACTTCTACAAACACAGTTATGGATTTAGACCTCTGCGGGCTGCCCATCATGCGATGGCAAGGATTCAATACTTGATTAATCAAGCCCAACTTCATTTTGTAGTTGATATTGATATCAAGAGCTTCTTTGATAATGTAAATCACACACGTTTAATGAAGCAGATGTGGAATTTGGGCATACAGGATAGAAAAGTGCTTGCCTGTATCTCCAAAATGATAAAAGCTGAGATAGATGGAGAAGGTGTTCCGAAGAAAGGAACTCCGCAAGGTGGAATCTTATCTCCACTACTCTCAAATATCGTACTAAATGATCTAGATCAATGGATTGCTGGACAATGGGAGTTCTTCCCTCTCGATAAACCATTTAAATCAAAAGTCGGTGAGAGAAAAGCAAAGAAGCGTTCTAACCTGAAGGAGGGGTATCTCGTCCGTTATGCGGACGACTTCAAGGTGCTTTGTCGTGATGGAAAGACTGCTCTTAAATGGTATCACGTGATTCGTCGTTATCTAAAAGAACGCCTCAACCTTGATATCTCGCCAGAGAAATCCAAAATCATAAACTTACGCAAAAGGGAATCTGAATTTCTCGGAATTACGATACGCGCGAACGAAAAGGGGAAGAAAAGAGTAGCACATACTGGTGTTATCCAAAAGAAAAGGAAACAAATCAAACAAGTAGCCAAAAGACTAATTCGTCGGATTAAATCTTCACCAACTTCCCAAAACGTTCTGCGTTTTAACAGTTTTGTACTAGGCACCCATAATTATTTCAAGCGAGCGACCTATGTGAATCCGGTGTTCTCACGTCTTGCCTACGATTTAAAGCCGTTCATATACAACCGACTTCAACCGGTTGGGAAGCAGGAATATCCGAGTAACCCGCCTCCCTTATATAAGCAGTTCTTTAGTGTAAACATAAAGACTTTCAAAGTGGCGGAAGTATACCTTTTCCCACTCGGAAACGTCAAAACAGTTAACACGATGAACTTCAGTCCAAGATTAACACCTTATACGGAGGAAGGACGAAACAAGTTATATAAAAAGCTGCGTCCAGATATTCAAAAGGAAATTGGTAATTTGATGAACTCTTACCTTCCTAATCGGTCTGTTGAATACATGGATAATAGAATTAGCCGATACAGTATGAAAATGGGAAAATGTGAAATCACAGGCTGGGAAATGCATGCTTCTGAAGTGCAATTGTCATCATTATTTACCCAAGTCACTAGGAGGAAATGACAAGTTTCATAACTTGCGTATCCTCCATCAGGATATTCACCGATTAATCCATCTTACAGACATGGATAAAATATTATCAATCATCAAGAAGCTAAACATCTCAAAATCCATATTAAACAAAATCAATCAATACCGGAAGGTATGTGAACAGGGGAAAATCGTATTATCCTAATCGTTTGAGTAACGAGGAACTTATAATCTATTACATCTCAGTAGATGGAGCGCGGAATGCTGGGAAACTAGCACGTTCCGTGTGGAGCAGGGGAAAAGCTGGAGATGACTTCAAAGGCTTACCTATTGCTACTTAAACGGAACAAGAGATTGTTATATTTGATCCACAAAAGGGCCAGATTGTGGAGTAACCCTTATATTACGTAGTAGACTAAATACTGCGCAATAAATGATTTTACTTTTAAGTGACTTTTTGAATGAATGTATTTAAGCTTAATTTTCAGAAAAGTGAAGTTCGCTTTATCTATTTAAAATGATGCAATGTTGAAAATGGGAGTGATCTAAAAAGATTGCCTACTCTAGCCTAATAACATGGCTAGGCGTGAGGCAATCTTTTTTATGTTTAGGCAAATTCAAATAGAAGAAAGCTTGCTCATTTGCATGTCTTGAAAATGTATAATATCGAAGCCCGCACAGGTCTTTGTGCTCCTCTAAACTGACTTATCCACTTTAGATTAGATTTTTGGATATTGAGGTAACGTTCTTTGTACTCACTTTGATTAGTATACTTGTTCCCCAAACTTCTTTCCGAATTCTTCCATCAAATCAATAATTGGAATGAATTCTTCCCCTTTTGAGGTTAATGAATATTCAACACGAGGAGGTACCTCTGGGAAAACCCTGCGGTTAATTAAGCCATCTGTTTCTAGTTCTCGAAGTTGTTTTGTAAGAGAACCTTGTGAAATATTATCTAAAAAAGCTTTGATTTCACTATAACGACGTTCTTTGGACTTTAAAAACCAAAGAATCAGATATTTCCAACGTCCGGAAAGTATGTTTTGAGTATAGGCAATGCCATATACTTCTCTCTGTTCCTTTATACACTCTTTGTCAAATCCATCCTTACATATTCTAGACACTTGTTCACCTGCTTTCTACTGTTAAGTACAAAAAAATGTACTACGTCAATTTTTATTGCCTTCTTCAAAAAGATGAGAAATGATTTTATTCTAGTATATGTAACAGATACTCAATACACAAGTTAATAGTTAAGAAACAAGTTTAATAAATAGACCTGAACATTTTATTCGGGTGGTTTGATAATGGGATCGAAAAAACATTTCAATGTTTTACAGGTTGATTATAAAAAAGGAGTTGTTTTACATGGACAAAAAACTACGAGCAGGTATTATAGGTGGATCAATTAATAACGGATGGGCTAGAGGGACACATATACCAGCAATGGAGCACCTGAATGAGCTTGAACTTAAAGCAGTTGGGACCAGCAATTTGGAGAGTGCCAAGAAAAGCGCTGATGTCTTCAAGGCAACTCATGCTTTTGATAACGTGGAAGATTTGGCTCAACATTCCGATGTGGATATGGTAGTCGTTAGCATCAACGTAAAGGAACATTATGATGCAGTAAAAGCTATTGTTCCTGCTGGAAAACCGATTTATTGTGAATGGCCTCTGGGCTCAAACACCACTGAAGCGCTCGAAATGCAGGAATGGGTGGAGTCCCGACAATTGCCCAATGCGATTGGCTTGCAAGCCAGACAGGCCCCAGCCATCAATTATGTGAAAGATTTATTGGCGGAAGGCTATGTTGGAAAAGTTTTGTCAGCCAATTTAAAGATCTCTATTGATGGAATGGGGGGCGTGGCTGACAAGGCTACTGCGTACTTATTTGATCGGAAGATAGGAGGGAACTTGCTCACTATTGTGGGAGGACATAATCTTGATGCATTTACCTACATGCTCGGAGAGTTTAAAGAACTTTCAGCCGTTACAGCGCACCAATTCCCTGAAGTTGAATTGGTGGATATCCAAAAAGTCATTGAAAAATCGACAGATGATCAAATACTGATTACAGGAAAATTGACCAACGGTGCAGCAGCTAGCGTTCATATACAAGGGGGAGTTAAGCACCAAACTGGGTTTACTCTTGAAATTTTCGGAGACAAGGGAACAATCGTACTCAATGCACCTGCTTCCATTCAATTTGGATCACACCAATTGTGGGGTGCAGGTCCTACTGATCCAGAGCTACATGAATTAACAATCCCAGATGCTTATTACTGGGTACCAGATTCGCTTAAAAAACGGTGCAGGGTTTGTTCTGAATGTCGCTCATGCGCATAGTAAGTTTGCTAAAGATATACAAGGAGGAACATCCCAAACACCTAGTTTTGCGGATGCGGTAAAACTTCATCAGCTGCTTGATGCAGTGGAAAAATCAGCACAAACTGGAGAACGCCAGTATTTATAAAGCCTCTTGGGATTTATGCTGATTTTCCAAAAGCGAATAGGCACATATATTTGCTGAATTTCTAAAAGGAGTATAATCAATGATTTCAACAATGAATGAACAAAATTTAAAATTATCTATATTAGATTTCGTCCATATTTATCAGAGCAGTAATCCTACTGAAAGTCTAAAGAATTCAACAGAGGTGGTCCAATTAGCCGATAAGTTAGGCTATACCCGATACTGGTTTACTGAGCACCACAACACTACTAGTCAAATCAGTACATCTCCTGATTTGTTAAGTATACATGCAGCTTCACACTAAAAATATACGTGTAGGTTCTGGGGGGATTATGTTACCTAACCATAGTCCCTTTAAAGTCGTAGAAAACTTTACCTTACTTGAAGCTTTACATCCTGGACGGATAGATCTTGGGATAGGAAGAGCCTCTGGAACTGACGGATGGACTGCATGGGCCTTACAGCGTTCACGGGAAGCTCTTGCCGCCAATGATTTCCCAGAACAGTTAGAGCACTTACTTTCATTTTTTTCTCGAGACTTTCCAAGGACTCATCCTTTGGTCTAGTCTATCAACAAAAATTTAAAGATATTTGACTTGTTTATAGGCAAAATTTTTGAATTATTAATTTATATAGTGATTTTAATTACGAAACCTTAGTGGAATAGATGAAATTCTATGTCATTTTTTTATTAATACTAACCCTTTTATTTGAAAAAGTGTTGTTAACGATAAGCAGCACTACTACGCAGTACAACGATACTATGCAATAGAAAAATGATATTCAACAATCGGGCGCAATTCAAGAATATTGAATTGAGTCCATTGTTCCGTTAAAGAGGAGCTTTAATGGAATAAACCTCAATAAAAATTTAAACTCAGAGCTATAAACTCTGAGCTTTTTTACGTGCGTCTTTTATTTAATATTTTCTCTACAATAACTGAACTAACTTAATGAAGGTGACAGGGCTTTTTAAAAAGGTTTTTATCAAAGTCTAGGAGCCCACTAAACTTAAATAAGGAAGGAATAGGACTGGCTAAGCGGGCTCGGATCAAGTCAAAATCGGTTTTTCTCTCTGTGGTGTGAGATCTCGGATGCTTCACAGCGATAGAGAAGAAGTGATGGATGATTTGGATCAGAGGCTTTCTGAGCTGTTGCAAAGCTACCTGTGAGGTGGTTTTTTTGTGGTTAAACTTCTAGATGGAATAAAAATACATTATATTATACAACTAATTGGAAGGAAATCAATGTTTTCAAATCCTTTTATAGCAGGAAATAAAAAAGAGCGAGAAAGTAGGTAAATCATACTAAAAAAGTATTCCTAAAGTTCAAAAAATTAACTATAATCAAGAAAGGGGTGGGAATTATTTGAAACTCCTGCAAAGAGCAGAGGAGGTGTATTTACCATTTAAGATATGAGCAGCAGACCCCCATAATTGTGTCTACATGGAATGCAATCTCCGTTTTTCCGACGGAGTCTCCTGAGAGTCTTAACTGCTGCTGGGTGTTTTACCAGCATGTGAGGGATATGAGGGCGCTAACGAAGACCTCTTCTGAAATTGTTTTTCTGGATGGATTTGAAATGGTCGTACCGGTATCGTACGGGAGATTGCAGAAGCAGATGGAACGGATGGGGCGTTGGATCAGTCATTATTCTAATAATCCAGTTTATTGTTAAAAAAGGGGGAGGGGGGTCAGACACGTGTCTGACCCCCCTGTTGTGTGCCCGGCATGTGCATACGCTATAGGGTTCAAGTCCCGAACGGCAAAGGTCATTGTAGCCGTTAGCCAAAGGCAAGGGTGTCCGAGGCGACTCGGAATCTGAAGGAAGCCAGAGGCAAATCTCCGACCCGAGGAACACGAATCTCATACAAGGCTGTCATTTTTGGACGAGATGGCAACACACATCGAAGTCCAAATGACCAAAGGAAATGGCAGTAAATGAGGCGGGTAAATGGAGAGGAAGTTTGTGCACTTACCCGGGGAGGTCTGACGGTCACGCCATACACCTATGGTAACTGTCTTCAAGAGAAGTCACTGAACCATCAGAAGTCAGCCGAGGTCATAGTACCGTTCCAAACTCGAGATGGTACGGGAAGGACCGAATCATGAATAGAGAACAGGTTCTACCGAAGTACGCATCGTTCGATGACACAGAACATTTCAGCTCAACATATGAGGTAGGAGTGAAGTCTCTGAGGGCATATGGAGCGTGGAGAATTGGTGCCACACAAGGAAAGAAACCTGTCACGTGGAGGAAGAAAGCATGTTGGAAAAGATACTTCATCGGAACAATTTAAACGAAGCCTATCGACGAGTGGTCCGAAACAAAGGGAGTCACGGCGTTGATCACATTCCCACGTCTGAACTGAAATCCCAGATCTCGGAGTCCTGGAATGAGATTGAAGCCCAACTTCTGGATGGAACCTATCAACCGTCACCCGTCCGTCGTGTCGAAATCCCGAAACCGAACGGAGGCAAACGAAAGCTAGGCATTCCAACCGCCATGGATCGCTTCATCCAACAAGCTATCAACCTTTATCTTCAACGGATCTACGATCCGTCGTTTTCCAACTCAAGCTACGGGTTCCGACCAGGAAAACGAGCACACGATGCGGTCCGAAAAGCCCAAGAATATGTCAATGACGGATACCGGTGGGTGGTGGATATCGATCTGGAGAAATTCTTTGATCGCGTTCACCACGACCGACTAATGCGCACATTGAGTTGTCGGGTTAAGGACGGTCGCATCCTTCGAATCATTCGGAGATACCTACAAGCTGGGGTTATGGAGAACGGCCTAACACAGACGAACCAAGCAGGGACACCGCAAGGAAGTCCTTTAAGTCCACTTCTATCAAATATCGTGTTAAATGAACTGGATAAGGAATTGGAGTCAAGAGGTATTCGTTTCGTTCGATACGCCGACGATTGTCAGATTTACGTAGGCTCAAGAAGAGCAGCCGAACGAATCCTTCGAAATATCAGCCAGTTTATCAAGAAGAAATTAAAACTAAAAGTTAATAAGGAAAAGAGTGCGATTGACCGCCCGTGGAAACGAACGTTCCTTGGGTTTAGTTTCACGCTCCACCGAGACTCGAAAATCAGGGTCGCGAAACAATCAATCCAACGAGCAAAACAGGAACTTCGACGCTTAACATCACGAAAGTGGAGTTTAGCGATGTCCGATCGAATCAAGAAATTAAACAAATTCATTGTAGGGTGGCGAAACTATTTCCAGCTCGCTGAAACGACATCAACTTTTAGAGAATTAATGGCATGGTTGAGAAGGAGATTACGAATGATCCGGTGGAAGGAATGGAAAACACCTAAAACAAGAAGGAAAGAACTCCTTTCATTAGGTGTTACAAAAGCGAAAGCTTTTGAATGGAGCAACACAAGAAAAGGCTACTGGCGAATTGCCAGTAGCCCGATCCTCCATCGTACCTTCAATGACAAGTATTGGCGTCAGTTAGGATTAAAATCGTTAGAAGCACGTTAGATTTTCATGAAACCGCCGTATACGGATCCGTACGTACGGTGGTGTGAGAGGTCGGGGGTTAGTCACCCCCTCCTACTCGATTATCAATAAGCCAACGCAAAGAGTCCTTTCACATGTGAGAGATAGCGAACGTTGCTCGCTTCTTTCATCACGGATGCTGGAAGTCCTTTAAGAGAGGTTTCGTTTTCACCAATTGAAGCAACAGCATCATTTCGACCAAGGCTCGCAAGTGTTCCAGAGTTAATCGGGGTGAAGTCTTTATAATCCTTCTTTTCAAGATAGGCATATAAGTTATAACCGATTAACTCACCCATTTGCCAAGCGATTTGAGCGGTTGGTGGTTGGGGGCGCTCGTCGCCGGGTTTGAAGTAAACGGCACTGTCTCCTGCGATGAATACATCTTCATGGGAAGTGGATTGGAGATAGTTGTTGACCGTTGCGCGTCCACGGTTCACTTCAAGACCGGATTCTCCAACCAATGGATTTCCTTGTACACCACCTGTCCAGACAAATGTATTGGTAACGATTTTTTGTCCATCTTTTAACTCGACCACATTACCCTCAACATTTGTTACAGGAAGATTCGTTAAGAATTGAACGCCGCGTTTCTCAAGACTAGTCATGGCGCGGGTAATCAGTTCATCCGGAAGCATGGGAAGAATCTTAGGCATTGCTTCTACAAGCATCAATTTTATCTTAGCGGGATCAACGCCATATTTACGTGTAAGTTTCGGTAATTCATCAGCTAGTTCACCTACGAGTTCAGTACCAGTCAGGCCGCCACCACCGATTAATATCGTTGCATCTGCTTCGTTCGGTGTTGCGGAAAAGCTCTTGATGCGTTCTTCAACGTGTGTGCGAATACGATTTGCATCTTCAGCAGACTTCAACACCATGCTGTTTTCTTCAAGTCCAGGAATGCCGAAGTAGGCGGTTTGACTACCTAATGCGACAACGAGTGCATCATATGAAAGGGTAGAACCGTCTGCAAGTTTCACTTCTTTATTATCAACAGAGAATGAATCAACCGTAGCAACTTTGAGGTTGATGTCGTTTCCTTTGATTAATTTTTCTAACGGAAGTGCCGCCGCTTGTTCAGAGATATTTCCAGCAGCTAGACGATGTAATTCTGTAATGATCTGGTGTGTTGGTGTTTTGTTGATTAGTGTAATGGATGCGTCCGATTCACCTAAGTATTGACGTACGGATAAAGCAGCTAGAAGCCCACCATAACCTCCGCCTAGAATAACGATTTGTTTTGACATGATTGTTCCTCCATCCTAGCAGATCTATAATTTTTGGTTATTTCGTTCTCCTGAAACTTTAAGATAAGCATTCGCGAATCTGAAAAGCTTCTGTGCTTGTGGGTCTTTTAGCATTTTTAATAAGCCGAATACGCCGATTACCTCTGAGCTCTTTTCGGCATGCTCTTTCGCTTCAATCACATTCGCTGCTACTTCTTTAGCGGAAGACTTCACTGGAGCAATAAGCTCAGTAATAAATTCTGTTGTATCACTCATCAACACCTCGTCGGTTGCGATCGACTGAACGGTATCATACGACTTAGAAAGCATCGTAACTAATTCTGTTACTTTAGGAAGCTCTGTAATGAGAACGTTCAATGATTCCTGTACCTGAGGTTCTAAGAGCCGATCGAGTAATGCCCGTTGTTCTAGAGTGAGATCGCGTTTTTCGTCTGACATAGCCACTTCTCCTTCGATTAAGCAATGGTGCTTATTAGTGTCTACCAACCTGTAATCTTACATACTTAATCTTAAAGGTAATATTAGATCAGGTGGGGGTCAGAAACCTGTCTGACCCCCACCCTCACATTACACAAATTAGTGAAGCGTTTCCAAAGACTATTTCTATAACAAAGTGTTAGGATAGAAACATCAGATGAAAAGAGGTGCTTTATTTGAAAAAGATCAAGTTAGGAAACAGTGAATTAGAGGTCGGCGAAATTTCGTTGGGCTGTATGCGAATGAATGAACTTAGCAATAAAGATGCAGGCTATGTGATCGAAAATGCGATGGAAGCCGGGGTTGATTTATTCGACCATGCCGATATCTATGGCAAAGGAAAATCAGAAGAAGTGTTTGCAGAAGCGATTGATATGAATGATGATGTTCGTGAAAAAATGAAACTGCAGACCAAATGCGGGATTCGAGAAGGGTATTTTGATTTTTCGAGAGAACATATTCTAGAATCTGTGGAAGGTAGCTTAAAGCGATTAAAAACTGACTATATTGACAGTTTGCTGCTTCATCGTCCGGATGCATTGTTTGAACCAGAAGAGGTGGCTGAAGCTTTCGCAACGTTAAAGGAAAGCGGGAAAGTTCGGCATTTTGGTGTAAGTAACCAAAACCCGATGCAAATTGAACTGTTGAAAAAGTATTTGAAAGAAGACTTAATCGTGAACCAGTTGCAATTGAGTATCGTACATACGCCAATGATAGATGTAGGGTTCAATGTGAATATGCAGCATGATCCTGCGATCGTACGAGACAGTAACGTTCTCGAATATTGTCGCTTGAATGATATAACCATCCAGGCTTGGTCCCCTTTCCAGCACGGTATGATTGACGGCCCATTTGTTGGAAATAAAGCGTTCCCAGAAGTCAATAAGAAACTACAGGAACTTGCTGAGAAAAAAGGCGTAACAGATTCAGCTATTGCGATCGCATGGATTTTACGTCATCCTGCAAATATCCAGCCGGTTGTCGGAACGATGAACCCGAAACGTTTAAAAGACATTGCGAAAGCTTCTGAAATTGAACTGAATAGAAAAGAATGGTACGAACTCTATCGTGCAGCAGGAAACGACCTGCCTTAGGGTTCGAGATGTGTTCTTCTTCCAAAGTGATATGCCTCTTTTTAACAACAAAGGTTCCAAATAGTAGACTAAATAGTTCAGTTTTGAAGTACAAAAGTGAAAATGTAAGTGAAAATGCCCCACAAACTGGAGAGTGATTTGTGAGGCATTTTTATTTGTCGTACCAACGTTTCTATCACTTATCGTACAAAATACGGATCAGCATCTTAAAACACAGGCCAAACAACAAAACAGGAGTCGGATCCTGTTTCCACTTGGGAAATATTCAAGCGTACCACATGGAAAAACCCTAGTTTATCAAGCAACAGCTTAGCTGGACTGACAACTAACTTAAAAGATGGGATGGCATGGGGACTTTTCCCGATATTTCTTGTTCTGGTGGGGATTATTTCAGCTATTTACCGGAGTTTGGAGCGATAAAATAGGACGAAAAAAAACTTATAGTGACTGGGATGTTTGTCCAAGCTCTATCTTGGTGGTTTATATTAATCGTTCATACCTACCCGTTATGGATCATAGGTGCAACACTTCTAGGAATAGGAACAGCAATGGTTTATCCAACTATCCTCGCTTCCATAAGTGATGTGGCCCATCCAGAATGGCGAGCTAGGTCCATGGGAGTTTATCGATTCTGGCGAGACAGTGGATACGCATTTGGTGCATTGATTGCAGGGATTATTGCAGACATAATTACTATCAATTGGGCGATCGTCCTTGTCGCTATACTCCCGTTCATATCCGGAATCATAGCATGGACAAAAATGAAAGAAACGCTTCATGTGGATGTTTAGGGGTCAGACACGTGTCTGACCCCATCTTTAATGACCCCATCTTTAAATTGCGAGAAAACCTCACATTCATCTCTTATTTTAATGTTCTCCTTCTCGCCTTCGGTATGAAATCCCTGTCAGGATACCTTACGCTGATGTTATTTTCAATTTTCAGACATGGTAGGATAATTTCATAATGTTACCTGTTAGGAAGAGGGGATACCGTGAAAGAGAAAATCTTGTTGGTAGGGAATGGCATGGCAGGCATCCGTTTTCTTGAAAGCTTTCTTAAAATTGAACCGGAACGATATGAGATTACGGTCATCGGAAAAGAGCGGTATCCAGCGTATAACCGGATTATGCTCTCGAGTATTCTTCAGGGAGACACCACGCTCGAAGATGTCGTGATTTATGACATGGACTGGTATACGACAAATGGGATCCGTTTCTTATCGAATGAAACGGTATTATCTATTCATCCTGGTTTGAATCAGGTGGAGACCGATAAGGGGAGGAAGCTGTCTTATGATCACCTTGTTATTGCTTCGGGCTCAAGTCCTTACATCCTCCCTGTCAAGGGAGCAGATAAGGATGGTGTGATGACGTTTCGAACCCTTCAGGATTATGAAGAATTGCTGAGCAGGTCCGGGCGATATAAGAAAGCAACGGTGATTGGTGCCGGGCTGCTTGGGCTTGAGGCAGCAATGGGTCTTGTTCATCATGGATTTGAAACAACGGTTGTGCATCATCAACCAAATGTGATGAATCGACAGTTGGATACGTATGCAGCTGGTTTGCTCCAAGAACAGCTAGAGGCAAAGGGAGTGAGGTTTGCTCTAAACAAAAGGACGAAAGAATTGATAGGAAATCGCCGTGTTGAAAGCATTCGATTTGCAGATGGCCACACGCTTGAGACGGATCTTGTGTTGATGTCTGTTGGGATTCGTCCGAATATTGAGTTTGCCAAAAGATCGGGGCTCGAGATCCGGAAAGGAATCGTAGTGAACGACTATATGCGAACGAATATACCGAATGTATACGCCATCGGTGAGTGCGCGGAACACCGAGGGGTTACGTATGGACTGGTTGGTCCGATTTATGAACAGGCGAGTCAATTGGCTCGAACGCTTTCCGGGTTACGAGGAGAGCGTTATAAAGGATCAACAGTGTCCACCTTTCTTAAAATTCGAGACATTGAGGCATTTTCAGCAGGGCAGGTGCTTGAAACGGAAGAGACGAGAACGTTTAAATGGGTAGATCCAGTTCGTAACATCTACAAGAAAATCGTAACCATGCATGGTTCGGTTGTGGGCGCCATTCTTTACGGGGATACAACGGATGCGAAGCAAATTTCGCAAATGGTGATTGAACAAGCGCCGGTTACGAAGATTCCGGAATACCACGTGCTTTCAAGTGATTCGACTACGGATTCGGGCTTTCTTGAAGTGCCAGACAGCACGACGATCTGCCAGTGTAATGGGGTTACAAAAGGTGCGATTACGACAGCCGTTTATAGAGATGGGCTAACATCTGTTGAAGAAGTTAAAGATCAGACAAAAGCCTCAAGCTCGTGCGGGGGTTGCCGAGGTGTCGTATGTGATTTGCTTGAGTATTGTTTGAATTCAGATGCTCAAGCTGCACCAGAACCAATGTGTACCTGTACAACCTATAGTGAACAGGAGATCGTTGAAGCGATTCGTGTCGAACAGATCCAAACGTTGGAAGAGGTTCATCGGTTGTTTGAGTGGGAGAATACTGAAGGATGCCATACATGCACTCCGGCTTTAACGTATTATCTAAGCGGTAGCCCTGGTGAAAACCAGCAGGTTTCCTTTTCGCTACTCGATGATGGGACGTATGCTCTCATTCCTAAAACAAGCGGAGGTTTTGCTACATCGAAAGAATTGAACAGGATCACATCTGTCATAGAGCGATTTAACATTCCAATCGTAAGGTTCACAGAGGACCACCGGATTAAATTAATGGGTGTTCAAGAAGAGGTGCTTCCTTTTGTACTAGAATGCCTGCAGGCAGTATGGTCACATCGCTCTCTTTCAATCAAAATTGATGAGGGCAATCAAACGGGATATCAGAAAATAATGCGTTTTATTCGTCTTGGGGAGATGCTCGAACAAAAGCTCGAACGTCTAGAATTACCAGAGAAAGTTGAGATCACGCTATCGGCCTCTTTTCTGTCAAATGTCGAAACTGACTTGATGATTGTACAGGAGGGGGAGCGTTTTGAGGGGCACCTTTTGATCGAGGGTGAATCGCTTCTTCTATTTAGTGTGGAAGAGGAAAAGGAGATTCTCGGCCTCATAGGGGCATTTCTCCAACTCTATAAGCTCGATGCCTTTTATCGTGAGAGAGTGGAGAACTGGGTAAATCGAGTTGGGGTTATCCAAATCAGGGAAGCAATTTTTGATGAGGTTACTTTTGAAGGGCTGCATGAATTTTTAAGTGAATCACTACCGGATCAATTCGAGAATGATCGTATAGCTGTAAGGAGTGTGGAGAGATGAAGAACTTTTTGCATCATTTCAGAGAGAAGGAAAAGGAACGCGGTACTGAAGAGATATATGAATCGCAATGTCCCTTTTGCAGCGTGCAATGTACAATGAAGCTTGTTGAAGAGCGTATTGTGACTAGAAAAAGGGTTTCAGTCAGCGGCACGCCTAACGTGACATCTGAGGGCCGGCTTTGTGTAAAAGGAATGCATGCGCATCAGCATCATTTCAATCCGAAGCGCATTCAAACACCGATGCAGAGAAAAGACGATGCCTTTGTCTCAATTACGTGGGATGAGGCATTTGCTTTAATGAAAGACCGCTTCGAGTCGATTCAAGAAAAGGAGGGAAAGGATGCGATTGGCGTGTATGGGGGCGGATCGCTGACCAATGAAGAGGCGTACTTGCTCGGGAAATTCGCAAGGGTGACACTTGGTACGCGTTTTATCGACTACAATGGGCGATTCTGTATGTCAGCCGCCGCTTCAGGTGCAAATGACGCCTTCGGAATGGATCGAGGGTTTACAAATAAGCTGAGTGAAATTCCATATTCGAAATGCATCATTCTGGCTGGGACTAATATTGCAGAATGTCAGCCGACATTGATGCCTTACCTTGAAGAGGCGAAGCAAAACGGCTCTTTTTTGATTGCGATTGATCCGCGTGAGACGGCAACAACGGATCTTGCAGATCTTCATATCAAGATCAAGCCAGGGATGGATGCTTCATTCGTCAATGGACTTTTAAAAGTGATCATCAATGATAAGCTTGTTGATTCAGAATTTATAACTGACCGAACAAATGGCTATGAGGAACTTTGTCGCCATCTGGATGATAGTGACTTAGAGCAATTGTCCGATCTTGTTGATGTCCCTGTTGAAACCATTACCGAAGTGGCTCGAACTTTTGCTACATCTCCGACCGGAATGGTGCTCACAGCGAGAGGGGTTGAGCAGCTGGCCTACGGATATGACACTGTCCGAAATTACCTGAATCTCCTTCTTCTAACAGGAAAAATCGGTCGGATTGGCTGTGGATATGGCGCTGTGACCGGTCAGGGGAATGGGCAGGGTGGAAGAGAACACGGTCAAAAAGCTGATCAGCTTCCGGGTTACCGTTCTATTGAAAACTTAGAGGATCGTAGCTATATCGCCAATGTGTGGGGCATTGACGAAGGAGAGTTGCCTGGTAAAGGCGTTTCAGCTTACGAAATGATGGAGAAAATAGATCGCGGTGATTTGAAGAGTCTCTTTGTGATGGGGTCAAATCCTGTTGTATCGAACCCAAACATCAATCTCGTTGAAAAAGCGCTAAAATCTCTTGAGTTTCTTGTAGTTGTGGATATGTTTGAATCCGAGACTGCTCAACTGGCCGATTTAATCCTGCCGTCATCTTCCTATCTTGAGGATGAAGGAACGATGACAAATTTTGAAGGACGGGTAGCGCTTCGTAAAGCTGCAAGGGTGCGGCCAGAAGGTGTGAGGCATGACTGGGAAATCCTCTGTCAACTTTCCGCTGTTCTAGGAAAAGGAGCATACTTTCAGTACTCAAATCCGCAAGATATTTTTAATGAATTACGAATAGCAAGTAAAGGCGGAATCGCAGATTATTCAGGTATTACGTATGATAGGCTTCAAACTGAAAGGGTATACTGGCCGTGCACAGAAGACGAACCAGACGGGGAGAAACGTCTGTTCAGTGAGTCTTTTCCGACAAGGGATGGACGGGCTTCTATCGGAATCGTTCGGAATCATGTGCCAAGTGAGAGTGTCAGTGCTCGGTATCCGTTGTATTTAACAACTGGAAGAGTGCTCGAGCATTATTTAACGGGCGTACAAACAAGGAATTCCCCAGGTCTTCGCTCAAGAGTAGTAGAGCCGTTTGTGCAAATTCACCCTGAAACCGCAAAGCGATTTGGGTTGCAGCCTCATGAAATGGCCCGTCTAACCTCTGAAAGGGGCGAGATCCAGTTAAGGTGCCATGTTACTGATCGGATTCGAGAAGACACCCTCTTTGTTCCATTCCACTGGGGAGGTAAACAGTGCATCAATCGATTAACGTCACAGGAACTTGATCCTCGATGTAAAATGCCATCGTTCAAAGTTTGTGCGGTCGATATTCAACCCTCCTATGAAAAATCACAATCTAATGTAACATAATATAACATGTGTCAAAATATGAATATCGTGGAGGCAGCAGAGCTATTGTGCTGCCTTTTCTGGTGTTTTGAGGTCTATTTGGTGTAAGCGTTTCCATAAAAAGGATGTTAGATAAGTTTACAAATAAGCACATATTATTGTCAGAATATTTTAAACTGCAATACATATCCAGGATATAAATTCTTTAGTAAATGAGGAGGAAAAATGCAGCGTGATAAAACGTCGAATAACACCTAACGTTTCGATCCTTGGTCTAACGACTTTTGCTTTCTTTCTGTCATTTGTTGTCTGGTTTAATATGGCGCCTTTTATTCATGTCATTCAGGAGAAGTTTCAGCTTACGAGTGATGAAATTGGTGCATTGTTGATTATGAATGTGGCACTAACGATTCCAGCTCGTGTTTTGATAGGTGTACTGGTGGATCGCTTTGGTCCTCGGAAAGTCTATTCCAGTCTCCTAGTCGTCATGAGTGTTCCATGTATTGCATTCGCTTTAGCAACGACATACTGGCAGCTTCTAATCAGCCGTATGTTTCTCGGAATCATCGGTGCTGGATTTGTCATTGGGATCCGGATGATCTCTGAATGGTTTCCAGAAAAGCGGATGGGTATCGCAGAAGGCATCTACGGTGGCTGGGGCAATTTTGGTTCCGCTGCTGCAGCGATGTCCTTACCGGTACTTGCTCTTCTATTAGGGGGCGAGGAAGGCTGGCGGTATGCGATCGGGATAACTGGTCTACTTGTTCTCATTTATGGAATTGTCTTTTACTTCACAGCTTCAGATACACCTCATTCGAAATCCTTGCCAGGTGAAGTAAAACGAAAAGGTGGACTTGAAGTAACAAGCTATAAGGACCTGATTGGTTTGATTGCGATCATGCTCCCGATGTACGGCATTCTTGGTGTCTTTCTTTGGAAGCTGTATAGCATGGCGATATTAACCAGTGAAGCTGCGATTGCAGGTTGTCTTATCCTTTTAATCCTATTTATCTCCAGTAGTTTTCGTGCGATTCAATACAACAGGCCTGCTCTTGAAAAAGGGGTTCCTGAAGAAGAGCAGTATTCGTTTAAACAGGTATTCATTCTTGCTTCGGCCTATTTTGTAACCTTTGGCTCTGAGCTTGCGGTTGTCTCCATGCTTCCTCTCTTTTTCAGTGAGACGTTTGACCTTGGTTTAGCGGAAGCGGGAATCATAGCCGGGTCCTTTGCCTTCACGAACCTTGTTGCACGTCCACTCGGAGGATACTTAAGTGATCGGTTTGGAAGGAAACTGATTCTGACCATTATGCTTTTCGGTCTGTCAATCGGATACTTTCTTCTGTCACAAGTCTCAGGAACCTGGCCTCTCGCTCTCGCCATCGCGGTGACGATGCTTTGCTCCTTTTTTGTACAGGGAGGGGAAGGCGCCGTGTTTGCGATGGTGCCATTAATCAAAAAGAAAGTCACCGGTCAAATTGCTGGTCTTGTCGGAGCGTACGGAAATGTTGGAGCAACAACATTCCTTACCGTTTACAGCATGGTTCAGCCCGGACAATTCTTTTTGGTGATTAGCGTTACTGGTGCTGTGTGTACGGCAGGCATGATTTTACTCGTCGAGCCTAAACAAAGAGCAGTCAGAGAAGGGAAAGTCTCGAGAGTTCCATCCAATACGAACGTATCAAGATGATAATAAATGGAGGAGATACCATGAAAGAACGAATACTTGTAATTGGAAACGGGATGGCAGGGATCCGCTGTGTTGAAGAGATTGTGAAGCTTGAACCGAACGCATACGACATTACGGTAATCGGCAAAGAGCGGACACCCGCTTATGACAGAATCCAGTTATCAACTGTGCTGCAGGGGAACGGAACGGTCGATGAACTGCTCATTAAACCACTCGACTGGTACGACGAACAGAAGGTGACGCTTAGGACAGACGAAGCTGTCACTGAAATTGATAAGGACCAAAGACTTGTATATACGAATAAAGGGGGTGCACTCCCTTACGACCGCCTTATTATTGCTACCGGGTCAAACCCTTTTATCATCCCATTTCCAGGGATAGACAAAAAAGGTGTCATCACCTTTCGTGATATAGACGACTGCAACGCAATGATAGAATCCGCGAAAACGAAGAGGAAAGCGGTAGTGATCGGGGGAGGTCTTCTCGGGTTGGAAGCTGCAAGAGGCCTGCTTAACTTAAATATGGAAGTGAGCGTTGTACATAATACAGATGCGCTCATGGATCGCCAGTTAGATGCAACCGCCTCGAAAATGCTGAAAGATGAGCTTGAACAGCAGGGCATGACCTTCCTGATGGAAAAAGAAACGACGCATGTGACAGGTGATGAACATGTTAGCGGTCTCGCTTTTAAGGACGGGGAAGAAATTGAAGCTGATCTTGTGGTAATGGCTGTCGGGATCAAGCCGAATATCGCTCTTGCTAGCGAAACGGGTCTTGAAACAAACCGGGGGATTGTCGTTGATGATTTTATGAAAACGTCCCATCCCGGCATTTATGCGGTAGGTGAATGTGCCGAGCATCGGGGCATCGCTTATGGGCTCGTTGCACCACTCTATGAACAGGCTGCTGTTCTGGCGAAATCGATTAGTGGTGATGAAAGTGGACCTTATGAAGGGTCTGTTGTCTTTACAAAGCTTAAAGTATCAGGAGTTGATGTTTTCTCAGCCGGACTGTTCCAGGAAGAGGAAGGTGTGAAGGCGATTCGAATTCATGATGAATCAGAAGGCATCTACAAGAAAATCATGATTGCTGATCAGAAAATTGTAGGAACGGTCATGTTTGGTGACACTTCGGATAGCTCTAGAATTCTAAGCTACATGCGTTCAGAAATGAATGTGGAAAAGATGAAAAAAGTGGCGCTTCTTGAGCCTGAAGAAGATGGAGGGGATGACCTTGTTGCATCAATGCCAGAGAGTGAAATTGTGTGCGGCTGTAATGGTGTAACCAAAGGATGCATTACTAAGGCAATTCAGGACCAAGGCCTCCGCACCGTTGGTGAAATCAAAGGGTGTACAAATGCATCAAGATCATGCGGTGGATGCCAGCCGCTTGTAAGTCAGATCCTCGAGCATACGCTTGGCGACGTATTTGATGCAAGTGACCAGCAGGAGCCGATCTGTGGATGTACATCCCTTTCAAGAAACGAAATTGTAGAAGCGATTCGAGAGAAGGGGATTCAAACAACGAAAGAAGTGTACCATGTGCTAGATTTTGAGAATAAAGAAGGCTGTTCGAAATGTCGTCCATCTCTTAATTACTACCTTGGCATGCTGTTTCCTGAGGAATATGAAGATGAAGCAGCTTCGCGTTTTGTTAATGAACGGATGCATGCCAATATTCAAAACGATGGTACGTTCTCTGTTGTGCCGCGTATGTATGGCGGAGTTACAACCTCCGATCAGCTTCGAAAGATTGCCGAGGTGAGTGATAAGTACGAAATCAAAATGCTGAAAGTTACAGGTGGGCAGCGGATTGATATGCTCGGTGCTAAGAAGGATGACCTTCCATCGATCTGGGCAGATCTTGATATGCCGTCAGGATACGCTTATGGAAAAGCACTTCGAACAGTCAAAACATGTGTAGGAGAGCAGTTCTGTCGCTTTGGGACACAGGATTCGATTGGGCTTGGCGTTCGACTTGAGAAGAAATTCGAGCGACTCCAAACACCGCACAAAGTCAAGATGGCCGTATCGGCCTGTCCGAGAAGCTGTGCAGAGTCAGGTTTTAAAGATGTTGGGATTATTGGGGTAGACGGTGCCTGGGAACTTTATGTTGGTGGAAATGGTGGCATAAATGTTCAGGGAGGACACTTACTGGCGACAGTAACCACAGATGAAGAAGTAATGAAAACCACAGGTGCCTATTTGCAATATTACCGCGAGACGGCTAACTATTTAGAACGAACGTCGGCGTGGGTAGAGAGAGTCGGAATTGACCATGTGAAAGAAGTTCTTTCTGATGAGGAGGAGAAAAATAACCTCAATAATCGTATCGATATTGCGCTTCGTGCCACAAGAGATCCATGGAAGGAAGCACTTGAAGATCGAACGGTTCGTCAGCAATTTGAAACGATTTTACAGCCCTAACAACTTTTTTGGGAGGAATGTTCCATGCCAGTTCAAGCAAGTAAGGTTAATACAAGTAAGGTTAATATCGGTAGAATCGAAGACTTTCCGCAACAGTCAGGGAAAACTGTTGAGGTTCTAAAATGGTCTATTGCCGTCTTCCATTTGTCAAACGGATCGATGCAGGCGGTTGAGAATAAATGTCCACATAAAGGCGGCCCATTGGCAGAGGGGATCATTTGCGGAGATCATGTTTATTGCCCGCTTCATGATTGGAAAATCAGTACAAAGGATGGAAAAGTTCAGGAACCAGATACTGGATGCGTGCAGACGTTTCCGGTTGATGTAGAAGATGGCTATGTTTATCTGACGATAGAGTAGGAGACTGAATAAAAGGGAGCGATTATGATGGGAAAAGTGTATTTAATTGGTGCTGGCCCGGGAGACCCTGAATTGATTACGCTAAAAGGACTGCGTGCCATTCAAGAATCTGATGTTATCCTTTACGATCGACTTATTAGTGAAGAGCTATTAGGCTATGCGAAACCAGGAGCAGAACTAATCTTTTGCGGTAAACTACCAAACTATCATGCGATGACACAAGAGACCATTAATCGCTTTCTCGTTAAATATGCGAAGAAAGGAAAAGTTGTTGCAAGACTAAAGGGTGGAGATCCTTTTATTTTCGGACGCGGCGGTGAAGAGGCAGAATGGGTCAGCAAAAGAGGGATTCCCTATGAAGTAGTACCCGGTGTGACTTCTGGGGCTGCAGCACCAGCATATGCTGGTATACCTCTCACACACCGATCAGTCAGCGCGTCTGTTACATTTATTACCGGGCACCTTCAGGATAATAGCGAAGGAGAATGGGAGCATCTTGCAAAAGGGAAAGGGACCATTGCGATCTATATGGGGGTGAGTAAGCTGCCGTCGATTTGTGAAAAACTAATTCGCCATGGACGTTCCGCTGAAACACCGGTCGCGGTCATCTATCAAGGAACAACCGAGAATCAGAGGACGGTGACGGGTACGCTAGAAGGCATTGCGGAGCGCGTGAAACAGGCAAACATGAAGAATCCATCTATGATCGTAATTGGAGAAGTTGTCTCCTACCACGAAAGCTTGAACTGGTTCCAGGCTAAAGGGGCAGTCTCAGAAGGCATCGAGATGAATGGGGTATTGTAGATAAGTAGGGGGTCAGACACGTGTCTGACCCCCTTTCCCTCTTTCCTCTTCTCTTCTAGTTCAAAAGACCTCCCTCTAATCAGGATGAATGGTATATACAAATTATTGAATAAAAGGTTTAAACTAGTAATTATACTATTTAGTTAATTAGAGGAGGCTGGGGATGAAGAAGCAATTGATATCGGGGTTGGCTGCTATAGGGCTCTTAGCTGCGCCAATGACAGGTTCAGCAGAGGCGAATTGGCAGAATGTAAATTGGAATGAGACGTTACAGGAGGAAGACGGAAGTTTATTTAATAGTGAGAACTATGATTTTGTGAAGTATTCAGAAGTGGATGATAAGCTTCAAGAGATTGAAAAGAATAGCAATCGGATTACCGTTGAGACACCTGCGAAGTCTTCTGAGGGACAGGATCTCTATGTAGTAACGATTTCTGATCCATCTGCGAAAGGGAAATATGGCTATCAGCAGGCGTTGAGGAAAAAGATGTTTAAAAGTCCAGATAAAGCAGAGGATTTTATCGAGAAACATCCGGATTTTAAGGTGCCAGTAATGATCAACGCGTCGATTCATGGTACGGAATTTGTCGGTTCAGATGCAGCACTACAGTTGATTGAACGTTTCGCTACGGCAGATGATGCGAAAACGAAGGAACTCTTGGAAAATCACATCCTTATATTTAATGTAGTCGCAAATCCCGATGGCCGAATCGATGCGACACGTTTTAATGGAAATGGCATCGATCTGAATCGTGATTTCATTACACAGTCCCAGGTTGAAACAAAACATACGGTTGAATTGATCAAGGAATGGAATCCGATGGTGTTTCTGGATTTGCACGGTTATGTGAAAGCATATGGTGGCGCAGATCATCCAGGGTTAATTGAACCATGTACACCACCTCATAATCCGAATTATGAATACGATCTATTCTCCAACTGGGCGCTGGATCAAGCAGAATCAATGGAAAATAATGTTATTGAACATCGGGATGAATACGATAATACGAATATAGATGCATCAGGAGTTAACTATCAAACTATGACAGGTACATATATTCCTCAGCGTGACGATGAAGCAGGCTGGGATGATTATCCACCGATTTTCACACCGATGTATGCCATGTACCACGGAGCATATGGGTACACGCTTGAAGCTCCGACAAACGATTGGGATGGAGTGAAATGGCATTATGACGCGGTGATGGGTGCGCTTGAATTTTCGAATGAGAATAAGGAAGAAATGATCAAGGATCAAATCGAAGTGTTTAAGCGTGGCATCCAGTTTGATCATCCGTATCACACAGAGGGATTTTTCCCGAAGGCGTACATTTTACCAGTAGATGAAACGGATCCTACTGCAACGGAAAAAGCGGTTGAGCACTTGATGTTTAATGACATTAGTGTTTCAGAGGCTAAGAAAGATTTTAAATATGATGGTAAGGCGTATCCTGCAGGCACCTATATCGTGGATATGAGTCAGGCAAAAGCTGGCCTTGCCAATACGATGCTGTGGGATGGGGAGGATATCACGGACATTACCCCGTCTATGTATGATATTTCTGCCTGGAATCTTCCTGAGCTATGGGGATTTGAAGCGATTGAGGTAGATGCAAAAAGCAATTTGACTGTGAAAACATCTGATGTGAAAAAAGTCTTAACAGATGGCGAATTAGTAGGAGGTGGTCCTTACCTGATTCCGAACTCCTCCGTTGAAGCAGTCAACCTTGCAAATACGCTAATGAAAAATGGATTTGATGTGACGTGGGGAGCGGATGATCAGTTTATTGTTAACTCAGCATCAATTCCTGAATTGAAAAAGCTTGTGAAGGCTTCTGGCATTACCGTTGTTTCAGGGGAGGGAACAGAAGGGAAGCCACTTGATTCTCAGAAAGTGACAATCTTAGAAGATGGTGGGATGAACAAATCACAGTCGCATTCGGGTACACGGTTAGCGCTTGAGCGATTGGGCTTTACTGTTGAAGAGATCACGCCAGTGGAGCTGGCAGAGAATGGTCTTCAGGATACAGATGCTTTCTTCTATAGTGGAACGTCTCGCCTGATTTCTTACACCAATTCACGTGCGAATGCGGAGTTTGGACTTGAAAGTGAAAGTCAGTATCATGCATTCAAGGAAAACATCCAATCATTTGTTGAAAGGGGAGGCAAGTACATTGCAGTAGGAGCTGGAGCTTCCGATGCTACGAAAAAGCTTGGGTTAACTGATGTGACAGTTAATAAAGGCTATTCAAACAGCAATGGAATTGTGAGAGTAGACTATGGGGATACATCATTAACGTCAGGCTATGAAGCAACTGACTTCGGTTTCGTTTACCAGCCTGTTTGGTACTCTAATGTAGATGGTGTAGATGTTCATGCTTCATTTGATGATGAGGAGGATTTCTTTGTAGCAGGCCACTGGGAAAATCGTGATGGTGCAGCAGGACAGCCTGTGATTGTGAAAGAGCAGGATCAGGATGTCACGTTAATTGGAATTGAAGCAGGGTTCCGAGATCATACGGATTACTTGTTCCGACTACTTTCGAATGCGGTGTTTAGTGAATAAAAGGGAAAGAGCTGAGCGGGGTCAGACCCCTCTCTGACCCCGCTATAGCGGTAAAGAAATCGTCACAGTTGTTCCTTCACCCACAGTGCTATCAAAATGAATCGTTCCATTGTGTTCATGAATAATCTTATAGCAGACAACAAGACCGAGTCCTGTGCCTGTATCTTTGTTTGAAAAGAATGGCTCCCCGAGGCGCTCGAGTCTTTCTTCTGGAATCCCAACCCCCTTGTCGGCAATTTTGATAATCTGATGTTTGCTTGAGTGGTGAGTAGTGATGGCAATATCGCCACCGTCTGGCATCGATTCGGGCGTTCTTGATGATGTTCATTATCACCTGTGTAATCTGGTTTTTCTCAACGTACATTGTCTGAAATAGGGTATGAAATGTAGCATAAAAATCCACTTTTTTAAGTAGAGCTTCTGGCTCCATGAGTGATAGCACATTGCGAATGAGCGCGATGATATTCAGTTCTTGGTAGGTAACAGCCTGAGGTCTTGCAAGTGATAGAATTTCATTAATGATTGATTCGATCCGCTCCATTTCAGACAGCATGAGTTGCAGTATGTCATCATTGATTCGGTTCTTGTAAACTAGTTGTTAATGGATTTCTTACTTCGTGTGCTACCGCAGCTGAGAGTTGCCCTATTGCTGAGAGTTTCTCTGAGCGAAGGAGCAATTCGTCGGTTTTTTTACGGTCTTGAATATCTCGGGTAATGGCTAACATGGCTGTAATGTTTCCTTCATGATCTTTAATGGGTGAATAGGTGATGCTTACATCGATTAATGATCCATCTTTTCGCTTGCGAATGGTTTCGAAATCGACCACACCTTCTCCTCGCATTACTTTGCTAATCATTTTTTCAGCTTCTGCTTTGTTGTCCTCAGGGTACACATTCATCAAGTTTGTAATCATGTCACCATCGTTGTAGCCATGTAACCGCTGGAAGGCAGGGTTTACTTTAATGATTTTTTGATTCAAGTTACTTACAGATATCGCATCAGCATTGTTGGTGAAAATTGATTCAATCAGCTCCTTTGTCGAAACGAGTTCTTTTTCTACTTTTTTAAGCATGGAGATGTCTCTTCCGATGGAAATTATATATTTCCGGTTACCATTAAGCTTGAAGGTTGGGGCTTTGATAATTTCATACGTTACTTCCTCACCATTCGTCTTTTAATCTTGTGCTCATATTCAATTTTCGATTTCATTTCCCATGCTACTTGATCTGTTTTGGCACTATTAAGCAGAAGTTGATTAGTGCCATTATGGTAACAATTTAGTTGTTCACAGGTTTTCCCGACATATTGTTTATCTCCAATTTTGAAGATGGACTTAGCGTATTCGTTCATCTCAATAATTCGACCATTTCCATCTTTAAAAACCACAAATTCAGGGATGGAATCAATAAGGGATTGTAATTGAGCTGCCTGTTCCAATGTTTCAAGTTGGGACTTTTTATAATCAGAAATGTCCTTAATGATTTTATAGGCACCACGGAATGCACCATCAATTTTAATTGGAATGGTTTTGATTTTGAAGATGAATAGTATGACCATTTCGGTGAGAGGCGTCAATTTCGTAAATTTTCGGGCGTCCATTCAATGCAGATGTGAACTGATGTCGAACAGTTTCCGCGGATTCTAACGATATCACTTCGTTTCCTGGTCGTAAGTTCTTCAAGAGAATACCCCAACATTCTTCTTAGCGCTTTATTAATGGATGTCACATTCAGGTGCTCATCGATGCAGGCAATGCCATCAAGAAGAGTTGTAGCGCTGACGTTGTTCTTCGGAAGGCATGCTCTTATCCTGTAACTCGTCTTTCTTGTAGTGAGGCATATGAGGAGTTCCTTCATTATCTAAAAACATGATAAAAGCATGATGTTGATCCATTCGTGAGAAGCGGATAGTTTCATTAGTTTGAGAGAGCTTGGAGTCTGCAAATTGACCGGGATGTAAGGTGAAAACATGAGTGAGATACTGGTGGATCTGTTTTTCCTCTATGGATAACAAATTGTCAAATAGACTACTAGATTCAGTTTCCATTTGTACTGAAAGCCTTGATGCTGCCTTCGGGTTGCAGTGGATCAGGATGGATCCACTCGCTCCAAGCAATTTAGAGTTTTTCATCACAGGACGTAATGATGAGCGTAGACGAAAGTATGGAAAGGAGCGGTATTACCTTGGCTTTAAGGTGTATGACGATGTGATACAGGCCGGGCAGGAGAGCGGTGAGTTTAGCAGGAAGTACTCGAGCGCTACTATTGCTCGTTCGATTGTTTCTTTCATTGATGGACTTGCGCTTGATCATGCGATCCTTCCAGAAGAAGATATTCACCTGAAGGAGCAATCGATTCTATTTGTGGAGTATTTGAAGATGGCGCTTGAGGTGGAGTAGAAACATATTTATCCTAACTTCTAACGTATTGATGTTCTGAAATTGGAAACATTAGTAGGATAGAGGAGGTCATGTGCCGTGTCAAAAGATAAATGTATTCTCTATTTCATTTGGATTGTTACAGGTGTACTTCTATATAAATTTATACCGAGAAATAAACTGAGACAGGGAATTCTGGTCATGTTCTCTAAGCAATGTATATCATGGTTTTTTGGGCTTCTTGTTGTTGAAAAAGGGTTAATCAAATATCCTGTTCGGTTATTTAAGAAATCAAATAAAATGAGCTTCACTTTTGAATACTTTATCTATCCTGCTTTTTGTGCGATATTTAATTTGAATTATCCAGAGAACCGCAACAAATTCATTAAATTCGTTTATTACCTTTTTCATGTAGGGTTAATCACATGTGGTGAGGTGTTAGCGGAAAGGTACACAAATATTATTAAATATGTTAAATGGAAATGGTATTGGAGCTTCTTGACACTTGGAATGACGAATTACCTTTCAAGACTATTCTATAAATGGTTTTTTAAAGATGAATTTGAGGCGGAACCACCTAATTGAAGAGAATTTTTTGAAAAGGCTTCTAAACTATAGAAGTCTTTTTGTGTTAGCGCAAATTAGTGCCGAGACACAACCAATAATAAAATGACAGACTTATATTGATCCCCATCGTATGATATCTTTCTTAATATCCAAATGAAACGAGTGAAGGGTGTTAATATGGGCAAAAAAATTAAGCTTGAGCTTCCGAAAATACCCCCAGTATTAGAAGAGGGGAGTTTTCGCAATATTTATCGTGACGAAGATCTTCATTTAATGAATTGTAAGATTACGGGTGAAGGTGTAGATGACGTAGAGCTGGATCAAGTCGTTCTATCGAAAGTGGTTTTTAAAAATGTGACGTTTACGAATGCTTTGTTCAATCGGGTCGATATGATCGATGTGATTTTTGAAAATTGTAATCTTTCGAATGCAAGTTTTAAAGAAGGTATTATTCATCGTGTCACATTTAAAGACTGCAAGTTAATGGGGACTGATTTTTCTGAGGCGAATTTGGGGAATGTATCGTTCATTAATTGCATGGGAAATTTAAGTAGCTTTGTGGATGCTCGTCTTAAGCAGGTAGTGTTTAAAGAGACATCGTTACAGAGTGCGAACTATCACGACTGCATGTTTACCAAGGCGACGTTTTCTAAATGTAATCTTAACGATGTGAATTTTGCACAAACGCTACTAAAGGGAGTCGATATTAGTACGTGTACATTCGAGCGGATCCATGTTGCGCTTGATAGTCTGGACGGGTGTGAAGTTTCAGCTGAACAAGCGATTGGGTTTGCGAAGTTGTTGGGGTTGAAGGTAGTTGAATGATAGAGAGGAGAGGATGGGGGTCAGACACGTGTCTGACCCCCATCCTCTCCTCTTTAAAGGAATAAATCAGGTGATGTTATCAAATAATGAATGAGATCTCTTCGATGAAGTAAATAAGGTTTCATCTTTAAAAACCGTTAAATTAAAGAGGGGTAATTGATGTTGGAAACAATAAAAGAGACCTTGATGATTTATGGAAGAATTATTACATTTTACCTTTGTTATTGATCGTTACTATTTTCATGGGAAAGCGATCAATTGGAGAATTACCTGTGTTTGATTTTTTGATTATAATTACGTTAGGAGCGGTTGTGGGAGCAGATATTGCTGATCCTAAAATTGAACATATCCATACCGCTACCACTGTCATTGCAATGGGAGAATTTCAACGAATCATTTCTAGTATAGTACTTAAAAAGCGCAAGGTAGGTAAATTAATTACTTTTGAACCAACAGCGGTGATGAAAAATGGTACATTCCTTGTCGGTTATATAAAAAGCATTCGTTATTCAATAGACAATATACTTCAAATGTTACGTGAAAAGGATATCTTTGATGTAAGTGAAGTAGAACTTGCGATAGTAAAAGCAAACGGAAACTTATCTGTATTTAGACAAACAAATAAAAATTACGTTACTAAAGAAGAGTTAGGGATTCAATCTAAATCTGGCGGAATTGCGTATCCAGTCGTAAGTGAAGGGAAGATTTATAGTGAGGTACTTGCTGACTTAGGATTAAGTGAGAGTTGGTTAAAAACTAAATTCGCAGAAAAAGGTGTAATGAAGTTAAATAGTATCTTCTTCGCATCCATAAATGAGAATCAAGAAATCCACTTGTCTGACCCCCCTTAAATTTAAGTAGGTGAATATTCCTTTTTCTAGAAGTAGTTACAAATAAAACGTATAATGGGAGATTAAAGATGATTGAAACGACATGCTTTTTCTGTAAGGAAAAATATAGCATAGGTCCATCTGATTCACAGTATCGAAAAATAAAACAGAATCCAGGCTCGAGTTATGTTTGCAAGGAATGTAATCAAACCATGCAGAGAGATGCGCAGAGAAGTACAGGATTACATCCTGATCAAATTGACAAGTATGATAAGTTTTTTGGATAAATGTTATAGAGAGGAGCATTTGAGAAATGAAGAAAGCAATGAAGGTCTTTCCATTGCTGATACTTTCTATTCTAATTGGCTGTACTGGAAATGAAAGTGTCAATGATAAAGGAGATAACCTCAGTAAAGAGCCAGTTAAAGAAGCGAATAAAGCCGAAGGCAGTCAAACCTTTGAATCTGAATCTTACTCGATGCTTGGTGAAGAAGGAAGGATCGGCTTTATATATGGATCTAACACGCGATTCAAAGCGGGTGAGCAAAACAAATACATGTAGCATTTGTGGGGAGAGGAAGAAGAGCTGGATGGACCATTTGAAGTTGTAGCGATAAATAAAGAAACAGGTGAAGAAATAATAGTTGTTGAAGAGAGAGAATTAGCCGGGGCGAATAATGGCGCAGATGCTCATATACCTTCACAAATGGGTCTCCCTTCTAGTGGCATCTGGCAGATGAAAGCTTTTGTAGGTGGGGAATTATTTGGAACGGTTGTAGTAGAGGTAGGGTGAGTAAACGCTTAAACACTTTTGAATCATTTTGAAAAAGGATGGAACTGATGAAAATCAAATCATTCAATGGTTGAAGGAATGATGAAAGTTAATCATTCTGTTGGGTGGGTAAACCATACCACTGAAAAGATCACTGCGATCTATGAAACTAGTAATGGTATTGCGATCGTAAAAAGGTAAAATAGAAATGGCTAGATATTTAAGTAATCTAAGTGATGAATATGTAGACTGAGCCGAGGTTCTTCATAAAGATAAGACTAAATTGGAGGGTTTTATGGAAATTCGAAACATCAAACAATCAGACTACTATGTCATATCCCCCCTAATTAACAAGTGGTGGAATGGAAGACAAATGACGGATATGTTGCCTAAATTGTTCTTTGATCACTTTACAAATACGAGTTTCATTGCAGAAAAGGACGGGGAGATTATAGGCTTTCTGGTTGGTTTCTTATCACAAACTCATCTTCAAGAAGGGTATATTCATTTTGCTGGTGTTCACCCGGCACACAGGGGGTGCAACATCGGAAAACAGCTCTATCATGAGTTTTTCAAGACGGTTAAGGTATATGGTCGCAGTTTGGTTAGGTGTGTGACGTCTCCTGTCAATAAAACATCAATTGCTTATCACATCAGGATGGGATTTGAAATCGAGGGTGGTAATCGTGTGGTTAATGGAATTGCGGTTCACTCGAACTATGACGGGCCAGAGCGAGAGCGGGTTGTCTTTGTAAAGAGATTGAACTGAATATCTAGTTGATATTTGAAGATACATAAGGCCATATAAGGGGGTCAGACACGTGTCTGACCCCCTCCTACCTTTCATTTTCTTTTCCTTCCAATCAAAAGCGAAACCTGTGCCATTGTAAACGGCAGTGAGGATTTTTTTCGATACGCCAGGTATTTCTGTTCCCAGGTATGAGCATATTTCCCTTTGAATTTCCTTAGGCCCTGGAAATGATAGAAAACGTGACCGTGGAGGAAAATTTGGGAAGCAATTCGTTCACTTAAAAAAGAAAATTTGGATCGCCCTACGTTAGAAAGTGGGGCCATTCCTAAATTAAAGTTCGTATAGCCTTCTTCTTTCGCCCATTCGAATAAGGAGAGAAAAATAAAGTCCATTGTTCCAGACGGGGCACATTGTTTGAAACGCATTAAATCGACAGAAACTGTCTCATTCTGATCATAGACTGGCATCAGACTTGTAAAAGCGATAATATCTGTACCGTTTTCTTTCATAATGGAAATCTCTGACTTATTCAGGTAATCTTCATCAAAGAAACCTAACGAATACCCTTTTTCTTTTCTTCCATGAAGCCATTCGTCTGATACTTCCTTTAATTTATTTAGCAGCTCATCACTATGGGGTGGTTTTACGATTTCAAAAAGAAAATTCTCGCGTTCAAATTTATTTTTAACTGCTCTTAACCCTTTCATTTTCTTTCCGGAAAGGGTGAAGCGATCCAAGACAACAAATGCCTCCTCACCAAGCTTAAAAAAGCCAAAGCCGTTTTCATGAAGGGTTGGAAGCAAGGTGTTACTAACTTCATAGAAAACTGGCGAATATCCGTGAAGATCTGCCATTTGCTGAAACTCTTCTATGGCAAGAGGGAACTCTTCTTTCTCACCGATGGGATCTCCAAGAACTACGAGCTTATCTGCTGATTTTTGAAAACAAAATAGAACATTGCTTTTGGAATTCCAGAACACATATTTATCATGTAAAAAAATTAAGTGTGTTAAGGTATTTCCTCCATATGTCATGAGGTGATCTAGAATCTTTTCCTCTTGATTCCTTGAAGATTCCATCACCCATTTATTTGGTTTCACAACGAAATACCCAATTGCAAAAACAAGTAAGGCGATCATTAAACCAATGAATGCACTATAGAACAAATTATGATAATCGGTAATAATGTAAGGCATGACCCGTGATGGTATTGTGCCCTTTGTTGAAGGTAGACTTAAATAGCCAATCAACACGTACATGAATGTTATGAGTAAGATTAATATTCCATCAAAGAACATCTTACTCCACGTTACTACATAGCTTTCTCGGTAGAAGCGAGACTTTGACATTCCAAGGATAAAGGCAACGATCAGTAAAAAGATGGCTTCCTCATAGTCAATTCCTTTGGAAAATGTGAAGAATGCTGCAGAAAACAAGACGACAATGGTTATTAGATAAGCCCGCTTTACTTTATATTCAATCCCTCTCGATAACCCGAGCAAGGCGAAACCAGCCGCAACAGAAAGCTGGTGAGATAAATTTGCCATAACAGGAGTTGTAAGAACGTGCTCAAGAACTTTTAACCTGTCTATTATTCCAGGCAAGGCGGCAGATAAAAGTAAAATCAGCCCTGACGCAAATACTAATACGGTTAATAAAACGTGGCTGAATCTCTGAATCAGCGCCATCGGTAAGTTATCCCAGGATGCATTCCACTTTTCCCAATAATCTCTTATGAATAAGATCGTAGCTAATAAGAAAGGGAAGAACAGATAGCCGATCCGATATAAAATTAGCAGGAAAAGGACTTTCTCATCCTCAATACCTGCATACTGTGTTCCCCAAATAAAGACAAGGTCAAATGAACCAAGACCGCCTGGGATCATACTGACAATTCCTGCACATGAAGCCACAATAAAAATGGGCAAGAGGTCGTTAAAGGAAATGTTAACCTCTAATACTAGGGAGAGTAACCAGATAGCAAGAAAAGCGGATGTCCATTCAAGTAAAGAGACAACAATAAGCTGGAACCTGGTTTGCAAATTAATAGAGCGAGTAGAGTTTTTGTGGTTTTTAATAAAGAAAACCAGCAAGAGAACGGGAAAATAAAGACCTACCGCTGTTACAGTCACATAAAGCCATGAAATATTCACTAAAAGAGGTGTATGTCTGTAAGCTGCCAGTGTAATCAGAGCAAGGAGTGAAATCCCTGTCAGATAAAAGAAAGAAACGTTGGTGATTGTTTTAGATAATCTCCGCTTATCACGTTCATACGCTTTATAGAAGTACTTTCTTAGCACCCCACTGATTAAACCACCAGATCCTAAAAGATTTGAGAAAGAATTGACAATAAACGACTGCTTGATTAGTTGTTTTGCTGGAAAGGCTCTTTGTAATATTTTTAAGATGATTGAGTCATACAAGAACATCGGGCTAACCGCACCCATCGTGATTACGAGCACAATGAGCAGCTTAACAACATTAAACTGACCGACTTCATTGCGGAGCATGCTAACATCAATGTCACCCATAAAATCATTAATCCCAATCGCCGCCAGCGCAAAAAGAATAACCGGCAAAAAGATTTTCAAATATTGAAAAACATATTGTTCAATAATCGTTTTCATAATCATCTCCTAACAGGGGGGTCAGGCACGTGTCTGACCCCCTTATTAGATTTTACAATATTATTGGAGAGAACATTCGATAAATAATAAATCTATCAGATGGTTTTATGGAAAGAGTATGCTCAACATTAAATAAAGCGACCTCATGAGGTCGCTTTATTTAACAGCATGTCGCACAACAGGAGTTTGAGTTCGTTGTTGTAACTTTTGAAACCAAACGATGCTTTAACGTTCTAATATGACTTGTGATGTTAGCGTTTCCAGTTTCATATTTCCAGGCATGAAGGTTCACATGTTCTACCTTTCGTCTATGATCGTTCACCATCGCTTCAAAGAGAGAGTGATTCATGATCTTCAGCTCCTTCATTTTTTGTAGAGCAGCACGGACTATTTTTATCTGGTGAGTTCTCAACATCCTGTTTAGTATAGAAGAATTCCCATTCGTTTCCATCAGGATCGGTAAGCCAAAATTTATCCTGCATAGCATAACAACAATTGGTGTTCATTTCTTCTCTTGCGAAGAAGCCAAGCTTTTCAAGTCGGTCCTTATGTCTCAATACTTCCTCAAGACTGTCGACCTGAACCCCAAAGTGACTGACCTGGTTGCCTTTGACCTCATTCTTAGCATTCAACGTGAAGTTTAATGCTAATTGCTCGGGTAAGAATTTTGCATAATCGTTTTTCACTTTGACTGGTTGACCGTTGAAAACCTTAGAGTAAAATGCAATAGAAGCAGTTAAATCAGTAACGTTAAGACCGATATGTGTTCTCATCATGTGAACCACTCCTTAATCAATTTTTTTTGATGTATTAGTTAAAAAAATTAACAGCAATCATTCGTACGGAACATGCAACAGAGCTCTTCAGATAATAAGTGATTAACTTCTTTCTGATTCAATTTGTAATAACTCCATGTACCGCGGGTTTCCTTTGTAATTAAATTAGCATCCATTAAGATTTTTAGGTGATACGAAAGCTTGGATTGAGATAAGGTTAGTTTGTCGGTAAGGTCACAAACACAAAGTTCTCCAGCTTGTGTGAGTTCATACATAATGTGAAGTCTTTTATGATCTGAGAGGGCTTTAAACTTCTTTTCATATGCTTTAAATGTTTGCTCGAGTTGTTGGTCAAACAATGGAAGATCGAGAGCCATTGGATTCACCTTCTTTTCATCAAATTATTTTGATTAATCATAGTATATGTGAGAAATTAAAAAAATGCAATCGTTTCATCAAAACACTTTGATTAATAACTTCTTTATAATTTTGATGTTTAGGAACGGTTATAAGAAACAAGGATAGTTAAAACGTCTATAACAAGTAGCCAGCGGGTTTTAATATGAGTTGTGTTAGTCGTGAAACTACGGCAAGACGTACTGAATCCTCCTTCTACTTATTTTTATAGTGGGCTGTGCTCGGCGTTCTTCTGATTGGCTACATTATTAGCGAATGGATTCATATTCCTGTTTCGATCATTGCTGGTGTTGTCGCTATTCTCTTCTTACTCATGGCAAGACGTAGCGATGCGGTGGAAACGAAAAAAGTGATCAAGGGAGCGCCATGGGCAATTGTGTTCTTCTCAATTGGGATGTACGTGGTCGTTTATGGTCTTCGGAATGTAGGGCTAACAGATGTTCTTTCTGATGTCGTTCAAGGAGCTGCAGAGCAGGGGCTGTTTGTCGCTACGATTTCCATGGGCTTTATTGCAGCAATTCTTTCATCCATTATGAACAATATGCCAACAGTTATGATTGATGCACTGGCCATTGAAGCAACTAATACGTCAGGTACAATTCGTGAAGCGCTGATCTATGCCAACATCATTGGATCAGACCTTGGTCCGAAAATCACACCAATTGGTTCACTTGCGACGCTATTATGGCTGCATGTTCTTTCACTAAAAGGTGTGAAAATTTCCTGGGGTTATTATTTTAAAGTAGGAATTATCTTAACGATTCCAACGCTATTTATTACCCTTACAGGATTGTATATCTGGTTATTAATTATTTCGTAACGTTTCACCTAAAACCAACACAAAAAGGAGTTTTACATCATGTCAAAAAAAACCCGTTATCTATTTCCTGTGTACTGGAAACTCTTGCCGAAGCCAGATGGCTGAAGGATTGGGAAAAAAATACCTTGGTGATCAGTATGATGTTCATTCTGCTGGAATTGAAGCTCATGGATTGAATCCAAATGCGGTTAAAGCGATGAACGAAGTCGAAATTGACATTACAAATCAAACGTCAGATGTGATTGATTCTGAGCTATTAAACAACGCTGATTTCGTTGTAACACTTTGCGGGGATGCGAATGATAAATGCCCAATGACACCACCACATGTGAAACGCGACCACTGGGGATTTGACGACCCGGCTAAAGCGGAAGGAACAGAGGTTGCTGCTGAAGGTAAATAATTTGTGCGATGAAAGCCGAGATGATTCTCGGCTTTTTTGAATGGAATGAAACAGAATGAACGGAGCTACTAACCGTATAAAAAGGAAATAGAAAGCATAACGTTATACTGTACAGTTTACACATTTTAACTTAGAATGAGTATGAGGTGATTGATCTTGGGGTGTTGTTAAGAATAGGCGAGTTAGCTGAAGTAAGTCATGTATCGAAACGCACAATTGATTATTATACAAAAATGGGTTTATTGCAGTGTGAGCGATCCGATACGAATTATCGCTTCTATGGGAAAGATGCAATTGAGGATATTAAATTCATTGAACAATGTAAAGAAATGCAAATGACTTTAAAACAAATACAGCAACGGCTAGTGGTAAAGAAGTCTAGCCAGGTTGATACAGAAATGATCAGTAATCAGGTGAAACAAGTAATGGATAAAATGGAGTATTTGGGGGCTGAATTGAAGGACATTCACGCAAGCGTTGAGAAATTAGACGAAGCAACCCAGATGAAGATTAAGAAAAATCTTTCGCCTCAGACTGTAGCACTTATTCAATCGTTACTTCTTTACTCGACTTGATCTGTCCAGGATCAAAAATGCAATTATAATAGGTAACTATAAACAATAACTCAGGAGAGTGAAATTTTTTGAATGACATACCACTGGATTCGATTCTTTTATTAGGTTCCTTAATTCTTTTATCTGCTTTTTTTTCATCAGCTGAAACCGCATATTCAAGTGTCAACAAGATTAGGCTGAGAAATTTTGCAGATGAAGGAAGACGTGGAAGTAAAAGAGCTTTAGCCATTGCCGACAACTTTGATAAAGCATTATCAACGATTCTCATCGGAAACAATATAGTCAATATTGCTGCTGCTAGTATTTCAGCTGCCTTAGCCACTGATTTATTTGGCGGAAACACCGGCCTGGTTATTAGCACGGTTGTCATGACTATATTAATCTTGATCTTTGGTGAAATACTTCCTAAATCGTTAGCAAAGGAACATGCAGAGTCTTATTCATTAATGATCGCTACTGTGTTATATGTTTTAATCAAACTGCTTGCACCCGTTAATTTCTTTTTTGTTAAATTGAAGGTATTGGTATCAAGTCTTTTTGCGAAAAACAGTACACTACCATCAGTTACAGAAGAAGAATTAAAGGTCATGTTAGACATTAGTGAAGAAGAGGGCGTAATCGATAAAGAAGAAAGAGATCTCATTCATCGCTCGATGGATTTCGATGATACGCTTGCAGGCGAGGTATTGACACCGCGAATTGATGTAGTGGCGATTGATATCGATCAATCAGTTGAAGAAATTAAAGAGATATTCTTTGAAGAGAGATTCTCAAGAATACCTGTGTATCAAGATAGTATTGATAATATTATTGGGATATTAACGGAGAAAGAATTTTTTACACACTTGATAAAGTATCAAAAGGTTGATATTAAAGAGCTAATTAGAGAACCGTTGTTTGTGGTAGAGTCAATGAAGATTTCCACGCTGTTACCAAAATTACAAAAGGAAAAGGTCCATATGGCGATCGTCCTGGATGAATTCGGTGGTACTTCGGGATTAGTGACATTAGAAGACGTACTAGAAGAGATTGTCGGGGAAATCTGGGATGAACAAGATGAGAAATTCAGTACCATGTCACAAATCTCTGATAGCAATTATCGTTTTGATGCTCAATATCAGCTAGATGATTTCTTTGATTTAATGAATGCCACCACCCCTGATAGTTCTTATCACACGTTAGGTGGATGGGTGATTGAAAGCCTCGGGACGGTTCCTACCAACGGGGATTCCTTTCATTATGAAAATCTTAAAATAATCGTCGAGCAGGTTGAAGAGCGTCGTGTGAGAAAAATACAGGTGGAAGTGCTTGCCAAGGATCAAACTCTTGAAGATGTGATGGTAAGAGTCTAGTATTGAGAATCCATCAAGTGAAACTTCCATCAGAGGGGGTTTTACTGCCCATTAAGGGTTGAGATCAAAACTTTTAAATATCACATAATGAATCAATAAGAGCAGCTGATACTAATGGCTGCTCCTTCTTATGGGGGAAGTTATGGATAACTGGAGAAGGCGAATCAAACATCTTTATCAATTTTTCGTCGACCGTCCCTACTCACCGCAATTTCTTATTGGCAACCAGTATGAAGTTATACGTGTCATTGGAATGGGGAGTTACGGAATTACCTATCTCTGTGAAAACAAGCAAACTAGAGGTATGTGTGTATTAAAACAAATGCGCCCAAGTAAACTCAAAAACAGAGAAACTTCTTCATCCTATCAAATTGAGGCAGAGATGCTTGCTTCTTTAGAGCACGATGGAATCCCTAAGCTACGTGATGCATTCCATTTTAAGAATAATCAGTTCTTAGTGATGGACTACATTGAGGGTATTAACCTTGAAGATCTACTTTTCGATAAACACTATCGATTCAATGAACTGGAATCCCTTGAGTTTCTTGATTATTTGGTTGATATAATTGCTTATTTACATACGCAAAAGGTTAGTCATGGTGATATACGAATACCGAATGTGATGGTGAAAAACACTCAGCTTTATGTGATTGATTTTGGATTAGCGGTCTCAATGAAAAATAAGTCAGATCAGGAGGTGCTCGAGCTCATTCAAAAGGATTTATACGATCTTGGGGATTTTCTACTCTTTCTGCTCTACTCCTCTTACGATCAAATTAGTAGAAACGACAGTCCATGGACAGAAGAACTGACCATTCATTACTCAACGGAACAGTTGATAAAGCGACTTCTGCAGATTGAACCCGCATTTGAGAGTATATACCAGGTACGTGATCAACTTCATAAAATACTAATTGAGCACCATGCTTAATAACAAAACCAGCACCCGATCAATTGATCAGGTGCTGGTTTTGTTGTTAGCTACTACTTGAGCCTTTCCGTTTATAACGATGACTGCCTCCATAAGGCGAATGCTTACGCCCGCTTGAGCTGCTTTTTTTATAGTGCTTCCTTTTGTGGCTACTACCGCTGGATTTTTTGATTTGTTTTTCTACTCTTTTTAATATCTTTTTAAACATGATCCTTGGCCTCCTTTCAGTCTCAAATAGTGTCCATGCATTCAAGCAGAAAGATAGACTAGATTCACTATAGCTTATCACAGGGTATGAAGATTCACTAATTTTACAAAGTGATGGCAATCAAGTTCCATTTCCCGGTGTAACCGGATTTACATGTTTGTAACAATTATGAAAAGTTTAAGTCATTTATGTAATCGAAATTGATTCATGTTAAGGTTTGGTTAAGGGTCTTATAAAGATGGGATTAAAGGGGAAGGTCGTTTTGAAAAAATCAAAAAATACAAAGGGTAGTCATAAGAAAGTAACTGCGTTTCGATTAAATATGATGTTTTTTTGCGTCTTTTTCTTGTTTTCTATTCTTATATTAAGGATTGGAAGCATACAGATCGTAAATGGCGAGGAATACGAGAATAAGGCTACAGAAACTGAAGTGAAAGTCACGGAATCCACAGTTCCACGCGGGAAGATGTATGATCGAAACGAGAACTTGATTGTTGGAAATCAGCCTCAATATGCGCTTACGTATACTCGAGATAATTCAATTGCTCAAAATGAGTTATTAGAAACAGCAAAAGAATTGGCGAACTATATTGAAGTAGATGTGGAGGATTTAACGAAGGAAGAACTTAAGAAATACTGGTTGCAAACCAATACGAAAGAGGCAAATGCATTAATCACAGCAGATGAAAAAGAGAGATTAAGTGAAGAGGAAATTCAAAGCCTTAAGTTGAAACGACTAACGGATGAGCAGCTAAATCAACTTTCGTCAAAAGAAAAAGAAATCGTCGCAATTAAAAACCAAATGTTGTCCGGATATTTCTATTCTTCTGTCGTCATCAAGAAAGACTTAACGAACGATGAAATTGCTCGAGTTAGTGAACACCTTGGTTCCTTACCAGGCATACATGTAAAGGTTCTGGCAGAGCGAACTTACCCCTATGAAGATACATTTCGGGATATTCTAGGAAACACAGGACCAATCGCTAAAGAAAAATTATCAGAGTATGAGTCAATGGGATATGAAGCGACGGATAAGGTAGGGACCAGTTTTCTAGAAGAAGAGTATGAACCCTGGTTAAAAGGGATTAAGAGTAAAAAAATATTTTCAACTGACGATGCATCATCACCTGAATTGATTCCAGGGGAAAGAGGAAATGATCTCGTCTTATCAATTGACATTGCATTGCAAGAAAAAGCAAATGAGATATTGAAAAGGCAACTTCAAAATTCCGATATAGGAGCAACATCAGCCTATGCCGTTATGATGGATCCGAATACGGGTGAAATTCTAGCAATGGCAGGGCAAAAACAGCAGGATGGCAACTATATCAATCAGGCATACGGTAATGTATACAACGCTTATGAAATGGGATCAGCTGTTAAGGGGGCTTCCGTATTAACTGGGATGAATGAGGATGTTATTCAGCCGGGCTCCCGTTTCTATGATGAGCCTGTCCTAATCCCGGCCACACCTGAAAAGTCTTCTTACGTCAATATGGGTTTGATTGATGATCTAGAAGCCCTGGAACGTTCATCGAATGTGTATATGTTCAAAACGGCAATGGAACTTGCGGGCTATGAATATGAGCCGAATAAGGCTGGTATTCCATGGGATCGGGAAGCATATGATACGATCCGTAAGAATTTTGAACAGTTTGGTTTAGGGGTTAAAACTGGCATCGACCTACCGAGTGAGTCCAATGGCTATAATGGCGGTGTTAAGCGTCTTGGGAATCTCATGGATTTAATGATCGGTCAATTTGATACGTATACACCGCTTCAAATGGTTCAATATATCTCGACAATTGCGAATGATGGCAAGCGTTTAGAACCCCATTTATTGAAGCGAGTCCATGAGTCAACTAAAAAGGATAAACTCTCAAGCAGTGTGCTTTATCAGAATGTGCCTACCGTACTCAACCGACTCTCGGTGACAGAGGGTGAGATCGAACGAGTCCAGCGAGGGCTATACCTTGTGATGAATGGGGATCAAGGTACAGCTACAGATTATTTTGAAGATACCTCTTATGTACCTGCTGGGAAAACTGGAACGGCAGAGGTAGGAGATGGACAATATAATCTCTCGCTTGTCGGTTATGCTCCTTATAATAACCCGGAAGTGGCGTTTGCGGTTATTGTGCCGGGAGTGGAGAAAGAAGGAAGTATTAATAAGCACATTGGGCGAGATCTATTAGATGCTTACTTTCAAATGAAAGAGGAGAAATAATAACCATTACTGAAATGAATTTTGTCATGTAGGAGTAATTGATTTGATTAAACGTATGTTTCGCCATTATGATTACACAATGATTGTGGCAATGAGTGTATTGCTCATTGTTGGATTGCTTATGATTTATAGTGCAAGTTATTATGCTGCGTTAAGGTATGAAGTCCCAGCAAACTATTTCTTTCAACGCCAGCTGCTATCTGTCGCAATTGGCCTTGTAGCATTATTGGTCACGATGATGTTGCCATACAAACTTTATAAGATATTGCTTAAATACGTTATGATCGCAACTATAGTTCTGTTAAGTTTTGTTTTATTATATGGGGAAGTAACGAACAATGCTCAATCATGGATCAATGTGTTTGGGCTAGAATTTCAGCCTTCGGAAATAGCAAAAATTACTATTATTATTTACCTCTCGTCCGTGTTTTCAAAGAAACAGAGGTATATTTCGAGTTTTACCAGAGCAATCATTCCACCTCTGATGTTTGTATGTCTTATCGTGTTGCTAGTCCTTCTTCAACCTGACCTTGGAACAGCTGTCATTATTCTATGTTTGGCTGGGTTGATAACTATTTGCTCAGGAACGAGCTGGAAGAACATCTTATTCCTGATGAGTCTAGTTGGTATGGCTGGCTTATTTTCTAAATTTTTCTTAAGCGCTGAACAGCTTTCCAGGTTTGGTGCTGCTTATAATCCTTTTAAAAATCCAGAGGCCGGCTATCAAGTCATAAACTCTTATGTAGCGATTGCTTCCGGGGGCATCTGGGGCAGGGGATTTGGAATGAGTGCGCAAAAAATGGGTTATCTACCTGAGGCGCATACTGACTTTATTATGGCCATCGTAGCCGAAGAACTGGGCTTTTTCGGACTTCTGCTCATTATCGGCACGCTTTTCTATCTGGTTTATCGGGGATTGTTGCTTGGTATCCGCATGAAAGACAGCTTTGGCAGTCTGTTAGCGATAGGCATTTCATCGCTTATTGGCATTCAGGCATCAGTAAACCTTGGGGTTGTCACAGGCTTACTTCCCACGACAGGGATTCCATTTCCTTTTATTAGCTATGGTGGGTCATCTTTATTAACAGTCATGCTTGGGATGGGAATTCTTTTGAATGTATCTATGTTTCATAACATAAGAAAAGCAGGTGATTGAGGCTGAAGAAATAAAAATTTGCTCAATAAAGAAGACGGATTATTATGCCGTCTCGCTCTGAAAATTACTTTACGGATAGGCATATGAGCAAAAGGAGATAATGAGTTAAAAAGATTGTGGGGATAAGGCATGATTTTACCTATAAAGATTTTAACGCTATATCTCGTTACAATTGCGATTATGAGGTTAATGGGAAAGTCAACAATCGTCCAGATGACACCCTATGATTTAGTCGCTATTATCATCGTTGGCACTGTAGCATCTGAGCCTTTAATTAGTACAGAATTTTGGCCAACGATTTATGCCTTAGTGATTCTTGTAACGCTGCATATTCTATTTTCTAAGTTAACGCTATGGCAAATGGGAAACCATTTCTTTCTCGGAGAACCAACGATTCTTGTGAAGCACGGTGAAATTGTGGAAGACAATATTGAAAAATCCAGATTATCAGTCGCACAGCTTCTCTCCATTTTAAGAAGTAAAGGTTATCCTAAAATTGCTGATATTGATTATGCCATGCTTGAGCCAATTGGAGAAGTTAGTGTGATCCCAAAAGTTGGGAATACTCCTGTCACGGTACAGCATTTAGAGATATCCATAGATGACGAAGGATTGCCGATCTCGGTTGTGATTGATGGGAAAGTTCAATTGAAAAATCTTGAACTGCTAGGGAAAACGAGGGAATGGTTAATGGATCAACTTGAAGCGAATCATGTTCAAGTTAAGGACATTATTTATGCTTATGTGAATGAGAAAACGAAGAAGTTAAACATCAATAAAAGGTGCTGATTGAGCCTTGTACGAGTTGCTTTAGTGGTTCGAATGGGTGTTGCCTTACATAAAAAACAGGTATAGTTATATAAGAAATTGAAATGGGGGAGAATTATGGAAGCAGAGAAAATGAAATTGGTCAATGGTGTTTACGAGCTACTTATAGGTGCCTGGAATGATCGTAATGCAGAAGGGATGGCTCGTTTGTTTACAGAGGATGGAGAAATAATCGGATTTGATGGAAGTCACTCAGTTGGTCCACGGGAAATCCTAGCTCACTTAAGTCCGATTTTCAAAAATCATCCGACAGCTCCTTATCTATCAAAAGTAAAGGATGTTCGCTTCATAGGTAAAGATGTGGCTATCCTTAGAGCAATTGCGGGGATGATCCCGCCGGGTGAATCTGACATTAAACCAGAGGTGAATACTCACCACACGCTAATCGCTGTCAAGCATGCAGAAGGGTGGAAAATTGAATTGTTTCAAAATACACCCGCACAATTTCACGGAAGGCCAGAATTGGTTGAACAAATGACAAATGAATTGAGAGAATGGATGAATCGATAATGGGGCCGAATAATCGGCCTTATTTTTTGAGAAAGCAGATCTGGTTTTAGAAACATAATCATCAAATGGTATATGACAAAGCTGCATTTCAGCACCTGATCTTTTATTACATAAAATAAATTTAAACTTTAATTAATGATTTTCAATGATTAAGCGATGATTTGAAACAATAATCCTCAGATAAGGATTTGCCTTTGGTAAATCCCTTTTAAAAAATAATGTCCTAAATAAGTATTCCGAAAAAGCTGGAATTTATTTGAACAGAATGCCAATTTTAGCAACACACTTTTAAATTTTCGAAGATAAGCATCCATTTTCAAACAATCAAAAACATATTCTAATATAATGATAACAATTCAAAAAACACTTTATTACAAGTGTTTTTTTATATTACAAACTTCGAAAAAACTACGTCAATAAAATTTATCCTAATTTCATGTGCTATAATTGCATCTGCGTGTGAATGTTTTTTATTTTTTGAAAATTTCACTTACAGGCTTTTCTATATGGTCAAGTTATCTTGGCCGACATGTAGAATCTCTTTTACGCGGATTGACTGCAGTAAAACTAGATTTGGGAGGAATAGCCTTATGAAAGAAAGTGCAATCGTGTATTGTGAAGATAAATTTGGAACAATGGATGGAAAGACAGCCAATGGGCTGGTAAGAAGCTCAAGGAACTTTGAAATCGTTGGGGTTATTGACAGTACGAAGGCTGGGATGGATGCCGGTGAATTTCTATTTGGAAAGGAAAATGGTATTCCGATCTTCAAGGATCTTCATCATGCATTGGAATTGTTACAAAGGGTGCCTGATCAGTTTATATACGGAATAGCGCCATCTGAGGCATTTTTGAAAAAAGATGAAAGAAATCTTCTTTTTAATGCAATGGAACAGGGGATGAATATCGTTAATCCTCTTCACGAATTTTTTACAAATGATCAAGAATTTGTAGAGCTTTCTAAGAAGTTTAATGTCACGATAAACGACGTTAGGAAGCCTCCGGAAAAGAAAGACATGCATCTGTTTTCAGGTCGAATTCTAACGATTGATACGCCGATCATAGCGGTACTTGGTACAGATAGCGCCATCGGAAAACGAACAACATCTGTTTTGCTTGAAGATGCCTTAATCAAGCAGGGGTTAAATGTCGCCTTTATTGCAACAGGTCAGACAGGGTTGATCCAGGGGGCAAAATACGGTGTTGCCATTGATGCAATTCCCTCTCAATTTATGACAGGTGAAATTGAGAACCAGATCATGAAAGCGTGGGCAAATGAAAAACCAGATGTCATAATCGTTGAAGGACAGGGAGCCTTAAGTCACCCCGCATATATTAGTTCATGTGGAATTATAAGAGGGTCGAGACCAGGTGCCGTTATTGTACAGCATGCGCCAAAGCGGGAACATCTTGGTGATTTTAGCTATATGAAAATGCCGACGATCAAAAGTGAGATTGATCTGATCGAAAGCTTTGCGAATTCGAAGGTCATTGCTGTCACGATTAATCACGAAAATATGTCTGATGAGGAACTTGATCAGACAATTTCAAAATATGAAAAAGATCTTACACTCCCTACAACGGATGCCCTTAAATTTGGTTGTGATAAATTAGTATCAAGTATCTTTGAAGCCTACCCGGCCTTAAAAAGCAAACAGACTGTTACCACTCATTGACCACATCACATGCTCCGCGCATTGAAATAAATCTTGCAAAAATTGCCCATAACGCATCAACGTTAGTCGGCATTTATGGAGCTAAAAATATCGGGTTAATGGGAGTTACGAAGACGGTTTGCGGAGCACCTGAAATTGCTCAGGTCCTCTTAGACCAGGGAATTCCTACGCTCGCAGATTCAAAACTGATAAACCTTAAACGAATGCGGGAAGCAGGTATTAAGGCGAATTTTGTGTATTTGAGATCACCCGCCTTGAGTGAAGTTGATTTGGTCATTAAATATGCCGACATAAGCATCAATACTGAACTTGCTGTTATTACAAAATTATCTGAAGCGGCTTTAATAAGAGATCTTGTGCAGAAGATTATCCTTATGATCGAGATGGGTGATTTAAGAGAAGGGATCATGCCTGTAAACCTTGACTCTTTTATTCAAGAGGTTTTGACATTGCAGGGGGTTGAAATCGTAGGGATTGGTGTGAATTTCGCCTGTTTTGGAGGCGTCAAACCAGACAATCAGAAAATGAACGATTTATCTTTACTTGCTTCAATGATTGAAACAAAATTTTCTTTTCCACTTACATTCGTATCAGGCGGGAATTCAGCCAATTATCAGTGGTGTATGGGTGCTGCAGATGTTGGGAAGGTAAATAATTTACGTTTGGGAGAATCGATTTATTTGGGTCGAGAAACGTTAAATCGATTGGTGATTCCAGAGTTGTATACGGACGCATTTACTTTTGTGTCAGAAGTTATTGAGGCAAAAGTAAAACCTTCGATGCCATACGGAGATATAGGACAGAATGCTTTTGGAGAGGTTCCACAGTTTCAAGATCGCGGACTTATGAATCGCGTGATAGTTGGTGTGGGGAATCAAGACGTATTAGTAGCAGGTTTAACGCCGCTACTGGATATTGAAATTCTTGGGGCAAGCAGTGATCATACTGTGATTAATGCTAGAGATAGTAACTTGAGAGTTGGTGATGAAGTCACTTTCAATTTGAACTATGGTGCACTTCTTTCCATCATGACGTCTCCTTACGTATATAAAAAATACAGTTATATGATTTAAATAGAAACTTAGCATCTTCATAAAAGCCGCTCAGGAGCATTTACTCCTGAGCGGCTTTTGAAATTTACAACTCTTCTTGAACTGTCTTTTTTCTTCTAAAACGATAAAACACAAGATAGAGCATGGGTACCATAATCAGGGTTAGGATCGCTGAGAAAAGAATACCAGAAATAATTGTAACAGCAAGCGGTGTGAAGAGTGCATTTCCGCTTACGGCAACTGGAATAAGGGCAACGATTGAGGTAATGGCTGTAAGCAGAATAGGGCGTACGCGACCGGATTCGATCACCGCTTCTTTTACATCCATGCCTTTTTTCAATGATTGCTCAATGAATTCAATTAACACAACCGAGTTCCGGACTACGATACCGGTGAGTGAGACCATTCCCATGACACCAAGGAAACTGATCGGTGTTTGTGTGACAAACAGTCCAAGGATAGCACCTGCGATTGCCAGGTATACCGCAATAAGTACAAGGAACGGTAGTGAAAGTGAGTTGAATTGAAATGCTATTAACAGATATACAAGGAAGATAACGATGGTGAACAGAACTGTAATTTCTGCGAAGAAGTCACTTTGTGCTTCATTTTCTCCACCGAGTGTAATGCTGTAATCAGCGTCAAGTTGATCGCGCTGTTCTTCAACGATTTCTTTTACATTAGCTTCATAGTTCTCTTCATTTTCAGGGAAGGCACGAATGGTGATCGCACGCTCTCCATCAATGTGGGGGATCTTTTGAAGCTTTTCATTTCGTTCCTTTGTGACAAGCTTATCAAGTGAGATGAGCTCAGGTGGTTCACTATTTGTTGTAGCTGGAAACTCGAGATTTGAAAGATCGACTTCATCTTCTGCTCCCCCAAGAACAATGTTCATGTCTCGTTTGATGACACCATTATCAAATGCTTTTAATGGAATGCCTTCGGTTGCGAGTCGTATTTGCTGGCTTATCTGGTTAACCGTGATGCCGTTTTCCTCAAGTGCATCACGATCTGGCACATACTCAAGAGATGGTTCGAAATCACCAATATTATCAACGACAAGGTCGGTTTCCAGCGCTTCGATTTCAGTTGTTAAGGTTTCTCGCAATTCGATCAGTTTATCAATTTCAGGACCTGAAATTGTAACCGTCACAGGTGCTCCAACTGGGGGTCCCTGTTGAATGGTTTCCATAAAAATCTCTGCATCTGGATATTCATTACGAAGCTTATCTGTCCAGTCGTCAATTAGCCCCTGAGTTGTCTGATTTTCTCGATTAACCCGCGCCACTACCTGACCCGTGTTTTCACCTGTACTCTTCAATGAGCTGTTAAATAAACCAGGTGTTCCAGTCCCTGTAAAGACGCTTGTTTCATAGACACCGTCATCACTTTGCAACATTTCTTCGATGTCTTGAAGGGCTACGTGCGTTTCTTCTATTGGTGTTCCAATCGGTAGAGTGACGTCTACCGTTACTTCCTCCTTATCAGCTGCCGGGAAGAATTCGAACGGTGTTAGGACAACTAATCCAAAGATTGCCGTTGTGAATAGAAGACCAATGGTTGAGACGAGAACAGGTTTCGTTGAAAACTTTTTTAGTAAGCGGTCAGCGTAAACATCTGCAAGCTTATTTAACGGTTTGCCTAGAAGACCTGGCGCATCTGACGTTGGCTTCTTCGTTCTGCGGCTAATAAAGTATCTTAGAATCGGTACAAAAACAAGCGCCACGAGTGTGGAGGCGATAATGGTTGTAATCAGAACAGTAGGCAAGGCGCGAATAAAGGCTCCATTTCCTCCCGATAAAAAGATAAGCGGCAGGAAGGTGAAGACGATCGCAAGAGAAGAGGTTATGATTGATCCCCAGATCTCTTTAACACCGTTTACGGCTCCTATTAATCCTTTATCCCCGAGCTTGTATCTGCGCTGGATGTTGTCATTGATAACGATGGAGTCATCCACGATAATCCCGAGTGCAATGATTAAGCCGATTATTGAAATTTGGTTAAGGTCTACATCTGCAAACGGAAGTGGAATGAATCCCATCAGGACAGAAATTGGCACGGCAAGCGCCACTACAAGCGCTCCTGATCCAGATAGTCCCAATGAGGTTGCGACAATAACGGCAATAACTGAAATCGCTAGTGATAGAAACAATCCATTAAAGATATTGGTTACGATGGAGGCCTGTGAGTAGTAAGGCTCAAGTTCTATTTCAGACGGTAAACCCTCTGCAAGCTCATCCACTTTTTGGCTAACTCGTTCATCAACTGTTGGGATGTCCTGACCTGATTTTACGTAGGCTGTAAAGGAAATGGAAGGCTTTCCTTCAAATGTAATAATGTCTTCAAGCTCTTTAGGACTCACCTTTACTGTGGCGATATCCCTCAAGAAGACGGATTCATCAGCCGTGTTTTTCCCAATAAATAGCTCTTCCATCTGGTCAAGAGAGTCGAAGTTTTCCACTGACAATTGGACAACTTCATCGTCCATTTCCTGTTTGCCAAGAGGTGTTGGGTAATATTCATTGTTGATTGCGCTCTGAACATCAGTAACATTCAAGCCAGATTCTTTAAGGTTGTCTTGATTTAGCTCAATAATAATTTGTTCCTCAGGTAATCCTTTGATGGTTACACCCGAAACGCCTGCAAGTTCTGAGACTTCATCTTTCCAGCGATTTAATTCTTCCTGCAAGGAAAGTAGGTTATCTCTGTTTTCACTTGTGAGGTGATAGGAAACGATCGGCATTTTGGCAGTTGATTCGTTTACTTCAGGATCAAATGCTTCCTCTGGGAAGGAAGTGGACGCATCTGAAACAGCCTGGCGTACGTCGCTAAAGACATCTTTCTTGCTTTCTCCTTCTGCTACCTCTACAACGATCGTAGAGAAGCCGGCTGCTGAGGAAGAAGTTACCTCCGCAATGCCATCGATTGAACTGAGCGATGACTCGATTGGGTTTGTAATCGATCGTTCAACGGTATCGACGGTAGCCCCTGGATATACGGTGTTCACCGTTCTGATATTAACGGTTGTTTCTGGAATTTCGCGCTGTGGGAGTTGAATAAATGTAAATGCTCCAACAATAATGAACAAAAGAATAAGGATCATGAAAATCTTGGAGCGTTGTAGAATCCATTTCAGCATGATATGCCTCCTTTGATGGGCATCGACTGTATGGTCAATATGAATTTTGTAACACCCTTTATTTACTGTTATATATAGAGTTTTACTAGTTGACTCATTAGTCATTTTACCTTGATGATGATAGATGTCAAGATTCGGATATGCTTTAAAAGTCATCTAAAAGGGAATAGATATGATAAACTATTTTTTGGTTGGGACGGATGAAGATGTAGAGGTGAAGATAGTGGATAAACGGAAAGCTATATTAGAAGCTGCGGTAGAGCTTATTGCAGATAAAGGGTACACTCACACATCGATGCAGCAAATTGCAGATAGTGTAGGGATTTCGAAAGGATCCCTTTATTCATTTTTTCCATCGAAGGAAGATTTGATTATTTCGATTTATGAGCATTATCAGCAGCTTGTCTTCGAACGGGCTTTTGTTGTTGGTTTGGATGGGAACATTCCTGCAGATGATCGTTTTGCTAAGCAGTTTCAGGTGCAGTTCGAGGGGATTATCGAATACAAATCTTATATGAAAATGCATATGCGAGGCGAGTCGGCACAGAGTAGCGAGAAGCTCGAAGCAATGGGACATCGGATGAGAGGAAGGCTGTTCAGTTGGCTTGAACATAACCTTCTTGAGTTATATGGAGACAAGATTACGCCATATAAATGGGATTTAATGTGGATGACACAGTCGATTTATACTTCATACATGGGGCTGATGATTTCATCTGAAACCGAGCTACAGCCACGAGAGCTTGGAAGGCATATTGTAAGACAGATTGATCTTCTCGCATGCGACTTTCTTGATGGTAAGAGCAAGCCTTTACTGGATGACGAGATGATGCGTCCATTTTCAGTAGGGATGGATCGTGAAGGTGCTTTTACATCATTTGAGAAGAGAGAAAGTGCGTGGAGAGCACTTTACGAGAAGATTCATTCGCTTTCGAATGCACAGTATTATCTTAACGTTACGGATCGCATCTCAGAAGAATCCAGGAATTCGAAGCCGGATGAGCTTGTGATGAGAGGGTTATTGCATCTGTTGAAGGAAGCGGATCAGTTGAAGGAGGAAGTGGTGGCTTTAGAGAAAGAGCTTTTAAGTGATGAGGAGGGGGGTCAGACACGTGTCTGACCCCTTCTTTTTTTCTCTTAACTAAAGCGACTATGGATAAAAATCGTGTGAAAGAGAAATCTAATTAAGCAAGTAAATTCTCTTTAGAACAAGAAGGTGACTGGATGATTGAAATTTTAATTGCGCTTATTCCTGCGATTATGTGGGGAAGTATTCTCCTTGTGAGTACAAAGTTAGGTGGAGAGCCATATAACCAGGTGGTTGGAACGACATTAGGTGCTCTGATTTTCTCTGTTGTAGTGTATTTTTTTACTACCCCAGAATTTACAACAACAGCGCTTATTGTGAGTTTTGTTTCCGGTTTGTTGTGGTCGGTTGGGCAAATGAATCAATTTAAAGCTGTGACTTTTCTTGGTGTATCTAAAACGCTTCCAATCTCTACAGGACTTCAGCTTGTTGGAACTTCATTATTCGGTGTTATTGCATTCGGAGAATGGTCCTCAACGACTAAATTAATTATTGGGATTTCAGCACTTCTCCTTATTGTGGCAGGTGTCATTTTCACTTCTTATGAAAAATCTGAGAAGAACAAATCAGAAGGAAAGAGCGACTTAGCTAAAGGGTTCACTATCCTATTAATTTCCACAGCAGGTTATGTGGGATACGTCGTGATCATCAGATGGTTCACAATTGACGGTTGGACAGCTATTCTTCCTCAGGCTGTCGGAATGGTTGTTGGTGCACTCCTCTTGAGTATTCGCCACAAACCGTTTAATAAATATACAATTCGAAACGTCATACCAGGATTGATGTGGGCGACTGGAAACCTGGCACTGCTCATTTCAATTCCTAGAGTTGGTACAGCTACAAGCTTTTCACTTTCCCAAACTGGTATTATCATATCTACACTTGGAGGTATATTCCTTTTAGGTGAGAAAAAAACAAAGAAGCAACTTATTTTTGTGATTATTGGTTCCATTCTCATTATCATTGGCGGCGTTATGCTTGGTTTCACGAAAAAATAAGGAGGTTAGTGGTGTGGTGTATAAAGAATTGCAAGATAAAGTCGCAATTGTTACAGGTGCAGCTTCAGGTCTTGGTAAAGCGATTGCACTTCGATTTGGTAAAGAAGGTATGAAGGTTGTAGTGAATTATTTAAGTAAAGAAAAAGAAGCAGCTGAGGTTGTAAAAGAAATTCAGAATAGTGGTGGAGAAGGCATTGCTGTTCAGGCAGATGTTTCGAAGGAAGAAGATGTTGAACGGTTAATCTCTTCTGCCCATCAAGAGTTCGGTACGTTAGATGTGATGATGAATAATGCCGGGGTTCAAAAGGAAATACCTTCTCATGAGATGACACTGGAAGATTGGAATAAGGTAATTGCCGTTAATCTCTCTGGAACGTTTCTTGGCTCGACGAAAGCTATTGCGTACATGCTAGACAATGGGATTAAAGGTTCGATTATTAATATGTCTAGCGTTCATGAGATTGTACCATGGCCTCACTTTGTGCACTATGCTTCAAGTAAAGGGGGCATGAAGATGCTAACCCAGACGCTCGCACTTGAGTATGCCCCACATGGAATACGTGTCAATAACATTGGTCCAGGGGCTATTAATACGCCTATTAATGCTGAGAAATTTTCAGATCCGAAGACAAAAGAAGACGTCCTGTCAATGATCCCAATGAAAGAAATCGGGGAACCCGAGCAAATTGCATCGATTGCAGCTTTTTTAGCATCAAATGAAGCAAGTTACGTTACCGGAATCACATTATTTGCTGACGGAGGGATGAAGCTCTATCCAGCTTTTCAGGCTGGTAGGGGTTGAAGTAAAAAAAAAGGGGGGGGTCAGACACGTGTCTGACCCCTAACGTTGTAACTTTTATCCACTTCACCTCGTCTAAGTTCTTAAATGCTGATATTAATGGGATGGGGGACATTCTATGATACCGAAAAAGGTTGTATTAATGCTCTGTGGAAACTTCCTCTTGTTAGGAATATCGGGATGTGCCGGGATGGAGGGCAAGAATTCAAATTCCGCAGGTACTGACTCTGGTGAAGAGACGGTTGTGGAAGAAGAACCTGTTTCAGGAAAAGAAGAGAATTTATCAGGACAGATAGAAATGCTGGCAAACGATGAGAAAATCATTGAAATGTTGAAGTCTTCAGGTGTAATAGGAGAGGACGCAAGTCAGGAAGAAATTAAGCAAGCCTTAGAAGAATACCTGAAAGGGAAGGCTGAAGATAACCAGGTAAAAGACAAATCTAACAAACAATATATTAAGAAGTTAAAGGAGGATATTAAGAAAGATCTCCAAAGAGAGACCCCTTAATCTCTTCTTCAAAGTATGGCTTAACAAAGGCTCAGGTGCTTACCTGGGCCTTTTTTCTAATTAAATTGAATTTAATATCAAAACAAGGTTGGTTGGGAGGTTATGATTGTTTATACCTACAAATTTCGCAAGAAGATTGTCTGTTTATTAGTAAAAAGAGACTATCTTTACGGAAAACCTTGGATTTTGAGACTTTTGTATCATTCTAACTTTTCAGAAAAAAGTTTATAGTAAGTTTATTGTAAAGGTATTGTAAAAAAATATTAGGGGGCGTGAGAAGTTGAAGGGGAAAAACGTATTATCGATGGCAATGATTGCTGCTTTAACGATAGGTGCATTCACGGCACCTGCCGCAAGTAGTACAGTAAGTGCAGACACGACTTCAGTGAAGCAAGAAGTGAAGGAAGAAACAGTACATAAGCAAGGACCGTTTGACTTAGCGGTAGCAAATGAAGAGAAACTGATTGAAATGTTAAAAGAGAGTGGGGAAATTCCAGAAGCTGCTTCAGCAAAAGAAGCAGAACAAGCGCTGGAAGAATTTTTGAAAGAAAAATCCGAATCACTTAAAGAAAAGGAAGCAAACGGGGAGTTAGAAGATGAAAAGCTTGAGCTTGAAGCTGACATCAAAGATAAACTGAAAAACGATAATGGAAATAAAGCAAATGATAAGGCGAGAAAAGGTGTAAAGAAGCTTGATACGGTCGTTGAGGAAGACTATGAAGGAGATGTCCGTTCTGATAACGTCCTTGTCCTTCTAGTAGAATTCCCGGACTTTCCACATAACAGTATTCAACCAGATGAATCGGATATGTATTATGCTGATTATGTTAAAGAACACTATGAAGATATGATTTTTGGCGATAATGGATATGAAGGTCCGAATGGCGAGAATCTAATATCTATGAAACAATTCTATGAACAACAATCAAATGGAGCTTATACAGTCGATGGTACTGTTGCTGGATGGTATATGGCTTCTAAAAATGCTGCTGAATATGGCGGGAATTATCCTACTGAAAATGATAGCGACGTCAATGCACGCGGTTTAGTAAAAGAGGCGCTGACTGCCGCAGGAGCTGATCCTTCGGTAAATCTAGCTGATTATGATCAGGAAGATCGCTATGATCTTGATGGCGATGGTAATTTCCGTGAAGCAGATGGCCTAATTGATCACTTGATGGTTGTTCACTCTGCTGTTGGTGAAGAAGCTGGTGGAGGTCAACTTGGAACTGACGCGATCTGGTCCCATCGTTGGAACCTTGGAAACATCTTCCCCATTGCAGGATCTCCTGAACCAGAAGTGGATTACTGGGGAGTAGGTTCCATGTATGCATATGACTACACGATCGAGCCTGCTGACGGTGCGGCTGGTGTGTTTGCCCATGAATATGGACACGACTTAGGTCTTCCTGATGAATATGACACACAATATTCTGGTAAAGGTGAAGCGGTATCGTACTGGTCAATCATGGCAAGCGGCAGCTGGGCAGGAGCGGTTCCGGGAACAGAGCCAACTGGTTTTAGTGCATGGTCTAAAGAATTTCTGCAGGCTGCGCATGGAGGAAACTGGTTAAAGTACGATGAATTCGATTTAGAAGATATTGATAAAAAAGGTTTTGAAGTTTATTTGGATCAGGCCAATACGAAAGGGACTAATCTCGATGCCCTTCGAATCAACCTTCCAGATAAAGAAACTGAAATTAACAAGCCATTTAGCGGAGAGTATGAGTACTTTAGTGGAAGTGCAAATGATTTAGATAATTCAGCTGTATTTAATGTCGATCTTACAAATGCTACGGCTGGAGAACTAACGTTTAAAACCTGGTATGACATTGAGTTGGACTGGGATTATGGATCTGTTCAGGTAAGTGAAGAGGGAGAAAACTGGACAGCTATTCCGGGGAACATTACAACGGAAAAGGATCCACATGATAACAACCCTGGTTACGGAATTACGGGTAAATCCGATGGATGGGTTGATGGAACATTTGATTTGAGTGCATATGCAGGTAAAGATGTGCAGGTGAAAATCAACTACTGGACAGACGGTGCTGCTATTAACTCTGGTTTCTATGTTGATGACATTCGTGTAACCGCTGGTGGAGACGAATTGCTTTTTGATGATGCAGAAGGAGATCCTAAAGTTGATTTGCAAGGATTTACGAAAGACGATGGTGTTAAAGTATCTGAGCATTATTACTTGCTTGAATGGAGAAACCATCAAGGTGTTGATAAAGGTTTAGATCACATTCGCCGAGGAGCAAGTCTGATGTCATTTGATCCGGGCCTAGTTGTCTGGTATGCAGATAATAAATATTCGGATAACTGGACCGGAATTCACCCGGGAGAGGGTTATCTTGGCGTAGTGGATGCTGATCAGAAAGAATTATTCTGGAGTGACGGAACGGTGGCTCAAACACGTTACCAAATTCACGATGCAGCATTTAGTCTGCGTAAAGGTGAGAAAATGTTCATTGATTACCGTGATATCACTGGTCTCACAATGAAAGATAACCACAGAAACGTCGCGAAGGTATTCGACGATAGTAAGAGCTATCTGAACGAAGCAATTCCAGATGCAGGACGTAATGTTCCTAATTATGGTTTGGAATTCAAGGTAACGGGTGAAGCTTCAGATCGTTCTGTTGGCCGCGTTTTGATAACGAAAGATTAATACAGGTAAGGGGCGCCGATTATAGGCGCTCCTTACTTATCTTTCTGATTAACATCTGTCCTTTTCGCTAGACAATTTCCTTTAACGAATGGTTAAACTTATTTAATAGTTGTTCAAATGTCTGGCACTCTTCTTCGGACCATTCGTTTAAAAGGGTTGTAATGATATCCATTCTAGTTTGTTTATACTGAAGTAATTCTTTTGTTCCTAATTCCGTGATTTGATAGAAGTAGGATCGGCCATCGCGTGGATCTGCGATTTTCGTAACGAACCCTTTCTTCTCCAGGGCTGCAGCTTGCCTACTGACTGTTGAATTATTCAAATACAATTCATTCGCTAACACTTTTACGCCAATCGAAGTATGAAGAGAGATTTGATGTAACAAAAGATATTCCGAACGTTCAAGGTTTCCTTCTTTATCTTTTTTATTAGGAGTAGCTAAATTGATATAGCGAATCAAAAACGATAATTCAAGATGGATGTTTTCAATTGAGTGGTTGTCCATTCCAGTTTCACCTCATTATTTGCAATATGAATATGATAACTTGTCGTATTCAGATGTCAACTATCCAAAGCTGAGTCGTATAGTTGCATTATACAACTAAATAATTCTGTGTTAAAATAATTGCATTATACAACTATTAATAATCAGTTGGTCTATACTTTAAAGGAGATGTCGTCATGGCGTTTTATAAAATATGTAAACATTGTATGGGCAAGGGGCATGTACCGTTAAAAATATTTTTTCTGAAAAAGAAATGCCCTACATGCAAAGGAGAAGGAAAGGTTCATGGGGGCAGACACGTGTCTGACCCCATGAAGAATTTAGATTGACTCAGTGGTGCACCCCACGGTTTATGATGAATGGGGAGGTAAACATGTACAAGATAAGTGAATTTGTTCAGTTAACAGGATTGAGTAAAGAGACGCTGCGCTATTACGCAGAAGTGAACTTATTGGAGCCGGCTTTTACTGATCCGAAAAACAAATACCGGTATTACGATGATGGTAGTTATTTTCTAGCGTTGTTATTAGTGAAACTTCGACGATTTGGGTTTACGATACAGGAAATGAGATCTGTAATGGAGGACGAATCGTTCGAGCATTTAGAAGATTTACTGTGCGAGAAACGAGCTAATATACTTGTGCAAATCGAAGACCTTCGTCTTCAAATAACTGAAATTGATGAATTTCTGGAATCTGGCAGGGAGGAAAATGAATGATTAGTTGGAAAGAGGAGAAAGTGATTAAAGCTCCTATTGAAACAGTGTGGTGTTTGTTCTTGTGTGTGTGTAAATGAGAATATTAAAACAATCATGCCTAAGGTTGAAGAACATGTATTAATTGAGAAGAAAGAAAATGAAGTTGGAGCTAAACATCGTCAAACCTATCGTGAAGGTAAACGGTTAGAGACTTATACAGTAGAAACCCTGGCCTATGAAGATAATAAGGATAGCAAGGTGAAAAGAATAAGCTTTGTATTAGGGAAAGCCTTTGAAATCACACTGGGCTTCACTCTAGAAAAGCTAGATAAGAACAGCACGAAATTTGTTTATGAAGGGCAAAACAAAGGTGTTAATTTCGTTGGCAGAGCCATGCTCAAGCTAAGCAGACCGAAGGATCAGATGAATGTGGTGCAGGAGTTTATGGAACGAGTGGAAAAGGAAGCGTTAAAGAGGGGTCAGACACGTGTCTGACCCCTCCTCTCTTTTCCTTACTCAAAATAACTGTTTACTAAAGAATCAAGCGTTTCTACAGTTTTCTGATCAAGAGCCTGATCTTCCCTCAGTGAACAAAGCACACTTTCAATCAGGAATTTTCGTGATTTTTTCGAATGCAGGAGTTCATCCTGCACAAAATCCAAGCGCTCAATCGATTCTGAATAATTTTCTTTAGGTTGTAGCTTATCTTTCAGAGAACCAATCGTTTTGAGAAGGTTTGCCTGGAAGGTCTGGTCACTACGCATGCCTTCAGGAAACCAGTTTTCCATCTGTTCTGGTTTGTTTAATTGAACACCTGAAGCAGAGGCATCTTCTACAATCTTCACCATTCGCTCTACGCTATATCGAACTACTGGATAGATATCTGCGCTTGAACCGTTTGAGACCGAATAATATTTTACATTATGATGCAGGATACCTAGGAACATAATGGAAGCATCGAGTAAATATGGGCGCTTCTCCTCACCGAAGAGTTCGAGAAAACGATTGAACACCCACTGAAGCATCCTCTTTTGTCCATCTTTAAGAAATTGTTTTAAATCCTCATCATTAGAGACAAATACTTCCTCAAAAAGCGTAACCAGCTTATTTTTCTTATTCGTGTTCATCTGAAATTCGATTTGTTTAATAAAGATAGCAAGGTTAGAGGGATCCTGGCCAATGAGCAATTCATCTCTGCTGTTTTCCATAGATTCATAAAGCGCCTTAAAGAGCGCGATTAATAGCTCATTCTTTGATGAAAAATAATTATAGAACGTCCCTTTCGAAATGCCACTATAATCCAAAATATCCTGAATCGAAGTTCCTTGAAATCCTCTATCGATAAAAAGCTCATGAGCCATCTTAATGACATGTTGTTTTCGATCATGCATTGTATCACCTTTGGTTTTTGTATTATAAATGAGTGGGGATTCTATTTTGTACTGCCGGTATAAAGTTGATCATACCTTATTTTATTTATGGAAACAAATGCTTTCAAATTGGCAATAAATAATGATTGCAAAAATTATACTCATGGTATATGATATTAGAGATTTGAACCTGCGGTATAATTTATTGAACTAAAGGTATATGGGGGAAAAACAATGAGTGAAACAATAAAAGAAACGCCTCGTCCAAAGTACGGTATTCTGGCGATTCTTATCATCGGAGCATTTATAGCCTTTTTAAATAATACGTTGCTGAACATAGCCTTACCATCAATTATGGCAGATTTAGAAATAGAGACAGCAACGGTCCAGTGGTTAACTACAGGATTTATGCTCGTAAACGGAATAATGATTCCGGCTACGGCCTTTCTCATAGAAAAATATTCTGTGCGAAGACTATTTCTTGTCGCAATGGGCTTATTCACCGCTGGTACAGTTGTAGCGGGAATGGCTGATGTGTTCCCTGTATTGCTAAGTGGGCGAATGCTTCAGGCTTCTGGATCGGCGATTATGATGCCGCTGCTAATGAACGTGATGTTGATTAGCTTTCCAATTGAAAAGAGAGGAGCGGCAATGGGTGTGTTTGGATTGATTCTCATGGCTGCACCGGCAATTGGGCCGACGCTATCGGGCTGGATTATTGAACATTATGATTGGAGAATGCTTTTCCATTTCGTAACACCAATCGCGATTACAATATTCTTACTTGGATTCTTCCTATTAAAGGATAAAAAAGATAAGGTAAATATTCGTCTTGATGTATTTTCATTAATCCTTTCTAGTGCCGGTTTTGGTGGAATTCTATACGGATTCAGCTCGGCTGGAACTAAAGGATGGGATAGCCCAGAGGTTTACTTGACGATTGGAATCGGAGTCATTTCGCTAACTACATTCATTTTCCGCCAATCAAAACAGGCACACCCGATGCTGAATTTTACAATCTTTAAGTACCCGATGTTCGCTTTATCATCCTCGATTACAATGGTACTAAACATGGCGATGTTCTCCGGGATGCTGCTGTTACCGATCTACGTTCAAACCATTCGCGGCATTTCGCCACTTGATGCCGGATTGATGATGCTTCCAGGAGCGCTTGTGATGGCTTTCATGTCACCGATTACTGGACGTTTGTTTGATAAAATTGGTGGACGTATCCTGGCGACTACAGGTCTTGCGATCACAGTGGTCACAACGTATCTTTTCAGTACATTGTCAATGGATACTACGTATAACTACATTATGATTCTTCATGCAGTTCGGATGTTCGGAATGTCTATGGTCATGATGCCAGTATCGACGAACGGATTAAATCAGTTGCCAGCTCGCTTCTATCCACACGGTACAGCAATGAACAATACGCTCAACCAGGTGGCTGGTGCGATTGGTACAGCATTGCTTGTGACAATCATGTCGAATAGAACCGAGTCCGTTGCAGCTAACCTTGCAAAAGATGCGACCAGCAGCGGGGCAGTAGCTGCTGCTGCTCAGCAACAAATTGCTATGCAGGCGATGCTTGAAGGAATCAACTTTGCTTTCTTTATCGCTACATTCATCGCAGCGATTGCTTTTGTGCTCGCGTTCTTCATTAAGCGTGCGGGTCAAGAAGTGCCAGTTAAGGATCCAATTGTGAAAGAATCGAAGCCAGTTGATCTTGTAACGAATTCATAGAGGTCGCAAAGAGAGGGGTGGGGGCAGACACGTGTCTGACCCCCACTTTATTTTTTATTCTTTTACTCACAATAAAATTTAATTAAAGAAGGAAATCTGTTATGTCTATCTAATTAAATACAAGAGATGATTTTATATTTGATTATTAAAGGTGTTGTTATATAATGTTAAAGTCTATATACGAAGAAGAGACATTAAATTGTTTTGGAGGGGTGTCGTTATGGAATATACTTTTAAATTAAAAAAATATTTCGAGGAAAATAACCAAAAATTTCAAAGAACTCTATTATCAGAGGCAGGAAATGTAAAGAACAAAATCGATGAAATTCTCCAAATTGGTAATATTGATCTTGTCAATAACGCCAAAAAATTAGTTGTTTACATTATAGATGGTGAAGATGAAGAACTTAAAGCGTTTGCGAAACGAGAGGGGATAGCCTGGGCTACCCACTCCATAGCATTGTCATTTAAATTGGAGTGGGTACAAGCTATTCGCAGAACCTTATGGGTTTTTATAGAAAAGTTTTATGAAGAAAAAGATGAAGAAAGAATTAGAGATTTTTTTCAGCTAGAACAAGAAATAAATAATAGAGTAGACGAATTTCTAAATTCTTTTTTTATTAGTTATTCAACATATAAGGATTCATTGATAAAGGTTCAAAGAGAGTTGGTTGAAAATCTATCGGTTCCAATTATTCCAATCGATCCAACTATTTGCATATTGCCTTTAATTGGTTCTATCGATTCACATCGATCTGAGATCCTCAAAGAGAAAGTTTTGACTGAGGTAGCAGATTTACGAATTCAAACATTGATTATGGATTTATCTGGAATTGCAACTATGGAAAGGGATATTATTTTTGACTTAATGAAGATTATAGATGGTATTTCACTGATGGGATGTATAACTGTTATTACAGGATTAAGAAAAGAAATTGTTACAGAGATGACCGATTCAGGTATCATGTTTAACCCACAAACAGCAACATTAGGAACTTTACAACAAGCACTAAGTGAATACTTTGCAAGATCATAAAGGATATGAGTAATGAAAATTATTTAAGGTGAAAAGGAGCAACACAACAGAAAGCTTACAAAGGATAAGTGAACAGTTTAACTGAAATATTCCTTACACACCGATTGTACAGGTTCTTACATGTTGGGGCATAATGCAATGCCCCAACATAACTAAATACTGAACCTAAGTTCATCATTTTTTAAACAAGATCCTGTGTTCCAAACCCTGTAATTTTAAAATTTACATCAACGTGTATGGGTACCTCACTAAACAAAGTGTTCCATTTGTCTTTATTCTTTTTCCAATAGGAAGGGTGGTTAATTCTAACCCACGTCCCGAGGTCGAGGAAGTCCAGCTTAAAGTCATTTTGAGCAATGTCAATGACCTGTTCCATGGACTCGCTCACGATTTCTTCCGCATCCTTCTTCATCGCGTCATCCCATCCTTTCTTGAAAACATTCCGCTCCATATTCCAGTCTTCAGCAAGCTTGAGTGAGCCATTTACATTGATGTTAATAGTTAATTGGTCTCCTTTAAGGACGGGTTCGATCTTTGTTTTAGCCTCATTGATTTCAAGAACAACCTGGTCTTCAGGTGAGTGTTCGCGATCTATTGTAACGAGGCCACCCTTTACCGTATCTTTAATCCACTTCAAACCACCCACTTCTTCAGGTTCAAGCCAACCTGCCAGTTTATAATCTTCACTTGAAATAATAGCCGCTCCTAATAAGCGAACGCGGTTTTGGTTGATCCCAATTTCAGGAATGACGAAACTTGATCGATCAGAAATGTGTTCAGAAAGATCGCCGAACGTTAAGTTGTCTTGAACATGGAGACTTCGATCAATGTTTTGAGTGAGTTCTTTAATTTGAACAGCTGGAAACATTTCTTTTGTAGGTTCAACATTCATTATGGTGGCGACGTTCTCTTTTGTAATAAAAACTGGGACTGTTCGCCTAAATTCATGATCTCTTAAGAAAAAGCTGATGATTTTGTGCGCAGGTTCCTGCTTAAGAATTTTGTCTGAGATAACCAGGGATTTTAAATGCGTAAAGTTTGGTGGTCGATCTGTTTCTAACGAATTTTCACGGATAATTTCAAAAAAGTTTTTACCATTAAGCGTTAGGTTCTGATAAGGGTTGCTCAGTGCACCACCTGACTGCATGCCTGGAATGTTATTTGGAACAACGTACTGGTTGGTCATTGAGAACGGCTCCTCTCCGCCTTTATAATCAAGCCCAACACCGATGATCATGCCAAGGTCTTCAATTTCATTACTATCCCAGCAGGCAGTTAGCACGATTAGGATACAAACGAGCAGTGATAGAAGTTTTCGATTCATCTCCGTTCTACCCCCTTAATTAAACTAACGACTAGTAAAATGAGAGGTACGCCAATCAGGGCTGCATAAGATAGGTAATTTAAGTATTTAGCTGAATCAAATAGCTCCGTTACTCCTTCTGGTTGTAAGGAAAGAGCAAAAATGACGAATCCTACAGCAGCGTTCATAAAAATGTTTTTTTTACAATTAAACGTTCTGCATAAACCTAAAAAAGCGCTGTAATAATACGCTGATACCGTCGTGAAGATTGTAATAATCCAACCGAAGAGAAAAACCAGTTCAAACCGTTCAAAGAAAAATCCCTTGAATTCGAGCGATTTGGCCATTTCGATTGTGGGGAAAGTAATCACTTTTAGCTCTTGGATGCTCAAGATCCCAATGTTCAGGATGAAGAATAGAATGTAGATCACACAAACCGATCCTATAGAAATACCAAGCGTCCAATTCATTGATTTCCATTTAGTCATGGATTGGTAGCTTGACAGAATCATGATGAGTTCATACCCTACGAAGGAGAAAAAGGTCGAATTAACCCCTTTCAAAATTGCAAAGTGATCAAACTCGAAAATTGGAAGTAAATGAGTTGGTTCAATGTTCTTTATGCTTAGAACAGTTAAGAGAAAGAACATCAACAGGATAATCGGGAAATACAGTTGAAAGAAAAATATGATATTCGTTAAGCCACAAGAGACAAGATACATGCTTGCGAGAATCAGGGTGAGAATGACGATGTATTTAGGCGTATTATTCAAAAGATAATAGTTCACAATTTCCGCCGATGTGCGAATTACATAAGCTGAGATAGCAATCGCATAAGCCACAAAAACAATACTAAATGCTTTTCCGAGCCATTTACCGATAATACGCGGAGCAAAGTCAAAGAGATTTAGATCGGGATAGCGCTTCACAAGCAAAAAAATGAGAACTCCATTTAAGAAAGCGATGGCAGCACCTGGTATAATACTTAGCCACATGTTTGGTTGTCCGACGATACTAGCCGTTTCTCTTGGCAGGGTTACGATTCCAACGCCAATCATTGTAGAAATGAGGAAGACAATAATTGGGAGGATAGAAGGCTGTTTTTCACCCATTATTTTGTTCCGTCCTTACTTTGACGAAATGGGAAGCGAATGATGGAATCTTTCCACCGTTTCACATAATAAGGACCAAAGGGTTCCAGGTAAGGTACGGTAAAACTTCGCAATTTAACCAGGTGGGTCGTGACAATGAAAATCGTAATTAACATGCCGTAAATGCCAAGTGTAGCTGCACCTAATAATATGAAGAACCGAATGGTTCTTAATGCCAGACTTAGCTCATAATTGGCAACCGTGAAGGAGCAAATGGCTGTAAAGGATATGACCATGACCATCATTGGACTAACAATACCGGAACTTACTGCTGTTTCACCGATAACAATGGCACCGACAATACTTACGGTAGAGCCAATAGGCTTTGGTAGTCTTACACCTGCCTGGCGGAGAATTTCGATCGTGAATTCCATCAAAAATGCCTCGATAACAGATGGGAATGGAACACCCTCCCTTGTTTTGGAAAGAGAGATGGCAAGCCCCGTAGGAATGAGGCCATGATGAAAGGAAACAAACGAAATATACGTTGCGGGTAGTAGGACAGAAATGAGTGCTGTTACAAAGCTAAGTATTCTGAGAAATGAAGCAGGAATCCACTTGAAGTAATAGTCATCCTGAACTTGCAACAGCATGTTAAGCGTTGTTGGTGCGATAAGGGCGGTTGGAGATCCATCGGTTAGAATGGAAACTCTTCCTTCCATTAAGGCGTTAGCAACCTTGGTTGGGTGCTGAGTAATTGTTAGTTCAGGGAATACAGACAGATGATTTCGCTCTAATAACTGCTCCAATACACCTGCATCGCCGATGTATTCTGCTTTAACTAGAGAAATGCGTTCTTTGATTTCTTCAATTAATTCCACATTTGCTTTCCCTTTTATATAAGCAACGAAGAGATGAGTTGATACCTCTGTTCCTACTGTGAACTTTTCAAATAATAAATCCTTTGTTTTCAAGTGCATGCGTAATAACGCTTTATTATCGTCTATTGCTTCAATAAACCCGTCTCTAGGACCGCTTATTGTTGGTTCGTTAACAGGCTCTTCAGGTTTGCGCTTAATAAATTGCGCTGTATTCAGTGCATGGACGTCCTGTTTGCTTTCCTTCGTTACAAGAATAATCGTGTACCCGTCTATAAGAAACGTGCTGATGGCGTCAGGATCTTTAATCGAATGGATTGTTTCCAACGGCAAAAGCTCTGGAATTGTGGATTTACTCAAGGCCTCTGTCTGTTCTTTAAATGATAGCAAGGGAGTAATAATTGCTTTTTGGATCACGGTTTTATCCGTGATGTTTTCTAAGAACAGAAGGGAGACGTTGTAAGAACCTAGTTGCAAGGATTTATGTTGAAGATCGTTGCTATTATGAAAATCAGCTTTTATTTTATCTTTTATATTAAAAGTTTCTTCTTTTTTTCTTCTTCTAATCTTCATGTTTGCACCACTCCGAATGTCAGCTAATCCTTATTATTCACAATGATTGATCATCTATCCCATTTCTTGTTATAAATGTGATTTACCAACTTGCATTGACTTTCTCGGAAACCCTGTTAGGATATATCACGAGTTTATTATTTTTAATTTTCAAAAATGGTACGATTTTGCATAATGGTACAGCGTAGAAAGAAGGGATACCATGAAGGCAAAGCTTATGGTGGTAGGAAATGGTGAAGCGGCAACTCGATTTCTAGAGAGCTTACTTTCAATCCAGGCTAAGGGATTTGAAATAACAGTCGTGGGAAAAGAACCTCAGCCTGCTTATAAACGGCATTTGCTAACGCGCATTTTACAGGGAGAAGTGGCGATGGAGGATGCTGTCTTTCAAGACAGCGATTGGTATAAATCTAGTGGCATTCGCTATTATTCAAATGAAAGTGTCCTTACAATTGATACGGACCGATCGCAAGTGAAAACAGATCGAGGCAGAAAAGTTAGGTATGACCATCTAGTCATTGCGACAGGTTCTAGCCCTTATCTTCTTCCTATTCAGGGAGCAGGGAAAAAAGGTGTAAAAACGTACCGTACGCTCGAGGACTGCAGAGAACTGATTCAGACTTCGGAAACATATAAGAAGGCTGCAGTCATTGGAGCAGGTCTTCTCGGTCTTGAGGTTGCGATGGGCCTTGTTCACCTTGGACTAGAGACTACGGTTGTACACCATCAACCCAATGTGATGAATCGCCAACTTGATCGATTAGCATCTGAGATGCTTCAGGAAGCACTAGCAGCAAATGGACTGAACTTTGCTCTAAGTAAGCGAACGAGAGAAATTACGGGTGATTCTCATGTGAAAGGCATCCGTTTTTCTGACGGAAGCATGATGGAGGCTGATCTTGTTCTGATGTCAGTTGGCATTCGACCAAATGTAGAACTAGCGAAAAAAGCAGGTCTTGAGGTTCACCGAGGGATAGTGATTGATGATGATCTTTGTACGAGTGTACCTAATGTTTACGCGATTGGAGAATGTGCTGAACACCGCGATGTTTTGTATGGCACGATTGGACCGATTTATGAACAGGCTGAGCATCTTGCGAGAAAACTCTGTGATTTACCGGCTAGGTACACAGGCTCAATGGTATCAACCCATCTTAATATTAGGAGCATAAATGTATTTTCAACAGGGCAGGTGCTTGAAACAGAAGAAACAAGAACATTTCAGTGGATTGATCCGATTCGTCACATTTATAAGAAAGTCGTCACTCTTCATGGCCACGTAATTGGCGCAATTCTTTATGGAGACACTTCTGATGCGTTGCGGCTAACACAGTTGGTAAAAGAGTTTGCACCAGTAAACGAAATTCCTTCGAACACTCTTTTCCCAAATGTATCAAGAGATCGACACAATCTCAAGTTAGTTTCGAAAAAATTTCTTTCAAGTGGGGCAGGTCAACCGTAAAGTAATCTGAACTTTAAACTTTTACTCGAGAGGAACGTTCGCATGCCAGTTGAGGCGGTAAAGATCAATTTAGGAAGAGTACGTGAGTTTTCAAAAGATATGGGGACAAAAGTCAATTTACTAAAGTTATCTATTGCCGTGTTTCACCTCTCTGACGATAGGTTTTATGCCCTTCATAATTGCTGTCCAAAGGGAGGCGAACTTGTAGAAGGTGCCATTCTTGGCGAACACATTTTCTGCCCGCAACACGATTGCAAAATTAATGTGAAAAACGGGGTAATGCAGGCACCTGATAGCGGTCAGATTGAAACGTTTCATGTTGAAGTTGAAGACAGTTTCATTTATCTTACGTTAGCGTAACTTTTTCTCTATTCTGGATAAAAGCGATTGAAGTATTCATTACGATCCTGTACGATCGATCTTAACCGAAACAACTATTTACGATGTAAAAATTTTTGTGTATGGGAGGGGAGCTGTCATGCAGGCACTAACGAATAAAACAATTGCTGTAACTGGTGGAAGAAAGGGCGAGGAGATAAGCGCTCTTATTGAAAAGCAGGGAGGACGTGCGCTGATTCGTCCCGCGCAGGGGACTGTTTTTACTAATGAGGAGCAGGTTCTTGAAACGTTAAGGGATAGTATTGAAAACCCACCTGATGTGCTCATTTTTACAACAGGGATGGGCGAACGCCGGATGGCTGAGCTAGCTAACGAGGCCGGACTCGGCAAGAGATATGAGCAGTTGTTAGAGGCCATTCCAATTGCAGTAAGAGGAACGAAAACATTCCAGCATTTAAAACAAAAAGGGATAACACCAGCGACTGTCGCTGACAGTGGAACAATGAAACAGCTGGAGGAGAGGCTTAAGATTAAGGACAAGCGCGTGCTTCTTCAAATGCATGGTGAGAATGTGCCTGATTTCATTCAAACACTTGAACGAGCGAACAACACGGTTGTGACGATTTATCCGTATGAGCACACGCCACCAGATGAGGCGGTGCTTGACCAGTTAATTGAGGAGATTACGAACAAGCAACTTGATGCGGTAGCGTTTACGAGCGCAATCCAGGTGCGGTTCTTTTTCGAGTATGTGGAAAGGATGAAGAAGAAGGAATTTATTCTTTCCTCGTTCGGTGATCATGTGCTTCCTGTTGCGGTTGGAGAAGTAACAGCTGAGCATCTTGAAAGGCAGGGAGTAGAAGGAATTCTTATTCCGGCCACACCACGGATGGGCGCGATGGTGATGGAGATTGCGAAATATTATAAAGAAAATTAAACTGGAACAAAGAAAAGAGAGGCCGTTATCCATCATGGATAACGGCCTCTCCTGTGTGATTTCCGATTTAGTTCGTTTGGGCTGCAAGCTTCACGAGGACATGAGACATATGCTGACGTTCTTCCTCATTTGCTACGTTCCAAAGTTCATTCAACACTTTTTCTTCGCGGTTACGTGGCTCTTCGTGGTTTGCGAGGTAGTCGCCAACACGCTCAGCCCCCTTGGCAAGACCTTCTTCACCAAGTCCTAGCTTTTCACCTTTATGAACCTGATCACCAAGATAGTCTTTAAATGATTGGAAATTCTGTAAGATATCGTCTTTCTTATCCTCACTCATTTGAGCTGCTGCTTGTTTTGGATCGCGTTCTGCCATATTACTCATCTCCTCTTGAATACGTTAAGTCATTAAATCGTTCTTATGCTTTTTTCCAATATGCTGATTCTTTGCTTGATCGAAGTGGAGGAAACGTGTCGCCACTTTGGAGGCTGATATGCATCTCATCTTCAGTCGGATTGCTATTCTTTCTTCCGTCTGTTAAACCATCAAACTCATATTTTCCATTCTCAGGGGCCTTTTCACCAGTTTTGAAACGATCTGCCATTTTCCTTCATCTCCTCTTAAATAAGTTAAGTCATTATATCGTTCTTATGCTTTTTTCCAATATGCTGATTCTTTGCTTGATCGAAGTGGAGGAAACGTGTCGCCACTTTGGAGGCTGATATGCTTTTCATCTTCAGTCGGATTACTATTCTTTCTTCCGTCTGTTAAACCATCAAATTCATACTTTCCATTCTCAGGGGCATTTTCACCAGTTTTGAAACGATCTGCCATTTTCCTTCATCTCCTTTGTTGTTTTGTATATAGGGTATGTTTCCGGAAATGAGAGGGATTAAACCCATTAATTGCTATAAGAGCACATTGGAATGTAAATGAACTGGTTTTGGAATAAGGGTAAGGGGGATGAAAAAATCCTGTAATTGATCGTATGCCACTTACCAGTTTTTGTTGATGCCGTGAACATTCCTTCCATGTAAATCCCTCATAAGAATTTTTCTACACCCTTAATGTAATCGATCAGCGTGAATCGAACTGTGGGGTATATCACAGTTATTGCGACAAAATGATGAACGAGGAATTTTATTAAATCGGTAGGGAATGAGTTTTTTAGGTGACGTAAACGTTAGGAGAAGATGAACGCTAGATGACGCGCTGAGCGACAACTTAGAGCAATACTTTGGAAAGATGAATGAAGTTCAACGTAAATCTAAAAAAGAGAAAATGGATTATCACATCCGCTATGTCGCAAATATTGGGGGATAGGTATCAAACAGGTAAGCAAAATTCGTAAGAAAAGATCGAAAAAAGTTAGAAATTCTTCTTCATGAAGCTGGATTTGGGAATCGATCGGCTGTTGAATTTAGACTTATTCAACTTCTCATTAGCATCTGCGGGGGATTCTTAACTTTCTTGCTTATGGTACCTGTTTCAGATAGTAAAAATTCTGCGACCGTGTTATTAATACTTGCTGTTGTTTTCTTGTTCTACCGCTATCCAGTGTTTTATTTAGCAAAGAAAAAAACACAAAGAGTAAAAGTGATCAATAAGGAAATGTCTGTTTTCTTTGATATGGTGAGCTTACTTCTTGAAGCAGGGGTTGGGCTTGAGGGATCTATCTCTAATGTTTGTGCCAGGAAGCCAGGACCGCTCGCGGATGAGTTCAGTCAGGCGCTTGATGAAATGAAACGTGGCAAATCACGGAGGGAAGCGTTCTATAGCTTAAAGAAGCGTGTCCCATCAGATCATTTCCAGAGCGTCATGATGTCAATCATTCAGGCTGATCATCACGGGATTGGGATGGCGAAAGTCATTAAAAACATTACGACACGTATTTGTAAGCAAAGACGTGAACTCTCACGTGAACAGGCGATGAAGGCACCAGTCAAAATGTTGATCCCGATGATCCTGTTTATATTCCCACCTCTTTTTATTATCATAATTGGACCAATGGTTGTGAAATTGATTGTCGATGGACTGGGTTAATCAAAGGGGGGCAGACACGTGTCTGCCCCCCCTCTCTCTTTAATGATATGATGTAAAAAAAACACTCAATTTGATACATACTAACGTTGTTTATTTAGAGGAGGAAATGAGATGCAAACTATCGAAAGAATTGGAGATCGATTCTGGTATCAAACGCCAGTATTTGAGACAGATCGTCCAATTTTAGGAATGATTGTTGGTGATCAAAGGACCCTTATGATTGATGCAGGGAATTCTGAAGCACACGCTCGTTATTTTCTTGACGAGCTATCTAACAGAGGTGTCCCTGAACCTAATATGTTAGCCCTCACCCACTGGCATTGGGATCATATTTTTGGTCTTTCTGCTCTCGATCAGGTTATATCGATTTCATCAAAGCAAACGAAAGAAGAAATGGAGAAGCTACTTCCTTACTCGTGGTCAGATGAGGCGCTAGATGAGCGAGTAAAAAAGGGAACTGAAATCGAATTCTGTGCGACAGCGATAAAAAGGAGTTTGTTCATCACCGGGACATTACCATCACGCTCCCATCGTTAACTTTTGAAAATAAAGTGGAAATCGATCTTGGTGGTGTCACTTGTGTACTTCTTCAAGTAGGCGGGGATCATGCGTCTGATTCAGTTGTTGTGTACATGAAAGAAGAGAAGATCTTATTTCTAGGTGATAGCATGTACCCGGATATTTTTTCTGAAAAGGACAACTATACAGTCAGCAGAACGCTTCCATTGCTAGATCTGATGGAGCAATTCAATGCGGAGTGGTATGTGTATTCTCATTATAAACCCGTTTCGAAGGAAGAGTTCTTGAACGAAACGAAGGTGTTAAGAATTGCTGCAGAGCTGACCCATAAGTTTAGCGGAGATGAATGTCAGATGCAGAATGCCTATAAGAAGCAAGTTGGCAGGGAAATAAATGAGGAAGAGCTTGAAACAATTGCGTTCTTTGTGAATGGATATAATATGAAGAAGGCGTAAGTGTTGGAAACGTATATGCCACTTGATATGGGAGTGTTTTCTAGTGGGGATCTTTTCGAAAAAAGTAGATTACACCGTATCTCAAACCGGTATAAGTTCTAGTGAAGAGATCATGATTGGTGGGATTCGGCAGACAATTCTTATCCAGGCAGAGGATCAAACTAAACCTGTGCTGTTGATTTTGCATGGAGGGCCAAGTATGCCTCTTCCAGGTGTGTCGTCTAAAGGAAGAGACTATACGATTGTGACGAATACGCGAGAGTTAGTTAAACACTACGTTCTCGTCTACTGGGATCAGAGAGGAACAGGTAAATCCTACCGACATGATATTCCAGGAGAATCGATGACGGTTTCTCAATTTGTTTCGGATGCGAATGAGCTAACGGATTATTTGCGTACACGATTCAAACACCCTAAGATTTTTCTCGCCGCACATTCATGGGGGTCTACAATCGGGCTTGAGCTCGTCACAACCTTTCCAGATAAATTCTACTCATATGTAGGATTATCTCAGGTTGTGAGCTGGACTGAGAATGATCGCCTTTCGCTTGAATGGACAAAAGCGGAAGCAAAAAGAAGAGGGCATACGAAGGCATTAGTTGAGCTAGAGTCCGTTGGTGAACCACCGTTTGTAGAAAGCTTCCAACAGTGGGGAGTGTTAAGAAAGTGGCAAAGAAAGTTTAATACGCTCATTTATTCGGATGACGTGATCAAGCATCCAGGGTTAATGAATGTCACAAAGGCAATGTTTCAATCAGATGAGTACTCATTAAAGGATATTTACAACACGTATTATAAAGGATTTAAACTCGTCTATACAGATTCTTTTATTAAAGAATTAGCTGCCAACAATTTCATGGAGAGTGTACAGAAAGTTGCGATTCCAATTACCTTCATTCATGGGATGAAAGACTATCATGTCCATGGTCAGCTTGTAAAAACGTATTATGATCAACTCAATGCACGAGAAAAACGACTGCTGTGGGTAGATAAATCAGCCCATTTGTTCCACCCGGATGATACAAAGCTTATTGAGAAGTATCTGATTGAGCAGTTGAGGCATAGGAAATTGGTTTCGAAATAGAACAAACAATTTAATTTTCTGAAAAAAAGTGTTGAAAAGGCTTTCAATTAAAGTTATTATGGGAATAAGAAATTACGTAAACGTTTACTCGAAAGAAGGTGAGACATGGCTTCAACCATTAAAGATGTAGCCAAAAAGGCAAATGTGTCTATTGCTACAGTATCCAGGATTTTGAATGACTTACCGGGATATTCTCCAAAGACAAAACAAAAAGTCCTTGACGCCATTGAGGAACTGGGCTATCAACCCAATGCGGTAGCAAGAGGCTTAATTAACAAGAAAACACAAACAATCGGCGTTCTTTTCCCTGACGTATCAAGCATGCTATCGTCTGAAATTTTGAATGGTATTGAGGATGTCGCACATGAGTTGGGACACAGTGTCATTGTTTGTCACACTGATTCAAGTGGGAAACGAACGAAGAAATACTTACAGCTGTTAAATGAGAAAAGAGTAGAGGGCATCCTCTATGTTAGTGAAGTACTGACAAAAGAATATGATGATATTATGAAAAAGATGGATGTGCCAGTTGTTCTTATTTCTACTGAGTCATTAGAGTTTCAATTGCCTTATGTGAAGGTAAATGATCGATCTGCTGTTTTTAGTGCCACACAATATATGATCAATCAAGGGCATAAGAATCTTGGGATGATTAGTGGTCCAAAGGAAGATACAATTGCTGGCTATCCAAGGGCACAGGGTTTTCTAGAAGCATTAAATCACTACGGTTTAAGGGCTAGTGAGGAACAGGTCTTTTATACGAAAGGGTTTGCTTACGAAGATGGTCTTACTAATCTAGAACCTCTTCTATCACGATTTCCTGATCTTACAGGGATTGTAGCTACGAGTGATGATGTGGCAGTAGGTGTCATTTCAGCAGCATATAAGCTTGGAATTACGGTTCCTGATCAGTTGTCTGTAATAGGTTATGATAATATTAAGATTGCACAAATGATAATTCCCCCATTAACTACTGTCGCTCAACCCTTATATGAGATGGGGCAAACAGGAGCTAAAATGCTCTTTAAATCAATTGCCAGCGGGAACACAGTGGAAAGTAGAATTATGCCACATCGCATTATAGAGAGAGAATCCGTAAAAAAAATAAATTAATTTTTTTTTAATCATTTAGTTAAACGTTTACTTAAGTTTATTAACGCGATAAATGATTAAACCAACCGAAGGAGGAGTATAGGATGAAGCTTCATAGCAAATTGGTTACCGGTTTTGTTTCAATGGCTCTCGGCGCGGCACTTTTAACAGGATGTAGTAGTGGTGGTAAAGACGATGCACTAGAGGTGTTCTCTAATAAATCGGAGAATACGGAAACCTATAAGGCTCTCATTAAAAAGTTTGAAGAAGAAAATCCTGATATCGATATCAAATTAAATGCACCGCCAGAAGCAGAAACTGTCCTGAAGTCACGGTTAACAAAAAATGATTTGCCGGATGTTATGGCGATCGGTGGGAATGCAACTTATGGGGAGCTGGCCCGTGCAGGAGTATTAATGGATTTATCAGATTCAGAAATGATTAACAAAATTCAGCCTGCCTATTTAGATATGATTAACCGTCTAGCGGGAGAAGAAAAAGAAGGAACGTATGGTATTCCCTATGCTACAAATGCGAACGCTGTCATTTATAACAAAGATAAATTTGAAGAGCTGGGTGTTGAAGTTCCCAAAACATGGGATGAGTTTGTAGCAATACTCGACAAAGCAAAGGCTGAGGGAGAAATTCCTTTATACCTGACGTTAAAGGATGCTTGGACAGGAATGATTCCATGGAATTCTCTTGCTGCGAATATTCAACCTGAAGAGTTTGCGAAAAAGGTAAACAACGGTGAGGCGAGTTTTCAGGAAGATTATCCTGAAGTAGCAGATAAAATGTTAACGCTTTTAGAATATGGACATCAAGACAACATGGGTGTTGCTTATGGTGATGGAAACACAGCTTTCGCAAAAGGTGAAGGGGTTATGTACTTACAAGGAAACTGGGCCATCCCTGAAATCAAGAAAGCAAATCCGGATATTAACTTAGGGGTTTTTGCAATGCCAGTTACAAATACACCTGAAGAGAACAAACTAGTTTCCGGTGTAGACGTTTTATTTGCTGTTAATAGTGATACCGAATATTCCGAGGAAGCGAAGAAGTTCATTGAGTTTATGATTAATGAACAAAATGCAAAACAATATATCGATGAGCAAGCAGCATTCTCAGCTGTAGAGGGTGTATTCCAGGAGGATCCTGTCATGGAGGGAATAAAGGTTAACTTTCAAGAAGGTTCAATTACCAGCTTCCCTGACCATTATTATCCTGCAGGAATGCAAGCAGAGAATTTGATTCAAGACTTTTTGATTAATAAAAACAAAGATGAATTCCTGAAGAAAATGGATGAAGAGTGGGAAAAGGTTCAAAACCGATAAATGAAAATGGGCATCTACTAAGGTGCCTCTTCATTTACCTTAAAGGAGAGGTGAACATGCATAAACGGAAAAACGCTTTTATAATCATGACTGTTCCTGCCCTGTTGCTCTTTTTTACTTTCCATACATATCCTGCTCTTCAAGGGGTTTATTATAGCTTTACAAACTGGAGAGGGTATGGGGATTTTGATTTTGTTGGATTAAAAAACTATATTAATGTCTTTAAGGATGAGCGAGCTCTTCATGCCTATCTTTTCACTTTCAAATTCGCGGTCGTTTCAACCATTCTTGTTAATGTCATTAGTCTTATTGTAGCGATGGGGCTAAACGCAAAAATAAAATTTCAAAAGACGCTGAGAGCAGTTTACTTCATGCCAAATATTTTAAGTATCTTGATCGTCGGTTATATATTTAATTTTATCTTCGCACATTTCATTCCTGAAATTGCAGAAGGGCTTGGAATTAATGCGTTGACAAGGAATATTCTTGGAGATCAGGATGTTGCCTGGATCGGAGTTGTCATTGTAGCTGTGTGGCAGGCGGTAGCATTCAATACGATACTTTATCTAGCTGGTCTTGTGACTATACCTGAGGATTTATATGAGGCTGCAAGTATTGATGGTGCTGGACCATGGAGAAAGTTCTGGAGCATAACGTTTCCTCTTATTGCAACGTTCTTCACGATTAACATGGTGCTTGCCATGAAGAACTTCTTGATGGTGTTCGATCACATTATTGCGTTAACCGGTGGGGGGCCTGGACAGGCTACCGAATCGATCTCTCTATTAATCTATCGAGGTGGTTTTGAAGGTGGAGAGTTTGCTTACCAGTCTGCTAATGCGGTTGTTTATTTCGTTATCATTGTAGTCATTTCAGTCATTCAAATTAAGGTCTTACAAAGAAGAGAGGTGGAAATGTAATGGGAAAGAAATCGAATTGGTTTATAACAACCTTATTAATTCTTGGTTCACTGCTCATTCTCTTTCCATTGTATCTCACGGTTACGATCGCGCTAAAAACCCCTCAGGAACTAGCCGATTCATTTCTAGCTCTACCTAAAGAATGGCGATTTGAAAATTTCACAGAAGCAATCCAACTAACAAATTTCTTCAATGCTCTTGGAAACAGCGCATTCATTACGTTATTTGTTGTTGTTTTAACGTTGCTCACAAATTCGATGGTCGCTTATGCTATTGCACGAAATATGCATAAAAAGTTTTATAAGTTTCTTTTCTACTATTTCGTGAGTGCGATGTTTGTTCCTTTTCCTATAATCATGTTACCAATTGTGAAACAAACAAGTTCATGGGGAATTGATAATCTAGTTGGATTGATTATGCTATATGTCGTGTATGGACTTGCCTTTAACGTCTTTATCTACGTTGGCTATATCAAATCTATTCCGAAGGAGCTTGAAGAAGCAGCAATAATGGATGGAGCAAGCACATGGGGTGTTTTCTGGAAGGTTATTTTCCCGCTTCTTGCTCCGATGAATGCCACAGTCGGTATTCTGACAACACTATGGGCATGGAATGACTTTATGTTGCCACTCGTAATCTTGAGTGATCAAGAGCTTGCTACGTTACCTTTAGTGCAATATATTTTCCAATCTCAATTTAGTACAGATTACAATTTAGCATTTGCCTCTTATTTGATGGCTCTTGCTCCGATGATACTTGTTTATATCTTTGCCCAGAAATGGATTATTAGCGGTGTAACGAAAGGCGCTATTAAATAGAGAAATGGAGTGGATGATGATGGAGAAAACATGGTGGAAAGAAAGTGTCGTATATCAAATTTACCCGAGAAGTTTCAATGATAGCAATGGTGATGGGGTTGGCGATATTAAAGGCATTACTGAGAAACTGGACTACTTGAAGGAACTTGGTATAGATGTGATCTGGCTGTCTCCCGTCTATCAATCTCCTAATGATGACAATGGTTATGATATTAGTGACTACCGTGCCATTATGGAAGAGTTTGGCACGATGGAAGATTGGGAGGAAATGCTGCATGAGGTTCATCAGCGTGGTATGAAGTTGATTATGGACCTCGTGGTAAACCATTCTTCTGATGAGCACAACTGGTTTGAAGAAAGCCGGAAGTCGAAAGACAATCCATTCAGAGATTATTATATCTGGAAACCTGGTAAGGACGGCAAAGAACCGAATAACTGGGAGTCGGCTTTTAGTGGTTCTGTTTGGGACTATGATGAAAAAACTGATGAATACTATCTCCATTTATTCAGTAAAAAGCAGCCTGACCTTAACTGGGAGAATCCCACTTTAAGACAGGAAGTCTATGACATGATGCAGTGGTGGCTTGATAAGGGAATTGACGGTTTCAGAATGGACGTTATTAACTTTATTTCTAAAGTACCAGGGCTTCCGGATGCACCAAATCCGAATGGTAAACGCTATGTTTCTGGTGGAGATTATTTCATGAATGGTCCACGGATCCATGAGTATTTGAAGGAAATGAACGAAAAGGTTCTCTCTCATTATGATGTGATGACAGTGGGTGAAATGCCAGGTTTAGACGTAGCTGATGCGCAGAATTATACAGCTGATGATCGTAATGAACTGAATATGGTTTTCCAATTTGAGCACGTTGATCTTGATTCAGGTGATGGGAAATGGGATGTTCAGCCTCTAAAGCTAAACGATCTAAAGGAGACGTTCACGAAATGGCAGAAAGGGTTGGAAGAAGCAGGATGGAACAGCCTGTACTTGAACAACCATGATCAGCCACGGATGGTATCAAGATTTGGAGATGATACAACCTACCGTGTGGAGTCAGCGAAAATGCTCGCCACCTTCCTTCATACGCTGCAGGGAACGCCTTACGTCTATCAAGGTGAAGAGCTTGGTATGACAAATGTTCATTTTGATTCCATTGAGGAGTATAAGGACATTGAGACGTTAAATATGTATCATGAAAAGGTTGACCAGGATAAAGAAGATCCGGCAAAAGTCATGCAGGCGATATACAAGAAAGGGCGAGACAATGCTAGAACGCCAATGCAGTGGGATAACACGAGTCATGCTGGATTTACAACAGGTAACCCGTGGATAAAAGTGAATCCAAATTACAAAGAAGTGAATGCAAAATTAGCAGTAACTAATCCTGATTCTATCTACCATTACTATAAAGAATTGATTAAACTTCGAAAAGAAAATCCAATTCTTGTCTACGGTCAGTATGATCTTATTCTAGAAGACCATGACGAAATTTATGCTTATACGAGAAGGTATGAAGGTGAAACAATACTCGTTATTCTTAATTTCTCGGATCAGAAGTCTGAATTTGCTCTTCCTGAAGAGTTAAAGCATCGCAGTAAATCATTATGGATCAGTAACTACGATGTGAACGAGGATGAGTCAATTGGACGATTTGCGCTGCACCCTTTTGAGGCACGGGTATACAAGTTGGAATTCTAAGATCATGATTCGCAATAAAACTTTGAAGATAAAAAGCGTATCAATTGAGTGAAAATTGTCATGGTTATTTTGATTCAACTTTTTGAAATAGACCTTATTCTGGGCCTTTCTTAGTTAATTGAATGATAATAATTTTCTAATAATATATTGACATTTGATTCACAAGAGGATAAAATTTGAAGCAATCATTGCTTTTTAACAATTTCATAGCAACATTTCTTATCAAGAGAGGTGGAGGGACTGGCCCTTTGAAGCCTCGGCAACCGATGTGATGGTTCTTCATCACGTACTGTGCCAAATCCAGCAGGACGACGCGCCTGAAAGATAAGAAGATTGGCTGATTCTATTAACAAAACCTTTCTTCTTACTTTAACGAAGAGAGGTTTTTTTCGTTTACAGGATGCAGGAAAGGAGAAGTGAAATTAGTTTAGGTTTAAATCCGAGTAAACAACTTGTACTACATTGAATTTATTTTAAAAAAGTTATTGTGAGGTGGATATTATTGCAGTTCCAAGTGATGAACAGCCCGTTTACTCATGAGCAAACGGAGCTATTAAATCGATTATTGCCAACACTTACGGAAACTCAAAAAATCTGGTTGAGCGGGTATCTTTCTGTTCCTTCTGTTCCTGGTGCAACAGAAGCAGCAGCAACGCTTGAGCCAACTGTTCAAGATTATCCTGTTCCAAATCTAGAAAACCATAATCAGGGTGGGACTAAGACGCGCGAGATCACGATTCTCTACGGATCGCATACGGGAAACGGTGAGGGACTCGCTGAAGAATTCTTTAAGAGACTCGAACAAGACTATACGGTTACCCTTTCATCACTGGATGATTTCAAGCCGAAAGCTCTTAAGAAAGTGCAGGATTTATTGCTTATTTCAAGTACACATGGTGATGGTGATCCGCCGGATAATGCGCTCAGCTTCTATGATTTTCTTTATAGCGATCGAGCGCCAGAAATAACGGATATACGCTTTTCTGTACTTTCTCTTGGAGATAGCTCCTATGAGTTTTTCTGCCAGACCGGGAAAGATTTCGATCAACGATTGGAAGAATTAGGTGGGACGCGGATTTATCCTCGCGTTGACTGCGATCTTGATTTTGAAGAGCCTGCGGAAGAATGGTTTGAAGGGGTTCTAGCTGTTTTAAATGATGCGCCTGAAGTAAGTTCATCCTCAGCAGGGGAATCAGAACCATCTCAAGCTCGAGCAACATACTCCAGAAAGAATCCGTTTAAGGCTGAAATTATTGCGAATATCAACCTTAATGGAAGGGGATCGAACAAGGAGACGCGCCACCTTGAGCTAGACCTTGAAGGCTCAGGTCTTGATTATGAACCAGGGGATAGTCTGGGGATTTATCCTGAAAATGATACAGTCCTTGTCGATCATTTAATTGAAGAAATGGATTGGGATCCTAATGAACAGGTGCCAATCAATAAGGAAGGTGACCTTACATCCCTTCGTGAGGCGCTTGTGAAGACCTATGAGATTACAAGTCTCACAAAGCCTTTGCTTGAAAAAATCGCATTACTCACCCCAAATGATGCGCTTAATAAGGTGCTGGAGGCTGGAGGGGAAGAGCTTAAAACATACCTTTATGGACGGGACCTAATTGATTTAGTACGCGATTTTGGGCCGTGGCCCGTTTCAGCAAAAGAATTCATAACCGTGTTGCGAAAAATACCGGTGCGGCTATATTCGATCGCGAGCAGCTCAAGAGCTAATGAGGATGAAGTCCATCTAACAATCGGGGCGCTCAGATACGATGCTCACGGACGTGATCGCACTGGCGTATGCTCTGGTCAATGTGCGGAGCGTTCACAGCCGGGTGATACACTACCAGTGTTTGTGCAGCGTAATCAAAATTTCCGGTTGCCTGAAAATCCAGACACACCGGTGATAATGATCGGGGCTGGCACTGGCGTAGCGCCTTATCGCGCATTCTTGCAGGAGCGGGAGGAAGCGGGCGCACGAGGAGAAACGTGGTTGTTCTTCGGTGAACAGCACTTTGTCACAGACTTTCTTTATCAAATTGAGTGGCAAAAATGGTTAAAAGATGGTGTCCTTTCAAGAATGGATGTGGCTTTTTCTCGTGATACCAATGAAAAGGTATATGTACAACATCGGATGCTAGGGAGAAGCAAGGAGCTATATAACTGGCTAAACGCTGGAGCGCATGTATATGTATGCGGTGACGAGAAGTATATGGCGAAGGACGTTCATGCGGCCCTTGTAACAATCCTTCAGGAAGAGGGAGACTACAGTGAAGCGGAAGCGGAGGCTTACCTTGCTGATTTACGAAACGAAAAACGCTACCAGCGTGATGTGTATTGAGTAGCAGGAAAGGAGTGCGATCATGACGAAAAAGACGTTGCAGGAAAACCTGAGCGGGATGGAAAAGATTAAAGACGAAAGCAATTACTTGCGAGGGTCACTTGTCGAAAGCTTTGCTGATCCGATTACTGCATCGATTCCAGATGCGGATACAAAGCTATTAAAATTTCATGGCAGTTATATGCAGGACGATCGAGATATCCGCCAAGAACGTAAACAACAAAAGCTAGAACCTGCCTATCAATTTATGGTCCGTGTTCGATTACCAGGAGGTGTTTCAACCCCTGAGCAGTGGCTAGTAATGGATGACCTTTCTGATAACTATGGCAATGGAACGTTGAAATTAACAACGCGCCAAACTTTCCAATTGCACGGTGTTTTGAAATGGAACATGAAGAAAAGCATCCAGGCGATGGATCGCGTGCTGATGGATTCGATCGCTGCGTGTGGTGATGTGAATCGAAATGTCATGTGTAATGCGAATCCGTACCAGTCAGACATTCATGCTGAGGTCTATGGTCTTGCACGAAAATTAAGCGATGACCTTCTGCCAAGAACGAAGGCGTATCATGAAATCTGGCTTGATGAGGAGAAGGTGCTTGATCGAAAGGAAGAAGAAATTGAACCAATGTACGGCCCGCACTATTTGCCAAGGAAGTTTAAAATTGGTGTAGCCGTACCACCTTCGAACGATGTCGATATCTTCTCCCAGGATCTTGGCTTTATCGCCATTATTGAGGAAGGCAAGCTTCAGGGCTTTAATGTCGCCGTTGGTGGTGGTATGGGCATGACGCACGGAGACACGAACACGTATCCACAGCTTTCAAGGGTCATCGGTTTTTGCGCTCCTGACCAGATTGTTGAAGTAGCTGAGAAAATCATTACGATTCAGCGTGATTACGGAAATCGATCTGAACGGAAGAACGCCCGATTTAAGTACACGATTGATAGTAGAGGACTCGACTGGGTTAAAAGTGAACTTAACACGAGACTTGGATGGGACTTAGCTGAAGAACGCACATACCATTTCGATCATAACGGCGACCGCTATGGCTGGGTGAAGGGTGATGGGAAATGGCATTTAACGCTCTTTATTCAAAATGGCCGCATTGTTGATACGGAAGATTATAAGCTTAAGACAGGGCTAAGAGAAATCGCGAAGGCACATAATGGGGATTTCCGTCTGACCCCGAACCAGAATTTAATCATTGCGAACGTAACCGAAGAAAAAAGATCTGAAATCGAGGATCTTGTTGAACAATACGGTTTGACGGATGGAAAGAAAAATTCCGCATTGCGTCAAAATTCGATGGCATGTGTGGCCTTCCCAACCTGTGGCCTTGCGATGGCGGAAGCAGAACGGTACCTTCCATCATTGATTGATAAAATTGAAGTGATCGTTGACGAGGCGGGAATCCGGGATGAGGAAATTGTAATTCGAATGTCCGGGTGTCCGAATAGCTGCTCACGTCCTACCCTTGGGGAAATTGCGTTTATTGGGAAGGGACCTGGTAAATACAACATGTATCTCGGCGCCGGTTTCGTTGGAGACCGTTTGAGTAAGCTGTACCGCGAAAATATCGGAGAGGAAGAAATTTTACAATCACTGAAACCGATTCTATTTAATTATGCGAAGGAAAAAGAAGAGAAAGAGCACTTTGGTGATTATGTGATTCGAGCGGGATATGTGAAAGAAGTTCGCTCGGGACTTGATTTTCATAGTTAAAATAACTCGAGACCCAGAGTTCACCTGTACGTGAGCTTTGGGTTTCAGTCTGTCTGCTCAATGTTATGATGATGGTACGATACCAATGGAGGTGCTCGAATGACATTCAGTATGATATCTCATTTATCCTGTCCGAAATGCAAGGAAACCTACTCTCCCAAAACGATTCAGCAGTTATGCGTATGTGGCTCACCTTTGCTTGTAGACTATGATCTTGAAGCAGTAAAGAAAAGTCTCACAAAAGAAGATTTACAGGATCGCGATCAGTCTCTCTGGCGCTATCATGAATTGCTGCCAGTACAGGATGAAAATGATATTGTGAGTTTTGAAGAAGGAATGACGCCATTACTACCAATGCCAGCACTTGGAAAAGTTTTTGACATTCCTCATTTATACATAAAAGATGAAGGCATGGTGCCAACGGGCTCCTTTAAAGCAAGAGGGGCTTCAGTAGGCATTTCAAAAGCTAAAGAACTTGGTGTTCAGCATCTCGCCATGCCGACAAACGGAAATGCTGGCGCTGCCTGGTCGCTTTATGCAGCCAAGGCGGGAATCACTGCTCATATTGTGATGCCTGAAGACGCACCTGAGATTACGAGAAAAGAAGTAAGCATTTCTGGGGCTCATCTGTACCTTGTAAATGGCTTAATCAGTGATGCTGGCAAAATTGTCGCTGATGTTGTGAAGCAGCAGGGCTTTTATGATGCATCAACTCTTAAAGAGCCTTATCGAATTGAGGGGAAGAAAACGATGGGGTATGAAATTGCTGAGCAGTCCCAATGGGAGCTACCTGATGTGATCCTTTATCCAACCGGCGGGGGTGTTGGATTAATCGGCATATATAAAGTGCTAAGGGAGCTTCAGCAGCTTGGATGGATTGAAGGTCAGAGGCTGCCGCGCCTTGTAGCGGTTCAGTCTGAAGGCTGTGCGCCGATTGTTAAAGCATTCGAGGAAGGGAAGATGGAATCAGATTTCTGGGAAAACTCTCAAACCCATGCATTCGGCATTAATGTGCCCAAAGCGATTGGAGACTTTCTAGTGCTCGATGCTATCTATCAAACGGAAGGATGTGCAATTGCCGTTTCAGAAGATGACATTCGAAGTACTCAGAAGGACGTAGCTAGAATAGAAGGGCAGTTTGTTTGTCCTGAAGGAGCAAGTACATTTGCGGCCGCAAGGTATTTAAGAGAAACGAATTGGATTAAAGCGGATGAGAGGGTTATATGTTTAAATACCGGCCAGGGGATCAAATATCCGGATGCTTTTGATGTACACGCTCCTGTGTTAGAACCGAATGAACGAATTTCCTTCTCATCTAATATCTAATAGAGAAACTACATGAGTTAAGCAAAGTCCACTGGCACGGTACAGTGGACTTTTTTATAAATTTAATTGGACTTGTGTGAGCCAGAGGTCTTTTATATGATGATTACAAAATGAGAAGGTGATAGAAATTGGAAGAATCCATGAAACGAGAATTCGATAACTTACAAGCTAAGGACAAAACACTCCAATACGAAGCTTACAACCATATTCTTGAAGCAACGACACAAGAAGTAGACTGGGCTTATGACGTTTGGGAAGAGTTGCTAGAAGGACTAACAGCCAAAGACAATCATCAGCGATCAAGGTGTGCACAGTTTTTATCGCATCTAGCTATCAGTGATCCAAAAAAGCGTATACTAAATGATTTTGAAGCTCTATGGGATGTGACAAAAGATCCTAAGTTTGTAACCGCACGCCATAGTCTGCAGGCAATCTGGAGAGTTGGTCTTGCTGGAGTCGAACAGCGAAAGTTAGTTATTTCTTATCTCGTTGACCGTTTTCTAAACTGTGAGGATGAAAGAAATCACACGCTAATTCGCGCTGATATCCTGCAGGGATTAAAGCATTTATATGATGAGGTAAAAGATGAGGAGATTAGGAAGCAGGCAATGAATTTAATTGAATCCTTAGACGATCCTAAATACATTAAAAAGTATCGATTAATTTGGAAATAGACCTACTAGTAAAGAACCTATTCTGGTTTTCCAGAATAGGTTCTTTTCATTCCATGCTTTCGTTGTGAGTTTAATCAATTGGATCGACTGATTTTCCGTAGCGTAGGACATCAAAGACGGCCATTCCATCACTCGGTCTACCGTCGTCGTTTCGAAATGGCAGAAGTGAGAAGAAGATAAAGTAAACAGAGAAATACGTAAATTGATAGAAGAACAGCGTAACGGGAATAGCCTTTGATGCAACTAAATAGTTAATCAGCAAAATAACGATAAGGTTAAACAAACTGCCACCTAAATAGATAGCCACGTGAGCCCAGGTTTTATTGTATTTCAGTTCTCTGTACTGGCACCATCCCTCCATAAAATACAATCGTTTGATTTCAAGTGATCCTATATGAAACAGTGTCCGGCCAGAGCCGATACAAAATTTAATTTTTCCGCCAAATAGTCTTGCGATTAGGACATGACCTGCCTCATGGACAAGTGTCACAATCGGTAAAATAATGAAAAAGTTCACGAAAAACATTGGTATATCATTTAAGGTAAACATATAAACCCTCCGTCTCGATCATGATGTTTTTTTGTTCTGTTAAGGAGCCCAATATCAGGGGTTCATCAATAGTAACTATCAGAGTTTTTTTAAGTGATAAGTACTCTAGAACAGGACGTTCCCGATTCAGTGGATCTATAACTCTTTTAGAGTAAGAATCATGAAACGGTAATAAAAGAAACATGTCAGAGATATTCTTATTAAATCATTTAGAAATGTGGTAATGAATCCATATATTCTTAGAGATTTTGGTGCTATTTTACGGTTTGAAGCAGGATTGAACATAAAAATATAGTAATGGAAGTGGAGTGTGAAATTAACAGTGAAATGGGGGATTAACGAATGTATGACCTGAAAACAAAGGAAACGGATAACAGTGTCATTGAGTTTATTGAAAAGGTCGCTCATCCAAAAAAGCAAGAAGATGCTTATCGATTGCTAGATATTTTTACTGAAACAACAGGGTATGAGGCGAAAATGTGGGGTCCGAGCATCATCGGCTTTGGATCTTATCATTACAAATATGAATCAGGACATGAAGGTGATGCACCGTTTGTGGGCTTTTCGCCGAGAAAAGCGAAGATTAGTTTGTACTTAGCCCAGGGAGATCCAGAGCGGGAGGAAATGCTCGAGCAGCTTGGAAAGCATATGACAGGGAAGGCCTGTGTGTACATTAATAAAGTTGCGGATATCGATGTAGGCGTACTAAAAACATTGATAACTAAATCAATTGCTTACTTTAATGAAACATACTCCGATCAATGATCTGGAAGGAAATTGTAACAGCCTCTTTTTCTTAAAAGCATGAATAGCAATTTCTAATAGGGGAGACAGTAATAGATATTGTTACAATGCTAAACCTCTAGATGAAGGGTGTTATAAGATGGACATAACTGAAGTACTTGTTAGAATCACAATCACTTTTATAGTGCTATTTATTCTTGCCAGAGTTATGGGGAGAAAAGAAATTAGTCAGATGACCTATTTTAACTGGGTCTCCGCAGTAGCGATAGGTTCTTTAGCTGCAAATATTGCTTTTAATAAAAACATAACTCTTTCTATTGGTATAATTGCACTGGTTGGATGGACGATTTTTACGCTTATACTTGGTATGATTGATATCAAGTTTAAAAGCGCTCGTAAAGTTACGACTGGAGAACCAATCATTGTGATAAGAGAAGGGAAGATCATGGAACATGCTCTTCGGAAAACTCGTTTGGATATTGATGCATTAAGATCTCTAATTAGAGAAAAGAATGTCTTCCAGCTTTCAGATGTTAATTATGCTATTTTTGAAACGAATGGAAAAATTTCTGTTATGAAAAAGGATCCGGTACAGACGGTGACAAAGCATGATATGAATACATTAATTAGCCCGAAACCATTCCCCATACCCACTGAAGTGGTATCAGAAGGTATCGTTAATATGAAAAATTTAAAGATGTTGAATCGGGATAAAGAATGGTTGGATCAGCAACTCGCACAAGAGGGGGTACAGGATGTTTCAAGCGTTTTATATGCTGAAATTCAACAGGATGGTACCCTTTATGTTGATCAGAAGAAAGATAGTTCAATGTAGCTGAATGACTATAGGAGGTAGGTATGTCCTCTCTTTATTAACATCAACTGGATTTCTTAATCAAGAAATAAGACAGCAATTCTTAAGATTAATCGATAAGATGCCTGAAGAAACCAATGTAGGAATCATTACGATGCTTCTGTAAAAGAAAAGAAACTAAATCAATTTGCCAAAGAAGGCGAAGGAAGATTTTTCAGGAAATGAATTTTAGAAGTGTGAGGTTTATTGATATAGAATTCGATAAAGTCGATACTGGAAATCTTCGATTTTATATCAATGGAGGAAACCCGTGCTATTTACTCTATTATCTGCGACAAAGTGGTGGGCTCGGAAGTTGGGTTTGGTAACGGCATTGTGATTGTGGGTGTTTCGGCAGGGGCGGTTGTGCTTGGGGCAATATCGACATTGTACAGTTCTTCACGTCAGAAATAAATCATGTCAACTTGAAAGATTTAACCAGGCGACACCTCACCGAAAAAATCATCTTTCCACATTATGACGAGGTTCTATGGGGAAATAATAATAGTATTGATGTAAGAATTAGTCGTTTTGAAGAAGCGCACCAATGCAAGGTTACAGATTAGCAGATGAGATCATCATTAGTCATATGTAGAAAAACCCTCATCAGATCGTAGACCTGATGAGGGTTCGTTTAATCCTGAATTGGATTTGCTTTCAGCTTATCTTCCATTGATTCTAATTCTACCGCTTTAATGTCTCCGCCTTCCTTATCTGAAACAAATGATAGTTTGTTGTCTCCGGCGTAGTAAACATGCAGGTATTCACTATCCATATCATTCAAAACGACCTCGTCTGGTTCTCCGAACTGGCAAAGCATATCCTCATAAGGAATAGCAGCACCTTCTGATAGGGCGTCATAGCGGAGGTTGAATACTTCTTCATTCGCCATTAAGTATGCATACGTCTCATCATAAAAGCCTGGGATCCCTTCATATAAAGTCTCCTCAAACTTCATAGATGGTTTCTCTTCTTTTAATTTTTCCTCAGTCAGACCGAGAAAGATGGACGGATCCTTCAAGTGGCCCTGCTTAGCAAATTTTAATAAGTCGGAATGGAAAGGTGAAGCTTCACATGAGTTGGCTTCTCTCTTAGTTGAACTCGCAAGTGGTGGTTGATCTGTCATTGTGTAGCTACCATTAAAATCAACAGCTGCTCCGTGGTAATAGAGACAGGAATCTTCTTCGAACGAGATGACACCATCCGTAGAAGTGAACGTTCCTGTGCAATCAGGCTGGTCTTTATCTTGAAATGTTGCTTCATTACCGGTAATCTGAGCGGTACCACTGAGTTCGCCAACATGATCACCGCTACTTACGTCAAAGGAAAATTGGAAAGATTCAGCGGTGACGTTTGAGATACTCAGATTACCTTGTTCAAATTTGGGGTCGATATAGAGAGCTTCACGCCATTCTGACGTTTCACTTGCGCTATCCTCTGAGGTAGTCTGTTTTCCAATCGGAATCAAGGTATAGATACCCGTAAATGATACGTTATTTCCAGCAACACTCTGACATCCTTCGCTTGTATCTATCGTCATACGATCTTCCTGCCATCCGAAGCTAGCTTTGCATTCTCCATTTTCAGGATGCGTGAATGTCGCAGTATCTCCTTCAACGATTGCCGTTCCGGAAATTTCACCAACATTTATTCCATCATAAGCCTGGAGCATGAAGGTGAACGAGTCATCAAGCGGATCGGTAAGGTCGACCGCACCCAAAATGACGCCGTCCTTTTCCCATTTATACGTACCTTCTTGAAACAATGCCTGGTCGGATGGTTCGGAGAGCTTGTCCACCGTTTCTTTTTCTGCCTCCACCTTTTCAGAAGAGTTTGAGCTAGTCAAAAAGTTGCAGGAAGTTACTAGAAGTAAAAGGGAAAATAAGAATACCAGACGAAGGGCTTTCATACGATTCCTCCCACTGTTTATAGTTGATAAAGTTATTATACACAGTACTGTATGAAAGAAAGGACAGTTGGTGTCGAGGGTAAAAAAATTACTTTGTCTACTTTAATAGAACCGTTCTGTAAACTTGTAGTCGATTTCCGGGGAAATGATTGTAAGTAGTCGAAAAAGATATATCTATAAATTTTAATGAACGAGAAAGATCGAAAATAACTCGAAGTATTCAAATCTACAAGAAATACCAATCAAAAAAATCTCTGAAAGTTTGGTTTATGTTATCATTTCATTATTCCAGATTAATTAGATGATGAAAGGTAGATGTGTCACTGTGGACTTTATTTCAGAAAATGTCGTTTTAATAGGAGTAGCTTTGCTTGTTTTTGCTTTATTACTAGCGAAATTCACTAGAAAAAAGTAAAGTGGAATATAACACTTAATTGTAGTTCGGGAGGTTCTGAAAATGGGGAAATGTACGATCGATCACTCATATAGTGATGTTTTAACGAAACTTAAAGGGCAGGCTGATTACATGCCCGATTCACTCGTGCAGGGCATAAACCGTTTCTTGGAGAAGACTCTTTCTCAAGAAGCATTAAATGAGCTGTTTCACTTGCTGAAAAAATATGATCTTGCTTCACAAGAAGAGCGTGAAAAACGTAATGAAGAGATCGATGAGTTAATTCAAGTCTAGCAGAAAGAAAGGGTGATCCAGTCGGATCACCCTTTCTTTCTGTTCCGAGATAATTGTTTCATTTATGTGTTAATGTGATGATCTTCATAGAAATGAAAGAGTTTTCAGATTATAATGGTAGAGAAATAAGATAACTAAGGTCGTGGAAAAGTTTATTGTCCGGTTTGACAGTCTGACGTTTGTGTGCACTCCTGTAACCCCTTTCAAAGACTTATGGATTTAATAAATTGGAGGGATCGAAATGAATAACGTGGCAATGGTGAAGCGTATTGCTGAGCTTGAGGAAACCATCGAGATGCTTTTATTCAGACAGGACTTGCTATATTCGAATACATCGATCGACCGGATGCTCTATGAGTACCAGATTACGAAGAAGCAGTATCACGAGATTATGGCGTTAATGGATAGGTATCAGGAGAAGATTTTAATGAAAGAGCCCGTCGATCACAGAACGTTCGAGAAAGAAATTTATCATATTGTGCCAGAACAATCAGGTGATTACCAGTTTGTCGAATACCTGACGCGCGTCTTCTGGGAAAATGACTGCTGGGAAGATGTTTTTAGAGAACTGTATGAGATGGAGCTTTATTATTAAGAATCTAGAAGAAGCGGTCGATTTTTGACTGCTTTTTTTGATGAAGGTTATGAATTAATATATTTTTCCTGAAACATGATAGGATGAGTTGTGAAGTAAATTTAGTATAAGGTGAAAGAAGTGATTTTAATGGCTAAATTATTCTATCAAGACCCATACATAACCTCCTTCTCTGCAAAACTTATTAAACAGGGGCATGATGAAGCAGGTCGTACTTATGTGGTGTTAGACCAAACCGCATTTTATCCAACAGGCGGGGGACAACCACATGATACAGGAACGCTAAACGGTTTGAATGTAATCGATGTGGAAGAAGTGAATGGTGAAATCCGTCACTACTTGGAAAGCACATTCTATGATCAGAAGGAAGTGAATGGTGAAATCAACTGGTCGAGACGTTACGACCATATGCAGCAGCATGCTGGTCAACATATTCTATCAGCAGCATTTGAAGACCAATTTGGATACAAAACCGTAAGCTTCCATCTTGGACAGGAGATGTGTACGATTGATCTTGATATTCCTTCACTTGACGAAGCGGAAGCAAGGAGGGCAGAGGCATTCGCGAATGAAGTAATTCAGCACAATCTCCCAATTAAAACGAAGTGGGTGAATGAAGAAGAACTAGCTGAATACAAACTTCGAAAACAGGTTGCGGTAGCAGATAATATTCGCCTTGTGATCATTCCGGAAGTAGATTATAGCGGCTGTGGAGGTACACATCCTTCGTCTACAGGACAGGTTAGCTCAGTGAGTATACTGAAAATAGAGAAGCAGAAAAAACAAACGCGCGTTCATTTTGTTTGTGGCAATCGAGTCCTTACAGAGCTTTATGACAAACAGGGTGTTGTGCTTGGTTTGACTAACGTGCTCAATGTACCACAATCTGATCTCGTTCAGGCTGCACATCGCGTATTGGTGCAGTCCAAGGAGCATGAGAAAACAATCGATGAGCTGAAGGATCGCCTTCTTACTTATGAAGCAAAAGAGCTATTGGAGTCTGCAGGAATGATCCATGACCAGCGAGTTGTCCATCTAATCTCTAAGGAGTATGGTATGCGTGAGCTACAAAAGCTCGCAAAAACGATTTTAAATGAAGATGCTACTATAATCGTTTTCTTTATAAGTGAAATGGAGGGTAAGATGCAGATTGTTTGCGGAAGAGGATCAGAAGTAAACATGGACATGAACCTTGCTTTAAAGGGAGTCCTTCCACTTATAAACGGCAAAGGTGGAGGGAAGAAGGACTTTGCTCAGGGTGGCGGAGAAGCAATTCGTTCTGCAGAAGAAGTTATGATGGAGTTAGTAAAGGTAAGTTTGCAATAGAAAGAGTGCTGGGGAATAGCTCCCAGTGCTTTATTGAATTTCTTCGATTTAGTGAATAATTTATAAAATACTGAAGGAATCAACAAAAAGGGCAGCAAGAGCTAAAGGGGATTCATCGAACGGTGGAAGTTCACTTTTCGCAAAGGGTTTTCGAGCTACCTGATCCTTAAACGTATTAGTCCTTGCTGTTTATTCCTTTTGAATTTTCATTACGCTTCTAAAGTCTAATACTCTTAGGTTGCTTACTGTTTTTCTTTTTTACGTTGTAACTGTGAAAGACGATCCCAAGAACAATAAGAAGGACCCCGGTGGACGCTACACTACCTGGCAATGGACTTGAAAGGAGTACAGCTTCACCTGCTATAACAAAAAGTACTTGTGTGGATTGGGTTGCTTCTACTGCTGCAAGCTTTACTTGATGATTTCGAACCCGATCTGTTGCAATGAAAAATAACGTTGTTGCTATGACTCCTGAACTTATGGCAACGATAAAGGATTGTATGAGCTGACCTGAAGATGGTGGTCCAACTCTAATATAGGCACTAAAGGATATTAGTAACCAGAATGGTAAACTTGCTAATGTCATGCCAAGAACACGTTGGAATGTATCGAGTCTACCTGCACAAAGCTCCATCATCTTTCGGTTCCCTAATGGGTAGGCGAACGCGGCAACAATGACTGGCAATATACCAATGACAACTTCATTAGTGGATAATGTTCTTGAATTTTGTTGCTGAATCAAAACGACCCCGATTAGAATAACAGTCGATATCAAAAGCGCTTTTATTGGCACCTTGTGACGTTGTTTCTTGGTTCCGTATGGTGTTGCGATGGTTGTGAAGAATAGTGGTGATACAAAGATACCTCCGACGATCGTGATTTGCCATGTTCCAGCTACAAGCCAGCCCGGACCATATGAAGCAGCATAGGTTAATGGGGCATAAAATAGCACGAAACCAATGAAACTCCAGCAAGTCCAATGGAAAAAATTTCTCTTCATTTCTGTGAAGACTTGTTTCAGATTGTTTCTGACGAATACAATAAGAACTAAAAAAGGTACCATAAAAAGGAATCGCAATGAGGAGCTCCACATCCAGCTTCCTCCAGCTAACTCCATTGACCGATTTAAAATAAACGTAACGGCAAAAAACATCGAAGCAAGAATACCAATTAGAATTTCCTTCATTTTGTATACATCCCTTTCCTGTGAGAATAATGTATATTATAATAATCTTTTAGTATATTATAGTATACTAAATGAACACTTATTAAATTACAAGAGAAAATGATAGAGAGGAACATAATGTGAGTGAAGAAACGATGAAAGATGCAGAGAAAGTAGCTAAGCAGGTGGGCCATACACTCAGAAGAATCAGGAAAGAGCGAAATATTAGTCTACAGGAATTAGCTGAGTTTACTGAGGTTAGCAAATTAACTCTGGGTAAAATTGAGAGAGGGGAAGCTAATCCTTCTCTAACGGTAATCTGGAAGATAGCGAATGGGCTCTCGATTCCCATCTCAACCTTACTTGCTGAAACCCAGCAGGTCGCAATATCCCGTAAAAATGAAGGTAATAAAGTATTAAGTACAAATGAGGAACTGATGTTAGAACCGATGTTTACAAACGCAGGATATGGATCAATAGAAACACATCGGGCCTTTTTAAAGCCGGGAGGCGAATATTATGCAGACGCCCATCAGGCGGGCGTTATTGAATATGTGACAGTTATGGAAGGAAGCGTAATGGTTCAAGTAAAGAATGAATTCTATGAGCTAAATACTTATGATTCAATCAAGTTTAGTGCCGATCAAGAACATGGTTATCTTAATCGTAATTCTACTCCAGCGGTTTTACATTTCGTCATGATTTATACAAAATCATAGGATTAAGACACCAGACGAAACAGATGTCTAAATCTCCTGTCGGACTAAAAGTAAATTCTTCTTCATGAACTCCTTTATTCAGAAATAGGATGTCAGTAGAGCTTTTTGAGTAATGGAGGGATATCCGATGGCGATCCATACGGTAGTATCTGGGGATAATTTATGGAGGATTTCAATTTCTTATGGTGTGCCGATTTCAACTTTGAAGGTAGTGAACGGGCTTGTCTCTGATCGGCTTGTTCCTGGTTTGAATCTGTATATCCCGGATCAACAGCTGCCTGTAAGATACTATCAAATCAAGCCCGGAGATACTTATTGGAAACTCTCCCAACAATTTAAGACCTCGGTTCAAGCCATCATTGCAGCGAATCCAGGGATTAACCCCAATGCGCTTCCAGTCGGACTAAGAATCCGAATTCCCACTTTGCAAAAGTACTCGATGCAATCACTTGTTTTCTTTGATGCACTAGAGGGTTCGCCTTATTTAGATATTCTCGATGATCTTGCAGGGTCGATAACTTATCTAGCCATTTTCACTTATTCATTCACACGTGAAGGTGAGCTGCTCTCGATAGATGATGCCTCGATTTTACAAAAAACGAAAGAACTGAATATCAAGCCATTACTTGTGATCAGTAATTATGAAGAGGGAATGTTTAGTCCAGCGTTAGCTGATAACGTTCTCCATAATTCTGAAAGAAGAAGTGCATTGGTACGGAATCTTGTCTCTAAAGTGAATGATAAAGGCTATGCAGGAGTAAGTATTGATTTTGAGTTCGTTCCTCCAGATAGAAGGAATGACTTTACGGCATTTTTAGAGGAGTTAAAAGAAGGTCTAGGGAATCTGATTCTACAAATTAATGCGCATTCGAAAAGTAGCGATATGCCGACGAATCGATTGGTTGGTTTCCTTAATTACAGGGCAATTGGGGAGATTGTAGACATCGTTTCTATTATGACAATTGACTACGGATACGCGATTGGCCCGCCTGATCCCATTGCGCCTGTATGGTGGGTTGAACAGGTATTGATGTATGCAACTGGACAGATCAACCGGCGCAAGATAATGATGGCGATGAGCCTTTATGGGTATGACTGGACTCTTCCACTACAGACGGGAAGAGTGGCAGAAATGCTTTCAGTACAAAACGCACAAAACCGTGCCATCGAGGCATGGATTCCTATTCAATATGAGTGGGTGGCAGAGGCTCCAAACTACGGTTATCGATATATGAATATGGTGGATCATCTGGTATGGTTTGAAGATATCCAGAGTATCACTGCGAAATATAAACAAATGGAGGTTTATAACCTCCTCGGAGCAACTTATTGGCGGCTGCGCTTTAAATTTCCGCAAAATTGGGCATACGTTAAGAAGAACATATTCGTCTTAAAATAGGTTGTTAAAGCACTTGAATTTCCAGGCGATTATCACACGTTAAACAGCAAAATCATCTGGAACAAGAAATGTGTCTAAAAGTATAAAAAGAAACGCTCAATTTAGCTCTGAGCGTTTCTTTTTTATACTTTCTTATTTATTATATAGCGCTAACCGATCTATCAACTGTGAGCTATCCTGGTTGACACCGGTAATCTCGACATGAATCTTATTCTGTCTAAATTTCATAACGACTTTATCAACGGCTCCTACACCTGAGTCGTCCCAGACATGAGCGTTAGATAAGTCGATTTCTACCTTGTTCATCGGTTCTTCTTTAAAGTTAAAGCTATCAACGAAATCTGTTACAGAAGCAAAGAATAGTTGACCGTTTACATGGTAGATTGTTTTCTCATTCACATCATCGACTTTCTCTTCGATTCGCACTTTGGAAATTTTAGCGGCAAAGAAGAGGGCGCTTAGTACAACACCTGCAAGCACGCCTTTTGATAAGTCGTGAGTTGTTACTACAGTAACAACCGTTACGACCATAACAACACTATCTGATTTAGGCATTTTATGAAGGTTTGCAAGGGAAGACCAATCAAATGTGCCGATTGAAACCATGATCATCACACCAACAAGTGCGGCCATCGGAATCATAACGAGAAGGTCATTCAGAACAAGAATTAAGAACATCAGGAAAACACCAGCAACAAGTGTAGATAAACGTCCGCGTCCGCCAGATTTGACGTTAATCACTGATTGTCCAATCATGGCACAACCAGCCATTCCTCCGAAAAATCCAGTCACGACGTTTGCCATACCCTGTCCCTTTGCTTCTTTATTCTTATTACTTTCTGTATCTGTCATGTCATCAACGATTTGGGCTGTTAAAAACGATTCAAGTAAACCTACAATTGCGAGTGCTAGTGAATAAGGAAAGACAATTGCTAATGTTTCAAAATTAAGCGGAATGCTTGGAATTAAAAACATAGGTAGAGCTTGAGTTAATTCACCCATGTCACCTACTGTTCGTACGCCACTGCCAGTCATCAAAGCGATGATTGTAATTACCACAATCGCTATTAATGGAGAAGGTACAGCTTTTGTAAAGCGTGGAATGATATAAATGATCGCAAGTGCACCTGCAACCATCGCGTACATACCCCACGATTCACCGACAAAGTGTGGAAGCTGGGATGTGAAAATAAGAATCCCCAGTGCATTCACAAAGCCTACCATTACAGATCGAGGAATGAATTTCATGAATCGGGCTAATTTAAACACCCCAAGCAGGTATTGAATCACACCTGTTAAAATGGTGGCAGCAAGCAAGTATTGTAAGCCGTGATCGGCAACTAGTGTGACCATCAGGAGCGCCATCGCTCCTGTAGCTGCTGATATCATTCCAGGTCTACCACCAACGAATGCAATCACAACCGCGATACAAAAACTCGCGTACAATCCGACCATCGGATCAACACCAGCAATAATAGAGAAGGCAATGGCTTCTGGAATTAGAGCAAGTGCGACGACAATACCAGCAAGCGTATCGTTTTTTACATTACCAAACCAATTTTCTTTTATTGTAGATAAGTTCAATGTTGCACCTCTTTCTTTTTTGATTGTAGTTATGACTTTTAACTCTCATAAAAGTCGGGTCCGTTAGCAACATGATGAAGTTTAGCATGAAATCTATGAAAATGAAAATGGTTATGTAAGCGTATATCATAGTAGTTTTTCTTTTAATTACGATTATTTTCTTTTGTATACTTCAATTTTGATTTTAGTAATTTTAATATCATATCGTTCATTTTGTTGGTTCTAAGTGGTAATTTAATAGAATTTATTATAATTTGCTATAATTTGTTATAATGAGTTATCTTTTTCATGAAGTTTGGTTCACGGTAAGAGGAACTTTGTTAGAATAAGAAGACAGATTTATAAGGAGCGATACGATGAGTCAGGATAACGAGCATCATGATATTATGACGATCTCTCAAGTAGCAAAATACTTTCAAATCAGCGAGATGACCACATATAAATTAGTTCAGGACGGGAAAATCCCTGCATTTAAAATTGGAAGTCACTGGCGTGTTCAAAAGTCAGATCTAACGGAATTAATAAAGAAGCTTAAAAATGGCGAACGAATATGAGTTGGCCAAAAGGTTACAATAAAGAGCGCTATTCGAAGCGAATAGTGCTCTTTTCTATGAAAATTATACAAAGATCATCCTCCTTTTATTTCATTTACGAAACTTAAACAGGAAAACAATTAGGTCCTAATGCTCCAGAAAAGATGTTTCCCCTCTACTGATATTTCTCCTCATCATAAGTACAACTTCTGCAGAACTTTATTTCCACTGATATTTTCCAAAATGGTGAAGGCAAGACTAGTTAGGCGCGTAAAATATTTCTCGATCTAGTACGAGTTGGTTGACTTATGACACCGTGTCACATATAGTAGGATTTGTTCATTATGACACCGTGTCATAAATAATCGAGTGGGTGATAAGAGATGCCGAAACAAACGTTTTTTAATTTGAAGGAAGAAAAGAAGCAAACACTGATTAATGCCGCTAAAAAAGAGTTTTCAAGGGTGTCGTTATATGATGCTTCCATTTCAAATATCCTCAAAACTGCTGGTATACCAAGAGGTAGTTTTTATCAATATTTCGAAGACAAAGAAGATGCTTTCTTTTATTTATTAAATGAGCATGCGAAAGAACGTCACAAGAATTTTATTTTGAACTTAAAGAAATTTAATGGTGATCCATTCGAAGCGATCGCTGAGATTTTTCTATCCGTTCTAGAATACTCAGAAGATACCGGTCAGAGGGATTTTATTCGGAATGTCCTCCTAAATATGAACTATAAGATTGAGAACACGTTTTCTAAATATTTAACAGAGGAAGCATTAAATGATCGATTCAATGACGTTTATGATTTATTAGATACAACACTTCTTAATATTACTGATAAAAAAGAAGTGTTTCATGTGATGCAAATCTTGAAAGCCGTAACGTTTCATAACCTCATTTACAGTATTTCAAACGATTTAACAATCGAAGACGCCATGATAAAATATCGCATTGAATTAAATCTGCTGAAATCTGGGCTCATTCGAGGTACAAATTGATGTCGCGAAAAAAAGGATAACTTAAAGAAAGAAGGAAAAATATGAGCGAAAACAATCAAACATCACAGGGGATTGGGTCTTTCAATAAAGTGCCACTTTTGCTTGTGTTAATTTCTGGCGCGTTCGCTGCTATATTAAATCAGACGCTACTAGCGACGGCATTGCCGCATATTATGGTTGATCTGGACCTTGATGCAAGTACAGCTCAGTGGCTAACCTCAATCTTTATGCTTGTTAATGGAGTTATGATCCCCATTACTGCTTTTCTAATTGGGAAGTTTACGACGAGAACACTGTTTCTAACAGCAATGGGGTTATTTGCTGGGGGAACATTAATCTGTGCGATTGCTCCTAATTTCGCAATCTTAATGCTTGGACGTATTATTCAAGCATCAGGCGCAGGGATTATTATTCCACTTATGCAAACCATCCTATTCTTGATCTTTCCTGTTGAAAAAAGAGGAACAGCTATGGGGATGTTTGGACTTGTAATTTCATTTGCTCCAGCTATCGGTCCAACCCTATCAGGATGGCTTGTTGAACAATACCCATGGAGAAGCCTGTTTTATGTTATTTTGCCCATCGTCATAGTTGATTTTATCCTTGCATATCTCATCTTGAAAAATGTCACAGAGAAAACGAATCCGAAGTTGGATATTTTATCGATTGTCTTATCTTCCTTAGGCTTCGGTGGATTGCTTTATGGATTTAGTAGTGCAGGTACGAATGGATGGGGTAGTGAGCAGGTCATCATTGCGATGATCGTTGGTGCAATTTCGTTATGCTGGTTCATCTTGAGGCAATTAAAATTAACTCAGCCAATTCTGCAGTTTAGGGTATTTCAATACAAAGTTTTTACCTTAACGACGGTTCTTGGCATGGTAGTGTTTATTGCAATGATTGGAGCAGCAACTGTCCTTCCGCTCCTTATGCAGAATATGCTTGGATTCACTGCATTTGAGTCAGGGTTAATGCTGTTACCCGGGGCTCTTATTATGGGCTTTATGAACCCTATTACAGGACGGATCTTTGATAAGTTCGGGGCACGATGGCTCGCAATCATTGGGCTTGTCATCGTAACAGTTACAACCTTTATGTTCACGAATTTAACGCCGCAAACATCATTCACTTATCTAGCAGTGGTCAATGCTGTCAGAATGTTCGGGGTTGCAATGGTGATGATGCCAGTTACGACCGCAGGACTCAATCAGCTTCCTGCTCATTTAATTCCACACGGAACTGCGATGAACAATACGATGCGCCAGGTATCTGGCGCGGTGGGGACTGCACTGCTTGTAACGGTGATGTCTCAGGCAGCACAGCCTGGTCGTGGTGTTGAAGGTCTTGTTCATGGTGTAAATGTCTCCTTTATTGTAGCTGGAATCTCGGCGATTGTAGGACTCGTGTTAGCGTTCTTTATTAAAAAGCCCGCCGCTGGAAAAGAGACAGAAGAACCATTGAAAGCACAACAGGCTATTACTGAAAAATAAGAAAAGTCTTTTCAATTCAATCTACGTCATGTACAATGAATACTAATTTAATAGAATTCCTTATCAAGAGAGGCAGAGGGAAAGGCCCGATGAAGCCCGGCAACCATCAAGCGTATGTTTGAACGGTGCCAATTCCTGCAGAGTTATTTCTGCAAGATGAGGAAGAGGCCGTATCAAACTCTTCCTTTTACACTGGGAAGAGTTTTTTTATTAAATTACTTAATTGAATACTTTCAGCATATGGTGCTGTGACTGATGTCACGGCTTAAAAGGGAAGTCCGGTGTAATTCCGGCGCGGTCCCGCCACTGTGAAGGGGAGCGACTTACTAACCACTGTGATCTATGGGAAGGGGTAAGAAGCGTTGAACCTGAGCCAGGAGACCTGCCTTATGTCTGCACATGTACTCTACGGGTTAATAGAGGAGGTGATGAATCATAGGCAGTTCAGCGTGTGACTAAATCTCCCTTTCCGTAAGGGGGATTTTTTTGTTATCTAGTGTTCACGGTAAGAGACTTTTATTATGAAAGGAAGATGGAAATGACTGTGAAAAGTTCATCTATGGGCTATCCAAGAATAGGAGAAAATCGTGAATGGAAGAAGCTGCTTGAACATTTTTGGGGAGGGGATTTATCAGAAGAGACGTTTCATCGTGAAGCAAAACAACTTCGTCTCTCTTATTTGAGAAAACAGCAGGAAAAAGGGATTGATTTGATTCCGGTCGGTGACTTTAGCTTGTACGATCATGTCCTTGATACCGCGGTTATGTTTGGAATTGTCCCAACACGTTTTGATTATGACGGTGGACGAGTGTCTCTTCACACCTATTTTGACATTGCGCGAGGTACAAAGGGAGCATCAGCTTCAGAAATGACGAAATGGTATAACACGAATTATCACTATATCGTGCCTGAGCTCAATGACTGTAAACCTTTACTTGTGCAAAATCGTCCGCTTGAGTTTTATAGGGAAGCGAAACAGGAGCTTGGAATTGAAGGGAAGCCAGTCCTACTTGGTCCAATAAGCTTCGTTCTCTTATCAAAGGGATATGAACCAGAACAAACCAGAGAGGTCATTCATAAATTCTTGCCATTATATGAACAGGTCTTTAAGGAATTAGAAAATGAAGGAGTAAGGTGGATACAGATCGATGAACCAGCTCTAGTAACAACAGTTTCAGATGAAGTTCGTAGTTTATATAAAGAGGTATACGAAGTGTTGCATCAATCAGCTCCAAACTTACATGTACTTCTCCAAACCTATTTTGAAAGTGTCACACACTACGATGACGTTATACAGCTTCCGGTTCAGGGGATTGGTTTTGATTTCGTTCATGACCGCGGTGAAAATTTGAAGGCGATTAAGGAAAAAGGGTTTCCTTTAGATAAGGTGCTAGCAGCAGGCGTCGTGGATGGGCGAAATGTATGGAGATCCAATCTTGATCAAAAGATCGATGTGTTATCGGAACTGACCAATGAAATTGAATTGGATCGGCTCATTGTTCAGCCGTCTTCAAGCTTATTACATGTTCCTGTTACCTTAAAAAATGAGAATAAAATCCCTGATGTATTGCTCAATGCTCTTTCATTTGCAGATGAAAAACTCCAGGAAGTTGTTTTGCTTGCAATGGGAGTTAAGGAAGGAAAAGAAGCGATACGGCAGGAAATCTCATCAAGTGTTTATGCAGTACAACAGTTGAATCAATCTTCCTATCGAAATGACGATGTAGCTCAAGAATCAAGTCAATCTTCTGAAGACATAAAGCGGAAAGCGCCATTTCACGTTCGTTATGAGCTGCAGAAAAAGTCACTTGAGATTCCATTCTTACCGACAACAACGATCGGTAGCTTTCCACAAACGAAGGAAGTAAGAAAACAGAGGTTACAATGGCGGAAAAATGAAATAAGTGATAAGGCGTATAGAAGCTATATTGAAAAAGAAATTGAGAAGTGGATTCGGATTCAAGAAGAAATTGGACTTGATGTTCTCGTGCATGGTGAGTTTGAACGAACTGATATGGTCGAATTCTTCGGAGAGAAATTAAATGGCTTTCAATTTACGAAGTTTGGGTGGGTCCAGTCATATGGTTCACGATGTGTAAAACCACCGCTTATATATGGAGAAGTATCATTTGAGAAACCAATGACGGTGAGAGAAACAGTATATGCTCAGTCGTTAACAAATAAGCGTGTCAAAGGAATGCTAACTGGACCGATTACGATCGTTAACTGGTCGTTTGTCCGAGATGACCGGACGAAAGCTGAAACAGCAAACCAAATTGCAGTGGCACTTCGAGCAGAGGTAGAAGCTCTGGAGCAAAATCGTATCCGGATCATTCAGATGGACGAACCCGCGCTAAGAGAAGGACTTCCTCTGAAGAAAGAGCTACAGCAGCAGTATTTAGATCAGGCTGTTTATGCGTTCAAGCTAGCTACATCTTCTGTTGAAAATGAGACGCAAATTCATACACATATGTGCTACTCGGAATTCGAGGAAATCATTGAATCCATCAAGGCGCTTGATGCTGATGTCATTTCAATTGAAACGTCAAGAAGTCATGGTGAGCTTATTAAAGCTTTTGAGGATAGTACCTATGAACAGGGGATTGGGCTCGGTGTTTATGATATTCATAGCCCACGTGTTCCTAATCAGACTGAAATGATCAGAAGCATTGACAGAGCGCTTCAGGTTCTTCCTGAAAACTTGTTCTGGATTAATCCAGATTGCGGCCTAAAGACAAGAAGGCCTGCGGAGACAATTGAAGCGTTGAAAGTGATGGTCAGTGCTGCAAAACAAACAAGAAAAAGATTCCTCGTTCATGAGTAAGGATGAATGAAACCTTTCTCAATGTTGTTCGTATGTACAGGTACAAGCGTACGAGGAGGAAGTAGATTGAAAAAGGAGAAGAGTACTACCAATAAGTTGGGATTCGGGATAGGAGCAGGACTCGCAATTGGTGCAGGGGTAGGTGCCGCTCTTGATAACATTCCAGTTGGTATAGCAATTGGACTGGCACTTGGAATTGCGTTTGGTTCAGGAGCAGGCAAGAAAAAGGAATAACAGCTAAACAGCTCAAACCTGACTGGTTTGAGCTGTTTATATTATGGAGTTACTTGTTTCGATCAGCATAAATCTTCATTGCATCTCGGATAAATTTAGCCAATCCTTTACCGTATTTATCAATGTTCTTTGTAAAGCGCTGATCATCTACATACAGTTGACCGAGGCCTTCAAAGGCTTCAAGTGTATAGTGATAACCGAAGTTGCCATTGAGAAAGTGATACCATTCGTCGATCGCTTTCTGGGCTTCTCCGGAATCAGGTGCATCATTGCGTAGTTGAGCAAGTTTCTTATAGATGATGTCAAACGACTGTCCAAGCTCTTCCTGTTCATCTGTCGTCAAGCTGCCGAGCTTTTTATTGCAACGCTCTACAGCTTCGTCTCCGTACCGGTCACGTGCTTCCTGTTCATAAGGATTGTGACTGAAGTTAAACCCTTCAAATTTTTCTTTTTCTGTCATGTTAATTTCTCCTTTCGCATGTCGAATCGTCTTATCAATCGTGGTGATCATATTGCTAAAACTCTGTTGTTTTTCAAGTAAGATCCCTCTTTGATACTGGAGAGCTTCCAATCGATTGAAATCAGGTTGATCGAGAATGCTTTTAATTTTCTTTAAAGGAAAGTCGAGTGCCTTAAAGAAGAGGATGTGCTGCAACTTTTCCAGATCGTCTTTAGCGTACATACGATAACCTGCCTCTGTTGTATAAGGAGATAACAAATCAATTTCATCGTAATAATGTAGCGTGCGCACGCTGATGCCTGTTAAATCAGATACTTCTTTGATCTGTTTTTTCAAGGTGTTGGCCTCCTTTCACTGCTTACTTTAAGGGGTGACGTTACGTTAGAGTCAATACTTTAGATTGTTGTCGTAAGATCAATTTATTATAACGGATAAATAATTAGTGAGGTTCCTGTCCGAATCTGGCATGGTAAGAAGGATACTAATCACCTGCAAGTGAAATTAGGAAACTAGCAAAGCAGATTCCTTCCTGTGAAGTTTCCCTGATACTAGGGGGCGGTCATTTCTTAACAGAGAATGAAGATTTTTGGGCAGATATGCTATCCTATTTAAAGAAAGAAGGCTCTTGACCCTGCGTTTTAGTGAGTATATTAAGGAGCACTTAGAAGGAGAGATACTAGTGAAAACTGAAAAAGAAAAAATGATAAACGGTGAGCTTTATGAACCAGCAGATGAGGAATTGATGTACGAGCGGCACCATGCACGTCGAATTACCCGTTTATTTAATCAAACAACCGAATCAGATGAAGAAGAGCGAACCAGATTGCTAAAAGAATTTTTTGGCTCAACGAAAGAAAATGTTTATATCGAACCGAGCTTTAAATGTGATTATGGGTACAACATCCACGTAGGAGAAAATTTCTTTGCGAATTTCGACTGTGTCATTCTCGATATTTGTGAGATACGGTTTGGTGATAACTGTATGCTGGCACCTGGCGTACATATCTATGCTGCTACTCACCCAATTCATCCAGTGGAACGCAATTCGGGCAAAGAATACGGTAAGCCTGTAACAATTGGAAATAATGTATGGATTGGCGGGGGGGCGATTATCAATCCCGGCGTTACGATTGGTGATAATGTTGTTGTAGCCGCAGGAGCTGTTGTTACGAAGGATGTGGCAACGAATGTTGTTGTTGGGGGGAATCCAGCGAGAGTGATTAAAACGATCGAAATTTGATCTGAAATTATCTATGCTAACATTAGTCTCCTTCAGGGCAAGTTATGTTTAATCTAAATAAAGTTTGTTTGAAATAGGTTACTCAGTGCTATGGAGGTAGAGGCGGCCCCCTCTATATGTACGGGGATTTTTGTTATAAAAATCAAAGAACACATAAATAATTGTATTCAATAGTGAATTGGGTAGTCATAAAGAGCTAATTCCTTCATAAAGAGTTGTTCATTTGGGAGACGGAGTAAAATGTTTTGTGAAACGGTCTGAATAATAATAGATTCTGCTTTAATAGATGTAGTTCCTATTAATTTTTCATACCCGTGGATTCGTTTGTCATAGGTAGAGATTTCAATAATATCTTGTTTTAGAATCTCAAAATCACTGAGTAAATAATTTATCGTTATTTGTGAAGAGTTTACTTTAGGTCGAACGGTTAAAAGATGTAACAAATAGCTAAGGGCAGCTGTGACCACAAGGATTCCAAATAGTTTTAACATTCCAGTCACCTCATCTTTCTTGTAATCTTTACGAATTTATTGGATAAGATCCTTCCTATAAATTAGAGGAATTTTGACTTTTAGTAAAAAATAGGTATAAAGTACTGGTTATCAAGTGGTAAATGATCTAATTAATCGGATATGGTAACTATAAAAGCGCTGTTATTTCCTGTTATACTTGTAGTAGCAAACAATACCCTCCCCATATTTCCCAAAATCTGTGATAGGGGTGAATGAAACATGGCTGTTCGTGAACAACTCATTGAATACCTTGATCAGAACATTGATCAGTATATACGAAATTGGAAAAAGAAGATTCGAATCTCTGAGTCAGATATTCACAGAGATAAAGTAGAAGCGAATGGGGTTATGATGTACCAGCTCGTCCAAACAAATATAAAAAACCCAATTAGTGATGAAAAATTGATCATGCTTGCTAAAAAAGTTGCAGTCGAGCGTGCGGAAGCTAACATAAATATCGGGGATTTCATCTTTAACGTTAATGCAGGTAGAAGTGTATTGATGAAACACATGACTTATTCTGGCATAAATGTGGAAGACCTACAAGCGATTTTGGATTCAATAAATGAACTATTTGATCAGTTTTCATACCATGCAGTAACAGAGTATACGAAGCTGAAAAGCAATGAATTGCAGGAAAAGATCTCGTTTATTGACGAGACCCATCAGGAGAAGCTTTCGATTCTGGGGCAGATGTCTTCGAGTTTTGTGCATGAGTTTAGAAACCCACTGACTGCTATAATGGGATTTGTTAAACTTCTACAAAAGGAACACCCTGACATGGCCTATATCGATGTTATTGACCATGAACTACAACAGTTGAATTTTCGTATTTCTCAATTTCTCCACGTTTCAAAGAAGGAAATTGATACGGGGTACGAAGAGAAGATTGAGGTTAATAAGATTTTTGCAGGGATTATTGAATTCATTTACCCGAGTATTGTCGACATTGATGTTGAAATACAGAATACCATTCCATCAGGTTTGTACATTTTCGGTCAGCACGATAAATTGAGACAAGTTTTCTTAAATATTCTTATGAACTCCCTTGATGCTCTGAAAGAGAAAGGTTTTCCTCGGAAAATCTTGTTACGAGGAGATAAGTATGAGGATGTTATTCATATTCATATTTCAAACAATGGTCCTATGATTCCGCCTGAAACAGTGGATACTATCTTTGAACCTTTTTATACAACGAAAGAACTAGGCACAGGAATAGGATTATATGTGTGTCAAAAAATTATTCAGAATCATAAAGGTCATATTAGCTGCATGTCAGATGAAGTAGAAACGACCTTTACGATTACTCTCCCTGTGGAGAAGAGTGACCTGCGAGCATAATAGGTTTCGTCTTCATACATAATCATTTCCCTACATCATAGAGTGCTTTTCTCCAAAGTAAGAGCATAACCTCTTCCTGTTTGAAACCTGTTACCATTGACGACTATAATGGCAGTACATATTTAAAGGAAGAGAAGCGGGGGATTTAAATGGTTACGAAAAATGCAGGTAAACTTAGTAAAAAATATTTCAAATCATACATTCAGTTAGTGATGAATTCCAGAGGGTTTTCTTTAGAAGAGGCGAAAGCCTTTACATTTAAGGAATTGTTTCAAGGTGATGAAATGACGAACGGACAAGCATCTTATCAACAGTTTTTGGAAGCCTGTGAGGAAATGTCTGAAGAAGCTTTGAATAAAGATTGATCAAATAATGGTGATATCAAATTCGTAAAGTTTAGAGACTATGAACGAGTCTCTTTTTTTAGTAGGAGGCACTGGTATGTTTGGATGGGAGTATGTGCCACAGTGGTTTACCGGGTTTACGGCATTTGTGATGATTGTATTTATTGGATTAGGTGAATGGTGGCTTAGGAGATAACTATAAAAGAATTTAAAAAGGACAGGCGACCACCTGTCCTTTTGCATTAAAGCATTCTATATTCTTCGTGTCTCACAACCACACGCTTTTCTTCGTCTTCTGAGTATTCTTCCCATTCCGCAACAATTGTGTTGTTTAATAGGCTAACGACTTTTGCTTTGCGGTTATCAATCTCAACAACACTACCGATTTCAGGGAGAATGATTTCCTGTTCTTCCTCCATGTAAATCCCTCTTTTCCATTTAAACTGATTTATATAATAACATAATTCATTTCGGTTTCCTAACAATCTGAAGCAATCTGATGACATTTTTTGTGACGAGGCGTTAGATCAGCAAATACACTTTTTGTGGAAGGGGAAATGCTCATAATGAAATGATGAAATTGTGAAGAAAATACGTTGTGACTCGGTTGCATATCGTGATGTTTCTTGCATATAGTGCAGTATAGCCTATTCTCTCCCCCCTCATTTTGAGGGGTATTTTTGTTTTTATGGCATTGAGCTAGATGATGAAGGAATGAAAAGTATGCAAAAAAAATTAAGCCGATCGATAACAACATTCGATCTGGTTCTAAACAACGGCATGCGACTCAGGTGGTTTACACCTACTCAGGAAATCCATCTCTGTGGACAAGGGTTTGCTCAGTGTGCGCTAGCTTACTACTGGCATGGATACAAATTGGCGTGCTTTTCAGGCGTTTAAGCGTGTAGGTGATATTGCCATGACGCTGACTGATAAGCATGTAACGTTAGTTGGAGAAAGTGTTGTACTAATGTCAGAAGAGCTTTTGTGAAGATCACAATCTAAAGTATGAAAGTACTTAAAACAGGTCATTTCTCTCTTTTTTTCACTTCAATCCGGGTGTAGAATGAAAGATGACAAGAATGAATATCCATTCAGGAGGTTTTAGAATGTTTCGATCATTAGAAGATTTCATTGGAACATGGAAGCAAGAGGCGGCTCAAACAGGTAGACTTCTTGACCAACTAACAGACGAGTCGTTGTCGCAACAGGTAGTAGCTGATCATTTCACGCTTGGAAAGTTAGGCATTCATCTCTCAGAGGCGCTTGCGTTCATGATGTCAAGCGCAGGACTTGATCTAGAACCACTTCCAGAAAGTGATTCTAACAGTGCCACTGAAATCGCTGCATTGTATAAGCAAACCGCTGATGGTTTTGTATGGAGGCTACAAGAGCAGTGGAATGATGAAAAGCTAACCGAAACGACAATGTTCTTCGGGAGCGAGACTAGATATGGTAGCATTCTTTTTCTATTGCTTCAGCACCAGACGCATCACCGTGGACAGATGACCGTTCTTATGCGGCAGGCGGGCTTAACAGTGCCCGGAATGGTAGGGCCATCTCGTGAAGAGTGGGCAGCAATGAAAGAGTAGCAGTGTCACCAAAGTAGATTCTCTTTTGAAGAGGATCTATTTTTGTATAGAAGAAAAGTAACAAATGGACAAGCTCTATAACATATACTGCCTGTGAAAAGAGGTGGGAATGTGGATAGTGAATATAAACGTGCATGTATGCTTCCTAATTGTGCGCAAACTACTGAGACAGCTCCCTTATTTAGAGCCGAGGCTTATGATCCAGTGGAAAAAGAAATTAAGAAAATAAGTCTTGAAGAGTACAGAGGCAAATGGGTGATTCTCTTCTTCTACTCAAGTGACTTCACATTTGTTTGACCGACAGAACTTGCAGCGGTCGCTGCAATTCATCCTCAGTTAAAGGCAATGAATACGATGGTATTTGGAATAAGTACGGATAGTGTTTATGCGCATAAAGTGTTTACAGAGGTTTCACCATCTGCTCAGAAAGTAAACTACCCACTTGTGAGTGAGTGATCGTAATCAGCAGATCAGCAGGGCGTATCGTGTCCTGAATGAAGGCGCGGGTGCAACTGTTAGAGCCACGGTTATCGTTAATCCAGAGGGTGTCATCGTAACAAAAATGGTGTATCCCGTTGAAGTAGGAAGAAATGCATACGAGATTTTAAGATTGATGCAGGGGTTGCAGTATAATAAAAGCACCGGGGAAGGGGTGCCGGCCAATTGGGTACCGGGCCAGCCGGGGATTGTTCGAAATACGATGTATATAGGAAGGATATGAAGAACAGCTGCGGAATAAATCCGTAGCTGTTTTTTCAATCAGGGTAAATCAAGTCATCTAATCATTTATCATTATTCATCCCTTTTCATAAATTGCTTCTATTTATGTCGAATGGTGTCTTGTTTTAGAATGCGATACCTATATCATTTGGGAGTGTGTTTTAATAAAGTATATAAATGGGAAGAGACAAGTGTAGTCCATAAATAGAGATGCAGATGTCAATCAATTGAGTTATTAGAGGATAAAGTACTAAATAGAGTCTAAAGTCTTACCCACCGATACAAGACCACAAGCATTCCAAATAATGACAGTTATTCCTCTTCTATTGTAGCATCCTGTTCACTTATCGAATTATCTTCTTATTTCCCTGAAACATTTCTCATTATTAAATCGTTAAATAGAGTGTGAAGGATAAGAATCCTATATTAACTATAGGACTGATAAATTTCCATGTTGTGTAACATTAAAGTAACATTAAGGTTACGTTAGTGTTACAATTGGTTTATATTCTAAATGAAAGTGTGGCTATAATTATGTGTGGTTTTGTTGGAGTGTTACGTGCAGAACCAGGGAAACCTGATCGTCATGATCATTCTAGTTTTTTAAAAAGGAATCAAGTAATAACACATAGAGGTCCTGATGACGAAGGCTATTATACAGATGAATTTGTTTCTTTGGGATTTAGAAGATTGAGTATTATTGATCTAGAAAGTGGTCATCAGCCTTATCACTATGAGGATGAGCGCTACTGGATGATATTCAATGGTGAAGTATACAATTATGTTGAACTCCGTGAGAAATTAAAGAAAGAAGGATACACGTTCAAGACTGAATCGGATACAGAGGTCGTACTCACACATTTCGTTTCTAAAGGTGAGAAGGCTTTTGCAGATTTTCGTGGGATGTTCTCGATTCTAATCTGGGACAAGCAGGAGAAGAAGTTAGTCGGGGCAAGGGACCCATTTGGAATTAAACCGCTTTACTATATGCAAAAAGAAGATGAAGTCATTTTTGCTTCAGAGAAAAAAAGCATTACCCTTGTTGAACAATTTGAAGAGGTTAATCCGACCGCTCTTCAGCATTATTTAAGCTTTCAATATGTACCAGAGCCTATGACAATGACAGAAGGCATCAAGAAGATAGAACCTGGTCATTATTTTGTTAAAAAGTACAAAGAACCTATGGTGTTTAAACAGTATTTCCATGCAACGTTTCAACCGATTACAACGGAGCGTAATTGGGTGAATCGTATTCAGAACGTTCTTTACGATTCCGTGAATGTTCATATGCGTAGTGATGTACCAGTTGGGTCTTTTCTATCTGGAGGAATTGATTCTTCCATTATTGTAGCGATGGCGAAAAAGTTCAATCCGCAAATTAAGACATTCTCGGTTGGTTTTGAACGAGAAGGCTATTCAGAAGTGGATGTGGCAAAAGAAACGGCTGATAAATTGGACGTACCCAATTTTTCCAATATGATTTCAGCAGAAGAGTATAGTAAGAAATTGCCGAAGATCATCTGGCATATGGACGATCCACTTGCAGATCCAGCATGTGTTCCGCTTTATTTTGTTGCTCGAGAAGCTCGTAAACATGTGACGGTTGTCCTTTCAGGTGAAGGGGCTGATGAGCTGTTTGGCGGTTATAACATCTACAGGGAACCGGATGCCCTTCGTCTGTTTCAACCGATGCCGTCAGCGATGAAGCAGATGGTAAACCGTGTTGCAAGTGTTCTACCTGAAGGAATGCGAGGAAAGAGCTTCCTTGAGCGCGGTTCAACTCCACTTTCTGAGCGATATATTGGAAATGCGAAAATGTTTGAAGAGAATGAGAAGGAAAAACTTCTTACTACGTATTATGAGAATGAACATTATCAAAAGATTACAAAGCCATTCTACCAGAATGTAAAGCGGGAGCATCCTGTGAATCAAATGCAATATATAGACATCCAAACGTGGCTGCGTGGCGATATTCTATTGAAGGCTGATAAAATGACAATGGCCAATGCGCTTGAGCTCCGCGTTCCGTTTCTGGATAAAGAAGTTTTTCGGGTTGCACGGGAGATTCCGGTTCATGAAAAGATTGCTGATGGCACGACAAAGTCGATTCTCAGAAAAGCAGCGCGCGGTATTGTTCCTGATCATGTACTTGATCGTAAGAAACTTGGGTTTCCAGTTCCAATTCGTCACTGGCTAAGAAATGAACTTTACGATTGGGCCAAACAGCTTATTCATGTGAGTGAAACGGATTATTTAATTAATAAATCCCTTGTAATGAAGCTGCTAGAGGCCCATGCAACTGAAAAGGGGGATTACTCACGTAAAATTTGGACGATGCTGATTTTCATGCTCTGGCATCAAATTTTCGTAGAAGGTGTATACTCCATTGAAGAGCTTCAAATGGAAGATGAGATCGTTAGTAAAGTCGCAACATACCGATAGAAATGAAAAAGGTGATCGCCAACAGCGATCACCTTTTTTAGTTACGTATATCTTTCTTCAATTTCAAGAAGTCTACGTTCAATTTTGTAGTAATCCTCCTCGTGATGGGTGAAACTCGCAAGATCTGAGAGCTTTTTCAAAAGATAATCTCGGTCAAGGTGGTAAATAAATTCTTTTGGAATATGATCCATTGAGTTTTTCGCAAAGTCCCAAACAGCATCAAGTTTGTCATTGCTGATAGATTGAGAAACCATGCTTAAAGCTATGATGATTTCTGTAATAATTGGGTAATTATCTCCAGCATAGTGTCTTAAATAGCCGAAGCCTCGGTACAGATAAAAGTTGAAATCTTCTGTATCCATTGCGACGCGGACCTGTCCTTCGTGATCTGCAAGGTATGGAGTGAAGGTAATGTCTTTTTCTACTTCTAAAAGGAGGTCTGCCATCTGGTGAATGACCGTGGTTGCAGTCTGGGGATCATTATTTCCCAGAGACTTTACGCCGATCTCGGCTAGTTTTGTCATCCCCATTTTCAGATCTTGAATTTCTGTCTCTTTATAACCTAATTCTATAAACGAGGAATATTTCTCCGGGTTTACTCGTTCAGCACCCGGCCCCCAGTAGGAGAAGAAGCGGTTGTCTTTAAGGACGTAATCTCCTACTTTATTGTGAAGTTTAACGATCACCTGATCTTTCTTAGCTTCATCAATCATGGATTTAAAATCAACTAATTGAATATACCCTGACTCTGGAGCGAGTATGAGTGACTGTGTTTCACGCTCTTTCTCCATAAGGTCGCCGGGTTCTTCACAGCGAAATTGTTCAAGATCATTCCGCAGTGTTTTTCTTACAATAGAAATGGATCCTTCTTTCATATTCGTCGCAATATTATGTACCTGCATCCAACTGGTTGCATGGTTAATAAAGAAGATGAAGGTTACGACGGTTACAAATGCGAGTAAGACGGTCATGCCTGGTATGGCGACGAAGTATTCATCTTCCTTACTCGTAATAAATAAGAAAATAATGAGTACATACACAAAGCTACCGTGGAAAATACCAATGAAGTGCTGGGTTGTTCGATCGGCAACAAAGTTAATTAACATTCGTGGTGAGAACTGTCCGCTAAACGTAGTAAGTACAACGAGTAAGGAGTTGAGTGTGAAAGCGCTGAGAGTCAGAATTCCGCCAATCAAGGCACTAATGAGTAGGCGAGTTGGTTGTGCCGTTGTGCGGATCATGTTAGGCGTATATTGGGAAAGCTCTAAAACTAAATCAAGATAAAGTGTGATGGCTACGAAGATAAAAGCGCCGAGGATGTAAATGCCTGGCATGTACCAGAGCGTAGACTGAAGTTCGTGCTGGCGAATTCTTTTGGACATCTCAAAATATTTTCGTAGCTGCCACGGTAAAAACTTTTTGAACATGGCAGGTGCTCCCTTCAATTATTCGTGCTGTCACCTTAGAAATACCCTTGAGTGACTTGTTTAAACCGGGGTATGAAAAAAACTGATCAATCTTTTGCTAGAGTGCGACTTTTTATTTTATTGAATGGGTTTGAAGTTGTGCTTTTTAATAAATACTATTAGGAACTAGTGGTTGTGGGTGATAAGGATGGAATTCGAGAAGTTCCTGTTATGGATTCTTTTTAGTAGTGGGGTAGGTCTATTTTTGTATAATCTGAGTAGACCACATGCGAAAGAGTGGCTGTTAATCTTTTTATTAACGGGTTATTGTGCATCTATTCTAGGTACTCTTGTCGTAGAGGAGAAGATGTTATCCTACCCGTCAAATATATTTCATCATTTTGATTCAAGTGTGACATATGAATATGTGCTTTTTCCACTGATTAGTGTTTATTATTATAGATCTACATATCGTTTGGGTTTAGGAGGGATTCTTCTTAGGGGAGCTGTTTATTCAGGCGGGATCACGATAATAGAATATTTTCTTGAACGATATACAGATTTGATCCACTACTACACTTGGACATGGGGGTATACATTTATCAGTACATTTTTCCTTTTGCTGTTTGTTCGTGGAATTGTTCAATTATTTCGCGATATAAATTGGCATGCATCATCATGATGAATGTATGTTTTTGGGAGAAAAAATGGATACTATCTTTTGAGTAACTTAAATGGAGGTAGTAACCATGGAAAGAAAAATCACACTGTTCTTAAGTTTATTCTTGTTTGTTAGTTTTCTTCTACCAGCTACATTTGCCGAAGCACAGCTCCCATCTTATGCAAAATGGGGGAAGACGGCTATTGAAGAAACTACAAAAAAGTATCCGGACCAACAAGTTACAGATTATCGTTATGATGGAAAAGTGTTTATTTCAGACGTTCGAGAACAATATAATTTTGAATTTACGATGAAAACGGAAAATGGGACATCGAGAGAAATCAGGGCTTATGTACTTGTAAACCCAAAAACCGAACAACTTATTAATGTACTTTATGATGAAATTGAGGAATTTTAGTAGAGCGATTAAACCCTGTACTTAAAAGGTCAGCCGCATGAGGCTGACCTTCTTTTCATGTGTCAATAGAAGGATTTCACCACTTTAAATCGAACCTAATTAAGAATAGAGAGAGCAAGCAAGCCGGATAGGCAGGAAGGAGAGGAAATCCATGAACATCATTAAACGAAAGCGTGATGTCGAAGCGCTGCTTTCAGATTTTGAAGGGATTGCAGGCTATGACAAAACTGGTAATAAACACTATCTTGTTTTCGCGGATTTTCTAAGGAATGGAAAGTGTACGTTGATGAAGTATAGTGATGGGTCTTTTTCAATCCATGGGAAGGGTGACGCGTATTGCGATGAGAGCGAACTATTTTTAACAGAGGATGAAGTTACATCATTCCTATGGAAGCATCGAAAGGCCATAAATATCCTGGTTCGAAGTAGTCAGGAAGCAAATGTTTCCTGACTTAGTCGTTTAGTTGTAATGTAGAAGAACAGCGAAGTTCATTATGTGAGCTTCAGCTGTATTTTTTGTGGTTCTACTTTGGGTAGTGAGCCGGTTTTGCTGAAGAGTTTCTGCATTTCGTGTAAACTATGAATGGTAATGAAATGCAGTATAGATTTGAGGGACAGTTGTGATTGGTGTATTTATTGATATTATCGTGCCTGTATTTATTTTAATCGGGCTTGGCGTCGTGCTTCATCGTATATTTCAGTTTGATCTATATACACTTGCTAAAGTTAACATTTATTTTATCGTGCCGGGTTTTATTTTCATAAAATTGTATGAAACGGCTTTTTCACTAGCGTTATTTCTATCGGTGCTTTCTTTTTTCTCAATTCAAATTTTGCTTCTGTATGGTATTTCGAGTCTCGTAAGCCGGCTGTTTGGCTATAGCAGGAGCGTTCGCGCTTCTTTTACGAATAGCATTCTATTTTACAATTCGGGAAACTACGGTGTCCCTGTCAATGACCTCGTATTCAAACACGATCCGTTCGCTATGTCCATTCAGGTAATTATCCTTACATTCCAGAACATTCTGACGTTTTCATGGGGAATTTTCGCTTTAAAAACAGTCGAGGGAAATAAACTCAGTGCAGTGCTTGGTTACTTTAAAATGCCAGTACTCTATGCAATGGTATTTGGGATCGGCTTGAATTTATTGAATGTTGATGTACCGAATTTCGTTCTCATTCCTGCCAATTATATTGCGGATGCGATGGTGGCACTCGCGCTCGTGACGCTTGGGGCACAGGTTGCACAGCTTCGCTTTGCGAGAAATTTATCCGTGGTTTATGTTAGCCTTATTCTAAGGTTATTGCTTGGTCCAGCAATTGGTATCGGGATTATCTATAGCCTTGGCATCGATGGAGTTACAGCCCAAGCCCTGCTTATTTCATCAGCTATGCCTACTGCCGTAAATAGTGCGATTATTGCGCAAGAGTATGAGAACGAACCGGAACTTTCTGCTCAGATTGTGCTCGCTTCGACGGTGTTTAGTATGGTGACGGTAACCATCGTTATTTCATTAAGCAGGATGTTGTTCTAAAAGTGATTAGTCTTAGGGTTTTGCTTAATGTAATAAGGATAGGGTGAATTGGTAATCAGAACCATTGCTATTGTACTCAAAAAGGTGTAAAGTATGGTCATAAGCAATAACCCATTTCCTGCAACGCACGTTTACAACGGTTGTCTCAAACCGATGCTAGTTTTCCGGGAACTCTATATCCAGGTGCTGATAACAAGCCGGCCTTCTGAGCGGGACGTTAAAGGTAGCTGTGCGGGTACCCACCTGCTTTTACGCGGGCTTTGAGACACTTATAGTGACGACGAAGCGGGTATGGGATATATTTTGCTTATTTTTTATTTAATGAAACGAATGATGACAATACTATGAATACATACAATTATTAGGCCAGAGACTCTTCGAAGTCTCTGGCCTTTTTTGGTGTTATTCGACATCATTCGAGTTAAAACGGGTGGTGACAGGCACCACTCGATCTAAGTAAAGTATTCCAGTTTTGCACCGGGGAAGTATTTCTCAATGTATCCGCCAAATGTATCTTTCATATCCTGTTGCTGATCTTTCTGATAAACGTACTTGCCAATTCCATACTTACCCCATTTATACATCCGATCTTCTTCTTCCATTTCGAGCTTCGACATAGGATAGTTCTTCTGTATCACGCGCTTTGCCGGTTTTGTAAAGCGATGCTGGATGAGCTCAAAGGTTAAATCCTTTGTTGCGCTTTTAGGAAGAGTGGATTCGAGCTTTTCAAACAGTTCAAGATACCCTTGCTTCCAGTCGTCATACAAATAGATTGGTGCCACAATAAACCCGAGCGGATACCCTGCTTCGGCTACTTTGGCAGCAGCCTCAATTCGTTCATCAAGTCTCGAGGTTCCAGGCTCAAGAAACTTAATCACATAATCTGCGTTCATACTAAATCTGAACCTTGTTCTTCCCTGATGATCAGCATCAAGCAGATGATCGACATGAGCGAATTTCGTCACAAAGCGCAGTCGACCGTGCTCCGATTTGCCAAAGTACTCAATCGCCTTCTTTAGCGTGTGGGTTAAATGATCGATTCCAACGATATCAGATGTACATGAGGCTTCAAATCGTGTTGGCTCGGGCGCTCGTTCCTGCATATACTTTTCAGCTGCTTTAAAAATGTCGTCGGTATTGACGTACGTTCGAATATAAGGTTTGCTACCCATCGTCGTTTGTAAATAACAATAATGGCAGTGACCCATGCAACCAGTTGCGAACGGAATCGCATACTCTGCAGAAGGTTTCGAAGTATCGAATTTCAGTGTTTTCCTGACACCGACCACCAGCGTTGATTTGGCAACGCGATATTGCTGGAAGTGGTTATCTCCCGGCAGATTCCGTACCTGATTGTGTGAGGTTGTCTCCCGAATCTCGATACCTAGTTTTGTGAACTTTTCTTGCAGCTCCTGCCCAAGCGGATACTCTAATGCACGGGGCTCCATGTATACAAGCTGAGGTACAAATGGTTTGACCAACAGAATACCTCCTAATTGCTTGAGCCGAAGTATGTGGCATAGGCCTGTTCTGCATCTGCTTCTGTATGATAGATCGCGATGTCTGAATTGAGAGGATAATACGTTTCATACAGAAATAGGGCAAGCTCACCGGGATGATCTGGATTGTTCACAACAGCTGCTTGCTGAATATTAGCTACGTTATACGTATGAGGATTTCGATACATCACATAAACCACATCCCCGGCCCTGTAGCCCTTTGAAAATTCTGAGGTTGATTCATAAATGTCCATTCCTACCACTCCTCCATAAGGTTCTTCCTTATTGTTCCTCAAATGGTACTGTTCCTTACTGGTAAATAACGCCTGTTTTCTTCATAAAACTCATCCTGGCGCATATGATGTTCTGTTGACTTGATTTTAAGGAGGTGGGTGAAGGCATGTTGAAATACCTCATTAAGTTTTTGCCTTCACTTAAAAAGAGTGACAGTCTTTTTTCGCGGTGGAAACTTTATCGACGCTTAAGGGGGGGAGTATGGTACAAAGTTTCTGACAGAGTTGCACCTAAAAAAAGTTTCTGGGTTAGAAAGGTCGTTAATCCAGAAGCGTATTATGTGTGGAAGCGTGAAGGGCATTAAGAGCTAAACGAAGAGAGACATGGAGAATCATTCAGCTCCCATGTCTCTCTTTATTTCGTTCGACAAAAAACGGGCGGTGACAGGCACTACTGCCATCCTCTATACTAATTAAAGAAGGTTTTCCAATAAAAGGAGTTTACGCAGATGAAGTTACATAATATACGATCAATAGCCGAACCTCTAATCATTGGTCTCATCGGTGCATTCCTCTTTCATCTCTTCCACGCACCACTTCCATGGATGCTTGGTCCTCTAACCGGAGTAACATTCTGGCATTTTAGTACAGGGAGGAAGCTTTCATGGCCAGCTCCTTTTAGAGATATAGCTCTAATAATGATTGGGTATATGCTCGGAGCATCGTTCACACAGAGAACAATTCATGAGATAGGGCTTCATTTTCCATATATAATTGGTGTTACGCTGATTACGGTTATCGGTAGCCTGTTTTTAGGTTTACTACTTGTGAAGAAAGCGAATGTAAAGCTTGTTGATGGACTGTTTGGGAGCGTTCCAGGGGGATTATCCCAGGTTGCGATTTTAAGTGAAGAGACAAAGGAAGTTGATACGGGTCTCATTGTGTTCATGCAAACGATTCGAGTTGTACTGGTAATCCTTGTTATCCCATTTCTCACGATGTATTTCATCAAGCCCGGCTCCATGATGCAGGGCTCTCCGATGACAGAAGGATCAATCTCATATCCAGTTTTGTTTGGGTTGCTAGGCATCGCCTTACTATCAGCCTTTGTTGGAAAGAAAATCAGGCTGCCCGCTGCGTTTTTAACAGGTCCGCTAATTGCCATTGCACTTATCTCCATCTCAGCTATTCAAGTGCCGGACTTACCCGGTGGTTTCGTTTTAGTCTCCCAGTTTCTGCTTGGCATTCATCTCGGTCTTTACCTAAAAAAGAACATGCTTGGCAACATTAGAAAACTTGGGTTTTATTCCATGCTAACCAGCCTTCTTTTAGTAGGCTTTTCGTTTCTTCTGGCAATCCTGCTGACTCAGGTGACATCAATTACGCTGGCAACAGCTTTTTTGAGCACAGCTCCTGGAGGGCTTGCGGAAATGGGAGTAACAGCAACGATCGTCGATGCCGATCTTGCGATGATTAGTGGCTATCAGCTCTTTCGTATCTTTTTTATTATTTTTATTGCACTACCGCTGCTTCAATGGTGGGTGAGAAAACGTGAGGCAGATATTAAATGAGTCACATCGGACTTCATTTCTAAAAATAGGGACCGGGTATTGATGACCCCCGAAGCTCCATTAACATATATAAAACATAATACAACGTATGATAAGGAGTCTCGACAATAATGAATGCAGAAAAGATGATCATCTTTGTTAAAGAACTTGAACGATTAAAAGAGACGCGACGAACTGCTTATATGAAAAGTGGACGAAATGAAAGCGTTGCGGAGCACTCATGGCGATTAGCTCTTTTTGCTCTTACGCTTAGCAAGGAGTTACCAGAGCTCGATATGTACAAAGTTCTTTCCATGTGTCTCGTCCATGATCTGGGTGAAGCGTATGACGGAGACATCTCGGCTACTATTCAGGTGAATCAACAGGAAAAAGTGAGGAAAGAGGAGGCAGCTGTTGAAAGGCTGACAGAAGTACTACCCGATAATATGAGTCACTTGATACTGAATTTATGCAGGGAATACAATCTTGGTGAGACGAATGAAGCGAAATTGGTAAAGGCGCTCGATAAAATGGAAACGATCATACAGCATACACAGGGGACTAATCCACCAGGATTTGATTACACATTTAATTTAACCTATGGCAGAGAATACGTAGACTACCACCCGGTATTAAAGTCGATACGTCAGGCAATTGATGATGAGACAAAAAAGAAAATCGATGAGGAAGGCTGACCAGACCTTTCATAAAGTGGGTTTTTGATGACAGTTTTATTAATTAGACATGGAAAGTCTGTTCAGCAAACTAATTTGTTTATGAATAGCTCAGATTTTCAGGAATGGGTAAAGATCTATAATGAAAAAGGTATTGAAGATACTGCCCCTCTGCCTGTTAAGGAGTGTCTAACTGAAGCAAGTGCTGTGTTTACGAGTGACCTGAATAGGTCGATTCAGTCGGCGGATAAGCCAGATGGCGTGAGTGATTGTATTTTTCGAGAGCTTGAACTGCCCGTTTATAAAATAAGGTTCATCAAATTAAGGCCATCGGGCTGGATCGTTCTCTATCGACTATTCTGGTATCTGGGACGAGCTGATAATTCCGAATCAGTAAAGCAATCAAAAGAACGAGCGGAAAAAGCAGCGTCTATTCTGGAGAATCACGCTACAACCGATTCAAAAGTTGTGCTAGTAGGGCACGGATTTTTTAATCGGTTCATTGGGAGCGTACTTCAAAAGAGAGGATGGACGCTCGAGGGACAAAAGGCAACGGCGAACTGGACAATGCTGACTTATCGAAAGGAGAAAAAATAATCATTTTCACAAAAATATTTTCTGTTTATCTCATTATGGTAAGATATTTTTCTGAAAGAAGATGCCTCAAAGCCTAATTTTGAATGAAAACGAAACCAATAAAGAAGATGAACTGAGATGGCGAGGTATTATTATGAAAGAGATACTTTATACTTATATTATTGTAGTAAAATAAACAAGCGTTTTCCCTTTTATAGCAACAATTTGAATACAGAAACAGTTAAATTTAGGGGTTGTCAAACTCAAAAAAGCAGGTAAAATAAACGCATGGTTAAGAAATAACATGTTTTGCATCATAGAAAAACGAGTGAGACATATTCATTAAGAGTAGCTAGCCGTTCCTAAAGAGGAACCATTACATGCTTGAAAGGGGAAAGAAATCATGAATCGTTCAGTAGTCTGTCCATGTGAGGGAGTTATCGAGAAGGTATTGGTAAACCATGCGTCCCGTGTTTACGAGTGGGAGCCAATGTTTGTCGTACGCAACGGACAGGGTAACGCGGAGAAGATTACGCTTGGAGTAAGCGGTGAAATTTCTGAACTTCATGTGAAAGAGAATGATCGTGTTAAAGGCGGTTTTGTTCTCGCATCAATGAAAGAAGATGACTTTGTAACAGGAAGTGACTAAGGTCCTGATTAATAGCCGGCGCTGCCGGCTTTTCGTATTAATAAACAGTTTAATCAAGCCTTCCGCACGTCTTTATATTTGGGGTATAAAGAAAGAAAACACAAAGAGGAGGGTCTTCTATGCTTAAACCGTTTTTGTATAATCATCAGTTTAATGTGATTCGAGAGCAGGTTGACGTGCTTCTTTATAATGTGAATTATCTTATTGATCAGGATGTTCTAGATGCTGTCCGACACAATGCTACTGATAAAGTTCTTGGGCTATTCACGTCGCTGAACGGAGATGAACGTTCATTTCTGAATCGACTTAGAACGATTCGCTATGTTGACATCTAGGAGTTTCTTGATGAAGCGTACACATATGTTTTGCCGTTTCCTAAAGTAACTCAGGAAGAAATGCAAATGCTTTTTCCAAATAGCAATAAAGTGAAGGCATCCGATTACGATTCGTTACTCCTTACTTATCTTGGATGGAATGACGTTCGTTCAAAAAGAAGATATTTTGTCTATCCCATGGACGACACTTTAGTGGGGGTTGAGGGAGCGTACATGATTCATACTCAGCCTGCAACATGTGCCCTGTGTGGCTGTTTAGGACAAGTTGCACACGTAACAAAAAAAGCTGTCAATCAAGAATCAGACTATCATACACTCGGCAACTACATGTGTGTGGATAATCAGCAGTGTAACGCTCAACTAACAGATCCACATGCACTTGAGCAATAGAGAGTATCTGCTTTATTGCCCATCCCTAGGTGTTAAGTTTACGAAAGCAGACGAGCTCCTTATCTGGTAAAACTCATTAAAAGGTTTTGTGTTAAAGATTTTTAGTTTTTTTACATAAAAGTCTTGCGCAGTGACTGAAACTTTAGTATTGTACACATATATTGCATCTCAGATGGACAAATGTTTTTGTATGGAGGACACGATGAAGAAAATTGGACTGTTACCACGGATTCTTATTGCCATTGCTCTTGGTATTGTAATCGGGGCTTATTTTCCTGAATGGACCGTACGATTATTCGCTACATTTAACGGTATTTTCGGTAATTTCCTTGGATTCGCCATTCCGCTCATTATTATCGGATTTATAGCGCCGGGTATCGGGGAGATCGGAAAGGGTGCCGGGAAATTAATCGGTATAACAACTACTGTTGCTTATTTATCAACGTTCCTCGCAGGACTGCTAGCGTTTTTAGCTGCACGAAATCTTTATCCTTTATTCCTTGAAACTGGAGGAGCAGCGTCGGAAATGGCAAATCCAGAGGAATCGCTGTTAAAACCGTTCTTTCAGGTAGATATTCCACCGATCATGGGGGTCATGACTGCCCTTGTTCTTGCCTTCACGCTTGGACTCGGAATGGCTGCTATGAAGGGGAATCAGCTTAAGAGCGTTATGATTGAGTTTAGAACAATTATTGAGAAAGTGATCAGTTTTGTCATTATCCCGCTTCTTCCGATTCATATATTAGGGATTTTTGCGAACATGACAAGCGCAGGTCAGGTGCAAACAATCTTAAGCGTTTTTGCAAAAGTGTTTATAATGATTATTCTCCTTCACGTGACGATGCTCTTGATTCAATATAGCGTGACAGGTGCAGCGACATCACGAAATCCGTTGAAGCTTATAAAAGGAATGATGCCAGCATATTTTACAGCGCTTGGTACGCAGTCTTCAGCTTCGACGATTCCAGTTACGCTGCGCCAAACAAAAAAGAATGGGGTACGCGAGAAGGTGGCAGATTTTAGTGTTCCTCTTCTTGCGACCATTCACCTATCAGGTAGTACAATTACGATCGTATCGTGTGCGATGGCCGTGATGCTTCTAAATGGACAGGATCCTACTTTTGCATCGATTATACCATTCATTCTTATGCTTGGTATCACGATGATCGCGGCACCCGGTGTTCCCGGAGGGGCCGTGATGGCTGCCATCGGGTTGCTTGAAAGCATGCTTGGCTTCGATTCAACGATGGTCTCCCTTATGATTGCTCTCTATCTTGCACAGGATAGCTTCGGTACAGCTTGCAATGTGACTGGTGACGGTGCATTGTCAGGACTTGTCGATCGACTGACTTCGAAAAAGAAATCAGTACAAAGTGCAGCGAAAGCTGGATGAAATACCAGAGAAGCGGACTCAAATTGAGTCCGCTTCTTTGTGCTGCTAAATGATTGGGATTTTAGATTGCTGTGGATGGCCAATGTCTGTCCTGGAATAATGAAACAGCTTAAACTATTGCTATTCTTTGACCCCGACGAAATTTGGCTATTTATGATTGATTTGCTTTAAGACTATTTTATTAACGTACATGGCCAGGTTCAGCATTGATATTTGAATTCTGGTTTAGTTAGTCAGGAATCCACAATGAATGGGTATCATAAAGCCTTTCGTATAATTCAATTCTTGTAAAATTCCTTTTTTCATCGTAAGACCTAATTTGCAAGAAACGATTTGACATTCAGTATTTCTAGTAATCCCTGCAAGGACATAATTGAAGTGGATCACAGGCGTATTGGAAATGGAATTCCAGGTTGGTTCGGTTACCCAACGAATTCAGTATATTTATAACATGATTGTTCATGGAAATGTTCAATCTTACCATCATTACTGTACACCTGTTTACTAGAGCTTTAAGTAGAATAAGGTATTAAAAGGTATTTCCCTCCTATCTCTTGAATTTAAATTAAGACTGGAGGAGATGAAATTGAAGAACGATATTCTTGTACGTAATAAAGAAAGCTGGAACAAAGTTGCTCATCATTTTAATGGAGTGGATGCGTTACCTTCATATGGGCCATACGGGCAAACTGAGGAAGAGCTCCAACTATTTGGAGAAGTAAAGAATAAAAAAGTACTCGAAATTGGCTATGGGAGTGGGCATTCGCTACGCTATATGGCAGAGGCCGGTGCAAGTGAACTATGGGGTGTTGATCTTTCTGTGGAGCAGAAGCTTGCTGCAGAGGAAACATTGAAAGACTTATCAGCCCATCTGTATTGTGCCCCGATGGAGCAAGACATTGACCTTCCAAAGGATTATTTTGATATCGTGTATTCGATCTATGCGATTGGCTGGACGACCGAGCTTAGAGCGACATTTGAACTAATTTATTCTTATTTAAAAGAGGGCGGAACATTTATCTTTAGCTGGGATCATCCACTCTATGTTCATGCGAAAAGTGAAAATGGACGTGTCTATCTTGATGGATCTTATCAGGAGGAAGGTCTTCATACGTTTGAGAACTTTAAGGGTGAGGACGCGACAATGGTGCTTCATAAACGAAAAATGGCAACTTACATAAATGAATTGATTCAAGCGGGATTCACTATTGAGGAAGTTATCGAAAGCGCCGTGGGCTCCGGTTATGATGGAGAAGAAGCTGAAATCTCTGATCGGTATTATTCTCTATATAAAGCGAGGAAGTTTCCAACAACGATGATTATTAAAGTATTTAAAAATAAGTAGTTTATTAAAGAAAGCCCAAAATGAGGTTGAACCTGTTCAGCCTTTTTTTGATAGACTGTTGTGTGGATTAGCTATAATCTTGCGACAAAGACCAACAACCATCAGCTACGTTCAGCTAAATAATCGCTTTTATGCTGAATAGACCTGTCAAAATTGAATTCTACTTAGTTCCTATATGATTGTAAATTCTTAATTAACAAATTATTAAGGAAAAACACATTAGCACGAAGAGTAGATTTATGTAAGATGGAACAGTACGCACTTTTATTTCTGGGGAGGACAACATGAGAAAAACAGTAAAACTACTTGCGTCTGCTAGTCTTGCATTAACATTAACAATACCAGCGCCAGGTAACAGTGCTGAGGCAGCTACGCCTGAGGTCGTCGTAAACGAAGTTGCCTGGATGGGGACAACAGTCAGCTATAACGATGAATGGATTGAGCTCTATAATAATACGGGCGCTGCAGTATCACTGGATGGTTGGACACTTGCTTCTTCTGATGGGAGTCCGTCTATTTCACTAAGTGGAACGATTCCTTCGGAGGGCTATTATGTGCTTGAAAGAACAGACGACACTACGGTTTCAGAAGTTTCCGCTAATCAGAACTACGCTGGAGCGATGGGGAATTCAGGTGAGGTGCTCGAGCTAAGGGATTCTGGTGGAACGGCAGTTGATACTGTTGATGCCTGGCATGGGGGAGATAATGCTTCTAAAGCGACGATGGAACGAATTGATTCGAACACGAGAGGAACTGAGCCTTCTAATTGGGGAACCTCTACTGGTACATATACAGAAGGAACAGGGACACCTGGGAGAGCGAACTCAGTAATTGGATCTTCTTCTGCTCAAGGGTGTACGGATACAACGGAGCACTTAAATCAAGTATCTGAAGCGCCTGATGCAATTAACGTCTATTTTAATAAATGTGCACTTGATCAATATGCAGTTGCAGGAAATGAAGCGAATTATAACGTAAACCTCGAAGATCGTTTGTTGCATCGGATTAATGGGGCACAAACGAGTATCGACTTCGCTACATATGAACTAAATCTTCCAAAAGTGGTTGATGCGTTAATTAACAAAGCAGCCGAAGGGATTGATGTTCGCGTGATTGCGGATGCGAAGGATGCAACAGATCCGCATTATATTGAACGATTCGAATTAATGAGATTGTACATTGAAGAAATGGTGCGAGGGAAAGACATGGTTGTTGGAACGGCAGATGACATTACGATCCTATCTGATTCACCAATGCTTGCTGTTGAAGATCAGGTAAAGCGAGCGGATCATAATCTTCCACCCACACCGGACGATTTTCCACAGAAGACGATAATGGTTGGAAATACGGAAATGAGCGGCTATCTGTTTGTAGATGCCGAGCAGCAAAGTGATGGTACGTATTATGCTCCTGGAAACCAAATGCACAATAAATTTGCGGTGATCGATGACAAATGGGTATTTACAGGTAGCTGGAACTTCACAGTTACAGGGCTTTACGGCTCTGACGAAAATATGCAAAATGGTGTGCTCGATGGAAATCAACAGCATGTTATTGAGGTGAATTCTCCAGAGCTTGCTACGATCTATGAAACGGAGTTTAACGAGATGTGGGGAAGCGGTACGTTAATCCCTGATGTTGAAGGGGCTGACTTTAGCTCCCGTAAAACAGATAATACCGTGCATGAGTTGACCGTTGGTGGGAAGAAAATGGAGGTCTACTTTTCGCCAGGAGATAATGCAGTTGACCATATGGCTGAGCTTGTAAAATTAGAAGCAGATTTAAACACATACTTCACTATTTTTGCATGGAGTGATCAAGCGCTAGTTGATGAGTTGAAAAATAAGTGGGAAGGCTCTTATAATGACCAGCAGGGAACACTTACTGGCTTCGATGTAAAAGGCGTATTTGACAGTAGTTTCTGGAACCAATGGTGGTCAGCCAGCATTGAAATGACCGGGCAAACGGTAAGCGGAAGCACAAACAATCCTAATACACGCTGGGCAAATGCTGCTCCTGTTTACAAAGATGCAGAATCACGAAAGCTTCATAGTAAAACAATGATCATTGATGCTGATACAGAAAGCGATCCAACGGTTATTGTAGGTTCTACGAATTGGAGTACGAATGGAAATGACGTAAATGATGAGAACATGCTCATTATCCATGATTCAAGCATTACAAACCAGTTTGTTCAGGAGTTTAATGCGCGTTATTCTCAAGCTGGAGGTACGGTATCGACACCTTAAAATTAAATCTTTCTGAAGAATAGCTGATTCAAAGCTATTCTTTTTTTAGGATCAGTGAAACCTTTACACGTACAAAATCGTAATTTTAAGTGACAGCTTGACTATAGATTAAAAGATGATCCAATATTAAAAAGCAAATTATCGAACATATAGGAGTGATTTTATGAATTTTCATTGGGGGGATGTTCTTTATCAAGTGATCAGCCTTGTGATTTTAGTCGTTCCTATCGGTCTTATCGTCTATTTCATTCGAGAGTCATTCAGAAGAAAGCGACAGTTAAACAGAATTGAGGAAAAAGTTGACGCAATTCAGCGAAATCGGGATGAATGATCAATCAAATCGGTGGACGAATGGGTGAGAACATTCTAAGATAGATTTATCTATTATTTAAAGGAGTTTGCAGATGAATTTCGTAGCACTGGATTTTGAAACGGCAAATTCTTCAAGAGGTAGTGTCTGTTCAATAGGACTTGTGGAATATGAGAATGGACAGCTTATAAGAGAATATTATCGTTTAGTGAAACCAAAGCAAAATTATTTTGCAGGAATCAACGTAAGTATTCACGGAATAACGAAAGAGGATGTGGCTGATGCACCTTCATTTGATGTTCTATGGCATAAGGAGATCAGCGAATTAGTGGAAGGGAAATTCCTTGTTGCTCATAATGCTCAGTTTGATATGAGCGTACTTCGTGCGGTACTGGATCAGTATAACCTTCCTTATCCAATGCTTGCTTATAATTGTACGGTGAATATTTCGAAAAAGACATGGACGTTGCCACGCTATAAATTAAACGTGGTATCTGATTACCTCGGAATTCAGTTAGATCATCACCATGCACTTGATGATGCGAGGGCATCTGCGCAAATACTACTAAAAGCGGCCGAAGAGTTGAATGCCGATAATGTAAAAGATTTGATTGATCGAACAGGGACAATGAATGGTATGATGTTTGACACCGGCTATGAACCTGCTAAATTAAACAAAAGGCGTAAGGCTAAACTTTAATACTATTTCAACGCTCATCTCCAGGAAGTGGAAAGGGGATGAGGGGGCGCCTTTTTATTTTGTTCCTGGCGATTATAGGAAATGAATAAGGAAGGCGAGTGTATCCAGTTCTCTTGCCAGATCAATTTGTTGAAGATGAATCTTAGCTGGGAGCTTTAGGTATGCAGATGTAAAGTTCATAATGCCAAGCACACCTGTCTCGGCAATCTTCTCTGAAATACTTTGAGCGGATGCGGCGGGAATCGCAAGGATCGCAACCGTCACTAAAGGCGTCAAGCGCTCGCTCATCTCATCAATATGATAGACAGGCACCCCGGCAATGGTTTTCCCAACAATTTTCGGGTTGTTGTCAAAAGCCATCTTTATTTTAGGCGATGACTTTCTAAGGTGATTGTAGTGAAGAAGAGCTGTTCCAAGACGTCCGGCACCGATGAGAGCGGCTTCAGGCTCAGCGTTCGTATTGACGATATGGTGCAGGTGAGTAATGAGTTTCTTCACTTCATAACCGCTTCCTTTTCGGCCTGGAGCCTTTATCTTAGAAAAGTCTCTTCTGACTAGATCAGATTTTAAATTGAGTGCGTCTCCAAGTTCAACAGAAGATATCGATTTTTGACCTGATTTCTTCACCCTTTTTAAATAAGAGAGATAGAGAGGGAGACGCTTAATTGTTGCATTGGGAAGTTTGTTTTCTTCCTTTTTCATAACATAACCTCCGTAAAGTACACATTCTCCTCTATTATAATCTTTATCTAGCAAAGTGCAATTTGGAAAATGTTCTCAAAAAAAGAGCCGATGGGTTATCCACCGGTTTTTTTGGATCATTGGTTGGGTAAATCCGTTTTGCAAAGATACCAGTCAATGCATTCCAGATCTTCTTCTTTCTCCCTTGATTTCATGGCTTCCTGTGTTTTCGGAGGGGATACGAGCACTTTATCGCCTGGCTGCCAGTTGGCAGGAGTAGGTGCGCCGTGGTCATCTGTTGTTTTCAACGCTTTCACTAATCTCATAATTTCATTCATGTTGCGTCCAGTGGTGAGAGGATAGTAGATTACAGCGCGGACGACCTGTTTGTCATCAACAACGAATACGGCACGACTTGTTTCAGTCTGACTTTCCTCAGGCATAATCATTCCATAGCGAGTTGCAACGTTACGGTCAAGGTCAGCGATAACAGGGAATTCAATTTCGGTGTCAAAGTTTTTCTCGATGTTACGTACCCATGCGAGGTGGGAAGAAACGCTATCCACGCTAAGACCAATTAATTCGACATCAAATTTATGAAGTTCAGGGTAAATTTCTTGAAAGGCGACGAATTCAGTAGTACATACCGGTGTAAAATCTGCCGGATGCGAAAAGAGGACGAACCACTTTCCTTTATAGTCATCAAGTGAAAGTTGACCGTGTGTGGTGTTTGCCGTGAAGTCAGGTGCTTTCGAACCGATTCTTGGAAGTTGGTACATTTCAGTTTGTTGTTCAGACATGTTTAAACGTCCTCCTTATAATAGAATCTATACGCTGTGTTCCCTCTGTTTTTAGATTCAAACTGTCTAAATTGTGAAGGAAATGGGTATAAGCCCTTTTTTTGTAAATGAAGAATCGTTAGAATAGTAAAAAAGAAGGGGTGAACTGATGAAAATTGAATTTCTAGGAACAGGTGGTGCAATGTCGATTCCTCGACCGCTTTGTGACTGTACGGTTTGTGTAGAAGCAAGAGAAAAAGGGGTTCCTTACAGCCGTTCCGGACCAAGTGTTTTTATACACGGACCGAACGTCCTAATTGATACGCCAGAAGATAGTTATATGCAGTTGAATCGATCGAACCTTAACAAAATTGAAGGGGTCTTCTATTCACATTGGCATCCGGATCACGTGATGGGGAGAAGGGTGCTAGAATCAATCAATGCCGATTGGATTAACCACCCGGCACAGGGGACGACGTCAGCTGTTTATGTTCCTGAACAGGTTGCAGTAGACTTTCAATCAAGATTAGGGACGGGACAGCACCTGGAGTTTTTTAAGAGCCAAAAGTACATCAGTCTTCATGAACTTAAAGATGGAGAGACTGTGACTATAAATGGTGTTACGATCACGCCGTTTCGCCTGTCAGAAGATTATGTATACGCCTTTTTGTTTGAAGATGAGAAAAGTAGAGTGTTGATTGCACCAGACGAGTTATTTGGTTGGGAGCCACCAGATCTTGGGGAGATCGATCTTGCGGTATTGCCAACAGGAGTATGTGAATTTCATCCGGTTACAGGTGAGCGTCAGATCAGTTCAGGTCACCCTGTTCTATTGGAGGAGAGTCAAACGCTAGGGATCATCGATAAGCTAACGGTTAATAAAGTGTATTTAACACACATCGAAGAGCCTGACCGCGTAAGCTATGATGAGCTTGCAATAGTCGAAAACCAACTTCAAGCGGAGGGGAAGAACATCTCTTTTGCTTACGATACGCTCGTCGTTGATACTGGTGAACACGCTTGAAGTAAGACTTTATGCAAAAAAGCATAGTCCAGTTTAACTGAATTCTCATTAGGGAAACCTTTTTAGAGGAAACGAGGTGAGCAGATGGAACTGTCATTTGGATTTATTATTAATTTAGTAATTGGTATTTACTTATTTATGGATGCCAGAAAACGGAATAAGAGTGCGATCCTCTGGGGAATACTCGGATTAATTATCGGACCGCTTGTTCTCGGTATTTACTTTATTCAAACAGGCCGAAAGATGATTGGGTGGATTATCGTCATCCTTGCAATAATCTGGTATATTATTGCGATTGTACTCGGAATATTAGGGGCCATCATTGGCCTATTATAATCGAAAGCCTGAAGCCATGATGCTTCGGGTTTTTTTATTTGATTCTCAGATAGTGAAAAGAACCATTGACCTTAGTGGTAATTCCGAATAGACAGAAGAAAGCTTCTAGAGAAGTGGTAAATGGTAACAATTAGAAGGAACTGTATTAGTTATTTTTGCGATGATGAGGGTTGGAAAAAGACTGCTGTGGGGGCATTCTTGATGTGTTTTTTAAAATGATTTAAGAGACCTTATTTGAAGTTTCCAGTAAACTCTGGTTTGAATCGCAGGCCGAAGTGGAAAGTATCAATACATACTAATTAAAACGAGTGCGAGCGCTTGAAGTGGATGGGGCAAACAAGTTATAAATGAACCTGTTTAATGACTATATTTTAAGGGGCATCCACGGAAAATAAAGACTCAAGGGGGAAGCAATGGATGGAAATGAACAAGTGATGGATTGGATTACTTCCGAACTCGAAGTAGAATCATGCATCACACAGGATTATCCGAGATTCCAAGCGGGTAAAAGAGTCATCGATCGAAGCGGAGACTATCTAATTGTCTACTTTCATCCTTTCCTTGAAAAGGTTGTCTATACATTTAAGGGGATAGAGGATTTTTATTTCATTGCAAAGAAATTGTGTTGATCTGTTATGACACATTGTATAGGTTGAAAACAGAGCGGGTATTATACCCGCTCTGTTTTAATTGAGCCGAATCGCTTGTTGGATTTCTTCAGGGGTTATGAGAGCGAGTTGATTTAGTAGCTCAATTTGAAAACTTCCCGGACGGTTTCCTCCTGTGAGTTCTGCTGCTTTTTCACTCGCGACACTAAAGAACGAAAGTGCACCAGTGGCAGCAAGGATTGAATCTGCTTCAACGGCTGCAAAAGCGCCGAGGATGGACGATAGCAGGCAGCCTGTGCCAGTAACTTTTGTTAGAACCTGATGTCCGTTTGTGAGATTAATTGTCGTTGTGCCATTCGTAATGGTATCGACGGCGCCAGTAACGACTACAGTACTTCCGAACATAGTGGCAACTTTTTGAGCAAGAACGGCTTTGTTACCGGCATCTTTTGTCGCATCCACCCCTTTAATTGCCCATGTTTTGCCTGCAATATTTGCAATTTCAGCTGCGTTGCCACGGATGAATTGCACGTCAACTTCTTTTAGGATACGACGAGCTGTGCTTGTTCTGTATGGTGTTGCACCCGCACCTACAGGATCAAGAATGACCGGTATGTTCATGTCGTTCGCAGCTTTCCCTGCGATAAGCATGGCTTCAACAACCTCATTCGTAAGGGTACCAATGTTAAGGACAAGGGCTCCTGCGATCTGCGCCATGTCTGCCGCTTCTTCACGAGCGTATGCCATAACAGGACTCGCGCCTGTGGCGAGTAGGCCGTTGGCAGTAAAGTTGGTAACAACGGTGTTTGTTATATTAAAGACAAGAGGGGATTCCTCTCTCACTTTTGTAATAAGGGCGGCAGCCTGAGGTTTTTTCATTAATAATCATCCCTTCTCATCATTTGTTTTTTCACGGGGGTCAGACACGTGTCTGACCCCTGAATGAAGAATTTTACAGACATCCAAACGATTACGATGGTTCGATACAGCGATTTGTATTTCGTATCCTTCTTCAGGTACTAAAAATGGCGTTGTCCGATTGGTTTAATTAACATTAGAAAACCCTCTGATGGAAGTTTCACTATATTGTTTAACATAGCCTATTTTACTTACAGGAAAACACTTTTTCGTTTTGGCGGTACATTCAACAATGAGAATACCCCGGACTCAAGCTGAGCCGGGGTAGGGGGATTATTCGGGTGCATTGACTTTCAAATCTTCAATAACCTTCTCCTGATACTGAACATCCTTGCGGGCGTTAAAACGATCGGCTTTCTCAACAGTGACCGTGATATTGTAATCCGGAATACCTGCGTATTTCTCATAGCGTCCGCGTGGTAACAAAAAGTTCCCTTCTGGAAAGTGGACCTCTAAATTGCCTGGTGCAATATCCACAAATTTTGCACGGCCCTGGAAGACACCAAAGCCGTTATAAACGACGATCCCTTCTCTTTCTGCAATGCTTAATCTCCCGGCATCTTCTGGATTCATCAGAACATCATACCGTTCGGCTTTGTTGAATGGATCGGTTTCCTTGTAAACCATTGAGTTAAATTGCTTTCCACGTCTTGATGTCACAATGAATTGCCCATCTTTTTTTCCGAAGTCTGGAATGTCGACGGCTACAAGATTTCCTCTTCCGTCCGACGTCGGGCAAACGCCACCTTCGCAGAGCCATGCGCCACCCCACTGGAACACATCTCCTTTTTTTGTTAAGTGCTGGACCCCATCGTAATCTTTATTCGCAATCGCGATTTCATCACGGATGTCCTGACCCGTTTTGAAATCGACAAAATGGGCAGTCTCAGGCTTCACTCGTTTCGCAAGGTCAATGTAGATTTTCCATTCAGAGCGCGCTTCTTCCACCTGGTTGTTGTTGCCTTCAATTTCTGGAGAGAAGTAGACCATGCGCTCGGTTGACGTCGATGTTCCACCACCTTCTTGTTCGTACCTTGTCCTAGCAGGAAGGACTATGACTGCTTCTTTCGCATCAACGAGGGTAGAGGTGTTCAGAATAATGTCCTGATGAACGCGAATGTCGAGCTCAGATAGCGCTTTTTCAATAAAATCAGGATCCGGCATCGTTTCAAGGAAGTTTCCACCGGAAAGGTAATACAATTTGATTTTCCGCTCGTGATCTTCCGGAAGGACGATGTTCTCAAGTGTAACCCCAACAATATCACCCTGCCATTTAGGGAGTTCGAAACCCCAGACTCTTTCCATGCGACTGACGTTTTCAGGATCAAATCCACTTCCAGGTAAGACAAATGGATCAGCCCCCATTTCTCCTGATCCCTGAACAGAGGAGTGACCTCGGAATGGCATTAAGCCATTGTTTTTACTTCCTAGAAATCCTCTTAAGAGAGCAAGATTTGCAACCTGTGAGATGTTGTCTGTTGCAAATGAATGCATGGTCAACCCTAGTGCCCAGGCGAATACGGCACTTTTACTTCTTGCAAGTAGTTCTGAAAGTTCTATAATTCGTTCCTTCGAAACACCTGATGAAGAAATGATGTTATCCCAGCTCTGCCCCTTTACGTTCGCTTTCAAATCCTCATACCCATTGACGTGTTCTTCAACGAAAGAATGGTTGATAGCTGATCCATGTTCATTCTCTTCCATTTCAAACCAGTGCTTCATGATGCCATGCATAAAGGCAATGTCGCCACCCACATTCACCTGGTAAAAATCATCCGCCACTTTTGTACCGAAAAGCGCAGACTCAGCGTTAGAAGGAATCCAATATTTGTCCATCGCAGGCTCTTTGTATGGATTAACCATAATGATTTTAGTGCCGCGCTTTTTAGCTTCAAGCATGTATTTTGTTGAAACGGGTGAACTGTTTGAAGCTACACTTCCCCAGAACATCAGTACGTCCGTACCAAACCAGTCCTGGTAGTTAACAGTTGAAGCGCCAACACCAATGGAGCGTTTTAGCGCAGTTTTACTTGGTGAGTGGCAGATACGTGAAGCGTTATCCACATGGTTTGTCCCGAGGAATCGTGCCACTTTTCCAGCAACGTAATACGATTCATTTGTAATCCCTCGTGAGGTTAAATAAAAAGCATACTGCTTTGGATCTAACTTCTTCATTTTATTTGCGATCATATCCATTGCGTCATCCCATGTCAGACGGGAAAAGCTTCTTTCTCCCTTGCGGCGAATGAGAGGATAGGGGATACGTCCTAATTTTCTAAGCTCGGTGCTGCTGTACTCTCGAAGCTCATCGATGTCCGCATGAAGAATCTCCTCATCGACGGCCGGCATCGTATTTAAACGAAGAACATTTAAACGCGTTGTACACACATGCGGACCCTTCAATGTTTGATCATAAAGTCCAGAAACGCCAAGTGCGCAGCCATCGCAAACACCCTGGGTAAGAATTCGTGTTGCGTACCCGATGTTATCTTTGTTTTCCCAGGCAATTTTCATCGTGTCTCTAAAATGCTGCGGCTTAACTTTTCCGAGCCCAAAGGGGATAGGACTTACCCAGTGTTTTGGTTCAGGTTTCTTCGTTGCTTTAATTGGTCCCTGGTGTTTTGTTTCACCCATTGATCTCACTCCTAAATGTACGTCTGTGTAAATAAAAAACCACCGTTTGCTCATAAACCAATGAGCAAAACGGTGGTTGAGTCTTTAGCAGGATCGCTGCCAAGTGCCTAACCAGGTTAGGGAATTATCTAAATTTATCTTCAATGTTTTCATCAAATACAAAGATCGACATGCCAAAGTCACGATCAATATCAATGTCTACGAATAGGTCTACGAATTTAGACTGGAGAAATTCCTCCATTTGTACTGGTGGATTGTTGCGATACATCTCTTTCACCATTTCCGTTCGGGCTGCCCGGAGCATTTGCTTGCCATCATCTGCGCTGGCAATAAACTTTTCAACTGGCGAAAGATTGCCTTCCATTTCACATATGGCCCATTTTTTACAAAAGGTCGTGGTGATCTTGCTCGGTCCTTTTCCCATATGCTTCTTGCGGAAAGAACGGACAAGGTTGCTGAATTCTGCTTCATACTTATTCATTGTGTCCTACTTTCTGATCGTGATAATTTCCCATCCTTGACATAAGGAGGAGTTATTACATATTGACGTTTGCGGCAGGTTCCATTGCATTTCTTTCACGTACTTTGCGTATATCTTTACGAATGACAAGAGAAATAATCAGTGCGACCACAAACATCCCGGCAAAGAACGTTAAGCTTGCGGCATAGCTCCCTGTTGTATCCTTCATCCATGCAGCAAACATTGGTCCAACCAATCCAGCAGCTGCCCATGCAGTTAAAATGTAGCCGTGAATCGCACCGAGTTGTTTCGTGCCAAACATGTCTCCAATATAAGCTGGAATAGAAGCGAAGCCACCGCCGTAGCATGTATAGACAATCGCTAGCATGACCTGAAAGAGAATCGCTGTAGACGTATGTGGAAGAAGAGCAAACAGCGCGATTTGTAAGACAAAAAAGGTAGTATACGTATTCGGTCGACCAATATAATCGGATACTGAAGCCCAGCCAATTCGACCTAGTCCATTAAAGATACCAAGTACACCGACTAATGCTGCTGCTTCTGTTGTCGAGAGTCCAATGCTTTCCTGTGCAAGTGGTTTTGCTGCTGATAGAATCGCGATCCCACACGTTACGTTAATAAAGAGCATTAGCCATAAATAATAGAATCTTGATGTTTTGATCGCTTCATTAGCAGTAAGCTGTGATAAATCACCTGCAGCTTTAGATTTCTCCTGCTTCTCTTTAAATCCTTCAGGGGTCCAGCCTTCAGGTGGCTTTTCTAAATAGAGGGATGAAGCGACCATAATGATAAAGTAACTTGCTCCAAGAATATAAAACGTAGTTGCAGTACCAACAGATTTAATCAATATGTCCATTACAGGACTTGCAATAGCAGCTGCAAATCCAAAGCCCATGATGGCAAGGCCTGTTGCTAAGCCTCGTCTATCCGGGAACCATTTTACTAGTGTCGATACCGGTGCGATGTATCCGACACCGAGACCAATTCCTCCGAGTGCCCCATAGAAGATATAGAGGAGTGGGAGGGAGCCCATATTAACCGCAAAGCCCGATCCGAATACGCCAACTCCGAAAAAGCTTGCTGCGAGAAGCCCGGCTTTCCTCGGGCCATATTTTTCAACAAAGTGTCCAAGAAAAGCTGCTGATAATCCAAGAAAAAGAATGGCTAAACTAAACGTAAATTGAACTTGTTTAGCAGACCAACCAAATTCATCAATCAGTGGATCTGTAAAATTACTCCATGCATAGACCGATCCAATCGAAATATGTATGCCTACTGCTGAAGCGGCTATTAACCACCGGTTTTTCACTTTGCTCATCCCATCCATCTCCTTTAGTCAATTAGCATGTTAATATTCTATACAAAATAAAAAACTGCCTCTCTTCCGATTTAGAGAATAAGAGATTCTCTAATGGGAGATCGACAGTTAGTTTTTAGCAGGATACGCTACTATCAAACCAACAGTTAATCGCTTTCAAAAACAATGTAATACTTAAACCGATGACAGGGTCGCTATCTCGTGTCAAAATGTTACATAATTATGAACTTTATTAAATAATAGCATGAACTGTAAATTTAGTTCAATAGTGAATCATGCTTTAGTAGGTATTTTTTATATGCTTTTCTTTCGAACGAGCCACCGTTGAATAACGAAAGCGAGAATAGCAGAAGTGAAAATGACGATAGCTGTTATAACAAATGAATTTTCTGCTGAAGCATATTCTTCGATCACAGCTGAGGATTGCTGTTCATTGGGGACGGTGAATATGATTCCTGAAATGATCTGTAAACAAAAGAATAGAATAATAAATGAAATGACGAAATAGAGATAATTCTTCAAGTCCAATAGTCCTTTCCATAAATGAAAATAGCTAAGATCTTTATTTTTACTTAATAGATTCGAAAACTTCGCCATATTAGCGGGGAGAGGCACTAGGATTGATCGTTTCTTTTAAAAGGAAGGTGAAGATACCATTCATAAAGATCGTATTATTTTGTATCCAGAAGCTAGAAGAATTCGGGATTAAGTGTTTTGTTTGTAAGCAGGATTGCCTTTAAGTAGCGTGGAATCAGTTTCAAGACATACAAACAGGGGAAGTGATTTACTAGATTTTACATACTATATATTCATACAAGGGGGCTTTTCATTGAAACAAGCAATGTTAATCATTAATCCATCTTCCGGTAAGGAACAAGCCATGGATTTCGAAAATGAAACTGTGAGTATTTTAGAAAAAAATCATGTTGATGTTACGGTAAAGTATACCGAAAAAGAAGGGGATGCGATTCGATTTGCAAGCGCGGCGTGTGAGAATCATTTCGATACAGTCGTGGCGATGGGAGGCGACGGCACGATCAACGAAGCGGTTAATGGTCTCGCGAAAGAAGTTGAGCGTCCTGATTTCGGTTTTATCCCTCTTGGCACGGTGAATGATTTCGCGAGGGCGCTTGGGATTCCGATGCAACCAAAGAAAGCGCTTGAGGTTCTGAGTCAGCAGCATACTAAGCCTGTAGATATCGGAAAAATAAACGATCGATATTTCATGAATGTGCTTGCGGTCGGAGCAATTGCCGAAGCGGTTTATGATGTTTCGCCTGAACAAAAGTCAAAGTTCGGGCCGTTAGCCTATATGATTGAGGGCGCACGAGCACTGAAGGATAAGGCGCCATTTGATCTCACCGTTACGTATGATGGAAAGGTGTGGGACGGCGAGGCGTATTTGATGCTAGTTGCATTAACTAATTCGGTCGGAGGGATTGAGAAGTTCGCTGAGCAGGCGGAAGTGAACGACGGATACTTCCATGTGTTTATCCTTAAAGAGCTCTCGCTTCCGCAGGTGTTCAAAATTATTCCAGACTTATTTAGTGGGAAGCTACAGGGCAATGCCCAGGTTGAGTATTTTCCAGTAGCAAACCTTAAAGTAGAATCGGAACAAAAACTGGTCGTGAACATTGACGGCGATGAGGGGGTTCCCATACCGTTTGAAGCAAAAGTACTTCACAATGAACTTAATATTTTCGTTCCGGAAGAGTAGGTTCTCCTGCTCTTTTAATATTTTTTGCAAAATTTTGTATTTCGCGTAAACTGTACTTATCATTACAAAATGAATGCTTAGAAAAGACTCTTATAAGACTTGGGGGAATGAACATGCTTCGATTTGATTCACTTTATCAACCGTATACATCAAGTCGTCTGCCGGTGATAGCCAATAAAGGAATGGTTGCGACATCCCAGCCGCTTGCTGCTCAAGCTGGGCTAGATATGCTGAAAAAAGGTGGTAATGCAATAGACGCCGCCATTGCGACAGCGGCCTGCTTAACTGTTGTTGAACCCACTTCAAATGGAATCGGTGGAGATGCATTTGCCCTTGTTTGGGCAGAAGGAAAGCTTCACGGGCTAAACGGAAGCGGACCTGCCCCTGCCTCACTCTCAATTGAGGAACTGAAGAAACGTGGGTTAGATCATATCCCAAAGTACGGGTTAACACCGGTAACTGTTCCAGGAGCACCGGGGGCATGGGCCGCACTTTCGAAGCGGTTTGGGAAGCTGCCTTTTAAAGAACTTTTTGAACCGGCGATTTCGTATGCGAAAGAAGGGTATCCCATTTCAGCGACGCTAGGACGGTTATGGGACCAGGCTTATAAAACGATGAAGGAACACTGTACAGACGAGGTGTATGAATCCTGGTTCGAAACGTTCTGTCCTGATGGTCGCGCACCTGCTATTGGAGAAACGTGGAAGTCACAAGGGCATGCAAGTACACTGAGTGACATCGCAAAGACAAAAGCTGAATCCTTTTACCGTGGAGAGCTGGCTGATCAAATTGATGCCTTTTCAATCCAAAACGGGGGATTTTTGAGAAAGGAAGATATGGAAGCATTTTATCCTGAATGGGTTGAACCGATTTCAGCGAACTATCGAGGTTTTGACGTCTGGGAAATCCCGCCGAACGGACAGGGACTTGTCGCGCTGATGGCCTTAAATATATTAAAAGGCTACACGTTTACAGACCGGGATACTGTTGATACTTTACATAAGCAAATTGAAGCCATGAAGCTAGCGTCTACTGATGGTCAAACGTATATTACTGATAGGAACGAGATGAGGCGATCTGTTGAGGGGCTGCTTTCAGAAGCCTACACAACTTTTCGTCGCGACCTAATTGGCAAAGAGGCGCGTCTGCCGGAACCTGGAGAACCACAAAGGGGAGGAACTGTTTATCTCGCAACAGCGGATGAAGATGGGAACATGGTCTCGTTCATCCAATCCAATTATATTGGGTTTGGATCGGGGATAGTCGTACCTGATACGGGAATTGCGCTGCAAAGTAGAGGACTTAACTTTTCGATGGATCCATTCCATGATAATGCACTCAAGCCTGGAAAACGGCCGTATCACACCATCATCCCAGGGTTTTTAACAAGAGGGGAAAAAGCAATCGGACCATTCGGTGTAATGGGGGCGTTTATGCAGCCGCAGGGGCATGTGCAGGTGATCATGAATGCGATTGATTTTCACTTAAATCCTCAGGCGGCTTTGGATGCGCCTCGCTGGCAATGGAAACACAACCTCTCCGTTGATGTAGAGCAAACGATGCCGCCGCATTTAGCTGCTGCGCTTGCGAGGAAAGGTCATGATGTTCGTGTTGAACGAGATTCATCAACGTTTGGAAGGGGTCAAATAATCTGGAGAGATGAAGCTAGCGGGACTTATACAGGTGGTACAGAGTCTAGAACAGATGGGACAATCGCTTCGTGGTAAATCCTGATGCAAAGGGTTTGATGAAATGAAACAGTGGCATCTATTTCTGGCTTTTTTAAAAGTGGGAATGCTTGGTTATGGTGGGGGACCGTCTTCTATCCCTCTAGTGTATAAAGAAGTTGTTGAACGTTATCACTGGCTGAGTGAGGATGAGTTTGGTGATGTCCTTGCCCTTGGTAATACATTGCCCGGTCCGATTTCAACAAAAATGGCAGGATACATTGGCTACCGTGTTGGCGGTGTTGTTGGCATGATCAATGGCGTAATGGCGACGATTCTACCGACGATTGTTCTCATGATCATGCTACTAACGTTTCTCAGCTCGTTTAAAGATCAGCCATGGGTGCAGGGCATGACGAAGGCTGTTGTCCCTGTCGTTGGTGTGATGCTAGCCGTCCTAACGTGGCAGTTCTTTAAGAAGGCTACCGGTGGTCTTGGCTGGGTAATGAGTGGTCTATTATTTGTTGGAAGTCTCCTTCTTATAGAAGTAGCAGGGATTCATCCTGGTATTTTGATTGCCGTTATACTTGTCTATTCACTTTTGAAAAAGGATCGTGGTAATGATGATCGAAAGGGGGAAGTTGGGTGATCTATTGGAAGATCTTTCTCGCCTTTTTTATTCCTGGCATTGTTGGTTATGGCGGTGGCCCTGCTTCTATCCCCCTTGTTGAAAATGAGGTTGTCGATCGCTATGAGTGGCTGTCAATTCAGGAATTTAGTGAAGTTCTAGCACTCGGAAATGCGTTGCCTGGTCCAATAGCAACGAAGATGGCAGGGTATATTGGATTTCATCAGGGGGGTGTAATCGGGGCGATTGTTGGGGTATTTGCAACTGTTGCACCTTCCCTCATTCTGATGATTGTACTGCTTAGCATTCTTTATAAATTCAAAGACTCACCAAAGGTTAAACGGATGACATTGCTGATTCGTCCAACGATCGCCGTCCTTCTCGGTGTAATGGCTTACCAGTTCTTTCAAACGTCCTATGAAGGAGCAGGTTGGCTACAAACCGCATTTCTGGTTGGAGTTAGTCTCCTTTTACTTGAAAAGTGGAAAGTCCACCCAGCTTTTGTAATCATAGGTGCTCTTGGTTATGGAGCGATGTTCCTCGGTTAATTGAAAAGGCTTTTCCTTTACTGATAAAGGGAAAGCCTTCTTATTCTGAAGCTTCTTAAAATGGTGTTTGTTGAATATGTTGATCGTAAAAGTGAAACAGGGAGTGACAGCATTGGCGCAAAAAGCACTTTTTTTCGGAGATGTTGGCATCGATGATACAGTGGCACTCCTTTACGCTAGTTTTTCCGAGGAAGTTGATGTCATTGGCATCGTAGCAAGCTATGGAAATGTATCTAAAAAACAAACGACGGAAAATGTACGGTATTTGCTAAAGGAAGCAGGGAGAGTAGACATCCCGGTCATCGGAGGTGCTGAGAAACCAATGACAGGAGAGGTGCCAATCTTTTATCCGGATGTACACGGTCCCCATGGTCTTGGACCAATAAAACCACCTCCAGCTACTTCTGAGCCACTGGAGAACTTCTTTGAGGTGATCAAATTAATTGAGCAGTACGAAGGTGAACTCGTTATTGTCAATGTTGGAAGGATGACGTCTCTTGCTACACTATTTCTTCTTTATCCGGATACAATGAAATCGATCAAAAGCTTTTATATTATGGGGGGAGCTTTCAATGTACCAGGAAATGTAACGCCGATTGCTGAAGCGAATTTCTATGCGGACCCCGAGGCTGCAAATATCGTAATGAAATACGCTGAACATGTTTTCCTTTTTCCATTGAATGTTACACAGAACGCCATCGTGACACCAGGAATGGTTAATTACATTCACTCGAAGGGGAGAACCAATCTTCTTAAGCCGTTGTTGGATTATTATTATGAAGAATTTTATAAGAAAAAGGTTCCCGACATCGAAGGTAGCCCCGTTCACGATGCTTTAACATTAATGGGTCTCGTAGACGAGGGAATCTGTGCCTTTTATCCAACGCCGGTGGCCGTTGAAATAACTGGAGAAGCAAGAGGATTAAGTATTGGAGATTTCAGAAAAACCTTCGAGCATGAGACATTCAATGGTAGGCCTGTCCATTCTGTTGCCATTGGGATCGATTATTTATCCTTCTATCGAAATTTCATGCGAATTATGACTGGTGAACCCTTCTAATTCTGAAACCTTAAGGGATGCTGATTCGTAACAGTAGTCATGTCGTTCTCTACTAAATATCTTATGAGACCGGCTCCTCAAGCATGGGCTGGTCTATTTAGCACGTGTTGTTTCCCACATCACTTAAGATAAAGTATATAATAGGACAAACTGATACCGTAGAGGTATATATTGTTTGTTGAAGAGGGTGGTTCCATTTTATACTGCAGAGATAATTAACAGAATCGTCATTGAGGGAACAACCGTTATTGATCAGCCTGATGACCTGGTTGAAGTTGGTAAAGGAAGAAGCGCAGTGGTATTTAAATTTCCTGGAGAACAAAAAGTACTAAAGGTTTTTTTTCCTGCCTTTTTGCATTTAGCAGAACAGGAAGCGGCCATTTATAGGGAACTTGATAACAGTGCTTATTATCCTCAGCTATTTGAAGAGGGAGAAGGGTATTTGATTCTTGAGTATCTTGAAGGGATCACCTTCTACGATTGCCTGGTCAGCGGAGTGAAAATAACAGAAGAAATGTTGAGGCTGGTTGACGAAGCTCTTAACTATGCGAGGGGAAAAGGACTGAACCCTTCAGATACACATCTTCAGAATGTGATGCTTCTCCATAATGGAGGAGTTAGAGTCATTGATGTTGTGCGTTTTCGCCAAGCGAAGATTTGCACACATTGGGAAGATTTGAAGTACGCCTATTACAAGTATTATCTTAAGCCTTATTTTCCTAAGAAATACCCGAAATGGGTGATGGAAACGATTATCTGGCTATATCGGAATAGATGGATCAAAATTAAAAATAGGAAGTGAGATCTTTGCAACAATCCCGCTTATTTCGTTTTTTTATCTGGCTCCTCCTCATCTTCACGGTGGTCTGGGTCGGTAGTAAAATTGAATTTCTATTTCGTCCACTCGTGATATTAGTGTCGACACTTGCATTCCCTATTATCGCGGCAGGGGTGTTCTATTATATTTTAAGGCCTGTTATTGCCCTTTTAGAAAAGTGGAAAATACCACGACCTCTGGGAATCCTGATTGTTTACCTCGCCCTTGCTGGTGGCGTAACTGGTCTTGTGATTAGTATTGGACCTGTCCTTGTGGATCAATTCAATAGTCTTGTAGAGGGTGCTCCATCTCTCATATCAGATCTCCAGGCAGCTATTAACGATTGGCAAAGCAATCCATACATAGCAAGGATTCTACAGAGTGAAATGATTGACATACAGGGTTTAACTGATCGCATCTCTGGATCCATTGGGGAGGTAAGCTCGTCATTTGGAGACTATATTTTCTCATTCCTGAACATTGTGACGAATGTCCTTATCGGACTTGTACTTCTTCCCTTTATTTTGTTCTTCATGTTGAAAGATGGAAAAAAGCTGATGCCATCATTACTGCGCGTTGTGCCACGAGAACACCGGAAAGAAGGCGCGAAGATTCTAGAAGATATGGATGATGCGCTTAGTGGATTTATTCAAGGACAGCTTATTGTCAGTGTGTTTATCGGAACGTTCGTCTACATCTGGTATGTGATTATTGATTTAGATTATGCACTAATTCTTGCCGTCATCGCACTGTTCCTTAACGTTGTCCCTTTTATCGGACCGATTATCGGTACCGCTCCAGGCGTCATTGTTGGCCTCATTGAATCACCTCTTACAGCACTCTGGGTAGTGCTAGGTGTCCTTGTGATTCAGCAAATTGAGAGTAATCTTGTTTCACCACTCGTAATGGGTAGACGACTAGACATTCACCCGCTAACCATTATCCTTTTGCTCCTCGTTGCGAGTAGTCTCGCAGGTTTCCTTGGACTTATTCTAGCGATCCCAACCTACGCTGTCCTAAAAGTAATTTTCACACATACGTATCGTCTGGTAAAGTTACAGCAGCGTGGAAAGCATGATGGAAGCTAACCAAAAAAGCTCTCCAAACGGAGAGCTTTTTCTAATCAACTTATTCAATGACGGTCACTTTTACGTCTTTTCGTCCCCAGCGTAAAGCATCATCCTGTTTAGGTATGAATACATCAATTCGGTTGTCTTTAATGTCGCCACCAGTATCAGCTGCAATTGCCTTTCCGTATCCTTCTACTTCAACAATTGAGCCGAGTGGAATAACTTCAGGATCTACAGCAATGACCTTTGCGTCTGAGTATTTCGCTACATTAAGTCCCATTTTAGTTACACCTGAACAGCCGGTACATTCCGCCGTATATGCTGTACTTTCGGCGGTTATTTCTTTACCTGCAGCAGAATCATTATTTGCATTTTGATCAAGAGCCCTGCGTGTTCCAGGTCCTGCAATTCCATCTACTGATAGACCTTGCTGTTCTTGAAAGCTTTTAACAGCGCTAATCGTTCCTGAGCCATAAATGCCATCCATGGATGAATTATAATGACCTGTTTGCTTTAACTGACTTTGAATATGTATAACCTGCTTACCAATGTCGCCTCTTCTTAGTACTTTAATCGCCTGTTTCGTTTCGGAACCAGCGATGCCATCTACCTTTAAATTTCTTGAGGCTTGAAAATCTTTCACTGCTTCTTCCGTAATCTGACCATAATAACCTGTCGCCGTATGATAAGGGAAAACGCCCTTTGTCATCAAGTAATCTTGTAATTCGCTTACGTCTGAGCCTGTGCTTCCTTCTTGAAGCATACGGTCTCCGAGCTCTGCTGATGCAAGTGATGGGGTTGCGATCACTATAAGCACCGCAGCAAATAACGCTACTGTCAATTTAATATGTTGAATCATTCTCTTTCCTCCCTATTCTGTAGTTGGTATGCGTGAAACCATTCGGGAGGAAACGAATCTATTCGTCGTGATCGAGAGGATTCCCTACAATCAGATTAGATTTTGTCCAAATAATGGAACGGATTGGGGGACTTATCTCCCTGGTCGGAGATTGGCTCACAATTACTTGAGTTGGTAAATAAAAGATAGCATATGAGCTACATGAGAGAGGGGGCTCCTATTTATGAAAATACTGGATAGAAAAATCATTCATATTGTTAATGTCATTCTCGGAATTATTATCGTGCCATATTCGATCCTAGAGCTAATCGGCGTCTTTAAGCTCGGGAAACAAACCATGTATGTACTTGTTCCAATCGGCCTCTTCATGGTTTGGTTGATATTATATAGCCTGCAAATCAAAAAGAGACGGACGCTTCTTGTGATGTTCTCCGTGTTCATCAATGTATTTTATCTGTTTTTCATCATTCCAAAAATGCTATATTGAAAGAATTACTTCTCTTAAACTTTTATGAATACTTTTGTCCACAGCGGGTATTGTACTAAAGCGGTCACCTGAGACCATATTACTTAGAAGATAAAGGAGAGGAATCCATTGACAAAAGTATTAATGGTAGTAACAAATCATACAGAAATTGATTCAGAAAATAAAACAGGCCTCTGGCTTGAAGAGTTCGCCGTTCCTTATAACGTCTTCAAAGACAACGGTTATGATATTAAAGTCACTTCAATCCAGGGTGGAGAAGTTGAACTTGATCCAAATAGTATTCCTGAAGAAAATCCTAAAGAGTGGGAAGAAGCTCAAAATCAGCTTAAGAACACTACGAAGGTAACGAAAGAAGATGCAAACAAATTTGATGTTGTTTTCTTACCAGGTGGTCATGGTACGATGTTTGACTTCCCTGATAGTGAAGTACTTCAGCATATTCTTCAAGAGCAAGCAGAAGCTGATAAAATTATTGGGTCTGTCTGCCACGGTCCGGCTGGACTTGTGAACGTAACATATAAAGATGGTACGCCTCTTGTTAAAGGTAAGAAAGTCAGTGCCTTTACAGATTCTGAGGAGCGTGAAATGGGTCTTGTAGAGCAAATGCCGTTCTTGCTTGAAACGAAGCTACGCGAAAAAGGAGCAAACTTCCAATTAGGTGAAAACTGGTCAGTTTATTCCGTACGTGACGGTAATTTGATTACTGGCCAAAATCCACAATCAAGTGAAAGTGCAGCAAATAAAATTATCGAAGCAATTGAAGGCAAGTAGGAATGAGGAGCGGACCCCTTAAGGTCTGCTCTTTTTCTATACATTGATAAAAAGGGACATGGCACCATGTTGTAGAAATTAGAAGAGAATAGCTACGTAGGAGGTTTTACTATGCCTGTATTTGATTCAATTCAATGGCTTTTGCGATCTCAACAAGCTAAACCACCCCTATATAATCTTTCTCTTGATGATGCGCGAAAGCAGTGCAATTCTGGTTCTACTATGATGGCTGGTGAAAGAGAATCTGTAGCAAGTGTTATAGATCGAGTAATCGAACTTGATACAGGGAGAATAAACCTTCGCTCTTATTACCCCGCCTTTGCTCCGGATGCTGAGGTTTTACCTGCGCTTGTTTTTTATCACGGTGGAGGCTTTGTATTAGGTAACCTTGACACTCATGATGCCTTTTGTAGAATCCTTTCAAACCGTGGAGAATGTGTTGTCGTATCAGTCGACTACCGTCTGGCTCCCGAGCACAAATTTCCTGTAGCTACGGATGATGCTTATTTAGCACTAACCTGGGTGTATGAGCACGCTGATGAATTAGGTTTAATGAAAGATCGAATTGCCGTTGGAGGTGATAGCGCTGGTGGAAATCTTGCAGCTGTTATTGCGATTAGAGCTCAGGAAAAAGACGCTCCTTCCATCGCCTATCAGCTTCTCATCTACCCAACTGTCGATAGTACAACACCTTATCCTTCCTATAAGGAAAATGGTGATGGCTTCTTTCTGACGGCAGCTGACATGAAGTGGTTTCAAGAGCAGTATGTAGAGGAAAAGACCGATAAGTTCAATCCGTACTTATCTCCGATTCACTTTAAAAATTTAGGGGTTTTACCATCTGCCCATGTGGTTACGGCAGAATTTGATCCACTTCGTGATGAAGGCGAAGCCTATGCAGAGCGTATAAAGGAAGCGGGAGGTAAGGTTTCTGTTAAGCGCTATGATAGAATGGTACATGGATTTATAAGCATGACTGGTGTAGTACCAGAAGCGTATGCGGCAGTTGAAGAAATGGGTGAGGTGCTTAGAAAAGCGTTGTACGAGGAGACTTTTGTGAAATAGGTCCAGCGCTTGTCGGGGGCTGACCAGGCGCTTCCAACTTTACAGATCTAGCTGCAGTGGCCAGACCCTTTGTCACTTCACCCTCCAACTCAGAACACAAATAACGTGTTCAATTTGGAGGGCTCCAGTGCCTGACGGGTCTGATCGGCCACTTCCGCTTTATATGATCTAGCTGCAGCGCCTAGCCCCTCGATCGCTTCGCCTTCCGACTTGAACACAAAGAACGTGTTCATTTCGTAAGACTCCAGCGCTTGTCGGGGCTGACTAGGCGCTTCCGCTTTTCTAATAAAAAGGATAGTGATTTTATGGATATTATTTTTTCTCAGCCATTTGTGAAAGTGGTGCGTAAGATTGAGCGAAATGAACAGAAGACAATTGAACAGGAACATGCTTTGACGTTATATGAGGATCGAATTAGTGTGGGTCAGGAGTATTTTGCGATTAAAGATGTGTTTGATGTTTCTTATCGTTTTACTTCAGCTCTATATGGGTTTCTTTATCTTCATACGAAAAGCGGTGTGGTTTCCTTTATTATTAAGAAAGATCCAACTTTGTTTATTGAGGAATATCGAAAGCTTGTGTGATGAATGGGAAGGTTTACATCAGAATAAATTGGTAGTGAGATGGTGGATTTTCGAATGTAAAAGATAGATACAGGGAGGCAGAAGATCATGGGGATAGATAACCGAGTAACACTTTCAAATGGTGTGAAAATGCCGTATCTTGGTTTTGGCGTTTTCAAGCTTGGAGATGGAGAGGAGACGATCAATGCTGTTAAGGTCGCTCTTCAAACTGGATATCGAGGGATTGATACGGCCTCTTATTATGGAAATGAGGAGTCTGTTGGCCGTGCCATTAAAGAATCAGGTATACCAAGAGAAGAACTTTTTATAACGTCTAAAGTCTGGAATGATGAGCAGGGATATAATGCCACTCTTGCGGCGTTTGAACGATCGCTTGAGCGTCTTGGTACTGATTATCTTGATCTGTATTTAATTCACTGGCCGGTACCAGGCCTATTTACTGAAACCTGGCAGGCGTTAGAGAAGCTTTACCATGAAGGAAAAGTTTGCGCCGTTGGTGTAAGTAACTTCGAGCCACATCACCTCGAAGCGATTTCTAGAGTTTCAAATGTTAAGCCGGTCATTAACCAGATAGAATTTCACCCTGAATTGATTCAGGGAGAGGTCCGAGACTACTGTCGGTCTAAAGGGATTCAGGTAGAAGCATGGTCTCCACTAAAAAGGGGTCAGGTACTAAATGAACCTATTATTCAGGCTATCAGTGAATGCTACGGGAAAACAACGGCGCAGGTTGTGCTAAGGTGGTGTCTCCAACATGATATCATTCTTAATGTGAAATCATCGCGTGCTGAACGCATTAAGGAAAATGCCGATTTGTTTGATTTTGAGTTAACGAAAGAAGAGATGGGTGAAATTGATTCGCTTCATTCAGACAGTCGTATTGCCCATCATCCGGATAACATGGAATTCTACGAGAAAACAGTGCCCGGTTTTGTGAAATCCGAATATTCTTCATAAAAAAAGACGCCCAGGCGTCTTTTTTTAGTTTCGATTCACATGTGACCAGATTTCAATTAATGGTCCGTTTCTTCCCAGAATCGGATCTTTATCAGGAGAAGGAACGTTCTGGATGTTCTCAATTACTTTCGGACGTTCTTCTGGTTTTCCAGTTTTCAAATCATGATCCATCCCATTCGGGTAAGCCCCGACTACTTTAAAATCTGCCGATCCCCGTTCTTTTTTATGTCCAACCCCTGCAGGTATAACAACTACATCACCTTTGTTCACTTCAACTGCTTCCCCTTGCTCACCACCAAACGTAATAACAGCTGTTCCACCTACAATTCCAAGAACTTCATGCGTATTGCTGTGATAATGATGATAGTCAAAAACCCCATTTTTCCAGGAATTTGTCCAATTATTTATTGCAAACTGCTCTGCACAAGATTCAATGTAACCCGAAAGAATGCCCCGATAGAGGACGAGTGGAAGGTCAGGGTTGTTTGGAATAGCACCGTGATCAGTGAAAAACAATTTTTCAACATTCGTTTTATTCATTTTTTACTTCCTCCTATTTTCTAGTTAATACCTCTTTAGTAAACGTTTTGAGGGTGAGTTAAACCTGTTTATTCCACCCGAACCATAGGTGCGGTTAGTTGAACGATTCATTATAAACTTTTGATGGAAGTCTCACTATATTGTTTAGCGCTTCTAAATAGGGGAAAATAACTTATGCTTACCCAAAGCCATCTTCCCCCTATTTTTTAAAAAATGGTGAGCTTTGCAGTTGACTAACTTGTCTATACAATATAAACTGCATGTGTATGCTAAACATGTATAGACAAGTTGGAATATAAATGTAAGCGGTTGAGAGGAGAAGATTATATGTTAAAAAAACTATTCGGTAAAAAAGAAAAGTCGTTAGACGAGGTAATCTACGCTCCGTTAAACGGTAAAGTTGTAGAACTTGAAACGGTACCAGATCCAACTTTCTCACAAAAGATGATGGGGGACGGCATTGCGATTGAACCAACTGACGGTAAAGTCGTTTCACCTGTCAACGGGAAGATCATTCAATTTTTCCATACGAAGCACGCAGTAGGAATTGAATCAGAATCAGGTCTTGAACTTCTCATTCACGTTGGTCTTGAGACAGTAGGGATGAACGGTGAAGGTTTCGAAGGACATGTCAAAGAGGGCGACAAAGTAAAAGTGGGGGATCCTCTTATTACTGTTGATCTTGATCTTGTAAAGGAAAAAGCTGCAAGTACAATTACGCCGGTTATCATTACAAATGCGGATTTGCTTGAAACAGTTGATAAGAAATATTCTAATGGCGCTTCTCATGGTGAAACGGAAGTAATGACTACAAAAGTAAAAGGATAGTGGATAAAGGGCAGGCATGAGGATCCGGCTGTTGGAATTGACCGGATTTTCAAGCTCTCCCACATTCATTTCTTTTTAAGGGGGAAGAAAACATGGCAATTAATCGGCAATCAGTAGAAGGAATTATTGAAGCGATTGGCGGTAAGGAGAACATATCAACAGCAACACATTGTGTTACGCGACTTCGTCTTGTGCTTCATGATGAAAGTAAGGTAGATACAAAAGCACTTGAAGAGAATGAACTTGTGAAAGGTTCTTTTTCAGCAAATGGTCAGTTCCAGGTTGTAATTGGACAGGGGACAGTTGATAAAGTATACAAAATATTGGCAGAGATTGCAGATATTGAAAGCGCGTCCAAACAGGATGTGAAAGATGCTGCTGCAAGTAAGCAGAATTTTCTGCAGCGCGGTGTTAAAACGTTAGCCGATATTTTTATCCCGATTCTTCCTGCGATCGTAACGGCTGGTTTGCTGCTTGGGATTAATAATATTCTTACTGGGCCTGATATCTTCTTCAGCGATCCACTTGTAGAAGTTTATCCGCAGTGGGCAGATCTTGCGAGTATTATTAACCTGATCGCAAATACCGCTTTCGTGTTCTTACCAGGTCTCATTGGCTGGTCAGCGGCTAAACAGTTTGGTGGAAGTCCATTGCTCGGGATTGTTCTTGGTCTCATTCTAGTTCACCCGGATTTATTAAATGCCTGGACATATGGACAGGCTGATGAGATTCCAACCTGGAATTTATTTGGACTTGAGATTGAAAAAATCGGGTATCAGGGTCAGGTGCTGCCCGTTCTAGTGTCAGCTTATATTCTGGCGAAGATTGAAACCTTTCTTAATAAACGAATTCCTGATTCAATTCAAATGCTTATTGTTGCTCCGGTCGCTCTTCTAGTCACAGGGTTTCTAGCGTTTACGCTGATTGGACCTGTCACATTCTGGATTGCGAATCTCTTAACAGACGGCTTAATCGGCCTGTTTGACTTTGCACCTGCGATAGGTGGTCTTGTGTATGGCGCTCTTTATGCACCACTTGTTATTACTGGGATGCACCATACGTTCCTTGCTGTTGATCTACAGTTAATCGGTAGTACGGGAAGCACTTTCTTATGGCCAATGCTTGCCCTATCAAATATTGCTCAGGGTGCAGCGGCACTCGCTATGATGCTTGTAACGCGTAATGAGAAAACAAAAGGCCTTGCTGGTACTTCAGCAGTATCAGCCTTTCTTGGTGTCACAGAGCCTGCCCTGTTCGGGGTTAACTTGAGATTTCGATTCCCATTCTTTGCAGCGATCATTGGATCAGCGATTGCTGGTCTTGTCATTACATTAAGTGGTGTCGAAGCAGCTTCCATTGGTGTTGGCGGCATACCAGGCTTCCTTTCTATTTTTAAAGAATACTGGGCAGCGTTCTTCACAGGTATGGCCATTGTACTTGTAGTACCGTTTGCTCTAACTTTCCTTTATGGGAAGGTAAAGAAAGTAAGCGAGTAATCAAAACAGCGATATCATCAGGAGTTTAGCCAACAAAAGGCCGTTCCGGTGATATCGCCTTTGTTGTTTAACATAGACATAGGAGTTGAAGAAAATGCAGCAACCATGGTGGAAGAAATCAGTAGTTTATCAAATTTATCCGAAGAGTTTTAACGATACGACAGGAAATGGAAAAGGAGACCTTCAAGGCATTATTGAAAAGCTAGATTATTTAAATACCCTTGGCGTAGATGTGGTCTGGTTAACACCGATCTATGATTCACCTCAAAATGATAACGGCTATGATATTCGAGATTATTTCAGTATCTATGAAGAATACGGAACAATGGAGGATTTTGATCGGCTTCTTCATGAAGCACATTCACGCGGAATTAAAATCATCATGGACATTGTCGTCAACCACACGTCTACAGATCATCAGTGGTTCGTCGAGTCAAGAAAGTCAAAAGACAATCCCTATCGCGACTATTACATCTGGAAAGATGGTGTGAACGGTGCCGAACCAACGAACTGGCAATCGAAGTTTGGAGGCAATGCTTGGCAGTATGACCGCGAAACTGATCAGTATTACCTGCATTTGTTTGATGTTACGCAAGCGGATTTAAATTGGGAAAATGAAAAAGTACGCGATGAAGTGTATGACATGATGACCTTCTGGTTTGAAAAAGGGGTAGATGGATTCCGCCTTGATGTGATTAACTTGATTTCAAAAAATCAGGATTTCCCGAATGATGATGGATCTGTCGCACCTGGCGATGGTAGAAAGTTCTATACTGACGGACCACGTTCGCACGAATTCATGAACGAGATGAATCGCAAAGTGTTTATGAAGTACAATAGTATGACTGTAGGAGAAATGTCTTCAACAACGATCGCTGACTGTATTAAATATTCGAATCCTGAGCGCAACGAACTCAGTATGACATTTAACTTTCATCATTTGAAAGTAGATTATCCGAACGGAGAAAAATGGTCTGTCGCTGATTTTGATTTCCTTAAGCTAAAAAATATTCTGTCGACATGGCAGAAGGAAATGCATGAAGGCGGTGGGTGGAATGCCCTGTTCTGGTGTAACCATGATCAGCCCCGAATTGTTTCTCGCTACGGAAATGATGGGGAGTTTAGAAGAGAATCGGCCAAGATGCTCGCAACCACGATGCATATGATGCAGGGGACTCCTTACATTTATCAGGGTGAGGAAATTGGGATGACAAATCCGAAATTTGATGATATTTCCTCCTATCGAGATGTTGAATCTCTTAATAGTTACTCCATTCTTAAAGATGAGAAAGGGTACAGTGTAGAAGATGTTCTCGAAATCTTACGTCATAAGTCAAGAGATAACTCGCGAACACCGGTTCAATGGACCTCAGAAGATCAAGCTGGCTTTACAACAGGCGAGCCGTGGATTCCAGTTGCCAAAAACTACGAGGATATTAACGTAGAGGACACGCTAAATGAAGAAAGTTCAGTATTTGAGCACTATCAAAAACTGATCTCATTGAGGAAAAGTGTAGACCTAATCACATACGGTGACTATGAGCTGCTACTTCCTGAAGACAAGCACATTTTCGCTTACGTTCGTAACGGTCAGGGTGAAAAGCTCCTGGTAGTGAATAACTTTTATGAAAGTGAAGTAACGTTTGAACTACCATCGCATGTGGAAGTAAATGGGTATGATTCACAAATTCTTCTATCCAATTACGAAGATAGCGACGAATCATTTAATAACGTTACATTACGTCCGTATGAATCCGTTGTTTATCATTTAAAACAAGTCGGGTGAAAGTATGAAGCAAACCAAATACCAGCAGATTTATCAAGAATTATCTTCTAAAATTCAGGATGGTTCTTATAAACCGAATAATAAGCTGCCATCTGAACATGAGCTTGCAGAAACGTACGGGACGTCCCGCGAGACGATTCGAAAAGCGCTTAATTTACTCTCTCAAAATGGGATGATTCAGAAAATCAAGGCGAGAGGATCTGTGGTACTTGATCTTAATCGCTACGATTTCCCCGTTTCAGGGCTAGTTAGCTTTAAGGAAATCTCAGAGAAAATGAACCAATCTTCGCGTACAATTGTACATTATCTTGAGAAGGAATCGCCGACAGAGTGGGTAAGGGAGCAGCTTGAGCTTGATAAAGAAGCACTCGTCTGGCATGTTGTTCGTGGGAGAGAGATTGATGGCGAGAAAATTATACTTGATCGCGACTACTTTCCAGCCCGCTCCGTTCCAGAGCTAACCAGGACGATTTGTGAGAATTCGATCTACGATTATCTTGAAAATGATATGGGTCTCACGGTTAGCTATGCGAAGAAAGAAATTGTGGTTGAAGAAGTAGACGAGGATGATCGACGGTATATGGATTTAAAAGACTATGATCATGTAGTTGTCGTTCGAAATTATGTTTATTTGAGCGATACGACACTAATTGAGTATACCGAATCACGGCATCGATTAGATAAATTTAGGTTCGTTGATTTTGCTCGTCGTGAGAAACAATAATGAAAGGCGCTTCAGTCCGGGGCGCCTTTTTTGTGATCAGGAATTGTCTTTCAATGGAAGGGAATTAAATGATGAAGGAGAATTGTAAAGGAGAGAATCGAATGTTGGAAGGAGCTTTAAGAGTTGAAAATAGTCGAGAATAGTATAGTGCTAAGAAAAGCAGAAGCAGAGCACGTTGAATCGCTACGTCAGTTCAAGCTAGGAGAAGACCAATTAGCCTTTACTTCAATGCCGATTCCTACTTATGAAAAGTGTTTGGCTGATCAAGAGAAGTTTCCGGTCGTAATTCTTGATAACGAAAAGGTTATTGGTTTTTTTGTTCTTGATCTGGGAGCAGATGTGGCTTTATATACGACTAATCCTGAAGCGGTCTTAATGAGAGCTTTTTCAATTAATTTGGAAGAGCAGGGAAAGGGGTTCGGAAAGTGCTCCCTTCATCTACTTGAACCATTTGTTAGAGAAAATATGCCTGGTCGGAATGAAATTGTTCTGGGAGTTAATCACAATAACCCAGCAGCCAAACAGTTGTACATAAATGCTGGATTTGTTGATCAAGGATATAAAAAGGAAGGTCGCTCAGGGTTAATGGCAATTCTTCATAACTTTATTTGAGCACTCATGGAAAGGAAATGATGATTACATGTGGTTTGAAACATCAGTTACAAACCGATTAAAGATTACTTATCCAATCATACAGGCTGGTATGGCTGGAGGGGTGACAACACCTGAACTTATCGCTAAAGTTTCTAATGCGGGTGGGCTTGGCAGTCTAGGAGCAGGGTATATGAACCCCGGTCAAATGAGAGAAGCGATTCAGAAGGTTAAGCTGCTAACTTCGAATCCTTTTTCGATAAATGTTTTTATACCAGAAGGAGATGTGACTTCTCCGGTAAAAATTGATAAGGCAAATGCAGCAATGCGTCGCTATCGAGATGAACTTGGCCTGTCGGATCCAGAAACAGAACAAATATCGGCTTCTGTTCTCCAGGAGGAGTTCAAGCAAAAGCTTCAAATATTAATCGAAGAAGAGGTTCCGATCTGTAGCTTTACATTTGGTATACCTTCTAATGAGGAGATTCAGCTGCTAAAAGACCAGGGATTGACCCTAATTGGTACTGCAACGACTGTAAATGAAGCACTCCTGAATGAAGAGAGAGGGATGGATCTTGTCGTGATGCAGGGTTCAGAGGCTGGTGGACATCGAGGAACATTTACAGGTGAGTTTGACCACTCCTTAATCGGAACCGTCTCGCTCATCCCCCAAACAGTAGACAGAGTCAGTATTCCAGTCATTGCTGCAGGTGGAATAATGGATGGGAGAGGCATTCTGGCTGCTCTTGCTCTTGGAGCGGGAGGCGTGCAGATGGGAACTGCATTCGTGACTTCAAAAGAAAGCGGAGCGAATCCACTTCATAAGTCCTTGATAATGGATAGCACAGAAGATCAGGTTATAGTCACGTCTAAATTTAGTGGAAAGCCTGCAAGAGGCATTCACAATCAATTTATGAAAGAGATGGCTGTTGTTTCTATTGAAGATCTACCTGGATATCCTATGTTGAATTCTCTTACGAAAGATATCCGCGGGGAAGCAGCGAAGCAGCACCGTCCAGAGTTCATGTCGCTCTGGTCGGGACAGAGCCCTCGTTTAAGTGGAGAGAAGTCAGCACAGGAAATTGTTATTCAGTGCGTTAAACAGGTGGAAAGGTCTCTCCGCAATTTAACATAAAACATGTGTGTACGTGGGGTAGAAATAAGATAAGCTCCTCAATTGATGAGGAGCTCTTTCAACTTGCAATGGTACGGCCGGTCACCTGACAGCATCTTTTGGTGTGAAAAGATAATGACCGGCTGTATCAAGAAGTGTGGTCATAAAAGTGAGATGCAATACCTGTTTGTTTAAAAAGATATAGGGAACAGGTACAGGTGTTGATGTATAACGTATTTTCATTCATTGAGGAGGCCGTTTAAAGATGAAAGCAGTTGTATTGAATAAATTTGGAGAGCCAATTAATTTTCGTATTGAGAAGATAGCATCAAGAGAATTGAAAGCTTGCGAACTTAAAATCAACGTAAAGGCAACGAGCGTAAACCCTGTCGATTTAAAAATTCGATCAGGAGTTGCAGAGACATTTGCCCCTGAATTTCCAGCCGTTTTACATGGGGATGTAGCTGGTATTGTTGAAGAAGCCTTTCCGGGCAGCTCTTTTTCAAAGGGTGATGAAGTATATGCCTGTGCGGGTGGCGTTAAAGGACTAAGTGGTGCCCTTTGTGAAAGTATGATTGTGGACCAAAAGCTTGTTGCAAAGAAGCCGAAGCAGCTATCGATGGCAGAGGGGGCTGCGCTGCCACTCGTATCAATTACAGCATGGGAAGCACTCGTTGATCGTGTCAACGTTGAACCGGGGCAAACAGTCCTCATTCATGGTGCCGCAGGTGGTGTAGGGCATATCGCGGTTCAGCTGGCAAAGGCCCTTGGAGCAATTGTTTATACGACAGCTTCAACATCTGAAAAAATGCAAATGGGCAAAGATCTTGGCGCTGATTATGCTATTAACTATAAAGAGATGTCCGTAGAAGACTATGTGAAACACTATACGAACGGAAAAGGCTTCGACGTGGTTTTCGATACGGTAGGAGGAGACAACATGGAGAAATCATTCCAGGCAGTGAGAAATAGTGGACAGGTTGCCTGTATCGTGGGAAGTGGTGAACATGATATGACCCCGCTTTATATTAAAAGCGCAACGTATCATGGGGTATTAATGCTCTTGCCAATGCTCACAAACGAAGGACGGGAGCATCACGGAGAAATCCTCAAACGTATTGCGAAGATGGTCGACCACAAGGTTTTAAAACCTGTCCTGGACGGGGAGAAGTTTTCATTCTCATCGATCGGAGAGGCACATACACATCTTGAATCAGGAAAAGCGATTGGGAAAGTTGTTGCAGTAAATGATCTATAAGTGTACTGATATAAAAAGGAACCCTGCCAATCTGGGAGGATTCCTCCCGTTAGATAAAAAATTCGAAGATGAGGTTATTTTGTCCATTCAGACACTAAATCTTGATTGTCTTCAACCCACTGCTTTGCACCTGTTTCGGCATCATCGGCATTCTTGATAGTAGCCATTAAACTACCAAGTGAGTCGTCGTCCATCTTCCAATTGTTCATCCATTCAACGATTTCGGGATGATCTTCCCCAAACCCAGTTCTTGTCATGAAGTAGATATCATCTGCTTCACCGTAGACTTTTTTAGGATCTTCAAGATACTTTAAATCATACTCAGCGAATGCTCAGTGTGGATTCCAGAGTGTCACAACGATCGGCTCTTTGTCCTCATAAGCTTTTTTAAGTTCACTCATCATAGCTGGTCCAGAGCTATCAACAAGGTCGTAGTTTAAGTCATACTCTGCAAGGGCTGTTCTGCTCATTTCCATCAGGCTCGCACCAGGATCGATTCCGACAATTTCTTCTAAACCGAGTTTTTCTTTCTGAGCGTTAAGCTCATCGATGCTGTCAATATTCATGTATTCTGGAACAACAAGGCCAAGTCCTGTCCCTTCATACCACGTTTCGTGCATTTCAATATCTTCCTTGTATTCTTCATAGAGCGGTTTATCTGTAGTAGGAAGCCATACTTCTGCAGCCACATCCAGATCACCTTGAGAAACACCTGCCCAAACGGGTGCTTTCTCCATTGATTTTAATTCGATATCGTATCCTTTTTCTTCAAGAATTACTTTCCACATATTCGAAACCGCGATATTCTCAGCCCAGTTGTTCAGTCCGAATGTCACTGTGCCCTTTGATTCCTCGTCACCAGCATTATCTTCTGAATTGCCACATGCCGCTAGGATCGCTAGTGCAGCAATCATAATAAGTAAAATTCCTCTCCTCATAAAAACACTCCTATAAAAACTCTCTGTATTTTTTGCGAAAATGCACATGTTACCTATCTTAACAAATGTTTCACTTTTTTGCAGGTTTCTTACGATATGAAGTCAGTGTATGATAAAGATGAGGGGAGAGGAGAAAATGCTAACGATCGCAACGACACTTATTATATTTTTTCTTGTTATCATCATGATTGGTACGTTAATGGTTGCTGGGAAAAGCGATCCTGGTTATGGAAAGAAAGCGAAAAATACGACGGTCACGATCTCTGCGATCTATCTTTTAGTTGGGATTATAGCTGTTGCAGGGATAGCTACATACGTTTATTTTAGCTAAGAGCTTCTTGAGGAAGCTCTTTTTCTAATTCGAGTGAACCTAAGGTTTCACTCGGAAAGAGCCAAAAACGTGTTTTTAACAATAGCACCTAACAGGTTCTTTTAATTAGAAGCGATGAAGATCATTTCGGCAGCGAGGTAGCCAAACCTTATGCCAAAGTATAGCAGAACGAGACTGGCTGTCACGCTTATAGCTCGAAGGGTTCCTGGTTTCAATAGCGTTTTACCGAAATGGACTGTCATACAGAGATTCACTTTCCACAGTCCGATGCCGATTAAAATGAGTGCAGATAAGAAGAAAGCCTGCCATTTGTCTGGCTGCTGAAGAGAGGCGCTTAGGACCGATCCATAAATGCCAAGCCAGAATAGAAGATTCATTGGATTGAAAGCTGCTATCATAAACCCAGTGGCATAAGAGTGAAGCAACCCCGGGGTTCCCTTATCTTGCTCTTCATCTAAACTTATAGTTGATAAGAACCCCCTGAATTCCTGAACACGTTTAAATAACAGCACCAAGTACCAATAAGGAAATTTGCACATATGAAATTTCAACAAAGACAGCAATACCAAAATACATCAAAAACATAAGTAGTAAATCTGCGCTCATTCCCCCGGCACCAACGAAGAGAGAGGGCCAAAATCCTTTATGTATGCCGCGCTTCATGATTTCAATATTGATGGGTCCAAGTGGGGCGGCGATCGATAAGCCAAGTGCAATATGAGCAATCGCGATTTCAATCATGAACGTCATTCTCCTTTTCAAAAGTCTCTCTTAATGGCTTTAAGCAAGTTTTTACATAAAAGAAGATGCCCTTTATATACATGTCCATCTTTAATCAAATAGAAGTATTATTTTAAATTTGAGAGAAAATATGCTATTATGCGTCTTTGGGTCGCTCATGGTTTTGAAGAAGATGTGGAAAATTGTATAATGAAGGTTACTACTACCATTGGAATTGAAGTGATGCGGAAATGAGCTTTTCTATGTTTACTAAAAGCGAAATAAAAGAACGTTTTCCAGTAAGCTTTTATCAAAGGGGACTAACGTATTATCAAAGCGGGCGGGTAACGGAGCTCAAGTTTGATGAGGAGGATCAGTCCTTTCGAGCCTATGTGGATGGAAGTGAACGATACAGCGTGTTGATTGAAGTGCTTGGTGATAATTGGTTTGGTTCATGCGAATGTGCTGCCTTTGAAACATATGGCACGTGCAAGCACCTTGCAGCTGTGCTCATTGCGATCAGTGAGAATAGTCCTTTGACTTTGGAGGAAAAAGAAACAGAAAAGCCAGCACAGGTGTCGCCGCGGAGCTATCATGAGACGAATCAACTCATTCAAGTTCTCAGTGATTTTCAGCCGGATAACCTCACACAGATGAGATCAGATGAACTGCGGGTCGAATTTACAATCAAGGCTAGTTCATATCCAACACTAAGGAAATCACAAGGAGATTCCCCATGGACGATAGAGATGAAGGTTGGGATCAATCGCCTGTATGTGGTGAAAGACATCCGAACGTTTCTTGATGCGATTCTTGAAGGAGATTCTTATTTCTTTACGAAGAAGTTTAGCTTTGAGCCAGATGAACATCATTTCCATGAACACGATGAATCTCTCATAAAAATGCTTTTAGCCATTAGACGTAATGAGAAGGTTTATTTGGATTTGCCTGACAATTGGGGCCGCTTTACTGAGAATCGAGAACTCATTCTTCCCCCACTTGCTGCGAATGAGTTTTTGATGGAGTTTCTTAAACAGGAGAGAACCGTTCGATTTGAATTTAATCGCACGCTTCATGAACAAACCGCTGTACATGATGGAGCGCTTCCTTTCACATTTGAGATTGAGCAACGGGAAACGGATTATGTGTTGCAGTTAAACGGCTTTCAAACCGCACCTTTCTTTCCAACTTACGGATGGTTGTTTCACAATAAAACACTTTATAAATTGAGTAAGAGACAGCAATCATTACTAAAGGATCTTTCTCATTTTCGAGATTCAGCTAGAAAAAGCGATCTTTCTATTTCACAATCTCAAATTGAACCATTTCTTTCTAGAGTCGTTCCAGGCTTAAAGAAACTTGGGAACGTTACGATTTCTGATCAGATTCACGAAAAAATAGTCAATCCTGACTTGCGTGCTAAAGTGTACGTGAATGCTGAGGGAGAGCGTCTACTTGTCTCGGTCGAGTATCAGTATGGGGATGATGTCATTAATCCTTTCAAAGATGACGTCAGAATTGTGAAAGAAGATGGTGGCATTATTCTACGGGATAGCGAAAAGGAACAGAGAATCATGTCATTGATTGAGCAGGCATCCTTGAAATTTAATGGTCGTGAGCTTTATGTGGAAGATGAAGCCCTGATTTTTGATTTCCTTTATTGGACGATCCCACAGCTTCATGATCTTGCAGATGTATTTCTCACCGAATCTGCCAGTGGCTGGTTACTTGATGAGTCTTCGCTTCCGGTTACATCTGTCGATATGGATCGAAATGGAAACTGGCTAGACGTTAGCTTTGATATGAAAGGACTGGACGAAGGTGAGATTTCGAATATCCTGAAAGCTGTTATCGAGAAAGATCGCTATTACCGTCTGCCGGATGGCGCATTTGTTTCGATTGAGAATGATGATTTTCAACATGTTAGTCAACTATTGAACGACCTGAATATTAAAGAAAAAGATATTGATCGGGGCGAGCTTCACTTACCGCTTTATCGAGGGCTTCAAATCGATGAGCGAATCAGTGGTGGGCGAAATGCTTCACGCTATAGTAAAGCATTTCGTGAGCTTGTATCGCGTTTAAAGCATCCTGAAGATCTTCAGTTTGGGCTTCCTGAAGGGTTGGATGCAGATTTAAGGACTTATCAAATGACTGGATTTCAGTGGCTAAAGGCGCTTTCGTATTACCAATTAGGCGGCATTCTTGCCGATGATATGGGACTTGGTAAAACGCTTCAGAGCATCGCTTATTTGCTATCTGAAAAGAATGAAAATCCTGATGCAATCGCGCTTGTTGTGGCACCTGCATCCCTTATTTATAACTGGAAAAAAGAGTTCGAAAAGTTTGCTCCTAGTCTTCACATCGAAGTCAATACTGGGACACCAGCAGAACGGAAGGAATTGTTAAATCAAGGCCTGCATCCGGACGTTTGGATTACATCTTATCCTACACTGAGGCAGGATATTGCGCAGTATGAAGCGATCGCATTTGATTCTGTCATTCTTGATGAAGCGCAAGCCATCAAAAATCCTGCGACAAAAACATCTCAAGCAGTCAGACAACTTAGAGCAGCGAAACGTTTTGCGCTCAGTGGTACGCCAATTGAGAATTCACTTGATGAACTGTGGGCCCTTTTTCATTCGATCATGCCAGGGTTCTTCCCGGATCAATCAACATTTAGAAATCTATCTCATGAGCGTATATCGAGAATGGTTCGTCCGTTTATCCTAAGACGCGTGAAGAAGGATGTCTTGAAGGAGCTACCAGATAAAATTGAAACCGTTCAAGTATCCGAATTAACGAAGCAGCAAAAAGAACTTTATATCGGTTATTTGCACCGGATTCAACAGGAAACGAAAGAAAGCCTTGCTGGAGAGGGATTTCAAAAGAATCGCATGAAGATTCTAGCTGGACTTACTCGACTGCGCCAGCTCTGTTGCCATCCATCGCTATTTCTTGAAAATTACGATGGACAATCCGGTAAGCTCGAACAGCTTTTGGACATTGTGACTACGTCGATTGAAAATCAGAAAAGACTTCTGATTTTTTCACAGTTCTCAAGTATGTTAAAGATCATTCATCAAAAACTAGCAGATCTCGGCTACTCAGTATTTTACTTAGATGGCCAGACACCATCGAAGGAACGGGTTGAAATGACGGAGCGATTCAATGCAGGTGAAAAAGAAATCTTCTTAATTTCATTAAAGGCCGGTGGAACAGGTTTAAATCTTACAGGTGCTGATACAGTTATTCTGTATGATCTCTGGTGGAACCCTGCTGTTGAAGAACAGGCTGCGGGTCGAGCTCATCGTATTGGACAAAAAAATGTTGTGCAGGTCATGAGACTTATTACTCAGGGAACAATTGAGGAAAAGATTTATGAGCTCCAGCAAAAGAAGAAAGAATTAATTGAAAAAGTCATTCAACCAGGGGAAACGATGATTTCGAGTTTATCTGAAGATGAAATTAAAGATATCCTGAGCATCTAAATTTAACATCTAGTTGAATACGGGGAAAGCAACAAACAAAGAATAATGAAAGCGTGAGGTGATGAGAGATGGACGTTTGTGAATTATGCGGACGTAGTGTGGTTAAAGGTACTAGCCATCATCTTACACCGAAGGAAGAAGGCGGCACCTTCAAGCCGACCGCTTTCCTTTGTGTGCCTTGTCATAAGCAGATTCACGCCATATATACAAATCAGGAGCTCTCAGTCAGACTTGATTCGATTAAGAAGCTTAAAGAAGACGACAAAATTCGTTGTTATCTCAAGTGGATTAAGAAGCAGCCAGGTACAAAAAGCATTAAAATTAAAAAATCGCATGAGCGAAGTAGGAAAAAATAATGGGTTTAAAAAAATTAATCTTTTCAAAAACCCTGTGTTTGCAAAGGTTTAACCACGAGCTTCCTAGTTAAGGATAGAAATATGTGTTTCGACACTTTCTGTAGTGGTATAAGTAGATAGAGGTAAAATGGTACTATTTTTTAATGTAGTTGTTACAGAAATTATTTTAAGTTGAGGTGGAGTTTATGAGGGGTAAAGTATCCTCCGTGTTTTGGAGCACGCTGGTAATTAGTATACTAATGGTCATCTGGGGAGCAACTTCACCAGGAACATTAGAGTCACTCTCGGCGAGTGCTCAAACGTTTATTTCGAATAAGTTAGGTTGGTATTATCTTATTCTTGTCACGCTGCTAGTCATTTTCTGTGTATTCATTATCTTTACACCATACGGTAAGATTAAGCTTGGTAAGCCGGATGAAAAACCAGAATTCACAAGACTTAGCTGGTTTGCGATGTTATTTAGTGCTGGTATGGGAATCGGCCTAGTTTTCTGGGGTACAGCAGAACCGATGTCTCATTATGCTGTAAATGCACCAACCGCTGAAACAGGCACTCCTGCTGCAATTAAAGAAGCCATGCAGTATTCGTATTTTCACTGGGGCATTCATGCCTGGGCGATTTATGCGATTGTTGCACTTGTTCTAGCTTACTTTAAATTTAGACACGATCGTCCCGGTTTGATTAGTGCTACCCTTTATCCAATTTTTGGTGAAAAGGTCAACGGTCTCTTTGGTAAAGTCATTGATACACTTGCCGTGTTTGCAACGATTGTGGGTGTAGCGACTACACTTGGATTTGGTGCAGTACAAATTAATGGCGGTTTATCATTCTTAACAGACATACCGAACAGCTTTAGTTCACAACTGATTATTATTGGTGTAGTAACTGTACTATTTATGATCTCTGCATGGTCAGGAATCGGAAAAGGTATTAAATACTTAAGTAATGCAAATATTGGACTGGCAGGTATTCTTTTCCTTGCTATGTTCATTCTTGGACCGACCATTTACATTCTAAATATGTTTACGGATACGATTGGTGCTTATTTTGCAAATTTAATTGCAATGAGCTTCCGTATTGCACCGCTTAATCCTGAAAATCGCGAGTGGATTAACAGCTGGACGATTTTCTACTGGGCATGGTGGATTTCCTGGTCACCATTTGTAGGAATCTTTATTGCTCGCGTATCAAGAGGAAGGACAATTAGAGAGTTTCTCGTAGGTGTTCTTCTTGTTCCTTCAGTCGTTGGTTTTCTATGGTTTTCAACTTTTGGAATTTCTGCAATCAACATTCAACAGCAGGGAATTGCAGATATTGCGTCACTCGCAACTGAAGAGTCGTTATTTGGAACCTTCCAGAACTACCCAATGAGCATCGTCTTATCAATAGTAGCGATTACACTGATTGGAACTTTCTTCATTACTTCTGCTGACTCCGCTACATTTGTACTGGGAATGCAGACAACACATGGATCTCTAAATCCTGGCACGGGTGTTAAACTTACATGGGGTGTAACTCAGTCAGCTATGGCGGCTGTGCTATTGTATACAGGCGGACTACAGGCGCTCCAGAACGTGTTGATTCTTGCCGCTCTGCCGTTCTCGATCATTATGATTTTAATGACCGTCTCGTTCTACAAGGCGCTTACGAAAGAGAAATACCTGGTAGCTAAAGATCCAAAGCCAAGGAAAGAAAAACGGAAAGAAAAACATGGTGTCGAAAAAGACGATCAAACTGCACCAGCAACGAAATAACCAAAATAGGCAATGAGGGAATATCCCCTCATTGCCTATTTTTATCGTTGATTAGCTCATGCGAGTTAAATCTTAGTTTCACCAATAGAGTATTTCTTTCGTGAAAGTTTGGTTAATAATTTTAAAATTAATTAACAGAATATAGGCCAGGGGGTTTAGAAAGGGCGAAATATGTGAATTGATAACTATCCGTAAAGATGAAAGCTGGTGATTATATGCTTACGGACTTGTTTCGTGAAGCAAAGCATACCGTCGTACTAAGCGGCGCAGGAATGAGTACAGAAAGTGGTTTACCTGACTTTCGCTCTGCGCTCGATGGGATGTGGAACGAAGTTGATCCTCTGCAGCTTGCGAGTAGAGAGGCGATGCGGGATGAGCGGGATTTATTTATCCGATTTTATAAACATCGAATTCAAAAGTTGAGGGCCGCCCGTCCTAATGCTGGCTATTATCATCTAGCTGACTGGGAGCGTAATGGCGATGTCAGCTGTATTTTGACTCAGAATGTGGACGGTTTTCATCAGCACGCAGGGAGTCTCAATGTCTCTGAGCTTCACGGGACACTGTGCAACGTCTACTGTGATGAATGTGGTGAAACGGGTTCTAACGAATCATATATAAATGAAGAAATCAATTGCTCGTGTGGTGGATTTAAAAGACCTGGTGTTGTCTTATTCGGAGAGCCCATTCCATTAAATGCGATCCATCAGGCCAAGCTTGAAACAAAGAAAGCGGACCTCTTTATCGTACTTGGATCATCGTTACAGGTTTCGCCTGCAAATGTATTTCCTATTGAAGCAAAGCGGAATGGCGCAAAACTGGTGATCGTTAACCAGGAAGAAACTGAATATGATTCGATGGCTGATCTTGTAATACATGAGAAAATAGGGGAAGTCCTCTCCAAGTTAGCCCGGGCAAATTCTGATTAACTGACAACGAATACCGATGAAAATCGGTATTTTTGTTTTGAGTGCATGTACCCTATTTTTCAGACATAGTTAATAGTAAGATGACGTTAGAAGGAAAGGGAGGTAACGTCATGGTTATGCTAAGAGAAATGAACGATTTTGAGTTTACCCAGTTTATGAATTGGAAAAGGTTTCACGAGTAAGGGATAGAAGGACTTTCCTTACATGTCTTTGGTCATAATAAAAAAGCAATTCGCCTTTATGAACGCCTTGGCTTTGAAACCACGAACATTAATATGAAGAAAGTTCTGCACTAAAAAAGAGACGAAGGGGGTAGAACCGTTTGAACGAATTGAAACGTTTGACAGTGTTTTGCGGTTCAAGTGAAGCTGTAGACAGGCTGTACTTTGATGCAGTTGAGGAGCTTGGGAAGGTACTCGCCGAAATGAAAATAGAAGTCATCTATGGGGGCGGGAATGTAGGGTTAATGGGGAAACTTGCAAGAACGGTATTAGACCATGGTGGCAGAGTGACTGGTATTATTCCACGTAAAATATATGATAATGTGACACATATTGAATTGACTGAACTGATTATCGTTGAGACGATGCATGAAAGAAAAGCGAAAATGTATGAATCCGGCGATGGGTTTATAGCACTTCCAGGGGGAATTGGGACGCTAGAAGAACTGACAGAAATTTTCACTTGGTATCAGTTAGAATACCACAACAAACCAATTGGTCTCCTGAATACGAAAAACTATTATGCCCCCTTTAATAATATGCTTGAGCATATGGTCAGTGAAGGTTTCCTTCACAAACGCTATATGGAGCCGCTGCTATCTGAGGAAAACCCACGTTCTCTGATCGAACGCATTAAAGATCATTCAGTGCCACTAATGAATAAATGGAAGCAAGACATAGGAGATCGTATCTAAATACCGGGAAAACCGGTATTTTTTGCGTCTTTATGACAACTAGTCGATAAGATAATGCAATACTCTAATAAAAGAAGGGTTTTACACTATGAAAATGGAACTATACATACGGCTAGCCTAAAACCTAATTTGATATGGAGGGGTTATGATGTATGCAACTATTGGTTCTTTGTTTCTTCAAACGGTAAGAAAGTATGGGAAAGAAGAAGCACTTGTCGACTCATTGCGAAATGTCAGGTGGACGTATGAGGAATGGAACCTAGAAGTTAATCGTCTTTCGAACGCGCTTCTGGATTCCGGAGTTAAAAAGGGAGACAGAGTCTCTGCTTTTTTGTTCAATACGGTCGAACTTGCTACGCTATTTTTCTCTTGCGCGAAGATCGGTGCGGTATTAAACCCTATAAATTTTCGATTGAAACCAAATGAAATCGCTTACATTATTGAGGATGCACAACCTTCCGTTTTTATTTATGAAAAAGCGTTAGAACCAATCGTTGCGGAAATCCATGAACACTATCCAGGTGTTTCTTTCTGGTCGACTGATGCGAATGTCCCTGCTTATGCTGAAAGCTATGCCCAGCATGTTCGATTATCGAAAGAAAGCGAGCCACAATCGGATGTAGATGAAAATGATTTGTATGCCATTATGTATACGAGTGGAACAACAGGTAGACCGAAAGGCGTCATGCATAAGCATCGCAGCATGCTTGAGCAAAGCATACTCTGTGGTGCTTCGTTGCAAATGAAACAGGCTGATCGGGGACTTGTTGTGGCTCCAATGTTTCACTGCGCTGAACTACACTGTAATTTCCTTCCAAGAGTTCATTTTGGAGCAGCAAATATTATATTACATCATTTTGAACCTCGTAAAGTGCTTGAGACGATCCAGGAAGAGAAAATTACAGTATTCTTCGCTGCGCCTACGATGTGGAATATGATTCTTCAGGAAGATTTGTCTCTCTATGACCGAAGCAGTTTACGGGTAGGACTATATGGAGCAGCACCGATGGCACCAGCGCTTGTAGTCGCTGTTAAAGAAAAGCTTGGCATTAACTTGATTCAGGCGTATGGTATGACGGAGATGGGCCCTGCCGTTACCTTCCTTGATGAACATGAGCAGCTATCAAAGGTTGGATCTGCCGGTCGTTCAGCGCTGAATCATGAGGTGCGGGTTGTTCGGTCAAATGAGCATGGACCATCTGATCCTGAGGCGATCCTTCCGGCTGGGGAAATTGGTGAAATCATTGTAAAAGGACCATGCATGATGATGGGTTACTACAATAGACCGGAAGCCTCAGAAGAAGCAATGCACAAAGGCTGGTACCATTCAGGAGATTTAGGTTATATGGATGATGAAAACTACCTCTTTGTTTCTGATCGCGTCGATGACATGATTATTTCTGGGGGCGAAAACGTTTATCCAAGAGAAATTGAAGACGTGCTGCACGGCCACGAGGGTGTTCTTGATGTAGCAGTTCTTGGACAGCCAGATGAAAAGTGGGGCGAAATTGTAACTGCGATCATTGTGAAAAAAGAAGGAGCACTTACCGCGGAGGATTTGGAACTCTTTTGTAAAGAAAGCCCGGATCTTGCGGACTATAAGCGTCCGAGGAAGTATGTATTCTTAAATGAGCTCCCTCGAAATGCAAGTGGCAAAATTCAAAAGTTTCGCCTCCGTGAACAGTTTCATCTTGAATCTAATGCATAAAAAGGAACAGAAGCTATGAAAGATTGGACAGGTGCTCATAACGACCTCTATAATTGAAAATTTTAAAGAGAGAAAGCGGGCAGGCGCTCGCTCTTTTTCTATGTTTAGATGAACTCATGATTTCTAATATGGCGGTCATACTAACATGGAATAGGAGGAATACTTGATGATAAAATTATTTACCGATAGCGATCTTGATGGTGCAGCCTGTGCCTTAATCGCTGAACTTGCTTTCGATAAGGAAGCAGCTATCACCCATTGTACATATCGAAATTTAGATTCCAGGGTAGAGGCGTTTCTAGAGCAGAACGATAGTGATCCGGTATTCATAACAGACTTATCTGTCAGCAAGCATGTAGAAGAGATGCTTGAGGAGCGATATAAAAATGGCAGTCATGTGCAGATGATTGATCACCACGCAACTGCGATGCATTTTAACGATTATGAATGGGGACTTGTTGATCCAGGAGCAGAAAAAAAGACGTGCGCAGCTACACTTTTCTATGAGTTTCTTATAAAGCGTGACAAACTTGAGCGCATTGAAGGACTGGAGCAATTTTTGGAACTCGTCCGAAAGTATGACACGTGGGAATGGGAAGAAGAGAATGAAGTGGATGCGAAAAGGTTAAACGATCTGTTTTCCATTATGGGAAGAGAAACCTTTAAATCCGAAATGCTCCGTCGCTTAACACGTGAACCTGATACGTTCTCTTTCAATGAATCGGAAGAGATGATCTTGGATCTTGAAGAACGTAAAATTGAGCGGTACATTCATCTTAAGAATCGCCAGTTAGTCCAAACGTTTATTGATGACTATTGTGTCGGTATTGTTCATGCGGAATCATATCATTCAGAGCTTGGAAATGAATTAAACAAGCGAAATCCACATCTCGATTTCATTACGATTATTAACACTGGAAGTAAGCGAATTGGATTTCGAACGATTCATGATGAAGCAGATGTCTCGGAATTTGCTTCCCGTTTTGGTGGTGGTGGTCATCCAAAGGCAGCTGGATGTGAATTGAATGAGCAAACATTTTCGACCTTCGTAGGTGGTACATTCTCATTAAAGCCGATGAGAAGCGATGCAGATCGCAACCGTTTGAATCAGCGCAACAGTGAAAGCGGCTCATTTTATGAAAATCATGCTGGTACAATTATTTACATTCGTCCATCTCATAATAATGAGTGGTCAGTCATGTGTAAAGGTGAACTCGAAGATATTGTCTTTCATCGTTTTGAAGATGCTGAACGTCATGTGAAAAGGAATTATCATGCCTGGTTAAGATCTGATAAACATGTGATCGAAGACTTGATTAATGTCCTCCCGCTAACGAAGGAGCAGTTAATAGAGCGCTATGATGATTTTATCAAAGCTATGCTTCATCAGAAAGAAGACGCCAGTACTTGAGCGTCATCGATTTAAGTATTTCTCAACTGGTCTTCACATATATTTTTCATATGTGAACCTATCCTTTTTATGATAATGAAGGAGTAGAGAGGAGGCGTCAAGCTTCCAATGGATGCAATGATTGTGAAAAGATTAATGAGGAGTTGTCTGCTTGCAGGGTTAGCCATCTGTTTTCTTCGTCTCATAAGAAAACATCAAATCATACTAGTGGATGCTGAATTGGATAAGTAAGATGGCAATTTAATAAATGATTAGCTGTTTCTGAAGTGACGAACATGGGTATAGATAACTGCATGCCCATAGCACTCAACCACAGCGTTGTGAGTTTGCAATATGGGTGTGAAAGGAGTACACAGTGAAGCGAATGAAATTTAACCATCGCTACTCGCAAGTCCTTTACCAGACACAGAAAGCCAGAGCACGATGCATGAAATTAGAGAAAAAACCGTACATCAGGACCATTGCGACTGTTACTGGATTCTCAGAAGAAGAGATCTTAGAATCTCTCGAATTTGGTGATGTCGATTACATCATGAAGCTGCGTTTCCACTTAAGCTAGACACAACGTTGTGGGAAGAGTTGCAGGTCTTAAGTAAGGGCATGCTACCTCTTCTGTTGTTTCTTGAAGAGTGCAGCTATTTATCTATAGCAAGTATTAGACCGATTATTTCTACATGAAATAATCGGCTCTTTTTGTTCGTTTTAATGAAAATAGGGTTATCTATAAGGAAGATATGTAAATTATTGATTATTTTGGCTGAAAAAGAAACCTTTCAAGGAACGGAATCGTACACTTAAATGAATAAACTTTTGGAAGGTTGTGTACATAATGAGTGAAAAAGAATCAGTAGCCAAACCATCAATACCAGGAATGATCTGGAGTCCAGGGGAACAATTCGAGAAAATTCGGACGAATCCCAAAATATGGATTCCATTAATTGTCTTAACCGTAATGAGTTTACTAGCTGGATGGTTAATGACATTAAGTCCGGGGTTTGAGGAGCAAATGACTGCAGGCGGAGGGGTTAATGAAGAAGATATGAGTGGTTTCATTACATTTATTAAATTTACTACGGTGCTTTCGGCCGGATTTGGTCCTGCATTTGGCGTTTTATTTTCTAGTTTCATCTACTGGTTAATCACGAAAGCAACAAGCTCAGAAGTAACATTCAAGCAATTGTTTTCTATGAGCACATTTATTACGATAATTGGAGCTCTGGGTCTTATTCTAAACGGAATATTATTAGCAATATTCGGAGGTTCTATTGAAACTTTATATACTAGTGTTGGTAGTTTAGTAGACGCAGAAGGGGGACTTGGCGCTTTCTTGAATAGCATCGAAATTTTTGGCATTTGGACAACGATCTTATTTGCGATTGGCCTACATATTACAGCAGGTTGGTCGAAAATTCTTGCATGGACTATCTCAATTGTTTTCTTTCTCATTGGAATTGGTTTTACAACGCTTAGTGGTGCGTTAAGCTCCATGACAGGAATGTAATAATGAAAAGGAAAATTTGGATCTCCATTTTAGTTGTAGCAGTGCTTGCTATTGTGATTGGATTAAACGTTTTCCGTACATACGCAGATAGCACCGCGAATGTAAAAACTGAATCGGTAAAAGATGAGGAAATCAATTCAACGGTAATGACACCCGGAACATTAACGATGGCGAATGAGAGTCTTCTTTATCAGGATCCTGCTAACGGTGAAATTAAGGAAGTGCTCGTGAAAGAAGGCGACTCCGTAAAAAAAGGTGATCCGATCATAACATACGAGAATCCCGATCTTGAGATGGAAAAAGAGCAAAATGAGATAAACATTGAATCACTTTACCTGCGTATTAACTCTCTTGATAAGCAGGAAAACCGTTTAAAGGAAAAAGAAAATGAGTTAGCAGATGATGTGGGTGAAGAAGAAGCGGAAGAGACGATGGAAACAGAGCTTGAACAGGTGAAGATGGACAAACGAATGGCAAATTTAGATTTACGTCAAGCACTCCTGCAGCGAGATCGTCTTAAGCAAAAAATAAGCAAACTTGAAGTAACAAGTGAAATCTCGGGTGTTGTTATCAAAGTAAATGAACCAGGGGTTTCTCAGTCTGTGCTGGAGCAGCCAATTCTACGTATTGGCAGTATGGACAATCTTGTGGTTGAAGGAAAGCTATCAGAGTATGACACGCTTAACGTTGAGGCAGGTCAAAAAGTAACCATTACTTCCGACGCACTCCCTGACGAAAAATGGAAAGCTGAAGTAATGGATGTTGGGTATATGCCTGAGGCAACATCAGGTGAGGGAGGTGCTTCCTCATCTGCCGTGCAATACCCGGTCACCGTTAAAATAAGCGAATCTGAGGATTTGAAGCTAAAACCTGGTTTCCAGATGATCCTAGAAATCGAAACAGAGTCGCATCAAGCATTAACTCTTCCTTTTGAAGCTGTAATGCAGGACGGAGAAAAACAATTTGTGTACGTAGTGAAGGAAGGGAAGGCAGTTAAGCGTAACATCGAGACGGGTTCTTCAACACCGAAACGAATTGAAGTAACGAAGGGTCTTAAGAAGGATGAAGCTGTCGTTATTGATCCGCCTGAAAAGCTGAAAGACAATATGGAAGTGACAGTCAAATGATCCAACTCGACCAGATTATCAAAAGCTATACCCTCGGCAAAGAAAACATTAACGTCTTAAAAGGAATCAGTCTTGATATCAAGAAGGGCGAATTTGTAGCGATTATGGGACCATCCGGGTCAGGTAAATCGACTCTCATGAACATTATCGGCTGTCTGGACCGCCCGACTTCTGGATCCTATTATTTAAATGAAGAAGATGTCTCACAGCATAGAGATCATGAGCTCGCGAAGGTTCGCAATCAGTCAATCGGATTTGTTTTTCAACAGTTTCAGCTTTTACCACGATTGAACGCACTCAAAAACGTTGAACTTCCTATGGTATATGCTGGTGCTTTAAAGAAAGAGCGAGAGGAACGTGCGCGTGATGCACTAACGAAAGTGGGGTTGCAAGATCGTGTCGACCACCTGCCTAATGAGCTCTCAGGAGGGCAAAAGCAGCGTGTAGCCATTGCAAGAGCTTTGGTAAATGATCCATCGCTTATTCTCGCTGACGAGCCAACAGGGGCACTTGATACTGTGACGAGTGTTGCGATTATGGATTTATTCGTGGAATTAAATAAAGAGGGCACTACGATTATTGTTGTCACGCATGAGCCAGAAGTAGCTGCCTATGCAAGTCGCGTCATCTATGTGCGTGACGGCTTGCTCGGGCAGGCACCTTGTAAGAGCGGGAGGCTTTCATGAGTATCTGGGAAAATATTAAGATGGCATTAATGTCGGTTAAGGCTCATAAGATGCGTTCTATTCTCACCATGCTTGGCATCATCATAGGGGTGGCTGCGGTTATCGTTGTCGTTGCGATTGGACAGGGTGGCGAAGCAATGTTGAAATCGCAAATTGCTGGAGATGGTAACACAATTGAAGTCTTTTATCAACCGTCAGAAGAAGAAATGCAGCAGGGAAAATGGGAAGACAATCCATTTACACAGGAAGATATACGTCAGCTTGAAACAATTGAAGAAGTGAAAAACATTGTCGCTTCTTCCTCAGACTTTTCAACTGTGCGCCTTCGAGAGGATGAAACCGATACGTCGATTACTGGAATCAATCAAGCATACATGGATGTGAATAATCTCGACATCGAGGAAGGGCGTACGTTTACAAGTGCTGATTTTCTTGGTGGAAGAAGAGTGGCGGTTGTTAGCGAAGCGATGCAGGAAGAGCTTTTTGAAGGGAAATCGGCAATTGGCGAAATCATTCGCATTGGTGTGCAGCCTGTGGAGGTAATCGGCGTGCTGAAGAAACCAACTGGCCTCTTTGCATTTGGTTCAGTAGAGACATACGTTCCGTGGACTGCGATGCGTAATATGTTCGGAACGAGTAACTACAGTCAGGTTACCCTTCAAGTGGAGAATGCAGATGAAATTAGTACAGCGGGAACGAAAGCAACTAATCTACTCAATCGCCTTCATGAAACCGAAGATTCCTATCAGGTTATTAATATGGAGGAAATTGCGCAGGGCATTGGTCAAATTACTACAATTATGACAACGATTATTGGTAGTATCGCCGGGATCTCTTTGCTCGTTGGTGGAATAGGGGTAATGAACATCATGCTCGTATCGGTCACGGAGAGAACGCGTGAAATAGGCATTCGCAAATCATTAGGAGCGACACGACAGCAGATTCTGCTGCAATTTCTTGTAGAGTCTATTATCCTTACATTGATTGGTGGGATCATCGGGATTTTGCTTGGATCTGGAACAGCCTACCTGGTTTCTTTCTTTGCCAACTGGCCATCGTTAATTTCATGGCAGGTGGTAGTCGGTGCCGTTGTATTCTCGATGATCATTGGCATTGTCTTTGGCCTACTACCAGCAAATAAAGCATCGAGACTTGATCCAATTGAATCACTTCGGTATGAATAGAAAAGAGGATGAGCCTTCTGCTCATCCTCTTTTCATTGTTTGTCGATGTTTTGATAGCGCTGCTTTAAGTTGAAAATACGTGATCGATTCTGGCAGCGCTTCTTTTAGCGGTTTTAATTTGTCATTACCGATCATATCAGCCTGTTCAAGGATGGCTGATTCCGTTTCTTCGTCCATAAAGTGATCAATTTCTTGAAGAAGACCTTCATCAATTGCTTTAAGAAGATGCCCTTCTATCGTAGTTGGGCTCAATGAACGGGTAGCTGCAATTGTGGGAATATCTTTTCCTTCTTCAAAAAGCTTAAATGAAGCAAGGTGACTTGCTTCATCAGATGATTCAGGTTTAACATTAGCAGCTTTTAATAACTCCAGAAACGCGTCCCCGTATTTTTCGAATTTCATATCGCCAACGCCTTTAATGTCCAGCATTTCCGCACGAGTGGATGGCGCTTTAGCACTCATTGCACGAAGTGTACTGTCTGCAAAGACAACATATGGCGGCACGTTGTCTCTATCCGCAATTTGTTTGCGTAGTGTACGAAGCTGGGTAAAGAGCTGGTCATTTTCTTCGATTGCTTCCGGTTTTCTCGCAACTTTCTTTTGGATCGTTGCCTCTCCTTTCAAAACAGGCAGAGTTTTTTCTTGTAAAACGAGTGTCGGATATTTGGAGTCTGTTAGCATGATATACTGATCTGCGGTTAGAAAGTCAATCATATCAACGGTTTCCTGCTGTGTTTGGTGCTTCAATAAACCAAATGTCGATATTTGATCAAGGCGAAGCTCATTAATGCGCTTTGATTTAGAACCTTTCAAAATCTGGGCAATGATCGTTTTGCCGAAGCGTTCATTGACACGTTTAATCGTCGAAAAAATCATTTGCGCTTCTCGGGTAATATCAACAGCCTCCCGCTCATCCTTACAATTGCTGCACTTCCCGCATTGATACCCTGGACGGTCATCTCCGAAGTAATGAAGAATCGTTCCTTGCAAGCACTTTTCAGTATGGCAGTAATCGACCATTGCCTTTAATTTAGCAAGATCCGCTGATTTTCTAACCTGATCGTGCTGGTTTTGATCAATTAGAAACTTTTGTACATGGATATCCCCTGGTGAGAAGAGTAGAAAACAATCGCTTTCTTCTCCGTCTCGTCCAGCTCGTCCAGCTTCCTGGTAGTACGATTCCATGTTTTTAGGAAGATTATGATGAATAACAAACCGGACGTTTGATTTATCGATACCCATCCCAAATGCGTTTGTAGCCACCATCACCGATATGTTATCAAATAGAAATTCTTCCTGCGCTTTTTTACGCTGATGTTCCGTCATCCCTGCATGGTATTTACCGATCTTTATTCCCTGTTTATGAAGGGAAGTGTATAGCTGATCTGCTTCCTTCCTTGTCGCCGTATAAATGATACCCGACTCAGAAGGATTTTGACTCAAATACTTATCAATAAAAGATTTCTTCTTTTCACCTTTTACAACAGAGAAGTGAAGATTTTCCCGTGCGAAGCCTGAAATATATGTCTGCTCGGTTGTGATATTTAATATCCGCTGAATATCACCAATGACTTCAGGTGTGGCGGTCGCGGTTAATGCAATTACAGGTGGACGCTCTGTAAATAGGTCCATCATGCTGCTAATTTTCATATAGCTTGGTCTGAAATCATGGCCCCACTGAGAAATACAGTGCGCTTCATCAACAGCAATGAGTGAAATGGGTGTGCGCTTTAGTAATGCCTGGAAACTTGGAGCCTCAAGGCGTTCGGGTGCAATGTATAGAAGTTTCACCTCACCGTTCTCAGCAGCCTGCATATGTGTTCTTATCTCTGTATCCGTAAGTGAACTATTAATATAAGCTGCATCAATCCCATAGCTTGCAAGCGCATCGACCTGATCCTTCATCAGTGAGATAAGAGGTGAAATAACGATTGTTAAACCCTCGGAAAGTAAAGCGGGGATTTGATAGCATATGGATTTACCGCCACCGGTCGGCATGATTCCGAGCGTATTCTTTTGGGTAAGGATGCTAGTAATAATATTTTCTTGACCAGATCGAAACTTGTCGTATCCAAAGTAATGCTTAAGTTGTTCTTTTGCCTCCTGAAGCATCATATCTTCCTTTCTAAATGACCAGAGGTTTAAATTATCTTATCTTACTGTATCAGATGAATTCGATCTAGAGAATACATAATTCCTTATTAGGTGGGACAGGTTAGTAAAATAAGGATGAAACAAAAGGTTTTTACGTTGAATAAAAGGGGAATAAAACGATGGAGGAATGGTTTGAAATTGTTCTTAGATCACTGTTTATCCTGGCAGGGTTGTTTCTAATTACGAAGCTACTCGGTAAAAAACAGCTGTCCAAGCTATCCTATTTTGAATATATCGTTGGTATTATTATCGGTGATATAGCTGGTAGCTTATCAATGGACGTTAAAGCGAGCATGTTGCACGGGACAACGAGTATTATGATCTGGACACTTGTATCCGTTTTGCTCAGTTACGCTTCATTGAAAAATAAGAAAGTTAGAGATTTTGTGGAAGGACAAGCAAGAGTATTTATTAAAGATGGAAAAATCTTAGAGGATAACTTACGTAAAGAGCGATTTACATCAGACGAACTTCTAGAGATGTTACGAAAGAAAAGCGTTTTTTCCGCACGCGAGGTGGAGTTTGCCATTCTAGAAGCAGACGGGGAGCTCAGCGTGTTATTAAAACGAGATTATCGTGCCGTAAAGCCGTCGGAATTATGGCTTCAGCTACCTGAAGATAAAGAACCCAAAACCGTTATTATGGATGGAGAAATTATAAAGGATATGTTGGAGAAAGTGGGCCGGAATGAGCAGTGGCTGAAAAAAGTACTTGCTGATAAGCATGTGGAAGTTACGGAGGTCTTTCTTGCGCAGCTTCACTCAGATGGAAAGCTCTCACTAGATTATTATCAAGATGGCATTACACAGATCGAATAGTTTTGGAGGATATGTGATGGAAAAGGAAAGATCATATCGAACAAAAGAAGAACTTATTGTGCAATTATTAGAGAGAGGGATCTATAAAGTGCAGCGAAAACAACTGTATGAATGCTCACACACTGAGTTAATCTATTATTACCTCTCAATAACGAAAGATTCGCTGCAAGTTCTAAATACAAAAGTCAGCACGTAACAGCTTCGTTTGTGAAGCTGTTATTTTATTTGGTTGGGAAAACGTCTGGTTCTTTTATGGCATATGGACTTATATTGAGAACCGAGACGAATAGTGTAACGAACATTATCGTAAAAAAAAAACGAAATGTTTTTGTCTAGTTTTGACGAAAGTCTATACAACTCATAATGAAATTTGCATAATAGATTTTGTACGTAAGAAAAGGAGGGGTGGCGAGCCTTGTTGTATGTAAAGCAAAGTGCAAAGGAAGAGTTGCTTCACTGGATTAAACGTAAGCAAGAGGAAATGATTGAGATTGGCATTGAGAAAGGAATTTCTCATGAAGAAACGTTACAGTGTAGCCAGGAGCTTGATAACTTATTGACCTCTTACCAGCGTTTGGCCTCTATCAACCAGTTTAGAAGTTAGTCTCATAATCGAATGGTAAATCGCTTCTTTCACAACAGGTGGGTAATCGTTTTGAAATTCCTTAATACAATCACGAATTTGTTGAATAAGTAGTATCTCCTCATGAGTCTCATTCTTCATTTCAACAACCTCCTTGAAGATCCATCTATATGGCAATCATGACAAATTAGACACATATCCGTCAATGGCTTTTAATGAAAATCGTTCATTTGATAGGATAAAGTTTACGATCCTTTTCTCTAGTGGGTCTTTTGAACTATTTAATATGTCTAACTTACATAATATTTATCAAATTTCTTTAAAAAGTTTCATACAATGTTTGAACATATGCCACAAAAATTATATACTAGAAAGGACGGGTTTTGGTGTCCATTACATTTGGGTCCAAACCTCTGTTTATTTCTATACCATTCATTTAACGTAAATGATGATTTGATTGATAAAGGAGGTCTAGCAATGAAGGAAGGAATCCATCCAAAATACCAGCAAGTTGTATTTTTAGACGTTAGTACTGGTTTTAAGTTTCTAACAGGTTCTACTATGGGATCTAACGAAACAATTGAGTGGGAAGACGGTAGCGAATATCCACTAATCAAGGTTGATATTAGTTCTGAATCTCATCCGTTCTACACAGGTCAGCAACGCTTTAACGATGCTGGTGGACGTGTTGAAAAGTTCAAAAAGAAATACAACCGCTAGTAATAATAGAAAACACTCCGTGTTACGGAGTGTTTTTTTTAATCCTTAATATGCTTCCTTAACTTCGCAAGCGTGCTCTTCCTCCAGGATTTAACAGCTCCAATGCTTACTCCTTCACGACAAGCAATTTCTTTAAGTGACATTCCCTCTACGATGGCCTGTTGTACCCATTTTTTCTGGTTATCTGTCAATACTTTCATATACTCATCCACGTCATCTTCACGATGCAAGGTGAAATATAATTCTTCGTGCTTCTCCCAATCCGACTGATACTCTTGCTGTTTGTATAGACGCATCTCTTTACGGAATTCGTCTATAAGTTTACCACGAACTTTGACATAGGCGTAGGCAGAAAAGCTTCCCTTTTCATGATCAAAGCTTATATAAGATTCCCATAAAGCAATTAATGCAACCTGTTCATAAGTTCTGTAGTCATGTGCAAGGTGTAGCTTTTTAATCTGACTTTTCATTAGTGGGGCATAGAGGCTCGCGAGGTGCTGAAATAAATAATCATCCAATGATTTTGACTCCAGAGAGGGTGCACCCATCTTCTATTCCGTCGGTAAGTTTAAAATAAGGCATATCCCAACAGGTGTCACAAAAGGGAACAAGTTATTAGCGAGGATGAAGAGCACGGAAACGTTTAGTCGGTGTAGGGGGAATGAGGTGTTTCATTAACATAGAGGGAGTTTAATACCATGTACGGTTGTTTTTCTACAAAAAAAACGACCTATATCAGATCGTTAGGAGGTGTGGACTTATGCTTTTCTATAGCAAAGCTGGGCATTGATTCCTTTTAATTGAAGTTCGCGAACAATACGTCTTAGTTCTTCTTTTGTCAGGAGCGGCTCTCTCACAATCTTCCACCTCCAATAATTTTGGTCTATCGTTCAAGATCCAGTGCTTCGATAAGAGCTTTTGTATATAAATCAAGTTCAGAGATCCCTTCAAACTGATGGAGCATTCCTTTAAAAATGAATAGCCGTGGCTGATTTTCTCTCGCTTCTTTCATAAGAAAGTGAAGGGTTTCGATTAATTCTTCTTTTCTCGTAACTTGAAGGTTAAGGGGTTTCACTGTCGACTCCATTTCTATCAGGATGGATAAGGGTGAACTTTCACAGGTACTTTTAGGGCTCTTTTTCTTGAAAATAGAATACGCCTTTTCCTGAGAAAGAAGTGGTTCTACTCGATCACGAATTAAACCTTCTACAACATTATTCATTCTATCCATGATGAATAGAGGTAGTTTCTCAAGGTCTATCTCCACATCCTCGAGGACCATTAGCTTTATGTAGGAAGCGTACATTCCATCCAAAAGTAGAACACAGTCAGGTAAAATGGGCGTAACTTTGTCACCGTATAAGTCTTTAATTACTGTTGCTAGAGTTTGAAGTGACTCGATTCTAATCTTCATAATTAGTTCGTCAATTTCTTTGTTCATCGAAATAGCTTGTTCCCTGAATTGCATAATAATAAACTCTTTATGTTGTAAAATTTCCTGTCCCTGCACATAGAGAAGTTTCTTCAACCGCTCTTCAGGAGTAATCGAGTCTAGTTTCGCTTCGGAAATGTTTGCCTTCAGTTTCTCATAATGATAAGCAAATATAGAATATAATACATCATCTTTAGACTGAAAGTGCAGGTATACCGCTCCTTTAGAAATTCCACTCTCGTTGGCGATTTCCTGTATGGAAGTTGAATGAAACCCTTTTTTTGCAAATAAATGCATCGCGGCTTCTATAATCAATTTCTTTTTTTCGTTCATCATACACCTCTGTTCGCAGTATACTTACTGACTGAGTTGTGGTGACCAGTTGGTCATTATAATTATATCATTTTGAAGATAGATTTGGTAACCCAAATTAAATTACAAATACTACATATTTTTTTGAAATAAATAGCTTGAATTATATATATTGATTGAGTATAGTGAAGTGTGAAATGACTGGTCAGTCATAAGAGGGGAAAAGGAGTGGAAGTTGCTTGAAGAAGTTGATTCAATTTTCTTTGAATAATAAGTTTGCGGTCTGGTTGCTAACCATTATTGTCACAGCCGCAGGGTTGTATTCAGGTTTTAACATGAAAATGGAGACAATTCCGAATATCACTACACCGCTGGTTTCAGTAACAACGGTATATCCGGGTGCGACACCAGAGGAAGTGTCTGATAAGGTATCAGAACCTATAGAGAATAAAGTAGAAAGTTTGTCGGGTGTTAAAGTAGTCAGCTCATCTTCGTTTGAAAATGCATCGAACGTGCAGATAGAGTATAACTTTAGCAAGGACATGGATGAAGCGGAAGCTGAAGTAAGAGAAACACTTCAGAGTCTCGAACTTCCAGATGAAGTACAGGAACCTGATGTGTCTCGATTGAGTTTTAATGCTTTTCCAGTTATGTCATTGAGCGTGTCTGAAAAAGATAGTTCTCTAACAGAACTAACAAAGAGAGTAGAAGATGAGGTTCTTCCGGCGATTGAAGGGGTAGAAGGTGTCTCTTCCGTCTCGATTGCTGGACAGGAAATTGAAGAAGTTTCATTTACCTTTAAAGAAGAGAAAATGCAAGAATATGGGCTTGATGAAGCAACTGTTAAGAGTATCATTCAGGGATCTGCGGTTAACTTCCCGCTCGGGTTGTATGAATTCAGCGATAGCCAGAAGGCGGTCGTTTTGGATGGGAATGTTTCATCCTTAGAGGACTTGAAAAACCTTGAGATTCCTGCCATCCCTTCATCACAAAGCCCAGCAACTGGAACGCAGCAACAGGGGCCACCTCAAGGCGCACAGCAGCCGGCAACTGGAAGCGAATCAAGTGCTTCAGCTCAAACAGCTCAGCAGACAACAGTTCCAACTGTTCAGCTTCAAGAAATCGCCGAAATTGAGATAACTGGTGAAGCGGAATCTATTTCTCGTACGAATGGAGAGGAATCGATCGGCATCCAAATTATAAAATCAGCCGATGCGAATACGGTTGATGTTGTAAATGATGTTGTAAATGATGTTAAAGAAGAAATCGCTTCACTTGAAGAAGCAAATTCAGATGTTAGCATCATTACAATATTTGACCAGGGTGAACCAATTGAAGAGTCTGTCAGCACAATGCTTAATAAAGCCATCGTTGGTGCTATTTTCGCAGTGCTCATTATTTTGCTCTTCCTTCGTAACATTAAATCAACTTTGATTTCAGTCATTTCCATTCCGCTGAGCTTACTAATAGCTCTATTGGTTCTGAACCAATTGGATATAACACTTAACATTATGACGCTTGGGGCTATGACAGTAGCGATTGGACGAGTTGTCGATGATTCCATTGTTGTTATTGAAAATATTTATAGACGAATGGCGATTAAAGGCGAGGAACTAAAAGGAAAAGCGTTAATCACTGCAGCGACAAAAGAAATGTTTGTTCCAATTATGTCTTCAACAATTGTTACGATCGCAGTATTCCTTCCTCTTGGTTTAGTTCAGGGACCTGTTGGAGAATTGTTCTTGCCGTTCGCTCTTACCGTTGTATTTGCGCTACTAGCATCATTACTTGTAGCCATTACAATCGTGCCAGCTATGGCGGATTCATTGTTCAAAAAAGGACTTAGCCAGAAACTGAGTGAGCACAAACAAGAAGGTAATGGTCGTCTTGCGAATAGCTATAAAAAAGCCTAGAACTGGACGTTAAACCATAAACTCATTACATTCGGTGCTAGCATTCTACTGCTAGTTGGAAGTCTTTTCCTTGCTCCTATTGTTGGTGTAAGCTTCCTGCCTTCTGATCAGCAAAAAATGATTATTGCAACGTATAATCCTGACCCAGGTCAAACCACTGAAGAAATTAATGACCTCGCGATGGAAGCGGAAAATTATTTCCTCGATAAAGAGGATGTCGACACGATTCAGTACTCTATTGGTGGAGAAAATCCAACGAATCCGGGTGCTAGTAATCAAGTTCTCTTCTTTGTAAACTATGATAAAGAAACAGAAGAATTTGATAAAGAGCGTAAGACAGTACTTGACGAGCTCAAAGACATCGGAGGAAAAGGGGAATGGGGTTATCAAGACGTTTCTGCCTCTGGTGGAAGTAACCAGATTACGTTAGTTGTGAATGGCGAAACAATGAGTGATCTTGGCCCAGTTGTAACTGATGTTACTTCATTACTTGAAGAACAGGATGATTTGACGAATATCTCTTCTAGTATTTCAGAATCCTATGATCAATACACGATCGTAGCTGACCCTGAGAAGCTCAGCCAGCTTGGCTTAACAGCTGGCCAAATTGGAATGGAACTTCGTAACACGGGAACACCTCCAGTTCTAACGACTGTTGAAAAAGACGGAGAAGAAGTTGATGTTGTTCTTGAAGTGGACAAGAAGACGTACGAAAATAAGCAGGATCTTAAAGATACAACGATTCAATCACCTTTAGGTAAGGATGTTCCGCTTAGCGAAGTAACGACGGTTGAAGAAGGCGAATCCTCAAACACCATTACGCGACGCGATGGTAAAGTCTACGCAAACGTAACGGCAGAAGTGCTTGATGATAATGTCGGGAAAGTATCTGGTGACGTTCAAGCTGCGATTGATGAAATGGAGCTACCGGATTCATCTGAAGTGACGTTAGGCGGTGTAACAGAAGATATCAACGAATCATTCACACAGCTTGGTCTTGCGATGGCTGCTGCGGTTGCGATCGTATACCTTGTTCTCGTTGTAACGTTTGGAGGAGGCCTCGCGCCACTTGCCATTCTGTTCTCACTTCCGTTTACCGTGATTGGTGGTCTCGTTGGACTATTAATTGCCGGTGAAACGATAAGTATCTCTTCCATGATTGGGATGCTGATGTTGATTGGTATCGTTGTAACAAATGCGATTGTGCTAATTGATCGAGTGATTCATAAAGAGAAAGAAGGACTTACGACTAGAAATGCTCTTCTTGAAGCGGCAGGTACTCGTCTACGACCGATCTTAATGACGGCTCTTGCTACGATAGGTGCATTAGCACCACTTGCTTTTGGTTTAGAAGGCGGGGCATTAATCTCGAAAGGACTTGGGGTAACCGTTATTGGTGGACTTACAAGTTCTACGCTGCTTACACTGATTATCGTACCGGTCGTTTATGAATTCTTTATGAAGTTTAGAAGAAAAGAAAGAAGCGAATAGGATTAGAAAAGAGGCCTTCTGAGTGAAGGCCTCTTTTACTAGTTAATAAATGATGAGATGAAAAACAGAGAGTTAAAAAGTGTACAAAAGGTTTCTTTGGGGAAACAATGAGTTATCAACTTAATTAGGAGACGTGACAATGGATAAAGTAGAGAGTATGTATGTCGACTATTTTCATGATCGTCTTGAAGAAATCGGTGAGAAATGGGTTAAGCGACTTCAACTTCTAGTCGATGAAAAAGAAGCGACTGATACAGCCGTTCTTCAAGTGCCTGAACTAAAAAAAGAAATTCAAGCATTTTGTTCTGATTTTGTAAGACAAATGATCTTCCTGGAATCCAATAGTCGCGATGTTCAGGAGTGGGCAGGGAGAATTGTTGAGATTTTTGAATATCACACTTTCTCTCTTCAGCAAATGGTTGCGAGCTTAACATACTTAAGACAGATCCTTTGGGATGTGATGGTTGAATTTAGCGTACAGGAAAATGAACTCATTGTGGCAAGTCGCCTTGCTGAATGGGGGAGCTATATGAATAAATCATTTGATCTTCTTCTTCATAAAGTTACGGTCTACACGAATCAATTAAAGGAAGAGAAAATAGAAGCCCAGCAAACAAAGATAACCGAACTAAGTGTACCGGTCATCCTGGTTTCAAAAGGAGTAGGTATATTACCGTTGATTGGTACGATTGACACTTACCGTGCAGCTCTAATTCAGCGCAAAGGAATTGAAAGAAGTGCTGAACTGGAGTTGTCTTACCTGGTGATTGACCTTTCTGGAGTTCCTATTATGGATACGATGGTTGCGAACGAAATCTTCCAGCTGATTAAAATGCTTGAGTTATCTGGAATTGAATCAGTCTTAACAGGAATACGTCCGGAAATTGCTCAAACAGCTGTTCAGCTTGGAATCAATTTCGATCAAATTCGAACTTACGCTCATCTTCACAGGGCTTTAAAAGCCATTATCTAGTATAGACAAACTAAGGTGTTCATTTAGAAAGTGATAGTCTCCGTGCTTAAGAAGAAAGAGGGCAAGGATGTATTTACTATTTCGTTTAAGTGAGCTTATTCTGCAAAGAAATTGTTTTGCTAGGTCTCGGTAAGGAAGCTTTCTTGTTTTAAATATTTTTGTAATGAGTGATTGTGATTGCGCCATGGTAAAAGCTACCTCTCGACACCAGATTCTCGTCGATAGTTCGGATGGCGTACTCACAGTGAGCTGCTGCAATGAAATACGGAAGAAACTCAGCTGTTCCTGATAACGAATGATTTCCTTCTGAATCGAAGAGTTTACCTTTATCATAGTTTAAATACCTGGCTACTTTCTATCAGATTTTAGTAAGTGAAACCTGTATTGGGTAGATTATACGGCTAAGTCATGCAGGGGTCAATGGGTCCAAAATGGGAAATTCGTTTGAATGGAGTAGTACGAAAGTTCCGTTCTTTGTGAAGAACCTTATCAGTGGAATAAAACACGGTGAAAATTTATTTAAGGAAGCTTTGCTTAGTCAATATAAATAGAACCTGAACGGTTAACCGTTCAGGTTCTATTTATCATTTTTGTCATTAAGTCATCCAGTCTTTAATTCCGGTAAGGTCTGCGTAAATCGTATCAGGTTCAAGATTAAGCTGTTCAACTGGTTTCTCAGGTCGATTGATCCAAGCTGTATTGAATCCAAAGTTCTTAGCTCCTGAAATATCCCATCCATTAGAGGACATGAACAGGATTTCTTCTCTTTTCAATTCGAGAGAGTCGAGAGCAAGTGTATAGGATGCTGGTGTAGGTTTATATTGTTTTATGTCATCTGCACTAATAATATGATCGAGATAGTCAGCTAAAGGGGACTGTTTCACAAGGGAGTCGAGCATATCGTGTGATCCATTTGAGAAAATTGCGAGTGTCATCCCTTTTTCCTTCAAGTCCTTCAATACCCCTGGGACTTCGTCGTATACCGCCAGTTTTTTGTAGGCTTCTAATAAAGACTCTTCGTTTTCCTGGTTCAATTCGGCTCCAGCATTAGCAACTGCAAAGCGGAGGGCATCTCTTGTAACCTCTGAAAAAGGGCGGTATTTCCCCATCATTTGCCTTAAATAACTATATTCGAGTTGCTTTTGACGCCAGGTCTGGTTAATCTGATCACCTTTATTCGGGAATAGTTCTTCACATTTCTCCATTACTGAAAATACATCGAATAATGTTCCGTAGGCATCAAACACAAATGCTTTCATAGACTTCATGGAAATCCTCCTCTAAAGTGAACTAATCTAAGTTTTTCACACTGGTGGAAATTAATAAATTAATTTGCTCAAAATAGGCTGTTTGGCGGTGGTATAAAGATAGGCGGATATAGGAAAATTATGCTAGACTTATGGGTAATTAACCAAATGATCGATCATAGATAATAGCTTTACTTTAGCATGGAGGGAAATCATGAGAAAAGAATCACAGTCACATTGGCTCAAAGAATGGGCAACACCTCTCCTTTTTGCCATCGTTCTGGCGTTTGTATTGAAAATGTTTGTCATCGCTCCTTATATCGTGGAAGGTGCGTCTATGGATCCAACGTTACATGATGGCGACCGACTCCTGGTAAATAAGTTTATCTCTCATGTACAGGACAAGCCATCCAGAGGTGATATTATCATTATTAAAGATGATGAAGCACAAAAGCATTATGTGAAACGAGTCATTGGCTTGCCTGGGGACACTGTTGAAATGGTAGAGGATAAATTACTTGTCAATGGTAAAGAACTTAATGAACCTTATTTAACGAGCAATAAAGATGATGCAGAGACAATGGGGATGCTGTTGACAGAAGATTTCGGTCCTGTAGCTGTGCCTGAGAATCAGTTGTTTGTAATGGGAGACAACCGCCTCCGGAGCATGGACAGCAGAAATGGACTTGGGAAGATTGAGCTTGATGAAGTCGTGGGCAAGGCTGAAGTGGTCTGGTACCCATTTAAAGATGTGCGTTCAACTAAATAATACGGAAGGGGGGGCTTGTTACACTCCTCTCTTTATTGTTACGGAGTTGAAATAGTTGAAATCGAACGTTAATGGACATGAATCTCCTATAATATGGTTCTTATACCAACTTGCGATCCTGTCTTAAATGAAAGGAGTAGCAGGAAAAACCGTTGGTACATAAGGGATTTTTATCATTGTAGGAATTGAATGATAGAAATATAAACTGGAATAGCTTACCGTAAGAGGAAGTTATTATGTCCTTTCGGAACAGTGATAGTGTGATAGTCTCATGGTGTAAGAAATTTTACCCTATCAAGGAGGAATCACATTGAAAAAGTCAATTATACTAGGAGTTACGGCGGCAGCAGCGCTGCTGGCAGCAAATCCATCTTCAAGTTCTGCAAATACGGGTGCAGATCAATTCGCTCAAGCGAAAGTAGAAGCTCATACGCTTCAGATTAAGAATATAGACGAGTTACAATCGGTCATTGATCGAATTGAAAAACAATATAATATTTCGATTCAAGATTCTATTAACCTTGAACAACTGAAAGAGCAAAAAGCTCAGGTAGAAGAAAATAAAGAAGCGCCAGTTGCTGAACAAGCGCCAGAGCAGGCACCTGAACAAGCACCTAAACAAGCGCCAGAGCAGGCACCTGAACAAGCACCTGAACAAGCACAACCACAACCAGCTGAACAAAATGAACCAGCAGAGCAAGCTGCTGAGCAGAAACCAGAAGCACAGGATTCAGCCCTTTCCGCATTCGAGCAGGAAGTTGTTAATCTAACAAATGAAGAGCGTGCTAAAGCTGGTCTTCCAGCACTAGAAGTGGACACTGAATTAAGCAAGGTTGCACAGGCGAAATCTGAAGACATGAGAGACAACAACTATTTTGCGCACAATAGCCCAACTTACGGTTCTCCATTCGACATGATGAATCAGTTTGGTGTTGAGTACCAATCTGCAGGTGAAAACATTGCTAAAGGACAGCAATCTCCTGAGGAAGTTGTTAATGCATGGATGAATAGTGAAGGTCACCGCAAAAACATTATGAACGGAAGCTTTACTCATATTGGAGTAGGATACGTTGAAGAAGGCAACATCTGGACACAGCAATTTATCGGTAAATAATATTCAGAAACACCCATTACTTCGTGTGATGGGTGTTTTGTTGTTTTTTTAAGAATTTAAGTGCTTCTCGTTTACTAAGTGGGGCGAGGTTATTTTCGTTTACAAAATTCACCACATCTTCACTGTTTGTTTTGGAATATTCTCTAAGTGCCCAGCCGATCGCCTTTTGATGGAAGAATTCGTTGGAGTTTGCATGAATTAAGATATACCGCTTCAACATTTCAAAATCAGTTTTGTTTTTGTAGGATAGCTGAAAGAGGATGGCACTGCGATTTAACCACATGTTCTGACTTGTTATCCATTTTTCAGTTATGCCGCGTGTTCGATCGGGGAACTGCTGAAAGTAGGTTCCTGCACTATGTACGGCCAGTCCGTCCACAGTATCCCACCATGATTTCGTAGTCATAAGGGTTTCAATCAACTCGATGTAATCAATTGGATAGTGTTTTACACGATCAAGAAGGTCAAGTGCAACGTTCTGGTATTCTCTTTCTTTGAGGTTCCATAGCGTGTAAACTAAATTTTTAAGCACTTCTTCGTTAGGGAATTCCTGTGCTTTCAAGACTTCCTTAACTGCTTTTCTTCTTTCTGGTGTTTTGATTCCAAGGAAAGGAAATTGATCTCGCATATACGATTCCATTTGTTTCGCTTGCGCGCAATTGCAAAAAGGAGCGAGTGCTTCTTGTATCAGTTTGACGGTTACCATTTGAGAATCACCTCTACTTTTATTTTACATGAAAATAGAAAAAGACGCGTCAATCGACGCGTCTTTTTCTTAACTAAAATAAGGAGGTTTCCCGGGGGAGGGAAGGGATGCACTATCTTTTATTATGTTAAAGTCCAGTGTGCTTTCCGGGTTGTTAGAAAGCTTTACTGGATTGACTAAAGTATAGCAGGAAGAACCTCCAAAATTGTGAGTATGGGTTATTTTTGATAAGAATGACAAATAGACAGTTTTTTGTTACAAATCGTTAACGAGGGGAGGGATTCGTCAAAATGTCGAGATCTACTAGTGCGTTATGAAGGCTCGACTTGATTGATAGTTTGTGTAAATCGATACCGAGTTGAACAGCTGAGATTGAAATGGATGGACTAATGCCGGTTAACGTCATCTGGACTCCCATTAAACTTAGTGCTTCTGTTATATCAAACAGATGCTTTGCAACCATAGTATCCATTGTTAAAACGCCAGATAGGTCAATAATCATATGATCCAGATGTAACTTACGACTTTGTTCGAGCGTCTTTTCCATAATAAGTGTTGCTCGGTATGTATCTATATTTCCTACGAGCGGGAGAATTGCAAGATTATTATTAATTGGAATGATCGGAGTTGAGAGTTCCTCAAGTGTAGTATCATACTTTGTAATTAACTGTTTGTTACTTACGATATAAGTACTTCCATAGCTGTAGACGAACTGGTCGAGTAGTGGATCGATCTTACCAGGTAGGTTAACAACCTCTCGTGGCTTCATTTGTAGCTCTTCGACTTTAGGTTCGATAGCTTCCCAGATTGCTTCTCGAATTAGTGGGACAGTGATGATTAACGAGATAATCATTTCATTTTCATCCTGAACGAGCTCACCTGACTCTTCTCCAAATTCTTCAATAGCAGTAATAGTTGATGTACTGTCACGAAGCAGGCTTTTTCCTATTAATTTAATGAGATAGGTAGTGTTCGCTAGTGAAAGCTTTGCCTGTTGATTAAAATTTGTATCATTCAGGTCCTGACGCTGACGTTCATATGTACTATGGGCAATTTCAGAAGCCTGTTCTAAAATAAACGACCCAATTTCTTGAAACGAATTTTTCGGTGCCATTTCATTACCTCCCTTTAATACTTCTAGTATACCTTATTCGTAAAGTGGCAGAAACTAAGGCTGGTGCCTGGCACCAGCCTTAGTTTCTGACGCAAATTGTGTTTCAAGTTATTGGAACCGCGTGGAATTGTTCATTGAAAGCTTTGTATCGACTTGAAATACTTGAAGCTGATGTGCCGTATTTCTTAGCAAGTGCACTCTGACTAATGGAAATGTCATATACTTTAGCCCCAAGGTACTCAAGTGAAGCCGCAAAAATGGCTGCTTTTCGAATAACTGGTTGTTCTTCTGTGCTATACGTTTTCCAGAACGCCAATATTTCGCTGATCTGATCATGAGAGAAAATCTTGCTCGCATGCTCAGAGAATATAGAGGCAACTTCGGCATCTTCTTTTCTTTTCCAGATCATTTCAATTGATTCTTCTTTTGTTTCTGATCCGTTCCCATGTTTGACGATTTCACTTAATACTTCAGGAAACTCGGTCTGCATCATGGAACGGATTTCGGTAGACCCGTCCACCTTCTCTTCCACCAATTGCATGGCATCTGGAGCAATCTTTAGAAGCTCAATAAACGGCATTGCTCCTTTTTTGACAGGGAGTAGAATACCTGCTAGAATTTCACCACTTGCTACAATAACTTCCTCATGTAATAGAATACTGATTGGCTGTTCTGAGCCGTATTCTTTCACAACCGCTGTATTCCCTGAGACTTCTTCTATGCTGTAAATAGACATATAAGCTTCACGCCAGTCATTTACTGTTCCACGAACCCGATCAGTCGAGAATGTATGAGCAAAGCGCTGAATGTATTCTTTAACGATTGTTTTGTTCCATTGGTTCACAGATTGATGGAAAATCGCCCAGGGGAAGATACCATGCATGTAAGCTTCTTCAAGGTTTTTTGGAATCTCGTACCTTCTAAATAGGTCGTTTGCGAGTGATACCATTTTTTGATCATGTTCACTCATTGCGTACTCTACGAGTTGAGCCTGTATCGTGTATAGTTCCTGCGTATAGAGCTGATCTTCTAATTGATCCTGTGCATTTTCAGATGTCATACAGCATTTTTTGTATTTTTTGCCGCTGCCACATGGACAGGGATCATTTCGTTTTGTTTTTTGCAATGTTGCTTCCTCCTTCAGGTCAACCTTATTCGAAAATAAGAGACGAATGATATTTTAGCATATAAAGGGAAGGAAGCACAAAAAATGCACGAAACCAAACCTTATGAGCTTATTCAATCATTGTCATTCGTAGTGTCAGATTCAGTTAGAGGGAGAAGGACGGTTACGGATGTACCTATACCTACTGTACTCTCAAAGTGAATCGTTCCTTTGTGGTTCTCAATAATTTTAAAGCTGGATAATAGGCCAAGGCCGGTGCCTTCTTCCTTGGTCGTATAGAAAGGTTCACCAAGCGTTTTGATTTTGTGTGAAGGGATACCAGCACCCTCATCTCGAATGGTTACTTCAATCCCTCGATCAAGTTTCCTTGTTCTAATCTTAACACAACCTCCGTCAGGCATTGATTCGATTGCATTTTTGATTAAATTGATAAAAACTTGCTTTAACTGATTTTCTTCTCCGAATAGAAAATTCTCCTCTTTAACTAATTCATATTGAAACGAAATGTTATAAAGGGAGGCCTGTGTGCTAAGTAATTGGGTTACATAGGTCAGCAATGTGTTCATTTCAAAAGAAGTGAATCGATGTGCCTGCGGTTTGGCAAGCACGAGTAGGTCTTTAATAATGACATCCATACGATCAATTTCAGCCAGCATAATTGACATAAATGGCGCCTTGTCTAAAAAACGCTCATCCTGGTTAAGGAGCTGAATAAAGCCTTTTACAGATGTAAGTGGATTTCGAATTTCATGAGCAACACTTGCTGCAAGCTGCCCAACCGCAGAAAGCTTCTCCGTTTTAATGAGCGCTTCTTCTGTTTTTTTCTTGTCGGTAATATCCATGAATGCAGCCATGATGCCAATTATATTACCATTCTCATCTTCTATGGGAGCGGTGGAAAGCGCTGTATATGCAATGGACCCATCTTTACGCTTCCGTTTTACTTCCTCGTTGATGATATGACCGTGCTTAATTATTTCAGGTATCGTAATATCTCTTTCTCCTTCAGGAACGAGAGGACTTCTTTTTCCAACGATGTCGTTGCTTTTCCAGCCGAATATTTTTTCAGCTGCAGGGTTCCATGATTGAATGTTTGCATTCATATCAAGCGTCATGATAGCGATGGGAGAGGCGATTATAATGGCCTGAATCATTTGTTTCGCATCCCAGAGCTCTTTCAGAGCATTCTTACGCTCTGTAATGTCATTCGTCTGGATAATCGTTGCACTTTCTCCTTTAAACGTAATGGGGATAAATGTCGATTCTACATCTATGATTTCATTGTTTTTTCGCCTCAGCTGATATTCGAACGTTTGTGGACTGCTATGTTTATTTGCCTCTAAACTTGCTAAGATCGTTTTAATTCGGTGGGAATCCCCGGGGGATACGACAAGGGTGGTATGATCTTCATCCATATCTTCAAACCTTTTAACACCAATCATGTTTAAACCTGTCTGATTTGTGAAATTTATTTTCCCATTTTGTAAAAGGCATATCGCATAGGGAGAGGACTCTACAAGTCTCCGATACCGTTCCTCGCTTTCTAAAAGCCTTGTCTCCATTTCTCGATTCTGAGAGAGGAGATGTCTTAGAAGGAAATAAAGATATCCACACGTGAGCAGAATGAAAAACCAGCCTTTATACAGTCCCATTTGTTTATTGGTAATAAAATTTGTTGAAATTTGATAAAGAAGCGTATCGGAAAGCAAGATCCAAACGGATCCAAACACAAAATAGCTTCCGATGATAATCCAAGGAATTGAGCGTGTTTTGATTTGCAAGACGTTTAGTCCCTTCTATAAGAGCTTCTTAATATATTTTACAGAAAATTACGTTTGATTACAAAGTATTGCTGGTCAAAACCGAGATAGTAGCAGTAAACTCCATAATAAAAAGGGCAGACTCGCATCTGCTCTTTTTTGTGGGGGCGTTTCTATTGAAAAGAATAAGCTTAATCTTCTAGTAGATTATAACATTGATATTGAGGGAAAGGACTTGAAGAACTGTTTAAGGGGGAACTTAATGATGGCTACGATATCATTTGCTAAAAAACTCGGTAAGGAATTAGGCGAAGATCGCGTTACCAGTCTTGCTGCTGAACTGGCTTACTACTTTATGCTCTCTATTTTTCCATTACTTATCTTAATTATCTCCATTCTCCCATACCTATCCATTGATAAACAGCAGGCTATTGATTTCTTGACGAAGTATGCGCCTGGTGAGACAGGAGCCATGCTTCAGGAAAATGTGCTCTCAATTATTAGTGAGCCGCAGGGCGGGTTGTTAACTGTAGGTATCCTTGGTACTCTTTGGTCTGCTTCTAACGGTATGATGGCGCTGATGAGAGCTCTTAATCTTGCTTACGATGTGGATGAGACAAGGTCTTTTATTAAAGCCCGTCTTTTATCCATTTTTCTAACGCTCGGACTTGTCCTTGTTTTTATCGTAACACTTGTTTTACCTGTTTTCGGTGGTGTGATCATTAACACACTCACTTCGGCGTTGAGCCTTCCAGAGTCCACCGAATTTCTATTTCGAATATTAAGATGGGTGATTGCGGTAGGGATTATGGCTTGTATTCTTGCTGCATTATATCACTTTGCTCCAAATAAACATTTTCCATTTAAGGAAGTCATCATTGGAGCGATTGTGGCTACAATTGGCTGGCAAATCATTTCCCTTGCTTTTTCCTTTTATATAAGCAATTTTGGGAATTATTCAGCAACGTACGGAAGCCTTGGTGGGGTCATTATACTGATGCTCTGGTTTTATCTAACGGGGTTAATTCTCGTTGTTGGTGGCGAGGTGAATGCCCTCCTTCATAAATCGAGAAACCATAAACAGACTGCTGATGAACAGGTTGGATTTTAATCCGTTTGAAGGAGGGGCAACTGAATGAAAAATGTTGTGCCAATTGACGGAGTGCTTTTTACTCGGATGCTTCCCCTGTGATTTTGAATAATTTGGTTACAAAGGAATAGGCCGAGTCCTGTTCCTTTTTTCTTTGTAGTGAAAAATGGCTGAAACAGTTTTGAAGCTGTGGAGGCATCCATTCCATTTCCATTATCATGGATTTGAATATTTACCGTGTTCAGTCGTTTAAAGATGGATAGAGAAATGTTACCTTTGTCACGATTCGCAGATTGGATTGCTTCCAACCCATTTTTAATAATATTGAGAAAAACCTGTTTAAACTGACCTTCGTCAATCATGACGTAAAAGGGATGGTTAAAATGGTTTAAGTTGTGTGAAAGTGTACATCGGTTTATAATCGCTTCACTTTGGTAAAGAAGCAAAATGTTCTTCAGGAAGGGTATTAGATTGATTTTTACTTTGGTATGTTCAGCAGGGCGTGCTACACTTAGAAATTCTTCAATCAACTCATTGGTTCGATGAATTTCTGTTAACAGTAGCTCGGCAATTTCACTTTTGTTAAGCTTTTCTAGATCAGGTTTAATAATTTGTAGGAAGCCTTTCATGATTGTAAGCGGATTTCTGATTTCATGAGCTACTCCTGCAACAAGATGGTTTACCATGCCCAACTTTTTATTCTCATAGGCAAGTGCGTCAAGTTTCTTAAGCAGGATGGGATCATCGCATGTTAAATTCGGATCCGTATGGTGTTTTGACACAAGAACACTGGAATCACCTAGGTTTAGATGAGACTGTTCCACGTACGGCACCCCTTTCATCTTCTTATCAATAGCGCATAAGTATACCTTACCATCATGAATTTGCGAAGATTGAAAGTTCGTGGAAAGTTTAACTTGTTTTATTGTTGAATTATGTAGCAAGCTGTAAAGCTTCATATAAAAAAAGCCTGCGGATGCCAGGCTTTTTTTAAACGGTTTGATATCCAGCTTCTTCAATGGTTTGTGTAATAGCGGATACGTTAACAACTTCTTTGTCATACACAATGGATACCGTCTTCTCTTAATTCGGCAAGTGCGCTTGTTCCACACCATTCAATGAGAGGAGGGCAGATTCGATTCGCTGTATGCCGTCCTCACCCTTCATTCCAGCTACAGATCCAGTCATTTCATTCATCAATCGAAACTCCTTTTAGGTGTCCTAACCATCACATTACCCTTATACTAAGAAGTTTAATCGGATAGACGCTTACTTACCTGGAGGTGTTTCATTGGAAAGCTGTTCTAACGATTTGATTTTACCATGTGGATTTTGCGCTTCTTTACGTTTACGAAATTGTCGTTCACGTTGGCCTTTTGACTGACTCATCCCTGTTCACCCCTTTTTTGATGCGTTGTTTTTAAGGTGACCGTTTCAAGGATAATTAATCACTGCAAATTCTGGTTCTTCAGTTGAACGAAGGAATAACCTTTTTTCTTAAGAATAGGAACAGCTAATTTTAAACCTTCAGCTGTTTCACTTGCAGGCTGGTTCGCGTGGAGAAGCGCAATATCACCGGGACTAGCAGCAATGAGTGCATCTTTGACCTGATCACGCGAGAAGGTGGCCCCAGCGTCTCCAAGAATGGTGTAGTTTACGACTTCAACACCGATTTCATTCGCAATATTAACCGACACGTCATCGTAATAAGCTGTTCCAGAACGAAAGAGTGAGGGTTTTTTATCGGTGAGTTCCGTGATTTTATCCTGGTTTTGTGTAATCTCCTGGACGACCTCATTTACGGATGACGTTCCCATTATCCCCCACGCAGAACGACCGTTAACAGATAAGGGCTGATGATTCGTCCCGTGATTTTCGATCTGAAATATCGGCTCCGCGGCAAGCTCTTGAAAGAGTCCAGTGTTTTCATCAATCCATCTGCTGTTAACGAATAGTGTTGAAGGAATTTGCTGGTCAATTAAGAAGGTAAATAATTTTTCATCCACATCACTTCCGTGTGGGCCTCCGCATGCGTCAAAGGTTAAAGCGATTTCTTTGTTTGTTGTTATAAAACGGTTCTTTACACCAGTGACGCGTTCGCCCCATTCAACTGGATCCTGCTTCTTGTATTCCGCCAATATCTCTAATGTTCGCTGATTAGAAAGAGAGGAGGCGAGCGCGGTGGTCTCAGAGCGAACAATTGATTTCTCAGCTGAGGGCTCATGGAAAGCAACTGACTGGGACTGGCAGCCGGTTAGAATTAGGGTTGATAAAAATAAGGAACGAGTTTTTTTCATTGGGTATCACCAAGAAAAAGCATATCACACAAAATATGGGTTTGGAGAGAAAAATCGGATAAACCGTTTTATATAACATCAAATATAGAGCGCAATCATAATATCGATTATATTTTCTTGAGCTGCGTTTGTGAATATATGGAAAAGAGGCACAGAGAGCTTAGTCTCTGTGCCTCTTGGTGTTTTTGGCTTTCCGGGTCCTTCGGTCGTTTCACTCATTGGATTGAGACACAAAACGTCTCATTCTTATGGCTTCCACCGCCCTGCAGATTTAACCGGCCACTTCCGCTTTTCTATATGCCATGTAAGAAAAAGTTGAGGAAAAATAAACTTGCGATGATGTACATTGGAATTGGGACTTCTTTTCCTTTGCCTAGAGCAATCTTCAGGAACGGATAGGCGATGAAGCCGAATGCGATTCCGTCGACGATGCTGTAGGTTAGGGGGATCATCACGATGATTAAGAACGCAGGAAACCCTTCCGAGAAATCCTGTAAAGAAATGTTCTGAATGGATGTGATCATTAATCCACCTATGATGATGAGTACAGGTGCAATGGCGGAATCCGGTATGATTTTAAAGACTGGTATGAAAAACAGGGAGGTTAAGAACAATAATCCTGTTGTAATGGACGTTAGACCTGTTCTACCACCTGCTGAGATGCCGGATGCACTCTCTACTGTTGAGACTGTCGGGCTTGTGCCGAATAACCCAGAAGAAATAGCTGAGATCGCATTGGCTTTGTATGATTTCTCGAATTTGGATTGATCAGGAAGTAAACCGTGAAGGAGCCCCATATTTTCAAAAACAAGAATCATTGCCATTGAGAACGTAGCGATCCAGAATGGTACCATTAGAATGTCATTGAATGACATGGCTCCAAAGACTGAACTGTATGAAGCGATCGAGAAGCTCACCTGCTGTCCGGTTTCAATTAAGCCAAGAGACCAGGCGAGTACCGTACCAGCAAGCATGCTGATCAAGAAATGACCTTTGACATTTCGAATGAAGAGAATTGCAGTTAACGCCAGTGTAACGAGCGTTGCAATCACGTGCGCAGATCCTAAATTCCCCATTTCAACAAAGGTTGAATCGCTTGAAACAACTATCCCGCCTTTTTGAAGACCAATGAATGTAAGAAACAATCCAATTCCAACGGTAATGGCTTCTTTTAATGAACGAGGAATAGCTTTTGATAGAACACCTGCAAGTGGTGTAAAAGCTGTAATGGCGAAAAGGATACCTGCAACGAAGACAGATGCTAGGGCAACCTGCCAGCTCAATCCCATCGATTCAACCATAGTATACGTAAAGAATGCATTAACGCCCATCCCTGGGACTAGGATAATAGGGGCATTTGCATAAAAACCAATTAACAGGCAGCCGACCACTGAGGTTAGGACAGTTGCAATCATTCCTGCTTCAAAAGGAATTCCTGCATCAGCTAGGATTGACGCGTTTACAGCTGCAATATAAACAATTGTAAAAAATGATGTAATGCCTGCAAGAATTTCTTTCTTCAGTGAAGTATCGTGACTCTGAAAATCAAAGTTAATTTTCGTTTTCACTTTATTCCCTTCTTACTTGTGTATCCCTCTCCCACCCGTGACTTTGATTGAAATCAAATCACCAATAAAATAGTATAACAGAGCGCAGGGGTATTGCACACTGGAAAAATTCGTAATGACCGCAATCCCTCATTTTGATAAAATAAACTGGGGTACATAATTTGTGTAAATGAAAGAAGGATTTTTATGCGTAATACGTTATCTGCTCTTCAATGGGCAGTATTTATGATTGCAGGATCAATCGTGGCACCCGTAGCGATCGCCAGCCTGTTCCACTTAGATCCAGCCATGTCGGCAGGATTTGTGCAAAGAACGATGTTTGTCCTTGGCGTGGCAGGTATTTTGCAGGTTACTCTTGGGCATCGACTGCCAATTAATGAAGGGCCAGCTGGATTATGGTGGGGTGTTTTTGTTTTATACGCTGGACTGAGCTCTGCGATCTTTGGTTCAGAAATGGAAACGTTACAGGCACTTGAACTTGCCATGATTGCAAGTGGAATTATCTTTATTCTACTTAGCGCTTTCGGAATGGTAGAGAAGTTATCACGTTTATTCACTCCTGTTGTAACAGGGGTTTATCTTTTACTCCTGGTTGCACAGCTAAGCGGCTCATTTCTAAATGGCATGATGGGTGTGGGCTATCTTGGAGAGGGGATTGATTTACGAATTGCCGGGTTATCTCTTCTCCTTGTTCTCATTTCAATTTGGTTCTCAAGATCGATGCCAGCGATGATTCAGCAGTATTCCATTTTGATTATCTTAATCATTGGCTGGGTTATATTTGCGCTGTTAGGACTTGCGAAGCCTGTTTCAATTCCTGAAGGTGGACCTGTCGCTTTTCCGCAAATCTTTGCTTTTGGTTATCCAAGCTGGGATTCTGGAATGATTGTAACGGCTGCCCTGGTAACGTTGCTGCTCTTAACGAACATGATTGCGAGTATTCGTGTCGTTGAAGAAGTGTTAAGTAGACTAACGAGTCAAAAGCCGATGGGACGTTACCGTCAGGCTGGGTTTATCTCAGGAATTAATCAAATGCTGGGGGGAGTTTTTTCAGCAGTAGGTAGCGTGCCGATTTCAGGTGCTGCTGGTTTCATCTTGACCACAGGTCTCAAACGCAGGCTTCCATTTATTATTGGAAGTGGACTAATCATTATCATAAGTCTTTTTCCTACTCTAATGGCGTTCTTTGCTGCGCTTCCTGAACCAGTCGGCTATGCCGTTATTTTCATTGTCTTCGTAAACATGGTTGGAATCGCGTTTAATGAGTTTAAAAAGGATTCATCTGAGGGAAAACCATTTATAATAGGGATTTCCTTTATGGTTGGGATTGGCACGATGTTTATTCCCCCTGAAGCGTTCCAAGATGCCCAACCTATTACGGCTTCCCTTTTAAATAACGGTTTAATTCTCGGCTCATTAACAGCAATGATCACTGAGCAGGTTCTTTTCAGAAAGAAACCTCAAGACCATTCGTGATTGAAGTCACAGTTAGAGTCCTTTCATCATGATAAGATGAAAGCAGATCAGGGAAGGAGAATGTTATTATGAAAAAGTATAATAAAGTCCTGGTTGCCATTGACGGCTCCGACCTAAGTATCAAGGCACTTAATGAAGCGATCGCCATGGCTAAGGAAAATCCATCGCTTGAAGTCGACGTGGTTACGGCACTAAATCCTACAGCTCAAATCAGCTCTGCCGTTGTTTATGCTAGTATTCTAAACGAATTAAGAAAAGAAGCGGTTGATATGTTAAAAGGGATCAGCGAAAAGCTTGAGGTTCAACTTCCGAATCATAAAGTGAAAACAATTGTACTTGAAGGAAATCCCGGAAATGAGATCGTGAAGTATGCAGATGAAAACAACCGTGACCTGATTATTATGGGGAGCAGAGGACTAAACGGTTTAAGAGAGTGGTTTCTCGGTAGCGTAAGCCATTCTGTGCTCCAGCGTGCTCACTGTCCGGTATTAATTATTAAATAATATGAAACAAGCCTGGCAATCCGCCAGGCTTTAGTTTTCTATAAAGGTGATGTCGTTCTCTTGCCCGACAATGGCTTTGTTAGCATAGCCTATAAATAATCCATTATCAACGACGCCCGGGATCTGATTGATCTTGTCATGTAAAGTGGATGGGTAAGGGATTTCTCCAAATGAGCAATCTACGATATAATTTCCATTATCCGTTAGGAAGGGGGAACTGGCATTGTTACGAATGACTACACGACATCCCAACTTTTCAAGAGATTGCACTGTTTTGTTATATCCAAAAGGAACAATTTCGACAGGAAGCGGAAAGGTGCCGAGCTTACTAACAGATTTATTTGAATCGGCAACTACGATCATATGAGTCGAGTGGTAAGCAATAATCTTCTCGCGAAGTAATGCACCACCACCACCTTTAATAAGCGTAAGATCATCGTTCAATTCATCAGCACCATCAATAGTTAAATCAATCGATGATACATCTTGGAGAGCAATGAGCGGGATACCATGTTCGATTGCAATGGCTTCCGTTTCCTTAGAAGTGGGTATACCCTTTATCATTAGTCCTTCCTTAACCCTCTCCGCCAATTTCAATAAAGTAAAATAAACTGTACTGCCTGTACCAAGACCGACCACCATACCATCCTGTACGTAAGCTGCCGCTTTTTCACCCGCGAGCTTTTTTTCGTTCAAAGCTTAATCACTCCTTTACTTCGTTCAATTCCATTATAAAGTATCTTATCTATGTTTTCCCAGTTAAACAATCCCATAACCTACCACCATCGGGTGGAATTTTTAGAAAGCGCTTGCTTATGTATGATTTAAAGAAACCCCTTCATAATGTGAACGGAAATTCTGGTCTCTCAGTTGCTAATCTTTGCACGGTGGGCTCAAAAGACGTATAATGCATACTGTCAGACTGTTAAGGTGATGAACCTGATTTTAGGTGTACATACTATTACAAGTGAGCAAATCGTTATGGTATACTTTCAGTTGCAGTCGTTATTCAGAGAATTTTAGTAGAAGAGCTGGAGGGAATAAGATGTCAAAACAACAAATTGGCGTTATTGGTTTAGCTGTAATGGGGAAGAACCTCGCGATGAATATCGAGAGCCGAGGCTATTCTGTATCTGTCTACAACCGATCTGAAGAAAAAACAAAAGAAATGATGTCTGAAGTTGAGGGACGAAACTTTCAGGATACATATAGCATTGAAGAGTTCGTTCAATCACTTGAAACACCAAGAAAGATTTTGCTAATGGTGAAAGCAGGCATGCCAACTGATGCTACAATTGACCAAATACTGCCACACCTTGATCAAGACGACATTATCATCGATGGTGGTAATGCGTTCTTTAAAGACACTCAGAAGCGTAGTGAGGACCTGAAAGAAAAAGGCATTCGCTTTATTGGTACTGGAGTGTCCGGTGGTGAAGAAGGTGCACTTAACGGACCTTCTATCATGCCTGGTGGGCAACCAGATGCATTTAGCGAAGTTGAAGATATTTTTAAGGCAATAGCTGCAAATGTAGATGGTGAGCCATGTACGACATACATCGGTCCAGATGGGGCAGGTCACTATGTGAAAATGGTGCATAACGGTATTGAGTACGGTGATATGCAGCTCATCGGTGAAGCTTATTACATGATGAAGCACGTACTTGGTCTTTCAACAGACGAACTTCATGAAGTATTTAAAGAATGGAATAAGGGTGAACTTGATAGCTACCTGATTGAAATCACAGCTGATATCTTTACGAAAAAAGATCCTGAAACAGGGAAGGCCCTTGTTGATGTTATTCTTGATACAGCAGGACAAAAAGGTACTGGTAAATGGACAAGCCAGAGTGCGCTTGATCTAGGTGTGCCTCTTTCAATTATCACTGAGTCTGTATTCTCACGCTTTATTTCAGCTATGAAAGATGAGCGCGTAAAAGCAAGCAAGCTTCTTACAGGACCAGATGTACCAGCATTTGATGGCAATAAAGAAGAACTTATCGAGAAAATCCGCAAAGCTCTTTACTTGAGCAAGATTTGCTCTTACGCTCAAGGATTTGCTCAAATGCGTTCAGCATCTGACGAGTATGACTGGAACCTTGATTACGGCTCAATCGCTATGATCTTCCGCGGTGGTTGTATTATCCGTGCAGGCTTCCTACAAAACATCAAAGAAGCTTACGACCGTGAGCCAGGCCTAACGAATCTGCTTCTTGATCCTTACTTCAAGGAAATCGTTGAATCTTACCAGAGTGCTGCTCGTGATATCGTATCACTTGCTGTACAGCGTGGGATCCCTGTTCCTGGCCTTGCGAGCGCGATTGCTTACTTTGACAGCTATCGCAGTGAAACATTACCTGCGAACCTTCTCCAAGCTCAGCGTGACTACTTCGGTGCTCATACGTATCAGCGTATCGATCGTGAAGGAGTGTTCCACACAGAATGGCTTGAAGATTAATTATTAATTAAAGGACCACCGTGCTTGCATGATTAGCAGAGCGGTGGTCTTTTTCTATGAGATAGATACCTAAATTGAATTGTTTTTTTGAACAATGATTTCCTTTAGTGACCTATCTCACTAAATTATTACGAGAGGCATAAATAGAGCCGGGGTAGTTTAGTAAACCCCGGCTTCTTCATTATGCTTCTTTTAATCCTTCAAATAGAAGGACGCGTGCTGGTGATGCATCCGTTCCCTGAAGCTTTAATGGAGCAGCAACCATAAAGTACTGACCTGGGTCAACGTCCTTTAAACGGAGCCCTTCCATGATGATGACGTCCTTCTCAAAAAGAGAACGGTGTGTCGGATGTTCTGGCTGGCTACGTTCAATACCAAGCCCATCAACACCAACGCCACGTATATTTCGCTCGGCTAAATAACGCGCAGCATCTTCGCCAACGAATACAAATTCAAAATTGAACTCATCTTCGAATGAATTCTGAGATTTGAAGAGAATAAAATCTCCCTTTTGAATATCTTCTGACTCAATATCCTTATCAGTAATAGCACCTTTAACATTTGTAACATCAATGACTTTAGCCTGACCAACGAGATCCTCCATATTAATGGTTTCAAATGTTGCGCCGTCATTCATCATGTGAAGAGGTGCATCAACATGTGTGCCGGTATGTACATCGAGAGAAAGGCGAGATTCGGTTACATGGCCATTTGTGTTTGTGTTGATTTCAGGTTGTTTCTCCTCTTTGTTTTTGTAGACAGTCATCCCATTATAAATTGGTGCGCTAACGTCATACATTTTCATTGTAATGCACTTCCTTTCAGATTTAAGTTGATAAGTTAAAGAAAGATACGTCAAACACGTATCTTTCTTTTGTCAGTTAAGCCATATTGAGAGTGAAACCAGTTACTGGCTCCAATGTAATGTTGATTTAAGCGGAACACAACACAAAAAGCGTCTTCAAAATGAATGGCCTCCCACGCCCTGCAGATTTAACCGGCCACTTCGCTTTTCTTATGGCAATGGCCACCAATGCAGATCGTCTTTCTCTAGCAAACGGTCTGCTGCATCAGGGCCCATTGATCCTGCAGGATAGTTAGGGAAGTCCTGTTCTTTCTCATTTGCCCATGATACTGAAATAGGGTCAATGAACTGCCATGAGAGTGCAACTTCATCCCATCGAGTGAAGTTGGTTGCATCGCCACGCATGACGTCATGAAGAAGACGCTCGTAGGCTTCTGGAGAGTTGATGTTGTTTTCCTGCTTGTTATTAAAGTTTAGTTGAATTGGCGTTGTTTTTCTCATATCGCCATTATCCTTGACGTTCAAATGAAGCGTGATGCCTTCTTCAGGTTGAATGTTAATAACGAGAATGTTCGGTCCTAGTTTACCACTTTCATTCTTATAAAGGTTCATCGGCATGTCTTTGAACTCAATAAGAATTTTAGTGGATTTACTTTTCATTCGTTTACCTGTTCGAATGTAGAATGGAACGCCTGCCCAGCGGAAGTTATCAATCATCAACTTCGCAGCCACAAATGTTTCTGTGTTTGATTCTTCATCTACATTATTTTCTTCACGGTAGCCAGGAAGTGTCTCTCCATCGACTTCACCCTGTTTATACTGACCGCGAACAAAGTAATCCTTCACTTCTTCAGTGCTTATTCCTCGAAGTGCACGAAGAACTTTAACCTTTTCACCGCGGATTTCTTCAGTCGTTAGACTACCAGGTGGTTCCATCGCAAGAAGGGAGACCATTTGAAGCATATGGTTTTGTACCATGTCACGTAGCGCTCCGGATTTTTCATAGTAACCGCCGCGTGTTTCAACTCCTACTGTTTCACTGGATGTCACCTGGATATTGGATATATAACGGTTATTCCAGAGTGGTTCAAATAATGAATTGGCGAATCGAATCGCTTCAATGTTTTGCACCATTTCCTTACCGAGATAATGGTCAATTCGATAGATTTCATCTTCTGAGAAAACCTGACGAATTTCATCGTTAAGCTTTTGAGCAGATGGGAAATCATGTCCGAAAGGCTTTTCAATAACAAGGCGATTAAACCCATCACCTTCAATGAGTCCTTCGGAATCAAGGTTTAGTGCAATCGTGCCAAAGAATTCAGGCGCCATCGCCATGTAGAAAATACGATTACCTGGAATATCAAATTTCTCATCAAGCGATTCCGTTAATCTTTTAAGATCCTGGTAAGATTCCTTCTTCGTTACGTCGAATGGCTGATAGAAGAAGTGACTGCTAAATTCTTCATGCTTGTCGTTTTTATCCATACATGCGGTGTGAATCACGGAATCATGGACGTTCGCACGAAATTCTTCATTAGATAACTGTCTGCGGGCAACGCCAACAACAGCGAAATCCTCTGCAAGCACACCTTTGCAATAGAGGTTATACAGTGATGGAAATAGCTTGCGTTTTGCAAGATCTCCTGTAGCTCCGAATATGACGATAACAGAAGCCTGTTTGGATGGTTGATTCATCTTTGTGACCTCACTTCTTTTCATTATTGCTGTTCCAGAGGGAAGGTATTGAAATGAATAGTAAAATTCCCGGTTTTTAACATTATCCTGGATCAGTCAGTGCATACGATTAGTAATAAGTCGTCAAACCCATTACTGGGTTCCCAAGTAAAAATTTTATAGCTTTTTAGCACTAAAATCAAATTGTGAGATTGCAAATGAATAGAAATTTGAATTTTCAGTTTAGAATAAATGAGTTGTAAGCGATGCCATCCCCGTTTTTACGCGATTTAATGTGAGATGGATATTCTGAAAACTAATTTGCTTTTTTTTCAGTGAAATGAATGATTGAGGTATAGAACGGCGAATATAGTAGATATGTGAATGGCCGGGAGGATGAGGGTGATGATCTATCGTAACGTGATCTTTTTCCTGTTCCTTAGCTTATTAATTGGTTGTGCTCAAGTTAGTGAAAATGAGAGTGGTATAACTGAAGTTGTTGAAGCAGGTGACAAAAAGTCTGTCCAAAGTATTGTGACAGAAAGGGCATACAAGGTTCTAAATGCGCTTCGTCATCAAGAGATGAAAGAGCTTGCAGGCTTTGTCCATCCAAAGAAAGGCGTTCTATTCTCGCCATACGGAACAATAGAGAAAAAGCGTGCTCAAGTATTGATGCCAATGCAAATCAGAGAATTATTAAAGAACAGAAAGCAATATGAATGGGGAATGGAAGCGGGAAGTGGAAAACCTATTCGCTTAACACCAATAGATTATTTTAACACCTACGTGAATGACGTTGACTATAGTGAAACGGACTTTGTAACTTACAATGATTATTTCGAGGAGACCAACAGTCTACAAAACAGTAAAGAAGCTTTTCCAGATAGCCATTTTATAGAGTTTTTTGTACCGGGGTCTGAAGAGAATGGGGGGCTGGATTGGAAGAGTCTTAAACTGGTTTTCACAGAATATGAAGGAGAACAATACCTGGTAGGGGTTGTTCATGATCAATGGACTCCTTAGCAATTCTGTGAACAAAAGGTGTCAGGTTATTGGATTTTACAATACTGATGTGTCTCATTGGTTGCCGAAATCATGAAATTTTCTTATCCTTAGAAGGTAGATGACTGTGATAAGGAGAAGAATTTGAAATGAATGATGTAAAACAACGAAATTATACGCCATGGATTGTCGGTCTTTCAATCGCGATTAACGTGCTTGTCGTTATCCTCTTTTTCCTACCTGAGTATAGTGGAGATGTAGGGTTTGATATTACGCTATTACCATTGTTGAATGCAGTGTTTAACAGCTTCACGTTTGTTTTTCTAGTAGCTGCGCTTATTTTTATCCTCCAAAAGAATATTAAACTTCACAAACGGTTTATCTTTGCTGCTTTCACCACAACGGCGCTGTTTCTTATTTCTTATGTCACGTACCATGGATTGTCTGAATCCACTTCATTTGGGGGAGAAGGAATCATTCGATCGATCTATTTTTTTATATTAATCACTCACATTGTTCTTGCAGCAGCGATTGTGCCACTGGCATTAATTACAGTAACTCGTGGCATTAATATGCAGGTAGCAAAACATCGTAAAATAGCGAGATGGACAATGCCGATTTGGTTATATGTAAGTATTACCGGCGTGGTCGTATACCTGATGATTTCACCGTATTATTAAGAATGGTATTGAAGTAGAAAGAGGTTATTACCTTTTTCTACTTTTTTGATGTAAGCTGGCTTGGGTATCGTCTGGTTTATAGGAAAGGCTATGTATAGGGTGATTGCATGTGGAATCTCAGCGCATCTTATGCTACTTTTGATAGTGAACTTAATAACTGAAGGAGGTCGTACAATGAGTGTACATATTGGAGCAAATCAAGGAGATATTGCTGAAACGATTCTATTGCCGGGAGATCCACTTCGTGCGAAGTACATTGCAGAAACGTTTTTAGAGGACGTTGTCTGTTATAACGAAGTAAGGGGAATGCTCGGGTTTACAGGTACATACAAGGGAGAAAGAATTTCTGTTCAGGGGACTGGGATGGGAGTGCCATCCATTTCAATTTATGTAAATGAATTGATTCAAAGCTACGGTGTTAAGAATTTGATTCGTGTTGGGACATGTGGCGCATTAAAGAAAGAAGTGAACGTTAGAGACGTAATTCTTGCGATGAGCGCAACGTCCGATTCAGGTGTAAACCGCCTGCAATTTAACGGGATGGATTTCGCACCAACTGCCAATTTCGACTTACTTAAGCACGCTTACGATGCTGCTACTGAAAAAGAAATGGCTGTCCATGTTGGGAACGTCTTTACAAGTGATTCCTTCTATCGTGATAACCCGGAAATTTTCCAGCAGCTTGCTGATTACCAGGTTCTTGGTGTAGAGATGGAAACGTCAGCGCTTTATACGATCGCTGCAAAATTCGGTGTGAATGCACTTACTGTTCTTACGGTTAGTGATCACATTGTAACTGGTGAGGAAACAACATCAGAAGAACGTCAGTCTACTTTTAAAGACATGATGATTATCGCTTTGGAAGCTGCGTTAAAGCAGAAGTAAGCACAAGAAAAACGAGTGTACACTCGTTTTTCTTGTGTGCTTTTTTTATAGATCCTCGAATAGGCGAATAATATGTCCCATCTACCAAAAGGTTTTTCATAAACGTAGAGGTGGCAAGTAAACATCCAGGGGTGTTCCAGTAGCTAGTAAGCAATACCAACTCTTTTATAAAGGTGATTGCATACTTGTAATTCCTGATAAACAAATTGTGCTGTATCGCCTACTGAAATTTCACGTCCGTTCTCAGGGAGAACATCTTCATTAACGCGATAATTTCCTTTAGCTGGACCGTCCGGTAAATAGGTTGGGCAAACAATAGTCCAGTCAAGGTTGCTTTCAGATAATGTTTCATACATCTTCCTGTGCTCTTTGGCGGCTCGAGTCGTTTTAAGACGAGACTCCGAAGATTCATAGCGATATAGAGGTGGTTGGGTTCTACTCGTAAGGATTCCCGCTGTTCCCACAGTTATAATACGTTTAATTCCATTCGCTTTCATAACTTGAATTACCTTAGGCGTACTTTCAGATAAAGTTGTGGTTTTATCAGTACCAAGTGCGCTTACGACGACATCAGCACCTTTTGCTGCTTGAACAAGCACTTCTTGATCCAGAACATTTCCTTCAACAATTTTTATGTCATTTTGCACGTCGAGCTTTTCTTTCGCCCTAACAAGAACTGTAATGTCATGCTTGTCTGCAACAGCGAGTTTAAGAATTTCACTTCCAACTCTTCCAGTTGCGCCTAATAGTAAAATGCGCATGCGTGTTTCCTCCTTCGTGAACTTAATCCATTTTAGAAAAAACATTCACATAAAGCAAACACCTCTATTGAAATAGAACCGCTAATAAGAGAAATTCAGATGAGTAATCAGAATTTTTATTGTTTTTACATTTAAATTGCGGAAATCTACATAATAGGATCAAGATTTTTGTTAAAATACACATAGAATACTAATATCAGACTAGTATAATTATTCTTGAAACAGATAAAGGAGAGGGGAATGAATGATGAAGGAAGCCCTTTATACCAGATTAGAAGAGTTATACCCGGAAATGGTTGAACTAAGAAGAGACTTACATAGACATCCCGAGCTGTCTTTTGAAGAGGTCAGAACGCCGCGGTTAATTGGTGAATTCTACCAGAAACTTGGCGTGAAGGTGAGAACTGAAGTAGGAGGGAGAGGTGTAGTTGCTTATCTAGAAGGGTCATTGCCAGGTAAAACAGTGGCTTTACGAGCGGACTTCGATGCTCTTCCAATTCAAGATGAGAAGGATGTTCCATATCAATCGACTGTGCCAGGAGTTATGCACGCTTGTGGCCACGATGGTCACACATCCACACTCTTATTTCTAGCAAAAGCACTGCATGAACAGAAAGACCAACTTCCTGGCAAAGTGGTCTTCATTCATCAGTTTGCTGAAGAAATCACACCGGGTGGTGCGAAACCGATGATTGAGGATGGATGTCTTGACGGGGTGGATGTGCTGTTTGGAACGCATCTCTGGTCCGGATTCCCAACAGGAACGATCGCTTATAAAGCTGGCCAACTTATGGCGGCTGCAGATTCGTTTGAAATTGTTATTAAAGGAAAGGGTGGACATGGAGGTATTCCTCACGAGGCAATCGATTCCATTGTGATTGCAAGTCAGCTTGTAGGGAACCTTCAGCAGATTGTAAGTCGCTTTATTAACCCTACTCGTACAGCAGTTCTTTCAATTGGATCCTTCCATTCTGGATCAGCATTCAATGTCATCACTGAATCTGCAACTTTAACTGGAACCGTGAGAACATTCGACATCGAAATACGGGAAAAAATTGTTGCGCTCATGGAAAGAATAATTAAGGGAACATGTGAAGCTGCTGGCGCAGACTATTCATTTTCATATAATAGAGGGTATCCGCCCGTTATCAATCATGAGTCAGAAACAGCATTATTAAAAAGGGCAGCAGAGAAAGTAGAGGGAGTCAATCATGTTGTAGAGACAGAAGCATTAATGATCGGAGAAGATGTCGCCTATTATCTTAAAGAAGTCCCGGGGACATTCTTTTTAACAGGATCACGAAATGAAGAGTTGAATGCAACGTATCCTCATCATCACCCTAGGTTTGACATCGATGAAAAAGCGATGGTTATTGCAGCAAAGACTCTTGGAGAAGCGACGCTAACGTATTTGGAACAATCGAACAAGTCTGCTTCAGAAATCTATCAGACAAAAAGATAAAAAGTGAAGGAGTGGAATGAATGACCAGAGGTTTGCTAGAAAATGAAGCAGAACTCAGTAAGCGACAATTGCATTTGCTTATGCAGGTTTCAACAATTTTTAACTCATCCCTTGATTTTTATGCTGTCATTCAATCTGTTATTGAAGAAGCCGTTTCAGCAATTGAAGCAGCGGATGGGGGGGTTCTGTTTTTATATAACTCAGATAAAAAAGGACTGAGTGTTGCAGCTTCTTCTGGATTTCGCAAGAAGTCTGTTAATGAAGTGATCCTTCGCCCGGGGGAATCGATGACAGGTCTTGCATTTGAAAAGGAAAAAACAATTCATTTTCAAACAAATAAAGAAGTCGTGAAAGCCATGAATACAATGAGTGCTCACAATGCTGCTCTTTACCATAAGTCAGCCCAGGATCTTCCAATGAGTACTATTTGTATTCCGATTAAGAAGGAAAAATCCTGTACAGGTGTGATTGTGCTGGATTGTTTTAACGAAGAAAAATCCTTCTCAGAAAATGATATAAGGCTAGTAGAAGCTATTTCTTCACAGGCTGCGATCGCTCTCGAAAATGCTCACCTGTACCGAAACAAAGAGGTATCCATCAAGAAGTTACAGCAATTTAACCAGACGGTCGTTCACCAAAATGAAAGCTTATCAAAATCAGTTGAGACTCACCATGCGCTATCAGACATTGCTGTGAACGAAAATTCTTTTCAGGATATTTGTTCCTATCTCTCTGATTCTATTGGCAAACCGGTCGTTATTTTCGATCCATTCGGCGATGTGAAAGCTACAAGTTTAGAAGATATACCATCTATTAAATCGATTAGAAAAGCCATCCTCACTCATCTGAATTCCATGAAAGGAAAAATGGTGAGCGAGGTTTTACCAGTTGAACATAATTTTATGCTTTTTCCGCTAGGTCGATTGACGTTTCCACTTGGTTATCTTGCGATTCTTTCTGAAAAGCAGCCGTTAACAAGATTTGAGCATTCCGCTGTCTTTCATGCATGCACTGTCGCTGGTTTGCAACTGATGAAAAAAGAAGCCATGGATAAAGAAGAGCAGCGGCTGACAAGTGAACTGTTAATCAATGTTTTATCTGCTCAAGAAGACGAGTCAGACAAAGGTTATGCGGCATCAAGGTTAGGGATCAGTATGGATGGTCATTTCACAGTAGCCGTTGTAGAAGTTCCACACGAGTTCGTAGGACCTGAAGAAGAATGGCTACGCAGCTGTATCCATTCAGCAATTAGCCATTTGTTGGATATTGACGAAGGAAAGCAGTTGCTTGTGACAGAATGGGGGCGGCAACTGGTCTTGTTATTTTATGTCGATGGTTCAAATGGTATTGAATTTTCAATCACGGTAGTGAATGATTTTATGGAAAAGTTCAATGATCTTGTTGATACGGTTATGACTGAGAAGATATGTAGAATCGGGATCGGAAAACCAGTAAGAGGAATTCAAGCAGTAGAGCATTCTTTTCTGGAAGCGAAGAAAACCATTAAATTTCTAAAGCGGTTTACGTTCGCTGGATATTCCTCCTGGTATGGGGAGATAGGGGCTCTAAGACTATTATTAAATAACAAAGAAGCCGAACTATCAGATTATGCGTTAGAGTACCTCTCTCCGTTACTAGCTTATGAGAAGCGCAGAAAAGGAGAGCTGTTTCAAACGCTTTTTGTTTACCTTTCGACGGGACAGGATTTGAAAAAAGCGTCTGAACAGCTTCACGTTCATGTTAATACGATGAATTACAGAATTCAGCGCATTCAGGAAATACTTAACATGGATTTTAACGAACCGTCTGACCGTTTAAATATTCAGGTTGCCTGTAACATTTACAGCTACCTATTTGAAGCATGATTAATCATCATCGGGTTGAGGATATGGTCGTAATTTGCGAATATATCTCCTGCTATCAAACAGAAATTTTGTATGAAGCTTCTTGTCTCCATCAAAACGTCTAATATGTGAAATGGATGGGAAAGCGCCGTGCTCATTGAATCGAACAGGTACCATTCCCTGTTGAATGAGATTACCTGAATTTCGATCAATGATGTCGACTTCAACCTCAGCTTCAAAAGTATTAGGTATGCCACTGTCCAGTCTTTTCACGGTTTGAACTTTAAACAATATTTGTGGCATATCGTTCCTCCTCCTTCCCGTTAGTACCCGAAAACTAGAAACTTTACCCATTGAAAATGTAAGAAGTAGTCCGAGGTTTTGGACTGCTTCTTGACGCTGTTGATTTTTTGCATTTTCAGCCAGCTATAGCAGGAGGAATTTGATGGTTAGTGTCAAATAGTAATTACGTAGATTAAGTGTCTAGCGATAAACAGAGTTGCATAAAGCGGGGTATAACATGAATGAATTTACGTACACATTTCCTTTTTTTCTTATAACAATTTCGATCTTATTGATCGTTAGCTATGGGTATACAGCTTTTGATTTTCATGAGAAAGCTATTCGCATGGAAGGAGCTTATAGAAAGATATGGCTGTTTGGGAGTTCGCTTGCTCTCGGATCGGGGATTTGGATTCTTCAATATATCTCCTTGCTTGGTTTATCACCTAATATATCAGCGCATTATCAGCCGTGGTTCGTCATTGCGTCATTACTTATTCCTGTAGGTGGGGCATTACTATCATTTATAGTACTATCCTTAAGTATGCAGCCATTTCGAGCAATTTTGCTTGCGGCTATTCCAATTACTACTTCGTTATTACTTTTAAAAATTCTAAGTTCTGTTTATCTTTTGAAAGAGACATACAGCCTTAGTACTTGGTGGCAAATTGTTGTTCCGGGACTTATTGCACTCGTTTCATCAGTTAGCAGCTTCTGGTTGGTATATGGTATCACGGCGGAAAAGCGTAACGCATGGGGGAAGATAGCTGGTGCGATTGTGCTCGGGATTGCTGTATCAATGATCAATTACTTCATGATGATGAGGGTTTCCGGCAATACACAGGTCGAAATTGAAAACTACAGTGATAACATGCTATTGCAATCGATCGTCATAACGGGCATATTTATCATTTCAGTCTTGATTTTGATTAGTGTGGTACGTGATCGTAAGCTTGAATTCCAGGCATACCAGCTGCAAGAGAGTGAGCGTCGTTATCATTCTCTAGTAGAAAATAATCCAGATGGCATTATGCTTCTGGATCTGAATGGACAAGTACTGAACATGAATCCGTCTTTAGAGGGAATTAGTGGTTATTCCGCTAAAGAGACGAAATATACAACATGCTTTAAAATTGTAGAAGATCGTTTTCACGAACGCACAATGAACTGTTTTGAAGAAACCAAAACTGGTATTCCCCAAAAATGTGAATCAGCCATCATTCATAAAATAGGCCACTCCGTTCGTGTGAAATTAATTTCGATTCCGCATGTTGTGGATGGGAAGATGAAAGGTGTTATCGTCATTGTTGAAGACATTACGGAATTAAAAAAGACGGAGGAGTTATTAAGACGCTCAGAGAAATTAACAGCTGTAGGAGAACTTGCGGCAGGAGTAGCTCATGAGATTCGGAACCCATTAACATCCTTGAAAGGGTTTTCAAATCTCCTTTACAGTTCGGCTACTGATGAGAAGTCGCAAGAATTTCTACAAATCATGCTATCTGAGATCGATCGAATAAATTTTATTGTCAGTGAGTTTATGCTGCTTGCGAGGCCACAGGAGAAAGAGTTTGCTGAAGGAGATCTTATTTCATTACTCAGACACGTTGTAACGCTACTTAAAACGCAAGCGATTCTTAAAAACATTGTTATTCGAACGCAGTATGATTTTGACCGTTTACCTATTATCTGCGAAGAAAACCAATTAAAACAGGTGTTTGTTAACGTATTGAAGAACGCGATTGAAGCGATGCCTTCAGGTGGGGTTATTACGTTGAAGGTAATGAAAAGCGAGTCTAATGAAGCAATAGTAATAATTACAGATCAGGGAGTCGGAATTCCTCTGGATAAATTGCCAAGAATAGGTGAACCTTTCTACACGCTTAAAGAGAATGGCACCGGGCTTGGATTAATGGTTAGCTTTAATATTATTGAAAACCACAGTGGCAGAATGAATCTGACAAGTATTGAAGGGGAAGGAACAACAGTTGAAGTCGTACTTCCGTTTGAAGAAAATAAACTTGTGTCAATATAATAAAAAGCGCTGGCAAAATTTCGCCAGCGCTTTTTTAGATTACTCGAATTGCTTAATTCGTATCAGTCTGTTGAAGCACCTCAATTGTTTCTTTTTCTAGAAATTCTGATGCTGGAATATCAAGGGCAGTCGATATTTTGAGAAGGGTTTGCCCGTCCGGGTCAAAATGATTTTCTGCAATTCGCTGCATGAGTCCGGAGCCAATTCTAACTTTAAAGGCAAGTTCTTCAACAGTCATGTCTGCTTCCAATCTATGTTTACGAATTTTGTCTCCCACTTTCATTTTTAATCCCCTCGTGAACTGGTACTTTTACCCCTCTAACCACCAGAACATCACAGTTAGCGTTTCTCGTGATGTGTTCAGAGACACTTCCCATTAGAAGTCTTTCAACCCGATTCATTCCGGTTGCACCGCAAACAATGAGATCAATATCATGCTCAGGAGCGATTTTTCTAGCAATCTTTGCTTTTGGTGAACCGTATTCAATGACGCTTTTAACATCATTGACACCAGCTATAGCAGCTTTTTCTTCGTATTCTTTCAAAAGACGTTTGCCGAAGTCTTCGGCTCGTTCTGTTGCAATGTCATATAGCTCGAAGGTAGAGAAATTTCTAGTATCGATTACGTGCCCAATGAGCAGAAAAGCCTGATCTTGTAAAGCGATTTCTACCGCCTTCGAAAATGCTACCTCAGCAGAATCAGACCCATCAACTGCAACGAGTATTTTGGAATGTTTTGCACTCATTGTATACCCCTCCTAGAAATAGTTTGTTTTCTTACTTCTATTGTATGCCCTAGTGATTATAAAAACTGTGACGAACATCACACTAAGAGAAATAGAAATGATTCTATTTTAGAGAATTTTAGAATAAAATAAGTTGACAAAAATGCATCAACGCGATAATTTTGTACTAAGGAAACATTTATAGGCGCGGGCACAATTGTGGATTTTGGGTTGAGTTGACCTCAACTCTGTTTTTTTAAAATAGTGTTGCCTAAGGGAAAAACTTGTTTGCTAGGTGAAAAATAGAGAGATTGAGCAACTATTTTTCGTTAATGTTAGATGGAAAAGCACACCGCAACATCAAAGGCCATACGTTAGTCTAGAACTTCATGTAACGGATTAAATTTAAAAAGGAGAGTTGTTGAAAATGAAAAAATGGTTTGGATATCTTCTTGGTTTATCTTTATTTGTACTTATCCTTTCAGGATGTAATAGCACTGAAACTGATAAAAAAAGTGGCGACACGGTTAAAGTTACAACAACGATCGGACAGATAGGTGACATCGTCAAAAACATTGGGAAAGAGCATGTCACAGTAGAGTCACTTATGGGTCCTGGGATTGACCCACATTTATATAAAGCATCACAAGGTGATATCACGAAATTATCAAACGCAGATATTATCTTTTACAACGGACTTCATCTTGAAGGAAAAATGGGTGATATTTTCGCGAAAATGAAAAGCGAGAAACCAACGCATCCAGTAGCTGAAGCAATTCCTGAAGACATGTTATTAGTAGACCAGGCGAATTCAGCAGCCGTTGATCCTCACGTCTGGTTTGATATTGAGCTATGGAAGTACGCAGTTGAAGAAGTGCGTGATGGATTGATTGAATATGATCCAGAGAATGAAGCGGACTATGTGAAAAATACAGAAGCTTATCTGGAAGAGTTAACAACGCTGCAAAAAGAAGCGCAAGAGCAAATAAACGAAATACCCGAAGAAAGTCGCGTTTTAGTTACAGCCCACGATGCATTCCAATACTTCGGTCAGGCTTATGGAATGGAAGTTAAGGGGTTACAGGGATTAAGTACAGACTCTGAATATGGTTTGCGCGACGTTCAGAACCTTGTCAAAGTACTCGCTGATCGAAACATTAAAGCTGTTTTTATTGAAAGTAGTATTTCCGAGCGCTCAATCAATGCTGTAGTAGAAGGCGCAAGAGAAAAGGGACACGAGGTTGAGATAGGCGGAGAACTTTTTTCAGATGCCATGGGTGCTAAAGGTTCGCCAGAAGGGACTTACACAGGAATGTATCGACATAACATTGAGACCATTGTTAAAGCTTTAAAATAGATGATGAAGGGAGAAGGACGGATGAATCCAATAAATGTATCAAACGTAACGGTAGCTTATGACCGGAAACCTGTTCTTCAAGAAGTGACGTTCACAATGCCGGAGGGAAAGCTGATTGGTGTTGTCGGACCTAATGGAGCAGGAAAATCGACTCTTATTAAAGCAATATTAGGCCTTATTCCAACCGCTTCAGGGACAGTGGAAATCTACGGAAAGCCGTATCGTACGCAGAGAAAGCTTGTAGGGTACGTACCCCAGCGAGGTTCTGTAGACTGGGACTTTCCAACAAATGCCCTGGATGTTGTATTGATGGGGCGATATGGGCATATCGGATGGTTTAGACGTCCTGGCAAGAAGGACACTGCCATAGCTCTTCAGGCGCTGGATAAGGTTGGGATGAAGGAGTACGCTAACCGTCAAATTAGCCAGCTTTCAGGCGGCCAGCAGCAACGTGTTTTTCTCGCAAGAGCGCTTGCTCAGGACGCGACAGTTTATTTCATGGATGAACCATTCGTAGGAGTTGACGCTGCTACTGAAAAGGCGATTATTTCATTATTAAATGAATTAAAAGCACAGGGGAAAACCGTACTCGTTGTTCATCATGATCTACAAACCGTTAAGGAATACTTTGATTGGACGCTACTGTTAAACAAGCGAACAATTGCGCTTGGTCCGACAGAAGAGGTATTTACAATAGATAATTTACAAAAAACGTATGGGGGACGCCTGGCATTTCTTGATACTCAGGTTAACCAATCGTTTGTTGTGCAGCCATAAGGAGGGTTTACTATGTGGACTGAGCTTCTCTTAACCTTGCAGGATGCAAATACACAATGGGTTTTATTCGGGTCCATACTTCTAGGAATAGCAAGCGGGGTGCTGGGCAGTTTTGCTCTCCTTCGAAAGCAAAGCTTGATTGGAGACGCCATGGCTCATGCTGCACTCCCAGGAATTTGTCTTGCATTCCTTCTTTACGGAACAAAATCAATCGGATGGTTTCTCGTTGGGGCGGCACTCTCAGGTTTGCTGGCCACTTATTTTATCCAGGCGATCATCAACCATTCACGAATTAAAGAAGATACGGCGATAGGATTAGTCCTTTCAGTGTTTTTCGGGTTTGGAATTGTCCTGCTTACTAAAATCGCCCAGTCTGAGAACGGAAACCAGAGCGGACTGGATGACTTTATTTTCGGCCAAGCTGCATCACTTGTTGGAAATGACGTCAAGGTTATTTCAGGTGTTGCCATCGTGCTTCTGATCATTACGTTTCTTTTGTTTAAAGAGTTAAAATTGTTTACCTTTGATCGACAATTCGCGAAAGGAATCGGGCTTCCAACCAGCTTTCTGAACGCCCTTTTAATGACGCTGATTGTAAGTGCTGTTGTCATCGGTTTACAGGCTGTTGGTGTGATTTTGATGGCAGCGATGCTCATCACACCAGCGATATCTGCGCGGTACTGGACGGACCGACTTGATCGAATGGTTATTGTAGCAGGTACTATCGGGGCGCTATCAGGGATTCTCGGAACAATTCTAAGCTCAATGGCAAGTCGCCTTCCAACTGGACCTGTTATCGTTCTTTCAGCTACCATGATTTTCTTGATTTCTCTCATTCTTGCACCGAATCGCGGACTTGTTTCAAAAGGGTTAAAATTATACAAGATTCGTAAGAAAGTAGCTAGAGAATCGGTCCTGCAAACGATGTATGATCTATCAGAGGAAGCAAGCCAATCTGATCAGGGGCTTTCATTTTCCCGCGATCAATTAATTAATAGAAGAAAGATGGCAGGCCGTACGCTCGATTCTAATCTACAGCGACTTAAAAGAGAAGGGCATCTCTTAATGCCTTCAGAAGCTAAATGGCGCCTGACCGGGAATGGGGCCAAGGAAGCTTACGATATTACATTTAACAATCGTTTATTTGAAATGTATACGATGTACGAAATGAAGTTTGCTCATCTTCAATTAGCTGCTAACGAAACGTGGCAATATGAAGCGATTCCTAAAAGCACCTTAGAAGAGCTTAAACAATTAATGGCTGTTCATGAGCGTACACCCAAACTTGACCCTTCCCACTTCGAAAAAGGTGGAAAGTATTATTCTTCAAGAACACAATCAAGTACAGAGAAACAGCGGAAAAAAGAGGTGAAGTCATCATGAGTTATGGTGCATGGATTATCTTAACCGGTTCCCTTGTTGGAGTGACGTGTGGCATTGTCGGCTGCTTTCTCATTTTAAGAAAAATGGCGATGCTAGCTGACGCCATAAGTCACACAGTGCTTCTTGGCATTGTGCTCGCGTATCTTGTCAGTCATTCCCTTGAAGGAATTTATATGCTCGTCGGGGCAGGGATTATTGGTTTGTTAACAGCTTTCTTAGTGCAGGTACTCCATTCAAGCGGTGTGCAGTCAGACGCCGCGATCGGTGTCGTATTTACTTCACTATTTGCTTTTGGTGTCATTCTTCTTTCAGCGTTCGCCGGGAAGGTGCACTTGGACGTCAATCACGCTCTCATGGGAGAAATTACGTTCATACCATGGAATACATTAACAGTGGGCGGAAGGGATCTCGGGCCATCTGCCGTTTGGATGCTTGGCAGTGTACTCCTCATCAATTTAGTAGTCATTGTCCTATTTTACAAGGAGATCAAAATCAGTTCATTTGATCCAGCAATGGCTTCAGCAATTGGAATTCCAGTCATGTTTATTCACTACTTACTCATGTCGATGGTATCAATTACAACTGTAGCATCATTTGATAGTGTCGGGGCCATCCTTGTAGTTGCGATGCTGATTGTACCGGGTGCAACAGCCTACTTATTAACAGATCGACTGCTTGTGATGTTGTTTATTAGTGCAGGCATTGGTGTACTATCAGCTGTAGGTGGTTATTACGCCGCTCTTGCCTGGAACATCTCCATTTCTGGCTCAATGGCATCAATTGCTGGTTTATTATTTGCGATCACCTTTGTTTTGTCTCCAAGACATGGCTTATTATCTAAATTGCTGGCAAGAAGATCCATTGTTGCTGAGCAATCTTCATAATTTAACGCGATAAATCAAAAAAGAAATGATTCAAAACTATATGAAAATTATGTTAGTTATAGTATAGTAAAGAAATGCGATAGCTTGTGCCCACAAGTCTATCTCCTCAATTAGCAGCCCTTTAAGCGAATGCTGGATTCGCTTAAAGGGCTATTTTTTTGAATGTGAAATTGTGCTTCTGTATTTGGTTAGTTTTACTATTAATCTTTGGGATTGAAAATAATTAGAAATGGGAATAGAATCGAAGACTTAATTATACGATCTTTCGGAAGGAGATTCATAATGGACACGGGTACTGCAGCAAAACACAAAGCAAGACAGGCAACGAACGATGTAAAGCCCTGGATAAGAGGGTTAGCAAGAATGGGGTATGCAGCTAAAGGTGTTGTATACTTAATTATCGGGATTCTTTCATTTCAGGCTGCTTTTGGACCGGGTGGTAAAACAACCGATTCCAAAGGAGCATTTGTTACCATTGCAGGGAAACCATTTGGAGAAGTGCTTCTTTGGCTACTTATAGTTGGGTTAATTGGTTATGCATTATGGAAAGCCATTCAGGCGATTAAGGATCCCGATAATTATGGGAGTGATACGAAGGGGATTGTGATCCGTATCGGTTTGTTTGGAGCTGGTGTTGTGCATCTATTTCTTGCATATAATGCGTTTTCAATCATTACGAGAGCTGGTAGTTCTTCTTCTGGCAGTAATCAATCCATGTCGGCTAAATTATTAGGACAACCATTTGGTCAATGGGTTATTGGCTTTATTGGGCTATGCTTCATTGGATTTGGTGTATATCAAGTGATTCGTGCATATAAGAAGTCATTTATGAAACAACTCAAGCAGTATGAGATGCACGAGAAGGAAGAATGGTGGGGCAAACGTGCAGGTCAAATTGGACTATCAGCACGTGGTGTTGTTTTTGCAATGATGGGTGTCTTCTTTATTCAGACGGCGGTTACTGCTAAGCCTGATAAAACTAAAGGACTCGATGGAGCTCTTTCTGAACTAGCACAGCAGCCGCATGGCGCCATTCTCCTTGGACTCGTTGCAATTGGATTCATTGCATATGGCATCTTTATGTTCGTTAAGGGTAAGAATAAAAGAATGAACTTTTCATAATGAACAACGCTTTAAGAAGGTGGAGCAATTGAAACAGATTTCGCTAGAGGGAGCGCGGAAAGGAATTGAGGAGTATGAGCTATATTTCCTTTACCTTTATGGCACGAATTGTTCTGTTTGCCATGCGCTTTTACCTCAAGTTGAGGACGTGTTAGAAGAATTTCCACAAATCAAAAGGGAAAAGCTCAATGTTCATGAAATCCCTGAAGCCGCAGGAGAATTTTCTGTTTTTACAATCCCTGTCCTTCTCTTATATGTAGAAGGAAGAGAAAGCATCAGGGAAGCTCGGTTTGTGAATATTGAATCGTTCCGTTCATCAATTAGACGAATCACGTCTATGCTTGATGAATAGTGAAAAGCACCTGTAATGGGTGCTTTTTCTAATGTTAAGTTTAATTAATAGTGAATGTTGATCACACTATAGGTGGAGCAGATCCACTACTTAGTGTTAGAAGCGGTCTTACTGCAATTGACCATGCTAAGGACGTGGGAGATCAAAAGCTTATGAACCAATTAAGCGAGTCATAATAATGTAGGAATTGAATAGAAAATCGCGAATGATTAGTAATGCCCCTATTATAGGCGGTTCATAAAAAAACAAAGGTGGTTTTAATATGGATGATGCTCAATTGATTAAGCAGTTTACATTCTGGCGCTACCGCACGATTCAAGCACTAGAAGCAAGTACAGAAGAGATAGCTGACAAACTCCCTGAAGGGTTTTCCAACACAGTAAGATGGAACATTGGTCATATTCTAGTAACAGCTGAATTAGTGCTTCATCGTTTTACAGGAATGGAAAATAATCTCCCTGACCATTATTCTTCACTCTTTAAGGCGGGAACTCATCCAACTGAATGGACGGTAGAGCCACCAGATCTGATTGAATTGAAACACCACCTTTTGGAACAGAACAATCGCTTTAAATCCTTAGAAGGGAAACTTAATGAACAACTTGAAAATCCTTTTTCGATTGGGTCTTACCTCACCCTCGAAACGGTTTCAGAGCTTCTGCTTTTCTTAATGAACCATGAGAATCTTCATCTTGGAACAATAAGCGGTATTAAGAGGGCATGTGGAGTGAAAGAACTCTGGTCGAAATCAACTGTTTAATACACACAACGCGTGCGCTGCACGCGTTTTTTTGTTGTTCTTAATCGAATGACTTAAAAATAGACAGATTCTATTACTGTTTTTTGTAATATTTACAGATTTTAAAAGTTTTCTGAAAAAAAGGTTGAACCTTTTTTGTGGGTTGTTATATAATACTATCAAATAAAACAAATTGTATTATAACAGAAAAGGAGGAAGGTAAAATGGATTGTTATACATGCTATGGAAATGGTGAGCTTGAATGTCCACATTGCCACGGGAAAGAGAGACAGGGAGAAGGGTGCCATCATTGCGAAGGAGACGGTAATGTTGGATGTCACCGCTGTAATAGTAGTGGACGTCTGGAATAGGAGGGAAAGCAGTGATTGAGGAGAAAAGTGAAAGCGTTCACTTGGAAGCGAGCCGTGTACTAACACAGGAGACAATGCAGTTTCTCCAGAAGCTGCATTGCCAATTTGAAGCAGAAATAAACGAACTTTCGAGACAAAAGCCAACACTCACCTTAGAAGAAAAACGTGGATTCCTTTCCGAATCAGAAAACGTGCGCGAAGCACCATGGACTGTTTCACCGGTTCGAGCTGACCTTCAAGATCGACGTATCATCATCAAACAATCTGCCGAGGATCGCGATAACCTGTTAAGTTCATATCAGGGAGGAGCCAGTTTACTAACATGTGATTTTGATGAGTATCTATCACTAGATAAACGGATGGTGGCACAGGAAAACGTGAAGGAACTGATTCAACGAACAAATCAGGTTGTGCATTATCCTACTGCGATCATGATGATCCCTCGAAAGTGGGATGCGATGGAAGAACACTATCGAATAAATGGTAAAAGAATTTCTGCTGGTTTATTTGACTTCGGATTATACGTCTTTCATAACGCGCAAGCATTACAAAAGAATCGCTCAGCTCCTTATGTGTATTTGAAAGGAATTGGCTCCTATAAAGAAGCCAGGCTCTGGAATCATATTTTTACTTTTACTGAAAACGAACTGAATTTATTAAACGGTACGATCAAAGCATCTATCCTTATCGAAAGTGAAAACAGTATTTATCAGTCAGAAGAAATGCTTTACGAGTTAAAACAACATAGTGCAGGGCTTCATGTCTTATCGACTCTTGACGCTGCATCAGCACACTATGCGATCTATATTGCGCATAAACGACTTGCACATGTCATATATGAGCAGTCGAGCGAAAGCAGTTTCTATGACGGAGGTTTGAATTCGGGGGAGCAATTTGAAACGGGAACACAGAAGGCGGTAGAAGGGTTTGATGGAACCTGTGTCACTGATTCCAATCTAATCGGGATGATGAGGGCGATCTGGAATCACTATATGCCTGAGCCTAATCAGATCTGGAAGAAGCGACAGGGGGGTAGCCTTGAGGCCAACAGAAGCTGTAAGGTAAACAGGGATTGTTGATTGAAGTACTTAAAAATTAACGATAATCAGGGGGATATAAACATGACGAACAAGCAAATTACTTCTATTCAAGAACGCTGGAATCAGGATCGCTTTAAAGGAGTTGAACGACCATATTCTCCAGAAGATGTTCATAAACTTCAGGGTTCCGTTCAGATCGAATATACGCTTGCAAAAAGAGGAGCAGAGCGTCTTTGGAAACTTGTGAATGAAGAAGATTTTGTAAATGCCCTAGGCGCATTAACTGGAAATCAAGCCGTTCAACAGGTGAAAGCAGGATTGAAGGCCATATACTTAAGCGGTTGGCAGGTTGCAGCAGATGCAAATATGTCAGGACAGATGTATCCAGACCAGAGCCTTTATCCGGTAAACAGTGTTCCACAAGTAGTAAAGAGAATCAATCAGGCTCTACAAAGAGCGGATCAGATTGAGCACTCAGAAGGAATTCATGACAGAGACTGGTTTGTGCCTATTGTGGCAGACGCGGAAGCAGGTTTCGGCGGTGCACTAAACGTATTCGAGTTGATGAAGTCAATGATTGAGTCTGGAGCAGCAGCGGTTCACTTCGAGGATCAGCTTTCATCTGAAAAGAAATGTGGGCACCTTGGTGGAAAAGTTCTTCTACCGACACAGCAGGCTGTGAAAAACTTGATTTCGGCTCGTCTTGCAGCTGATGTAATGGGAGTACCGACGTTGATCATCGCTAGAACCGATGCAAATGCAGCGAATCTAATTACAAGCGATGTAGATGAGTACGATGGAGAATTTTTAACTGGAGAACGTACTCCAGAAGGCTTTTTCTATACGAAGCCAGGGCTTAATCAAGCGATCGCACGTGGTCTTGCTTATGCACCTTATGCTGATCTCATCTGGTGTGAAACGTCTGAACCGAATCTTGAAGAAGCACAGCGTTTCGCGAATGCCATTCATGAAAGGTTTCCGGGTAAACTTTTAGCATACAATTGTTCACCATCTTTCAACTGGAAGAAAAAGCTTGATGATGATACTATCGCAAAATTCCAGCGTGAACTAGGAAAAATGGGTTATAAGTTCCAATTCGTTACACTTGCTGGCTTCCACGCGCTAAACCACAGTATGTTCGAACTGGCAAGAGATTACAAAGACAATGGCATGGCAGCATATTCGCGCCTTCAGCAAGCTGAATTTGCAAGTGAAGCGGATGGGTATTCGGCAACAAGACACCAGCGTGAAGTTGGAACAGGTTATTTCGATGTCGTGTCTCAAGTGATTACTGGTGGGGCTTCGTCTACGACAGCTCTCAAAGGATCAACAGAGGAAGAGCAGTTTAGTAGTACTAAATAAGGTTCCATAAAGATGTGGAAAGGAAAAACCGGCTGAAAATCAGCCGGTTTTTAGTGTGGAAATAGCCATATTAGGTTAAGGGCCGGGTGAGCAGATGTCGTTCCACCCTCCTTAGTAAAAGGAATAAAAGGGGTTGTCTCATTCTTCTTATAACGACATGAGGGAACCCAGTTTTACTGTACAACCTGTTCTCCTTTTTCAATCACTTACTCATTCTTCTCTTAATGTTTTAGTATTTTTTTGAGCAAAACAAAAGGAATTGCTCTAAAAGGGAATAATTATGGAGTTGTCCAAATACGATGAGTAATAAAAGATCGAGGAGGGACAGGCACAAATGATCCAAGCAGTGCTAGCTAGATGATTGTCCGCTTCTTCATTTTTCTCATTGGCTTCGGTCTCTCTGTTGCAGGAGGGGTTACATTAATTCTTCATTTGAACTTAATTATTATTGGACATAGTCTAACTGACTATTTTATCTTTATTTCAAAGTCTCCTGAGCTTTATCTGTTTGCTTCAGGTATTGTCGTTGTGTGGTTTAGTGTTTATTGGCCAAGATTATAATTAGGTGAGAATTCATCTTTCTCCGCTAATGTCCCTTTCGAAATTCAAGTTTCTCCATACCCTATACTGTAGGCAGATATCTTGATTGGCCAGCAGGAAAGGGAGGAAGACAGATGGACAATTACCATTCAGGTTTTTATCCAGATACAAGAGTTTACCACCAGGTGAGGCAGTATGCTCACCAGCGGCCATATCCATTTTTAGGCGGTTTTGCAGGTGGCCTTGCAGGAGGGTTATTAGGGGGGCTATTAATTCCGGGAATTTATGGGGGCTCTTACTATGGAGGTTACCCAGGTTACGGTGGGCCTGGTTATGGATACCCGGGTCCCGGTTATCAAGGATATAGCGGGTATCAGGGCGGTTATGGATACCCAGGTTATGGAGGTCGTCCACCATACGGGTATGGACCATATCGCTAATCAAGATTAAAAGCAAAGGCGTGCTGCCTTTGCTTTTGTAGTGTGCCCGGCATGTGCATACGCTATAGGGTTCAAGTCCCGAACGGCAAAGGTCATTGTAGCCGTTAGCCAAAGGCAAGGGTGTCCGAGGCGACTCGGAATCTGAAGGAAGCCAGAGGCAAATCTCCGACCCGAGGAACACGAATCTCATACAAGGCTGTCATTTTTGGATGAGATGGCAACACACATCGAAGTCCAAATGACCAAAGGAAATGGCAGTAAATGAGGCGGGTAAATGGAGAGGAAGTTTGTGCACTTACCCGGGGAGGTCTGACGGTCACGCCATACACCTATGGTAACTGTCTTCAAGAGAAGTCACTGAACCATCAGAAGTCAGCCGAGGTCATAGTACCGTTCCAAACTCGAGATGGTACGGGAAGGACCGAATCATGAATAGAGAACAGGTTCTACCGAAGTACGCATCGTTCGATGACACAGAACATTTCAGCTCAACATATGAGGTAGGAGTGAAGTCTCTGAGGGCATATGGAGCGTGGAGAATTGGTGCCACACAAGGAAAGAAACCTGTCACGTGGAGGAAGAAAGCATGTTGGAAAAGATACTTCATCGGAACAATTTAAACGAAGCCTATCGACGAGTGGTCCGAAACAAAGGGAGTCACGGCGTTGATCACATTCCCACGTCTGAACTGAAATCCCAGATCTCGGAGTCCTGGAATGAGATTGAAGCCCAACTTCTGGATGGAACCTATCAACCGTTACCCGTCCGTCGTGTCGAAATCCCGAAACCGAACGGAGGCAAACGAAAGCTAGGCATTCCAACCGCCATGGATCGCTTCATCCAACAAGCTATCAACCTTTATCTTCAACGGATCTACGATCCGTCGTTTTCCAACTCAAGCTACGGGTTCCGACCAGGAAAACGAGCACACGATGCGGTCCGAAAAGCCCAAGAATATGTCAATGACGGATACCGGTGGGTGGTGGATATCGATCTGGAGAAATTCTTTGATCGCGTTCACCACGACCGACTAATGCGCACATTGAGTTGTCGGGTTAAGGACGGTCGCATCCTTCGAATCATTCGGAGATACCTACAAGCTGGGGTTATGGAGAACGGCCTAACACAGACGAACCAAGCAGGGACACCGCAAGGAAGTCCTATAAGTCCACTTCTATCAAATATCGTGTTAAATGAACTGGATAAGGAATTGGAGTCAAGAGGTATTCGTTTCGTTCGATACGCCGACGATTGTCAGATTTACGTAGGCTCAAGAAGAGCAGCCGAACGAATCCTTCGAAATATCAGCCAGTTTATCAAGAAGAAATTAAAACTAAAAGTTAATAAGGAAAAGAGTGCGATTGACCGCCCGTGGAAACGAACGTTCCTTGGGTTTAGTTTCACGCTCCACCGAGACTCGAAAATCAGGGTCGCGAAACAATCAATCCAACGAGCAAAACAGGAACTTCGACGCTTAACATCACGAAAGTGGAGATTAGCGATGTCCGATCGAATCAAGAAATTAAACAAATTCATTGTAGGGTGGCGAAACTATTTCCAGCTCGCTGAAACGACATCAACTTTTAGAGAATTAATGGCATGGTTGAGAAGGAGATTACGAATGATCCGGTGGAAGGAATGGAAAACACCTAAAACAAGAAGGAAAGAACTCCTTTCATTAGGTGTTACAAAAGCGAAAGCTTTTGAATGGAGCAACACAAGAAAAGGCTACTGGCGAATTGCCAGTAGCCCGATCCTCCACCGTACCTTCAATGACAAGTAGTGGCGTCAGTTAGGATTAAAATCGTTAGAAGCACGTTAGATTTTCATGAAACCGCCGTATACGGATCCGTACGTACGGTGGTGTGAGAGGTCGGGGGTTAGTCACCCCCTCCTACTCGATTTGCTTCATTTTCTTAAAATGCTTCCCATTTCACTGTTCGTGCTTTCTCAAATCGGTTGTTTACTTCTTCCCAATTAACAATTTTCCACCAGTTATCAATGTACTGTTTACGGTTGTTTTCATACTGAAGGTAATAGGCGTGTTCCCAGACATCAAGTGTGAGAAGGGGAATAACGTCCCACTGACTTAAGTTCTGATGTTTTTCTGCCATCAGAATCTCGAGTCTCCTTGAAACGGGTGACCATACGAGGATTGCCCATCCAGAACCTTCAACTTTGTTAGCGGCATTTGTAAACTGCTGTTTAAATTGATCGAAACTTCCAAAGCTCTTTTGGATCTCTGCTAGAACTTCTCCTCCAGGTTTGCGACCTTCAGGAATCATGATTTTCCAAAAGATCGTATGAAGGTAGTGACCAGCTCCGTTAAAGGCAAGCTCTCTCTCCCAATGTTTAATCAAATCAAAATTCCCGCTCCTCCTTGCCTTTTGTAATTCAATTTCTGCTTTGTTCAATCCATCAACATAACTCTTGTGGTGAACATCATGATGCAGTCTCATGATTCGTTTTGAGATGGAAGGCTCAAGGGCATCGTAGTCATATGGGAGAGATGGGAGTGTATGCCCGCCAATTGGCACACGCTTAGCTCGCAATTGATCGTATAAGTGTTCAGCTCTTTTGAATAAGTCTTCCATTTCCATGTCTGTGCGGCTGTTGACATTCGTTTGGACATCAAATAGCCATGCATCTGTACTTGTCAGTAATGATGCTTTTAATGATTCATTAATAGAACTAGTAATCAGGTGGCTTCGGAAATGCTGACCCCATGATAACAAATCCTGATGTTTAGAAGCTTCCAATTTCAATCCCCCTTATTAGACGCTATTACTATATGAAGGTTATTAAGAAATTGTTTCAATCTCTTAATAAATGTTTTTAACATGAAACATTTGGGTAATTCTTCACTATGGTATTTGATATTAAGGGGGATCATTATGGGGGAAAACATAAATAAGGAACATCAGCAAAAGAAAAGGTTTAGAAAGAAAAAAAAGGCGCGTGTCGTACGTAGTGTACTACTAACAGCTGCCTTCTTAATGATTTTTGTATTATCATTTGGTGGTTATAAAACATACGCGTATATCAATGGAGCACCAGAACTTGATGAACAGGAATTAAATCTCCCGCAATCTTCAACCATTTATGATGCGGAAGGAAATAAAATGAGAGATATTATTGGAAAAGAACATAGGAAAATGGTTTCGTTTGAGGATATTCCCGAACATGTTGTGAACGCGTTTATAGCGGTAGAGGACGTAAGATACTGGGAGCATAATGGCGTTGACATTAAAAGAATTGGTGGAGCTATTGTAGCAAATATCCAGGAGGGATTTGGAGCTGAGGGCGCTAGTACGATTACCCAACAAGTTGTCAAAAATATGCTGCTCGAACCTGAGAAAACGTTAAAACGTAAAGTTCAAGAAGCTTATCTTGCAGTTGAATTAGAGAAAACCTATTCCAAAGAAGAAATTCTGGAAATGTATTTAAATAAAATTTACTTCGGACAGGGTGCATATGGCGTGGCAACAGCTGCACAAACTTATTTCAATAAGTCACTTGATGAATTGACAACAGCTGAGGCAGCTCTCCTAGCAGGACTTCCTCAGCGCCCATCAGGATATGACCCATACAAACATCCAGATCTAGCAAGTGATCGACGTGCAACAGTACTTAGCTTAATGGAACAGCATGGGTTTATTACTGAGCAGGAACGCAAAGAAGCTGAAGCTGTTTCAATTGAAGATTCGATTGTAGAACAAACAAGCACAACGACAACGAATGATGCGTTCATTGATCAAGTAATTAACGATTTAAAGAAAGAAGGGATTCCAGAAGAGGCTCTATACTCTGGTGGACTGAAGATATACACGACACTAGATCAGCAAGCACAAAAGATCGTTGATGAGGCACTAACAACAGATGCTGCCGTTACTTATCCTGACGATCAGTTTAGAGCAGGGATTTCTCTTATTGATACTCAAACAGGAGCGATTCGTGCAATAGGCGGCAATCGTCAATCTGGTAAAGATGATGTCCAAAAGGGGTTTAACTATGCGACACAATTAACTCGATCACCGGGGTCAACCATAAAGCCAATACTTGATTATGCCCCCGGAATTGAGAAAAAGAAATGGTCTACAAATAAACAATTCATAGATGAAGAACTTGAGTTGAATGGAAAAGAGTTCAGCAACTGGAACGATGAGTTCCAGGGGAGTGTTTCCATTCGAGAAGCTTTGCAATGGTCTTATAATATTCCTGCTATTAAAGCGTTTATGGAAGTTGGGGGAGAAGAAGCGCAAGCTTTTGCTGAAAAGTTAGGTATCTCAATTGATGAAACATATCCTGCCTATGCTATTGGTGGATTTAAAACAGGTATTTCACCTTTAGAGCTTTCAGGTGCTTATGCAGCGTTCGGATCAGGCGGTGATTTTCATGAGCCGTTTAGCGTTAAAAAAGTAGTGTATCCTAATGGGAAAGAACTTGAGCTAGCATCCGAACCTGAACGTGTGATGAGCAAAGGAACGGCATATATGATTACAGATATGCTTCGGACTGTCGTAGATGAGGGAACGGGCATGCAAGCAAACGTAAACGGGCTGGACGTTGCCGGAAAGACCGGAACAACAAGTGTAGATGAAGAAATTAAAGGTGATGGTACATCTGACGCCTGGTTCTCAGGTTACACGACGAACTACACCGCAGCGGTTTGGACAGGTTATGACAAAACCACTCGGGAAACTTATATTCATAAAAAAGACGATGATATTGCCAAACTACTCTTCCAACATATTATGAGTAACGTTTCTAAAGGGAAAGAAACGGCTCCGTTTGAAAAGCCAGAATCAGTCGTAGAACTGAAGATTGATAAGAAGACTGGTTTACGAGCAAATAGTGCCACTCCTTCTTCAGATATCATTAAAGAATTATACTTTAAAGGCGAAGAACCCAAAAAAGCAATTGTACCTGAACCGAAAATAGAAGAAAAACCAAAGGAAAAACCAAAACCTGAGAAAGAAACAGAGCCTAAGAAAGATCCAGAACCAAAGAAAGATCAGGAATCAAAGAAAAAACCTAAAAAAGAACCTGAACCAAAGAAAGCCCCTGTAGAAGAAAATGAAACAGAAAGCGAGCCCGCTTCTACTAAAGAACAGAAATCTACCGATGAACCAGAAGAACCGAAAGAACCTGAAGAAAATCAGGATAACGGAACAGAGCCACCTGTAGATCAGAATGAAGGAGAATCTAACTCCGAACCCGAGCAGAGCGATTCAGAATCAGGTAGCAGTGAGGACTCAGACCCTGCTGATGAAACCGGGCAGACAGAGGAAGAACAGCCTGCTGAAGAACAAAATGGGAACAGTGATGCCGGGAATGAAGAAGGTTCAGGTGCTTCTGAAAATGATGGTGGTGCAACAGATGATGGAAACCAGGACAACAATGGTGAAACGTCTGATAACGGTAGTGGTGCCACTGAAGAAGAAGGCAGTAACAACGCAACCAATAATGAAAATGAAGAAACAGAGAGTAGTCAGAGCAGTGCCACTGAGGGAGAAGATAGTACAAATGATGGCTCAGGCACTGTAAATGATTCGGCTAATGAGACGGAAGCAACAAAAGAACCTGCTGAGAGCGAAAAGAAAAAGCAGTAGATGATTGTGGTTGTGACATATCAAACAGTCAATTGAGGAAACCTCTATTATGATGAAGAAGGAATTGAAAATTCATTCATCTAATGGAGGTTTTTTATATGAAAGCAGCTGTAGTTCACGCTTTTAAAGAACCATTGTCAGTAAAAGAAGTAGACAAGCCTGTTATCGGACATGGAGAAATACTTGTTCGGGTTAAGGCATGCGGCGTTTGTCATACTGACTTACATGCGGCGCATGGAGATTGGCCTGTAAACCGAAGCTTTCTTTAATTCCAGGTCACGAAGGTGTTGGGATCATTGAAGAGATCGGGGAAGGTGTTGCACATAGAAGATATCAATGAGGTATTTACTAGTCTAGAGAAAGGTAAAATCAATGGAAGGATTGTCCTAACCTTCGAGTGAAATCAGCCGCCAGCAGGCGGCTGATTTCTACTATGCTGAGATCATGTTGGTGGTGCAAGAGGGACAAATGGTGTGATTTCTCCAGTGTCTGGAGGTCCTAGTTCAGGAGCAGGCTCAGTGTAGGTACCTGTATTATAGAGATTGGAGAGTGGCTTGATAATACCAGCACTGCCAATTTGAAGAACGGAAGAATTCGAAATTCCTTCGACTCTTAGCTGATGAATAACGATGTTTTGATTCACAAAGAAATTCACGAATCCTCAGCTCCCTAGTTGTTTGCTGTAATATTTTCATCTGCGACGTCTGGATCAAGAGAGTTCGTTACACTAAATCCGTTATTCACGATATGGAAGTCTCCTGTATTAAACGCACCTGAACCTGCGTATGTTTTAGATGTGGATTTCGGTGTTGTATTAAAACTGTCCCCGAAATTGACAACTCCGTCCGCACTGTTAATCTTTACTGGTCCTACTATTGAGGGCATGATTAAACATCCTTTGCACTGAGCTTTATATCGTATTCTATGTGTCAGTAAATGAATACGTTCTCGTTATTCATTCCTGTCATATGGGTCAGTGAAGAATTGTCGAATGTTCTTAATTCTAGCTTCTGTCCGAACTGTTTTAGTTGAACCAACATGAAGAACGGATGAAGCAGCAACCCCAATAATCTGGATGCTATTCACTTTAATGATCGGATTTTCGTGTATGGTGATGTGCTCAATAGCTTCAGTAATGAGCGGGATTGGAATCTGCTGAGAATAAATGGGGAATTTAGATAGATCTTCGAATTCATTTCCCTCAAAAATAGGTCTTTCTCTTTGGACTGCAAACACGTTAGTTTCAGGAGTCACTTGATTACTATCGCCAATTTGAATCATACTACTTCCATCTACTGAATGGATGTCAATCCAATTGACTAGAGAACTTCTGCTATACACCTACACCACCCCTATGAAGTAGTGAGTGGTACAAAGGTTGGGGTAATGATGAGGGATTCAGGTGGGGTATCGAAAATAGAAGAGCATGTAATTGTTTCCGTATCTCCGACAAGAAGAACCGAAGAACTTGCAACAGCCGTTATGGTAATATTGCCTACTGATAAACCCCTGTTAATTACTGTATAATTCATGATGGATCAGTCCTTTTTGGTAAATTCTTTAGAAATGCTTCCATACCATTCACAATATCGCGTCTAAGTTTAGTGACAACTTCCCTTGAAAGCTCCTCGAGCGGTACATCAGGTGTTCGGGAATTTTGCTGACTAACGTAGTAATTAATCCTCTGGTCTAACTGTTTTTGAATGTCATTTAAAATAAAGTGTCGATAGGGATCATCAAGGGGATAATTATATGTTTTCTCGAGTTCTCCCAGCTGCTTAATAGCATCATTTTTCATATAGGAATGAATATTCTGTTGAATCGACTGAATGGCTTCAGGTGGGACGTGGTTTGTGTTCAGCCCATTGTTTCCATTAACAGTAAAATCGTCAAGCATCTCTGCGCCGCCGTTTGGTGTAAGACCAATATTCAGGGTACCATCAAGGCGTTCTATCTTAAGTTGGTCGAACTTGTATTCAATTTTTTCGATATTCGTTTTAGGTGTTTTAGAGAGTTCATCATTAGTCGTTTTTAACTCATCAACCATATTTTCAAGCATTTTGATCCGATGGTTTTGTTGTTCAATGCTCTGTTGCATCTGCTGAAGAATGGCGTATATGTTATCTTGTGGATACATTGACAATCAACTCCCGTATCAAAATGTATGCTTTAGTGTATGCGGGAGGATAAAATAGGTGTTTGCCCGGTTAGACGTTCGCAATGACATTTTGGTCTGCGACGTCACTATCATTTACGCTAGTTACACTGTATGAGCTACTCACGTTTAGACCATTACCGGTATTAAAAGAAGCAGCACCAGCGAATGTCCGGATGTTACTAAGCGGCGAAACAATAAACACATCACCGACGTGAAATACACCACTACTACCTACTGTGTTCACCTTGATTGCTCCTACGAGCGCCGGCATATCTTCACATCCTTTTTAAGGTATTTCTAATATTACTGTATGCGGAACAATAGCGGATGTTCGGGTCTTAAAGGTATGGTAAAATATCGTTGTAAGGTAGGTGTGAAAAATGAATGAAGTGAGTAAATTGAATATACAACTCGTAACAACGATAAAAGCATGGGATCCTTTATCTATAGGAGAAGATGATTACGATACGGAAGCTGCTGATGTTGTGCAGCTCGTTCATCAAACTGATGACCTCACACATCTCTCAAAGGGCATCCAAGAAATATATTATTTTTCCTTTTTAGAAACGATTCCGTTACCAATGTGCAAGGAAATGGCTGAGAAGCTTCTTATAATGAAAAACAATGCTTCATGCGAACTTTAATCTAAACAGACCTCGCCAGGGTCTGTTTTTTTATGCGTAATTTTCCATTTTAATATCTATATTCTTACTGGCTTTATAGAGCACAATAATTCTTGTAATGAAAACAGTAAGGAGGATAGGAGAAGTGGGAGGAACTAGATCATGGAAATGGCAAACCGAAAACGTTCAACAAGAGTTAATTGCATCATTTTAATAATGAAGAACAATGCCTTTTTTAATAACAGATGCACTGGTGAATAAGAAATGAAACTTTGTGAAAAATAGGGGAGTCAAAATTGAAATAGAAAGGTAGTGATTAAATGAAGTGGATCATGAGTGTAATGATGATTGCTGTACTTTTCGTCACTTCTTCACCACAAGTTTTCGCAGCACAACAAAGTAATGTTGCTAACGTGAGAGTTGTGCATGCTTCACCTGATGCGCCTTCTGTAGACATTTATGTGGATGGTAAACCTGCTTTTAAAGGTGCTTCCTTCAAAGATGTAACGGACTATGAGGGCTTAGCACCTGGTGAGAAAAAGGTGCAGGTTTTTCCATCTTCAGCGAACGGAAAAGGGAAACCTGTTTTGGAGCAGAAATTAACTGTTGCAGCTGGTAAAGATTACACGGTGGCAGCGATTGGAAAGCTTGCGAACCTTTCATTACTTGCTTTAGAAGATCAAAAAGGATCAGGTGATAATGCCAATATCAGGGCAGTGCACGCTTCACCTGATGCCCCACCAGTTGATATTGCAGTTAAAGATGGGGATGCGTTAATTAAAAATTTGGCGTTTACTCAAAGTTCAGATTATCAGGAGGTTGCTCCAGGTTCTTATAACCTTGAAGTAAGACCAACTGGTAGTGAGGAGAGCGTTCTCGATCTACCTAATTTACCGGTAGAGGGTGGCGTCAATTACACTGCATTTGCTATTGGTTTCCTTGAAGGTGATCCAGCATTAAATGTGATTCTACTCAAAGATGGTAAATAAACAAACATGAATCCGCAGCAAGTGGCTGCGGATGTTTTTATTTAAGAAGGGCAATACTGTAATCATTTCGATAAAGGAGATAAATAAATGCATACAAAACATACTGTTCGATACATTTGTGAACGTTATCCAAGTGGGAATTGCTATTACTTTAAACAGGAATTAATTACACACGATTCATGGCAAAACCCACAGTCAATTGAGTGGTCAGCTAGAAGGCCAATCACTGAACGTACCTTTCATCAAAAAGAGAAAGAAGGCTATAAAACAATAAGCACATTTATACAAAAAAATCCTGCTGTCGTCCTTCATTTCTCTGGAGGTGCAGGTCCTGGTTTATCTCTCATTTAAGGAAGGAATGGATCAGATAGGAGGGATTTTTATGAAAACGATTTATCATGTTCAAAGCGGTAAAAGTGAAAAATGGGAAGTAAAGAAGGAGGGGCAGATCATGCGACGAAATCATTTGATAAGAAAGAAGAAGCCTATCAATTTGGTAGAGTGATTTGTGATAACAATCGACCATCAGAGTTGATTGTGCACCAGTTAGATGGGGAGATTGAAGATAAGAGCGTTTATAATAGCTGAGTAATTCCTACTAGATCGTACATATTTTCTAGCTTTTGAATAAGTATAGTACTAACCACTATCCTGATGAAAGAAGGGAACAGGAATGGAATTCATTAGTCCAACAGCTGGAAAAGTAACGGTCGATCAGGTAACTCGGCTTATTGAGACCTACACAAAGGAAGATCCTAAGGCAACGTACCGCATCGTTATTGGTACTGATTCGCAAACAAGTCGAAAAACGACGCAGTTTGTTACAGCGTTGATTATTCACCGTGTTGGAAAAGGTGCAAGAATTTTTTATAGAAAAGTGAAACATAAACCGATCCATGAGCTCAGGCATCGTATTTATAAGGAGACAGAAATGAGTCTTGAGCTAATGGAGTCGCTAAAAGATGAGGGATTCTCAAGTCTGCTTGAAGAATGGCCGATCGAAATTCATCTTGATGTTGGCAAGCAGGGAGAAACGCGTAAAATTATTCAAGAAGTCGTGGGCTGGGTTACCTCGGTCGGTTATATTGCGCGAATCAAGCCGGACTCTTATGGGGCAAGCAGCGTAGCCGATCGTTATACAAAATCAATTAGCTAAACTGGATGGAAGTACAAGTTTAGTTTTTTATGAAACCTACTTCGCCTTTAGAGAACAGAGAACTTTAATGGCGTAGATGAAGTGATAGTCCCTCAAGAGGTTACCCAGAATGCACAGGAAATGCATGGAATGACGGAATAAATGATTGAGAGCGCAGTATTACGCAGTGCTCTTTTTTTAATGGGATGCAGCTAACTTAATACTGGAAAAATGTGAGCATAACCGTTAACATTAGCTTTACTAGTTGTCTTTGAAAGGAGTGGGGCTAATGTCTACTAAACCTCTAGTATATGATCAACTTAACCGACCGCTCCGGGACTTACGTATTTCTGTGACAGATCGGTGTAATTTTCGCTGCCGTTATTGCATGCCTGAAGAAACGTTCGGTCCTGATTACGAGTTCCTTCCGAAAACAAGTCTCCTTCAATTTGAGGAAATAACACGCCTTGCACGTCTCTTTGTCAATTTGGGTGTGGAGAAGATTCGCCTAACAGGCGGCGAACCACTACTTAGAAGAGATCTCGATGTTCTTGTTGGTATGCTTTCAAAAATAGATGGCCTTGAGGATATAGCGCTTACAACGAATGCATCGCTGTTAAAAAAGCATGCGGTTAAACTAAAAAATGCTGGATTAACAAGAGTGAACGTAAGTCTTGATGCCATTCATGATGACACGTTTGGAAAGATGAATGGGAGAGGAACGAAAATCAAGCCTGTCTTAGACGGAATTCAAGCCGCTTCGGATGCTGGACTTGATGTAAAAATCAATATGGTCGTTCAAAATGGAATAAACGATCATGAAGTTATTCCGATGGCTAAGTACTTCCGTCATAGTGGACACATTGTCAGGTTTATTGAATACATGGATGTTGGGAATTCGAATGGGTGGAAATTTGATCATGTAATGAGCAAACGCGACATTATTGACCGTATTTCTGAAATTTACCCACTTGACTCCGTTGATCCTGCTTACTATGGAGAAGTAGCCAGTCGCTACCAGTTCCGTGATGGTGGTGGAGAAATTGGAGTCATTTCATCTGTCAGCGATTCGTTTTGCTCAAGCTGCACGAGAGCGAGACTTTCCGCAGATGGGGCTTTATATACATGCCTATTTGCTTCACGTGGAACAAGCCTGCGTAATCCAATGCGTAATGGTGCAACGGATCAAGAGCTACAAAAGATGCTGACAGATCTCTGGAATGGTCGTCATGACCGCTATTCGGATGAACGTACTGAAGAGACTGTGGCTAACCGTGAAAAAATTGAAATGTCGTTCATTGGTGGTTAACGATGGAGAAAGAATTGAAACGTCATACTACAGAACGAACGGTGATTAGCTATCAGGAAGGCCAGTTTAGTGAGAAAGAAGATGTCATTGCGCTTGAAAAACCGCTGACGATTCGCATTAACCAAATAGAGTTTGCGACGGTTGTATGTACCCCGGATCACTTAGAAGATATGGTAATCGGTTTTCTTGCTTCAGAAGGCGTCATCCGTTCTTATCGTGATATAGAGGAAATGCTTTTCAATAAGAATCAGGGAATAGTGAATGTCAAAGCATCAATCAACATGTCACTGACCTCTGAAACGTATACACGGCGTGTTATTAGCTCGTGCTGTGGAAAAAGCAGGCACTTTTATTTAGAAAGTGATTCACGAACGGCGAGGACAATTATGAATGCACCAACGCTAACCGCTGCCGAATGTTTATCTAATATGATGGCGCTACAGGAGCAATCGACCACATTCAAATCGACAGGAGGCGTTCATAATGCGGCTATTTTTAGAAATGGCGAAATGATCGCTTCTAGAACAGATATTGGAAGGCATAACGCTCTCGATAAATTATACGGATATGCGTTAAAGAATCACATTCACCCTTCGGTTTTGAGCGTTGCTTTTAGTGGACGAATTTCCTCAGAGGTAGTGCTGAAGCTTTCGAAAATGGGGATTGGTATTCTTCTGTCGAAGTCTGCTCCGACCGATCTTGCCCTTCAATTAGCAGAAGATCTTGAGATTACAACGGTAGGATTTATTCGAAGAGGAAGTTTTAATATTTATACGAAGTCAGAACGAATTATTCTTTAAGGCATTAACACCTCCGATTTCGGAGGTGTTTTTATTTTCTCATTGCGTTTTTAATTTCGTATGTTCTTACAAGAAGTCGTTCATACTACTGAACATACAGGCTTTATGGAAGGGCGGGAGGATAATGGGGTGGACAATTGCATTACTTTTCTGGGCGGCTGGTGTGGTAATTGTCGCAAGTCCACGATATTTGTTTCACCGTTTAGAAGCGATAAAATCGGAATCGGTCGATCATGCGAAAGCTTCAGAAGCGGTTGATAAGGAAGAAAGTATTTTTTTCTTTATTGAAGCAAAGGCGCTGGATGCCATACCTTGGTGGATTGTGACTGTTACATGTGTAACGATCGGCCTTTTTCTAATCGCCTTTGGTGTCATAGCTCTTGTTTTTTCATACTAAAATGAAACTTTATTGCACGTTTATTCGTCTCTATTAGGTGATGCTTTCATTAGAGAGTTTCTTCAATGGCCTAACATGGTAATGGGGGTTGGCTAAAACGATTGAAACGTCGTTCGTTTGACCTACCTCATTTAGTGGTAAAGAGAGAAGAATAAATAACGTTTTAGTTAGGAAGATGTAAGGGGTGGGAGACACATGGGTTTAGAGAGGGAAGGTGCTTCAGTCTGGCGCTATTATTTCCTATTAGTAGGAATGCTGTGTTTGAAAACGTATCTTGTGTATCGTTTTGTGTTTTCATTGACGATTCGAGGTGCTGGAGAAGAAACACTCTTAATTATTAATTCAATTGGTTCAATTTTACTGCTGTTAGGGATAGGTCTTTTTCGGAAGAAGTCAAAACCAGGCCTGATGCTAACAGTTTATTTTTTGTTGTCTATTCTTTTATACGGTGACGTCCTTTATTATCGGTTCTACATAGACTTTATTACAGTTCCGGTTTTATTTCAGTTTGGAAATGTTGGTGGGTTGAGCCAAAGTACGGTCGAGTTGTTAAATGTATACGATCCACTACTGGTCCTGGATTCTTTGGTACTATTTTGGTTGATGAAGAGGTGGAAATTGAAACCAGTCTCATTATCGCCGGTACGAAAGAAAAAGATATCAATTGGAGCAGTTGGGGTCTTTGTGGCAACTGCAGCTATTGCGCTTGCAATGAGTCCAATGCTATTCGAAAAATCTTATGATAGAGAGCTTTTTGTCAAATCACTGGGTGCCTATACGTATCACATTTATGATATTGGGTTTAATTCCTTTACATCCATCACGAGCGTGTTCGCAGATGATACGGATATATCAGACATTCAAAAATTCGTAGAGAAGAAGAAGGTTGAAGCTTCCTCGTATGAAGGCGTGGCTGAAGGTAAAAATGTTATCATTATATCTCTTGAATCTACTCAAGCCTTTATGCTAAACGAAAGCATTGACGGGAAACCAGCAATGCCCTTTCTCAATGATCTAAAAGAGGACAGCTTCTATTTCCCAAACTTTTATCATCAAACAGCACAGGGGAAAACATCTGATGCTGAGTTTATGATTGATAATAGTCTTTATCCTTTATCAGGTGGATCGGTTTTTGTGAGAAAGCCAGAAAATGAATTCTTTTCTTTACCTGAAGCATTAAAAGCTGAGGACTACACGACAACTTCATTCCACGGAAATGATCGTGAATTCTGGAATCGTGCCGAGATGTATGAAACGCTAGGTTATGATCGCTTTTATTCCAAAAAGGATTATGATGTGAGTGAAGAAAACTCCATTAACTATGGACTGAAAGATATCCCATTTTTTGAGCAGTCGATACCATATCTTAAAGAACTGAAGCAGCCATTTTCAGCAAAATTCCTCACACTTACGAACCACTTCCCTTACCTATTAGAGGAAGAAGACACGATGATGCCCCTTCCTGAAACGGAGGAAGAAGTGGTGAATCGCTATTTCGCAACGGTGCGTTATGAAGATGAAGCGATTAAACGATTTTTTGAAGATTTGAAGTCGGCTGGGCTCTATGAGGATTCCATCTTTGTGCTCTATGGTGATCATTATGGCTTATCAGAAACGTATAATACAGCACTTGGGGAGTATTTTGGAGAAGAAATCGGAGCGGTCGAACATGTTATGCTACAAAAGGTCCCCCTTATCATTCACATACCCGGACAGGAAGGAAAAGAGTTTGATACGGTTGGTGGACAAGTAGACCTTAAGCCGACTATTCTAGAGTTACTAGGAGTTGAAGAGAACCCAAGCCTAAACTTCGGAACCAGTCTTCTTTCAACGAAACGACAGGAGCTTGTTATTTTTAGAGATGGCAGTTTTGTAACCAATAATTTAATTTATACTGAAAACACCTGTTATAATAAGGAAACTGGTAAGAAAACAAATCGGAATAAATGCGGTCGCTATTTTGGACAGGTCCAGGATGAACTTGACTATTCAGACAAAGTTATTTATGGAGACCTTCTCCGTTTTGTCGAGTAGCTTGAGTGTTCTTTTTCTGATAAATCATGGTACGATTAAACGGACTTTTGAGAAAAGGAATGAGCGAGATGGACTTAAAAAGGCTTCAAATTTTAACAGAAGTTGTGCGAGAATATAAAACGGCGATTCATATGGATCAGAAAAAGGAAGATGTAGGGAGAGAAGTTCTTGATATCGTAATGAATTCCCAGGATCTTGTATTATATGGCCATGTAAAGAGGGCAAAAGAGATTGATGCATTCCCGGGTGAAGCGATTAAGCACCTTGATCAGGCAACAGCTTACCTTCATGAAAAAATTGATGAACAGATAAAGCACTCCTAAAAGGGAGTGCTTTTTATATGAGCTATTTTAATGTGAATAATAGGAATAGTTTGTGTTTTTCGTATGTGTGTTATAACGGTTGCAAAAGCCTGCTATATAGTGATATGTTTTTACTGTTTACTAGATTAAAGGGGAGTGGAATGAATGACTAATTTCGTAAAGCTGGCTCCTGTATTTTTAATGGGGCTGGTTGTTTTTGTGATATCGGCTTGTTCGAACGGGGGAAACGAATCGAATGAGGCTGCAGATAAAGAAGCATCGAAATGGGAGCAAATCCAGAAAGAAGGGAAGCTCGTTGTCGCAACTTCAGGAACACTCTATCCAACTTCGTATTACGAAGAAGGATCAGACAAAGTTACCGGTTATGAAGTAGAGGTTGTACGGGAAATGGCAAACAGACTTGACCTTGAGGTCGAATTTGAAGAAATGGGCTTTGATGGCATGCTGTCGAGCATCAACTCTGGAAAAGTTGATCTTGCAGCAAATGACATTACTATTACAGAGGAAAGACAGAAGAAGTTTGCGTTCTCTGAACCTGTTAAGTATTCATATGGTACTGCGATCGTAAGAAAAGATGATCTTTCTGGAATTGAGTCACTTGATGACTTGGAAGGAAAAATCGCTGCTGGTGCTTCTACGACCATTTATATGGAAGTAGCCCGTGAAAACGGAGCTGAAGAAAAAATTTATGATAATGCAACGAATGAACAATACCTACGTGATGTGTCTGTAGGGCGTACGGATATTATCTTAAACGATTACTACCTCCAAACACTTGCACTTGCGGCATTTCCAGACTTGAATATTACGATTCACCCGGACATTAAGTACTATCCAAATGATCAGGCAATCGTAATAAAGAAGGATAGTGGTGAGCTTGAGGAGAAAGTGAATGCAACATTGAAAGAAATGAAAGAAGACGGAACACTCAAAGATCTATCCGAGCAGTTCTTTAATGGAGCGGACGTCTCTGTAAAACCTGATATTGATATTGAAGAATAGGCGGGAGTTGTAACGAGTGGATGAAATTCAGTGGGAATATCTATTTGATGCAGGACTTGCGTTAAAGTCATTCCCGTATGTCATTCAGGGACTCGGTCTGACACTTCTCATCTCGTTTGTTGGCATGATTATCGGTCTATTCATGGGACTGTTTCTTGCTCTCGGTAGAATGTCTAAATGGAAGGCATTACGCTGGCCTGCACGAATCTATATTTCATTTATGAGAGGTACGCCGATCCTTGTGTTTCTGTATATCCTTTATTTTGGACTACCTGTTGTAGGCATCGAATTCTCAGCACTGACTTCAGCATTAATTGGGTTTAGCTTAAATAGCGCAGCTTACATTGCTGAGATTCAGCGCTCTGCCCTTTCTTCGGTTGAGAAGGGACAGTGGGAGGCATCTACTGCGCTAGGCATGTCGTATTGGTTGACGATGAGAGAGGTGGTCCTACCGCAGGCAACGCGTATTGCGATCCCGCCTCTTTCCAATGTGATGCTGGATTTAATCAAAGCATCTTCACTTGCAGCAGTCATAACCGTTCCAGAACTGCTTCACCATGCGAAAATTGTAGGTGGGCGTGAATTCGATTTTATGACCATGTACATTCTAGTCGCTTTTATTTACTGGGCTGTGTGCGTGTGTGTATCCTTCTTCCAGGAACGTCTTGAAAAACGATATTATTACTTTCATTAATCCCTGATCAGATCAGGGGTTTTTTTGCGTTATCGGTTTTGATGTTTGTATAAAAAAACGAAATAATCCCATAATCTTCATAGTGATTTTAATGAATGATATAATTTATGATACGATCAACAAAGACGAATTGTTATAAGAAAGGAGTTCATCATCTGCATGAAAAAAATGGTTAGCTTATTAATGCTGGTTGCTGTTCTTCTTCTTGCTGCTTGTTCCAACAGTAATGCTGAGAACAATAACGAAGAAGCTATATCAGAGGAATCTGCTTCCGCCGATCAAACGCAAGAAGAACTGGAAGCAATGAAAGTAGAAGAAGATAAGGTTGTCGCTACTGTAAATGAAACAGAAATTAAAGGGAAAGATTATAATTCAATGCTGGTTCAAACCCAGCTTCGCTATACGATGAGTGGAGAAGATCCTTCAGATTCGGAAGTTGCGAGTTCGATTGAAAAAGAAGTGATGGACAATTTAATAGGCCAGGAGCTATTACTTCAAAAAGCAAAAGAGGAAGGGTTCTCAGCTTCAGAAAAAGAAGTTGAAACCGAGCTCGAACAAATAAAAGCCCAGTTTGACGGGGAAGATCAATTACAGGAAGCCCTTAAAGCACAGGGTCTGACTCTGGAGCAGCTGGAGAGCCAGTATGAGGATATTGTTGTGGTTGATAAGTATGTCAACGAGAAAGTTGGTACACCGGATGTAACGGAAGAAGAAATGAAAGCATTCTACGAAGAACAGTTTACGAAGGATGCAGAAAACCCGCCCTCATACGATGAAATGAAAGATCGCATTAAAGATTATCTTGTCGAAACGAAAACGCAAAAAAAAGTACAGGAAATTAAGGATGAGTTGAAGAAAGAAGCCGATATCGAAACGTTACTGTAGGTCAGCACTGCTGGCCTTTTTTCTATTCGGCTTACAGATAAAGGGGGACAGTGATAATGGACAGAAAGATCGAGGAAATCAGTACATACGTGAAGAGTAAGTTGGAAAAGGAAGGAAGCGGGCACGACTGGCATCATATTGAGCGGGTTGTAAAGCACGCACGGCAAGTGGCGACTGCTGAAGGGGCAAACCTGTTTGTGTGTGAAGTTGCCGCACTTGTTCACGATCTTGCTGACGATAAAATAGTTGCTTCGGAAGCTGAAGGTTTAGAAGAAGTGAAGGAACTACTTAAAGACCTAGAACCATCTGATCGGGAACATATCATGGAAATCATTACAACAATCTCCTTCAAAGGTGGGAACAGACCACCTGTTACCACCCTTGAAGCAAAAGTTGTTCAGGATGCCGACCGTCTGGATGCATTAGGGGCAATTGGTGTCGCTCGAACGTTCGTTTATGCAGGCTCTAAGGGAGATTTAATATATGATCCTTCTATTAAACCGCGTGACAAAATGACGGTCTCCTCTTATCGCAATGAGCAATCGACAGCCATCAACCATTTTTATGAAAAGTTGTTAACGCTGAAGAATTTAATGAACACTAGAAAAGGAATTGAACTAGCGAATCAGCGCCATCAATTTATGGTAATGTTTCTGGAACAATTCCAGGATGAATGGGATGGGATAAAATAAGTCATTGGGTACATCTAGGTATAGAGTGTATATTCAACGAGATCTAGCACAAACTGATAGAAGTAAAGCTAGAAAGGATGTGATGGATTGTGGATGCGATGAGAGCAAAACAAATCATGTCGATGAAGGATGAAATTCAGGTGCTTCATAATGGTGTGCCAGTGTGGTTAACCGCAGTTAATGAGCAAAAAGAAACGGCTCGTATTTATAAAACCGATCATCCCGAAGAAGAACAGGATGTTTCTCTGTACAATTTAATCGAACAATAATGAAAAGAGTCAGGATTCATTCCTGATTCTTTCTTTTACGTTATGGGGTAAGATGATTACAATAGAGAAGACTCATCTAAGCTAGGGGGGAATTTGTACATGTATCAGATTTATCCAATGACAAGAGAAGCAGCAAGGGAAATTCAGAAGTGGGTATATGAGAAACCTTATTCGTTGTATTGTTTTTCGGGAGATGACGAAGAATTAGACGAGCTTATGAGCGGGTCTTATGTTTCAGTTTGGAATGACAATCATCTAGTCGGGTACTTTTGCTTTGGAGAACCAGCTAAAGTACCAGCAGGTATAAAGGAAGGGGTATACGAAGAGAATCATATTGATATTGGATTGGGTATGCACCCGACTGAAACTGGTAAAGGAAAAGGTCTTACATTTCTTCAAGCGGGATTGGATTATGCTATTCGGGCTCACCTGGCCAGTTCTTTTCGCTTAACGGTTGCTTCATTTAATCAACGCGCTCGGAAGGTTTATGAACGAGAGGGTTTTGGTTACATTCAATCATTTGTGAATCATACAGGTGAAAGACCGATACCTTTCGATGTCATGGTAAAAATGAATTGATTTAATTAGTGGAGTATTTTCGAACTGTAATCAATGGATTAAACCTGAAGAAAAAGGGAATAAGAGTATTACATAAGTAAACACAGGAGGACGGGCAATAGAAAAGATCCAGCGAAAAACTTGTCTATTCTTTGCTACTTCTGCCATAGTATTGGAAGTTTAGTCGAATACGTTTTGATTCTTTCAATAATTGGGCATAATGGTTATGTATTGGCATGGGGAGGAATGAGACATGTATGATGCAATAGAAAAAAAACGAAAAGAAATGTTTGATATTGCTGGACGTTATGGGTTTGCATCAGAGAGAACCATTCGCTGTAGTCAAGAGCTGGATCGATTATTAAATGCCTTAATACAATCTAATCATTCTAAGGAACGAGTTTTGTGAAACTACAATCTACTTATTTTCTTCCTGTTTGTTTAAGTGAAGGAGGAAACCTATATGGAACTGGATTTAAAAGCAATTCTGCCGAAAGAGTTGTTTGATTGGATAGAGGACCATCCAAAGCGAAATCAGCTTATTGAATCAATCCAAGGAGAAATTTTTCAATCTGTTGTTCATTTCCGTGAATGGAATGATTCGAATTATGATGGAAATGAGGACTGGCTTCAATATGCACTTCGGAATGAAGAATTGTGGAAAGAAGAAATTGATCCTCTAAACGAATGTGAGAGCCGTTAGTTTCCTAATGGCTTTTTTTTTGTTGTTTTCCGTAGGTTTATGTAGATGAAAAAGCAGGAATTAGCTTATGAAAGAGAGAAGTGATAATGATAATACGGTCAGAGTTTTCAAAAACATGCAGTGGGAGGGGAAAATGGTAAATTACTCAGATAGCATTCTTATTGAAAAAAACCAACTAACTAAATTACACAGAGATTTTGAGAAATTCCAATCGCTGTTTACCCATTTTCCTGACATCATGTATTCTCTCAATCTTTCTGGATTTATCACGGATGTAAACGAATACGGTAAAAAGTATTTCCTTACTGAGCATATATCGAACATAATAAATCAACATTATACAGCATTTATTATTACTTCAGAACAAGATCGAGTATCAAAATCATTTCGTCTTACGATAGAGGGTCATGTGACTCAACTTCAAACAACTTTCGTTAATCGTTCAGGTGAACAGTTTGAAGTTGAATTAATCAATATTCCATTCTTCATCGAGGATGAAGTAAAAGGTATTTATAGTCTTGTTAGGGATCTTTCAAAGGAACATGGAACAGTTCTTGCGTTACGCGAAAGTGAGGGAAAGTACCGCTTAATAGCAGAGCATACCTCGGAACTAATCACCCTCGTTAATGTTGAGAGAGATGTTGTAACGTATGCTTCGCCTTCACATAGAACTATATTGGGTCATTTCCCTTCATATTACACTGGAAGCTCGATACAAAAAGATGTTCATCCAGAGGATCAACGTGCAGCTCACTTATTGTATAACAGGACAGATAATTCTTATCCGGCAGTAGTTGAGTATAGACGAAAACACGCCAATTGTACTTGGATTACGCTTGAAGATCGGGCAAAGCTCATTCCATATGGGATTAATGGAGAGCGGATGATCGTTGTTGTTTCAAGAGATATTACAGAAAAGAAACATGCTGAGAAAGAATTACAGCAGACCATTAAACAGCTTAAAGATTTAAAATATGCACTTGATGAAAGTGCCCTTGTGTCTGTAACGGATATGGAGGGTATTATCACTTCTGTGAATGAGAAATTTTGTGAAATTACAGGGTATGAAAAAAATGATTTAATTGGAGAGGACCATATTATTCTTAATTCAGGATACCACCCACCATCTTTTTTTGATGAAATGTGGAGTGTCATTCGTTCTGGATCGGTCTGGAAGGGTGAGATTAATAACTTTACAAAACAGGGCGATACGTTCTGGGTAGATACGACAGTCGTACCTTTTTTAGATGACAAAGGGGTGCCGTATCAGTATGTATATATCAGAAATGATATTACTGATCGAAAGCGTGCTGAAGAACTCTTGCGAACATCTGATAAGTTATCAGTGATTGGGGAACTTGCTGCAGGAGTAGCTCATGAAATTAGAAATCCATTAACTTCTCTAAAAGGGTTTACTCAGATCTTGAAATCAAGGCATACGTGTGATAGTGATCAGGAATTTATTAAAATCATGTTGGCGGAATTGGATCGAATCAATATGATTGTCAATGAGTTTATGGTTCTGGCAAGACCTCAGGCAGTGAATTTCGAACAAACGAACATTCACTATTTAATAACGAACGTGCTAACCTTGATCGAAACACAGGCCATTTTAAATAATGTTCAAATTTATACGAGAGTGATAGATAATCTACCTGAAATTTCATGTAGTGAAAATCAAATAAAACAGGTGTTAATTAATGTGATCAAGAATGCAATTGAAGCGATGCCTGAAGGTGGGGAAGTGGTCCTCTCAGTCTACATACGTCATGGAGAGTTGATGATCGAAATTCGTGATAATGGATCGGGTATACCTGAACATGAACTTGCTCATCTAGGTGAGCCCTTTTATACAACCAAGGAAAAAGGAAATGGACTCGGATTAATGATTTGTCGCCGTATTGTTCAAAACCATAAGGGGGAATTTTTGATTGACAGTCGGGAAGAGGAAGGAACTGTCGTAACGATCAGGCTCCCGATCGAGTAAAGTGATGGAAAGCGCTGATGAAGCGCTTTTTTTATTGGACATGGATCGTAATTATGCTTTACAAGAAATAAGAAAGCGCTTACGATATACGCAAGGTTGTGTAAGAATAATCGAATAAAGGACGTGTTGAGGATGAGAAGCGAGACGAATTACCGTATGCTTGCCTTTGATAAATTCAACGCTGAAACGAATTGGTCTGAAAACAATCGCCTTTTTAATTATTCTGTTGCCACTATTGGAGCCTTTATCTATTTATTATCTTTATTTATCTAATGCCTGTGCATACAGTTGAACTGTAGTAAGGAGCATATAAAGAGGAACTTCATCATTGTGAGTGAAGTTCCTCTTTATATGCTCCTCTGGTATTGATTATTTTAGCCGAAAAGAAAAGGGCACTTAAGATGATCCTGGACAGAACACCGATTACGAGGTTATGAGTAAAGAGATCAGAGAACAGTAACAACTGTGACTACCATAACAACTGCATCTGATTTTGGTAACCGATGTAAATTTATTAGTGATGACCAGTCAAACGTTCCAATTATCTAAGTATTCCTCTCCTTCTGAGAAAGGATGAATTATACGCAGATATGTCAAATACTCTGCTATCCATTAGATTTCAAGAGTTGAACTGGAAAGTGCGTGTTTCATAAGAAGTAGATTGATAGGCGTTGGCGATCCCCTTGGATTTAATCAAGTCGTTCGAAACCTGCTTGATTTGAACCTCGAAGGTGTGTCCTTCTGGAAATAGGGGATGGGAGAGGTTGATGGATTTTTCATTATGCCAGTGAGCTACTACCTTTTCATTATGGTGTAGAAAATGAAAATGCTGCGGAAATCCATCCTTATACCATTTTATCTCGTCTTCCTGTGCAACACCTGGCTCCTGAAAACAGGCAAATAAAGAGAGATCATCACAGAATTGAAGAAGCTGATAGTGGAAAGTAAGAAGAGGATCTGAGATGTCGAAATGCTTTTCTAGATCCTGTTGACGTCGCTGTTCCTCTTCATAGAAAGCTAATGCCTGATTTGCGTTAGCCCCATTAAAAAAGGACTGGTAATGCTTGCTGCATAGAAATGACCCATAAAACGTTTGTTTCTTAACTTCCTCAATGCCTTTTCTATAAAACGTCAATTTTGGTGCTAGAGGGAAATCTAGAAAGGAATAAGGCGCCTGCTGGCGATCATTCCAAAAAGGCACTTCATCAAGGTCAATCCATCCGCGATCATGATGCTTAATCGCAAAAAGAACCTCTTCACGATACCGTAAATCAGGCCAATAATCCATCTTCAACTCCCGCGCAAACTGCCCAGAAAGCAGCGCATGATCATGTTGTTTAATCATCACTACAGAATTCCCATGCTCATAAACAATCATCAAAATATCCCCTTTCATGAAAAGCGTAATTGCCCGTTTAGACCCGAATAGCACTGGAGACAACCAAAAAGAATACGTCTTTTGTGTTCCTTTTGGTTGTTGAAGTGCTCGAGAGTCTGGGCAAAGAAGCTGGACAAAAGAAAAGCGTAATTGCCCTCTTAGATCCAAAAAGCTCTCATGTTATTTGTAAACGTTATTATTGGATTCTAAACAAAAGAGCTTATTCCTTTGTAGGAGAGCTCTTCTGAATTTCTTTAAATTTCACTCTAGCATTCGTCAGATCAATGCGCGCAATGGTAATTGGCTTTGTAATAGCCTGGGTAACCATATCATCTTTCTTAGGGTCTGTATTATAGAAGGAAACGACCAATTGATTTCCTTTTTTGACAATGGTATCGATCGCAACCGAATAACCACCTGTAGGCATTTCGCCCCTTGTAATAATAATATAGAGATCATCCCCTGAAGGCACAGTGAATGTTGATTTCTCAAGCCACTTTTGCTGAACGGTAGTCTTTATATCATTTGGAGCATTCTCCATTTGAACGGTTTCAAAAGATAGTTTTTCTTCCATGTCTTCCCCTCCGCTTCCCGATGAATCGTTTGAGGATGAATTCGCCGAATTGTTCCCACAGCCTGCAAGGACAATCAGTAAAATCGATAATATAACCATGAATGTACGCAACCCTATTTTCCCCTTCCTTTACTAATAAATAGGTTAGCTTTATAGCTAAATTAGAATCAAATCAGTTAAAACAGTTGATCTGTAATTAAGTTTAGCGAATTTTATTAGGAATGGAAAGGGCGTGATTATATGGTTGCTTCGTAATATTGGAGGGTAATTGTATAATGTAGACAAAATGCAGCAATGAAAGGGAGTCATATTATGAAGAATGAAATGGTTGCCTTTTTAAAAAGTGTTGAAGAACCCGTTACAACGAGAGAGATCATGGAATTTTTATCTAGGAAAGGGTACAGGCCTGACGAAGCAGAGCTTGTTCGGACTATCAAAGATATGCCAGATGGGATGGTGAAGAAGGAATATGACGCATCCGTAGTCGATCCCTCTTCTTCGGTTGTTTATAAAGTGGGTCCTGAGGCTTAACTTATTTTTTTCGAAAGAGATCTACAAAATAGAGACCTGCAATCAATAAGAAAACAATTCCTACCCCGTATAGAATATCTATTATGAATGACATATGATGACATCCTTCCCAGGTGACCTTAAGATCAGTGTAGCAAATCAATTATGAATCACAACTTTTTCGATTGTTCGGATTCGGAAATGATATAATAGTGGCATTGAATTTAGGATGGAAGGATGTCACCATGAAAAGAATCAAGTTTAACAGCTCAAAATTCATTATACTTTTCTTTGTAGCTTTTATCGTAGTGGGTGCGGCTAACGTGCTTATGAGTGATGGGGAGATGAATACAAGTGAATATGTATTGAGCGAAAAACAAAAAAATGTTGTTTCTCGTTCAGAAACACAGCCGAAAATACCGGTTGGGGCCCTTGTTAATAGCGAGCTTGCAGATGGTAAGATCACGTTAACTGCGAAAATTAAATATGAAGGTAAAGACTGGACAGAGATATCAGTTGTGGAAGATGTTTTGTTAGACTATCAGATATCAGATCAAAAAACAGATGAAGTCCTTATTCCTTATACGTCACCTGTTCCTTCAGTAGAGAAAAAGGTTTCACAGGATGAGATTATTGAAGGAGAATCACAGACCACTGAACAACTTAACCCAGGCGTTTATCAGGTAGAAGTGGAAGTTCCAATTGTCATAGATGATCAGAAAGAGATCTTCTTGTTTCGGATACCTGTTGAAATACGCCCATGATCTACATAATTGCACTTACTTAAAACTTTCCTAGTTGGAAAGTTTTTTTCGTTGTGTGCCCGGCATGTGCATACGCTATAGGGTTCAAGTCCCGAACGGCAAAGGTCATTGTAGCCGTTAGCCAAAGGCAAGGGTGTCCGAGGCGACTCGGAATCTGAAGGAAGCCAGAGGCAAATCTCTGACCCGAGGAACACGAATCTCATACAAGGCTGTCATTTTTGGATGAGATGGCAACACACATCGAAGTCCAAATGACCAAAGGAAATGACAGTAAATGAGGCGGGTAAATGGAGAGGAAGTTTGTGCACTTACCCGGGGAGGTCTGACGGTCACGCCATACACCTATGGTAACTGTCTTCAAGAGAAGTCACGGAACCATCAGAAGTCAGCCGAGGTCATAGTACCGTTCCAAACTCGAGATGGTACGGGAAGGACCGAATCATGAATAGAGAACAGGTTCTACCGAAGTACGCATCGTTCGATGACACAGAACATTTCAGCTCAACATATGAGGTAGGAGTGAAGTCTCTGAGGGCATATGGAGCGTGGAGAATTGGTGCCACACAAGGAAAGAAACCTGTCACGTGGAGGAAGAAAGCATGTTGGAAAAGATACTTCATCGGAACAATTTAAACGAAGCCTATCGACGAGTGGTCCGAAACAAAGGGAGTCACGGCGTTGATCACATTCCCACGTCTGAACTGAAATCCCAGATCTCGGAGTCCTGGAATGAGATTGAAGCCCAACTTCTGGATGGAACCTATCAACCGTCACCCGTCCGTCGTGTCGAAATCCCGAAACCGAACGGAGGCAAACGAAAGCTAGGCATTCCAACCGCCATGGATCGCTTCATCCAACAAGCTATCAACCTTTATCTTCAACGGATCTACGATCCGTCGTTTTCCAACTCAAGCTACGGGTTCCGACCAGGAAAACGAGCACACGATGCGGTCCGAAAAGCCCAAGAATATGTCAATGACGGATACCGGTGGGTGGTGGATATCGATCTGGAGAAATTCTTTGATCGCGTTCACCACGACCGACTAATGCGCACATTGAGTTGTCGGGTTAAGGACGGTCGCATCCTTCGAATCATTCGGAGATACCTACAAGCTGGGGTTATGGAGAACGGCCTAACACAGACGAACCAAGCAGGGACACCGCAAGGAAGTCCTATAAGTCCACTTCTATCAAATATCGTGTTAAATGAACTGGATAAGGAATTGGAGTCAAGAGGTATTCGTTTCGTTCGATACGCCGACGATTGTCAGATTTACGTAGGCTCAAGAAGAGCAGCCGAACGAATCCTTCGAAATATCAGCCAGTTTATCAAGAAGAAATTAAAACTAAAAGTTAATAAGGAAAAGAGTGCGATTGACCGCCCGTGGAAACGAACGTTCCTTGGGTTTAGTTTCACGCTCCACCGAGACTCGAAAATCAGGGTCGCGAAACAATCAATCCAACGAGCAAAACAGGAACTTCGACGCTTAACATCACGAAAGTGGAGATTAGCGATGTCCGATCGAATCAAGAAATTAAACAAATTCATTGTAGGGTGGCGAAACTATTTCCAGCTCGCTGAAACGACATCAACTTTTAGAGAATTAATGGCATGGTTGAGAAGGAGATTACGAATGATCCGGTGGAAGGAATGGAAAACACCTAAAACAAGAAGGAAAGAACTCCTTTCATTAGGTGTTACAAAAGCGAAAGCTTTTGAATGGAGCAACACAAGAAAAGGCTACTGGCGAATTGCCAGTAGCCCGATCCTCCACCGTACCTTCAATGACAAGTAGTGGCGTCAGTTAGGATTAAAATCGTTAGAAGCACGTTAGATTTTCATGAAACCGCCGTATACGGATCCGTACGTACGGTGGTGTGAGAGGTCGGGGGTTAGTCACCCCCTCCTATTCGATTAAAATTTTCTCTATTAATAATTTTTAGATGATTGTAATTTAACATATTTGTCTTTTGGAGAGTTTAGCATGTGCAGTTACGAAAGTGATGATTGAATAACGAGTGCTACTGAAGGAGATGAGCCCCTTATTTACAGGACACAAGCTATTGGTGCTAAGCAATTTGAGATTGCTCTTGATTTCACTCATTTTAATCTTCTACTCTAGTCGAAGTCAGGCTTGTGTATTTACCCGATAGTTAACCAACTGACTTGAATTTGATGGTCAACTAATTAAAAACAAAATATTTCAAAATAAATATTAGTTTTGAAGTTTGGTTTTCTGGTGAGCGGGAATAGTTCTTACAAAACCCCCTAAGTAAGTTTTAATGTGATTTTCCCCCTTTTGTCCGTGCTCAATGAGCACGGTCTTTTTTTGTAGGCAAACTTCGAGTTAGTCCAATGTAAAAGGGGTTTTCTAAAGCGTTTCCATTAAGCGGTATTCATGGTAGTCTTTTAGGAGAGAGTAGTGATAAGAGATCGAAAGGATGAGTCGTTTGGCTAAAAAGGATAAGGTGACAGAATTAACGGATGAACTTGAAGCGTTTTTTGCAGGAGAGAGGTTAGTGATGCTTTCTACGATTGATTATGAAAGTGACACCCCGAATGTATCTGCAATATCATGGGTGAAAAGTTTCGATAAGAAAAATATTCGTTTTTCAGTGACTTCGAATTCACGAACTGTTCAAAATGTGATGCGTCATCCTGGAGTGGTGTTAACGATCATAGGACTTGAAACAGTTTACTCCATACAAGGGAAGGCAACAATCATAGAAGAAGCGATGAAAGGCGTTTCGCTCAAACTTGCGAAAATCAATGTAGAGATAGAACAGGTAATGGAAACGATGTTCTGGGGAGCAAAGATCACCTCCGAGCCTCGATATGAGAAGACCTATAATAAGAAAAAAGCGGAAGAGCTTGATGCCGAAGTCTATCAGGCATTAATGAAGTAGCTTCTCTCTTTCTAATAACTATTAATTATGCTTTAATAAGAGAAATAAGCATTTTGTGCTGTCACTCTGACGTACGCACCAGGAAACGAGGTTGAATCCCATATGGAATGGGAAATTATCAAAGATTTTCTGAATGAAGAAACGATAAGAGAATGGCTTAGCCAGTATCGAGCGCTTGGCCCTTTGCCAGGAATTCTGCTACCAATGCTTGAAGCAGTAATTCCCATTCTGCCGTTATTTCTATTTGTGGCTGGCAATGCAGCTGCATATGGATTCTGGTTTGGCTCCTTATTGTCATGGTTCGGGGCTTCTCTTGGCGCATTGCTTGTTTTCGTGGTGGTCAGAAAGCTTGCGAGGCAGCGATTCATGCGTATCGTAACAAAACATGCCAAAATCGAAAAAACGCTGCGATGGATTGAACGACATGGGTTTGGAATGGTCTTTCTTCTTCTCTGTTTTCCTTTCACACCTTCTTCGTTAATTAATGTTGTCGCAGGGTTGTCGAATATAAGCATAAGAAGTTTCGTTCTTGCTGTTCTCCTCGGAAAAATGGTCATGATTTCAATAGTATCATTTATTGGACATGATGTTTTTTCTTTAATCCATCGACCCCTTGAAATGGTGCTCATTCTACTTGCGATCGTTCTTCTGTGGGGGGCAGGGAAGTACATTGAATTAAAACTGAACCAGCGTACCAGGAAGCAGCAAACGGAGGACCAGGCTAGATAAGGTTAAAGAGTTAAAGCCATGCCAGTAATCGGCATGGCTTTTGGTTTATGGATGTTGGTTATTTTTTTCCGATATTTCACAGGAACACCAAGAACGTGTTCCAGTTCAAGAGTTCCAATATCTCCATTTCTAAACGCTCGTCTTCGCTTTTCTAATTAAAATATCCTTTTTTTATCTCTTTCTTCTTTTAGTATTTCAACTGCTTCTCTGAAGCGCTGGGAGTGGACTACTTCTCTTTCTCTTAGGAAGGCAAGGGAGTCGTTTAGGTCGGGATCGTCTGATAGGTCGATGATCCATTGGTAGGTGGCGCGTGCTTTTTCTTCGGCTGCGATGTCTTCGTAAAGGTCTGCGATTGGGTCACCTTTTGCTGCGATGTAGCTTGCTGTCCATGGGACGCCTGCTGCGTTGTGGTAGAAGAGTGCGCTGTCGTGATTGGCGTAGTGTGCCCCAAGGCCTGCTTCTTTCATCTGGTCTGCGGTGGCATCTTTTGTAAGTTTGTATACCATCGTTGCGATCATTTCCAGGTGAGCAAATTCTTCGGTTCCAATATCAGTTAGCAGGCCGACTACTTTATCAGGAATAGTATAGCGCTGATTTAAATAGCGGAGCGCCGCAGCTAATTCGCCATCTGCGCCACCGTATTGCTCAATAAGAAACTTGGCGAGCATGGGATTGCATGTGCTTACCTTAACGGGATATTGTAGCTTTTTCTCATAAATCCACACGGTGACTCATCCTTTCTAGGGCTAAACTTGCCACGGCCACGGGGCATCGTCCCAGTTCCATGGGTAATTGGAATAACTATTTCCATACTGCTGCAGTGGGCCATACTCTTTCTCGTAGCGCTTTTTTAATTGTTTTTTCATCTTCGCGTACTCGTTAAATTGCTTAATTGCTTCATAATCATCAGGGTGAGTATCAAGATAGAGAGTCAATTCAACAAGGACAAAATCAACGACCTGCAGTTCTTCTAGAAGAGCATAGTAGGCTTTTGGAAGCTGTTTTTGCGCCATAATTACTCCTCCCGTTTGGATTGATATGGATCATAAAGTGCTTTCCAGAGGGTTCCCTTATACAGAGCTTCTTGTGCGGAAAATTGTTCAAGTCCAGGAGGCTGAAAACCCAAGTAAAGGTTAGGTGGTGTGGAATAGGACTTCACTCTGATCGGCGGACATGGGTCAAAGGGACTGACATACGGCTCGTAATACTTCCTGTTGGTAAACATGCGTAACCTCCTTTTCTACAAATCCCTACTCTCTAGGTGTATGAAGCAAAAAAGAAAACATGTTTTGAATACAAAAAAGCACTTCCGGATTTGGAAGTGCTTTTAAGTGATTACATTTTATTAACAGTATTATTCCACGTAGCAAGCATGTTTTTTAAATCATGGAGGTTAGAAGAAAAAGGGTAATCAGCTGCTACACTTCGTTTCTGACCTTCATCAAGCTTTTCATAACTGTGAACAAATTCCGACATATCCCGTGTCAGGCGGTTTAATTCCCATTTAAACGTTTCAAGTTCTTTTTCCATGGTTAAAACTCCTTTTTAAATAAGTGTTTACTACCATATACCCCAGGACTAAATGCTAAAACCCATGAGTGCTCTTTTTACAATATTTGGTTGTTCTGAATGCGAACGTATTTTCCTATCCATCCTATTCAATTATGCGAAAACATGAGATAATAGGAAATAGAAAATAGGGTTAAGTTAGTAGGAGGCAGATGAAATGACAGTTCAATTTGTCATTGGCAGGTCCGGAAGTGGTAAAACGGATCGATGCCTGATGGAAATTCAAAATGAACTCACCGAACAACCACTCGGTCAGACGATGATTTATCTAGTACCAGAACAAATGACGTTTCAATCTGAATATGAGTTCGTAAATAATCGTGGTTTAAAAGGAATAATTCGGGCGCAGGTTTTTAGTTTTACAAGACTTGCTTGGAAGGTTCTCCAGGAAACAGGAGGCATGGCAAGACCTCATCTAACCTCTGTTGGGACGAGTATGATGCTTCGTCACATCATTGAGGAAAATAAGCAGAAGCTTCGAATCTATCAGCGTTCGTCAGAGAAGAGCGGCTATGTTGAGCAATTAAATGACATGGTGACTGAATTTAAGCGCTATTGTCTTGAGCCAGATGATATTAAAAGCTATGCCGATGATTTGTACACTAATGATGAGCGGAGCTTGCTTAGAGATAAGCTTTATGATCTACATCTCGTTTATGAAGCCTTTCAAAAAGCGATGTTCGGTCACTACCTTGATTCAGAAGATTATTTAGCACTTCTGGCTGAGAAAATTCCTGAATCAAGCTATCTTGATGGGGCCTCTATCTGGATTGACGGTTTTCATAGTTTTACGCCACAGGAGTTACTCGTGCTTAGGGCTTTAATGAAAAAAGGAGTTCATCTCAACTTTACAATCACAATGGATACCGAGATGATCCCTTCTATCATCCATGAACTTGATTTGTTTCATGAGCCTGCTAAGACGTATCAAACACTCTCAGCCATGGCGAGTGAAGAGGGAGCTCTCATTCATCCACCTCTACTTCACTCTTCTCAAAAACGGTACAGAAATTTTGAACTTGCTCATTTAGAAGCGAACTACGGGGAAAGGCCACCTTTTCTTTACAATGGAAACCTTGAGTATATTCATATGAATCATGCTGTTAATATTCGCTCTGAAGTAGAAGCTGTTGCAAGGGAAGCGTTAAGGTTAGTAAGAGATGAGGGATTTCTTTTTCGTGATATCGCGATAATGGTTCGAAATATGGGCACTTATTATGAGCTTGTTGAAACGATATTTGGGGACCACGGCATTCCCATTTTCTCAGATCAGAAAAGAACGATGCTTCATCACCCTTTGATCGAACTCATCCGCTCAAGCCTTGATATTATTCAATACCACTGGCGTTATGAAGCTGTGTTTCGCTGCGTGAAAACAGAACTTCTTTTTCCAAATGATACTGGTGAGAGTGCGGAAGAAGTCAGAGAGCGTATGGACGAGCTTGAAAACTATGTGATTGCCAAAGGAATAAAAGGATATCGCTGGAAAACGGGAGAGCGATGGAAGGCAACCATCTATCGTCAGCTTGAGGATAAAGAGGCGATCACATCTGATGAGCTTCTGAAAATGGAAGAACGACTTAATGAGACAAAGGAATGGGTCTCTGCTCCACTTGAAAAGTTTGAGCGGAATATGAAGAAAGCCAAGACAGTACGTGATATGTGCGAAGCACTTTACTATCTTCTTGAGAATAGTAACGCTGCTGAAAAAGTGGATCGCTTGAAAGAAGCAGCTGAACAATCAGGACAGCTGTCAAAAGCAAGAGAGCATGATCAAGTGTGGGATGCAGTTGTGTCTCTACTAGACGAGACAGTTGAGTTAATTGGTAACCAAAAACTTTCGGTAGAGCAGTTTACGAAATTGCTTGAAGCCGGAATCGAAAACATGAAGTTTGCGCTTGTACCAGCATCGCTTGATCAAGTCGTCATTGGGAGCATCGATCGCACACGCTTTACAAATGTGAGATGTGGCTTCCTTCTCGGAGTCAATGAAGGCGTAATCCCCGCAAAAATTCAGGAAGACGGTCTCCTGAGTGAACAGGACCGTGAAAAGCTAGAAGAACAGGGGATTCAGCTTGCTCCTGGTTTGAAGCGACGTTTATTAGATGAAGAATTTCTTATCTATCACTCCCTGGCAACGCCATCCGATTATTTGTGGATAAGCTGCCCGCTTGCTGATGAAGAAGGGAAAGGGTTACAGCCATCCATCATCATGAATCGATTGCAGGAAATGTTTCCAGAGCTTGAAAAAGGCTTGAAGTTTGCTGAACCGGGTGAGGATGCATTGGAGGAACTTTCTTTTATTACGAATTCTTCCAAAACCATTGGTAGATTAACTGGACAGCTTCGCCAGTGGAATCGAGGCTATCCGATTGATCCCATCTGGTGGGATGCCTACAATTGGTTCGTTCAGAATAAGGATCAGGAAGAAGGAAAGTTGCGGTTAGTTGATAGCCTGTTCTACAGAAATAAAGCGGAGCAGCTGTCTGATTCAACGAGCAGGCAACTATATGGCTCTACGATTCAAGCGAGTGTATCGAGGATGGAAAGGTACCAGTCCTGTGCATTTTCTCAGTTTGCATCTCACGGGCTGAAGTTAAAGGAGCGATCAGCGTTCAAACTGGAGGCGCCAGATATTGGCCAGCTTTTCCATGCTGCTCTTAATATGATGGCTGAAACGATCAAACAGCGCGATTGGGACTGGGGCAAGCTATCATCCAATCAATATTATGAGCTCTCCGGTGATATCGTGAAGCAGCTTGCACCAAAGCTTCAGAATGAAATTCTCTTGAGCTCAAATCGCTATCACTACATCATGCGGAAATTAACGCAGGTTGTTGGGCGCGCATCTTCCGTACTCGGTCAGCAGGCGAAGAAGAGTGGTTTTCAGCCTGCTGGTCTTGAGCTCGGTTTTGGACCTGGTCAGGAGCTTCCGCCAATTCAATTCACGTTAAAAAATGGCTGCACGCTTCAGCTCATTGGGCGTATTGACCGGGTTGACCAGGCTTTCAATGAGGATCAGCTATTGCTACGAGTGATTGATTACAAATCAAGTGGTACGTCGCTTGACCTTTCAGAAGTGTACTTTGGTCTTGCGCTTCAGATGTTAACGTATCTTGATGTGGTGATAACGAATGCGAACATCTGGCTTGGTCGCGAGGCGGCGGCTGCTGGTATGCTGTATTTCCATGTTCATAACCCGATGCTTCAAACGTCAGCACCAGGACAGGCTGCGATTCAGCAGGAGTTGTTCAAAAAGTTTAAGATGAAAGGACTACTCCTTGCTGATAAAGATGTTGTGAGCTTGATGGATAGCGAGATTGGAAAGAAGAAATCGGATATTATTCCTGCCTCTCTTAAAAAGGATGGCAGCTTTTATAAAAACTCATCTGTTCTATCATCTGATGATTTTCAAGCGCTGCGGTCGTTTACACGTAAGACAATACAAACAATAGGCGCGGATATTTCAGATGGTCGAATCGACATTGATCCATACAAAATGAAAGATCGTGTACCTTGTACTTTTTGTTCGTATCGATCATTCTGCCAATTTGATCAAGCGATGGAGGATAATGCATACAGACAAATTCCGGTTCAGGACGATGAAACGATTTTAAGACGAATGAGAGAGGAGGGTGAAGCCGATGGCGAATCTAATGAGTAAACCAGAGGGATCAAGATGGACGGATGAGCAGTGGGAAGCGATTGCGGCTCGAAATCAGGATGTTCTTGTTGCCGCCGCGGCTGGTTCAGGCAAAACGGCTGTGCTTGTGGAACGAATTATTCGAAGGCTTGCGGATGAGCAGGATCCAGCTGAAGTTGACCGAATTCTCGTTGTAACCTTTACAAACGCTGCAGCAGCTGAGATGAGGCACCGTATTGGTGAGGCGCTCGAAGCAAGGCTTAAAGAAGATCCTTCCTCCCTTTATTTAAGAAGGCAGCTATCGATGTTAAACAGAGCTTCCATTTCGACACTTCATTCTTTTTGTATGGAAGTCCTTCGCCGTTATTACTATGAAATTGACCTTGATCCTGCGTTTCGAGTCGCTGACCAAACGGAAGCAGCTCTCCTTCGAGAGGAAGCAATGGAGGAGCTGTTTGAAGAGCATTACAGTCAAGAAGAGAATGAAGCTTTCTATGATCTTGTCGATCGGTATAGTAATGATCGAAGCGATGTGGATCTCCAGCAGCTTGTTGAAAGACTTTATCACTTCTCGTCAAGCCATCCTTGGCCTGAACAATGGCTTCAGGATAGTGTGAAGCAGTACGAGGAAGCAAATAGAGAAAACTTTGATCAGCTGATCTGGGTAAAGGAGTTAATGAAAGATGTTGTTCTTCAGCTTGAAGGAATGAAAGAAATTCAGGAAAAAGCGATCGAAATCGCGGCGGCACCTGGTGGACCTGAACCTTATCTTGAGACGATCGAATCTGAACGAGACATGGTAGCTGGGCTTCTTCTTGCGGCTTCAGACTCCTGGCAAGCGTTAAAAGATGTCTTTGAGACTATTTCGTTTGCTCGATTGAAACCGTGTAAAGGCGATCAATATGACGGTGAAATGATTGAGACTGTAAAAGGCATGCGAGACAAAGTGAAGAAAACCGTTCAGGGGTTGAAAGAGGATCTTTTTCAACGGGAGCCGGCTGACTATGTAGAGGATCTTGTGAAACTGGCCCCCGTCCTCGGCACACTTTCTTCGCTTGTAAACGAATTTAGAGAGCGTTATACGATGTTAAAGAAAGAGAAGAGTCTAGTTGACTACAGCGACCTTGAGCATTACTGCCTCTGGATTTTATTAGACGCGTCTTCTACTCCTGGTAATCCGATTCCATCAAGCGCTGCACGTGAATACCAGACGCAATTTGCTGAAGTACTGATTGATGAATACCAGGATACGAATTCGGTTCAGGAAACGATTCTAAATGCGATTTGTCGGAGTTCTGAAGCAGGTGGAAACCGCTTTATGGTTGGCGACGTTAAGCAAAGCATCTATCGTTTTAGACTGGCAGAGCCTGGATTGTTTCTTTCAAAATACAAAGCGTTCGGACGATCTTCTGATGAGCCTTCAAAACGGATTGATCTTGCTCGTAATTTTCGGAGTCGGGAAGAAGTGTTACATGGAACGAACTTCATTTTTAAACAGATCATGGATGAGCGTGTTGGTGAAATTGAATATAATAAGGCGGCTGAATTAATCCCGGGCGCAGACTATCCTCGCTCTGAGTCAACTTTCCCGGAAGTTCATTTGATTGACCGGAGTGCTGACGCTGATGGTGAAGACGAAGACGTGGAAAAAGTTCAGCTTGAGGCACGTTTAATCGCATCCAAAATCAAAACAATGATGGGTAAAAGTGAAGCTGAACGGGCAAAAGTGTTTGATCGTGATGAGAATAGAATGAGACCTGTACAATATCGCGACATGGTCGTATTACTCCGTTCAACAGCAAGCTGGGCACCAGTTATTTTAGAGGAATTAAAGCAGGCTGGCATACCTGCATACTCTGATCTAGCATCAGGATATTTTGAAGCGACAGAAGTTACGATTATGATGAGTCTTTTGAACGTTATCGATAACCCATATCAGGATATCCCGCTCGCATCGGTCTTGCGCTCACCTATTATCGGGTTGTCAGAGGAAGAATTAGCACTTATACGAATCAATGATAAGCACTCGACTTACTTTTCTGCACTTAAAGCGTATGCCCAAACGGAGTCAGGTAGGCTATCTACTAAACTTAACCGGTTTGTTGAAAACTTGAACCACTGGCGTGAGCAGGCGCGACAGACGTCATTAAGCGAATTGATCTGGCAGCTCTATAGAGAGACAAACTATTATGAGTTCGTTGGTGGAATGCCGGCCGGGCTTCAACGGCAGGCGAACTTAAGAGCATTATATGATCGGGCAAGGCAGTACGAAGCGACGTCGTTTCGAGGACTGTTTCGCTTTCTCAGGTTTATTGACAGGATGAAAGAACGAGGAGGCGATCTTGGAACGGCAAGGGCTCTTGGGGAACAGGAAGATGTTGTTCGAGTCATGACGATTCATAAAAGTAAGGGACTCGAATTCCCAGTGGTCTTTATTGCTGGAATCGCAAAGCAATTCAACCTGAGAGATATGGCAAATCAAATGCTTCTCCATAAGGAGCTTGGACTTGCAACGAAGTTTATTGACCCCGTGAATCGAATCAGCTACCCTACACTACCTTACTTTACGCTGCAAAAGCGAATGAAGCTTGAAGTGCTTGCAGAAGAGATGCGAGTTCTTTACGTAGCTTTAACACGAGCAAAGGAAAAGGTAATCATGGTTGGCACAGTAAATGACTGGGAAAAAGACTTGTTAGCATGGAAGGGGGCCGCAGCTGAAGAATGGCTCCTTTCTGATTATGAACGTGCGCGAGGGAAATCCTATCTCAACTGGATTGGTCCATCGATCATCAGGCATCGTGATCTTTCATCCATTTTAGAAGGGGAAACTGGTGTTCCGTTCCATGATGAAGTATATAACCACGATTCAAGGTGGTCTCTCACCGTACACCCTGCTTCTACGTTTGCGGAAGTGGAAGCGGAAGATGTCCAGAAGCATCGAGAATATGAAGCGCTGCTTCAGAAGAGAGAAATGATCCCTGAAGTAAGCCCCCATAAAGAAGAGGTTGAGAAACGCTTAAATTGGAAGTACGAGCATCTTGCTGCGTCGGAAACAAGGTCCAAGCAATCGGTGACCGAAGTGAAGAGACAGCGAGAGGTTTTTCAGGATGAGCGTAGTGATAATCAGCTTGTTAAAGGTTTCAGTCAGTCGCTAAAAGAACGTCCTCGCTTTCTACAAAGCAAGAAACTAACACCTGCTGAGAGAGGAACAGCGATGCATGTCGTCATGCAGCATCTCAATCTAAAGCAAAAGCATGATTTAGCTTCGATTCGAGAAGTAATTGCAAAGCTTGAAGAGAAGGAGCTCTTAACTTTAGAACAGGCACAAGCCATTGATGTGGGTCAGGTTCATCAATTTACCGAATCAATTCTTGGCGAGAAAATGAGAAACGCTAAAGAGATTTATAAAGAAGTGCCGTTTAGCCTTGGAGTTGATTCCAAATGGATTTATTCTGATTTTAAAGGAGAGAATGAAACAGTCGTTTTACAGGGGGTAATTGATTGCATTATAAAAGATATAGATGGTGAACTCACCTTAGTGGATTACAAAACAGATGTAATTCAAGATCGTTTTTCATCAGAAGATCAGGCGATACAAACGATGAAACGTCGATATACGACACAGCTTCATTTATATGAAAAAGCAATTAATGAAATTTGGAAAATGCCATGTAAAGAAAAAGTTCTCTACTTTTTCGATGGTGGTCGAACGCTTGAAGTTGACTAATGTGCTGGCCGGGCTAAATGTCCGGCTAGTCTTCTTTTACTATTAAATGATGAAATGAACTAAAGGAGTGATACTCATGAGATTGCTTCACACCGCAGATTGGCACCTCGGAAAAACGCTAGAAGGAAGAAGCCGTTTGCCAGAACAAAGAGAGTTTCTTAACGAGCTAACTACAATTGCGGATGACGAACAAGTGGATGCCATTCTTATGGCCGGGGACGTATTTGATACCGTTAATCCTCCTGCAGCAGCGGAAACGCTTTTCTACGAAGCGGCTGTCAAACTGACGAGCAATGGTGAGCGGCCGCTTATTATCATTTCAGGGAATCATGATAATCCTGAGAGGCTAGCAGCCTCCCGTCCACTTGCGAATACGAATGGAATTACGATCATCGGATTTCCAACTAAAGAGGCCGTACAATTAACGGTCAGGAACGGGCAAAAGCTTTCGGTTGCGGCTTTGCCATACCCTTCTGAATCAAGATTAAATGAATGCCTAACGGAAAGTCAGGAAGAAGACGTGCTTCAGATGGCCTATGATGATCGGGTTGAAATGATGTTTCGTGATCTTGCTTCTGCCTGTCCAGAAGATGCCGTAAATGTAGCGATGAGTCATATTTACGTTGCCGGAAGTAGAGAAAGCGATTCGGAACGTCCTATTCAGGTGGGTGGCGCTTATACAGTTTCAGCGAATTCACTTCCTGAGCAGGCGCAATATGTGGCGCTTGGTCACCTTCATCGCCCCCAAACGATTACGAACGGTTCAGCCCTTGCTCGCTATTCGGGTTCGCCACTTGCATATAGCTTTTCAGAAGCGAATCAGGCAAAATCCGTTACGATTATTGACATTGAGCCGGGTGGTCTAGCTCATCACCGAGAAGTACATCTACTATCAGGTAAACCACTTGTTCGCTGGATTGCCGATCAGGGAATGGATCAGGTCTATACATGGTTAGAAGAAGGAAAAGACGAGGATGCATGGATTGATTTGGAAATCCATTTACAAGATACGCTTTCAATTGAAGAAATCCATCTTCTTAGAAGTCGTCATGATGGATTTATACATATCCGACCGGTATTTAATCAAAAAGAGTGGCAGGAAAAAGTGTCATATTCCAGTCTACCAATTGAAGAGTTATTTAAGCGGTTTTACGAACAGCAAACCGATGGGGCAGAACCTGATGATGAGCTTATTCAACTCTTTTTAGAACTCTCCCAATCAGAAGATGATCGGTAAGAAAGGAGGAATGAACAGATGAAACCAATCCGTCTAACAGTATCAGGGTTACATAGTTTTAGAGAAAAGCAGGAAATTGATTTTGAAACACTTTGTCAGGGAGGGATCTTCGGAATATTTGGCCCTACCGGAAGTGGAAAATCGTCCCTACTTGATGCGATGACGCTTGCTCTTTATGGAAAAGTAGAACGTGCAACTAATAACACCCAGGGGATAATGAACCATGCGGAAGATACGCTTTCCGTGTCGTTTACGTTCGCGCTAGGTGAAAAGTTGCGCTATCAAGTGGAACGCAGTTATAAGCGATCAGGGGATGTTTCCATACGTTCTGCTAATTCAAGACTGATTGAAATTGGGGAAGAACATACGGTCCTTGCTGATAAAGATCGAGACGTATCACAAAAGATCCAGGAAATCCTCGGATTAACGATCGATGATTTTACACGCGCCGTTGTCCTTCCTCAGGGGAAATTTGCAGAGTTTCTATCATTGAAAGGGACGGAAAGACGCCAGATGCTGCAGAGACTTTTTCAATTAGAAAAATATGGGGATCAATTTAATCGCCGTCTCAGGGCACGAGTTGACGAGAAGAGATATTATTTGAACGAAGTAACTGCTGAGCAAACCGGACTCGGGGAAGCTTCGAAAGAGAACCTGAAGGATGCCAGAGAGTCACTTCAGAGAACCGAAGAAGCAGCAGAGAAAGCAAAAGTAGACCTGGATGCTGCTGAGAAGAGAAAAGAAGAGGTTTCAAAAAACTGGTCCTTGCAGCAGGAGCTTGTTCAATTGAATAAAAAGAAAGAATCGCTTTCAGATAAAAGTGAAGATATCGAGATGCTTGAAGCTGAAATCAAAAAAGCGTTGGCTGCATCCCAACTGAAACCTTATCTTGATGCAGTTGAAGCTACCGAGATAGAAGCATTAGCAGCAGATAGTCGGTATGAAGAAACAAAACAGAACCTCGAGGAATCAAAGAAGATCTATCTGTCGTCAAGACAGAAATATGACTTGTTGAGGGCAAAACAACAGGAACAGGAGCCGGTCCTGATCAAGCGACTCAATGATCTAGAACGTGGTATGGGTCTTGAGAAAGAGTTATCACGTCTTAAAGGACAATGGAACACGCGTTTAGAGCAGCGTCAATCATTCGAAACAGAGGCGAAAGAGACGAGTGAACGGACAGAGAAAGCAGAGCAGGATTTAAAAGTAGCTAGATCACTTCAGAACGACTTGAACTCTCAGCTGATTGACCTGAATGTGTCTCCTGAAGAACGGAAGCGAATGTCAAGGGCTCAGGGTCTAAAGACGGAATGGCAATCAATAACAAAACAGGCGGAGGAAGCGCTCGGGGAAGAGAGTAAACTTCTTGGAGAACGTGAGCGTCTTGAGCCTTTGATAAACGAAGTGAATAAGCATTTAGAAAAAACAAAAGAAAGTTACCTTGCTTATTTCAAAGCATTGGTCTCTCTTTATAACACCGTTTCCTCCAATAAACTCTCCCTTGATCAGCATATAGCGCGACTGGGGGCTCGCATTCACGAGTCTTATCAAAAGCTAGAGGAAAGTCGCACTCACGCAATTGCTATTCAACTCGCTTCAGAGCTTCATGAAGGAGATTCATGTCCGGTCTGTGGTGCGAAGGAGCACGTTAAGCTTGCGGAAGGTGAAGATCACACTCTTAAGTGGCAGCATCGCATTCAGCAGGATGAACAGATGCGTGATATGTTGAAAGACCAGCTCCAACATGCAAAGCAGCTTCACTATCAACTAGAGCAGCTTTCAGATCGAATGACCGAGCAGGATGAACGTCTGCGTGACGTTCAGCAAAACGATTCAACTGAAGTGAAACAAAATCTTTCCGATGAAGAACGCATTACTGAATTGAAATCACTCATCCAGGACGCTCGTGAACTGGAAGAGAAAATCAAACAGACAGGCAAATCTCTTCAGGAGGATCAGGCTAAACGTTCCGAGCAAACCTACCGTCTTGAGCAGCTCCAACTTCAACTTGATTCCCAGGTTGAGAAGCGTCGTGAACGATCGAAACAGCTAGAAGAAATAGAGAAGACAATCGAACAGGAGCTTTCCTTGAAGATTGAGGAAATTGATCCTGAAAGTAAGAAGATAGAGAAAATGGATCAGCAGGCAAACGTGGTCCGTGAACGTCTTTCAAAAAGCGTTCCATATATTGAAGAGAAAGAAAAACGTCTCAACACTTTGCAGGAAATGGGTCAGAAGCATTCCGTTCGAATAGCAGAGCTTACAAGTTCCCTTTCGGAGCTTCAGGAGCAGATTCAGAAGATGGAAGGTGAGTACAAAGCCATTGCTGGAAATTCAACCGCGGAGGCAGGGTTCAATCAGGTTGATCATCAGTTAAAAACACTTCGGAACCAAGAAAAGGCAGTCTCAGAAGAGTTGAAGAAAGCTGACGAAAGATACCAGCAGACTGAGAGAAAGGCTGCGGCTGACAGGAGTTATTCTAAAGATGTTAAACGCCGTTTACAGGATGCGATGTCAACCTATCAGACAGCTGAAAACGGTTCGATTTTTTCAGGTCGCAACCAGGTAAGGAAAGCAGAAGCTCCTATGGACAAGCGAATCGAGTGGGAGCAGCAAGTAGAAGCGTATAGAAAAGAATGGAATCAAACGGAACATGCTTTGAGCGAGCTTGAGAAGAAGCTTTCCGGGACCAGAACGACTGAGGAAGAGTGGAAAGAATCAATTCAGCAAGCTGATGATGCCAGAATCGTTCGAGAAGAAGCCCTTTCTCTTTATGCAGCGTCGCGTCATCACCTTGAGGATGTGTCGAGAAGGCATGAACGCTATATGGAGCTTGAGCAGAAACGAAAGACAGCAAGCGATGAATTAGAGAAGCTAGGTAAGCTCCAAACAGTTTTCCGGGGAAATAGTTTTGTTGAGTTTATTGCATCCGAACAGCTTGAGCAGGTGAGCCTAAATGCGTCACAGAAACTTGGTGATTTAACATCCCAACGATATGCTATTGAAGTGGATTCGAGCGGAGGCTTTCTCATTCGAGATGATGCCAATGGTGGTGTAAGGAGACCGGTCTCAACGCTTTCGGGAGGGGAAACGTTCCTTACCTCCCTTGCATTAGCACTTGCCCTATCTGGACAAATCCAGCTACGCGGGGCGCATCCCCTGCAATTCTTCTTCCTTGATGAAGGATTTGGAACACTTGATGAATCACTTCTTGATACGGTCATCACCTCTCTTGAGAAACTTCAAAACGAAAGTTTATCAGTTGGAGTGATTAGTCACGTACCTGAACTTAGGGCAAGATTACCACGTAAGGTCATTGTTTCTCCTTCAGAGCCATCGGGTCGAGGCAGTCGAATCGAAATGGAATCACTATAAAGTGAAACTTCCATCAGAGGGGGTTTTTCCTCTGATGGTTAGTTGAGCCAATCGGACCTTTAGGATCAGTTCCCCACCCACGATTTAAGGAGGGGATTACTGCCCCTTAAAGGTGGGATAAAGTGAAACTTCCATCAGAGGGGGTTTTTCCTCTGATGGTTAGTTGAGCCAATCGGACCTTTAGGGTCAGTTCCCCACCCACGATTTAAGGAGGGGATTACTGCCCCTTAAGGGTGGGATAAAGTGAAACTTCCATCAGAGGGGGTTTTTCCTCTGATGGTTAGTTGAGCCAATCGAACCTTTAGGGTCAGTTTCCCACCTAAACGTCATGATTGCCCTACGATTTAAGGTGGGATAATTATAAGAAAGCATATCCTAAAATAGGGTTGTTTCTTCAAAAGTTTTGAAAGATACTGTCAAAATTCGAGAGTTTATGTAAAAATATGAATAGTAGATGAGGTTTTTTTACATAGGAGGAACATGGATGTCGCATTCTATGAGACTAGTTTTAGGAAGTTTTAAACCATTTTCGCATTTTCGCCCGCTTCGGACGGCCTATAAATTGAAAGGTACCTGGTGGCGTTTGGTTTTACTTGGTTTACTTGCGTTTATGGTGATGGGATTAACGTCGTTTATGAATATTAAGTATGCAGGAGAAATGCCTGAATATGCTAGTTTAGCATCAAATGAGAGACTCCTGTTCGTATTAAGTGAAGTGATTACAGATGGTGTGATAGGGGTTCTTGCATTTGTGGTTATCATCCTATTCGCAGCGCTTCTATTCTGGCCATTTTTTCAGGAGGTTGGTTTTAAAAGGCTCGCTTATATACATAGCTATGTAGTATTTATTCTCTTACTTGGCATGCTGCTGCAACTGCCTTTTATTGCGGTGCTTCATGAGACTGCACTGGTGTCACCATATAGTCTCGGAGTGTATGTTGATTTAATAACGAATAACGTATTCTGGCTCTATTTTAGCTACAGCCTCTCGCTCTTTTTAGCATGGGGTACGCTCGTCCAATATGCAGCAATAAAGCAGATAACTACTTTATCTAGGGGCTATACTGTGTTCTGGTCAATCGTACTTAACCTCATTATAGTGGCGGTTGTGGCCTACATAAGGACAGCATTATAATGAAGAAGGTGGAGGTTCAAGCTGTGAAACGTAAGTCACTCTGGATTAGTATCAGCGCTGGTCTGCTTCTTATCCTTTTTGTAACGGTTAACACGCTCCTTATTCAGCGGGTATTAGCAGATGATAAGAAGCTTGAGACAGTTACTGTTAAAGGAGAAACCTATCAGGAGCTTGTCACTTTTGAAGGTGTTCTTATTCCTGAATTAGAGGAGTCCTACTATTATCAATCATCACGCGGTGAAATTTCTGACGTTCTTGTAACTGAAGGGGATGAAGTCTCGTCTGGAACCTCCCTCTTTGAATATGAAGAGATAGAGCGAGTGGATATGTCTAATCTCAAAGCTCAGTTGAACAAAGCTGAGACTGCAGTCTCTGTGCTCGAAGATCAGCTTGACGATCTTTCGATGCAGTCTTCACGTATTGAGTCCAATTCAGATCTTGATGATGAGCAGAAACTTCAGTTACTGCTTGATGTGGAAGAACAGGTGAGAGATACAGAATATAAGAAGAGATTGGCAGAGCTTGATGAGAAAGAACTTGAACGTCAGATAGAAGAAGCGGATACGGAGCAAGTTGATCTTTCTGTTGATTCCTCGATTAGTGGTATGGTGAAAGAAGTTAACCGTACACCTGATGATGGAGAACCGGTTGCAACTGTATTGTCAAATGTGCTTACGGTACAGGGATCCGTTTCCGAATTGGATTATCCAACGATCGCTGCTGATCAAGAAGTCATTGTTCGCTCACCAGCTTATCCCGGTCAACCTGTTACGGGAAGAATAACCATAGTTGAGACTCGTCCATATGAAGTAGATGAAGAATCAGGACTTAGTCTCTATCATTTTATTGTGGTGATGGAAGGGGAGTCAGAAATGGCTTCTGGTACTCATGTAACGATTGAAGCACCACTTCATCAAAACGAAAATGCCCCATCAGTACCAGAAAAAAGTATTATCCAAAAAGATAAGATGAGCTATGTTGTCGTATTTGAGGAAAAGAAGCTATACCTCAGAGAGATTGAAACAGGACGAGTGGAGGATGGTATGGTAGAAATTCTCTCCGGTCTTGAGCTAAAAGAAAAAATATTATCAGATCCGAAAGAAGCGTTTACTGAACTCCTTTCTGAGAAAGGCGATATAGAAGAACCTGAAGAGCTTGATCCAGGTAAAGGATAAGATAAAGACCTGTACATTGTGCAGGTCTTTATTATAAAGAGAATTAACGGAATTTTCATATAAAAATAATGAGGAGTGTATGAATATGAGATTTATCTCATTTCGATTAAAAGAAGAAAAACGTTTTGGAGTCTGGCTTCAAGAAGAGGAAATTGTAATCGATTTGCATAGCTATTACTTGGACCGGGAGGAGAGGATCAATACATTGCTTGCGTTTATCCAGTCAGGTAAGCAGGTGAATGAAGAGTGGCAAGAAATCTCGTCAACCTACCATATTCCTTATCACGATGTCGTCCTTGAAGCACCAATCCCTCGCCCGGCTAAAAACGTGTTTTGTGTTGGGAAGAACTATCGAGACCATGCGATTGAAATGGGGAGCGAGAAAGATATTCCGGAACACCCTATGATTTTCACAAAAGCCCCTACCACTGTAAGTGCACCGCATGAGGTGCTTACTTTTCCGAAAGATATGTCAGAAGCGCTTGATTATGAGGGCGAACTTGCCGTCGTGATCGGCCAGGAAGGTAAGAGAATTGCGAAAGAGGATGCGTTTGATTATATTTTTGGATATACGATCGTGAACGACTTGACCGCACGGGATCTTCAGAAAAAACACGGTCAATTTTTTGTTGGAAAAAGCCTTGATGGTTCATGTCCTATGGGACCTGCGATTGTGCACGCATCTGCGATTGAAAACCCTCATCAGCTCACACTAACAACCAGAGTGAATAAGGAGCTAAGGCAGAATGGGAGTACTTCAGATCTTATTTTTGATATTCCAGAGCTTATTCACGTTTTATCAAAAGGAATGACACTTGAGCCTGGTGACATTATTGCAACCGGGACTCCTGCAGGCGTAGGGAAAGGCTTTAAACCACCGAAATATCTTACAGATGGTGATGTCATTTCCATTGAAATAGAAGGAATTGGCACGCTTCAAAATGAAATAAGAAAGTGATAGTGTTTAATTACTGCTAATAAAAGGAAATGGTATGGAGACAATCGACTAGGAGGGTTCATGAATGGAAAAGTATCATTACATTAATGGGCAATGGACTGGAAATGATCTTGAAAAGCTTGAGGTGAAAAATCCGGCAACTGGTGAGCTGGTCGGAACGGTACCAATCGGTGGAAAATCAGAAACCAAAAAGGCAATTGACGCGGCACATAAAGCGTTTCCTGCATGGTCAAGCCTTACCGCATATGAGCGGTCTTCATACTTAAAGAAACTTCATAGCCTAATGCTCGAACATGAGGGAGAGCTAGCAGAACTTATGACGAAGGAAATGGGTAAGCCACTCCATGAGTCAAAAGGAGAAGTTGCGTATTCTGCCTCTTTCGTTGAATGGTTTGCGGAAGAAGGCAAGCGCGTTTATGGACGAACTATTCCTCCGCATAAGGAAAAACGAATGATGGAAGTACGGAAGCAGCCTGTGGGCGTTGTTGGTGCGATTACGCCATGGAATTTCCCGGCAGCGATGATCGCAAGGAAGCTTGCGCCGGCGCTTGCTGCAGGGTGTACATTTGTTGTTAAGCCGCCTTCCGCAACTCCCCTTACAGCTGTGCGCTTAGTGGAACTATGTGAGGAGGCAGGCATTCCGAAAGGCGTGGTTAATCTTGTTACCGGTAAATCTTCAGAGGTTGCCGGCGAGCTAATGAGTAATCCACATGTGCGTAAGATCACATTTACTGGATCTACGGAAGTTGGCAAGAAATTAATGGAGCAGGCAGCTGAAACTGTGAAGAACATTTCACTTGAACTGGGTGGCCATGCTCCGATCATTGTTCTTGATGATGCTGATATTGACAAAGCAGTTGAGTGCGTCATCGCCTCCAAGTTTAGAAATGGTGGACAAACGTGTATATGCGGGAACAGGGTGTACGTTCAGGAGAAAATATATGATGAGTTTATTACTAAGTTCATCGATAAAACGAAAGAACTTAAAGTCGGTAATGGTCTTGAAGAAGGAACAGACATTGGGCCAATGATTGATAAAGACGGGTACGATAAAGTCGAAAAGCATGTGCAAAATGCGCTTAGTCAGGGAGCTGAATGTGCGCTTGGCGGAGAAGGATATGAAGAGAACGGTTCTTACTTTTATCGCCCGACGATAATAAAAGATGTTACACCAGGTATGCTAATTATGAATGAAGAAACATTTGGGCCGGTTGCACCTATACAGAAAGTTTCCACTGATGAAGAAGCTATTAACTATGCGAACCAGACGCCATTTGGTCTTGCCGCATATGTATTCAGTGAAAACGTTCGTAGAGGAAACCGCGTTGTAAATGGTCTGGACTACGGAATAGTTGGCTGGAATGACGGCGTGCCATCTGCAGCGCAGGCACCATTTGGTGGTATGAAGCAAAGTGGTATCGGTCGCGAAGGTGGACATGAAGGAATTGAAGCATATCTTGAAACAAAATACGTATCGATCGGACTTTAATACAGAGGAAGAGCCACGCTGGTTTTAAACCAGCATGGCTCTTTTTTAGTTGTTAGGATTGAACAGATAACACATCCGTAATTTGCTCAATTGCCCAGTTTAAATCATCTTCACTGATAATTAATGGTGGAGCAAAGCGGATCACCGTTTCATGTGTTTCTTTACAAAGAAGACCTTTTTCCTTTAGCTTTTCGCAATAAGGACGAGCGGCCTCATGAAGTTCAACTCCTATAAACAGGCCTTTTCCACGCACTTCTTTAATAACGGGGTTAGAAATCTCTTTTAATTTGTCCTGGAAGTAATTTCCTAGTTCGAGAGAACGATCAGCGAGCTCTTCTTCCTCTAATACTTCAAGGGATGCGACGGATACAGCACAAGCCAGCGGATTACCACCGAATGTTGAGCCATGCGATCCTGGGGTAAAAACACCGAGTACTTCATGGTTAGCTGCTACACAGGAAATCGGGAATACGCCACCACCGAGGGCTTTTCCAAGGATGTACATATCTGGTTCAATATTATCCCAGTCACATGCAAAGCGTTTTCCGGACCTGCAAAGGCCGGCCTGAATCTCATCTGCTACAAAAAGTACATTTTGCTCTTTACAATATTCATAAGCTTCTTTAAGGAATCCTTTTGGAGGAATTTTGATACCGGCTTCGCCCTGGATCGGTTCGAATAAGAAACCGGCCGTGTTTGGCGTAATCGCATTTTTCAATGCTTCGAGATCACCATATGGAATCAGTTTAATACCAGGAAGCATTGGGCCAAATCCACGCTGATATTCCTGTTCAGACGAAAGTGAGACAGCGGTCATTGTACGTCCATGGAAGTTTCCTTCACACGCAATAATTTCAGCTTTGTCTTTTTCCACACCTTTTACTTCATATGCCCACCTGCGCATTGCCTTAACGGCTGTTTCAACTGCTTCTGCGCCTGTATTCATTGGAAGAACCATATCTTTGTTCGTAAATTCTGAAACTTTACGATAAAAAGGTCCCAGCTGATCATTGTGAAAGGCACGAGATGTTAATGTTACCCGGTCAGCCTGATCTTTTAGTGCTTGAATAATTTTCGGATGTCTGTGGCCCTGGTTTACGGCTGAATATGCGCTAAGCATATCCATATAGCGATTCCCCTCAGGGTCTTTTACCCATACACCTTCTGCTTCTGCAATCACGATTGGCAGTGGATGATAGTTGGGTGCACCATACTGCTCTGTCATTTGAATAATGTCCTGTGTTTGTACCATATTACTCCATCACTCCCATCTATTTGTTAACACCACCCTTTTATTATAACAATGAAATCGCTTGCTTCCTATCATTTGACATAAATTAAGATGAAATATTCAGAAATCATCCTGGTTGATTCATGTTAAAATAAGGATGAATTCATATAGGGGGAGACAATTATGCTTCACGCACATTACACAGCCTGGTTAATAACACTGGTGTTGTTTGTTATTAGTTACTTTTTAATGAGAGCTGGTAAGGGAAAAGCTCAGAATATGATTCATATGATTTTACGAGTTTTCTATATTCTGACCGTAATATCCGGAATGCTACTTGTAGTTGGCTATAGTTTCTGGGGACCATCGATTGTCAAAGGGGTTGTAGCTCTATGGCTACTTTTCTCAATGGAAATGATTCTCGTGAGGGGGGAAAAAGGAAAAATAATCTGGCCGTTCTGGCTACAATTTTTATTTGCATTTCTCACTGTGTTTTTCTATGGGTATTCTGTACTGCATTTATACCAGCTATAAGTCCCGAAACCACCAGGTCAGCTGGTGGTTTTTTAGAATTTTATGAGAGTGTTTTTCTTGTTCGTTCCTTTTGGTGGATTGGTTGAGTAAAAGGTCATATTTAAAGATGTGGCGTTACATAAGGAGTTTCCTTATGAATTCTTCGGAAGGCAAGGATTTTATATGTAACGGATTAAAAATTCTTCCTTATTTTGCCGATAACAGGAGTAGGGTAAATTGGCATATTTATGGGATACGTGTATTCCTGCAACTTACTTTTTGATATTATGTACATAACTAAAGGTTGTTACTTAAAGGCGTTCTAGAATGAGGAGTGTTTAGCTTGAAAACATTTTCAATCATGATTAATCATGATCGCCAGCTTCAAGAATGTGTTGCTTCACATCCAGAACTGTTTCAGGCTAATGCCGTACTCATACAACTATTTACTTTAGAGGTGAAAGAGACCAAACGGAAAAAGTCTTACTAGCTTTAAGAGAAATGGTTCCTGAAGCGGTCATAGTTGGCGCTACTGCATCCGAAGCTTATTTTAATGAAGAGAGTATTTCTGAGGGGATCTTCGTATCATTTACGCTATTTCAACACGCAGAAATCCGTGCTTTTAGTTGTGAAAATAATAACGATCCTCTGGGTGAACTTCCATTGCAAGAAGGTGGGATGACTCTTTTGTTTAGCACTGGTATGCACGATCTGGATGCATACTTACCTCAAGGGATGTCACTTGTCGGCGGAATAGCTTCTTCTCATCATAATGAATCGTTTATTATAGCCGATACGAAGGTGATTGGAAATGGTATAGCTGGTGTTCAAATGATAGGAGTCGAATTGGACTTCGATGTTTCTTCTAATACCTTCTGGAAACCTGCAGGAAGAACGTTTACTGTAACAAAATCAATGGGTACGAGAGTGTTTGAGATAGAGGGATTTAGCGTGCACAGCTTTTATGAAAAATACCTTGGTCGAGAAGTAGCAATGAGGCTCCCTGAAGCGGCTGCTCATACGCCTCTTCTTCATAAAGCGAACGGAAAAGCAACACCAATATCGGTTCATAAAATGCACCATGATGAATCAATCACTATTGATTCCTATCTGAAACAAGGAGATGAGATTCAATTTTCCTATGGTGATGCATCGCAACTCCATACCTCTTATCAAGAAACATATGAACGGTTAAATACAAAAGGCTTCAATAGTCTTTTTTCTTATTCTACTGCAACCGCGAAGAAGTTGTTTTCGAATGGAATCGACCTTCCATATAGTCAATTTGAAAAGCATTGTTCTGTCATTTCCATCGTATTAGGGGAAGAGGTTTTCTCGAATGGTCGAACGCTTCAATATTCGAATAATAGTACGGTGATCGCTCTTCTTAGTGAAACAGGAACACCGAAGACGATTTATCAGGAACAACCATTACACAATCAGGAGATGAAGGACTTGGATGGTATAATGGCACTATCGCATTTAATTAAAGCTTCTACAGAAGAACTCGAAACGTTGAATATGAGTCTTCAACAGTCCGAGCAGCGTTTTAAGTCTTTGTTTGAGCAAAATCCGAATCTTGTATATTCTGTAGATGTTTACGGGAAAATCACGAGTGTTAATCCAGCTCTTAAATCGTTATTGGGGTATACATCGGAAGAGGTTATGAGTAAGCATTCACTTCAGTTTGTTGCTTCTACAGATGTGCAAAAAACACGGGATAAGTTTTACCAGGCTTTTCAAGGTGTCGCGCAAACATATAATACCCATCTTATTCATAAATCGGGTGCTCATGTTTTATTTTCAATTACCAACATACCTATTATCGTAAATGGCGAGATTACCGGGGCGTATGGAATTGGGAAAAACATTATGAAACAGCGAAAAGCTGAAGAAAAGATCGCACATTTGGCTTATTATGATGTGCTTACTGAGCTTCCGAACCGCTTGCTTTTTGAAAATTTGTTAAATGAATCGCTGAAAAACACTGATGAAAAGCTGGCTGTTATGTTCATTGACCTTGATCGATTTAAATTGATTAATGATAGTCTTGGACACCAGCGAGGTGATCACATTCTGAAGAAAGTTACGAACCGGATTAAAGAGGCGACTAAGGATGATGCCGTCCTTGCTAGATTCGGTGGTGACGAATTCACTGTGCTCCTTCCGGGATTGAAAGAAGAGAAGGATGCACTTATGCTTGCGAAACGTGTGATTGATCAATTAAAGGCACCGATCGTCTTTGAAGATGTTGAATATTTTATGACAGTTGGAATCGGCATTAGCATCTTTCCTTACGATGGATTTGATCTTGATGCGCTAATGCGTAATGCTTATATTGCCCTTGATCGTGCGAAGCACCAGGGAGCAAATCACATCGAATTTTATACCGATGAGATGACAGATCAGGCTTTTGAGCGCCTGGAGCTTGAGAGTTATTTGCGGCGAGCTCTCGAAAAAGAAGAGCTGACCCTGTTTTACCAGCCACAGGTTAATCTGGATGAACAGAAAATTTATGCGTGTGAAGCATTGATTAGATGGAATCATCCAAAGCTTGGACTTGTGTCACCGGCACAGTTTATTCCATTAGCAGAAGAAACGGGCTTAATTGAGGAAATTGGGATGTGGGTGCTAAATGAGGCTTGTATGCAAACAAGCAAGTGGCAGGCATTAGGATATGAGGATTTATCAATTAGCGTGAACGTGTCAGGAAGACAGTTTCAAAGTGATAAATTCGTAGAATCTGTCAGGGATGCGCTTTTAACATCTGGCCTTACCCCTCAATCCCTGCATCTAGAAGTGACGGAAAGCACAACGCTCGTTAACACGGATTATAGCATCTCAATGTTGAATGAGTTACGAAAAATGGGAATTAAAGTGTCAATCGATGACTTTGGTACTGGTTATTCTTCTCTTAGTTATTTGAAAGACTTCCCATTAGACATACTGAAAATAGATCAGTCTTTTATTCGAAACCTTCAGGAAAACAACGCAGATGCAGCGATCGTAAAAGCCGTTATCACAATGTGTGAAGGCTTAAATCTCTCCATTGTAGCAGAAGGAATAGAAACAAAAGAACAGGGGGAGATTATTAGAAGGTTTGGATGTAATTTTGCGCAAGGATTCTTCTATAGCAAGCCCCTAAATAAGGATCGTTTCGAAAAGCTTCTCCTTTCAAAGCAATTTCCTTTAGCAACTTAATAGGTCCCTAGAAAAACCGGCTGAAGCAGCCGGTTTTTCTAGTTGGATGTGGTTCATTCAGAAGCACAGCCGATGCGTTCTCACTGGTTTAATACGGGTATGGAAGGGAATAAGAATGTATTGAATGAGGTGATAAGACATGTATGATGTCATGATTATCGGGGGAGGCATATCCGGCCTCACGCTCGCTGTTAAGCTCGGTCAATGTAATGTGAAAACGCTCTTAATTGAAAAAGATAAGAAAAGCGGTCTCATTTACAAAGGGGAGCTGCTTCAGCCTAAAAGTTTAGAGGTGCTTGACCGCATCAACACCCTTGATGTCGTGAAGGAAAATGGGTTTATCTTGCCGTCTATACAATTTCATGAATATACCCAAAAACAGGATGGATCAATGGAACGATTGAGCGTGAATGAATTTCGATATGACTTGATTGATTCACCATATAATACGTCGTTAATGATTCCCCATGAACGACTGAAAGAGCTTCTTTTCATTGAAGTTTCTAAATATGATTCGGTCGATTATATTCAACCCGCGAAATTTACTGGTTTTACAGAGGATCCTCCTCACGAGAAAAAAGCAATTATACAAACAAAGGAAGGCGAACAAGAAATTCATGCGTTCTTCTATGTTGGGGCAGAAGGTAGAGCTTCTCCTACTAGAACTTCGATGGAAGTGGATATGAAAAGCACAAAGTACAATCACCATTTTTTAACCGTTTCATTTCCTCGGCCAGAATCTCTTAACCAATCTACGATCATCACAACGCAGAATAAGTTTGTAGGCCTTTTTCCACTTCCGAATAATGAAGTAAGAAGCGTTCTTTTAATCAAACCAGGTGAATTTAAAACAATGCGAAAGGAAGGTCTTGAGTCTTTCTACCGTGCTTATTGTGAATTAATGCCTGAACTTGACGGATACGTCCAGCAAATCGATACATGGAAAAAGATCCAACTTATGATTCCAGTCAGACATAACGTATCTAGTTATGTGAAAGATAACATTATTCTAACTGGAGATGCGGCGCATAGCGTTCATCCAATGGCTGGTGAAGGTATGAATTTAGCGATTCAGGATTCAGATGTCCTTGGGGAGCTTTTATGCTGGATGTTCAAGAAGAACAAGACTGAATGGAAGCATCTAAAGTGGTACGAAAAGGTAAGAAAGCCACGTGCAGAGTATGTCTCGAGGCTCAGTCATCAGGCCGCATTGCTTTACTCGTTTCCTTATCGTCCATGGCAGAAGCTTCGTATAAGAGGTGTCAAACAAACGGAATACTCACCGGTTCTTCATTACAAACAGATGCTTAATACCTCCGGACTTGGAATTTGGAAATTTAACTTAATTGATCGGATGAAGCAGGCGGGGATTTTACCTGTAAAGGCCGGTGTAAAACAAATTTCGGAAAAACGAGAAAGCAAGGTTATGTTTACAAAAGATGATGATTATCCATGGTATCGCAAATGGGACGGGAGGAAATAGTATGAAGGAATTGAAGAAAATCTGGCGTGCGAGAAAGTGGATGAAAAGCAATGAACCTTTTCTCTATGCCTGGCACGCGCATGTTGGTTATGTACATGATCTATTTGACGAGTTTGAACATGGTACAACCGTCTCAAGTGTGGCTTTAAAGCGAGACATGAATGAGCTTCTTTTAACACGATGGGTAGACGTCGGAGTTGCAATCGGTCATATGAAAATGGACCCGACTGGCCTGGTCCGCTCCAAGAAACATATGGTAGAATCGATTTCAAAAAACAGTGATCAATCTGTAGGGATCTTACTAAAAGAGATGATGGAGTTACATATTCCTATTCTTCTTTCTTATGCAGATTTACTTAATCAAGATAATTATGCCTCCTATAAGGATGAGGATTACGGCGGAACAGTAGCAGCTACGTCCAGTTTTATTGAAAGGTTTGCATTCCCAAAAATCCACCAGTGTATTAGGAATACAAATGCGAAATCCGTTATTGATTTTGGGGCAGGATATGCTGGCTACTTATCCAGGATTGGAGCAAAGCTTGAAGGGATGAAACTGGTTGGAATTGAAAAGAACAGGTCAGTGTGTCTCGAAGCAGAAGATAACATTCACTTTCCACTCAAGTCCCCAATCTCACTTTATCCAGATGATATGATGACGTGGGGGTGGGATGGAGAGCCGTTTGATCTCGCTATGATGAACAACTTACTTTACTATTTTGCTCCAAAAGATCGGTATCGCCTTTTTCAGAAAGCAAATGAAGTTACAAGTGACGATGGAAGCCTGATTATTATTACGCCGTTGCACGAATCCAAACACGGACATGCGTTTTCAGCAGCATTTAACAGCTTCATGAGCGCCCATGATAATCTCTTTCCTCTGCCAACTCGAGCAGAATTGGAAATACTGGCATCAGATACAGGTTTTGAACTGAAGCAGTTGAAACCGATTGTTAAAGAAGGTGCATGGTACTTTGTGCAATTCCAAAAGACATCCTAAGAGACCTGTAACGGGTTTCTTTTTTTTTTGTGGTCATCATTCATACTCATTAAAGTCTGCACAAAACTTGGGCGGATGCATAGAGTGAACAGAGAGCATCGATGGGAGGGAGAGCTTTTGTGTGGAATAACAGGGTGGGTTGATTGGAAACAGGACCTGACTGGAGAAGAGAAAGTCATCAAGGGAATGGCTAATACTTTATCAAAACGTGGCCCAGATGCATCTAATTGCTGGATTAGTAGGCACTGCGGGTTTGGTCATACTCGTCTAATCGTTGTTGATCCTGCTGGTGGTAGTCAGCCGATGACACGAAAGCACGAAGAAGAAAGTTATACCATCTGTTATAACGGTGAATTATACAATACGGAAGATTTAAGAAAAACCCTTCTTGCAAAAGGATATTCGTTCCAGTCACATTCAGATACGGAAGTTCTCTTAACGTGTTATGTCGAATGGGGAGAGGCCTGTGTGGAACATTTAAATGGCATCTTTGCATTTGCGATCTGGGATGAGCGACGTGATTATTTGTTCCTCGCTCGTGATCGACTTGGCGTGAAGCCCCTTTTCTATCGACAATGCGGGAGCTCCCTTCAATTCGGTTCTGAGCTGAAGGCTATCCTTGCACACCCTGATGTGAAGGCCCAGGTAGGGAGAGAGGGCCTACAGGAAATCTTCGGTTTAGGTCCATCGCGGACGCCGGGGCATGGTGTTTTTAAAGGAATTAACGAGCTTCGACCAGGGTTTGCGATGAAGTTTGAGCGAAGCGGTCTGAAAGTCTGGCGCTATTGGAATGTAAGAAGTGAAGAGCATACAGATAATTTAAGTACGACTGTTGAAACCGTTCGAAACCTTGTTAAAGATTCAATTAAAAGGCAGCTTGTTGCGGATGTTCCTGTTTGTACCTTTCTTTCAGGTGGGGTAGATTCAAGCGCCATTACCTCCGTAGCTCAGTCGACTTTTAATGAGGAAGGAAAAGGGACGCTTCGTTCGTTTTCAGTGGATTATGCTGAAAATGATAAGTATTTTGAAAGTAGCGAGTTTCAACCGAATTCAGATGCCCCTTGGATTAAAAAGGTTTCTTCAGAGCTTTCTACTAATCATACGAACTGTGTCATTGAAACTGAAGAACTCGTTCATCATCTGAAAGAGGCGATTGATTGTAGAGATCTTCCTGGAATGGCGGATGTTGATTCATCGTTACTATGGTTTTCAAAGGAAATTAAAAAGCATGCAACCGTAGCACTTTCTGGAGAATGTGCAGATGAGATTTTTGGTGGCTATCCCTGGTTTCATAAGCCTGAGCTTCTTGATCACGAACAGTTTCCATGGATGCGTTCAACTCTTGAACGACAAGCTATGCTAAAGAAAGATGTACGCAACAAATTGAAGCTTGAGGATTATGTGACAGAGCGGTATCGAGAAACGGTTAGTGAAACGCCAGGTCTACCTGGTGAAAGTGAAATAGAGGCAAAACGAAGATCACTCTTTTATTTGAACTTAAATTGGTTTATGACAACTTTGCTAGAGCGTAAAGACCGCATGAGTATGGGGGCGAGTCTTGAAGTAAGGGTTCCTTTCTCAGATCATAGAATTATAGAGTATGTGTGGAATGTCCCCTGGGAAATGAAGATGCTAGATGGAAGAGAAAAAGGTTTGCTTCGAAGGGCGATGACAGGTACACTTTCGCATGATGTTTTGTATCGAAAGAAAAGCCCTTATCCTAAAACGTATCATCCTGCTTATACAAAGGCCGTGAAAAGCTGGCTTCAAACGACGCTTCAAGATAAACAGGCACCAATACTGGATTTGATTGATCGGAACATTGTTCAGGATATCATTGATACAGAAGGGAAAGCCTTCAAAGTACCTTGGTTCGGACAATTAATGGCAGGGCCGCAGTTGATTGCCCACCTGGCCCAAATTAATTACTGGCTGGATCATCATAACGTCAATCTTGTTGATTAAGAAAAAGGTCTGAAGCTGGTTAGCTTCAGACCTAATTGTTTTTGTTTATCAGATACAGGGCCGAATCCTTCAGTTGCTTCACCCATCAATCTGAATACTAAGAACGTATTCATATCTATGGGCTCCAGCGCTTTTCTGACCTAACGGGCCCCTTCCGCTTTTCTGTTATTTTCTAATTTGGCTTGTTCTAATCCATTTAGTCGGTCGACGAGTCCGTGACCGAAGACAGAACCGGATGAAGGGCTTTCGTTGTTGTTTAGGATTCCACCTCTTAATTCGTAAGCAGTTGAACCATGCTCGGCGAAATCAAGTCCCTGGATTTCTTCTTCACGTGATACACGGATCGAAGAGAAGCGTGTATAGATGAAAAGGAAAATACCAACTGTACCAACTGTCCATGCCATAACGGCAAGAATTCCGATCGCCTGGACAAGTAGTAAGGAAACACCGCCGCCATAGAAAAGTCCGCCTTCCACTGCGAAAAGTCCAACTGCAAGAGTCCCCCAGACACCACATACTCCGTGAACCGCAATTGCGCCAACAGGGTCGTCGAGTTTCACACGACGGTCAATTAATTGAACAGCTTCAATCAGGATAACGCCTGAAATAAGTCCAATGAACAGGGCTCCGACTGGTGAGACGTTTGCTGTTCCAGCTGTAATACCAACCAGACCAGCAAGTGCTCCGTTTAACGTAAGAGATGCATCAATTTGCTTGTAACGAATATACGAGTAAAGTGCACTTCCAATGACACCGCTTGAAGCAGAAAGAAGTGTTGTTGCTACGATCGTAGGGATAAGTGCGTCGCTAGCTGAAAGCGTGCTCCCTGCATTAAATCCAAACCAACCAAACCAGAGGATGAAAACACCTAATGCACCGAGTGGAATGTTGTGGCCCTGAATAACGTTTACTTTCCCATTTGAATATTTTCCAATACGACCTCCGAGGAACGTCACAGCTACTACTGCACCAATTGCACCGGTCATATGAACAACAGTCGATCCAGCGAAGTCGGTGAATCCGAGCTCAGAAAGCCAGCCACCGCCCCAGATCCAGTGTCCAACTACTGGGTAAACAAAACCAACCATTGCTATCGTTACAGCGATATAGCTGATTAGCTTCATTCGTTCAGCCACTGCCCCTGAAATGATCGTTGCACATGTCGCAGCGAAAACCGCCTGGAAGACAAAGAATCCAATGTTTTCAGATTGTCCAATTAAGAAGAAGCCATCACTTCCGATAAATCCGCCCGCCGATGAACCAAACATCAAACCGTACCCGATGACGAAATATAAAACAGCTCCAATCGACATCGTTAGTAAGTTTTTCATTAAGATATTAAGCGCATTTTTTGAACGAGTAAATCCAGTCTCTACCATTGCGAATCCAGCGTGCATAAAGAATACAAGAAAAGCTGCGATCATCACCCAGACGGTATCCATGGATTGACTTAATGCAGTAAGTGCTGATTCATCTCCAGCTGCAAAAGCTGGACCACTAGAGAGGAAGAATAGTGCGACAAACAAGCTTGTTATCTTTTTCATTATTCTCATCATCCTTTTTCGAATTATTTAAACGCTGTAAGTCCATGTTCGCCAGAGCGAATACGAATGACATCTTCAACAGGGTATACAAAAATCTTTCCATCTCCAATTGCACCGGTTGCACATACATCTCGTATATTCTTCACAACGTGATCGAGCAGATGGTCATCGAATACAAGCTCTACCTTAATCTTAGCCTGGAGAGAGACTTCGAAATGACTCCCTCTGAACACGCCGGTTTGTTTCTTCTGTAATCCGCATCCAGCTACCTCGGATACTGTCATGCCTGTGATGCCTTCATCCCTTAATCGATCCTTTAAATCCTGGAAAGCTTCAGGGCGAATGATTGCTTCTACTTTTTTCATTTTAGACCCTCCATGTCAGTTTTTCTAACATTTCCTTTTTTCTATATCCTAATGTTATGCTGTGAAAACAGTAAATTCAAGTTTATTTTTAGAAAATTTAAAAAACTATGTTAGAAAATATAACAATTTAAAAAGAACAAGAGGTTATCAAACTAGTAGGGGTTTGAATGGTTGCGTTTTCAGAGGGGAAAGAAGGGAGAAATAGAAAAAACCTCTGGATTTATTCCAGAGGCTTCTCCTCGTTAACCATTTGATAAAATCGCAAAACCATATGCTTCGAGAGTTAATGTGAAGTTTTCGATTTTACTCTTTCCAAACAGGCTGATGACCTCGCCTGAAAGGTGAGATGATATATCTACATTTGCTGATTTTTCCTGACTATTAATGAAGAAGAACAAGGTTTCTTCTTTCGTTTCTTTCTTAAACTGAATCACATGATTATCTGTAGAAATCAAATCAAATGACCCGCTGTTACCAAAAGCAGGGCGTTTCTTTCTCAAGTCGATTAATTCCTTTATAAACTGGAATAACTCCAGGTCCTGATTCTCTTTATCCCAGATCATGCAGTGACGACAACCGGGATCCGCTCCACCTGTCATCCCGATTTCATCACCATAATAAATACAAGGCGTGCCAGGAAAGGAAAACTGGAGAAGATACATTAGCTTTACAAGCTCTTTTTGATCATTTGCTAATGTTAGCATCCTTGGTGTGTCATGACTACCGAGCAGGTTGAATGCAGCTTCATTAACGTTTTTAGGATAAGAATGAAGAAGAGAAGTCATGCGGTTGGCCATCGTTTTAATCGAAATGGTATCATGTGCAAAATGATCGAGAAGGGCGGAGGTCATCGGGTAATTCATAACTGCATCGAATTGATCCCCCTGCAGCCATGGCATTGAATCATGCCAGATTTCTCCAAGAATATAGAGCTCAGGCTTAATTTGTTTCACTTCTCTTCTAAAGTCTCTCCAGAACTGGTGATCAATTTCATTTGCTACATCTAGTCGCCAGCCGTCAATATCAAATTCCTTCACCCAGTACTTCCCTACATTTAGAAGATATTCTTTTACTTCAGGATTCTCAGTATTTAATTTAGGCATCGATGCTTCAAAAGCGAATGTATCATAAGATGGAATGGGTTTTAATTCGATCGGGTACGATCGAACATGAAACCAGTCTCGATAGCGCGAGTTCTCTCCATTTTTCAACAAATCTTGAAACGGTTCAAAATAATAGCCGCTATGGTTGAAAACAGCGTCGAGCATCACCTTAATTCCACGTTCATGGCAGGCACCAATCAATTGTTTAAAAGTTTCTTTGTCTCCAAATTGAGGATCAATCTCCATATAATCAATCGTATCGTATTTATGATTTGATTGGGCTTTGAAAATCGGAGTGAAATAAATACCGTTCACGCCAAGTTCAGTTAAATAATCAAGATGGTTCATGACCCCCTGGAAATCACCACCAAAGAAATTATCTTGAGTTGGGGGATATTCGCCCCAGGGAAGGGTGTCTTTAGGATTTAAAGAAGGGTCCCCATTTGCAAATCGCTCAGGAAAAATCTGATACCACACCGTGTCTTTTACCCACTCAGGAGCTCGGAAGACGTCGACGCTGTTTAAGAAAGGAAAACTAAAAAAGTCATTGGTATCGGAAGGAGCCTCTGTAAAAAAACCCTTCTCAGTATAATAGAAGTCTTCATTCGCATCTTCTAAATAAAAACCATATCTCATTCGGCGATAGGACGGCTTTACTGAGATCGTCCAATAATCAAAAAGCGAGTCAGAACCACTTCGTTCCATTGGTGCTTTCATTGATTGCCAGGCATTATTCTTCCAGTCATATGGATCACCGTAAATGAGAGAAACAGATGAGAGATCATCTTTTTTTGTTTTTAATCGTAAGTGAAGTGTTTCCGCATTATACGCATAAGCATAGTTATCCTTTGGACGGTGATAAATAGCTTCTTTCTGCATCGTTTTCAACCTCCTCATGCAATCGCTTGCATTTTATAGTAAAAGAAAGATGGTCACATCAAATGGTGGGATACTGCGTTTCTTATTGTCAACTTTCTATATAAATGTAGAAGAAATATGATGGATAGTCAAATCTTAAAACAAGAAGGAATTTGATATTTTAAAAAAGTTTAAAAAACTTTGTGCAAACGGTTGCGAAAATACCGGTGGCATGTATAATAAGTTATAGAAAGTCAGTGCAATCGTTTTCACTATAATCATGAAAGCGCTTGTACCACTATCGTAAAATTTGAGGGGGTTAACACATGAAACGTTTTTTTACTTTGTTTCTAACACTTGTCCTTGCAATTGGGGTACTTGCAGCTTGTGGACCACAAAACACAGAAAATGCTTCTAACAGCAGTGAAGGCGGCAACGAGGGTGATGCGGAGGCAAATAAACCTGAGAAGCTTGTTGTTTGGGAAGATACAGATAAAGGGATCGCACTTGAACCCGCAATTGCAAGCTTTGAAGAAGAATATGGTATTAAAGTAGAATTTAAAGAGCTAGGTATGGCTGATGAAATTAGAGAACAGATTCGACTTGACGGTCCCGCTGGAACAGGTCCTGACGTTATTACTCTTCCACATGATCAGATTGGACAGGCTGCTGTTGAAGGACTTATTTCTCCAATTGAGGTTGATCAGGCAGTTACTGATACGTTTACTGACTCTTCTATTGAAGCAGAAACATATAATGGTGAGCTTTATGGACTACCAAAAGCAACTGAAACACCAGTTTTTATTTATAACAAAGCTTTGATGGATAAAGCTCCTGAAACAATGGATGAAGTATATGATTTTGCTACTGAGTTTACAAAGAACAAGCAATATGGATTCCTTGCACTTTGGGATAATTTCTATTTTGCAAACGCTGTACTAGCTGGTTATGGCAGTTATGTATTTGAGCGTACAGATGAAGGTCTAAATCCGCAGAAGCTTGGACTAAACAATGAAGGCGCTGTAGAGGGTGCACAATACGTACAGAAGTGGTATGCAGAAGGTCTTTTCCCTAATGGACTTATCGGTGAAAACGGTGGCTCCACAATGGATGGTCTCTTTAACGAAGGAAAAGCGGCATCTGTAATGAACGGTCCATGGGCTTTCCAGGGCTATAAAGATGCTGGTATCGATATTGGTGTTGCACCTATGCCTAAACTTCCGAACGGTGAGAATTTCGAAACATTCATCGGTGTAAAAGGCTGGCACGTAAGTAATTTCTCAGAAAATAAAGAGTGGGCTACAAAGCTAGTTGAATGGATCTCAAACGAAGAAAATGCAAAAATTCGCTATGAAAAAACTGCTGAAATCCCTCCAGTTAAAGCACTAATTGAAGATCCTGTTATTGCTGATAACGAAGGAGCAAGTGCAGTAGCAATTCAATCTCAATACGGTGTTCCAATGCCAAACATACCTGAAATGGCAGAAGTATGGGAGCCGGCAGCATCTGCGCTTCAGCTTGTAGCAACTGGTAAGCAAGAGCCAAAAGCAGCGCTTGAAGAAGCTACGAAAACAATTAAGTCTCAAATCGAACAGAACCACAGCAACTAGAGTTTTGAAAAATTCAAAGCGGTACTCCGGAAACGGGGTACTGCTTCTCACTTTAAAGGTAGAAAAGTGAGGGGAAGAAAGGGGATTGCCATCACGATGGAGGCAACTGAACGTCAAACGAAGCATCGAAAAACAGGACTCGCTTTATCACTGATACCGGGGTTCGGTCAGTTTTATAACAAGCAGGTTCTAAAGGGGCTCATGTTCTTTATTCTTACAGTTTCCTTTGCAGTTGCTTTTGCTGACTTAATCAATATCGGATTATGGGGGATTGTAACACTCGGAGAAGAACTACCGCGAGATCACTCCATCTTCCTTTTAACTCAGGGAATTATTGCTGTCCTGGTTATCCTTATCGGGCTTGTGATCTACTTCTTAAATCTTAGGGATGCATACTTGAACGGAAGAAATCGTGATCTTGGCATTCCTCTAAATTCTGTTAGAGAACAATACCGAAATGTTTCTGAACAAGGCTTTCCATATTTAATGTTAACACCAGGATTTTTCCTTTTAATTTTCGTTGTTATTTTCCCAATTTTATTTGTTATCTTACTTTCTTTTACGAATTACGATCTTTATCACTCTCCACCAGCTAATCTTGTTGACTGGATTGGGGTTCAAAATTATATTGATATATTTAAACTGGACATTTGGCGCAACACATTCCTCGATGTGTTCTCATGGACAATCGTTTGGACATTTGTTGCAACAACGGGACAAATTGCCATCGGTATCTTCCTGGCCGTCTTAATGAACCAGAAAGACCTTAAATTTAAAGGCATCTTCAGAACTATTTTTATCCTGCCCTGGGCTGTACCTGCATTCGTTTCTATTCTTGTTTTTGCAGGGATGTTCAATGAAACTTTTGGTGCGATTAACAATGACATCTTAGCTGCTTTCGGTATCGACGCGATTCCATGGCTTACAGAGCCATTCTGGACGAAAGTTGCTTTAATACTCATACAGTTCTGGCTTGGATTCCCGTTCATCTTTGCAATGGTAACGGGTGTGCTTCAATCTATTCCAGATGAATTATACGAAGCTGCGACAGTGGACGGCGCTAATATTTGGCAGAAATTCAGAGGCATTACGCTTCCGATGGTCCTGTTCGCAATTGCACCAATTTTAATTACGCAGTATACATTTAACTTTAATAACTTTAACGTGATTTACTTGTTTAATGGAGGTGGACCTGCTGTATCAGGTCAAACGGCAGGTTCTACTGATATTTTGATTTCATGGATTTACAAGCTAACCTTTACATCCGCACAATATGGTAAAGCTGCTGCCATCACAATGATTCTTTCCGCCATCGTTATCGGTGTTGCATTGTGGCAGTTTAGAAGAACGAAATCATTCCAAGAAGAGGATATGATGTAATATGAGTCCAAAAATGCAGAACACACTACGTTTAACTTTGTCCTATATTGCCATTGCGATCGCTTGTGTCATTATCCTGTATCCAGTTCTATGGATAATTGGTTCATCGTTTAACCCGGGTGATAGCTTATCAGGTTCATCGATTATTCCGAAAGATGCAACACTAGAACACTATAGATCTTTATTTAATACAGCAGAGAGTGACTACCTGCTCTGGTACTGGAACACATTGAAAATTTGTATCATCACAATGGTGCTTGCTGTTGCGATGATCTCCTGTATGGCTTATGCATTTTCGCGCTACCGTTTCGTAGGCCGGAAAAATGGATTAATGACATTCTTAATACTTCAAATGATTCCTAACTTTGCAGCGTTAATTGCGATTTATGTACTGGCTTACATTACTGGATTATTAGATACCCACTTTGCGCTCATTCTTGTTTATGCTGGTGGACTGCTTCCGATGAACACATGGCTTGCAAAAGGGTACTTTGATACAATTCCGAAAGAGCTTGATGAGTCAGCAAGAATTGATGGAGCAGGACATTTTCGCATCTTCTGGCAGATTATACTACCGCTTGCGAAGCCTATTCTTGCCGTAGTGGCGCTGTTCAGTTTTATTACACCATTTACTGACTTTATCCTCGCACAGGTTATTTTAAGAAGTGAAGAGAGATTCACGCTAGCTGTTGGATTATACAAGATGATTTCTGATCAGTTTGGAAATGAGTTTACCACGTTTGCAGCAGGATCGGTTTTAATTGCCATTCCAATTTCTATCTTGTTCCTTTCGCTTCAACGTTACTTTATTTCTGGCCTTACAGCAGGGGGAACGAAGGGATAATCAAAGAGCAACACTGATGGAAGTTTCCCATCGGAAATGGAGAGAGAAGTTTAAGAGGGAAGATACTCTTGGTGCTTCTTTCTCCTTTTTATATGAGATGTCTTTTTAAATAGAAATCGTTTAGAATGGTTAATTATAAAGAATCGTAAAAACCTGTAGAAGGTTTTAGATGTGTCTATAAACTTTAAGGATAACCGTAAGAGAGTGGATAGGAGGAATAGAAGTGGCAGTAACCATTAAAGATGTAGCTAAGCTTGCAAATGTTGCACCTTCGACGGTATCGCGTGTGATTGCGAACAATTCACGAATTAGTGAACAAACGAAGCGCCGTGTTCGTGAAGCGATGGAATACCTTGGCTATCATCCGAATTATAATGCAAGAAGTCTTGCTAATCGAAGCACACAAACAATCGGGCTCGTAATGCCGAGTTCAGCGGATAAAGTTTTTCAGAATCCGTTTTTCCCTGAGGTACTTCGGGGCATCAGTACGAAAGCACATGAGAAAGATTACACGATCTATATATCTACAGGATCAAAGGAAGAAGAAATTTTAGAAGGTGTAATGGGGATGGTTCATGGGAGACGAGTCGATGGGATCGTAATGCTTTACTCAAGAATTGACGATAAAATCATGACGTTTCTTGAAGAACAGAACTTTCCATTTACTGTTATTGGTAAACCATTAGCCAACCCAGATTCCATTACTCATGTGGATAATGATAACTTCCGAGCAGCAAAAGATGTGACAGAGCACTTTATTAGTAAGGGACACGAACGCATAGCTTTTGTTGGAGGAAATCTGGATCTGGTTGTAACCGTCGACCGATTGAGTGGGTATGAAAAAGCACTTCGAGAAGCCAATATTCTTCATAATGATGACTATGTTGTTCATGTAGAGTTTCTAAAAGAAGGTGGACAGGAAGCGGTGATGGAATTGTTCACCCTTGAGGAACCGCCAACAGCGCTTGTTGTAGCCGATGATTTAATGGCTCTTGGGATTATGAGTAAGCTTGATGAAATGGGACTTTCTGTCCCTGAGGATGTCTCAATTATAAGCTTTAACAATGTGATGCTGGCTGAGTATGCAAGTCCGCCATTAACTTCAGTTGATATTAATATTTTTCAACTCGGGTATGAGGCGGTTAACTGTTTGCTTGAAAAGATTCACGATCCTGATTCAGGAAACAAAAGAGTCTGTGTGCCACATAAAGTCGTTGAACGCTGGACAGTGAAAACGCTTACCGAAAATGAGAAAGTGAAGTAGCCACTCCTATGAGAATGGCTACTTTTTTAACTTGGACAGCCACTCAAGGATTGGTTGGAAAGGTTGTTTCTGACGTGCGTCTTCTAAGTGACGAAAAGGACATGAAGTGCGTTTGATAACTTCCTTCATTGTAAACGTTTTAGGTAATAGTTCTTCTGTTAATTCGTCCCATTCAATTGGTGCAGCAACAAGGCCATCTTGATTTCCTCTGGCTGAATAAGGAGCTATGATCGTTTTTCCTGCAGCATGCTGGACATAATCGATATAGAGTCGTCCATGGCGGTTCTTTTTTAACCTTTCAGTCGTAAATGATTGTGGATCCGTTTCGACTAAATAGTTTGCAATAAAAGCAGTGAATTGCTTCGTATCTTCATACGTAAATGTATCAATTGGAAGTGGAATATGAATTTGCAACCCTTTATTACCGGATAGTTTAAGAAACCCAGTTAATTGAAGACGATCAAGGACGAGCTTAATTTGTTTTGCAGCGTTTGCAGCAAGGTAGAACTCATCCTGTGAGGGTGGATCAAGGTCAAATACAATTTCAAAGGGCATGTGGCTGTCATAAGGCGAGAAAGGAATATGAAATTCAATGGCTGCTTGGTTTCCTAGCCATAGAAGGGAAGGTAAATCAGAGCAAATAATATGATTATTGTCATCCATATAAACTGTATCAATATACTCCGGTGCATAATCAGGGCAGTTACGCTGATAAAACGCTTCTCCATCTACACCATCAGGAAATCGAATAACGGTTAAGGGTTTTTTTTGTAAAAAGGGCAGCATGAGAGGTGAGATAGTAGCTAAATAGTGTAGGTAGTCAGCTTTTGTAATACCAGGCCAAAGGTATTTGTCAGGGTTTGAAATACTAACCTCTATATCGTTAACGATGATTGAATGGTTTCCCACGTGCAATCCTCCCAGGGTTTTTGGAAGCAAAACCGTTTAAATCTTGGGTGCCTTAACATTTCATTGTAAAGATCCAGATATTCTAGTTCCAATACAATGCCTGGCTTTACGTAAGAAAGGCTCTGCTTTTCCTTTGATGTATTTCCTTTGATAATTTCTAATAATGCTCCTCGCTCTTCGGAACTTAACCCGTGGGAAAAGCGGGCAATTTCATATATTCCTCCTGATCGTTTCACCGCAGTATGAAAATAACCATTTCGATGATCATAAGCGTTTAAAAAAACGGTCGCGCTTTTCCAATTCTTGATCTTCAGCCAGTTTTCCGTTCTTTTCCCTTCTCTGTAAAGACTGTTATGCTTTTTACAAACCACTCCTTCCCCTTTATAGTGCTGGACAAGTTCCCATAAGCCGTCTATTGTTTCATGCATGTGAACCATCGCAATGGATCTATTATCAGGAAGTCCTTGTAATACTTGTTGTAATGCCTTTTTTCTTTCATGCAATGGAGAGGATAGAAGTAGCTTCTTCTCAAGTGTAAGCAGATCGAACACCATAAAGGTAATCGGTTTCTCCTTACGTTTATGAAGGGACTCAAAATCAGCACAGTACTCATTTTTAAGAATACAAATTTCTCCGTCTAAACAACAGGGAATGATGTTGTATGTGACAAATAGGGAGGATAGAGCGTCGTGTAAGATTTGAAATCTTTTGTTCAGATGATGACCATTTCGGCTAGTTATCTGAATCGTTTCCCCATCCCAGTCCAAAATCGCTCGATATCCATCATATTTCACTTCGTAAATCCAACCTTCGCTACCAGGAAAAGAGGAGGACAGGGTTGGAAGCATTGGAAGTAAAGACCTAGTCATTTCGCGACCTTTTTCTTTCTAGGGGCTGCTTTTTTCTTTTTCGCCGGTTTAGGAGTAGAGTCGAGACTTGCTTGTAGGGCGTCCATCAAGTCTGCGACATTCCGTTTTGGTTTTTCTTCAACCACTTTGATTTCATCACCGGAAATTTTGCTTTCAATCAAAGCCATGATCGCTTCCCGTCGTTCGTCTTTGTAGTTGGAAGGCTCAAACTTTGTTGTTAGCTGTTCGATGAGCTGTTTAGCTAACTTCTTTTCTTTGTCGCTTACTTCTAGCTCTTCTGGTAAATCGGGGACGTTATCGATGGCTCTAACTTCATCAGGGAAATACATGGTTTCAAGCATTAATCCTTTCTCATACACTCGAACCGCTGCCAGATGCTCTTTGGAGCGAATTGTAATCTTAGCAAGTCCGATCCTCCCGGATTCCTCCATAGCTTGTTTTAACAGCATGTAAGGTTTATTGCCGTTATCATTTGGCCCAATAAAATAAGAGCGGTTGAAATATACAGGATCGATGTCAGTCAGTTCAATGAAGTCTACAATTTCAACTGACTTATTTTTTTCGCGTGCAAGTGATTCGATTTCATCTTTTTCCATAATCACAAACTTACCCTCTTCATATTCATAACCCCGAACAATTTCATCTGATTCTAACGAGCGATCACAATTGGGACAGCGCTTTTCATACTTTATTGGCGTGTGGCACTCCTGGTGAAGGTACCGCATTTTAATATCCTTATCTTCTGTAGCCGCATAAAGTTTGATTGGAATATTAACAAGTCCAAAACTAATCGCTCCTTTCCACATCGTATGCATCATGATCATCCTCTCAAAGTTAACTTTCCATTAGTTTCTCACCATCGTTTAAAACCATAATAGAAAATAGTGGAAGAGGCATATTGAGCGACTCTGTATTATACATAAAAAAACCTCCTTGAGAAGGAGGTTTTAAGACGTCACATATTGCCCGCCGTTAATGTGAAGGGTTTGGCCAGTCATGTATGAGGATCCGTCTGAGCCAAGCAATACATAAGCTGCGGCCAGCTCTTCCGGTTGCCCTGGTCTTCCCATTGGGGTATTCGTACCAAAATTTTTCACTTTCTCAGCAGAGAATGTGGAAGGAATAAGCGGTGTCCAGATTGGACCAGGTGCCATGCTATTTACACGAATGCCTTTGCCTACCAGTGATTTCGCAAGGCTTCTTGTGAAAGCAGTTATGGCGCCTTTCGTACTGGAGTAATCAATGAGCTGCTCGTTTCCTTCGTATGCTGTTACAGAGGACGTATTGATGATCGCACTTCCTTTCTTGAGGTGTGGAAGTGCGGCTTTTGTTAAATGAAACATTGAGAAGACATTGGTGCGAAAGGTTTTCTCTAATTGTTCAGCCGTTATCTCCTCCAGTCCTTGTTTAGGATGCTGTTCTGCGGCGTTATTAATTAACACATCAAGTTGCCCATAGTGCTCGATTACCTGGTTAATCACACTTGAGCAAAAAGCTTCGTCACCAATATCTCCCGGTAGAAGAAGACATTCGCTGCCCTCATCTTCAATTTGCTTTTTGGTATTCTCAGCATCTTCATGCTCATCGAGGTAAACAATTGCAAGCTTTGCTCCTTCTTTCGCATATGCGATAGCGGCTGCTTCACCAATACCACTGTCGCCTCCAGTGATAAGTGCTACTTTGTTCGATAATTTCCCTGAACCTTTATAATCGTTATCCTCAGTCAGTGGAGAAGGGTTCATTTCCTTCTCTGAACCTGGTTGGTGATTTTGATGTTGGGCGGGTTGGCCGTTAGTTTGTCTGAATTCAGGACGCATAAGTAATCTCCTTTCGGTAATGTGTATATGAAAGGATTTACCAATTTTTCTTGTTTTCAAACCTGAAATCGTAAGACCATGTGAGGAAAAACGTAATACGTGATAAAATGAAACAAACTTACCAGTAGTCAGTGAGGCGAATGTCATGAGTAGTAACCACTTAAAACAAAATTTTGAAGAGCAGCTTGCCACGTTTCTCGAACGTTTTCAGCCTGAAATTGTAAATAGGTGGCTTGCTATTGCGAGACTTTCACCGGATGATCCCTATTATGAAGAAATAATCAAAAATGGAAAACGAACAGTAGAATTAATCACAAAGTATATTCGTAATCAGGATGAAAGCTGGATTAAAACACTAACAAAGAAAATTGCAAGTGAGCGAATTGAGGCCAATGTTAATATTGGAGAATTAGTAGCCAATATTAATTCAGGAAGATCAGTTGTCATCTCGGTTCTCAATCAATCAGAATTTAATCGAAACGAGCTTTCGAAAGCCCTTGAAATCATAAACAAATACTTTAATGCGTATTTGTATCATTCCGTGACAGAGTACACGAATCTTAAAGATAGCATCATTCAGGATAAAAATAAATTCATCCAGGAGATGCATAGTGATCGATTAACAATCCTTGGGCAGCTTGGAGCAAGTTTCGCTCATGAATTTCGAAATCCGTTAACCTCTATTAAAGGATTTTTAAAGCTGCTTGAGCATAATCAAGCGATGAATAAAGAAATGTGGCAACACTACTTTGCAATTATCAATGGAGAAATGGAAAATCTTGAAAAAAAGGTTAGTCAATTTCTATATTTATCAAAAATGCGAGGTATTGATGATAATCCGTTACCTGCAAATGTAAGCGACTTGCTAGCTTATACAACGGAAGTTCTTTACCCAAGGCTGTTGGAATCAATGATTGAGGTGAAAACAACCATTGAACAGGATTTAATGGTATATGGGGTAGAAGAGCAGTTAAAACAGGTTATCCTTAATATCATGATCAATTCTATTGAAGAATTGAATGAAAATCCTGTGAAAAACCGTCTGATTGAAATCAATGGCAGATGCGATGGTCAGCTAATAGTCATTGAAATTACTAATAATGGCAAGTTGATACCAACTCATCTTATAGATCGCATATTCGATCCCTTCATTAGTACAAAGAATCTTGGAACGGGACTTGGTTTATCGGTATGTAAGCAGATTATTGAAAAACATAAGGGTTTTATTAATGTTCGGTCAAATGAAACCAAAACGACTTTTGTTATCAAACTTCCGGTTATGGTTGACAATGAGTGGAAAGCATAGTAGTTTATAAACTATATTACATGAATTAAAAGCTTTTTAATATCCACTAGGGGAGTCATTTACGTGACTGAGACAGGATTGCCTGGACCCTTTGAACCTGATCTGGTTAGCGCCAGCGGAGGAAAGTGGAGACGGATGCAATCGCAGCCGCTCCATTTTTGGAGCGGCTTTTATATGTCTTTACATATAAAAGGTGATACCAAAAATGACGGAGATCGCATTCACTCTCCTTTCCCTCTTCATCAGGCGGATGAAAAGCGGAGAGGAGTTTTTTATATGTCATTTACGCAAGAGCTAAGAGAGGAAGCTGCCCCGATTTTTGAGGCTATTTTTGATCATCCTTTCGTACGAGGGATAGCTGCTGGGGAATTAGAAAAGGATCAGCTTGTTCACTATGTTAAGCAGGATTTTGAGTATTTAAACACGTTTATGAAAATCTATGGTATGGCTGTTTCAAAGTGTGAAACAAGAGAAGAAATGGCGCTATTTAATGAGCAAATTTCCTTTGTCCTCCATAGCGAAATTCACCCACATAACAACTTATGTCGCGCTGCTGAAGTAACTTATGAGGAGCTTCATGGGTTTCCACTTGCTCCGACCGCACATCATTACACAAGGCATATGCTTGAGGCAGCACATTCAGGAACTCTCGGTGAAATTGTTGCGGCTCTCTTACCATGCCCGTGGACGTATCTTGAAATAGGACAGCGTTTAATGGAAGAAGTCCAGCCTGATGAAACCCATCCTTTTTATGATTGGATTACTTTTTACGGAGAAAAATCGATGGAGCCTGTAACCGATCAGCTAAGAAAAATGCTTGATAAATGGGCTGAAACTGCACCAGAGAATGAATTAAAAAGGATTAAGGAGTATTTCATGATTAGCTGTCAGTTGGAATATGGGTTCTGGGAAATGGCTTATACTGTTGAGCAGTGGCCGGTTGAAATAGGAAGGGGAGTAAAAACATGAAACGCTTAAAATTGTCCGATATTTTGATAACAATCGTAATTGCGCTTGTCTTTGGCATTATTTATAAATTATGGGGCCCGGTTTACAACGTATTTAAACCATTTGGGCTTCATATCGGCGACCTCATTTACGGAATGTGGTTTATTGCCGGTACGGTAGCTATGCTTCTTCTTCGTAAGCCAGGTGTAGCTCTCCTGGCAGAGACTGCTGCTGCCTCTGGTGAATTTTTAGTTGGATCAGAGTACGGATTATCTGTTCTTTTATATGGCGTAGTTCAGGGGCTCGGAACGGAATTGATGTTTGCCCTATTTGGTTACAAGCGCTATACAGCATTTGTAGCAGCGCTTGGCGGTATTGCGGCAGCTGTAGGATCGCTCGTGATGGATGCGGCGTATGGCTACGTTATGGACCTTGCACTCTGGAATTTATTATTACTAATCGGTGCTCGTTTATTAGGAGGATTGCTGCTAGCTGGGATTCTAGCTTACTTCCTAGTTGAAGCATTGGAAAAGACTGGCGTTACAAGTCTGATTCGACCAGCAAGTGACGAGGACTATAAAGCGCTTGATCGTTGAGGAGTGATTGTATGAAAGCAGGCGTTACGAATTTGCGCGTAAAATATGCAGGTGTACCAACATTATTGTTTGAGGATTTATCTCTTAATATCTCTCAAGGCGAGAAAGTGCTATTTCTCGGACCTAGTGGATGCGGGAAATCGACGTTACTTCAAATACTGTCAGGATTAATCCCGAATGCCGTTCCAGTACCAATGAAGGCAGATGAAGCGATCATACCCGAATCCACTGGGGTCGTCTTCCAGGATCCCGATGCACAATTTTGTATGCCATACGTAGATGAAGAAATTGCGTTTGTGCTAGAGAATCGAGCAGTGCCTCAGTCTGAAATGAAGGGACTTATTCAGCACTATTTAAAGAAAGCGGGTCTTTCGTTTAACGATCCCCATATTGAAATTAGTACGCTCTCGCAAGGGATGAAGCAGCGCCTCGCAATTGCTTCTATGCTTGCACTCGAGCCTGAAATGATTTTCCTTGATGAACCAACAGCACTACTCGATCCAGAAGGAACGACAGAAGTCTGGACTACCATAAAAGAAATTAAAGCGAAACAAACCATGATTATTGTAGAGCATAAAATTGATGAGGTGATTGACTTTGTCGACCGGATTGTTTTGTTTGATGGGGAAGGGAAGATTCTTGCTGATTCAGACCCAAACACCATTTTTTCATTTTATAAACAGCAATTAAAGAATTATGGCATTTGGTATCCGGGTGTCTGGGAAGAGCATGTGAGTGAAAATGTTATCCCGCAAGTAAATACAGGGGGGATGGTTTTATCTATCCATAATTTAAAAGGTTATCGTGGAAAAGTTCCTAAAATTGATGTGCGTGAGATCACGGCGAATGAAGGGGAATGGATCGCGATAACGGGTGAAAATGGAGCGGGAAAGAGCTCCCTTCTATTAAGCTTGATGAGCGTTATGAAAACTACCGGTCATAAAATAATTTATGGCCAGGAGCTAAAAACGGTAAGTGATGCGCGTCAGCAATTTGCATTTGTTTTTCAAAATCCAGAATTTCAGTTTGTGACCAATTCAGTTTATGAAGAGCTTGCATATTCCCTTGAGATTACTGGTGATCCAGAAGTTAACGAAAAAGTGGTATCATGGCTGCATTCGTATGAATTGGACCACGTGAGCACCCTTCATCCTTATCAGCTTTCTACAGGGCAGAAGCGCCGCTTAAGTGTTGGAACAGCGATGTTTGGCGATCAACCCGTCTTGCTTTTAGATGAGCCAACATTTGGTCAGGATGCAAGGAATACCTTTAAGCTGTTACAGCTTTTTGAAGAGTTAAGGGCAAATGGAATGTTGATCTTAATGGTTACGCATGATGAGCATATCGTTAAGAATTATGCGACTAGAGAATGGGTGGTCGATGCCGGAATTCTTGTACAGGATCGTTGCTCAGATCGAATAGGGGAGGTTGATCGCCATGCAATGGACTCTTCAATATGAAGAAACGTGGCTTCATCGCCTGAACCCAGCGTTCAAGCTTACTTTCTTTCTACTCATATTTCTACTGTTGTTATTTATTCATAACCCCAATATGATTGTGAATATCACTGTAGTTCCCCTTATACTCGTATGGTTTGCGACAGGGCATAAGAAGAAACTGCTGCTGATTATGATGATCCCTTTCCTGATTCTATTTTTCTCAAGTGCCTCAAGTATGATTTTCTTTGGACAGGGGTCAACAACATGGTGGAAGTGGGGTCTCATTCATATCACTGAAGAAAGCTTTTATCGAGGGCTTCACATTGGGTTTAGGGCGCTGAATTTTGCATTGCTGGGATTGTTGTTTGCATTAACAACAAGACCTGTATCTCTTTTCTATTCACTCATTCAGCAGTTAAAAGTTCCACCGCGCTTTGCCTATAGTTTCATGGCGGCTGTCAGGATTCTCCCAGTGATGATGGAAGAATTTCAGCAACTGAGAGCTGCACTTCTGATAAGAGGAGTAAAAAAGAAGAAAGGCTTTGCTCGGATCATGCAATCTGTGAAGCTATATGCCGTTCCGCTCTTATCACAGAGCATTAGAAGAGCGCATCGAATCGCTGTTGCAATGGAAGCAAAGCAATTTAGTAACGAGAAACGGACGTATTACTACCAACAAAGTGTTTCAAAACGAGATCTTTATTTTGTGCTGTTTATAACAGGAGGTCTTGCGCTTGCCACCTGGATTGGCACGACATATCCTTATTTCGCGATAACTGATGTAAGACAATAAGACCCCGGCTCATCCGATGAACCGGGGTCTTATTATTTATCCAACAATTAAGGGTGGGGTGGAAGTTTTACTTTATAAATGATCCGAATCTTTTGAATACTGATGTTTTCCGCCTTCTCGATTTTCTTCTTTTAACCTGTTTTTCACCATTCGTTTTGCATTGTGGTCAACAGGTTTCTTATTGTTATCTTTTGTGGATGACATCGGTAGCCCTCCCTTAGCAATAGAATCTAACGCATACTTATAGGATGCACGTTTCAAACTAATCCTATGTAGGGAGGAAGTTTTTCCTTATTTATTCAAGAAAAACAGGGCAAGCGTTCCTGGGCCGGAGTGAGATCCAATGGTGGCGCCAACTTCAGTAATTATGAAGTTTTCACTGCCGTATGTTTCTTGAATCACACTTTTCAGTTTCTCAGCACTTTCGAGGTCATCACCATGCGAAATCCCGATGAGCTGAGACTGCAGGTTAACACCGCGTTCCTGCATGATTTCTACCATTCGTTTATATACTTTGTTTTTGCCACGGATCTTTTCGATGGGAACGAGTTTTCCATCTTCAACGTTCAATACGGGTTTGATTTTAAGCATTCCACCAATGAATGCCGATGCTCTACTTACTCTTCCACCACGCTGAAGAAATTCAAGGTCGTCAACGGTAAAAATATGTTCCATATGTGTGAGGTAGGATGTTGTTAAACTCTGAAGAATCTCATCAACTGATTTTCCATTTTCAGCAAGCTTTGCTGCATGAATTGCCATTAGTCCGTACCCAAGTGATGCGGCTTTCGAGTCAATGATCTCCATTTGAACGTCAGGAAAATCTCCCTGAACTTCATTCTTAATGACGGCTGCAGATTGATAGGTGCCTGAAATACCGGAGGAGAGCGCAATGTAAATAAAAGGCTGTCCCTGCTCTGCATACTTAACAAACGTTTCTCGTATCCTTGCTGGGGGGATCTGAGAGGTCTTTGCCATCGTACCTTCTCGAAGCAGCTTGTATAATTCTTTTGCCTGAATGTCTTCTCCATCATAGTATTCTTCATCTCCAACAATGACCATAAGAGGCATAATCTCAAGGTTGTGTTTACCAACCAGGTCCTGGGGTAAATCTGAAGCGCTGTCAGTTATAATTTTAACATTCACGGACAATCTTCCTTCCCATTTTTATTAGATATGTATGTAGAATCAGCACTGTTTTCTTAAAGTTTATCCCGTCCACAGGTGAAAATCAATCCTTTACAATATTGTAAGTGAAAAAGAGTTGACGTACTATGGTTAGTTTGTTTAGATAAACATGGCTTAGTAGTAGGGATCAGTAGAAATCCTCCTTCTTAAGAACTTTACGATTGAACCTCTATGCTTTGTTATGTATAATGATGTCTTCGAACTTATACAGTAAATGATCCTTATCAATTAAGAGGGTGTTAGAAGTGGAAGAAGTAAAAAAGATAATTGTTATTATGTTAGGTGCAGTTCTTGGAGCTGTCTCGCTTAACTTGTTCCTGATTCCTGCTAATGTGTATGCAAGTGGGTTTACTGGAATCGCGCAGCTTCTTTCAAGTGTGCTAAGGGATTATACCCCAATAAATATTTCTACAGGTATTGTCTTGCTGTTATTAAATATACCTGTCGCAATCCTTGGTTGGAAGAAGGTCGGGAAATCCTTCACGTTATATAGTGTCATTAGCGTTGGTGCAACTACATTCTTCCTTGGAGTGATACCGATTCAAGCTTTATCAGAAGATATCCTGCTGAATGCCGTATTCGGTGGTGTCATCACTGCAATCGGGATTGGCTTTACATTAAAATGGGGTGCTTCAACAGGGGGAATGGACATCGTCGCCATGATTCTCTCTAGAATGAAGGACCGACCAATTGGAACGTACTTCTTCAGTTTGAATTCTTTAATCATTCTTACTGCAGGTATGCTTTACGGCTGGGAAAAAGCTCTCTATACACTTGTAACGCTATATGTATCTTCACGAGTGATTGACGTTATTCACACGCGACATGAGAAACTGACAGCTATGATTGTCACTGCAAAAGGGGATGAACTGCAAAAAGCCATTCACGATCGTCTCGTTAGAGGGATTACCAAACTCCCTGCAAAAGGAGCTTACCGCGGAGAAGACAAAGAAATGCTCATGATCGTCGTCACACGTTATGAACTATACGACCTAGAGCACGTCATCCACGACATCGACCCAACCGCATTCACCAACATCGTCAACACCACCGGAATCTTCGGCTTCTTTAGAACAGATGGTTAGTTTGAAAAGCGGAAGTGACCGAGGGTCTGGCCACTGCAGCTTGATCTCACGAAAAGCGAAGACGAGCGTTTAGAAACGGAGATATTGGAACTCTTTCACAGGAACACGTTTGTTGTGTTCCTGTGAAAGAGTGAAATATCGCAGTTTCTGCGAGTCATAGCTAGATACGAAAAGCGGAAGAGGGCATTTAGACTCGGCAGGCACTGGAGCCTTTCAAAATGAACACGGGCTTTGTGTTCAGGTTGAAAGGTGAAGTGTCCGAGAATCTGCCCCTGCAGCTAGACACGAAAAGCGGAAGAGCCCGTTTAGCCCCGACAAGCGCTGGAACCCTTCAATTTGAACACGACCTTTGTGTTCAGGTTGGATGGTGAAGCGATCGAGGGTCTGGGCTCAGCAGCTAGACACGAAAAGCGGAAGAGGGCGTTTAGACTCGGCAGGCACTGGAGCCTTTCAAAATGGACACGGGCTTTATGTTCAGGTTGAAATGTGAAGTGTCCGAGAGTCTGCTCCCTGCAGCTAGACACGGAAAGCGGAACGGGCGTCGTTTAAATCCGCATGATGTTGGAGCCCTCTAAACAAAAAAGTTCCCCGAAATGGGGAACTTTTTTTCATTATTTAAGCATTGTTAGTAATTGTTTCTTTCACTTCAGGAAGCAAATTATCCCATTCAGCTTCAGGGATTTTGTTGATTGTAATGAAGTCCTGGTAACCAAATACATTATCAACACCATCTAATTTAAGTAATGCTGCTGCCAGTGGATGGTCCGGATTATCATTTTTCTTAAATGAATGACTTGAAGTACCTTCAAATAGCTGCTGATCAGCTGTGATTTTAATAGCATTTGGGTTTGGTGTGTGGTCTACGCGTAATTCCATGTCTTAAACGCCTCCTTTCTCTACCATACTTAGTGTATCAGAAACATCTCCAACAGCAAACGAAATTAAGAGGAGAAGGTGAAGCCGTATCGTTTTGATACAATATCGTGGAAACCAAGCGAATTGTACAAATGCTTTGTTACTGCATTATTAATGCCTGTTTCTAACTCTATTCCCTTGATTCCCTCATTCTCAGCCCAGTAGATCACATGAAGGAGGAGCTTTCGTCCAATGCCCCTATTCCTTGCATCCGGGTCTACAAACAATTCGTTCAACCATATGTATGGTCCACCGCTTGAAAGACTAACGCCAATATTAAAGAAAGCGATACCAAGAAAGTTATCATCAGCCTCAGCCACAACGATTCGAGACGCTGATTGTTCCTCAAGAGCAAGTTCGATTCCTCTTACAATTTTATCATAGCTACCATCGTGTTCAGAACGTGTAATCTGTTTCATCAATAATCTTGAAACTTTTGCAATCACTTCTTCGTTTGTTTGGCTCGATAGCTGGTATACATCCATTACCGTTCCACCTCCGTCATACTGTTTCGACTTTATTCATAAGAATCCCTGTTGGTTTTTCTTGAAGAAAATATTAAATAATTTCTAGATATTTGAAACATTCAGCTATTTTCATTCGTCTATAAGAGTAGGAAGGAGCCATACAAAATGAAACTCCTCTTTTCATGGAGCACTGGAAAAGATAGCGCTCTGGCTTTATACGATTGTTTGAATGATCCAGGTCAACTCATAACAGGTTTATGGACGACCATTAATGATCACAATGACACCATTTCATTTCATGGTGTCAGCAGGCATCTAGTCAAAGCACAGGCAGAAGCAATCGGTCTTCCTCTAACGCTAACAAATTTACCAGAAAACTGTACAAATACGCAATACGAAGAACTTATTAAAAAAGTTCTTGTGTCTGTTAAAGAAAACGGGGTAACCGGTGTTGCCTTTGCAGATTTGTTTTTACAAGATATTCGGGACTACCGTGTGAAACAAGTTAATGATATTGGGCTAAAGGGAATATTCCCTTTATGGCAACATTCAACCATACGAACAGCCCATCGGTTTTTAGCGACGGGTTTTAAAGCCGTTATAACCACCGTTGACAGTACTAAAATTGATCCTAAATGGATTGGGAGAGCGTATGATGAAGAGTTTTTGCGAGATCTTTCAGCCAATGTGGATCCCTGCGGGGAGAATGGGGAATTTCATACATTCGTTTATGCCGGCCCAATATTTAAATATTCTATTCCATACGTTATAACACATGAGGTTAAAAATGGTCCATACATAACAGCAATATTGACATGTGGTTTAGAGGGGTGATTTCAGGCAATCACAGACGATGGTTAAATAAGGGGGTAGGTAGCGGATGCCAGTATTGGTGTGTTTTGGAGATTGTTTAACGGCAGGGGAAGTGGATGATAAAGGAAATGAGCGTTTGACTTCACGTATTAGAAGTGCGCTTGATGAATGGATTGTCATCAATGCAGGGTCGTCCCCTACTACAAGGGAAGGGGTTTCAAGATTTCAATCAGATGTTATGAGCTATCAACCTGATTATGTAACCATTTTCTTTGGGACACAGGAAGCGTGTCTTGATCATGGATCTGAGGTGAAGGAATTCGAAAGAAATATAGAGTATATGGTCAATAGTCTTCCTCCAGAAAGGGTCATACTTATTTCGCCTTCTCCAGTGATCAACGAAGAAAATACCAAATTAACGAATCGAAAAATTGAAGGGTATGCTGAAAGAATCAAACATCTTTCAGAAACATTTGGAACACGTCATATTGATTTATGGCATCTTATTCAAGACCATCGCAAAAGCAAAACGCTTTATGAAAATGACGGTGTTCAACTAAGCGGGAAAGGTTATAAGCTTATCACACAGGAAGTTCTGCGATCACTCGGAAAAAAAACAACCTTTAAACGGATAATTAAGCTATTTTAAGAAAGAAACCCGGCGTAGGCCGGGTTTTCTTTCTGAGAAAATTAAAAGGGTTTATTAGACGTTTCATGGCTTAGTTCCTGAACAATTTCCTGGTAAGAAGTGAGCTGTTCTTTCTCGGCACTGGTGGACTGGTGAAAAGCAGCAGAAAGGTTATTTACGGCCACATTAATCTGTTGAGAAAGATCCTGATGTCCATCTGCAGCCATTTGTTCCGCTTTTTCGACCGCTTCTCGAGCCAGTTGAAAATGACGGTTAGCCATCCTTATTCACCACCAGACAAATTCTCTTGCTGCTGTTGTTTGCGCTGGTTACTCATGCTCGTTAAATCATGCTGATCCATCTGGCGAACTGCGCGATCTGCGCCTTCTTTAACCATTCTTTTTGTTTTGCTATTCTTTGCCATGATGATTCCCCCCCTTTCATTAGATAGGATGAGTCCATTGAACCGTTATTATGCGACCTGTCTTATTATTTTTCGTAAAATAGGTATATTAAAAAGACAGCCTTACGATAGCTGTCTTTTGTCCTTTATTGCGATATTTAGTCTCTCTTCAAGAAAAGCTGCGAGTCCATCTTGTTCATTTGTTAGCGTAATCTCATTCGCAATGTTCTTTAGTTGATTGATGGCATTCCCCATGGCAACACCAGTGCCTGCGTACTCAATCATTTCAAGGTCATTGTCTTCATCACCGAATGCGATGATACGATCCTGTGGGACATTAAAATGATTCGCAAGACGCTTCAAGCCAACAGCTTTATTTAATCCAGCTCTTACAATTTCAATAACATTTAGCGGGGCAGTCCAAACTCGATGCTCGATCATTTCAGCGTGATGCTCCTTTAACATCGTACGCAGGTTTGCTAACTGCTCTTCATGGGGGTGGATGAGAAGTGACGTCGGGTCAACTTTTAAATTTGTATGAATTTCTCCCGTATAAATAGAGGATTGATCCATAATCATATTCTTCATAATAAGCTCATCATGCTGGTGAAGGTAAACATCATCAAGCACTTCAACCATTATGTTTTTAACATTGATTTCACTACAAGACTCTATAATCGATTTTGCTGTTTCTAATTCCATCGGGGAATGGAACGTTCCAAAAGAGTGATCGAGAGGGTGATGAACATAAGCCCCATTGAAATTAACAATTGGAGAATCAAGCATCAATTCGTTATAGTAACGTACACTCGCGCGATAGGGTCTCCCTGTTGCAATCGCAACATGATGTCCCTGTCTTTTTGCTTCAAGAATGACCGATTTTGTTCGTTCGGAAATATTTTTTTCATCATTTAACAACGTTCCATCAAGATCAATTGCGATTAGATGCGGTTTAGTTGTCATAAAAGCTCCTTTGAAAAGTGTCTTTTAAGTAGCTCTCACTTGAGTCTACATTCTTATTGTACAATGCTCGAGATTATGTGTCTATTTCTCCTGCACTTATATATGGAAATAATACAAAGTCAGCATTCCATCACTTTCACTAAATTAAAAAAATCACAACCATGTTAAAAGGAAATGACAATCGTTTGAGGAATAATGAAGAAGGGTAAAACATTACTATTATTCCATTGGAGGTGTCAGTCGATTATGACTAAAAAACAAACATTGCTTTTATCAAGTATAGCTGCTGCAAGTACAATCGGCATTTCATCCTATCTGTTAAAGGATCAGGAGAAGAGAGACAAGCTTAAAACAAAGGCAAACGATTTCCGTAAGCAGGTTTTCAAGAAATTCAGCGATAGTTTACCAATTGAAAAAGCAGGAAATCCTACCACACCGGATCAAGCTGATGATAGTGGTGACAGTAAAATGGTTTACGAAGGTTCTCAATTTCCAACTCAGTATTATAATAAGCTAGAAAACATGAAAAGTGTTGAAGAAAGCAATGAGGAACAGGTAAAGAAATAAATGAAACTCCCATTAGAGGCAGTTTTCGAACATTCCCCTCTGATGGGTAGTTCAACCAAATTGTCAGTATAAGTTTAAGCATGCAAGCATAGCTTGCATGTTTTTTTTATATTGGTAATCATTAAAGCTTTCTTGAAGAGTTCTGAATATTTACCTTGAATTCTCAGTTGCGCCAAATTTTTCATCGGCCGGGTTGAGTGGTACGATAGAGTAGAGCAATACATGGTAAAGGAGCCTGTACATGATTACAATCGAAAATGAACAATTCGAAAATATCTCTGTTCTGCACGTCGTTCATGCAGATGGAGCAAATGAAAAGCTTCCTCTAGTAATGTTTCAGCATGGTTTTACAAGTGCAAAGGAGCACAATCTGCACATTGCTTACTTACTTGCAGAAGAAGGTTATCGCGTCGTATTACCGGATGCAATTCATCATGGAGAACGATTAAATGATTTATCAGAGAAGAAACGTCAATATGTGTTCTGGGAAATCGTTATTCAGAGTCTCAATGAATTAGATCGTATTCGACAGCATTATGTTGATAAAGGCCTTGTTCAAGAGGACCGAATCGGCATGTCGGGTACCTCAATGGGGGGGATTTTAACATTTGGTGCACTTACCCAGTATCCTTGGATTAAAGCGGCTGTATCATTAATGGGATCACCATCTTATTTCAAGCTTGCAAATGCGCAAATACGCTACTTGAAGGAAGAAGGATTCAGTCTCCCGATTTCCGAAGAAGAGATGAAGAAACAAATCGAAGGCTTGCAATCTTATGATCTTTCCCTCCAGAAGGAGAAGCTGAATAGACGCCCGCTAATGATGTGGCATAGTACGGTTGATAAGGTTGTACCTTATACACTTACATATGACTTTTACAATCAGATTTCTCCCCTTTATGAAGGTAGTGAGGAGAACCTTAAATTTATTAAAGATGAAACGTCTGGTCACAAGGTTTCAAGAGAAGCTGTTCTTGCTCTTGTAGATTGGTTTAAAACGCATCTATAAAATGAAGGCTTTTCGGTTTAACTTGAAACTTAGTTTGTTATAATGGTAGATGGAAGTACATGCAAGAAAGGAGAGATTGAAGTGACAGATCAAGAAATGAGAGATAAATTGTTTGAAGCTCTTGAGAATGTAATTGACCCTGAGCTTGGTATAGACATAGTAAACCTTGGCCTAGTTTATGAAGCCGATCTTAACGATGAAGGTGTCGCACAAGTCGTTATGACATTGACTGCAATGGGTTGTCCTCTAGCAGGAACAATTGTAGCTGATGTTAAGCGCGCCTTATCGGACGTCGAGGAAGTTAAAGATGCAGATGTAAACATCGTCTGGAACCCACCGTGGTCAAAAGACAATATGTCTCGCTACGCGAAAATTGCGCTTGGGATTACGTGATAAATAATGAGAAGGAAGAGGGAGTACCCTCTTCCTTTTTTCTTTTTAAAAAGGGATAAAATTTCAGTGTTTTTAAAGTGGTGAGCTGTTCTTATTCAGTACGTTCCACAATTACCTTATCTTTAATCATACTCCAAATTGCCGGGTCTTCCATCCCAAGACGCCATAGCGCAACGCCTTGAACTCCGAGAGCATTTGCTAAGCGAATTTTTGCTTCAATGCTTTGCTGATTTTCAAACCAGACTTCGTGTTGATTTCCTTCCTCATCTTCATATTTGAAGAAAGGTGTTTTTCGTTCTTCGTTAAATTGCACTTCAGCATTATACTTTTTCTTTAACTTCATGGCCATATCATATGTCACGTAAGTGCTTTTTCCAGTATCAAGATTAAAATCAAATCCAAATACGGAAATAGCGGATACCAATTTCTCAGGAGGAATTCGCGTTTTGGCATAAGTCATCACTTTCTCCATCCAGCCTGCTGTTACTGCAGGACCTGGAGGACTTCCTGGCCAGCCGAACTCGTTATATAGCATAACGATGAATTGATCGACTGCTTTACCGATTTCCGCATAGTTAAATGGATCGGAGAACGGGTTTACGAGCTCATCTGAAGCACGTGATGGAACGCTTGCTGAGAAGAAATACCCTTTTTTTCTGAGCTCTTCTCCAATTGTTTGGTACAAAAGCGTTAATTTATCTGAATCCTCGATATAAACATCCTCAATGTCAATGTCTACACCATCAAAATTGTATTTCTCTATTAATTTTACTAAGTTTAGTGCAAATGCTCTCCGGTTTTCTTCACTGGATACAAGTGTCTGGACGACTTTCTTACTCGGTTCTGTGTCGCCTTTTTTATATAAAAGATTATGAACTACTGGCAATATTTTAATATTTTGATCATGAGCGAGCTGTACGAGTTTTTCAATCTCCCGATCAGTGAACTTACCGAATTTCTCTATTGTAGTTGGGTTTGACTGACTGATTCGAAATAAAAATAGTGCAAGCTGGGATAGTTCTGAGCGGTTTGATACAAACGACTTATAAGACGAAGGAAGTGACGGGCCCTCTTCAAGCGTATAATAACCAACAATCCTAGATAAAGGTTTGTCATCTCCATACGCCTTAAATTGAACAACACTGTCAGAGATCCATCCATCTGTACCGTCGTACAACTCGACTTTGTACCAGTTTCCGCGAATCCCTTTTACCCCAAGTTTAGCCCCGGCTTTCATTTGAGTAATGCTGTTATATCCTTTGCCGGGCCCTGTACGGATGTTCGCTCGGTCAGTTTTTACAACCACTTCAGTGTAAATAGGAATTTTCAGCGTTTGGCCGATTGTTAATGCGTCAGATGAAAGGTTATTTAGTACGATAATGCTTTTCGTAGTTGTGTTAAAATTGGTAGCGATCGAATAAAGGCTATCTCCAGCTTTAACCGTATAATCTGTTCGCATCATCCTCTGGCTACCAGGGACATCAAGCTGCTGCCCGACATAAATAAGGTTGGATTGTAGCTGATTCATTTTCTTTATTTCATCTACAGGAGCATGAAAGCGTTCAGAGATCGATAGCAGTGTATCTCCCTGTTGAACCGTGTAAGTAGCAGATGAAGGGATTCGGAGCATCTGACCTACATAAATAATATTGGAATTAAGCTGGTTTGATTGTTTAATATGATCAACAGACCGATTATGAGATTCTGCAATTGTAAGTAGCGTATCTCCAGGTTTTACCCGATATTGACTTAGAGACATGATCATCACTCCTTTCCATATAAGATGCATCACTAACAATCTATTCAGCTGAAGGTTTAATCATTCATGTCTGGTAGGGATCTTTGATACAATAAAGATGAAAATCATAATAGATGGGGATGAAGTCATGATGGAGAGAAGAAAGCCAATCACAGTTCAAGAAGCAATTGAAAAGGTGATGGCGCTTTCGTATGAGGGCGCAACTGAAATGGTTCCACTAGAAGATAGTGATGGTCGCCATCTTGGCGTAGATCTAAAAGCCGATCATGATGTGCCACCATTTGATCGATCACCTTACGATGGTTTTGCCATTAAAGCGGAAGATACATATGAAGCAAATAAAGATTCACCGATAAAGTTAGAGGTTATTGAAGAAATTGGTGCGGGGACAGTGGCATCAAAAGTACCGGAGAAGAATGAAGCGGTTCGGATTATGACAGGTGCACCAATTCCTGAAGGAACAAACGCGGTCATCATGCTTGAACTTGTTCAAGAAATGATCGAAGATGGAAAAAAGCTGATTCAAATTAAACGAAAAGTGAACAGAGGAGATAATCTGTCGTTACGAGGTGAAGACACAAAGGAAGGAACTGTTTTAATTCAAAGAGGTTCAAGAATAACACCGGGAGTTAAAGCTTTGCTTGCCACATTTGGATATGCTAACGTGCCTGTAGCTGTTAAGCCAGAAGTCGGTATCTTTGCAACTGGAACTGAGTTATTAGATCCTGAGGAAGCGCTTGAAGCCGGTAAAATTCGCAACAGTAATTCACCGATGATTGAAGGGCAGGTCAAATCGGTTGGTGCAAAGCCGATTTATTTAGGTAAGCTAGACGATGATTTTGAAACGTGCTTCTCCTCGGTCCAGGAAGCACTTAAGAAGGTTGATATTCTGATTACAACAGGTGGCGTATCCGTTGGAGATTACGATTATCTACCTGCGATTTATGAAAAGCTTGGCGCGACTGTCTTATTTAATAAAGTTGGTATGAGACCGGGAAGCGTAACGACCGTGGCCGAATGGAATGGAAAATTATTATTTGGACTTTCAGGGAATCCATCAGCTTGTTTTGTTGGCTTCGAGCTTTTTGCAAGACCGATATTGAAACGAGCGTTATTTTCAAAAGCACCTTATCGCTTGCAAAGTAAAGGAATACTATTAACCGATTTTCCAAAACCTAATCCATTCACACGATTTGTTCGTTGCAGGACAGAGGAAAGAGAAGGACGCATTTATGTGAAACCTACAGGGCTTGATAAATCTGGTAGTGTAACGTCGCTTGCTGAGGCTAATGCATTTGCCGTTCTTCCAGGCGGCACCCGTGACTTCAAAGCGTCAGACCTTGTTGATTTACTAGTACTTCGAGATGAAGGGTCAGAATATCTGTGAATACACCAATTCTTCAAGTGATTGGCTATCAAAATAGTGGAAAAACGCTTTTTCTAGAACGATTTATTAAAAAAGCCACGGAAATCGGCTTGCTAGTCGGTGTTATTAAACATCATGGGCACGGGCAACCAGATCTTTATGATGAAACGAAAGATACAGGACGACATCGTATAGCGGGTGCAAAGGTGACAGGTGTAAGCGGTGGAGGGATGCTGTCTTTACAAGCTACAATGGTTGGAGACTGGGAACTTGATCGATTACTAAAGCTCTATCAGGCTTTTGAGCTTGATCTTATTCTTGTTGAAGGCTACAAAGAAAAGCCACTTCCTAAAATCGTTATGCTTCGTAGTAAAGAAGATAAGCGTCTTTTAAAAATGGAAAACATTCGTTATGTGATAACAGGTGAGCAGATGGATACCGGAGTTTATCCGAGTTATCTAACTGAAAAAATGGATGTGTGTATTTGCGATCTATTAAATGAACTGAAGGGAGAATGAAATGACTTATTTTAATATCACCTCAGATGAGATCAATGTGAATGCTGTCATCGACAGCGTTATTCATCCTGAAGCAGGTGCCATTAATTCCTTCATTGGTACAGTGAGAGAGTTTACTGGTGAAAAGCAAACCGTTTCGCTTCAATATGAGGCGTATCCATCGATGGCTGAAAAACAGCTGAGACGGATTGGTGAAGAAATAAATGAAAAGTGGCCTGGTGTTAGAACGTCAATTGTTCATCGAGTAGGCAAACTGCAAATAAGTGATATCGCGGTCGTAATTGCTGTAGCATCTCCACACCGAGCAGAAAGTTACGATGCAAGCCGTTATGCGATTGAACGGATCAAACAGATTGTACCTATTTGGAAAAAAGAGTACTGGGTGAATGGTGAGGAGTGGGTCGGTGACCAGCTTGAGAAAACACCTTATCCAGAAGGGAAACCAGAGGGGGAGACCAAATGATTACGGTACTATTCTTTGCGGGACAACAGGAGTTAATCGGGCAGGAAAAGGTAGAACGAAGCGAAACAAATATTAGCATAGCGGTGCTGAAAAAAAAGCTAATGGACGAGTATCCAAAACTTTCGCTTACTAATACGATGACGGCCATTAATGAAGAATATGCGGAAGAAGATCGATTGGTAAAGGAAAACGATGTTGTCGCATTTATTCCACCGGTTAGTGGTGGATGATATGAGAAACACCCGGTGAGGGTGTTTTTTTGCACTTTAAGAATGTTTAACCTTTTTAAAGGACTAAAGTATAAGAAAAACTATGGCTTCCGCTAGGACTTGGCGGCAAGCCAAGTTTTTCTAATTTTAGAGAGTTCCAATAGTGGTACAGCGCCTGTTAATTAATGGGCCATTTCCCTTGACTAGAGCATGGTCCCTCGTTTTATTGCACTTTTCGATGGGCTCTTCCGCCTTTCGTGTCTAGCTATGACTCGCAGAAACGGAGATATTACTCTTTCACCGGAACACAAAAAGCGTGTTCCAGTTCAAGAGTTCCAATATCTCCGTTTCTAAACGCTCTTCTTCGCTTTTCTTTATAACCTACAAATTGTAATTGGGCAGTCTTCGCAGTGGAAGACGCAGCGGAGGAATTCGAGGTCGTGGATGGTGATTTTGCTTTCGGTAACGGATACTACGTCGGCTTTTTTTAGTTCGCTAAGAATGCGGTTGACGTTTTCTCTTGTTAAGCCGCAGAAATTCCCTAATTCTTGGTTTGTTAAAGGGAGGTCGATTAAGATTGAGTCGTCTCTGTTGATGCCGTATGTGTTGGATAATCGGATTAATGTAGAGTAAAGGGCACCTTTTTTCCCGTGTAGGAGTAAATCGCGAAATTTTGATTGGTTTTTACGGAAATTTTCGCCCATGAATTTCATGAATTCAGTTGCAAGCAAGGCATCGCTTGATAGGTTTTTTTCAAGAAGAGTTTGCTTTACATACAAGGCAGAGACGTTATCAATGGCCCATGCATTGGCAGAGAAGTTTAATTGTCCTGTATAAAGAGCAAGCTCACCAATCAGATCACCGGGTTTACAAATTTGGAGTGTTAATTCTCTTCCTTCAGATGTAAGTTTGTTTAACCGAACGTTTCCAGTTTGAATAAGAAGGAGGCGATCTGCTTTCATAACATCCATGTAGATTGCTTCGTCCTTCTGGAACGAGATTGTCTCGCCAGCTTCAGCTATCCATTTTTTTAGTGCGTCTGTTTTGATGGTTTCTTCTTGCAAGTTCAATCCTCCATAATTCCTGAGTATTCATTATTATCACATGTACCCTTTCCATATCATCACTGCGTTTACCTGTTTATGAAGACATAAAAAAACCGGCTGAGCCGGTTAAAAAATGAGGACAAGTGCACCTGCGATAAAGCAGTAGATGGCGAAATAAATTAAGTTGCCACGCGCCATAATATTCATGAACCATTTTAAAGAAAAGTAAGAAGCTATCAAAGATAATAAAAATGCTACTATGTAGGGAATTAGCAGGTCATTAAATCGAGGATCAGATAAAAGGTCGTCAAAACCTAATAACATTGTTCCAACACTGACCGGTATAAAAAGAAGGAAGGAGAAGCGTAATGCTGTCTCTTGTTTCATACCTATTCCCATTGCTGCTACGATTGTAGCACCTGAGCGGCTAATACCTGGAATTAAAGCAACTGCTTGTGCTAATCCTACAATGATGGCATCTCTAAAATTAAGTTCAGAGTCGCCTTTTGAGCCACGAAGGTTACGAATGAGCCATAGTGCGATACCTGTAATGATTAAAGTAGCCCCAACAATTTTAATTCCTTTAAGCTGCTCGCCAATAAAATCTTCAAACAAAAGTCCAAGTACAGCAGCAGGTATAGTACCGATGAGGAGGTACACAATGAACATAAAATCACTTTTCGAGCGCTGATCTCGTGATACGACGTAACTGAGTCCATTTGAAGTAAGACGGACAAGATCACTGCGGTAAATAATCAGAACAGCGATTAATGAAGCGAAGTTCATAAGAATTTCAAAACTTAACCCTTTGATTTCTAGTCCGAATAATTCCTGTGCAATAACGAGATGTCCACTTGATGAAATCGGAATAGGTTCAGTAAACCCCTGAAGCAGTCCGAGTAATGCGTATTTTATTAATTCCCACAGTTCCATGATGATGGCTCCTCCAATTATTGTTACAAAATAAATTGACACATGTATCCATTAAACACCAATGATTCCAATTTTGTAAAGGGGGATTTTCTGGCCCTATTACATAAAAAAGTATTCGATGTTGAATGCTGATAAAGGGGGCGAAGTTTCAAGATACAAAGGAGGCGGACAAATGGGCGGAGAAAATCGTCAATTCACTGTAGGACAGAAAGCACCTAACACTGGAGTTTACATTGAAATTGGTGAAACAGGCGGCATGGTCCAGGATCCAAAACAAATTGAGCTTAAAGCCGGAGATGAGTTTCCGGAATGTACGAATCAAAATCGAAAGTGGTCTAGAAAGCCGAAACCACATCATTAAACTTTTGTAGATGCAGAAACAAAGAAACAAGCGCCTGACGACAGGCGCTTGTTTCTATTGCTCAGCTGGATCGGATATTAAACTTTCACCAACCACCATTGCTGCAGCAGCAAGAATAATCCCGAAGAGAGATGCAGATGCAAAGTTATAATGCCCACCTTGCATGGATGCAAGTACATAGAAAATCATGTTGCTAAGTAGAAATCCCCAGATAATTGCCCAAAAATAGCGCACAAAAATTCACCTCATTTGTAAACGTATTCTATCAATTATCATACCATAAAGTAAATGGATTCGGCATCTACCAAATTAATTTATGGCTATAAACAGCCTGATTTAATACATAAATGAATGAAAGAAAAGCTATACCGGATTCAATAATTCATAAGTAAAGCATGGAAACAAACCATATAGCAGGCATTCACTAGATGGGCAGTAATAGAGAAAGAAATACGAAATTCCTTAAATATAGGCACTTCACCCATTCTTTCAAATGCTGTTTGCATAGGTTATACAGAAAGTGTTATGAGGCGAGGGGAGAGTATGTGTATTCGTAAACGAGCCTATCAATTAGACGGGGAGTGGACGATCGTTCTTGTCCCCGAACGGCCTAACGGGTTTGGCATTTTTATTATAGGTGGTCTAGTCCATTTTGTTGATTCTGAGTCCAGTTTCTGGCTACAAAATCACACGCGATCAAGAATGATTGAGGAATTTCTTGAAGCAGGATATACCATTTATACAAGTAATTTATATGGACGGCACTGGGGCTCACCAAAAGCCGTTAAATTAACTGAGCGAATTTATAACCTGGTGCATAAACAAGAAATCTTAAATCCAAAGGTTCACATCCTTGCTGAAGGGATGGGGGTTCTTGCTGCGAATGCATTTCTTAAAAACAAATATAGCCAGGTAAGATCGGCTGCCCTGTTGAATCCGTGTTTTGATGTGAAGAATTTAGTTCACCATGAACAGGAGCACCGTCTGTTCTATAAACGATTGATTCGAGAGCTAGCGATAGCGTATGAAGTCGAACGTGAAAATGTTCTAAAAGAAATAGAGGATTGCCGTATAGAGGTGACTTCGGCTCCCATCAAAGTGTGGCATCACAACAAAAGTCCATATTCCCTGGAGCAAATTAGACAGTTTGAACGTGTTCAGGAGGAATACGGGTTTCCGATAGATCTTGCATTATTAAGCGATAGTTATCACTCTCTAGGACAGAAAATGATTCGATTTTTTCAACTTCATGAAGGGAGACTTTAGCGATCAAGTCTAGTGATGTTCATGGGTGGGTGATAGCCGTATAGGATGAGATCTTTTAGTAATTCGGCACCAAGCATGCTATATACCGTGCTGTTTCTTCCATATACAAGCATGAAATACACTCCTTTATATTTAGGGTGTTTTCCAATGTAAGGAAGCCCGTCTTTTGTTGAACCAAAGACAGCGCTCCACTCGTAAGCAATAGATGTTCGTATTCCCGGGAACATGTCATGGAGTTTGTTAAGCAACTTTGGACCCTTTGTTTTTAATTCATCTTTTTTATTGACATTGGAATCCATGCCCCCGATTAATATCCGGTTATCAGCTGTTGTTCTTAAGTAATAATAAGGACGGTCTGTTTCCCAGATAAGCGATCGATTGTGCCAGCCAGGAAAAGTGTCAATCGGTTCAGTTGCGATTGTGAAAGTGCGCTCAATTAGAGCGCCTTTTATTTTTGCAAACTCCTGTGTTCTATAAACCGTTGCATAAACAACCTGATTCGCTTTAATTTCTCCCCTGTCTGTTTCAAAGAATAACCCTTCCTTTGTGAACCTATGCGAAAGGATCTCGGTATTCTCATAAATATCGACCCCTAATTGAGAAGCGTTTTTAGCAAGAGCTTGTGTAAAACGATAAGGGTTCATTTCAGCCTCTGATTTTGTATGTATTCCGCAAGGTGCTGTAAAAGAGTATCTATTCTCAATCATAGCCTTATCAAAATAATTAGCCTGAAACCCAAAACCCATATTCAATTAAAGCTTCATATTCCTCTCTTAATTTTTATGTATGACCCTCATGACCCGCATAATAGAGGTTTTCAGCCCTATTGAAATGAACTGATTCAGGTAAATAAGTGGCGTACTTTTCAAGTTCATCAAGCGCTTTGTAACAAAGCTTGTAAAAGTAAACAGCTGTTTCTTTTCCAAATCGATCAATTAAGTCAATCAGCATCGCGTCATTTGAAAATTGAAGGAGTCCGGTATTAGCTGCTGTACTTCCAATCCCGATGCTGTTCTTTTCAATTAAAATCGTTTTTACATGATAGTCTGCAAGCATTCTTGCCATTAGCGTCCCAGATATACCGCCACCTATAATGAGCACATCACAGCACTTCGAAGCAGAAAGCTCAGGAAATGAAAGTGGAGAAGCTACTGTTATCGGCCAGAAGAGATTCCCATTATAAAGTTCCATTATGAATGTTTCCCTCCATTAAGTAATAATGATTAGAATGGTCCGTTTCCTTGAAAGCATTCGTTTGTAAGGAGGATGAAAATGAAGAAAGTGTTAATTACCGGTGCACTTGGTTTTATTGGTTTTCATTTAACTGAGCTACTTCTTAACCGTGGTATTGAAGTAGTGGCAGTTGATGCAAGAATGGATCCTCGAAGGGAACTTGAATATGAAGCAAAAGAACTTACATTTTTGCGAAACTCAAATTATAATCAGGTTTCGGTTCTTCTACAAAATGAATCATTGGAAGAGCTAGGACACGGCTGCGATACAATTTTTCATTTAAGTACACCTGGTGAACACAGAATGCGCCCACAAAGAAGAGTGGAAGAAGGAAGAGAGGTAATGAAAAGGGTCATGCAGGGAAGCTACGGTAAACTACTTATTTACCTATCTTCATTTGAAGTTTATGGGAAACGATACGGGAGTATTACGGAAAGGACACCGCTTCATCCTGTAACACATAACGGAAGAGTGAAGGCTGCTGAAGAGGCGGTTCTTGCAACAGCCGAAGAAGAAATGGTGATCAAAAAGCTTCGGGTTCCGCTAGTCTATGGACCATGGCAACCAGGAAACTACGTTTATCAGCATTATTTTCTAAAGGGAGATTTAATATCAACCTACAAAAATGAAGGTGAAATCTTTCATTACGACGCGCTTTATGTGGATGATGTTTGTGAGGGGCTTTATAAAGTTGCTAGCCGAAGAGAACTATCTGAAACAATTAATCTGTCCAGCGGGAGAGAAGGAGAATGGCAAAAAGGAGTCGAATGGTGTATAGAAGAGCAACTTAATTTAGAAAAAGAAAAAACAGGACAATGCGCGATCTCCACTCGGGAATGTAGTAAATTTAGTTTTAAGAATCTCACTTCTATCCAAACGGGTCTAGAAAAACAACGTCAACACGTTGAAATGATGAAGAAACTTGATGCTAAGATATTCAACGGGTAAACTGACTGAAACAGAAGGGAAGATGGATTATGATCGAAAAGACGCTTGGAAACTACGATGTACATGACTCCTCTCACGGACTTCAGGCTTTAAAAGAAACTAGGGAAAAGCTGCTTTCGATGGTAATTGAGGTTGAATTTCAGGAGCTTCACTATCGCTATTCAAGCTTTCCTACAGTAGGAGCGTATCTCCTTCATATTGCTCAAATTGAGCTGTGGTGGGTGAAAAATGCGCTTATGGGCGAAGTTGTTACGGAAGAGGAGAAAAAGCATTATTATTTTCAAGAGAAACAAATCATATCGGCTCCAGATGATAAGGAACTTTCCTGGTTTCAAGCAAGACTTGCGGAAGTGAGAGAATTGACTAGATCATTTTATAACAATCTCTCAGATGTGGAATATCGGAAGCCCGGCCCTGAGGTAATGATGAACGGTGAGTCACATGCCTATTCGCCTGAATGGATCATTAGTCATCTCGTTGATCACGAGGCCTATCATAGAGGACAGGCAGCAATGGTATTGAAAATGGTTTCAGGTCAGCGCGAAGATTGGGAGCATTTCAATACACCGTATTTATCGTTATAATAGAAGGGAGCCTTTAAGGCGAAAGTGTAATAGGAGTGAATGAACATGGAACAGAACTTGAAATTTATGCAGATTGCAATGAAGTACCTACCTGAAGCGAAACAGTCGCTTGGTGAACAGGAGATCGAACTCGATCTCGAAAAGATGCAGCCGCTTTTACAATTATTTCTTAAGGCGATGGAAGATGCCTATGAGCTTGGAAAGCAGGACGCACAGGAATAAGGAGAGGAATATATGGGCCGAAAAGCTTTCTGGATCTGGTTTGTCCCACTTAGTGGCCTTCTAATCGGCATACTGATTGGTAGTTTTAGTTTAATGGTCATATCAGGCGTTTTGCTATTTGTTAGCGCTGGGAGTATGTTATTTTTTTCTAAGTAAGTGGAAAAGACGTGATCTCACGTCTTTTCCACTATTTAATGAATAAATTTAGCAATGATCCCATTTGCTTAACCATTGGACTGAATTGCTGTACCGTGTTTATCATTTGACTTGCCGAATTCATCATTTTAGGCATATCGTAGTTACCGTTTTGTTTTTTGAATTGATGTAAAAATGTCGGTCCTCCTGGATAGTGCTGATATGGAGGATAAGGTTGCTGGTAATATGGCGGTGAGTAGTATGGTGGCTGGAGCGGTTGGTGAAATGGCTGCTGAAACTGCTGGTAGGGTGGATTAACTGGTTGTTGATAGAAGTGATACGGCGGCTGCCCATTGTAAGGATACATTCATGAATCCTCCTTCACGATTAGATTAGATACTACCAGTTTATGACTAAGGATTAGCAATGGTGTGGGTCACCTTTAAGTTTGATCGGTAGACAAACGCCCTGTTATAGATTAAAATTAGTACCAGATACTAAAGATTGGTTTTAAGTTAGTTAGAAAATATCCTATAAAGGGGAAATTCAAGATGAACGCAGGGTTACTAGGCGTTGGCCATTATGTTCCAGAACGAGTATTAACAAATCACGATTTAGAGAAAATGGTTGATACATCGGATGAATGGATCCGCACACGAACAGGAATTGAAGAACGACGAATTGCAGATGATGATATGAACACATCTGATATGGCTTATTTAGCTTCAAAAAAAGCGATAGAAGATGCCAATATAAAAGCGGAAGACCTGGATCTTATTCTCGTTGCCACTGTTACTCCCGACTATCCATTTCCATCTGTCGGCTGTTTACTACAGGAAAAGCTTGGGGCAACAAACGCGGCTGCGATGGACTTAAGTGCTGCATGTGCAGGGTTTATGTACGGTATGATAACAGCGGGACAATTCATTAATAATGATACGTATGAGAATATCCTGGTGGTTGGTGTTGAAAAGCTTTCAAAAATCACTGACTGGGAAGATCGTAACACGGCAGTATTATTCGGAGATGGTGCAGGTGCTGCGGTTATTGGGCCTGTAACAGAAGGGCGAGGGATTCTTTCTTTTGAACTGGGTTCTGATGGATCAGGAGCGAAACATCTTTATCAGGAGCCAGCTGGCTTTATGGCGATGAACGGTAGAGAAGTGTTTAAATTTGCAGTGAGACAAATGGGGCAGTCTGCTATCAATGTCATTGAAAAAGCAGGACTTACGAAAGAGGATGTAGACTTCCTCATACCTCACCAGGCGAATATTCGAATTATGGAAGCTTCAAGGCAACGTCTTGAATTGCCTATTGAAAAAATGGCAACAACTGTGAAGAAGTATGGAAATACTTCATCTTCAACGATCCCAATTGCGCTTTCCGAAGCTATGAAAGAAGGACGTGTGAAAGAGGATGATGTGGTTATTCTTGTTGGATTCGGTGGCGGTTTAACTTGGGGAGCGGTTGCTCTTAAGGTAGGACGTTAATTCAGGTCACCCTTAAGGAGAAAATCCCTACTGCTGCAAGAGCATATATTTGAAAAACTGTAATGTTGGAAAAGGAGAGCTGGTAGAAATGAAAAGACGTGTAGTTATTACCGGGCTTGGGACTGTTTCCCCGCTTGGAAATTCTGTTTCGGAAACATGGACGAATATTATAAATGGGGTTTCTGGAATTAACCCATTAACAAGACTTGATAAAGATCAATTCGTAGCGAAGGTATCTGGTGAAGCACTTGAGTTTGATCCAGAGCAGTTCATGGATAGAAAAGATGTTCGTAAAATGGATCGCTTTACTCAATTTGCAGTCGCAGCTTCCCAAATGGCTGTCGATGATGCTGGATTGAAAATTACAGACGAAAATGCGGAAAGAGTTGGCGTATGGATCGGGTCTGGTATCGGTGGAATGGAGACGTATGAATCTCAATTCCGTACATTTATGGATAAGGGAGCAAGAAGAGTGAGTCCATTTTTCGTGCCAATGATGATTCCTGATATGGCTTCTGGTCAGGTTTCAATTATGCTTGGTGCAAAAGGAATTAACTCATGTACTGTAACAGCATGCGCTTCAGGTACAAACTCAATTGGTGATTCCTTCAAAGTCATTCAGCGCGGCGACGCTGATGTAATGATTACTGGGGGCTCTGAAGCTCCTATAACAAGCATGAGCGTAGCTGGATTCGGATCGATGAAAGCACTATCTACTAATCCAGATCCTGCTTCTGCAAGCCGTCCATTTGATGCAAATCGTGACGGGTTTGTTATTGGTGAAGGCGCAGGGATTTTTGTTATTGAAAGCCTTGAATCTGCAGAAAAACGTGGAGCGAAAATCTATGGAGAAATCGTAGGGTACGGTTCAACTGGAGATGCTTATCACGTAACGCAGCCTGCTCCTGAAGGAGAGGGCGGTGCCAGAGCAATGAGACAGGCAATTGATGATGCTGGTCTTTCTCCTTCGGATATTGGATATATTAACGCACATGGTACAAGCACAGATTACAATGATAAATTTGAAACAGCAGCCATTAAGTCTGTTTTCGGAGAGCATGCCTATAAGCTAGCGGTAAGCTCAACAAAGTCTATGACCGGTCACTTGCTAGGTGCTGCAGGTGCGGTTGAGGGAGTTTTCTGTGCAAAAGTGCTTGAAGAAGGAATTCTGCCTCCAACGATTAATTATGAAACTGCAGATCCAAACTGCGACCTTGATTATGTACCAAACAAGGCGAGAAAAGCTGAAGTGAAAGCTGTTATGAACAATTCACTTGGTTTTGGTGGACATAACGCAACGTTAGTATTTAAGAAATTTACGAAGTAAGGAAAAAGCCCCCGGATGAGGGGCTTTTTTTGTTTGGATTTCAAGTTGGATAAAGATTGTTCAACATTCAAGAGTTCCAATATCTCCGTTTCTAAACGCTGTTCTTCGCTTTTCGTGAGATCTAGCTGCAGTGGTCAGACCCTTGGTCACTTCACCTTCCAACTCGAACACAAAGAACGTGTTCAATTTGGAAGGTTCCAGTGCCTGCCGGGTCTAAACGACCACTTCCGCTTTTCATGAGATCTAGCTGCGACTCGCAGAAACGGAGATATTTCACTCTTTCACCGGAACACAAAAAGCGTGTTCCAGTTCAAGAGTTCCAATATCTCCGTTTCTAAACGTTCGTCTTCGCTTTTCTTGTCATATTAATCTTTTCTGAAGAATATGCTTATCATGGAATATTTTGACTTGGTCCTGACTATACTGTTTTTACAAACAGTAGCGAAGTGAGGGGTAGCCAGATGTTGTATTTGCGAGATGTTTGGGTGAATTGGTTTGAAGGTGAGGAAAACGGATATAACGTTTGTGATTTTCATGAGTGGAGAAAAGATGATTTTATTGAATTGTTGGATCAGGTGCCTGTTATTAAAGTAGAATCCTTGCTGTATCATTATATTGAGAATGATTTAACTGAACTTCCAGAAAGCCTTCTTAGCGATGTATTTCAGCAGAGTTACATTCGTAAAAATAACGAACGATCACCTCTAGAGTATTGCTTCCTGGCTACGGACGGCAGAGGTGTGATTGTAATTGATACACTTGGATATAAAATTCCGATTCGTAAGAGCAGAGTTATTCCAAGGCAGGAAAAGGCTGTTTATGAAATGGTTGCTGATGTGGAAGCGACTGTTTATCCGTTTGAAGAAGATCAGCCAGTGAAGGAGCACCATATTCTTTCTCCTGGGCCTGAAATCATGATGGGTTTAACGAGAAAGGAGAGACAGTTAAAGCAACTGCTGTTTATGGCTCTTGATCAGCTTTATTCCAGCGGTAATTCAGCGGAAATCAGATACTGGTTTACGGAGTGTCAGCCGAAGAAATATATTCAAATTCAATGTATGGAAATGGACGAGGCATGGGAAGGGCTTTACAGGGAAGTAAAGGCTGGCTGGTCGAGGAAACATGAACAAATCTGTGAACGAATTATTAAAGGTCAACCATATTTCGAGAAAATATGGGAACTGGAAAAAGGGACACACGTTAATTAGATAACAAAGAAGGCTGCCTTGGCAGCCTTCTTTGTTATCTTTTTTTTCTTTCAAGTCCCATTGCACGTTCTGCTTTTGCAAGCATTTTTGAAGCTTTACGGTTAGCTTTCTCAGCACCCAGATCAAGAATGTCATCCAACTCTGAGGAAGAAATAAGTTCGTTGTAGCGATCCTGAATTGGTTTTAGTGTTTCGGCAATTACTTCACCGAGCTCCATTTTGAAATCTCCGTAACCTCTGCCTTCATATAAGGCTTCAATTTCTTCAACAGATTTCCCTGAACAGAGTGAGTAAATCGTTAACAGATTTGAAAGAGCTGGTTTGTTTTCTTTATCGAAACGAACAACGCCTTCAGAATCTGTAACAGCGCGCTTCACCTTTTTAATAATTGTGTCTGGTTCATCAAGCATTGAAATGAATGAATTCTTATTAGGATCCGATTTACTCATTTTTTTCGATGGGTCCTGAAGTGACATAATGCGTGCACCGACTTTAGGAATGCTAGGTTCTGGCATTACGAAAATGGTGGTAAACTTACGGTTGAAACGTTCGGCAAGGTTGCGTGTCAGTTCAATATGCTGTTTTTGATCATCTCCAACTGGAACTATTTCCGTACCATAAAGCAGAATGTCAGCAGCCATTAATGGAGGGTAAGTGAGAAGCCCTGCACTTACGGCTTCCTTTCCTGTTGATTTATCCTTAAATTGTGTCATCCGTTCTAGTTCTCCAATATACGAAACACACTGTAACATCCAACCTAACTGGGCATGTGCCGGAACCTCTGATTGGATAAAGAGAGTGGACTTTTCAGGATCAATTCCTGAAGCTAGGTAAAGTGCTGCAAGGCTTTTAGAATTTTGTTTTAGTGCCTTTTTCTCCTGTGGTACGGTAATCGCATGCTGATTAACAACACAGAAATAACATTCATTGTCATCTTGTAGGTCTGTAAAATGCTTCATTGCACCTAAATAATTTCCTATTGTTAATGAACCGCTGGGCTGAATACCTGAAAAAATTACGCTCATGTGTGTTTCCCCTTTCAAATTAAATACGATAGAACACAAAAATGGTCCATTCATCCCAATGCTAGGGACGAATGGACCGTGGTGCCACCCTGCTTATCCAGTAAGACCGGATCACTTATGGTTTCATGACGAAACCTGTAGTGATAACGTGATTGCTCACGCCTCTGCCTACTGACTGGTTCAGCAAAGGGGCTCAGAAGTCCATTCCAACATGTGTGATACCTGTTTACACCCCCCACAGGCTCTCTAGTAATCACAGCAAATTGTACTACTCTTCTTCATAGCCGTTCTGTATTCTATTAACATTCAGTATATCTTATTTTACGCCATGGGTGCAAGAACTCAGGTGGCAATCACAATGGCAATGATGACAGTGATAATTATCCAGAATCCTCCAGCAATAAGAAGGGGATACGTAATCGGATTGTTGTAATTAAGCTGGTAGCCTAATTCAGTTTTATCTTCCTCTATCATTTGATGCTTTGTATTGCTTCTAAAGTATCGCTTAAAGGAATATACAATGCCATCGAAGAAGCCCGTTTGAACAACATGGAGAGAAGCTCCCATCAGAAGCATTCCAAGCGAAATCATAAAGAGTAGGTCTGACACCGATCGCATCCCTAGAGCTTCATCCGATGTGATCGTAATAATAATTGAGATAACAAGTGATAGGATGATAAGTACTCCTGACTTAACTGTAAGTGATTTCATATAGACCCCCATTTTCTTTATCTTTCTAAGTATAAAAAAAGAATGCCCTTAGAACAATAGAAAAACGTAGTTAATCATTTGTAAAGTAGATTCACATTGCTTTACATTTCTGAATCTTTTGTAATATGCATAGGGTATTCAATAAATTTAACTACATACTTTCAGGTAAGGGGACTAGATAGCTTTTCATACATTACAGTGTAAAAACCAAAATTTACCCATAATGCAGAGAAATAATACTGGGACTTTAGATCTATTTTCTGTTATCCAAACGTAATCCTGGCGCGGTTTTTGTAAAATTGCGTAAAAAAATCGTATGCAAAATAGTTAGAAAACTTGTATAATATGAGTTGTGAGACAAATGCGTCAATTTAATTGTTAGAGAATTTGATGAATTTCTCTCACACGAACATTTAGCTTTATAGCTACATATTTTAAGGGAGGTCACAAAGCATGAAGAAATCAAGATGGACACTAGTCCTATCTCTTGTGCTTGTATTGAGCGTATTCCTGTCGGCTTGCGGCGGCGGCTCAAACAACGGGGGGAACAATGGTGGCGGAGAGGGCGACGGAGACTCTGCTTCAGAACAAGTAATGAATTTATACGCTACTGCCGAGATTCCATCAATGGATACTACGCAGGCGACTGATTCTACATCATTTAACGCTATGAACCAGGTTTTCGAAGGTCTTTATCGCCTTGATGAAAACAATGAACCAACATTAGGCGTGGCTGCTGAAGAGCCTAAAGAAGAAGAAAAAGATGGTGAAACTGTTTATACATTCACAATCCGCGACGACGCTAAATGGTCTGACGGTTCTAATGTAACAGCAGAAGATTTCATCTATGCATGGCATAAAGCGCTAAACCCAGAAACTCTTTCTCCATATGCTTCTATGTTTGGTACTGCAGGTATCAAAAATGGAAGCGCAATCATTACTGAAGGAGATCCTCTTTACGGTAAAGTAGAAGAACTTGGCGCAAAAGCAATTGACGAGAAGACACTAGAAATCACTGTTGAAAATAAAGTGCCTTACTTTAAATCATTGCTAACTTTCGCTACATTCTATCCACAACCGAAAGCATTTGCTGAAGAGAAAGGCGAAGAATTCGCACTTGAAGCGGATACTATGCTTTACAACGGACCATTCGTATTCTCTGAATGGAACCATGGTGAAGGCTGGAATTACAAAAAGAATCCTGAATACTGGGATGCTGATGTTGTAAACCTTGAAGAAATCACAGTTAAAATTGTTAAAGATACTGCAACGAGTGTTAACCTTTACGAAACAGGAAAAGTTGACCGTGCTACACTAGACGCTGACTTTGTTGATCAGTTCAAAGGCGGGGAAGATTTCTCCACTATTCTTGAACCGACAATGTTCTTCCTTCGTTTAAATCAAGGTAACGAAGCGCTTGCTAACAAAGACATTCGTAAAGCACTATTCCTTGCATATGACCGTGAAGGACTTGTAAATGTTCTGCTAAACAACGGATCTGTGGCAGCGAAGTATTTCGTACCAAAAGAGTTTGTTAAGGGCCCGGACGGTGCTGACTTCCGTGAATTTGCTCCAGAAGGCTTCTATGCTGAAGAGGGCGAAGAAGAAGCAAAAGCAGCATGGGAAGCTGGACTTAAAGCTCTTGGAACAGATTCTGTAGAACTTGAATTTCTAACTACAGACACTGAGCTTTCATCTACAATCGCTGAATATGCAAAAGAGCAGTTCGAGTCTAAACTTGATGGTCTTTCAATTACAATCAACAAGCAACCTTGGAAGCAATTCCTTGAACTTGAAGATGCAGGCGACTTTGATATCTCAACTGGTGGTTGGGGACCTGACTATCCAGATCCAATGACATACCTTTATATGTTTGAAACTGATGGTGCATACAACCGCATGGGTTACTCAAGCGAAAAGTATGACGAGCTAGTTTCAGGTGCTAAAACCGAGACAGATGAAGCGAAACGTTGGGAAATGATGCAAGAAGCTGAAAAAGTACTATTGGAAGAGGACATTGCGATTGTTCCTACTTATCAGCGTGGACTTGCTATCATTCAAAAGCCTTACATCAAGAACTACTATGTACACTCATTCGGTGCAGATGCATCTTACAAGTGGATTAAGATCGAAGGTAAATAATTTCAGTTTTTCAGGAGAGTATATGTCATCCTGACATATACTCTCTTTTTTACCTGTAATAAGAAAATTGTCGAAATTGATACAAGTAATTCAAATAAATAGAAAATTACAACTAGTGATATTCCATTTTTCGACTTATAATAAATAAGCAGGTATCTTTTGAGGAGGTTGGTTGTAGTGGGACGTTATATTGGTGGAAGGGTATTATCAATGATTATTACCTTCCTAATTATTGCTTCGCTAACGTTTTTTCTAATGAAGCTTCTCCCTGGTACACCTTTTAATAACCAGGAAAAGCTGACTGATACACAAATTGTGCAGTTAAATGAAAAGTATGGCTTAAATGATCCAGTTCCTGTTCAATACTTCAATTATATGAAGAACTTACTCGTTGGTGATCTAGGTGTATCCTTCCAGCAGGATGGCCGAGAAGTATCGACGATTATTACCGAACGAATTGGGCCTTCAGCTTATTTAGGATTGCAGTCACTTGTTGTTGGAACAATAGTTGGTTTATTCCTCGGCATTATTGCAGCCTTAAGACACAACTCATTCCTTGACTACGGTACGATGGTAATTGCCGTACTAGGTATTTCAATTCCAAACTTCGTAATCGCTGGCCTGATGCAATACTGGCTAGGTGTTAAGTGGCAGCTGCTTCCAGTTGCGTACTGGGAAGGTTTCGCTTATACGATCATGCCGACGATTGCAATTGCTTCCATTGTTGTAGCTACCATTGCCCGTTTTATGAGAACGGAAATGTTAGAAGTTCTTGGACAGGACTACATTACAACAGCGAAAGCGAAAGGCTTAAGTAGCACAGCGGTTGTTATTAGACATACAATCCGTAATGCTTCTATACCTATTATTACTATTATGGGACCACTGGTTGTAAGTCTAATGACAGGTACCCTTGTAATTGAGCAAATTTTCGTTATTCCAGGACTTGGAGAAAAATTCGTTAACTCGATTTTGACAAACGATTTCCCGATTATTATGGGTACAACGCTTTTCTTTAGTATTTTATTTATTGTAGTAATTTTACTGGTGGACATTATGTATGGTATTGTCGATCCTCGAATTCGTTTAGCGGGAGGTAAAGATTAATGAGCATGAAACAAGAGAAACTACATGACATTTCAGACGACATGTTTCAGCCCGCTAATATTGATTCTTCTGAAAATGAACAGATAGCTCGCGAGAGTACGGGCTTCTGGAAAGATGCTTGGAGAAGACTAAAAAAGAATCCTGGTGCTATTACCGGTCTGATTATTATTTTGGTTATTATTCTATTAGCTATAGTCGGCCCTGGAATGAATGAATACTCATATTCGGATCAGGAGCTTACAAGAGCAAAGCTACCAGCTAAAGTACCTGTTCTTGAAAATGTTGATTTCCTTGGTTTAAATGGTGTTGATATTCGAGGTACCGATCAATATGAAGCAAAAGGCTATGAAGATGAATACTTTTGGTTTGGTACTGATGAATTTGGCCGTGATCAGTGGACACGTGTATGGCAAGGAACGCGTATTTCCCTTTTCATTGCAGCAGCTGCAGCATTCATTGACTTTGTAATCGGGGTAGCCTATGGCGGTATTTCTGCTTACTATGGCGGCCGTGTCGATAACATTTTGCAGCGTATCATTGAGGTTCTCGTTGGTATACCTAACCTAATTCTCATTATTCTCTTTATCTTAATCTTTGAGCCAGGGATATTCTCGATTATCCTCGCCCTGTCTGTTACCGGCTGGATCGGGATGTCGCGGATTGTTCGTGGACAGGTATTAAAGCTTAAAACTCAGGAATTTGTGCTTGCTTCAAGAACGCTTGGTGCTACAAGTGGACGCGTTATTGGTAAACACTTAATTCCAAACGTACTTGGTCAGATTATAATTACAACAATGTTTACAATACCAAGCGCAATTTTCTTTGAGGCATTCCTAAGCTTTATCGGGCTTGGACTTCGACCTCCTGAAGCATCACTTGGTTCTATCATTAACTCTGGTTTTAAGAGTTTACAAATCTATCCGCATCTAGTGCTATGGCCATCGATTATCATATCGTTGATCATGATTGCCTTTAACCTTCTTGGTGATGGCCTTCGAGACGCATTTGATCCAAAGCTACGTAAATAGGGGGGATTAGAATGGAAAAAATTCTAGAAGTGAACGATTTGCATGTCTCCTTTGATACGTTTGCTGGAGAAGTCAAAGCAGTTCGCGGAGTAAACTTCCATTTAAATAAAGGTGAAACTTTAGCAATTGTAGGAGAGTCAGGATCAGGTAAATCTGTAACGTCAAAAGCGGTTATGGGTTTGATTCCGAATCCTCCTGGGCGAATTAAGCAGGGAGAAATCAAGTTTGGTGATCGAGACCTTGCGCAGATGTCCGAAAAAGAAATGCAGAAGATTCGTGGTTCTGAAATCTCAATGATTTTCCAGGATCCAATGACATCTCTTAACCCAACCATGACTATTGGAAAGCAAATCATGGAAGGACTTATCAAACATCAGAATATGAGCAAATCTGAAGCAAAGGAACGTGCTATTGAGCTTTTGAAGCTAGTAGGTATTCCAAACGCTGAGGGAAGAGTCACTGAGTATCCACACCAATTTTCAGGTGGTATGAGACAGCGGGTTGTCATCGCTATTGCTCTAGCCTGTAATCCACGTGTGTTGATCGCAGATGAGCCGACAACGGCACTTGATGTTACAATTCAAGCTCAGATTCTTGAATTATTGAATGATTTGCAGGAAAAAATGGGAACATCCATTATTTTTATTACTCATGACCTTGGTGTTGTAGCAAATATTGCTGACCGAGTTGCGGTTATGTATGCTGGAAAAATTGTTGAAACAGGAACTGTAGATGAGATCTTCTATAACCCGCAGCATCCGTATACATGGGGATTGCTTGGTTCTATGCCTAGCCTTGATTCTACGGATGAAGAACTTATCGCGATTCCTGGTTCACCTCCGGATCTTCTTGATCCTCCGCCAGGTGATGCATTTGCACCTCGTAATCCATATGCAATGAAGATAGACACGGAAATGGAGCCCCCGTTGTTTAAGGTTTCAGATACACATTATGCTGCAACATGGCTTTTGCATGAGAAAGCTCCTAAGGTAGAACCACCTGCAGCAATTAAAAAACGCATGCAAGGAATGGCTCCAGATGAGCCGATCATTGGCGCGAAAGATGGTGGAAGTAATGTCTAGTCAGGAAAAACTTCTTGAAATTAAGAACTTGAAACAACATTTCAAAGTAGGTAAAGGAACAGTGAAAGCTGTAGATGGATTAACATTTGATATTTATAAAGGTGAAACATTTGGACTAGTTGGTGAGTCTGGTTGTGGGAAATCTACAACTGGACGTACAATTATTCGTCTTTATGATGCCACAGACGGTGAAGTTATTTTTAATGGTGAAGATGTTCATGGGAAAAAGTCTGCAAAGGAATTGAAGAAATTCAACCGTAAAATGCAGATGATTTTCCAGGATCCATATGCATCACTAAATCCACGTATGACTGTTGCGGATATCATCGCGGAGGGTATTGATATCCACGGTCTTGCTTCTTCTAAGAAAGCACGTATGGATCGTGTTCACGATCTGCTTGAGACAGTTGGACTTAACAAAGAACACGCGAACCGCTATCCTCACGAATTTAGTGGTGGACAAAGACAGCGTATCGGTATCGCACGTGCTCTAGCAGTAGATCCAGAGTTCATAATTGCTGATGAGCCAATTTCTGCACTTGACGTTTCGATACAAGCTCAGGTTGTTAACCTTATGAAGAAACTTCAGCGTGAAAAAGGATTAACATACCTCTTTATTGCACATGATCTCTCTATGGTTAAATACATTAGCGACCGAATTGGTGTAATGTATCGTGGACAAATCGTAGAGCTAGCTGAAAGTGAAGAGCTTTATAGAAACCCTCTTCATCCATATACACAATCACTACTTTCAGCGATTCCGCTTCCTGATCCTGAGTATGAACGTTCAAGAAAACGTAAAATATATGACCCTGAGAAGCATCTAGCAGAAGGTGGAGAAGAACGCATTCTTCGTGAAGTGACAGAAGGGCATTGGATTGCTTGTACAGAAGAAGAGTACAATAAATACAAGGTAACAGTTTAATTAAAAACAGGCTGCATTTCAATTGAAATGCAGCCTGTTTTATTTTTTATCACGGTATTTCAGCGCAAGATAAGGTATGTAAAGAATAATAGATAATACCAGAACATACTTAACATAAAGGGATAAGTCTTCTGGTATCGAATAATCTATTAAGATTAAAGCCGCAAGTGAAATTGTTAAAATGAGCAAAGTCAATCGTAGACAGTTCATAGTATCTCCTTAAGTACAAAAGAATAGAGGGGGAAATAGATGATTTTCTATACTTACAATCCTGAGTTTGATGAAGAAACATTGGGATGGATTCGAGCTGAAAATGCGAAACGAAGTATGAGGAGTCTTTCTCCTAATTCTATCATTTATTTATTTGAATCTGAAGAGCTTACGGTAGGGTACTTGTGGTTAGAAGTGGAAAAGAATCGAGTTGAGATGGTTGAATTTCATTTTAATGGATCTAACGCTAAAAAATGGGCGTTGTATGATTTTGCAACAAGGATTGCTAAAAAGCAGGAGCAGGACTATTTTGTTATAAGAGTTCAAGAAGAAAAAGAGCTGGATGAATTTATTTCAAAGTGGGGAGGAAAGGCAATGGAAAGGGATGGAAAGGATGTAATAATCAAAATCCCTTTCCTAAAAGACAGGGTTAAACATTTTTAAACACTCTGTTGCCATTCATTTTGATTTTTCATACTTTGCTCCACTAATTTGTCAAGATTAGCAAGCTCAAAAATCGCCTCTTCTTCAGTCATCGTTTTATAATGGTGCTGACCACCTGGTTCTTCGTCTGCCTCGTCTGCCATGGCGACAACCTCCTGGAGCTCACTTCGCTTAACCGTTCCAAGAAAGTAGGAATCTGTGTGAAATAGAATAGCGACGGCAATTTCTTTTGCTGCGACTGGATTTTCACCAAGTCGGATAAGCATTTTGTGTGCTCGCTCTGCCCCTTTTATTGCATGAATATCATTTTGTTTATATAAAGTATAGTCCCATTTTCCATTACGGAACCACGTATAGTGTCCAATATCATGCAGTAGTGCCGCTTTCGTAGCAAGATCAGGATTGACTGTGGTTTCCGTTGCAAAGTAATAGGCGTGGCGGGCGACGGTAATCGCATGAGCCAGTCCAGCTCGCTTCAAGTATTTTCGGGCAAAGGGAAGTTGAAAGATATCTGTGAGAGTTACGTTTCTCATGGTTTACTGCCTCCTAACATTACGAAAATTGTTTTTCTAGAAATCATACCATGACTAGTAAAATAAATCAATTCCATCTGTTCACGAAAAAGACATAAAAAGACATAGGGAATTTTACTGGAAGTTCTTTCAAACACCGAGTATTCATCTTATAATAGAGAAGGCAAACTAATAAAGGAGAGAGAAGCTGTGCGTAATTTAAATGTTGGGGTGAAAAGCCTGCTCGCGGCTGTATTACTATTTTCTGTGTTCGGACAAACAGTACTAGCAGAAGATGCATTATCAGCGGCCAATCACAATGGATTTGAGTTAGAGAACAAAGAACTGACCTTACCTGATCGGTTACCTAGGTTCGTATATGATTCAGGTCTTGATTTTGAATACCCAGATGCGGTGAGAGGAATTTATGTAACAGGACATTCTGCCGGGGGGAGTAAATTTACGCAGCTTGCAGATTTCGTTGAGTCAACGGAACTAAATGCAATGGTTATCGATATTAAGGATGATTTTGGAAACCTTACATATGAACCAAAGAAAGATTCTCCATTAGCTCAGTACGATATAGGGAAACCTTACATAAAGGAACCGCGTAAGGTACTGGAAGAACTTGAAAAACGTCAAATTTATCCAATTGCTAGAGTAGTTGTTTTTAAGGATACCGTTCTAGCAGAAGCAAGACCTGAACTTTCCTATAAGGATGGCGGCTCGATATGGAAAAATGGACGAGGTGAAGCGTTTGTGAATCCATTTAGCGAAGAAGTATGGGACTATAACGTACAAGTTGCAATTGAAGCTGCTAAAATGGGCTTTAAAGAAATTCAATTTGACTATGTTCGTTTTCCTGAAGGATTTGAAACACGTGATGACAAGTTAGAATACACGATGGGTAAATACGCAGATATGGACATGAACGATACACAAAAGCGAGTACAGGCAGTAACTGACTTTGTTGCTTATGCGAATTCGAAACTAGAACAGTATGATGTAGAAGTATCCGTAGATATCTTTGGATACTCAGCAACAATTCCTGAAGCACCTGGAATTGGTCAAAACTTCTCGAAAATTTCTAAAAATGTCGATGTTATTTCATCAATGATTTATCCAAGTCACTGGGGTTCATATTTTGGCATTAGCAAGCCGGATTTAGAGCCCTATAATCTAGTAAATGAGTATGCTAAAGTAGAGAATCAAGTATTAGATGAGCTTAAAGAAGCGCCAACCAGTCGTCCTTGGCTTCAAGATTTTACAGCTAGCTATCTAGGTAGTGGAAACTACTTGAATTATGGAAGAGCTGAAGTGGAAGCCCAGGTTAAAGCATTGAAAGATAATGGAATTGATGAATTCCTACTCTGGAATGCGGGCAATACGTATTCTAAAAACGTAGACTATACGCCGTAAAATCAAAAGACCGCCAACAGGCGGTCTTTTAATCATTTGAGAGAGTTCTCCAATTCTTTTGACTGCGAACTACAGGGTCTTTAAATTTATTTCGATCTTTACTGTATAACCATTTTCCAGAACCATTCATAAAGAAGGCTAGAAATGCTGTAAAACTGATGAGAAGTATAGCAAGCATAACAAACTCAACAATAAATGACATGGTTAGACCCCTTTTTGTAAGACTTTTCTAAATTATACTGAATGTTTAGATAAATAGAAAGAGGGAAAATAAGTTGTGGTAGAAATGGCCTGTATCTATAATACTGAACAAATATGTTATACTAATAATGATGAATTAACTAAAAGGAGTAGATCAATGAACTGGTATGAGAAGCTGAAGCAATATTTCCCAATTGAAGAAATGAAATCAAAAGAGCACATGGACTTGCTATTAAATGAAAAGGGTGACATTTACAACAAGGACGAAGGACCGCACCATGTTCTAATGTATGCTGATCTTCCTGATTTCATATTTGTGGATTATATCTTTGTTTCCAGGGATGCCAGGGGTCAGGGGCTAGGAAAGAAACTGATTGATCAATTAAAAGAAAAGAACAAACCAATCATCCTGGAAGTTGAACCTGTGGATTATGGAGAAACAGATACTAAAAAAAGACAGCGCTTTTATCTGAGAGAAGGATTTAAGCATGCAAAATCAATTGGTTATCGCAGACGATCTTTAGCAACCAATGAGATTAATGAAATGGAAATTCTTTATTGGTCACCAAGTAAAGCTGGCGAAAAAGAAATTTACGAAGCCATGAGGCATACGTATCAAGAAATTCATACGTATAAAGATAAACAGCTGTATGGCGCGGCCTATCAGCCTGTCGAAGAGGTACTGAGCCTTAATGAAAATCAGGATTTAGTAGAAGAGTAAGAAGATTGTTTTCTGTTAGGAGGGACCCTTCTTATGAAAAATCGTGAAAAGAAGAAGAAAAAGAAACGTGATTGGTTGAAGGATTTGCTTAAAAAACGCTGGAAAACCTGGAAACCTCAATCGTCGAAAGAACCCGCCTCAAATACGAAAACTTCTGCATAAAAAAGAAAGCCTCGGAGGCTTTCTTTTTTATTTTTATTCTATTATTTCTCTTTTTTTATCCAATCGCTTCTGGCGTCTGAGATCGATTAAATAGTAAACGACAGGAATAAATACTAAGGTAATGAATGTCGCAACGCTAAGGCCGAAAACAATAACGATTGCCATCGGTTGTTGGATTTCTGTCCCTTCCCCAAACCCTAGTGAAAGGGGAACAAGTCCAAGAATCGTTGTGAGTGTAGTCATAAGTATCGGTCTTAACCGAATTGGACCTGCTTCTAAAATAGCCGATCTTGTATCCATACCTGTTGCGCGGAGCTTATTAATATAATCCACGAGTACAATCGCATTGTTAACGACAATTCCGGTCAAAATCAGCATACCAACAAGAGAACCGACTCCAAGTGGTTGGAAGGTAACTAGTAGTCCGAATATAATTCCAATTGCCGTAAGAGGCACTGAGAACATGATAATGAACGGATATAGAAATGATTCAAATTGTCCTGCCATCACCATGTATACCAAAACGATAGCTAAAGCCAGTGCACCAGAAAGCTTGAAGAAGGCATCATTCATTTGTTCATCCTGGCCGCCAAAGGTGATTTTATACGCATTGCCCGGAAGCGGTACGTCTTTGACAAGATTTTCTCGAATTTCGTCTGTTACAGTGCCGAGATCCCTGTTTAACAGGCTTGCGGTCACTTCTACCTGTCTCAGGCGATCCGTGCGTGTAATTTCAGATGGCCCGAGTCCGCGCTCAATTTCAGCGACAGCAGATAATGGAACTTTTTGACCTGTTTCAGTATCAATTAATAGGTTGGATAGCGCATCAAGGGAATCTGTGTATTTATCTTCCACTGTGAGACGGATATCGAGCTGATTTCCATTACCTGCAAGATTGCTGGCAACAAGACCTTTCGTAGCATTCGAAATGGCAGTGGAAATTTGAGAGCTACCAATTCCATAGCTTGCTGCTTTTTCTCGATCAATTAGAATTTGAACTTCAGGGTTATTTGATTCAATGCTCGAAGTGGGCTCTCTCACGCCATCGACTTCAGAAATGCTTTCGATAACATCGTCCGAAAGTTCTTTCAGGACGTTAAGGTCAGGTCCGATAATGTTAATCGAAATAGGATCAGCACTGAAGCCTGAATCACTCGCTGATACTGAAACATCTACATTTGGGATGTTGTTTACTTTTTCACGAATCGTTTCGGCAACTTCAAGGTCGGATAGTTCTCGTTCATAAATAGGAACGAGCAAGACACTGTAAGTTGCCTGGTTTGTCTGACTTCCTGCACCGAGACTAAAGTTATCTGTTCCACCAGCTGTCAGGTAAGATAGTTCGACCTCAGGTACATCTTCAAGTGCCTTATTGATTTGATCTGTTACATTTTCAGTCGCATTTAGTGAGCTTCCAGCAGGGAGCTGCGCTGAAATATTTACAAAGCTCTGATCCTGAGCGGGTAAAAACTCTGTACCAATAAAAGGAGTTCCTGCCGCTGATACAAACAGGAGTAAGATCGTAAACCCTGCTGTTCTTTTCGGATGATTTAACGATTTATCCAAAATACGCCTGTACCAGTTATTCATACGGTCGAACTTAAGTTGGAAAATGGATTTCGATTCGTTCCGATTCATCAAAAGGGAAGAAAGTAATGGAACGATGATTAACGCTGTGAAAAGTGACGCAAGTAGCGAAAAGGTAACGGCAAGTGCGAGCGGCTTAAATAGCTGAGCAGCGAGTCCAGTTACGAACACAATAGGTAAGAAAACCACTACTGTTGTTAAGGTAGAAGCAATTATTGCGCTCCCTACTTCTTTTGTACCCTCAACAGCTGCATCTTTCAGAGATTTGCCTTCCTGTCGCAAACGGTAAATGTTTTCTAAAATCACAATCGAGTTATCTACCATCATACCGACCCCAAGTGCGAGTCCCCCGAGTGTAAGAAGGTTAATGGTTTGACCTGAGAAGTACATCAGAATAAAGGCACCTACGATGGAAATTGGAATAGAAAGGCCAATGATTAACGTACTTCGAATATTTCTTAAAAAGAGATAAAGAACTAAAGCGGCCAGCAGACTTCCGATAATAATGTTCCAAACAACCGCATTAATGGATTGATTAATAAATTTCGCCTGATCGAATACTGTTTTAATTTCCAAACCTTCTGGAAGAGAAGGCTGAATTTCTTCTAATTTTTCATTAATCTGTTTCACAACCTGTACCGTGTTGGCCCCTGATTGTTTTTGAATCGAGAAGCCAATTGCCGGTTCACCATTCAAGTAACTTGCTTGAACAGCGGGCTTCATCATTTCTTCAATCTCCACAAGCTTACTTAATTTAACAGTACCATTAGATGTTGGAACGGAAAGGTTTTTTAAGTCCTCTACAGATTTAAATTCCCCAGTTACTCGTAATGGGAGATTCTTGTTTTCCGTCTCAATTGATCCACTCGGAAGGTTGAGGTTCTCAGAACCAATGAGCTGCTGAAGATTTGTTAACGTCACACCATATTGACTGAGCTTGTCCGGATCAGCAGTTAAGCGTATTTCTTTTTCTAGTTGACCTTCAATCGTGACGGCTGCAACGCCTGGTACAGAATCAAGAGCCGGTTTAATCTGATCTTCAATAATTTGTTTAACTTCAGTGAGATCTTCTTCAGAACCTGCGACCCCAAGCTGCATAATCGGAATATCACTTGGGTTAAAGCGGAGTACCTTTGGAACAGGCACTTCAGAAGGCAATGAATCTCTGACATCATCTATCTGTTCTCGCATATTTAATGTTGCAAAATCCATATCGGTTCCCCACTCAAATGAAACGAGTATAAGCGCCCCTCCATTCTGAGAAACAGATGAAATACTTTCGACATTAGGGAGAGTACCCATAACGTTTTCGAGAGGGGAAGCCAGCAGATTCTCTACTTCCTCCGGGCCAGCGCCATCATATGTAACCGTAATCGCTGCAACAGGGAATGTAAGGTCTGGGAAGAGATCTACCGGCATGTTGCGCAGTGATACGGTTCCTATAATCAAAATGAAGATAATGACCATTCCCATAGCAATCGGGCGAAAAACGGAAAGCTTAGCTATATTCATATCGACTCAACTCACTTCTTTACCTGGATTTCGGATGAGTCGTTCAAGCGGTCTTTTCCTTTTGTAATCACCTGGTCACCTTTGGAAAGACCACTTGTAACCTGGATATTATCGTTGGATTCTGCTCCAAGCTCAACCGTTACTTTTTTTACTTTCTCTCCCTGTGGAATGTAAACATACGTGTTCTCTTCTCCGTAAATAACCGAATCTTTTGGTATGACAATGGCATTCTCAATCACATCTGTTTGAATAACAGCTGTCGCTTTCATACCGCCTTTCACTGCCAAATCGTTATTTGGCATCGGAATCTCAACAAGGAAAGAGCTGGTTTGTTCATTGGCAGTAGGTGGAATTGCATTAAGCTTTCCGTCAAATGTTTCACTAACTCCATCAAATGTAATTTTAACGTCCTGGTCTTTATTAAGTTGAGTAATCTGAAAGCTATTGACCTGGAATGCAGCGACAACTGGATTTAAATTAACAACAACGGCAAGTGGAGTACCAGGCGCTGCTGTAGCATTTTCCTCGGTGTTTATTTGAGAAACGATCCCGTTAATAGGAGATTCGATCGTTGTAGCATTCAGGACGTCTCTCGCTTGATTGAGACTGGCCTTTGTTTCAGATAGCTGTGTTTCTAGCTGCGTAACGTTCCCGTTCGACATAGATGGGACCTGTGCGGCAGCCTGGGACAATTGAGCCTGCTTAATCGTTACTTCGAGGCTTTCTTTTAACACATCAACTGCAGTCACTTCCTTTGAGTCGAGCTGATTGAGAAGCTCCTTAGAGCGTTCAAGAGAAGCATTAAGTTCACCCTCAAGCTTCTTTAATTCCTGTGCGCTTTTTTCAGCCTGGCTGGATAGTTCTTTCGCCTGCCTGACTGCTGATTCGAGCTCCGTAACTGCATTAGTAAGCTGATTTACATTCTCTCTTGCAGTTGTATCATCCAGGGCCGCAATAAGATCGCCCTTTTCAACCGTGCTGCCTACCTCTACATTTATTTCTCTTACTTTAAGAGGGGAGGGGGCTGTTAGAGGAATTGTAACGCCAGGGGTAGCCTGTCCTGTTAATTCAAGCTCGTCCGTTAAATTCATTTGTTTAACGGAGTTTGTTTCAACTAGTATCGGTTCATTAGCAGTTTCTTCATTAGTAATCTCTTCAGTTGTACAAGCGCTTGCAAAGACAAGCATACCTACAAGAAAGAGTGCTCTTTTCATTTCATTCACCTCAGAATTAGTGTATCTCTTACGAATGGTATCATGTGAATCAATCTTTTTTGTTATAAAATTCAAACATTTTTAAACAAATCGGGTTTGGATAGAATGGAATGGGGTATATAGGAGTTAGAAGTAATGATATTTTATTGTATACCTATGGTATAACTTTCTTGTAAATTTTGTTACCCCCTATTTATTTTATATGAATTGTAGTATAATACAAATTGTGAAAAGATAATTTTTCTAATGTAATAATGACGTTCACTTATAGAAAGGAGCAATTCCTTATGGTAACACTTTATACATCTCCAAGCTGCACTTCTTGCCGTAAAGCAAAGGCCTGGTTACAGGAACATGAGATTCCTTATACAGAGCGGAACATTTTCTCAGAGCCTCTAACGATTGAAGAAGTAAAAGAAATTCTTCGTATGACTGAGGATGGAACAGATGAAATTATATCAACTCGCTCAAAAACTTTCCAGAAATTAAACTTGAATTTAGATGCGGTTTCTCTTCAGGAATTGTTTGAGCTTATTAGCGAGCATCCTGGTTTGCTTCGCCGTCCAATCATTCTGGATGAAAAGCGCCTGCAAGTAGGGTACAATGAAGACGAAATTCGTCGTTTCCTACCACGTAAAGTTCGTACTTTTCAACTCCAAGAGGCCCAGCGCCTTGTTAATTAATAAAAACTTCTACAGGGGTTCCCTGTAGAAGTTTTTTTGTCCGGAATATTCATTTTTAATGAATAATGATGATATTTCCTCGAACCTTCCTAATGAACCAACCTCCGACTATAACAAGTATTAGAAAAGCGGTTTGCGTTATGAATTCCATGGTGGGGTACATATAGTAAAAGTGTTTTAATTCAGCAGCGTTTGTAAACATTCGACCAGCTGTAAGAGAAAGAATGCCTGCCCCAATATAAATGAATAGTGGAAAACGATCAAGTGCGTGCATGATCATGCGACTCCCCCATACGATAATAGGAATAGAGATCAGTAAGCCGAAGACAACGAGTGGAAGCCTGCCTTCTGAAGCACCTGCGATTGCAAGAACGTTATCAAGGCCCATAATTAAATCTGCCATGACAATCGTCCTAATTGCCCCCCAGAAAGAAACCTTTGGTTGTATGCTTTCATTACTTTCACTATCGATCACAAGCTTAAATGAAATGTACAGGAGAAATATCGCTCCAATTAACAATAAATACGGCAACATTAATAAATAGACAGCAACAATTGTTAATGCTATTCTAAGTCCAACAGCTATGGCTGTACCAATGAGAATGGCTCGACTACGATGAGAATCAGGGAGATTTCGACAGGCAAGTGCAATTACCACAGCATTATCTCCCCCGAGTACAATATCAATGCCGATGATAAAAAGTACTGATGTGATCGTCTCTACATTAAACAAGGAATCCTCTCCCGTTTATTCAATTTTTCACGTCATGACAGGAGCGCTTTGGGGCAAGCTATACACATAAATAAATATATCGTGTATATGGTGTATTATGAGTGAAAAAATCAAACGTTTTTTTATTTCCATTCTTTGTTCGTTTATCATAGAATGGAAGTAGAAGAGAAAAGCGGTTAGTGTACGCCGCTTAAGGGAAAGAGGAAATTAGGAGTATCCCAGAGGGAATAGCCTTCCGGTTAAAAACAGGAGGGAGAGAGAACAAATGGAAATCGAACGCGTTAATGCAAACACTTTAAAATTCTTTATAACGTATAGAGACATTGAAAATAGAGGTTTTGATCGAGAAGAGATCTGGTATGACAGAGAACGAGGCGAAGAATTGTTTTGGGAAATGATGGATGAAGCGCATCAAAGAGAACAATTTTCACTGGAAGGTCCTCTATGGATACAGGTTCAGGCTTTAGAAAAAGGTCTTGAAATCATCGTAACCCGTGCACAGATGTCAAATGACGGTTCCAAACTTGAACTGCCTATTTCTGAAGAAAAGCAGCTTGATCTGCCGCTTGATGAGAATATGGATAAAATTTTGGATGACAAATTTACGATTCAAAATAATTATGAGCCAGAAGAAGAGCTTGAACCACTTGAAGGTGAGGAACTTTCCTTTATGATTGGCTTTAGGGATTTTGAAGATGTGATTTCGTTATCACACAGATTCGATCCAGCTGGAGTTGAGAATGGGCTTTATCATTTTGAAGACCGGTACTATCTTCACGTTGTCTTTGATGAAACATTAATTGAAGAAGAGCAAGACAACCGACTCAGCCAGCTGTTAGAATATGGATATGAAACAGATCTAACACTTCATCGCATTCAAGAATACGGTAAGGAGATTCTCTCTGAACAAGCTCTAGAACAACTCCGCGGGCACTTTCCACTCTTATAAAATTTCGCCGATTTCATTTGGGAATCGGCTTTTTTATGTCTTTTTACAAGGTTTTCTTACCGCTTTTCAAAAAAAAGAAAATTGTTGAACCGTTGTAGAGGATTTCTAAAGTGGTAAGGAGAATAAAAGAATCATGAAAGAGAGGTGTTGTGATGTTAACAGCGATAACAAAAGAAGGAATATTATTAAATCTCGCAGACACAAACGGTGGGCTTAATGAGCTTCGTAAGCTTAGAAGTACGCGAGAATATTTTTGCCCTGCCTGTGGTTCCAGGGTCATTATGAAACTAGGGGAGAAGAAGATCTGGCACTTTTCTCATCATGGAAAAGTACCTTGTCTTACGAATTCAGAAGTGGAATCACTCTATCATCTGCAGGGAAAAACGTCAGCTTTATGAATGGCTAACAAGAGAAAAGCGGCGAGTTAAGCTTGAATGGTATCTCTCTCGAACAAGACAACGTCCTGATCTTCTGCTCCCGGAAGTCCACCTCGCCATTGAATACCAGTGTTCCTCGATAAGTAATCCTTTATTAAAACAAAGAACGGAGGATTATTCAGCATCAGGTTTAGATGTTCTCTGGATTCTCGGAGCTAAACGTTTGAATTCTAAACATCGCCCAATCCACTCCATTAGTGCGATGGAATGGTCTGCTGCCACCCTCTATAACTGTAAACTTCGCCTCCATTGCTATTGCCCTATTGATAAACGCTTCGCCTCAGTAACTCTTCTTTCAAGTTTAACGTTTTTCCGAAAGAAGTCTCCCTCTTCAAGCCTGTGAAGGGCGAAGCCCAACGGTAAGGGGGAAATGAATTTCGGTTGAGCGTTAGCCCAAAGGCATTTTGCTTTTTATCCTAATATGGTATATTCAGTCTTATAAAGTGTAAGGACTGGTATACAATGAAATTAGATAGTAATAACCATTCAGTGTTCTTGATGTATTACCATCTTGTATTGGTTGTAAAATATCGAAGGAACGGATATTGATGACACGATTTCAGACTATGCAAAAGAAAAATTTGTATCCTTGAGTGAAAAATACAATATTACATTGGTCGAGTGGAACCATGACATTGACCATGTTCATATTTTGTTCAAAGCACAACCTAATAGTGAATTATCAAAATTCATCAATGCATACAAAAGTGCGAGTTCGAGACTTATCAAAAAAGAGTTTCCTCTCGTTCGAAAAAAGCTATGGAAAGAAATGTTTTGGTCACGAAGTTTTTGCTTGTTGACCACAGGCGGTTCACCGATTGAAGTCGTAAAAAAGTATATCGAAAATCAAGGGATGAAGTGAGGTGATTTGATATGGCTAAACAAAATAAAGCGTATAAGTTCCGAATGTATCCAACAGATGAACAGGCATTAGTAATTCGTAAAACCTTCGGTTGTGTTCGTTTTGTCTATAACAGGATGTTGGCAGAACGAAAAGAAACGTATGAAAATCTGAAAGAGGACAAGGAAGCGTTAAAAAAGGCGAAACATCCTACTCCCGCCAAATACAAAAAAGAGTTCGAGTGGCTAAAAGAAGTGGACTCTTTGGCGTTGGCAAACGCACAATTAAACTTAGATAAGGCATATAAAGCCTTCTTCAAAGGGAATGCCAAGTTTCCAAAGTTCAAAAACAAGCGTCACAAACAAAGCTATACAACGAATGTTGTGAACAGAAATATTCAGATATTGGGTGGTCATATCAAATTGCCTAAACTGAAAATGGTGAAACTCAAACAGCATAGAGAAATTCCATCTGAGCATATTATTAAGTCTTGCACGATTTCGATGTCTTCATCAGGGAAATATTACATTTCGATTCTGACAGAATATGAAAAAGAAATTGAAATCAAAAATATTCAAAATGTTGTCGGGCTAGATTTTGCAATGAATGGGTTATTTGTCGATAGTGAGGGTAAGAAAGCCAATTATCCTAAATTTTTTCGTCAAATGCTTGATAAATTAGCAATCGAACAACGTAGATTGTCTCGCAAAAAGAAAGGTTCTTCAAATTGGAACAAGCAACGCATTCGGGTAGCAAAACTGCAAGAAAAAGTAGCAAACCAACGTAAGAATTTCCTCCTCCATCACAAATCAAAAGAATTAGTAACTGAGTTTGACGCTGTTGTGATTGAAGATTTAGACATGAAGGGCATGTCACAAGCACTCAAGTTCGGAAAAAGTGTCGCTGATAACGGGTGGGGTATGTTCACTTCTTTCTTACACTACAAGCTAAAAGAACAAGGGAAACAACTTATCAAAATAGATAAATGGTTTCCATCTACTAAGACTTGTTCGAATTGTGGTTCTGCAAAAGAAATCAAATTATCCGAACGCACCTATCAATGCACCTGCGGGCTAAGTCTCGATAGAGATGTCAACTCCGCACTCAATATCAAAAAAGAAGGCATTCGCTGGTTAGCAACTGCCTAACCTAGTGTAAATATAAACTCTTGGAACAAGAGGGTTAGCTTGGTCCATTTCGTCAGCTAGTAAAAGTGGCGATTACCCAAGAAGCCACCACTTCAACCAACCCGTAAGGGTGGTAAGTGGCGGGTAGTTCACCGCCTACTAAAGTGATTTGTTCCACTTCCTATTATCAAATTTCTTCGACTACTTTTTCTGAACTTCTCCAAACCTCAACTCCAATGAAAGTCCCAATACAATTTTATTCTATTTGGTTAAAGCAAAAGCAAATCTGGCGAAACAGCCCAGGTGAAAAATCGTATGCTTATTTTTATTTGCGGAAGCGACTGTATTCCGAAGGCGCTTCGATTCGAATGTTTCCTACTGAGGCAGGAATCCCTTCACCTGAAAACTTCTGGTTCGAAACCCCACCCTACCTCTGGCAAACCTGGATCCTCATCTGCTTTCTTCGAAGTATTTCCTGCGGACAATCCTTTACTATTGATTCGCTCTGCACCTCATTTAAACATCTGATTTCAATTAATTTAGTTAAAGTGAGTCCAAAAAACAGAAGGAGTTCAGAGAGCTTTAAAAGGTTACCTGACACAACTCGTCAGGTTGAAAGTGCTAAAAGAATGGGATAATGACTATTATGAAAAGCTTTATCAGCCCCAAATCATTAAAAGAGTAGATCAATGTGTTAAATTAGATTCTGAAATTTTGCATAGACTATAATAAGGCGCAATGTTTGTCGAGCGAAATTTTAAGAATAATTTGGAGAATATGGTACGATAAACTAGTGTAACGCAATCAATTGATGGAGGTGTCTTATTAATGGAAGAGACAAAAGTAAACGCTCTGCCAAAACGTGATGAAATTCCTGTTGAAGATACGTGGGATTTAGAGGCGATTTACGAGGATGATCAAAAATGGGATGACGAATTCAATGAAATCAAAGGACTTCTTCCTGAAATGGAGCAATACAAAGGGAAGCTTGGTGAATCAGCTGATACACTTTACAATGCCCTACAAAAGCAAGATGAATTAACAATCAAATTAGGTAAACTATATACATATGCCCATATGCGCTATGATCAGGATACGACGAATTCTCATTACCAGGGTCTAAATGATCGCGCTGCCAATTTAGCTACGGAGGTTAGCAGTGAGCTTGCATTTGTCGTGCCAGAAATTCTTAGTGTTCCTGAAGAGAAAATCCAAACATTCATGAAGGAAAACAAGGATCTTTCCTTATATGCTCATGCGCTTGATGAAATCAATCGTCAGCGTCCGCATGTCCTTTCAAAAGAAGAGGAAGCAATCCTTGCAGGCGTAAGTGATGTTACGAACAGTTCAAGTAATACGTTCGGTATGTTAAACAACGCGGATATGAAGTTTCCAACGATTAAAGATGAGAACGGTGAAGAAGTGGAAGTAACGCATGGCCGTTACATCCGTTTCCTTGAAAGTAGTGATCGCCGCGTTCGTAAGGATGCATTTAAAGCGGTTTATGAAACATATGAGAAGTTTAAAAATACGTTTGCGAGTACGCTGAGCGGAACAGTGAAGCGGGACAATTACTATGCTAGGGTTCGAAATTATGACTCTGCAAGACAGGCAGCCCTCGATAATAACAATATTCCAGAAGACGTTTACGATAATCTTGTGGAAACCGTAAATAGTCGTTTGGACCTGCTGCATCGCTATGTAAAGCTCCGTAAAAAGGCTCTGGGTCTAGATGACATTCATATGTATGACTTATATACACCGCTCGTCCCTGAAGTGAAGATGGAAGTCTCTTACAAGGAGGCAAAGGACTATATTTTAAAAGGATTAACACCTCTTGGCGAAGAGTACGAAGGTATTCTTGAAGAAGGATTTTCAAATCGCTGGGTCGATGTTCAGGAAAATGCAGGTAAAAGGAGCGGAGCTTATTCTTCCGGAGCGTACGGTACGCGTCCGTATATCTTAATGAACTGGCAGGATAATGTGAATAATCTCTTTACGCTTGCCCATGAGTTCGGGCATTCCGTGCACAGTTATTACACAAGAGAGAATCAACCATATCCATATGCGAATTATTCTATTTTTGTAGCAGAAGTAGCATCTACAACAAATGAATCTCTTTTAAACCACTACTTGCTTGAAAATACGACGGATAAGAAAGAAAAGCTCTACTTACTCAACCATTATCTCGAAGGTTTCCGCGGTACCGTATTTAGACAAACGATGTTTGCAGAATTTGAGTATGAAATCCATAAGAAAGCTCAGAATGGAGAGCCATTAACACCGGATCTTCTTTCCTCACTTTATTATGACCTAAACAAAAAGTATTTCGGAGAAGAACTTGTGATCGATGATGAAATTGCGCTCGAATGGGCACGTATTCCTCATTTCTACTACAATTATTATGTATTCCAATATGCGACTGGGTTTAGTGCAGCAGCATCTCTTTCTAATCAGATCCTTGAAGAGGGCGAGTCAGCTGTTATACGCTACATCGACTTCTTAAAAGCTGGAAGCTCAGATTACCCGATTGAAGTATTGAAGAAAGCAGGAGTGGATATGACATCTTCGAAACCAATAAGCGATGCGCTTAATGTCTTTGAATCCATCCTCGATGAAATGGAAAGTCTTCTATTTGAATAAGAAATAAGAAAATGCCTTCTCCGTCTATGGAGAAGGCATTTCTATTGATCGAATCCACGGAACTGATTTCGTTGGTTGATCACGCTTACAGTAACAAGAATGGAAATAAACAGGATGGCGCCTCCAACGACTGTTGGAATAAACTTAAGAAGCCCCATTAGAAAAATAATGAAGCTTATCACAACAAAGACAATACTGATTATTAGTAAAAATCGCGGCATTATTTTCTCCTCCTCACCTTAAAGATATGATATTTAACCTTATATAGAACGCAAAAAGAGCCTGGTTTATGCCAGGCTGCTGTTAGTTATCGTTATGATAAAAGTGAAAAGTGAAAAGTTCCGCTTATGCTTTAACCGCACGCCAGAATGAACCGTGCTTTGCAGGTACTTTCTCAACTTTTTGTTTTAAAGCTAATTTCTTCATAGCTGCATCCGCATCATCGCAGCTCAAGTCGTAAACAACGGCCACTTCTTTTGTTGCAACAAACTGATAGCGACTCATGAATTCCTCAAGCGATGGAAGAGGTTCTGGCACTGGTTCAGTATTCAACATTTCCGTCAAAATTCTGACGTACACGTCATAGTCATAAAGACCGGTGATTTTAAGCCCTTCTTCTTCAATGTTTTCATTGAAGAACACAAGTGTTGGCAGTTCAGAAACATCCATTTCAGTTGATATCTTTAAATCGCACTGAAAGGCTTTGACAGCGGCCTTAGAATGCAGGTCTTTATGAAACTCATGCACATCAAGACCGGTTTCTTTAGCGGCTTGAATCAGGTTTTCTTCCTTTGTCATGTTCTGTTTCTGGATAAATAGCTGTTCTCTCATTTTCCTTAGAAAACGGTAGCCAGGTAATTTACCCTGCAGTTCTGCAGCCTTAATGGCGATTGAGGCAATGTATGGTGTATCCATTGGATCTTCATACCATAAATCCCCATCACAGGACATACCTGAACGAGTTGCCGTTCGTTCCCATCGTTCAGCTACGTCTGCGTGTGTTTTGATTCCTTTATTTTTTCTTTTGAAAGAATTAAATGTCTGGATATTACCCCCTACTAAATGTCTTAAACGGAAGGTGTGTCCATATTCAAGGTGCAATTTTTTAATAATAGGTTCGAGCCCCCAACAGTCAGGACAGAGCGGATCAATGAATGAATAAATTTCAATAGGCTTGCCCTTTTGAGATGTGACCGAACAGGCTGTATCGGATTGTCCATTTGGACTGTAAGAATCGCAATAGGAACCAGTTACATTCGATGTCAATTCGATTCTCCTTTCTCTTCCGGATCACCCGTGTTAACCATATGATGGGCAGTGAATGTTAATCGTGTTAAAAGGTGTTCTTTAAATTCTTCATCTAGTTCTACCTCATCCATTGCTTCCTGCATGCATGTAAGCCATGCAGTTGCTCGTCTGGGCGTAATTTCAAATGGCAGGTGTCTCGCTCTTAACATAGGATGTCCATGTTCTTCAGAATATAGAGGAGGACCGCCAAGAAATTGAGTAAGGAATTGAGTTTGTTTTCGTGCGGTTTCAGTTAAGTCATTTGGAAATATAGGTTTCAAATCAGGATGATGTGAAACTCGATTATAAAAAGCAGTCACTAGGCGTTCTAACGTCTGTGATCCGCCAAGATGTTCATACATATTTTGCCTCATAGTACTTTTCCCCTTCGGAAGATAAAACCCTTATTTCATGTCTTATTTTAGCAACCTCCCTACATAACAGCAAATAATCCGATTTGAAATCTCTGGCAAACAAAAAGAACAAAGCAACTTAGCCCTGTCCTTGTGTAGCAAGAAAGAAACGAAAAATCTTGTTATTCGCGCTTCGTTCCGGTATATGGTGATTGTGTAAAAGAGAGTGGAAAGCTCGCTTTCCCGCTTCATATTCCTTTACTTCAAATTCAAGCTCATAGTCTTCTCGATCAAGGTACTCACTATGATCTAATACAAGCAGTCCTGAATCTATCGTAACTTCTGCTCTATGCGTTGTTAAGCTTCCAAGGTGAAACAGGGGAGAGTGAATTCCGAGGTTCTTGATCTGATCAAACACGTCTCCATCCGGCAGTTGATTCGTTGTTTTAATTGAATCAAACTGGGCAACTGTAATGGCTTGATGAGTTTCAAGTAATCCTTCTGAAGCCGGTTCCTTTAGCGTGAGAACAAGCTTATCATGCTTTGATCTTACTCTTAGTGCAGCGCCTTTTTCTCGAAGGAGAAAGTCTTTTGAATCAAAATAGTCGTTTGTTTGGGTTTGGATGTCAGTTAGCCTGTAGGCGTCAAGAAGATTGTCATACTCTTCTTTTGTAAGCATATTCTTAAATTCAATTTCAACTTCCTGTGACATGAGCGAGTCCTCCAATATCGTTGTCCTAAATGAATTATGGCATATGTTCGTATTCAGGACAACAACGATGAAATGCCCCCATGCATTGTGATAAACTAATAAAGGAAACATATTGGATTGAATGAGAGAGGAGAGGTAGTTGTGCCAGAACAATACTACATCATTACAGGGGAATTATCAGAAGAGACGCTCACATTTGGTTTGAATGAAAAAGCTAATCTTTCTACATATAAAGCGACAGGGAATATGCTAGTGGATTCTGATTCATTATCATTTGTTTATTTGCTAGACGGAGGCGAAGGATATACCTATATACGCTTTCAAGAAGAAGTCTGGCCAATGCTGAACAACGTTTTAGAGAAAGACCTGAAAGTAGTTGTGACATCTGAAGCTGAAGAAACTCTTGAGCTTATCGAAATAAAAGAGGAACTCACCTACTTAGTTGAGAATATTAAAGATAACTCTAATTATGGAGAAGTAATGAATCAAGCTGTTGAGAAAGCATTTTTGACAGCTTCATAATAGATATCGTTGTTGGTGGTGGTTGGATGAAAAATTGGGAAGAGTTTTTAGCGCCATATAAACAAGCCGTTAATGAGTTGAAAGTAAAACTTAAGGGGATCCGTGAGCAGTTCGAAAAAGCGGATGACCATTCCCCAGTGGAGTTCGTGACGGGAAGAGTAAAGCCTATCCCAAGCATTCTTGATAAAGCAAAACGAAAAGAGATTGATCTGGATCGCCTGCAGGAAGAAATGCATGATATAGCAGGAGTAAGAGTGATGTGCCAGTTTGTTGAAGATATTAACAAAGTCATTCATCACCTTCGCGGACGCAGGGATTTTGATATTGTCGAGGAACGGGATTACGTTACCAATCAGAAAGAGAGCGGGTATCGTTCTTACCATGTTGTGGTGCAATATCCGGTACAAACGATAATGGGTGAGCAGATGCTCCTTGTTGAAATCCAAATCCGCACACTTGCGATGAATTTCTGGGCTACGATTGAGCATTCTCTTAACTATAAATACAATAAAAAGATTCCAATGGAGGTGCAAAAGCGCCTTCAGCGAGCAGCAGTGGCTGCATCAAAATTGGATGATGAAATGTCAGAAATTCGCGTTGAAATAAAGGAAGCTCAAAAGGTATTTATGCAGAAAAAAGAAAAAGAAAAAAGGCAAGGCGAAAACTAAAGCAGACGAGGTGCCTAAAGTGAAATTTGCGGTAAAGTCCAAAGGGGATCAAACCTCCAATCAGCTTCAACAGCGGATTAAAAATTACCTGCGCGATTTCGATCTTGAGTATGATGAAGCAGAGCCTGATATTGTGATTTCGGTTGGAGGAGATGGAACACTTCTCCACGCTTTCCACCATTATCAGGATCGATTAGATGAAACAGCTTTTGTAGGTGTACATACGGGTCATCTTGGTTTTTATGCCGATTGGACACCCGAAGAGGTCGAGAAGCTTGTAATTCATATCGCTCGAACACCATTCCAAATTGTTGAATATCCGTTATTGGAAGTGACTGTTCGCTACCAGAATAGTTCAAAAGAAAATAGGTATCTTGCTCTTAATGAATGTACGGTGAAAAGCGTAGAGGGCTCATTAGTGATGAATGTCGAGATCAAAGGGGATCTTTTTGAAACGTTCCGGGGTGATGGTCTTTGCATTTCTACCCCATCAGGAAGTACGGCGTATAACAAGGCCCTGGGTGGCGCGATTATTCATCCGGCCCTCCCTTCCATTCAGCTCTCTGAGATGGCTTCAATTAACAACCGTGTATTCCGAACAGTGGGTTCACCGCTCGTATTGCCACAGCATCATACCTGTTTGCTCAAGCCTGTGAATGATGCTGATTTTCAAATCACTATTGATCATCTTTTCTTACTCCAAAAAGATGTCAAATCGATTCAATACAGGGTGGCAGAAGAAAAAGTGAGGTTCGCGAGATTCAGACCATTCCCATTCTGGAAGCGAGTAAAAGAGTCTTTTGTCGATGATGAATATTAAATGAGAGCAGTACCGTTCACACACTGAACCGTGCTGCTTTTTATTGTGAAGCGTCTGATTTTGTGTCAGAAGTGAAATTTTAAAAAGTACGATTTTAATCAATTGATCGGACGAAGGGATGGAGCATCATGACAGCATTTAGCATGAAATGGACCGTAAAGACAGAGGAAGCTGGTATTCTTGTAAGACAGTATCTTCTAGAAGAGAAATCCCTCTCCAGAAGTGTTCTAACCGATATTAAATTCAAGGGGGGCAGTATTCGTGTTAATGGCGAAGATCGAAATGTGAGAACCGTGTTGCAGGAGGGGGATCACGTGCAAATTACTTTTCCTCATGAAGAAGTGAGTGAGAGTATGATACCGCTTAAAATACCACTTAGGATTGTATATGAGGATGAGCATTTTCTACTTGTGAATAAGCCGCCATATTTGCCAACGATACCCTCGCGACATTCGGAAGGCTCGCTTGCACAGGGTGTATTGTTTTATTATCAATCGTTAAATTTGAATCGCACAATTCATACCGTTAATCGGCTGGACCGTGATACGTCGGGTTTGGTAATGTTTGCGAAGCATCGATTTGCACATGACCTTTTGTCACGGCAACAGCAGAACAAGCAGATGAAGCGCGAGTATCTAGCCATTGTTCATGGAAATGTAGAAGAGAAGGAAGGGGAAGTAGATGCACCGATTGGTAGGAAAGAAGGAAGTATTATTGAGCGTACCGTTCGACCTGACGGGCAGTATGCTCTCACACGCTACAGAATGGTTCAAATGCTTGAAGATGCAACGTTACTTGACCTGTCCTTGCAAACAGGTAGAACGCATCAGATACGTGTTCACATGGCGTCAATCGGACATCCGCTTCTAGGGGATGATCTATACGGCGGGCGCAAGGACGTTATTACGCGCCAGGCTCTCCATAGCGCAAAGCTTGAATTTTATCATCCGTTTCTAGAAAAAACGCTCCGCTTCGAAGCGGAGCTTGAACATGATATGAAAACTCTTATTCAAACGACTTGAACTTTTCTTCAACGTAAGGCATGGAAGAACTAACGGAAGTCGTTTTTAACTCCGGATAGCTTAAAGCGGTCAGGTTTCCTCCAAAAACACAGCCCGTATCAATGTTAACAGTATGATTAAGCCAGCGTGGTTCAGAAACCGGAGTATGCCCGTAGACTACTATTGATTCACCACGGTACTCACTAGCCCAATCTCTTCGAACAGGCATCCCGTTCGGATGGGATTCACCGGTGATATCACCATAGAGCACGAATGTTGTTACTTTTTTCCCTGTTTGGCCAACGAGATGCTCTGGAATTCCAGCGTGAGCAACAATTAGATTACCATCATCAAGAACTAAATACAGGGGAGCCTTTTCATATAGCGTGATAAAGTCTAGTTTTATATCATTTCTCTCAATTAAAGGAAGTTCGTTTAATTCTGCAACGGTAGTTTCCAGTCCGTGTTTTTGTTGAACCTTCCTGCCAATCATATAACGATACAGCTTATTGCAGTGGTTACCTGGGCAATAATACGCCTGATTTTGCTGGATCAGCTTTGTAACAACGCGGATGACGGAAAGAGAATCAGGGCCCCGATCGGTTAGATCGCCAAGAAACACAAGTTTTCTTCCTGAAGAATGGATGGGCACGCCGCTTGTCCACTCATAATCAAGCTGCATCGTTAATGTGACCAATTCTTCATAACAACCATGTACATCACCAATAATATCCAGCACCGATATTCCTCCTTTGCCTGTTCTTTTAACTATTCCCAATTGGGGAAAAAAGTATCAGCTTGCTTCTCGAAAGAAATAACCTGCCGGATCGGCAGGTTATTCAAACATATATGTTTTTGTTCTCGATCGAACGTTTAAGACGAGACCAACCGCAATCATATAAGTTAACAATGCACTTCCTCCATAGCTTACAAACGGAAGTGGAATCCCTGTAATCGGAAGGATCCGGACAGTCATGCCGATGTTTTGGAAAACTTGGAACGTCAGCATGCCAATGACACCTGCACAAAGGTAGCTTCCAAAAGATTCGTTACTTTCAAGTGCAGTATGTATCATTCTGTAGACGAGGAGGAAGAAGATCGAAATCGTAATACTCGCTCCAATAAAGCCGAATTCCTCGCCAATTACTGCGAAGATAAAGTCGGTATGCGCTTCAGGGAAGTAAACTGTACCGTCAGCATAGCCTTTTCCTTCAAGTTTACCAGAGCCAATAGCTAGGATGGCTTTCGTTGCTTGATAACCAGCGTCGGTATATTCTTCAGGTGCAAGCCACCCATAGAAACGGGCAAGCTGATATTCATCAAGAAGATATTCTTTGAAGAATGCCGGGAACTTAAAGAAGATAAATACGAACGCGGAAATGCCTGCGACACCTACTAAAGTTAAGAGAGAAAGCAATCTCCAGCGCACCCCTGATACGAGCGTAATACTAATAACGATGGCAGTAAATACCATTGCAGTTCCAAGGTCAGGCTGTGCCATAACGATAAGTAGAGGAAGTGCAGCAACACCAAAAATCTTACCGAGTAAAAGCAAATCAGTTTGAATGGTTTTGGTTGCGTGTTTTTCATGATGGTTCACTGATGTTGAAGCGATTGTAATAATTAAGAAAATCTTCATAAACTCGGACGGCTGAACGCTACCGAGTCCGGGAAGAACGAACCAGCTCTTTGCACCATTTGTTACTGGTGCGACTTGATAGCTTCCTATGTACTCTGGCATAAGGGCAAGTAAAATTAATAGAAATACGCCAAATCCGTATAAGTACCATGACAGCTGCTTGAAGCGATCGAAATCAATTACAAGAGTGAGAGAGAGAACGAAAGCTCCTATAAAATACCAGGTTAGTTGTCTTCCAGCAAAATTAAAATTTTTCAATTCTCCAGGAAGCGAAGCCTGGGCACTATAGATGGACACGGTGCTAATGCACATTAAGAGAAATATAAAGAACAAAAGAGTGAAATCTATTTGTTGCCACGGTGTTTGATTGTCATTGTTCATGATATAATCCTTTCTAAAGAAAAGCGTTACTTCGGAGTGATCACATTTCCTATCTTATCTGAAATCCTTCCGTTTGCAAATCGGTTCTTGTATTTATTTTTGACAAAATTACTACACACCGACTAAGATAGGAAGGTAATTTTACTTATTGACTCATTAAAGAAAGTCTATATTGATTATCTTTCAGGTTTAACCATTCACTTTGTTATTAACATCAGGGAGGTGTGCAGAGTGGCTTATCAAGAACAAGATATCCAGGCACTGTACGATGCATTAATCCATCATTTAGATCATGAGAGAATTGATCAATTTCGTGAATTATTTCTCGACATTCACCCGTACGAGCAGTCGAAGTTTTTTCTAACTGTATCTGAGGAAATCAGGCTACTTGTGTACACCTATTTATCTCCGAGAGAAATGGCTGAGATTTTTCAGAACTTTGACATTGAAGAGCAGGAAGAATACATCTCAGAAATGGATCCAACATATGCTGCTAAAATGCTTGCAGAAATGTATGCTGATGATGCGGTTGACGTACTTAATGAACTGAACCCTGAACAAATCGCGAGCTATCTGACGATCATGGACGATGATGCAGCAGATGAAATTAAAGAACTGCTGCATTATGAAGAGAAAACTGCTGGTAGTATCATGACAACAGAATTTGTATCCATTAGAGCGCACCAAACGGTGAAGCGTGCGATGCAGATTCTAAGGCAGGAAGCACCTGAAGCTGAAACCATTTACTATATATTCGTATTGGATCAGCAAAAAAGGCTGGTTGGCGTCATATCTTTAAGAGATTTAATAATTGCTGAAGAAGATATGCTTATTGAAGAAATTATGAACGAGAGAGTCGTCTCCATTTCGGTTGGCGAAGACCAGGAAGATGCCGCGCGAATTATGAGAGACTATGATTTCCTTGCTCTCCCGGTACTGGACTTCCAGAACCATCTTCTTGGAATTATAACACATGATGATATTGTCGACGTTATTGAAGAAGAGGCATCGGAAGACTACTCAAAACTAGCAGCCCTCTCCGATGATGGGACGCTCGACCGCAACCCATTTTCATCTGCTCGGAAAAGATTGCCATGGCTCATCATCCTCCTGTTCCTAGGAATGATGACGGCGAGCTTGATCGGTCAATTTGAAGAAACGCTTGATAAAGTCGCGCTGCTCGCCGTATTTATCCCGCTTATTGCTGGGATGGCAGGTAACACAGGAACTCAGGCGTTAGCTGTTGTCGTTAGAGGACTTGCGACAGGCGATTTTGAAGAAAATAGCAAGTGGACGCTCATTGTAAGAGAAGCCGGAACCGGACTTATTACGGGTGCGACATGTGGTATTCTCGTTACAATTATTATCTTTTTGTGGCAGGGGACCTTTTTCCTTGGGATGCTCGTTGGATTTTCGCTATTATGTACTCTAATAGTCGCAACACTTGCAGGTGCACTTGTTCCACTTTTGATGCACAAATTGAATATTGACCCGGCTGTTGCTTCGGGTCCATTTATTACGACGATCAACGACATCATTAGTATTCTAATCTATTTTGGAATGGCAACTGCTTTTATGAGCCATCTCATGTAGAGAATAATGCTGTCGTTTGAAGGAGGAAAGACATGGAACATGGTGCATCCGTATCATCACTAGTCATTGTAGTTGTTATCGCATTTCTAATTCCATTTATATTACACCGCTTTAAGTTAAACTTTCTTCCGGTTGTTGTTGCAGAAATCATCGCCGGAATTTTTATTGGGCAGAGTGGTTTCAACCTGGTTGATTCCGATACGTGGCTTGAGACGCTTTCCACCCTCGGGTTTATCTTTTTAATGTTCCTTAGTGGGCTTGAAATCGATTTCTCGGTATTTGCAAATAAAAAGAAAAAGGTGAAGCTTCCAAGCGGTAAGATTGAACCGAATCGTGTTCTTATCTCGTTTATCGTATTTTTAGCTGTGTTTCTTGTATCTTACGCACTTTCCCTACTATTTGTCGTGCTTGGTTATACAGACAACGCCTTTTTCATGACATTGATCATTTCAACCATTTCTCTTGGAGTTGTTGTTCCAACGTTAAAAGACGCAAACGTGATGAAATCGAGTATCGGTCAAACGATTCTGCTAATCGCAGTGATTGCTGACCTTGCGACAATGATTCTTCTCGCCATTTTCGTTTCTTTGAATTCTGGCGGAGAAGGAAACATGTGGCTGCTGCTGATTCTATTTGGAGCTGGGATTCTCCTGTATTTTCTAGGAGCTTATTTCAGACACCTTTCCTTTATTGAAACGATGTCTAAAGGAACGATTCAGATTGGCACAAGAGCTGTTTTTACATTAATCATTGTTCTAGTAGGGATATCAGAGACTGTGGGTGCTGAAAACATTCTTGGAGCCTTCCTTGCAGGAGCGCTAGTCTCGTTACTATCCCCAAATACAGAACTCGTGCAAAAGCTTGATTCGTTTGGATATGGTTTTCTAATTCCGATTTTCTTTGTAATGGTTGGTGTTGAGCTTGATATCTGGTCGCTTTTCCAGGACCCGAAAGTCCTTGTACTCATTCCACTACTACTTGTTGCCTTATTCGTATCAAAAATTGTACCAGTTCTTGTACTAAAAAAATGGTACGATATGAAGACTGTTTTTGGATCAGGCTTCCTATTAACATCGACGTTATCTCTTGTGATCGCTGCAGCTGAAATTGGTGAGCGGATTGACATTATTGATGACCAGCTTTCATCTGCTTTAATACTTGTTGCTGTTATTAGCTGTATTATTGCACCAATCCTCTTTAAGAAGGTTATGCCGAAGCCGGAGGAGCGTTCACACGCAAAGAAGCTTGCCATTATAGGAGCAAATCAGATTACGCTACCAATTTCGCTTGAATTAAATCCTGATAACTATGTCACATCGATTTACCATACGAAACAGGAAAAGGTCGATTCTGAAAAGCAAAATAGCCGATTCAGCGTTATCGAGCTTTCGGATTACAGTATTGACACTTTGAAAAAAAGTGAAGTTTTTGATGCTGATATTCTATTGATCTCATCCGGTGATGACGAAACAAATTCGGATATTGCTGTATTTGCAAAAGAGTATGGTACAGAACGGGTCATCGCACGAATTGAACTGACTGAAGTCGCAGATCAGCTTCGTGATCTCAATATCGATGTTTTTTCTGTTTTCTTCTCAACAAAGGCATTGCTTAAAGCGCTTATTGAATCTCCAGGCGTTGTGAATATCTTTACAAGAGAAGAAAATGCGCTGTATCAAATTAATATGAATAACGTGGAATACAATGGTGTGCCGCTGCGAAGCTTCCCTTATCTCGGGGATACCATTATCGTTCGAATATTCCGCGGTAAAGATTCCATTGTGCCACACGGGGATACAGAGCTTCGTATCGGCGATAGACTGATTGTGACCGGTAGTAGCACAAGTGTGGATGAAGTTCGCTCGCTATTGAGCTATTAAACAAACCTCCCTTTCTCAATTTAGAGAAGGGGAGGTTTTTCTAATACATAAATCCAGGAATCAGGGTGATACTTCATACCATAAGCAAAGAGAGGGAGTGTTGGTGTGAATATTGAGGAACCAAAAGTCATTTGCCCTGCATGTCATCGACAATTTGATATGGAAGAGACGATCACAGCTCAGTCAAATCAAAACATCATTTTTGAGTGCCCTGCATGCGGGTATGAGAAGCGCAATATTCAAACAAGCAAAGGCTGAGGAAATCCAGATGATACAGGTTCTGAAAAACGTGTTATAATTAGTACGTGGTGCTAATAACTAATAATAAATTCGAGGAGGAGCATGGATATGAACCTGTCTCTTGAAAACCGTACATATGTTGTCATGGGTGTTGCGAATAAGCGCAGCATTGCATGGGGGATTGCACAGGCGCTTAGTAGTGCCGGTGCTCGATTAATCTTTACTTACGCAGGTGAGCGTCTTGAAAAGAACGTTCGGGACCTTGCTGGAACGCTAGAGCGTGATGATTCAATTATTCTACCGTGTGACATTACGAATGATGAGGAAATCGATGCAACATTTTCTCAAATTAAAGAAGAAGTTGGCGTGATCCACGGACTTGCGCACTGTATCGCATTCGCGAAAACAGAAGAGTTGAAAGGGGAATACCTTGAAACAACTCGTGAAGGTTTCTTGCTTGCGCATAACATTAGCTCGTATTCCCTAACTGCAGTATCGAAAGCAGCACGTCCACTTATGACAGAAGGTGGCAGCATTCTAACGATGACATATCTCGGTGGCGAGCGAGTCGTGAATAATTACAACGTCATGGGTGTAGCAAAAGCTTCACTTGATGCAAGTGTCAAATACCTTGCGAACGATCTTGGTAAAGACGGGATCCGCGTTAATGCGATTTCTGCAGGCCCAATCAGAACGCTTGCAGCGAAAGGGATTGGCGATTTTAATTCAGTGATTAAAGAAATTGAAGAGAAATCTCCAATGCGTCGCACTGTTACAAAGGAAGACGTTGGTAATACAGCGCTATTCTTGATGAGCGATCTAGCTGGTGGGATTACTGGTGAGATGATTCACGTAGATAGCGGTTATAACATCATCGCAACATAACGAAATGAACCACGGCTAATGAACCACGGCTAATGAGCCGTGGTTTTTCTATTTATAGAAATTGAGATAGCTGTTCTGTTTTTCGGTTTTCATATTCAAATGCAGCCATTAATTCTTCAGGCATGATCTCATTTTTTCTTCCAAACCGTTCACTTGCTGTTTCGTATAACTCATATGGAAAAAGCATATCGATATACATCACTTGCTTTTGTTCAGGAGTCAGTGGGGCTCCCTCTTCATAGGAAGCTAGCATATGATCAAATAGGGCCTGGTTCCATGTCCCGGAGTCTCCCATTAGCGGAATGATAACTTTTCGTAAATCTCGAATCGGCAGGTCAAAGGTTGTTGTGTCAAGATCGATGATCCAAATCTGGTTCTCAGATAGGAGGGTGTTACCTGTACCGTAATCCTGGTGGCAAAGATTAGGTTGTTTCTTGCATTGCCTAACCCACTCAGGGTAATGAGACTCCTGGAGTTTCTTAAGGGTTTCTCTACCAGAAGCAATAAATGGATCGATTTCCTTTAAATAAAGGTGGCAAAATGGATCATCTGGTGATTTCTGAGCAATTAGTTTCCATGTCTCCATTTGCTGACAACGTTTAATATAGTGCTTTGGCCATTTACCAAGCTTTGTGAAAACCGGCGCTGCAGGTGGGGGTGTGTAGCCGATTGATTCAGTATGGTAATCCGCAAGACCTTTCATGATCCAATGGAGATCTTCAGGGACGGTTAAATTGAATGGTCTGCCTTCAATCCATTCATAGACGACAAAAAGAAATGGACCATGTTTCGTATACAGACTTCCATCTTTATTAGGAATAATCCCTGGTACACGCATTCCTTTTTTTGCTAGGTAATCCTGTGCATGGATGGAAAACAAGGCTTTCTTTTCCGGACGATGGATCCGCTTTAAACACTTTGGTCCCTCATCGGTCATGAATTTCCATACAAGCGCCATTTGTCCTCCCTGGATCACTTCAACGCTCTGTACATTTACATTCCAATTTACAAGCAAAAGTTCTGCTAATTTAATTAGTTTTTCTTGCATTTCGGGTGTGAGGACGTCCCCTTTATTTCCTTCATCTTCCTCATTGATTAAATCTCCTATGGCTAAATGATTAATCAATTTCTCTTTATTTTCAAATTTATGATTAGAAGTTGCGTCGCTTGATCGGAATATGACTTGATTGTTTCTTGGAATATCATTCAGTGAAGCTTTTTTATTCTTCTGCCAATTTTTCAAACCCTTCACCTACCAATTAAGTCTTTTCATATTACGATATGGATATTTGTATAGGGATGACACACTACTTGAACATTCTTAACAGAAATTAGGTGCATGTAGGCTGTGGAATAAGCCCTTTTTAGGAAAAGGGATTGGGATTTCGCACAACCCGGAATTTCCCTCCGTATCATGCTAATAGAACGTTTCCTACTGTTTTACTTTTTGTATGTCTAGTTGGATGAAAAACTTACTTATAGATGATGAGAAGAAAGATTCTTCTTAGGATTTAAAGGAGGGTGAAAATGAATATCGCGTTAATTGCAACAGAAAAATTGCCTGTACCAGCAATACGAGGTGGTGCAATTCAGATCTATCTTGAAGCCGTTTCTAAACGATTAGCTAAACACCATCACGTAACCGTTATCTCAATTGAGGACAGAGATCTAAAACAATCAGAAACGATTGATGGGGTTCAATTTGTACGAATCAATCAAGAGAACTATGTGGCAGATGTGAAAGCTTTAATTAAAACCAAAAGCTTTGACGTCATTCATGTATGCAATCGCCCATTGTGGATTGAACAACTGAAAGAGGCATCACCGAAGAGTAAATTTATCTTAAGCGTTCATAATGAAATGTTCGCTGAGGGGAAGATGACTGAAGAAGATGGAGTGAAGTGTTTATCACTCGTTTCGAAAGTCGTAACGGTGAGCGATTATATTGGTATGACAATAACCAATCGTTTTTCTTCAGCTAAAGGTATGGTACAAACGGTTTATTCAGGAGTAGACTTAAGTACTTATCACCCAAGATGGACTACGGAAGGGAAAAATATACGACAATCAGTTCGATCTCAGCTCAATTTGATCGATAAAAAAATCGTACTTTTTGTAGGCAGACTTAGTAAGGTGAAAGGACCGCATATCCTTTTGCATTCTTTACCACAAATTATCGAGCAACATCCTGATGCTCATATGGTCTTTATAGGTTCAAAATGGTTTGGAGAAAATAATGTTAATAATTATGTAAAGCATCTATATACACTGGGGGCTATGTACCCGGATAACCTTACTTTCATTAAATTCGTAGAACCTAAAGATATTCCAAAGTTATATTCTATGGCAGATGTCTTCGTATGTTGTTCACAGTGGCAGGAGCCCCTTGCCAGGGTTCATTATGAAGCGATGGCGGCAGGTCTTCCAGTACTCACAAGTGATAGAGGTGGGAATCCGGAAGTGATTGATGAAGGCAGGAATGGTCACATTATTCATCAGTTTGATCAACCTGAAGCCTATGCACAAATTATTAATTCCTTATTTTCGAATGAAGGGAATCGTGAACGGTTAGGTAAAAATGGTCGGAGGCAGGTAGAAGGTCAGTTTGGATGGGACCGAGTAGCAGGTAATTTAAGGACAGTCTACGAGACTGCTGCGAAACGTTAAAGAAAGTGAGGGAGAAATCACGTGGGAGAAGAATTTAATCTGGATCAAGATCTTGAAGAACGTGAAGAAGGCTTTACAGCTCCCGTTCCTCAACTCGAGGAGTTGCAAAAAGTTCTTAGTTTTTATCCAATAGAAGTTAAAGATATTCGATTACTTTTCAGTAGAAGTGGAAGAACGAAGTGGCATGTACAGACAGACAAAGGTTCGATGATATTAAGACAGGAATTTATAAGACCTGAAAGGATGCTTTACATTGCTGGTGCTCACTGGCACCTTCAACAGAATGGTTTGCCAATAGCCAAACTTATTCCTACGAAAAATAATGGGTTGTGTCTTTCTGGTGATGATCATGCCTATGTGCTTTATGAACATTTTGATGGGGAGCCGATGCTTTATTATGATAAGGAACAGGTTAAAAAAACAATGGAATTCATTGGCCATTTTCATCACGCATCAAAGGGATATATCCAGCCAGAAGGCAGTAGAAAAAGAAGTCGAATTGATAAGTGGCATAAGCTCTATAGATGGAAAATACAGGAGCTTGAAGGCTATCAAAAACTAGCAGCAAATTATGTCGATGATCCATTTTCTCTCCTGTTTCTTGAAAATGCAGATCGTATGCTCGTTCGAGCAAAAGAGTCATTAGCGGAACTTGATCGTCCAGAATTCAAGAAATGGACGAAAGCCGTTTTCGAATCAAAATTATTTTGTCAGCAGGATTTCACAATGGCGCGTATGATTGAAAAAGACAAGATAGCATTCATGAAGGATCTTCACTCTGTTAATGCTGATCTGCCCTGTCGTGACATTCGAATTCTATTGAATAAAGTAATGAAAAAATTAGCTGTCTGGGATCATGAACTGGCTACTGATATGTTAAAAAGTTACGATCATGTTCATCCGTTAACGGAGGGAGAATATCGTGTCATCTGGTCTGACTTGAAATTTCCACATCTTTTCTGCGCAATTGCACATAAATACTATCTCAGTCAGAAGCGATCATGGTCGGATGAAAAATATATGATGCATATTCGTAATATTGTAGCAGTCGAGAATTCGAAGGAAGACTTTCTAACTCACTTTGATGATATATTTAACGAAATTAAGGGAGGTAACTAATAAGTGGCACACACCTCGCAACATGACATCGAATCCATTCCTAAACTTGATTTAGAAGAATTTCAATTTTCTCCACCTGGTTCGATGGGATGGAGCTATGCTGAATATGAAAAAATCGTTGATAGTGACGAATTGGAGTTAGAGGTTAATACAACCTCCAAGGTTTCTCATCCTGATGTACCAAAAAAGACGTTGAAAGAGCTTCCAAATGGGTTGGTTGATAATTCGGTTGAAAGTAAAGCTTCAGAAGAAGCTTTGTCTACTAGTCAAACTCCCTCAAATGAAGCTTTTGAAGAAGAAAAACTTTCTCAAGCTGTCGAGTCTGATACAGAAATGGAAGAACACCAGCAAGTAAAGCAGTCAAAATTTTATTCATTAAATGTGAAAACAATCAATAAACCTCTTCAATTATTCAACGAAAACTTCAAACCATATAATAGTGCTGCACAAACCGTGCCAAAGAGACAGAAAGAAATAGATGAAGCAACGGAAAAACCAGAACTTAAAGAAGAGACTACAGATCCTCAAGAATTAGCTTTGGATCAAAAGATTGAAAGCGAGAATGGACCGATCACAATAAGCGAACCAAAAACTGAAGATGACGCTTTAGATGAAATAATTAAAGAGGATAAAGAATTAAAATTTAATGTTTATCACATGAAATCAGAAGGTTCTTCCTCTCCTCCGTGGCTGGCAATGGATGTTAGAAATAAAAATACAAGTAAAAAATTTGTATCAAGTGCCCTATACAATTTTCAATCTAAATCATAACCTATAGAGAATTCGTTTCAAAGATAACTAAATCAAATGGAGGAGAATTATCATGTCTGAAAATGCAAAACATCAAGAGGTAATGTCAAAGCTACAGGAACTACTCGCATCAAATGAGGTGGAAGAAGTTGGTCTTAAACTTGAAATGGCCAATGGTGAGACACATAAATTTGAGTTTGATCTAACTGAAGAAGAAGCGGAAGAAGAAGAAGAAGAGGAAGTGGAAGAAGAAGAGGAATAAAGCAAAAGAAAGAGATAGAACCTACTCTTAAAGGTTCTATCTCTTTCTTTTGCTATAGCCTCTGTCAAAAATCCATTGTTCATGATTGGTTGCTTTTATATTATAAGATTGATCTAAAGGTAGATCATTTGAAGATTGTAAAATTCTATTCTCTTCATTTGAAGTTATTTCATTGTCGTTCTCGTTTGTTTTCGTTTCATTATCTTGTTCAAAAGATTTCTCATTAAATGCTTTTACATAAATTGTTTCAAGTCGCTCTGCAACATGACAGAACTGATGATTGGATTCCACAAACGCTCTTCCGTTTAAACTGAATTCCATGGCTTTATCAGGATGATCAAACATATCGCAAATCGCAGCTGCGAAATTGGCAGGATTGGCATAATTCTTTAATACTATGCCATTATGCATGTGTGTGATAACCTCTGCGTTTCCACCACGTTTTGTTGTAATAAGCGGAATTCCAGCTGCCATAGCTTCGTAATGCACCCTGGCGAGCGGTTCCTGCCACTGCGAGCTACATACGAAGACATCTCCAAGTAAATAGGAATATGGAATTTTATCATGAGGAACATATTGTGTAAAACGCACATGTTCTCCTAAAGGTTTAGCCATATTGTGTAACTTCCTAACATAATCATTAGGGCGGTTATCACTAAACCATTTCCCACCACAAATGACAAGAACCGTGTTAGGAAACCGCTCTAACACGTTGGGTAACGCTTGAATTAATAGGTGTGGTCCTTTTGTTCGACTGAGTCTACCGATGAATAAAATGACTTTTTGACCAGAAAGGCCGTTCTTGTTCTTAAGCTGAGAATTAATTTCTTGCCCTCGTTCAGTCCACTTAGGTTCAAACTTCGCCAAATCCACCCCGGAATACACAACATGCGTTTTTGCTGCGGCATCTGGGAATCGCTGAATGACCGTACCTCTAATATACTCACTTACCGTCATGATCGAACAAACTGCCTGGACGGCAAGATGACCCTCTTCATCTGAGAGCTTCTTTTCAGCGAACATTTCATTATGAAGACTCAAAACGAACTGACTTTCTGGACTTGCATCTCTGTAAACTGGAATCGCTTTTGGCCGATTAAAAACATGAATGACATCAAATGGTGGGAGCTTCGCGAGTTTCGCTGCGACATTCTGAATATAATTCAATCTTGAAACTCTGATGTAAGTTACATTTTCTTGTTCTTCCACATTCTGCAGCAAGGGGTCGCTAACCGAAAAAATCGTTAGTTTATGATTTGTTTTTAGAAAGGGTACAACGCCATCGATCATCATTTGAATGGCTCCGCCTTTTATGGCGGGAGAAGGAAGCTTTTCTGTGCAAACCAACGCTAAATTCAATTACTTTCCCTCCCGGATTTAAAGAGTTGTGATAAGTCTTCAACCTCATATTTTAATCCTTCTTTTAAGAAGACCTCTGGTTGATAATTTAATAGTCTTTCAGCCTTCGTAATATCAGCCCAGGTATGACGTGGTTCTCCTTTTGCTTTTTCCGCAAAAGTAAGTGTTGCTTTAGTGTTTAATAAGTTCTCAAGAATGGAGATTACGTCTAATACCGTAGCACGTTCTTTTCCGCCAATATTGATCGTTTCCCCTATGACATTTTTAGCTTCTAAAACAGCCGCAGTGGCTTTCACACAGTCTTTCACATAAGTGAAATCCCGTGACTGCTGACCATCACCAAAGATTGTTAGAGGCTTACCGAGGATTAGTTGCTTGATAAACCTATGAAAAGCCATATCAGGTCTCTGGCGTGGCCCATACACAGTAAAATAACGAAGAATGACGACAGGGATGTCAAAATATTGATGGTAAACATTACAGAGCTGTTCTCCGGTTAGCTTTGTAATGCCATAGGGAGAGAGAGGGATGGGGATAAGGTTTTCCGTCACTCTTCCTTCCTTTTCACCATAAACAGAAGATGTTGAAATATAAACAAATTTATCAAGAGAAGTTCCTTTGCAAGCTTCAAGGAGCTTCTGCGTAACAAGTCCGTTATGGAGCAAATAGGTCTCGAATTCGCTTCCCCAGCTCGAACGTACACCGGGTATACCAGCGAGGTGATAGAGAACGTTAAGATCTTTTAGTAATGTGGAAATATCATCTGTAAGGAGATCTCGGTCAAACAATTTAAATCGTGGATGTTTTAATAGATAACGTATATTTCTTAACTTTAGTGGCTCTGATTCAATTCCCTGGTCAATCCCTAATACTTCAACGTTTGGATTAGTGAGAAGCTGTTCACTTAGATGAGACCCAATGAAACCTGCGACACCTGTGACAAGAATTCTCATGGTCTTCCAACTCCTAAATAGCTTAAGCCTGCGGCTCTAATTTCCTCGGGATCTAAGTAATTCCGTCCATCCAGGATTGTTCGTCCCTTCATATACTCTTTCACTTGAGACCAATCTGCAGAAAGAAACAAATCCCAATCAGTTGCCACTATCAGCGCATCGGAATGTTTCGCCGCTTGATACATGTTAGCAGCTACTTCAATAAAAAGAGGCTTCTTTTTGGCTTTTGGGTCAAAGGCGATGACTGTACAACCTTTTTGAATCAACTTCTCACAGAGTTTAATCGAGCGGGATTCTCGAACATCATCCGTATTAGGTTTAAAAGCCAGACCCCAGATTGTAATTTGTTTACCTTTAAGTCCATTGATTTCAAGTTCAAGTTTATTAACATAATAATCGACTTGATGATCATTCACTTTCTTGACTGCATCCAGTAAGTTCGTTTTGATTTTCTTTTTCCGAGCGGCATAGCTAAGAGCATCCAGGTCTTTTGGAAAGCAAGACCCTCCATATCCAAGACCTGATTGAAGAAAGTGGGGTCCAATTCTAGGGTCGAATCCAATAGAAGTAGCCACTTCAGTAATGTCTACATCGTATTGATCGCAAATTCTTGCAAATTCATTTATGAATGAAATTTTCGTGGCGAGAAAAGCATTTGATGCATACTTCATCATTTCTGCACCAGTCAAACTGGTTTCAACAAACGGAGCATTTAATTTCTCGTAAATCGCCTTTAGCACCTGTATAGCCTTGACTGATTTTGAACCTATTACGATCTTATCAGGGTGAAACGAGTCATGAACTGCGGAACCTTCACGCAAGAATTCTGGATTTGAAACAATATCGAACAATTTTTCATCTACACCACAGTCAAGCAAGTATTGGTGGAACCACTCATTAGAACCAGGTGGGACCGTACTTTTGGTAATAATTAATTTATAAGAAGTGATTTTACTGGCAATATGCTCAAAGACTTTTTTTATTGCGAATAGGTCAGCCTCACCACTAGTTCTGGATGGTGTACCGACCGCGATTAATAGAATAGGAGCGTTTAGAAAACAGGCTTCACGATCATCGGAAAAAATTAGTCGCCCATTTTGATGATTTTTATTTAATAGTTCTTCTAATCCAGGTTCATGGATCGGAGACTTTCCTTTATTTAAGTTTTCAATCTTTTTAACATCTTTGTCAATGCAGTGAATATTGTGACCAAGGTCCGCTAGCAAGCCCGCTGTGGTTAATCCTACATAGCCTGCGCCAACAATACATATGTCCATCTCTGTCTTTCCTCCAATGTCCACTAAATTAAATTTCAACATTCTTAACTCTATATTGTATTTGGCGATAGGTAGTTGGTGTGATTAAAACGAATGGCGGTCGTAAAATGGGTAATGGTCTAATATATTGTTAAAGGAAAAAATGAACTAAACTGCCTGATTTATGTTTGACAAGTTACTGTGTTATTTAAACCGAATAGGCTATAAGTAAATAAACGTGGAAGGTGAAGGCATATGATTAAGAAAGCGGTAATTCCCGCAGCAGGGTACGGTACCAGGAGCTTGCCAATTACAAAAGTGATACCAAAAGAGATGTTTCCAATTGGTGGGAAACCAGCTATCCATTATGTAGTCGAAGAAGCTGTCGCCTCTGGAATAGAAGAAATTCTTATCGTGATTTCAAGAACGAAAAATCTAATAATGGATTATTTTGACCATTCTCTTGAATTAGAAGCATTTCTGGAAAGGGTAAATAAGACGCATTTACTTGAGAAGACTACTGTTCCCGACGTTCATATACAATATGTGCGTCAATCGCATGCAAAAGGGCTTGGTGATGCGCTCAAAATTGCAGAACCATTTACTGGGTGTGATCCATTTGCTGTGTTGTTACCAGATGATATTTATGTTGGTAAACCAGCGTTAGCAGAGTTAATAGAGATATTTGAATCGTACAATGAAAATGTAATTTCTGTAAAACAATTGCAAAATGAAATGTTGAAAGATTATGGAATTATTAAGGGCGAGTTAGTTTCGGAAGGTCTTTATCGTTTAAAAGAGATTGTAGAAAAACCCAAGATTTTCCCTCCTTCAAACTATGCGGTAACTGGAAGATATGTATTTAACTCCGGGATTTATCAGTATTTGAGTGAGGTTTTGCCAGATTTTGGTGGAGAAATTCAATTAACAGATGCAATTCAGCTAATGTTGAAAGAAGAAGTATTTTTTGCTAAAGAATGTACTGGAGATCGGTATGACATTGGTAAGGAGCAGGATTATATAAGGTTACTAAACAGATAAATGATTTGTACTCATCAATGGTCATTCTTAGCAACTAATGACTTTCTATGTTTGACTAAAAATATTATCCGAATTGGAGTGCTGAATGGTGAAGTATTATAAGAAGGCATACAAAAAAGTAAGTGGTTTTAATGAGCCAATTTGTTACAGAAAGAACTCAACTGATTTAAGTTCTTTAAAGTATGTTTTTTATGATAAAGAGTATTTGCTAAAACCACTATCATTTGAACCTAAATGGATTATAGATGGAGGTGCTAACGCTGGTTATACTAGTATTTATTTTGCTAATAATTATCCTAATGCACAAATCGTTGCAATTGAACCTGATCAATCAAATTACGAAGTACTTGCAGAAAATACAAAAAATTATAAAAACATTGTTCCAATCCATTCGGGACTATGGAGTAAAAATACTTATTTAGAAGTAGTTGACGTGGGCCTTGGTGAATGGGGATTAGTTGTAAGGGAGTCAGAGCAATCAAAACCACAATCTATAAAGGCAGTGACAATTGAATCATTAATGGATAAATATAAAATGCAAAGAATAGATTTATTAAAGTTGAACGTTGAAGGTGCAGAAAAAGAATTATTTACTAATGAAGGACACAAAAACTGGTTAAACAAGATCAATATACTCATTATCGAATTACACGACCGAATAATACCGGGGTGCACGGAAGCTTTTAATAAAGCAGTGAAACCCTATAACTTTAACTCATTTAAAAGAGGCAGTAATCTCATCTTATATAAAGAAGGCAGTTTTAAAAGAGGTTCAAACATATAATAAATGTAAAAATTATCAGAATGAAATTTCTTTTTGAATGTGGGGGTTTATAGTGATTGAAACAGGAAAACAACGAATTCTTATTATCGCTCCTCATTCGGATGATGAAATTCTCGGGTGTGGAGGACTGATTGAAAAAGCATGTAGATTCAAGAATCAAGTAAAAGTCGTAATTGGTGCAATCGGTGATATTCGCTTTGAACATAAAATCAAAGAAATAGTCACCGCTAGAACGCGAGAAAATGAGTTGAAAAATGCACTAAGTTTATTAGGATGCACAGAATACGACATATTGTATCGATCGCATGAGAGCTTTCTAGATACTATACCCATGAATGAAATAGTGACAAAGCTAGATACCATAATAAATGGTTTTTTACCAACTATGGTGTTTATACCATATCCCAGCTTTCATCAGGATCATCAAGTGTTATTTAGAGCATGTATGTCTGCTTTAAGGCCAGCACCTAATAAATCATATCAACTAATCGCGATGTTTGAATATCCCTTGATGGTATGGCAATATCCAAAGATTAATGAAGCAGGGGAATTGTATTTAGATATATCAAAATCGATAGATATGAAAATTCATGCACTTAATAAGCATACTTCTCAGATTAGGGAACCAAGCCACTTGATTTCTCCAGAAAGTGTGAAAAAATGGGCAGAAAAACGAGGTATGGAGATGGGATGCAATTATGCTGAAAAATATTATATTTTAAAAATGTTTCTACTATAATGATTGGCTCAGGGGGTATGATGTGAATATTTTGGTTACAGGAGGAGCCGGGTTTATTGGGTCCCATGTCGTCGATCTTTTAATTGAAAGAGGTTATCGTGTTATTGTAGTTGATGATTTGTGTAGAGGTCAAAAAAATAATGTGAATAGTTCTGCAATATTTTATGAAATATCGCTTAATTCAACTAATTTAGGAAAGATATTTGAAAAAGAAAGACCGGAATACGTTATTCATTTGGCATCACAAGTTAGCGTATCTGATTCTGTCAAATCACCTTTAGAAGATGCATCGATAAATATATTAGGAACAATCCATCTCCTGGATTTATGTATTACACACAAAGTGAAAAAAATAATCTATACATCAACTGCAGCTGTATATAAGGAAAATCTTAGCGATATACCATTATTAGAAACGTCAGATCTCAAGCCGTCTTCTTTCTACGGAGTATCAAAGTTAGTCGCCGAAGAATATATCAGGTTTTATGAGAAGTTTTACGATCTTCCATATACGATACTTCGTTTATCAAATGTATACGGTCCACGTCAAAATCCCACAGGTGAAAGTGGGGTAGTTTCAGTATTTGTTGATAACCTGATTAACTCCAAAACACCTAATGTATATGGAGATGGAACTCAAAGAAGAGACTTCATTTTTGTTAAAGACGTGGCTGAAGCAATTTTTAAATCACTTAATCTAGGAAAAAACCAAGTATTTAACATTTCTACTAATACTGATACAAGTATAAACGAACTGTATTCTATTTTAAAAGCTAAATTCAACCATTTTTATGAACCAGATTATATGCCAGCAAAACAAGGAGATATACTATTTAGCAGATTAGACAATGGGAAAGCTCTGTCTAAATTAAAATGGAGTTTAATTCGTGATTTAGACAATGGATTAACAGATACAGTCTATTACTTTAAAAAAAGAAGGGGAAATGAATATGGATAGGAACTACTCATTAGCACCATTGAGCAAAGAATTTGGTTTTGATCTAGGTACACCAGTTGATCGGTATTATATAGAGAATTTTTTAGAATTAAATAAGAAATATATTTATGGATCAGTATTAGAAGTCGGTGATGCAGAATATACAAAGCGTTATGGAACAAATGTAAAAAAAAGTGAAGTACTGAATTTAATTGACTCGCCAGCTGCTACAATTGTAGGGAATTTAGAGACGGGAGAAAATATACCAGTTGGAGTATTCGATTGTATTATTTTAACCCAGGTACTTCATGTTATCTATGATATCAGATCTGCGCTTTCTAACACTTATAATGCTTTAAAGCCTGGTGGAACCTTACTGTTAACAACAACAGGATTAAGTCAAAGTTGTGAATCGAGTTTTCATGGGGATTATTGGAGGTTTACGAACTTATCTTTAAACAAATTATTAAAAGAAGTTATCCCTTCTACGCATATACTCTCCGTAAAAAATTATGGGAATTTAGCCCTGGCAAAAGCCTTATTAGATGGATGTCCTAAAGAACAACTTCCTCCGACGTTATTTAATTATGTAGACCCTAATTATCAACTTGTTTTAACAGCATTAGCTAAAAAGTAGGAGGGATAATTGTGAAGAATGATGAAAATATGGTCACTATCTTAACAGCTTCCTATAATCCTGGTGTTTTTTTGGAAAAAGCTGTTGAAAGTGTCTCTTCTCAATCTTTCAGAAATTGGAAGCATGTTATCGTAGATGACGCTTCTACTGACGACAGTTTATTAAATATTGAAGACTATTTAAATGATTCAAGAGTTACTTTACTAAAAAACGAAGAAAATATAGGACAGTCAAAATCCCAGAATAAAGGACTAGGGGTAATTGATACACCATATATACTAATGTTAGATAGTGATGATTGGTTGTATCCAAATACGATAGAACTTTTACTACGTATTGCAACAACCATGTCCGATGATGTTGCGTTAGTATGTGGAAATAAAACCGTTCATTACCAGACTAAAGAAGGTAAAACATTTGGAAAATATAATAGAACAGGTGGGAGGTTGTTCGATAACAAATATGATTTCCTACTTGAAAACTATGTACCATATCCTCGTTTTTACAAAACCTCAGCATTAAAAGAAATAGGAGGGTGGCCAACAGATGATCCTTATGAAGGAAGATATGTTGAAGATAGAAGGATTGACGTTCGATTAATTGAAAAATACAAAATACTTTGGATTGATGAACTTTTATATAATTATAGAAAACATGAGAGTAATTTAACTACAAACTTATATGTGATGAATGAAATGATCGAATGGAATATTAGAGATGCGCTAAAGAGATGGGGAGATAACTATGATCCAATCTTCACAGTTGTGAATGGATGGAAAACTTTAGCAGAGTTAAAACCTAAATAATTGTCGATGATCCTTAAGTAGTTTTTAACTTCTTATTATTAGTGTTTAATATTTTGCTTGAATTCGGAAGGTGGAGGATGATATGAAACAGGATGTAACAGTATTAATTCCATCTTTTAATCCAGGTTCCTACTTAGCGCAGGCTATAGAAAGTGTATTTCAACAAACATATCAATCCTGGAAGGTTGTTATTGTAGATGATGGTTCAAATGATAACAGCCTTTTTACAATAAAGCATTATTTAATGGATCCAAGAGTAATTTTAATAAAGATGAAGAAGAATTACGGTCAATCAAAAGCACAAAATGCTGGTTTGAAAATGATTAATACACCATATACTTTAAAGCTTGATGCTGATGATTGGCTATTTCCAAACTCCTTAGAGGTGCTTTTGCAAGAAGTCCAGAATGTTTCAAATAAAGTAGCGTTAATATGTGGAAATAAAACCGATGTGTATTGTGATGAAAATGGAAACAAATTAATTGAAGTTCCAAGGAGAGAGGGCATTACCTTTGAAAATCCTTACCAATTCTTACTATCGAATTTTGTCCCATTCCCTCGTCTTTATCGGACGAAAGTCCTAAAGGAGTTAGGGGGATGGCCAACAGATGATCCATGGCAAGGAAGGCATATGGAAGATAGAAGGATGGATTTTCTGATCGTAGAGAAATACGAAATAAAATGGATAGATAAAATGCTTTATAACTATAGACAACATCCAAACAATGCAACAAAGAACATTGAGTTGTACAATCAAGTTTTTGAATGGTTAATCTATTATACTTTGAAAAAGTGGGGAGATGAGTATGAGCCGCAATTTAAAACTCATTGTGGATGGAGACAGCTTTCTGAATTGAGATTAAAGAAGTCTTAGAACTGGTATATTAAACTAATATATCTGTATGTATAACTTAATGAGAAAAGGCATAGATGATAAATAAGGGGTTTATGAAGAAGATATGGGGTGCTTTCAAAATGAAGTGGGATTGGGTAATTGTAGGGGCAGGTTTAGCGGGCTGTACACTTGCTGAAAGAATCTCTAACGAATTAGATCAATCCGTGCTAATAGTGGAAAAAAGGGATCATATTGGAGGGAATTTATTTGATCATTATGATGAACATGGTTTGTTGATCCATAAATATGGTCCTCATATTTTTCACACTAATTCCAGGAAGGTTTGGGACTATTTATCTCAATTCACAACATGGTTACCTTACTTTCACAAAGTGCTTGGATGTATTGAAGGTACAAGAGTACCAATCCCTTTCAACTTTAATTCGATTCAAGCATTATTTCCACACGAATATGCTCGTAAATTAGAAAATTCACTTTTAAAAGAGTACTCATTAGGAGATAAAATACCTATTTTCCAACTCCTTGACTCTGATGTAAAGGAAATTCAAACTTTAGCTCAATACATTTACAATAAGGTTTATGAAGGGTATACAAAAAAACAATGGAATCTAAATCCAGAACAACTTGATAAATCGGTGACAGGAAGAGTACCTTTCTTTGTTAGTAGAAATAACTGTTATTTTCAAGATACTTATCAGGGAGTTCCACTAAACGGTTATACGAATATGATTAAGAAAATGGTTGAAAATCCCAAGGTGAAAATTTTATTGAAAGCAGATTATAAAGAAGTAATAAAATCAATTAAATATACTAGAATGGTTTATACAGGCACAATTGATTACTTTTTTGATTATAAATTTGGTCATCTTCCTTATCGAAGTTTGAACTTTGAGTATAAACATTATTCTAGTGAGAGTTATCAGGAAGCAGCTCAGGTAAATTTCCCAAACGAATATAATTTCACGAGAATTACAGAATACAAAAAGATAACTGGTCAACATTCAAAAGGCACTACTATTTCTTTAGAGTATCCGATTGAATATTTAAAGGAAATAAATGAACCTTATTATCCTATACCAAAAACGGAGAACAAAGATCTTTATAGAAAATATAATCTTGAAGCAGAGAAGCTAAAAGAAAAAGTGATTTTCTTGGGGAGATTAGCTGAGTATAAATACTTCAATATGGATCAAATAGTTGGAAGAGCACTCTCGGTTTTTGAAAGAGATATCTTTAATAAAAAACAATAACGGCACTACTTGACAATACCTATATTATTCCTACTGTAGTCTTGAATTGTCCTAATTAATCCATTTTCTAAGTCAATTACTGGTTCCCATCCTATTAAAGACCTTGCTTTTTGAATACAGGGAAGCCTTCTTATTGGATCATCAATAGGAAGTGGCTTAAATATAATTTCACTTGAACTTTTAGCTAGTTCTCTAACCAATTCAGCGACTTCTATTATAGTGTGCTCTTTGGGATGCCCTATATTTATTATCTCGCCATTTGTTTTGGGATCTTCCATAATCATTTTTAAACCTCGTATAGTATCATCTATATAACAAAAGGCACGGGTTTGTTTTCCGTCACCATAAACGGTAATATCCAAATTATTTATTGCCTGGTTAACAAAGTTTGAAATTACTCTTCCATCATCAGATGAAAGTCCAGCTGAATAAGTATTAAATAGTCGAACTACCTTTACCTCTAAGTTGTATAAACTATGGAATAAATAGCAATATACTTCGCCCAAACGTTTTGCTTCATCATAACATGCTCTTGGACCCCAGGTGTTTACATTCCCGGTATAATCCTCCTTTTGCGGGTGTGTTTCGGGATTTCCATAAACCTCGCTCGTGCTCGCAAACAAGAATTTTGCTTTGCATTTTCTGGCAAGATTCAATAAGTTCCGTGTGCCATTAGTGTTTACATTAATTGTATCTATGGGATGTAACTGATATTGCTTAGGAGATGCAGGGGAGGCTAAATGATAAATTTCATCTATTTTGTTCTCTATTATCTTTTCAATACCTTCAATGGTAATATCATAATTCAGAAAAGAGAAATTTTCGTACTGTTTAAGCTTAATTATGTTTTCTATATTTCCCGAAGATAGATTATCGATGCAAATTATCTTATGCTTTTTCTGTAACAAATCCAATGCTAAATGCGATCCAATAAATCCCGCCCCGCCACTAATAATAATTGTATTCACAATATCCCTCCTACACTCAGATCTTGAAATTTCATTTGTTGTTGCAATACCTATCAATATAGTATGTATAGCGTTGTTATCATGTTTAGGCAAATAACCAAGCAGGAGGCTCAAATTGATATTAATAATAGGTGGAGCTGGTTATATAGGGAGTCATGTTGTAAAGCAAGTGTCTGAGAAGGGGTTTGAAGTTATTGTATTTGATAACCTTTCTACAGGTCATATTGATGCCGTTAATTCAAGGGCTACATTTATCGATGGAGATCTATTAAATAAAGAGGATCTAACAAATGTTTTTATTAAATATCCAATCACAACTGTTATTCAATTAGCAGCTTGTTGTTATGTAGGTGAATCAGTTACCAATCCCTCACATTACTACTTGAACAATGTTGCAGGTATGGCAATTTTACTTGATACGATGAAGAAACATAATATCAAAACTTTAGTATTCTCATCATCCTGTGCAGTTTATGGTAAAGCGTCTGATGCACTCATTACAGAAATAGCAGAAAAAAAACCTATAAATCCATATGGATGGTCAAAATTAATGGGTGAACAAATGATTCGGGATTGTTCAAAAGCTTTTGATTTGGAATATATCATATTGCGCTTCTTTAATGTTGCAGGTGCAGATTCATCGGGAGACCTCGGCGAAGATCACATACCTGAAACACACTTAATCCCTAATGTAATTAAAAGTATAATTGACAACGATGAAAAGGGTGTAAATGTCCTGGGAGCTGATTATCAAACAAGGGATGGTACATGTATTAGAGATTTCATACATGTAGAGGATCTTGCTAATGCTCATTTTCTGGCGTTATTGTCTTTAATTAATAAGGAGAATCTAAATCAAATTTATAATGTTGGAATTGGAAAGGGATACACCGTTAAAGAAGTCATTCAATTTTGTGAAACAATATTAACTAAAAAAGCAAATGTTTCTTATAAAAAGAGAAGGGAAGGAGATCCACCTATTTTAATTGCTTCAAATGAAAAAATAAAAGCGGAGTTAGGTTGGTATCCTAAATATGGAATAAATGAAATGATCCAATCAGCTTCGAATTGGTTTCAAAAAAACCCTATCGGTTATCAGAAATAAGGCTTTAGAAGGAGGAATGGTAAATGGTAAGTGTAATTACATGTACAATAAGAGACCAATGCTTAGAAAACGTATTCAATAATTTCTTAAGTCAAACATTCCCAGAAAAGGAGTTGATTATTGTACTAAATGACGAATCTATGGATTTGACCTCGTGGAACGATAAAGCTAGTCAATACAGCAATGTTAAGGTTTATATGTTGTCTAAAAAATATACATTAGGGGAGTGCTTAAACTTTGCAGGAGAGAAAGCAAACTATGAGTTTATTGCTAACTTTGAAGATGATGACTATTACTCACCAGATTATATAAAAGAGTCATATTCAAAATTAACAAAACTTAAATTAGATGTTCTAGGTAAAACAACGGTCTATATCTATTTTAAATCCAGGCAGACATTATCCTTATTTAATCCGGGAAACGAAAATCAATACATCAAACATAATACTAGCTTCGGCAAACAATATCTTCAAGGAAGTACACTCTTTTTCAAAAAGACTGTTCTCAATGAAGTTAAATTTCCTACTCAGATAAGAGAGGTTGATCGAATATTTACGGTAAATTGTATAAAGAAAAACCTAAATGTTTATTCAGGAAGCAGAGATCACTTTGTGTATGTAAGAGAGAGTGATCATAATAAACACACATGGAGAATACCGGAAGAACTGTTATTGAAAGTTAGTAAATTTATTGCGCAGACAACTGACTATACAAAACATATTTAAATTTTGCCTAATTAGTCTTGAGGAATAAGGAAAAGAAATGGAGGGGCATTTATGCTCGTCTCTGTAGTAATGGCGGTGTATAATGAAGAATCATATTTAATAGATGCCATTAACAGCATCCTTCATCAGACATATACCAATTTTGAATTTATTATAGTGAACGACGGCTCCACAGATAACACAAAACGAGTTTTAGATCAGATAATAGACGAAAGAGTACGTGTCATTCATCTTGATAAAAATCAAGGAGCTGCTAATGCTTTAAATAAAGGGATTAATGAAGCTAACGGTAATTGGATTGCCATACAAGACGCGGATGACCTTAGCCTCCCAACAAGATTAGAAGAACAAACAAGATATATCCACCAACAACAAGAAATCGTTGCTGTTGGTGCACTGAAGGAATGTATTAGTGGATCTGAGTCTTTGTGGAATGATCGGTTGAAAACTGAAGAACATGGAAATTTCTTAGTAGATAGTGAACATCTAAGAATGTACCGCTTTTACATTAACCCTCTATGCCATGGTTCTGTTTTGTTTTCTAAAGATGTGTTCAATCAAGTTGGCGGTTATAATACGTCTTATAAAATTTGCTATGATTACGACTTGTGGATGAGGATGTTTGAAATAGGTCAGATACATAAACTTCCAAAAGTTTTGTATCAATACAGAGTACACTCGGGCTCCTTAAGTAAAGGAAATAATGAATTCATTAATGAAGATTGGGTTGTTGCTGCCAAGTACATTAAAAAAATAATTATGAACAAGGCGAGAGCATGTGAACCAACTTGTGTTGTACTTGGGAATAAGCAGGCTTGCAAAGAATTCAAGCAAATTTCCAATATTTGCAATTTAACCATAGCTCGTTATGTTAATACTGTTGAATCTAGAACTACAAAAGATATTTTCCAGCAATTTATAAATAAAAAAATTGATGGCGTTATCATACTTGAAGGAATTCAATTTTTAAGTACATTTCAAAGGCTGCAAGATATGGGCATGGAAATGAATAAAAGTCTTTATAAAATTTGGGCTGGCTACTTGAATGATTGAACATTTTCCCTATCTTTCACTTGTCAGCGAAGTTCATCAAATAAATATTGTAGACGACTAAATAACAGTTTGAATTGCTTAAGTATTAAATGTTATGCAAGGAGGGAATGTGGTGATTTCGGTTATTACTTGTACAAATAGAGAAAAGAGTTTAACAAATATTTTATCGAATTACGATAAACAACACTACAAGCATAAAGAATTAGTAATCATAATAAATAATAATTCAATCGATTTAAATGAATGGAAAAGCAAAAGCCAAAAGTATAAAAACGTAACAATTTTAAGGGAGGATGAAAATCAATCTCTCGGTAAATGTTTAAATAAAGGGATTCAGCATGCAAGCGGATATTTTATTGCAAAGTTTGATGATGACGATTATTATAGCTCTCACTATTTATCTGAATCACTTAAAGCTTTACAAAATGCAAAGGTTAATGTAGTTGGGAAAACAAGCATATATATGTTTTTTGAAAGTGAAAAGTTATTGACGATTTTTAATCCTTATAAGTTTGCTGGCTCTATGTCAAATAGTGAAGAAGTTTATAATAACGCAATTTTAATGGGAGGGACGTTATTTGTTAAGAAAAGTGTTTTTCATAACATAGGTTTTCGTGACACTTCTGTTGGAGAGGATGCCGCCTTCTGTGAAGATTGTAAGCTAAATGGAATTAAAATTTTTTCTTCTACAATCAAGGGATATGTTTATATTCGAAAAGAAGAAAATAGCCATTCATGGAAAATGAAAAACGATAAACTTAAAAAGTTTTGTACTGTTGTTGAATATACGGAAGATTATAAATCAAAAATCGATTACTGATATTGAGCAGGGGCAAAGTAGACTGCTCTTTTGTTATGGAAAGAGAAAAAAAGGCTCAAATATTAGATTTCTTGGTCCGAGAAATAGTTCCAAGAAATAATATAAGTGCCTAATTACTAAGGAATATGAACAGGTTTTTTTATAGCAGTCTAATAGCTTGGATTTTTCTACAATCCACAATAAATGGATAATCTTCATCGAGAAAAGTAACACAGCAAGATTTAGGATCGAAGCAAGCAAAAGTTAGATCTGTAAACTCGTCTTCTCCATTGAGTACTAGGTCAACTAATTGTCCTGGCCTTAGTTTTCTAAGTTCATCGCAGACGCAGCCATCACATTTACTAGTAGGAGAGGTTTTTCTTTTACCACAGCCGCAATCATTATCATCAAATAAACTCATCATTTTTCCTCCTTTGATTTGTTTAACCCCTTTTAATTTTCAGGATTAATACACTATATTTTAACAATGCGGGTTATGCATGGTTCAAAGCCTATCAATATATAAAATGGTTGTTTGTCTCATACTTATTAAAATCTTATATGTGCTGGAAAAGGAAGGTGATTTAGAGGTACACATAGATATTCTTTATCTAAAAAATCGATTCTTATTATGTATGATATAAGTTTATATTTATCATTAATTTTTAAAATTTGGTTTTATTGTCCATGCAATCGATTGTTAATTACATATGAATGTAAAGAGTAGGAATGACTTACTCACATTAACAGATTGAAAGGAGAAGCTTTATGGCGAGTAAACTGTTTGTTAAGCTACGTGCGTATATTGGTGTACCTTTAGCTGAAATTTATTTAAGAGATTCCGGTAATTCAGGAGACCCAATATTAATGAACGTAACAATCATTGAAGTAGGTAGTGACTATGTGGTTGTGAATCAACCAGGTTCAGGCGGTCTTGGCGAAGTAATTATTCCTTTGCAAAGCATAGTTGCATGTATAGAGTTTTAGAGTATTTAATTCAGAAAGACTCCAATTATAAATTTATTGGAGTCTTTTTTTATGGCCACAGTCACCATATGGCTGGTTAATATTACACAGTCTGGCCACTTCCCAAGAAGCTTTTGAAACTATTTTGGATTCGGGAATATTATATAGAAATTCAGTGGCTAATTAAGGGGATTGTGGAAGAGATTCATTGTAGGCATACCTATTCAAGACTCATAAAGTTTGATAATATAAAATCCGAAATTTTTTCACAATTTGTTGTTTCCTTCTCAACAAATATTCATTATTTCTTAGTGAAACACACAAGACCCTATTCCAGAAATAGAAATTAACAAAAAGTAAGGCAGGTTTAGGAAATCTGCGCTCGGTTTGATTAGATAGCAAGTAACGAATGCTCAGAACTTACTCTCACAAACAAATAGAAGGGGTTTTATATGTCGAAACTAAAGTTGTTGTTTATTACAAAAGACCATACCCGGCATATCGAAAAAAGCAGCCTTTATCTAACTAAGGAATTGACTAAACATTGCAACTTAAATCTTTGGTCAATTGACGGAGACATTCAGGATATTATTAATCATATTGGAGTAACACCCGATTTCATCCTACTTAATGATTATAAACCTGATTACTGCCCAGAAATTTCTGGGATGCGATCGATTAATATCCCTTTTGGGATAATAATGCATGACTTACAATACAAAATGTACAAGAGAAGGCAATTTATTGAACGGGAAAACGTTCGTTATATTTTCGCGAACTATCGCGAAGCCTTTAAAAAATGGTATCCGGAATATGTAGACAGAATGATTTGGTTCCCTCATCATGTTCCAACGTTAATATTTAAAGATTATAAATTAAATAGAGAAAATGATTATTTAATGATGGGGGCAATTTATAAAGAACTATATCCTTTAAGACAGGTTATAAAAGATAGATTTCAAAGGGATGCTAATTTCACTTACCATTCTCATCCAGGTTATAAAGAATTGCCTCAAGACGTTCAGGGATATAAAGTAGGTAAGGATTATGCACTGGAATTAAATAAGGCAAAAATCTTTTTCACTTGCGATTCAAATTATCACTTTCCTATATTGAAATACTTTGAAACTCTTGCCTGTGAAACACTTCTTCTTGCTTCGGGTTCCAATGAATTAAGAGATCTTGGATTTATAGATGGTAAAACATTTGTTGAGATTGATGATACAAATTTTTATGAAAAGGCGGAATATTATTTGGAAAATGTGGAGGAGAGAATGAAAATCGTTCAGCTAGGAGCAGAATTAATTCGAAATAGACACTCTACAGAAATAAGGGTTAAAGAGTTACTTGACCATATTAAAAGAATAATTAATAACCGGGTATGAAGTTTATTGTTGTTATTGTGTAACCGTCAAGTAGAAACAAACAATTTTCCACAAATAATATTAAACAGTTTTCCACAATTAAGATTCAACAGGTGATGCATCAAAAATTGCTTTCCGATATTTCATCCTTATACTATCTGCCTCCTTATCAAATGTAAGAATCTCACTCCGGTGTAATAACCTATCTAGAATGGCCGTGGTGAGAGTGGGATCACCAAGGAATTTCCCCCACTCTCCAGGACCTTTATTAGAAGTCAGTATAAAAGCTGCTTTATCATATAAGTCGTATATAAACTGAAAAAATAGATGAGCTTCCTGAGCTTCATATGTCATATACATCACATCATCTATAATAATGAGATCCGAAGATACAATGCGTTTATATCTAGTTTTGGATTTGCTGATATAGTCTCTTGTCTTCAGAATGTACATCAGCTGGCTCATTGAAGTGAAGGATACTTGATATCCATTCTCCACGGCATGTATTCCTAATGCGACAGATAAGTGTGTCTTACCAGCTCCAGTTGGACCCATCATAATTAAAGTGAAGTGTTCATCTATCCAATGAAGTTCCTGTAACACATGGAGTTGCTTTTCTCCGATGGCATTCTGTTCCTTCAGGTCATATGTTTCGAAGGATAAATTCTCCGGGAAATCCGCCCACTTCATCATCTTTTCCATGTTTTTTTGTTCCCTGCAACGAATTTCATAACTTAATACTTCATGAATGAGTTCGTGGTACGTCCAATTTTTAGCTTCTGCTTTTCTCAGAATTTCCGGTAGCTTCTTTCCCGTCTCTGCGAGACGGAGGGTTCGACACTTTTCCTGTAGATGGTCATATACCTGGTTCATTTTCACTTACCTCCTGACAACACTTCGAGATAGATATCCGCTGATCGTTCTGGTGCAACGATCGCTTGATACTTTTCATTTGTCTGCACATCTTGTGGGGAGGTCAGAACCAATCTCTCTTTTTCTATCGCTAACGATTTGACTACATCACGAAAGTCATTTGCGCTTGTCATATTCATTTGTTTTATCTTTACAAGAGCCTCTTCCACCTCATTTGGATAGTTCTTGATGGAAGATTGGATCACTTTCAGTTGATCAACTAGGTGACGAGGATAACGTTCTTTTAATACTCCCATAAACCACTTGATAGAAGTCTTGTCCGTAAAGAAATCCTCGATTTCATATATAAGTAAATCTCTTTTTGAAGTATTCTTATTTCGATGTTCAGGGGCGGTTATGGTTTCTCCTTTTTTGTCTGTTATTTCATGCTTCGCGATAACTTTTCCAGCTTCTTTTAATCGAATATATAGGAATCCTTCTTTTTCCATGACGTAAGCCGTGTTTGCTGCTCCGTACCGATAGGTACCTTTCGGTACACTATAACGGTTACCGCCATATCGAATGATATTGTCCTTTTGAATGCTTCTTGTTATACTTGGGCTATGAACATTATCGAAAAGATAATAGGTATTTGAGACTTGGCGTAAGTGCGGCTTTTCCAGGGCGTGCACCTCGACTGGTCTCTTTTTTATATTGTGATGAATTTTATAGTTCCCGGTGCGTTTCAGCCAGGCTAGGCAGGAAGCATTCCAATCCTCAATATTGTTATAAGTTCGATGGTTGCTGAAATTGTTCTTCACGAATTTCACAACTTGTTCGACTTTCCCTTTTGATTCTGGATCACTCTTTCTGCACAAATAAATTCTGAATTGTCTTGCCTGGTAGTACTTCGTGAATTCTGCAGTCATAATTAAGTCACCGGCATTTTCGTTAATTGCCAAAAGGGCATCCTGGTCATAAACCATCTCCTGGGGCATCCCACCGAAATACTGGAACGCTTTCTCGTGTGTGTGGATGACATCGGTGGTTCGGAACGGCCGATCTAGCCATTCTACATATTTGTATCTCGAATGCGATAAAATGAATGCGATGAAGTATAAGCGATGCTTTTTCCTTTCAGCATCTTCCACAATTGTTTGACCGAAATCAACCTGAGCTTGTAGACCCCTCGGCACTTCTGGTATCGCACTGTAAGTGCGATGAGCCTTTACTTTTGGAATGTAATACTTGTCACGCAATTCATTTACATAATTTCTTACTGTATTCTCACTCACATCCTTTACTTTTAGTTTTTCCTCCAGCCAGTCATAAATCTGAGCTGATGTTAAATCAGGATGCTCTTTCAACCATTCCATGATATGTATTTGATATGGATCTAATTTCTTCCCCCTCATCTTTAACGAAGTTATAAACTCCTCAAAATCATCTGGACTCATTTTCAAATAATCAATCACCCTATTTCTAGATATTCCTAACTTCCTAGCTATTTTACTTTTTGAAAAACCTTGCGAGTATAATTGGTGAATTTCAACATAAGACATATAACGTTCCACTCCTGGATCCTCACTTTCAATAAACTAACTCTAGTATATTGAAGGGAGGGGCTAATTTGGAATAACTGTTTAATCTTATTTGTGAAATTCTGTTTAGTTTTAATTGTGAAAAACTGTTGAATCTAGTTTATCGTTTACATATTGTCTCTTCATTTAATAAATGTCCCAACTTAGTTTGTGTTATTCAAAGTGCATATAAAAAGAATAGTAATGTTGAATTTAATTAGAGAAAGAAGGTTAGGAGATACATTTTCGGTTTGAAAATACCTTAGAGATAATAAGGAACCGAGTGAGTCAATCCACTCGGTTCCTCATTATAAGAATATCTAGGTTTGACCAATTGAAAATCCACTAAATGTTACAGGACCCACTACTTGTGCTGAATCTAGAAAAATGGAGGGAACGAGCTCAGCAGTTACTGAATAAGAATGGAATCCAGTTGGAGCATTTGTGTCAATTGCTTGAAATGAAACGGTCTGGAAGTCCCCAGTATCTGCGTCTACAGTGATACGAGTAGAGAAGATAACTCCTGTGTTTCTGAACACTTTAAATAAAATGGTTGGAGTTAAGGCGGTTGCCTCTAGACCAACTGTAGCATCGAGTTTTACGTTATTTGATTGATCTGGTACAAATAGACCAAAAGCTGCTAATTTAATTGTTGAAGGAGAAGTAGGAATCGAGCGGTTTAATGATTGACTTCCAGACGATGGAACACTTGAGCTGAAGTCAAAAATCTGTTGTGTCAATTTGATCATCCTTTCATTTGGGGATAAATTAGTATATGGATATTAAATTTAGTTGCATAGACAAGCTACCTGATCAATTTGCTCATTTTTTTATTTTGGGAGAGGATTAGTCAGATAAATAGTCCACAGTGATCGGGTTTTTCATACAATAACATATTTTATTTCTTATGGAGGTTAATAAATGATAGATCAAAACCATGCCATACGTTTACCTGCTTTTTTTATGTCATCCGTCCCTAAAAGCGGAACACATTTACTTCATCAACTTTTAAATGGGATACCGGGGGTGAAAATGGATATTAATGATTCGTCGAAAAAATTCTTTTTGGATGCAGTAGTCGCTCGTGCTTCCTATTTTGAAGAAGTCTTTCATGATCATTCTTCAAGATTGAAGATGTTGTCTGATGATGAGTTTGGACTTGCTCATGTTCGATATTCAGTGAGGTATGCTGACATGTTTGACCAGTTGAATTTAAAACATATTTTTCTTTACCGCGACTCGAGAGATGTTCTGGTATCAATGGCTTACTTTATCCGGGAAAAATGGATTAGGCATCCTCTCCATGAGGATTTTCAATCAAAATATGTGACCTTGAAGGATCAATTAGTCGTTCTCATTCAAGGTGTTCCTGAGAAATGGCCAGATTTCCATACGTATATTTCGGGCTTCTACAGGTGGATTCAAGAGGATAATGTTCTTAAAGTCACTTTCGAACAACTCACAGAATCAGAAAGTTCAAGGGAAGCAGAATTAGTGAAGATAGTCGGTTTTCTTTACGATGCAGACTATCAACATGTTCAATAAAAATTATTGTTGAGAACATGCTTGCAAACATTGACACTGGCAAATCGTTCACATTCCGTTCAGGACAAATTGGCAGTTGGAAGAAGGAATTTGATGAAGAAGTTATACAGCTTTTCAAGAAAAACGCGAATGAATTTCTTATTGAAATGGGATATGAATCAGATGAGTGCTGGTCAAACAAATAAACACCCTCCAATTTGGAGGGTGTTTATTTGTTAACTCCAAGAACATTCATCATTTGAAGGAAGTTCTGACAATAGATATTTGGACTCAAATGAGTTTGTATATGATGCAATCCATTGGATCTTATTTTCTCTCGTAATTCAACGTTTGTTATAAGTTCAAGTGCTTCAATGACTGCATTGTTGTGTTGACTATTATCAAAAAATTTCCCTGTTTGATTATGGATAATAAAACTACGGACCCCGTCTGAATCGGTTGTCAAAACCGGACACCGACAACTCATCGCTTCAACAATTGCATAACCAAACCCCTCAACTTTTGAGGTTGAACACAAAAACCCCCCTGAATCTCCGATTTTAGAATAATAATCTGCCATTTGTCGATTTGGTATATTTGAACGAATGGTTAAATGATTAGCTAAACCGTAACGGCCAATAAGAAGCTGGAATTCCGCACGTTCTTCAGGGGAAGCAAGCGTTGCATCCTCAAACATCCATAGTTGAATTGAAGGAATTTGAAGAATGAGTTTTCGAGCGAGGTTAACAAAACCACGCCAGTTTTTATTTTCTTCCAAACGGCCGACCCAACCTACTATAGGCTTTGCTTCTTTTGGTAAGACGTGATAAGAAAATGTTTCTGTATCAAAGCTATTATGAAAGCTGAATTTGGGTTTATGAGGAAAGTAGGTTGTGCAGAGCTCCTTAATATGAGCTGTTTTCGGAAATAAAATTGCATCAGCGCTGGAATTAATTATTTTCTGGGCACCTCTTAGCCAAGCATTCGCATCACTTTTGCTGCCAAGTCCTTGGACCTCATAGATTATTTTTCCTTTATAGCCCAATTTTTTTAGACGAAGAAGAAAGTGGTGGTCTGAACAAACGATGATGGCATCGTAGTTTCCTTTCAATAATAGGTTTTGGATTTCAGAATCATTATTTGTTACATGGACTGGGATCGAAATAATATTTTTTATTCCTTCACCGTTCTGAAGGTAGAGTAATTCACTATGAACTCCAATTTTTTGAAGTGCTGAACACCGTTGCCGATTTAATGTTTCAACTCCACCGCTAGGAAGATAATAGACAAACAATAGTTTCATTTTAGGTCTCCTTTATATTCGATAGTTATAGTTTATGTAGTCCTATATTCAAGCGGATAGGTTTTTTACACTACAATTTTATATTTGAAAAACTACATGAAATTGGTGTTTTCAACCAGACATGAACTTGGTAATTGCATACACTATTTTTATATGGAATAGAAAGGAGATTTTGAGTTGGTTCTCTATAATAATAAGGCTGGTAAGTTGCCAGGATTCTTATTAAATTCTGTTCCGAAGAGTGGAACACACCTATTGAAGCAAATACTTCTAGGAATACCTGAGACTTTTCATATTCCTGGTAAGGTTATTTACGAAGGGCTAGCGAAAGATCACCTAAAACATGTCGAAATAATGAGTAACCTACAAGAAAATGAATTCATTATGGGGCATATCTACTATTCAAAAAGATGGGCAGACATGCTTGATGAACGGAACATCAAGCAAGTGTTTATTACTCGAGATTTAAGGGATGTTATTGTGTCGATGACGTATTTTATACACGAAAAGCTTCCAAATCATCCTCTTTATGAAACATTCACACAGAAAGATAAAACTCAAAAAGACCGTTATTTGCACCTTATAAGAGGAGTAGATACTGACGATGTGCGTTACGGCAATATCGCTAGCTGGTTTAATGATTTTAGCGACTGGCTTACAGATTCCAATACGTTATCACTTACGTACGAAGAGCTTATGCAATCTGAAAACTCACGACGGGATGCGATTAAACGGACGGCGGAGTATTTATTTGAAGATCTCAAACCTTCCGTTTCCTTAAATGAACTGGTAAATCAAATGGAAGGTAATATTCGTCCAGCTCAATCACCTACGTTCCGAAAAGGGAATATAGGTAGTTGGAAGAACGAATTCGATGATGAAGTAATTGAGGCATTTAAAGAAGTAGCTGGGAATCTTATCATTCAGCTTGGCTATGAAAATGATAGTAATTGGTGATAAATGAAAATTCACTCTCGAGTAATAAGGACAAAGATATACTTTTCAGGATATTATGCTAACGAGATGTATCCATTTACTGCAGCAAGAGAGTGAATGGCTGATACAAAAAGAAGGAAGCTTCGGACCCTATGACCGTAGTTGAGAGATCCAACTCTTTTAGTTGTTCGCGTTACTAAATAAAGTTTACTTATTTTAAAAAGTGGCATTCCTACCGGGTGGATGACACTTTTTTACATATTTGGGGAGTTAACCATATCCTAATGGAGATCTTATCATAATCTATCAGTACAGTGTCCAAGATGTCGGGTGAAGGGAGAGAAAGTTATATGAAAATTATTACGGTATTAGGTACTAGACCAGAAATTATCCGACTGAGCTTAATTATTAAAAAGCTTGACTGCCTTGCAGATAAACACGTGCTAGTTCATACTGGTCAAAACTTTACGAAAGAGCTTAGCAATGTATTCTTTGAAGAACTTGGAGTTAGAAGCCCTGATTATATTCTACACAATAAACAGCAATCACTCGGGGAACAATTGGCTACGATGTATATTGAACTTGAAAAAATATTCATTAAAGAAATGCCGGATAAAGTTCTTATTCTTGGTGATACCAATAGTGCTCTGAGTGCGATTTTAGCTGAGAGGATGGGAATACCTGTTATTCACATGGAAGCTGGTAATCGTTGTTATGACTGGTCAGTACCAGAAGAAAAAAATCGTCGGGTTATTGATGCCATTTCAACATTTAATCTTCCATACACACCTCAAAGTAAAGAAAATTTATTGCGAGAAGGAATCTCAAGTAACCGAGTTTATGTTTCTGGGAATCCGATATATGAAGTAATTAAACATTATCAAAAGAAAATTTCATCAAGTAATATTTTGGAGAAGTTAAAAGTAACAGAGAAGAGGTACTTTCTTGTTACCGCCCATCGTGCAGAAAATGTTGATAATGACCGACATCTAACTGAAATACTCAAAGGTCTAAAACTTGTTGCAGAAACGTTTTCAATGCGGGTAATTTGTAGTGTTCATCCGCGAACAAGATCGAAGATAGATCAAAAAGGTATTACGTCCATACATCCTCTCGTTGAACTTCATGAACCTTTTAGTTTTTTTGATTTCGTTAAGCTAGAACAAAATGCGCGATGTGTGGTAACTGATAGTGGAACCGTACAAGAAGAGTGCTGCTTGTTCCATGTTCCTACTGTAACGATTCGAAGAACGACAGAGAGACCCGAAACGGTCGCATGTGGAAGCAATATCGTGTCTGGACTAGATTCAAACAACATTCTCCAATCGGTAAAGGTTATGGTTAAACAACCAACACAATGGAAGTTTCCAGAAGGATATACCGATGTGGACGTTTCAGAAAAAGTCGTTAAATTTCTAATGGGAGGGTTAAATGTTGTTCCACAATAAAACAATACTAGTTACTGGAGGAACAGGTTCATGGGGTCATGAACTGGTAAAGCAACTTCTGGATAAACAACCCAATGAAATTCGGGTGTTTTCGAGAAATGAATCAAGCCAGGTGGCAATGAAAAGAGAATTTGATCAAAACGATAAGCTTAAATTTATTATTGGCGACATAAAGGAAAAAGATGGGTTGATTGAGGCAACAAGAGATGTTGATTTTGTATTTCACCTTGCTGCATTAAAGCATGTTCCTGTTTGTGAAGATCAGCCACTTGAAGCAATGAAAACAAATGTGATTGGTACCCAGAACGTTATCGAGGCTTCTATGATCAACAACGTTGAAAAAGTAGTCTACATTTCGACTGACAAAGCTGCTAATCCGTCTAATTTTTATGGATTTACGAAGGCGATGGGCGAGCGACTTATTATTCATGCTAATGTTTTAAAGTCAAATACAAAGTTCGTATGTGTCCGAGGTGGAAATGTTCTTGGAACAAATGGAAGTGTTATACATGTGTTTAAGAATCATATTCAAGAAAGAGGGAAAATAGGCATAACTGATATGCGAATGACTCGTTTCTTTTTAACAATAGAAGATGCGATCAAATTATTGTTTAAAGCCACCTATGAAAGCAAAGGAGGCGAGATATTCGTTATGAAAATGCCAACCTGTAAAATTGTTGACCTGGCAGAAGTTCTAATCGAAGCTTCTGATAAGAAAAAAGTTGATCTCGAGGTCCTTGGTATTCGTCCAGGAGAAAAATTACATGAGCTTCTCTTTTCAGAATACGAGAGTCAAAGCACCGTTTACTATGATCGCGAATATTTCGTCATTCTACCTTCTATTACTGTTGATGGTCTTCAGGAACATTATGCTGACTTTCAACCTGTCGAGCTAGAAAACTATAATTCTAGTGAAAATTTAATGACCCGTGAGGAACTGAAAATATTACTTCAAAAAGGCGGGTTTATTTCATGAAAATACTTGTCCTCGGAGGAAAGGGAATGGCCGGTCATGCGATTGTAAAGTATTTTAAGGAGGAAACCTCTTGGGATATCTTCTATACAACTAGAGATGCTCAAGATAAGAATGGATTTTATTTAAACGTCTTCATGCAAAGTCGTTTAGAGGAGGTAATCGACAGTCTTCAGCCTGATGTCGTCATTAATGCCATTGGGCTATTAAATGAAAGAGCGAGCGAAAATAAATCCGCTGCCTTTCAGGTGAACAGTCTCCTTCCGCATCAAATTGCAAAATTAACAGAGCGATACGGGGGGAAGTTGATTCATATAAGCACGGATTGTGTTTTTTCTGGAGAAAAGGGTGATTACATTGAAACTGATACGAGAGATGGCAATTCAGTGTACGCGAAAACAAAAGCTTTAGGTGAAGTTATTAGCGAGCGTCATCTAACAATTCGAACCTCGATCATTGGACCCGAAGTAAAAGAAACCGGGATAGGATTGTTTCAATGGTTCATGAACCAAACTGGTGAAATCAAAGGTTATAAAAATATGATGTGGAATGGGGTAACCACACTTGAGCTTGCAAAAGCCATTGAAAACTTGCTGCAACAAAATGTAACAGGTCTTTATCACCTGGGATCTGATGAAAAAATTTCAAAGTATGATTTGCTAACACTGATTCAGGAAGTATTCAATAAACACGATGTGGTCATCAAACCAGATGAAAAAATTGTATTGGATCGAACGGTTAAGAGTACGAGAGCAGATTTCCACTATTCTGTTCCAACATATAAGGAAATGCTTATTGAATTACGAAATTGGATCAACCAATCATGAAAGAAAAACCTTCTGTTCTCATAACAGGTGCTGGGGGTTTTACTGGGCACCACGCCTGTCGATACTTCCTTGAAAAAGGATGGGATGTTAGAGCTGTTGTCCGAAAAAATAGACCTCAACTGAGCGAGTTGGGGATCAGTATATGTGATTTAACAGATAAACACCAAGTAAAGGTGATGATCGAAGAAGAACAACCTGATTTTGTTCTACATTTGGCAGGACTGAATTCTGTAGCCTCTTCTTGGAAAAACCCGATCACATCGATTGAAGCAAATATCCTTTCAACTCTTTACCTGCTTGAAGCGATTCGGATAGAATCTCATCAAACAAGGATTGTTGTTATAGGTTCAGCCCTTCAATATGATCCAGCACTGTCACAACTACCCGAGCATCCATACAGCTTCAGTAAAACAATGCAAATGCAAATTGCTGAAATCTGGGCTCACTTATTTGGTATGAATATTATTATGGCTAAACCGAGCAATTTAATTGGACCTGGTCCTTCAAATGGTGTGTGTTCGATTATTGCAAGTAAGATTGTTCAGATGGAGAGGAAAAGTGTCGATCGTACGCTCTACCTTAATGACTTATCAATTCAACGAGATTTTCTAGATGTGAGAGATGTAGTGAAAGCCTATGAAATCCTATTGACTTGTGGAGAAGTGGGGAAAACGTATGAAGTTGGTTCAGGGAAAAGCTGTTCATTGCAAGATGTCGTTCAGCAAGTAAAGACGTTAACAGACGTCCAATTTACAGTGGAAACGAAAAAGGCTAAAGGTTCGCATGCTGAAGTTGCTATTAAAGGGCAGGACATGATCGCATTGGGATGGACTCCCACCATATCACTTCGCTCATCTCTAAATGATACACTTGAGCATTTTAGAAAACATATCTCTTAAAGTCAAGGGGGGGAGAAAATTGGAAAAAGTATCGATTATCATACCGTTTTACAATTGTGCTTATGTTGACCAAGCAATCAAAAGTGCAATGAGTCAGACCTATAAAAATATTGAAGTCATCGTTGTTAACGACGGATCGACCATTCATCAAGAAAAAATAGTCCCATTCTTAAGTGAAATAAGGTATATCGAAAAAGAAAATGGGGGAACGGCAAGTGCTCTTAATGCCGGTATTCAGGCAGCGACGGGAGAGTATTTTAGTTGGTTAAGCTCCGATGACCTGTATGAACCTGAGAAAATCGAAAAGCAACTCAACTTCATGAACCAATATCAAGCTTCTGTTAGTTACTCGTCGTACATCTTAATTGATGAAAAGAGTAAGATCAAAAGTGATGCCATAGAGGTTTTCTTTCAAAACCGCAACCTTTTTTACAGGACATTAAAACGTGGCTGTCCGATTAATGGCTGTACAGTAATGTTAAAGATGAACATCTTTAACGAGGTTGGATTGTTTGACGAGTCTCTTCCCTATACGCAGGATTACGATTTATGGCTTCGAGTGGTTCAACTCTATGACTTTCATTATCTAAATGAGCCATTAGTTCGCTACAGGGTTCATGATGAAATGGGTACAAAAAAGAATGCTTTGGCGATACGTAAAGAAATTGGACTTGTTAAAAACAGGTATAGAAATGCTATGATCCAACTGATCTTAAGGGAGGTAGATAAAACATGAAGTTTACATTCCCGATTTTAACCCTTTGTAAAGGAGGGGCACAGAGGATGCTGGCTGAATTGACGAACGGCCTTGTGGAAAGAGGACATGAAGTTGCGATTCTCATGCCACCACAGGGGGATATAGAATTTAACATTAAAGCTAACATAATAAGAACCTTAGAACCGACCATTCAAGAAGGAGATTATCCCTACAGTGACTATATCATATCGAACTATTATACGACAGTTCAAGCGGCAGAACTGGCTAGTATCAATGGAAAAGGAATGCATATACGCTTAAGCCTTTGTTATGAACCTGTTTTTTTGCCTGAAAATGACGTTACGTTCCCCACGTATCACGTAACTTCAAAGATTATTGTTCTCTCAAAATGGCATCAAGAATTGATTAATTTAAATCATGGGATAAAAGGAAAGATTGTTCCAGTTGGAGTAAGTTCAGAATTTAGAAATCTCCAGATTCGACAACCCAAGGATAAGATTGAAGTATCAGCTGTAATACGAAAACCTGAAGGAGGATTTTCATGGCACAGGGAGCAAAACTATTTACTAAATCACTTAGACATTGTTAAGCAGAGATATCCAAACATTCAATTGAATTTATTTTGTCCTCCAGATGAGTTAGCAAGTTCTCCAATCCTCCAGAAAATAAAAGGTATGGGTAACTATCGTTTTTATACGCCTGCAAATGATGTTGAGCTTTGTTACCACTACAATCAGGCAGATATATTTGTTAATTCTTCAACTTATGACACGGCATCACTTCCAGGACTTGAAGCCATGAAATGTGGAGCTGCTCTTGTAACAACATATGCTGGAGGAAATCTTGATTATTGTAATCCAGATGAAAATTGTCTTCTATCATACCGGTATGAGAATAATCTTTCAGACAATATAATCCGATTGATCCATAATCCAAATCTTCGTCAAACTCTTGCTAGTAGAGGTGAGGTAGAAGCATCTAATTGGACCTGGGAAAGAAGTATAGATAGATTCTTAAGTGCCATTAACAGTTTTGCTTTAGGTTAAAAATAGAAGTGGTGTATGAATTTTTCAACTAATAGTGTCTTGTACCTATCAAACTAAAATCATTAATATAGATTTTAAAGTAATGTGAAGATAAATGTAACGTATTTGAGCTTTAAAAAAATTAAATCTAAGGAGGGATTTTCTTTGTCAATTGATCCCCATGGTGGGGTGCTTATTGATCGTTACAATTCAGATTGTCATTATTTAAATAATATTTCTACTGAAATAGAGCTAGATAATTTCGCCTTAACAGATCTCGAATGTATTGCAACGGGGGTATTCAGTCCCCTAACAGGATTTATGGTTCAGTCTGATTATAAGAAAGTTTTAACACACATGAGACTTAAGAACGGACTGATTTGGAGCTTGCCAGTAACTCTACCTATAGAAGAAACAGAAGCGAATCATCTTCAATTAGGGAAAAAAGTAAAATTAGTGCAGGATAAACAAGTATATGGAGTTTTAGAAGTAAAAGAAATTTATTCGGTAGATAAATTGGAAGAGTCTAGACTTATTTATGGAACAACCGACATGAATCATCCCGGTGTAAAACGGATACTCTCAAGTTCATCTATTTATGTTGGTGGACCAATATGGATGATCAAGAGAACTCATAAATTGTTTGAAGACTACCAGTTAAAGCCTTGTGAAACAAGACAGATCTTTAAAGACAAAGGGTATAACTCTGTAGTTGGGTTTCAAACTCGAAATCCAATTCATCGTGCTCATGAGTATATACAAAAGTCAGCAATGGAAACCATTGACGGGCTTTTCTTACATCCTTTAGTAGGTGAAACAAAAAAAGATGATATTCCTGCTGATATTCGGATGAAGTCTTATGAAGTCCTTCTTCAGAATTACTATCCAAAAGAAAGAACTGTACTTGCGTGTTTTCCAGCAGCGATGCGTTATGCCGGACCAAGGGAAGCTGTCTTTCATGCCATTGTTCGAAAAAACTATGGCTGCACGCACTTTATCGTAGGGCGTGATCATGCAGGGGTAGGCGATTATTATGGGACTTATGATGCTCAACTGATTTTTAAGCAATTTAACTCGGATGAGCTCGGAATCGTTCCCCTCTTTTATGAACATGCTTTTTTCTGCCAGAAATGTGGAAGTATCGCTACATCAAAAACCTGTCCACATGACCAGGAGAAGAGACTTCATCTCTCTGGAACGAAAGTAAGAGACATGCTTCGAAGAGGAGAAGCGCCTCCAATTGAATTTAGCAGATCAGAAGTCGTGGAAGTATTAATAGAAGGGTTGAAAGAGTTATAACAAAGGAGCGGCAATAATGACATCATGACTGTTTATGGAATAATCACTATCGGGGTTATCTGCCTAATGTTTTTTGTTCTTATATTTGATTTGGTGAAAGTTCATATTGCATTATTAGGAGCACTGGGGATTTTATTATTAATAGGAGTATTAACACCTCTTGAAGTAGTATCTGGATTTGCGAATCAAAGCGTTCTTACGGTCGCTGCCCTATTCATTGTAATAGGAGCCATTCAAGAAACGAACTTTATCAAGTATCTGGCAAAAGCTATTCTAAAAGAAGGAAAAGGAAACTCATGGTTAACAATAAAACTTATGACAATTATCGCAGGACTATCCGCTTTTTTAAATAATATCCCGCTCGTTCTCCTTTTCACGCCGATAGTGAAGAAATGGGGGATTATAAACCACTTCTCACCTTCGAAGCTTCTTATCCCTCTCTCATATGCAGCCATCCTTGGTGGAATGTGCACGTTAATCGGTACATCCACCAACTTGATCGTTCATGCCTTGTTAAAGCAAAATGGATATGATGGGTTTGGAATGTTTGAATTGGCAGTGGTAGGGGTGCCAAGTGTGGTTGGAGGAATTCTGTATATGGGATTGTATGGTCACAAGCATTTACCAGAACTCACCATTCGTCAATCTAAAGGAATAGATCTCAAGAACATAGATCAGGATCATAAAAGGTCCAAGGCTTGGGATGGTATCGCATATGTTCTTTTTATCATAATGATTATAGTTGTTAGTTTTCAGCTCATTAGCATGCTAACAGGAGCTATGATCGTAAGCATAATCTTTCTTTTCGCTAGAATTATCTCACTTAAAGAGGCGATTCGTTCGATTCCCTGGCAGTTGCTTATTGTCATCGGTTCAGCATTAGGTTTGGCAGAAGGGCTGGAAAAGTCAGGTGCAGCCTTTTTCATAACGGAAAAAATGATTGCTCCTATTAGCCATTTTGGTCCTTATGCCCTTCTGATCGCCATTTATTTTGTCACTTCCATTGCAACAGAAATGATTACTAACAATGCAGCAGCCGTATTTGTCTTTCCGATTGCTTTATTTATGACAGAACAAATGTCTTTGAATCTAGAGCCATTTGCTGTTGCGATTGCGATCGCTGCCTCAGCAAGCTTTGCGACGCCTATTGGATATCAGACGAACTTAATTGTTTATGAAGCAGGTTATTACAAATTTAAACATTTTATCATTACTGGCATTCCAATGAAAATAATTGTTATGAGTATATCAATTCTGTTAATTCCAGTTTTTTGGCCATTAACCTAAAGGAAGGAGATGAACAATAAGTTGGAATCAAATTTACATTGGCACAGTAGTTTTGTTTCTAAGACAGAGAGGCAGGTACTCAAAGGTCATAAAAGTTTTGTGATCTGGTTCACTGGCCTTTCAGGGTCAGGGAAATCAACTATTGCAAATAATCTTGAGAGAAGGCTTTATCAAAAAGGAATAACCACGTATTTATTAGACGGAGACAATGTTCGTCATGGTCTTAATCAGGATCTTGGATTTAATGAACAGGATCGAAAAGAAAATATTCGTCGAATTGGAGAAGTGGCAAAGCTTTTCGTGGATAGTGGGACCATTGTGCTGAGTGCATTTATCTCTCCGTATAGACTTGATCGAGATAGCGTTAGAAAACTTCTAGAAGATAACGAATTTATTGAAGTTTTTGTAAATTGTCCAATTGAGGAATGTGAGCGAAGAGATCCTAAAGATCTTTATAAAAAAGTCCGTGAAGGGGAAATAAAGGAGTTTACAGGAATTTCTGCCCCTTATGAAGCACCTGTTAACCCTGAATTAGTTATTAAAACTGATAAGGACACCATTGAAGAGTGTGTAGATAAAATCACTAATTATTTGTTAGATAACGGTTATATATAATGATATTAGTCCATATGTAATTAACGTAAAAAAATGAGTCAAGCTCATTTTTTTACGTTAATTGGTTTTATTTGGCTTCCAGGTCACTCTCCCACATGATTTACAACCTTTTTTAGGCTTTGTTAAATCAGTACGTTTATTATTTTTGCGATTACGTTTCACTTCTTTATATAAAGCTTGCACATCCTTTTTGTTCATCATGATGAACCTCCCAAATCCAGTGTTGCAATAGTCTATTCAAGTGGAAGGAACAGAGTATAGGCTATTCACCGCCTTTTTGAAAGGGATTAATGATCGACGTTTTTTGGGATTTATCTTGAAACTTAAACGGATTAAATGGGCTTTCTTCTTTATTAATCTTCTTTTTATGAAAGGGTTGAATGGAGTGCTTTTTTTGATTACTTGTTGTTGATTGGAGAGAATGATGTTGCAAATAAGCAGGGACATTAGGAGTTTCTGGCCAATCACTAGCACTGTTCTTTTTTATATTCTGAAATTGAGAGAAATCCTGATTAATTGATGATAGTACAGTTGTTACTATTTTTCGATAAACTGATAAAGAAATACCGCCTAGTGGTTCAAATGATTTTCTAAGGAAAGCCTGTATAATTAAATAGCTAAGCCACTTCACAGTATTCTGTTCTTCTTTAGGATGAATTCGAACAACAATTGGTGAGCCTTTTCTTGGGAACCATATGCCCTGATGGATTATTTTATTGAGATCTACGTACTCTTTTGTTACTGTTCTCAAGTTATAAGTCATGTTCATTAGAGTTAGAGAGATCGGGTAAGTGAGTGTTTCCTCTACACATACTGAAATATCTATATTTGCTGATTTCTTTTCCTGATTTGACGAAATATTTACTCCTGTATGTTGTAAAGAGGTCTGCAGTTTCCTGTAAACATGCGATTCAATTCCATTAATTGAGACGCTGCAGTTGGTTAAACCGTTAATAATTTCACGTTTATTTGTATCTAACAACATTCCCCAATAAGGCAATAGGGTTTGCAGGTCATTTATCTCATCCTCTGAGATGGTAGTTATCTTCGTATGTCCCCAGTAAATTGTTCTCACTTCAAAACACCACCTTCAATAAAGTAGAAGAAGCCTTTAATTACAATATATTCTGCAATTCAGTGGCCTATTAGAAATTTGGGCAGCCTCTATAGTTGCAATTCTGTGCTCATTCCATAGTATGTAGGGAATCAACCTATCATGTGAAAGAAAGGAAGGAACGATATGGGTCACAAACCACATAAGAAACGCACAGTTCCTACTGCTGCCAATAGCTTGCAGGACGAGTGCATTCGCGTTCAAAAAGTATACGACTGGGTGACCGATCAGCTCGCTGTTAAGAAGAAGATACATTTCACAGATGAGCAGTTATGTAAGATCGAAGAAGCAATGGAAGATCCTGGTCGCCGTCCATTACGCATCGTATGTAATACTCCAGAGGCGCCACCATTGTTTCCGCTCTCTGGTAGTGAGCATGGAAATGGAGATTTTCTCTGTGAGCAAATTGGTGAAAAGAGAAATGTCAGTGTAGCGATTCCTGGAGGAGGATTTGCAGACGCTCAGTTAGTTGATCTTCTCTTCACTGCAGACTTAAAGGTCCTAGTTGTCGATCGCAATGGTGAGCTTGTAACCGAAATTGATTGCAACTCATCAATACTAGAATCGTTTGTTCTTTGTTTTCCGAATGGAACAGACTTATTCTGCAGAATCACTAAGGTTATTTGCCGAATTCCAACTGGGACTGTCCTTCTAAACTGTCCTTCTCCAAGAGCATTCGATCTAGAGGTTATCTTTTGCGTTGATATTCAGGTAGAGGCAGAAGTGAAGCTTGAAGTTCTAGCTAAATTCTGTGCACCACGTGACAATGATTTGATGGCTGATAGTGATGTAATCGATGAATGTCCGCCAGTTGAATTCCCAGCACAATGCCCGGATATTTTCCCTCGTCCAAACTGTGACTGCTCTTTAACTGGAGAAGCGAGCGGAATGACGACTGAAGATGAAGGCCGTGCTACTCTCTTAGTAGACATATGCGGAGATTGTAGTTTAAATGGAAGCACATTAAGATTTAGTTTTAATGATACTGATTCGAGCGATGGTAAGAGAGACTTTTCATTTAATGCAACAAGCTTTGATCAAGATACACTTAAGTGTAAAGAATGTGGAGACGGATTAAAGTTTGTTATCGAAGGTACTGGTGTAACGGATAAAGGTAGGTTGCATGATTTTAAGCTTGCTGTTGTGGATGGTGAAGAAGGCCAATGGTTTGAATTCCATCTATTAAATCGTCATGGTCACACAGTATTTAATACTGGAACAGTCGAAGTTGACGAAGGTGAATTAGAGGTTGATGATTGTATAACTTTTGAAGATATAAAGTTCAAGAAGCAGCCATAATCTCGAAGTGCAGGATTTCATTTCCTGCACTTTTTTGTTATGAAAAGGTCCTTTTCACTCATACATATAGAATAGTTGGAGTTTCGGTTAGGGAGGAGGAGTCTTAATGCAGGGAGAAAAGCTAAGTTATTCTCGACTCATTACACGAACAAAATATTTCCAGGAGAAGTCGTTAGAGCTTGAGAAAGAACTAATCTTTGCAAAAGATCAAATTACTTCACTTGAAAAGGAACTATCTTCCAAAAAAGCTAGTGATGAACAAATCACTCAACTTAAAGGAGAGTTAGAGAATCTCCAACATGAGATTGAAAATAAAACAAAAGAAAACGTGGCAAAAATCCTTGAAATAGAAAAAAGGAATGTAGCTCAGAGTACAGTGAAGGTTTATGAGAAAAAAGTAAAAGGATATGAAGCATTGCTTGCTGACATGCAAATTGACATTAATGAAAAAGATAAATTACTAAATCACTTGCAAGGTAAAATTAAGAATTTAGAAAAAAGAACTAAGTATATGACTTCTTCTGCGGTGGAGCCAGAAGAATCAACTGGTACAAAGTTAGATGAAGTATACGCTATTGCTTATTTTAATACCTCAATCATTATGAGTGGGGACCAATCTGTTATCATTCGAGGGGATTTGCAGATTGAAAATCGAGGCGCAAGGAATTTACAAAATCCAATTGTTTGTTTCCGATTTAATCCAATTGAAACAGCTGTTTTGAAAGGAAGAATATTTCCAATCGAAGAGGCTGAAACACGAGCCAATTCTTCCAGCGACCAAACCCATTGGGTATTCACGGAGCATGATTGGCTTGAAAAATCAAGAGAAAAAGGTGAGATATGGGTAGCACCTCTTCATCCGGTTACGCTTAAGCCAGGGGATCAAATCGGGATTGATAGCTTTCAAATTCCGGTTAGGTCTGAATTCAAAGAACCTGTAAGCGTAGAAGGGTTTGTATTTTTTCAAAAAGAAAATTACCGGATTAGAGTCTCCAATCAAATAGCTATTAGCTATTAAGAAAGACGCAAGTAACGCCCATACCCAATGACCATACGATGCATAAGATAAAGGGTGTTAGGAGTATAAAGCGGGGAGGGTAAAGTATGTCTGAAAAGAAACGTAAGCCACAAGTTATTCATGTAGAAAAACCTATTGTTAAAGCTAATGAAGATATTATTCAAGATGAAAGAGAGCATCACGATCACAAAGTAGAGGAAAAACATGAAGAAAAAAAAGAACATCGCCGTGATCCTTGGGGTTTTTTTGGCGGTAATGATGTAGGTGGAGAAGAAGAATCCAAAAGAGAGGAAGCTGAAGAAGATAGAAAAGAACATCGCCGTGATCCTTGGGGTTTTTTTGGTGGTAATGATGTAGGTGGAGAAGAAGAATCCAAAAGAGAGGAAGCTGAAGAAGATAGAAAAGAACATCGCCGTGATCCTTGGGGTTTTTTTGGCGGTAATGATGTAGGTGGAGAAGAAGAATCCAAAAGAGAGGAAGCTGAAGAAGATAGAAAAGATAAAGATGGATTTTCCTGGTTCTAAGAGCAGAAATCATCTGCTCTTTTTTTTGTTCATTTTCTGTAAAAAGACCCCTTCATCTTCTTTCCATTCCAGTAAAAGAACTTCGTCTGGATGATCAATACGGTTCTCCTTCAGTACCTTTTGTAACCACTCATCGCTTAAACCGGCCAGTTTTAAGTTATCAATGTCGACTTTTCCATCTGAGATGATGGAAACAGATAAATAACCTGTTTCAGGTTTTAAATTGAAATCTTGCTTGGTCGGTTCCATATAGTCTGACTTCTTTAAAACACTAATGCTTCCATTTGTTTCAAGTATCGCAAACTCAACTTCGCGCATTGAAAAAACATCTTTTTGCCTAAGTAGATTTTGAAGCTGATTGATATCTAATTTATTTTTCTTTAGCTGATCACGATCAATCTTTCCATGATGAATCACGATAGAGGGCTTTCCTTCAAGGAAACTTCTTGTACCTCGAAACTTCTGCGTAATTAGCTCTACAACGTAAATCAGTAACCCCCAGAGCAAAACAGCGTAAAGAATGGAAAAGATACTTACGTGCTTATCAAATATGGCATTACCTACTAGCTCACCTAGTACAAGTGACGAAATGAAATCAAATGGGGTAATTTGCGTGATTTGTGTTTTGCCAAGCGCTTTTGTTAGAACAAGTAATGCCATAAACCCAACGATCAATTCCACTGTAATCGATCCGATATCCAAAGGCTCACCTTCTAATCATCATTTTGCTTCGTTACTAGTATGTACGGAAGGAGGTGGAAAATAATCGTCGATTCGACAGGACATCAAAAAGACACTGGCAATCGCCAGTGTCATAAAGTTTTAACCATTGTTACATGCGGAATACCAGCATCCATAAATTCTTCAGATGAAATCTGATATCCAAGTTTTTGATAAAAACCAATTGCGGTTGTTTGAGCATTTAGCTTTAGCTTATGAAGCTCCATTTTCAAAGCCTGTTCTTCAATCGCATCCATAAGCTGTTTACCTAGACCAGTTTTTCGATAATCGCTTAGTACACAAATTCGCTCCACTTTCGCATAGCCATCGATCACCCTGAATCGGCCAGCGGCTGCTGGTTTTTGCTGATCATAGGCTACAAAATGAATCGCTTCTTTTTCATATTCATCAATTTCTAGATCGGCAGGGACCTGTTGCTCTTCAACAAAAACAGTATGTCTAACTTGAAAAGCGTCGTCCATTTCTTTCTTCGAATCCGCAATCGTGACAAGCATTAGCGTACTTTGCCAAGGTGGAATGTTTCGAAGACGGTCCACATTCCATTTTCGAGTTGATAAAGTAATTGAAAGCGATCAATGAGCTCCTCATGGTTAACATCCTTCATCTGCATGCTACCATATACATCAGAATGCTCGTCATCAGAAAGGTTTTGCGCAATCGTAATGTGTGGGACGAAGTTGTAGTCCCGTTCAGATAGTGCTTCTTCAGGATTTAACTGACGGTGCAAATCATCAAGTATTTCATTTTCCTTCACCTTGAGATAAATGACATTGTTGACTGGATTAAATGATCCAACTTTATACACATGCATCGAGAATGGTTTTGATGCATCAGAAATTTTGTGCAGGACTGGCGTTAATTTCTGAATTTCATCTTCTGTTGCATCAAAGCTCTCCCTGAGCGTCAAGTGTGGCGGGATAAGCGCATAGTGCGGATCGTAACGTTTTCGGTAGGAGTTAGCAACGTCTTGTAGTTTTTTCGATGGGAAAATTGCAATGCCGTATTTCATATTCCATTCCCTCCTGATTGATGTACTCGATTGTCAATGATGGACGAGTCATATAATGTTCCACTTATAATTATACCAAAAATTCAAAAATAAGAAATGGTAGAGTCTCTTAGAGTTTAAACATATGCAAAAGCGCTCGCTTCATATCTGGTTGCCAGTTCTTCCAGATGTGCCCACCTTCAAATTCATCATAAAAATAATCAAAGTCTTTTTCCTTGATGATTTTACTCAGCTCACGATTTGGTTCAATAAAATTCTTCGTCTTACCATCGGTCGTTGGTACGTCAGTTTCTTCCGTGCCAATGACGTGATAGAGAGCTAGAAGCTCTGGCTCAGCAAATGCTTTTACTTTCTCCATAACCTCATCATTTACGAATGGTGAATGGAGAATCGCTTTTCCAAATGTACGCGGGTAATCAAGTGATGCGCGCAGTGCTACAGTAGCGGCAAGCGAATCTCCAATTAATCCTCTACCGTACCCAAGGTGAAAGGTTGCGTATTCTTGATCTAAATATGGAACGAGTTCATTGCTGAGAAAGCGTAAGTAATCATCACTCTGCTCACCATCCGGATGATATTTTCTCCATCGGTCTTCAACACTTTTATATGGAATGCCAACAATGATAAGTTCTTCTATCTCATCATTCTCAATAAGTTCATCAGCTGTTCGACCAAGCCTGCCTAATTTAAAGTAATCGCTGCCATCATTGGCAATGAGAAAAGAGTATTTATAAAGCGGAGAGTAGTTGTATGGTAAATAAACCTGGAACGAAATTTCTTCTTTAAGATAATTACTATAGATGGTTTCTTCTTTGTATGTACCTCTATTCATTGATGCGCCTCCTGTATCATTGTTGAAATAGTTTGCTTATTTGACAATGTAAATTTCATTAGTGATATAATGATTTTAACATAGAAGTATTTATGGTTTACAGAAGAGAGGGGTCTAATCATGAAGAAGCGCGTGCATAGTAGAGAGACAGAAGCAGCTACAAAAGCCCTATTAAAAGAACGAGGCGTTACCATTGAAGATATTGCTTATATTGTATATGAAATGCAATCCCCTTATGTAGAAGAGTTATCAATGAATGATTGCACGGAAAGTGTGGAAGCAGTGCTTGGGAAGCGCGAAATCCAGCACGCCGTACTCGTCGGAATTGAACTTGATAAACTAGCAGAGCTGGGGAAGCTCTCTGAACCTCTTCAATCAATTGTCGAGACTGATGAAGGGTTATTTGGCGTCGACGAAACGATTGCGCTTGGAGCTGTATTTGGCTACGGTAGCATAGCTGTTACCACTTTTGGTCATCTTGATAAGCAGAAGATCGGTATTATCGAAAAGTTAGATACTAAAGAAGGCGAAAGTGTCCATACATTCCTTGATGATCTTGTCGCAAGTATAGCTGCTAATGCTTCTAGTAGGCTTGCTCATAGATTACGAGATCGAGAAGAAGCTCTGGATAAAGAAGAACGTGAAAAGCGAGATAAGGAAGAACGAATCGGTTAGTGTAGCGGAGCCCGTCACAGGCTCCTTGTTCCACTATTATTTTACCGATAAAGTATTGACAGATATTAATCGACTCAGGTATATTAATAAATGTCCTTACTGATCCGTTAGCTCAGTTGGGAGAGCGCTACCTTGACAGGGTAGAGGTCGTTGGTTCGAGCCCAATACGGATCACCATACATATTAAATTCAAACGGTTTCTCGAAATTTCGAGGTGCCGTTTTTTTATTTCAAGGCTCTGCTAGTTGCTATTGTTTTTAGTATTTGTCTCAGTACTGTAATCGGTAATAAGTTCCACTTAAAATTCAGGCAAATAATCTAAATTGTTTTCCTTCGTGCCATCCGGTTCGCTACGAATAATATCCCGACCATATTTATGAAAAACATCAACGCCTGAGAGTTTTCCGCTTTTCGCCGCATCTAATGCCTGCAAGTAATCAAGTTCTTCTCCAGTGTTTGTTTGAAAGGCAATTAAATCGCCGTCATCATTTTTACGCACTGCCGTTATTTTCACTGCATTTGGATCATGTGCTTTTTCAACTGACGATTCTCCGTTAGTTAGATACTCTTCATATGCTTTGTCAAAACGGTCCATGTCATCATCTCCTTATTAGTGATTAGCGATTTCTAGCAAATCCGTTATGTCAAACCGCCATCTACTTGAAATTGGATCCCTTCTCGCAGTTAGGTTGATCGTCGTTGAAATAGTACCATTTTCCTCAATGTAAATTTCAACCTTAGTAGGTGCCTTATAAGTAAAGTACCTGGTCTGTTTGTTTGCTGTCACTTTCCAATTTGTCACGAACAAACGAGAGAGAAGAAGTAATTCTTTATCTGATTGATCATGAGGTACTAATTTACGCAACAGAGTAGTGTCGGTGTTGTTAATCGCTAACATGAGAACATTAACTAATTCAGCTGGGGACTGTTTGCTTAGGTAATCATCTAGTTTCCCAGCGGATTTTAATACCATTAAGTGATGAGCCGGATCGGGAGCAGATGAACCATGCGTGGTACTTTTTAGAAAGTGAAGACAGAAGTGACCATTAAATCCATTATCCAAAGCACCGGCACCGTGGGGCATTCCATTCATTGAAGCTGCAATCATTTTTCCATCATCGACGACAATAGCTGCTCTTCGTTTCCAACTCCATTCTCTGTAAATGGTTTTAAGAACTTCAGTATCTTTATTTGTAAGCGGCTGGATATCTGCATGCTGACTCCCGGCCCTTCTTTGCACCTGGAATGATTTGCCACTTTCCACATCCACAATGGTGAAAATTGATTTCCGTGGAATGAGTTCATCAACTTCGTCCCATGGAAGAAGCTTAATCTCACCATTAATAGGAAGCAGTTGGTTAAAAGTGTTCTCAGCTAGTACAACAGCTGGAAAGAGAGTCACGACGAGCACAAATAGCGCCGGAAGAACTAGCTTCATTTTCCTCATCCTTACCTAGTGGGGTCACCCTTATATTGCGCAAGCGATCTTTCTCTATTCCATTTTTAAAATAATAAGAATGACGCATACTATGATCGAGATAAGAAAGGGGATCGGTATATGATAAACGTTTTTCTGACGTTATTACTTGCTTATTCTGGACAACCAGCTGATTTGTTATATATTCAACATGAAGGAAAGTCAATCGTGCAAATGACGAAAGAAGACTATTTTATAGAAGAAATCGGAACACCGCACTTGCATCAAGATCGATTGCATGGATTAATCAATGATGTAGATAACGCGGTCTCTAAAACACCGAGGGATGCATTTATTGATGAACGTGGATTAATCGTAGACGGGAAAAGTGGCTACAAATTGAACCGAGTCGTTTTTCAGGAGAATTTGCTTCAATCGTTATACAATAATGGCACAACACGTATTGAAGCGAGCGTCATCCAACTTCATCCAAAAGTAGATGCTGAACTTCTTTCAGCAATTCGTACAAAGGAAATTGGATCATTTGTTACCTATTTTAAAATAGCTAATAATGAACGAACAACTAACATTACTCTTGCGACTGAAGCGATTAATAATAAAGTGGTTTTTCCGGGAGAGACATTTTCCTTTAACAAAGCCGTAGGTAAAAGAACTAAGGAGAAGGGGTATCTTCCTGCCCCAATTATTGTCAAAGGGGAGCTGTCTGAGGGGATCGGGGGAGGTATCTGTCAGGTTTCTTCAACCCTTTTTAATGCAGTCGATAAGGCTGGAGTCCATATCCTTGAGCGGTATTCGCACAGCCGCAAGGTTCCTTATGTGAAACCAGGTAGAGATGCCACCGTCAGTTGGTACGGGCCTGATTTTACGTTTCGAAATGAGTACAATCAACCACTATTAATTCGAGCGAAAGTGAGCGATGGAGCGGTGGCCATTAAAATCTTTACTTCGGATACGAATAATATATAATAAATGATCTTCATAACATTCTTGTTAAAGTTTTGAGAGATGGAGGATTATTGATATAAGTTAATGGTATAGTATTTTAGATAAAGAGAAGCGATCCTGGAGGAGATTTATGGTTTTCAGTAATCTAGTATTTTTATTTGCATTTCTACCTATTGTTTTATTTGCTTATTTTTTTGCGAGGAAAAACTTTAGAAACATCGTGCTTCTAATTGCCAGTCTCGTTTTCTATGCGTGGGGCGAACCACAATATGTGTTCCTCATGCTATTTTCTATTGTGATGAACTATGGTTTTGGAAGAGGAATCCATCATTATCAAAACCGCATTGTACCCAAAAAACTACTACTAACGTTATCGATTATTGGGAACATAGCGATTCTTGGCTACTTTAAATATGCAGGATTTGTATTGAATGGTGTAAATAGCTCATTTGGAACAAACATTGAACTTGGAGAAGTTCCGCTACCAATTGGTATTTCCTTCTTTACATTTCAGGCAATGAGCTACGTCATCGATGTGTATCGAAAAGATGCACCGGTACAGAAGAATATCTTTTCACTGGCGCTGTATATCTCTCTTTTTCCTCAACTTGTTGCTGGACCGATTGTTCGCTATAACACAGTTGATCAACAAATCAATTCACGGACGATAACGACTGATAAAGTGTATGAGGGAATCAAACGTTTCATTATAGGCTTGTCTAAAAAGGTTCTACTGGCTAATAGTTTTGCTGTTATAGCCGATCAGGCGTTCAGCACACCAGCTGGAGAGATGAGTGTCATGATGGCGTGGGTTGGAATCATCGCTTACACTCTTCAAATCTATTTTGATTTTTCGGGTTATAGCGATATGGCAATTGGACTTGGTAAAATGTTTGGATTTGATTTTCTTGAGAACTTTCGATATCCATATATATCGAAGAGCATTTCAGAGTTTTGGAGAAGATGGCACATTTCGCTTGGAACGTGGTTTAAAGATTATGTGTATATTCCACTCGGAGGCAATCGTCACGGGAAGATCGTACAAGTGCGTAATTTATTAATTGTATGGACGATTACTGGTTTCTGGCATGGAGCAAGTTGGACATTTATGGCATGGGGTTTCTATTATGGCGCGATTATCGTAATTGAAAGCCTCGGATTTGGAAAGTGGTTAAGTCAACTTTGGTCGCCACTTCAGCATATTTACGTGCTATTCCTTGTTATGGTTGGATGGGTATTTTTCCGTGCAGATAACTTTACGTATTCATTTGATTATTTACAAACCATGTTTGGCTTAAATCAGACCGCATTTATAGACTCGATGTTCCTTTTACAATGGAATGATAATTGGATGTTGTTTCTGGCTGGAATCATTTTTAGCACGCCATTCATAGCGAATGTAAGCAGAGTTTACGAGCGACTTGCTGTTAGAGCGAAAGGCTTACAGGTTGTCACACTTTTCTCTGAACCAGCTATTTATATGACGTTGATGGTTTTTGCAATGGTCAGGCTGGTGAATTCCAGTTACAACCCATTTATTTATTTCAGGTTTTAATGCCAGTAAAGGAGATTTGCTATGATTCAGCGATTTGAAAAAGCAAGAAAGTGGTTACTTATAATCCTTTTCTTTGCATTCTTATTTACTATGTTATTCTACCTTACCGTTTCTGCAGATATTGAAGTCTCTAAAGTAGAAAAAAGAGACCTTGCTCAAAACCCGGATCTCTCAATAGAAAATGTATCAAGTGGTGAATATATGGATCAATTTGAAGAATATTTTCTTGATCAGTTTCCGGGTAGAAATGTCTGGTTGAAATCTTATCTTCAGTATCAGCAGATGACCAACAAGACGTATATCTTTGATTTCTATGTATCGGATTCTAATTGGATTATTCCAAAACCCAGTTATAGTAGACCTTCCGATAAAATTAAATCAGCCGTTCACGATTTGAATAAATTTGCAAGCGATATGAGAGAAGAAGGGAAGGAAGTGTATTATGCTTCACTGCCCCATAAAGTTAATACGGTTGATATCCTACCGTCTTATATTAAAGAAGGAACTGGTATACAAAATAAGGAATATTTTCTTTCAGAGTTTGATCATGAAAAAATTCCTCTGGTCGATGTTGGTAAAGAATTCAAAGAAGAGTACACAAACGATGAGTTAAAAGATTTCTATTTCAAAACCGATCATCACTGGAACATTATCGGAGCTTATAAAGGATACAAAAAAGTAACAGAACTATTAGCAGCAAAATCGGATTACTATACAGAAGCAAATGAGAATGAAAGTGATTACGAATTAAATTGTGAGAATGATAAGCAGTTTATAGGGAGTTATAATAATCAACTCTATTTAACAGTAGACGCATCTGATGAGGAAACCTGCCATATGCTTCCAACTGATCAAACGTTTGATAACTACAAAATTACTTGGAACGGTAAAGACCGTACATTCAAACAAGTGTATGGAACAGGTATTTTTAGAGATAAGAATCCGATTGAGTTTGGTGATCTTTACATGAACAATACGGCTGAAGTCACGATCGAGAATCCGGCTGTTGAAAAGGAAAGTCGTGTACTGATCCTTAAAGACTCCTATGCAAACCCAATTGCTTTCCATGTTGCTCAGCATTTCTCGAATACGACGGTTTATGACATTCGCTACAATGATGACCAGACCTTAACCGAATATATGAAAGATAAGGATTTTGATGTTGTGTTGTTTCTCTATAATGACACAATGCTTCAGGGAGAACCTTTCCGTTTTTCTTAATCCCGAAAACCAAAAACACGCTTAATGGCGTGTTTTTCTTGTTCTCCCAGTTTATTGTTAGGTTTCTGAGATGGAGATGATATAATTATTTTAAAGACATTAAAGGAGACCGCTTATGGAAAATAAAAGGGAAGAGAAAAAAATGTTTTCCATGAATGGGAACAGCTCTGACCAGGAAACACGCGAACTCCGAAGGGAGCATTCAGAAATAACTGATAAGCAGGATATTTTTAATCACTCAAGAGACGGGATGACATTAGCGAATCAATTAGGACAAGTTGTAGAAGTGAACCAGGCTTGCTGTGAGATTTTTGAGATGGACAGAATTCAATTGAAAAATAAAGTGGTTGGACATCATGTGGCACCTGAGGGTAGGGATGCTTTTAAACAAATGATGATGGAGTTAGAGGAGAAGGGATACGTTGTTGCGCAACTCCCGGTTATACTTGAAAAAGGGAAAAGGAAAGTGATTGAGTTATCGATTACGCTCAGGGCTTATAATAATTTGAATTTATCGATTATTCGGGATGTTACGCTTGAGCGCATGTTGTTGGATGAATTAATGGAAAACAAAGAGAAGTTCAGGAACATTTTAGAATATGCGCTTGATGGGATTTTGATCTGGAACGCTGAGAGAATGATTGTTGATGCGAACCCAGCTGCTTGTGAGCTTTTTAATCTTAATAGAAAGGATATCCGTTCTCATAATTTGTTTGATTTTCTTGAAGGTCAAAACATTTCAATCGGAATGTCTTTTCAAAGTGAGCTTGAGAAAAATGGGGAACTTCGCAGGGATATACAGTTTACAATGCCGGGGGGAGTTAACAAGCACCTTGAGTTTACATCAAAGAAAAGTATCCATGCGGATTTGTATTTAACAATATACCGAGATATTACTCATACAAAAAAGATGATTTTAGAATTAAAAGAGAGCGAAGAGCAATTTCGCAATCTTTTTGAACGGGCGCTTGATGGGATGGCCATTCTGAGTGAAAGTGGCCACGTTGTTAATGTGAATTGTGCTTTTTGTCGGATGTTCGACCAGAACTATCAATCGATTGTTCAAACCCACTATTCAGAAGTAGAAAGTGACTGTGAAATTATTTGGGACAATCCAGCCAAAAACGGCAGAAGCGGAGAGGGAAAGCGATTTAACCCAAAAACGAAGCAGACTGAAACATTTAGTTTTACGTTAAGCTATAATATTTATCCGGGTCATCACCTTGTTATTGTACGAGATATGACCGATATTAAAGAGGCCGAGGAAAATCTTCATAAAACGGAAACGAGCAATGTATTAGGTGAACTTGCTGCAGGGGTGGCCCATGAGATAAGGAATCCACTCTCAACAATAAAAGGATTTCTACAATTGCTTGACGGAAACAAGTCAGTCAATGATGAGCTTTTGAAGGTCGTTTTAGATGAGATGGGGCAAGTAGAGGAAATCGTGAATGAATTTCTGCTTCTTTCAAAGCGAGAATTCACATCCTATGAGTCGATTTATCTAAACGAACTGTTAAAACAGGTCGTAGAGCGCTTCTCACCGCTTGCTGCTGAAACGGGCATCAATATCATTGAAGTGTATGGCAGGACAGGAATTGAATGTGTAGGGATTCGATCTCATATCAAGCAGGTCCTCTCTAACATTATTGAAAATGGGATCAAGGCTATGCCTGGGGGCGGAAAACTTCGAATTACCTTGAGTAAAGAGCACGAAAAGTCCATTTTGATTGTAGTGGAAGATGAAGGGAATGGAATACCAGATCATCTTATTCATCGACTTGGCGAGCCGTATTATCAAACTTCAGAACAGGGCACCGGACTCGGTCTTATGGTTAGCTATAAAGTCGTTAAAGAACATGGTGGTCAGATTAACGTTTCAAGCGTAAGAGGATCAGGAACAACATTTAAAATCACGTTACCTGTTGATCCGACCCTTAAGGGGCAGTAAAACCCGACCTCTGGTGGACGTTTCAATAAATGGACAAGTTGGTAAAAAGCGTTAGGAACAAGTTAGGAGTGAAGTAAATGATTGAAATTGAAGGAATTCATCATGTGAGTTTAGCGGTAACTGATTTAGAAAGAGCAAGAACTTTTTATTCTGAAGTGCTTTGCCTGAAAGAGATGAAGCGTCCAGATTTCGATTTCCCTGGTGCGTGGTATGAGGTAGGAAGTCAGCAACTTCATCTTATTGTACATCCTTCTGCAAAAACACTTAGAGGCACCAGGGAGCTTAATTCTAAAGAAGGACACTTCGCGTTTCGTGTCAAAAGTTATGATGCAACTTTGCAATGGTTGAAGAAAATAGGAGCGGACGTGTATGAAAATCCAACCAGTCGAAGTGGGTTTGCGCAAATTTTTGTTTCCGATCCTGATGGGAATTTAATTGAATTAAATACCGAGCAGTAAATCAGAAAAGACCCTCACTCCGAGGGCCTTTTCTGATCAGTCGTTTGTTTTAAATTCGCTATTTTCTCGTTGTGGATTAGCGCTTTTCTGAGCATCTTTGACAACTGCTTTCGCTTTCTCGGCTTTTCTCTGATCTTCTTTAGCTTTTTCCTCGATCTGTCTAATATCTTGTTTAGAATGGTTCATTATATCCTTCCTCCTCAAATCTTTCTTTTATCGTACTTTACCTTAATTCAGAAAAACTTTCAAGTTAAAATATATTTACCCCAATCTTAAGTCGCAGTAAAATCTTCTTCCTAAAAACATAGGTCAAACAAGACGGTTAAGTGGTGAGTTCAACTGCTCTAAAGGTCCTGTTGGTTCATTTACCATTAGAGGGGGAGGAAGCAACACCCTCTGTGATGAAAATTTTACTTTATTCTGACATCATTCCATCGCATCCTCATAAATTGATAGAAAGTAGTGAAGGAGGATGGCGATGGTTCTTGTATGGATTGCCCTATTTGCAATGTTCTTGATGCTTGGCCTTTTTATGTTGGTGATCTGGAGTGGTATTAAAACAGATTCTATGAAATCTGATTGTGAGGATCTGTGGGCAAACTATGAGGAAGTAATGGACAAAGAGAAGATTTTCTAGCCCGCTCTGCGGGTTTTTATTTTGCAATTCTTAATTAACTTATTTCGAAGACGATGGAATCATAAACAGCTGGCTTAAAGATATTGATCCGCATCATTGTGTTTTCAAATCTATGATTTAGGGTATTTTACTAAAAGAATTGAGGTGAGATCATATGGGAATACGAACAAAATTGAGAAGGAATCGAACACAAAAAAAAGGTATGCCACCTGGATCACTCGTTTACATAGGTGAGGAAAAAACGGAAGAAGTCACGGTGTCAGCTATTGAGTTTGATGACCAAGACATAAATGAATACAACAATATTTCATTAGATAAACTGAAGTCAGTGATCGATTCATATAAGATTACATGGGTGAACGTAAATGGAGTACATAACGTACAAATTGTAGATGAAATCAGTAAGATGATCGGCCTGCATCCGTTAACGACAGAAGATATCCTGAACACAGAACATCGACCCAAAATCGATTTCTTCGAAGATCATTTACTTGCTATTGTCAAAATGCTTGATTTATCAGCCACTGACACGGAGCTAGATATTGAACAGGTCAGCTTTATCATGATGGAAAAAACCGTAATTACATTCCAGGAAAAGCATGGTGATTTATTTGATCCCGTTCGTTTACAGCTTCAAGAAAGTAAGGGGAGAATAAGAAAAGCGGGATCTGATTTTCTATTTTACTCTTTGTTAGATGTGATTTTTGATCAGTATTTGATCATCATGGATGAGATGGACGATCGTATTGCAGATCTTGAAGGTATGATTATGAAGGAACCAGATAATCACTCCCTTCAGGATATTAATGAATACAAAAATACGATTCTTCAGTTAAAGAAAACAGTTTGGCCTGTAAGAGAAGTTGTTAATAAATTGATTAATCGTAAGGTGCCATACATTAAAGAAGATATTTCATTTTACTTACAGGATATTCATGATCATATTGTTCAGGCGAATGATATGGTTGAAACGTCTCGTGGACAGCTTTATGGGCTTCTTGATGTGTATTACTCGAGTTTGAGCATGAAGATGAATGAGATTATGAAAGTACTTACCATTGTTTCAACCATATTTATTCCTTTAACATTTATCGCAGGTATTTATGGCATGAATTTTGCCTACATGCCAGAATTGGATTGGCCATGGAGTTATCCAGCCGTTTGGATTGTCATGATCATTATCACAGCAATTATGCTTGTCTACTTCAAACGAAAAAATTGGTTTTAGGAGGATACATTAATGAAAGAGGTTGTGATTATAACAGGTGCAGGCCATGGTATTGGAAGAGGAGTCGCCATTGCATATGCTGCAAAGGGAAGCCGTGTCATTCTTGCAGATGTGAACGAAGAGGGCTGTCAAGAAACGTTGGAATTATTGCCTGAGAATACAGGAGAGATCATCCTCACAGACGTTAGTAAACCAGAACAGATCGCTCATTTAATGGCTGAGGTAGAAGAGAGATACGGGCGTTTGGACGTTCTGGTTAACAATGCAGGGGTGTCCGCATTTAAACCAATGGACGAGCTTCATGTGGATGAATGGGATACGATTATGAATACGAATTTAAGAAGTGTCTTCCTGGGATCACGTGCTGGTGCAAGACTAATGAGAATAAACGGTGGTGGGTCTATTATTAATATTGCTTCAACGAGAGCGAGTATGTCAGAACCTGATAGCGAAGCGTACGCAGCTACAAAAGGGGGAATTGTTGCCCTGACGCACGCACTTGCTATCTCTCTTTCAAAAGACAGCATCACAGTTAATGCCATTAGTCCTGGTTGGATCGAAGTAGAAAACTATGATTCTTTAAGGGAAGTTGACCATCAACAGCATCCATCAGGAAGAGTTGGTAAACCATCTGATATCGGAAGAGCCTGTCTATTTCTTTCAAGTCCTGACAATAACTTTGTGACTGGAGAAAATTTGGTAGTCGATGGAGGCATGACCAGAAAAATGATTTATGAACATTAAGTAAGTAGAAGTTAACGGACAAACGTGATTCGTGGTACTATAATAACAGACCTTCATTAGAAAAGATAAAACAGGGTGAATCATGCTTGAGGGGACGTTTTAAATGGCTAAACATATTGAATTACCTAATTTGTACGAAACTGGAATAGAAGACCTTGTTATTTCAGCTGAAAAAGTTGCGCATGTTCAATTGTCTAACCCACTGGAGCATGCCATGCTAATTTTGATTAAGTCTGGCTATTCCTCAATTCCGGTATTGGATACAAAGTACCGCTTAAAAGGATTAATCAGTCAGCCGCTTATTCTAGATTCGATTTTAGGAATTGAGCGTATTGAATTTGAGAAATTAAGTGAGTTTGTGGTTGAAGATGTAATGAATACTGACATACCCTGTATTAATGAGAAAGATGGCTTTTTCAAAGGTTTGAAACTTTCTATTGATCATCCTTTTCTTTGTGTGGTCGACGATGAGAATATCTTCAAAGGGATCTTGACGAGAAGAGCGCTTCTAAAATTTGTTAATCGTTATTTACATGAGTCTTCCGTAAGGCAGTCTTAATTGATTTAACCCGGTAGTTGCTACCGGGTTTTTTACATATGGAGTTGAAGAGGATGAAATCGCTAACAAATGTAATGATAAGTAGTATAAGAAAAAAAGAAACGAGTCGCCCTCTTGTTTTGGGTGCCATCATTATTGGTATGTTTATGGCAGCGATCGAGGGGACGATTGTATCAACGGCAATGCCAGGGATTGTTGGAGACCTTGGCGGATTTTCACAATTCAGCTGGGTGTTTTCTGCCTATCTTCTCATGTCCGCTATTACTGTCTTAATATTCGGAAAGCTTTCCGACTTGTTTGGAAGGAAACCGATCTACACAATCGGGATTATCGTTTTTTTGGTTGGCTCTTTTCTTTGTGGATTTGCAGGTTCGATGGAAGCACTGATTGTATTTCGGTTGATTCAGGGAATCGGTGCTGGAGCAGTTCAACCAATAGCGCTTACAATCGTTGGCGACATGTATTCAATGGAAGAACGAGCAAAGATTCAAGGGTATTTAGCGAGCGTGTGGGGGATTTCAGCAATTGCGGGCCCGGCCCTTGGCGGCATTTTCGTTCAATATATTGACTGGGCATGGGTATTCTGGATGAACATTCCGCTTGGCATACTGTCCCTTATTGGCATGCTTCTTTTTCTTCATGAAACGATTGATAAAGAGAGGAAGTCGATTGATTATTCCGGAGCTGGTCTGTTACTTGTTTCTGTTACCTCGCTAATGGTCGTGCTGATTGAGGGAGGTGTACACTGGGAGTGGAGCTCAACGCAAATCATAGTCCTGCTGTTCGTAGCTGCTTTAGGCATAGGGTTATTTATTAAGGTCGAAAAAAGGGCGATAGAACCCTTGATGCCTCTAGGAATATGGCGAAATCCTGTCATTGCGTTATCAAATTCAGTAACGTTTACAACGGGTATGATCTTAATTGGAGTATCAAGTTTTCTTCCTACATTTGTGCAGGGTGTTATGGAACGCTCGCCAATTGTAGCAGGGTTTACCTTAACAACAATGTCGATTGGCTGGCCGATTGCTTCAACAATTGCAGGGAACCTAGTTATAAAAATAGGGTTCAGAACAACTTCTCTCCTTGGAGGGCTCTCTCTTATTGCCGGTGCGACTGTTTACCTGTTTATGACGCCTGCACTCGGTCCAGTTTTTGCTGGAGCAGGTTCCTTTTTCATTGGAGTTGGAATGGGGTTAACATCTACAACGTTTATCGTTGCCATTCAGAGCTCTGTATCTTGGGAGCAACGAGGCATAGCAACAGCGTCTAATATGTTTATGAGAACGCTTGGAAGCGCTGTGGGTGCAGCGCTTCTCGGAGGAATCCTTAACAGTCGATTACAAAACTACCTCTCTGGAAAAGAGGGAAGTGAAAACGTGACCATTAATAGCGCGAACCTATTATTAAGTGAATCGAAAAGAATGAATCTTGAGCCGTCTTCACTCGAGCTTCTGCAGACTGGACTTACCATATCTTTGAAATGGGTTTATGGTGGAGTTAGCGTACTGGCACTGCTTAGCTTGGTTCTCGTTCTTTTTCTTCCTAAACCTGCTAAAAAAGAAGTACGTATGTGATGTCTATTTCGTTGGTTCAATGAATTCGATACGATTTTTAAAAGGGTCATAGAATGAAAAGCGCTTGTAACCATCGATCTCTATTTGAGGTTGAATGGTAACGTTATGCTTTTTCAGATGTTCTCTAGCATTTTCGATATCATTTACTTCAAATGCAGGATGTCTCTTACCTGGTATGACCTGTTTTTCGACTCCAATGTGTATTTCAATGTTTGCGATTTCTGCCCAGAAGCCACCATTTTTCTTAAGCTGTTTCGGTTTTTCAATTTCTTGAAAACCAAGTTTGCTTAAATAAAAATCTCTTGCCCTCTCTTCTTCACCAGAAGGGATGCAAATTTGAAGGTGATGGAGTCGCTTATAGTTAATAGACATAGACTAACACTCCCATTTTAAAATTGATTTTTAAAAATACTAAAACAAACCTGGAAAATAAGAAGGATCGTCATGGAACGAAGCAGCCAATTAACTTGATTAAGAGAGAGTCTGTTCGCAATACGCACCGAGATTTGTGCTCCTGTTATTGATCCTGCTGCTAACGGGAGGGCCACGGCCATATTTAAGTGGTCACTTAAGAAATATACAAAGACAGCCCCTGTACAGCTCAAAAAAGTATTAAACCTCGTAAGTCCAATGGAAGCAAGGTAGGAAATACCACTTTGACGAAATAAGTGCATTTGTAGCGTTGCCTGCCCCGGGCCAAAGGTGCCATCATACCAGCCGATGATACCAACAAAAGGGAGCGATTTTAGCGGGACTCTTCTTGATAATTGAGTCGCTTGCGTCTTTTTCACAAACGATAATCCAAGTGCAACAATGAGAAGGATTCCAGCGAAAAGCTGAAGTGCCTGTTGAGAAAGGGAGGACGCGAATAGCCCTCCAAGGATTCCTCCAATTAAGGCAATGGGACCGGTTTTGATCGCTTCTCTCATCGATAATTCTTTGCGCTTTAATAGGACAAAAAAACTTGAAAATGAACTGAGCATATTTGAGAATTTATTAGCAGAGATGATGGAGTGAATCGGGAGACCTAACAAGATCATCGCTGGTACATTGATTAACCCGCCACTTCCAGATAAAGTTCCTATAAAAGTTGCTAAAAGGCCGATGCCAAACAACCAGAGCCATTCCATTACACATCTTCCTTTTCCATCACATTCTTCTCTTCTTTCACAGTATATTCCACTTCAAACCATAAAGAAATTAGATTATAATGATGAATTATTATAAGTTTTTCTTATGATATAAGAAGAAGTCAGCAAAGGTTATATTAAGAAGAAGGGGTGGTCTGATTGAGCTCTGAATACCAGGTTCTTTCCATACTAGCAGAAGAAAAAAATATGAGACGCGCTGCAGAGCGCCTGTATGTTTCCCAGCCTGCATTAAGTCAAAGGCTTCAGTCCATTGAAAAAGCATGGGGAGTGCCAATTTTTCTCCGCTCTCAAAAAGGGTTAACCATTACCCCAGCAGGGGAACGAATTATTTCGTTCGCAAACGAGACACTTCGCCAAGAGGAGAAGGTGTACGAAGCGCTAACTGCACTAAGTTCTGAAGTGCACGGAACATTGAAACTTGCAGTCGCTTCGATTATAGGACAATACTGGCTTCCTTCAGTATTGAAGAAATTCGTTGAACACTACCCAAGTGTTAAAATTTCACTTGTTACCGGTTGGAGCAGTGACATATTAAAGTACCTGTACGAAGATGATATACACGTCGGTATTATACGGGGAAAGCCTGATTGGAGAGGGAGAAGTCACTACTTGCTTTCAGATGAACTTTTTTTGGTAGATACGACAATTCGGTCGATTGATGAATTGCAGGAAACAGAGAAGCCGTTCATTCAGTTTAAAAGTGATTCAACTTATTTTCAAGAGATCCAGGATTGGTGGCAAACCCAGTCGTTCGCACCGCCAAAGAAAACAATCGTCGTAGATCAGATTGAAACGTGCAAACAAATGGCGCTGAATGGAATCGGGTATGCTATTCTTCCTTCAATCAGTATTACAGAGGATAATAAGGAGTTCTTCCGGATTCCGCTTTCAGACCGAGATGGGGCTCCGCTTAAGCGTGATACGTGGCTATTGACAAATGATACGGCTATGCAGCTTAAACAGGTTCAAAAATTTATGGAATTACTAAATGTCTAGCCTGTAAGATTAGACTTCACGCTGTCGATCATGTACGATAAAATGAGACACATGCTGAAGCAATAAGCTCAGCAGGATGAACTAAGGAGGAATTAAACCATGAAAATGATGGATGCAAACGAAATTATTAGCTTTATTCAAAACAGTGAGAAATCAACTCCTGTGAAAGTACATATAAAAGGGAACCTCGAAGGGATTGACTTTGGAAGCAACACGAAGTCGTTCATTACTGGTAACACAGGTGTTCTTTTTGGTGAGTGGAAAGATATCAAAAAAGCACTTGAAGCAGAAGCAGCTAATATTGAAGATTATGTAGTTGAAAACGACCGTCGTAACTCAGCCATTCCTATGCTTGACCTTAAAGGCATTCAAGCTCGCATTGAGCCTGGCGCTGTTATCCGTGATCAAGTTGAGATCGGAAACAATGCTGTAATCATGATGGGCGCGATGATCAACATCGGATCAGTAGTAGGTGAAGGTACAATGATCGACATGAACGTTGTTCTTGGCGGACGAGCAACTGTCGGTAAAAACTGTCACATTGGTGCTGGATCTGTTCTTGCTGGCGTTATCGAGCCACCATCGGCAAGCCCGGTTATCATTGAAGATGATGTAGTTATCGGTGCGAATGCCGTTGTACTTGAAGGCGTAAAAGTCGGTAAGGGTGCTGTTGTTGCAGCTGGTGCGATTGTAACAGAAGATGTACCTGAATATACACTTGTTGCTGGTACACCTGCACGCGTATTGAAAAAAATCGATGATCAAACACGTTCAAAAACTGAAATTAAAAAAGAGCTTCGTCAGCTTCAAAACGATTAATTTCAATGGATACAAGGTCTGTACGAAGAGAGTTGCATCGCATTCCTGAGATTGGATTTAAGGAATTTAAAACGCAGCGCTACCTTCTTCACTTTATTGAACAGCTTCCACAGGAGCGCCTAGAGATTAAAACATGGCGAACCGGTATCCTTGTGCGCGTGAGCGGAGAGAATCCTTCTAAAACGATTGGTTACCGAACAGATATTGATGGTCTACCTATCAATGAAGAGACCGGCTATGATTACCAATCTGACCATGAAGGATATATGCATGCGTGTGGTCATGATTTTCATATGACGATCGCGCTTTCACTTCTTGAGTATTATGCGAATCATAAAGTTAAAGACAATTTGCTGTTCATTTTCCAACCGGCAGAAGAAGGACCTGGTGGTGCGCTCCCAATGCTTAAGAGTGAAGAATTAACGGCGTGGAAGCCAGATCAAATGGTAGCATTACACATCGCACCAGAGTATCCTGTCGGAACAATTGCGACAAGACCTGGATTGCTGTTCGCGAATACGTCTGAGCTGTTTATTAATTTAAAAGGCAAGGGCGGTCATGCAGCATATCCTCATCACACGAGGGATATGGTTGTCGCGGCCAGCCATCTTGTTACACAGTTTCAGTCTATTGTAGCGAGAAATGTAGATCCACTTGATTCAGCTGTTGTAACAGTTGGTAAAATTGAGGGAGGCACCAAGCAAAATATTATTGCTGAGACGGCTAGAGTAGAAGGGACGATTAGAACTCTTACAGCAGATTCTATGTCCCTCGTAAAGAAACGAATTGAAGCAATAGTGAAAGGGATTGAGGCTTCATTTGAGTGTGAGGCTTCCATTGATTATGGTTCGAATTATTATCAGGTCTATAATGATACTGAACTAGTTCGAGCATTTATGGAAGAAGCTAGAAAACTTTCCGATATAGCTGTTGTTGAATGTCGTGAAGCCATGACTGGAGAAGACTTCGGGTATTTCCTAAAAGAAATTCCGGGATTTATGTTCTGGCTTGGTGTCAATTCAGAATCCGGTCTTCATTCGTCAACTCTAAAGCCGGATGAAGGAGCGATTGATACAGCAGTCCATGTGATGACAGCTTACTTAAATAAGATAGCGAATTAACGTGACGTAATCCTCGAGCAAATGCTCGGGGATTTTTCCGTGTCGTTTGGTGTTTTATACAATAAACTGTTAAAGGTGAATTCATTCTATTCACGTATAATCCTCCTTCCTGTGGTGATGATAATAGTGTTAGAGAGGATACATAATTGGATGGTGAAAGGAGTGAAGAATATGAAGAGAATTGCTGTAGAAGATACGCTTTCTGATGTAGCGCAGGCGCTCCAGGCAAAAGGTTACGAGGTTGTACCTTTGAAACAGGAGAGTGATGCGAATGGCTGTGATTGCTGTGTCGTATCCGGACAGGACCAAAATGTGATGGGAATGCAGACAGTGAGTACAAAGGGGTCTGTCATTAACGCAGATGGAATGACAGCTGATCAGGTGTGTCAGCAGGTAGATAGTCGTTACCAGTAAACATAGAAAAGAACCCCGAGAGGGGTTCTTTTTTATTCATTATCTTTTTTAACCCAGTTGCTATTGTCGTTCTTTTGATACTTTTCCTCGACTGCACTCCAGGCTACTTTAAACGCGGTTTTCTCCGAGTCATATTGCTTTGAAGCAGAATTAAACGCTTCTTTAAAGATATCTTGTGCGTGAGCGGGTAAGTTGTCTTTCACTTGCTCCGGAAGATCGTTTCGTGAATTGTAAGGCAAGGTAATCACACTCCTTTAGAAGGTCTGTGATTACTTTACCCATGCAAGTCGGTGAATAAACGATTACTGTTCTTTCTTCTCGATATAAACTTGGTGTGGGAAAGGAATTTCAATTCCGTTAGCATCAAGCGCTTCTTTAATTTCCTTGCGCAGCTGGCGCTCTACACCCCATTGTTCCATATTCTTTGTTCGACAAAGAACACGAAGCACAACATCTGATGAACCAAGACTTTGAACGCCAAGTACGTCAGGACCTTCAAGTACTGCTTCGTTCGAACTTGCTACATTGTCACATACGCTCTGGATGACTTTAATCGCTTCATCAATATTATCATCATAAGAAATACCGATATCTACGAGTGCACGCATGTTTCCTCGAGAGTGATTGCTTAATGAACTAATTTCTCGGTTTGGCACATAGTTCAGCGTACCGTCAAATGAACGAATATGAGTCGTTCTAAGACCAACTTCTTCTACGATGCCATCGAATCCGCCTGCTGTTACGTAGTCTCCAACATCCATCTGCTTTTCAAGTAGTATGAAAAACCCGGTTACCACGTCACTTACTAGACCTTGAGCACCAAATCCAACAGCAAGTCCGATAATACCTGCTCCGGCAATGAGTGCTTTAATATCAAATCCGAAAGTTTCAAATATGATAGCAACTGCCATGAAGATTAGAACATATGATAAGATGCTTTTCGCTAAATTTTTAAGCGTATTCGCTCTACCGGGGCTCATGTTTTGTCTTTCTGATACCTGACCAAATGTTCTCTCAATAAACCGATTTCCAATTGTTTTTACGATTGCATAAACGATTAGAATAGCGATTAGCTTCAATAAAATCAATCCGGTTGATACGAGGAGTCCTGCCCAGTCAATGTTTTCAAAGAGTTCCAATAAACTTCCTCCTTCAATTACGTCTCTAATATAGAGATAGTATACGGTCAAAGTATATCGAAAGCTGTCGTGTAAATTCAAGTAAAGTGTTGAAACAAGACGAATGAAACGATTTTCGGTATACTAAAGTTACCTTGTTTAGTTGCCTGTAAACGTGGGTACGATAGTGAGGGCAGGGTTATTGCGTACATTAAATTAATTATTAGTTAATATTGACTAAAAATAACTCGTGTACTATAATGGCATTTGTAGGCGAAAGCCGCAGGATATTTTCTAGGAGGGATTTACACATGGTAGAACGCATGGTAGGTAAACAAGCACCTCGCTTCGAAATGGAAGCAGTTATGACAGACAAAGAATTTGGTAAAGTAAGTCTTGAAGAAAATATGAAAAACGATAAATGGACAGTCCTTTTCTTCTATCCAATGGACTTCACATTCGTTTGTCCAACTGAAATTACAGCACTTAGCGATCGTTTCGAAGAGTTCGATGATCTAGATGCAGAAGTAATCGGTGTATCAACTGATACTATCCATACTCACCTTGCATGGATCAACACTGCTCGTGACGCAAATGGTCTAGGTGACCTTAACTACGCACTTGCTGCTGACACAAACCATAAAGTTTCTAAAGAATACGGCGTATTCATTGAAGATGAAGGTGTTGCACTTCGCGGACTATTCATCATCAATCCTGAAGGTGAACTTCAGTACTCTGTTGTTAACCACAACAACATTGGTCGCGACGTAGACGAAACACTACGCGTCCTTCAAGCACTTCAAACTGGCGGACTTTGCCCAGCAAACTGGAAGCCAGGTCAAGAAACACTTAAATAGAATGCAAACCAAACTCCAGGGAGGACAACCTCTCTGGAGTTTTTTTTGTATTAATTATTATAGTTAACCTTATGTTATCTTCAAAGGTGGGTTACGACGATATCTGGCTCATTCGAGTGGAACCTTCCTTCCACGGCTTAAGCCAAATATCAACTCCGCATCTTCGATAGGTACGTCATTTAAATAATTCAAAATTTTAGTCCTAATAGGTGGTTATTTATTTCGAAATCCGATATATTATGTATATTGTCACTAATTTCAAAATTTTTTATTGTCAGAGGGTGGTGTGGGATGGATACGTTTAAGAGATTAAAGGATTTTTACTGGCCATATAAGAAGCTTTTTCTTTGGTCCGTTTTCTCATTGGTGTTTGTGACGGGAATTACAGTTCTATATCCAATGGTATTACAATTTACAATTGATGATGTCATTCTAAAGCAGGAGTACAAATGGGTTCCATATCTAGCATTTGGCTTCATTGCCATTATGATCGTGAAAGGGATCGCTACTTTTTTCCATCAATATCTCGGTGATTTATTTGGAGTAACAGCAGTTTACAGATTAAGAGAAGAGCTTTATAAAAAACTACAATATTTACCTTTCCGTTATTACGATAATGCGAAGACCGGTGATTTGATGTCCCGTTTGACAGCTGACGTAGAAGGATTTCGTTTTTTTCTTTCGTTCGGATTTGCACAGGTCATCAACTTCATATTGATTGTTAGTTTTAGTTTGGTTGTCATGTTCAGTTATTCGGTACCGCTTGCTATCGTAACGCTTGGGATGCTGCCTTTCCTTGCGATAACAGTGTATCAGTTTGATAAACGCGTGCACCCTGCCTTCAGGGGAATTCGTAAATCGATGGCCAGGCTAAATACGAAAGTGCAAGAAAATATTAGCGGTATTAATACCGTTAAATCTTTATCACGAGAAGATTTTGAAATCAATAAGTTTGTTGATAGCAATACTGACTATCGTGATAATTACTTAACAACTTCTTATATCTGGGCAAAATTCTTCCCGCTAATGGAGTTTATCGGGAACTTATGTGTTGTGTTCCTACTATCGTATGGCGGCTACTTAGTATTTCAAAATCAGCTACAACCAGGTGAGCTTGTTGCGTTCTTCAGCCTTGTCTGGTATATCATATGGCCAATTATGAACCTCGGATTTGTCATTAATACGTTTTCGCAATCAAAGGCATCCGGAGAACGTCTGCTTGAAATTCTAGATGAATCGGAAGATATTTATGATAGAGATGGAGCCGTTGAGGTTGAGCGCATGGAAGGGCATGTTGTATTCAACCATGTGACACACAAATATGCTTCTGAAGATGATGAAGCTTTAAAGGATATTTCATTTGATGCACCAAAAGGAACGACGATTGGGTTGCTTGGTGCAACAGGTGCAGGTAAGACGACCATTACTCAATTGATTGCTCGTTTCTATGAGCCTAATCAGGGAGAAGTTCATATTGATGGAAGAAATATCAATGACTATACAGTTAAATCACTTCGAAGAAATATAGGTGTTGTATTACAGGAAACGTTCTTATTCTCATCAACGATACGAGACAACATTGCATACGGCGATCCAGACGTGTCATTTGAGAAAATAGAAGACGCTGCAAAGCGAGCGCAAGCTCATGAATTCATTATGGAAATGCCAGATGGGTACGATACGGTACTCGGGGAGCGCGGGATGGGACTTTCTGGTGGTCAGAAGCAGAGAATTGCCATTGCACGAGCGATTCTTACTGATCCGAGTATACTCATTCTTGATGATGCGACGAGTGCCGTTGATATGCAAACGGAAGGAAAGATTCAAAAAGCGTTCCAGGAAGTGATGAAGGGAAGAACAACTTTTATCATAGCTCACCGTATTTCATCTCTTAAGCATGCAGATGAAATTCTAGTGTTGAGTCAAGGAGAAGTTGTTGAAAGAGGAAAGCACGACGAACTAATTGAAAGCGATGGCTATTATCGCAGCATTTATGATATTCAGTATCAGGATCGGAAGGAAATACTAGCACGACAAACGGGTTGAAATGAGGTGAAGGAATGAAACAAAATCGTAGAGAGAGATTTCACTATTCACAGGATACTGCTATTGAGAAACAATTTAATTGGAAGCAAATGACGCGGTTACTAGGTTACATGGAGCCTTATAAGAAGAAATTAGTGCCTAAAGCGATCATTGCAATGCTTTTATCAACGGCTGTTAGATTAATCGTACCGATTTTTATCGGGGTCTTACTTTTTGACCACGCCATTAAGAACAAAGATCAAATGCTCCTTATTCAGTTAATAGTGGGAATTGCGGGGCTATATTTGATCTCCTGGATTGCCAATACGTATCGTATTAAATGGACTAACCAACTCGGGCAGTATATTATTTATGACATCAGGCAGGGGCTGTTTAAGCATATCCAGCGTCTGTCCCACGGTTTCTTTGATAAACGTTCTGCTGGGTCCATTCTTGTAAGAATCATTAATGATGTTAACTCTATGCAGGAATTGTTTACAAGCGGTGTTATTAATCTTCTGATGGACATTGTTCTACTTATGGGTATAATTGTGATCATGTTTGTGCTTAGTCCGCAATTAACACTAGCAATCATGATTATTCTTCCGCTTATGTTCTTAATTTCTACAAGCCTAAGGAAAAGAATCCGTCGCTCCTGGCAACAGGTGCGTATTAAACAGGCGAAAATCAACTCGCATTTGAATGAGAGCATTCAGGGGATTCGTGTAACACAGTCTTACACTCAAGAGAAAGGTAACATGGAATTCTTTGAAGGTGTGAATCATGAGAATTATGCTAGCTGGAAAGATGCGACACAGAAGAGTGCAATGTTTAGGCCCTTCGTTGAAATGTCAAACGCGATCGGGACTGCTATTCTAATTTGGTTTGGAGTTTACCTAATTCAAAATGGGATGGATTACGGGGTATTCGTTACATTTGCTTTTTATCTTGGTATGTTCTGGGAGCCAATTTCTCGTCTTGGCCAGGTATACAATCAGCTTCTTGTAGCGATGGCTTCATCTGAACGGATATTTGAATTTCTTGATGAACAGCCGAATGTCCCTGAGAAAAAAGATGCAGTAGAGCTTAAGGAAATGAAAGGTGAAATTACTTTTGAGAATGTGGAATTCTCCTATGATGAAAGCCGCAAAGCACTTCATGAAATGAGCCTTACTATGAAGGCTGGTGAGACGGTTGCGCTCGTCGGTCATACGGGTTCAGGTAAATCAACTATCGCGAATCTTATCAGTCGCTTTTACGATCCAACTAAAGGAACGGTGAAAATTGATGGGATGGACCTAAGAGACCTTAAGCTCGATAGTTTACGAGAAAAGGTTAGCGTCGTTCTTCAGGATACGTTTATCTTCTCTGGAACCATCATGGAAAACATCCGTTTCGGGAGACCCGATGCAAGTGATGAGGAAGTGATTGAAGCTGCAAAAGCAGTTGGCGCTGAACAATTTATTCAACGATTAAACAATGGATTTGAAACAGAGGTGGAGGAAAGAGGAAATGTGTTATCTGTCGGTGAACGACAACTGTTATCGTTCTCTCGTGCTCTTCTTGCTGATCCAAGAATACTTATCCTTGATGAAGCAACGGCAAGTATTGATACAGAGACAGAGCTGAAGATTCAACAGGCTCTAAACGTCGTTCTAAAGGGTAGAACAGCGATCATGATTGCCCACCGACTCTCTACAATCCGTGAAGCAGATAATATTATTGTCCTTGATCATGGGCGTATTCTTGAACAGGGCAACCACAGGGAGCTTATACAAAAAGGTGGAACGTACTACGAACTTGTTCGATCACAGTTTAATATGATGGATGCTGGATAAAGGAGCCAACTCGGCTTCTTTATTTTTTTTGCTCATTTCCTTACCGTTTTTTTTTAAAAAGTTTGTGATACTTGTCACAAACACGTCAATGATTCATAATAAAGTTGTCAAGAGTTTCACAGACTGTCTCGTTTCTATTGATTATAATGAGGGAAGTAGAGTAAAAATAGGTAGAAAACGTAAGTAAAGGGGATGAACGATTTGGAATTGGATTCAGCGATGCTAAGCCGCCTATTAACAAGCTTAACACTCGGGTTTCATATTATTTTTGCAACGCTTGGAGTTGGAGTGCCGCTCATGATCAGCCTGGCTGAATGGATTGGTATAAAGCGAAACGATCCTTACTACACATTGCTTGCTCGTCGTTGGACGAGAGGTTTTGTTGTGACCGTTGCAGTTGGAGTTGTTACAGGAACGGCCATAGGTCTCCAACTATCGTTATTATGGCCGAATTTTATGCAGCTTGCCGGACAGGTAATCAGTTTACCACTTTTTCTTGAAACGTTCGCATTCTTTTTTGAAGCCATATTCCTTGGAATCTATCTTTATACATGGGATCGATTCAAGAAGCCAATTTATCACTGGTTAATCTCAATTCCAGTTGTAATAGGATCAACATTGTCAGCTGTGTTTATTTCTACCGTGAATGCTTTTATGAATGCACCGCAGGGCTTTAATATGGTAGACGGAGTTTTAACGGATATAGAACCGCTTGTAGCAATGTTTAATCCAGCAACGCCAACGAAGGTAGGGCACGTTGTGATGTCTGCCTATTTGACGTCAGCTATCGTACTTGCAGCCATTACGGCTTTCCATATGTTGAGAGGGAAACGAAGCACTTATTACAAAAAAGCATTAAAGCTCACAATGACTGCAGGCTTTATATTTGCGATTGGAACTGCAATGATTGGAGACTTTGCTGGTAAATTCCTTGCGGAATACCAGCCTGAAAAACTAGCTGCAGCTGAGTGGCATTTTGAAACATCTGAAAATGCAGATCTTGTTGTAGGAGGGTTTTTAGATCAGGAAACGGAAGAAGTGAAGTATGGCCTCGTACTGCCTAATTTCTTAAGCATCCTTGCCCATGGTAATCCTAGTGCAGAGGTTATGGGCCTTGATCAGGTACCTGAAGACGAAATCCCGCCGTTATATATTCATTACCTGTTTGATGGTATGGTTGGGATAGGAATGTTCCTGGCGGCATTAACATTTTTCTATATGATTGCGCTACGTTTAAAGCGATTTAATTCAGAAAATAAGTGGCTGTTAAGGCTAATTGTACTTGCAGGACCACTCTCTATCTTTGCGATTGAGTTTGGCTGGATCTTCTCGGAGGTTGGACGTCAGCCATGGATACTCTGGGATATTCTCAGGACAGGCCATGCCGCTACAACTTCAGATCATGTCGGATTAATGTTAATTCTTTTTCTTCTGTTATATATCGTTCTGGGTACTCTTTGTGTCACAGTACTTCGTAAAATGTTTAATTCTAATCCTGCTGAGAATGAACTGGAAGAAATTGCAAGAACGAAATAAGTAGATAGAGAGGGGTGAAGGAATGGATATACAACTAGTAGGAATAACGGTATTATGGGTTTTCCTTTACGGTTATTTAATCACAGCATCAATTGATTTTGGCGCAGGTTTCTTTGCTTATTACGGTGAGCTTACCGGGCGTGAGCATATCATTAACAAAATTATTAGCAGGTACCTGTCCCCGGTCTGGGAAGTAACAAATGTATTTTTTGTATTCTTTTTTGTAGGATTGGTCGGTTTCTTCCCTGACACAGCCTATTATTACGGTACGGCTCTTCTAGTTCCCGGCAGTGTTGCGATTATATTGCTTGCGATTAGGGGATCATTCTATGCGTTCGGGAACTATGGAGCTAAGAAGAGCAGGGTGTATACCTTTTTGTATGGTGTAACAGGACTTCTTATTCCTGCTTCACTCTCAACAGCATTGACGCTCTCCGAAGGTGGCTTTATTGAGGAGGTAGACGGAAATGTTACCTTTCTTGCGGGTGAACTATTTACAAATTTTTATTCCTGGTCAGTTGTGCTTCTTGCAATTGTTTCAGTACTCTTTATAAGTGCAGCGTTTCTAACGTATTATGCCAATAGAGCAGGGGATGAGCCTGCTTTAGAACTACTCAGGAAGTATGCTTTATTCTGGAGTGCGCCAACAATCCTTGCAAGTATCCTTGTATTCGTTGCCCTTCAGCAGCATAACCCGGTTCATTTCGAAAGCATTCTCGATTATGCCTGGTTCTTTATTGCATCACTGTTCTGCTTTTTGGCTGCAACCTATCTAATTTTCAATAAGAAAAGATTTGGGACGGCGTTTATTTTCGTTATGCTACAATTCTTCTTTGCCTTCTTCGGATATGGGATTTCACACCTCCCGTATCTTCTGTACGATTACATTACAATTTATTCTGGTTATACGAATGAGACGATGGGCGTTTATCTCGTAATTGCCTTTATAGCAGGGTTATTCCTGCTTGTACCATCGCTTATCTTATTGATGAGATTGTTCCTGTTTGATGCGGAATATGTCAAAGGAAATAAGTCGTAAGGAAGAGATATTGACACAGGAAACCAACGTGATAGGATAGAAATGATAGTGCGTTAGCATACTTGCTGGCGTGGGTTTCTTTCTGGAAGAGTAGGAGGAGTAACGTTGAAAAAGCAATTTGCTGTTATAGGACTCGGCCGTTTTGGTGGGAGCATATGTAAGTCATTAAGTCAGCAAGGTATGGAAGTTCTCGCGATTGATATGGATGAGGACAAAGTAAACGAGTTTTCCTCGGTGGCAACACATGCAGTAATCGCTGATTCAACTGACGAGAGTGTTCTTAAAAACCTTGGTATTCGGAATTTCGATCATGTCATTGTAGCGATTGGTGATAATATCCAATCCAGTATTCTAACAACGTTGATATTGAAGGAACTTGGCGTTAGTAAAATTACAGTAAAAGCACAAAATGATTATCATGAAAAAGTTTTAAATAAAATTGGTGCGGATAAAATCGTCCATCCAGAACGAGATATGGGTGTTCGAATTGCACATAATATCATTTCGAATAGCGTTCTTGATTATTTAGAGCTATCAGATGAGCATAGCATTGTCGAGCTCATAGCCAACTCTCGAATGGATAACAAGACGATTATTGAATTGGACATCCGGGCAAAATATGGTGCTAATATTGTAGCGATTAAAAAAGGTGAAGAAATCATTGTTTCACCACAGGCGGACCAAAAGATCTATAAAGGTGATATTCTCATCGTGATCGGATCCGACCAGGATATCAATCGCATGGAACGTCAGTTATTAAATCGTGACTAGGATTAGATAACTCTTTATTAAACATTTCTAAGCGGTTGATATTTGGTTCATTTACGCCGTATGAGCATAGCTGAAAGTATAATGAAACTTAAGTTTAACTTCGAGAGTCACAAACAAAGATTAATCAATACAAAAAACAGCCTGTCAAATTGACAGACTGTTTTTTTGTATTGAATTAAATTTCCATAATGATCGGAAGGATCATTGGGCGACGCTTTGTTTTTTCATAAAGGAAAGGCGCAAGCGTATCAGTGATCTCGTTCTTAATTTCTGACCACTGACTTGTCCGTTTTTCCATGACGCCATTAAGGTGCTTATTTAGAAGCTCTTGAGCATCGTTAATCAAGTCTCCAGATTCTCTCATGTAAACAAATCCGCGAGAGATTATATCCGGTCCTGATAGGATTTTAAATTCTTTCATGTTGATGGAAACGACGACAATCACGAGACCTTCCTCAGATAGAATTTTACGGTCACGTAGAACGATATTACCGATGTCACCGATTCCTTTACCGTCTACATACACGGAGCCGGATGGGATTTTACCACTGATGGATGCTTCATTTTCGCTAAGAGCGAGAACTTCACCATTGTCCATGATGAATGAATGGTCCTGTGGAATGCCACAATCCTGTGCAAGCTTCGTGTGCATCTTAAGCATTCTATACTCACCGTGAATTGGCATAAAGAATTTAGGCTTGATCAGGCGAAGCATAAGCTTTTGCTCGTCCTGGCCACCGTGTCCGGAAGTGTGAATGTCACTAAGTTTATGGTGAATCACATCTGCCCCTGCACGAGAAAGCTGGTTGATGATTCTCGAAACGCTAACCTGGTTACCAGGAATAGGTGAAGAAGAGAATACAACTGTATCTCCAGGAATGATTTGAATTTGACGATGAGTTGCGTTCGCAATTCTTGAAAGAGCTGCCATCGGCTCGCCCTGACTTCCTGTACAAAGAATCGTTATTTTGTTCTCCGGAAGACGATTAATTTGATTCGCATCAATAAATGTATCTTTTGGAGCGCTGATGTAGCCAAGTTCCTGGCCGAGTGTAATGTTTGACTCCATACTGCGTCCGAACACAGCTACTTTACGGCCGTTTGCAACTGCCGCTTCAACTACTTGCTGAAGACGATGGATGTTGGATGCGAATGTTGCGAAAATAACACGTCCGTCAACTTTCCTAAAGATATCCTGAATTGTTTCACCAACGCGACGCTCGGACATGGTGAATCCTGGGACTTCACTATTTGTACTATCTGAAAGAAGGGCAAGAACGCCTTCTTTTCCGATTTCAGCCATCTTAGTTAGGTTAGCAGGCTCGCCAACAGGGGTGAAGTCGAACTTAAAGTCGCCTGTATGAACAATGTTACCTGGAGGTGTTTTCACTACAACACCAAACGAATCAGGAATACTGTGTGTTGTTCTGAAGAACGCAACAGATGTTTTTCTGAACTTAATAATGTCTTCTTCCGAAATTTCATTAAGTGATGCTCCGCGCAGCAGGCCGTGCTCTTCAAGTTTGTTTCTAATGAAACCTAAAGCAAGCTTACCGCCATAGATTGGTACATTGATTTCACGAAGTAAGTAAGGGATGCCGCCTATGTGGTCTTCGTGACCGTGCGTAACAAATAATCCTTTAATCTTATCCTGGTTCTTTACAAGGTAAGAGTAATCGGGAATAACATAGTCAATTCCTAGTAATTCTTCTTCAGGAAACTTAATTCCCGAATCGACCAGGATGATTTCATCCTGAAATTGAATACCGTACATGTTTTTACCGATTTCTCCGAGTCCACCAAGTGCGAATACGGCTGTTTGATGATTTTTAACAAATTTCATAGTCTATACATTCTCCAATTCAAAGTGCTCTGATTTTTGCTCAAACTCAAGAAAGTCATCTTCTACGGTTTGAATAAATTCGATATTAAGGTTGCGTTCCTTTAATTTGAAGCGAACTTCCCGTTCAGAATTAGCCTCTACGTAAAGGCTCTTTGTTCGCTCTCTTACAGGAACCTCCCTTTTCGTATCTTGATAAAAAACCTTATAAATCATTCTAAATCTCTCCTTAACTCAGACAATTTGTGTGCATCTTCGTTTATTATATAGGAAATTGGTTTCTTTTTCATGTTTCTAATAAATTTTCCACGATAATTAGGAGAATTTGCACGATTTTATCCCTATTATTACTTATTCAATCATATATTTGGGTTGCGGTAAAAGCATGTTTCTCCACGAGTTCTTTAATTTTCGTTTTAATTTTCGATACATTTTGATCATCCTTTCCTTTTTTCGTGTCTGCTTATAGTATTTAACAGCTAATCGCTAATTAGTTTGGGAAAAGATGGGGATGTGTGTTGAGAGACATAAATTTCCTTTTCATGTAACATAAGGTTGTAAATCACTCATTGGAGGAGGGGAGCTATGAGACTGTTTTCAGCTCTGTTCTCATTAAGTTTGATATGGGGCATGTCTTTTATGTTTATTAAATTGCTTGTTCCTGTTTTAGGACCATGGGGAGTAGTGTTTTACCGCTGTCTCCTTGGTGCATTGGCGATCTTTCTTTATTTAGTAATAAGAGGCAGGCTAAAAGAAGTAAAACGGAACCTGCCATGGAGAAGCTTGCTTCTGGTTGGTTTGCTGAATGCGCTTGTTCCCTGGGGGATGATTGCGCTTAGTGAAGAACGGATTTCGAGTAGTCTTGCAGCTACTTTGAATGCGACAACTCCTCTCTTCACGAGTGTGCTAGGCGCTATTTTCTTTAGCCGTAACCTTTATAAAAAACAGTGGTTGGGTGTTGGCGTAGGCTTCATAGGTATTCTTTTTTTAATTGATCTAGATCTAAATGCTTTATTTGAAGAGGATTGGCGTGGCATTCTTCCTATGCTCATTGCCACCGCATGCTATGGATTCGCTTCTCAATATACTAAGCATCACTTAAAAGGGGTATCCGTTGATATTCTCGCATTCATAACTCTTTCATTTGGTGCCTTAGGTGGTCTTATTATAATGATTATTACTGGTGGTGGGTCTGTTCAGTTTACGCCACTCCTTCAACGTGATATTCTAATATCGCTATTTGGTCTTGGTATACTTGGTTCGGGGATCGCATACTTACTTTTCTATTATATGATTCAAAAAGGAAGTGCAGAGTTTGCAACGCTTGTTACCTACCTCGTGCCTGTAACCGCCCTAATCTGGGGGAGCGTTTATTTGAATGAAATCATAACGCTACCAATGATCGTTGGATTGTTATGTATCTTTGCGGGTGTTTATTTGTCAGGGCGAACAAATGGTTCAGGACAAACGTTAATGAAAAAATCTGCATAAATTCAAAAAGACAGGTGAAAAAGATGAACAATGAAAAAATTGTATTCTTTGATATTGATGGAACATTGCTCGATCATGAGAAACAAATTCCAGCTTCTACAAGAGCTTCATTAAAAGAACTTACTAATAATGGTATCCACGTGGCCATCGCAACTGGTAGAGCACCCTTTATGTTCACTGATCTTCGTGAAGACCTTGGAATCGATACTTTTATAAGTTTTAACGGACAATACGTCATGCATAATGAGGACATTGTTCTAACAAATCCGCTCAGTAAAGAAGAAATCACTTCATTAGAAGAAGCAGCGAAAGAGAAGGGACACCCAATGGTCTTTCTAGATCATGAAGCCATGATGAGTAATCATGACCAACACTCTCACATTATAAGAAGTATGGATGATCTAAAAATGCACTATCCGGGTTTTGATCCTTCTTATTATCATTCTCGTGATATTTATCAAGCTTTATTATTTTGCGAAAGCAAAGAAGAAGCGAACTATAGAAACTCTTATGGAAACCTTGATTTTATTCGCTGGCATGATTTCTCTATGGACGTTATACCACCAGGAGGTTCAAAAGCAAGAGGAATCGAGGCTATGATTAAGCACCTTGGTTTCAAACGTGAAAACACCTATGCGTTTGGAGATGCACTCAACGATATTGAAATGCTTCAATTTGCTGGTACTGGTATTGCGATGGGAAATGCCTATAATGAAGTAAAAAAGGTGGCGGATCTCATAACCGACCCTGTTGATCAAAATGGGATTCAAAAAGGGCTGCAAAAAGCAGGCTTGCTTTAATAGAAAAGGATCGCGCATTTAGCGCAATCCTTTTTTGAATAAGTAAGTTTATCTAGTTAATGGAGAAAGTCCGTTTGCTTCTTCATTATCAATTCGATCATAAAACATGATGCCGTCTAGATGATCGATTTCGTGTTGCACGACGATGGAGGGCAGTCCTTTTAAGCGAAGCTTAACAGAATTTCCATCAGCATCTATGCCTTTAACTGTGATCCGCGCATAGCGTGGTACAGCTCCAGGTATTTCGCGGTCAACAGAGAGACAACCTTCACCGCCATCCAGGTATGTTTTCTCCACTGAGTGACTAATAATTTTAGGGTTCATAATACCGAAGCTGTATAACGTCCCTTTATGATCTGTTACGTGAATCGCAATCATACGTTTGCCTATTCCTATTTGAGGTGCAGCAAGACCTATGCCAGAACGAAGTTCGTATTTAATAGCTGCTTCTGGGTCTTGACTGTTCTTTAAGAACTCCAGCATCTCGCGGAGCGTCTTTTTTTCTTCGTCTGTTCCAGGAGGAACTACTTCATCTGCTTGCTTCTCTAAAATGGGATCGCCTTCTCTGCGAATATCTTTCATTGTTAACATGTAACCATTCACTCCTATTCAAAACCTTCACTTAAATAAGTATATTCAACTTCGCGGTAGGTTTAAAGTAAAAGAAATTAAAAACTTTCAGTTGTAGTTTAGCATACCACCCTTAAACAGGAAATCTTTCACCTTAATAAATAAATGTATGAATTACCGAATCCGTTACTAGTAAAATGGAACAGTCTTGAAAATGAACTATTCTATTGAGGAATGTATTATGGTATAGTAATCAAGGATAAAAAAACATTGGTATGAATTGGATATGTGGGGGGGACTTATTTTGTTTCGAAAATATCGAATGGGGATTATTTCAGTTTTTTACTGTTTTCTACTTGCTGGGTTAGCAGGCTGTCAATTTGGTGGTAGTACTGAAGAAAAAATGTATGATCATTTAGAAGAGGCTGTGGCTTTAGAGGATCAATTTAGAGAACAGCAAGAGCCGCTGGCTAAAGCGGAGAAAAAAGAGCAGGAGCTCTATAATGAAATTGTAGCACTTAGCATGGATGAATTTAATAAAATCGAATCGCTTTCTAAGGAAGCTGAAGAATATACGGATAAACGACTGGAGTATTTAAAGAAAGAAAAAGAAAGCATTGATAAAGCGTACGAAGAATTTGAAGAAGTTAAAGACTTAGCAGAAGATCTTGAATCTGATGCTGCCAAAGAAGCTGCAAATACGCTAATTGATAAGATGGATAAGCGTTATAAAGCATATCAGCAGTTAAGTAAAGAATATAAAGCTGCAGTAGAGCAGGATAAAAAGCTATATAGCTCTCTTCAAGATAAAGAGCTTACGCTTGAGCAGCTTCAAGAACAGATTAAAGGGGTAAACGAGCAATATAGTAAAGTTGCAGAACAAAAAGATGCGTTTAATACGTATACGACAGAATTTAATGAAGCAAAAAGAGCTTTCTATAAAGCAGCAGAGTTGAATGTGAATTACGAATAATACTGCAAACCGCTCATATGAGCGGTTTTTTTGTGTCTTGAAAATAATTTGTGTAAACATTCTCCAGGCTTCAGAACTGATACAGTTGAAGCAAATGGATTGTAACAGTTTAAGTATAATGGTCCGAAATGGATTTATAAATCAATTAATTGACTTGAAACTTACTGTATTGTAAACTTAAAAACGAACTTACTCATGAAGAGAAGCACTCCCTTAAACTTACTGATACAGACCATTTAACACAGTAATACATAGCGCCAGGGATTATTTCTTCAGAATTAAGGGTATGACATTGAGTGTTGTCTAGTGAAGCAAATTTAATGAATGCAAACAGTCATTTAATAAGGTTGAAATGGACATGCTAGTGATGTCTGTAAACTGAACGACCCACTCACTATTGCTTACTGCAATTCAATAATCTATCTCTTTATGAATGAAAGGATGAGGTGAAAAGTATGGGAACAAAAACCATCGAAAACATCGAAGGCCAATTTGAAATGTTCCAGATTCTAAATGAAAATGGCGAAATCGTAAATGAAGAAGCGATGCCTGAATTAACAGACGAGCAGCTTCAGGAACTTATGCGCCGCATGGTTTACACACGTATTCTTGATCAGCGTTCAATCTCCTTGAACCGTCAAGGACGACTTGGCTTCTACGCTCCAACAGCAGGACAGGAAGCTTCACAACTTGGAAGTCAATTCGCACTTGATAAAGAAGATTGGATTCTTCCTGGTTACCGTGATGTACCACAAATTATCTGGCACGGCCTTCCACTATATAAAGCGTTCTTATTCTCACGTGGTCACTTTGTAGGAAATCAGGCTGATGGCCTGAACGTATTGAGCCCACAAATCATTATTGGTGCTCAAATCACGCAAACTGCCGGTGTTGCACTTGGACTTAAGAAAAAAGGCAAGAAGAACATAGCAATCACTTACACTGGTGATGGTGGTGCTTCTCAAGGTGACTTCTACGAAGGAATGAACTTTGCAGGTGCATATGCGGCTCCGGCCATCTTCGTTGTTCAAAATAATCGTTTTGCTATTTCTGTACCAGTTGAAAAGCAATCTGCAGCGAAAACAATCGCTCAAAAAGCAGTTGCAGCCGGAATTCAAGGTGTACAGGTAGACGGTATGGACGTTCTTGCTGTTTATAAAGCAGTTACTGACGCTCGTGAGCGTGCGATCAATGGTGAAGGTCCAACGCTAATTGAGACTATGACTTACCGTTATGGTCCACATACAATGGCTGGTGACGATCCAACACGTTATCGTTCTGAAGATCTTGATAGCGAATGGGAAAAGAAAGACCCAATCGTTCGTTTCCGCAAGTATCTTGAAAGCAAAGATCTTTGGTCTGAAGAAAAAGAAACCGAAGTTGTTGATAATGCCAAAGAAGAAATAAAAGCTGCGATTAAAAAAGCAGATGGCACTCCGAAGCAGAAAGTAACGGATCTCATCTCTAACATGTATGAAGAGCTTCCTTACAACCTTCGTGAGCAATACGAACACTATAGTGCAAAGGAGTCGAAGTAAGCTATGGCGCAAATGACAATGATTCAAGCAATCACTGATGCGATGCGTACGGAGTTGAAAAATGACGAGAACGTACTCGTATTTGGTGAAGATGTAGGTCAAAACGGCGGCGTATTCCGTGCGACAGAAGGACTTCAAAAGGAATTTGGTGAAGATCGCGTATTCGATACTCCACTAGCTGAATCAGGTATCGGCGGTATGTCTATCGGACTTGCGCTTACTGGATTCCGTCCAGTACCAGAAGTTCAGTTCTTTGGCTTCGTATATGAAGTAATGGATGCAATTTCTGGTCAAATGGCTCGTCTTCGTTATCGCTCTGGTGGTTCTTTCCATGCACCAATTACAGTGCGTTCACCATTTGGTGGCGGCGTTAAAACCCCTGAACTACACGCGGATAGCCTTGAGGGACTTATGGCTCAACAGCCTGGACTAAAAGTTGTTATTCCTTCAAACCCATATGATGCAAAAGGACTTCTTATTTCTGCGATTCGTGACAATGATCCAGTTATTTTCCTTGAACACATGAAACTTTACCGTTCTTTCCGTCAGGAAGTTCCTGAAGAGGAATATACAATTGAAATTGGTAAAGCTGAAGTGAAACGTGAAGGCTCTGACATTACGATCGTTACTTATGGAGCAATGGTACAAGCTTCTCTTAAAGCGGCTGAAGAGCTTGAGAAGAATGACATCAGTGCAGAAGTAATCGACCTTCGTACAGTAAGCCCACTCGACATTGAGACGATTATCGCTTCTGTTGAGAAAACGAATCGTGCAATTGTCGTGCAAGAAGCTCAAAAGCAAGCTGGAATCGCTGCAAACGTTGTTGCTGAAATCAGTGACCGAGCTATTCTTAGCCTAGAAGCTCCAGTGCTTCGTGTAACGGCTCCTGACACTGTATTTGCATTTTCAGCTGCAGAAGATGTATGGCTTCCAGATCATACTGACATCGTTGAAAAAGCAACACAGGTGGTTAACTTTTAATTTACATTTATAAAACAACATGAAGTGAAGCTGCACAGTGCGCTTCGCTTCAGAACTTATAAGAGCAAATTTTTCTACAATTAGGAGGCGAAGTCCCGTGGCATTTCAATTCAAGATGCCGGATATCGGTGAAGGTATCCATGAAGGCGAAATCGTAAAATGGTTTGTTAAATCAGGAGACGAAGTAAAAGAAGACGACATTCTTGTTGAAGTTCAGAATGACAAAGCAGTCGTAGAAATTCCTTCTCCAGTAGACGGTACGGTTAAAGAAGTTCATGCTGAAGAAGGCGCTACTGTAATTGTTGGAGATGTAGTGATTACATTCGATGCTGAAGGCTATGAAGATGCAGAAGAAGAACCTGAAGCAGAACAGCCACAGGCAGAAGAAGAAGCTCCTAAAGCAGAAGCTAAATCTGAAGCTAAAGAAGATAGCGCTGGATCTAAGCCACTTCCAGAAGAAGAAGAGACTGATCCGACAAAACGTGTAATCGCTATGCCTGCAGTTCGCAAGTACGCTCGCGAAAACGGTGTTAGTATTTCTAAAGTGTCTGGCTCAGGTAAAAATGGCCGTGTACTAAAAGAAGACATCGATAACCATGTAAATGGTGGCGGAGAAGAAACAGCCTCGCCAGCTACTGAAGAAAAATCTGAATCAGCTGAAGCAGCGAAAGAAACAAAAGAAGCAGCTCAGCAGCCTTCAGCGGCAGCATCTGCACAACCAGAAACTCGTGAGAAAATGAAAGGTATGCGTAAAGCAATTGCGAAAGCGATGGTTAACTCGAAGCATACTGCTCCTCACGTAACACACATGGATGAAGTAGTTGTTACGGACCTTGTAGCTCATCGTAAGAAGTTCAAACAGTATGCTGCTGACAAAGATGTGAAGCTAACTTACCTTCCATACGTTGTTAAAGCACTCGTTTCGGCACTACGCGAATTCCCAATGTTGAATGCTTCAATTGATGATTCTACAGAAGAAATCGTACACAAGCATTATTACAACATCGGTATTGCTGCTAACACGGATGCAGGACTAGTTGTCCCTGTCGTGAAAGAAGCAGATCGCAAGCCACTTCTTAATGTTTCATCTGAAATTAATGAGTTGGCTAAAAAAGCTCGTGATGGTAAACTATCAGGGGACGATATGAAAGGTAGCACATGCACAATTTCTAACCTGGGTTCTGCAGGCGGGCAGTGGTTCACGCCAATCATCAACAACCCGGATGCTGCTATTCTTGGTATCGGTCGTATTGAGGAGAAACCGGTTGTTATCGACGGAGAAATCGTTGCAGCACCTGTACTTGCTCTATCGATCAGCTACGACCACAGACTTATTGATGGTGTAACAGCACAACTTGCACTTAACCACATCAAACGTCTGTTGAACGATCCACAACTCTTAATGATGGAGGCGTAATAATATGGTAGTAGGAGATTTTCCAATCGAATTAGACACACTTGTTGTAGGAGCTGGACCAGGCGGATATGTAGCTGCAATTCGGGCAGCGCAGCTTGGACAGAAAGTTGCAATTGCTGATAAAGGTACTCTAGGCGGTGTTTGTTTAAACGTCGGCTGTATCCCTTCAAAAGCAATGATTAATGCTTCTCATAAATATGAATCTGCAAAACATTCTGATGATATCGGAATTACAGCAGAGAACGTCAGCGTTGACATGAAGAAAGTCCAAGAATGGAAATCTTCTGTAGTCGACAAGCTTACTGGCGGAGTTGCAGGATTAATGAAATCTAACAAAGTTGATGTGATTAGCGGAGAGGTTTATTTCGTTGATAAGAACACGGTTCGGATCATGGATGATAAGAACTCTCAAACATACACATTCAATAACTGCATCATCGCAACTGGATCACGTCCAATCGAGCTTCCAAGCTTTAAATGGAGCAAACGCGTTATTTCTTCAACTGGTGCCCTTGCACTTGAAGAAGTTCCTGAAAAAATGGTTGTTATCGGTGGCGGATATATCGGTATTGAGCTAGGTACTGTATATGCAAACTTCGGTACAGAAGTAACAATCCTTGAAGGTACTAAACAGATCCTTCCAGGATTCGAAAAGCAAATGAGCTCTTTAGTTTCTCGTCGTCTTAAGAAGAAGGGCAATGTAGAGATCATCACTCAAGCGCTTGCCCAGGGCGTCGAAGAAACAGAAGATGGTGTAACAGTTACAGCTGAAATCAAAGGTGAAACGAAAACGTTTGACGCTGATTACGTGCTTGTAACAGTTGGCCGTAAGCCAAATACAAACGAAATTGGTCTTGAAGAGCTTGGCGTTGAAATGACGGACAAAGGTCTTGTGAAGATCGATAAGCAGTGTCGTACAAACTTTGATAACATTTATGCTATTGGTGATATTGTTGAAGGTCCTGCACTTGCTCATAAAGCTTCTTACGAAGGTAAAGTTGCTGCTGAAGTGATCAGTGGTGAAAACTCTGTGATCGATTATCTGGCAATCCCTGCGGTTGTATTCTCAGATCCAGAACTCGCTTCTGTTGGTTACACTGAACAAGAAGCTAAAGACCAGGGATTTGAAGTAAAAGCTGCTAAATTCCCGTTTGGTGCTAATGGTCGTGCACTATCCCTTAACGACAGTGAAGGGTTCTTGAAACTCATTACTCGTAAAGAAGATGGTCTAGTGATCGGTGCTCAAATTGCTGGTCCTAACGCTTCTGACATGATTGCTGAGCTTGGCCTTGCAATTGAAGCTGGTATGACAGCTGAAGACATTGCACTGACAATCCATGCTCACCCGACTCTTGGAGAAATTACAATGGAAGCTGCTGAAGTAGCTCTAGGTACTCCAATTCACATCGGTTAATTCTTATTTAAGACGCGGTTGAGTTTCTCACCGCGTCTTTTTCTATGTCTCTGTTAATGAACAGTGTTGATACTAACAGGGCTTTATTCTAAGGAATGAAATATGAAAGAAGAGAATTGGACATACTGAGGCGGAGTGTAACATATACCTTAGAAACAATTCTACGTGGAGGGCTTTTGTATGGTCAGATCTGGGATTGTATTATTTGTTCAATTAACGATCTGGTACGCCTTTTATCTTATTGTTCACAGTTCTGTACATGACCACTCAATCTTCAAAATTCTATTGTTTTTCGTATTTCTATACTTAGTCTGTACAATCACTGTTAAGATGATCTCACGTTTGAGAATCGTACTGGTATTAATGATAGTTTCGACGTCATTTTACATCATTGTTGAATTAACGATTTCTTTCATATGATGTCTTACTTTTATATTACAACAAAACACCATCGAGTCGAGTCAGTGGTGTTTTTAATTGCGTTGTATTAGTTGTTTTTCTTCCATGTCAAGGGAAATCGCAGATCTTCCGAATCAAAATTATAGTTTAATAATGAAAGTGAAAATTTGGTTAAATGTTACAATAATCTCTTTATCCTGAAGCACTTTTCATATATGATAAGGAAAGAATACATAGGGAGAGAGAGAAATGAAACTAACTATCAAATGGATGATGCTAGCTATACTACTGTTTACTGTAGCTTGCTCATCGAATGCTAGTTCTGAGAGTGAGAAGGCAGAACAGGAAAGTAATACTCAGGAAACAAATAAAGAAACGACAAGCGAGGATAGTAAAGAAAAAGCAGATGAACCAGGGGAATCAGAAGAAACAGAAGATGCGCAGGAAGAGGAAGAAGCTGTTGCTGAACCTGCTGAAGCTCAGTATCGCCTGAATGAAGCTTTCTGGGGCTTTGAACCGATTAACGATTCACCTGCTGAAGCTGTTCTACTAACGATTGATGATGCACCGGATAAGAATGCTGTTGAAATGGCAAAGACGCTTAAAGAACTGGAAGCTCCAGCAATCTTTTTTGTCAATGGGCATTTTATTGATACCAAGGAAGAGAAAGCACGTTTGAAAGAAATATACGATATGGGCTTTGAAATAGGTAACCATACGATGACGCATTCTGATCTTAAAACATTATCTGAAGAGGAACAAAGAGAAGAAATTGTGAAGCTAAACGATATCATTGAAGAAGTAATCGGTGAGAGACCGACGTTTTTCCGAGCGCCATTTGGGTCGAACACAGATTTCTCTAAGTCACTTGCAGAAGAAGAAGGCATGCTGGTAATGAACTGGACTTATGGTTATGACTGGGAAGAGCAGTACCAGGAAGAAGCTGCTATCGCAGACATTATGGTTAATACACCGCTTTTACAGAATGGAGCAAACTTATTAATGCATGACCGTGATTGGACTGCGGCAGGACTAGAAGAGATCGTCAAAGGATTACGAGGTAAAGGTTTTGAAATGATTAATCCTGAGGAAATTGAACCGGTACAATAAATTTCTGGTTCTTAAAACGGGCTGTCAAGTACCTCACGACAGCCTGTTTTTTTTGTTTAGTAAAGTTCAGCAATCCTATAATCAAGTTAAAGGTTGGTTGTGAATTCATAAATTTCACTCCACAAAAATAAACAATCGAAACGACTGTTTATTTTTGTGAGTAATACATTGTTCTCCCATTGAATAAGATTAAATCTGCGGTAATCTTATTAGCTAAAAATTTACATAGCTCATTTGCTTTGGCTTTATCTCCGTGGGTTGATTGGTCAGGTAAAACAACCTGAATACGGTCCTTAACTAAACCGATGATAATCATGTGGTAACCGTCAGTGATCCCTTTCAGATAAAACCAGTTATTCTCTGCTTCAGGCTTGTCGATAAGTGTATAAGGAAAAGCTGACTGCTCGTATGACCATGAAAGCTGCTTACCGGTTCTGGTTGTCAGTTCTACATAATAGTGAAGAAGGTCTTTAATCTGATTAAGCTCAATCAAGCTGTCCGTTTTGGGAATGAGATAGGCACTTTGTGGCAAATGAATTCCCCCTTCCTTTATATAGGTAGTTTACATCTGAATTAGTTTTCTGACAATTAGTTCACCAAAATAAAATGACACATATTAAAACGAAAAAGAATATAATGTGATATACAATATAGTGTTGACAAAACAATTGTGACACACTATTATGAAGTTAAGCGAAACGGAAGCGTTTTCAAAAAACTACTTAAGGGGTGTTTTGGATGGGAATCATTATTTGCCAGACTTGTGAAAAGACGATTGATCATGTACATGATGAAAAAGTAAGTACACTTTATAGCAGATGCCCGGATTGCAATACGAAAGATAAGAAATAACATATAAGCATAAGAGGAGGCCAATTGGCCTCCTCTTATTTATTTGGGTCTGTTAATGATTGATGTTGATATTTGGTAGCACACTAACACCATTTATTTAATTGCTTTATATTCTTTGATAACGCGAATATTTTTCAATTCATCATCTTCAGGTCCCTGAACAGGAAGGCCAGCTTCGATATTTTCTTCTATATACTGAAGATTTTCCTCTGTGATAATTTCTCCAGGAATGAAGATCGGGATGCCGGGAGGATAAATCATTACAAACTCTGCAATGATTCTACCAGCTGATTCTTTAAAAGGGATGACTTCTGTTTCAGAATAGAAGGCATCACGCGGTGAAACGGCTAAAATAGGAATGTCAGGAGCGTGTACCTCAACTTTCTGTAACCCTCCATTATTTTCCTTAAAAGCCTCAACCATGTCTTTTAGTGAATACACCAGTGCCTGCGTTGTTTCTTCTGTATCTCCCGGAGTTACAATACACAACAGGTTATATAGATCTGAAAGCTCAACTTCAAGATTAGCCTGTTTTCTTAACCATACTTCAGCTTCATAGCCTGTAATTCCGAGATCATGAACAGAAATGATTAGCTTAGTTGGATCGTAGTCATAGGTGGCATTTGTTCCAAGGATTTCTTTCCCAACACAATAGAGTGGAGAAATCGCATTAATTTGTTCGCGAGTTTTCTCAGCGAGTCCAATCGCCTGTTCCACAAGTTCATAACCTTCCATAAACAGTCTCTTTCTCGCAACATCAAGGGATGCGAGTAGAAGGTATGAGGTTGATGTTGTTGTTAGCATGCTGATAATGGTTTGAACTCGCTTTGCCGATACAAGTCCTTCCTTAACATTAAGGACTGAGCTTTGTGTCATCGAGCCCCCCAATTTGTGCACGCTTGTTGCAGCCATATCAGCACCGGCCTGCATGGCCGATACAGGCAAACGGTCGTGAAAATGGATATGAACACCATGTGCTTCATCGACTAGTACAGGAACATCATATTCGTGTGAAATGGAGACAATTTCTTTAAGGTTTGCAGATATGCCAAAATAAGTAGGATTGATAACAAGGACACCTTTTGCATCAGGATGTTGCTCGAGTGCTTTTTGGACAGCCACTGGTGTAATGCCATGTGAAATGCCTAGCTTTGAATCAATTTCTGGATGGATAAAGACCGGAGTTGCTCCAGAGAAGATAATCGCAGACATGACTGATTTGTGAACGTTCCTTGGTACGATGATTTTGTCGCCTGGTGAGCAGACTGTCATAACCATTGTCATGATTGCACCACTTGTTCCCTGGACAGAGAAGAACGTTGCATCAGCGCCAAAAGCCTCAGCCGCAAGATCCTGTGCCTTTTTAATCATACCGTGTGGGTGATGGAGATCATCAAGCGGTTGAATGTTTATTAAATCAATAGAAAGGGCGTTATCACCGATAAAAGAACGAAACTCAGGATCCATCCCTGTTCCTTTCTTGTGACCTGGTATATGAAATTGAATCGGGTTTTTGTTTGCGTGGTTGACTAATCCTGTGAATAATGGTGTTTCGTTTTGTTGCAAATCCAGCACCTCTTTATTTATACTTTAATAGTTAAAGCTTTCCACAAAATTTGTGGAAAGCCAGTTTGTTAGTGAATGGTATTCCAAATCCCCAGATGCACAATGAGGAAGCTCAGGTTACATATTCCGTAAACAAACTGAGTATAATCACATGCAACACAATTTGCAAGTTTTATTTTTGACCTATACAATCCTCTGGTACCTTCTATCCATCGAAAAAGAGGAGATTGTAACCTCTTCTCGAATTGTCTAATTCAAGGAGAGGATAAGTCATGAAGTGGAAAACGCGCATCACTCAATTGCTTGGAATTGAACGACCTATAATTCAGGGAGGACTAGCCTACCTCGCATATAATGAACTAGCCTCAGCCGTTAGTAATGCAGGAGGCCTGGGTCAACTAACAGCGATGTCGATGGAATCTGAAGAGCAGTTGAGAGAAGAAATTAATCTTACTAGGAGTAAAACATCAAACCCGTTTGGTGTGAACTTTGCAATTGGACAGCATGGACGACCTTTTGAACATATGCTTAATGCTGCACTTGATGAAGGAGTTCGCATTATCTCAGTAACAGGAGGTAATCCAAAGCCAGTATTTGATATGGTAGAAGGAACAGATGTGAAGGTTCTTGTTTTAACGGCGGGAAAGCGGCAGGCTTTAAAAGCTGAACAGCTAGGAGCAGCTGCTGTTATGGTCGTTGGTCAAGAAGGTGGTGGCCATCTTGGCAAAGAAGACACAGGTACAATCGTTCTCGTTCCTCAAGTTGTTGATGCTCTTTCAATTCCTGTCATCGCATCAGGCGGGATTAGTGATGGACGCGGATTAATGGCAGCCATCGCGCTTGGAGCTGAAGGGATCGAAATGGGAACAAGATTTATTGCAACCGAAGAATGTACGCATGCACATGAGAAATATAAGGAACGTATTCTTTTGAGTAACGAGACAGATACGGCTATTATAAAAAGAAGCATCGGGGCACCGGCGAGAGTGATTCGAAATTCGTTTGCTGATCGTATTATTCAAATCGAAGCAAATCAAGGTGGGTACGAAAGCTTGAAATCATACATAAGCGGTGAAGTAAATAGGAAATATGTTTATGAAGGTAAAGAAGATGAAGGCTTTGCCTGGGCAGGGCAGGTGATTGGAGCAATCCACGATGTACCTACCGTCAAGACTTTATTTGATCGTATCGACCAGGAAGCAGACCATATACGATTAAAATGGAGCATGTAGAAAGGAGAATAGAAATGGAAGTGCAATATCCAATATCAATCGATTGGAGCAAAGAAGAAGTTATTAAAGTTGTGACTTTTTTTCAACTAATCGAACAGGCTTATGAGAGTGGGATAAATAAAGGGGAATTAGTAAGGGCCTATTATGGGTTTAAAGACGTTGTTCCTTCAAAGTCAGAAGAAAAACAGATTTTTAAGCAGTTTGATAAGGAAACGGGTTACTCAACCTATCATGCGGTGAAAGAAGCTAAGGAAACAGAACGTGAAAAAGTAGTTATGAATAAATAGATGACTCTGTTGATATTTCGCTCAAGCTAAATAAACAAATAAATAAACCAGGGAATCCCTGGTTTATTTATTTGCCTTTAGTGAGAGTTGATAGATAGGCATAACGGTTTCAAACGTTTCTTTAACTGCCCCAATAAATTTCGATCCATCTTTAAGTAGAGGATCATCACTGGAGAAATGTCTGCCGATTAGAAACTCCCCTTTTTTAACGTCGCGGAAGCGAGTTAGTACCTTTTCTAAATCAACTTCTGTGACAGATTCACTTGCATTCTTCTTTGTATGATCTGTAGAAACCATATAAGACGAAGGGATCTTTTGATGAAGTTCGTCTAGATGTTCGAGAAACAAAGAAGCCATCTCCTCTTTACCTGGCAATTCATATATATAAGCAAGCCAGACGAAGACGTGATCATCGAAAAGGCCTATTTGAAAATGAGGGTGCATTTTATAGCCCCTTTTGTTGCATGAAAAGGCCATCCAAGTATCGGCGGGAGGATTTTTTGTGCGTCGGGCATGACGAGCAATGTGTAAATGCATTTCATTCCCAGCAAGTATTTCAAGGTCACTTTGAACTTCCTCACTGATCGCCTCAAATTTAGGCTGAATAAGCTCTTGAATAGCTTCCATGCGCTGTTCAAGCCCTTCGATTTGAAAAGACTCAAAATCTTTATTGGTGAAACCTCTAAATGACATAATAACCTCCAATATGACAATGTTTATGGTGATAGTTTACCATAAAACTGCCTTCAACATGAAAGATGACTATTGATGCGCATTGTAAGGTTTGAAAAATAAGCAAAAGAGGAAAAATAGTAACAAATAAAGAGGTTGCATTGTTGGAATGGAAGGCATAAGATATAGTAAACAAAGCAGAAAAATCAGAATATTCAGTCTTATACTTCCTTCTGATAGTTGCTGCTACTTCAACGAAAAGGGGTGTAGGTTACCATGAAACAAGTGATTCAGTCATTGCAAAGAAACGAGGCAGAAAAGCGGATTCCCGTTCTTAAGATGGAAATTGACTATGAGCTGGCAACACTACACGATGCAATGACGGCAAGTGATTCGGAAGCAATGACCCGGTGCAAAGTTAAACTTGAAGAGCTAAGACAGGAAATGGTCAGACTTGAAGCATGAAAAACGAACCTTGCAAAAAGGTTCGTTTTTTCTGCATTTCCTGTCATAATAAGAACATAGATTGAAAATTAAGGTAAAAAGGAGTTCGAATCATGACACAGCAGACAAACTGGGACACGGTATACACAGATGCAAGAGGATGGATTCGAGAAGCAGGTAAAGAAATCATTGCCTCCTTTACAACTTCCTTCTCTATTAACACAAAAAGTAACCCGAATGATCTTGTGACGGATATAGACAAACAAACTGAGAAATTTTTCATTGAACGGATTAAGAAATCATATCCCGAGCATCGGATTATGGGTGAAGAAGGATTCGGAGATAAAGTTGAAGACTTAAACGGAATTATCTGGTTCCTGGATCCTATTGATGGAACAATGAACTTTGTTCACCAACAAACTAATTTTGCGATATCGATTGGAATTTATGAAGATGGAGTAGGGAAAGCGGCTTTCATTTATGATGTAACAAAGGACGAGCTTTACCATTGCTCAAAAGGAAATGGCTTATATCTAAATGATGTTAAACTTGATCCACTTAAACCGATTACTTTCTCAGAGGCTCTTTTAGCAATTAATGCAACGTGGGTAACAGAAAATCATCGGATCGATCCCCGCACGTTCTCACCATTACTTAAAAAAATCCGTGGCACAAGATCCTATGGTAGCGCGGCGATCGAGATGGCATATGTAGCAGCAGGGAGACTTGATGGTTACGTTTCTTTACGATTAGCTCCATGGGATTTCGCAGCGGGTAAATTGTTAATTGAAGAAGCTGGCGGTGTCTGTACAACAGTTGATAACAAGCCAATTGATTTACTTGGTAAAAACACCATTTTCGTAGGAAATAAATCCTTCCATACTCAAGTTCAAAAGCAATATATTCAACCTGCTCTTGATCAGAACTTCTACTTAAGAACCCCCTCAACGAAATGATTGGAATAGCGCTCGGTCAACTCGACATTAGCCTTTCAGAATTACTGTTTGAATGGACGTTAGAGGATGAAGAATGGTTGCTGTCAGAGTTTGGTAGGCAACCATCATTAGCGGAAGTTATTTCATACATTCAAACCTATGAAGGAATTGGCTGTGAATGGAAAGTTTGGTTTGAAGAGGAGGAGGCGATCGCTATAACGTGTGTTCTAAACCAAGCTCCTTCTAATCTTCAGGCTTGGCTTGGAACGATAGTAGTCCGCCCGGATAAAAGAAACAGTGGGCGGGGGAGCAGTGTGATAAAATCTGAAACAAAAAGGTATCGACCTGTTATTTTTGCTGGTATTCCATATAACAGAAATGAATGGTCTATGTTTCTTGGGAAGTGTGGTTTTGATCAATACGGGATAGAAGAATCGCCCGAAGAAACGTTTTTAATTTTTGTAAAGCCAAGTGAAGAATAACCATAGGATAATAATAATAGAGGGTGCACCCTAAAAGCGGAAGCTACAGGTACACCCTCTTCTTATTGTTATTGTTCAGCTTTTCGTTTAATCCGAAAGCCCATTCCCATAAAGAAACCTACTCCGATTATTGAAAGCAATGACCCGATCCAGCTTTGCTCAGCAATTGAGACTCCAATTGCACACATGCTTGCTACAGCTAGAATGGCCATTAAGAGTAAAAGGAAATTATGCTTGTTCATGCGGAAAGCCCCCTTTATAGTACTAGTGTACATCAACGAGTTTCAGGGGGAAAGAAGAGAAATTTCGCGTTGAGCTATAACTGTGTTATAATGGTCTAGTTATTGAGTTTATCGTCAGATATAAGACGAGAATACGAGGAGAGAATAATTAATGCGAATAAGAGAAGATATTCGTAACATTGCAATCATTGCCCACGTTGACCATGGTAAAACGACGCTTGTAGACCAAATGCTACATCAGTCTGGAACATTCCGTGACAACGAGCAAGTAAGCGAACGTGCGATGGATTCGAATGACCTTGAAAGAGAACGCGGGATTACGATCCTTGCTAAAAATACGGCAATTAACTATGAAGACAAACGAATCAACATCATGGATACACCTGGACACGCAGACTTCGGTGGTGAAGTAGAACGTATCATGAAAATGGTAGACGGTGTTCTTCTAGTTGTCGATGCTTATGAAGGGTGTATGCCACAGACCCGCTTCGTTCTTAAGAAAGCACTTGAGCAGAAGCTTACTCCAATTGTTGTTCTTAACAAAATCGATCGCCCAGCAGCACGTCCTGCTGAAGTAGTTGATGAAGTTATTGATCTTTTCATCGATCTTGGAGCAGACGAAGATCAACTTGATTTCCCTGTTGTCTATGCTTCTGCAATCAACGGAACAGCAAGCCTTGAACCTGAAGTTCAGGATAATGATATGAAAGTTCTTATGGACACGATTATTGATAACATTCCTGCACCTCTTGACAATAGTGATGAGCCACTTCAATTCCAGATCACACTTCTAGATTACAATGATTATCTTGGAAGGATTGGAATCGGTCGTGTGTTCAGAGGCACTATGAAAGTTGGTCAGCAAGTTGCTCTGATGAAAATTGATGGTACTATCAAGCAATTCAGAGTAACAAAACTTTTCGGCTTTATTGGTTTGAAACGAACAGAAATTGAAGAAGCAAAAGCTGGAGATCTAGTTGCGGTATCAGGTATGGAAGAAATCAACGTTGGTGAAACTGTTTGTCCATACGATCACCAGGAGGCACTTCCGATCCTGCGTATCGATGAACCGACACTTCAAATGACGTTCCTTGTAAATAACAGTCCTTTTGCGGGTAAAGAAGGTAAATATATTACAAGTCGTAAGATTGAAGAGCGTCTAAGAGCACAGCTTGAAACAGACGTAAGTCTTCGTGTTGAGAACACAGATTCTCCAGATGCATGGGTTGTATCAGGACGTGGTGAGCTTCACCTTTCAATCCTGATTGAGAACATGCGTCGTGAAGGGTTTGAGCTTCAAGTTTCAAAACCTGAAGTTATCGTACGTGAAGTAGACGGCGTTGCAAGTGAACCAGTTGAACGCGTTCAAATCGATGTCCCTGAAGACTACACCGGTTCTGTTATGGAATCACTTGGTGAGCGTAAGGGTGAGATGGTGAACATGGTAAACAACGGTTCAGGACAAGTTCGTCTTGAGTTTATGGTTCCTGCACGTGGACTGATTGGGTATTCTACAGAGTTCCTGACTCAGACTCGCGGTTATGGAATCATTAACCATACATTCGAAACTTACATGCCTTTGATCAGCGGCCGCGTTGGTGGACGTCGTGCAGGTGTTCTTGTATCAATGGAAAGAGGAAAAGCTTCTGAATACGGTATTATGGGCGTTGAAGATCGTGGAACGATTTTCGTTGATCCAGGTACTGAAGTTTATGAAGGTATGATCGTCGGAGAGCACACTCGCGAAAATGACATTACTGTTAATATCGTTAAAGTGAAGCAGATGACAAATATGCGTTCTGCGAACAAAGATCAGACGGTTTCCATGAAAAAACCTCGCGTTCTAACTCTTGAAGAAGCTCTTGAGTACTTGAACGATGATGAGTATTGCGAAGTTACGCCGGATTCGATCCGTCTTCGCAAAAAAATCCTTGATAAGAACGAACGTGAAAAGCAAGCTAAAAAGAAAAAAACGGCCCAGTAAGGGTGTCTAAGGCGATTCAAAAGGGGCATCCTTTTGAATCGCCTTTTTATACTTAACCAGTTCTATTGATACTTGGGAAATGAGACTAAGCCACAAAATGTGGTTTACCGGGGGTGGAAAAATGAACAGTGAAGCTAATATTGCATCCAGTGATTTATCATTTTTTGCAAAGTTGGTGGGTATTGAAGACAACATGACGCTTGGCTTTTATTTACTTTATGCGATAATCGTCATCCTCTGTATTGTAGTGTTTCGTCTGGGGTTTGCAAAGAAGCTCCCAGTACTTAAAAATGTAGTTGTTTATGTAGTCCTTATTATTGGCTGTTTTCCATTAACGTTTTTCGGAATCGGATTGCCGGTAGCGGAAGGATTAGTGGCATCTGCTGTCGTATTAATTATTTATAAAGCTCGTCTGCATCAATCCAAAAAAAACGAAGCGAGCTAACGTCAAACCCCGGAGGGATTCATTGAATCTACAGGATGCGATGTATAACTGGCTAAGCATTAAAGTAGTGGCTGATAAACGACCGGATGATCAGGCAGCACAGGACACCCGGACGTTTTTTGAGGAGATCTTAACAGAAGACCATCATATCTCTTTGTTAGAGGTTAAATCGAATCACGACTATTACATTGTTCATTACCATAAGGATGAGCTGAAGGAGATCAAGAAGTTTCCGATTGAACTGATCGATGCTCTGTTAACATCGATTCAGAGTGAACCAAAATATAACGAATAATGTATAAATGAAAAGACGTGCGATTCGCACGTCTTTCTTCGAACAAAAATATCCAGTTAATGCTCATTGATAGTATACACCGCAAATAAAATGACAGCGTAAATAGCATGGCCAAGTGTCCAGTAGCCGATCGCAGTAAAATCCAGTAGCGGTGGAGTTGGTTTTTCAGCGAGATACGTTAGTGGGAAGTAAAGAAATACAGTCGGTAGGGTTAGAACATAAGCAAAGATGATCTGCGCCGCTTTATGCCGACGGAAATACCGATAACACCCGATGCTATAGAACACTCCAATTAACAAAGAAATAATATGATGAAAGATAAATTCTATTAGTTCAGGCCATTCAATTCTACCCACTACGGGTATGAAATCAATATTAAGTCCTCAATGGCTTTTAAGACTAGTCCAAGCACAAACCCTGAAATGGTACCGGCGAGAAGACCAAGTTTAACTTTACCACTCATCTGTTGATTCATCCTGATGAAACAGTTTAAAGTTACCCGTTTCTTTTCGTTCTTTCGTTCGATTTCCTATTCGTTCATCACATGATTCACACATATAGGTGTGGATGGGGCGGTTGCGAAGTTTTTTTGCAAGCGGACTCCCACTTTCAATTTTCTCAATTTTCTCACAGAGGACACATTTTACACGCACATTAAACACCTCTCATTCCATGATGCTAGTATAGCATAACGGTTTGTTTGCAGTATAATGGGCCGTATACCTGATAGAAAGATGGAGGGAATATTATGCCAAACAAAGTAGATACGACACTTTCTAAAGAACTGTTAACACTTTTGAGAAGAGAACAATACGTGCTACTATCCACGATTGATTATGAAACAACTGGACCGGATGTTAGCGCCATTTCATGGCTTTATGCAGTTGATTGTCAGACGATCGTATTTGCGGTAGATGCTAAATCAAGAATTGTTAAAAACATTCATGATAATGATCAGATTTCGATCACCCTGATCGGAAATGAAAGTACGTATGCAATATGTGGAGAAGCTCTAATGACTGAAGATCGAATGGAAGGCGTTCCTTTAAAGCTTGCCAAGTTTGAGCTTCAAATTAGTGAAGTCCGAGATATTATGTTCTATGGTGCAAAGATGTCTGTAGAGCCAGCTTATGAAAAGACATATGATCTTGAAGCCGCAGCGAAGCTTGATCGGTCCGTCATGATGGAATTGAAGAAATCGAATGCAAGATAAAAGCACCGGTTAAACCGGTGCTTTTATCTTGCAACTGAACCTGTTGAGAACTTCGCTATTTCTCGAGATCTTGTTTTTCCTGCTGTTTCTTTAGCTGCTTCTCACTTTCTTTTGGTAGCTGTTTGTCATTTGAACGAACCGGTTCATTCTCTGATTTGTTTTGTTCACTCGGAACTTCTGGCATGAGACGCCCAACTATGTCAGCTAATTCCTCCATTATTCCTCCGACAGGATGCCCTCTTCTGATTTCAGTGGCCATTTGTTTTAAGCGATAGGTAGTATCAGCATCAGCTGTAATAACTGCGTTAGCTCCGTATGGATCCTTTTGAAGTGCTTCAGCGACAGTATATTTAATAGAACTAACGCGAGAGCGATCGAGTTTTTCGTTCACATCAATTCCAACCACGGCATATTTCCCTGTCACGACTGCGGTTGCATCATTCACATCTGGAACCTGCCTGGCAATGGTGACAAGGTGCTCAGCAATCTCAGTCGCTGAACGTTTCTCATTTTCCGGGGTACGTACCGATTGCTTTACATACTGAACCCGTTCGGTCTGATCCTTCTTCTCAGCCATTTGCTCATCATTGGCCTGACAGGCTACGAGAAGACAAATTCCGAGTATAATCCATCGAATTCTCTTCATTTTTTATTACCTCCAGACGTTAGTTGTTATCAATTCGTATCTGATTGCTAATTATTTTTTGAATAACCGTCTAACTTTATACACGGTCTCATAGATTATAAAAAACGTAGATAGTCCCAACTGTCATTCGTACCTGTGATACCAACTTAAATCTGGTCAGGAGGCGAAGTGTTGGATAAGGTTTACGTCCTCGATACCAACGTGTTACTTCAGGATCCAAATGCCATCTATTCGTTTGAAACAAATGAGATTGTAATACCAGCTGTTGTGTTAGAAGAAGTGGATTCAAAAAAGCGTTATATGGATGAAATCGGTAGAAACGCAAGACAAGTCTCACGCATGATTGATGGGTTTCGTGAACGAGGAAAACTTCATGAATCGATTCCGCTCGAAAACGGAGGGACGCTCCGAATTGAGTTGAATCATCGGTCATTTCAATATTTACAGGATAAGTTTGTTGAAAAAACGAATGACAACCGAATCCTAGCCGTAGCTTTAAATTTGTTTTTAGAAGAAGGGAAGATAAAGTCAGGTAGAACGGTTATCCTAGTTAGCAAAGATGCTCTTGTTCGTGTAAAAGCAGATGCAATGGGCATTCAGGCAGAAGACTTTTTAAGTGACCGTGTTGTAGAATTCAATCAAATTTACACAGGGTATGAAGAGCGCTATGTCGATTCGGAGCTATTAAACAGCTTTTTCGAGCACCATTTTATTGACCAGAAGCTGTTAAAAGGAAAGCCTCTATATCCGAATCAATATGTGATCCTAAAGGATCCGGTTCAGGCATCCTCCTCAGGAATTGGTAAAGTAGATAAGAATGGGAATCGAATTGAGAAAACGGCCATGGAAACAGAATATATGTGGGGGATAGGTCCGAGGAATGTTCAGCAAAGGATGGCCCTGGATCTACTTGTGCGAAAGGATATCCCATTAGTGACACTTGTTGGGAAAGCAGGAACAGGCAAGACTCTTCTTGCTATGGCGGCCGGGTTAATGCAAACGGAGGATTTAAATCAATATAAAAAACTGTTCATTGCCAGACCGATCGTTCCGGTCGGCAAAGATATTGGATTTCTTCCAGGAGAGAAGGAAGAAAAACTACGCCCATGGATGCAGCCGATTTTTGATAATCTGGAATACTTATTTAATGTAAAGAAAACAGGGGAGCTTGAAAAAATCCTCTCAGGAATAGGCTCTATACAAGTAGAGGCACTGACCTATATTCGGGGAAGAAGTTTGCCTGATCAGTTTATTATCATTGATGAAGCGCAGAACTTAACGAAACATGAGGTTAAAACGATCCTTACAAGGGTAGGGGAAGGAAGTAAAATTGTGTTGTTGGGTGATCCGCAGCAAATTGATCATCCATACCTTGATGAGTATACAAATGGGCTGACATATGTAGTAGAAAAATTTAAAGATCAGCCGTTAAGCGGACATGTTAAGCTCGAGAAAGGTGAACGATCTCTGCTTGCCCGAATTGCGGCTGATCTTCTTTAAATGATCGTAATTGCTGAAATATCAGTATACGGAGTAGAAGCATTGGATCCATCACCGTAATAAAAATGAGTGGGTCCATCTTCCCTGAGCGGCTTTCCATCTTTTGAGAAACGTAGAAAGCCGTTCTTCGCTTCTTCCAAGGTGATTAAATAGTGATCTCCATTACTGGTTTCTAGTTGAACCTTAAGGCCATTTTCTAATGGACAGGCATTCGTTAAAAAAGGTTTGAGCGGAATCACGTAGCTTTCTTTTAGTACACGCTCTTTTTCGAACCTTTTAATACTCTTGTTAATAGGAGGCTTGATTCCTGTACGTTCTCGATCCCAGCGCTCGGCTTGAGTTCGGATGTAATCGTTCTCATTCTGTTCAGCTAAATCGTCAAATTTAAGGAATTCCTCAAGCTCTATCTTTCGATCATCAAAAATCCAAACGCTGGCATCCAACGTAATCGAATAATTGACTTTTCCCTTAATGGGTATAATTGTTTCCATTTCCTGCACCCCACAATCTAAATCTTTTCCAAAACAAGTATACCGGTTATGCTTGCATTTGTCACATTTAGGGAACAGTATGGTGAGAATCAATACGTTAGAGCGGGAGGATTCAATATGAGATGTCGCACAGAGGCAGAATTAGTTGAACTAGTGAGGCGCAGTAAGCCTTATACAAAAGATGGTAAAGTGGCTGATTACATCCCTGCCCTGGCTAAAGCAAACCCTGATAAGCTAGCAATTGCTATTTATTCCAAAGAAGATGGCTGTTTATCTGCAGGAGATGTAGGTGAAACCTTTACATTGCAGAGTATTTCTAAAGTACTCACGCTCGCCCTTGCGATTATGGATGCAGGAGAGGAGCATGTGTTCTCAAGAGTAGGAATGGAGCCAACTGGTGATCCATTTAATTCGATTGCGAAACTTGAAACGATGGTGCCCTCAAAACCGTTAAATCCGATGATTAATGCAGGTGCTCTGGTTGTTACAAATATGATCCACGGAAGCTCTGTAGAAGAGAAGGTAGGGCGCATACTTCAGCTTATTCATGATATGACTAATAACTCTAGCATAGGGATCAACTATGAAGTGGCTGATTCAGAGTATGAATCAGCGAACCTGAATCGAGCGTTAAGCTATTTCATGAAACAGCATGGGATTATTGATAATAACGTAGAAATGCTTTTAGAAGCATATACAAAGCAATGTGCCGTTGAAGTAAACTGCAAGGATCTTGCCCGCATAGGGATGGTTCTTGCGAATGAAGGAAAGGACCCTGAAACCGAGCGTCCAATTATACCAAAGTATATTGCCAGAATCGTGAAAACCTTCATGGTAACCTGCGGTATGTATAATGCCTCTGGTGAATTTGCTATTAATGTCGCGATCCCAGCAAAAAGTGGCGTATCAGGTGGGATTTTAAGTCTTGTTCCAAATGAAATGGGAATCGGAGTATACAGCCCACCTCTTGATATCAAAGGAAACAGTATCGCTGGAAACAAACTTCTAGAAAGTCTTTCTTCTCAGTATGAATTGAGTATTTTTTAATTTAGTATTTTTTATTATATTCACTTGATAATTTAAGTCAAAATGATTAATTTCTTGAAAAATTAATGGTTAAGTGTGCGTTTGTTCTGCTTTTTCTTGCATTTTTTTTGCATACCTTTTATGATAATAGAAGGAATGGGAAAGGGAACGGAGGGATCAGATTTGTCGACTGGGATGGCAACAGGACATCGTGAAAAAGCATACGAGCTGTTAAAAGCTGATGCACATAAGATCCTAAAACTCATCGAAGTTCAAATGGAGAATTTGACGATGCCTCAGTGTCCTCTGTATGAAGAGGTACTTGATACACAGATGTTTGGTTTATCTCGCGAAATTGATTTCGCGGTTCGTCTAGGATTGGTTAATGAAGAGGATGGCAAGGAACTGCTTGAATCTCTTGAGCGTCAGTTATCAACTTTACATGAAGCCAGTATGAGGAAATAACAAAAGCTCAAACTATCTCGTATAGTTTGAGCTTTTTTTGTTTTCGCTTTCAGTCAAATACGCTTAGAATATATGATAGAATACGAGTAGGTGTTAAAAGAATTCAGAAGATTTTAGGAGTAGATACGCATGAATGATTTGCTCATGGTGATCCTTATTATTTCTCCACTCAGCCTATTACTTCATGAGGCAGGTCATACACTGGCGGCAAACATCTTTACAACTGCTGGTGTTAAACTTCACCTGGGCATGGGTCCAAGACTATTCACCTGGAAACATGCTAGAGGAGAAGTAGCGGTAAACGCTATTTATTTTGCAGGAGGAATGACCATCAGCACGCAACCTGATAAAACGTCAAGTAAGGTTGTGATTGCACTATCCGGACCTGCAATGAACCTCAGCATCGCAGCACTGGCATTAGCACTCCCACTTCCTACATCACTCATTGCATGGGTACTGTTCTTTAATCTCTGGCTCGGTGTGACCAATCTAATCCCATTCAAAATACTGGGAAAAGAATCTGACGGCTGGACCATAATGAAAGCTATATTTCAAAAAGGATAACTACGACAGGCAGGTTTAACAAACAATCCATCGAATCCTATACATACTTCGAAAAGCGGAAACGCACGATTAGAAACGAAGATATTGGAACTCTTGCACTGTCAATTGAACACTTATCTAAGTTTTCCGAGGTTACACACAGAAACCAGAGCGGAACCCATATTTTGGACAAGTGCTAAAGCAAAACTTCTTAAGAGAAAATAAACAGGTAGGATGAAGTCTATGATTAAAAAATTATTTAAGCATTATGATTACTCAATCATCATTAGTGTTCTACTTCTGTGCGGGTTTGGACTCGTTATGGTGTATAGTGCAAGTATGGTATGGGCTGTTATGCGGCATGAGGCAAATAGCGCCTTTTTCTTTAACAGGCAAATCATCTGGCTCGCCGTTTCACTGATTATGTTATTACTCGCAATGCTTTTCCCTTATAAAGCCTACAGAAAGTTTATCATTCCTATTCTTGGAGGATCTATCTTTCTGTTATTGCTAGTAAGGTTCATTGGATCCACAACAAATAATGCTCGTAGCTGGATTGATTTAGGGCCATTCAGTTTTCAACCTTCTGAATTTATTAAACTTGGATTAATTATTTATCTAGCAGCAATTTACTCTAAAAAGCAGGCCTATATTTCTAACTTTGTTAGGGGAGCACTCCCACCCCTAATGGTTACGGGACTAATATTTGCTCTTGTGGCATCTCAACCAGATCTTGGAACTGCGATGATAATTGCATTAACCTCTGGTATCATCATCATTTGCTCAGGCATGAAATGGAAGCATTTATTGGGTCTAATCGTAATTGGAGGGATTATCTTTGCGGGTGCGTGGATGTCATTGTCTCCTGAGCAGGCCTCTAGATTTACAGGTGCTTACAATCCATTCTCTGATCCAGAGGATAGTGGATTTCACTTGATTAATTCCTATATAGCGATTGCATCAGGTGGTATCACCGGACAGGGTTTTGGCCAGAGTATTCAAAAATATGGTTTTCTTCCTGAGCCGCATACCGATTTTATTATGGCTATTATTGCTGAAGAACTCGGATTACTGGGTGTTGTTTTTGTTATAGGTTTACTTGGTTATATCGTCTTTAAAGGTTTTGTAATTGGCATTCGCTGCAAAGATACGTTCGGAAGCTTATTAGCGATTGGGATTTCCGGTATGATAGGAGTTCAAACAGTTGTAAATCTCGGGGCGATTACAGGTTGGCTTCCTGTAACAGGGGTTACGCTTCCATTTATTAGCTATGGTGGATCTTCTTTAATTTTATTAATGATGTCAGTTGGTATTTTAATCAACGTTTCAGCTTTTGTTAACATTAGAAAAGAACAAAAATCAGGGTACGCCAAGAAAGATAATGCAGTTCAAATGGAACTTTGACTTAGCTTGAGGAGGAACTTACATGACAGCAATCAAAAAAATTCTAGTTGCCAACCGAGGAGAAATTGCTATTCGAATCTTTCGTGCTTGTACAGAATTAGATATCCGTACAGTAGCGATCTATTCAAAGGAAGACAGTGGTTCGTATCATCGTTATAAAGCGGATGAAGCATATCTTGTCGGTGAAGACAAAAAGCCTATTGATGCTTATCTCGATATCGAAGGGATTATTGAAATTGCGAAAGCCAATCATATTGATGCGATTCACCCTGGATATGGTTTCCTTTCTGAAAACCTTCAATTTGCAAAACGATGTCAAGAAGAAGGTATCATCTTCATTGGTCCTGAGCTTGAACATCTTCGTATGTTTGGTGATAAGGTGGAAGCAAGAAAGCAAGCTATTCTAGCCGGATTGCCCGTTATCCCTGGTACGGATGGGCCAGTAGAAGGACTTGATGATGTAAGGCAATTTGCTGAGCAAAATGGTTATCCTTTAATGATAAAAGCTGCCCTTGGTGGTGGTGGAAGAGGTATGAGAATTGTTAGAAGTGAGGAAGCTTTAGCGGATGCTTATGAGCGGGCAAAATCAGAAGCCAAGGCAGCGTTTGGACGAGATGAAATTTATGTTGAGAAATTTGTTGAAAATCCTAAACATATCGAAGTCCAGATTCTTGGAGATAAACATGGTAATACCCTGCATCTTTATGAACGCGATTGCTCTGTACAACGGCGTCATCAAAAAGTCGTAGAAGTGGCGCCGAGCGTATCTCTAAGTGAACAGGCACGTGAAGAAATTTGCCAATCAGCTGTTACGTTAATGGAAAACGTCCAGTATGTAAACGCAGGTACTGTTGAATTTCTTGTCAATCAATCAGGTGATTTTTACTTTATTGAAGTTAATCCACGTGTTCAAGTAGAGCATACAATTACGGAAATGATTACAGGGATTGATATCGTCCAATCGCAAATTCTAATCGCTGAAGGCGAGCACCTTCACGGGGAAAGGCTCGGCATTCCATCACAGGATGAAATAGATTGTCATGGCTTTGCGATCCAGTGTCGTGTCACAACAGAGGACCCGGAAAACAATTTCATGCCTGATACAGGTAAATTAATGGCATATCGCTCTGGTGGCGGGTTCGGTGTCCGTCTCGATGCGGGGAATGCTTATCAGGGGGCTGTTATAACACCTTATTACGATTCGCTCCTTGTTAAACTTTCAACATGGGCCCTGAGTTTTGACCAGGCTTCATCCAAAATGGTCAGAAACTTAAAAGAATTTAGGATTAGAGGAATTAAGACGAACATTGCGTTTCTAGAGAACGTAATGAAGCATGAAAACTTTAGATCAGGAGTGTATGACACGTCATTTATTGATTCTTCTCCTGAGCTTTTTGTCTTTCCTAAGCGAAAAGACCGTGGAACAAAGATGCTTTCTTATATTGGGAATATTACGGTAAATGGATTCCCAGGTCTTGATAAGAAGAAAAAGCCGGCGTTCTCAAAACGAAGAGTACCTCATTTGAAATACAGTGAGGAAATCCCTAAAGGTACGAAGCAAATTCTTGATGAACAGGGACCTGAAGGACTAGTTAATTGGGTGAAAGAGCAGAAGAGAACGTTGTTGACTGACACCACTTTCCGTGATGGTCATCAGTCCCTTCTTGCAACCAGAGTTCGAACAACAGATTTATTCCATATTGCAGAGCCTACAGCACGCATGCTTCCTGAACTGTTTTCGATGGAAATGTGGGGTGGAGCTACGTTCGATGTATCCCTTCGCTTCTTAAAGGAAGACCCATGGGATCGCTTGATTAAGCTCAGGAAACAGGTTCCCAATGTAATGTTCCAGATGCTATTGAGAGCGTCGAATGCAGTAGGGTACAAAAACTACCCCGACAATTTGATTCGTGAATTTGTTGAAAAATCTGCAGATGCAGGAATTGATGTTTTCCGAATTTTTGATAGCCTGAACTGGGTTGAAGGTATGACAAAAGCGATCGATGCTGTTCGTGAAACAGGCAAAGTAGCAGAGGCTTCTATCTGTTATACAGGAGATATTACAGATTCTTCTAAAATAAAATATGATCTTTCTTATTACCAGCGTCTTGCTAAAGAGTTAGAGCTTGCTGGTGCACACATTCTTGGAATTAAAGATATGGCAGGATTATTAAAGCCTCAGGCTGCCTATGAGCTTGTTTCAGCCTTGAAGCAGACAGTTTCAATTCCAATTCATCTTCATACGCATGATACAAGCGGTAATGGTATTTATACATATGCCAAAGCGATCGAAGCGGGTGTTGATATAGTTGATGTAGCTGTTAGTTCGATGGCTGGACTAACGTCACAGCCAAGTGCAAACTCACTTTACTATGCGATGGATGGCTCTGATAGACAGCCGGATATTAACATTAAAGCGCTTGAAGAGCTTTCGCACTACTGGGAAGATACTAGGAAGTACTACGGTGGTTTTGAAAGTGGGATGACAGCTCCTCATACAGAAGTATATGAACATGAAATGCCAGGTGGACAGTATAGTAACCTGCAACAGCAAGCAAAGGGAGTAGGACTAGGTGATCGGTGGGATGAAGTGAAAAGAATGTACCGACGAGTGAATGAAATGTTTGGCGATCTCGTTAAGGTAACACCATCCTCAAAAGTAGTAGGAGATATGGCGCTGTACATGGTTCAAAACAGTTTAACAGAAGATGATGTGTACGAACGTGGTGAATCACTCGATTTCCCTGATTCCGTTGTAGAATTGTTCCAGGGTTATCTCGGTCAACCGTATCAGGGATTCCCAAAAGAACTACAACGGATTATTCTTAAAGGGCGAGAGCCGATTACCACACGACCTGGTGAGCTACTTGAGCCTGTTAATTTTACAGATTTAAAAGAAACGCTTTATCACAAATTTAATCGCCAGGTAACCAGCCATGACTTGATTTCATACGCATTATATCCAAAAGTATTCCTTGAATATGAAGATGTAAGAGACATGTTTGGAGACATTTCTGTTCTTGATACACCAACATTCTTTTATGGAATGCGTCTTGGTGAAGAGGTCGAAGTAGAAATCGAGCAAGGAAAAACCCTTATCGTTAAGCTTGTCTCAATTGGCGAGCCGAATCTTGAAGGGAAACGCACTCTCTATTTTGAGTTGAATGGCCAGCCCCGTGAAGTAGTGATTAAAGATGAAAATATCAAAACGGCTGTTAGTGCTAAACAGAAGGCAGATCGAACCAATGCAAATCACATCGGTGCAACGATGCCTGGAACAGTTATTAAGGTACTTGTAGAAAAAGGCGAACGAGTGAACAAAGGTGATCACTTGATGATTACAGAAGCAATGAAGATGGAAACAACAGTACAAGCTACTAGAAGTGGAGTTATTAAAGATATTCACGTATCGAATGGAGAAGGTATTGAAACAGGTGATCTCTTACTTGAAATGAGTGAATAGGAAAAAGCTGCGCAGCTGCGCAGCTTTTTCCTATTGTCGTGCACTTCTGAGAGAGAGCATGACGAGATATAACAGGACAGTAAAAAGTCCAGAAATAAATAAACCGTGGAAGAGAGCCAGAAAGAGATTAAGATTAGAAACAACTACAAGGATTCCACTTAGTGCCTGAAGGCTTACAAATATAAAAGCAATGATCAATCCTTTACGCATTGTTGATTCAGTACGCTGCTTTAATCCGATTATTAAAATGTACAAGATCCAAACAAATATAAGAATGGCGGCCGTTCTGTGAAGCATTTGGATACCCTGTTGACCTGTGAACGCGAATAACTGGTCATCATTACAGAATGGTACATTACCGCACGCCATACTTGAACCGGTGTGGCGAACCAGTGCGCCTGTATATACGACCAGATAGGAATAAATCGTAACAGCGTAAAGATGAACTCGAATTTTCTTTGAAACATTCGGCTTCTTTTGAGAGCCAGTGGCTTCAAAGGCGAGAATGGTTAATAATACGACACTCGCAAAGCTTGCAAGTGAAAAGCCAAAGTGTGAAGCGAGAACAAGATCTGATTGGCCCCATACAACTGCTGCGGCGCCAAGTAATCCTTGAAATACAATTAAGAAAACGGATGCGGTCGCTAGAAATTTCGTTTCACGAAGATGGGCCATCTTTCTCCATGACCAAATAGCGAGAATGATAACGAGTAAGCCCAGGGTGGCAGATACAACGCGATGACTGAGTTCGATAATCGTTTCTATTTCAGGTGCTTCAGGCAGGACTTTTCCATAGCATAATGGCCAAGAATTACCGCAGCCATCGCCTGAACCCGTTTTTGTTACGACTGCTCCCATTAACAGAACCAGAAGCATGCCTAGAGACGTGATTATCCCAAACAATTTCAACAATTTATTCACAAATAACACCTTCTTATCTATTTTGCTGTGAACCGTAGTACAATGAATATAGGAAGAGGGAGACAATATTCACATCATTTTACAAATTAGAACATAATCAGCCATCTTTAAACAACGTATACAAAACAATTAGATTCGTTTATAATGAATAAGGATTGCGGATACTGCTTCCTCTAACAAAACCAACATTATCTTACCATAGCTGTTACACATATTTAATATGAAGATGTGAAGATTGAATTACATTTTAAAACAGCTGGTTAGAAAACCTGGAGGGGTATACGTGAATAATTTAGACAAACAGGGCTTATACAGTCTTCCAATAAGATTGTTTAATGTGATTGAGATTGATGATTGTAAAAGGAGGTGTTTAGATTGAGTAAGGCTAGAACTGCATACGAAGCTTCAAACCGCGTAATGGAGCCTGGACCGCTTTCAGAAGCAAATCCAACGGGTACCTGGAAAGATTTCCTGACCCTTACAAAATTGGGGATTGTATTTGATAACTTGATTACCGCATTTACAGGATTGTGGGTGGCTTCCGTTGCTGCAGGGTTTGATCTATTCGCTAATCCGATGGTATTAATTTTGACGATGTTAGGAACAGCATTTGTTGTCGCCGGGGGAACATCTTTAAATAACTACATTGACCGCGATATTGACCAGGTCATGGCGCGGACGAATACAAGACCATCTGTAACTGGTAAAATACCTGCAAAACAGGTACTTTTTGTAGGTCTTGGGTTATCAATTGTAGGTTCAATCATGCTTCTTATTATTGAACCAATGGCAGCTCTTCTCGGGCTACTCGGCCTCGTGATTTACGTTGTCCTTTACACAATGTGGACAAAACGGACGACTTCATTGAATACAGTAGTAGGGTCATTTTCAGGTGCTCTTCCACCACTTATTGGGTGGGCAGCTATTGATCCGAATTTAAGTCCTGTTGCATGGGGAATGTTTTTAATCATGTTTATCTGGCAACCGCCACACTTTCTTGCACTTGCAATGAAAAGAGTTGACGATTACCGTGATGCAGGTATTCCAATGCTTCCAGTTGTTGCAGGATTTAAAATGACCAAGCGCCAGATTGTATTATATACAGCAGCGCTTGTACCGGTTTCGCTACTTCTATATAGCTTTGGACCTGTTTACGTTACAGTTGCAGCGATCCTTGGCTTTGGATGGTTTGCAATTGGTGTAGCTGGATTCTTCATGAAAGATGACATTAAGTGGGCACGAATTATGTTTGTATATTCATTGAATTACATTACAATTCTGTTCATTGTCATGATTGCAGTAAATATTAATCCTTAATAAGGATCAATTATGGATGGTCAGACAGGCCGGGGGGGGAAGAACGCCCGACCTGTCTTCCTATAACTCAATTTGAGTAAAAGCTACTAAGGAAAGTGAGGTTTAAGGTGCAAATGAAACGTTGGAGAAATGTTTGGCGTTTTTTACCACTGTTATCGGTAATTGCGTTAACGCTTACGGGTTGCGGTAACGAACAGCTAACAGCTATGCTCCCTAAGGGAGAAGGGGCTGAGATGCAATTTAATCTCATGATGTTAAGCCTTTACATCATGATTGGAGTCTTTGTTGTGGTAGCACTCATCTATACGGTTGTGCTTGTTCGCTTCAGACGACGTGGTGAAAGCGACAATGAAATCCCAGAGCAAACGGAAGGTAATGTTGTACTAGAGATTCTATGGACAGTTGTTCCTATTATTCTTCTTTTAATCCTTGCCGTGCCGACAGTAATGACGACGTTTGCATTAGACGAGGGAACTGAGAATGTCCCTAAAGATGCACTTGTTGTTAAAGTAACAGCTCACCAATACTGGTGGGAATTTGAGTATCCAGATCTTGAAGTAAAAACGTCTCAGGATTTGTATATTCCAACTGGAGAAAGAGTTTATTTTGAACTTGTCTCAAAAGATGTAACGCATTCGTTCTGGGTTCCAACTCTAGGTGGGAAAATGGATACGAATACAGCTACAACGAATAAAATGTGGCTTAATGCTCAAGAACCAGGTACATATTATGGTAAGTGTGCTGAGTTGTGTGGACCATCACATGCATTAATGGACTTTAAAGTCATTGCACAGGAGAAAGAAGACTTTGATGCATGGGCAAAGAGCATGAAAGAAGCTACTTCTACAGCGTCAACTGACCAGGCAGCTCAAGGTGAAGAGATTTTTGCGAACAGCTGTATTGGATGTCACGCTGTTGGAAGTGAAGGCGGTAACACAGGTCCTAACTTAACAAACTTTGGTGATCGGGAAAAAGTGGCAGGTATACTTGACCACACAGATGAAAACATCAAAGCCTGGATCAGTAATCCTTCAGATTTCAAACCTGGTAATAACATGCCTCAGTTTGGCGATCAGTTAAATGATGAAGAGCTTGATGCTCTTGTTGCTTACTTGAATGGTTTGAAGGTTGAAGAATAGTCATCGGAAATAAGGAGGTTTAACTCGTGTCAGCACATGCTTATAAAAAGAAAAATCCCGTATGGGATTGGCTCACTACCGTTGACCATAAGAAGATCGGGATCCTTTATCTCGCTTCCGGTGCGTTCTTCTTTCTACTCGGCGGTTTAGAAGCTATTTTACTACGGGTGCAGTTGCTTTATCCAGAATTTGATTTCGTAGGCGCTGAAACATTTAACCAGCTGCTTACTATGCACGGAACGACCATGATCTTTTTGGCCGCCATGCCCCTCATATTTGGGTTCATGAATGCGATCATCCCGCTCCAGATTGGCGCGAGAGATGTAGCGTTTCCTTTCGTAAACTCTCTTGGTTTCTGGCTTTTTACTGCAGGTGGTATTCTGCTTAACCTTGGTTGGTTCCTTGGCGGAGCTCCTGATGCAGGGTGGACGGGGTATGCACCACTCTCGACTACCAGTCCTGGTAATGGCGTAGATTTTTACGTGCTGGGACTTCAGATTTCAGGTATTGGTACTTTAATAGGGGGAATAAATTTCCTCGTTACAATTATTAACATGCGTGCACCGGGTATGACATTCATGCGTATGCCGTTGTTCACATGGTCTAGCTTTATTACATCCGGTCTTATTCTTTTTGCATTCCCTGCGCTTACAATTGGTCTTGCTCTTCTTATGTTTGATCGTTTGTTTGGTTCTCAGTTCTTCGCAGCTGAAGCAGGTGGTAACCCGATTATTTATGAACATCTATTCTGGATTTTCGGGCACCCGGAAGTTTACATTCTAGTGCTTCCAGCATTCGGAATGTTCTCAGAAATTATAGCAACATTCGCTCGGAAGCGTCTTTTTGGTTATTCAGCAATGGTTTTCGCAACAGCTCTAATCGGTTTCTTAGGATTCATGGTATGGGTTCACCATATGTTTACAGTTGGACTTGGTCCGATTGCTAACTCCATCTTTGCAGTTGCAACAATGCTCATCGCAGTACCAACAGGGGTGAAAATCTTTAACTGGCTCTTTACAATGTGGGGAGGAAAAGTTAGCTTCCCAACAGCAAACTTATTTGCAGTTGGATTTATTCCTTCTTTCGTACTCGGTGGAATGACAGGGGTTATGCTTAGTGTTCCACCTGCTGACTACCAGTACCATGACAGTTACTTTGTTGTTGCTCACTTCCACTACGTTATTGTTGGTGGGGTAGTATTTGGACTATTCGCAGGAATGTACTACTGGTGGCCAAAGATTTTTGGTACAGTATTAAACGAATTCCTTGGAAAGCTGCATTTCTGGTTATTCTTTATCGGATTCCATTTAACATTCTTCCCGATGCACTTCCTTGGTTTAATGGGAATGCCTCGTCGTGTTTACACATACCTTTCTGGACAAAGTCTTGATGAAGCAAACTTTGCGGCGACAATGGGTGCGTTCTTAATGGGACTTGCTACAGTAATTATGGTTTGGAACATTATCCAAACATCTGTTAAAGGTAAAAAAGCTGGAAACGATCCGTGGGATGGAAGAACACTTGAATGGGCAATTTCTTCACCAGCACCAGAGTATAACTTTGCTCAAACGCCACTTATACGTGGTCTTGATGCATGGTGGCTAGAAAAACGCGCGGGTAATAAAGAAATGATTCCTGCTGAACCTCTGGATGACATACACATGCCTGATGCTTCAATTCTCCCGCTTGTATTGTCAGCTGGCCTGTTTATTGCAGGTATTGCGGCTATTTATTCAAACTGGGTGATTGCAATTGGTGGGCTTGTTATTACAGCGGCAGCTATGATCCTTCGCTCAGTCATTGATTATCATGGCTATCATATTCATAAAGAAGATTTGCCTGCTGAAGGGGGGAAAGGCAAATGAAAGCTAACGAAACACTGAGCAAATTGCCTGCTAATCCGGAACGGGCTACGTTAGACGGTAAAAACAAATTTCTTGGTTTCTGGTTTTTCCTTGGAGGCGAAACCGTGCTTTTCGCCTCGCTTTTTGGGGTATACTTAGGATTAAGGAATGCAACAAACGGAGGAGTATCAGCACAAGAATTGTTCGAGCTTCCCCTTGTATTTATCGCGACGATGCTTCTTCTTACAAGTAGTTTGACGTCAGTATTTGCAACAATGGCTCTTAAAACAAATCACTTTAAACGTATGATTGGTTGGTTTGTGGTAACTGGACTCTTAGGGCTTGCGTTCCTTGGACTTGAGATTTATGAGTTTAATCATTATGTACATGAGTACGGGCATACGATTAAAAGCAGTGCTTGGGGTTCTGCATTCTACACGCTTGTCGGAACACACGGAGCTCACGTATTTGTTGGTATCTCATGGATTACACTCCTTATTATCCGTAACCTAAGACGTGGAATGGACCTGTATACGGCACCAAAGTTCTATTTATTTGCCCTTTACTGGCACTTTATTGACGTTGTATGGATTTTTATCTTTACAGTCGTTTACTTAATGGGAAAGGTGGGTTAATTAATGGCAAATCATGAAGGCACTGAAACGTTGTCAAAACATGATCAAAGTCATCTCGACATTCACCATAAGATCGCTCATGAAAAGGAATTCAAGCAACAGCTCGTTTCCTTTGCAATGATGATCTTCCTTACGATGATTGCATTTGTTGCGGTCGCAAGTGATGCGATCGGTGATGCGTTCACTGTTATTTTCATTATGATCCTTGCAGGAATTCAGCTGGTTTTTCAGCTTTATATGTTCATGCATTTAAGTCACAAAGGGCATCAGTACCCTGCTTGGGGGATTTTCTTTGGAGTTTTCGTCGCAGGCACTTGTGTCGTAGCTCTAATGGGAATGATCTGGTAGAACGATTGAAAGAAGCTGCTCAAAATGAGCAGCTTCTTTTTTGCATTAGAAAAGCGCGGCGTGTGCCGCGCTTTTGCTATAGTTTAAAGTTCATTTTGATTAAACCAGCTTCTCTTGCAGAATTAAAGGCAATTAATAGAATTGGGCCGATGATAAAGCCCATAATTCCAATCAGTTGCAAACCAATATACATCGAGATCAATGTAGATAATGGAGAAAGTCCGATATGTTGTCCCATCACTTTGGGTTCTACCGTACGTCGAATAACAAGAAGAACAACAGCTAATATGGCTAGCTGGCTACCCGTAGTGATATCTCCAATGATTAAATAATAAATTGCCCATGGACCTAGAATAACAATTGAACCGATGATCGGTATGAAATCAATAACCCAGATAATGAATGCCATTAGTAATGCCACTTTAGGTGTAATCATAAGGAGGCCAATTAAACTGACGACGAAAATAATAATACTAACAAGGAATTGTGCTTTAAAAAATCCAAAAATGACATAGGATAAGCGACTTGTCATGAATTGAACTTTTTCAGCGGTTTGTTCTGATAAGTACGAATAGCTTTTCCTCTTCAACCTTGGAAGGTCCATAAGGAATAAAAACAATGCAATTAAGTACACGAGAATACTAACAAGGTAATTTGGGATGCCTGTCACGATGATGGTAATGATTTTTAAGTAATCGATTCTGCTAATCGTATTTTTGGTGTTTTCAAGGAAACGTTCAATTTGATTCGTAAATTCCTGAACGAATTCAGGTGGAAAGCTTTTCGAGACTGCTTCCATATTTGTTTCCATGCTCTCCCACATCCGAGTGATGTTTTGTATGTATACCGGGGAGTTTTCAACCAGGGCGATTCCTTCCGTAACAACCTTTGTGATCAGGAAGTAACCCAATAAAGCAATAAGGATAACAAATAGGGTGAAGACAATAATAACCGGAAAATACCTTTTTAACTTCGTATTCTTCTGAATCAGCTTAACAGCAGGGTCAAGTGCAAGAGCGCTGAGGAAAGCAAGAATGAGTGGAATAGAAACGGGTAAAATCCAGAACGCTATTATTACAAGAACTACAATGATAAGTAACATAATGAAAAAGCGTTTTGAGAGGAACTTTGGCAATCTTGTTCTCCTTTCTAAGTCAAACCATCTATCTATATTATAGTACGGACGATTATGCTTTACCAGTAGAGAGCAATGAATAATAAGGACATAAATACTTTTTGTCTCTTCATACAATATAAAATACGGCAGGTAAGAAAGGGGACAGATCAGCATGAGAAAACAACTTAAACAGGGAACCCTTTCCATATCAGAGAATGTGATCGACTTTATATTGGATGTAGCAGTTAAGGAGACAGAAGGGGTAGAGCTTATTTCATCTCCAGTGAAACATACGTTAAAACGTATGATTCGAAAGGGGAGGACCTCTGTTGTCATGCAAGATGAGGAAGAGTTTAATTTATCGCTGCGTGTAGAAGTTGCAATAACATTTGGTGAGAACATCCCGTACACTTGTTTAATGCTTCAGGAAAGAATTAAGAATGATGTTGAAAAGATAACAGGGCTTGATGTGTACGAAGTGAACTTGTTAGTCACAGGTTTGCTTTTAAAGGAGGAAGTGGAGAAGATTTAACTAAATAAAAGAAGATTTAAAAACCCCGTCAAACAGGTTTTAAAGGAACTTTTTCCTGATTTGATGGGGCCATAATAGCGTTATTTGGAAATGAACATCTGAGTCCAGTAATGACCGTATGAGCCACCTGATACGTAACCCACACCGATCTGGGTATAACCTGGATTCAAGATATTTTTACGGTGACCTGCACTATTCATCCATGCTCTAACGACTTCCTCTGGAGTAGATTGACCAGCTGCTATGTTTTCTCCTGCACTTCGGTAGTTTACCCCGAAATTTTTAAGCATTGTAAAAGGAGAACCATATGTTGGCGATTGGTGTGAAAAATAATTTTTATTTCTCATGTCTGCAGATTTGTATCTTGCTATCCTTGCAACTTGCCAATCCCATGTTAATGGTGCAAGTCCATTTTTGGCTCGTTCCTGATTCGTTAAATCCATAACCTGCTGTCCCACGTCTTTTGATTTATTAATGGACGGGTTTGCAGTTGGCACGTTGACCTGGTCGCCAGGATAAATCAGATCCGGATTCTCAAATTGAGGGTTGGCGCTGATGATTTCAGTTAGCCCAATTTTATACCGTTTGGAAATCTTCCATAGCGTATCACCGGATTTAACGGTGTATGTAGATTGACCAAAAGCGGTATCTGGCATGAATATACCAGATGCAAAAAGCAAAACAATTAACATCGTAACAAGTTTTTTCATCTTTACATCTCCTTTCGTATGTAGTGTGACCACAATTAATAAAATTACGCTAATTGATTCATTTCTCTACTGAATTAATTTATGTCAATGATGGAGAGTATAATTCTGACAGTATCGTACTAAGTAAACATTGCAACGACAGTGTCCCTTATACTATTATTAGAGAGTGGAAGTGTTGTGAAAACAAAGGAGGCAAACGAATAATGAAATTCGAGAATTCAGGTCTGGAATCTGCGGTTGTTCAGTTTTCTATATTGGACCACATTATGCATGAAAACGGTTTAGTATTAGCTGGTCAGTGGGATTATGAGCGAGTTACATACGATTATAAATTTGAAGATATGACAAATGGTGATGTATATTATCTTCGTGTACCTGGTGTTGCCATTGAAGGAGAAGTTGAATCTGCTTACGCTGTGATCAAGCTTGGTAGGCCATATGTGGGTAAACATTATTATCCTCATGGGGTAGAGTATGATGAAGAATTTCCACAAACGATCGTCAACACATGCATCAAGAAACTTGAAATCGTTCGTGATCAACTCGGATCAGCTTTGCAGAAAAGCATGGTTTCTGTGGGAGATTTAGCAAGACACGTGACGCCATTCAAACCCGATGGTAATATCTTTGAAGCAGCGGCAGTAATGAAAAATGAGAACGTTACAATTGTTCCTGTATGTGATGAAAACGATCGTCTACTTGGTATCGTAACAGACCGTGCCATCGCAGTGAGCGGCATTGCTGACAAACAAGCAGGTTCTGCCACAATTCAAGAAGTGATGGAAAAGCCATCAATGGTGCTATCACCAGAGATGAAGCCTGAAGAAGCAGCGGCATTAATGAATGAATCCCGCCTTACTGAAGTAGTAGTCGCTGATGTAGATCGTTTTATTGGAATTGTTTCCTATTTCCATATAAAAGAGAAGACAAACGCATAAAGTGAAACTTCCATAAGAGGGGGGTTACTGCCTCTTAATGGTAGGATAAATAGAGCCTATGGGCTCTTTTTTTTGGAATTTGGGAGGTGTTTTTACTCGACTTGCACCATTCCTTTGTGTTGCGATTCTATTAATGGATAAGGCATAATAGGATGAAACGGAGGCGATCCAATGATAAAAAATGTACTTCGCTTCATTATTCTTATAGCCCTGGTTATTGTCTCAATGAATGTTTACGAACGTATAGAGTGGAATCAGGTTCTCCCTGAAGTCGAGCGAATCATAACGGAAGAAGATTTTGTATTAGATGAGACCGCGGAAGAAAAGGCAACTGAGACGGTTGTTGAAGAGAAAAACTTACCGCCGTTAACTGGGGTTGAAAAATGGATCGGAGAAAGTTCTGATGCTATTACAAGCAATCTTGGAAAGCCAGACAGAATTGATCCTTCCGCATATGGCTATGACTGGTGGATTTATGAAGAATCTAACACAGGGTACCTTCAAGTAGGAATTGAAGAAGGTCGTGTGGTGACCATTTTCTTTATGGGAAATGTTGTTGCGGGTGAGAATTACCCTATGGGTGAACAAGCTTCAACTGTTTTTAGCGATACCAGTCCGGAGGGAGAAGTGGCGCTTAGTATTAACGGAGATGATTACCGATTCCAGCTGTCTGAAGAGGAGAAGCAGCTTAAACCGTTAATGGCAATCAATAATGGTCTTTTTGCTCAGTATTATTTTGATAAATTCAATGGGAAATTAAGAGCTGTGAGGCTTGCTGAACCACATGTACTTGTTAAACAAAAGCCTTATGCTGTCTCTTATCGAGGAGAGCTGATAGAAGCTGAACCTCTTTCTGATGAAGAGTGGAAAAGTGTTCAGGCTGCTATGGAAAAGCAAATCTTTGGGATGACCAATGTCCTTCGTCAACTTTCTAACAAGGAAGTGCTTGTATACAATGATGAAGTTTCAGAGGTAGCAATCGGTCATAGTAAGGACATGCAGCAAAATAATTACTTTTCTCATACTTCTCCATCAAAAGGGGAGCTTTCAGATCGGTTAAAAAAAGGCGATGTGCTTTATAGCTATGCTGGTGAAAACATCGCTGCAAGATACCCAGATGCAGGTGCAGCAATGCTTGGATGGCTTAATAGTAAAGGACATCGTGAAGCGCTACTTAATGAAGAGTTCACAGATATAGGAGTAGGAGTCTACAGAGAATACTACACACAGAATTTCATTAAGCCTTTCTAGGGATAATCATGAAGTTTCCGGTAGCCGTTGCGATGATTTTCTGGTCATCGCGATACACGTTTGCCTTGACAACCCAGCGTGTATCACTTTTATAGACAACTTCTGAGCGACATCTTATTTCACTCCCTGTGCCTTTTGCTAGGTAATGAATGTTCATCTCGGATGTAACGGCTGCTTGATTTGAGGAGAGAGTCTGGTGAACTAGAGAACCCATCGCTATATCGATAAGGGATGCAGTGATGCCGCCATGTACGATGTCTAGTGGATTATGAATTAGCTCGCGATTTGGGATGATACTTTCGTAGGTATTTTCATTTAGCAGCTTGCTTTGAATACCCATATACCCAGCCAAATAAGTTTTATACTGATCTCTTTGTTTTTTCTGAACTCCTGTTAATAGTGATACTAGATTTTCTTTATCCTTCTCTGTCGCTTGATCGAGTAATTCTGTTAGTAGTTCGTAGATCTGGTCGTTTGTCTCGTTCATATGACATCCCTTTCCTATTGAGTCTCGTTCCTTTTCATTTTACCAGTCTAAATCAACATCTCAAATAAATAGGCGCACAATTGTTAAAAGTCTAATTATGATGTAGTAAGACCATATTGGTTAGGCTAGCAGATGGAGGGTAGAGAGTATGCCTGATGCAAAGGTGAATAACAATCAAAAGGTTCAGGAATTTAAGACGTTCGTCAGAGCCCATCCTCATGTATTGAAAAAGGTGAAGAGCGGGGACAAAACGCTTCAGGAACTGTTTGAGGAGTGGGTACTTTTCGGTGAAGATGATGAGACGTGGTTCAATGAGGAGAAAAAAGCTCAAGAAGACGAACACGCTGATGACAGTGGAAACAAGCTCAGTGGGATGCTATCAGCAATTAAACAGATGAATTTTGAAGAAGTACAGCGAGGTATTGAACAATTTAGCGGGGCTGTGTATTCCATTCAAGAGGTGCTATCACAATTTCGTTCAAAACCAAAGCATCAACCTCCCTATATGGACTCACATTCTCCATTTCCATTTCGTCATGATTAGGGGGGACCAGGATGCGTGAAGAAGTGCAGGCGTTTCTATCGACACGACAGGATCTGGTTATTTTCTTAAGAAATCAGCCTGTCTGGTATCGGCGATTAAGCCGTGAACCTTATGCACTTAAAGAATTTGAAGAAGCGTCAAAAGTATTTTATGGTCAAACCTTTCCGCAGAAAGTCGATCGATTCCAGAATCAGTTGAATATGGTAAATATGATGTTAGCGTTAATGACCCAGTTGAAAAATTAGGGTCTTTTTTGTTTGCGTTATTCCGCGTTCGATCACGCATTGTTTTTTTCATCATGAAAAGAGTGAGATTGGGCACACTTTATAACAAAGGAGTGTGTGTTAACAATGCGGATTAGTTTAAGTAGTGGTAAACAGCTTCTAATCATTTTGCTGATGGTTGCTTGCTGTGTACCTGTTGTCGGGTTTAGTGAGTCTTTTCAGTCAAATGTAGAAGCCGGTGAGAAGACTGATCCGGTTGTTGTGAATCACCGGACGAAAGGGGCGGACGTATTTGTTGAATGTGTGATTCCTAATTTCACATTTGATAAACAAAATGAGACGCAAGAGTATTATGGCTCGATTGATGTTTATATAGATGGGAAAAAACATCAAACTGTTCAACAGGCTGCATTTATTCTCCATAACCTGCCGGAAGGGAAACATACTATTCGTTTGGATATCATGCGGGAAGATGGGGGGAGGTACATCTCCCTAAATGAATTTAAGGTAGAAATTAAATAAGTCTCACGAATGAGACTTATCCAACCGTTATGAAATGATTTTGAAAGGTGCTGTTGGTGGTACAATAGGGGGGAATTGTTCCAATAAATAGTTGAAAATCATTCTTTCAACATGGATCCCCCGCTGAACGAGGGCCTTGTTACCAAATAAACAGTTAAATTCTAAGAAATAGAACTTTCCATTAGCAACAACGACATCAAATCCTGCATGATTAATGCCAAGCGCTTTTGCTGTTTGATCAACAAGCTGAAGTGCTTCGTCAGGTATGCTATGGAAAGAAAGCTTTCCTCCCTGTGCAACGTTATTATGAAACGAATCTCCCCCTATACGCCAATAAGCAGAAACGACTGAGTTCCCTACATAGACAACGCGAAGGTCTTTCTCAATTGGTAAATATTCCTGAACATAAAGGACATCATTGTTCTCAGCGTAGGTGATGAATTCTTCCGCTGAGTTGATAAGAAAAACGCCTTTCCCCATTGAACTGCGTACTTCTTTTGCGACAAACGGAAAAGGAAATGTATCTAAAATTCGTTCGATAGTTTCGTTAGATTTTCCTGCTATTTCTGTATACGGCATAAGATCATTTGAAATCGACCAGAATGCTCTTGTCATCTCCACTTTATCAAAACCTAGTTGGATGGATTGGATTGAGGGGAAAATGGTTTTATTCAAGCCATAGACAAGAGAGTTCACCTGCCATTTTTCCGGGAATAGAAGCACATCCGCTTCGCGAATATCATGAATTTTTTTAAACATGTGATCGGGTTTTACGTAAGAAATGCCTGGCATACCAAGGGTACGAAATGGATTAAAGGTAAGAAGTTTCAAAGTTATCATTGTCTTCCTTTCTAAGATAGAAACACACACAAATCTAGAAAATTATAGAACTGATTACAGAAAAAGTCAATAACCAAATCGTGGATTAAAAAGTCGGTTATTAATGAGAGACTGGTCAAGCCCTTCCTTGAGGTGGTAAGATAAGGATGGAGGTGTAAGTATGATTGCTACTCTCGATAGTGTAATGATTTTAGACCAGGCTGAAGAGCTTGGATTTTTGATAAAAGATTCAGAAGTAGCTCATGAATATCATGAGGCAAGAAGGCAGTTATCTAAAAACAGGGAAGCCCAAAGGCTGATCAAGCGTTTTACTGAATTGAAGGAACTGTATGATGAAGTTCAGCGATTCGGTCGATACCATCCTGACTTTATGACTATTACCGTGCAGGTCCGTGAAGCTAAGCGCGATATGGATCTTCATGAATCAGTTGCTTCGTTTAAAAAGGCTGAAACAGAACTTGAAGGACTTCTGGTTGAGGTATCTTCCCTACTTGCTGGTGAAGTTTCACCCTCAATTAAAGTACCATCAGGAAATCCTTTCTTCGACAATCAATCCTGTGGAGGAGGCTGTGGCTCTGGCGGCAGCTGTGGATGTGGATAACCAGAGCAAATTGCTCTGGTTTTTCAATTTCGAAATCGAATACAGTCAGGACAAAGGTTACCGCAGCAGAACATTTTTTCCTGAGGCACTAGAAATCGAACACGGTAAACAAGAAGAGTTTTTTCTTCTCGAACGAAGGAGTATTCCATTCTTAATTGTTTGCCTCTCATCACACGTGCGGCTTCTATTTTAATTAAGGTGTCAATCGTAGCTTTTCGGATGTTCGTATTTAATGTAAGATATAGAAAAGGAATCCCGGTGATGTTCTTTTTATAAACAGAGCGCACGGTGTCTGAGCTGGATAATCTGTTTAGAAATGGTTCCCAGATATCATCAAGGTTCATAGGATCGCATCCTTTCTCATACACAGTCTACTGTTATCCTAACTGAAACATACTAAAATGACCATCGCTCTGTTCATTCTTGCTACCATACAGCGTTCAGATTGAGGGAGACGATTTCATTAGCAAAGGGGAAGCATGTCATGTTTGTAGAACGAGTCGGCTTAGCAGTATATATACAGTCACTGAAACATGCTAAACAATTAAGAAGATTTGGTAATGTACATTATGTTTCTTCGAAACAGAAGTACGTTGTGATTTATATTAATCTTGATCAGCTCGAGACGACAAAAGAGCGGTTGAATTCTCTTCATTTTGTAAAACGAGTTGAACCTTCAAAGCGTCCAGAGGTGCGGACTGAATATCAGAATGCAAAGCCTGATAAAGCGAAAGAGTATGATTATAAAATGGGTCTGTAAAAGTCATTCCATCTGGGATGGCTTTTTATTTTGCTTACGGTATGGTGATGATATTTGGCTCATTTTACGCCCTGATCGGAAGGGACGATTAGACAGGTTTGGGTTTTGCGTGTAAATCGGTTGATTATTTCGGAGATCGAAGGATATAATGGTCGGGTTAAAGGATGTGACTAGCTTGAGTCGTTGGAAACGAAATGTGTGGATATTGTTTGTTAGTCAGTTTCTAGTTCTTGGTGCAATGACGATGATTATGCCGTTTCTTCCGCTTTATTTACAGGAGCTTGGAGTAGAGGGGGACAGTCAGATTAGTCTCTGGTCTGGTGTGATCTTCGGCGCAAATTTTTTAACAGCCTTTTTATTTTCACCTTTCTGGGGACGTCTGGCAGATCGTCATGGACGCAAGCTAATGGTGCTGCGTTCGGGCTTCGGTATGGCACTTGTTATTATATTAACCGGATTTGCCACAGGTCCCTGGTCCTTGCTTGGTTTACGGTTATTAAACGGAGTTGTTTCAGGTTTTATACCGGCCTCGATTGCACTGGTCGCGACTAACACTCCAAGAGAGCATGTAGGTTATGCGCTTGGGACATTAAATTCAGGCGCAGTCGCTGGTGCAATATGTGGTCCGCTATTTGGAGGCCTGATGGCAGAGGCGTTTGGATTTCGAATGATATTTAATTTAACCGGTTTTTGTATTTTACTTGCTGCACTTGTAGTCGTGTTTCTTGTAAAAGAAGAGACAAAGCCTGAACCGACTATGGTAGTGGAGAGAAGTAATGCAGTCAAAGATTTCAAACGGGTTACGGTTCGCTCACCAATGCTACCGCTTCTATTGGTTGGGTTTCTTGTTCAGTTTGCTCTGCTCGGTATGAATCCACTCATTCCGTTATTCGTTCAGCAGCTTACTTCCGGAGCGAATGTGGCTCTTTTTGCAGGGATTGCAGCGTCAGTGATGGGGGTAGCGAACATGGTCGCCTCACCAAAGCTCGGGAAAATAGGAGATCGAAAAGGAGCCCATTATGTATTGTATTATTCTCTAATTGGGGCAGCGGTCTTTTCCATTCCGCAAGCTTTCGTTCAGGAATTATGGCAGCTAATCGCACTTCGATTTATGCTTGGATTATGTATCGGAGGACTTCTGCCATCTGTTAATTCGCTTGTGAAAACTCTATCGCCTGAAGGAATGGAAAGCAGAACATACAGCTTCTCTAACAGTGCCGTCTATTTGGGGAATCTACTTGGCCCCGTGACGGGAGGAGCAATTGTGGCGCTTGTAGGCACAAGAGGCCTTTTTCTATTCGCAGGCATTATTTTACTCCTGAATGTCGCTTATGTGAAACGGAAAGTATTGCCAGTGCTAGATCGCAGACAACGTAGGTATGAAGCAAATGAAGTACCATCGTAATCTAAGAAAAGCAGGAAACAGGGGTTCTGCCCTGCTTCCTGCTTTTTTTGCTACTACTGTGTTGAAGCCACCTATAAGGAATAATAAAACCCCCACCACAGGAACGTTCAATCAAGACGTTTAGGCTGGGGTTAACAGTCCCTAATCTTCAGAGGGATGAAGTGAAAACCACCCACAAATGGAAGTTTCACTTAAAAAATCGTTTCACTATTGAAGAGGTGGAATGAGGTTATTTAATCGAAGGATGCCAATGATGTAATTGTAATACAGTTCTTTTTCATTAAAATCATGCGAGGGTTTCACTTCAATCGGAATGATCGGCACATCAAGTGTGGCGCTAATTTCCTCAAATAACTGCAGACGCTTAACAGATGGCTCTCTTGCAGGGATACCCTCTCTGCATATGTAAAGTGGCTGAAGGTTTCCTTCACCTGCTGGTTTCAATACGACGACAGGTGATACCACTTCGCGGTTTTGTTTGTTAGTCTTTAATACCAGTAAACGATGAACACGGTGCGAATTGGTTCTTGCAAGTTCAACAAGTTCATAAATATCAGAATAGCCCTCGCCAAGTTCAATAAAGCGTTGAATCATGGTGTCACTCTCCTTTCAGTCTGGAAGAAATCCTTTCATAATGTAGCATGAATTGTTAATGATGGAAAGGATAAAGCGTTTGCATTAGAATAAGAAGAAAGGAGGTTCTTCTATTGGGATCGATTCTGCTTCTGGTAACGGTAGTAGTGGGCTTGCTTTATATGTACTGGAAAGGAAGAAATGCTGAAGAGGAAACCATCGACAAAAATCTTATACAGGGTTTAATCATTGCAGATATCGTCGCTGTCCTTGTGATCCACGGGGTAATTACCGCTGCTGAGGCGGAAATGTTGTCAGATCAATCTCTTGCTGACGTGGAGAACTATTTAGTTAACGAGACAAACATTTCAGCAGAAGAGTGGGGAAACTGGATTCATCATGGTTGGGCTGGCCTTCACGCGGTCGAGATGCCGTTTGATCTTGATCCGGGGTGAATCTCTACAAAAAAATACCCGCAGGAGAAACTTCCTGCGGGTGCCTTAAGCCGTTAGGCCAAGGCAAATGGGAGAGGAGAAACCGGAGGAAGAACTTATGGGGAAACGTAAGTCTTCTCCGCGGTTGACAGCACCGTTTTGACGATACTGCTACGTTTAGTATCGCCAGCCTCAAATGGTTTATACATTCATTTTAGCTTTGGCATTTTTTATGGTAGGATAAATAGGAATATGGAATGATAAGGTTGTGACAGAAATGCGTATAATTGCAGGAGAGTGTAAAGGACGGCATATAAAGCCAGTTCCTGGTATGTCAACGAGACCGACGACAGATAAAGTGAGAGAGTCGATTTATAATATCATTGGTCCGTTTTTCGAAGGTGGAATGGCTCTTGATTTATACGGTGGAAGCGGCGCACTTGGCATAGAAGCTTTAAGTCGCGGCATAGAGAAGTGTGTTTTCGTAGATTGTGATACGAAAGCCATTGAAACAATTAAATGGAATCTTAAACAGACGAAGTTTACTGGGGCTGCAGAAGTTTACCGGAATGATTCAAAGCGTGCCCTTAAAGCTCTTTATAAACGAGAGCTTACATTTTCCCTTGTATTACTTGATCCTCCTTATCATAAGGAACAGATTCTTCATGATCTGGAGAAGCTAACTGATTATGAGCTCCTTGAAGCCGATGCAACGGTGGTTGTTGAGCACAAAAAGGAAGTCGTTCTTCCAGAAATCATTGCCGGATTAACGATGACACGAAGCGAGACTTATAGCGGCAAGACGACAATATCGATTTATACATATGAACAGTCTGGTGTTGAGAAGGAGGAATAGTCATGGGAAAGATTGCTGTTTGCCCGGGTAGCTTTGATCCGGTTACATATGGCCATCTAGATATCATCAAACGAGGAGCAAGGGTTTTCGATGATATTAAAGTGGTAGTTCTAAATAATCAAAGTAAGTCTACGCTTTTTTCAGTTGATGAGCGTGTGGCATTATTAAAGGAAGTGACAAAGGATATTGGGAATGTAACGGTTGATTCCTACCGTGGGCTATTAATTGATTATGCGAAAGAAGTAAAAGCGTCAACGATACTAAGAGGACTGCGTGCTGTTTCAGATTTTGAATATGAAATGAAGATTGCTTCCATTAATCGAAAGCTCGAAGATGAAATTGAAACGTTCTTTATGATGACGAATAATCAATATTCGTTCCTCAGCTCGAGCATTGTAAAGGAAATTGCAAAATACCATGCGCCTGTTTCAGATCTTGTTCCCGAGATCGTTGAGAGTGCGCTTCGAGAAAAATATGCAGCATCCCCGTTAGACTAACGGGGGTCTTTTTTCTACCTTTAAAAGCTTATGTCTTTTACCTGAGGTCGGGTTCTGATCTCGTTCTGCGGATGGCGAGGATGATAAATGCAATAAGGGAAAAGAACGTCATCCAGGGTCCAGTTAGCTGAAAAAACTGATAGAGTACTTCAGCTAGCGTTTCTGAGTCATCCCGATGGTAAACTGGAAGAACTACTTTTCCCGATGAGAGCATGTCAATATATATTGGCTTCCAGAGTACAAGCGTTAAAATCCCTGCAAAGGCGCCGTGCATCAGCCTTGCCATAAAAAAAGGTTTGAAACGGATATCGGTATCGGCAAGGATGCTTGCAACCTGAGCTTGAACTGAAAAGCCATTAAAGGCGAGAATAAAACTTGTGATGATGGCCTGAGGCAATAAGCCTGCTGAACTTTCGCTCGTTAATTGACTCCCAAGCGTGATTTCAAATAGTCCTGATAATAAAGGAACATCAAGAACTGTTGGAAGCTGCAGGAATAACAAGAGGGTCCTAACAGCCCCAGTAAGAAGAGTCGCAACACCGACAACGCTAATGAGCTCATTTAAGACAGAGAATAATATAATAAAGCCACCAACCATTAAAAGCGTTTTGATTGAAGAGTGGACGGCATCTCCCATCATTTTTCCAAAAGGACGATCATCGCTTAGGCGTGTTTCATGTAGAGATCGGAATGCCTGGTGCAACCTCGGCTCACTTGAACGAACGAGCTGTGTGTAATGTCTGTCATCTGGATGATGAAACCTCATAGCAAACCCTACGAGAATATTCCCGGCGTAATGAGCTGCAGCCAGGATAATTCCTAGTGCAGGATTGTGGAAAAAACCAACAGCTACAGCAGCAAAAATAAACAGTGGATTGGAGCAGTTGGTAAATGAAACAAGTCGTTCCCCTTCGACTGCGGAGATATCATTATTCTTACGTAAGTGCGCCGTATACTTGGCGCCAGCAGGAAAACCGGATGCAATTCCCATAGCAAAAACGAATGCTCCTGATCCTGGTACACGAAAGAGAGGTCTCATAAGGGGTTCAAGTAATATGCCGATAAAGCGAACAACCCCGATTGCAATAAGTAGTTCTGAAATGATAAAAAAGGGAAGTAAAGATGGAAATACGATTGTCCACCACATGGAGAGTCCACTACTCGAAGCTTCAAGAGTATGTTCCGGGTGCATAATGATTGAAAGAGCAACTGTAGTTACTGATGCTGCGAGCAAGATTGTTTTCATTATTTGAACATTCATGAAGGCAACCTCCTAAATAGTGGCGGCATTTGCGGGGACCGTAACCTGTCCGATAATTAAAATATACGTATGTGAAGAACAATTAGACCATATGATTAAGCAGGTATAGACTGGGGAGGCGTTCATGATGAACCGTCCTAAAATTGGTTTAGCACTTGGCTCTGGGGGAGCAAGGGGATTTGCACATTTAGGAGTATTGAAAGTACTGCTGCAGGAAAACATCCCGATTGATTACATTGCAGGAAGCAGCATGGGTTCGCTAGTTGGTGCCATTTACGGGTCAGGCCATGATGTTGAAACAATGGAAAAAATGGCGACGCTTTTTAAACGTAAATATTATCTGGATTTTATCGTTCCCAAAATGGGTTTTATAGCTGGAAATAAAGTAAAAAGTTTAATCGAGACGCTAACCCACGGAAAGCTTATTGAGGAGATGGTCCCACCGCTTGCGATCGTCACTACGGATTTAATTAAAGGAGAAAAAGTGGTTTTTCGATCAGGACCGGTTGCTCAGGCAGTTCGAGCTAGCATTGCAATACCCGGAATTCTTGTGCCAGAACGTATCGGTGATCGACTGCTTGTTGATGGTGGTGTGATTGATCGTGTTCCCGTTTCGGTCGCAAGGGAGATGGGGGCAGATCTCGTCATTGCAGTTGACGTGTCAGATGTTAAAAAAGAGCCTGATGTAACGTCGATTATCGATGTTATCATGCAAAGCATTGATATCATGCAAAATGAAATGGTCCGGCTGCATGAGATCAACGCCGACATTATGATTAAACCAATGCTTGCATCATATCAATCTCGAGCTTTTACAAATGTAGTGGATATTATTAAAATTGGAGAGGAAGAAGCCTATCGCCACCTTGATGATATACATAGGGCGGTGGAGGTGTGGAAGGAGAAGAATAAATGAACCGAAGCACCAGGAAATTTACATTTGGATGGGTCATTATACTCGTCATTGTAGCTGCGATAACATTTATTGACCTGCCTTACTATGTAACGACCCCGGGTGAGGCAAGGCAGCTTGATGATGTGGTTAGTGTAGAAGGTGGATCCGCTGATGGCGGGGAATTCATGTTAACGACAGTGAGAGTTGGAGAAGCAAACGTTATTCAATACGTCTGGGCTCAATTCAATGAATACCATGAATTGATTGCCGAAGAAATGATCAAGCGTGAAGAAGAAACGGATGAAGAATATCATCAGCGCCAGCTGGAGGTAATGGCTGGATCACAGGCAAGCGCTACGATTGTTGCGTACCAGGCTGCAGGTAAAGAGATTACCATTACAAAGGATGGTGTACTCGTAACAGGTATTATCGAAGGAATGCCTGCTGATGGAAAATTAGAATTAGGTGACCTCATTGTAAAAGTAAATGGAGAGACCGTGGAGGAAACGGAGCAGCTTCTTGAATTACTTGGACAGTATAGTGAATCAGATACAGTCACTTTGACAATCAAGCGTGTAGGGGAAGAACAAGAAGTTGAACTTGGTTTCCAGGCCTTCCCTGAGCCTTACAATACGGAAGATGGAAAAGTTGGAGTTGGCATAACAGGTCCTGTTACTGCGACAACGATTGAAACCGATCCTGAACTAAAAATAGACACCGATCAAATTGGTGGTCCTTCCGCTGGTTTGATGTTCTCTCTTGAGATTTACAATCAGCTAACCGAAGAAGACTGGACCAAAGGATACGAAATAGCAGGAACAGGCACGATTAATGAAGATGGAGAAGTTGGCCCAATTGGCGGCATTAAACAAAAAATTGTGGCTGCAGATGGATCCGGTGCTGAAATCTTCTTTGCTCCTGTTGCTCATTCTAATTACGATGATGCCATGGAAGCTGCAGATGACATTAAAACCGAAATGAAGATAGTACCGGTTGAAACTTTTCAAGATGCTGTTGATTATTTAAAGCAGCTTAAAGTGAAATAGAAGCGAGCGCCTTTCACCTAATGTAACGTGAAAGGCGCTTTTCTCTTATTTAAATCATAATGGGAGCTGATTTGTGCTCTTTTTGAAGAAAAGTTTCCTGATGCTCTCCTGAAAAACCCAGTGCATAAACTTGACTCACACGGCGCTCAATGGAAAGGAAAGGGTGTTCAAACTGGTTGATATTCGAGACTAGTGGAACAGGAAGATCACCTTTCTTCTCATTTAAATAGGATCTTCCAGCTTGAGACATACCAAGTAATCTGATGTAAGGGGCTGTCTCACTAAGCACTGGCTTCATTTCTTCCTTCGATGTATTCGTTAGAATATGAAGGGCAAACCGTTGAATGCGTGTCCATGTATACCGCTTTGTTTTAACTGCTTCCATAAAGGCTGGGAAGGTGTGGGCGGTTTTAGCAACCGTTACTAGACGGTTTTCAAGACCTTCTTCAGCTTCGTAAATGAGTGAAAGTTCTTCTTTTGATGCTGTTAATAATTTATATCTTAGATGATGAAAGACTCTGTGCCAGGCATGAAAAGTTTTATAAGTCTTTTGAAAAAAGTTCAGCTCATCAAAGGTAGCGGGTGGAACATAAGCGTTCACACTCTTAAGAGAACTTCCTTTCGTAATCAGTTCATGTCGGATGCCTGTGGCGCTTGCGATTTTGGTATCAGCCAGATTTTGATCATGGTATCCTGCTTTCGTCCGCAAAATCGTCGAAGGTTTCATGGGGGACTTCTGGGAGTCAATCGCTTTCACATAGTGATAACCTAGAATATTATTAGGCTGTGATAAATCGAGGACCTGTTCATGTCCATCGAGACTTTGAAAAGCAAGTGATGTTGCTTTCGGATAACTATTGCCTTTTCCCATATAGTATTTAATTCGTTCATTGTAGTGTTGCTCATGGTTATTAATAAACGAAATCGTATCAAGGAATTCCTCGATCGTTCCTGATTCACTTCCAAAGCATAGCTCATCTACACCAAGTGAAGAAAGAAGAGAAACTGCGCCTCGCGCAAAGATTTCTGCTTTCTGGGTAGCATACACATATGGAAGCTCAATCACAATGTCAACACCATTCATTAAGGCCATCCTTGTTCTCGTCCATTTATCAACTAGGGAGGGTTCTCCTCGTTGAAGAAAGGAACCACTCATTACAGCAATGACAATATCAGCCCCTGTCGTTCTTTTCGTTTCATTTAAATGATACAAATGTCCATTGTGAAACGGATTATACTCAACAATAACACCAGCAGTTTTCATCTAAAAGCTCCTTCCGATCCGCTTTCTTGGCGGGCAATCATTTCTATGAGTTGAATTCAATGTTTTTACTCTGGTATGATTAAGACTATACCAAGATCTTCAGCTTAACAACTGGTGTAAAGAAAAAATATTGACATTTACCTATTTTGTAGCTATAATACTTTTGTTGCCTTGAGGTGATAGACAGATGAAATGGTCAATTGAACAATTGAAGTCCTATAAGCTAAAAGGCCTTACAATTGACGAAGAAGTTAATGTAGAGGAACTAAAGGAACGTAATCCAGATATACGTGAGATTACGCCAGTTCACGTTACCGGTGAAACATCATTTCACGGTAATAAAGTTACTTTTCACTTAACAGTGAAAGGCAAAATGGTACTTCCTTGTGCCAACACGCTCGAAGATGTGGATTTTCCTTTCGTTCTTCGCCCAATCGAAACATTTGTGCTTGAAGCAAACACAAGTGGAGTTGATTTTGAAGACGAAGATGAAGAAATTCATCAAGTTTCGGGAAATACGGTTGACTTAGTTCCGTATATTAAGGAAAATATACTTTTGGAGATTCCGATTCGAGTGGTGAAATATAGCTCTGAATCAGAAGAAATGCCAAGAAAATCCGGTAATGGATGGGAAGTTGTTACGCAAGAGAAGCCGAAAGAAAAGGTGGATCCTCGCATGGCCGGTTTAGCTGATTTTTTCAATAATGAAAATGAGGATAAATAATCGGTAAGTATACTTCCATATCATCAGTTAACTTTTTAAGGAGGTGGAAACGATGGCAGTACCAGCTAGAAGAACTTCTAAAACGCGTAAAAATAAGCGTCGTACTCATTATAAATTAGAAGTACCAGGAATGGTAAAATGCCCTAATTGCGGCGAATTCAAACTTTCTCACCGTGTTTGTAAAGAGTGTGGAAATTACAAAGGTGAAAACGTAGTAAGCAAGTAATTTTGCGAAACAGAGAGAGCAATCTCTCTGTTTTTTTAATACCTGATAACTTGGAGGTACCGAATGGGTATACGTTATGAAGTGAAAAATGAAGGCGCTATCATTACAATTAATCGACCCGAACAGAGAAACGCAATCAATTATGAGGTCATGGAAGAGTTATCAGAAGTGATTTCAAACGCAGAAACCGACCCTGCTGTGAAATACATTGTTATAACAGGGAGTGGAGACCGTGCTTTTTGTAGTGGAGGCGACCTTGAGGTTTTTCGTGACCTCCGAACAGAGGACCAGGCTTATCCGATGTTGAGGAAGATGGGTTCGGTTCTTGAGCAGTTATTCTTCTGTAATAAACCGACGATCGCCTTGATAAATGGTCATGCTTTAGGTGGCGGCTCTGAGCTTGCAATTGCCTGTGATTATAGAATCGCGAGAAGTGGTGTTCAGGTTGGATTTATTCAGGGTTCAATCGGTTTGACAACAGGCTGGGGCGGTAGTGTTTATGCGCTTTTGCGCATGAACCCAACACAGGCACTTCAAATGTTGATGAGTGCCGACCGATATTCAGCAGAACAAGCCTTTTCACAGGGGTACCTTACATATGTAACAGCAACAAAAAACTGGGAAGTCGTGGCCCAAGACTTTATCAGAGACTTATTTAAGCGCCCAGCAAAGATTCTTTCTTCTTATAAAACGTACTGGTTAACTAGTCTTAATGAAGTAGACATAAGAGATCGAGTGGACAGTGAGATTAGAAACTGTGCGAACCTCTGGGCTTCAGATGAGCATCACAGGGCAGTGGATGCATTCCTGAGTCGAAAGAATCGCTAACCTGATTAGAAGTAGAAATGAAACTATTTCTTAAATCTGCAAGTCTACTACATCTATCAATCGCATAAGATGACTGTAAAACGGTTATTGGGGGGATTGCGATTGGTACCAATTCGCCAGGATGCATGGTCAAAGGACGAGGATATTTTGCTTGCTGAAGTAGTTTTACGACATATACGTGAGGCGAGTACACAGCTAGCAGCTTTTGAAGAAGTGGGAAAGACACTATCTCGTACACCAGCGGCCTGTGGCTTTAGGTGGAATTCGCTTATTCGGAAACAGTATGAAGCTGCTATTGCTCTTGCAAAAAAGCAGCGAAAAGAACAAAAGAAACATCAACCAGTGCAAAAAAGCGAAGCGAAAGAAGGCGGAAGTAGTCTCGAGTTACTAAATGACGCTATTAATCTTCTCCTGCAAACAAAAGCACGTTTTGCTGAATCGAATGAACGTGAACAAGCATTAAAAGAATCGCTTGAAGAAAACCTGCAGTTAAAGCAACACCTTCATGAGCTAGAGAAAGAATATATGATTGTACAGGAAGATTATCAATCTCTACTAGGAATTATGGAAAAAGCTCGGAAGATGGTTGTTTTCCAGGAAGAGGATCAGGGAAGTCTTCGCTTCCAAATGGATGCAAATGGTAATCTTGAGAAAGTAAAGAAATAGGAGCGGCCACTGGCCGCTCCTATTTCTTTACTATTTTAGCAGTGAGCAGGTGTTTCTACTACTCCTGCTCTGATACGCCATCTGGATACCACACATATGGATTTTCACCTCGATCACGTTCTGGGTGATACGTAACAGCCTCGAAGCCCATCTTTTCCCAGAACTCACCCGATCCCTGTCTTGCATTCGTTTTAACAGGGACATTGAAGGTTTTTGCAAAATTGACCAGGGATGAACCGTAGCTGCGATTATGATATTGAGGAAGCACCTCAAGTTTCCATAGTTCGAGATAATCCTGTGGTGGATCAAAATAACGGTCGTATTTTCCATCGATTCTATACAGACTCATTCTCGCGACTAGAGTATCTCCGAAATAAATACCGTAGAATGGTGATTCACTATCATTTTCGATGATGTTATCTTGCAAATCCTCCATCATTGATAGCTCCTGAATACCAAACTCTTTAAATTTCTTAAACTCTTCGAGAGTTTTGTAATTAATTACAAGTGGACGTACTGTCAAGTCTACCATAGCGGCCCCTCCATCATATAAGCTTTTCATTTTCTCTTAATAAAAAGGTTCTGTTAATTAATGTCGTTGATATTTAGTTCATTCCAACCCAATAAGGTAGTTTCAGCAATAGTAACTAACAGAGCCTAATAGAAAATGAATCCTTCCCTTTCATTATAACTGAAATCGCGAAATTTTTCTTTATTTCAAAAAACAAAGTCTAAAAGGAATAATTTGAATATTTATTGAAACGTGATCCGTAATTAATGATATGATAAATGTAAGGGTTTTCAACCCGTAAAGACGAGAGGGGCGAGAGTGTGAAAAAAATCCTGATTGCGAACCGAGGCGAAATCGCTGAACGAATTATAAGGACATGCAGTAGACTAGGAATTGAAACGGTCGCTGTTTATTCGAGTGCAGACAAAGAGCTTCCCTATGTTAAACAAGCAACACATTCATATGACATCGGAGATCCTCCTGCAGTGAAATCATACTTGAACCAGAAAGAAATAGTAAAGGTCGCTCAGCAAGAAAAGGTGGATGCCATTCACCCTGGTTATGGCTTTCTATCTGAAAATGCGTCATTTGTGAGAAAAGTTGAAGAAATGGGTATATCTTTTATCGGACCTTCAGCTGATGTGGTCGAAGCGATGGGAGATAAAATTACAGCACGAAAAACAATGGTAGAAGCCGGTGTACCGGTTGTGCCAGGAAGTACTGAAATAGAAAATGTCACAGGAGCAATTTCGTATGCAAACGAAATCGGGTATCCAATTATGCTAAAAGCTGCAGCTGGCGGTGGCGGAATAGGAATGCAGCGCTGTGAGAATGACCAGGAGCTTGAAAAGGCTTTTGCTTCCAGTCAAAACAGGGCAAAGGCTTATTTTGGTAATGGGGCCATGTTTGTTGAGAAATTCATTGATCATGCGAGACACATTGAAGTTCAAATTGTTGGAGACAGTCACGGAAACATTGTTCATCTCTATGAGCGAGATTGCTCCATACAACGAAGGAACCAGAAAGTTGTAGAGGAGACGCCTTCACCATTTCTATCATCGTCCACCCGAACGAAAATTGGAGAAGCTGCGATTAAAGCTGCAAGGCACGTTAAGTATCAAAATGCAGGTACAGTCGAATTTGTAGTAGATGAAAATGAAAATTTCTATTTCCTTGAAATGAATACACGATTACAAGTTGAACACCCAATAACCGAAGAAACCATTGGCGTCGATCTTGTTGAGTGGCAGCTATTGATTACAGAAGGAAAAGAGCTGCCGTTAAGACAGGAAGAGATTTTTCCATCAGGGCATAGTATGGAGTTCAGGTTATATGCAGAAGACCCACACACTTTCATGCCCTCTCCTGGGAAGATCGAGACGCTGGACTTTCCGAAGATGGATCTTGTTCGAATTGATTCCGGATATGAGAGTGGTTCGAGCGTATCTCCATTTTATGATCCTATGATTGCGAAAGTTATTATAAGTGGTACAGCGCGTGATGAGACAATCAAAACAGCTCAGGACTTTTTCGATCAGTTTTCACTAACTGGCATTAAACATAATGGGCCATTATTTACAGAGCTGCTTAGGGATGAGAACTTCAAGAAAGGCGAGTACTCGACCTCCTATTTAGCTAAGAAACTCGTTCATAAAAAATAAATAAAAAGGACTGATGAACATGCAAGAAATTAAAGCATCTATGGCAGGGACAGTATTAAACGTTATGGTGGGAGAAGGAGATTCTGTTACATCTGGACAGGAATTGGTGATGCTTGAATCTATGAAAATGGAAATTCCAATTGAAGGTGTGGAAGAAGGAACGGTTGCTGAAGTGAAAGTGGCTGTTGGAGATTTTGTTAACGAAGGCGATGTACTCGTTACCATTAAGTAGGAATCATAGCTGAGCGAGCGCTCAATCTAGATTAAAATGAAGGAGGATACTAGATGAATCATCTTGAAGAACTTCTGCAAACAAAAGCGACAGAAATTGCTTCTGGTGGTGCAGAGAAATACCACCAGAAGCTTAAAGAAACAAATAAGCTTTTCGTACGTGATCGTTTAAAACTGTTATTTGATAACGGCCAGTATATAGAAGATGGGAAATTTGCCAATAACCATGCTAAGGATCTTCCAGCTGATGGGGTTGTAACTGCAATTGGGAAAGTGAATGGTGAGAAAGTGTGCGTCATGGCGAATGACTCTACTGTCAAAGCCGGTTCATGGGGAGCAAGAACAGTAGAGAAAATAATCCGTATTCAAGAAACAGCGATGAGTTTAAAAGTTCCTCTTCTCTACCTGGTGGATTCAGCTGGAGCGAGAATTACAGACCAGCTTGAAATGTTCCCGAATCGACGTGGAGCAGGAAGAATTTTTCATAATCAGGTTAAAATGTCTGGAATGGTGCCACAGGTGTGTCTGTTGTTTGGACCTTCTGCAGCAGGTGGTGCGTACATACCAGCGTTTTGTGACATTGTCGTCATGGTCGATAAAAATGCATCCATGTACCTCGGCTCGCCACGAATGGCTGAAAAGGTTATCGGGGAAAGAGTAACGCTTGAACAGATGGGCGGAGCAAGAATGCATTGCACTACGAGCGGTTGCGGTGATGTTCTAGCGGAAAATGAAGAGCATGCAATTAAACTTGGAAGAGCTTATTTAGGTTATTTTCCGGGCAATTTCCACAAACGAACGCCGAAATTAGAAGGGCAATTGCCTTCACTTGAAAAATCGATTACAGATATTGTACCTGAGAATCAGAATGCGCCATTTAATATGTACGATCTCATTGATGCCCTTGTTGATGGAGAAAGTTTTTTTGAGATGAAGAAGCTATTTGCTCCAGAATTAATTACCGGATTTGCAAGGATTGATGGACGAGTTGTTGGATTGATCGCAAACCAGCCTAAAGTAAAGGGTGGCGTCCTGTTTGTTGATTCCGCCGACAAAGGAGCTAAATTTATTCAGCTTTGTGATGCGTATCATATCCCACTTATTTTCCTAGCGGATGTGCCTGGATTTATGATTGGAACGAAGGTAGAGAGCGCGGGTATCATTCGGCATGGTGCAAAATTGGTGGCAGCCATGAGCTCTGCCACGGTTCCGAAAATTTCTGTTGTCGTTAGAAAAGCATATGGCGCAGGTTTATATGCGATGGCAGGACCGGCGTTTGAACCTGACTGCTGCATTGCGCTCCCGACTGCACAGATTGCTGTTATGGGACCTGAAGCGGCTGTGAATGCGGTTTATGCGAATAAGATCAATGCAATCGAAGACCCTAAAGAACGGATGGAGTATGTCAAAGAGAAGCATCAGGAATATAAAGAGCATATCGATATCTATAAGCTTGCTTCAGAGCTTATCGTGGACGACATTGTCCCGGGAAGTGAGCTTCGAGAGGTGCTCGTTGATCGCCTTTCTTATTACGAATCAAAAGAAGTAGCAGCTCCTAGTAAGAAGCATCCAGTTTATCCTGTATAAATCAGAGAGAAATCCCTTAACTTTTCTGTTAAGGGATTTTCTAATGAAGAAAGCGGTAAAGATATGCTACACTTTAAGTAATACATGATTCATTTGACCTACAAAAGGTGGGGAACGGCTTGAGGATATCGATTATTGGAGCTGGAGCGATTGGGTTACTTCTCGGTACGAATTTCTCCATGTCAGGTCATGAAGTGACCATGATCTGCCATCGCAGGGAGCAAGCGGAGAGATTAGCGGCTAACGGCATCCATTACATAGGAAAAACGAGAAAAAACGTCTGTATTCAAGCTTCATCTCGGTTGTCAGCGGAACCGATGGATTTGCTTATTGTGGCGGTTAAATCCCCCCATGTCTCATCAATTATTGAGCAGATTCATGAAGCTTACCGGGGTGGCTTTTCACCGGACCTTCTTTTTATACAAAATGGAATGGGTCACATCGAACAGCTTTCAACTCTTTCACAGAACATTCTTGTAGGTGTGCTTGATCACGGAGCAATAAAAAGAGATGACGTGACGGTTGAGCATATTGGAGCAGGAGCTATAAGAGTAAGCGCCTTTACGGGGCTGCCAAACGACTTACAACATCTGTCGATGAAAGACTTCCCGATTTATTACGAAAAAGACTGGTATCAAATGCTCGCGAGAAAACTCATTGTTAACTGTGCTGTTAATCCGTTAACAGGGCTTTATCGCGTTCAAAATGGTTCCTTATTAACAAATGCGAGGTTTTACGCGATTATGCGAGAATTAGTAAGAGAATCTTCTCGTGTACTTGGATTAGACTTTGAAGCCTCCTTGAATAACGTGCAATCCGTTTGTGAAAGGACGGCACTGAATACGTCATCTATGCTAGCTGATCTAAATGCAGGACGTTCAACAGAGATCGACGCAATTACAGGCTTCATCCTGAAACGAGCTGAGGTAAGTGGAAGTGATGTTCCTTATTCAAGGTTCGTGTTTGAGAGTATTAAAGGGTTAGAGAGCCGATAGAAAGGAGTCAGTTAAACATGGAGCACATCGTATCGTGGATTGTGGCAACAGCAGTCACAGTTCCTCTGCTTGCGTGGTATATCGTGTATATCATTACGGTGAAAATGACGCGAAAGAAGAAATTTTCCTTTCGACTTGCGGTGGATCTATCAACTGTTTTCTTTATCCTCAGTGTCCATTTCATTGCAATTGAATTGTTCGGACGCTCTTTCTTGTGGCTCATCTTACTTCTCATCATCTCAGCAGCTGTAGGATTTACTATTCTGCACTGGAAAACGAAAGAAGACATCCACATTCGAAAAGTTATTAAAGGGGCATGGCGCTTTAATTTTTTATTGTTTTCTACAGGGTATTTCTTGTTATTGCTTATCGGGTTAGTTCACCGGATTGTTTCGGTCTAACTCATAAGCTTTTTTTTTGGTAGGTGTGAGGAAGTTTGATATACTAACAAAGGATTAAATAGGCGGAGAACCGCATTTGTGTCAAGAAAGGAAGAAATTTTAATGAAACTCACAGAAACTTTCCTTCCAGGAGCAAATGTAATTGCAACAGATTACATCGCTGAGAAGAAAACCATCTCGGCTTTTTTTGATTATACATATCAACACGAAGAATCATATGATCAGCGGTATCAGGAGTTGATGGAACGTCATCATGATCGGCTGTCATTAACGAGACACCTTGACACATTCAATGCAAAATTTGGTGCGGATGACCGGGCGATGGACAACATAAAACGTTTAAATCGCGTCGAGGCTGTAACAGTCGTAGCCGGACAGCAGGCCGGAATCCTAACGGGACCGCTTTATACAATTAACAAAGCGCTCTCCGTTATTAAACTTGCCGAGGAGAAAGAAAAGGCGCTTGGCATCCCTGTAATACCTGTGTTTTGGATTGCGGGTGAAGATCATGATTTTCATGAAGTGAATCACATTTTTACGTATGAATCGAAGCGTGAGAAAAAAGAAGCGGTCCCGCAGAAGCAATTAAGAAAGCAAGCTTTATCTGATATTTCCATTGATCGAGAGGCGCTTAATGCCTGGACGCGCGACATGCTGCATCGATTTGGGGAAACGTCTTTCACAAAGGATCTTCAACAATGGCTTGAAGACGTGACGGCAAAATCAGAAACGTTTGTAGATCATTTTTGTTACATGATGACAAAGCTGTTCTCTAAACACGGTCTGGTGCTTGTCGATTCAGGAAACCCTGATTTCCGAGAGCTTCAGGTCGAGGCGTTCAAAAAAATGATTGACCACAATGAAGAAATTAATGAAGCGGTACTGAAGCAGGCAGCACATCTTAGTGAAGATGGGTATCCAATTAGTGTAGATCTGGATGAATTTCAGGCTAATTTGTTTGCTAAAGTAAAAGGAGAACGAATTCTTCTAGAAAGAAGTGAAGGTGGATTTAAAGGAAAAACGACCGATACTGTATTCACGAAAGAGGAGCTTTACAAGCTTGCACAGGATCATCCAGAGGAATTAAGTAATAATGTCGTGACCCGCCCCATTATGCAGGAGGCCATTTTTCCTGTACTTGCTTTTGTTGCAGGTCCAGGTGAATTGGCTTACTGGGCATTGCTAAAACCCGCTTTTCGTGCATTCGATTTCAGAATGCCAGTGATCGTCCCGCGGTTAACCTTCACGTTTGTTGAGCGTCATATTCAAAAGCACATAGCAGATTTATCCCTTTCAATTGAAGATGTATTGAATTCAGGTGTTCGGCCTTTTAAAGATACTTATGTAAGCAATCTTGACGACGTGGGGATTGGTGGGTCATTTAAAGAAGCAAAAGAAAAAGTAGAAGCCATTCATCAGGAGCTTCGTAATTTGACAGAGCTTGTAGATAGGGGGCTCATGAAGTACGCCGAGAAAAATGGTCGCTTTCTTCAGAGGCAGCTCGATCTTCTCCAGAATAAACTTTATAGTTCGATTGAGTACAAGCACGAGAACGAACTTGCCAAATTTGATGAAATTGGACTTGCTTTAAAACCAGAGGGTGCTCCTCAGGAACGTAAATGGAATGCCGTCTATTATCTCAACTGGCATGGTCCTGATTTTGTGGACCGTTTAATGAATCTCGAGCTTTCTTTTAATGAAAGGCACAAAATTGTTCATTTGTAAGGTAAAAATTAATTTCATAATTTCTTAATAAAAATCCTGCTGAACAGCAGGATTTTTATATTGTGGTACGAATTAATTTTTTAGTGGTGAAAAGTGGGGAGTTGTGGTAACTTAGAGGTAGAAAGTGGGAGGGGTGGAGAATAGCCATGTTTATGGGGGAATATCAGCATACTGTTGATGAAAAAGGCAGAATGATCATCCCCGCTAAGTTTCGTGATGAACTTGGTGACACCTTCGTCCTCACCCGCGGGCTTGATAAATGTATTTTTGGCTATCCTATGAGTGAGTGGGAAGTCCTTGAGGAGAAAATGAAAACACTCCCTTTTACAAAGAAAGATGCTCGTGCTTTTACCCGATTCTTTTTCTCAGGTGCTACTGAATGTCAGCTTGATAAACAGGGCAGGGTAAATATTGCTGGAACGTTACGTCAATATGCCGGGCTTGAGAAAGAATGTGTTGTGATTGGTGTTTCGAACCGTCTTGAGATCTGGGATAAGTCGGTATGGGAAGAATATTTTAATGCCTCAGAAGAATCGTTCTCAGAGATCGCGGAGAGTATGATGGATTTTGATTTGTAGAAGGTCAATATGGAATGAGGATAAGGTGTAACTATGTTCGAACACATTACAGTTTTAAAAGAAGAAGCAGTTGAGGCACTTAACATTAAAGAGGATGGCGTTTACGTCGATTGTACGCTTGGGGGTGGAGGTCATTCCAAAGCGATATTGGACAGGCTCACCACGGGACACCTGTATGCGTTTGATCAGGATCAGTGGGCCATTGACAATGCCAGAGTGACACTTGCTGAGTATGAAGGAAGACTGACGATAATAGAACGGAATTTTAGTTTTATTAAAGATGCGCTTTCAAAACTCGGGATTGACGGTGTCGATGGTATTTTATTTGATCTCGGTGTTTCCTCTCCGCAGCTCGATCAGGGCGAGCGGGGGTTTAGCTATCAGCATGATGCGCAGCTTGATATGAGGATGGATCAATCCTCCAGTTTATCAGCGTATGAAGTAGTTAATGAGTGGGAGTATGAACGTCTCGTCTCGATTTTTTTCAAATTTGGTGAAGAAAAATTTTCCAAACAAATTGCTCGCAAAATTGAAAAAGCAAGAGACCAAAAACCGATTGAAACCACATTTGAGCTCGTGGAAATAATTAAGGATGCGATCCCTGCACCTGCGAGAAGGAAAGGGGGACACCCGGCTAAAAGGGTATTTCAAGCGATTCGAATTGCAGTAAATGATGAGCTTAAAGTATTTGAACAAGCTCTAATTGATGGCATGTCGATCTTAAATCCCGGCGGTCGAATCAGTGTCATAACGTTCCACTCTCTCGAAGATCGGATTTGTAAGACGGCGATGAAGGAAGCTGCTTCGGGTCCTGAACTACCACCAGGTATGCCTGTTATTCCGGATGCTTACCAGCCAGAAATGAAGCTTGTTACAAGAAAACCTATTCTTCCATCTGAGGAAGAGCAAGAAATCAACAGACGTGCACGATCGGCGAAACTTCGCGTAGCAGAAAAAATGTAAAACAAAAATAAGAGAAGGTGTTAGGGGGAAAACAATGAGTAACCTGGCGTATAAGTATCAGCAGCAGCAAACACAAAAAAAGCAAGTAGAAGTAAAACAGCAATCCGTTTATATCGAAAGTGGACGTATTACAAGAGGAGAGAAACTGCTCTGGATGATGCTTGTACTGGCGTTCGTCACAGCTTCTATTTTTATGGTTTCGAATTATGCTTCCATTTACAACATGAATACGAGTATTCAGCAAGTTGAAGCAGATCAACGGGTTCAATTGAAACAAAACGAAGAGTTGCAGGTGAAAGTAACTGAATTAAGTGCGCCGGATCGCATTATGGATATTGCCCAGGATGAATTAGGGATGACACTGGATGATCAAAATGTAGAAGTGATCAACAAAGGATCATAATTTCGGAGGTTGCACTGTAATGAAAGAAACAAACAAGAATTCACATATTAATGTTGGAGCAGCGATTTTAATGGCACTATTTATCCTGCTCTTTTTTGCTTTTATTGGGCGTTTTTTCTATATCGAATGGACACAGTCTGTATCAGGGGCTGATGGTGAACAGGTGGATTTAATGGAGCTCGGTAAGGAAAAGTGGACAAGAAGTAAAATTCTTGAAGCTGACCGTGGGACAATCTATGACCGCACAGGCGAGAATGCACTTGCCACCGATATTCCTTCATTTACACTACGAGCTATTTTAGATAAGGAATACGAGGATCACGTTGAAGACATAGATAAAACCGCTGCTGAACTTGCACCGATTATTGATATGTCAAAGTCTGAAGTGAAAGAGATTCTCTCAAGTGATAGTGCGTTTCAGGTAGAATTCGGTTCTTCTGGTAAGAACTTGAGCCTTACGCAAAAAGAGAAAATCGAAAAGCTTGATTTGCCTGGAGTTGGCTTTATACCGACCAAAACAAGACTCTATCCAAATGAAGATTTTGCTTCACACGTTCTCGGTTTCACTAATGAGAATGACAAAGGGGTGCAGGAAGGCCTACTCGGTTTAGAAAAACAGCTTAATAAATACCTTGTTCCACAAGAAGGAAAAGAAACCTATCAGAGTGATCGAGAAGGCTTTAAGCTTCCTTATGGGAATGAAAACGTTACGCCGTCTAAAAGCGGAAACGATGTGTACTTAACGATTGATGAAAAAATACAGCTCTTTATGGAACGAGCCATGGATGAAGCACAGGAGAAGTATGATCCTGAACGGATGACGGCTATTGTAGCTGATCCTGATACAGGGAAGATTCTTGCGATGGGTAACCGACCAACGTTTGACCCTAATTTAAGAAATATTTCGAGCTATACAAATATGGCCCTTACAGCATTTGAACCTGGATCAACAATGAAAATTTTCACACTGGCTGCGGCGATTGAGGAAGGGGTCTATAACGGGGATGAACTATTTCAATCAGGTCAATACTCTGTACCGGGTGGACGCGTAAGCGATCATAACGGTGGAGAAGGATGGGGAACAATTAGCTTTGATGAGGGGATTCGTCACTCTTCAAACGTTGCAGCTTCGATCCTTGTAAAAGAAAAGCTTGGTTATGATAAATACCGGGATTACTTAACTGAATTTGGGTTTGATGCTAAAACGAGTATTGACCTTCCGGGCGAAACATCCTCAAATATTATATACAGTGGTGAACTTGAGCGTATTACAACCGGATTTGGTCAGGGCTCAGCTATAACTCCGATTCAACAAGTTCAAGCAGCAACAGCCGTTGCGAACGGCGGAAAAATGATGAAGCCTTATGTAATTGAGAAGATTGTTGATCCTGAGTCGAATAAAGTGGAGCAGAATCATGAACCGGAAGTAGCGGGCGAGCCAATATCAAAAGAAACGGCAAGCCAGACGCGAGACATCTTACGTTCTGTTGTTACAGAAGGTACAGGCACACCTTATGACATTGAAGGGTATACAATCGCAGGAAAAACAGGGACTGCTCAAATATCAGAGGGTGCAAAAGGGTATATGAGTGGCTATGGGAATAACATCTTTTCCTTTATTGGCATGGCTCCTGCTGAGGACCCGGAATTAATTGTGTATGTAGCCGTTGATCGTCCACAGCTCGAATACCCTGAACTGGGGAGTGACCCGGTCTCACTCGTTTTTAATACCGTTATGAAAAACAGTCTGCAATATTTAAATATTGATCCAATTGAAGAAAAAGAAAAACCAAAGGAAGGCCAGACCGATGAAAATGGGAACTCGCTAAAAGACGTATCCGGAATGACAACCGAGCAAGCGAAGAAAGAGCTTGAAGCGGAAGGGTTGAGTGTTGTGACACTTGGCGAAGGAGAAATCGTTACTCAGTCACCTCACGCAGGTTCGAATATTCTTGATGGTGAACGAGTTATTTTACGTACTGATTCAACTGCAAAAATGCCAGATATTACGGGCTGGTCCCTTGCTGATGTTATGAAGCTTGTGGAGTTAATGGAGCTTAAACCAAACATTATGGGGTCGGGATACGTAACAAAGCAGGGAATTGAAAAGGGAAACAAGATTAAAAAAGATGACTATCTAGTAGTGGAATTAAGCTCACCATCCAGTGAATCGACCGAAGAGCCGGAAGAGAATGAAGCAGAGCCAATCACGGACTAGAAGGTCTAACAGCTGAAAAGTGAACATATAGTGGAACAAGCATAATCAGGGAGGATGAGTTTATGCGTGTTTCCAATGTCACTGTCCGGCGGAGGCTAGTCATCGCACTTGTGCTTGGGTTATTTATATTTGGTGTCATTGTTGTTCGTTTAGGGTATGTACAACTCGTCATGGGCAGCTGGCTAAGTGAAAAGGCAAAGGATTCTTGGAGCAGAAATATTCCATTTGAACCGAGTCGTGGAGAGATTCTAGATCGAAATGGTGAACCACTTGCTACGAATATTAGTGCGCCTTCAGTCCTGATCGTGCCAAGGCAGGTCCAAAATCCCGCAGCAACTGCAGAAGCCCTTGCTGCTTCCTTAAATACGAGCAAGGAAAAAGTATATGAGACGATTACGAAGGAAAAATCAATGGTTTGGATTCGACCTGAAGGAAAGAAAATGACCAATGAAAAAGCAAACGAAATTAGACAGTTAAATCTTAGTGGTGTTTACATTGCTGAAGATAATAAACGCCATTATCCTAACGGCGCATTTCTGTCACATGTGCTTGGTTTTAGCGGAATTGATAATCAGGGTTTAACAGGAATTGAGAGCTACTATGATGAAGAATTAAGCGGTGAGCAGGGGCAGGTTGAATATTACTCAGATGCGAAAGGGCAGAGGATGCCTTCGCTCGCGGATGATTATACAGAACCGGTAGATGGCTTGGATCTTCGTTTAACTGTTGATTTGCAGATTCAGACGATTATCGAACGAGAGCTTAATATTGCAGAAGCGACCTATAGCCCTGAAGGAGCTGTAGCAATTGCAATGGATCCTAATACTGGTGAAATCCTTGGCATGTCCTCTCGACCTGATTTTAATCCTGAAGCATTTCAAGAAGTCTCTCCTGATATCTGGAATCAGAACAAACCGGTTTGGAGCACATATGAGCCAGGATCAACTTTCAAAATCATTACTCTCGCAGCAGCACTTGAAGAAGGAGAAGTAGATCTTGAAAATGACCATTTCCATGATCCGGGTAGCATTGAAGTAGCGGGTACGAAACTGAGGTGCTGGAAAGCTGGAGGTCATGGGAGTCAGACCTTTCTTGAAGGGGTTCAAAATTCATGCAACCCGGGATTTGTTATGCTTGGTGAGCGTCTCGGCAAGGAAAAGCTTTTCTCTTATATCGATAAATTCGGCTTTGGAGAAAAAACAGGAATTGATTTACAGGGAGAAGCAAGTGGTATCCTATTTGATGTTGAAAACGTAGGACCTCTTGAACTTGCGACAACCGCTTTTGGTCAAGGTGTTTCCGTAACGCCGATTCAACAAGTTACAGCGGTGTCAGCTGCTGTTAATGGCGGTACCCTTTATGAGCCATACATTGCGAAAGAATGGCTAGATCCAGAAACCGGTGCGGTCGTCAGTAAGAATACACCAACGGTGAAGCGACAGGTAATTTCGAAAGAAACCTCTGAAGAAGTTAGACATGCGCTTGAGACAGTTGTTGCCCTTGGTACCGGGAAGAATGCATTTGTTGATGGGTACCGTGTAGGTGGAAAGACAGGAACAGCTCAGAAAGCGAAAGACGGTGCTTATTTAAAAAACAATCACATCGTCTCGTTCATTGGTTTTGCACCTGCAGATGATCCACAAATTGTTGTTTATGTTGCAATCGATAATCCAAAGGATACGCTACAATTTGGAGGCATAGTTGCAGCCCCGATCGTAGGTAATATTATCCATGATAGTTTAACGGTTATGGGTGTTGAGAAACGGGAAGATCAAATTGAGAAGGAAAAAACGTGGCAGGATGAAGAAATGATTGATATGCCTGATTTAGTTGGCATGACAACGAAAGAGATCCGTGAAGCCATGTACAATTTAAAGATTGATTCGAGCGGTGAAGGCGATACAGTTGTAGCGCAGGCGCCTGATCCAGGAGTGAAATTACCGGTCGGTTCAGAAATTCGGCTTTATATGGGTGACAAATAAGCATCCTGTGAGTACAATAAGTAGTGACCAAGCCAAGGCATATGCTCTTGGCTTGTTTTCTGAAAATATGTCAGCAAACTAGAAAGGTTTGATCGAGATGAAGTTAACTAATCTTCTCCAAGCATTATTTACATATAAACAACTGGGTGATGGAAACCCTGACATACTTACGATCGAAAGTGATAGTAGAGCCGTAACAGACGGTAGCCTGTTTGTCTGTATTCCAGGATTTACTGTAGATGGCCATGATTATGCTGAACTGGCCGTCCAAAAAGGCGCCGCTGCCCTCGTATCTGAAAAGGAACTGAATGTTTCGGTACCAGTTATTCTAGTAAGTGACGCTCACAGGGCACTGGCTGAAATGGCAAATCACTATTATCAGAATCCAACAAAATCCTTTTCGCTTATTGGCGTAACTGGCACAAATGGGAAGACGACTGTCTCACATTTGATTGAACGTATTCATCGTAATGAAGGTCAGAAAACGGGGTTAATTGGAACGATCAACATGAAGATTGGCGATGAAGAATACGAAACCAAAAACACGACACCGGAGCCGCTGCTTCTTCAAAAACAATTTGCAAGAATGCGCGATAAACAAGTTGATTCAGCTGTAATGGAAGTATCCTCTCACGCATTAACGTTAGGCCGTGTCAGAGGCTGTGATTATGATGTTGCCGTGTTTACAAATTTAACACAGGATCATCTTGATTATCATGGAACAATGGAAGAATATCGTCTTGCGAAAGGTCTTCTTTTTTCACAATTAGGTAATACATATGATACAGGTAGAAAAAAGGTAGCAGTTCTGAACGCTGATGATGAAGCCACTGATAAATATGAAATGATGACCTCAGCTCATATTCTTAAATATGGAATTGATCAGGAGGCAGATATAAAAGCTCATGACATTTCTTTCTCAGCTAATGGGACAAGGTTCCGCTTGACTACACTGCAGGAAGAGCATGAAGTGAAACTTATGCTAACCGGAAAGTTCAGCGTGTACAATGCCCTTGCAGCTATTTCGGCTTGTCTTGCGAGTGGCCTTCCCTTGGATCGTATTCTCAAAAGCTTAGAAGAAATAGAAGGGGTTCCAGGCCGCTTTGAACTTGTGGATGAAGGTCAGGGTTTTCCAGTCATTGTAGACTATGCGCATACTCCAGATAGTCTAGAGAATGTTCTCCTTACCGTGAAAGACATGGCAAAAGGCAAAGTATTTGCAGTAGTAGGGTGTGGCGGTGATCGTGATCGAACGAAACGACCACTAATGGCCAAAATTGCTTCTAAAATTGCCGATATTGCGGTGCTAACTTCAGATAACCCTAGAAGTGAAGATCCAGAGCGGATTCTGGATGATATGGTAGAAGGGATTGAAGGCGACTATACCCGGATTACAGATCGAGCAGCAGCAATCCAATATGCGATTGAACAGGCAAACGATGGCGATGTGGTTCTAATTGCTGGAAAAGGTCATGAAACATATCAAATTGTCGGCGATAATGTCCTTGATTTTGACGATCGCATACAGGCACGACAAGCAATAAAGGAGAAGAAGTCATGAATATTCAAGCATCGTTATTAAATGAATTTAGTCAAGGGCCAGTTGATCAAGAACTGGTCTTTGAAGGTGTGGCTACAGATACGAGAAAAGATTGTACGAATAAATTATTTGTTCCCATTGTTGGAGAAGTATTTGATGGTCACCGCTTTATTGATCGTGCCATTGCGAATGGAGCGACGGGTACGCTCTGGGAGAAAAGCAAACCATTCCCCGAGGACCTTAAGGATAGAATTCACGTTTACATGGTGGATGATACAACCATTGGCTTACAGAATCTTGCGATGCAAGTGCTTAAGCAGCAGAAGCCCTATGTAATTGGGGTTACCGGAAGCAACGGTAAAACCACGGTGAAAGATATGCTTGAAGCCGTTTTAAGTCCGAAGTACAAAACGTATAAAACACAGGGCAACCTTAATAACCACTGGGGTCTCCCAATGACGGTGCTAGCGATGCCTGAAGAAACGGAAGTATTAATTCTTGAAATGGGCATGAGTGGTGCCGGTGAAATTTCATTGCTTTCAAAGATCGCAAATCCTGATGTAGCGATCATTACGAACATTGGAGAATCTCATTTAGAGCAGCTTGGTAGCAGAGAAAATATTGCGAAAGCAAAGATGGAAATATTTGAAGGATTAAAAGCAGATGGATTACTTGTCATCGACGGTGACGAGCCACTGTTAAGTGGGATCGAGATCAATAAGGTGTCTTGTGGCTATGCAGAAACCAATGATCTGCAAATTGAAAGGGTTGAGAAGAAGGAGAAGGGCTATGCCTTTACACTAAAAAGTGAAACAGACTCTTTTGAAATCCATTTACTAGGAAAGCACAATATTAAAAATGCTGTTTATAGTATTGCTTCCGCTCGTAAGCTCGGTATGTCAGAACAGGAGATTCGTACAGGTCTCTCTTCTTTAAGACTGACTGGTATGCGACTAGAGCAACATCGCTTATTATCAGGGGCTTTGATAATTAATGATGCATACAATGCAAGTCCGACATCGATGAAAGCAGCACTAGAAACATTAGCCGAGTTGGAAGGATTTGATAAGAAAATCGCCGTGCTTGGTGATATGTATGAACTCGGGTGTAATGAAGAAGCTCTTCACCGTGACATCGGCTCATCGATTAGAAAACCAATATCCGAGGTTGTTACGGTAGGCGATAAAGGAAAGTGGATTTACGATGGGTTGACGGAAGATGAAGCACAAGTAGTGCCGGCTGTTTCCTTTGTAAATAAAGAAGATGCCGCATCATATTTAGCAGGTAAGCTTGACGACAGAACGGTTGTTTTATTAAAGGCGTCAAGAGGGCTTGGACTCGAAACTATTCTAAAGGCATTAGGGAATTAATCTTAAGGAGGCAGTACATTGATTGAACGATTATTAATCTTTAGTTTATTAACATCATTTATTATAGCTGTACTTGTTTCACCCGTATTCATCCCATTTTTAAGAAGGCTTAAATTTGGCCAGAGTATTAGAGAAGAGGGTCCGAAGTCACACCAGAAGAAGTCAGGAACACCGACAATGGGTGGTTTGATTATTATTCTTTCTATTATTCTAGGTACAGTTATCATCGCACTCAAGTACGATGAAATTTCGACGCAGATCTGGCTCTTATTGTTTGTCACGGTAGGCTATGGACTGATTGGATTTTTAGATGATTTTATTAAGGTAGTAAAGAAAAGAAATCTTGGTTTAACTTCGAAACAGAAGCTATTTGGTCAATTTCTAATTGCTATTCTTGTGTATTTTGGCTTAAGAACAATTGGGTTCGTTACAGCGATTCGCGTACCAGGTACAGAATGGAGCTTTGATATAGGGATTGGATACGTTGTGTTGCTTTTCGTTATGCTAGTAGGAGCGTCAAACGCGGTGAATTTAACGGATGGACTGGATGGGCTGGTTGCGGGAACTGCAGCCATTGCATTCGGAGCGTTCGCCATTCTTGCAGCTACGGCTTATATGTACGATGTTGCTATTTTCTCCGTAAGTGTTGTCGGAGCCGTTCTAGGATTCCTTGTTTTCAATGCCCATCCTGCAAAAGTATTTATGGGTGATACAGGCTCACTAGCACTTGGTGGTGCGCTAGCTGCAGTAGCGATAATGACGAAGCTAGAGCTGCTTCTCGTCATTATTGGCGGTGTGTTTGTGATTGAAACGTTGTCTGTGATCATTCAGGTGGCCACATTTAAGTCAACGGGTAAACGCGTATTTAAAATGAGTCCGCTTCACCATCATTATGAATTATCAGGATGGACGGAATGGCGCGTTGTTGCGACGTTCTGGACAGTAGGTTTATTATGTGCAACATTTGGAATCTATTTAGAGGTGTGGATGTAATGAAAAATGTAAACTACCAAAACAAATCAATCTTAGTTATGGGAATTGCCAAAAGTGGTTTTGCAGCAGCAAAACTGCTTCGCTCCATGGGTGCAAACGTAGTCGTAAACGATCGCGAGGAAGTTACGAATAACCCTAAAGCGCAGAAGCTTCAAGATGATGGATTTAGAGTTATCGGCGGAGGACATCCGCTTGAACTGTTAGAAGGAATAGATTTAATTGTAAAGAATCCCGGGATTCTTTATCATAATCCATTATTAGTTGAAGCAGAGAAACGGAACATTCCAATCGTAACAGAAGTGGAAATAGCTGGTGAGATTTCAGAAGCACCTTTCATTGCCATTACTGGTTCTAACGGGAAGACGACAACAACTACTCTTATTGGCGAATTGTTAAGCGAGACGCCTTCTAATCCTATCGTGGCAGGAAATATCGGAACGGTTGTATGTGAAGTTGCGGCGAAAGCAACCCCTGATCAAACGCTTGTAACGGAACTATCCAGCTTCCAACTACAGGGGACCGTTCATTTCCATCCTCATATTTCAGTCCTTTTAAACATTTATGAAGCCCATCTGGATTATCATGGCACGAAAGAAGCCTATGCAGAAGCGAAAGCGCGTTTGTTCACCAACCAAACGTCAACTGACTTTGCTGTCTACAATGCCGATGATGCGCTTGTTTCATCGTTTGCTGAAGCTTCAAAAGCTGCTCTTGTTCCTTTTTCGGCTACGAAAAAGCTTCGGAATGGTGTGAGTATTGATGATGGCTGGATCGTCTTTAAAGATGAGAAAGTGATTAAAATTGAGGATCTATCGATGAAGCAGAACGTCGAAAACACATTAGCGGCGATTGCCGTTGCTAAGTTATCAGGTGTTTCGAATGAGAAGATCTATAGTAATCTTACGAATTTTCATGGCGTGAAGCACCGTCTTCAATTTGTGGGGGAAGTAAGTGGGAGGAAATTCTTTAATGACTCTAAAGCTACAAATTCCATTGCCACAAAAAAGGCGCTCGAATCGTTTGAAAAGCCAGTTATTCTCCTGGCTGGTGGCCTTGATCGAGGAAACGGTTTTGATGATTTAATACCATACTTCCAAACAAAAGTAAAGCACTTGATAACCTTTGGACAAACAGCTCCAAAGCTAAAGGAAACAGCTTTAAAGTCAGGACTGAATTTCGTAACAGTTGTCGATAATGTAGAAAAAGCTGTAGAAACAGCTTACGATCTTTCTGAGTCGGGAGATGTCGTTCTACTATCTCCAGCTTGTGCAAGCTGGGATCAGTTCAAAACGTTTGAAGAGCGTGGAGACATCTTTATAGAGGCAATGCATAGACTCTAATGAGAGGTTGTCTTGCTTATCCGAAAAAGTTCGGTTAAGTAAAATCGACGATAACGGGGTGTGGGGCCATTGCCGAAAACAAAAACAACGCCAGACCTGGTTTTTTTAACTGCCACGCTTGTCTTATTAGCAATCGGACTAATCATGGTATACAGCGCCAGTGCTGTATGGGCTTCCTATAAATTTGATGATGCCTTCTTCTTCGCGAAAAGACAGCTTCTATTTGCTGGGATTGGTGTTGCAGCCATGTTTTTCGTCATGAATATTGAATACTGGACGTGGCGTACGTGGTCAAAGCTTGGCTTGCTTATTTGTTTTCTCTTGCTCATACTCGTTCTAGTGCCTGGAGTAGGACTCGTTCGAGGTGGGGCAAGAAGCTGGCTTGGTGTTGGTGCGTTTTCAATCCAGCCTTCAGAATTTACGAAACTTGCCATGATTGCATTTCTTGCAAAATACCTTTCAGAAAATCAAAAACGAATTACCTCGTTTAAAAAAGGCCTCGTCCCTTCACTTGGCATTGTATTAATCGCGTTCGCGATGATCATGTTGCAGCCAGATTTAGGGACTGGAGCTGTCATGGTAGGCACGTGTGTCGTAATGATTTTTATTTCAGGGGCAAGGGTTTCTCATTTCGTCTGGCTTGGAATGTTGGGAGTGGCGGGGTTTGTGGCATTGATCATATCTGCCCCTTACCGGATTGCAAGGATCACATCGTACCTCGACCCATGGAACGATCCGCTTGGAAGTGGGTTCCAAATTATTCAATCCCTTTATGCTATAGGTCCCGGCGGCCTGATGGGTCTTGGGCTAGGACAGAGCAGGCAAAAATACTATTACCTCCCAGAACCGCAGACGGATTTCATTTTTGCAATTTTATCAGAGGAACTGGGGTTTATAGGTGGGAGTCTCGTCATTCTCTTATTTGCCCTTCTCTTATGGAGAGGGATAAGAATCGCCTTACGGGCACCTGATTTATTCGGCAGTCTGCTTGCGGTTGGCATTATTGGTATGCTTGCCATTCAAGTGATGATCAATATTGGTGTAGTTACAGGTCTGATGCCTGTCACAGGTATCACACTTCCTTTTTTGAGCTACGGTGGCTCCTCCCTAACGCTCATGCTTGTGGCGATGGGGGTTCTCTTAAACATCAGTCGCTATGCTAAATTTTAGTATCAGTAGCCCTGGAGCAAGGAAGTCAGGAGGTTGCGATGAGTAAATTAACAGAATTAGAGAAAGTACTAAGTAACGAGGATGTTGGAAGAGTACGTTTGAACGAGCCAATGTCAAAACATACAACTATCCGTATCGGTGGTCCTGCTGATTTACTGATCGAACCAAAAGAGATAAAATCCCTCCAAAAAATCATTAAAATAATCAAACAGTTCAATGTGAAGTGGCGTGCAATCGGTCGTGGTTCGAACTTGCTTGTTAGTGACAGAGGGGTTGAAGGTGCAGTCATTAAGCTTGGAAAAGGTATGGACGTAATGAATATTGATGGAACAGAGTTACGCGTGGGTGGCGGTTTCTCTCTCATCAAACTAGTAACGCTCATTAGTAAAAATGGCCTGTCAGGACTTGAATTTGCGGGTGGGATTCCAGGATCAGTTGGCGGTGCAGTATACATGAATGCAGGGGCGCATGGTGCAGATGTTTCAGGTATTCTGAGAAAAGCGTTAGTCCTTTTCCAGGATGGAGAATTAAAGTGGGTAACAAATGAAGATATGGCATTTTCCTATCGAACATCACTTCTTCAGAAAAAACCTGGCATTATCGTGGAAGTTGTTTTCGACTTGCAAAAAGGTGATAAAAAAAACATCGTCGCTGAAATGGAAAAAAATAAAGATTACCGTGCTGCAACCCAACCCTGGACGGAGCCCTGTTGTGGAAGTGTTTTTCGAAACCCACTTCCTGAGCATGCAGGTCATCTCATTGAGAAGGCTGGCTTGAAAGGGCACATGATTGGTGGGGCACAAATTTCACCTTTACACGGAAATTTTATTGTAAATGTGACTGATGCAACTGCAAAAGACGTACTGGACTTAATCACCCTGGTGAAGGTTACAATACTTAAAGAGTACGGCATCGACCTTCAAACTGAAGTGGAGATCGTTTATGAGTAAGGTAAGTGGAGTGCTGATGAAAAGCACTCTTTTTTAATTTGATAGTCTGCAAAGCCGTTTGATTCCCTACTAATTTTGCTTAGATAATTCTATGTCATGAATTTCCTTCTTGTGGATAATTAGCGACTTTATTATGCTATAATGATGAAAATGAGACGAATAAGCTGAATCATGCTGTACGGTTGCTATGATCGGCATTCAGACACCTTGAGAATCGACAGAATTTCAATAACCGGAGACGGAGGCAAGACAATGGAAGATCGCAAAGTTGTTACAATTGAAGATCGGATTCCGACATTGAAAGCACAGCGCAAGCAGAGGGCAAACAGAAGGTTGGTTGTTTATCTATCGATCTTTTTCTTTCTTATTTTGCTGATCATTTACTTCCAATCTTCCTTAAGTCACATTCGGAACATTGAAGTCTCAGGTAATCATTATGTTTCCGATAAGGAAATTCAGAAGCTAAGCGGAGTGAATGACAGCATTAGCTTCTGGAATATCAACACTAAAGAAATTGAAACTAGTATTAAACAATCTAAAGAAATTGCGGACGTAACTGTTAGGCGGCAGTTCCCAGCTACTGTCACACTTGAAGTGATCGAGAACGAACGTGTCGCATATTTGAAAAAAGGAAGCAAGTATTTTCCTATTTTACAGACGGGAACGATTCTTGATGCTCTTCCATCAAGTGACACACCGGTAAGTGCACCAATCCTGATGCAGTGGGATGAAAGCACTGAGCTCTCTAACATGGCAGGAGAATTGCGAAAAGTAAAAATGAGTATTATTAACCGGATCTCAGAAATCCACTATACACCTGAAGGCGACAAAGCATTTAACATTACTCTTTTTATGACAGATGGATACGAAGTGAGGACAAGCATACTTCAGTTTGCTGAGAAAGTGAACAATTATCCATTGATTGTCAAAGAACTTAAAGATAAGCCAAAAGGCGTTCTTTACCTTAATGAGGGTAGCTGGCTGGAACCATATGAAGACATTTCGGTAGAAGAAGAGGAAAAAAAGGAATCTTAATGTTAAAATGGAGTGATTCTCGTTTTTTATGGACAAGGAATAGTGAAGCTGAACGAACGGTTATAAGCAGGGCGTATCACCGCAACGTATAACCCGAAGCGTAGGTAGAAAATGAGAAACTGTGAAATTCTCAAGCATTATTGAGAATCAGTGACTTTTCTACTGCTTTCACATGGTGTAGACTAGTATCTAACTGTTGCTTTTCCCCTTTATAGGTAAAAAGAGCTGTAAGATTCATAGTGGGAAATACAAAATGTAAAAAATCGAGAAAATCTTGTACAAAAGAAGGGAAATAAACGTATTTGTGGAATAGAGTCCATATATCACATTCTTCCCGGGAATTGACTCAGAGATTCTTGAGGAAGTTTTATACTTCTAGTTGTAGTGTATATAAAGGTGTTGAGGATTTCTTCAGCGCGATTATAGAGAAAATAAAAATACCTGAATATGGTAGTATTTTGAAGGAGGTGCCAGTAGAATGAACAGCAATGAGATTTATGTGAGTCTAGACATCGGTACATCCAATGTAAAAGTAATCATTGGTCAGATGACAAACGATTCATTGAATATACTTGGAGTTGGCAGTGCGCCTTCTGAGGGTATTCGCAAAGGGTCGATTGTGGATATAGATGAAACTGTTCGTTCAATTAAACAGGCAGTAGAAAACGCAGAAAGAATGGTAGGCTTATCCGTTCGTTCTGTGATTGTGGGAATTAACGGGAATCACGTCCAACTTCAACCGTGTCATGGTGTAGTTGCCGTATCAAGTGAAGACCGTGAAATTCATGATGAGGACATTGCAAGAGTAATTGACGCAGCGCAGGTAGTTTCTATCCCTCCTGAGCGAGAAATTATTGATGTCATTCCAGGACAATTCGTTGTCGATGGATTAGATGATATAACAGATCCACGTGGTATGATTGGTGTCCGTCTAGAAATGGAAGGCACAATCATTACAGGTTCTAAAACAGTATTACATAATTTGTTAAGATGCGTTGAAAAAGCGGGTCTGGAAATTGCTGATATTTGTCTACAACCGCTTGCATGTGGATCGATGGCGCTATCGAAGGATGAGCGGAATCTTGGTGTGGCGCTCGTTAATATGGGCGCGGGTTCTACAACGATCTCGATTTTTGAAGAAGGCTCTTTAAAAGCGACATCCGTGCTTCAAATTGGTGGCGACCATGTAACGAAAGATATTTCAATTGGTCTTAGAACAACGACTGAAGAAGCTGAGCGTATTAAGGTCAAGCACGGTAATGCTTTCGTTGATCTTGCTTCAGAAGAGGAATCTTTTACAGTATCGACAATAGGGAGCTCAGCTGAACAGGAATTTAATCAGTATGAATTAGCTCATATTATAGAACCTCGGATCGAAGAGATGTTAGAATTGATAGAAGACGAGATTAGGCGAATGGGAATTCGTGAGTTGCCAGGTGGTTTTGTTTTAACTGGCGGTATGGTGGGAATGGATGGCGTATTGGAGCTTGCAAGAGAAATTCTGCAGCACAATGTAAGGGTTGCTGTTCCAGACTATATTGGCGTTCGCGAGCCGCAATATACAACTGGTATTGGTCTTATCCAATTTACGTACAAGAACGTGAAAATTCAGGGGAAAGAAGTAGCAGCATCGCTTAACTCTGAAGAAGAAGTGAAGCCCAAGCGTAGAACAAAAGCCGAACCTCAACCGAGTGAGAAATCTTCACCGGGTATGAAAGAGAAAGTGAAGAATTTCTTTAATCTATTTGTTGAATAAAGGGCTATTACAAGATTAGGAGGACCTGAGATGTTAGAGTTTGATATGAATATGGAACAATTAGCACAAATAAAAGTGATCGGTGTCGGCGGAGGCGGAAGCAACGCTGTTAATCGTATGATTGAAAATGGTGTACAAGGTGTTGAATTTATCGCTGTTAACACCGATGCTCAGGCATTAAACCTGGCTAAAGCTGAAGTGAAAATGCAAATTGGTGGTAAATTAACAAGAGGCCTTGGTGCCGGTGCAAACCCTGAAATTGGTAAGAAAGCTGCTGAGGAAAGCAAAGAGCAGATCCAGGAAGCACTTAGTGGTGCTGACATGGTTTTCGTAACAGCAGGTATGGGAGGCGGAACAGGAACTGGAGCTGCTCCTGTTATTGCTGAGATCGCTAAAGAGCTTGGCGCGCTAACAGTGGGTGTTGTGACACGTCCATTTACCTTTGAGGGTAAAAAACGTTCAACTCAGGCAGTTACGGGTATTGCAATGCTTAAGGAGAAAGTCGATACGTTAATCGTCATTCCGAACGATCGTCTTCTTGAAATCGTGGATAAGAATACGCCAATGCTTGAAGCATTCCGTGAAGCAGATAATGTCCTTCGTCAGGGTGTTCAGGGTATCTCAGATTTGATTGCGGTACCAGGGCTTATTAACCTTGACTTTGCCGATGTGAAAACAATTATGACAGAACGTGGTTCTGCCCTGATGGGTATCGGTATTGCTACAGGTGAAAATCGTGCATCTGAAGCGGCTAAAAAAGCAATTTCCTCTCCATTGCTTGAGACATCTATTGATGGAGCAAAAGGTGTTCTTATGAACATTACAGGCGGATCTAACCTGAGTCTGTATGAAGTGAACGAAGCAGCAGATATCGTTTCTTCAGCTTCAGACGAGAACGTTAACATGATTTTCGGTTCAGTTATTAACGAAGAATTGAAAGATGAAATTCTAGTAACCGTAATCGCAACTGGATTTGATGAAAGTGAAAACAAAAAGAAAACAGTGCCTCGTCCTTCTGCGCAATCGAAGCAAAGTGCTCCGATTCAGCATTCTAAGCATGAAGAGGAAGAAGTTCAGCCTGAACCTTCCAAGTTTGGCGCACGAGTAGAGGAATCTAATGAAACACTGGATATCCCTACTTTCCTTCGCAACCGTAAGCGTAATAGAAGATAAACCAGTGAAACCAGCTCTTTTTAGAGCTGGTTTCTTTTTTCAGAAAAAATATTTTGTATTTAATTCTCTTTTTTCTGAGAATACGGTTGTGTTATTTGCCTATCACACGTATAATGTCCCTTATATAAAAACAAGTGTCCTCGCCAGAAGGACAAAGGAGTGGAGAGCTATGAAGAATTGCGTATCAGTTGGTTTACTAGGTCTTGGAACAGTAGGAAGCGGTGTGGTACATATGATTGATTCCCACCAGAAAGAACTTCAGCAGCGAGTTGGCTGCGAAGTGAAAGTAGCAAAGGTTCTTGTAAGAGATATGGATAAAGATCGAAGCGTGGACCTCGATGAAAGTGTTCTTACTTTAAATCCGGAAGACGTTATTCAAAATCCGGATGTGGACGTTGTCATTGAAGTAATCGGAGGAATCGACCAGGCAAAAGAATTTATTCTCAGCTCTTTAAATAATGGTAAGCATGTTGTTACGGCTAATAAAGATTTGATGGCCATCCACGGAAGAGAATTGCTATCAGCAGCAGTTGAGAACGAATGTGATCTCTTCTACGAAGCTAGTGTAGCGGGTGGTATTCCGATTCTTAGAAGTTTAGTAGAAGGCCTATCGTCAGACAGGATTACAAAGCTAATGGGGATTGTGAATGGCACAACGAATTACATTTTAACAAAGATGACGAAGAACAATGTGCCATACGAGAGTGTTTTGAAAGAAGCACAGGAGCTAGGCTTCGCAGAAGCAGATCCAACAGCCGATGTTGAAGGACTGGACGCCGCTCGCAAAATGGTTATTCTAGGTACGCTTGGATTTTCCATGAAGGTAGGACTCGATGATGTAAAGGTGGAGGGTATCACTCGCGTCGATGAGGATGATATTGCTTACAGTAAAAAGCTTGGTTACACGATTAAATTATTAGGTATTGCCAGTTCAACAAATGGCTCAATTGAGCTATCTGTTCAACCGACATTGTTACCTTCACGACATCCGCTAGCAGCTGTAAACGATGAATATAACGCGGTGTATGTATATGGTGAAGCAGTTGGTGAGACGATGTTCTACGGACCAGGAGCAGGACAACTGCCAACAGCTACCGCTGTTGTGTCTGACCTTGTTGCCGTTATCAAAAATATGAGACTTGGTGTAAATGGGAAAAGTGTCATTCTACCTCAGCATGAGAGAAAGTTGAAGGAGGATGAAGACATTAAGAGTAAACATTTCATCAGACTGATTGTAAAGGATGAACCTGGGGCGTTCTCGAAGATTTCACACCTATTCCAGGATCGTGGATTAAGCCTTGAGAAGCTTATCCAGGAGCCTGTCGTAAACAATGGCACAGCGGAGCTTGTGATCATTACGCATGAAACGAATCAGAAAGCATTTGAAGACGTTCATAACCGATTGAGAGATTTAGATGTAGTTGTAGAAGTGAAAAGTCGCTACCGTGTGGAGGGAATGTAATGGAAAGCTGGAATGGACTTCTGAAACAATATAAAGATTATTTACCGATCACAGAGCATACACCAGAACTCAGCTTGAATGAGGGAAATACCCCTCTCTTAAAGCTGGATCAGCTTTCAGAAGAGCTTGGCATTTCTCTTCATGTGAAGATTGAAGGCGCGAATCCGACAGGGTCATTTAAGGACAGAGGCATGGTTATGGCCGTTGCCAAAGCAAAGGAAGAAGGCAGTAATGCGATCATTTGTGCTTCCACTGGGAATACAGCCGCTGCTGCTGCAGCATACGGAGCAAGGGCAGGTCTTCGCTGCATTATTGTTATTCCGAAAGGAAAAGTTGCTCTAGGGAAGCTTGCCCAGGCCATGATCTATGGGGCGGAAATCTTTGAGATAGATGGCAACTTCGATCAGGCGCTCCGCATGGTTCGAGACATTGCTGAAACAGAGCCAATTGCTCTTGTGAACTCCGTTAATCCATACCGACTCGAAGGGCAGAAAACAGCAGCATTAGAAGTATGTGACCAGCTAGGTAAAGCACCTGATGTTCTGGCAATTCCTGTTGGTAACGCGGGGAATATCTCCGCCTATTGGAAAGGATTCAGAGAATACCTTGCTGAAAGCGATCGCCCGGAAATGCGCGGATTTGAAGCGGAAGGTTCAGCTGCCATTGTCCAGAAGAAAATCATCCAGGAGCCGGAAACGATTGCCACTGCGATTAGAATTGGGAATCCAGCAAGCTGGCATCTTGCAGAAGAAGCCGTTCTCGAATCAAATGGAAAGATTGATAGTGTAACGGATGAAGAAATTCTTTTCGCGTATCAAGAGCTGGCTAAAAAAGAAGGTGTGTTTGCTGAACCGGCCTCCTGCGCATCAGTTGCAGGCGTTATGAAGCAGGTAGCTTCAGGTGAAATCAAGAAAGGGAGCAGTGTTGTAGCAGTGCTGACAGGCAATGGACTTAAAGATCCAGCAACAGCGATGGACGCCGTCCTCGCGAAACCACGTGTAGTAGCAGCTGATAAAAATGCGTTTTTGGAAGAGCTTAAAGGATGTGTTAGCCATTGAGCAAAGGAGAACAAGTCCATTTTAAAATACCCGGAAGCACTTCCAATCTTGGGCCGGGTTTTGATTCCATCGGCCTTGCGATTAACCGATATTTGAATGTTCAGCTTGAGGCATCAGAAGAATGGACTTTCCAATACGTCAACTTTGATGAAACTTTTCCATCCGGAAAGGAAAATATGATCTATCAGGCAATCGAATATATTGAACAAACCTATGGACAGGGAAAAAAAGCACCTCCCCATATGGTTACGATGGAAAGCGAGCTCCCTCTTGAAAGAGGCTTGGGCAGTAGCGCAGCTGCAATTGTGGCAGCTGTAGAAATAGCAGATTACACGATGGATCTTCATTTGGACCTAGATGACAAGATCGAGATCGCAACATACTTTGAGGGACACTCGGATAATGTCGCCGCTTCTCTTCTAGGGGGTCTTGTCGTTGCCACAGGACAAAAAGAAATAGGTACCGTTTCGCACGTTGTTGAAAATCTCGAGATGATCGCTTTGATTCCGTCACACAAATTAAAAACGACCGATTCCCGATCGGTTCTGCCGGATGCGATTCCTTTTCAGGAGGCGGTTGAAGCAAGCAGTATTGCCAATGTATTTGTAGCGGCTGCACTTCAGAATAACTGGCAGCTAGCAGGGAAGCTGATGAAACACGATCTTTTTCATCAAACCTACCGAAAGCACCTTGTACCTGATTTAGACGCTGTTCAAGATTTCTCAATGGAACATGGAGCATATGGGGCAGCGCTCAGTGGTGCTGGTCCTACTCTAATAGTGTTTACTCCAGAGGGGTCTTCTGGCAAACTTTCCTCTAAACTTGAAGAAGCTTTTCCCTTATATGACTGTGAGGTATTATTAACAGCGCCAACGGGTGTTGAAAGAAGCGATGCTTTTCAAATTCAATAAATAATGTCTAAAAGTCGTCCAACCATGGGCGGCTTTTTGTTATGAGTTCTCATGACAAAACTAGTGATATTTATCCAAAATAACCTTAGTATGTGTGGCACAATCTGACAGTCTTTCAAAAGAATCTAGTCTATACTAAGTATCAAAATCGCATGGAAGGAGGCAATTGGTGGCAGTATACCTTGATGTAATTTGGCTGTTGAACGTTTGCTTTGATTACATGATTCTTGCGCTAACAGGACTATTACTAAAGAGACATGTGAAGAAGAGACGCCTAGCTGCCGGTGCACTAATTGCCTCCTTTTATGTGCTCTTCCTTTTTATACCAGGCATGGCATTCATGGCGAATCCGTTTATTAAACTCATCTACTCGTTTGTTATTGTCAGTGTAACGTTTGGTTTTACCCGCTTTCGAAGTTTTATTCAAAGCTGGTTATTGTTTTATTTCGTCACCTTTATGATTGGCGGCGGAATGATGGGAGCACATTATTTTATGCAGCAAGAAGTGACGATTTACAATGGGGCGGTAGCAACAAAAGGGGCTGGATTTGGTGATCCCATCAGCTGGATCTTCATATTAATTGGTTTCCCGACAATCTGGTTGTTTTCAAAGCGGAGAGTTGAAATGCTTGAAACAACTAGAATTCATTATGATCAGCTCGCAGATATTGTCATTCATATTGATGAAATTAGCATTTCGGCGTCCGCACTCATTGACAGTGGTAACCAGCTTCAAGACCCATTAAGCGGTTCACCTGTCATGATTCTCGACATGACGATTCATGCTTCACATTTCTCAACTGCGTTTCTAGAGAAAGCAAGAAATATTACAGAATTTCAAAGTGAAGGAGAGGGGGACAGGTGGGAACATCGATTACGTATTGTTCCGTATCGCGCTGTCGGACAAGATAACCAATTCTTGTGTGCCGTAAAGCCGGATGAAGTTATTATTACGATGAAAGACCATGCCATTACAGTGAAAAAGGTGCTCGTTGGACTTAGTTTCCAGAGTATATCTGGGGAAAAAGAATATAGCTGTATCCTTCATCCGAAAATGCTGACAGGACATAAGGCGTCTGCGTCTTAGAAAAAAGACAAACAAGGAGGAGTTCTGGATGGGGAAAATACGAATTAAACTTGTTCTCTTGTGGCAGCGAATTCTAATGAAGCTTGGGATTAAGCCGGATGAAATTTACTACATAGGAGGGAGCGAAGCGCTTCCTCCTCCGCTATCCAAAGAAGAAGAAGCTCATCTGTTAATTCAGCTACCAAAAGGGGATAAGGCAGCACGTTCCATTTTAATTGAACGGAATCTAAGGCTTGTTGTTTACATTGCAAGGAAATTTGAAAACACTGGAATTAACATTGAAGATTTGATCAGCATCGGTGCAATCGGACTAATAAAAGCAGTGAATACGTTTAATCCCGAAAAGAAAATCAAACTGGCAACGTACGCCTCCCGCTGTATCGAGAATGAAATTCTGATGTTTCTTAGGAGAAATAATAAGATTCGTTCAGAAGTGTCCTTTGATGAGCCGCTTAATGTGGACTGGGATGGAAACGAGCTCTTACTCTCTGATGTACTCGGAACAGATGACGATATTATTACGAGAGGAATTGAAGCACGCGTAGATCGAAGGTTGTTAGTAAAAGCGCTTGAAGCACTTAATGCCAGGGAAAAACAAATTATGGAACTACGGTTTGGTCTGGCGGGAGAGGAAGAGAAAACGCAAAAAGACGTAGCCGACTTACTTGGAATTTCTCAATCTTATATTTCAAGGCTTGAAAAGCGCATCATTAAGCGACTTCGAAAAGAATTTAATAAAATGGTCTAAGCATCCTGTTCTGACAGATGCATAAAATTCCCACTCGCGGAGATACTTTACTTTGACAGCATCTCCGATGAGGAGGGAAAGAGTTGACACGAAACAAAGTCGAGATTTGTGGAGTAGATACCTCCAAACTTCCAGTATTAAAAAATGAAAAAATGAGAGTTCTATTTAAGCAAATGCAGGAAGGAGATATCTCTGCTCGCGAGGAACTGGTGAATGGCAATTTACGCCTTGTTCTAAGCGTCATTCAGCGGTTTAATAATCGAGGGGAGTATGTGGATGACTTGTTCCAGGTCGGTTGCATTGGCCTGATGAAATCCATAGATAACTTTGATTTATCGCAAAACGTGAAATTCTCTACGTATGCAGTACCGATGATTATCGGTGAAATCAGGCGTTACTTGCGTGATAATAATCCGATAAGAGTATCACGATCACTGCGGGATATTGCCTACAAATCCCTCCAGGTTAGGGATAAATTGATGACGAAACATGCCAGAGAACCAAATCCTACTGAAATTGCGAAAGAATTGGGTGTGACGAAAGAAGAAGTTGTTTTTGCACTGGATGCGATTCAGGATCCTGTTTCATTGTTTGAACCAATTTATAATGACGGTGGCGATCCCATTTTCGTAATGGATCAAATTAGTGATGACAAACAAAAGGATGTCCAATGGCTCGAGGACATCGCTTTAAAAGAAGCAATGACGAGGCTAAATCAAAGGGAAAATATGATTCTCCAGATGCGATTTTTTCAGGGGAAAACACAGATGGAAGTGGCTGATGAGATCGGAATTTCTCAGGCACAGGTATCAAGGCTTGAGAAGGCAGCTATCAATCAAATGAACAAAAATATTCAAAGTTAGAATGAGACCTGTGAAACAGGTCTTTTCTTTTGCCTAGTTTTCATATAATGAAGTGAAAGGTGGGTGCGTGATGATAAAAATTTCTGAGTTTCAAGTAAAAGATGTTGTCAATGTTTCGAATGGGAAAAAACTTGGTCACATTGCTGATTTAGAGATTAATTTAACGACTGGGAAAATAGAAGCGATTGTGATTCCGGGCTCAGGTAAGATGATGGGCCTTTTCGCCCGTGAAAGTGACGTAGTGATTCCCTGGCGTAATATTGTTAAAATTGGTTCAGATGTCATTTTAGTCAGACACTATGATACGGCTGACGCGGAACCATATCAAAAAGAATCGTAAAGAAGAACTCACAATCTATATCCCTTAGATTCAACATATTATGATAAAATAGGGTATAAACATGATCAGGTATTAAAGGGGTGCAATTGTGGGGAAAGAACCATTTCAGAATACAGTATCCATGACATCACTGGCACTTTCGTTTTCAGATAAAGCTGATCGGGGGCATGCGCTAACTGCAGGCTTCTCAACCCGTAAAAACGGAGTAAGCCAGGCTCCGTTTTCCAGCTTGAATCTTGGATTCCATGTACAGGATCAACCTGAAGATGTTCTATCAAATCGAATGACGCTGGGAAACGCGATCGACTATCCGATTGATCACTGGGTCGTTGGAGAACAAGTACATGGCGCTTTACTTGCAAAGGTGTCAACTAGTGACTGCGGACGCGGAGTAAGAGACCATAAAGATGCGATAAAAGACGTTGATGGGTTGTATACAGATGATCATGATGTGCTTTTGACAGCGTTATATGCTGATTGTGTACCACTTTTCTTCTATGCACCTTCAGTGGGAAGAGTTGGAATTGCCCACGCAGGCTGGAAAGGTACGACGAAAGATATTGCAGGAGAGATGATTCGAGCGTGGAAAGCTGACGGCATTACGAGCGAAGATATTTATACTGCTATCGGTCCATCAATAGGAAAGTGCTGCTATGAAGTCGATGACGGTGTGATCGACCAGGTGAAAACAGTTGTGGAAGAGTCAGAAGTCTTTTTTGTTTCGAAACCAAATGGGAAATTTCAGCTTGATTTAAAAGCTGTTAACCGGTCACTTCTGCGTAAAGCAGGGATCCAAGAAAATCATATTGCCACTAGTGACTATTGTACAAGCTGCAGCAGTCTGTTCTTTTCTCATCGTAATGAGAAAGGCAGGACTGGAAGAATGATGGGCTACATAGGACTCGGGGAGGTATAACATTAACGTGGATGTAAAAGGAAATTTAGCTACAATTGAAGCAAATATCAAAGCGGCAGCAGAACGTTCGAACCGGGATGCTCATCGTGTGAACGTCGTAGCGGTTACGAAATATGTGAGTGTGTACCGTACAAAAGAGGCACTCGATGCTGGAATTAACCATTTTGGTGAAAGTCGTGTTGATGGACTGTTAGAGAAGGTGGAAGCATTAGGCTCTTATCCGAAATGGCATTTCATAGGCACGCTTCAGTCTCGCAAAGTGAAGGAAGTTCTTCCTTACGTGGATTATATTCATTCTCTTGATCGCCGATCGCTCGCGAAAGAAATTCAAAAACGTGCCAAACGTGAAATAAAGTGCTTTGTTCAGGTTAACGTTTCTGGTGAGGAGTCCAAGCACGGGTTGTCACCAGATGAGACAATTCCGTTTATTCAATCGCTGACAGATTATCCGCTGATTAAAGTGGTTGGGTTAATGGCGATGGCACCAAACACAGAGGATACAAATAAGATTCGAAGCGTATTTCAAAGGTTGCGAGAGCTTGGCGACAGTGTAAAGAAGCTTTCAGTCGAGCATGCGCCATGCACGGAGTTATCCATGGGCATGTCTAATGATTACGAAATAGCAGTTGAAGAAGGTGCAACTTTCGTACGAATCGGTTCATCACTCGTTGGTAATGAAAAATAAAATAAGCTCTCCAGGAGGTGCAGGGAATTGGGTATTAAAACGAAATTTAAACAGTTCTTTGAACTTGATGATGAAACAATAGAGTTGGATGAGCATCAGGAGCAAGATCTATACATGGAGGAAGAAGAAGAGCAGGAGCAAACAAGAGCAGCCAGAAAGCAAAGTAAACAAAATGTGGTTAGCCTTCAAAGCGTTCAAAAGAACTCAAGAGTTGTACTGGTTGAGCCAAGAGTGTATGCTGAAGCTCAGGATATTGCTGATCACGTAAAGAATCGTAAATCTGTGGTCATGAACCTTCAACGCATTCCTCAAGATCAGGCAAGACGAATTGTTGATTTTCTAAGCGGGACTGTCTATGCTGTGGGGGGCGATATTCAAAAGCTCGGTCCGGAAACGTTCTTATGTACACCGGATAACGTTGAGATTTCTGGCAACATCACTGATGAAATTTATGAATAACCATTAAGGAAGGTGAACAATTTGAACATTGCATCAATTTTACTTGGGGCCATACAAATTTACACATGGATCTTGATTATCTACATTTTCATGTCATGGATTCCAAACGCTAGAGAATCATCGATTGGAAAGATGATCGCTTCCGTAGCAGAGCCTTACCTTGCTCCATTCCGTAAGATTATCCCACCAATTGGCGGTATGCTGGATATTTCTCCAATCGTAGCGATTTTTGCTCTTCAGTTTGCTCAATACGGCATTGTTGCTCTCTTTAATATGATTGGCTAATGTCTATTTACGAACATTACCGTCCAGAAGAACGGACATTTGTGGATCGCGTCCTTGAGTGGCAGGATGAAGTGCAGGAAAGATATGTGCCGAAACTAACGGATTTCCTAGATCCTCGAGAGCAGGATATAGTTAAACTAATTATAGGGAATCATCCTGATGTTCGCCTGTTTTTCTCAGGGGGAGTGGCGGGGACAGAGCGACAGCGTGCACTGCTCGTTCCTCCGTATCTGGAGGTTTCTCCAGAGGACTTCGAGTTAACTGCATTTGAAATTACATATCCAGCTAAGTTCGTTTCCCTAACTCATCCTGATCTACTGGGTGCGATGATGGGACTTGGTTTAAAGCGAGACAAATTCGGTGACATTATAGTGCAGGAAAGCAGTGCTCATTTAATTGTAGCGAAGGAAATTGCCGATTTTGTGAAGATGAACCTGAACCAGGCAGGGAAAGCATCCATTTCACCCGAGGAAATTCCTTTATCTCATGTGCATGTTCATGAAGCAAAGTGGGAAGAGCAAACAGGAACGGTATCGAGTCTTCGGTTGGATGCGGTTCTCGCCGAAGTGTACAACATTTCACGAAGCAGAGTAGCGACTATGATTGAACATGAGAGAGCTAAACTGAATTGGAAAGTCGTTAACCAGCCTTCTTCAGAAGTCGGGGCTGGAGACTATCTATCTCTTAGAGGCTCTGGAAGAAGCAAAATAGTTTCAATAGATGGGAAAACAAAGAGAGATAAATGGCGAATAACCTATCATATAAGAAAATAGTTTGTCATAATTAGAAGGAATATCCAAAAGGTTTGTCGAAATACGTTAGGCCGGGTATATGAATAGAGAGTAAATCGGAGGTGGCTGAATTGCCTTTAACACCATTAGACATTCATAACAAAGAGTTTACTCGCGGATTCCGCGGTTATGATGAAGATGAAGTTAATGAATTTTTGGATCAGATAATCAAGGATTACGAAACAGTAATTAGAGAAAAGAAAGAGCTTAACGAGAGAGTGAAGCTTCTTGAAGAGCGACTGGGTCATTTTTCCATTCTTGAAGAAACGTTAAATAAATCGATTCTCGTAGCTCAGGAATCTGCCGAAGAAGTTAGACAGAATGCAAAAAAGGAATCTCAATTGATTGTAAAGGAAGCAGAAAAGAACGCTGATCGCATTATTAACGATTCTCTTGCGAAAGCAAGAAAGATTTCGATGGACAATGAAGAGCTTAAGAAGCAAGCAGCCGTCTATCGCACACGTTTTCGTATGCTTGTTGAAGCCCAGCTTGAAATGCTAAATAACGAAGACTGGGATGGACTCGTCGCTCGCTTCGATGAAGAAGAAGAGCAACAGCAACAGCAGGAGCAAAGCGAAGAGAAAGCATAGGGCACTTATATTTTATTTGTCATACACTTGACTTCTTATTTTTGTTTACACTATAATTTTACACATAGCAATAACGATCGACTAAGATGGGAAGAGTACCTGATTCTTACTTAACAAAGCGAGCCGGGGGAGGTGTGAGCCCGGTGTTAAGCAATCAGAGAAGATCGCCCCGGAGTCCCGTGCTGAACGATAAGTAAGCCCCGGCGAATCATTCATGTTACGAATGCAAAGTGAGCGCATCTAGCGCTTAAGTTGGGTGGTACCACGGGAAAACCTTCTCGTCCCTTTCCAGGGATGAGAAGGTTTTTTTTATTTAAATAAAGCCTGCCTATCGTTTATGTACGTCGTTATAACTTGAAGGAGGAAAGCTCATGAGCTTCAAAGAAACGCTCTTAATGCCGAAAACCAAATTCCCGATGAGAGGGAATTTGCCTAATAAAGAGCCTGACATGCAGAAAGAATGGGAAAGCATCAGCCTTTATGGAAAAGTTCAGGAAAGAACGAAGGATCGGCCACTCTTCGTCCTGCACGACGGACCTCCATATGCGAACGGCGATATCCACATGGGTCATGCCGAGAACAAAGTTCTTAAAGATATCATTGTCCGTTACAAATCCATGAATGGTTTCAACGCACCATACGTTCCAGGTTGGGATACACACGGTCTTCCAATCGAACAGGCGCTAACGAAAAAAGGCGTTGATCGCAAAAAGTTAACGGTTGCTGAATTCAGAAAGAAATGTGAAGAGTACGCTCTTAAGCAGGTGGACCGTCAACGTGAGCAATTTAAACGTCTTGGTGTAAGAGGTGACTGGGATAATCCGTACATCACGCTTCATAAAGGGTATGAAGCACAGCAAATTAAAGTGTTTGGCGAAATGGCGAAAAGAGGCTATATCTACAAAGATAAAAAAACCGTTTACTGGTCACCAACATCAGAATCTGCTTTGGCAGAAGCTGAAATTGAATATCAGGATAAACGTTCCCCGTCAATCTATGTCGCGTTTGACGTGAAGGATGGAAAAGGTGTATTAGATGGAGATGAGAAATTCATCATCTGGACAACAACACCATGGACGATCCCTTCTAACCTTGCGATCGCACTAAATGAGAAATTCGAATATAGCGTCGTCGAAGTAGATGGCAACAAGTATGTTGTGGCAACAGAGCTTGTTGAACAGTTGAAAGATGAGTTTGAATGGAACGAAGTAAAAGAATTGAAGCGTGTGAAAGGAAGCGAGCTTGAATATGTAACGGCTCAGCACCCAATCTATGATCGCAAGTCACTCGTCATTCTTGGTGATCATGTAACACTTGACGCCGGTACTGGTTGTGTTCATACGGCCCCAGGTCATGGTGAGGATGACTATGTAATTGGAAGAAAGTATAAGCTCGATATCCTTTGTCCTGTAGATGAGAAAGGCGTATTCACTGATGAGGCACCCGGCTTTGAAGGCATGTTCTATGATAAAGCGAACAAACCAATCACAGAGAAGCTAGAAGAAGTTGGCGCACTTGTTAAGCTTACGTTTTTCACGCACTCGTATCCACATGATTGGCGTACGAAAAAGCCAATCATTTTCCGAGCGACAGAGCAATGGTTCGCTTCGATTAAAGAATTTCGTCCTGAGCTTCTTCAAGCTGTTGCAGACGTGAAATGGTTCCCATCATGGGGTGAAATCCGCCTTCATAATATGGTGAAGGATCGTGAAGACTGGTGTATTTCCCGTCAACGTGCCTGGGGTGTTCCAATCCCGGTGTTCTACGGTGAAAACAACGAGCCGATCATTACGGATGAAACAATTGCACATGTATCAGATTTGTTCCGTGAGCATGGATCAAATATCTGGTTTGAGTGGGATGCGAAAGAACTTCTACCTGAAGGATATACATCCGAGCACAGCCCGAATGGCGAGTTCCGTAAGGAAATGGACATTATGGACGTATGGTTCGATTCAGGATCTTCACACCAGGCTGTACTCGAAGAACGCAGCGATCTGGCCCGTCCAGCTGATTTGTATCTTGAAGGTTCCGATCAGTACCGTGGATGGTTTAACTCTTCCCTTTCAACAGCTGTTGCAGTAACTGGCAAAGCACCATATAAGGCAGTCCTCAGCCATGGCTTTATCCTTGATGGCGAAGGAAAGAAAATGAGTAAATCACTAGGTAACACGATGGTACCAAATGATGTTATGAAGCAATTGGGTGCTGACATTCTTCGTCTCTGGGTTTCTTCTGCTGATTATCAAGCTGACGTTCGAGTGTCAGATGATATTTTAAAACAGGTAGCAGAAGTGTACCGTAAAATTCGGAATACGTTCCGCTTTATGCTTGGAAACCTAGAAGGTTTTGATCCTTCTCAGCATCAGGTTTCTTACGAAGCCCTCGGTGAGCTCGATCAATATATGCTAGTTAAGCTCAATAATCTGATTGAAAAAGTGAAGAAAGCGTATGATGAGTATCAATTTTTAACGGTTTATAATACGATTCATAACTTCTTTACAATCGAGATGAGCTCATTCTATCTCGATATTGCGAAAGATACGCTTTATATCGAGCATGAAGATCATCCGAAGCGTCGTGCAATCCAGACGGTCCTTTATCAGACGGCTGTTGCGTTAACGAAACTTCTTTCTCCAATCATTCCACATACAGCAGAAGAAGTATGGCAGTATGTACCTGGTGAAAAGGAAGAATACGTTCAGCTTTCTGATATGCCTGAAGTGGAAATCTTCGAAGGTACAGCGGACCTCGAGCAAAAGTGGGACCACGTCATGGAGCTTCGTGATGAAGTTCTAAAAGCACTTGAAGAAGCACGAAATGAAAAGAAAATTGGTAAATCACTTACAGCCGAGCTTCATATTTATGCTGACAATGGCACGAAAGAATTGTTAGAAGGCGTAGCTAATCTTGAAAAACTGTTCATCGTCTCTGCTGCATCTGTCGCTGGAACGATGTCAGAAGCTCCTGCAGAAGCGAAAGTCTATGAAGAACTAGCCATTTCAGTTTCACCTGCTGAGGGAGAAACGTGTGAACGATGCTGGCAAGTAAAAACAGATGTTGGAGCAGATAGCGACTACCCAACACTCTGTGCAAGCTGTGCTGAAACAGTTAAAAGTCATTACTAATAAACTTTGTTAGTTGAAACCGCGATCGTTTGCGTAAGTGAGCCAACAATCACTCATATCTAACATGATAAAAAGAAAAGACGCTTTGCCAAGCAAAGCGTCTTTTCGTTGTCTATGAACACCAGATTGAGGCGATCTTATTCAGTTTGGATTGTCTGCTGAAGCAAGCTGTGCTAAACTTTCATAGGAAGTAACATTTGATCGGAGGAGCGCACGTGTGGAAATATCTCATAGCCATTGTCATCATTATTCTTGATCAGTGGACAAAATGGCTTGTTGTCAAGAAGATGGATTATGGAGAAAGCATCACATTGATTAACGACTTTCTTTATCTGACCTCACATCGAAATCGGGGCGCAGCCTTTGGAATCCTTCAGGGACAGATGGTTTTCTTTTATATCATTACGATTTTCGTTATTGGAGCGGTTATTTATTACATGCAACAGTATCGCCATAGCCGTTTTGTCAGTGTAACGCTGGCACTTATACTTGGAGGAGCAATTGGGAACTTTATAGATCGAGTGCTAAGAGGAGAAGTCGTGGATTTTGTTAACACGTTTATCTTCTCATATGACTTTCCGATCTTTAACGTTGCGGATGCATCACTCGTAGTTGGTGTCATTCTTATTTTTATCGGAACAATTTTTGAAAGTAAGCAGGCTAAAGGGGAAAACTAATGGAAAAATTCACATTTAAAGTAACGGAAGAAGAAAAAGGCGAGCGAATCGATAAGCTTATCACATCATATGAAAGCGACTGGTCCCGTAGCCAAGTGCAGACATGGATTAAAGACGAAAATATTCAAGTTAACGGTGAAGCTGTGAAAGGAAATTACAAAGCTTCTGAGGGCGATGAAATTGAAGTAACTGTTCCTGAGCCTGAAGAGCTTGAAATTGTCGGAGAAGACCTGAATCTTGAAATTGTTTATGAGGATGCGGATGTTCTCGTTGTAAACAAGCCACGGGGAATGGTTGTTCACCCGGCACCAGGGCACGCCCGAGGTACGCTCGTGAACGGATTAATGCACCAGGTTAAAGATTTAAGTGGGATTAACGGCGTTGTCCGTCCTGGAATCGTTCACCGGATCGATAAAGACACATCCGGTTTGTTGATGGTAGCGAAAAATGACAGAGCTCATGAATCTCTTGTTAAACAGCTTCAAGCTAAAACTGTAAACCGCCGCTATACAGCAATCGTTCATGGCAATATTCAGCACGATGTTGGCACGATTGATGCACCAATTGGCCGTGATAAGCAGGATCGACAGAAGATGACTGTAACAGATGAGAATAGTCGAGATGCAGTCACGCATTTTAGAGTGCTAGAGCGTTACCAGCAGTACACGTACGTTGAGTGCCAGCTTGAAACCGGCAGAACGCACCAAATTAGAGTACACATGAAATACATTGATCATCCGGTCGCAGGTGATCCAAAGTACGGTCCGAGAAGAAAATCACTTCCAATTGATGGACAGGCGCTTCATGCGGGCCTGCTTGGCTTTAGACATCCGGTTTCAGAAGAGTGGCTTGAATTCTCATGTCCTATTCCTGAAGATATTGAAAGGTTGCTCAAGCGTCTCAGACAAGATTGAGGTTGACTTGATTCACCTTATCTGCCATAATCGTATTAGACAATAGCATACCCTTTAACGACAGTCCCGTGAGGCTGCAAAGGAAAAATGGCTAATGTACGAGATATCTGTACAGTTGTATGCCCAAAACCCTTTTGCTCTCATGGCATAAGGGTTTTTTTATGTAAACGAGAGATAGAGAAAGGGGTGACCTGCATGGATAACAAGAGAATTCTTCTTGATGACCAGGCGATTCGCAGAGCGTTAACACGAATTGCTCATGAAATATTAGAACGAAACAAAGGAATTGAGAATACCATGCTAGTTGGAATTAAAACAAGAGGGATCTACCTTGCTGAGCGTCTGGCCGAACGAATTGAACAGATTGAAGGATCAGCGATTACTGTTGGTGAGGTTGATATCACAATGTATCGAGATGATCTTACCCATAAGAATGAAGATCAAGATCCATTAATCAAAGGAACAAGCATTTCAAAAGACGTATCAGATCAGAAAGTGATCCTGGTGGATGATGTGCTTTACACAGGTCGAACAGTCCGTGCAGCTATGGATGCACTAATGGACCTTGGTCGTCCATCGCAAATTCAGCTGGCTGTGCTTGTTGATCGAGGGCATCGCGAACTGCCGATCCGTCCCGATTATGTTGGAAAAAATGTACCAACATCGAATGAAGAAATTATTGAAGTTGCCCTGAAGGAAGTCGATGACTTTGATCAGGTTAGCATTACACAAACATAAATCGTGCTCCCTTTAAGTTCGTCCAGTGAGACGGGCAAGGGAGGAGACGCGTTCCGGTTAGGGAACGCGTGTACCTCCTTGCGTCCGTGCAAGGAGTTTTTTATTGCACGGACAGGATGCACATTCAAGGAGGAAAGTAGATATGAAGCAAGCATTAGGCATTCGAGAGGTTCCGAAAGCATCAAGTTGGCTTACATTAAGTCTTCAACACTTATTCGCCATGTTTGGCGCAACGATATTAGTACCATTTCTAGTTGGTCTTGACCCGGCCGTAGCTCTTGTCTCAAGCGGATTGGGCACACTAGCTTACCTGGTGATTACAAAAGGCAGGATTCCAGCTTATCTTGGGTCATCATTCGCATTTATCGCACCTATTATTTCAGCGGTGTCCTTGCATGGCCCTGAAGGAGCAATGATCGGTAGCTTTTTTGCCGGGATTGTCTACGGTCTTGTAGCGATCGGAATCCGCGCACTAGGATTGAACTGGCTGCTCAAACTTTTACCACCGATCGTTGTTGGTCCAGTTATTATGGTTATCGGACTTGGCCTTGCCGGTACCGCGATCGATATGGCCATGAATAACCCTGCAACAGAATCTTATAGTGGTACACACATTACAGTCGCACTCGTTACACTAGGTGTCACCATTCTTGCTTCCATATTTCTAAGAGGGTTTTTCAGCCTGATTCCAATCCTAATCGGAATTGTTTCTGGTTATACATTCGCTTACTTCATGGGGATCGTTGATTTATCACCGATTCGTGAGGCATCACTCTTTCAAATGCCGAACTTTATCCTTCCTTTTGCGGACTATAACCCGGCAGAAGTGTTCTCGTGGGAAATTCTCTTCATCATGGTGCCAATTGCAGTAGTAACAATCGCAGAGCACATAGGAGATCAAATGGTTTTAAGTAAAGTAGCCGGAAAGAACTTTTTGAAAACACCTGGCCTCCACCGATCTATACTGGGCGACGGTGTTGCAACAATGATTGCTTCTTGTCTTGGAGGGCCACCAAACACAACCTATGGTGAAAACATTGGTGTGCTCGCGATAACGCGTGTGTTCAGCGTCTTTGTTATCGGTGGAGCAGCTGTCCTTGCTCTTATCTTCGGATTTGTTGGAAAAGTAACAGCAGTCATTTCAACAATTCCAACAGCAGTCATGGGAGGCGTCTCGATCTTGCTCTTCGGAATTATCGCATCATCAGGACTGCGTATGCTTATTGATAACAAAATTGATCTAGGGGATAAGAGAAATTTGATTATCTCCTCTGTTATCCTGGTCATTGGGGTAGGCGGGGCATTTATACAAGTAAGTGATAACCTTCAAATCGCAGGCATGGCCCTTGCTACAATCATCGGGATTGCACTAAATCTGATTCTCCCTGGTGGCAAAACACAGCCATCAGTTGAAAAAATATTTGAAGAAGAAATGGATAATAAAGAACCAGCTGCATAGCATCATCCTTTAAAAAGGTACTGAGAGACCTTAAAGGGTGGGAGATAGATGCGATCATAGGACGCGTCTATCCTTCTGCACCCTGAGAACGCTCAGGGTGCATTTTTTATGAAAATTTCTAAGGAAATGGAGTGAGTGGTGTGAAGCATTTACTTGATATGACTTCTCTGACACTTAATGAAATTCAAGAAATCCTGCAGCAGGCTGAACGATTCCGGAATGGAAAACAAAAAGAGAGCAATAACCCGGTTTTTGTAGCAAACCTTTTCTTTGAACCGTCCACACGAACACGATTCAGTTTCGAAGTAGCGGAAAAGAGGCTGGGATATGAAGTGTTAAATTTCGAAACCTCATCATCGAGTGTACAGAAAGGCGAAAGCCTTTATGACACGATTAAGACACTTGAATCGGTAGGGGCAAGTGCTGTTGTGGTGAGGCATCAAAATGAACGGTACTTTGAATCGCTTCTTGATCGAACATCACTATCTATAATCAATGCGGGAGATGGATGCGGTCATCATCCAACGCAGTCTCTCCTGGATCTTTTAACGATTCGTCAGGAGTTCAAGCAGTTTGAAGGGCTTAATGTCGTGATTGCTGGTGATATCAGGCACAGCAGGGTAGCACGATCCAATGCTCATGTCCTAAAAAGACTTGGGGTAAACGTAGTGTTCTCGGGTCCGCCTGAGTGGCAGGATGATACACTCTCAGAATTTCCATACTTGCCAATGGATGATGCGGTTGAATTTGCGGATGTACTCATGTTACTAAGAATACAAAATGAACGGCATACGGCGAAAAGCAATGCTCACTCCACCTACTTAGAATCTTATGGTTTAACGATTGAACGTGAAAAGAGAATGCAAAAACATAGTATCATCATGCATCCTGCACCTGTTAATAGAGGGGTCGAAATTGACACTAGCCTCGTCGAATGTGACCGATCACGCATTTTTAAACAAATGGAAAATGGCGTTTATGTTCGTATGGCTTGCCTGAAATTAGTCTTACAACCCAACCAGAAAGGAATGGTCGTGTAATGCTTATCCAAAACGCAAAACTACTAAATGAAACTGGAGAGCTTGTTAAGCTTGATGTACTCATTTCAAAAGAAGGTAAGATTGAGGAAGTTTCACATAATATTGATCCAGACCAGCACAATATTATAGATGCGAAAGGAAACCTGCTAGTTCCGGGTCTAGTGGATTTGCATGTCCACTTAAGGGAGCCGGGCGGTGAGCATAAAGAAACGATTGAAACTGGAACAAAAGCAGCTGCAAAAGGTGGATTTACTACGATTGCAGCTATGCCAAATACAAGACCTGTTCCGGATAATGAAGAGACGATGAAGAAGTTGATGGAGAGGATTGAAGAAACCGCGAGTGTTCGTGTCCTTCCATATGGTTCAATTACAACTCGACAGCTTGGAAAGGAACTGACGAACTTCGATGCTCTTAACAAAAACGGGGCATTCGCCTTAACGGATGACGGCGTAGGTGTTCAAAGCGCAGGAATGATGCTTGAAGCAATGAAGCGTGCTGCTTCAAAGAATCTATCAATCGTCGCTCACTGTGAAGAAAACACACTTATTAATGGCGGAAGCGTCCATGAGGGACATTTCTCTAGTGAAAATGGATTAAACGGTATTCCGTCCGTTTGTGAATCAGTCCATATTGCAAGAGATGTGCTGCTCGCGGAAGCAGCGGGCGTCCATTACCACGTCTGTCACATTAGTACGAAAGAGTCGGTTCGTATCGTTCGTGATGCGAAACGAGCGGGCATTAACGTAACCGCAGAAGTAACACCGCATCACATGCTTCTGTCAGAAGATGAAATTCCGGGAATTGATACAAACTACAAAATGAATCCCCCCCTTCGGTCAAAAGAAGACCAGGAAGCGCTCATTGAAGGATTACTTGATGGAACGATTGATTTTATAGCAACAGACCATGCGCCACATTCGCATGAAGAAAAATCAGCCTCAATGGAAAAAGCACCCTTCGGCATCGTTGGCCTCGAAACAGCCTTTCCGCTTCTCTATACAAACTTTGTAGAGGAAGGAAAGTTTACGCTAAAGCAGCTCGTCGACTGGTTAACAATTAAACCAGCGACCGCATTTGGACTTAAGCATGGAACACTTAAAGTTGGAGCGAATGCGGATCTCACGCTAATCGAACTATCGCATCAAGAAGAAATCAATCCTGAAACGTTCGTGTCAAAAGGAAGAAATACACCTTTTGCGGGATGGATGTGTAAAGGGTGGCCAGTGAATACATTTGTGAATGGAAAAATGGTGTATGCGAAAGGGAGCGATCAATAATGAAAAGACAGCTAATTTTAGAAGATGGATCTATATTTGTCGGGAAAGCATTTGGGAGCGATATTGAAAAAAGCGGTGAGGTTGTTTTTAATACCGGAATGACTGGGTATCAGGAGATTTTGTCAGATCCATCATACTGTGCACAAATTGTGACGCTCACGTACCCGCTGATTGGGAACTACGGAATCAATCGAGATGATTTCGAATCGATTAATCCTTCTGTCCACGGTCTTATTGTAAAAGAAGCGACAGCAGTTCCGAGCTATTGGAGAAATGAAATGACGCTTGATGAACTACTTCGAGTGAAAGGCATCCCTGGATTAGAAGGTATCGATACAAGAAAATTAACCAAATTAATCCGTGCCAATGGAACGTTGAAGGGGAAAATGTGCAGCATGGACGTTGATCCTGAGAAAATCGCACAGGACCTTCGGGAAACGCCGCTAAAACGCGATCAGGTGCAGCAAGTATCGATTAAAGCGCCTTATGCAAGCCCTGGTCGAGGTTATCGTATCGTACTTGTGGATTTCGGCATGAAGCACGGTATCCTTCGTGAATTAACAAGAAGAAAATGCGATGTAGTGGTTGTCCCTTACAATACATCAGCAGAAGAAATCCTTCGACTGAATCCTGACGGTGTCATGCTGAGCAATGGCCCTGGAGATCCAAAGGATGTGCCAGAAGCAGTTGAGATGATTAACGGCATTCTCGGTAAAATCCCACTCTTCGGGATCTGTCTCGGTCATCAGCTTTTTGCACTCGCATGCGGCGCTGATTCAGAAAAAATGAAGTTCGGCCACCGAGGATCAAATCATCCTGTTATGGACTTGAGTACGGGACGCGTTGCCATCACTTCTCAAAACCACGGTTACACAGTAGAAGCGGCATCACTGGAAAAGACAGAACTAGAAGTAACGCATGTCGCTGTAAATGATGGAACAATTGAAGGAGTGAAGCACACGATGCACGCTGCGTTCAGCGTTCAGTATCACCCTGAAGCATCACCCGGGCCAGAAGATTCGAACGGACTTTTCGATGATTTCATCACAATGATTACAACTTTCAAGGGGGAAAAAACATATGCCTAAACGTACCGATATCAAGAAGATTCTAGTCATTGGATCAGGACCAATCGTCATTGGCCAGGCAGCCGAGTTCGACTATGCTGGAACACAGGCCTGTCAGGCTCTAAAAGAAGAAGGATATGAAGTGATTCTCGTAAATTCGAATCCAGCGACGATTATGACGGATACTACCATTGCTGATGAGGTGTACATTGAGCCGCTCACCCTTGATTTCGTAAGCAGCATCATTCGTAAAGAACGTCCAGATTCCCTTCTGGCGACACTCGGAGGTCAAACTGGACTCAACCTTGCGATGGAGCTATCTGAATCCGGTGTTCTAGATGATTATAATGTTGAGCTTTTAGGGACAAGTCTTGATGCGATCCAGCAGGCGGAAGATCGTGATCAGTTCAGAACATTAATGAATGATCTAAATGAGCCTGTTCCTGAGAGTGATATCATTCATAACCTGGAAGAAGCGTATACCTTTGTGAAGAGAATTGGCTATCCCGTTATTGTCAGGCCGGCTTATACGTTAGGCGGGACAGGCGGTGGTATTGTGAACAATGATGAAGAGCTAGAAGAAATAGTATCGAGCGGATTGAAATATAGCCCTGTAACACAATGTCTTCTAGAGAAAAGCATCGCTGGATTTAAAGAAATTGAATATGAAGTGATGCGTGATGGACAGGATCAAGCCATCGTTGTATGTAACATGGAAAACATCGATCCGGTCGGAATTCATACAGGAGATTCAATTGTCGTTGCCCCAAGTCAGACGCTATCCGATCGCGATTATCAGATGCTTAGAAATGTTGCTCTCAAGGTCATTCGCGCCTTGAAAATCGAGGGCGGTTGTAACATTCAGCTAGCACTTGATCCGTATAGCTTTCAATATTACATCATTGAAGTGAACCCTCGTGTCAGCCGGTCATCTGCGCTTGCTTCAAAAGCGACTGGCTATCCAATTGCGAAGCTAGCAGCGAAAATTGCGGTGGGATTATCTCTTGCAGAAATGAAAAATCCAGTTACAGGTAAGACGTATGCTAGCTTTGAACCTGCACTGGACTACGTAGTTTCCAAAATACCGAGATGGCCTTTTGATAAATTTGAAAGTGCCAATCGAAAGCTCGGTACACAAATGAAAGCGACCGGTGAAGTGATGGCGATCGGGCGTACCCTTGAAGAATCCCTTCTTAAAGCAGTTCGATCCCTTGAATCCAACGTGATTCACCTTGCGATTCCATCATTTGAGAACATGGATGAGGACACGATGGAGAAGCGAATTCGTGTAGCGGATGATGAGCGGATTTTCGTTGTAGCGGAAGCATTCAGACGTGGAAAAACAATTAAAGAAATTCATGACTGGAGTGCTATTGATCATTACTTTCTTGTTAAAATACAGGGAATCATCGCCCTCGAAAAGCAATTAGAGGAGAATAAAGGGAATCTTGAAATCTTGATTGAAGCGAAGCGAAAAGGATTTTCTGATGATGTCGTTGCTCGCTTATGGAATCAAACTGAGCTTGAAATTTATGAATTACGGATGAAAGAAAGCATTCGCCCGGTTTATAAGATGGTTGATACATGCGCAGGTGAATTCGAATCAGAAACACCGTATTATTATTCTACTTATGAAGAAGAGAACGAATCATTTGAAACGCCGAAAGAAAGTGTGCTTGTACTTGGTTCTGGACCAATTCGAATCGGACAGGGAATTGAATTTGATTACGCTACTGTTCATAGCGTCTGGGCAATTCGTGAAGCAGGGTATGAAGCGATCATAATAAATAACAACCCAGAAACCGTCTCAACAGACTTCAGCATCTCGGATAAGCTGTATTTCGAACCGCTTACTGTAGAAGATGTTATGCATGTTATCGATCTAGAGAAACCAACCGGTGTCATTGTCCAGTTCGGTGGACAAACGGCCATTAATCTAGCAGATGAGCTTTCTGCTAGAGGCGTAAAGATTCTCGGAACATCGCTTGAAGATATGGACCGGGCAGAAGATCGAGACAAATTCGAAATGGCCATGGCTGAGCTTGGCATTCCACAACCAGAAGGAAAAACGGCTACATCCGTCGAACAGGCGATTTCAATTGCAACTCGAATTGGCTATCCGGTTCTTGTACGCCCATCTTACGTTCTAGGCGGCAGAGCGATGGAAATTGTGTATAAAGAAAGTGAGCTTCTTCATTACATGGAAAATGCGGTAAAAGTAAATCCGCAGCACCCGGTCTTAATTGACCGCTACTTGATGGGGAAAGAGATTGAGGTGGATGCAATCTCTGATGGAGAAACCGTATATATCCCGGGCATCATGGAACACATTGAACGAGCGGGGATTCACTCCGGGGATTCGATTGCCGTGTATCCACCACAGAGCCTTTCTGAATCGGTTAAACAAACGTTAATAGATGAAACCATTGCGTTAGCAAGAGGGCTGAAAATCAAGGGGCTTCTCAATATCCAGTATGTTATTCAGAATGATCAGGTTTACGTTCTTGAAGTCAATCCAAGATCAAGTAGAACAGTTCCGTTTTTAAGTAAAATAACAGGGGTTCCAATGGCGAATCTTGCGACGAAAGCGATTCTTGGCCAAACACTGAATGAGCTTGGATACAAAACAGGTTACGGCATTGAGAGAGACGATGTGTATGTGAAAGTACCAGTATTCTCCTTCGCGAAACTGCGTCGGGTTGATATTACGCTTGGACCTGAGATGAAATCAACAGGTGAAGTAATGGGGCGAGATTATACGCTTGAGAAAGCTCTGTATAAGGGACTAGTCGCTTCTGGTATGAATATTCCAACTCACGGTTCTGTGCTATTTACGATTGCTGACAAAGACAAAGAGGAAGCGACTGATATTGTAAAACGATTCCATGCGATTGGATATCATATTCTCGCAACAGAGGGTACAGCAGATAACATTCGGAATATGGGCATCCCTGTAACCGTCGTAAATAAGATTGGGGCTGAAAAGCCGAACTTGCTGCACGTGATTCGAGAAGGTCAGGCTCAATTCGTTATTAATACACTCACAAGAGGCAAACAGCCTGCCCGAGACGGTTTCCGTATTAGAAGAGAGTCGGTTGAGAACGGAGTCGTATGCTTCACATCGTTAGACACAGCCAAAGCATTATTGCGCGTCATTGAAACAATGACGTTCACAAGTACAAGCATGCCGAAATTTCATCAAAAAGAAGTGATTCGTTCATGAAGCAATACAAAACAGAACTAGTTGCTCAAAAAAAAATTGCAGCTTTTATTTTCGAGGTAGTCGTTTATCACGAAAAGATTGATGAACGTTTTCAACCAGGACAGTTCGTTCATGTGAAAGTTACATCTGGTTCAGACCCGCTGTTAAGAAGGCCGATTAGCATTTGCCATGTTGATCCAGAAAAACATTTACTAACAATGATTTATCGGGCTGAAGGCAAGGGGACGAGGATGCTGTCTGAGATGGTTCCGGGGGTCGAAGTTGACCTCCTTGGTCCACTCGGGAATGGATTTCCAATTGAAAGTCCGAAGCGGGGTGATACCGCATTACTTGTCGGCGGAGGAATTGGTGTGCCGCCACTGTACTATCTTTCCCGTGAGCTAACAAAGCGCGGTGTGTATGTAAAGCATGTGAACGGGTTTCAAACAGGTTCAGCGGTTTTCTATGAAGAAGAATTCAAAGCGTTCGGGCCAGTCACCGTGACAACTGTTGATGGGAGTTACGGGGAAGCGGGATTTGTAACAGCACAGCTTGACGATTCAGCAGATTATTTGTTTGCATGTGGCCCTTCTCCAATGCTTCGAGCCCTTGAAAGCTATCCGGCAAAAAAAGGGGTTTATTTATCACTGGAACAACGGATGGGCTGTGGAATCGGTGCGTGTCTCGCATGTGTTTGTCATGTGCAGGGCGATGAGACTGGTCTTGATTATCGAAAAGTGTGTAGCGATGGGCCAGTGTTTCAGGCAGGGGAGGTCGTATTATGAGTCGATTACGCATTCAACTTCCGGGACTCGATCTAAAAAATCCGATTATGCCTGCTTCGGGCTGTTTTGGATTCGGTCGTGAATACAGTCAATTTTATAAGTTAGATCAGCTCGGGGCGATTATGGTTAAAGCAACGACAAATGAACCACGCTTTGGAAATCCAACGCCGCGTGTGGCAGAAACAACCTCAGGGATGTTGAACGCCATAGGACTTCAGAATCCCGGCCTTGATCATGTAATGAATCATGAACTTCCATGGTTAGAAACGTTCGATGTTCCAATCATTGCAAATGTAGCGGGATCCACGATTGAAGATTATGTTGCTGTTGCAAAGCGAATTTCCACGGCGCCTAACGTTCATGCCCTTGAATTAAACATCTCATGTCCGAACGTGAAAGAGGGCGGACTTGCGTTTGGGACAGTTCCTGAAACGGCTTATGAAGTGACAAAAGCGGTTAAGGAAGTGGCACGGGTGCCCGTCTACGTCAAGCTTTCACCTAATGTGACGGATATTGTTCAAATGGCGAAAGTCGTTGAAAAGGCAGGCGCAGATGGCTTAACGATGATCAACACGCTATTAGGTATGCGGATTGATTTAAAAACTGGGAAACCGATTCTTGCAAATGGGGCAGGAGGATTATCAGGTCCTGCGATCAAACCGGTTTCGATTCGGATGATTCATCAGGTGAGTCAGCAGGTGGCGATTCCGATTATTGGGATGGGGGGCGTTCAGTCTGCTGAAGACGTAGTGGAATACTTTTTAGCTGGAGCAAGTGCAGTAGCGGTCGGGACCGCTAATTTCGTAGACCCAATGACGTGTCCAACTATTATTGATGCATTACCCGCAATGCTCGATGAAATGGGTGTAGGTCATATTTCGGAACTGACAGGAAGGAGCTGGAAAACGGAGTGGAATCTTCAATCATCCTCGCATTAGATTTTTCAAAGAAACAGGAGTTAGACGAATTTCTCACGCTTCTAAAAGATGAGAAACTGTTTGTAAAAGTAGGTATGGAAGCATTCTATCAGCATGGACCATCCTTAGTTAATGAGCTAAAGCAACTTGGGCATAACGTATTTCTGGACTTGAAGCTTCACGATATACCAACCACGGTTAACAAAGCAATGAAAGGCCTTGCTGGTCTTGGGGTTGATTTGATTAACGTCCACGCGAGCGGCGGCTCGCGGATGATGACAGCCGCCATGGAAGGACTTGAAGCAGGCACACGTGCAGGTGAGAAACGTCCAATGTGTATTGGGGTAACACAGCTAACGAGTACTTCTGAAGAAATGCTCCGAAAAGAATTAAATATGACAACTAACATGAAAAATAGCGTTGTTTCACTCGCGAGTTTAGCGAAAGCAAGTGGTCTTGATGGCGTTGTTAGTTCTGCCCTTGAAGTGCCGACGATTAAAGAAACTTGTGGAGATCAGTTTCTGACGGTTACGCCCGGAATTAGGCTTGAAGGAGATCTTGCAGGTGATCAGAATCGCGTTTGTTCACCGGCGAAAGCAAGAGTATTGGGAAGTGACTACATTGTAGTAGGCCGTAGTATCACAGCATCACCTGATCCATTAAAAGCGTATGAAAGACTAAAATCAGAGTGGGGGAATACTCATGAAATCTATCGCTAAATCACTTCTTGAGATTAAAGCTGTCAGTCTTCAGCCAAAACAACCTTTTACATGGTCATCGGGCTTATTATCTCCGATTTATTGCGACAATCGCTTGACCCTATCGTATCCGGCTGTAAGAAAAGAAATTGCAAAAGGCCTTGTAGAAATCATTAAAGAACACTATTCAGATGCAGAAGTCATTGCAGGAACAGCTACAGCGGGAATCCCTCATGCAGCATGGGTGAGCGACCAGTTAGAGCTTCCGATGGTGTATGTAAGAGGTAGTGCAAAGGGGCACGGCAAAGGGAATGTGATTGAAGGAAAAGTATCAGTAGGACAGAAAATTGTTGTCATTGAAGATCTTATTTCAACAGGTGGCAGTGCAATTGATGCGGTGAAACAGCTCCAATCAGCAGGTGCGAACGTGCTTGGCGTGGCGGCGATCTTTACATACGGCATGAAGAAAGGGGCAGAACAGTTCGCAGAGGAACAAATTACATGGCAAACCCTTACCAATTTCGATGAACTGTTAACAAGCGCGGTAGAAACAGGTATGATTGAGAAAAGAGAGGTTCAATCACTGCTAAACTGGCGTGACAATCCAGCATCTTCAGAATGGCTTGAGCAGTTGAAAGATCTCTCCGTTTAGGAGGGTTACGATGAGAAAAATGCAGGGAGAAGAGTTCGATTCGCTCGTCTCATTTTTTGATGATATGGCACGAACGAAGTGGCTTGGAAGCATTCATGATGAGTTAAAGGTCGCTTCCGGGTCATGGGAAGGGAAGTCGGTTCTTGATGTAGGCTGTGGAACAGGAAGGCTATTGCTTCGCGGGGTGGAGGAAGCATCGATACTCACAGGCGTTGATTTATCCTCTGAAATGGTAAAGGCTAGCAAGCAAAATTTCTTTTTTATAAATCGGTCGAATAAAAGTCACTTTTCTGAAGGTGATGCGTGTGATCTCTCGTTTGAAAACAGCATGTTTGATCTTTCGCTATCAACGTGTGTCATGTTTCTTCTGCCGGAGCCTGAAGCAGGGATGAAAGAAATGATTCGCGTCACAAAAGAAGGGGGGAAGGTTGTCATGTTGAACCCTTCTTTACAAATGGATCAGATAGCAGCGTTCGAGTATGCAAAGCAAAATAATATGAGTGGGTTTGAGCAAACATCCCTTTTGAAGTGGTCCAACGTTTCAACAAAAAGGCACCGCTATTCTTCGGAAGAATTAAGCCAAAAGCTGAAAATGCTCGGAGCAAAAGAAACCAGGCACGTTGAAGTGTTAGACGGATTAGCGATAATAACAATAGCCGATTTATAAGGCTCTGATAAAAGGATGTATCAAAAAAAGTCACGCGAATCCGCGTGACTTTTTTTGATGTTTATTTTTTCATTTTGAAAATCAGATCCTGATCCGGTGTTACGTAAAGAGTGTTCTGCTGATCGTAAGTTACAAAGCCTGGTTTCGCACCATTTGGCTTTTTCACGTGCCGAACTTCCGTATAATCGACTGGAACGGAGCCGGATTCACGCGCTTTGCTGAAGTAGGCTGCGAGGTTTGCAGCTTCTAGAAGTGTTTCCTCAGAGTAATCGGTGCTTCGAATCACAACGTGTGACCCTGGTATATCTTTTGTATGAAGCCACGTTTCACTTCTAGCTGCAAGCTTATTCGTTAAATACTCGTTCTGTTTATTGTTCTTACCAACTAGTATTTCCGTACCGTCTGATGATTCATACGTATCAAGCTTCGGCTTTGTTGGTTTTGATTTCTTCTTATGTGAGCGTTTCTTAATGTAGCCTTCTTCCTCAAGCTCCTCGCGAATTTCCTCGATGTCACGTGGGGAAGCAGATGTTAACTGCTGGATCAATTGTTCAAGGTAAGTAATCTCCTGATGGGACTTCTCGATTTGATCTTCAAGTACAAAAATAGAATTCTTTGCTTTATTGTACTTCTTAAAATACTGCTGTGCATTATCCGATGGTGATTTTTGAGGGTTTAATTCGATAACAACAGTTCCGCCATTTTCATCATAATAGTTCAGAACCTCAACCTTCTTATCACCACGCTTCACTATGTGCATGTTGGCAGTCAGTAGCTCGCCAAGAAGCTGATACTTATCTGCCTCTTGTGCCTGTTGGATTGTTCTAGTAAGCTTTTCAATTTTCTTCTCATTCTTCTTCAATTCATTAGAGAGGAATCGTTCAAGATCATTGGACTGCTGTTTAACCCTGTCACGATCGGCTTTACCGTAATAAAAACGGTCAAGCAGTTTACTCGCAGAGTCGAATGAGCGTGTTTCACCAACAAGGTGGGTTAATTCCACAACCGAGAAGTATTCCTTTTGGGAAGTGACCATCTGCGGAGTGTACGCGTGTTCCTCAAGCGCATTGAAAATAGTGAAAAAGGCTTCTGGCAATGTTTTACGAGTAGCAAGGCCAGCGCGATGCACTACTTCCTTTGCGATCAGTGGTGATACGCCCCCAAAAGCCTGAACAATCTGGCTGCTGAGCTTTCCGGCATTAAAGTCGATCTGCCTTAATAAGTCATCAGCGCTCAAACTGAATGGTGAAATTTTGTTCTGTGCGGGTGGTGCAATATAATCCTGCCCGGGAAGCACTGTTCTATGCCTATTTACGGCAGGAGAAAGATGTTTAATGCTATCAAGAATCATGTCAGATTCATTCAGAAGAATCACGTTACTATGACGTCCCATAATTTCTGCAATTAATGTGCGTTTTGTTAAATCGCCGAGATCGTTTCGAGCTTTAAACGTAACGTGAAGAATCCTTTCATTATCAATCTGTTTAATTTCCTCTACAATACTACCTTCGAGGTGTTTCCTTAAAAGCATGCAGAACATTGGTGGTTCCTTCGGGTTTGCATACGATTCTCCTGTAATTTGCACTCTTGCGTAAGAAGGATTAGCAGAGAGAAGGAGCTGATGGTTTTTCCCACCTGAGCGAATCACGAGCATCAAATCAGTTGCATACGGCTGATAAATCTTCGTTACTCGTCCACCTTTTAATAATTCATTTGTTTCATGCGCAACGGCTCTCATAACCATTCCGTCAAAAGACATATCGTTCACCTACATTCCTATCTATAGACATCGTTCTTAGTATAGCATTTTTTGAAGCTTGTCTGAATATAGATGAACTATTAGTGATATAACGTGCAGGATCGGGGTGAAAGTTCATGAACTGGTATAACATGACTAAACGAGAGGTAGCAGAAGAATTAGAGGCGGATGTAGACGTTGGCATGACCTCGGATGAGGCTGTTCGGAGAAGAAAAGCCTTCGGACCGAATCAGCTTGATGAGGCGGAACGACCATCTATGATTTTGATGTTCTTAGCTCAGTTTAAGGATTTTATGGTCGTTGTGCTGCTTGCCGCAACGCTTATTTCAGGGTTGCTTGGTGAATATCTGGATGCCATTGCTATTATCCTGATTATCCTCGTAAATGGGATTCTCGGTTTCGTACAGGAAAGAAAAGCAGAAAAGTCCCTTCAGGCGTTGAAGCAATTGTCCTCACCAAAAATGAAAGTTCTTCGGAATGCTCAGTGGGTAACAATCCAAGCACGGGAAGCTGTTATAGGGGATATTGTGCGTCTGGAAAGTGGCGACAGAATCGGAGCGGATGTACGGCTTCTTACCTGTCAGGATCTGCTCATTGAAGAATCAGCGCTTACTGGAGAGTCACTCCCCGTCCTCAAACATCCTGAGCCCATAATAGATAATGACCCTGGCCCCGGCGATCAACCTAACATGGGGTTTATGGGAACTCTTGTTACAAAGGGAAGAGGCACAGGGATCATCACGGCCACTGGTATGAAAACAGAAATGGGTAAAATTGCCCATTTGATACAATCGGCAGATACGATGGAAACACCGCTTCAGCACCGACTTGAACAGCTGGGAAAAATTCTAATTGCGGCCGCCTTGCTTTTAACGGCAATGGTTGTTGTCCTTGGTATCATTCAGGGCCGTGATGTGTATAGTATGTTTTTAGCAGGCGTCTCACTTGCGGTTGCAGCAATCCCTGAAGGATTGCCAGCCATTGTAACAATTGCTTTAGCGATTGGTATGCAGAAGATGAGTAATCGGAAAGCGATTGTGAGAAAGCTCCCGTCCGTTGAAACGCTCGGATGTGCAACGGTGATTTGCTCCGACAAAACAGGTACGCTGACACAAAATAAAATGATGGTGACGAAGCTATGGGCCGGTGGAGAAACATGGGATGTGACCGGGTCAGGTTATTCGCCATACGGTGACTTCTTTAAAGGGAAGACGCGTGTTTATTCTGATGAAGAGCGTTCATTAAAACAACTGTTAACATTTGGCTTGCTATGCAGTAACGCTAGTGTCGTTGAGCGGAATGGAGAATACCTTCTTGATGGCGATCCTACAGAGGGAGCACTAGTGGCCGCTGCGATGAAAGCTGGTTTGACAAATGAGATTAGGGAAGAAGAGTTTACGATTATTCAGGAGTTCCCGTTTGATTCGAATCGGAAAATGATGAGTATCGTAGTGGAAGATTCCGCGGGCAAGCGCTTTGTGATTGCCAAAGGGGCACCGGATATCGTACTCAAACAATGCGAGTCTGTTCTCTGGAATGAAAGAAAGGCTTCGCTCCGAAAAAGCTATGAACGAGAGATTCAGGATCAACTTGCATCGTTTGGGGAAATGGCGCTTAGAACAATAGCTGTCGCTTATAAACCGATTCAAAACGAAGACAATATGCTTCACAGTGTTCAAGCAGAGTCAAGACTGACATTCGTAGGCTTAGAAGGGATGATTGATCCTCCCCGGGAAGAAGTGAAACAGGCTGTCGCTGACTGTAAAACGGCTGGAATTAAAACGATTATGATAACGGGTGACCATGTCACAACGGCAACTGCTATCGCTCGTAACCTTGGGATATTACCGGAGCGAGGGCGGGTGATGGAAGGGAGCAAACTTTCTTCGTTAACAGTTGAAGAGCTTGAAAATCAAGTAGAAGATACGTATGTTTTCGCTCGGGTATCACCTGAGCATAAGTTGAAAATCGTAAAAGCTCTTCAAAATAAAGGTCATATTGTAGCGATGACGGGAGATGGGGTAAACGATGCTCCTGCAATCAAAGCAGCGAATATTGGTATCTCAATGGGGCAATCAGGAACCGATGTTGCAAAAGAAGCCTCATCTCTTATTCTAAGTGATGATAATTTCGCGACAATACGTGCAGCGGTTGAAGAAGGACGGAATATTTACGAAAACATAAGGAAATTTATCCGTTACTTACTGGCTTCAAACGTGGGTGAAATCCTCGTGATGCTGTTTGCGATTCTCTTAATGCTGCCGCTCCCCCTCGTCCCTATTCAGATACTCTGGGTGAATCTAGTAACAGATGGACTGCCAGCAATGGCACTTGGGCTTGATCCAGCAGAGGGCAATGTGATGAATAGGGATCCGAGGAAACCAAAAGAAGGCGTGTTTGCAAGAGGGCTTGGTTGGAAAATCATTTCACGTGGAATTATGATAGGAGCGTGTACACTCGCCGCCTTTATGATCTGTTATAGCGAAAATCCAAATGATCTCGTTAAAGCACAAACAGTTGCCTTCGCTACGCTTGTTCTTGCCCAGTTGATTCATGTATTTGACTGTAGAAGCGAACGATCTGTGTTTCACCGCAATCCATTTGAAAATAAAGCACTTGTTTTAGCCGTGCTTTCGTCAATAGGATTATTGGTAGGGGTCATTTACTATGAGCCATTGCAGCCTATTTTCCATACGACTTATTTATCGATGAGAGAATGGATGTTAATTCTTGTTTTCTCAAGTATTCCTACGTTTCTACTTGCCGGGGCTGCATTATTCAAGAAAAATAATAGCATCCACAGAGGATGAATTATATCCTCTGTTTTTTCTTTGAAATTCCATTAGTTCCTTTTGTTGTAAAAACGAAATTTGGCTTATTCTAGTGAAACTTTAGTTTCATAGGGCATTAATGAACCTAATATCAAAAGCGTGCATTAATAAAGCCTTTTGTTAGGACATATGACACATGGTGAGATATCCCTTTGTTTCAGTTTAATGAAGTGGTACAATTGGTAAGAATAGCTATTGGATGTGATAAAGTGAAACTTCCATCAGAGGGGGGGTTGTTTCATCCCGCTGATGGTTAGTTGAACCAATCGGACCTTTAGGGGCAGTTGACCCGCACCTAATTGTCTCGATTGATTTACATTTTGAGGTGGGGGTTTTACTGCCCCTTAAGGTGGGATAAAATGAGTAAAAGCATGACTGGATATGGAAGAGCATCATGTGAACGGAATGATATTCAGCTAACGATTGAAGTTAAATCGATAAATCATCGTTACTTTGATGGGTCATTTCGCATGCCCAAAGCTTTATTGCATTTAGAAAGTAAAATGAAGACAGCCATTCAGCGCTATGTAAATCGAGGGAAAATCGACGTTTACCTTACGATCGATGGGGCGGGATTTTCTTCGAGTGTCGTAAAGCCGGATTGGCATCTGCTCGATCAGTACATAACCGTTTTAAGGCAGGCAGCCGAACGCTACAGTCTTAAAGATGATGTCTCTGTTGCTTCGTTACTTAGCCTGGACGATGCCTTCTGTGTACAGAAGAAAGAAATAGGTATCGAACAGATGGAAGAATTGATTTTTGAAACACTTGATCAAGCAGTTAAGTCATTAGTTGAAATGAGATGTAATGAAGGAAAGGCCCTTAATCGAGATATTCAAGTGAAACTTACGGGGATGGAAGAGGAGATTGCAGCTATTTCTCATCTTTCCGAACAAGTACCCATCGCTTTTGAAAAGCGAATACGAAGCAGGCTTGAAGGGTTTAAGGAGCTTGAGGAAGTAGACGAAGGGCGGATTCTAGCAGAAGTTGCTGTTCTTGCTGATAAGGCAAGTATCGATGAAGAAATCATCAGGCTCCGTAGTCATCTAACCCAATTCCATGATATTCTTACTAGTGATGGTGTCGTAGGGAGGAAACTTGATTTCTTAGTACAGGAAATCAATCGGGAGCTGAATACTATCGGTTCAAAGTCTTCACACCATAAGATCAGTCAACATGTCGTTGATCTTAAAAGCGAAGTGGAAAAGATTCGTGAACAGGTTCAAAATATTGAATAAATCTGTATCTATCGTTAAAAAACACCCTACTGGTGTAAAAATAGAATCGTGATTCTTGGGAGGAACGACCATGAGTATTAAATTAATCAATATCGGGTTTGGTAACATCGTAAACGCCAACCGGATAGTCTCAATTGTTAGTCCAGAATCGGCACCAATTAAACGAATTATTACTGTTGCAAGAGATCGCAATATGCTTGTGGATGCAACATACGGTCGAAGAACACGCGCTGTCATTATTTCTGACAGTGACCATGTGATTCTTTCGGCGGTCCAACCTGAAACGGTAGCTCAACGTCTTGTTAATAAAGACGAGCTGTCAGACGAGTAACATCTAGAAAGTGGAGGTAAGTATGGAAAAAGAACGGGGATTGTTAATTGTTCTTTCTGGCCCTTCAGGCGTTGGAAAAGGAACAGTAAGGAAAGCATTCATGCAGGATGCAGAGGAAGTACAGTATTCCATCTCTGTCACAACACGTAAACCGCGTGAGGGTGAAGTGAATGGAGTTGATTACTTTTTTAAATCACGCGAAGAATTTGAGAGTATGATTGAAGATAATAAACTGCTTGAGTTTGCTCAATATGTTGGAAACTATTACGGAACGCCTGTTGATTATGTTGAAGAGACGTTACAGTCTGGAAGAGATGTGCTCCTTGAAATTGAAGTCCAGGGTGCGAAGCAAGTTCGTAAGCATTTTCCGGAAGGAGCTTTTATCTTCCTTATGCCCCCTAGCTTAAGTGAACTAAGAAATCGGATCGTCAACCGTGGTACGGAATCGAATGATTTGATAGATAACCGTATGGGTGTCGCGAAAGAAGAAATTGAATTGATTGATCAATACGATTATATCGTTGAAAATGATCAAGTCGAGTTAGCCTGTGAGCGAATTCATGCTATTATTACAGCTGAGCACCTTAGACGTGATCGTCTTGCCCATAAATATAAGAATGTAACGGAGGTTAAATAATGATTTTATATCCATCGATTGATTCACTAATGGACAGAATTGATTCAAAATACACGCTTGCAACGCTTTCGGCTAAGAGAGCGCGCGTTATTCAACAGACGGGTAACGTGTACGTTGACCGTCCACAGTCAGTAAAAGCTGTCGGTAAAGCACTTGAAGAAGTAATGGACGGCAAACTACTTGCTGATGGAATGATAGAAGATTGATGTGAGAGTAACAACCTATGAGAATAGGTTGTTATTTTTTTCTTGCTTCGGTTAGTTTTGGGATGATTCATGCTCTTTTACGCCGTGAAACTAAGGTTTCACTCGGATCAGCTCAAAATCGAGCGTGTAATGTAATTGATTTTATTATAGTGTAATAAAATTAACTATAATAATATTATGTTAACTATTGAGGTGGAAGGTGAAACGTGATGAGTCTCAAAGGGAAAAAGATTCTTCTGTGTGTTAGTGGAGGTATTGCTGTTTTTAAGGCGGCAGCGTTGACGAGTAAATTGTTTCAAACAGGGGCGGAAGTAAAGGTGTTAATGACCGATTCGGCCACTGAGTTTGTGACACCGTTAACTTTTCAAACATTGTCAAGAAATGATGTTTATAAAGATACATTTGAAGAAAAAGATCCAGGTTCCGTTGCACATATTGATCTTGCTGACTGGGCTGATCTTGTGTTGATTGCCCCAGCTACTGCGAATATGATCGGAAAGCTAGCAAATGGAATAGCAGACGATATGATGTCAACGACGTTACTTGCTACACAGGCACCTGTATGGGTTGCGCCAGCGATGAATGTTCACATGTACGATCACCCTGCGGTGAAGAAGAACATGAATGTGCTAAGGTCGTTCGGTTGTCATTTTCTTGAACCCGGTGAAGGATTGCTGGCATGTGGCTATGTCGGAAAGGGACGAATGGCTGAGCCGGAGGACATCCTTTCAACGCTTCATATCTACTTCAACAGCCCGAGTGATCTTGAAGGAAAAAAAATTGTCGTTACGGCAGGTCCAACAAGAGAACCCATTGATCCGGTCCGCTATTTTACAAACTACTCCTCTGGCAAAATGGGCTTTGCGCTTGCTGAAGAAGCTGCAAAGCGAGGGGCTGAGGTTACGTTAATTACAGGTCCTGTATCATTGTCAACACCCGAACGCGTCGAGCGAATCGATGTGGTTACGGCAGATGAAATGTATCATGAAGTTATGGCAGCTGCTGAGAACGCAGATGTGCTGATTATGGCAGCTGCAGTAGCTGATTATCGACCAGCCTACATAGCTTCTGAAAAAGTAAAGAAATCAGAGGGTTCTATGGCTATAGAAATGGAGCGGACAAAGGATATTTTGTGGACGCTCGGGCAAATGAAAACAAATCAAATTCTCGTAGGCTTTGCAGCTGAATCAGAGCGATTAGATGAGTTTGCACAGAAGAAGCTTGAAAAGAAAAACCTTGATCTTATCTGTGCCAATAACATTAAATCGGAAGGGGCCGGATTTGATAAAGACACGAATATCATGACGCTGTTAAGAAGAGATGGCGAGCGATTGGAGCTTCCTCTTCAATCGAAGCATGATGCCGCAAACCGTATTCTTGATGAAGTCATTCGATTGGACGTGACGCGTAAATGATTGCTAAAGTCATTGTGGACGTTCCGGCGAATCAAACGGATCGCTTGTTTGATTATGCTATTCCGGAAGCGTGGGAGGAAATGATTGAACCGGGAATGCGCGTTGTTGTTCCGTTTGGCCCAAGAAAAATTCAGGGTTTCGTGATTGCTGTTGCGACTGATTCTGAACACGATAAATTAAAAGAAATTAGCGAAGTGAAAGATGTTACGCCAGTGCTGACGAAGGAGCTCTTAGACCTGGGTTTCTGGTTAACAGAAAAAACGCTCTGTTACGCTGTTTCTGCACTTCAAGTGATGCTTCCCGCTGCAATGAAAGCGAATGTTACTAAGACAGTGGTTCATGGTAATTGCCAGAATGAAGCGGCTACCTGGCATCGGATGGTAGCGAATGGAGGGGTGAAGTGGGATGACTTTCTCTCTCATTTCAGTCATAAAGAGCTAAACCGTGCGATTAAGAATGATGAACTTGAAGTTCGGTATGATGTGAAAGAAAAAACAGCTCCGAAAACGATGCTTTCTATTACCTCCGTGCTAACTCCTGAAGAGCTAAGCGTGGAGAAAGAAAAGATGGGCAGCCGTGCATTAAAACAACAGGAAATCATGCAGTATTTTGTTGATCATACTGGTGCTGTCTCATATAAAGAATTAATGGGTACTCTCGATACAACGCGATCGACGATAAAATCGCTCGTTTCAAAATCCATTTTAAAAGAAGAGGAAGTAGAGCTATATCGCGATCCATACAAAGGGCGAAGCTTTAAGACTTCTGCTCCACTGGAGCTAACAGATCTTCAGCAACAGGTCATTTCTCCGATACTAGAAAGTATTGAAATAGAGAAGCATGAAACATTTCTTATCCACGGTGTAACTGGAAGTGGAAAGACAGAAATCTATTTGCAGTCGATTCATCGTGTTCTTGAACAGGGGAAAGAAGCGATTGTACTCGTACCGGAAATTTCATTGACACCTCAAATGGTGACCAGGTTTAAAAGTCGGTTTGGATCTGAAGTAGCGGTTCTTCACAGTGGACTATCCAGAGGAGAAAAGTACGATGAGTGGCGAAAAATCCACCGAAAAGAAGTGAAAGTCGTTGTCGGTGCTAGATCTGCTGTATTTGCTCCGTTTACAAACCTGGGTATTATTATTATTGATGAAGAACATGAAGGAAGCTACAAACAAGAAGAAAACCCACGTTATCATGCGCGGGATGTTGCGATTAAGCGTGGCGAGCAGTACCGCTGTCCTGTTGTGCTCGGTAGCGCTACACCATCACTCGAATCTTATGCCAGAGCTTCGAAAGGTGTTTACAAGTTGCTTGAATTATTAAAGCGCGTGAATAAACAGGAAATGCCCTCCGTATCAATTGTTGATATGAGAGAAGAATTGCGCTCAGGAAACAGGTCGATGTTTTCAAATGAGCTTTACGATAAGTTGAAAGAGAGACTAGAGAAGAAAGAGCAAACTGTTCTTTTTTTGAATAGGAGAGGGTATTCCACCTTTGTTATGTGCCGTGATTGCGGCTTTGTTGTTGAATGTTCGCATTGCGACATTAGTTTAACGTATCACAAAATCAATGGAACGATGCGCTGTCACTATTGCGGTCATGAGGAAAAGTTCCCTACCAAATGTCCAGAATGCGAAAGCGAACATATTCGGTTCTTCGGAACAGGGACACAGCGGGTAGAAGAAGAACTGACGAAAATTTTACCCGAGGCAAGGGTAGTAAGAATGGATGTCGATACGACACGTCGAAAAGGGTCTCATGAAAAGCTGTTGAATCAGTTCGGAGAAGGAAAAGCAGATATTCTTCTCGGTACGCAAATGATAGCGAAAGGCCTTGATTTTCCAAACGTGACGCTTGTTGGGGTTCTAGCTGGTGATGCGATGCTGCACCTACCTGATTTTCGAGCCTCAGAGAAAACGTTCCAATTACTTACACAGGTAAGTGGACGAGCCGGGAGACATTTGTTGCCAGGTGAAGTTGTGGTCCAATCATACACGCCTGAGCACTACAGTATTGAAATGGCTGCTGATCATGATTATCAGGCATTCTATCAGCGAGAAATGGTAACGAGAAAGCAATTCGGTTACCCGCCTTTTTATTTTCTAGCGATGATAAACGTGTCACATGAGGAGCTCACCAAAGCGGTGGATGTGACGGAAAAAATCACCAGCTTCTTAAAAGAGAATTTATCTCCAGCAAGTGTCGTGCTTGGACCAGTCGCCTCATCGATTCCGAGGATCAAAGATAGATATCGCTATCAATGCATGATAAAATACAAAGTTGAACCAAAATTACATGAGAAGTTACGAGAAATTCAAAAGCACTTTTCAAAAGAAATTAGCCGTGGTGGATTACAGCTAACAATTGATACGCAGCCTTATATGATGATGTAAATTAGTTCGAAAGGGAGAATGACGTTGGCCATAAGAGAAATTGTATTGCATCCAAATGAGGTGCTTGAAGTGGAATGTAGACGTGTTGAAACGTTTGATACAGCGCTACATAATTTGCTTGACGATATGTTTGAAACCATGTATGCAGCTGAAGGAGTTGGTCTTGCAGCACCTCAAATCGGAATCGATCACCAAATTGCGGTTGTTGATACAAGGGAGGAAGAAGCGTTGGAGCTTATTAATCCTGAGATCGTGAAATCTACCGGTGGAAATGAAGTCGATCTTGAAGGTTGCCTCAGTTTTCCAGGAGTGTTTGGAGAAGTAGAGCGTCCGTATCGCATAACACTAAAGGCCCAGAATCGTTTCGGTAAGGACTTTAAACTGAAAGCAGAAGGTTTTTTTGCAAGAGCGATTCAACACGAAATTGACCACCTGCATGGTGTTCTGTTTACTGAAAAAGTCATTCGCTATATTGATCCTGAGACGGAAGGAGAGGAAGAGTAACAATGGCGAAAATTGTATTTATGGGAACGCCTGATTTTTCTGTTCCTGTGCTTGATATGTTAGTAGATGAAGGGTATGAAATTACCGGCGTAGTAACGCAGCCTGACCGTCCGAAGGGCAGAAAACGTGTGATGACCCCGCCGCCTGTAAAGGTTGCTGCTTTGAAGCATGGTTTACCTGTTTTGCAACCTGAAAAGGTGAAAGATCCAAAACAACTTCAGCCGATCCTTGACTTGAACCCGGATTTAATCGTAACAGCTGCCTTTGGACAGATTCTTCCGAAACGGCTGCTTGATGCACCAGAATACGGATGTATCAATGTCCATGCCTCTCTCTTACCAGCATTTCGTGGAGGGGCGCCGATCCATTATTCGATTCTTCAGGGAAATAAGGAGACGGGCATTACGATTATGTATATGGTAGAGAAATTAGATGCAGGCGATATCCTAACGCAATCGGTCGTACCGATTGAAGAACGTGACCATACCGGTAGTCTGCATGACAAGTTAAGCGCATCAGGTTCCAAGCTTCTAAAAGAAACGCTTCCAAAACTCTTGAATGATAAACTAACGCCAGTCAAACAAAACGATGCAGAAGCTACGTTTGCTCCTAATATTAAACGTGATCAGGAGAAGATTGACTGGTCGAAACCGGGTGAAGAGATTTATAATCACATTCGAGGTCTTCATCCATGGCCTGTAGCATTTACAGAATATGAAGGTAAGGTAATGAAGATTTGGTGGGGTGAAAAGGTTGAAAGCGTTGAAAAGGCAGCACCTGGAACCGTGCTATACACTGAAAGCGACGGCCCAGTCATTGCAACGGGTAACACCACTGCGATTAAACTTACTGATATTCAACCCGCTGGTAAGAAACGGATGACATCCTCTCAGTATCTACAAGGACGAACATTCGATAAAAATGAAAGATTTGGTGAATAACACATGACTAATGTACGAGAAGCAGCACTTGACGTAATTGAAAAAATCAATAAAAATCAGGCATATAGTAACCTGCTGTTAAATGAAACGATTAAAAAGCATCAGCTGAGCCGTAAAGATACTGGTTTATTAACGGAGATCGTCTATGGAACGATCCAGCGTAAGAAGACGCTCGATTTCTATCTAGATGATTTTCTTACAAACCGCAAAAGAGTTCAAAACTGGGTTATTTCACTTTTGCAACTTTCACTTTACCAGATGATTTACCTAGATCGCGTTCCGGACCGTGCAATTATCCATGAAGCGGTGGAAATTGCTAAGAAGCGCGGACACAAAGGGATCAGTGGATTGGTCAATGGCGTTCTCCGCAATACCCAGCGTAAGGGCCTTAGAAATCCGGAGGAAATTGGAGACGTTGCAGAACGTATTTCGATTGCGAAAAGCCACCCGCTCTGGCTTGTTCAGCGCTGGATTGAGCAGCTTGGAGTTGAAGCTACGGAAGCAATGTGTGAAGAAAACCTTCTTGCTCCTTACGTGACAGCCAGGGTAAATTCGATGAAAACCTCCGTTGATCAGGTGATAAAGGATCTTGAAAGTGAAGGCGTTGAAGTTGTTAAGGGGAGCCTTTCGGTTGATGGTGTCAAAGTTATTGAAGGCAAGCTTTTTGAGACCAATGTTTATAAGCGTGGTGATTTAACGGTCCAAGATGAAAGTTCAATGCTTGTCGCAAGAGCGCTTGGAGTGGAGCCGGGTCAGTCTGTACTTGATGCATGTGCTGCACCGGGTGGAAAGACAACACATATTGCAGAACGTCTAAATGGCTCAGGCCACGTGAATTCACTTGAACTACATGCTCATAAAGTGAAGTTGATTAAGAAGCAGGCAGAACGATTGAAGCTATCTACGATTGAAGCAGAGACGCTTGATAGCAGAACGGTTTCTGAACGGTTTAAACCAAACTCATTCGATCGCATACTTGTTGACGCTCCTTGTACCGGTTTTGGTGTTCTTCGACGTAAGCCTGATATTAAATGGTCAAAACAAGAGGAAGACATAGATCGCATTACAAAGGTCCAAAAAGGGATTCTGGATTCACAGGCAAGTCTACTAAAACCTGGTGGAAAATTAGTTTATAGTACGTGTACAATAGAAGAGGCAGAAAACCAGGAAGTGGTAAAACAATTCCTCCAGGATCATCCTGAATTTGAGCTTGACCAGACACTTGCAGACCGATTGCCTGAAAAAGCTACACAGTATTGTGAAGATGGTCAGCTTCAACTGCTACCGCATTATTTCGGTACAGATGGTTTTTATATCGCATGTTTCATTAAAAAATAAAAGTTAACGGTGGTGAATCGCACAGAAATGAGCGGTTCATGCCACGTTAGCAGTGGAAATAAGAGACGGGGTGACCACATGCAAGCTGTAACATTGACAGACCGAGGACAAGTAAGGGCATACAATGAAGACAGTACAAATGCAGTGCAAAATAGCCTGGGTGAATATCTTGTAATTGTGGCTGACGGAATGGGCGGCCATCAGGCTGGAGATATCGCAAGTTCCCTTGCGGTTGAATCCATGCAAATGAGCTGGGAAGATGAGAAAGCTGGTTTCAGGCCAGGTAGAGCGGAAGCGTGGCTGTTACATACGATTCAAAAAGCAAATGAAACCATTCTAGATTACTCAAAAGAAAAGCCTGAATATGCGGGTATGGGAACAACCCTCGTTGCAGCCGTTTGTACGAATGAATTTATTACAATTGGTCATGTTGGAGATAGTCGGGCTTATTTGTTTGGTAGTAAGGTTCTTGATCAAAAGACCAGTGATCATTCTCTCGTCAATGAACTTGTGAAAAGCGGGCAGCTATCAGAAGAGGAGGCTGAGGATCATCCTCGAAAGAATGTCCTGTTGCGTGCGCTTGGAACCGACAAGGGTGTCAAGGTAGATATTCATACTTTCGAGTGGGACGAACAAGAGGCCGCCCTTTTTTGTTCTGATGGGCTAACAAATAAAGTATCAGACGAATTACTTCAAGAAGTGATGAATTCAGATCAAACGCTCGAAGAGAAAGCAGCTCAGCTAATCCGTTTCGCAAATGAAGCAGGGGGAGAAGATAATATCACAGTAGCGCTTATTCAGAATTCTCCTTCTGCAGGAAGTGATCGCTCATGTTAGGCAAACATATTAATGGGCGATATAAATTGCTTGAGGTCATCGGTGACGGTGGAATGGCAATTGTCTATAAAGCGCTGGATTTAATTCTTGATCGAACGGTAGCTGTTAAACTTTTGCGCCCGGAATTTTCACGAGACGATGAGTTTATTAAACGGTTTCGCCGAGAAGCGGAATCTGCAACCAGTTTGGATCACCCTAATATCGTGTCAATTTATGATGTAGGAGAAGAAGAAGACTTTTACTATATCGTAATGGAATACGTAGAAGGGACGACACTGAAACAAAAAATCCGTAACCGCGGAGCTCTACCCATAACAGAGGCTGTCGACATAATGAAACAAATGTCATCTGCCATTGAACATGCACATGAAAATCAGATTATCCATCGTGACATTAAACCTCATAATATTTTAATTAATGAGTATGGTGAAGCGAAAGTGACTGATTTTGGCATTGCGATGGCAATTACTTCTGCGACTATAACTCATACGAATTCTGTACTTGGATCCGTTCACTACTTTTCCCCGGAGCAAGCGCGTGGCGGCGTTGCAAATGAGCGATCGGACATTTATTCACTTGGTGTTGTGCTTTATGAAATGGTAACAGGGGTTCTTCCGTTTTCAGGAGATTCACCAGTATCCGTTGCTCTGAAGCATTTACAGGATCGTTTTCCGAAGCCAAGCTTGATCAATACGTCATTGCCTATAAATATCGAAAATATCATTATGAGGGCAATGGCAAAGGAGCCAGCTCAGCGATTTCAAAGTGCAAATGAGATGTATGAAGCACTTGACCTATCTCTAGACCCAACGAAAGAATATGACAGACCCGTCGAATCGACCGATGCTGAAGCAACCAAAATACTAACTCCTGTCACCCCAGATAACCCTAAAACAGAAGAAACAATAAAAACAGTAAAAACAGAGATTGATAACACTCCTCCCAAGAAGAAAAAGAAGGCAGGAAAAATCGCAACAATTGTCTTTCTCATTATACTTCTACTTGGTGGTGCTGCCGCCCTTGCCTTTACGTTTATGCCTGGCTTGTTTTATGTAAGTGACGTAGAAGTTCCTGATGTTACAGGTATGACCTACGAAGAAGCTAGAAACATATTAATTGAGCAGAAGCTTGATGTAAAAAAAGAAGAGCAGTTCAATGAAGAAGTAGAAGAAGATGATGTTATTAGCCAGGAGCCTGGGTCAGGGATTATGGTTAAAGAAGATAGCACCATCACGCTTAATGTCAGTTTAGGTGCGGAAAAAATGGAAATGGATGATTTTATTGGCAGATCCAAGAGTGAAGTAGAAGCATTATTAGATGAAGAAGGTTTTAAAAACGTGAAATACGAAGGGGAGTATCGTGACGATCCTGAAGGGGAAATCTATGACCAGAACCCTGAAGCAGGAAAAATGACCCTTCCGACGGAAGATCGCGTCATTATCTGGTATAGCCTCGGACCAGAGCCCGCCCTTCTTAAAGATTTAACGAATTTAACAAAAGAAGAAGCAGAAGCTTACGCAAAGGATATTAATGTATCTATATCGTATAACGATCCAGAGTTTAGTGATACGGTTGAAGAGGGAACTGTCATGGAGCAATCGCCTGGCGCTGTTACTGAGGTTAATGAGGGAGATGTCATAACCCTCACCTTATCTAAAGGGCCAGAGCCCGAACCAGAGCCTGAACCAGAGCCTGAACCAGAGCCGGAGCCCGAACCAGAGCCGGAGCCTGAACCAGAGCCGGAGCCTGAACCAGAGCCGGAGCCGTCTCCAGAAGAAGAAGCGATTGTTTTTCCAAACAAGTTCACTTTTGAAGTAAAAGAAGGCGAATCTCGTTTAATTGAAATTCTTTACACAGATTCGAAAACACCGAGTGGAGAAATTTCAGAAGAAATCACAGAAAAGAGTGAATTTGAGTTCGATATGACCATCTATCCAGGTGAGGAAGCATCTTATAAGGTCCTTGTCGATGGGAAAGAGAAAAAAGAGAATTCAAAAACGATCACGTACGAACAAGCGAAACAAAAATATGGAAAAAACGAGTAAGGAGTCCTACATGGCAGATGGAAGAATAATTAAAGCGTTAAGCGGCTTTTATTACGTGCAGGATGAAAGAAACAAGGAGATTTACCAGTGCAGAGGTAGAGGGAACTTTAGGAAGCGTAAAATCACTCCTCTTGTGGGAGATTATGTGGTTTATGAAGCAGAAAACAAAACGGATGGCTATGTTCTGGAGATTAATGAACGTGAAAACGAATTAGTCAGACCACCTATTGCGAATGTGGATCAGGCATTTCTCGTTTTTTCAGCTACCCAGCCTTCTTTTAATACCCAGCTGCTTGATAAATTTCTCGTTCATATCGAAGCAAGTGATATCAAACCGGTTATCTGTATTTCCAAAATTGATCTGGTTTCAGAATCTCTTGAAAAGGAGGTTCTGGCATATGGAGAAGACTATCAAGCGATTGGATATGATGTCGTAGTTACCTCCACTCAAAGCTTATCAGGTGTGTCAGAAATAGCACCGTATTTTGAGGATAAGGTGACTGTGTTTGCCGGGCAGTCTGGCGTTGGTAAATCATCGTTGCTTAATGCGATTAATCCTGAGTTAGATCTTGATACGAGTGACATTTCCACTCATCTTGGCCGTGGAAAGCACACAACCCGCCACGTGGAACTTATTCCATTTGGATCAGGGCTAGTAGCTGATACGCCGGGCTTTAGTTCGCTGGATTTCAGAGGAATTGAAGCTGATGATTTATGGCTTTATTTTCCCGAGATTAGAAAAATAAGCAATGAGTGTAAATTTAGAGCATGTACACATCAGGCTGAACCGGGCTGTGCAGTGAAAATAGCTGTTGAGAACGACGAAATTAAACCTTACCGGTACGATCATTATTCTTCTTTCTTTCAGGAAATTAAGGACCAAAAACGGAGGTACTGATATGATAAAAATTGCACCATCGATCCTCGCCTCAGACTTTGCGAGATTGGGAGAAGAAGTAAAAGATGTTGAAGCGGCGGGCGCAGATTATATCCATGTTGATGTAATGGACGGGCACTTTGTCCCAAATATTACGATCGGGGCACCGATCGTCCGTGCACTGCGACCAGTGACATCGCTCCCGCTTGACGTTCATCTTATGATTGAAAATCCGGATCTCTTCATCGAGGAATTCGCTCATGCTGGGGCGGACATACTCACCGTTCATGCGGAAGCATGCCCCCATTTGCACAGGACGATTCAGCTGATAAAAAGTAAAGGTGTAAAAGCAGGTGTTGTCATAAATCCAGCTACACCAGTTGATGCGATCAAGCATGTAATTGAAGACGTAGATCTTGTTCTATTAATGACAGTAAACCCTGGATTTGGCGGACAGGCTTTCATCGAGAGAGTCGTTTCCAAAATTGCTGAAACCAAACAACTAGCCGATTCACTTGGCGTGTCGCCTGAGATTGAGGTCGATGGGGGCGTCAATGAAGAGACCGCTCGGAAATGCATAGAAGCTGGTGCAACCGTTCTGGTCGCTGGATCAGCCGTTTACAATCAATCTGACCGAAAAGCGGCGATTGATCGGATTCGAAAGGCATAAGGCAGCGGGTGAAAACCCCGCTGTTTTTTTATACGATATGATCGTATCTAACAAACAGAAGAGAGCGATCATAAGGAAGGGGAGACAAAATGAAGAAAGACAATAGACTTGTGCTGCTCGTTGAAATTGCGCTTATGGCGGCAATAGGAATTATTCTTGATTTACTATCACTCAGACTATGGCCAAATGGAGGTTCTGTATCCCTTGCAATGGTCCCGATTTTTGTCATTTCCTTCCGCAGAGGGCTCGGTCCAGGTCTAATCGCAGGATTACTCGTTGGTATTTTACAGCCGCTGATCAGCGCTCCCTTCTATGTACATCCGATTCAATTTCTGCTCGATTACCCTATAGCGTTTATGTTAGTGGGGACTGCGGGGTTATTTAGCGTATCCGCTACAGCAGTGAAGAGAAAGCGGATAACGATGATCGCCATCGGTTGTCTTGTTGGCTCATTGTGCAGATTAGCCAGTCATTTTGTTTCAGGCGTAGTCTGGTTTGGATATATGGCTCCAGAAGGGACACCTGTTGCGCTCTATTCAATTCTATATAACGCTTCATATTTGCTTCCAACAGCAGCCATATCGTTCGCTGTTATTGCACTGCTTTCGTCTACTGCTCCTAAGCTGGTTCATAACAAATGAAGAAAGAGCTCATTTATATTGTTGCTGGCGGTCCATTAGAAGACCTTCCGATCAATTTACTTAAGAATAAAGGTCAGGTCCGATGGATAGGCGTTGACAGAGGGGTCTACACACTGCTAAAAAATAATATTTTACCTGAGCGGGGATTCGGCGATTTCGACTCGGTTTCAGCAGCTGAACGGGAGTGGATGGAAACGCATGAGCTTTCGTTTACAGTCTATCCATCGGAGAAAGATCAAACGGACCTTGAAATCGCACTTGAGTGGGCTTTGAGTGAAGAGCCTGCTGAAATCGTAATGTTTGGTGTAACGGGGGGGCGTCTCGATCATAGCTGGATAAATGTTCAGATGTTAATCAAAGGAATTCGTTCGAATGCAAAAGTTGCAATCGAAGACCGTCTCAACCGTCTGGAAATAAAAGAGCCAGGAGCATACGATGTAGAAAGGGATCCCCGTTATCCATACATGTCATTTCTCTCGTTTACACCAGAAGTGGTTGGGTTAACTCTCCGCGGATTTCGTTACCCACTCCAGAATGAAACGGTCGTCTGGGGTTCAAGTTTATGTATTAGCAATGAGGTAGTAGAGGAAAATGGGTCTTATTCATTTGATCAGGGCATACTATTGGTGGTAAGAAGTTCGGACGCCGAACAGGAGGTTTAGGTACTATTTAAATTTCGGCGAATATAATAGTAATGCATCTTATATTCTCATATTGTTCATCCTGAGGTCCATTTTTTGACTTTCTGAGGAGGGGGAAATATGAAGTTCTATACGATTAAATTACCAAAGTTTCTCGGCGGTTTTGTGAGGGCTGTGCTCGGGTCTTTTAAAAAAAATGATTAACAGAGCAACAAAAAAAGCACCCTACGGGTGCTTTTTTAATGTTATTATACGCGTTCGATTTTACCTGATTTAAGAGCGCGAGCAGAAACGTAAACTTTCTTTGGTTTACCATCTACCATGATACGTACCTTTTGAAGGTTAGCACCAAATTTACGCTTTGTTGTATTCAACGCATGAGAACGCTTGTTACCAAACGCAGTCTTTCTACCAGTGATTGCACATTTAGCCATTTATTTCGACCTCCTTACTGTCCTACATTGCACAAAAAGTGCAGGATAAATCCTCCACTATAGTATCATGTAGGTGTAGTGAATGCAAGATGTTTAACTCTGGTTATCAAGAAAAAAACTTAACAGTAAAAGGTGATCAGAATAGACGTTTTGAATGACGAACTTTTAATATCACTGATATTGTAGTAAAATAACGTTAGCTCTGTACAGGATTTATTCTATATATAAAGTGAAACTTCCATTAGAGGGTATTTTCATTCATCCCCTCTGATGCTTAGTTGAACCAAACGGACCTTTAGGGACAGTTAACCCCCCACCTAAATGTCTTGATTGACCTATGTTCCCTGAGGGGGGTATTACTGTCTCTAAAGGGTAGGATAAAATTCATCAGGAGTGTCTGAATTACGATAGAATGAATATATGGTCAACACCCAAATCGCTAAGGGAGGAAATAGAATGGCAATTGAAATGAAAACCCAATACGGACAGATTGATATTTCGACGGAAGTGGTAGCTGCGATTGCAGGTGGCGCAGCGATCGACTGTTATGGTATCGTAGGTATGGCTTCTCAGAAGCAGCTTAAAGATGGCATTACTGAATTATTGGGAAAAGATAACTTTAGCAGAGGGATTGTAGTTCGCAAAGAAGAAGATGAGCTTAATATCGATATGTATATTATCGTGAGCTATGGTACGAAAATTTCAGAAGTGGCTCATAATGTTCAAACAAAAGTAAAGTACCAGCTTGACCAGATGCTCGGACTATCGGTGGATTCAGTAAACATCTACGTTCAAGGGGTCAGGGTGACCAACCCTTAAGTGGAGTAAGGAGGAACAGTCTGTGACGATTGAAAAGATTGACGGTAAACGATTTGCGCATATGGTTCTTGAAGGAGCAAACAATCTTTCTAAAAATGCGAAAATGGTTGATGCGTTAAACGTATTCCCGGTTCCTGACGGAGACACCGGTACGAATATGAATCTGACCATTACGTCAGGTGCAGCAGAAGTAAGAACAAGTAGTTCTGAGAAAGTAGGAGATGTGGCATCTCTTTTCGCAAGAGGCCTGCTTATGGGCGCTCGCGGAAACTCTGGCGTTATTCTTTCGCAATTATTTAGAGGTTTTTCAAAAGCGATTGAGGGCAAGTCTGAGGTTACTAGCGTTGAATTTGCTGCTGCACTCGAACATGGTGTGGACTCTGCTTATAAAGCTGTGATGAAACCTGTGGAAGGTACGATTTTAACAGTAGCAAAGGATGCTGCTAGAAAAGCTGTGAAATCCGCTAAAAAAATAACCGATGTAGTCGAACTAATGCAGGTAGTTGTGCAAGAAGGCAAAGCGTCTCTAGATCGGACGCCAGATTTACTTCCTGTTTTGAAGGAAGTAGGGGTTGTCGATTCAGGTGGCCAGGGCCTTCTTCTTATTTACGAAGGATTCCTCGCAGTCCTCGAAGGAAGAGAAACGCCGGATTCTTCAGTAGATCAGGAAAAAATGGACGAGCTAGTGCGTGCTGAGCATCACAAAGGTGCACAGGGTCACATGAAAACAGAAGATATCGAATTCGGATATTGTACTGAATTTATGGTTCAGTTTGAGGATGAGAAGCTAGCTAATTCTCCATACGATGAGGAAGCATTCAGAAATGAACTTGATAAGCATGGTGATTCCCTTCTTGTCGTTTCTGATGAGGATCTAGTGAAGGTACATATGCATACAGAATACCCTGGTAATATCATGACGTATGCACAAAATTACGGTAGTTTAATCAAGATTAAAATTGAAAACATGCGCGAACAGCATTCAACGCTTCTTAAAGAAGAACGTTCAGCTTCTAAGAAACAGGAAAAATCGGCTGAGCGTAAGAAGTATGGAATCATAACCGTTTCAATTGGTGAAGGCATTGCTGAACTCTTTGAAAGTCTTGGAGCGAGTTATGTGATTCCTGGTGGACAGACGATGAATCCGAGTACAGAGGATATTATTAAAGCTGTTGAAGCCGTTCACGCAGAAAATATTATTATTTTACCAAACAATAGTAATATTGTGATGACAGCTGAGCAAGCAGCATCCGTAGTGGAAGAAAATGTGATCGTCATTCCATCGAAGACAGTTCCTCAGGGCATTTCAAGTCTGCTTGGATTCAATCCATCCGTTGAACCTGAAGTGAATGAAGAAACGATGAAGGAAAGTCTTTCAGCTGTTAAATCTGGTCAGGTTACCTTTGCAGTAAGAGACACAAAAATTGATGGTATAGACATCGCAAAAGATGATTTCATGGGCATTGCTGATGGAAAAATCATGGTTTCTGAGGAATCTCGATTCGATGTCGCTTCATCGCTTTTGCAGTCGATGATTACTGATGATGATGAGATTGTTACTATTATTTATGGTGAAGACGCTGATGAAGAGGAAGCTGAAAAGCTGTTATCTTTCGTTGAAGATACTTTCGAATATGTGGAAGTCGAGCTTCATGCAGGTAAACAGCCGATTTATGCTTATATTATTGCTGTCGAGTAGACCGATAGATAAATAAATGCAGAAAAAGAAACGTGGCATGAGCCAGGTTTTCTTTTTCTGTTAACTGCCCTAATGAAAGGTGGAGTCATTGTGAAGTTTCGCAGTGTTTTTGATATTATTGGTCCGGTCATGATTGGCCCTTCTAGCTCACATACAGCCGGAGCAGCAAGGATCGGAAGAGTGGCGAGGCATCTGTTTGGACGTGAGCCAAAAAGCATCACCATTTCACTTTACGGTTCATTTGCAAGAACATATAAAGGTCATGGTACAGACGTAGCCCTTGTAGGTGGCGTGCTTGATTTTGATACTTATGATGAACGCATCGTGAATGCGCTTACAATAGCGGAGGAAAAGAAGATAAAGGTTCGGTTTATTGAAGAAGATGCGTTGACCGATCATCCGAATACAGCTCGAATTCAGCTATCGGATGAAAAGGGTGTGCTTGAGCTTGTTGGGATCTCAATTGGTGGTGGGAAAATTGAGGTAATTGAACTTAATGGCTTTGCGCTTGGTCTTTCTGGGAATAGCCCTGCCATCCTAGTCGTTCACAATGATCGCTTCGGTGCAATTGCTGGCGTATCAAATACGCTTGCAAAACATGAGATCAACATTGGTCATATGAACGTATCCAGAAAAGAAAAAGGGAAAGAGGCTCTTATGACGATTGAAGTTGATCAGAATATTCCTCAAGTAGTTCTGGATGCAGTCGAATTGTTACCAAATATAATCCAGGTAGCTAAAATTAGTGAGTAAGAGGAGGAATGACAATGTTTCGTAATGTAGCAGAACTAGTCGAGCTCGCACAGTCGAAGAATATACCGATATCTGAAGTGATGATTGAGCAAGAAATGGACTTTCGAGGTAGTAGCCGCGAGCAGGTTTACGAACAAATGAGAAATAACCTCGTTGTCATGGAGCAGGCAGTGAAACGAGGAATTACAGAAAACGTTCGTTCACACTCTGGCCTTACAGGTGGGGATGCTGTTCTTTTGCAGAACTATATGAAATCAGGTAACTCGCTTTCAGGTCAAACAATGCTTGATGCCGTCAGTAAAGCGATCGCGACGAACGAAGTGAACGCTGCTATGGGTACCATTTGTGCAACACCTACCGCTGGATCGGCTGGTGTTGTGCCAGGAACGCTTTTTGCGATTAAGGAAAAAGTGAATCCAACCGAAGAACAAATGGTCAGGTATTTGTTTACTTCCGGAGCGTTTGGATTTGTTGTAGCCAATAATGCCTCTATTTCGGGTGCTGCAGGCGGTTGTCAGGCTGAAGTTGGGTCAGCTACAGGTATGGCTGCTGCTGCTATTGTTGAACTAATGGGGGGAACACCTGAACAATCTTCACATGCCTTTGCGATCGCACTGAAGAACATGCTCGGGCTTGTTTGTGATCCAGTCGCGGGACTTGTGGAGGTTCCGTGCGTGAAACGAAATGCGATGGGCGCTTCCAATGCTCTTGTTGCAGCTGATATGTCACTAGCAGGAATCACTAGCCGAATTCCATGTGATGAGGTCATTGATGCTATGTATAAAATTGGTCAGACAATGCCTTCAGCACTTCGTGAAACAGCACAGGGTGGACTTGCTGCAACACCGACCGGTCGTGAACTTGAAGCGAAAATATTTGGCGTTGCCCTTGATAAGAAGTGATTGGGTATGGAGGAGAATATAACGCAAATAAAAGGAATTGGGGATGAGAAGGCTGCTTCACTTTCTTCAATCGGTATAAACAAAATTCGAGATCTAATTGAATACTTCCCGTTTCGCTATGAAGATTACGAGCTAAAGGATCTCTCAGAGGTAAAGCACGAAGAACGCGCAACGCTAGAAGGGAAAGTGCACAGTGAACCTGTTGTCCGCTTTTATGGGAAGAAAAAATCAAGGTTGTCTGTAAGGTTGTTAGTAGGAAAGTTCCTCATAACAGCCGTTTTTTTTAATCGCGCCTTTCTAAAAAAACAGTTTACCCTCGGACAAATCGTTACCGTAACAGGGAAATGGGATCAGCACAAAATGACACTCTCAGCCAATGAAATTACATTTTCTAGCCACAATCCTGATGGAACAATTGAGCCTATCTATCCAGTTGGGGGAGACGTGACAGTAAAGGCAATGAAGCGATACATTCAGCTTGCACTGAAGCAATTTGGGGATCAAATAGATGAAAATCTTCCACCGCAAATGTTAGAGCGATATAAGCTGATGCCACGGAAGAATGCTATCTTTATGATGCATGCGCCCACATCCCATGATGGCTTAAAACAGGCGAGAAGACGCTTTGTATACGAAGAGCTTCTACAATTTCAGTTAAAAATGCAAGTGTTTAGAAAAAAGGAGCGTGAAAGCACGGAAGGCGCTTCCCAGTACTATGAAAAAAAAGGTCTTGAAGAATTTATTCAGAGCCTTCCGTTTCCTTTGACTGGCGCTCAAAATCGCGTTGTCGGTGAAATATTGCGAGATATGGAAAGCCCATATCGAATGAATCGCCTGCTTCAGGGGGATGTAGGTTCTGGTAAAACGGTGGTTGCGGCAATCGGGTTATATGCTTCATATCTCGCTGGTAACCAGGGAGCGCTCATGGTGCCGACTGAAATTCTTGCTGAGCAACATTTTGAATCATTTCAAGAACTTCTCGGCGGAATTCTTAAGGTTGAACTTTTAACAGGTTCTGTCAAGGGAAAGAAGCGACGGGAAATTCTCGAAAGACTCGAGAACGGAGAAGTTGATTTATTGATTGGTACACATGCGTTAATTCAAGATGAAGTTGTCTTTCTGAAACTTGGATTGGTCATTACGGATGAACAGCATCGGTTCGGTGTAGGGCAGCGACGGGTACTAAGAGAAAAGGGCCTTAGCCCGGACGTTCTTTATATGACGGCAACGCCAATACCTAGAACGCTTGCGATTTCCGTTTTTGGAGATATGGATGTATCGACCATTGATGAAATGCCAGCGGGTCGAAAGCCGATTGAAACATACTGGGCAAAACCATCTATGCTGACCAGGGTACTAGAATTTGTCAAAAAAGAATTGGATCAGGGCAGACAGGGGTATGTGATCTGTCCGCTAATAGAAGAGTCAGAGAAACTAGACGTACAGAATGCGATCGACGTTCATTTCCAGATGCAAACTGCCCTGCCAGAGTATCAAGTTGGGTTGATGCATGGAAGATTGAGCTCTGATGAAAAAGAAGCTGTGATGGAGCAATTTAGTACAAAGGATGTTCAACTTCTCGTTTCTACTACTGTTGTAGAAGTTGGTGTTAACGTCCCCAATGCTACGATTATGGTTATTTATGATGCCGAACGGTTTGGGCTAGCTCAACTTCACCAGTTAAGGGGACGTGTTGGTCGCGGTAAAGACCAATCGTATTGTGTGCTGCTCGCTGATCCGAAATCTGAGGTCGGAAAGGAACGCATGCAAATCATGACGGAATCCAATGACGGATTTGTGCTCTCACAGCGAGACCTTGAACTTCGAGGACCTGGAGACTTTTTCGGTCGAAAGCAAAGTGGTTTGCCGGAGTTTAAAGTAGCAGACCTTGTGCATGATTACCGTGTTTTAGAAGTTGCAAGAAACGATGCCGCTGCCCTTGTAGAGTCAAGTGCATTCTGGGAAGACAGCACCTATACTAGTCTTAGGAACTACCTGACTGAACAGGGCGTGTTGAGCGGCGAGAAGCTTGATTAGCTTGCAAAATCATATGCTGCAGTATATACTAACTTTTAGGACCTAGTCATAAGAGTGAGGTAAAGAGGATCAAGTGATCCTCTTTTATCCGTTTATTAATGCTAGATAGGCGGCGGTAGCGTATGAAAAGGAGTAAAAAAGATAGACAGCAGCTTTTAAAGGAAACAATTGAAAGTACTCCGTTTATAACTGATGAGGAACTTGCAGATAAATTTGGTGTAAGTATTCAGACAATCAGACTTGATCGGTTAGAGCTTTCCATTCCGGAATTAAGAGAACGGATTAAATATGTGGCTCAGCAGCAGCTTGATGAAGTCAAAGCACTTCCGATCGACGAAGTAATTGGTCAGGTGATTGATTTGCAGCTTGATGAAAGTGCAATCTCTATTCTTGATATACGCACTGAACATGTATTTTCTAGGAACAAGATTGCGAGAGGCCATCATCTCTTTGCACAGGCGAATTCGCTCGCCGTTGCCATTATTAACGATGAGCTCGCACTGACTGCAACAGCGAACATCCGCTTTTCAAGTCAGGTGAAAGAAGGCGAACGAGTAGTAGCAAAAGCAACCGTAACCGAACGAAGCAAAGATCGCACGACTGTCGAAGTAAATAGCTTTGTTCAGAACGAAATTGTTTTAACCGGGGAATTTGTGATGTACCGCTCGACGAAATCCTGAAAGGAAGTTGAATGAAATGAGACTTGCAATTGATGCAATGGGCGGCGATAATGCACCTCAATCGATAATTGATGGTGTTTACGAAGCGATAGAGGCATTTGAAGATCTATCTGTGACTATTGTGGGCGATGAGGAGAAGATTAATCCGCTTCTAAAAGGCAACAAAGATCGAATTTCGATTTTACATACAGAAGAATATATCAAATCAGAGGATCAGCCAGTACGTGCCGTTCGTCGAAAGAAGAAGGCTTCAATGGTTCTAGCGGTGAATGAAGTGAAGGAAGGCCGTGCCGATGCGGCCATTTCTGCTGGTAATACTGGAGCACTTATGTCAGCTGGATTGTTATACATCGGACGGATTGATGGAATAGAACGTCCTGGCCTCGCGCCAACACTTCCGACGATAGATGAAAAAGGGTTCGTTTTACTCGATGTTGGAGCGAATATGGATGCGAAACCTGAGCATTTGCTTCAATATGCGCATATGGGTTCCATTTATGCTGAAAAAGTACGCGGCGTTTCGAATCCACGAGTGGGTCTTTTAAATATCGGCACTGAAGAAGGAAAAGGGAATGAACTTAGTAAACAGGCATTTACATTTCTTCAGGATAGCGGACTTAACTTTGTAGGAAACGTCGAATCAAGAGACATCCTTGGTAATGCCGCGGACGTTGTCGTTTGTGATGGATTTTCTGGTAATCTTGTGTTAAAAACGATAGAAGGAACAGTCCTCACCATGTTTAAGATGTTGAAAGAAGAGCTAACGAGCTCATTCACAAGTAAACTGGCAGCAGGTGTTTTGAAGCCAAAGCTGAAGAACCTAAGCTCGAAACTTGATTATTCAGAATATGGCGGTGCTGGATTATTTGGTTTAAAGGCACCCGTTATTAAAGCACACGGTTCCTCAAATAGCCGTGCTGTCTTTAGTGCGATTAAACAGGCAAGAATGATGGTAACCGGTAATGTCGTTACAGCGATTCAAACTTCGCTTGTAAAAAAGGAAGGAGATCAATAATGGGTAAAACAGCATTTCTATTTCCAGGCCAGGGTTCACAGGCAGTCGGTATGGGACAGGCATTTATGGATGCCTATTCGGTATCGAAAGATGTTTTTAAAGAAGCCGATAACCGCCTCGATTTTGAATTAACAAAGCTAATCATGAATGGACCAATCGAAACTTTAACGAGAACGGAAAATACACAGCCTGCTCTTGTAACTGCTAGCGTAGCGGTACTTGAAGCCCTTCGTGAAAAGGGAATTACAGCGGACTACACGGCTGGCCATAGCCTTGGTGAGTATTCAGCGCTTGTTGCTTCAGGTGCCCTGTCATTTTCGGATGCCGTATTCGCAGTACGAAATCGTGGACTTTATATGGAAGAAGCTGTCCCTTCAGGTGAAGGTGCAATGGCGGCTGTTATGGGGATGGAGAGAGAAGAGCTACAGGCAGTAGTGGATGACGTTTCTGCGTCAACCGCAACGGTACAGCTCGCGAACTTAAATAGTCCTGGACAAATCGTTATTTCTGGAGCAAAAGAAGGCGTAGAAAAAGCATCGGAAGTAGCGAAAGAAAAGGGAGCTCGCCGCGTTATTCCGTTGCAGGTAAGCGGACCGTTTCACTCGAGCTTGATGAAACCTGCCGCTGATCAACTAGCTTCGATTCTTGAAGCGATAAAGATTCATGATGCATCGATTCCTGTAATAGCAAATGTCACGGCTGAGCCTACTACATCTGCTCTTGAGATTCATGAAAATCTTCTTAAGCAAATTTACTCACCTGTTCTCTTTGAAGATACAGTTCGTAAGCTTATGGACCTTGGTGTTGATACATTTATCGAAGTAGGACCAGGGAATGTTCTGTCAGGACTTGTGAAAAAGGTAAATCGTCGAGCATCCGTTCATGCGGTCGGTACGCCTGAGCAACTCGACCAGCTTATTGAAAAGTTAGGGGAGGAATAACGATGGCTGAAAATAAAACAGCGCTAGTAACAGGTGCTTCTCGTGGAATTGGGCGTGCAATTGCTCTTGAACTTGCTCGAGAAGGTATGAATGTAGCGGTGAACTACGCTGGAAGTGAAGCGAAGGCAAACGCAGTTGTGGAAGAAATCAAAGCGGCTGGTGGTCAGGCCATTGCGATCAAAGCGAACGTTGCCAGTATGGAAGAAGTACAGACGATGATTAAGGAAGTTGTATCAACGTTTGGTAGTATCGAAGTTCTTGTCAACAATGCAGGTATAACCCGTGACAACCTTATCATGAGAATGAAGGAAGAAGAATGGGATGCGGTTATTGACACGAATTTAAAAGGTGTCTTTAACTGCACAAAATCGGTTACACGGCAGATGATGAAACAGCGCTATGGGCGTATTGTAAATGTGGCATCAGTAGTAGGAGTCGCTGGGAACGCAGGACAGGCTAATTACGTTGCTGCTAAAGCTGGTGTAATTGGGTTAACGAAAACGACGGCGAAAGAGCTCGCAAGCCGGAACATCACGGTGAACGCCCTTGCCCCTGGATTCATTGAGACAGATATGACAGATGAGCTTTCTGATGAAGTGAAAAGCGGAATGAAAGGACAAATTCCGCTCGCAAGACTTGGGGTAGCTGAAGATATTGCGAAAGCGACGAAATTCCTTGTCTCAGATGATGCCAATTACATTACAGGCCAGACCCTTCACATTGACGGCGGCATGGTCATGTAACTTTTTATCCAATGTCTAGTTTTTTCGCTTTAGATATCCTATAATAGCTTGAGGGGAGGTGAGTCTAATGGCAGATACACTAGAGCGTGTAACAAAGATTATTGTTGATCGTCTTGGAGTTGAAGAATCTGAGATTAAACCAGAAGCTTCTTTCAAAGACGACCTTGGCGCCGATTCCCTTGATGTAGTGGAATTAGTCATGGAACTTGAAGATGAGTTTGATCTTGAAATTTCCGATGAAGATGCTGAGAAAATTGTAACAGTTGGCGATGTAATTGATTACATAAATAGCCATCAATAATCTTCAGGTTAAGCCTGAAGTTGTGGAATCAGCCCCGGTAAGCGGGGCTTTATTCCCTTGTAACTAAGAAATAGTAAACAAAGATGATAGTGATAAGTCGTGGAGGTATCTATGTCCAAATCAAAGCATTCACCAAAAACGAGAGCCAGACGTTTCAAACCTAAGCATTCACGACAACTCGTGGTTGGAGACGCGATTAAATCGCAATTTGCTGCATTTCAAGAGGAAATTGGTGTATCGTTCGAAAACGAACAGCTGCTTTTTCAGGCTTTTACCCATTCATCCTATGTGAATGAGCATCGACTGCATCCGCAGATGGACAATGAACGTCTTGAATTTCTTGGAGATGCCGTACTTGAGCTCACAATATCAAGATACTTATTTGAAAAGTACCCGAACATGAGTGAAGGCCAGCTGACAAAGCTTAGAGCCGCAATTGTTTGTGAACCCTCACTAGTTCAATTCGCAAACGATTTAAATTTCGGACATCTTGTGCTACTTGGCAAGGGCGAGGAAATGACAGGGGGGCGAATGAGACCCGCATTGCTTGCTGACGTGTTCGAATCATTTGTTTGTGCGATGTATCTTGATCGAGGCCTTGAAGTCGTCTTTGAATTTCTTGAGAGGTTTGTTTACCCTAAGATCAATGCCGGTGCTTTTTCTCATGTGATGGATTATAAAAGCCAGCTTCAAGAAGTCATTCAACGTGAAAGTCTTGGCATCATTGATTATGTAATTACAGAAGAAAAAGGACCTGCACACAATAGAGAATTTGGTTCAAAAGTAATGTTAAATGGAAACGACCTTGGCGTTGGGACCGGACGCTCAAAAAAAGAAGCTGAACAGATGGCTGCCCAGAAAGCACTAATGAATTTAAAAGAACGCAGTGAAAAAGAATCCTGATAAACAGGATTCTTTTTTTGAACGTTTCGCTTTCCTAAGATGCGCGCATTTTTCCGAGTTCAGCGAGTAATGCCTGCATTTCTCCAACACTAAGAGATTCTTTTTTGCTCACCATCACGTAAATTTCGTGAATGTCTTCATAAGAAGACATATCGTAGGATTCTGGTTTAATCATTCCAGCGTTAATCACCTGCATCTTTTCTTTAATACTTTCAATCATAAATGCAAGGTTTTCTTCAGATTTAATCGTAAGATCCATATGTACCACCTGCCTTAATAAGTTTTACTTAATTTGTTTCGAGTTCCAAACTCATGGAGAGGTGTATTCGCTCGCCATGTTAGTATGCCAGCTCTCATAAAGGAGCTTTAGGCTTTTCTTATTGTAACATGTCCTGACGTAGTATCGTAGAGGTCGTTAATATGTGATAAAATAAGGCAGTTAGTGAATTAAAAAATCAATTAGTGGTTGATTTTCATACATAGATGAAACAGATGAGGGGGAAAGATGATGTTCCTCAAACGATTAGATGTAGTCGGCTTTAAATCATTTGCCGATCGTATTTCAGTTGAGTTTGTCCCAGGAGTAACATCAGTTGTCGGTCCTAACGGAAGCGGCAAAAGTAATATAAATGACGCGATTCGATGGGTGCTTGGTGAACAGTCGGCCAGGTCACTCAGAGGCGCTAAAATGGAAGATATTATTTTCGCAGGGAGCGACACTAGAAAAGCTGTTAATCTAGCAGAAGTGACGCTGACTCTTGATAATACTAATCAATACCTTCCAATTGAATATAACGAAGTGAGTGTGACAAGGCGCGTCTATCGTTCGGGAGATAGTGAGTACTTATTAAATAATCAGACGTGCCGTCTGAAAGACATTGTTGAACTTTTTATGGATTCAGGGCTCGGTAAAGAATCCTTTTCGATTATTGGACAGGGTAGAATAGAGGAAATTCTAAGCAGTAAATCAGAAGAACGTCGTAAAATCTTTGAAGAAGCCGCAGGGGTTCTTAAATACAAAACACGTAAAAACAAGGCCGAATCACGTTTGAAAGAAACGGAAGATAATTTACATCGTGTAGAAGATATTTTGTATGAACTAGAAGATCAGGTAGAACCGCTGAGAATGCAGGCGTCAATTGCTAAAGATTACTTGCAAAAACGAGAAGATCTCGAAAAAATTGAAGCAGCGCTTACGGTTCACGAAATTGAAGAGTATCACCGTGCATGGAAGGAAAAGACGGCCGAGCTTGATTCATTAAAAGTGAAAGGTAATGAACTTGCTGAAGCGATCCAATTAAAGAAGGAAGACGTTACGAAGGCTCGTCTTAAACTTGATCAATCGGAAAATGATTTAGAAATGTATCAACAAAAGTTGCTTGATACGAGTGAAGAACTTGAGAAGCTAGAAGGAAAAAAGGAAGTACTGAAAGAGCGCAAGAAAAATGCCCATCAAAATCGATCGAATTTGAAAGAACGGATCGCGTTCTTACAAGAAAAGAAAACGTATTATGAACAAGAAATTGAACACCATCGCACGAAGTTCGAGCAGCAAAAGAGAGAACTGAGTGATTTAAAGGCACGTCTTAAAAAGGAAACAGAGCTGCTTTCTGATATCGAGCAGGATATTGAGCAGGAGATCGATCGAATGAAATCGGATTATTTCGAGCTTCTGAATGAACAGGCATCGGTTCGAAATGAAAATCGCTACCTTCAGGATCAACTATCCGTACTAAAGCAGCGAAAACAGCGCCTTGATGGGGATAACCATAAATTTATTGAAGAGCGAAGTAAGGTTGACGATAAGAAAACGGACCTCTCCAATCAATTAAACGAATCAAAGAAGCTTCTTGAAGTTCACGTTTCCCGTTTTTATAAGAGTAAGCATGATGTCGAGGAGAAGAAGAAATCCGTTAGCGAGAAAGAATCCAAACTATATCAAGCATATCAGTATATCCAACAGTATAAGTCAAAGAAAGAAATGCTTGAAGAAATGCAGGATGATTACGCTGGCTTCTTCCAGGGTGTGAAGGAAGTATTGAAAGCAAGAGAAGAGCTCCGAGGGATTGAAGGGGCTATCGCTGAACTTATTACGGTTCCAAAGGAAGTCGAGACGGCTCTCGAAACTGCCCTTGGTAGTGCGATGCAAAATGTCGTTGTACAGGATGAGGAGTACGGTCGTCAGGCAATTAGCTTCCTGAAGAAGAACCGTTCCGGTCGCGCGACCTTTTTACCTTTAACAGTCGTTAAATCCAGAAAAATCTCCGGGTATGACCTTGAGCGAGTTAAACAGCATGAGGCTTTGGTCGGTGTTGCCTCGGATTTATTTCAATATGATTCGAAATATAAGTCTGTTCTAGAAAATTTACTCGGCTCAGTATTGATAGCCAAAGAGCTGAAGGGCGCGAATGAGCTTGCGAAAATTATGCAATACAGAACGCGCATTGTTACGCTCGAAGGAGATGTAGTCAATCCCGGTGGCTCAATGAGCGGGGGGAGTGTTAAGCAGAAATCATCGTCTCTGCTAAGTCGTCAGCGAGATCTTGAGCAATTGGAGAAAAAGCTTGCAGATATGGAGGAGAAAACAGCTGGAGCCGAGCAAGAAATAAAAGAGGACAAGGCCGAACTTGCAGAATTAGAAGTGACTCTTGATTCGTTACGAGAAAAGGGGGAAAACCTTCGTCTCGAAGAACAATCTCTTCTTGGAGACTTGAAACGAATCGAGGGAGAAGAACGTAATACTAACGAACGTCTCGAGCTTTATGATCGTGAGAAAAAGGCTATTGATGATGAAGAAGAAACCCACCAGGCTAGAAGCGTTTATTTGTCTGATCGTTTGGAAATCATTACAAAACAAGCTGCGGAATTAGAAGAGAAGATTGAAAATCTGACGGCGAAGAAGCAGACCCAGCAGACTTCTCGTGAATCGATCCAAACCGAAATAACTGATTTAAAAGTGAAGGTTGCTGAACATCAGCAATCGTTCCAAAATCAAAAAGAGACGCTCCATCGACTAACATCAGAACAAAACGATACGAACACACAGCTTAAAGAAACAACAGAAGAGTATACGCTGTTATCAGAAGCCATGTCCTCTAACTCAAATGGGGAAGAAAAGCTGGATCAGAACATTATTACTCTGCGCACTGAGAAAGAAGCGTTGCTGACATCTCTTCAAAAGGAACGAGAAGTGAAGGTCTCCCTTCAAAAAGAGATCGAAACCATTAGCAAGAAGCTTGATCTGTTAATTGCAGAGGAAAAACAACTGTCAGGGCTCATGCAAGCAGTTGAAGTCAGGATTAACCGACTTGATGTAGAGCTTGAAAATCGTCTAACAATGTTGAGTGAAGAATACGGACTAACGTATGAAGCTGCAAAAGAGAAACATGTGCTCAAGTATGAACCGGATGAAGCAAAACGAAAATTAAAATTAATTAAGCTAGAAATTGATGAGCTTGGTACAGTTAACCTTGGCGCAATCGATGAGTATGAGCGCGTAAATGAACGGTTCACGTTCTTAAACGATCAGCAGGCGGATCTATTGCAGGCAAAAGAAACGCTTTACCATGTCATTGGTGAGATGGATGAGGAAATGAAAAAGCGTTTTGAAGGGACGTTTACGAAAATCCGCTCTCAATTCCAAATTGTATTTAAAGAGCTATTTGGCGGAGGGAAAGCGGATCTGATTTTAACTGATTCTGAAAATCTTCTCACCACAGGCGTTGATATTGTAGCGCAGCCTCCTGGCAAGAAACTTCAGCACCTCGCCCTTCTTTCAGGTGGTGAGCGCGCATTTACAGCGATTGCATTACTGTTTGCGATTTTAAAAGTACGACCAGTACCTTTCTGCGTCCTTGATGAAGTAGAAGCGGCGCTAGATGATGCCAACGTAAACCGATTTGCTCGCTATTTAAAGCAATTTAGTGAAAAAACACAGTTTATTGTCATTACGCACCGTAAAGGGACAATGGAAGAATCAGACGTTCTTTATGGAGTAACAATGCAAGAATCAGGTGTATCGAGACTTGTTTCGGTTAGACTGGAAGAATCGAAGCATTTAGTCTCGCACTAACGATCAGGGGGAATTAACATGAGTTTTTTTAAGAAGCTTAAAGATAAATTCACGACACAAACAGACGAAGTAACAGACAAGTTCAGAGACGGGCTAGAAAAAACAAGAACATCTTTCTCAACAAAGATGAACAACCTCGTTAAAAATTACCGGAAAGTCGATGAAGACTTTTTCGAGGAGCTAGAAGAACTCCTCATTGGGGCAGATGTTGGCGTCGCCACCGTGATGGACCTGATTGATGTGCTAAAAGATGAAGCCAGAACACGTAACATCAAGGACACAAAGGATCTTCAAAGCGTTATTTCAGAGAAACTTGCTGAACTTCTTCATAAATCTGATGAAGATGGTTCACTTAATGTCCAGGAGGATGGCCTAACCGTTTTCTTATTTGTTGGTGTTAACGGAGTAGGGAAAACAACAACGATCGGGAAACTTGCTCACAAGTTCAAGCAGGAAGGAAAGAAGGTTGTGCTTGCAGCGGGAGATACGTTCCGGGCTGGTGCGATTGAACAGCTAGATGTGTGGGGAGAAAGAGCGGGCGTTGATGTAATCAAGCACCAGGCTGGTTCAGATCCTGCTGCTGTTGTATTTGACGCTGTACAATCTGCGAAATCTCGTCAGGCAGACATCCTACTTTGCGATACAGCAGGACGGCTTCAGAACAAGGTCAACTTAATGAACGAGCTTGAAAAAGTTAAGCGTGTTATTCAAAAGGAAGTACCTTCAGGTCCACACGAAGTGATCCTGGTCCTTGATGCCACTACAGGACAGAATGCAATGAGCCAGGCGAAGCAGTTCGGTCAGTCGACCGATGTATCAGGAATTGCCCTTACTAAGCTTGATGGAACAGCGAAAGGTGGTATTGTGCTCGCGATTCGACATGAGCTCGATATCCCTGTTAAACTCGTAGGGCTCGGAGAAAAAATAGATGATCTTCAAGAATTTGATCCAGACACATTTGTTTATGGATTATTCTCTTCTATCATTGAAGAAGATCGTGAAAACGACGAATAAAATCAATGATCAATTGTGTTAAGAAAAAATCTTGACAAATAATATGACGCATAGTAGTATAATTAACGTAAAGGTGATTACCTTAACAAGGGGCTGTTAACAATGCTAGAAAAAACGATGCGAATTAACTCGTTATTCGACTTTTACCAGTCGCTCTTAACACCGAAACAGCGAAATTATATGGCATTGTATTATCTAGATGATTATTCCCTTGGTGAAATCGCAGAAGAATTTCAAGTTAGCCGTCAGGCTGTCTATGATAACATTAAGCGAACCGAGCAAATGATAGAAGAATATGAAGCAAAACTGTTGCTATTCGAGCGATACATCAAACGTCAGGAGCTGCTAAAGCAGCTCAGAGAAGCTATTGTGAGTGAGAATGAGAGCTCCAAGGCGCTGTCATTGATTAAATCTCTTGAAAAACTGGATTAGGAGGCGGCGAACATGGCATTCGAAGGGTTAGCCGACCGACTGCAAGACACCCTGCAGAAGATTCGTGGCAAAGGGAAAGTAACAGAAGCTGACGTAAAAGAAATGATGCGTGAAGTAAGGCTCGCCCTGCTTGAAGCTGATGTTAACTTTAAAGTCGTAAAACAGTTTATCAACAAGGTTAAAGAGCGAGCCGTCGGTCAGGAAGTTATGAAAAGCCTGACGCCGGGTCAGCAAGTCATTAAAGTTGTTAATGAAGAGCTGACAGCGCTAATGGGTGGCGAGCAGAGCAAAATTGCTGTTTCAAGCCGCCCGCCGACTGTTATTATGATGGCCGGTCTACAGGGTGCAGGTAAGACGACAACTGTCGGGAAGCTTGCAAACCATCTACGTAAAAATCATAATCGCAAACCATTGCTTGTAGCGGCAGATATTTATCGTCCTGCAGCAATCAACCAGCTCGAAACGCTCGGTAAACAACTTAGTATGCCAGTGTTTTCAATGGGCGATCAAGTTAGTCCAGTTGAGATTGCTTCCAAAGCGATAGAAAAAGCAAAAGAAGAACATCTCGATTACGTTATCATTGATACAGCAGGCCGTTTACACATTGATGAAAACCTCATGCAGGAACTTAAAGATGTAAAGGAAGCTGTAACACCTGATGAAATCTTCCTTGTCGTTGATTCCATGACGGGTCAAGATGCGGTTAATGTAGCTGAGAGTTTTAATGAGGCCCTCGACATTACCGGAGTTGTTCTGACGAAGCTCGATGGAGATACACGAGGGGGAGCTGCCCTTTCGATTAAGTCCGTTACAGATAAGCCAATCAAGTTCGCCGGTATGGGTGAAAAGCTTGATGCGCTTGAACCATTTCATCCCGAGCGGATGGCGTCGCGTATTCTTGGAATGGGAGACGTTCTAACGCTCATTGAAAAGGCACAAACGTCTGTTGACGAAGATAAGGCGAAAGAACTCGAGAAAAAAATGAGGACGATGAGCTTTACGTTCGATGACTTCCTTGAGCAGCTTGGACAGGTTCGAAGTATGGGACCGCTTGATGAATTGATGGACATGATTCCTGGTATGAACAAGAAAGCCATGAAGAATGTAAGTGTTGATGAAAAGCAAATCGGTCGAGTTGAAGCGATCATTCAATCGATGACAACTCGTGAGAAAGAGGAACCCGATATCATCAATTCGAGTCGTAAAAAAAGAATTGCTGTCGGAAGTGGAACATCTGTGCAAGACGTTAATCGTCTCTTGAAACAATTTGATGAGATGAAGAAAATGATGAAGCAGATGACGAACATGTCAAAAGGCGGCAAGAAAAAGGGTAAGGGCATGAATTTTCCATTCATGCAATAAAAACGAAATAAATTTTCTCTTTACAAGAGTATAAATTTATGATATTATATTTATTTATGTGAATATTTTTGGAGGTGAAAGACATGGCAGTTAAAATTCGTTTAAAGCGTATGGGTGCTAAAAGAGCTCCTTACTATCGCGTAGTTGTTGCTGATTCACGTGCACCACGTGACGGGCGTTTCATCGAGGAAATCGGAACTTACAATCCGGTTGCTAATCCTGTTGAAGTGAAAATCAACGAAGAGAAAGCTCTTGATTGGATGCTTAAAGGCGCTAAGCCTTCTGATACAGTACGTAACTTATTCTCCACTGAAGGACTTATGGAGAAGCTTCACAACGCAAAAAACACTAAGTAACATAACACCTTAGAGGAGGCTTTCTTGAAAGCCTCCTTTGGTGTATCCAGTCCGTCATTTTTTCAAAAGGTGGGGATATGACAATGGAAGCCCTAGTTGAGACGATTGTTAAAGCGCTTGTGGACCATCCCGATGAAGTTCGTGTTGAGAAGGAAGCGACAGATCAAGTAGATATTTACAAGCTTCATGTTCATGCTGATGATACTGGAAAGGTGATTGGCAAACATGGGAAGGTCGCAAAATCCATCCGAACAGTCATGAATGCAGCTGCTGTTCAAGCACCGAAACGTGTACAGTTAGATGTTCTGTAGGGAGGAGATGAAACTCCTCTTTTTTTTACGTTAGAGACGAAGGATAGCTTTTTCTCATCTTATCCTGGCGGCCATGTCAGAATCGGATAGTACCACCTATCTACATAATGGAGGGGTAGCGCTTTGAAAATAATAATGAAGTATGAAGTGAAACAAATTCTAACTGATTTAAGCCGGGCTTCCTATCTCAAAAAATGGCAGAAGGAGAGAAGTTCTCTAAAGCAAGAATGTGAGCACCTTCAGTTTGAAAAAAAACGATTACAGAAGAAACGTCCTTCAGATCAAAAATGGATTTCCGAACAATTCGATAAAGAAATCCGTTCACGATCTGAGCGGGTTTCGTATTTAGAATATAAAATTGATCAGCTTGATCTTCTGCCAGAGGGAAGCGAACTGTACGATGGAGAAGTGGAATCGGTTCAGGAAATCCAGGTTGGGGATGAGTGGCATGAAAGCGGAGAAAAAGGTAAAATAGTTGTTAAAGACGGGATTGTTCAAAGCATCTTCCCTGATTCAAGAGGAAAGGACATAATGAGATGACAGAATGGCTTAACGTTGGCAAGATCGTAAATACCCATGGTGTACGAGGAGAAGTCCGGGTTATTTCGCGTACGGATTTCCCTGAAGAGCGCTATGCTGTAGGTAGTCGCCTGTATTTATTTAAGAATGACGAACCGGTTGGGTTAACAGTGTCCTCACATCGAAAGCATAAGCAGTTTGATTTGCTTACGTTTGAAGGCTACCACAATATCAATGAGGTAGAACATATGAAAGAGGGCATCTTGAAGATCATGGAAGACCAGGGGGGACAATTAGAGGAGGAAGAATTCTATTACCGTGACATCATTGGACTTGAGGTGTACACCGAAGAAAATGAATTCCTAGGAAAGGTGAAGGAAATTCTTTCGCCTGGAGCGAATGACGTCTGGGTTGTTCAAAGTGCCGGTGGTGGTAAGGATCTATTATTGCCGTATATTGCTCAAGTTGTTAAGAAGGTGGATTTAACAGAGGCAAAGATTACTGTGCATTTAATGGAAGGACTTCGTGACTAGCATGAAGATTGATGTACTATCTTTGTTTCCTGATATGTTTACCGGGGTTTTTAGTCATTCCATCCTAAAGCGAGCAGAAGAAAGTGGAGCCGTCTCTTACCAGGTAACAAACTTTAGAGACTACAGTTCCAATAAGCATAAAAACGTTGATGATTATCCATATGGCGGTGGAGCCGGGATGGTCCTGACACCACAGCCTGTGTTCGACGCTGTAGATGCTCTGTCTGAAGGAAAACGTCCGAGAGTGATATTAATGTGTCCCCAGGGAGAGCGGTTCACCCAAAAGAAGGCGGAAGAGCTTGCGGAAGAGGATCACTTGATTTTTGTTTGTGGGCATTATGAAGGTTATGATGAACGGATTCGTGAGCATCTTGTTACAGATGAGATATCGATTGGAGACTTTGTCTTAACCGGAGGAGAACTTGCGAGTATGGTCGTGATTGATAGTGTGACAAGGTTATTACCTGGTGTTCTAGGTAATAAGGATTCTGCACCGAAAGATTCTTTTAGTAATGGTCTGCTCGAACATCCTCATTACACCAGACCTGCAGAGTTTCAGGGGATCGGGGTGCCAGATGTGCTCCTCTCAGGAAATCATGCCGCCGTTGATCGGTGGCGACTGAAAGAGTCCATAAGACGGACATGGAATAGAAGACCGGATCTCATTGAAGCCAAGAATCTTACAATTGAAGAGCAGAAAATGTTTGAAGAAATTAAGAAAGAATCCGACTGAATTCTTTCTTGTAATCTAAATTATGCTATGCTATGATATCAGTTGTGGCATTGGTCACGTATTACGATGTTCCGCTGTAATGATTCATTATTTATAAGAGCATCTGTGTGGAAGGAGGGTTACTTGATGCACAAGTTAATCCAGGATATCACAAAAGACCAGCTTAAGTCGGATCTTCCTAATTTCCGACCAGGAGATACTGTTAAAGTTCACGTTAAAGTTGTCGAAGGCACTCGTGAGCGTATTCAGTTATTCGAAGGTGTTGTGATTAAACGACGTGGTGGCGGAATTAGCGAAACGTTTACAGTACGTAAGATTTCTTACGGCGTAGGTGTTGAGCGTACATTCCCTGTACATTCACCGAAAATTGCTAAGCTTGAAGTTGCTCGTCGCGGTAAAGTTCGCCGTGCTAAGCTATACTACTTGCGTGCACTTCGTGGTAAAGCCGCTCGTATTAAAGAAATTCGATAAAGTTAAGGAAAAGGAGCTTGCTCAGTCAGGCTTCTTTTTTCTGTTTCTAAAGATACCCTCACTTAGAATGCTATGTTAAAATGGAGAAGTACATACAGGTTTGTAGGAAAGTCATAAAGGGAAAAGGATTTAAAAAAATACCCTTTTAATGTAGGAGGAACGAGCATGAATAGCAAGAGAACAGCAGATAAAAAAGACTCCTGGGAATGGATCAGAGCGCTCGTCATTGCGTTTATCCTTGCAGGAGCGGTTCGCTACTTTATCTTTGCTCCAATAGTTGTTGATGGGGAAAGTATGATGCCGACACTCCACGACCGCGACCGAATGATTGTTAACAAAATTAGTTATAATATTGGAGATGCAGAGCGCTTTGATATTATCGTATTTGAAGCAGTTGAAGGACGAGACTATATTAAACGAGTGATAGGGCTTCCCGGTGACAAAATAGAATACAAGGACGATACGCTGTATGTAAATGATGAACCAATTGAAGAACCGTATCTTGATCCATTTAAGAACGGTCTCGATGGAGATTTAACCTATGACTTTGATCTTACAGGGGTGACAGGTCAAATGACTGTACCAGAAGATCATTTATTCGTGTTGGGAGATAACCGTCAGCATAGCAAAGACAGCCGTTCCATTGGATTTGTACCAATGGAAAAAGTAGTGGGAGAAGCTAACATCATCTTCTGGCCACTAACGGATTTACAAGTGATGGAATAGAGAATAGGTGGAGATGGCATGACGATTCAATGGTTTCCTGGACATATGGCAAAAGCACGCCGGGAGATTACCGAAAAGCTGAAAATGATTGATGTTGTAATTGAACTGGTAGATGCTCGGATTCCTCTTGCATCACGAAATCCGATGATTGATGAAATCGTTTCTTCCAAACCGAGACTCATCTTGCTAAATAAGGCTGATATGGCTGATGACCAGAAGACGTCAGAGTGGAAGCACTATTTTCAATCGCTAGGACATAAAGCACTATCGATTGATTCTCAAACAGGCAAAGGAGTTAAGTCCATTCCTGGTGCAGCAAGGGAGCTTGTAAGTAATAAGATTGATCGAATGATTGAAAAGGGAATGAAGCCGCGTGCGGTTCGCGCCTTGATTCTTGGCATTCCAAACGTAGGAAAGTCTACCCTGATTAATCGTCTTGCAGGGAAAAGAATCGCTAAGACAGGTGACAGACCAGGTATTACCAAAAAGCAGCAGTGGATCAAGGTTGGAGATGAAATGGATCTTCTTGATACGCCAGGGATATTATGGCCGAAATTTGAAGATCAATTAACAGGATACAAGCTTGCCGCTACAGGTGCGATCAAGGATGAAATTCTTGATTTTCAGGATATTTCTGTGTTTGTGCTTAAGTTTCTTAGCGCTCACTATCCTGAACGTTTAAAGGACCGTTACAAGCTGGATCATATTCCTGAAGACGTTGTCGAACTCTTCGACGAAATTGGAAAAAAGCGCGGCTTTTTAATGAGTGGCGGCTGGATTGATTACGATAAAACTGCTGAAACGGTTTTAAGAGAGCTCAGAAGTGGCAAACTCGGTGACGTTACACTGGAGACGCCGGAAAGGTAAGGCCTGCGCCTTACCTTTTTTCGATTCAAAAGTGGAAAGAGGGAAACGTGTGAGTGGGAAAAGCAACCGATCGATAAACGAAATAGAACAGTTAATGGCTAACCAGCAATTCACTAGTGAAGATTGGGAAGAATTTAAGAAAGATGAACGTAAAGGCGTTATGAAATTGATTGCTCGTGAAGAGAAGAAAATACAAGAGAAACAAAAGCTAATTAACAAACATAAAGCAATGAGCGTCTTTGAAGCGCAATACAGCAATCTTGGCTATCAAGCTATAGCTGGAGTCGATGAAGTAGGAAGGGGGCCTCTGGCAGGGCCTGTGGTTGCTTCAGCGGTCATTTTAAACCCTGATGTCCCGATTCTAGGGTTGCAGGATTCGAAAAAACTGTCAAAACCGACCCTCAATGAGCTTTACGACAAAATACATATCCATGCGATTGCGATTGGTACTGGCATAATGACTCCGTTGGAAATTGATGAATTAAATATTTATCAGGCGACCCGAAAAGCAATGCAAAAAGCGGTGGAGGCTTTACGTTTTCCCGCAGATATGCTTCTTGTGGATGCGATGAAGCTACCTGTTCCTATTAAACAGGAGTCACTAATAAAAGGTGATGCAAGAAGCGTTAGCATCGCTGCAGCGTCCATTGTAGCCAAAGTGACGAGAGATCGGATGATGAAAGAGTTAGCACATACTTATCCTCGATATGGTTTTGAACGACATGTAGGGTATGGGACAAAGGAGCACCTATCGGCATTGGATGAATACGGTGTAACTGAAGCGCACCGAAAATCATTTGCGCCGGTGAGAGATCGACTCGGGATGTTTTAGAAGGAAGCCTGCATGAAATTACTGCTTTTGTTGATACTACTCCTATACCAGATAAAAGGAGAAGAGAATCAGTGAATGATCGTGTGCATCCAGAAAAGAACGATTCATTTTATGAAGAGGCAGGAGAAGAGTTTGGTGTTTATACTCCGGCTGCTGCAAGGGAATTAACAATCACAGACCATCAGAAACGGGAGCAGCAAGACAGCCCGCCTGGAAAGCAAGGGAAAGAAGAACAGGAAGACGGAAGATAATCCGTTTTTCTGTTTTTTTTGTTAAGGGGACAAACCCTATCTTTATCCAATAGAGTTTGCTGGTAATTCAACCTATAATAAGCTCCTAGGAATGAACCTATTTTATTAAGAATAGGGACTTTTAGACAAAAGGGTAGACAATCGGTGTGAATTTTCTATACAATGAAAACGTCGTCAAAGATTTGTTTGAGTAGGATAGGAGGATGAGAGAATGAATATCCATGAGTATCAAGGAAAAGAAGTCCTAAGAAGCTACGGGGTATCAGTCCCTAATGGACAAGTCGCGTACTCCGCTAAAGAAGCGGTAGACGTTGCAAAGCAATTAGACAGTAGTGTTTATGTTGTTAAAGCACAAATCCATGCAGGCGGTCGAGGTAAGGCTGGTGGTGTTAAAATTGCCAAAAACCTTGATGAAGTACGTACATATGCCGAGGAAATTCTCGGGAAAACGCTTGTCACTCATCAAACTGGACCAGAAGGTAAAGAAGTAAAGCGCTTACTTATTGAAGAAGGATGCGATATTAAGCAGGAGTATTATGTAGGTCTTGTTCTTGATCGTGTCACTTCACGAGTGGTTATGATGGCTTCTGAAGAAGGCGGAACAGAAATCGAAGAAGTGGCTGAACATAGCCCCGAAAAAATTTTTAAAGAGGTCATCGATCCTGCCGTAGGCCTTCAAGGTTATCAGGCTAGAAGGTTAGCATTTAATATTAATATTCCGAAAGAACAAGTAAATAAAGCGGTTAAATTCATGCTTGGTTTATACAAAGTTTTTGTAGAAAAAGACGCATCAATTGCAGAAATTAACCCTCTTGTTACAACTGGAGACGGTAATGTTATGGCGCTTGACGCAAAGTTAAACTTTGATCCAAACGCCCTTTATCGCCATAAAGATATCTTAGAGCTTCGTGATCTTGACGAAGAAGATACAAAAGAAATCGAAGCATCTAAATATGAGCTAAGCTACATCGCTCTTGAAGGTAATATCGGCTGTATGGTCAACGGCGCAGGGCTTGCTATGGCTACGATGGATATTATCAAGCACTACGGCGGCGACCCCGCTAACTTCCTTGACGTTGGGGGCGGCGCGACAGCTGAGAAAGTGACAGAAGCCTTTAAGATTATCCTTTCTGATAAGAATGTGAAAGGAATCTACGTTAACATCTTCGGCGGTATTATGAAGTGTGACGTAATTGCTGAAGGTGTTGTTGAGGCTACGAAACAAGTTGGTCTTGAAATTCCGCTTGTGGTACGCCTTGAAGGTACTAATGTTGATCTAGGAAAGCAAATCCTGAAAGATTCAGGATTAAATATTACCGCTGCAGAATCTATGGCTGACGGCGCAGAAAAAATTGTTTCATTAGTGAAGTAGAAAGGCGGGACTAGGAATGAGCGTATACATTAATCAAGAGACAAAAGTCATCGTTCAAGGTATTACTGGATCAGTTGGTTTATTCCATACACAGCAAATGCTAGAGTATGGTACGAAGATTGTTGGTGGCGTAACGCCAGGAAAAGGCGGTACTGAAGTTGAAGGCGTTCCTGTTTTTAATACAGTAGAACAGGCAGTTCAAAAAACTGGTGCTAATGCTTCTGTTATCTATGTTCCGCCTGCGTTTGCTGCAGATGCGATCATGGAAGCGGTAGACGCTGAAATGGATCTTGCTATTTGTATCACGGAAGGTATTCCGGTAATCGATATGGTTAGAGTAAAACGTTATATGGAAGGAAAGAAAACACGCCTTGTTGGACCGAACTGTCCTGGTGTGATTACACCTGAAGAATGTAAAATCGGTATTATGCCTGGATATATTCATAAAAAAGGTCATGTTGGTGTTGTTTCTCGCTCTGGTACATTGACGTATGAAGCCGTTCATCAGCTCTCAGAGGCTGGAATTGGACAGTCTACTGCCGTTGGTATTGGTGGAGATCCAGTAAACGGAACAAACTTTATTGATGTATTAAAGGATTTTAATGAAGATGACGATACGTATGCCGTTATTATGATTGGTGAAATCGGTGGTACGGCAGAAGAAGAAGCTGCGGAATGGGTGAAAGCGAACATGACCAAGCCGGTTGTAGGGTTTATCGGTGGTCAAACTGCACCTCCAGGAAAACGTATGGGACATGCAGGTGCAATTATTTCAGGTGGTAAAGGTACGGCTGATGAGAAGATTAAAACAATGGAAGCATGTGGAATTAAAGTTGCGCCAACCCCTGCTGTTATGGGTGATACGCTCATTTCTGTGCTTGAAGATAAAGGCTTGCTCGAGAAGTGCACAACACATAAAGCTTAATGACGATAGCTCCCGTTCGGGAGCTATTTCTCTTATACATAATGATAACTTTTAAAATTTAGTTCCTGATAGGGGAGAAGCGGTAGTGAGAACGTTTAGAAGCCGGTTAATTCAGCTACACCAGTGTCGAGGAGCAGATTGGAAAGTGATGGAATCCTTTCTCATATTTGACCCAACGCTTCAAAGCATATATGATATGTCTGCTACTGAGTTAAGGAGATTTGGCCTTACGAATGAGCAGGCCCACGTATTCTATGAAGATCTCCATATTAGAATGCCGTGGAAAATATCGCATGTAAAAGCAGGCGAAATAAAAGCTGTGACAAGGTATGATCAAGCATACCCGGAACGTCTTTCGCATATTTATGATCCACCATGGGTCATTTATTGTATTGGTAACCAGCAGCTTCTCCATGATCAGAAGGCATTAAGCGTCGTAGGATCGCGCTATCCTTCTAAGAATGCAGAGACAGCAATGAATTTTATCCTGAACCCAATCGTAAGTGAAGGATGGACGTTAATTAGCGGTCTAGCCATTGGAATTGATACCCTCGCACATCGTCTGGCGTTACATCAAGGTAGAACGGTTGCTGTATTAGGTAGCGGCTTTAAACATATCTACCCTAATCTTAATCAGGAGCTAGCTTCCCTGATCGCAAAAAAAGGACTTCTGATATCAGAATATCCACCTGATCGCCCTCCAGAGAAACACCAGTTTCCTGAGCGGAATCGAATTATCAGCGGGTTATCTGCAGGAACATTAGTTATTGAAGCAAGAAAAAGAAGTGGTTCATTGATCACAGCAGATCAGGCAATTGAACAGGGACGAGACGTATTTTGCTTGCCAGGACGGATAACAGATGCTCATGCTGACGGAACAAATAGGCTCATCCAGCAAGGAGCAAAGCTTGTATTAGAAGCAGATGATATCTTAAATGAATTAGCACATTTTTGGGAAAAAGAAACTAGCACTATTTGACAAAAGAGTTTTGAATAATTAATAATAAGGAAGATTTTAAAATTCACCTCAATGGGGGGAGGAAACGTACTGTGGCAGATTATCTAGTTATTGTTGAATCTCCCGCTAAAGCAAAAACAATTGAAAAATATTTAGGGAAGAAATATCAGGTGAAAGCTTCGTTAGGTCATGTTATTGACCTTCCGAGAAGCCAGATGGGCGTTGACGTTGAAAACAATTATGCACCTAAATATATAACAATACGCGGGAAAGGCCCTGTGCTGAAAGAAATTAAAGATGCTGCAAAAAAAGCGAAGAAAGTCTATCTCGCAGCTGACCCCGATCGCGAAGGGGAAGCAATTGCATGGCATCTCGCTCATAGTTTGAAAATCGATGAGCAGGCGGAGTGCAGGGTTGTATTTAATGAAATTACGAAAGATGCGGTCAAAGATGCGTTTAAACAACCGCGACCAATTAACATGGATCTTGTTGATGCGCAGCAGGCGCGCCGTGTGCTTGATCGCCTGGTTGGCTATAACATCAGCCCGCTTTTATGGAAGAAAGTTAAAAAAGGATTAAGTGCTGGTCGGGTACAATCCGTAGCAGTTCGCTTAATTATTGAAAGAGAAAAAGAAATCCAGAACTTTGAAGCCGAAGAGTACTGGAAAATCAAAGCCTCATTTGAAAAAGATGGTGAGCAATTTGAGGCTGGATTCTACGGGATAGAAGGAAAGAAAACGGATCTTCATTCAAAAGAAGATGTAGACAAGGTTCTTAATCGAATCGAGGGAGATCAGTTTAAGATTCAATCTGTTCAGAAGAAAGAACGTAAGCGAAACCCAGCCCTTCCTTTTACCACCTCTTCTCTACAACAGGAAGCAGCACGAAAGCTAAACTTCCGTGCGAAGAAAACCATGATGCTTGCACAGCAGCTCTATGAAGGGATTGCGATTGGAAAACAGGGTACGGTTGGTTTAATTACGTATATGAGAACGGACTCAACAAGAATCTCTGAGACCGCTAAGGATGAAGCCAAGAATTATATAGAAGGAAAATATGGAGAAACATACCTTGCTGGGAGGAAACCGGCTAAAAAACAATCCGGTAAATCTCAAGATGCTCACGAAGCAGTTCGTCCAACATCGGTAATGCGCGATCCAGCGGAAATGAAAGCTTACTTAAAAAGAGATCAGCTTCGCTTGTATAAGCTGATCTGGGAACGCTTTGTAGCCAGTCAAATGGCTCCGGCTATCATGGATACAATGAGCGTTGATCTAGAGAACAATGGCACTATGTTCCGCGCTACAGGCTCTAAAGTGAAATTTAAAGGATTTATGAAAGTGTACGTGGAAGGAAACGATGACAACAAGAAAGAAGAAGACAAAATGCTTCCTGACCTTGAAGAAGGGATGGGTGTGAAGTCGTCTGAAATCGATCCGACACAGCACTTTACCCAGCCGCCGCCAAGATATTCTGAAGCTCGTCTTGTAAAGACGATGGAAGAACTCGGGATTGGCAGACCATCAACATATGCACCAACCCTCGATACAATCCAACGTCGAGGATACGTGGCTCTTGAAGATAAGAAATTTGTACCGACAGAGCTTGGTGAAATCGTTCTTGAGCTTATTTTGGAATTTTTCCAGGACATTATTAACATTGAATTTACAGCCGGTCTTGAAAATAGTCTTGACAAAATCGAGGATGGGGATGCAGAATGGATTTCTGTCATAAACGAATTCTATCAGAACTTTGAGCAGCGTTTGAAAATCGCTGAAGAAGAAATGAAAGAAGTTGAGATAAAAGACGAGCCAGCTGGAGAAGACTGCGAGAAGTGCGGTTCTCCAATGGTGATTAAAATGGGGCGTTACGGTAAATTTATGGCATGCTCGAATTTTCCGGATTGCCGAAACACGAAGCCGATCTTAAAAGAGGTCGGGGTCACCTGTCCGAAATGTAAAGAAGGTAACGTCGTTGAACGAAAAAGCAAGAAAAATCGTATTTTCTATGGTTGCGATCGATTCCCGGAATGCGATTTTCTATCATGGGATAAGCCGATAAAGCGACCGTGTCCTAAATGCGGAGACTTGCTTGTTGAAAAGAAAACGAAGAAGAAAAAAGAAATCAAGTGTGTGAACTGTGATTTCATTGAAGAAGAAAACTAGTAAGGAGTTTTAGCAATGAGTAAACATGTTACGGTTATTGGAGCCGGACTAGCAGGGAGTGAAGCAGCGTGGCAGTTGGCAAAGCGCGGCGTAAATGTTCACCTGTATGAGATGCGCCCTAAGAAGCAGACACCGGCCCATCACACAGATAAGTTTGCTGAGCTTGTCTGCAGTAACTCGCTAAGAGCAAATACACTTACGAATGCGGTTGGCGTATTAAAAGAAGAAATGCGCATGATGGATTCAGTTATTATTAAATCGGCTGATGAGTGTGCAGTGCCAGCAGGTGGCGCACTTGCGGTTGACCGTCACGAGTTCGCTGCGAAAGTAACAGAAAACGTGAAAAACCATCCGAATGTGACTGTTTTTTCAGAAGAATGCACGACAATCCCGGAAGGTCCAACAATTATTGCAACAGGGCCACTTACGTCGAAAGATCTCTCTGATCAACTGAAGGCACTAAGTGGTGAAGAATACTTATATTTCTACGATGCTGCGGCACCAATTATTGAAACCGAAAGCATCGATATGAATAAGGTGTACAAAAAATCTCGTTATGACAAAGGGGAAGCAGCTTACTTAAACTGTCCAATGACAGAAGAAGAGTTTAACTCTTTCTATGAAGCGCTGATCTCAGCTGAAACGGTCCCACTTAAAGAATTTGAGAAAGAAATTTTCTTTGAAGGGTGCATGCCGATTGAAGTGATGGCACAGCGTGGTCACAAGACGATGACGTTTGGTCCGCTTAAGCCTGTGGGTCTCGAAGATCCGAGAACGGGAAAGCGTCCTTATGCTGTGGTTCAGTTGAGACAGGATAATGCATCGGGTACGCTATATAATATTGTAGGCTTCCAGACTCATTTGAAGTGGGGTCCACAAAAAGAAGTGATTCGGTTAATTCCCGGACTTGAAAATGCAGACATCGTCCGTTATGGTGTAATGCACCGCAACACCTTTATCAATTCACCGAATTTATTAAAAGCAACATATCAGTATAAATCGCGTGAAAACTTATTTTTCGCTGGCCAGATGACTGGTGTAGAAGGGTATGTGGAGTCAGCGGCTTCAGGATTAATCGCTGGTTTTAACGCAGCTCGTCTTATGAATGAAGAAGAGCCTCTTGTATTTCCTGAGGAAACGGCTCTTGGTAGCCTTGCGAATTATATTACAACTGCCAATCCGGATAACTTCCAGCCGATGAATGCAAACTTTGGTCTCTTCCCCCCTTTGGAAGCACGTATTAAAGGTAAGAAAGAGCGGAATGAAACGATTGCGACCCGAGCCTTAGAAACAATTCAGAATTTTTTAAAAATAATGTAAATTCCTATTGCTAAGGCTTCTAAATTGTGATACGATTTAGGAGCCTTTTGAGGTGATAACTATGAAAAGCAATCAAAAGACACATATTCAGTCTTTTTCTGAATATCTTCAGATTGAAAAGAATTGTTCACCACATACGATCTCAAGTTATTTACAGGACATCGAACACTTTAAGTCCTTCATGGAGCAGCAGACGATCGATGTCCTTGCTGCTGTTTCTTATGCTGACGTTAGAATTTACTTAACGGAGCTTCACGAAAGAGGTTATGCAAGGAAAACAGCTGCAAGGAAAATATCAACGTTACGTAGTTTATATCGCTTTCTTTTAAGGGAGAATATCGTCGAAGTGAACCCTTTCACAATGAGCTCGCTACCGAAACAGGAAAAGCGACTTCCTCAATTTTTGTATGAGAAGGAATTGAGTGAGTTGTTTGAAGCCCCGGATACAAGCACGTCCCTTGGTCAAAGAGACAGGGCGCTGCTAGAAGTCCTTTATGGGTGTGGCATTCGTGTTAGTGAGTGTGTTGCTCTTAATTTAGAAGACATTGATTTTGCAATCGGCACGATCTTTGTAATCGGAAAAGGGCGTAAGGAGAGGTACGTACCCATCGGTAGTTTTGCTATAGATGCGATTAAGAAGTATATGGATGATGGTCGTGTAAAGCTTCTTTCATCAGGGAAAGAAGCTACAAAAGCTCTCTTTCTGAACTTTAGAGGAGCTCGGGTAACAGCGAGGGGAGTTCGCACAATTCTTGATAAAATTGTGGAGAAGGCTTCGCTGCATGTACATATAAGCCCTCATGTGATGAGACACACATTCGCAACTCATTTGTTAAATGAGGGTGCAGACCTGCGGTCGGTACAGGAGCTTCTGGGTCATGCCAATTTATCTACAACTCAAATCTATACCCATGTGACAGGTGATCGATTGCGAAATATATATATGGACCATCACCCAAGAGCGTGATTGCTCGTGAGGAGGAACTTATGGGAGACTTTCATTCAACAACGATTTTTGCAGTACAGCATAATGGCAAATGTGCAATGGCTGGAGATGGCCAGGTGACGTTTGGAAATGCTGTAGTGATGAAGCATACAGCAAAGAAGGTTAGAAGACTCTTTCATGGAAAAGTAATTGCTGGATTTGCAGGGTCAGTAGCAGACGCGTTTACTTTATTTGAGAAGTTTGAAAGCAAGCTTGAAGAATACGGTGGCAATCTTCAACGCGCAGCGGTTGAGCTCGCTAAAGAATGGCGAAGTGATCGTGTGCTAAGAAAGCTTGAAGCTATGCTAATCGTTATGAATAAAGAAGAGCTTCTTCTTATCTCAGGAACAGGCGAAGTGATTGAGCCGGACGATGGCATACTTTCCATTGGATCCGGGTCTAACTATGCACTTTCAGCGGGCAGAGCGCTCAAGCGATACAGTGAGAACAAAAGTGCAGAAGAGATTGCGAGAGCATCGATGGAAATTGCTTCAGAGATTTGTGTCTACACAAATGATCAAATTATCGTGGAAACCATTTAGTATTAAAACTGTATCCCTGGAGGAGATCGTATGTCTAATCCATTAACACCGAGACAAATTGTTGAGAAACTTGATCAGTATATTGTTGGTCAAAATGACGCCAAAAAGGCGGTAGCGGTAGCACTTAGAAACCGTTATCGACGAGGGCTCTTAAGCGATAAGCTGAGAGATGAAGTCAACCCAAAGAACATTTTAATGATTGGGCCTACAGGCGTAGGGAAAACGGAGATTGCAAGGCGTCTGGCTCGACTTGTAAATGCGCCATTCATTAAAGTGGAAGCAACGAAATTTACTGAAGTAGGTTATGTTGGTAGAGACGTTGAGTCAATGGTACGCGATCTTGTTGAAACATCCATCAGGCTTGTGAAGGAAGATCGCATGGAACAGGTGAAAGGCAAAGCGGAGGAGAATGCGAATAAGCGTATTGTCGAATTGCTTGTTCCTTCTGGTAAGAAGCAGACCCAATACAAAAATCCGCTTGAAATGTTGTTTGGCAATCAAGGGCAGGACGACACGAGCACAACGGCTTCAGAAGAACAGTCGATCTCATCAAAGCGAAAGCAGGTTGCTCAACAGCTCGCTCTTGGAGAACTTGAGGATCGCATGATCACAGTTGAAGTTGAAGAACAAAATAATTCTATGATGGATATGTTTCAGGGTGCCGGTATGGAGCAGATGGGCATGAACATGCAGGATATGCTTGGAAATATTATGCCAAAGAAGAAGAAGAAGCGTAAGCTCCCGGTTTCTGAAGCAAGAAAAGTATTAACTCAGGATGAAGCTGCTAAACTCGTTGATATGGATGAGGTAGCACAGGATGCCGTTTCGAAAACAGAACAAACGGGTATCATCTTCATTGATGAAATTGATAAGGTGGCAGGGAAGAGCCAGCAATCTGCAGATGTTTCGAGGGAAGGCGTTCAAAGAGATATTCTGCCAATTGTAGAAGGATCTACGGTAACAACGAAATATGGTCCAGTTAAAACCGATCACATTTTATTCATGGCCGCAGGAGCATTTCATATGTCGAAGCCTTCAGACCTTATTCCAGAACTACAGGGACGATTCCCGATCCGTGTTGAACTAGCGAGCTTAACTGTGGATGATTTCAAGCGCATTCTCACAGAGCCTGATAATGCACTTGTGAAGCAATATACAGCTTTATTGGAAACAGAGGGTATTAAAGTTGAATTTTCTGACGATGCTATTCTTAAAATTGCTACAATTGCAACGGAAGTGAATCAGGATACGGACAACATCGGAGCACGCAGGCTACACACAATTTTAGAGAAGCTTCTTGAAGATCTTTCATTCGAAGCACCAGATATTAATCTAGAAAGCATTACGATTACACCGGAGTACGTTGAGGATAAGTTAGCTTCTATTGCTAAGAACCGTGACCTCAGCCAATTCATCTTATAATGCATACAGGAGGATAAAAATTATGAATTTACTTGAAAAAACAAGAAGAATCAATGGAATGCTACAAAAATCAGAAGGGGCGGTTAACTTTACGGATATGGCGGAAACACTCCGTGATGTGATCATGGCTAATGTGTACGTTGTAAGCCGACGCGGAAAGCTACTTGGGATCGCGATTAACCAGGAAATCGAAAACGAACGCATGAAGAAAATGTTCTCAGAGCGTCAATTCCCTGAAGAATATACGCAGAACCTGTTTAACATTAATGAAACCTCTTCTAACTTAGATATTACTAGTGAATATACAGCATTCCCGGTAGAAAACCGTGATCTATTTGAAAAAGGATTAACAACAATCGTACCAATCGTTGGGGGAGGAAGCCGTCTCGGTACGTTAATCCTTTCACGTCTGAGCGATTCGTTCTCAAATGATGACCTTCTTTTAGCTGAATACGGAGCGACAGTAGTAGGGATGGAGATTCTTCACGAGAAAGCAGAAGAAATTGAAGAAGAAGCAAGAAATAAAGCAGTTGTTCAGATGGCGATTTCTTCCCTCTCTTACAGTGAACTTGAAGCCATTGAGCACATTTTTGAAGAGCTTGAAGGAAACGAAGGGCTTCTTGTAGCAAGTAAAATTGCTGACCGTGTAGGAATTACGCGTTCGGTTATTGTTAATGCACTTCGTAAGCTTGAAAGTGCTGGCGTTATTGAATCACGCTCTCTCGGTATGAAAGGAACTTATATTAAAGTTCTTAACGATAAGTTTCTTGTTGAACTTTCAAAACTGAAGACACAATAACAAACGCGCTCCGGCTTAGCCGGAGCGTATTTCTGTGAGCAAGGGAAAACCTTGCCGAAATAGGTGAATGCTGAATTCCCAAATCCAACTTGCAGCATTTAATTCTATGTGGTATAGTAATCAACGGTGTTAATCACACACGCTTGTTGATTTGGGAAGTGGTGCTGCGACTGCAGTTTTTCCCGAACGAGACGCAAGCGGAGGCTAAAAAACCATTAGGAGGAACACAATCATGGCAGTAATCTCTATGAAACAGCTTCTTGAAGCTGGGGTACACTTCGGTCACCAGACTCGTCGTTGGAACCCGAAAATGAAACCTTACATCTTCACTGAAAGAAACGGTATCTACATCATCGATCTTCAGAAAACAGTGAAGAAAGTCGAAGAGGCTTATAACTTCGTTCGTGACATCGCTCAGGACGGTGGTAAAGTTCTTTTCGTAGGTACGAAAAAACAAGCGCAAGATTCCGTTAAGGATGAAGCGATCCGTGCAGGTCAATACTACATTAACCAACGCTGGTTAGGTGGAACACTTACGAACTTTGAAACAATTCAAAAACGTATTAACCGCCTTAAGAGCCTTGAGAAAATGCAAGAAGACGGCACTTTCGAAGTACTACCTAAGAAAGAAGTTATCCTTCTTAAAAAAGAAATGGATCGCCTAGAAAGATTCCTTGGCGGTATCAAAGACATGAATGGCGTTCCGGATGCATTGTTTGTTATTGATCCTCGTAAAGAGCGTATCGCTATTGCTGAGGCTCGTAAACTTCATATCCCTATCGTTGCGATTGTGGATACAAACTGTGACCCAGACGAGATCGACTATATTATCCCTGGTAACGATGATGCAATTCGCGCTGTGAAACTTCTAACTGCTAAAATGGCTGATGCTATTATTGAAGTAAGCAAAGTAGAAGAAGAAGCAGAAGTTGAAGCGGTAGAAACAGAAGAGACATCTGTATAAGAACACAAAGGGGTGATAAAGGGGAACTCTAACCCCTTTATCACCTTTTTTTAACCCACAAGGATAAAATTACATACTATAATTCAAGGAGGAATTACTAATGGCAGTAACAGCTCAAATGGTAAAAGAATTGCGCGCACAAACTGGTGCAGGTATGATGGATTGCAAAAAAGCACTAACTGAAAACGATGGTGACATGGACAAGGCAATTGACTGGCTTCGTGAGAAAGGCATCTCGAAAGCAGCTAAGAAAGCAGATCGCGTAGCTGCTGAAGGTCTTGCAACTATCGCAGTTGAAGGAAACAAAGCAGTAATCGCTGAGATTAACTCTGAAACTGACTTCGTTGCAAAGAACGAGAGCTTTACTACACTAATCAATGAGATCTCTCAGCACCTCCTTCAATCGAATCCTGAGTCTGTTGACGCAGCTCTTGAAAGTAAAATGGAAAACGGACAAACAGTTACTGAATACTTAAACGACAAAATTGCGAAAATCGGTGAGAAGATCTCTCTTCGTCGCTTCCAAATTGTTGAGAAAACAGACGCAGATGCATTTGGTGCATACCTTCACATGGGCGGACGCATTGGTGTACTAACTCTTCTTGAAGGTACAACTGACGAAGAAGTTGCAAAAGACGTAGCAATGCACACTGCTGCTGTTAACCCACGCTTCGTATCTCGTGACGCGGTTCCAGCTGAAGAGGTTGAGCGCGAGCGTGAAGTCCTTAAGCAACAGGCACTTAACGAAGGCAAGCCTGAGAAGATCGTTGAGAAAATGGTAGAAGGCCGTATCAACAAATTCTTCGAAGAAATTTCACTTGTAGATCAGCCGTTTGTTAAAGATACTGATCAAAAAGTAGGTAAGTATGTAGCTTCTAAAGGCGCTACAATTAAAGGATTCATCCGCTACGAAGTTGGCGAAGGCATGGAGAAGCGTGAAGATAACTTTGCTGAAGAAGTTATGTCTCAAGTGAAGAAGTAAAATAATGATAGGGAACACATCGTGTTCCCTATTTTTCAAGAACAAATACTGATAAACATGCTGGAGGGTAAAAATGAGCGGAGCCAAGTATGAACGCGTTGTGTTAAAATTAAGCGGAGAAGCATTGTCTGGTGGAGAAGGTCAGGGGATTTCACCATCAATCGTTCAATCGATCGCATCTCAAGTGAAGGAAATTCATGAAATGGGTGTGGAAGTTGCGGTTGTTGTTGGTGGGGGTAATATCTGGCGAGGTAAAGTCGGTAGCGAAATGGGAATGGACCGTGCTACTGCTGACTACATGGGCATGCTTGCCACGGTTATGAATTCTCTTGCCATGCAGGATAGTCTCGAGAGCATTGGAGTTGAAACACGTGTTCAAACTTCGATTGAAATGAGACAGGTAGCAGAACCTTATATTCGTCGAAAAGCAATTCGACACCTTGAGAAAAAACGCGTTGTCATTTTCGCAGCTGGAACAGGAAATCCATACTTCTCAACAGATACAACAGCGGCCCTACGTGCAGCCGAAATTGAGGCTGATGTTATTTTAATGGCAAAAAATAACGTTGATGGCGTATACACAGCTGATCCTACAATTGATGCTACTGCGAAGAAGTATGATACTCTTTCTTATCTAGATGTTCTTAAGGAAGGGCTGGCTGTTATGGATTCCACAGCTTCTTCACTATGTATGGATAATGATATTCCACTTGTTGTCTTCTCGATTATGGAAGAAGGTAACATTAAGCGTGCCGTTTGCGGAGAAGAAATTGGAACAGTAGTAAAGGGGAGAAATTAAGATGCCGAAAGATATTTTGAAAAATGCTGAAGAACGTATGCAGAGTGGTGTTTCAAGTTTGAAGCGTGAACTAGCAACATTGAGAGCAGGTAGAGCGAATGCTTCTCTTCTAGATAAACTTCAAGTAGATTACTACGGTGCTCCAACACCTGTTAACCAGCTTGCGGGCATTTCAGTACCAGAAGCTCGTATGCTTTTGATTCAGCCTTATGACAAATCAGCTGTAGGCGATATTGAGAAAGCAATTCTTAAGTCAGACCTTGGGCTCACTCCTTCAAACGATGGTAATGTGATCCGTATTACGATCCCAGCTCTAACAGAAGAGCGTCGTAAGGATCTTGTGAAGCTAGTTAAGAAATATGCGGAAGAGGGCAAAGTTGTCATCCGTAATATCCGTCGTGATGCCAATGATGAATTGAAAAAGAAAGAAAAAGATGGCGATATTACTGAGGATGAACTTCGTCGTGGTAATGAGGATGTTCAGAAGCTTACAGATAAGTACGTAGCTGAAGCGGACAGCATTGCAGCAGACAAAGAAAAAGAAATCATGGAAGTCTAACCCAATAACATGTAAAATAAGATAATAAAAGAACCCTCTTTTCCCACAGGGGGTTTTTTTGTTAAGTAAGCGACACAATGGAGGATTTGCAATGCTTGGGAAGTTCTCGAACTGGATGAGAAAGAATGAAGATGAGGAACATTATGAAATAGATGCATCTGCTAATATCCCAGGACACATTGCGATCATTATGGATGGCAATGGACGCTGGGCGAAGAAGCGAGGTCTTCCGCGTGTGGCAGGCCACCGTGAAGGTGTGAAGGTAGTTAAGAAAATTGTACGAAAGGCAAATGATCTAGGGGTAAGTTACCTGACACTCTATGCCTTCTCAACAGAAAATTGGAAACGACCGAAAGAGGAAGTGGACTTTTTAATGAAGCTCCCGGAACAGTTCTTGCTGAGCCATTTGCCAGAGTTAATCGAGCAGAACGTTCAGGTGAGAATTATGGGAGAACGAGAGCAATTACCACCCCACACGTTCAAAGCCATTAGTAAGGCGGTTAAGGAAACAAAGGACAATACTGGACTTATACTTAATTTTGCTCTTAATTATGGTAGCCGTCATGAAATGAAGACAGCTATGCAGCGGTTATTAAGTGACGTGAGAAAGGGGATACTGACAGAGGATGATATCACCGAGGAGAAAATTTCTTCTTATCTACTCAGTAGTCAGTACCCTGATCCGGATCTGTTAATACGGACAAGCGGAGAAATTCGGTTAAGTAACTTCATGCTGTGGCAGCTAGCGTATACGGAACTCTGGTTTACAGAGGTTCTCTGGCCGGATTTCACTGAACATCATTTGGTGGAGGCCATAGAGGAGTACCAGCGACGAGGAAGACGTTACGGCGGGGTGTAAGTGTAGGAGGACATTAACGTAATGAAACAACGTGTTATTACGGGTGTGATTTTTGGCGCCCTATTGCTAGGTATAATCATCTTAGGAGACTGGCCGTTTATCATTCTCATGGCGCTTATTGCTACTGTAGGAATGGTTGAGTTATTAGTAATGAAAAAAATCACTCTGGTTTCACTTCCGGGGTTACTAGCGATTGTGGGAACTTGGATACTTGTTATGCCAGATGATTGGATTGCAGCGCTCACTTCGTCTGTTTTTACAAAAATTGATCTCTTATTCTTTGGGCTGCTCATTCTGTTAGCAATGACGGTGTTGACGAAGAATAAATATAGTTTTGATGAAAGTTCGTTTATCATGATGGCATCTCTTTATGTAGGACTTGGATTCTATTATTTCACGGCCACTCGTTATTTAGGGGAAAACAATGTTGAAGGAATGGTTCAGCTGTTTTTTATCATTTTTCTAATTTGGGCATCTGATTCTGGGGCATATTTTGTAGGACGCTCATTAGGAAAGAAAAAACTCTGGCCGCATATATCTCCTAATAAGACGGTAGAAGGAGCCATTGGCGGCATTGTTATGGCTGTCATTGTCGGTATCGGATTTCAACTGATCTACCCGGTTTACGAATCGCTTATTATCGTCCTTATCGTATCAGTTCTAACATCTGTTTTTGGACAGATTGGAGACCTTGTAGAATCAGCATTCAAGCGCCATTATGGGGTGAAAGATTCTGGCAGCATCTTGCCAGGGCATGGGGGGATACTGGATCGATTCGATAGTCTCATTTTCGTACTGCCACTTCTGCATTTACTACACCTGGTTTAGCGTATTTTCTATTCCTAAACAGAGTGGATTGGAGGAACTGATCGATTGAAGAAAATCAGCTTACTGGGAGCTTCTGGTTCTATTGGAATACAGACTCTCGATATTGTGAGAATGCATCCTGACTTGTTTTCCCTTGTAGCCGTTTCAGTAGGAAAAAATGTAGAGAAAGCAATTGAAATTGCCAACGAATTCCAACCAAAGCTACTATCGGTTCAAGAGCGGGAAGATGCTGAGTCTCTTAGAAGAATTGTATCCAGAAAGACGAAGATAGTCTACGGAGAAGAGGGCTTGCTTGAAGTAGCGTGCCATCACGAAACGACGGTGCTAGTCAATGCCATTCTTGGAAGTATTGGTCTATCTCCAACCCTTTCTGCAATTGAACAGGGAAAAACGATTGCAATCGCAAATAAAGAAACACTCGTAACAGCAGGACACCTCGTTACGGAGGCTGCTAAAAGACATGGATCAGCTCTCCTCCCTGTTGACAGTGAACATTCAGCACTTTTCCAATGCTTGAATGGCGAAAAACAGGAGCAAATGGAACGGTTGATTCTAACAGCTTCAGGAGGCAGTTTCCGAGATAAGAAGAGAGAAGAATTGCAGGGTGTAAGTATACACGATGCCCTGAATCACCCGAACTGGTCAATGGGCGCAAAGATCACTATTGACTCAGCGACGATGATGAATAAAGGACTTGAAGTCATTGAGGCGCACTGGTTATTTGGGACACCTTATGATCAAATTGATGTTCTTCTTCATAGAGAGAGCATTATTCACTCAATGGTAGAGTACATAGACGGAAGTGTGATGGCACATCTTGGTACTCCGGATATGCGAATTCCAATTCAATATGCACTTAGCTATCCTGATCGACTTGAAATCAGAAATGCAAAACGGTTAAACTTATGGGAAGTTGGCAAACTTCACTTTGAGAAAGTGGACGTTGACCGCTTCCGTTCTTTAAAGCTCGCATATGAAGCAGGTCGTGCTGGTGGTTCATTACCGGCTGTCCTTAATGCGGCGAATGAGACAGCTGTTGCTGCCTTTCTTGAAGGGAAAATTGATTTCTTAACGATCGAAGAGCTCGTAGAAAAAGCGATGGAAAACCATGATAATGTTCAAAATGCGTCGCTTGAAGATATTCTTGGCATTGATTCTGAAACAAGATTGCGAGTTCAGTTATTAATTAAATAAAGGTGGTAAGTGGATATGAATACTGTGATTTCGATCATTATCATATTCGGAGCGCTTGTCTTCTTCCATGAATTAGGTCATTTGCTCCTGGCAAAACGAGCAGGAATTCTCTGCCGGGAATTCGCAATAGGCTTCGGGCCAAAGATTTTCACAATCAAAAAAGGGGAAACGGTCTATACAATTAGACTCTTACCTCTTGGTGGTTTTGTTCGAATGGCCGGAGAAGATCCCGAAATGATTGAACTTAAACCCGGGCAGCGTGTCGGGCTTATGTTTAACGATAAGAATAAAGTTGAGAAAATAGTTATCAATCAAAAATCAGCTTATACGAATTTGAAAGAAGTAACGGTGGAAGAAGCTGATTTGGAGCGTGCCCTTTACATTAAAGGTTATGAAGGCGAAGAAGAACCAGCAGTCGTATATCCGATCGATGAGATCTCTCACTATGTGATGGATGGCTCTGAATTCCAGATTGCTCCTTATGATCGTCAATTCGGTTCGAAGTCACTCTGGGATCGCTTCCTGGCTATATTTGCTGGTCCTGTGATGAACTTCTTGCTTGCGATTGTTATTTTCATATCACTCGGATTATTACAGGGTACGCCTACGAATGAAGTAAGTGAAGTTGTCGAAGGAAGTCCTGCAGAACAGGCAGGAATGATGAACGGCGATATCATTACTGAAATTAATGGGACCGAAATTACAAGCTGGGATAAAATGACGTCCATCATACAGGAAAATGCCAATAATCAACTTGGCTTTAAAGTTGATCGTGAAGGAGAAGCCGTTACCTTATCGATCACTCCAGAGAAGCAGGAACTTACCGAGAATCAATCTGTTGGTAGGATCGGCGTTGCGCCTGCATACCAAGTGGACTTCTTTGATTCAATTGCTTTTGGGTTTTCTTCAACGATTGAATTTTCAAAAGCTATATTTGTAGGACTTGGACAATTGGTAACAGGACAGCTATCGATTGATGCTTTTTCAGGTCCGGTTGGTATTTATAGTTACACAGAAGAAGCCGCATCTGGAGGACTATATGTTCTTATGAGATGGGCAGCCTTCTTAAGCATTAACCTCGGGATCTTTAACTTACTTCCGCTTCCAGCACTTGATGGAGGAAGATTATTATTTATAGGTGTAGAAGCATTAAGAGGTAAACCAATTGATCCTCAAAAAGAAAGTCTTGTGCATTTTATAGGATTTTCATTCCTGATGTTACTCATGCTTGTCGTAACCTGGAACGACATTCAACGTTTCTTTTTATAGAATGTAGCGGAAGGACCCGTTTTGAACAATGAAGTGAGGTGCAGTTCATGAAACAATCCAAATACTTTAATCCAACCCTTAGAGATAATCCAGCTGATGCAGAAATCAAAAGCCATCGGCTGCTAGTTAGAGCGGGTTTTATGCGTCAGAATGCTTCAGGCATTTATTCCTACTTACCACTTGGTAAAAAGGTGCTAATGAAAATAGAAGAGGTCATTCGTCGGGAACTTGACGAAGCTGGTGCGCAGGAATTATTGATGCCAGCCATTCAACCGGCGGAATTATGGCAGGAAACAGGGCGCTGGGATGTATATGGCCCAGAGCTCATGAGGCTCAAAGATCGTCATGATCGTGCGTTCGCTCTCGGTGCAACACATGAAGAATTGATTACAAGTCTTGTTCGAGATGAACTTAGTTCTTACAAGCAATTGCCTGTAATCCTGTATCAAATTCAAACAAAGTACCGTGACGAACGACGTCCGCGCTTTGGTTTGCTTCGAGGTAGAGAATTTATTATGAAGGATGCGTATTCGTTCCATTCTTCAGAAAAACAGCTCGATGAAGCATATAATTTGATGCATGCAACGTACAGTAAAATTTTCACGAAACTAGGTCTTAATTTCAGACCTGTTGTAGCTGATTCAGGTGCTATGGGAGGGCAGGATACCGAGGAATTCATGGCCCTTTCAAGCGTTGGGGAAGACACGATTGCATATAGTGATGCTTCAGACTATGCTGCTAACATTGAAATGGCTGAGGTTCACGTAGCGTATGAGAAATCTGCCGAAGCCGAATTTCCATTAACAAAAGGGGAAGCTGAGGCAGCGCTTGATCGTCAAATACACCCGACTATCGTGAAGGTGAAGGATGAGACGATTCTTGTACTAGTCCGAGGTGACCATAAGCTAAATGATATTAAGGTGAAGAACCTGTTTAGTACAGATATGGTGGATGTTCCAGATGAAGCAGTTGATATCAAGGAATTTAAAGGTACTATTATTGCAGATCATGCGGTGAAAGCAATGGTAAATGCTGTTGTGACAGGTGCTCACGCTTACCAAAACCTCAATCCAGAACGTGACCTTACGATTGAACGTTTTGAAGACCTTCGCTTCATTCAAGAAGGTGATCCCGCACCAGATGGTAAAGGCACGATTGTCTTCGCAGAAGGTATCGAAATTGGTCAGGTGTTCAAACTGGGTACAAAGTATAGTGAAACGATGAAAGCCTCCTTCCTTGATGAAGGTGGAAAAGCACAGCCCATTATTATGGGTTGTTATGGTATTGGCGTTTCAAGAACGCTTGCAGCAATTGCTGAGCAAAGCGCTGATGAGAACGGTTTGAAATGGCCGCTTGCCGTTACGCCATTTGACCTTCATTTAATTACGATTAATGTAAAGGACGCTGATCAAACCACCTTATCTGATCGCCTTTATAATACGTTGCGCGATATACGATATGATGTCCTTTATGATGATCGCAAAGAGCGTGCCGGAGTTAAATTTAAGGATGCCGATTTAATCGGTCTTCCACTACGTGTGATCGTTGGGAAGAAAGCAAGCGAAGGCATTGTAGAAGTGAAGCGTAGAGATACTGGAGAATCAGTTGAAGTACATGTGGATGAATTAACGACAACACTTCAGCAGCTTTTCTCACAGATGAACTAAATTGTGGATAGGTGCCATGGGCACCTTCCACCTTTTTTTACTTTTGGCGATAAGCCAAGTTTATCAAATCGTCACCATGCGTAGAAGAAGGAGGAAGAAATGAATGGATCAGGAGATAAAGATAAGAAAAGAACGACTTCAGTTGCTCCTTCAGCAAATATCGTTTCCAGATAAATTTGAAGAATATTTTAAAGAGGCCTATATATCGAAATTAACCGTTTATAAAGAAACAAGGAAGTGGCATTTTGAATTTCATCTACCGGATGTTCTTCCATTCCATGTTTACGACCTTTTTCAAAGTCGCTTAAAAGATGGATTGAGCCATATTGCGGCCGTTACCTATACGATTAAGACTGAGGGTGGTGGTTCTGAAGAGCTTGCGTCAGCATACTGGGAAAATGTCGTCGAACTCATGCGGGATCATTCAGCGTCACTGACAGCCCTTTTGAAAAACCAGGCACCAAAAATAAATGGAAATAAGCTAATTGTATCGGTTCGTAATGAAACAGAGGCTGCCATTGCGAAGCGGAAGCTATCTGGTCCCATTACTGAATGTTACGCGGCAGCAGGTTTTCCAAAGTATATGCTGGAAGTTGAAGTAAAGGAATCAGAACAGGATTATAAGAAGTTTGTTGAGCAAAAGCAGCAGGAAGATCAATCGAAAATGATGGAAGCGCTGATTGAGAAGCAAAAAGCTGACAGTGCTAGCAAATCGCAAGTTCCTGATTCACTCGTAATTGGTTATAAGATTAAGGAAGACCCTGTGCCGATTGAATCGATTCAGGATGAAGAACGGCGCATTGCTGTTCAGGGATATGTGTTCCATGCAGAAACAAAAGAACTCAGAAGCGGTCGTACGTTACTAACGTTTAAAATAACGGATTACACCGATTCTATCCTGGTTAAAATGTTCTCTCGCGATAAAGAAGATGTTCCAATTCTAGAGGCGGTAAGGAAAGGCATTTGGGTAAAAGTGCGCGGTGGTATTCAAAATGATACATTCGTCCGTGATCTCGTGATGATCGGAAATGACCTGACTGAAATTAAACCAGATCTTAGAAAAGATGAGGCACCTGATGACGAGAAGCGGATTGAACTACATGCTCATACTCAGATGAGTCAGATGGACTCAGTCAATACAGCTGGTGGATTAATTGCTCAGGCAGCCAAATGGGGCCATCCAGCTATCGCTATAACGGACCATAACGTTGTTCAATCATTCCCTGACGCCTATGCCGCTGGCCAGAAAAACAACATTAAAGTCATATACGGTCTGGAAGCGGATCTTGTCGATGATGGGGTGCCAATGGCCTATAATGAAGCGGATGTGGATCTGGAAACGGGAACCTATATTGTCTTTGACGTGGAGACAACGGGTCTTTCTGCTGTCTATAACAAAATTATTGAATTAGCGGCCGTTAAGTTGAAAGATGGAGAGATAATTGATAAGTTTGAGCGGTTTGCAAATCCCCACCATCCGCTTTCATCAACAACAATTGAGCTTACAGGGATTACAGATGATATGGTTATGAATGCACCAGAGATTGACGATGTCATAAAAGATTTCTATGAATTCATGGGCGATGACATTCTTGTTGCCCACAATGCGAGCTTTGATATGGGGTTCCTCAATGTGGGGTTACGGAATATTGGTCTTGGAGAAGCAAAAAATCCAGTCATTGATACGCTGGAACTTGCACGTTTCTTATACCCTGAGATGCGGAATCACCGCCTGAACACATTATGTAAGAAGTTTGATATTGATCTAACCCAGCACCATAGAGCAATTTATGATGCTGAGGCGACCGGATATTTATTATGGAAACTCGTAAAAGATGCACTTGAACGCGAGATTACTAACCACAATATGCTCAATGACAACATGGGACAAACTGGCTTCCAGCGAACTCGTCCATCTCATACGATTATTCTTGCTCAAAATGATGTAGGACTGAAAAATTTATTTAAGCTTGTCTCCCTGTCACATATCGATTATTTCTACAGAACCGCTCGTATTCCACGTTCAAAGCTTGAAAAATATCGAGAAGGCTTATTGATTGGTTCTGGTTGTGACAAAGGTGAAGTATTTGAAGGCATGATGCAAAAATCACCTGAAGAAGTAGAAGAGATCGCGAAATTTTATGATTACCTTGAAGTTCAGCCACCGCAAAATTACATGCACCTCATTGAACGAGAGCTTGTGCAGGATGAAATGGCACTTCGTGAGATTATCGGTAAAATCGTGAAGCTCGGTGAAAAACTAAACAAACCTGTTGTAGCAACAGGAAACGTTCATTACCTTGAGCCAGAAGACCACATTTATCGTAAAATATTAATCAAAGCCCAGGCTGGTAATCCATTGAATCGTCAAACGCTTCCGCAGGTTCATTTCAGAACTACGAATGAAATGCTTGACTGTTTCCATTTCCTTGGTTCAGACAAGGCAAAGGAAATCGTTGTCCAAGATCCGCAAAAAGTGTCAGATTTAATCGATGACATTAAGCCTATTCAAGATGATTTGTTTACCCCGAGGATTGAAGGGGCAGATGAAGAGATGAGAGAGATGAGCTATAATATGGCTCGAAGTATTTATGGTGACGAATTACCTGTAATCGTAGAAGAGCGTCTTGAGAAAGAATTGAAAAGTATCATCGGGCATGGGTTTGCGGTAATTTACTTGATTTCTCATAAACTCGTTAAAAAGTCATTGAATGATGGGTACCTTGTTGGATCCCGGGGTTCAGTTGGATCCTCCTTTGTTGCGACAATGACGGAGATTACTGAAGTAAATCCTTTACCACCGCATTACGTCTGTCCATCTTGTAAAAAGTCTCAATTCTTTGATGATGGATCTGTGGGCTCCGGGTTCGACCTTCCCGATAAATCGTGTGACGACTGTAATGTACCGCTTACGAAAGATGGACACGATATACCGTTTGAGACGTTTCTTGGCTTTAAAGGGGATAAGGTACCCGATATTGATTTGAACTTCTCAGGAGAATACCAGCCACGAGCCCACAATTATACGAAAGAACTATTTGGTGAAGATAACGTGTTCCGAGCAGGAACGATCGGTACCGTAGCTGAGAAAACTGCGTATGGTTATGTGAAAGGGTACATGGGGGACCATGACCTTCATTACCGAGGTGCTGAAATTGACCGACTCGTGTCAGGTTGTACGGGTGTGAAACGAACTTCAGGGCAGCACCCTGGAGGTATTATCGTAGTGCCGGATTATATGGACATTTACGATTTTTCACCGATTCAGTTTCCGGCAGATGACAAAACATCCGCCTGGAAAACAACGCACTTTGATTTCCATTCTATCCATGACAATCTATTAAAGCTCGATATTCTCGGCCACGATGATCCAACCGTGATTCGAATGCTTCAGGATTTAAGTGGAATTGATCCGAAAACCATACCAACGGATGATGCGGAAGTGATGAAGCTTTTTAGTGGTACAGAGTCGCTCGGCGTAACGCAGGATCAAATCATGTGTAAAACAGGCACATACGGCATTCCAGAATTCGGTACGCGCTTTGTTCGACAGATGCTTGAGGATACCAAACCAAGTACGTTCTCTGAGCTTGTTCAGATTTCAGGACTGTCTCACGGTACGGATGTATGGCTCGGTAATGCTCAGGAACTAATTCAAGCCGGTACATGTAATCTAAGTGAAGTAATTGGATGTCGTGACGATATTATGGTTTACTTGATCTACAAAGGACTTGATCCATCACTTGCATTTAAAATTATGGAGTTTGTTCGTAAAGGGAAAGGCCTGCAAGAAGAGTGGGTAGTTGAGATGAAGAAGCATGATGTGCCTGATTGGTACATTGACTCATGCTTGAAAATCAAGTATATGTTTCCGAAAGCTCACGCCGCAGCTTATGTTTTAATGGCGGTTAGGATTGCATACTTTAAAGTTCACCACCCAATTCTCTTTTACGCAGCATACTTTACTGTTAGGGCAGATGACTTTGATATTGATACGATGGCAAAAGGCTCAAATGCCATTCGGGCAAAAATCGAAGAAATCAATGAAAAAGGACTCGATGCATCACCAAAAGAGAAGAACCTGCTCACAGTTATGGAAATTGCACTTGAGATGTCAGAGCGTGGACTTCGTATGCAGAAGGTAGATCTGTATCGCTCAAAAGCAGCTGAGTTTGTAGTGGACGGCGATTCGCTCATCCCGCCATTTAACTCTCTACCAGGAGTTGGAACGAACGCAGCGCTTAACATCGTTAGCGCAAAAGAAGGCGGCGAATTCCTTTCGAAGGAAGACCTTCAACAGCGAAGCAAAATCTCTAAGACCGTTCTCGAATATCTGGACGATCATGGATGTCTCGAAGGTTTGCCAGATGCCAATCAGCTCAGCTTATTCTAAAGGGATGCATTCGCTTCTCTGTTGAATTGGTGATATGAGTATGGTATAGTAATTGTGGAAATACTAGTGAATACACACGCGACGGAAGAGTGGGGCTATCCCACTCTTTCGTTTTCGATTGGGACCCTGCTGTACAGGATCAGAAAGGAGGACAACCAATGACTGAGAACGTAATTACGGTTACAGAAGAACTAGTAAAACCAATAGTAGATGAAATGAACCTGGAACTCGTAGATATAGAATTCACGCAGGAAGGAAAGAACTGGTTTCTCCGTGTCTATATCGATTCTCCTCGTGGCGTAGATATTGAGGAGTGCGGTACAATTAGTGAAAAATTAAGCGAACAGCTTGATAAACATGATCCAATAACGCAACCTTACTTCCTTGAAGTATCCTCACCAGGTGCAGAGCGCCCACTAAAGAAACGTACTGATTTTGAAAAAGCGGTGGGCAAGCAAGTCTATATGACAACCTATGAACCCATTAACGGCGAAAAAAGCTTTGAAGGCATGCTTTCGGACTTCAACGGAGAAACGGTTGTCATCGAGCAGAAAGTTAAAACCAGAATTAAAAAGGTCGAATTACCTTATGAAAAAGTGGCAAGCGCAAGGCTTGCGGTTGTTTTTTAGTTAAAGGGGAGTATGAAAAATGAAGAGTAGTGATTTATTAGATGCGCTGACCGTTCTTGAGAAGGAAAAGGGTATCAGCAAGGATATTATCGTGGAAGCGATCGAAGCGGCGCTTATTTCTGCGTACAAGCGTAACTTTCACCAGGCACAGAATGTTAGGGTCGATTTCAACCAGGATACCGGGTCTATTCGGGTCTTTGCTCGTAAAGACGTTGTTGAAGAAGTAGAAGATTCTCGTCTTGAGATTTCGCTTGAAGACGCAAAAGATATTGATCCTCAGTATGAACTAGAAGATATTGTTGAAATTGAAGTAACGCCTCGTAATTTCGGCCGCATTGCTGCTCAAACAGCGAAACAGGTTGTTACTCAGCGCGTACGTGAAGCAGAGCGCGGCATTATTTTCAGTGAGTTCATCGATCGTGAAGATGATATCATGACAGGGATTGTTCAGCGTCAGGATCATCGTTTTATTTACGTTGACCTTGGAAGAATTGAAGCTCTTCTCCCAGCAGGCGAGCAAATGCCTAACGAAACATATCATTCACATGACCGGATTAAAGTGTATGTAACAAAAGTTGAAAAAACAACCAAAGGACCACAGGTGATGGTATCACGAACTCATCCTGGTCTTCTTAAGCGTTTATTTGAACTTGAAGTGCCTGAAATTTTTGACGGCACGGTTGAAGTAAAGTCAATTTCACGTGAAGCGGGCGATCGTTCTAAAATTGCCGTTCATGCGGAAGATCCGGAAATTGATCCGGTTGGCTCATGTGTCGGTCAACGTGGGCAGCGTGTCCAGGCGATTGTTAACGAACTTAAGGGTGAGAAAATTGACATCGTTCGTTGGTCAGAGGATATTGTTGAATATGTCGCAAATGCGCTTAGTCCATCCAAAGTACTTAAAGTAAATGTGAATGAAGAACAAAAAATGACACAGGTCATTGTACCTGATTACCAGCTCTCGCTTGCGATTGGTAAACGCGGACAAAACGCACGACTTGCAGCGAAGCTTACAGGATGGAAAATTGATATTAAGAGTCAATCTGAAGCGGAAGAGCTGGGCATTTATAGCCCGGGTGAAGCACCGTTATTTGACGATGATGATTCTGAAGAGTCTGAGTTAGACTAGCAACTGAACGATCAGGAGAGGTGTCCACCGTGCAAAAACGTAAAATTCCTATGCGGAAATGTGTCGCCTGCCAGGAAATGAAACCAAAAAAGGAGCTCGTTCGCGTCGTTCGCTCACCTGAAGGGGTTATATCAATTGACCTAACGGGTAAACAGAATGGACGGGGTGCTTATCTTTGCAACAATGAAGAATGTTTCAAGCTTGCTAAGAAAAGAAATGCTCTTTCTGCTCACCTAAAAGCAGAAGTGACAGATGAGATTTATACTTATCTTGAAGAGTCGCGATCATGAGTAAGAATTGGGAATCATTTCTGGGACTTGCTCAGCGTGCTGGCAAGGTCGTCTCTGGAGAAGAACTTGTTGTAAAAGAAATCCAGAGAAAGAATGCCAAACTCGTTTTGTTAGCAAACGACGCATCCGATAATACAAGAAAGAAAGTTACCGATAAAGCAACTACTTATAAAGTTCCATTATGTATTGTCTCAGATCGTTATGAACTTGGACACGCGATTGGCAAAATGCAGCGCGTAACCATAGCGGTGACTGATGCAGGCTTTGCAAAGAAACTTTTTGCGATTCTCGATCAATAATTCGGGGGTGAATCGTATGAGTAAGATGCGGATTTATGAATATGCAAAAGAACATAATACAACTAGTAAGGATGTTATCGAAAAGTTAAAAAGCATGAATATTACGGTTTCAAATCATATGTCTGTGATTGATGATCAGACAATGAGTAAGCTTGCTAACAATTCGAAACAATCCAAAAAGGGAAGCGACAAAAACAGTATGGAAAATAAAAACAATCGAAACAACCCAAATGCAAATCAAAAGAATAGTAAAAACACGCCTAACAACCGTCGAGGCGGGAGACGACCGAACCGACGAGGAAAAGGTCAGCCTCCTAAGAACACGGCTGCTCCAAGAAGATTGCCTGCAAAAGTAACGTTCATAGGATCATTAACGGTCGGACAACTTGCAGAAAAGCTTGGTAAAGATGCATCTGAACTGATCAAAAAGTTAATGGGTCTTGGCGTTATGGCAACAATCAACCAGGAACTAGATAAAGACACAATGGAACTTATTTGCGATGATTACGGCGTTAAAGTCGAAGAAGAAGAACCTTTTGAAGTTACGGATCTTGATAACTATACAAGTGAAGACAACGAAGAAAAGCTTGTTGAGCGTCCTGCCGTTGTTACAATCATGGGTCACGTTGACCATGGTAAAACAACACTTCTTGATAGCATCCGTGATACAAAAGTAACACAGGGTGAAGCGGGCGGTATTACACAGCATATCGGTGCTTATCAGATTGAAGAAAAGAACAAGAAAATCACGTTCCTAGATACACCTGGACACGCGGCATTTACAACAATGCGTGCTCGCGGTGCAAAAGTAACAGATATCACGATTCTTGTAGTAGCCGCTGATGATGGTGTTATGCCACAAACAGTTGAAGCCATTAATCACGCAAAAGCAGCAGAAGTGCCAATTATCGTTGCGGTTAATAAGATGGATAAAGAAGGCGCAAATCCTGATCGCGTTATGCAGGAACTTACAGAGTATGAGCTCGTTTCTGAAGCATGGGGCGGGGATACGATTTTCGTAAACCTTTCAGCGATTAAGCGTGAAGGAATTGATGAGCTTCTTGAAACGATTCTACTTATTTCTGAAGTAGAAGAATTTAAAGCTAATCCGGATAAGCTTGCAACAGGTACTGTTATTGAAGCACAGCTTGATAAAGGGCGCGGACCAGTCGCAACGCTTCTTGTGCAAGAAGGTACGCTTAAAGTTGGCGATCCAGTAGTTGTTGGGAACACATTCGGCCGTGTACGTGCAATGGTTAACGACCTTGGTAAGCGTGTTGACTCTGCTGCTCCTTCAACTCCAGTCGAGGTAACAGGTTTAAGTGATGTACCTCACGCAGGTGATCGTTTCGTTGCATTTGAAGACGAAAAGACAGCTCGCCAGGTAGGTGAAGCTCGTAACCAGCAGAAGATTGAAGCTCAGCGTAAAGAGTCTTCGAAAATGAATCTTGACGATTTATTTGAGAAAATTCAGCAGGGTGACGTGAAGGATATTAATGTGATCGTAAAAGCCGATGTGCAGGGATCAGTTGAAGCTCTTGCTGGCTCACTTCGTAAAATCGAAGTAGAAGGTGTGAAAATTAACATCATTCATACTGCTGTTGGTGCGATTACAGAGTCTGATATTATTCTTGCATCTGCGTCAAATGCACTCATCATCGGATTTAATGTGCGTCCAGATACAAATGCTAAGAAAGTAGCTGAATCTGAACAGGTTGAAATTCGTTTGCACCGTGTTATTTACACGGCAATTGAAGAAATTGAAGCTGCAATGAAAGGAATGCTTGATCCTGTCTATGAAGAAAAAGTCATTGGTCAGGCTGAAGTCCGAGAAACGTTTAAAGTTTCAAAAGTCGGTACGATTGCAGGTTCTTATGTAACTGAAGGTAAAATCACGAGAAACTCTGGTGTTCGTGTCATCCGTGACGGCATCGTTGTATTTGAAGGTGAAGTGGATACATTGAAACGCTTCAAAGATGACGCTAAAGAAGTCGCGAAAGGATACGAATGCGGAATTACGCTTGCGAAATTCAATGATGTAAAAGAAGGAGACATTATTGAAGCATACGTAATGGAGGAAGTTAAGCCTAAGTGATTGGATATGTAGAATGTGAATGTATCATTTATGATGCACAATCCTTGAAAGAAAAAAGATCAGTTCTTCAGTCGGTGATCAGCCGCCTGAAGAATTATAATCTTGCTGTTTCTGAACTTGAAAGCCAGGATTTGTGGCAACATACTGTTATCGGTATTGTTACTACGGCTTCAAGCAAAACAGCATGTGAGCGTGAGCTTCAGCGTGCTGTTTCATTGATTGATTCACGTCCTGATATCGAGCTCACTCGAGCTACTTATGAATGGCTTTAGGAAAGAAACGAGGTGGAACAATGAGTAATGTTCGCGCACACCGTGTTGGTGAACAGATGAAGAAAGAACTTGGTGACATCATCAGCAGAAAGATTAAAGATCCGCGCGTAGGTTTCGTTACGGTAACGGCTGTTGAAGTGACAAATGATCTCCAGCAAGCAACAGTGTTTATAACTGTTCTAGGTGATGAAGAGAAGAAAGAAGCGACCCTAAACGGACTTGCGAAAGCAACTGGTTTTATCCGTTCTGAAATTGGGAAGCGAATTCGCCTTCGCAAAACGCCGGAAATTTATTTTGAATTCGATGAATCGATCGATTACGGAAACAAAATCGAACGACTTCTTGCAGATTTAAATCAATCGGATGAGTAGCAGACGAAGGGATAGGCAGGAATGTCTATCCTTTCTCTATGTCATTATGACGAAAGGAGGCTACATAGATGAATGGAATTTTACCCTTGAAGAAACCAGCAGGCATGACCTCGCACGACTGTGTGGCAAAAACAAGGAAGCTATTGCATACAAAAAAAGTTGGCCATACAGGTACACTTGACCCGGATGTAACTGGAGTATTGCCGCTTTGTATTGGAAGAGCGACGAAGGTGGCCCAGTACATGACTGATTTTTCAAAAACATATGAAGCAGTTATTACGCTCGGGTTCTCCACAACAACGGAAGATGCATCAGGAGATGTGGTAGAGAAGAAAAAAGTGACGAATTCCCTTACACGTGAGCAAATAGAAGAAGCTCTTGGCGAGTTTCGTGGAGAGATTGAACAAACTCCTCCAATGTATTCTGCAGTTAAAGTGAACGGCAAACGGCTTTACGAATACGCGTTTAAAGGCGAAGTTGTTGAACGACCATCCAGACGAGTGAGGATCCATGATCTCGAACTTAATGGTGATATCTCACAGGATGGTGAGACGCTTTTAATTCCTGTACGAGCGACGTGTAGCAAGGGAACGTATATTAGAACGCTTGCCGTTGATATCGGACGAGAGCTCGGTTACCCAGCTCACATGTCTTTCTTAATTCGAACCGCTTCCGGCCCATTTAAGCTTGAAGAATGTTTGACATTTGAGGATATTACACAGATGATAGAAGATGAAACGCTGAACCTTTTTCCGATGGAATATGCTCTCTCTTCTATGCCTTCGATGACGGTAGGCAGTCAGTTAGAAGCAAAGCTTCAAAATGGGGCTGTTCTTCCACAGGTTGAGGAGATGACAGAAGAGAGACTAGTTATGTACAATGGAGAAGGAGAAGCGATTGCGATCTATCAGAAGCATCCTGAGAAACAGGGCATGATGAAGCCAGAAAAAGTGTTTTCTAGATGAAGTTAGAAGGTGAAACCGTTGAAGACAATTTATTTATCTCATCCTCATAAGCATGAAGAAAGCAAACCCTCTGTCATGGCACTCGGTTATTTCGATGGTATTCATCGTGGTCATCAGAAGGTTATTTCAACAGCAAAGTCGATCGCAGTTGAGAAGGGAATAGAGGCTTCTGTCATGACATTCTATCCCCATCCTTCAGTGGTGTTAGGCAAGTCCACCCCTCAAACAGAAGCGATCACGCCTCTGGATGAAAAAATAGACCTTATTGAACAATTAGGAATTGATGTCCTTTATGTAGTGAAATTTGATCCAACAATTGCAGGGTTAACGCCACAGCAATTTGTTGATGACTACATTATTGCATTATCGGTTTTACATGTGGTGGCTGGGTTTGATTTTACGTATGGAAGTAAAGGAAGAGGAACGATGGACTCCATGCCCTTTCATGCAAGAAACAAGTTTGAACAAACTGTAATTGATAAAGTATCAAAACAAGATGAGAAAGTAAGCTCCACCTTGATTCGTTCTTATATACGTAATGGAATGGTGGCGAGCGTAAAAGAAGTTCTTGGTCGTCACTACACAATTAAAGGAACGGTTGTGAAAGGTGACCAGCGCGGAAGAACAATTGGTTTTCCAACAGCAAACGTGGCCCTTAAGGATGAATATCTTGTTCCAGCTACTGGTGTATATGCAGTTCGCATGAAAACAGAAAGAACGTGGATGAACGGTGTTTGCAACGTAGGATATAAGCCGACGTTTTACGATGACAGGCCAGATAAACCATCACTTGAAGTGCATGTATTTGATTATGAAGGTGATTTGTATGATCGTGAAGTGGTGGTTGAGTTTCATCAAAAAATCCGTGGTGAAGTGAAATTCCCTTCCGTTGATGCTTTAATTAAGCAGATTGGGGAAGATGTGGAAGAAGCAAGACAAATACTTGAATAGTTTCCTCTTGCAATTTGGTGAGAAAACCTGTAATCTATTATCTGTACAGTAAGTACACAACCTATACTGGGCAATCGAGTCACCGACTTTTGCGCGGTATCAGGGGATTAGAAATTAAGGAGGTGAAACGGATGGCAATCACACAAGAGCGTAAGCAAGAGCTTATCACTAAGTTTAAAACTCACGAGAATGATACTGGTTCTCCAGAGGTTCAAATCGCTGTCCTTACTGAGGAAATCAACAATTTGAACGATCATCTACGTTTCCACAAGAAAGATCACCACTCACGTCGCGGTCTTCTTAAGATGGTTGGTAAACGCCGTAATCTTTTAACGTATCTTCGTAACAAAGACGTTACTCGTTACCGCGAACTTATCAAAGAACTTGGTCTACGTCGATAATGATTCAGAAAAGCGGGATAATTCCCGCTTTTTTATTAGGTTAAAATACATAGATTTCTTCCTTTCTTTTTAGAAGCAAAAAGGTTAGGGTATAATAAAAGAAATGATTTTATTGGATGAGAGGAGTTCTCACATTAATGGCACAGAACAAGCAAGTGTTTTCCATTGAATGGGCTGGTCGCGAGTTGTCAGTTGAGATTGGTCAGCTGGCTAAACAGGCGAGCGGGGCGGCGTTGATCCGATACGGTGATACTGCTGTATTAGCAACGGTTACAGGTTCAAAAGAGCCGAAAGACCTTCCGTTTTTCCCACTAACGGTTAATTATGAAGAACGATTATATGCAGTAGGTAAAATTCCTGGGGGCTTCATCAAACGTGAAGGCCGTCCGAGTGAAAAGGCAATTCTAGCGAGTCGTTTAATCGATCGCCCGATTCGCCCCTTATTCCCAGACGGTTTCCGTAATGAAGTACAGGTTGTTAGCACAGTAATGAGCGTGGATCAAAACTGTTCATCAGAGATGGCAGCTATGTTTGGTTCATCTTTAGCGCTTGGAATTAGTGATCTTCCATTCGATGGTCCTATCGCTGGTGTTATTGTCGGTCGTATCAACGGTGAGTTCGTTGTGAATCCGAACGTTGACCAGCTTGAAAAAAGCGACATTCACCTTACAGTTGCTGGTACGAAAGATGCGATTAACATGGTTGAAGCTGGCGCTGATGAAGTACCAGAAGAAACAATGCTAGAAGGGATTCTTTTTGGACATCAGGAAATTAAACGTCTGATTTCTTTCCAGGAAGAAATCATTGAAGCAACCGGTAAAGAAAAGCGCGAAGTTGTGCTTAAGAAAGCGGACGAAGCACTTGAAGCTGAACTTAGCGAGCAGTTCCTTTCAGATGTTAAAGAAGCTGTAAAGGTAATTGAAAAGCATGCAAGACAGGAAGCAATTGATGCTGTTATGGCTCGTGCGACAGAAGCTTATGAAGAAAATGAAGAAGTTAGTTCTGAAGAAGTGAAGTCCATCCTTAATAGCTTTGTGAAGCAAGAAGTTCGTCGTTTAATCTTAAAGGATAAAGTAAGACCTGATGGCCGTGGCGTTGACGAAATTCGTCCGCTTGATTCTGAAGTTGGCATTCTTTCAAGAACGCACGGTTCTGGATTGTTCACTCGTGGACAAACTCAGGCACTTAGCATTTGTACTCTTGGAGCACTTGGAGATGTACAAATCCTAGATGGTCTTGGTACAGAAGAATCCAAGCGTTTCATGCATCACTATAACTTCCCGAAATTCAGCGTAGGTGAAACAGGCCCGATGCGTGGACCGGGTCGTCGTGAAATTGGTCACGGTGCTCTTGGTGAACGCGCTCTTGAGCCGATTATCCCAACTGAGAACGATTTCCCTTATACGGTTCGCCTTGTATCTGAAGTGCTTGAATCTAACGGATCTACTTCACAGGCAAGTATTTGTGCAAGTACGCTGGCAATGATGGATGCAGGTGTGCCAATCAAAGCACCAGTTGCAGGGATTGCGATGGGGCTTGTGAGTGATGGTGAAGATGTTACAGTTCTTACTGACATTCAGGGCATGGAAGATGCACTTGGGGATATGGACTTTAAAGTAGCCGGAACAAAGCAGGGTGTAACAGCTCTTCAAATGGATATCAAAATTTCTGGAATTAACGAAGACATTCTTCGTCAGGCTCTTGAGCAGGCGAAAAATGGTCGTCTTGCGATTCTTGAAAACATGATGAGTGCAATTAGTGAACCTCGTACAGAGCTTTCTGCATACGCACCTAAAATCCTTACGATGTCGATTAAACCAGATAAAATCCGCGACGTTATTGGACCAAGCGGTAAAATCATCAATAAAATCATTGAAGAAACTGGCGTTAAAATTGACATCGAGCAGGATGGTTCAATCTTTATTTCTTCAACTGAACAGGAAATGAACGCAAAAGCGAAGAAAATCATCGAAGATCTTATCCGAGAAGTGGAAGTTGGTACAACCTATCTTGGTAAAGTTAAACGAGTTGAGAAATTCGGAGCATTTGTTGAGCTGTTTGCAGGTAAAGAAGGACTTGTTCATATTTCTGAACTTGCTGAAGAACGCACAAATAAGGTTGAAGATGTTGTCTCAATCGGTGATGAAATTATGGTTAAAGTAAAAGAAATCGATAAGCAGGGACGCGTTAACCTTTCTCGTAAAGAGTTATTGAAAGAACAGCGTGAACGTGAAGAACAAAGTCAAAAGAGTTAGGGAATTCGGCTACGGCCGGATTCTTTTTTTATGCTTTTTAATGGAAGTGAATACGATCAGTTCTACAGCTTGCCCTCTGAACATACTTTTTTACAAAAGGGGGCAGAAGTATGAAGAAATCCTGGATCCAACTGATTGTCTTTATCATGATCTTAGGCGTAGCAGCAGGTTCCCTTCAGAACCCCTACACTTCAATGTATTTAAGTGATTTGAAAGAGGAAGCTTCCATCATCACTGTTAGCGGAAATTCGCTTTATAATGAAATCCTGGAGGCCAAGGCAAAGCATGACATTGCACCAGAGAATGCGGTGATTGATCGTGTTTGGAAGGGAATTCCCGGCTATAACGGTATCGTGATAGATGTGAAGGCCTCCTATGAAAAAATGAAAGGGAAATCATTTGATGAGTCAATGCTAGTTAGAAGTGAAGTGGAGCCTGATATTCAGCTTGATGACTTAGAACCAGCACCTGTTTATAAGGGTAATCCTGAGAAACCAATGGTGGCGTTAATGATTAACGTGGCCTGGGGGGAAGAATATTTACCCGATATGCTCCAACTATTTAAAAAACATAGCGTACACGCTACTTTTTTCCTAGATGGATCTTGGGCTAAGAAAAATTCAGATGTGGTAAGAATGATTGATGAAGAAGGTCATGAAATAGGGAATCATGCCTATTCTCATCCAGATTTAAAGAGGTTAACTAATTCTGCTATTCAAAAAGAGCTTGAAGACACCAATAAAGTTATTGAAGCGACAATTGATAAAAAGCCAGTTGTTTTTGCGCCTCCGAGTGGAAGCTATGCTGCTAATGCGGTGGAGATCGCCAATCGTCTGGGGATGCAAACTGTTCTCTGGTCAGTGGATACAGTTGACTGGAAAAAACCTTCTCCTCAGGTGTTAACAGAGAGGGTGTTACAAAATGTACATGCAGGAGCACTTATTTTAATGCACCCAACTGAGCCAACAAAAAAGAGTCTAGAAGCGATTATCAGAGGTATTAAAGAAAGAGGATATACGCCAGGAACTGTATCACAAGTGCTAGACTCAAAGCGTATTGAGAACAGGCGATAGAATTGTTTCCTCTCTTTATTAATGATATAGTGATTTTGGAGTATTACGAAAGAGAATGGTTTCGAAACAGGAGGAACAGGCTTGATAAATAAAGTGACTTGTAAAAATGGAGTAAGAGTAGTGTTAGAAAATATACCAACTGTCCGTTCGGTTGCTATCGGCATTTGGATTGGAACTGGTTCACGTTTTGAACCAAAAGAAGTAAACGGAGTCTCCCATTTTCTTGAGCATATGTTTTTTAAAGGAACGGACACTCGTAGTGCAAAAGATATTGCCGAGTCTTTTGATAGCATAGGTGGTCAGGTGAATGCTTTTACTTCAAAAGAATATACGTGCTATTATGCAAAAGTTCTTGATGAGCACGCTGATTATGCGCTTGAAGTATTGACTGACATGTTCTTTAAATCGACGTTTGAAGCAGGAGAGCTTGCGAAAGAGAAGAACGTAGTACATGAAGAAATCAAAATGTACGAAGACACACCTGATGATATTGTGCACGACATGCTGAGCCAGGCAAGCTATGGAGATCATGAACTAGCTATGCCGATCCTCGGTACAGAAGAAACGCTAAAAGGTTTCTCAGGTGATACACTAAGACGTTACATGCAAACGCATTATACGCCAGACAATATCGTTGTTTCGGTTGCAGGTAACATCGATGAGAGCTTTATGAGCAAAGTTGAGGGCGCCTTTGAAAACTGGGAAACACCTGCGGGTAAACCAGAAGTGGAGCCGCCTAAGTTCCATTTGGGGCATATTGCACGTAAAAAGGAAACAGAACAAGCCCATCTTTGTCTCGGATATGCAGGTCTTCCTTTTGGAACAGATGACATTTATAGTTTGATTGTGATGAACAACGTGCTTGGTGGAAGTATGAGCAGTCGTCTTTTTCAGGACGTACGAGAAGATCAGGGTCTTGCTTATTCAGTGTTCTCTTACCATTCGGCATACAAAGACAGCGGTCTTCTAACAATCTATGCTGGAACGGCACAAAATCAGCTCGATCGACTATATGAAACAATTCAAAAGACATTACACGATTTCAAAAACGATGGGATTACATCAAAAGAGTTGAAGAACTGTAAAGAGCAGCTGAAAGGAAATTTGATGCTCAGCTTAGAAAGTACAAACAGTCGCATGAGTCGGAACGGAAAGAATGAACTGTTATTGAATCAGCATCGTACTCTTGATGACATCATTACGAATATTGAAAACGTTAATCACGAAAAAGTGAATAACATGATCCAATCGATGTTCACTGACGATTTTTCATGTTCGCTTATCAGTCCGAATGGAAATTTACCAGAAGGAATCAGCTAGTGTACAAAACCCGCCCAAAGAGGCGGGTTTTTGTTTTGGATAAATCATGTCTTCCATCAGATTCTATTTCATACACTATGATATGAAAAAAGTTTAGAAGGAGGAAAATTCATGAGATTGAGTCAACTGAGCGGAAAAGAACTTATTGATATTGAAAAAGGACAAAAACTCGGTGTCCTTGGACAAACCGATCTGTTATTTGACGAAAAGACAGGCCTACTAAAGGCCTTGATTATTCCACAATCCTCCTGGATGGGGTTGAAGCGCAGGGATCAGGAAATCTCAATTCCGTGGGATCATATCGAAACAATTGGAAGGGATATGATTATCGTTCAAAATCAAAAAAAGGGGTAAATCTGGGGAGATTCTAAATTCACCAAGCGTGCATTCACCACATAGAATGTTGAGAAATTACAATAATCCCCGTAGTAAGACGTGGAAAAGGAAAGGGGAGGAACGATGCTAACAAATCAACATATCGCTGTTATTGGCGGTGATGCCCGCCAGCTTGAAATTATTCGAAAGTTGACTGAACTGAATGCAGATTTGTATCTAATTGGTTTTGATCAGCTTGATCATGGTTTTACTGGTGCCACAAAGTGCGCGATCGATGATGTGCAGCTTAATACACTTGACGCAATTATACTTCCTGTTAGCGGAATGACACTACAGGGCGAAGTCGAAACGATATTTTCAACGGAAAATGTAATGTTAACAGCAGACCAGTTAAAACAAACTCCTTCCCATTGTACGGTCTATAGTGGAATTAGCAACAGCTGTTTAAATGGAATGGTTAAGGAAGCATCAAGAACGCTTGTTCGTTTATTTGAACGAGACGATGTTGCCATTTATAATTCCATCCCGACTGTAGAAGGAACTGTCATGATGGTTATTCAACATACCGATATTACGATACATCAATCAAATATAGCCGTGCTCGGACTTGGCCGTGTCGGCATGTCTGTTGCGCGCACATTTGATGCGCTCGGGGCCAATGTAAGCGTGGGAGCAAGAAAGCCCGAGCATATCGCGAGAATAACGGAGATGGGATTAAAGCCGTTTCATTTATCGGATCTTGTAAATCAAGTATCAGATGTGGACGTATGCATTAATACAATTCCAGCTCAGGTTGTGACATCTTCTGTTATCGCAAAAATGCCCTCCCATACACTCGTCATTGATCTTGCTTCAAAGCCAGGTGGAACCGACTTTCGCTATGCAGAAAAACGGGGAATTAAGGCCCTTTTAGCACCTGGGCTGCCTGGAATTGTCGCACCGAAGACTGCGGGGAAAATTATTGCCAACGTCTTGACTCAGCTGCTAATTGAACAGTCACAGAATGGAAAGGAGAACAATCCATGAGTTTAAAAGGAAAGCATATTGGCTTTGGACTAACGGGTTCTCACTGTACGTATGATGCAGTTGTACCTCAGATTGAAGAACTCGTGCAATTAGGAGCCACAGTCACCCCATTTGTCTCACACACTGTGTCAAATACAAATACCAGATTTGGTGATGGAGAAGACTGGGTAGCTCGCATTGAGGAAATTACTGGTCATGCTGCTGTTAATTCAATTGTAAAAGCAGAGCCATTCGGACCGAAGACACCTCTCGATTGCATGGTGATTGCTCCAATTACCGGAAATTCAATTAGCAAGTTCGCAAATGCGATGACTGATTCCCCCGTTTTAATGGGCGCAAAAGCAACACTCCGAAATGAGAAACCGGTTGTTCTCGGAATTTCAACTAACGACGGACTCGGGTTGAATGGCACGAATATATTAAGGTTAATGGCAACGAAGAACATTTACTTTATTCCGTTCGGGCAGGATGACCCAATTAAAAAGCCAAATTCTCTCGTAGCACGGATGCCTTCCTTAAGAGAAACAATCGAAAAAGCGATTTTGGGAAAACAGCTCCAGCCTGTAATTGTCGAACGGTATTTAGATTAACCAATTGATTTTTCTTTCTTTAAAACAGGTTTATGATAAAATAGAGAATAAAATCACCAGGAATGGGGAGAAACATCGGTTTCTCCTTCTGTTGTGATGTGTTTTGAATGGAATATGGGAGGAGAATAATATAATGAGCGGAAAACAATATCATGTAGCAGTAGTTGGAGCAACGGGTGCAGTCGGAGAACAAATGATTAAAACACTAGAGGAACGTAATTTTCCGATATCTACTTTAACGCTCCTTTCATCATCACGTTCAGCGGGAAAAAAAGTGATGTTCAAGGGTCAAGAATTAACAGTGAAGGAAGCAGTACCTGAAGCGTTTGATGGGGTGCAGCTTGCTTTGTTTAGTGCCGGGGGAAGCGTTTCGAAACAACTGGCACCTGAAGCCGTTCGACACGGTGCGATTGTGGTAGATAATACCAGTGCGTTTCGTATGGATCCTGAAGTACCACTCGTTGTGCCAGAAGTGAACGAAGGTGACCTTAACGATCATAAAGGCGTTATTGCGAATCCTAATTGCTCAACGATCCAGATGGTAGCAGCTCTTGAGCCGCTGAAGCAGGCATATGGTCTTAATAAAATCATTGTTTCTACTTACCAGGCAGTATCAGGTGCAGGTGCAAATGCGGTTACTGAGATGAAAGAGCAATCACAGGCAGTTTTGAATGGTGAAGCATACACACCTCAAATGCTTCCCGTGAAAGGTGCAAAGAATCATTATCCAATTGCGTTCAATGCTATTCCTCAAATTGATGTGTTTGAAGAAAACGGATTTACATTTGAAGAAATGAAAATGATAAATGAAACGAAGAAAATCATGCACGATGCCGAGCTGCAAGTAGCTGCGACATGTGTACGTCTACCAATTGAAACCGGTCATGCTGAATCCGTTTACGTTGAAATTGGCAGCGATGATGTAACAGTGGAAGATGTAAAAGAATTAATGAAAAATGCGCCAGGTGTCACGTTAAAAGATGACCCTTACAATCAAGTTTATCCGATGCCACTTGATGCAGTTGGAAAGTCAGATGTTTTTGTGGGTCGTATCCGAAAAGATCTTAATCAAAAAAATGGCTTCCATATGTGGATTGTCTCTGATAATCTACTGAAGGGGGCAGCGTGGAATTCTGTTCAAATTGCTGAAAGTCTGGCAGCCCTTAATATTTTGAAATAGACATAAGAAGGTGTTCTGAATGAAAGTCATCGTGCAGAAGTTTGGCGGCACTTCATTAAAGAGTGAAGACGGCAGACTGAGAGCTGTTAACCATATTAAAGAAGCAGTTAGCGATGGATATAAAGTAGTGGTCGTAGTGTCAGCAATGGGTCGTAAAGGCGATCCGTATGCGACGGATACACTTCTCGGGCTAATTGGCGACAGAGACCGTAAAGTCACGTCAAGGGAATACGACTTACTCGTTTCTTGTGGGGAAAGTATTTCTTCAGTCGTGTTTTCGAATTTACTTCTCGAACATGGGCTCAAAGCAACGGCATATACAGGCGGTCAGGCTGGTTTTATGACAACTGCTGAGCATAGCAAAGCGAGAATTCTTGAGATGAAGTCTGAGCGTCTTATTGATGAATTAAAATTGATGGATGTCGTAGTCGTAACAGGATTTCAGGGCGTTACAAAAGACGGCGACGTAACGACACTCGGTCGTGGGGGCAGTGATACATCAGCCGCGGCACTCGGAGCGGCACTTCCTGCTGAGTGGGTTGATATTTTCACAGATGTAGAAGGCATCATGACTGCCGATCCGAGACTAGTGGAGAAAGCCCGCCCGCTTTCAATCGTGACATATAACGAAGTTTGCAATATGGCCTATCAAGGTGCGAAAGTGATTCATCCGCGTGCAGTTGAGATCGCCATGCAGGCAAAAATCCCAATGCGGATCCGATCAACGTATTCGTCCTCCACTGGGACGCTGGTTACTTCTGCAACAGGGAAAATAACGGGGGAACAGGTTATTGATCGGCTAATAACGGGTATTGCCCATGTTAGTGGCGTCACCCAGATTAAAGTATACGCGAAAGAGGGACAATATGACCTGCAATCGCGTGTTTTCAAAGCAATGGCTCGTGAAGGCATTAGCGTAGATTTTATCAATATTAGTCTAACTGGCGTCGTTTACACGGTTATGGAAGAAATGACCGAACGAGCGGTTGCGACCTTAACAGAGATGGGTTATGACCCCGAAATCATTGAAAACTGTGCGAAAGTATCTGCTGTTGGGGCCGGGATGAGTGGTGTTCCTGGCGTAACTGCAAAGATAGTGGAGTCACTCGCAAAACAAAACATAGATATACTTCAGTCGGCCGATTCTCATACAACAATCTGGGTCCTTGTAAGGAAGCATGACCTTTCAGCAGCTGTCAACGCTCTGCATGAAACGTTTAATTTACACCTGGAACCAGGCCAGGAGATAGAGCAGATGAATCAACTGTAAGCTGAAGGCAAGGAGTGAAAGAAATGAATTTTGGTAAAGTACTATCAGCAATGGTTACTCCCTTTGACCGTAAAGGGTATATTGATTTTGCAAAAACAGAGCAATTAATAAACTACTTATTAAATAACGGTTCTGATGGACTTGTCGTAGCAGGTACAACTGGTGAGTCGCCAACATTAACTTCTGAAGAAAAAGTGGCACTCTTCAAGCATTCAGTAAAAATAGCTGATGGCAGAGTACCGATCATAGCTGGAACTGGTAGTAACAACACGCACGGTTCGATCGAGCTTACCAAAAAGGCAGAAGCGACTGGCGTGGATGCGATCATGATCGTCGCACCGTACTATAGTAAGCCTGGCCAGAAGGGTCTTTATGAGCATTACAAAGCGATCGCAGATTCTACAAAGCTTCCGGTAATGATCTATAACATTCCTGGTCGTTCGGTCGTTAATATGACGGCTGATACGATTGTTGAGCTTTCAAAAATTAGCAACATCGTTTCAGTTAAAGAGGCGAGTGGGGACCTTGATCAGATGACTGAGATCATTAGTCGTACGGATGACTCCTTTACACTCTATAGTGGTGATGACGGATTAACACTGCCCGTCATGTCAATCGGTGGAGATGGCGTGATTTCAGTTGCTTCTCACATTCTTGGTAACGAGTTGCAGGAGATGATTGCTGCTTACGAAGAAGGAAAAGTGAAAGAAGCAGCAGCTATTCATCATCAGATTTTACCGATTATGAATGAGCTATTTAAAGCACCAAGCCCTTCTCCAGTGAAAACAGCACTTCAACTTAAAGGGATGGATGTTGGAAGTGTCCGTCTACCGATGATTCCACTAACTGCTGAAGAACGCGCTTCATTAGTTAATGCATTAAATAAGTAAAAACGAATAGCGAAAACGGATGCCACTGGCGTCCGTTTTTTTCGTGTGAATGGTTAAACTGTGTATCGTTCATACTACTATTACCAGAGTAAGGAAGGGGTCATTAGTATGAACAATGCACAGTACAATCAAAATGATAATCAGGGTCACGAGCAAGACCCGAAGAAGGATGATCAGAAATCATCGCTTGTTGATAAAATTCAGCAGCTTGGCCAAACAAATGTACCAAGCATGGATCAATCAAACATTCACTGTTTGACAATTATCGGTCAAATCGAAGGACATGTTCAGCTACCACCTCAGAATAAAACAACAAAGTATGAGCATCTGATTCCACAAATTGTGGCGATAGAGCAAAACCCCAAAATTGAAGGAGTCCTTATTCTTTTAAATACAGTCGGTGGAGACGTTGAGGCGGGTCTTGCGATATCGGAAATGATTGCGTCACTTTCTAAACCATCAGTCTCGATCGTTCTTGGCGGTGGACATTCAATTGGCGTACCCATTGCCGTTGCCGCAAATCATTCTTTTGTCGCGGAAACAGCAACTATGACGATCCATCCAGTACGTCTTACAGGGCTTGTCATTGGCGTTCCACAAACTTTTGAGTATCTTGATAAAATGCAGGAGCGGGTCGTGAGCTTTGTGACACGACATTCAAATATTTCTGAAGAAAAGTTTAAAGAACTCATGTTTTCAAGAGGTAACTTGACAAGAGATATTGGGACGAATGTTGTAGGGGAAGATGCGGTAAGCTATGGACTGATTGATGAAGTTGGTGCAGTTGGACCGGCAATGAGAAAGCTTAACGAACTGATCGAAGAATACAAAGGTAAACAGGAAGGAGATCTTGTGCAATGATTTTATATACCATCCTTCCACACGAGGCCGTCTTTCCAACTGATCAAACGGCTTATGAACAGCAAAAGATCATCGAATGGAACGGCGTTCAGCTTCTCGTTGAACGAACATCATTGACAGAGTGCAGGGTGGTCCAGGTGTTAAGCACTAATCCTCAGGACTATTTAAATGAGAGTACACAGCCCGGTCAAATGTTAACACTCTCAACTTCTCCCATGAAATAGAGCCTATAGCACCACGGCAAGATGTGGTATACTAGGAATAGATTGGTGACAAAAAGCAGCCGGAGATGGCTGCTTTTTGTCACCACCTATGGCTTGTATAGAGGTGAGAGTATGGCAAAACGAAAGCGAAGGAAGTCAACAAAGAAACAGGCCTGGCAATCCCAAGTCAAAAGTGAATTTATTGGTCTGACCGTTCTGGCATTTACTGTTTTAGGTGTTTTGAAAATGGGAGTAGTCGGACGAGCATTTTATCATATGTTTCGGTTTTTTGCCGGTGAATGGTATGGGCTTATTATAGCTGGACTCGTTCTTTTCGCCGGTTATTTAATTGTGATGCGAAAACTGCCGCCATTTTGGACGAGAAGGTTAGCAGGATTCTATTTATTAGGTATTTCATTCTTATTATTAAGTCATGTTGGGTTATTTGAGACGTTATCACGACAGGGTGAATGGGGAAGTCCATCGGTTATCGCAAATACATACGAACTCTTCCGAATGGATGTTAGTGACCCAACTGAATCTAGCCCGCTTGGTGGGGGAATGATCGGTGCACTACTCTTTGCATTTAGTTATCGACTGTTTGATGCGACAGGCACACAGTTAATGGCGTTTCTCTTAATTCTTCTTTCCTTCGTTCTGATTACTGGTAAATCGTTCAGCGATGTTTTACTGAAAATAGGCGGATGGATCAAGGGCTTTGTTGTGAACACATACGACGAAGCGAGATCTCTTTTATCCGAAAGCAGAAATGCCAGAAGAGAAAAGAGGGAGCAGCGCGCAGCCTTAAGAGAACAAGAAGAATCGCTCGAGGAGACGGAGACGTACGAGGTTCCGCAGGAGAGTCAGGATGAGGAAGCTCCTTTTGAGCCTGAAATTCGAACATTTACAGAAAGTGCTTATCAAACAGAGCCAGAAGCTCCGACTCAAAAAGTATCAGAGAAAACGAGTGAACAGGGTACCGAAACAACTGATGCGACACCAATGCAATCTCTAACCGTAGGCGAGCTTGAAAACAAAGATTATCGCCTGCCGTCCCTTTCTCTGCTTCAGCCACCCAAAAAGGTGTCTCAGGATAAGGAGCGCCAACAAATTTCAGCGAATGCGAGAAAGCTTGAGAAGACATTTGAAAGCTTTGGAGTAAAGGCAAAAGTTATGAAAGTTCATCTCGGGCCAGCCGTAACGAAGTACGAGGTTTACCCAGATACTGGCGTAAAGGTTAGTAAAATTGTGAACCTGACAGATGATCTTGCACTTGCTTTAGCTGCAAGAGATTTACGAATTGAAGCTCCTATTCCAGGGAAGTCAGCGATTGGAATTGAAGTTCCAAATTCGGAAGTCGCGATGGTCACGTTGAGAGAAGTTCTTGAATCCAAAGAATATCAGTCGCATGAATCGAAAGTGGCGATTGGATTTGGGAGAGACATTTCCGGTGAAGCAGTTGTATCAGACCTCTCAAAAATGCCCCATTTACTAGTTGCCGGAGCGACAGGAAGCGGGAAAAGTGTCTGCATCAATGGCATCATTACTAGTATTATGATGAAAGCGAAGCCGCATGAAGTAAAAATGATGATGATTGACCCGAAGATGGTAGAATTGAATGTGTATAACGGGATCCCACATCTTCTTGCCCCGGTGGTCACAGATCCGAAGAAAGCATCTCAAGCTTTGAAAAAAGTGGTCAATGAAATGGAGCGAAGATACGAGCTCTTTTCTCATACAGGTACTCGAAATATTGAAGGATATAACAATTACATCAAAAAACAAAATGAAACATCTGAAGCAAAGCAACCGTCACTGCCCTATATTGTTGTGATTGTAGATGAGTTAGCCGATTTAATGATGGTTGCCTCAAGCGATGTTGAAGATGCGATTACGAGACTCGCTCAAATGGCACGTGCAGCAGGGATTCATTTAATTATTGCGACCCAGCGACCTTCTGTTGATGTTATCACAGGTGTCATTAAAGCCAATATACCTTCTCGAATCGCATTCAGCGTCTCTTCCATGACCGATTCAAGAACAATTCTTGATATGGGTGGGGCTGAAAAGCTTCTTGGTAAAGGTGATATGCTATTCCTACCTGTTGGAGCGAATAAACCAAAGCGTGTGCAGGGTGCGTTCCTATCTGATGAAGAGGTAGAGGAGCTTGTTGATTTCGTTATTGCTCAGCAGAAAGCGCAGTATCAGGAAGAGATGATCCCAACAGATAAGCCGGAAGAAGAACAGCCTGAAGTAGATGATGACTTATATGATGACGCTGTTCAGCTCATTACCGAAATGCAAACAGCATCCGTGTCCATGCTGCAGCGAAGATTTAGAATAGGCTATACGAGAGCAGCACGGCTGATTGATGCAATGGAAGCTCGTGGCATCGTAGGTCCTTATGAAGGAAGTAAGCCACGTGAAGTGTTAATAACCAAAGAGGAAGAAGCGCAATCCAGTTAGGATGCGCTTCTTTTTTTTGATCGGATCAGTTAGTTAGTGAGAGCCAAATATGGCCCCCCGCATTTAGTGTAAGAAATGCTACCATTAGAAATATTGGCAATCGAGTTTTTTTTCAAAAAACTATTTCTTTATTTCCCTTAAAATGGTATAGTTATTGTCGAAATATGACTTATTTTTCAAGAGTATTTCAGGCGTGTTTCAGGCTCGATTATAGATCTCATTATTTTTTTATGAGTCATGAAAACGCAACCAAACAAAGCTCAGCTCGAGTAGAGAGAAAGAGAGAGTAGTGGCGTTTAAAAAATTTGAGGGGGATTAAAATGAAGAAGAAGTATGGTTTCATGTTGTCGGCTGTATTAGCTGCCGGAACGCTTTTGTCTGCTTGTGGATCAAATGAAGCAAACAACGAGAGTTCTGGAGGCGGCAGTAGTGAAGGTGAGGGCAGCGATTTTAAAGTTGCGATGGTAACTGATACAGGCGGTGTAGATGATAAATCCTTTAACCAATCTGCATGGGAAGGTCTTCAGCAGTTTGGAAAAGATAACGGTCTTGAAGAAGACAAAGGCTATAAATATGTACAATCAACTGCAGCAAGTGATTACCAGCCGAACCTTTCCGGTCTAATCCGGGAAGAATATGATTTGATTTTCGGAATTGGTTTCCTTATGCAGCAGGATATTCAAACAATCGCTCAGCAAAAGCCCGAAAGCCAGTTTGCACTTGTTGATAGCGTAGCAGTTAACGAAGATGGTGATCCACTTGAAAACGTAGCTAGTATTACGTTTAAAGAGCATCAGGGATCATTCCTTGTTGGTGTCATTGCTGGTATGCAGTCTGAATCTAACAAGGTTGGCTTCATCGGTGGGGTTAACTCTGAGCTGATCAAGAAGTTCGAAAGTGGCTTCAAAGCAGGGGTTAAATCTGTTAATCCTGATGCGGAGATCTTTACACAATATGCTGATGATTTTAACGCTGCGGAAAAAGGACAGGCAATTGCCGTTACTCTATACGATAAAGGCGCAGATATCATCTATCACGCTGCCGGAGGAACAGGTAACGGTGTGTTCACAGAAGCGAAGAACCGTGCGAAAAACGGTGAAAAAGTCTGGGTTATTGGTGTAGACCGTGACCAGCATGAAGAAGGTATGCCGGAAAACGTAACGCTTACTTCAATGGTGAAGCGTGTTGATACAGCTGTAATCGAAGTGTCCAAGCAAACAATGGATGGAAACTTCCCTGGTGGACAGGTGACTGAGTTTGGTCTTGAAGAAGACGGCGTAGGTATTGCAGAAACGCAAGAAAACGTCTCTGAAGAAGCACTACAAAAAGTAGAAGAGTATAAAGAGAAAATCCAGAGCGGTGAATTGGAAGTTCCAAGTACTGACGAAGAATACAAAGAATTCGAAGGCTCTCTATAAGCATCTAACCGCTTCCGAGCAGTTAACGCTTAGGAAATCTCACCTACATTATAGCCAAATACGAACAAAGGCTAGTATTTTCATAGACTAGCCTTTGTTTCATGTTTTGGATAAGGGAGTGACATCTGTATGGAGTATGTAATTGAAATGAGAAATATTCGTAAGGAATTTCCAGGTATTGTCGCGAATGATAACATTACTCTCCAGCTGCAAAAAGGGGAGATTCATGCGCTGCTTGGTGAAAATGGTGCAGGTAAATCAACGCTGATGAACGTGTTATTCGGTCTTTATCAACCAGAGCAGGGTGAGATCCATGTTCGTGGTAAAAAAGTAAACATCACGGATCCGAACATAGCGAACGAGCTTGGTATTGGAATGGTGCACCAACACTTTATGCTAGTTGAAAAGTTTACTATAACCGAAAACATCATTCTTGGAAATGAACCTACCACAAAAGGACAGGTTAACCTTAAAAAGGCTGCTCGGGAAGTCGAATCGATTTCGAAGCAATATGGTTTGGCTGTTGATCCACATGCGAAAATTGAAGATATCTCTGTTGGCATGCAACAGAGAGTCGAAATTTTAAAAACCCTTTATCGCGGTGCAGACATATTGATTTTTGATGAACCTACTGCGGTGTTAACACCTCAAGAGATCAAAGAATTAATCATCATTATGAAAAAACTGATTTCGGAAGGTAAATCGATTATCTTAATTACACACAAGTTGAAGGAAATTATGGAAGTAAGTGATCGCTGTACGGTAATACGCCGTGGCGTAGGAATCGGCACGGTTGATGTTGCGAATACGAACCAGGATGAACTTGCATCAATGATGGTTGGACGCAAAGTGAACTTTTCCATTCAGAAAAAACCTTCAGAGCCGACAACAATTACGCTTGAGATTAAAAACCTTATTGTGGAGGATGCGAGAAAAGTCCCTGCTGTAAATGGAATGAATTTAACAGTCCGTGCAGGTGAAATTGTTGGAATCGCTGGTGTAGATGGTAATGGCCAATCTGAATTAATTGAAGCGATTACTGGACTCCGAAAATCAAAATCCGGTAGCGTCATGCTTAGCGGGAAAGATGTTACGAATTGGAAGCCGCGTCGCGTAACCGAAGGCGGTATTGGACATATTCCACAGGACAGGCATAAGCATGGCCTTGTATTGGATTTTTCTATTGGCGAAAACATGGTCCTTCAGACCTATTATAAAAGGCCTTTCTCAAGAAATGGTATTTTGAACTTTTCTACGATAATGGAAAAAGCAAAATCTCTTATTAAAGAGTACGATGTTCGTACGCCAAGTGAGGCAACCCCGGCACGAGCATTATCTGGTGGAAATCAACAAAAGGCGATTATTGCCCGTGAAATTGATCGTAGCCCTAAACTCCTGATTGCAGCCCAGCCAACCCGTGGACTTGATGTTGGAGCGATTGAATTTATCCACTCGAAATTGGTTGAAGAACGTGATAAAGGAAAGGGTGTCCTCCTGATCTCATTTGAACTCGAGGAAATTATGACCGTAAGCGATCGAATAGCGGTGTTATATGAAGGTGAAATGGTTGCGATTGTGAAGCCTGAAGAGACAACAGAGCAGGAGCTTGGCCTTTTAATGGCTGGAGGAAAGCGTGAAAAGGCTGGTGAAACACCATGACATTTTTAAAGGGGCAATGGTCCGGCATCTGGGTACCGCTACTTTCGGTAGCGCTCGGATTGCTTGTTGGCGGAATTATCATGCTCGTAAGTGGATACAATCCGATTGTAGCTTATGCGGCACTTTTTAATGGTATTTTTTCAAACACCTATGTGCTTGGTGAGACCGTACGTCAAATGACACCTCTCATTCTTTCAGGTTTAGCAGTGGCATTTGCTTTTCGTACAGGGCTTTTCAATATCGGAGTGGAAGGGCAGCTTCTCGTTGGATGGCTTGCTTCTGTATATGTCGGTCTTCAATTCGAAGGGTTGAGTCCCATTGTTCATATTCCATTGGCGGTTATTGCAGCAGCAGTCGCTGGAGCTCTTTGGGCATTTGTACCTGGATTTCTAAAAGCAAGATACCATGTACATGAAGTTATTACGACAATTATGATGAACTATGTTGCGCTACATGTAGTTAATGCTATTATACGAACCTATTTGCTTGCTCCCGGAGAGCGTACCGATCAAATCAATGAATCGGCGTCTCTTCAGTCTGCGTTTCTTGAGTCGATAACTGATTTTTCTCGCCTTCATTACGGCTTTGTAGTTGCGATCATTGGAGCGATAATTATGTGGTTCTTGCTCTGGAAAACGACTATGGGTTACGAACTTCGATCTGTAGGATTTAACAAATATGCTTCTGAGTATGCGGGGATTAACGTACAGCGTAACATTATCCTCTCGATGGTTATTTCTGGAGCGTTTGCCGGTGCGGCTGGTGCAATGGAGGGTCTTGGCACATATGGCTATATGACAGTTATGGCAGACTTTACTGGAGTAGGCTTCGACGGCATAGCTGTTGCACTTCTTGGTGCGAATGGTGCGCTTGGCGTTGTTTTTGCCTCAGCCCTGTTTGGCGGACTTAAAATTGGTGCGCTGAACATGCAATCTGTGGCGCAGGTACCAACCCAGCTTGTTGAAATTGTGATTGCGATGATTATTTTCTTTGTCGCATCCAGCTATTTGATTCACTGGATTAGCAACAGGGTGAACAAAAGGGGGAAAATTTAATGGATTTCATGCAGATTCTTCAGCTCGTTATTCCTGCGGCTATCTTTTCAGCAGCTCCCCTGATTTTCACTGCGCTTGGTGGCGTATTCAGTGAACGGTCAGGTGTTGTTAACATCGGTCTTGAGGGTCTTATGTTGATGGGAGCTTTTACAGGTGCGCTCTTTACGATTCTGGGTGAACAATGGGGGATGGGCGCGGCCTCTCCATGGTTTTCACTCATTATCGCGATTATCGTTGGTATGCTCTTCTCATTGCTCCATGCTGTAGCGAGTATTTCATTCAGGGCCGATCAGGTTGTTAGTGGTGTTGCCCTTAACTTCCTTGCAGCAGGACTTGCCATCTTCCTTGTGAAAAAGATCTTTGATGCAGGTCAAACACCGATTATTCAAGAACGTATTTATAAAACAGATGTGCCTTTACTAAGCGATATTCCTTTCATAGGACCACTGTTTTTCTCAAGTGCTTACTACACTTCTTATATTGCGATTGCGCTTGCCATTTTCGTATGGTGGGTGATCTTTAAAACACCATTTGGTCTTCGTCTCCGATCAGTAGGTGAACACCCGATGGCAGCAGATACAATGGGTATTAACGTAACGAAAATGCGCTACATCGCCGTCATGTTAAGTGGTGGATTTGCCGGTCTTGGTGGAGCTGTTTATGCAACGTCAATCGCTGGTAACTTCAGTCATGCGACCATTTCTGGTCAGGGCTTCATGGCGCTCGCGGCCATGATCTTTGGAAAATGGCATCCGCTTGGTGCGATGGGCGCGGCCTTATTCTTCGGTCTTGCTCAGTCGCTTAGTATTACAGGCCAGCAAATTCCTGGTTTAAAAGAAATTCCAGAAGTTTATCTTCTTATCTCTCCTTATGTTCTCACTATTCTTGCGCTTGCTGGACTTGTGGGAAGAGCGGATGCACCGAAAGCGATCGGACAGCCGTATGAAAAAGGAAAACGATAGGAATGAGAGCTCTCCGCAGAAGCGGAGGGCTTTTTGTTTTGGATAGGTTGTTTCCTGGGAGAGCTCCAATATCTCCGTTTCTAACCGCTCGTCTCTGCTTTTCTTTTAAAAAGTGTTAATTGCTTACACTATTAGACATACTATGGTATAAAGGGGTAAGTATGGCTTTCCTCTGATGGAAGTTAATGGATGAGAAAAGGAGTGAGGTAAATGGCTATTATCCCTCATGAGAAGACCTCGTGCGGTGGTTTAACGCTACATAGGATCCAGACGGATAAATATAAAACGACGACGGTCGTGATGCAATTTAAGGCTCGGTTAACTAAAGAGACGGTTACGAAGCGAGCACTTTTGCCTTATGTGCTACAAAGTGGTACGGGGACGTATCCTTCGTCAAAGGCGATTAGAACCGAGCTTGAGGAATTGTATGGTGCTACGCTTGGTGTTGATCTTGCCAAAAAGGGAGATTTTCATATCATGACGTTTCGAATGGATTTCGCAAATGAGAAATTCCTTTCTGATGACAAACCTCTAATGAAGAAAGTGCTTGGTTTGCTTGCGGATGTTGTTATGAACCCGAAAAAAGGTGATTCAGGCTTTGATTCGTCGATCGTTGAGAAAGAGAAGCGCACAATGAAGCAGCGGATTCAATCGATCTATGATGATAAAATGAGATATTCAAACATGAGATTGACGCAGGAAATGTTTCCTGATGAACCATTTGGGCTTCACGTATATGGAGAAGCTGAACGCGTCGATGACATTACACCTCAAATGCTTTATGACTATTATAAGCAGGTAGCAGCAGAGGATGAAATTGATCTTTATTTTGTCGGTAATTTAGAAGGAATCGATACAGAAGGTCTTGTGCAGGAGCTTTTTCCTTTCAAGGAACGGAGCACAAGGGAATCTGAAACAACCGTAAAAGCGTCGCTTGATATAGAAGAGAAGGAAGTACAGGAAACGCAGGAAATCAAGCAGGGGAAACTTCATATGGGCTTTCGTTCTGGAATTGGATATGTGGATGATGAATACTATGCGCTTCAAGTATTCAACGGCATGTTCGGTGGATTTTCTCATTCGAAATTGTTCCGAAACGTTCGTGAAAAAGAGAGCCTTGCGTACTATGCTGCATCGAGATATGAAAGCCATAAAGGGTTAATCATTGTCATGTCGGGAATTGAGTTTAAAAATTACTCCAAAACTGTTGAAATCATTAAAGAGCAGCTCCTTGCGATGCAAAATGGTGATTTTAATGAAGAGGAAATGAAGCAAACGAAAACAATGATTCGAAATCAGCTGCTTGAAACGGTGGACGATGCAAAAGGCATGGTAGAACTGCTATACCATGGCGTTGTTTCTCGTAAGCTTCGTACGATTGAGGAGTGGCTTGAAGGCATTGAAGGGGTTACGAAAGAACAGATCCTTGCGGTAGCTGAGAGGATTAAGCTCGATACAGTTTATTTCTTAAAAGGGGAGGAGACTTGATCATGAAAACTATTCCATTTGATCAACTACAAGAAACGCTTTATCACCAGACGATGGACAATGGTCTTGATGTGTATGTTCTTCCTAAAAAAGGATTTAATAAAACTTACGCGACTTTCACAACTAAATATGGTTCAGTCGATAATCATTTTATTCCTTTGAATGGGTCAGAGAATGTGCAGGTACCTGATGGCATCGCTCATTTTCTAGAGCATAAACTGTTTGAAAAAGAAGACCGTGACGTGTTTCAGGACTTTAGCAAACAGGGTGCATCATCCAATGCGTTCACCTCGTTTACAAGAACTGCTTATTTGTTCTCAACAACGCAGAACGTCATGAAGAATCTTGAAACCCTTGTTAATTTTGTGCAGGATCCTTATTTTAGCGACCGCAGTGTGGAGAAAGAAAAGGGCATTATCGGGCAGGAAATTGAGATGTATAATGACAATTCTGACTGGCGTGCTTATTTTGGAATCATTGAAAACATGTTCCATCATCACCCGGTGAAGATTGACATTGCAGGTACGGTAGAGTCGATTGCCAAAATTACAAAAGAGTCACTTTATACTTGTTATGATACGTTCTACCATCCTTCAAACATGGTTTTATTTGTAGTTGGAGCAGTAGAACCAAATGAAATTATGTCCTTCGTAGAAAAAAATCAGGCGGCTAAATCATATCAGGATCAACCACCAATTGAACGTTTCTTTGATGAAGAGCCGAAAACGGTTGCTGAAAAGAAAAAGGTTCTCCCAATGTCTGTTCAAGTGGCCAAATGCCTTGTTGGGTTTAAAGAGCCAAATCCAGGACGCCAGGGTCAGGACCTGTTAAAACATGAATTGTCGCTTAATCTTGCGCTCGATTTAATGTTTGGACAAAGCTCCGAGAATTATGAAACGCTCTATAATGAGGGATTAATCGACCAGAGCTTTTCATACGATTTTACGGAAGAAGAAAAGTTTGGCTTCTCGGTGGTTGGAAGCAATACAAGTTCTCCTGATGAACTCGCTGATCGACTATTCAAGATGATCCAAACGTTCCGAAATCATGCTGTTGATGAAGCGAAGCTTGAACGCATTCGTAAGAAGAAAATAGGGAGTTTCTTACGTGCATTGAACTCTCCAGAATTTATTGCGAATCAGTTTACTCGTTACCAATTCAACAACATGGATTTATTTGAAGTGGTACCTATGCTTGAGTCACTTACGGCTAAGGATGTTGAAGAGGCCGTTAAAGAACACTTTGCAGAGGAATCATTTACCGTATGCCAGGTTGTTCCAAAGGCATAAAAGCACCCATACGGGTGCTTTTTTCCATAAAGGGGGGGAGAGATTGGAAATGAAACGTATTTTGGTAACCGGCGCGAGCGGGGGCATTGGTTTAGCTGTGGCAGAACGGTATCTTAGGCAGGGAGATCAGGTTTACGCCCATTACCATTCCAATATTGATTCTATTACAAAGCTGCATCGCGATTATCCTGATGGTAACATAACACCGGTAAAGGCTGATTTAACAGAGAAAAGTGGCTTTAGAGCAATTGTGTCTGAGGTTCCTTCAATAGACACCCTTATTTTAAATGCCGGGAATAGCTTTATCGGATTATTAACAGATATGAGTGAAGAGGATATTGATGACATGATTAGCCTTCATTTAACATCTTCCATTAAGCTTGCAAGGTACTACACGAAAGAGATGGTTCAAAAGAAAAAAGGGTCGATTGTTGTGGTATCATCAGTATTCGGTCTAACTGGAGCTTCATGTGAAGCCGTGTATTCCTCTGTCAAAGGCGGTTTAAATGCATTCGTGAAAGGACTTGCGAAAGAGCTTGGTCCGAGTGGAATTCGCGTCAATGCAGTTGCACCTGGCTACATTGCTACTCCAATGAATGAGGAAATTACAGGAGATGATGAGCAGGTGCTAATCGATGAGATTCCACTCGGGCGCCCAGGTAAACCGGGTGAGGTTGCATCACTCATTTCATTTCTCGATTCTAATGAAGCGTTATACATAAGCGGCCAGGTGATTTCAATTGATGGGGCCTGGCAGTAAGAAATCAATGCATAAAGTGATTCCCTTCGTGACATCATATAGGTGATGACTTGATAAAGGAGGGACTTAGATGTCTGTACTAGATAATTTTGATTCGTGGAAAGGTTTCTTGCATGATCGCCTTAACCAGGGTGAGGAGCAAGGACTTTCTCAAGAAGTTGTCTCAGATGTTGCATTCCAGATTGGCGGATATCTCGCTGATGGTGTGAAAGCGAAAAATGAGCAAGAACAGTTGCTTGCAGATTTATGGCACGTAGCAAGTCAAGAAGAACAGCATGCCATTGCAAATATGATGGTTAAGCTTGTTCAAAACGAAAGATAATCGATTAAAAAGAAGGGAGATCAAAACCCTTCTTTTTTTATGTAAATGTACAGATAAGTAAGAAAAGTGTACAAAATCACACTTCATCTCTTTTATACTCATTGAAAATCATTTATGATAAAGGAACATAGGAAATTTGTGGTTGAAGGAGTTGGCATATGGAAAAAAAAGAATGGTACCTTGAATACGAAATCCATAAGAACAGGCCGGGTCTTCTTGGAGACGTTGCTTCGTTGTTAGGGATGCTTGGAATCAATATTATTACGATTAACGGTGTTGATGATATGAGAAGGGGACTGCTTCTTCTCGTTGATGATATTGAACAAATTGAACGCCTTGAATCAATACTAAACACGATGGATAATATTACAATTACTAAGATGCGAGAGCCAAAACTACGTGATCGACTTGCCGTTCGTCACGGCAGATACATTCAACGCGACGCTGATGATAAGAAAACATTTCGATTTATTAGAGATGAGCTAGGTCTTCTTGTCGATTTTCTTGCAGAAATTTTTAAACAGGATGGCCATAAATTAGTGGGCATTCGCGGAATGCCCCGTGTTGGAAAGACGGAGTCAATTGTCGCTTCAAGCGTATGTGCGAACAAACGCTGGGTGTTTCTATCCTCTACTATGCTGAAACAAACTGTCAGAACACAAATTGCTGATGATGAATTAAACAGTGATCATATCTTTCTTATTGATGGAATTGTATCGGCAAGAAGGGCGTCTGAGCGGCACTGGCAGGTCTTACGGGACATTATGAGACTACCTGCAACGAAGGTTGTCGAACATCCTGATATATTTGTTCAAGAAACAGAGTATACGATGAACGATTTTGATTATATAATTGAATTGCGAGATGATCCGGAAGAAGAAATTACATATCAGGTGATTGAAAATCAGGCTTCAGGATTCTCAAGCTTAGACTTTAACTAATTGGTAGGTGTTTTTCATTGACAGAGCTAGGTCAACGATTGAAAGAAGCTCGAAATGATAAGGGATTATCCATCGAGGAAATTCAGTCCATTACAAAGATTCAGAAGCGCTATCTTCATGCAATAGAAGAGGGAAATTACGAACTGCTTCCAGGTAATTTTTATACGCGTGCATTTATTAAAAACTATGCGGAAGCAGTTGGCTTGAGCGGAGAAGATCTGCTCGATGAGCATGCTTCTGAAATTCCAAAAGCAACATTGGATGTGCCTGAAAATCTTCCGCCGAGAAAGATGAGAACCCCAGGTAAATCATCGTCATCATCAAAATGGTCTTCACTGATGCCGTCGATCCTAGTGGTGCTCTTGATTATCGGTGTGGCAGCCTTGATCTGGTATGTGGTTCAAAGTGGTGATCAGGAAACAAGCAAGACTGCTTCTACAAACCAGGCAGAGGAACAGGTTTCAAGCGATGAAAACAGCAGTGACGTCCCGGCATCAGATGCAGTTTCTGATACAGAGAAGTCTGAAGAAGCGGCAGAACCGAAGGAAGAGGAAGCGGCTACTGAAGAAAAACCTGCTGAAGAAGAAACTACAGAAGAAGTGCCAGATGAAAAGCCGGAAATGGCTATAAAGAAAGTAAAAAGCAATACTGGGAGTTCTACTTTTGAAATCACTAATACTGATCAGTTTGAAGTAAAGCTTCAAGCTACTGGCGGCAGTTGGGTCGCATTAACCGGTGCAAGCGATAAGAAATACGTGTATGAAAGTCTTGGAAAAGGCAAAGAAGTGACGCAGAACCTTTCAAGTGAATCATCTGCAACGTTGCGACTTGGCAGCTCGCCGAACATTAACGTGTTTGTAAACGGTGAGAAAATCGATATTCCTAAGGAACCTGTAGTCCAGAATGTAACGTTTAACTTCAAGAAAGCCGAGTAGTGAGCGTGGGGGTCATCTTTTTGGGATGGCTCCTTTTCTTTCGTCCGATACTGGCGAAGTTTTCCTTTCTGCATGATTCAATCAATGATAGAATAGAATACGATTTAATGGCTTGGATTTGTTAGTTGTATAATGCGATTGTTGGCGCCTATGTCCAGTGAGAAAGAAACGAGTAAATGAGCCAACAATCAACACCGCCTAACAGATCTAATGTGTTAAATGATCTTGAGGAGGAACATATGTGAATTTACCTAATAAAATTACAGTATCCCGCATTTTTTTAATCCCTGTATTCCTCATTTTTCTACTTGCGCCAATTCCACTTGGAGAAACGGAGATTGCAGGTACCGTTTTATTAAACTCTCATCTTATAGCGACTGCGATCTTTATTTTCGCTTCTGTGACTGACTGGATCGATGGCTACATCGCAAGAAAGCATAACCTTGTAACGAACCTTGGTAAATTTCTTGATCCGCTGGCAGATAAGCTGCTTGTTACTTCAGCATTTGTTTCTCTTGTTGAGCTTGGTGCTGCACCTGCCTGGATCATTGTTGTGATTTTAAGCCGTGAGTTCGCGGTAACAGGCATCAGGCTTGTTGCTTCTTCAGAGGGAGAAGTGCTTGCTGCAAGCAACCTTGGGAAGTTGAAAACATGGATACAAATCATCGCCATCATTGCACTCTTAATCGAGAATGTCCCTTTTGAAGCAATTGGTTTTCCGTTTGCGACAATTTCTCTGTGGGCGGCTCTTATTATTACAGTGTATTCAGGCTGGGACTACTTTTATAAAAACCGTTCCGTCTTGCTTAAATCTCGCTAGCGTTATTCCGGGGAACAGATCATTCTGTTCCTTTTTGAAACCTTAAAAATGGAACGAATTGGGCATTTTTCCGGCTGTGTTAAGACGCTTTCTTATACGTAGAGTGGAATCCAATGTATAATATAAGGAGAAGAGTCACGAACTGGCTGGTGAACCTGAATGAGGGTTTGAATGAAAGGGATGTATGATATATGAACGCAGAGATTATTGGTATTGGTTCAGAGCTTTTGCTTGGACAAATCGCAAACACGAATGCCCAATTTATATCAACAAGATTGGCCGATCTAGGCATTAATGTCTTCTATCATACAGTAGTTGGAGATAACCATGAGCGTTTTAAGCAGGTCATTAAAACAGCGGAATCAAGATCAGATTTATTGATTTTTACTGGTGGGCTTGGTCCAACTAAAGATGATTTAACAAAAGAAACCATTGCTGAAACGCTTGATCGTAAACTTGTTTACAACGAGGATGCAATGAATACGATTCAGGCGTTTTATACAAAAACGGGTGCTCACATGTCTGAGAATAATCGTAAGCAAGCTCTCGTTATCGACGGTGCAGAAGTTCTCCGCAACGACAATGGGATGGCTCCCGGAATGGCTCTTACAGCTAATGAGCGAACATACATGTTATTCCCTGGACCGCCTAAGGAACTTTACCCAATGTTCACAAATTATGCGGAACCTTATTTGCTCAATCAAATGAAGTTTGGGGATACCATTTTCTCACGCGTGCTTCGTTTCTTTGGTATTGGAGAATCCAGGCTTGAAACTGAGCTTGAAGATTTAATCGATACTCAAACGAATCCTACGATCGCGCCGCTTGCTGGTGATTGGGAAGTAACCCTGCGCCTGACTGCAAAAGCTGACTCAAAAGCTGAAGCAGAAAAGCTCATTGATCAAACCGAGCAACAGATTCAAAAGCGTGTAGGACAATTTCTTTACGGCTATGATGCCACCACGCTTGCAAAAGAAGCCTTTTCTATGCTAGAGAAAAAGAAATGGACGATTTCAACAGCGGAAAGCCTCACCGGAGGAATGTTCAGTCAACAGCTGACAGATCTTCCCGGAGCATCATCTCTTTTTTATGGAGGGGTTGTGTGTTACTCTAACCAAGTAAAGCGAGAGGTCGGCGTAACAAAAGAAACGCTCGATACTTACGGCGCCGTTAGTGAAGAATGTGCGATTGAACTTGCCAGAAGTGTGAGAGCGAAATATAAGACAGATGTCGGCATCAGTTTCACCGGCGTAGCGGGTCCTGATCCTGATGAGGGGAAGGAGCCGGGTACAGTGTTCATTGGGGTGGCATCCCCTTCTTTCGAGAAAGTGATTTCACTTAAACTTGCTGGAAACCGTGATGCCATTCGCAAACGAGCAGTGAAACATGGATTTAATACATTATTGAAGTTAGAAAGGTGAATTATGGACGTATGAAGAATTTCGAAGACTTTGCATTATCCAATGAAGTAAAAAAAGCCGTTCTTGAACTTGGTTTTAAAGAACCGACACCAATTCAGGAAAAAGCACTTGAACCGATTCTAGAGGGAAGAGATATGATCGGTCAGGCACAAACTGGAACAGGGAAAACAGCCGCTTTTGGCATTCCCGTAATTGAGAAAGTAAAGAAAATTGGAGGTCCTGAAGCGATCATACTGACGCCAACACGGGAGCTTGCGATGCAGGTAGCAATTGAGCTTCAGAAGCTTTCAAAATACAAAGGGTTAAATGTGCTCGCGGTTTATGGCGGTGAACCAATTTACCATCAAATTCGTGCTCTTAAGAGGGGCGTCAATATCGTCGTCGGAACACCGGGCCGTATGCTTGATCATCTAAAGCGAAAAACGCTTCGCACAGAAAACGTTCATACAGCCATTCTTGATGAAGCAGATGAAATGCTCGACATGGGCTTTATTGATGATATTGAACTTATTTTTAAACAGCTCCCTGTTGAACGGCAATCGTTGCTTTTCTCAGCTACAATCCCTGCGCCGATTCGGAAACTTTCAGGAAAATATCTAAAGAACCCGATTACGATCTCTGTTTCAAAAGGAGACGTGACAGCCGATACGGTCGAGCAGGTTTACTACCGTACATTTGAAAGTGATAAATTTGATACGCTCTGTCGCGTTATTGAGAATGAATCCATCCGTCTTGGCATCATTTTTACTAAAACAAAGAAAGGTGCGTCTCAGCTTACGGAGTCACTAAAGAAACGTGGCTATCGTGCTGAAGAACTCCATGGTGATTTAACACAGCAACAGCGTTCTAAAGTAATGAATTTATTCAGACGCTCTCAAATCAACTTCCTCGTTGCAACGGATATTGCTGCAAGGGGAATTGACGTTGCCCATGTGAGTCACGTCATCAATTATGATATCCCTGAAGATCCAGAGCGTTATGTACACCGAATTGGACGTACCGGACGTGCGGGGAATAAAGGCGTTGCCCTGACACTTGTAACACCTAAAGATATGCGTTTCTTACAGTCTATCGAATCGAAAATCAAGTTAAATCTTTCGGCAGAGCCACTTCAGGATGAAACGATCGATCTTGATAACATTGTAAAATCTGTTGAAAAGCAGCTTAAAACGCAAAAAGCCGATTCATCAGTTCGTGAAACCTCAGAGCTTCTTCTTGCGAAATATGATGCTCATGCACTTGTGCAGGCGTTTTTGGAAAATGCGATTCAAGAAAAGCAGAATACCACACCATCTGAGTATAACTTTGGTGAGACCGGAGGCCAGAATGGCATGGTCCGTTTCTTCCTTAATGTGGGTCGTAACATTGACCTTCATCCGAAGAAACTTCATAGCGAGCTTTCAACAATGGCTGGTATTGACTCTGATTCCGTTGGACGAATTGACATTTTTGAAAAGTTCTCGTTCTTCGAAATTCAGGAAGATGTTGCGCCGTTCGTATATGAAGCGCTTCGAGCTAGTGGTATTGATGGTAAATCAATCCACTTAGAACCAGCTAAACCCCAAAAAAGCAGAGTTTAAGAAGAAAGATGATCAGCTCAAAGGGATGCGAGCTGATCGTTCTTTATGAAAACCCCCTTCGTTTTAGGAAGGAAGGTAGATAGGTCTGTCAATAGGCATGAAAAATAAAAAAAGACGAATAAATGTTCGGTTTTCTGTTGGCAAATCAATTAAAAAGAGATATGATAGTGATAGCTTAATAACGAGGAGGAATTCATTCGTGAGTGATCGCAAAGCTGCCTTAGATATGGCATTAAGACAAATAGAAAAACAATTTGGTAAAGGTTCAATTATGAAGCTAGGCGAACAAGCCGAGCAGAGAGTTTCAACCATTTCCAGTGGTTCACTGGCTCTTGACATTGCTCTTGGTGTGGGTGGATATCCACGTGGCCGTGTAATCGAAGTATATGGACCTGAATCTTCAGGTAAAACGACTGTAGCCCTTCACGCTATCGCGGAAGTACAGCGTAACGGAGGCCAGGCTGCCTTTATTGATGCGGAGCATGCTCTTGATCCGGTATATGCAGAAAGACTGGGGGTTAACATTGATGAGCTATTGTTATCCCAACCTGATACAGGTGAACAGGCACTTGAGATTGCTGAAGCTCTTGTTCGCAGTGGTGCTGTTGATATGGTTGTTGTTGACTCCGTAGCAGCTCTTGTTCCAAAAGCTGAGATCGAAGGGGAAATGGGAGACGCTCACGTTGGTTTGCAAGCGCGTTTAATGTCCCAGGCGCTTCGTAAGCTTTCTGGTGCAATTAACAAATCAAAGACAACAGCGGTCTTTATTAACCAGATTCGTGAGAAAGTCGGGGTTATGTTCGGTAACCCAGAGACGACCCCTGGCGGGCGTGCCCTCAAATTCTATGCATCTGTTCGATTGGAAGTTCGTCGCGCAGAAACATTGAAGCAGGGTAACGATATGGTTGGTAACAAGACCCGTATTAAAGTTGTTAAAAATAAAGTTGCCCCTCCATTCAAGCAAGCTGAAGTTGATATCATGTACGGTGAAGGTATATCAAAACAGGGTGAGATTCTTGATATTGGTTCAAACCTGGAAATCGTTCAGAAGAGCGGCTCATGGTTCTCATTTGAAGGTGAGCGTTTAGGACAAGGTCGTGAGAATGCGAAACAATTCTTGAAAGAAAACCCTGCCATTGAAGCTGAAATTGAAGGTCGCGTTCGTGCCCATCATAACCTTGATGCAGACAAAAAAACGGATGAGACAGCAGCTGCAAAGGATTCGCTTCTTCCTGAAGAAGAATAAGGGATAAGCTATGAAAAGTCGGTCACATGGACCGGCTTTTTCTGTAGCTACATAGGTTTTGAGATAAAGATTTACCTCTTCTGGCAGGAGCTGTAAGAGGTTAAACAGGTAGAGCGGGAGAAGAAAAGCCCATGGTTGAGGGCCTCGTTTTTCACTGATTTACATGTGAAAAAAAGAGAAATAGAGAGATATTCAAAGGGATATTGCCTCTATGTGCTCTCTTGACAACCTTTACGCTGAAAGATACAATATTAATTGTATAATTATAATTTTCTAGAATTATACTTTACATCTAACTAGTGACATGTGCTGGATTGAAATCTTGCAAGTGGTACAAAGAACTAACATGACAGCAAACCAACAAGTTGATAGCAGGAGGAGGTGAGTTCGATGGATATAATGATCATCATCTCCACTATGCTGGTCTCTGCAGTCGTCGGAGCAGTTGTTGGATTTCTTGTTCGCAAAACGATTGCTGAAGCGAAAATCTCCAGTGCAGAATTGGAAGCGCAACGGATTATCAAAGAAGGTAAAAACGACGCGGAAGCTTTGAAAAAGGAAGCTATGCTTGAAGCGAAGGACGAGAATCATAACCTTCGTGTTGAGGCTGAGCGTGAAATTCGTGAACGCAGAAACGAGTTACAAAAACAAGAGAATCGTTTGGTACAAAAAGAAGAGGTCCTTGATCGTAAAAGTGAGACTCTTGATAAAAAAGAGGATTCCCTCGAAAGAAGAGAGGACGCTCTCACCAAAAAACAACGACAAATTGAAGAGATGGAAGGCAAAGTGGAGGAGTTGCTTCAAGAGCAGCAACAGGAACTTCAGCGGATTTCCGGCCTTACGAGGGAAGAAGCGAAGCAGATCATCTTCCGTGAAAGCGAGCAGGAGCTGGAGCATGAGCTTGCGCAAATGGTTAAAGAGCGTGAGAACTATGCAAAAGAAGAAGCTGATAAGAAAGCGAGAGAAGTATTGTCGCTTGCGATTCAGCGCTGTGCAGCTGATCATGTAGCAGAAACAACGGTTTCCGTTGTTAACCTGCCAAATGACGAGATGAAGGGTCGGATCATTGGTCGTGAGGGCCGAAACATTCGAACTCTTGAAACGCTTACGGGGATTGACTTGATTATCGATGATACACCAGAGGCAGTTATCCTGTCCGGTTTTGATCCGATTCGAAGAGAAATCGCACGTAATGCCCTGGATAAACTCGTACAGGATGGAAGAATTCACCCTGCACGAATTGAAGAAATGGTTGAGAAATCACGCAGGGAAGTGGATGAGTACATCCGCGAAGTTGGAGAACAATCCACATTTGAAATTGGAGTTCATGGACTCCACCCGGATCTCATTAAGATTCTGGGACGTTTGAAATTCCGTACAAGTTATGGACAAAATGTATTGAAGCATTCGATGGAAGTTGCTTATTTAACAGGACTTATGGCAGCGGAGCTCGGTGAAGATGTACAGCTTGCGAGACGTGCTGGTCTTCTTCACGATCTTGGTAAAGCAATTGACCACGAAGTTGAAGGTAGCCACGTTGAAATCGGCGTTGAGCTTGCAACGAAGTACAAAGAGCATCCAGTAGTGATAAATGCAATTGCATCTCACCACGGTGATACAGAAGCAACATCTGTCATTTCGACGCTTGTGGCAGCAGCCGATGCATTGTCAGCTGCACGTCCGGGAGCACGTCGTGAGACGCTAGAAACGTATATTCGTCGTCTGGAGAAGTTAGAAGAGATTTCTGAGTCATTCGAAGGTGTCGAGAAATCATTCGCGATTCAAGCGGGTCGAGAAATCAGGATCATGGTTAAGCCTGATCTTGTCGATGACGTCTCCTCTTATCGTCTTGCACGAGAAATTACAAAGAAAATCGAAAATGAGCTGGACTACCCTGGGCACATTAAAGTCACGGTCATTCGTGAAACAAGGGCAGTTGAGTATGCAAAATAAAGCGATGCCACGTGCATCGCTTTATTTAATTCTAGCCGTTTCATAAATACGTACGGTTTAAGACTGAAATCAGAGATTGGAGTATCAGTATGCAAATCTTATTTATAGGAGACGTCGTTGGCTCTCCTGGTCGCAACATGATATCGACTTATTTACCGAGATTAAAACGAAAGTACAAACCAACATTTACTATTGTGAATGGTGAAAATGCAGCGAGCGGTCGTGGCATTACAGAGAAAATATACCGAGGTTTCCTCGAAGCAGGTGCACAAGTGATTACGATGGGGAACCATACGTGGGATAATCGCGAGATCTTTGAGTTTATTGACCGCGCTCCGAAGCTCGTTAGACCAGCGAATTTCCCTGAGGGTACACCGGGAAATGGCTCCACAATCGTAAATATTAATGGTGTTGAAGTTGGCGTCATCAATTTGCAGGGTAGAACTTTCTTGCCTGCGATTGACGATCCATTTCGAAAGGCTGATGAGCTGGTTGAAGAAATGAGGGAACGAACTCCTGTTATCTTCGTAGATTTTCATGCTGAAACAACAAGTGAGAAGCAGGCGATGGGCTGGTATCTTGATGGAAGAGTAACTGCGGTAGTGGGCACACATACGCATGTGCAAACAGCAGATGAACGTATTTTACCAGGCGGAACAGCGTACCTGACTGACGCTGGCATGACTGGACCATACGATGGAATTTTGGGTATGGAACGCGAAGCTGTCATTAAGAAGTTTCTCACAACGATGCCTGTCAGGTTTGAAGTGACTAAAGGTCGGGAACAACTTAGTGGGGTCTTTTTAACATTGGATCCAAAAACTGGTAAGGCGAAAAAGATCGAACGAATTGCGATTAATGAAGACCATCCATTCTACGATTAAGTTTCGAATGTTTTGAAAATTTGGCAGAAGGGCAGGAATACAAGCTTCTAATAAGGAATATAGTCTAGAGTGGTAATGGATGATCAAATTAAGGAGGGGCTATAAAAATGGATATATTAAAAGTTTCAGCAAAATCCAATCCTAATTCTGTAGCTGGTGCACTTGCTGGCGTCCTTAGGGAACGCGGGAATGCCGAAATTCAAGCGATTGGAGCAGGTGCACTAAATCAGGCTGTGAAGGCAGTAGCCATCGCAAGAGGGTTTGTAGCACCCAGTGGCGTTGACCTCATTTGTATCCCTGCTTTCACTGATATCTTAATAGATGGTGAAGAGCGTACCGCAATTAAACTTATTGTAGAGCCTCGCTAATTCATTCCTCCAAAAAACCTGTTTGTTCTTACAAACAGGTTTTTATACGTTATATTCAGCTCGACCATGGTACTGATGAACCTCAAAAATACATTACAATAAAGACATTAGGAGGCCAATGATGAACGTATATGATGCGCACTGTGATGTGCTATGTAAGATGTGGCAGGATCCGTCGCTATCTTTTGAAAATGGAGTCGGACTTCACACAAACCTTGAACAAATGAGAAAATCAGGAGCGAAATTTCAAATGTTTGCGATATACGTACCAGAAAGTGTACCCGAGTCGGCGAAGTTTGATTGTGCGCTAGATATGGTCGATATTTTCCATGAAAAAGTCATTAAACCTTATGATGAAGTGCTCCCAGTTTATTCGAAGGAAGAGGTTGAGAACCTTCCTGACGGGAAAATCGGGGTAATGTTGACTCTTGAAGGCTGTGATGCGATCGGGAAAGACGTGGTCAGACTTAAGACGCTGATTCGCCTCGGTGTCAGGTCGGTAGGTCTTACCTGGAATTACGGTAATGCCACAGCAGATGGGATACTGGAGTCAAGAGCCGCCGGATTATCTGATTTTGGAAAGCGGGTGGTTGACTTACATAACCAGCATCGCATCTGGACGGATGTGTCTCATCTCTCCGTCAGAGCATTCTGGGACGTCATCGATCAGGGGCGTTACGTCATCGCTTCTCATTCCAATGCGAAGGCGATTTGTACTCATCCGAGAAACCTTGATAATCACCAGCTAACTGCCTTAATTGAAAAAGATTCCCTCATTGGAGTGACGTTTGTTCCCAAATTTTTGCGGAATGATCGAAATGCAGGCATTTCAGATATCATTCACCATATTGAGCACATTTGTAGTCTTGGGGGAGTTAATAATATAGGAATTGGTTCAGACTTCGATGGAATTGATCAGGTGCCTGCGGGGCTTGAGCGCTATGACCATTATCCACGCTTGATTGAGGAGCTTCTCAAGTACTATAGCCATGATCAAGTAGAAGGGTTTGTAGGTGGAAATCTTCTCGCACGGATTCCTGGTTAAGTAAGAATTTAGTAATAGTCCTTCGATTGAGCAGGGAATCTTAATCCTATTTCGAACTAGTAATATAAGCAAGGGGTTTCAGGTACTAGATGAGAAAGGGTGGGACGTTATGATCGAACAACTTTCGTGGAAAGTTGGAGGACAGCAGGGGGAAGGAATTGACAGCACCGGAGAGATATTCGCAATAGCACTGAATCGTCTCGGGTACTATTTATATGGTTATCGCCATTTTTCGTCCCGCATTAAAGGTGGGCATACGAATAACAAAATTCGTGTCAGCACAAAAGAAGTTCGTTCTGTTTCAGATGATCTTGATATGTTAATTGCATTTGACCAGGAAACAATTGATGTGAATGCGCACGAGCTCCATAGCGGTGGCATTATTATTGGAGATGCAAAATTTAAGCCCGAAAAGCCAGAAGGCTGTCAGGCAACGCTAGTTAGCATCCCATTCACCGAAATCGCTACGGAACTTGGTACTTCATTAATGAAGAATATGGTCGCCATAGGCGCAACCAGTGCTGCCCTTGGCATTGATACGTCAACTTACCAGAATGTTGTTGAAGAGATTTTTGGAAGAAAAGGTGAAAAAGTTGTTACGAACAACATGGAAGCGATCCAGCGTGGAGCTGATGCTTTTATAGAATCAGAAGGGAGAGGGGTTCGAGCGCTATCTCTTGAAAAAGCTGATGGTAAAAATCGCATGTTCATGATTGGCAACGACGCCATCGCGCTTGGTGCCCTCGCTGCAGGTGCGAGACTTATGGCTGCCTACCCGATCACACCTGCTTCAGAAATTATGGAATACTTGATTAAAAAACTGCCGGAGTTTGGCGGTACGGTCATTCAAACGGAGGACGAGATTGCTGCAGCAACGATGGCGATCGGATCGAACTATGCTGGAGTCCGTACGCTAACGGCCTCTGCTGGTCCCGGGTTATCCCTTATGATGGAAGCGATTGGACTATCAGGAATAACGGAAACTCCTTTGGTCATTATCGATACCCAGCGAGGTGGACCGAGTACTGGTCTACCGACAAAGCAGGAGCAGTCGGATCTACTCGCGATGATTTATGGAACACATGGTGAAATTCCTAAAATCGTCATTGCGCCAAGTACGGTAGAAGAAGCTTTCTATGATGCGATCGAGGCGTTTAATTTAGCAGAAGAATACCAGTGTCCAGTTATCTTACTGTCTGATTTGCAACTTTCACTCGGGAAGCAAACAGTAGAACCTCTGGATTATCATAAGATCGAGATAAGGAGAGGGAAGCTTAATGCTTCTGAGATACAAGAGCGAGAAGACAAATCCTATTTTAAACGGTTTGAGGTAACGGATGATGGGGTGTCAAATCGAGTCATTCCAGGAACGAAAAACGGTATTTTCCATGTGACTGGTGTTGAGCATGATGAGACTGGCAAACCTTCTGAAGTACCACAAAACCGGAAAGATCAGATGGAAAAGCGTCTTCGAAAAGTCCATAATCTATCGTTTCCGGTGCCGATCTATAAACGAGAAAACCATGAAAAACCGGATCTCCTGCTAGTTGGTTTTAACTCGACGAGGGGAAGTATAGAAGAAGTGATACCTCGTCTAGAGAAGGACGGAATTAAAGTTAACCATGCTCAAATTCGCCTAGTTCATCCATTTCCATCAGATGAATTAAAGCCATTGCTTGATGCAGCGAAAAAGGTGGTCGTTGTTGAACATAATGCGACAGGTCAGCTCGCAAGTCTAGTGAAAATGAATGCAGGCTATGCTGAAAAGATTACTAGCTTGCTAAAGTATGATGGAAACCCATTCCTGCCAGGTGATATTCATCAACAATGCAAGGAGATGTTAGCGAATGGCTACATTTAAAGATTTTCGTAACCAGGTAAAACCAAACTGGTGTCCGGGGTGCGGTGATTTCTCTGTGCAAGCTGCGATACAACGTGCTGCGGCAAACGTAGGGCTTGAACCAGATGACCTTGCAGTTGTGTCTGGAATCGGCTGTTCAGGAAGAATTAGCGGGTACATTAATGCGTACGGTTTCCACGGTATCCACGGTCGTTCACTTCCGATTGCGCAGGGTGTGAAAATGGCAAACCGGGATCTAACTGTCATTGCTTCCGGTGGCGATGGTGATGGATTTGCAATCGGAATGGGCCACACGATTCATGCGATGAGACGGAACATTGACGTAACGTATATTGTCATGGACAATCAAATCTATGGACTGACGAAAGGTCAGACGTCTCCAACAAGTGCTGAAGGATTTAAAACAAAAAGTACGCCTTCTGGGTCAATTGAATCCTCGCTTTCCATAATGGAGCTTGCTCTTTCAAGTGGCTGTGGCTTTCTGGCACAGAGCTTTTCAACCGATTTAAAAGACCTTGTCTCGATCATTGAGCAGGGAATTCAGCATAAAGGTTTTTCTTTGATTAACGTATTCAGCCCGTGTGTCACCTTTAACAAGGTAAACACGTATGACTGGTTCAAACAAAACCTTGTGAGCCTGAAGGAAATTGAAGGGTATGATCCAACAAATCGTATGATCGCGATGCAGACCCTGATGGAGCACAACGGACTGGTGAAAGGACTCATCTATCACAATCCAACCAAACCATCGTATCAGGAATCAGTAAGAGGCTACAGTGATGAAGCTTTATCAAAACAGGACCTGACCCTGCCTGAAGAAAAATTCACAGAATTAATGGCTGAATTTATGTAAATCCTATTCTTGGCCCTCCAGACAGTGGAGGGTCTTTTTTGGGCGTGATACAAATCCATAAATAAAACTATAAGTGTCCGTGTGTGGAGGATGAATCAGCTTTACGCAAACTGGGATAAATGATAATATGGTTGTGTTATCAGTGTTTATTGCTAGTTTCTGAAAAGTGAGGTGTACGCCGTGGAAGGAAAGATGAGAGCGATTGTGAAGAGCGAGCGTGGAATAGGCGCTCAATTACAAACGGTTAATATTCCACTAATTAATGATAATGAAGTATTGATTCAAGTGAAGGCCACATCCATTTGCGGGACGGATGTACATATTTACACATGGGATGAGTGGTCACAAAGTCGCGTCAATCCTCCATATGTGTTCGGACATGAATTCGCGGGTGTTGTTGTAGAAAAAGGGCAGAACGTCACGAATCTAGAAATTGGCGATCATGTGTCTGCCGAAACGCATATTGTATGTAACCATTGTCCACAGTGTTTAACAGGTAAGTTTCATATTTGTGAAAATACAAAAATTATAGGTGTTGACACAGACGGCTGTTTTGCAGAGTATGTTGCACTTCCTTCTCAAAATATCTGGAAAAATCCTGAATCGTTATCATTTGATGTTGCAAGTGTTCAAGAGCCAATGGGGAATGCGGTGCATACTGTTCTTGCAGGGGACGTTGCTGGGAAGACAGTAGCGATTATAGGCTGTGGTCCAATAGGGATTATGGCAGTTGGTGTGGCCAAAGCGGCCGGGGCGTCTCAAGTAATTGCGCTTGACTTAAATGACTATCGACTTAATCTTGCAAAAGATATGGGCGCTACAACGACGATTAACTCAAGAAATGAAGATCCGCTTCAAGTTGCCAAAGAACTAACAAATGGACACGGAGTTGACGTGGTTTGTGAAATGTCAGGTCATCCGATCGCGATGAACCAGGGCTTTAAAATGGTTACAAACGGTGGACGCGTTTCTATTCTTAGTTTACCAGTGCGTCCTGTTGAAATTGACGTTACAAATGACATTGTTTTTAAAGGCATTACCGTGCAAGGGATTACTGGAAGAAAAATGTTTGAAACATGGCGTCAAGTATCCGGTCTATTGCAGTCAGGACAGGTCGATGTTGAGCCAATAATCACGCATCATTTCCCGCTTGAAGACTTTGAAAAAGGCTTCGAATTAATGATTGAAGGTAAATGTGGTAAGGTAGTGTTACATCCATAAGGCTCTGAGCCTTTACATAAAAGAGGAGGCCAATCAATGAAAGGTTTTGAATATCTCCAGGAAGAGCTCGATCAGATGCAGGAGGAAGGCGTATTTCGTAACCTGATTCCACTTGAATCAGCACAAGGATCACGTGTAACGATTAAAGGTAAAAATGTGATTCAACTTTCATCGAATAACTATCTTGGACTTACGGACCACCCGAAAATGAAAGAGGCAGCGATTGATGCTGTCGAAAAGTACGGAGCGGGGACAGGTTCTGTTCGTACAATCGCAGGTACTTTATCGATGCATGAACAGTTTGAAGAAAAGCTTGCGAAGTTCAAGCACACTGAAGCAGCACTTGTGCTTCAATCCGGGTTTGCTACAAACCAGGCCGTTCTCTCAGCGATCTTAACAAAAGAAGATGTCGTGATTTCCGATGAATTAAACCATGCATCGATCATTGATGGCATTCGACTTACGAAAGCTGGTCGCCGCATTTATAAGCATACGGATATGGAAGATCTTGAAAAAGCGCTTCAAGAGACTCAGGATTATCGGACACGCCTTGTTGTAACAGACGGTGTCTTTTCGATGGACGGTAACATTGCGCCACTTACAGAAATTGTTGAGCTTTGTGAAAAGTATGATGCACTCGTAATGGTTGATGATGCCCATGCAAGTGGGGTACTTGGTGAAAACGGTCGCGGAACAGTTGATCATTTCGGACTGAATGGTCGTGTCCATATCCAAGTTGGTACTTTAAGTAAAGCGATTGGCGTACTCGGTGGCTATATTGCAAGCACGAAAACACTTCGTGACTACTTAATTCATAAAGGCCGCCCATTCCTATTTAGTACATCACATCCACCGGCAGTAACAGCAGCTTGCTCTGCAGCGATTGATGTTCTCGTGGAAGAGCCTGAGTTGATTGAAAAGTTATGGAACAACACCAAATTCTTTAAAGCAGGTTTGGAAAAACTTGGCTTTAATACAGGCATTAGCGAAACGCCAGTTACACCTGTTATTATCGGTGACGAAGCAATGACGCATAAATTTTCAGATAAGCTGTTTGAGAATGGTGTCTTTGCTCAAGGAATCGCATTCCCGACGGTTGCGAAAGGGAAGGCTCGCGTGAGAACAATCGTTACAGCTCAACATTCCAGAGAAGAACTCCAAGAAGCACTGGATGCATTTGAAAAGTCCGCAAAGGAACTTGGCATACTTTAAGTGATGAGAGAGGAGGAGCAATCCTTCTCTCCTTTTTGCGTGGAAATAGAAAAGAGTTTGACACAAAAAGCATGTTCAACTTGTAAGGCTCCAGCGCTTGTCGGGCCTAAACGGACGCTTGCGCTTTTCTAACATTCATTGCTTAAATGTTATGAACCCCTTATAATAAAGGAATGTCCATTTGTTACAAAATTCTAATTAACCTTGAAGGATAACGGATAAAACGAAGGCTTTCTTTTATAAGGTTAAAAGCCATGTTTTTCTAAGTTTAGGAGCATCATGCTCTTTTTCATAGCAGGGTCATCCTTTAATTGGAAAGGAGTCGAACGACATGAACGAACAGCAGCGGTTAGATTCGCAATTGAACGTAAAGAAAACAGAGAAAACGACGGAAGATTTTGCGAAATATTTTCAAACAACGTATCAGGCACCCAATTTAAAGGATGCCAAACGACGTGGTAAAGAAAATGTGAATGTTCATTATGATTTTGAGATCCCTGAGAACATTAAACATCTTGGGAAAGATAAAAAATTCCTGATTCGAACATATGGCTGCCAAATGAATGAACACGATACAGAAGTGATGGCCGGTATTTTTGAGGAAATGGGTTATGAAGCAACAACGCAGGTGGAAGAGGCAGATGTTGTTCTTCTAAACACGTGTGCAATTCGTGAGAACGCGGAAAACAAAGTGTTTGGCGAACTCGGTCACTTGAAACCTTTGAAAATGGAAAATCCTAATCTGATCATCGGAGTATGCGGGTGTATGTCACAGGAAGAATCTGTGGTCAATCGCATCATGCAAAAGCACCAATTCGTTGACTTGATCTTTGGCACTCATAATATTCATCGCCTCCCCGAATTAATGGAGCAGGCTGTGTTCGGAAAAGAAATGGTGATGGAAGTCTGGTCTAAAGAAGGCGATATCATTGAAAATCTTCCTAGAACAAGAAAAGGTGAAATCAAAGCCTGGGTTAATATTATGTACGGATGCGACAAGTTCTGTACATATTGCATCGTCCCTTATACCCGAGGAAAGGAACGAAGCCGCAGACCAGATGATATCATTCAGGAAGTGCGTCACCTGGCTGCGAAGGGCTATAAAGAAGTAACGCTTCTAGGACAGAATGTAAACGCCTACGGGAAAGATTTAGAGGATATGAATTACGGTCTTGGCGACTTAATGAATGAGATTCATAAAATTGATATTCCGAGGGTTCGCTTTACGACAAGTCATCCGCGTGATTTTGATGATCGCCTTGTCGAAGTGCTCGGTCAGGGTGGGAACCTAGTTGATCACATTCATCTACCGGTCCAGAGCGGAAGCAATGAGGTTCTAAAACTTATGAACCGCCGCTACACGCGTGAGACGTATCTTGAACTAGTAGACAAGATTAAAAAAGTGATGCCTGAAGCAACGTTTACTACGGATATTATTGTTGGTTTTCCAAATGAAACCGATGAGCAATTCGAGGAAACGATTCAGCTTGTGAAAGAAGTAGAGTTCGATAGTGCATACACGTTTATCTACTCTCAGCGTGACGGTACACCTGCTGCTAAAATGCAAGATAACGTTCCGATGGAAGTGAAAAAAGAGCGTCTTCAGCGTTTGAATGCTCTTGTGAATGAAATGGCAGCAAAAAACAATGCCGTTTTTGAAGGTGAAATCGTAGAAGTGCTCGTTGAAGGGGAAAGTAAGAAAAACCCGGACGTGCTTGCAGGTTATACACGCAAAAACAAGGTCGTCAATTTCAGGGCGCCAAAATCATTAGTTGGTCAATTGGTTCAAGTGAAGATCACGAAAGCGAAAACGTGGTCCCTTGATGGAGAATATATCGAAAATACGGCAGAGGTGAATGTATAATGATAACGAGATTAGAAGTTATTGCAAAAGCAAAAGATCTGGCAAAGCTTGTTTCTGAAACAGAAGAGGTTGATTTCTTCAAGCGTGCCGAAGAAAAAATTAACGGCAACAAAAAAGTACAGAGTCTAATTGCTCGCATAAAGCTTGAACAGAAAGAAGCCGTTAATCTTCAACACTATAACAAACATGAAGCGTTAAAAGAAAAAGACGAACGCATTGATAACTTGATGCAACAGCTAGATGAAATTCCTGTCGTGCAGGAATTCAAACGTTCACAGTCAGATGTGAACGATCTACTTCAACTTGTAGCGAACACAATTTCAAACACAGTAACAGATGAAATCATTGAGTCAACTGGTGGGAACGTCCTTGAAGGTACAACAGGATCAACCCAACAGGGACCTGGATGTAAGTAAGCTTAAAGTCGGGAGATGATCCCGGCTTTTTTTATTTAAAAGCTAAAATAAATTTCATTCACCGTACTTTTTTTTAAAGAAAATTTCAAAAGGTTGTAAAGCATTGGACATTAAGGTCATAGACTGATAGTGGAACAGCCTTGCAAAAGTGAAACTTCCATCTGTATGGGTGTTTTACTTCCACTTAAGGGTGGGGAAAAAAAAAGGCACACTAGTCATCTGTCATGCATAGGATGAGAATGAAGATTGGAAGAGGAGGTATGATCGATGTCAGAGGATTACAATTACAGAGAGATATTCGCCAAAGCTGTATGCGGAAAAGGGCGTAAATTTTCACAGGATACAAATACAGTAACACCAACACACAGACCTTCAAGTATACTCGGTTGCTGGATTATTAACAATGAGTTCAAGGCGAAGAAGCATCATGACTGTGTCATCGTAGAAGGCTCTTATGACATTAATATCTGGTATTCATACAGCCATAACACAAAAACAGAAGTAGTAACAGAAACAGAAAAATACCATGAAGAAATTCCTCTTCGCTACAAGGATAAAGACTGTGTGGCTGATGAGGTTGTAGCGAAAGCAATTCAAGAGCCGAACTGCCTTGAGGCGACAATTGCTCCGAATGGTAATAAGATTATCGTTCAAGTTGAGAGAGAATTTCTCGTAGAAGTCATCGGAGAAACAAAGATTTGTGTATATGTAAATCCAGATGGTTGTGAAGATGATGAAGACTGGGATTATGATGTAGATGATGAAGAATTTGAAGATCTTGATCCGAACTTTTTAATTGGTGATCTTGAAGAATAGCTGCGCCAGGAAGAAGAAAACCTTCTTCCTGGTTTTTATTTTGAATTACACAAAAAGTGTTTCACCTTAACGGGTTCCAACTTCCTGCGGATTTTACCGGGCCCCCTCCGCTTTTCTGATCTAGCTGCAGTGGCCAGCCCCTCCGGCACTTCACCTTCCAATCTGACCACAAAGAGCGTGTTCAATTTGGAAGATTCCAGTACCGGTCGGGTCTAAACGGCCACTTCCGCTTTTTAAATATGCTATACTATTACCTGAATAGAATTGTAGATTGGTGGAAAATTATCATGGCTCGATATACCCCTATGATGGAACAATATCTTAGAATTAAGGCAGAGTATCAGGATGCCTTTTTATTTTTTCGTTTAGGCGATTTTTATGAAATGTTCTTTGAGGACGCGATGCGCGCTTCGAAGGAATTGGAAATTACATTAACTAGCAGAGATGGTGGCGGGGAAGGGCGCATTCCAATGTGCGGAGTACCGTACCATTCTGCTGAAAATTATATATCTCAGCTCGTAACAAAAGGGTATAAGATTGCGATTTGTGAGCAAACGGAAGATCCGAAGCAGGCAAAAGGCGTTGTGAGACGAGAAGTGGTACAGCTGATTACGCCGGGTACGGTGATGTCGGATCATTTGATTAAAGAAAAAGAGAACAACTATATTGTTGCCATTTCTTCATTTGACGATGACACATTTGCGCTTGCAGCCAATGATTTAACGACCGGTGAAACGATGGCGACGATTTTAGCTGGGGACCACCACGAGGTGATTGGTGAGCTTTCAAACCTTGCTCCACGTGAAGTGATTCTTGCGAGTGATAGTGAGGCCTTATCAGAAGCGATTCAGGAGCGAATGACGGTAACGGTATCAATTGAGGATAATGCATCGATTCCAGAATCGGTCAAACAGCTCAGCAATCATATCGATCAGCCAAAGCTTATAAGCGTATTTGGCCGACTCCTTCACTATTTGATCCGGACGCAGAAGCGGTCAATGGACCATCTTCAGCCTTTAAGACATTATCATGTGTCTCAATATATGAAGCTTGATGTGAATTCAAAACGTAATCTTGAGCTCGTTGAAACGATTCGTGATAAAAAGCGGACAGGTTCTCTCGTCTGGTTCCTCGATAGTTCTGTTACTGCAATGGGCGGTAGATTGCTAAAGCAGTGGGTGGAGCGTCCCCTGCTACAGCAGCGAGAAATTGAGAAGCGACAGGAACTTGTTGAAACGCTCATGAAGCAATTTTTTGAACGGGAAACCATCCGGGAACAGCTTCAAGGTGTGTATGACCTAGAACGTCTTGCAGGTAAAGTTGCGTTCGGCAATCTAAATGCAAGGGATCTTGTACAGCTTCGCAAATCACTTGAGAAGATTCCAGAGATTAAACAGGCGGTTCTTTCGCTTGATAATCCATACGCAAAGGAACTTGGCGAAGAAATCCTCCCATGCCAGGATCTTGTTGAGTTATTACAGGAAGCAATTGAAGATAACCCACCTCTTTCTGTGAAGGAAGGGCAAATGATGCGAGACGGGTATCATGCTGATCTTGATAAATACCGGGATGCGAGCCGAAATGGGAAGGATTGGATTGCTGCCTTGCAAATGCAAGAGCGCGAGCGTACTGGGATTAAGTCACTTAAAATCGGTTACAACAAGGTGTTTGGCTACTATATCGAAGTAACACGATCAAATCTTCCTCATTTACCTGAAGGACGATATGAACGAAAACAAACGCTTTCGAATGCGGAACGTTTTATTACTCCGGAGCTAAAGGAAAAAGAAACGCTTATCCTTGAAGCGGAAGAAAAAATTGTGGATCTGGAATATAATTTGTTTGCAAATTTACGTGAAGAAGTAAAAGCATATATCCCAGAGCTTCAGCAGCTTGCGAAGAAAATCAGTGAGCTTGACGTTCTTCAATCATTTGCGGTTGTAAGTGAAGAGAACCGTTTCACAAAGCCACTCTTTTCAAAAGAACGAAAAGTGGCCGTAGAAGGCGGGCGTCACCCTGTCGTTGAAAAGATGCTAAAAGGAAGAGAATATGTTGCGAATGATGTGATGATGGATCGCGATCGGGAAATTCTCTTAATCACTGGACCGAATATGAGTGGGAAAAGCACATATATGAGACAGCTTGCGCTGATTTCCATCCTCGGACAAATTGGGTGTTTCGTGCCAGCTGAGTCAGCTGTATTGCCCGTATTTGATCAAATTTTTACGAGAATTGGTGCAGCAGACGATCTAGCGGCAGGACAGAGCACGTTTATGGTTGAAATGCTTGAAGCGAACTATGCAATTACGCGGGCAACGCAGGATAGCTTAATTCTGCTTGATGAAATTGGTCGTGGCACATCGACGTATGATGGAATGGCGCTAGCGCAGTCGATTATTGAATACTTGCATACTGAAGTAAGAGCGAAAACGCTATTCTCGACACATTACCATGAGCTGACAACTCTAGAAGAAGAGCTTACGAGAGTAAAGAACGTTCACGTAAAAGCCGTTGAAGAGCAGGGCAGGGTTGTCTTTCTTCACCGTGTTCATGATGGTTCAGCGGATAAAAGCTATGGGATCCATGTGGCACAGCTTGCGAATCTACCAGATGCGCTCATTAAGCGTGCGGAAGCGATTCTGACAGAGTTAGAGGCTGAACCTGAGCCAGCTGCCCAAGCTGAACCGGCAAGGAAAGCTGAAACAAAACCAGAAAAAGTTGTGGAGCAGGATGAAGCACAGCTTGCTTTTTTTGATGAAGGAAAGGCAAGTAAGCCGTCCAGAACCCCTGTTGAAAAAGCGATTTTAGATCGCCTGAAATTGGTCGATATTATGGAAATGACGCCTATGGACGCCATTAATACGCTTTATGAGCTTAAAAAACAGCTAAAATAGGAAGAAAGACAGGTGAAACAAATGGGAAAGATCGTACAACTTGATGATCAGCTTTCGAATAAAATAGCCGCCGGTGAAGTGGTTGAACGGCCGGCCTCAGTCGTAAAGGAACTGGTCGAGAATGCGATTGATGCAGAGAGCAGTGAAATTACGGTTGAAATAGATGAAGGCGGTCTTTCCAGCATTCGCATTGTTGATAATGGGACAGGAATGGATGAGGAAGACTGCAAGCTCGCTTTCTTCCGTCATGCGACGAGTAAGATTAGAAATGAACGGGACCTGTTTCAGATTGAAACGCTCGGGTTTCGTGGTGAAGCCCTTCCAAGTATCGCCGCTGTTTCCCATCTGGAGCTTAAAACGTCAACAGGGGAAGCGGCAGGAACTTACGTAAGAATTGAAGCGGGGAAAGTCGCCGAATTTAAAGCAACGGATAGTCGTAGAGGGACTGAAATGACAATAACCGGACTTTTCTATAACACCCCGGCGCGTTTAAAGCATATGAAAACGGTCCATACGGAACTGGCAAATGTTGCGGACGTCATCAACCGGCAGGCGATGGCGCATCCAGACATCGCGTTTCGTTTTTACCATAATGGGAAAAAGCTGCTTTCTACAACCGGGAATGGTGATCTTCTCCAGGTGATTGCAGCAATTTACGGCTATAACACAGCGAGAAAAATGCTTCCATTAAGCACAGAAACAATTGATTTTAATGTGACAGGATATGTAGCAAAGCCGGAGTTAACCCGTGCGTCTCGACAATACATTTCATTAGTCATAAATGGGCGTTATATCAAAAACTACACGCTTACGAAGGGGATTCAGCAGGGCTACCATACGCTGTTACCAATTGGCCGCTATCCGATTGTCGTGCTGCATATTAGAATGAATCCGACGCTTATTGATGTAAACGTCCACCCTTCTAAGCTTGAAGCCCGCATTAGTAAAGAACAGGATCTTGCGCTTGCTATCGAGAATGCGATCAAGGGGATATTTAAGAAAATTGAACTTATTCCTGAACAAAGCTTGCTGAAGCAAAAAGAACCTGGAAGCGAGCAATCTTCTTTCCGTTTTCAGCACGCAGTGAAAAAGGAAGAGAGCGTACAGGAACCAATTCGTGTGAAACCTGATCCAGCCTCGGATCACGGTCATATGCCGTCGTTTAACAAGACTTTCACGGAGGAACCATTTAGTGTGAAGGAAGAGTTGAAAACAGAGCAGTATGAACCGGCTGTTCCCGATCGGAAGCAGAGAGATGAGCTTGAGATGGCAATGGACTATGTGAAGGAAACGAAAGAGGATGAGATGCGGATTCCGCCTCTTTATCCTATCGGTCAGATGCATGGCACGTATATTCTCGCACAAAACGAGAATGGGCTTTATATCATTGATCAGCATGCTGCACAGGAGCGAATTAAATATGAATTTTACCGAGAAAAAGTAGGTGAAGTTGATCCTGAAGTGCAGGAACTGTTGGTTCCATTTACACTAGAATACAATACGTCAGAATCGGCAATCATTGATAATCGGATCGAGGATCTCGCGAAGGTTGGGGTGTTTCTTGAATCATTTGGGCGCAATAGCTACATGGTTAGCGCTCATCCTGTATGGTTCCCAAAAGGGGCTGAACAGACAACGATCGAGGAACTGATTCAGGAAGTAGTTGATAGCCGCACAATTGACGTTAAGAAACTTCGTGAAGAAGCTGCGATTATGATGTCATGTAAAAAATCGATTAAAGCCAATCGTCATTTGCGCGATGATGAAGTGTTTACACTTCTTGAAACTCTGCGAAAGTCGATTGATCCTTACACATGCCCGCATGGAAGACCGATTATTATCCACTATTCCACTTATGAGATGGAGAAAATGTTTAAGAGGGTCATGTAACGAGCAAAATGAGAAAAGATTGAAGGAAAGTACGTGAGTGAAATGATGAAAGAACCGACACAGAAACTTGTCACTGTTCTCGGTCCAACCGCAGTAGGAAAAACAAAGACGAGTATTGAGCTTGCGAAAGCGCTAAATGGTGAGATTATTAGCGGTGACTCAATGCAAATTTATCGAGGCATGGATATCGGGACTGCAAAGGTAACCGGAGATGAGATGGAGGGGATTCCTCACTATCTCATCAACATCAAAGATCCGATGGAAAGATTTTCAGCAGCTGAATTTCAAACGTTAGCCACTGACCTCATTACTGATATCAATAGAAGAGGTAAAGTGCCGATTATTGCAGGTGGCACTGGCCTCTATGTGAAGTCAGTCACGCATCAATATGCTTTCTCAGAAGCGAAGGAAGATCCTGAGTATCGTCAGAAGCTCGAGGAGATCGCAGAAGAAGAAGGTCCTGTTCAGTTTCATCATCGACTTGAAACCATCGATCCAAAAAGTTACCATGTCATCCATCCAAATAATGTGAGAAGAGTAATTCGAGCGTTAGAAGTGTACTATGTGACAGGGGAACCTTTGTCAGCTTCGAAAGACGCCCTTCCTGAGCACTCACCTTACAATCTCGTAAACATCGGTCTTACAATGGATCGTGAGGCACTTTACAACAGGATTAACAAAAGGGTCGATCTGATGATGGAGGACGGCTTGCTTGAGGAAGCGCAGCGTTTGTATGCAGCGGGTGTACAGGAATGCCAATCCGTTCAGGCGATCGGCTATAAAGAAATCTATCGCTTAATCGAAAACCGTGTTTCGTTTGAGGATGCTGTGAACGAGTTGAAACTGAACTCCAGAAGGTATGCCAAACGTCAATTAACCTGGTTTCGCCATCAAATGGAGATCGATTGGTTTGACATGACAACTGATCGTGCAGAAAAAATCCAAAAAATCTTACAGGTTGTTGCAGGAAAGTTAGCAGAAAACTAGAAATATAGTTATTGAATGCCTTTAGAGAAAAAGAGGAGGACTGACAATGAAGCAGCAAATTAACATCCAGGATCAATTTTTAAATCAATTGAGGAAAGAAACCGTTTTTGTAACGGTCTATCTGTTAAATGGATTCCAGCTTAAAGGGACGATTAAAGGATTTGATAATTTCACGATTATCCTTGAGTCCGATGGTAAACAGCAGTTGATTTACAAACACGCGATTTCTACTTTCGCTCCACAGCGATCAGTTGAAATAAATTTCGAATCTGACAAGTAAAACATTAGTCCCCCGTTCTGACTGAAGCAGGACGAGGGGCTTTTTCATTTTCTTAAAATGTCAATTACGAAGTAAAAGCCTGTTTTTCGGTGTAATCAAAGTATCGTTTCAACGTTAAGTCTGATTTCATACCAAATTGAGTACGAAGTTGATCAATCGATCGATCGTTTTTAATCGCTTTTATTACACATGTTCGTCTCATATGCTGCGCTGATATACCTTTACGTAAGCCGGCGCGCTGTACTTCGAGACGGATCATTTTTTGAACAGCGATTTCCGATAATCGTTTTGGGCGATCCACCTCATAACTCCAGCGGTACGTCTGGCGCTGGAAGTCGAATGCAACGAAAAGAGGGTCATCACTATTTAATCGTGGTCTTACAGGTGCAGGTACTGTTTTATAATAAGAAAATAGAATTTTCTTGTGATCCGGCTCAAGGAGAACCGTCCTAATTCCATAAGCGGATTTAGCGATAAGTTCATTTTGTTCGAAAGAAACGTCTTTCATGGAAAGCCCGCATAATTCTTGTAGCGTTAGGCCATACGACATAAACAGATGAGCAATGATAAGGTTACGATCGATCAGAAGATCCCTTGCTCTTAGCTGGTTTTCAGTTAAGTCGTCTAAAGAGACGACCGTTTTCAAAAGCTGCTCACATTCTTCCTCAAGGAGAAAGTCAGTATCAACGTACCCGGAATCACCAGTGGTTGGAAGTACAACTTCTTTCATTGGATTGTTCTTTGTTCGATTCAACGACATATAATAACGATATACTTGATTTAGGACAGTCATAATGCGCTTGAGTGTGCGCTCGGAATAGTGACGCTCAATATGCAGGAAGCGAATGTATTCCTGGAGCTGACTGGGCGTCAACTGGCTAAAGCTTGTGAAATCGATTGATTGGTGAAATGTGCGCAACCACATTGAAAAATCGACAAGGTCATAGCGGTAACGCCGAATCGTTGAATTCCTGCGCCCCTTACGTTCGAGCGAGTGAAGGTATTCTTCCAGGAAGTCAGGAAGCGGCTGTTCGAAGAGCTCCATCTTATTACCTCCTCTATTTACCCCATTATAACAAAACTTGGGATTGGTCGCCCGGGATGTCGGGTTACATGTTTTTGGTTTTTTTGGAAATACTAATGGTAACCAAATAGAAAAGGAGCGGTTAAAATGGCTTTTTTCTCAAAACAGCAGCAAGAACCAATACCAGAAGTAGATACTGACGTCTGGTCTTGTTCGAGTGGAGATTGTGCAGGATGGATGCGGGCAGACTATTCTTTCTCTGACACCCCGGCATGCCCGTTGTGTGGTGCAGAAATGATGAGTGAAGTACGAAACCTCCCAGAAATCAAATAAATGGAGGAATATTATGAATAAAATTGTAGAAAAAGTAATGAGTAAAGCAGAACAGTTAGTCAGTGTCACAAAGGCTTCTGGAAAGGGAAAGCATGTTGTGCCCCAGCAGCGTTTTAGTAGTATCTTTAAAGAGTTGCCAGGAGTGCAAAAGAAAGAAACCAGCCATTTACACGTTCGTTTTAATCACTATACGCTTCAAGAAGGAGAGGTATTCATCCGAATACTTGAACGGTCGGATGGGCATTTGCTCGAATTGGATGTGACTGAAAAAGGGGAATTGCTTCATCACTATAGGGCTTATCAGAAGAAGCGCGGAGAACAGAAAGTAACGATACCGGATGCCTTAGTAGATCGGATGGTCATTAGTTAAACACTCTTAAAGGAGTGTTTTTCTTTTGGGCGTTTGTCACGGTTTGCAACTGTCTGCGTATAATATCGTGTCAGAATAAAGCGAGGTGAGCAGCTTGCAGCATTCCGTAACACAGCGTAAAAGCCAGATCAATATTGTGCTGCGTCAAACTGAAGGAAAACAGGAAGCCGCGGACGAGGCCCTCAGCGAAGCCGCCAAAAAACATATTCCGCTCGAACGCATTCAGCAGGAGATGGAGCAGTTAATTGGATTAAAAGAAATGAAATACTTATTAAAAGAAGTATACGCGTGGCTTTATGTGAATAAATGCCGAGAGGAAAACGGTCTAAAGCAGAATACCCAGGCGCTTCACATGATGTTTAAAGGCAATCCAGGGACAGGAAAGACGACGGTCGCTCGCCTGCTTGGCACCCTTTTTCTTGAAATGAATGTGCTCTCGAAAGGGCATTTGATCGAAGTAGAGCGGGCCGATCTTGTCGGTGAGTACATTGGCCATACCGCTCAAAAGACGAGAGAGCTTGTAAAAAAAGCAAAAGGCGGCATTCTTTTTATTGATGAAGCCTACTCACTTGCACGCGGCGGTGAGAAAGACTTTGGGAAAGAAGCGATTGATACGCTCGTGAAGGCGATGGAGGATTACCATAAAGATTTCATTTTGATTCTAGCCGGCTACTCAGAGGAAATGGAGTATTTTCTGTCGCTAAACCCAGGTCTGCCATCCCGTTTTCCGCTTGTGATTGATTTTCCGGATTATTCAAATGAACAGCTGCTTGAAATTGCGAAAAAGATGGCTGCAGAACGTCAATACCGTTTCTCAAAAGAAACCGAGTGGAAGTTGAAACAAAGTTTTATTAAAAAGCGCGAACAGGAAACGGCTGCTTTTAGTAACGGGCGCTTTGTTCGTAATATTATTGAGAAGGCGATCCGTAAACAAGCCGTTAGACTTCTCCAGGCGGATGTAATTGATCGGTCAGCCCTTGAGCTTTTATTACCTGAAGACATCCCTATAGAAGATTAAAAGCCATTCTGGTATGATTAGATCAGACTGATTGATAAAGGCAGGGAACGAACTTTTGAATAAAGAACGTATTGAGGCAGCTGAACCGGCCATTTTGATCGGAACTCAGCTTCAAAACCAAACCGATGAGCAGTTTGCTTATTCGATGAGCGAGCTTGCGGCTTTAACAGAAACGGCGGGCGGCGTTGTTGAAGGATCACTCTCACAAAAGCGAGAGCGCATCCATTCTGCTACGTATATAGGAAAAGGTAAAGTGGAAGAACTAGCAGAGCTAATTGAAGAGAAGGAAGCTGGCATTGTCATCTTTAATAGTGAGCTTTCACCAAGTCAGCTTCGCAATCTCTCAGAAGTGCTTGATGCGAGAGTCATTGATCGCACGCAGCTTATTCTGGACATTTTTGCACAGAGAGCGAGATCAAGAGAAGGCATGCTTCAGGTTGAGCTTGCTCAGCTTCAATATATGCTGCCACGCCTTGCAGGACAGGGAACGTCCTTATCAAGGCTTGGTGGCGGTATTGGAACAAGAGGACCGGGTGAAACCAAGCTTGAAACGGATCGCCGCTACATTCGTAACCGCGTCACCGACTTAAAGAAACAGCTTGATCATACAGTGAAGCACCGTGAACAATACCGTGCGAGACGTAAGCGAAACGAAGCGCTTCAGGTTGCCCTTGTCGGTTATACGAATGCGGGCAAATCAACGATTTTTAATCGCTTAACAAATGCGAACTCCTATGAAGAAGACAAGCTGTTTGCAACCCTTGATCCAATGACAAGGCAGCTGAAGCTTCCGAACGGCTACAATGTCCTGTTGACGGATACAGTTGGCTTCATCCAAGACCTTCCGACGACACTTGTAGCATCATTTAAATCAACACTTGAAGAAGCGACGGAAGCAGATCTAATTTTACACGTGATCGATGCGTCTCATCCTGATCGAGAGCGTCATGAGGAAATTGTTCTTAAGCTGCTGAAGGATTTAAAAGCTTCACATATTCCGGTTCTAACAGTATTTAACAAAATCGACCGAGCAGATCCCTCTGTTCAAAGCAGCGTCAATGAACAGATCCATATTTCTGCCTTGAAACAGGCTGATTTAAAGCGACTGAATGAGCGATTGCAGGGAGAGGTTCTAAAGCAGATGGAGTACTTCTCGATCGCGATCCATGCTGATCAGGGAGACAAGCTTGCGTATTTGCAGCGAAACACGGTTCTTATCGACCGCACATGGGATGAAGAGAAAGACCACTACAGATGTAAAGGCTACGCCCCGAAACATCTTTACGAACGAATCGTGAACGAGTGGAACAACGACTAGGAGTAGACAACTATGTTTAATCATTTTACGCATCAAGACGAACTGAATAAATTATCGATCACTGTTGAAGAAAAAATCCAGCCGGTTCATCGTGCTATTGATGAAATTGTTGAAGCGAATCAATATCGCGTTCTGCAGGCCTTTCATCAAAATAGAATCAGTGATTTCCATTTCACACCTTCAACAGGATACGGCTATGATGATGATGGAAGGGATACGCTTGAAAAGCTTTTTGCGAATGTATTCGGCGGGGAAGCGGGGCTTGTAAGACCGCAAATTGTTTCCGGTACACATGCGATCGCGACAGCTTTATTCGGCGTGCTCCGTCCGTTCGATGAGCTCCTTTATATAACAGGTGCGCCTTATGACACGCTTGAAGAAATTGTTGGTAAACGAGGTAGTGGTAATGGGTCTTTAAAAGACTTTCAAATTGGCTACAGAGATATTCCTCTAGCTGATGGTGCGATTGATTTTGACGCCGTACGTAAAGCCATGACGGATAAAACGAAAGTGATCGGCATCCAGCGCTCGAAAGGGTATGCGAACCGCCCATCCTTTACAATTAATGAGATAGAAGAAATGATCTTATTTGTTAAATCGATTAAGGAAGATGTCATCGTATTCGTCGATAACTGCTACGGTGAATTTGTTGAGGAGCAGGAGCCGTGCCACGTCGGGGCGGATTTAATCGCTGGCTCACTTATTAAAAACCCAGGAGCTGGCATCGTTAAAACCGGTGGTTATCTAGTTGGTAGGGACGATTTAATCGAGCTTTGCGGCTATCGCCTTACCTCTCCCGGGATTGGAAGAGAAGTCGGTGCGTCCCTATATTCACTTCAGGAGATGTTCCAGGGCATCTTCCTTGCTCCGCACACAGTCGGTCAAGCTGTGAAGGGGGCTGTTTACAGCTCAGCACTTTTAGAAGCAGCAGGCTTCAACACAACGCCTGAATGGGATAGTAAACGGACCGACCTAATCCAATCTGTTCAATTTAATGACAGAGAGCGAATGATTGCATTCTGTCAGGCAATTCAATCCGCGTCACCTGTCAATGCACACGTTCGTCCTGAACCTGCTTATATGCCGGGATATAAAGATGATGTGATTATGGCTGCGGGAACATTTATTCAGGGAGCAAGTCTCGAACTATCTGCTGATGGCCCCTTAAGGCCACCGTACGTTGCTTATGTTCAGGGGGGATTAACGTACGAACATGTGAAAATCAGCATCCTTACAGCAGTGGATGATTTGTTAACAAAAGGTTTAATAACCGTTTAATCAGGTAAGTGGTCAGAGGTGTATTGCATCTCTGACTATTTTATTGTTCTAAAAATCATGTCAGGTTATCTTACATACTTTAACACGATGACGTGCAAGCTATTGTATAGTGATAGTAAGTGAAGAAGGGAGCGGCAATTACGAATGTTCTTTTGATTCTGAATTTTGAGAGCAGTTTAGATTGCCCGTACATGACAAGTCGAGCAGTAGGCCTCCTGAGCGATCATTCGCGCAGATTGTCCAGCCGATTCACTAAATCTTTTTATTTCTTAAGGAGGATTCATTTTACATGGCGAACAATTTCACAGCAGACGATATTAAGAAAATGGCGCAGGACGAGAACGTTAAGTTTATTCGCTTGCAGTTTACTGATCTATTAGGGATTATTAAGAACGTTGAAATCCCGGTTGATCAGCTAGAGAAAGCTCTTGATAATAAAATGATGTTTGACGGTTCTTCAATCGAAGGGTTTGTACGTATTGAGGAATCTGATATGTACCTATATCCTGACCTTAATTCCTGGGTTGTTTTCCCGTGGTCATCTGAAAAAGGAAGAGTCGCACGCCTTATCTGTGATATCTACAGCCCTGATGGAACACCATTCGATGGGGATCCTCGTTCAGTTCTAAAACGCGTTCTTAAAGAAATGGAAGAGCTAGGTTTCTCTGATTTCAACATTGGACCTGAGCCAGAATTCTTCCTATTCAAAATGGACGAAAACGGTGAGCCAACGCTTGAACTTAACGATAAAGGTGGATACTTTGACCTTGCACCGACGGACCTTGGTGAAAACTGCCGTCGCGATATCGTGCTTGAGCTTGAAGACATGGGCTTTGAAATCGAAGCATCTCACCATGAGGTAGCACCTGGACAGCACGAAATCGACTTTAAATATGCTGATGCGATCACAACCTGTGATAACATCCAGACGTTTAAGCTTGCGGTTAAAACAATCGCCCGTAAGCACGGTCTTCATGCAACGTTTATGCCTAAGCCTTTGTTCGGCGTAAACGGATCTGGTATGCATGCGAACATGTCTCTCTTCAAAGACGGAGAAAACGCATTTTACGATCCAAAAGACGAGCTTGGCCTGAGTGAGACAGCTCGCCAATTCATCGCAGGAACAATGAAGCACGCTGAAGCGTTCACAGCGATTACAAATCCAACAGTTAACTCATACAAGCGTCTCGTACCTGGATACGAAGCACCTTGTTACGTAGCATGGTCTCTTCGTAACCGTAGCCCACTTATCCGCGTACCAGCTTCACGCGGAATCAGTACACGTATTGAAGTGCGTAGCGTCGATCCATCTGCAAACCCGTACCTTGCAATGGCTGTTCTTCTTGCAGCTGGTCTTGACGGCATCAAGAACAAAATGACGCCACAAGCTCCAACAGAACGCAACATCTACGTGATGGATAAGCAAGAACGCGTAGAAGAAGGCATCACAGACCTTCCAGCTACACTTCATGACGCACTTGAAAAGCTTAAGCAAGACGAAGTACTAATGGCAGCATTAGGCGACCACGCTTCTGAGCACTTTATCGAAGCGAAAGAAATCGAGTGGGACATGTTCCGTACGCAAGTACACCCTTGGGAACGTGAACAGTATATGACGACTTATTAAGAGCCAAACCCCTTGACATGACTGATGTTGAGGGGTTTTTCTTTTTGGTCAAAAGCACTTTTTCTTGTAAGTGGTTGTTTTGACCAAAAGATTGACCAAAATCACTTCAAAATATTCTTCATGTATTCCTCGTATTTTTCCAGTGTATTTGTCTCGATTTTTTTACTAAACCCAATCGAGGTCTGGACATAGTTCATATCAGCACCGGCTTCTAAAAGTAAAACGGCATGAGTATGGCGAAGAGAGTGAGATAGGTAAGTTCGGTCTGTTAGTTCTTTTTAGAATCCGGTTAAATGCATTAAACAAACTAGACTTCGGCATAATGTTTCCATTATTACGACAGAGCATCAAATTTAAATCATGATAAATTGCATTAAAAGCTAATTTATTTTGATTCTGTTGGAAAAGAAACTCGATTTCAAAACGCATTCTTAAGACGAATTATTCGGAGACACTAAAACCTTTTAATCAAAAAGAACATAATTTCCAAAAATAAATAACACTTCCTTAATGGAAAACCTCCTTGTGAAGAGAGGTTTTCCATTTTATTTAGTTTTATTAAATAGAAACTATTAGAAAAAATAAAGAGGATGATAATACCTTTAAAGGAATTTATCGCTGTTCATTCATCGAAATTGTATTGTATTCCTAAAGAAAGAAGTGCATCTTTAACACTGGATTTTGTGGGGATGGAGGTTAGTCTTGTATCAATCTGTAAGGCAAATAGTGCTAATTCAGGTCTGAGTCCCGTGAAAATAGAACGCACACCAAGTAGTGACAATACGGAATAAATTTGAAAGAGGTGTTCTGTAACAATATGATCTAACGTGTAAATTCCAGAAAAATCAATGATTAAATATTGTATATGATTGCTTTGTACTTTTAGAGGTATGTTTTCTAAAAGCTGTCTTGCCCTATCTTCATCAAATGAACCTACCAAAGGAAGAACTGCAATACCGTTTAGAAGTGGAACAATTGTACTAGATAGTTCGTTTACTTGATTAATTATTTCTGTTTGTTTCTTTTCAGCTTTCTTTCTATTAGTTATATCCTTAACATAGGTCTGAATGGCTAAAATATCTCCTATTTGAACTGGATGACAATATAATTCTACGTCGACTGTTGTACCATCCAACCTATAAATAGTTTCTTCGATGATGTTTGCTGGTTCCATATATGCAGAATGTATTCTTTTTTCTATACTTGCCTTGGAGGTTTCCTGGAATATATTTAAAGGACTAGCCCCTATAAGATCATCTTTTGTACCTCTAAAAAATTCTACTGCAACTTGATTAACATCAATTATTCTAAGCTCTGAATGGATAATTAGCGGGTCAAGCGAAAATTCCATAACTTGACGGTAATCAATATCTTCTATTTTATCTTTCAAATTATACACCCTCTAAAAGAATTGTTTTATATTAAAAATATAAATTATCACTAATAATACTTTAACAAAAATGATGGTTGAATGGAAACTACGTCTAAAAGTTCCAAACCTTACGATTAGGAAGTTGACCAAAATGTAACGAAAAGGTGATCGCGGAACCCGACTGCAACTCATTTTTCGGGGAAAGAATTTTGGTTTTCAACTAAATGAGATCCAGGAGAGGATCCAGCTATTTGATCAGGATCCTACTGGAGAAAGGCAATTGAAGAGAACAATTGAATACGGGAAGCAAAAAGTGTTGGAAGTGGATGAGCGCATTCAGGAGTTAATGATGCTAAAGGAAGAAATGAATAGGTACCTTGAGCATTTTCAAGAGAAATTAATAGAACTGAAAGGAGAGGTGAGATGAATAATTTCTTTAAACTGGATCCGAACTTATCCATTGTATTAAAACAATACATGGATAATTCGTTTTATGCGTGGACGGAAGAGGAGCTTAGTGAGTACGGGGCGCTATGTGCAACAGAAATAGATGAGCGGGCGTATCATACAGATCGAGAGGGACAGCCAAGATTGATCAAGTATGACAAGAAGGGCAATGACATTTCATATGTGTGGCGCAACGAAGGGTATCTGAAGACGGTCGAACAAACCTATAACAGAGGTATAGTTGGGTATGTTCATAAGGAAATTCCTGAACTTGGACACCGGGGGAATTATATCTATTCATTTGCTCAAGGGTATTTGCTTTCCCAAACAGAACCAGGATTTTATTGTCCAGTAACGCTAACAATGGCAACAGCGTATTTAATTGATCATTATGCCGATAAGGAACTTAAAGAAAAATACCTGCCGCATGTGCTATCCACAGGAAAGGTTGACCGATATGAAGGCGCAACATTTTTGACAGAACGACAGGGCGGATCAGATGTTGGCGCGAATGAAACACAGGCAGTAAAAGATGGCGATCATTATAACCTGTATGGTGAAAAATATTTCGCTAGTAATGCAGGTGCATGTGGGGTCGCCATGGTGTTAGGGAGGATCGACCCAGAACAAACCGGAACGAGAGGACTAAGTTTATTTTTGGTCCCATGGAAGAATGAAGATGGTTCTACGAATAATTTATCGATTCGAAGATTAAAAGAAAAGCTTGGCGTCAAAGCAGTGCCTTTGGTATTATGCAACGAGCGTACCTCGAGGCGAAGCACTATGCGTATGAAAGAGATGCCTTCAAACATAAACTGAAAGACTTTCCAATGATTCGTGAATCTCTGGTTCAGTTAAAGGTAAAGCAAGAAATTGAAGTGAGCGCAGTGTTTACGGCTATTTCACAATACGAGTGTGTCGTGAATAAAGACCCTGATTGTCTGGTTGAAGATGAAGCATTAAACAGATTGCTTATTGCGCTTGTAAAGAAAGAGTCGGGAACAAGCTGTCCATTTTGCTCACGAGGCAATTGAAATGCATGGTGGGAATGGGTATATAGAAGACTTTGTGACACCAAGACTTCTTCGAGATGCGCAGGTTCTAACGGTTTGGGAAGGGACCGCAAATATACTCGGCCCAGAGGTTTTGCGGTTAATTCATAAATATGAGGTTCTTCACATCTTCATCAATAAAATGAAGAACGAACTAGATCAGCTTCCTATAGAGTCGGAGAGGCAACACCGGTTTATGAGGCGATCAACAAATTTGAAAAGAAGATCGAACAACTTCTAGAGATGAATAAACAAGCGCAGTCCTACCATTCCAAACGAGTAGCTAAATGGCTGACAGACATTTTTGAGAGCACCATTGCTTTAAAGGACGTAGCAGTAGGCGGTGAAAGAAAGTGAGCGATCGCAACGGTTTTTCTTGATGCTACATGGAGCACTGAAACCTACAAGCTTACGGAGTTACCTTTAACGTATTTTGATATAATTATTGAGTGTACAGATCGAATTTCGCCTATTAAATCACATTCGTAAGTAGTTAGTCTTCATTTGAAATTAGCAATGACTATTGAAGCCCCCCTTATCACTAGGAGAAGGGGGGCTTCAATAGCTTTAAAAGGCCTGGCGCTGACCAAGATAAGTAAGGAGCGGGGGTGTGACCCTGAGCTAATTTTAATCTTTCAGCGATTGTCTAACTGTAAATGTGATCATTAGCAATACATATAAAATTTTTCCTATTCATGATAGTAATCGAATGAAAAAAAGAAGCGCAAGCAGCGCTTCTAGTGAATCGAACGAAATACTCCAACCACTTTACCAAGAATGGAAACAGAATCGAGAATGATCGGTTCCATTGAAGAGTTCTCTGGTTGTAGACGGAAGTAATTACTTTCTTTAAAAAATCGCTTCACGGTAGCTTCACCGTCATCCGTCATCGCAACAACAATATCTCCGTTGTTCGCAGTCGGCTGCTGTTTCACAATAACCATATCACCGTTATAGATACCAGCCTCGATCATACTGTCCCCTTCAATAACAAGAATAAAAGTATGCTCTTCATCTTGTGCAAATTGTTCTGGGAGCGGGAAGTATTCTTCCACATTTTCAATCGCAGTGATGGGTTGTCCTGCTGTAACTTTACCAATAACAGGGACGTTCACTGTGTGCTGACGTGGGATATCAACCGCTTCATCAAGTCCTAATACTTCGATCGCTCTTGGTTTCGTAGGGTCTCTTCGAATGTAACCTTTCTTCTCGAGCCTTGCCAGATGGCCGTGGACGGTTGAACTTGAGGCAAGTCCGACAGCTTCTCCAATTTCTCTTACGGATGGTGGGTAACCTTTTTGCTTCACTTCGACTTTTATAAAGTCCAGAATGTCCTGCTGACGCTTTGATAGTTTCATATTTCTGGCACCTCGTTCCAATCTATCTATTTGTTAGTAGTATACCAGAATTTTTGTTCGCATACAAACATAAGTTCGAAAAAAACGTTGACACGAACAGAGGTTCTGGTATACTGAAAGCAGAACAAATATTCGCATATGGGGTGATCGGGATGAGAAAGCAAGCTGGGGGCTTGTCTGGAATTGATTTTCTTGTCATTATATCTTTTGTAGCTGTGTTGATTATTGTGTTCGTATCTTTGCGAACGGCTGCAGCTGAGGACTACAATCGTTATACTAAGGTCGAATTGGAGCATGGTGATACTGTTTTGGAAATTGCGGAAGAATATCGAACCGCTCACGAGATGTCTAACAAGAAGTTTGTCAGTTGGGTAGAGGAAGCCAATCGCATTAATGCCAATCGAATCACAGCAGGAGATACTCTCATCATCCCTGTTGAAGCAAACGCTACGGCGCTTGGAGGTATAGAGTAAAGAATGAACGCAATTATTTATTGCCGGGTTAGTACGAAAAAAGAGGCACAGGAGTCCTCGCTCGCCAGGCAAAAAGAAGAGCTTGAGAAATTTGCAGTACAATCGGGATTTACAGTTTATAAGTTAATTGAAGAAAAGCACAGCGGCTATGACATTGACCGCGATGGGATACTTGAGGTGCTTGACTTATTGAAAGAAGGTAGTGCTGAAGCACTATTGATCCAGGATGAAACAAGACTTGGAAGAGGAAATGCCAAAATTGCACTTTTACACGCTGTTCATAAATACGGTGGAACAATTTATAGCGTCAATCAAAATGGGGAACTTCAACTATCAGAAGCAGACTCAATGGTGCTTGAAATTGTAAGTATCGTGGAGGAATTTCAGCGCAAGCTTCATAACCTGAAAATTAAGCGCGGTATGGATAAGGCCGTCAGAGACGGGTATCGGCCAGAGCGTAACCTGAGTCACCAGCATCATGGAGGACGGGGTCGAGTGGAGGTCCCGATCGAGGAAATTGTGAATCTCAGGCATCGCGGACTGACGTTTAATGAAATAGCTGCGACGTTAAAAGGCTTTGGTCATCATGCCTCTAAAGCTACCGTACATAGACGCTATAAGGAATATGTTGACGAACAAAAGGAGAAGCACTAAACTTGTCTATGATTAAAATATGCGATAGCATAAATGGTACAAGATGTAGTAAAGGAGCTAGGTTCTATGCTTTCTCAAGATAAAATCCAAAGAATTAACGAGCTCTCTCGTAAATCGAAAGAATCCTCTTTAACAGTTGCTGAGAAAAAAGAGCAAAAGGATCTTCGACAAGAATATTTGAAGAGTCTTCGTTCTTCCTTTGAAAATCAGCTTCACTCAATTAAAGTGGTTGATAAAGAGGGATCAGATGTTACACCTGAAAAACTAAAGGAAAGTAAGAAAAACCGTCCTTTCCTTCAGTAGTAAATAGCCTAATTTTGCGAATTGCAAAATTAGGCTATTTTTATGGTTGCAATTTTTAAAATATTCGTTATACTGTACTATAACAAGACATACTAATATAAAAAACGGAAAGGGCGGATAGGATGTTTGTTGTAACTGATTCAGCTGCAGAGTTTTACAGAAACGAGATGGAGTTACGAAATGGTGATTGCTTGAGATTATTTGTTCGATATGCAGGAAGTGGAGATAGCGGCGGATTTTCGCTTGGAGTCATGTCAGACCGGCCTTCATATGATGATTATAAGCAGGAAGTTGGAGGCGTAACATACTTTGTTCGCCCTGATGATCAATGGTTCGTAGATCGTATGAAATTAGACTATGATGAGAGCTGTGGCGGGGTGCTTTGCGACCTTCCAAGCATGGCATAATATTATATAAGGCCTGTACTATAACAAATATGTTATAGTACAGGCCTTTTTTTCATTCGACAAAACTAGTGGGATGATGCTGCATGTATAGACAATGATTTTACCGGTGTTCGTGTATACTATTTTTCATACTAGCCATCGCCTGACGGGGGGAAGTGTATGAGACACTATGAAATGTATATCATCAAACCTGATATCGCTATGCAATATGCTGGTAAAGAACTACTTCTTTATCAATTGTTTTCTGAAAGAAAGAATGCGCTATTAAATGAAGAAAAAGGATTATTAGATAAACAAATTTCTTTCATTACTGAGCGTATTAAAGATGAAGAACTTAATCGGCACGTTGTAAATGAAATTGGTGCTTTTCGTACGTATGAATTTAAAAATAATGGTCACCGCCTTTCAATTAAGCAGTCTAAAAGTGATGCCTCCTTATTTGTAAGACAGGATAAAGCCAATTTATATTCCGTTGGATCACAAGAAGCGGAGACTGTTTTCTTTGAGGTTCTCAGAAAGCTAACTCCTTCATTCTTTGCGATTGACTTCCAATCTGGCCAATACGGCTGGCTCAATCCGATTAAACAACGCAAACTAGTTTGAACAAACACCTACTATTTTAGTAGACGTTATTGTATAATCATTACGGGTTGTAGTACACTAATGGAAGAGAAAGAATAAGGAGGAAATCTAGAATGTGGTGGATGTACACGCTTGTGGGCGTTCTAGCGTTAATTGCTGGAGTAGCACTTGGCTTTTTTATTGCCCGCAAATATATGATGGACTATTTAAAGAAGAATCCCCCTATTAATGAAAACATGCTGCGCGTTATGATGATGCAGATGGGGCAGAAACCTTCTCAGAAGAAGATCAATCAGATGATGAAGGCTATGAATAGTCAAATGAATAATACCGATAAATAGCGTACGGGCACTCTGGTTGCAGAGTGCTTTTTGTATGGAGTGATTTTGGTTGACGGGTCTAAACCTTCAGATGGTATGATAGATTAGACTATAATAAACAATCAGGAAGTGTTCAAATGACAATGAGAAATCTAGTTTTTGCGACTGGGCTTTCATTTGCGTTGCTCGCAGGGTGTCAATCGAATGAAGGAAGTTCAACTGACACCGCTGAAAATAGCCAGAATCAGGAGCAGGCAAATGGGGATGTGAATGGCGCTGAAGGTAACGGCGCAGGCGCAAATGAAAATTCAGATCAAAACTCAAATCAAAATGAAGAGCAAAACAAATCTTCAGAGGATGATCAGGAAAAAAAGGACGCCAATAAAGATGAGCCAAAAGAGGAATCTGCATACCCAACTATGACTGAGACCGTTACTGAAACCGAAGGGGAACTTACTGTAACAAATCCAGATAGCATCTTTGTAGTGGCGAATAAAGAGAGGAATCTGCCTTCTGACTTTGTGCCGGATAATTTGGTTGAGCCTGATGTAGCTTTTTATGCTCCTGAAGGGGATCCGAAGAGGTTGATGGTGCAGGAAGCAGCGACAGCTCTTGAAAAAATGTTTGCTGGTGCGAAAGAAGCGGGCTATGAATTGAAAGCTGTTTCAGGTTATCGCTCTTATGATCGTCAGGAAACGATTTTCGCTTATAACGCAGACCGCTATGGGAAAGAAAAAGCGAATCAGGTAAGTGCCCAGGCTGGTCAAAGTGAGCACCAGACAGGATTGACAATGGATATTAGCACTCCTTCAATTGGAAGTGCGCTTACAGAGGAATTTGGAAGTACGCCTGAAGGTCAGTGGGTTGCTGAAAATGCGTATAAATACGGATTTGTTGTCCGTTACTTAAAAGGAAAGGAAGACATCACAGGATATCAGTATGAACCATGGCATGTGCGATATGTTGGAAGGGACGCAGGGAAAGCAATACACGAAGCTGGAATAACGCTAGAAGAATTTTTCGAGGCTGGAAATCGTTAACGAATGTTCATAGTTTGTAGGGGATAAATCGTTTACAATTGAGATTGGAATGGTTACCACATGCGCATGCTATAATGGGAATGTGCATTAGACAGGGAGTAATTCAATGGCAGACTTGAACTTGTTATTAGCGTTTGGTGCCGGTTTTCTATCGTTTGTTTCACCGTGTGTGCTGCCGCTATATCCAGCATTCATATCTTACATCACTGGCGTTTCAGTTGATGATCTAATAGAAGATAAAGGCATGATGCAGCGACGAGCGATCATGCATACCATCTTTTTTTTAGTAGGATTTTCGATCATTTTCCTCGTGCTCGGGATGTCGACCTCTTTAATTGGGAATTTATTTATCCAGTATAAAGAGCTGCTTCGTCAAGTGGGTGCAATTCTGATCGTTGTGTTCGGACTTATTGTCGTCGGGTTCTGGAAACCGACATTTCTAATGAAAGATCGCAGGTTAACGATTCGAAATCGTCCGTCCGGATTTATTGGTTCAGTGCTGATCGGTATGGGGTTTGCGGCAGGCTGGACACCGTGTACAGGACCAATCTTAGCTGCAGTCATTGCGCTCGGTGTATCAAATCCAGGTGCGGGTTTGTTGTATATGGTCGCTTATACACTCGGCTTTTCGGTTCCGTTTTTCATTCTTTCTTTTTTCATAGGTCGAATGCAGTGGATTAAGAAAAATAGTCGATTGATCATGAACGCTGGTGGGTATTTAATGATTGTGATGGGTGTTTTGCTTTACTTTAATTTTATGACAATGTTTACATCGTTCCTTGTGAATAACCTCTTTAATGGTTTCCAGGGATTTTAGCACGAAAGGGTGGAGTAGAGTGAAAGGAACAAATGATCTCATACTTAAAACGACGACGACGATCATCGTCTTTATTATTCTAGGTTTTTCAATATACTTATTTTTTGCGGGGCATAACGCACCGGGTGGCGGATTCATTGGGGGACTTATGACGTCGGGAGCTTTAGTTCTCCTTTATATTTCGTACGGGTTTAAAACGATGAATAAGGTTATCCGTATTGATTACAAAAACTTTATCCCAATAGGGTTGTTGATTGCTGTACTTACTGGAGCAGGCTCATTTTTATTCGGGCAGCCTTTTCTAAGCCAGACAGATGCTTATTTTGAGCTTCCAATACTTGGGTATTCTCATCTTGCAACGGCTATGTTGTTTGATCTTGGTGTTTATTTCACTGTAGTTGGTGTAACGATGACCATTATTTTAAGCATTGCAGAGGATGAAGGTGAAGAAGCGCTTTCAAAACAGAATGGTTGATTTAAGAACGGGGTCATGACCCTGTTCTTTTTTGTGAGCTTGTATTTTTTGTCTCTTCCACATACAATGGAAATGATACGGAGTAAAGGTATAGGTGAGGGATGAGGTTATGCTTGTTTTTAGTACGATTGTTGGGGCGATGATGGCCCTTGGGATGGTGGTTATCAGGTTAAAAGCTTCAAAAAAACCTGCAACGATAAAGAAAATAATATTGCCTCCTTTTTTTATGGCTACTGGTTTTTTTATGTTCGTGCTTCCAGACGCCAGGGTCCCATGGTATGAAGCAATTGAAGCGCTGTCAGTTGGGGCTGCATTTTCTTTGCTATTAATAAGAACATCAAAATTTGAAATCAAAAATGATCAGATTTACTTAACACGATCAAAAGCATTCGCTTTCATATTGATCGGCTTGCTTTTATTTCGAATTATTCTTAAAATGCTACTCGGACAATCGATTCCTGTTCTTCAAACGAGCTCGTTATTCTTTGTGCTGGCATTTGGGATGATCGTTCCATGGAGAATAGCGATGTATTATCAGTTTCGAAAAACAGAAAGAAGCCGAGGTCATAGCAGTACGCTGCATCAAACTTTATTATAAAAAACTCGTTTAGCTTATAAGCTAAACGAGTTTTTTATTGCAATAAATGATTGTAAGGTGCCATATCAATTCGCTTTTCATTAAGTTTTTTGATGAGCCATTTGTGATCTCGCTTAGGCGTTGCGATGATATAGCCTCTAATAATAAGGTCCTGTGACATGCTTTTTGCTTTTTCTCTTAAGGCAAGCTCTCCGATTGTTCCAGCTATTTTATATTTTGCAATATCCCTGAATAGCTCAGGTACAGGTGCCACTAATTCATCTAAAAGTTTCTTTTGATCAGAGCTCCACATATGCTTCGTTTGATCGATATAGTACTCCTGCCAGTCGAGTATAGACTTGCCATCTTCTTTAGGAAGGCGCTTAAGAAACTTCCGGAACATAAAGAATCCGCCGATCGCTATAAGGGAAATTAATATGACTGTCCAGCCTACAATAAACCATTGAAACCAACCTGCCAACACAATCACCTCTTGGCTTCATAAAGTATAATTTAAGTTTGAATACGGTCACATTATACGCCGAAAGCGCTTATTAATCAATAGGTGAGGTGGGTTAAGTTGGTAGAAGAGGGGAGGGGAGAACATTATAAATCCGAAAAAACCAGCTCCTGATCAGGAACTGGTTTTTGTGTATTGTATATTTAGCCAGGTGTATCGACCTGTGAAGACTGGTATAAAAATGGCGGGACTGTGTGGGAATCGAACCCACCGGAGACGGCACGCGCCTCCCAGGCGGTTTTGAAGACCGTGGCACTCACCAGACGTACAACCAGCCCCATATTGAATTATGCTTTTCATATACTATCGGAATTCGAACAAATATTCAACTTTTTTGCTCGGAAAAATATTTTAAAATAACATCTAGTAAAACTACTAGTAAATATTTACCCGAAGAATTCTTTTTTATATATAAAAATAGGTTTATGTCGAAACGTGACATCAGTGGTGGATATTTTCTTTATATCGACATGCTTCGCTCTTTTTTACACTCCTACATTATTCGACATCAGTTAGAATAAAACAGTTTCCTATAACGAACTAGTACAGTTTTGTGTATGATACAGCTCTTTATTTGTGGTGTGACAGTTTGAGTTGTGGATAGCTGTGAATAACTTTTAAAGCATGCAGTCATGAATAATTATACGGTGATGAATACGGTTCTAAGAAATGAAGTTTTGGCTATTTTGCGATGTGCAATGGCTAAAAGTTGCATCCTTGTCATACTTTTATTACTGTTAAATAATGATGACTTCGATAGGCTGGTGATGGGATGAACTATTACACAATTGGTCTAGCAGGACATATTGACCATGGAAAAACGACATTAACGGGAGCGTTAACAGGGGTAAATACGGACCGATTAAAAGAAGAAAAGGAACGAAATATTTCGATCGAACCAGGCTTTGCACCATTTCATTTGTCAGAAGATATGGTTGTTTCGATGATTGATGTGCCAGGGCATGAGCGCTTTATCAGGCAGATGATTGCTGGAGTTGCTGGCATTGATCTCGTCATACCGGTTGTGGCGGCTGATGAAGGGGTGATGCCGCAAACAAAAGAACACCTTGAGATTTTATCCCTTCTTGGTATCAAACGATCTATTATTGTCATCACCAAAGCGGATTTAGTTGAGGCTGATATGATAGAGCTTGTCAAAGAAGATATTAGAGATTACATAGAGGGGACTGGGTTTGAAGGGGCGAGCATACTTGTTGTTGATGGAAAGTCAGGCAGGGGAATTGAACAGCTAAAAACGAAGATTGGTTCTTTTCTGCCAGAAGTTCCTTCAAGAAACAAAGCTGGTGCGTTAAGATTACCCATTGATCAAGTGTTTTCACTTCAGGGTCATGGCACCATTGTGCGGGGTACGATATTTGATGGTGAATTGAAAGACGGCGAACAGGTGACGCTTCTGCCTGATCGTATTGATGCAAGAGTGAGACAAATTCAGACACATAATGAAAAAGTGGGGCGAGCCTATGCCGGCCAGCGTGTTGCTGTTAATCTTGCAGGAACGGGTAGAAAAGAGGTTAAGCGTGGCCATGTAGTAGTCAATTCGGACCATTATGCTGTAACATCTACGATTGATCTCATCTTTACTAAAGCCTTGACGATGGACTATGAGCTGAAGCAGCGTTCGCTTGTAACAGTACATATAGGTACGGCTGAAGTTAGAGGTACGATTGTCTTTTTTGACCGAAATGTTCTTAAAACGGGTGAGCGTGATTTTCTTTATTGTCAGATTCGACTTCAGAATCCTGTGGTTGCAAAAAAAGGTGATCATGTGATTATAAGAAGACCTTCACCAGTTGAAACGATTGGCGGGGGCACCATCTTAAATGTATCCTGTGAGCAGTACAAGTTTGGCGAGGAAACAATCGCTATGTTTGAACAGATGAGCAAGGGAACCCCTGCTGAACAGTTAGTTCAGATGCTTCATCGAAAGCTGGTTTTATCAAAAGAGCAGGTGATGCAGCAAATCGGTCTCACGGAAGATGAGGTTGAAGAACTTTCGGAAGAACCGGAGCTATGGTTCATGGAAAGCGGCATCACGTCAACGCCTGTTTTTGAGAGGGTATCAGAAAGGGTCCAAACAAACTTAACGAGCTACCACCAGCACTACCCTATGCGAAGGGGGATGCTAAAAGCAGAAGTGGTTCAGGAGATGGTGAGCATGTACCCATTAAAGCTTGTTGAGTCCGTATTGGATGTCTTACAACATAACGGGCTTGTTAGACAAAATGGGCCATTCTTGAGTAGGGATTCATTCACGCCAACTCTACCATCTTCTTGGAAAACGAAGATGGGCAGGGTGATTCAGTTGTTAGAAGAGCAGGGATCTAAGGTTACAGCGATTGATAAATTGATTGAAAACGAAAGCATTCCTGAAGCTTATAAAGAAGAGCTGAAGCAGTATTTATTAACTGAAAATGTGGCCGTTCGGCTGACCCCAGACCTTTACGTGCACCATATGAGCTGGGAGGCAATCGTTACAGATCTTAAATCAGGAACAAATGAGTCGTTTACTCTTCAAGAAGCGAAAGACATTCTTAAGGTAAGCAGAAAGTATCTTGTTCCGATTCTTGAGCACCTTGATGAGTCAGGGGCTACGATCAGAAACGAACAGGTTCGGTATTGGAGATCAGGGTCATAAGTAAACTTGAGGAGTGGGAGATTTGAAGAAAGTAATAGTAATGATGATACTCATGCTTGGTTTGCTTGCAGCATGTGGATCGAATGAAGAGAATAATCAAAGTGAAAATGCGGATAAGGCCGAAGTGACAAAGGCGTTTACAATCGGGGTTATTCCAGCCCAAACAGAAGGTGAAATTGAAGAAGCGATGAATAGGCTTCAAGCTGAACTTTCTGAGAAACTTGATCGAGAAGTCGAAATTTCGACCTTCCCTGACTATAACGGTGTTGTGGAAGCCATGAATTACAATCAAATTGATATGGCCTATTTCGGACCACTTACGTATGTGATTGCGCATGAGAAGAGCGGCGCTCAGGCAATCGTAACGCAATTAATAGATGGTGAACCTTTCTATCATTCATACGTGATTACGAATGCAGAAAATGAGTGGGAAACGCTTGATGAATTTCTCGCAGAAAGTGATCAGAACAGCTTTGCGTTTGGAGATCCCAACTCGACGTCTGGATCCCTTATCCCTTCAATTGAACTGCAAGATCGCGGGGTATTTGAAGATCAGGAGAATAACGATTTTAAATCGGTTACCTATACTGGCTCACATGATGCGACTGCGCTATCAGTTCAGAATAAACAGGTGGATGCCGGTGCGATAGATAGTGCCATTTATAATCAGCTTGTCGAATCTGGAAAAGTAGATGGCGATCAGCTTAAGGTAATCTGGGAATCAGAAAAGTTGTTCCAATATCCATGGGCCGTTTCAAAAGACACAGATGAAGAAACGATCACGAAGCTTCAGGATGCTTTCTTATCTATTGAAGATGAAACGATTTTAAATGCCTTTGGGGCTTCAGGATTCACAAAAGCAAGTAACGATGATTATGAAAGCATTCGCAAGGCTGCTGAGAAGCAGGGATTATTAGAAGAGTAGATATGGCCTGGTTTAAATGGAAGCACCTACTCATTTTGATTGGTATGATTGGATTGATGGTATGGAGCGCACAAGTAACTGAATTTGATCTGAGAAAGTTCAGCCAGTTTAGCAATATGGTCGATTTTCTATCGCATTGGTTTCCTCTGAACACAGGTGTTGTACCTGGCGTGGTGAAGGCGAGCCTGGTCACACTTGGGATGGCCTTCCTCGGGAGTTTTGCAGGACTGCTTGTTGCATTACCTGTGAGTCTTCTTGCAGCCAAAAATACAGGGGGACACTTTTACGGGTTTATTCGTATTTTGCTAAGCTTCGTACGATCAATTCCAGAAATTGTTCTTGGGTTAATGTTTTTAACAGTTGTTGGTCCGGGTCCTTTTGCGGCAACGATGGCGATTATTGTTCATAATGCGAGCGTGTTATCAAAACTAATAGCAGAACTCATTGAGGCTGCTGATAAAGGACCACAGGAAGCGATGAAAGCGGTCGGCGCCCGTCCAATAATCGGGGCGCTGTTTTCTATTTTTCCGCAAATCTGGCCAAATGTCCTTTCCCATTACTTTTACCGGTTTGAAGTAGCGATTCGTACATCGCTTATTCTTGGACTTGTTGGTGGGGGAGGTATTGGGCAGCAGCTCTTTATCCATTTCAAAACGTTTCAGTATTCAACAGTTGCCGTCGATGTGATGATCATTATGTTCATTGTAATCGCGGTTGACTTCCTTGGAAGCAGGGTGAGACAGTATGTTATGTGATGAGCTTTTAACAATACAAAAGGGAAATGTCACCTATCAAAATGATGCTGAACCAGCGCTTCATGACGTATCCCTTACGTTTCAGAAAGGGGAATTCGTATGTATCCTCGGCAAGACAGGAGCGGGGAAGTCGACGTTGATTCGAACCTTGAACGGCCTTCAAAAGCTCTCGAGCGGGGATATTTCATATGATGGCACTTCATTCAGTAAGCTTGACCTCGAAGGGTTAAGACTTATTCGGCGGAACATGGGGATGATCTTTCAACATCATCAGCTTATTCCGAGACTTACGGTCCTCCAAAATGTGTATACAGGATTATTTGGTTTCAGATCTGCCTTTCGCAACCTTGCGGGACTTTTTTCAGAAGATGAGAAGAAAATGGCGCAGGACGTGATCGAACAAGTTGAATTGCTCCCTTTTCAAAACCAGCGAGTTGATATGCTAAGCGGTGGGCAGAGGCAGAGAGTGGGCGTTGCAAGAGCACTCGTTCAGACACCTGGGGTTTTTCTTGGTGACGAACCTGTCGCAAGTCTTGATCCAGGCACAGCAAACCGTATTTTTCAGCTGATTGAAAAACTGCATACGGAGCGTCAATTGCTCACGATTATGAATGTCCATGATGTGAAGCTTGCGAGAAGATATGCAACTCGTATTGTGGCGCTTAGAGATGGTGAGGTTGTGTTTGATGGCAAACCGGAAGCACTGACGGAAGAACTTGAAGACATGATTTATAGAATTTAAAAAAAGACGGAAGGGTAGCCCCTTACCGTCTTTTTTTCTTTGTCGCCGTTATGGCTATTTCTTCTTTTTCTTTCACCTTGCCGATGATATGGGCTTGTTTGCCTTTAAGCTCCATACGTTTAGTATATTCGTCTGCTTGCTTCTCAGGAAGACTGATTAAAAGACCACCTGAAGTGACTGCATCGCACAAAATATATTGCTCGATATCACTTAAATTGTCATAGTGAACGGATTCTGAAATCCAACTATGATTCGCTTTTGAGCCGCCTGGAATAAATCCCTGTTCCGCAAGGTCATGTGTTCCATCGAGCACTGGCACTGCATTATAGTCAACATGGATGCTAACATCGCTTCCTGTTGCCATTTCGTAGGCGTGTCCAAGTAAGCCAAAGCCAGTTACATCAGTGACCGCATTTGGTGATAGGCCTGATAGCTCTTCGGCAGCCGTTTTGTTTAACTCGGCCATTGTTTCGGATACAACCTGAAGCTGTTGATCCGATAGTTTGTCCGGTTTAATGGCAGTTGTTTGAATGCCAACCCCAATTGGTTTCGTTAAGACGAGTACATCACCAGCTTTTGCACCGACGTTCATATAGTATTTAGCGGGATGAACAAGTCCAGTGACCGACAAACCAAACTTCGGCTCCTGATCATCGATCGAATGCCCACCAGCGATAACGGCACCAGCTTCTTCTACTTTATCTGCAGCACCCTTTAAAATATCTGCTAAGATATCGGGATCGAGATTTTTAATTGGAAAGCCAACAATATTAAGAACGGTTTTAGGTACACCGCCCATTGCGTAAACGTCGCTCAATGAATTAGCAGCGGCGATTTGGCCAAACATATATGGATCATCAACGATAGGTGTAAAGAAATCTACCGTTTGAATCATCGCAAGTTCATCTGTTAATCGATAAACTCCTGCATCATCGGATGTTTCAACTCCAACAAGTAAATTTGGATCTGTTTTCTTTTTCGGTAAATGACGCAGAACTTGCGTCAGGTCCTCTGGACCAATTTTGCATCCTCAACCACCTTTCGTTGAGAGTGACGTTAATCGGATTTTCTCATGACTCGACATATGACCACCTCCTTAGATGAGTATAAATCTTTTCATGCTTTTTTTGAAATGATATAGTATGTACAACGATCATTTTCTTGAGGAGGCCATTCTTATGAGGTATTCCATATCGATTGAATTTTGCATGCAGTGAAACTACGCACCTAAAGCCGCGAGTTTCGCGGAAGCGTTATTTAACCATTTCAGGCATGAGATCGGAAGCCTTGAACTAATCCCGAGTTCAGGCGGTGCATTTGAAATAACGGTTAATGAAGAAAGCATGCATTCTAAACTAAAAACCGGACAATACCCTGATGTTACTCATTTTATTGAAAAGATGGAGAAAATGAAGATGTAGAAATAGAAAGGCACCCTGAACCGGGTGCCTTTCCTTTCGCCGTTAGGAGATGAAACAAGTGAAATCACTGGCAAGAGAACTACCCCCAGTTTATCAAGTACTGGATGAATTAAAGAGGCAGGTCCCAGAACTTCCGCATAACGTGCAAAAACAAATGATCCAGGATGAAGTGCGTGAGCTTCGAAACAAACTGCTTAATGAATCTTATAAAGGAAGCTCAACCAACCGCATCGAATTCCTAAAGGAAATCATGGAGCAAATTCTAATGAAAGTTGATCAATTATTAACCCCCAATCTGCGATCGGTTATCAATGCGACCGGCGTAGTGCTCCATACAAATCTTGGCAGGTCACGTTTGAGTGAAGCTGCAATCGAGCAAATAGTGGAAGTAGCGAGAGGTTACTCTTCACTTGAGTATAATGTTGACAAAGGGACGAGGGGCTCGCGTCATACAATCGCCGAAAAGTGGATTTGCGATGCAACTGGTGCTGAAGCAGCAATGGTAGTCAATAATAATGCGGCAGCGGTTTATCTGATTCTTAGTGCGCTCGCAAAAGACAAAGAGGTCATAGTATCTCGTGGTGAGCTAGTGGAAATCGGTGGGTCATTTCGCGTGTCTTCGATCATGGAGGAAAGCGGTGCGATGCTTAGAGAAGTAGGAACTACTAACAAAACGCATCGGGCTGATTATGAACGGACAATTCATGAAGACACTGCAATGGTGATGAAGGTCCATCGCAGTAATTTTACGATGGTCGGTTTTACAGCAGAGGTCAATCGTGAAGACTTATCTGATATCGCCAAAAGGCATAACGTTATTTATTATGAAGATTTAGGGAGCGGCGCTTTATTTAATTATCGTGAGTACGGGATCGGGCAGGAGCCAACAGTTAGGGAAACGCTTGAAGCGGGTGTAGATATCGTTTCATTCAGTGGAGATAAGCTCCTTGGAGGACCTCAGGCAGGCATTATAGCTGGTAAGAAAGAATTCATCCAGAAATTAAAAACAAATCAGCTTGCGCGAGTTTTGCGCGTTGATAAATTTACTCTCGCCGCTCTTGAAGCGACATTAAAACAGTATATTTTTGGAAATGAGAAGGAAATTCCGGCAATTCGTGACTTATTACAAGGAGCGGATGAAATCGGACAGCGTGCAAAAAATTTCCAAGAAAAGCTTCATTCTTGGCCGACAACCTATACGACAGAAGTCTTCATAGGAACGTCTCAAGTTGGTGGAGGAACGATGCCAGCAGTTGAACTTTCAACGTCTCTGCTGTCAATTACGTTACCATCGAAAACAGCGAGCGAGTTAGAACATCTGTTGAGAAGATGGGAAGTCCCAATAATAACGCGGATTAAGGATGAGCGTGTACTAATTGACTTACGAACGGTAACTGAAGCGGAAGAGGAGGAAATTTTTAAAGCACTAATCGATCTTGCATAAGAAACGGCGGCCATCAGGGCCGCCGTTTTTATTAAAATGATTTAAAATCCTTCACCGTTTTTCTGCCTTGTATGGTTTCTGTTCTTCACTTTGTGAGAGCCCTTCATTGGTTCAGGCTGTCCCGTTTTTCCTTTAGGAGCATTTTTGCGGATGTCTTTAAATGTATTGCTTTCAGTCATGATCATCCCTCCTTATCCTTTTTAGTATTTGCGTTAAGCCCCGAGATATACACGAATAGGAGAACTTTCACTGGTTACACTATGGTGAAAGCAGAAGAAAAGGAGGGGTGGTTTCATGCCATACGAAAAAAATAAACAGCAGGCATTTCAAGCTGCTCAGCAAGGCTATGAACAGGCAGTAGATGCAAAGAAAGAAATTATCGTTAGCAGCAGTGGCTATGGAAAAGACATAAAGCATTTGCAACAGGAAGTTGGCGAAGCAAAGATGCAAATTGAGAATGCACTCGAGAATGCCTCTGAACACCAGCGTGCACAGCTTCTTCAGTTTCAGCAGGATTTGCAGTCAATCGAAGCGGAAATGAACGAGGATATCTGATGAAAACCCGTCATCAAAGGATGACGGGTTTCTATGCTACTGGCGCTTTTTCGTCTTTTTGTTATATTGACGTTGCTCTGCTGTCAGATGCTCATGTGCATATTCATTATCATATCCGGCTCCGTTCCCCTGTGCATCGGCATCATTCATCTCTGGACGAACACCGTTTGCTTTTCGCTTTCCCATTATGATCACCTCCCATCTTTATTTTCTCCTGAAGGGGTGAAATTATGTGGTGATAAGCTGGTCTTATGGAGTATAATAACAATCTTGTTATTTACTTATGTTTAGAAATTTACTAAACTGGATAAAGGGAAGTTGAAAACGTTTTTTTCGACATCCGCTGTGTAATGCAATTTGGAGGAGGGAACTACATATGGCTAATCATGAACTTTATAATTCAAAAGCAACATTCGATGCCAATGGTAAATCATATTCCTTCTATCGTCTTCAGGCGTTAGAAGAAGCAGGCATTGCAAAAGTAAGCAAGCTCCCTTATACGATTAAGATTTTGCTTGAATCTGTTTTGCGACAGTATGACGGTAAGGTAATTAAAGAAGAGCATATTGAGAATCTCGCTAAATGGGGAACTAGCGAGCAGAATAAAGATATCGACGTACCATTCAAACCTTCTAGAGTTATTCTTCAAGATTTCACAGGAGTACCAGCTGTTGTTGACCTTGCGTCACTTCGTAAAGCGATGGCTGATATCGGTGGAGACCCGGACAAAATCAATCCAGAAATTCCAGTTGACCTTGTCATTGACCACTCTGTACAGGTTGATAAATATGCATCAGATGATGCACTTGAATTTAATATGAACAAAGAATTTGAACGTAACCTTGAACGTTACAAGTTTCTGAAGTGGGCGCAGGATTCTTTTGATAACTATCGTGCAGTCCCGCCAGCAACAGGTATTGTACACCAGGTAAACCTTGAGTACGTAGCAAACGTAGTTCAAGAAAATACGGTAGACGGTGAAAACGTTGCCTATCCAGACACGTTGTTTGGAACAGACTCCCATACGACGATGATCAACGGGCTTGGCGTCCTTGGGTGGGGTGTAGGTGGTATTGAAGCTGAAGCAGGTATGCTTGGTCAGCCTTCTTACTTCCCTGTACCTGAAGTTATAGGGGTGAAGCTAATTGGAGAACTGCCAAGCGGAACAACAGCAACTGACCTTGCACTTAAAGTAACTCAGCTTCTTCGTGAGAAGAAAGTTGTTGGTAAGTTTGTTGAATTCTTCGGTCCTGGTCTATCAGGCATGCCGCTTGCTGACCGTGCGACGATTTCAAACATGGCACCTGAGCAGGGATCTACTTGTAGTTTCTTCCCGGTTGATGAAGAAGCACTTGAGTACATGCGCCTTACTGGTCGTTCTGAAGAGCACATTAACCTTGTGCGTGAATATTCCATTGCAAACGGGTTATTCTATAGGCCTGAATCAGAAGATCCTGATTTCTCAAGCGTAGTTGAACTTGATCTTGGAACAGTTGAGCCAAGTCTTGCAGGACCAAAGCGTCCACAGGATTTGATTCTGCTGTCTGATATGAAAGAACAGTTCAATAAAGCTCTTGTAGCACCAGCTGGTAACCAGGGGCTTGGCATGGATAAAAAGGAAATCAAGAAAGAAGCGGTTGTGAAGTTTAACGATGGCAGAGAAGTAACGATGAAAACAGGTGCTGTGGCAATTGCTGCGATTACAAGCTGTACGAACACATCTAACCCTTCTGTTATGCTTGGTGCAGCGCTTCTAGCGAAGAAAGCTGTTGAAAAAGGACTTAAAGTTCCTGATTATGTAAAAACAAGTCTTGCGCCTGGATCCAAAGTGGTAACAGATTACCTTGATAAATCAGGTTTAATGCCTTATTTAAGAGACCTTGGTTTCCACCTTGTTGGGTATGGCTGTACAACATGTATCGGTAACTCCGGACCTCTTAAAGAGGAAATTGAAGATGCAATCGCGAAAAGCGACCTTACAGTAACTTCTGTTCTTTCTGGTAACCGTAACTTTGAAGGACGCATCCACCCGCTTGTGAAAGCCAACTATCTTGCATCACCACCGCTTGTTGTGGCTTATGCACTTGCTGGTACAGTTAACTTTGATCTTCATTCTGAATCATTCGGAAAAGACAAAGACGGCAACGATGTATTCTTAAAAGACCTCTGGCCATCACCTGAGGAAGTGAAGCAGGCAGTGGCAGAGACAGTTACACCAGAAATGTTTAAGCGTCAGTACAAAACAGTATTTGATGAAAATAAACGCTGGAATGAACTCGAAACAAGTGAAGGAGATCTTTATAAATGGGATGATGAGTCCACTTATATTCAGAACCCTCCTTTCTTCGAAAATCTTTCTAAAGATCCAGAAGACATTCATGAGTTGAAAGACCTGAGAGCAATCGCGAAATTTGGCGATTCGGTTACTACGGACCATATTTCTCCAGCTGGGGCTATTGCTAAAGAAATGCCTGCAGGACAGTACCTGCAAGAAAATGGCGTTCGTCCAATTGACTTTAACTCATATGGCTCACGTCGTGGTAATCACGAAGTTATGATGCGCGGTACGTTTGGTAACATTCGAATCCGTAACGAAATTGCACCGGGAACTGAAGGCGGCTGGACTACGTACTGGAACACAGACAAAGTGATGCCAATTTACGATGCTGCAATGAAATATAAAGAAGATGGAACTGGTCTTGTTGTTCTTGCTGGTAAAGACTACGGCATGGGAAGCTCACGTGACTGGGCTGCTAAAGGAACAAACCTTCTTGGAATTAAAACCGTTATTGCGGAAAGCTATGAAAGAATTCACCGCAGTAATCTTGTTCTAATGGGTGTCCTTCCACTTCAATTCAGAGATGGCGAGAATGCTGATACGTATAACCTGACTGGTAAAGAAACGTTTGCTGTTGAAATTACAGAAAACGTGAAACCACGCGATGAAATTAACGTTACGGCTACATCTCCTGATGGCGAAAAGCAGACATTTAAAGTTCTTGCTCGCTTTGACAGTGAAGTTGAAATTGACTACTACCGTCACGGCGGAATCCTTCAAATGGTTCTTCGAGACAAAATTGCAAATTAATTAATACAAAAAAGGTGTCCTTTTAGGGGCATCTTTTTTGTGTGTTTTTGTGGTATTAATTGAAACCGTGCTATTTAGCTTAATCAAATGAAACCCCGGTTCCACTCGATATAGAAATAATAATAGTAAAAAGAATAAACAAAAAAATCCGAATATGTAATAAGTTTCGAGAAAACGGGAATACTGCCCATAAAGAAGTTCGTTTAAGAAAGGAGACCAATATGAGAAGAGCCAAAAAAGTTACGTTTAAAGAACTTGTCATGCAAAACAAGCTAGAGCTAATGAACGATAAGAAAGCGATTGAACGGATCGAAGACAAATTCGAACAAAAACACGCTAAAAATCTATAAGAAAATAGATATTTCTCCTTTAGTTGCACAGCATAAGAGGTAAAGGAGGAGTTCTAGATGAGCAATCCAAAACGATTTCCAAAGTCATTTAAGCCAAACCATCTTGCTTCAGTAAATCCAGAAGCAGAGGGGAACAAAGGGAAGAAAATGCAAACAAAAGGGAATCTTGAACCTGACTATGTTCCACCTAAAGGGAAGTAACCTGAAAACACAACCAGAAAGGCAACTACTTTCTGGTTTATTTCAATTTTAACAAGTTCTTTGCAATTCATGTAAAGCTGTCTGAAAGAGATCAGGGAGTTCGAATCTTTAAGCAAGATACGTTTTCGGGGGGACCAATATGACAATAACAGCAAGAATCGAACCTATTTCAGCGTTTGTAGATATCGGACCGAGTAAAGACCGATTAATCAAGCAACTTGACATCAAAATGCAGCAAATGGGGTACCTTGTACCTTATCGGGAAGAGCTCAACTGGGATAAAGCGATCGCAAGCCTTGAACTCGGAGAATCGCAAACGCTTCACCAATTAAAGAAAGCGGCGGCCAAAAATGATCGTGTGCTGCTTGTTTTTGCGAAATGGTTTAAAGGTACAATCTTCCAGCACTTAATCCTTCACCCGAACCATACTGGTATCTATCTCCCTTTTCGATTTGATGAGCCCTTCACAATTGAAGTGGAAGGACATAAAATCTGGATCGGATCATCTGTAAGGCTTCTTGAAGAATTATCATGGCTCCAGATCAGCTTTGATCAGGGGAATCATGAGGAGCATGTTAAAGAATACTGGCAGAACCTTAAAGAAATTACTAAGAAGAGTGTTGATTACATGAGCCCGATTATTTTTGAAGAAGCCAATTAGAAGATTTTAGCAGAGGTAAAAGGGGTATGGATCTATAAGGTGGGTGATAGTGTTGGATCGAACTATGTTAGGCAGTGCTATTTATCGCATGCTAGAAGAAACGGGGCCGCCATATGGATGTGGAACGGCGGCGATAACAGGAGGTTTTGCTGCGAGACTGGCGGTAATGAGTCTTACGATTTCAGACATTGAACATGAATTACATGACGTGCCGAGAACCTTCTTTCTTTTGTGTGATGAAGATAACCAGGAGTTTAAGGCGTATCTTGAAGGTGAAGATGAGCAGTCATTAAATGACGTTCCTTTACGACTTCTAGAATGCTCTTATCGACTACTCGTTGATTTATCTTCTTATGAAAATCGCATACAAAATAATGTTGTTGTCGATTATCGTATGGGAATCAGACTACTAAAACAGGTTTTTACAGCCGCTGAAAATATTTTATTATCAAATGGCTGTAGCGCAGAGATCCGAAAAGATATGCTTTATTATGAAGGGAAATTAGCTGGAGCGCTGCCAAAAAGTTTGCAGTTCTGATGGTTTTTAAGCATAGGTGACCCTCTCTTCAGACATACTAGAGGCGTAACATGTTTGAATAAATTAGGGAGGGCACAATATGAAATCAAACCCAGATGATCGCAGAGACAACGCAGGGAAGTTACAGCGAATGGTACAGGATACGATCGAAAATATACACGATGCAGAAGCATCGCTTGAATTGACGGATAGCGACCTACAAAAGAAGCTAATTAAGGAAAAAAATCATCGCCGTGAAGAGAGCATTGAAGCAATGCGTAATGAAATCAAAGACGAAGCAAACAATCAGCAGTAAAGTAAAAGACTGAATAGCGTCCAGCTATTCAGTCTTTCTGCTTCATGATTGGCAGGCGATGTATGGTAGAATAATACTGACATCGCGTGCAAGAGGAGGAATAGTTATGTACATAGCCACAACACCAGTTGAGGTTCGCTATGGTGAAACGGATCAAATGGGCGTCGTATATCACGCTAATTATTTAATCTGGTTTGAAATTGGACGGACCGCACTTATAAATGATTTAGGTTTTAAGTATGCTGATATGGAGAGAGAAGGAATTCTTTCGCCAGTCGTTGATATTAAAGCAAGCTACAAACATCCGGTTCGTTATGGAGATGACGTTACCATAAAAACGTGGGTAGAGAATTATAACGGCATTAGGGTTACATACGGTTATGAAGTCATGAGCGGAGACGAGCTTTGTGTAACTGGTGAATCGGTTCATACGTGCGTTAAGAAAGACACATTCAAACCCGTTTCTATTCGAAGAAAATTTCCAGAATGGCATCAAGCGTATGAAGAAGTGAAGAAAAAAACAGTAGCGGAACGAGCGTAACGATGGCATTTGGATTATCGAAGAGCGAATTAAATGAATGGAAAGAAAAGGTATCAGCGGGGGAAGTAGATTTTTTAACACATTTCTGGTATGATCCACGTTTTCCGGAATACAAGACAGTTACAAAAGCGGGTTGTAGTGACATTCAGAAACTTGCTGACTGGGGGAAAAAATATGGTTTTAAGCGCGAATGGATGCACAATCGCACAATGTTCCCGCATTTTGATTTACTTGGAAATGAACAGATTCGTGTTTTGGAATTGGAAGGACTGGATTCCCACATTAAGCGGTTTAACCTACGTCCTGAGGGCTAAAAGAAACGCGAAAGCATTTAAGCTTTCGCGTTTTCAGATTTATTACCGTGTACAAATTCGATTTCATCTTTATTCCTGCTGAATTTAACTGTAAAATCCAGTTCTTCGAAGAACCAGATATCCTTTTGTTCTACAAAAAAGGTGATACCTTCTTCTTCGGTTTGCAAGGCAGGTTCAGAAGGCTCTTCAACTGTCATGCCAAGAGAAAAACCGTCCTGCACAGTGCTGCATCCTCCAACGCGAACAAAGAAGCGAAGATGGTCTCCTTTCTCAAGATCCATTTCCCGCTTGAACCAGTTCATAGCTGGTTTTGTAATTGTCATTTTCATCTAATCATTCCCCCCTTGCCGAACGAGACGCTTCCCTTCTATTATAAAGAAGAAAGCTTAACATGCAAAAAGAAAACATTCATGAATTTTCGTATGAACTGTTAGATCTTCATACAATAAGGGTATAAAGAGAAGTGAAATGAGGAGGTTTTTGAATGAAAAAACAGAGAATATGGCTGTTTTTATTCCTCATTCTTGCTGGGGGTATTCTTCTAAGTGTGAAACCAATAATGGAGTACCGCAGTCAGCGTTTGAATGAAATAAAGCAAGCTGCATCTATGATGGACATGAATGAAGCACCTAACGATACGGTGATTTCATCCATTGCAAAGAAGAACGATACGAAAGGGACGGTCGTTACACCTGAAGTTTCGGGTGAAAAGACTAAAGAAGTGAAAACCGTTTCGAAATCAATGGAAGAAGCTACGAAAGAAGCGGATATGACAATGATCGGTCTTGGAGATTCACTTACAAAAGGCAGTGGTGATTCGACGGACCTCGGGTATATTGGCCGACTGGCTGAAAATATTGAGAAAGAAACAGATACTTCGATCCTGGTTCAGAATTATGCGGTTCACGGGAGGCAAACGCCTAAATTATATAAAATGCTAAAAGAAAAAAATGTAGAAAAATCTCTCTTTGAAGCTGATGTCATTGTGATGAGTATCGGTGGCAATGATCTCATGAAAGTGGTTAAAGATCATTTTCTTGATTTACAAATGGATGTCTTTCAAAAGGAGCAAACCAGCTACGTCGAGCGATTGGATTTGATTATGAATCGAATAAGAAGCATAAATTCTGAAGCACCAATTTTATTTATTGGCCTTTATAATCCATTATTAGAAAATTTCCAATCTGTCACTGAAATTGATCAAATTGTCCAGAGATGGAACGACGCAACGCAAAACACTGTGGAAAAAGATGGTAATACCACTTTCGTTCCCGTTTATGAATTGTTTCAGTCGGTAGATGAAAACCTGTTTTTTGAAGACGGCTTTCATCCAAATGATCAGGGATACGAATTAATGGCAAGACAAATTCAGTATCGCCTAAAACAGGATAATCTCGTTGAAGAAATTCCTTTTGAATAGCGAATGTACGCCTTTGTTCCGGTTTGATAGAATAGTAGTAACACACGGTTAAGTAAAGGAAAATGACTATGAGAAAAATGTGGAAGCTACTTCTCGTCTTAATAGCCATCATCGTGATCGGCACGACGGGTACGATAACTTATTTGTATGTGAAACCAGGGGCACTACCTGAATTCACTGATGCCCTTCCAGTCGGTGAAACAGTGCAAGAATCAGTCGAAGAAGAAGACATAACACCTGCTGAACCTGAGCGTGTCAACGTTGTCGGTCTTGGAGATTCTTTAACCAAGGGCGTTGGGGATAGAGATAGACAGGGATATATCGGTTATGTGAGTAATCGTTATTTTGAAGCTGATCAGAATCATGACGTCACCATTACCAATTATGCAATAACCGGGAATGAAACCGAAGATCTATTAAAAAGACTTGATGACAAAGTAGTAAAAGAAAGCATTCAGGAAGCGGACTATATTTTTCTAACAATTGGTGGAAATGACCTGTTTGGCGTTGTGAAGAATCATTTCTTAAATCTTGATCAACAGTATTTTGCTTTACAAAAGAAATCTATCTTGAAAATTTATCGAAAGGGTTAAAAGAGGTTAGAGAACTAAATAAAGAGGCGCCAATTTATTTTCTCGGCTTATTTAATCCTTTTTCAAAAGCATTTGGGGACATCCCTGAAATCGATGGCATCGTTAAAGAATGGAACGAAGGAAGTAAAGAGATTGCCAGTCAATATCATGATGTTACGTTTGTCCCAATTGCTGATATCTTTTTAGACACGGAGGAGAATCTCTTATATAAGGATGCTTTTCATCCTAATGATGAAGGGTATGACTTGATGGGCAATCGTGTTGTTTATTACTTGAAAGAAAACAAAGTAGTCGTAAACCAGTGAAGGCAGGGATCTTATTTTGAAAGATGTCCATACGTATGAAAAAGAATATAATGCGTTAGCTGAGCGATATGAAGTGAAGGGCGTCATTACCCCAAAAACGAAACTCATTTTCATTCTTGAGTCGCCACATGTCGCGGAGATAAAGAATGGTGTGCCTGTTGCAGGTCCATCAGGGTCCACGATGTCGAAGAAATTGTTTGGTGAAGAATATGCCAACCCGCTTGGTCTTCTTCTCAAGAAACATCAGGAAGAGAACATCGAACGACCTTCTCTTGACGTTGTAGGATTATTGAATGTATGTAACATTCCAATGCAAAAACGGCCATATAGCGCGGAGGATCTGCAGGGAAATCATGAGCTCCTTGAACGGTTTGAGTCGATTCGAAAAGCCAATCAAAAAACGCAGTTTAAAGATCAAGAGTTAAATCTAGTACAGCAGTTTATTTTGGAAAAATTTCAGCTTCGTCTTAAGAACCTGACTACCCGTGAAGTTACTCTTGTGCCGTGTGGGAGATTTGCTCAGAAGTTCTTTCGTCTTGCCGATGTATCAAGCGATAGATGGACAATTGTTGATGATGTTCCACATCCATCCTATAACTCGTGGAGTCGTGAGCGCTACAAGAAGGCAATCGATAGGGTACTCGTTGAATTAAATCGTCATAAAGTATAAGGATGTTTATGAATTGAATTAGAAAAGCCTCGTTCCTCTGGAATGAGGCTTTTTGCATATAGTAAATGACTTTGCAAGCCAAATGCATAAATATTGGGATCGTTGTAATATAAGTGTAATAAATGGAGGTGATCAAATGAAAAAATGGGCAGCACTACTAATCGTTTCGATTGTCCTTTTTGGTGGATACAGCGTTACACCCGTTACCTCTGCTGATATGTTGCAGTCAACAAACTATAGCCAACAGGATGAAGATTTACCTTACTGCCATTAATTAATGAAAAGGGGTTTGATGTGTGCTTGTACCTTGCCAGGTAATTTTAACAAATATGAACAGTCCTTGAATAAGTGGAGAGGAGGATATGCTATGGAAGAACTCACATTGTTCATCACAGCAGGACTATTCTTCGTATCACTATTTAATTTCATTGTGATCTTAATAGAAAAAACAAAGCACAAATAAATCATGCTTTATGAAGCATCATTCCGATTTTTCTAGCATACTGGTCAACATGGGTTTTAAAAACATGATTTTGATCAAGCTCAAAAATTGTAGAAGCAGTAGCGAGATACTCAGAAGCGAGCTCATGCTTTCCAAGTAAGTAATGAAGCTTGCCGCACTGGTAGCTAAGCTCACCAAATAAATAAAGTCGTTGTTTCTCACGGCATAAGAGAAACCCTTCCCTTGAGATAGATAATGCCTTCTCATACTTTTGGCAGGAAGAGAGTGCTTTTGCGTAATTATAATAAAGTCGGATTTCGATTGTTTCATCATTAATAATAGGGAAAAATCGGACATGGTAGAGTGCTTTATGAAACAATGGTAGGGCCTGGTCCCAATCTTTTTCTTCACTATATAGAATAGCCATACTAATTAGTATTTCTATTTCTCGTTCAGAAAAATTTTTAGACGTGGTTTTGGTATACTGAAGCGCTTTATTGAGAAGTTCAAGAGCAGCTGTTGAATCATGACTTAAGTAGTACATGCAAATCGCCTGATGCCAGAGATAGAACTGCTTGTTTTTGACGGTTTTAAAAAGGGGGTTCGACTTTTCTCCCTCGAGAATGTTGGCCACTTCATGGTATTCACGATGTTTAATATGTCGCCTTACCTGACGAATCACTTCGTTCACGTAATCCAGGCGAGGCGTTTCCCTCATGTGGAAGAAGTAATTAATATCTACCCCAAGTCTTGAAGCAAGTTGATAGAGTAACTCAGCTGAAGGAGAAACAGTGTTCGTTTCGATTTGACTAATTAATGCCTGTGTACAGATGCCATCCGACAGATCGGCCTGCGAAAGTCCAAGGTACAAACGAAGTTCCTTCATAGAAGATCCGAGTGTATCCTGACGCACCTGCAATCCCCCTTTTTTTCCTTTAATTATATCATGCACATACATATATTGTAATTAATGATGTTCATAATATTATTATGTAAACATAAGCCGAAGTAGGAATTTGATAGCACTTTCCAGAATAAATGGATTGGTAGACCTATAATAGAGGAGTGGAATCAATTTGTCTTATTTGCCATCGTAACGGGAGCCGGAAAAGGAATAGGCAGGGCACTCGCTATCGGCGCGGCTGAAGCTTCAGCAGATGTAGCAATCCTCGCAAGAACACTTGAGGATATTCAAGAAACAGCTGCGCTCGTTCGCGATCATGGAAGAAAAGCTTATCCGTTGCAAGTGAATATTACAAACCATGAAGAGATTACTGAGGCAGTGACGCGGATTAAGCAAGAAGCTGGACAAATAGATGTACTGATTAACAACGCAGGAATGAACATCCGCTCAAAAGCTGAGGATGTAACGGAAGAGGAATGGACGAAAATCTTTCAAACGAACCTGCAGGGTGCTTTTTTTATGTCCCAATCCTGCGCTAAAGTAATGAAAGAAAGTGGTGGAGGAAAAATCATTAATATCGCCTCTGTCGCTGGACAAGTCGCACTTCGAACTGGTGTTGTCTATGCAGCTACAAAAGCCGGGATGATTCAAATGACCAAAAATCTGGCGCTTGAGTGGGCAGTAGATCATATTTCAGTTAATGCGATCGGGCCATGGTACTTTAGAACCCCACTGACAGACAAATTATTACAGAATGAAGAGTATCTTCAGGACATCCTCGCAAGAACCCCAATGAAGCGCGTTGGAGAGCTGAAGGATCTTGTAGGGGCAGCAGTCTTCCTTTCATCAGAGGCATCAGACTACATGACTGGTCAGACGTTATTCGTAGATGGTGGTATGACCATTTATGGATTTTAAGCTATAAAAGCGATAACAATCTCGTTCAATCATAAAACAAACCCGTTACGCCATGTAACGGGTTTATTCAATCAATCTACAACATCTGCAGAAAAGCTTGGTGCACTAAGACCGGCGTCCTCATAAACAGATGCCATTTTTTCTTCAAAAGCTGTAAACTGTTCTGTTGACTCTTCATAAGCTGCTTCAGGCTCGTCCGAGAGATTAGCTGCTCTTGTTTCATATGATTTTGCAAGATCTTCTAATGCTGTTTCGATATCACTCTTGTAAGTATCAAGTTCAGCAGGTACTTCTACTGCACGAACTTCTTCAGCTACTGAATTTGCTGCAGCTTCAGCGTCTGATTTTAATGTAGCTAGTTCTTCATCAGAGGGTTTTTCTTCTGCGACTTTAGCAGCTTCAAAAGCATAGATCGCTGCATCATTTTTGTTAATGGTATTAATTAATTCCAGCTGAAAGTCAAGAAGTGAGCTTTTTACATCTGTTTCACTAGATCCAGTTTCGCTTGCTTCTTCAGTACCGTCGCTATTAGTAGCAGTGTTCTCACTGTTACCGCCATTATTACTACAGGCAGCTGTGAAAACAAGAACGAATAGCATCACTAGAGGCAATAGTTTTTTCATTCATAACCCTCCTAATTTTTTGAAAATGGTCCTTCGAATACAAATTTTAGTGTAATATTATAGGTTTGTAAATATCTATATAGAGATTTGGAAGAGAATGTAATAAGTGAAATTATTCAGACTATATTACGTGAGGCAAGTGAACAAAATGTGTTAAAGTGAAAGAGGATAAAGTGTGATGGGAGTGGAGCAAGTGATAATCGTTAATAATCAAATGATATCAAAAGAACAGGCGCAAATTGATATCGAAGACAGAGGCTACCAGTTCGGAGACGGTGTATATGAAGTTGTCCGCATTTATAATGGCGTCTTTTATGAACTGGATGCTCACTTTAAACGACTAGAACGAAGTGCCAGCGAAATTAAAATCAAGCTGCCTTTTCAACTTAAAGAATTAAAAACGAGAGTAGAAAAGCTAGTCACGTTAAATAATGTACATAGTGGTCATCTTTATTTACAGGTAACACGTGGTGCTGCACCGAGGAATCATCCCTTTCCTGTAAAGGCTGAACCCGTTCTTGTTGCCTATACGAAAGAGTACGACCATGAACCATCACGATTACCCGGTCGTGCAATGTTTACCGAAGATATTCGCTGGTTACGCTGTGATATAAAGAGTCTTAATTTACTTGGGAATGTATTAGCAAAGCAGGAATCTCAGGAAAGAGGTTTTGATGAAGCGATTTTTCATCGCGGAGACATTGTGACCGAAGGAAGTTCGACGAATGTGTTTATGATTAAGAACCGCATTGTCTATACTCATCCCGCTAACCAATTGATTCTAGATGGCATTACAAGGAGAAAGATTCTTTCGCTTGCGAATGATCTTGGTTTACAGGTAAAGGAAGAAGCGTTTACAAAAGATGAGCTACTTTCAAGTGATGAAGCTTTTATCTCAAGTACGACACAAGAAGTAAGACCGATCATTGAAGTAAATGGACACACAATTGGATCTGGAAAAGAAGGTGATGTAACGGCTGCCATTCACGCAGAATTTGTGAAAAGTTTACCTGTATCTGTGAATTGAAGGGAAAACTTTAGACCGACAGTTGAATTTTTAAGATAATAGTGGTATTGTTAAATATGGCTATATGTGAATGAAGAGTTGCTTGTTCTGAGCATTTTCCACTATTTAGGAAAATGCTTTTTTTGGACATTAACAGGAGAAAGTTCTCCCGTCTATAGCATTTAAAGCATTTAAAAGTATAAAGGAGTTTTTAAAAGTTGAAAAAATTTCAAGATCTAGGTTTAAGTAACACACTGATTGAAGCAGTTAATCAAATGGGCTTCGAAGAAACAACACCAATTCAAGCAGGTACGATTCCGATGGCCCTTGAAGGTAAAGATGTAATCGGTCAGGCACAAACAGGGACAGGGAAAACAGCAGCATTTGGTATCCCGATGATTGAAAAAATAGATACTTCCCTTTCACACGTACAGGGCATCATTCTTGCACCTACACGTGAGCTTGCTGTTCAGGTAGCGGAAGAATTAAACCGCATTGGACAAGCAAAAGGCGTTCGCGCTCTTCCGATCTATGGTGGTCAGAGTATCGTTCACCAAATTAAAGCACTTAAGAAAAGACCTCAGCTAGTTGTTGCTACGCCGGGACGTCTAATTGACCATATGGAACGTAAAACAATCCGTCTTTCAGAAGTTTCATTTGTTGTTCTTGATGAAGCGGACGAAATGCTTAACATGGGCTTCATTGAAGACATCGAGAAAATTCTTAAAGGGGTTCCAAATGAGCGTCAAACGCTTCTATTCTCAGCGACTATGCCAAAGCGTATTGCCCTTCTTGCTGAGAAGTTCATGTCTAACCCTGAAACAGTAAGAACGAAATCAAAAGAAATGACTGTTCCTTCTATTGAACAGCATTATTATGAAGTTCGTGATTCTAAGAAATTCGATATTCTTTGTCGTCTTCTTGATACTCAGTCTCCTGAGCTTGCGATTGTCTTTGCAAGAACGAAGAAACGCGTTGATGAAGTATCTGAAGGACTTAAGAAGCGCGGTTACATGGCCGAAGGAATTCACGGTGACCTTCCACAAGGCAAGCGTGATCAGGTTATTAAACAGTTTAAAGATAGCACGATCGACATCATGGTAGCAACAGATGTTGCAGCTCGTGGTCTTGATATTAGTGGTGTGACACACGTTTATAACTTTGATATTCCTCAAGATCCTGAGAGCTATGTGCACAGAATCGGAAGAACAGGACGTGCTGGTAAATCAGGTCTTGCTTCTACATTCATCACACCTCGTGAGTATGATCACTTGAAAGTGATTGAGAAAATCACGAAGAAAGCCATGCAGAAGCGTACTATACCAAGTTTTGCAGAAGCAATGGAAGGTCAGCAACAGATGGCAATTCAACAGCTTCAAAGCACGATCGAAGAACAGGACCACTCGGTTTACCGTTCATCAGCTGAACAACTGCTTGATGACCACGATTCAATTACGCTTCTTTCAGCAGCTCTTAAGCTGTTAACGAAAGAGCCTGATACTACACCTGTTAAGATTACTGAAATTGCTCCACTACGTGCGAAAAAAGCACAAAACCGTGGCGGTGGCGGTGCCCGCGGAGGTCGAAGCCGCAGTAATGATCGTGGAGGCCGTAGTAAAGGTGGAAGCGGTGGAGGTTACCGTGGAGATCGCAGTAGCGGTGGAAGTGGTAACAAGCGTCGTAAATTTAATGACAAAGGCAACAAATAATACAAATGGAAAGCTGGGGATTCTTCCCGGCTTTTTTTTTGTGGTCAAGACTGGGAAAAATCGACTGAAAGCGTTATTCTAAGAGAGACACTATTTACGAAAGGTAGCGGAATAATATGAGGCATGGTCATCAGACAGTATCGAAAGTAGACGTTCTGGTTGAACGTCTTGCGCTTATCGAAAAGCAATTACAGCCAAACGAAGCAACGAAAATCATGCAACTCATTCAAAAGCTAATGAGCGGGGAGCAGCACTTTTTATTTTCAGGACATTTTTCCGCCGGTAAATCCTCGTTAATTAATGCTTTGTTTGAAACAAACCTGTTGCCTTCAAGCCCGATACCGGCAAGTGCGAATACAGTAAGAGTTCGTTCCGGAGAGCCAGGTGCAACGGTTCATTTTGTAAACGGAAAGAAAATGGTATTCGAAGCCCCTTATGATATTGAAACAGTGAAGAGGTATTGTCTCGATGGGGACGAAGTGGAGCGGGTAGAATTATCGTCACCGTCAAAACTTGAGAAAGATGTTATTTTAATCGATACGCCTGGCATTGATTCCACGGATGAGGCGCACCGCCTTTCAACCGAGTCATCGATGTATTTAGCAGATGTCGTCTTTTACGTGATGGACTACAATCATGTTCAATCCGAAGTGAATTACCAATTTATTCGAGAACTTCACCGTCAAAACAAAAAAATCATTTTAATTGTGAATCAAATCGATAAGCATAAAGAGTCAGAAATTACCTTTAACAAGTTTCAACAGACTGTTGCTGAGTCGTTTGAATCCTGGGGCATGACCCTTGAGTCCTTCTTTTTTATATCGCTAAGAGATCAGGACCATCCTCATAACCAGTTTCATCAGTTAAAAGCGTATATTGAAGGGCTGGCTAAAAAGACAGGTAAGGAGAAAGTGAAGCGAATCTATAATGCTGCAGTCGAGCTACTCGGAGACATAACAACAGTTCAAGCAGAGAATCCCGACGTGAATGACGCATATCAATCATTGCGTAACAAGGTAGCATTCTCAAGCGAGCGCTACCAACTGATTGAGGATGAATTTCAATCGGAAGCCGCTAAGATCATGAAAAGTGCCATCTTAATGCCGTATGACGTTCGTGAAGCAGGGCGCGCTTATCTCGAATCACTTCAGCCTGAGTTTAAAGTAGGCATTGTTTTTCGTGAAAAGAAAACCGAGCAGGAGCGAATGCAACGCTACGAAGCATTTGCGAGTGGTTTGCAGGAGCAGGTTAAATCGCAATTAGAATGGCATTTTAAGCAGCTGCTGTCAGGACTAGTGGAGACGGCGCAGCTGAAAACGAAGGTCCAAGAGATCACAGATCGGGACTTTTCAGTCGATTATTCCGTTATAGAAGAAGAGGCGAATAAAGGGAATGGTGCAACAGGTGAAGCGGTCCTGCACTATACGGATAACCTCGCAAATCGCCTTAAGATTCAGATCAAGCAGCAGGCAGAGCGTGCAAAGGATGAGTTGATCGAAGAAGTGAAAGTAGATCACGGGAAGGTCATATCCGGTGCAAACAACGAGTTCAAAGAAACACTGGGTGATGGAGCTGCAAGTGCCTTTCTAAAACAAGTGGAAAAGGGTAATCGAGAATTTGACAAGCTATGGTCGATAATGAACGGTGAGCATGACAATGAGGCCACACAGGCCGCTATGGAGCTTAAACAGGCATTATTACAGGAAAAGGAAGAAGTGATTGTTGTTGAAGCTTCTCAGAAGATACCGGATAGGGCATACGCTCATCTGGAGAATAAGGAAGAAGCATCTGAAGAAGTTCGGTCAAAACTACCTGATCCAAAACGGACAGCGTTTGCGCTAAGAGAAGCTGCAGAAGAGCTGAAGGGTCTCCCTGGATTTGATAATACGCGGGAGATGCTCATGAAAAGAGCGGAGAAATTAACAAATAAGTCATATACCGTTGCCCTTTTTGGTGCATTTAGTGCTGGTAAATCGTCTTTTGCGAATGCGCTCATAGGTGAAAGTGTACTGCCTTCTTCACCAAATCCGACAACGGCTACGCTAAACCGAATCTGCCCGGTTACCGATCGCCATACACATAAAACCGCGACGATTTTTTACAAAACAGAAGACGAGCTTCTTGAAGATCTTCAGCATTCCTTATCTTATTTTGGGGAGAATACTTTTTCAATAGAAGACAGTCTGAGAATCATAACGAACGGGAAACTATTCCTGAGAGAGTCGGCTGACACGAAGCCTCATGCTTTATTTCTAAGGGCCGTCCTAGAAGGAAAGAAAGAACTCGATTATCTTGGTAAGGAAAAGGAAGTAACCATGGACGAATACAGTGACATGGTTGTAAATGAAGCAAAAGCCTGCTTTATATCGTCGATTTCGCTTTATTATGATTGTCCGTTAACAAAGGAAGGCATTACGCTAGTTGATACACCTGGGGCTGATTCCATTAATGCACGGCACACGGGTGTTGCATTTCAGTATATGAAAAGCGCGGATGCTATTCTCTATGTAACGTATTACAATCATGCTTTCTCAAAAGCGGATCGAGAATTTTTGATTCAGCTTGGTCGGGTGAAAGATGTGTTTGAAATGGACAAGATGTTTTTCTTATTGAATGCGGCTGATCTTGCTGAGAATGGGGGTGAAATACAGCTTGTTCTCGACCACGTTGCGAATCAGCTACAGCAGTACGGCATCCGTCAGCCTTCGCTTTATCCTGTTTCAAGCCTAGCTGGTATGCTTGATTCGAAAGATAATTTAGAAGAAGGTGAGCAACGCTTTTTAAGCAACTTACCTGAAAGGTTAAAGAGAAAAGGCGGCATAACAGTGTTTGAAACACGTTTTTACCAATTTATTCGATCTGATCTTTCAAAAATGGCGGTTGAATCAAATCTTAGTGAACTAGAACGCGTTCAGAAATTACTTCAACAGTGGCTTGTGAATTTTGAAATGAATACGACTGAGAAAAATGAAAAACTGTCATCAATAAAAAGACGTTCGGAAGAGTTGAAAGACGAAATCACAGCGTATTCTTTCGAATCATCGATTAAAGCTGTTCAGCAGGAAGTGATAGAACTTGTTCACTATATTCCTCAGCGCCTGTTTTATCGCTTTAATGATTTCTTTAAAGAAGCTTTCAATCCATCTGTTATATCAGGACGTGAAGGGCTGATGCAGGCTTCTCATACCCTCTTAGAAGACATCGGGCAGGACTTAATTCAAGAGTTGAGGGCAGCATCCTTGCGAATGGATCGGTTTATTAAGGAAGAGTTGAAGAAAAGTGAGCGAGAAATACAGCTAGTCATCATCCAAAGACTTCCTGAGTTCCGTTCTTCAGCGGAGAACGATTACGAAATGGATACACCTCTATTTTCGCAGTCGATTTCCTCATGGCTTTCACTTGATCTCATTCAAAAGCAATCGCGCAGTCTGTTTAAAACACCTAAACAGTTTTTTGAACAGGAAGGGAGAAGCCAATTACACGATGAGCTTAAGCGTTTGTTTGAACAACCAGTAAAAGATTACCTGAATGCTGAGCAACAGGTACTAAGCGATAGTGCACTTCATTTCTTTGATCAAATGATCGCTGATTTAAAAGCACAGTTTACAGATCAAGTGCAAGCTCACGCTGTATCGCAGTCACGCATGCTGACGAGTGATGTAAATAAAAAACAGTTAGAAGAAAAGCGACAGGCGTTTGTGCAAATTCAATCTGAACTAGTGGGGGAGTAACCAATGAAAAATCTCGTATCAGTGAAATGGCTTTCAGAGCATTTATATGATGATCAATTGGTAATAGTGGACTGTCAGTTTGTATTAGGTGATGCTGAAGTTGGGTATCAAACCTATCTTGAAGGACATATTCCTGGAGCTGTGTATGCGGACTTAGAAAAAGATCTTTCAAGTGAACCAGGCGAGCATGGCGGAAGGCATCCATTACCTGATCAGGAACAACTGCAAGATCTTATTGAACGACTTGGGATTGATCCGGATTCGAAAGTGATAGCTTATGATTCTCAGTATGGTGCAATGGCCTCAAGGTTATGGTGGCTGCTTGGTTTTGCGGGTCATAAACAACGAGCGGTTCTAGATGGTGGGCTTGAAGCCTGGAGAGGGGAGGGGTTGAAACTTGAAACGAAAGTCCCGACTCCTAATAAAACGCACTATCCAATCAGTCTAGATAAATCGATGATTGTGTCCGTGAATGATGTGAAGAAGGCTCAGGCTGAGGGGCGAACGATTATTGATTCCCGCGCACCTGAACGATACGCTGGAGATGTTGAACCAATCGATGCGAAGCCAGGACATATCCCGGAGGCAGTGAATTATTTCTGGAAAAACAACCTCACTGAAGATCAAAAATGGAAAGACCCAGGCGAGAGAGTAGGGGTGGATAGCGGCGAGGAACCCATTGTTTACTGTGGATCCGGAGTTACAGCATGCGTGAACTTGCTTGCATTTCAGGAAGCTGGTGTTCATGCGAAGCTTTATCCCGGCAGTTATAGTGATTGGATTTCGTACAACGAAAATGAAGTGAAATCAAAATAAAAAAGCCAGCCTGGACATCTCTGTCCTGGCTGGCTTTTTTATTTGGTGGACTAACTTATCATCGAATTGTATCAAGGAATCGTTCGAATCGATCCATACCTTCTTTTAATATGTCGAGATTATACGCAAAGGAAATTCGGACATAACCTTCACCATAATCCGAGAAAGCACTCCCAGGAACGACCGCAAGATTGCCTTCTTTTGCGAGCTTCATAGCAAACTCAAAGGATGTAAACCCGAACTGCTTGATGGATGGAAGAATGTAGAAAGAACCATCTGGTTTCACCGGGGAAAGCCCCATTTCTACCAGACGATCATAGACATAATTCATGCGAACGAGATATTCTTTTCTCATTTCGATAGGATCTTCCAGTCCACTTTCGAGCGCTTCAAGTGCCGCGTATTGTGAAATAGAGGAGGCGCAGGAAACGTTGTATTGATGAACTTTAAGCATGTGCTTGCAGATGTTCACAGGAGCGAAAAGAAACCCAATCCTCCAGCCGGTCATCGCATGGGATTTTGAGAGGCCGTTAATGACGATGGTTTTTTCGCGCATACCTTTAAATTGGGCAATGGAAGTGTGTGTGCCAGAGAAATTAAGCTCAGAGTAAATTTCGTCTGAAAGCAGAAAAACGTCTTTGTTCTTTAGAAGATCAGCAATATCAGCAAGATCCTCCTCAGACATCGCAACACCGGTCGGGTTGGAAGGGGAGGGGAGAATAATGCATTTTGTTCGTTCCGTAAGCGCATTTTCAATCAAAGAGCGCGTCATCTTAAATTCGGTATTTGTGGTATCAACATGGATAGGTGTTGCCCCGCAAAGCTTGATGATCGGTTCATATCCGGGATAGACAGGTCCAGGTAATATCACTTCAGATCCTTCCGTTAGGATTGTCCGAAGTGAGACATCAATTGCCTGGCTGGCACCTGCCGTTGTTATGACTTCACTTTCAGGTGAATAGGATAGTCCATATCTCGTCTTTAGAAAATGTGTAGCTGCTTTTCGTAACGGAAGTAATCCGGCATTGTGTGTGTATGTTGTGCGGTTCTGGTCGATCGCTATCTTAGCGGCATTTTTAATATGCGCAGGTGTTTCAAAATCAGGTTGGCCAATGGTGAGTGATATCATATTCTCGTAATCTGCCACCATATTAAAAAACGTGCGAATACCGGAAATTTCAATTGATTTAATCCGAGGGTTTAATAAGTGTTCCATAGGTGTGTCTTCCTTTCCGACTCCGTTATCATAAACATCATTGTAGCATAATTTTATCGTTATCGTCGAAAATGAATTTCTGTGTGGATTTAATCAAATAAGAAGGAAAAGACAACTTGTTGATAACTTACTTAAGTACTGGTATCATTGGGATTCTGAGACTTATCAACAGGAGTTTTCGTATACCCATATAGGGTATATTTTTTATTTGAGGGGGTATCAGTGTGGGTATATGGTTACCCACAAAATTCTGTGGATAACCAATATTCAGATAGTTTGTGATTCAATTTCATAGGAGGTCAGCCTATGTTAACGAAACAAAAACAAACGGTTATGCACAGCTATCCGGGGGTTAGTCGCACTCCTGACTGCCTAGCATGACGAAGAGCATTAATGGCTGCTGGATGTCATTTTTACATTTCTTACGTCTGCTGAGCTTGCCGGGGACATCCAGGCTGCTGGAACGATTAGTGGATAGCAATCCTCCGATAGAGCTCGGATTAGAAATATTTCAGGCCCGTGCGATTAGTGCACCGATTTAAAGAAAACCTATGTCGCATACGCATGCAAAATGACCGACCGTAACACATATCGCGATCATGATGGTTTGAAGCTAACATCGTGACATTCTATCGTGATCGATCATCTACTATTGTGGATACATAAAAAAATAGAAGACCTCCTTTTGTTGCGGGTGGCCTTCTATTTTTTGATAGTGTCGTTATTTCGATAGAATATGGTCTGTTACATAGGCGAGCAAAGCGAATTGGAGATGAATGCGCTGATCATAGGAATAAATATCAATCCCGGTTAGTTTTTCTAGTTGCTTGATGCGGTAGTTCAATGTATGTCGGTGAATAAATAATTTTTCAGCGGTGCGATTGATGACCAGGTTATTTTCTAAAAAGGTTTCGAGTGTCTTCATTAACTGCGACTGATGTTTTTCGTCATAGGTAACGATAGGCATCAGCAGGGGCTTGTAGTAAGCAGCTAACTCCTCGTCATTCTCTTTTAAGCGTATAAAAATCTGGTAAGCTCCTAGCTCGTCATAATGAAGGAGGGGAGTGTTCCGATACTTTGCGAATAAGTGAGCGATGGTTGCTTCCTTAAAAGCGTCTTCTAATTTGCGAATGCCATGAACATTGGAGCTGATTCCAGCATTTATTCCTCCGGCAGTCGAAATAGGACAACCTGCCCCGATGACAAGCATCACAACGTGATCCATTTTCTTTTTAATAATACCTTTTATTCGATTAAGAATGAGCAGCTGCTGACAATCTTGTTCTAATAAATCCAGGTTGTGTGAAGATAAAATGAAAACTTGATTTACCCCACTGAAGTCAAATCCCATCTCTTTACTTTTTTTCAACATGTAGGCTTCATCTTCATAAGAATGAGAAAGAAGTGTATCAAGGAAATCTGTTTCAATTTGAGTGCGGGTGTCTTTTATTATCTGTAGTTTTAGAAACTCGATCGCAAAAATCGTCGTAGCCTGTTTTAATGCAAGATGGTCAAGTGAGCTTAGTTCTGTTTGTTTCTGAATGAAAATTTCTCCGATCTGTTCATTCAGGCCGAGGATCGGATACCGTGCATCGATAAGCGACGTTCGATTAGCAAGTAATGTGCTGGCAACTAGTTCGTTCCTGCTGTTATATAAAGAGACATTGGCATGAAGTAATTTCGAGAGGGATTCTGTTATGGCTGAAAATCCTGCATTCTTTAGTACAAGTGAAGTGAGATCTTCTTGAATGCGCTGGGCATATGCTAACAGAGAAAGCTGTTTGTTAACTAGCTGTTCAAGAATGCTTCTCGTCACCATGGAAAAATTCATTGTTCTAGGAATTTCAAGAAGCGGCAGTCCGATCCTGTTAGCAGCTTCAACAATCTCGATAGGAATTACATCAAGATAAAAGCCTGTATGAATTGCGAGCGCAGATAATTGCCGATTCGCAAGTGCTTCGATTAAATTCGTATATGTTTCAGATTTTTCATTCCATCCGTAAGCTGTGGTAATTAAGAATTCACCTTCATGAAGACGCGACACATCCTCCATCACTTCCACAATTGTCAGCCATTTGATATCACGGTCAATTCCCTTTTTTCCTGCAATTAGTTTAATTTCTCTCATTTCTTTAAGTTGTAATGCTTCACGTACCGTTAGTCCCATAGACGTCCCCCCGTATTCTCTTATCCAAATCGTACAACAAAGTCGGAATTTTTTGTAGATAATGTGGAATAGATTTTTACTTCTTTTCATCATAGGCTGAATCTAAACACCAGAGAGAGTTGAGGTGACAAAATGGTAAACAAAACCCATTTAATTAAACCAATGCTTGGTACGGAATATGCAGTGATTTCGCACGGGAAAGGAATCTATTTATATGATGAGGACGGGAACGTATTCCTTGATGGTTCGTCAGGTGCCGTAACGGCAAACATCGGTCATGGCGTACAAGACATTACAGAAGCTATGGTAAAACAGGCTGCTCAGGTGTCATTTGTTTACAGATCGCAGTTCACTAGCCAGCCCGCTGAGGAACTTGCAAGACGGTTGTGTAATTTGGCACCTGGTGACCTTGACTGGGTATTTTTTGTTAACAGCGGATCTGAAGCGATGGAAACAGCATTAAAAATAGCGATTCAGTACTGGCAGGAACTGGGCAGACCTGCGAAGAACAGAGTCATATCGAGGTGGATGAGCTATCATGGTATTACGATGGGCGCCCTCTCTATGTCAGGACACGTGATCCGTCGCAGCCGTTTTACAGCGATGCTTGAGCACTATCCAGCCCTTTCCCCGCCATATTGTTATCGCTGCACTTTTGAAGAGCATTGCCCGAACTGTTCCGCACAGTACGCTCTTGAATTTGAACGAGAGGTTCAAAGACTTGGTGCAGAAACAATCGCTGCTTTTGTATGTGAACCAGTCATTGGAGCAGCTGGAGGAGCGGTCGTCCCTCCAAAACACTATTTTAAAGCGATGAAAGAAGTGTGCGATCGATACAATATCTTATTTATTGCTGATGAAGTGATGACTGGGATCGGCAGGACCGGGAAAATGTATGCACTGGAGCACTGGGGGATTGAACCCGATCTATTAGCACTTGGAAAAGGAATGAGCGCAGGCTACACACCAATGGCCGCTACGCTTGTATCTGATCGTATTATTCAAACAATCGAACGTGGCTCCAAAGTTGTGTTAAGTGGACATACGTTTAGTGCAAATCCACTATCAGCCGCTGTATGTCTTTCAGTGCTTAACTATATTGAGCAACATAAAGTCGTTAAGAATGCTGAGACAAGCGGGGAAGTGCTTCTTAAAGGGTTAAAACAGTTGAAGGCCTTGTACCCGATTATTGGGGATGTTAGGGGAATTGGGTTATTAACTGGAATTGAACTCGTCCGGGATAATCTGACCAAGGAGCCATTTCCGCTCCAGTATGAGGTTGCGAATCGACTGATCCGAAAATGCTATGAAGCTGGACTGCTTGTATACACGGCTGCAGGTGGGCTAAATGGGGTTGCTGGTGATGCGATTATGATTGCCCCGCCACTTGTCATTCAAGAGGATGAAGTTCAACTGCTTCTCGATAAGCTGAACCGGGGGCTCGCAAGTCTTGTTTCTGAACTTGAGGGAGAAGGCTTATATGAAAGAAGATCGATTAGTTAAGAAAGGGAGGCGTCTATGGCTATCAATAAAATTAGATCAGTAGCTGATTTAGATATTCTTAAGAGTGGGATGACAATTATGTGCGGAGGTTTTGGAGGGGTAGGATCTCCGCCAACGCTTATTGATTGGATTCTCGAATCCGGCATTGATAACATAACGCTCATTTGTAATGATGCAGGGTTCCCCTGGATCGGTCCAGGAAAACTCGTCACAGAGAAGCGAGTTTCAAAGCTGATTGCTTCTCATATCGGATCAAATCCAGAAGCGGGAAAGCAAATGCACAATGGTGAACTTGACGTCCACTTCTATCCACAGGGCACACTTGCAGAGAAAATTCGTGCAGGCGGCATGGGACTCGGTGGCATCCTTGTCGATGTAGGACTCGGGACATCGATTGAAGAAGGTAAAGAAAAGACGATCGTGAAGGGTAAAGAATATATGATCGAACCTGCGTTAACGGGGGATCTTGCCATTGTTTCATGTAAAAAAGCTGATCATTACGGAAACCTCATCTATGATCAAAGTGCACGAAATACCAACACTCTCATGGCTTCTGCTGGAGATGTTACAGTAGCTGAAGCCGTTGAGGTTGTGGAAACAGGTATTTTAAATCCTGAAGAAATCATTACGCAGGGCGTTTTCGTCGATCATGTGATTCAGAGTAAAGGGGTGAATTGGAAATGGGTATGGGAGTTGAAACGAGAAGGTTAATAGCTAGAAGGGCAGCAGAAGAAGTGAAGCAAGGTATGATGGTCAACCTTGGGATTGGCATACCGACTCTCGTAGCCGATTATCTTCCTGCTTCACTCGACGTTATGTTGCACACAGAAAACGGTATTCTCGGAATGGGTGGCAGTCCGGAACAGGGAAGAGAAGACGGCAATCTCTCCAATGCGGGTGGTTACCCGGTTACCCTAACGAGCGGAGCGTCGTTTTTTGATAGTGCAGAGGCATTTGGAATGGTGCGAAGGGGGCACCTTGACATCACGATCCTCGGAGCGCTAGAAGTAAGCGGGCGAGGGGATATCGCCAACTGGATCGTCCCGGGTAAGCGGGTTCCTGGAATGGGAGGTGCGATTGACCTTGCTCAAAAGGCAAAGAAAGTGATTGTATTGATGAGTCATACGACAAAAGAAGGTTCGCCAAAAATACTTAAAGAATGTTCTTTGCCCCTAACGGTCAGAGAGGGAGCACATATGATTATTACGGAACGAGCGGTCATGAAAATTGATAATGGAAAACTTATATTAGTAGAAGTCATGCCGGGCTATAAAGTAGAGGATGTAATCAAATCAACAGAAGCTGTTATCAATGTGGATCAGGTAAGGAGGCATACGTCTTGAAAGATAAAGTGAAGGATTGGATGAAAGCAAACGAGAAGTATGGAGTCGAGCTCCTTCAGAAATTAATTCAATGTGACAGCGTTCAGGGAAATGAACTAAAAGTGCAGAAACTTGTTGAAGGAGAGCTTCAGCAGTTAAATCTGACAGTTGATCGATTCGTTCCAGGAGAAGAAACGATATCACACCCAGCTTTTTGCGCGAATCGTACTGACTTTAAAGAAAGTCCAAATATTGTAGGGGTGCTAAAAGGAAGTGGCGGTGGCCGCTCACTCATCTTAAACGGTCACGTTGACATTGTACCGCCTGGAAATAAGGAAGATTGGAAGGCTAACCCTTACAGTGGTGAGGTTAAGGATGGACGCGTCTATGGTAGGGGCGCGACTGATATGAAGGGTGGAAACACCTCCATGCTTCTTGCGCTTAAATGCCTGAAGGAACTGGGGATAACTCTAAAAGGTGACATTATCTTTGAAAGCGTTGTAGAGGAAGAAAGCGGTGGAACAGGAACGCTAGCAGCGATTACAAGAGGATACCGTGCAGATGCGGCGCTCATTCCTGAACCAACAAAAATGAAGGTTTTTCCTAAACAGCAGGGTTCGATGTGGTTTCGATTGAAGATAACGGGACGCTCGGCTCACGGGGGTACGCGTTATGAAGGCGTGTCTGCCCTCGAAAAAAGCGTTTCCGTAATTCAGGCGATTCAAAGTTTGGAAAAAGAAAGAAATGAACAAATAACAGACCCGTTATATCAAAATATCCCAATCCCTGTTCCGATCAATATAGGGAAGATAACAGGGGGCGATTGGCCATCATCAGTTCCTGACCAGATCGTGATTGAGGGAAGAATGGGTGTCATTCCCGGGGAGGCGATGGAAGAAGCTAAGCTTGAGATGAAGCGTGCACTGGAATCCATTGAAGACCCGTGGCTACAAGAGAATCCTGTTAGTCTTGAATGGTTTGGAGCAAGGTGGCTTCCTGGAGAAGTGGAAGAAAACCATCCGCTTATGATGATCATAGGAGATCATTTTGAAAGAATAACTGGTAAGGATGTCACCATCGAAGCCTCCCCATGGGGAACAGATGGTGGGCTTCTTACGGAAGAAGGAGATACGCCTTCAATCGTGTTTGGACCTGGTGAAACCGCTGTGGCTCACTTTGCAAATGAATATATTGAGATTGACCAGATGATGTTAGCATCTGAACTGTTTGTTCATATTATCATTGACTGGTGTGGCAAGGCGAATTGAAGAGCGGGCAACCGTTCTTTTTTTACTTGTTAGCTCTCGCAACCACAATTTTTAGGGGAAGGATTTCACCTGTAAAGAGAGAAGAAAGGTTTGAGTAAGGGTTTGATGAGGGAGGGACATTCTTGAATAATCAAAAAAAGAAAGCAACGACTCATTTTTATAAGGGTAGGGACTATCATTTTAACTGCCATCACGATCCATTCAATGAACGAATTCGAATTGATGAATATGCAGGTAACAAACGGACGCTCGTTGATCACATTCTGGAATTGTTCAATGCTGATTATACAAAATGCATAATAAAAGTGAAGGATGGGGATGCAGCATTGTTTCAATCCCTCGGATTCTCATACGAAGGTGAAATCTGTGGGTACTTCTCAGGTGTGAACACGCTTCTGATGACAAAATACCGAGAAAATTGGAGGCGTAATAGTAAGAGTTGGATTGAAGAAGATGCAATTTTAGAAGGTGTACTTTCAAAAACACCAGGGGATTTATCGGAAAAACCTTTAATGAGACAGGCAACTAAAAAGGATGCAGGAGGATTAGCAGAGCTTTACAAGCATGTATTTGCAGTGTACCCAACACCGATGGACAATCCTGATTACATTCGTAAGGTAATGAAGGAAGGAACCATCTTTTTGCTGGTTGAAGAGCAGGGCACGATCAAAAGTGCGGCGTCAGCAGAGTTGAACAGGAAATGGCACAATGCAGAAGTAACAGACTGCGCTACATTACCTGATTTCAGAAAAGGCGGAACGATGAGACACCTGATCATGGAACTCGAAAAAACGTTATTGAAAGAAGAAATCTATTATGCTTACTCGATTGCCAGAGCCCGTTCCTTTGGTATGAATGCAGTGCTTCATCAGCTCGGTTATGCGTATGGAGGAAGGCTAGTTAATAACGTCAAAATTTATACAGACTGGGAGAATATGAATTTATGGAGTAAGATGCTGACTTATGATGCCCAATAATAGGCACAAAGAGACGAAAATTCGGCCGAAAGAGGGTGACGCAATGAAGCCAACTATTTCGCTTACGAATGGGATGTTCCAGGCGATTCTTGAGAGCATTGATGAAGGTATCCATGTGGTTAATAGTAAAGGCCTCACAATCTATTACAACGAAATTGCAGCGAAACACGATGGGTTGGAAGTAGAGGATGTGCTTGGGAAGCATTACCTTGAGGCTTTTCCATCTCTTTCGAAAGAAACGAGTACACTGTCACATGTATTAACAACTCGAAAAGCGATTTTTAATAAAGATCAAACGTATCGTAATATGAAAGGTAGATTAATTTCAACTGTAAATACAACCCTTCCGATTGAAGTGGGTGGGGAACTTGAAGGGGCAGTCGAAATCGCAAGGGATATCTCAAGGATTAAAACCCTTTCCGACAAAGTCATGGAGCTACAGGCGAAAATTAGTAAAAAAACGGCAATGGAGTTTGATAATGGGACAACGTATACGTTCGATCATATTATAACTGGCGATGATGCGTTTCAAAGAGTAAAAGCAAGGGCAGAGAAGGCAGCACAGCTTCCTTCTCCAGTCCTCGTATATGGAGAAACTGGTACGGGTAAGGAACTGATCGTTCAGGCTATCCATAATGCTTCAAATCGTTCGGGATCATTTATAGCACAGAACTGCGCTGCATTGCCAGCCTCGATTCTTGAATCCATCCTTTTTGGAACAACAAAAGGAAGTTTCACAGGAGCTGAAGAGCGGGAGGGGTTATTTGAATTAGCGGATGGTGGAACCCTTTTCCTCGATGAAATTAATTCGATGCCGATCGATGTTCAGGCAAAACTTCTTCGCGTTCTTGAAGATGGTGTCATTCGAAGGATAGGAGCGGGAAAAACGAGGAAAGTGGATGTCAGGATCGTTGCAGCGATTAATGAAGAGCCTGACGCTGCTCTTGAAGCAAAACGACTTCGAGTTGATCTGTTCTATCGATTGAATGTGATATATCTCCGTCTTCCTCCTTTAAGAGAACGCAGAAGTGATATACCAGAGCTGATGGATCATTTTATCCACAAGTATAATGTAAAGTTCGGCAAACAGGTGAAATCGATCGAACCGCGTACTGCGATGCTCTTAAATGAACGTAGCTGGCATGGCAATGTACGAGAACTCGAGCATGTTATTCAATCAGCGATGAACTTTGCAGAAGGGGAAGTGCTGACTTCAATTGATTTTCCGATGCTTCTGCCCGAGCGTGGAAAACAGCTTGAAAGCGAGCCTTTAAGGGAAGTGTTGCTACGAACGGAGAGAAGCTTAATTGAAAAGGCGATGGTTGATGCTGAAGGTAATGTAAAAAAAGCCGCAAAGCAGCTTTGTATCCCGAGACAAACCTTACAATATAAGTTATCAAAATTTCCAAAAAGCCAGAGTGCCGAATAATGAGCACGCCTGGTTTTTTATTATTTTTAATTCTGGATTTTTGGTCTTTTGATCAATGTCCCCGGTCACTTTTAAAGATTTAATGGAGCTGGCATCAAACTTGCATAGTATGAAAGTAGATTATACGAAGGGGGATTACGACATGCTTATGCAACTTTATAAGCCAGCACGCCATTGGAAGGACATTGAATTATGGAAAGATGTAACTGAGGAGCAGTGGAATGATTGGATCTGGCAGCTAACAAATACGATTCGTACGCTTGATGATCTAAAGAAAGTCGTGAACTTAACGCCTGATGAGGAAGAAGGCGTCAAAATTGCCACCAAAACAATTCCATTAAACATTACACCTTATTATGCATCACTAATGAATCCTGATGACCCCCGTTGCCCGGTCCGGATGCAGTCTGTTCCCATTTCACAGGAGATGTATAAAACTAAATATGACCTTGAAGACCCACTTCATGAGGATGAGGACTCTCCCGTGCCTGGACTTACACACCGATATCCCGATCGTGTACTGTTTCTCGTCACTAATCAGTGTTCGATGTACTGCCGTTACTGCACACGAAGACGGTTTTCCGGCCAAATAGGTATGGGTGTACCGAAGAAACAGCTTGATGAAGCCATCAATTATATTTCACAGACACCTGCAGTAAGAGATGTATTGATTTCTGGAGGAGATGGGCTACTCATTAATGATAAAATTCTTGAGTACGTGCTCAAAAACCTGCGAGCCATTCCACACGTGGAGATTATTCGAATTGGTACTAGAGCACCGGTTGTGTTTCCACAGAGAATTACCGAAGATCTATGTAATATATTGAAAAAATATCATCCAGTTTGGTTGAATACGCATTTCAATACAAGTATTGAAATCACTGAGGAATCGAAGAAAGCATGTGAAATGCTTGCTGATGCAGGGGTACCAGTTGGAAATCAGGCTGTTATACTGGCTGGAATCAACGATAGCGTAACAATTATGAAGAAACTGATGCATGATCTCGTGAAAATCAGAGTGAGACCTTACTATATTTATCAATGTGATTTATCAGAAGGCATTGGCCACTTTAGAGCGCCAGTGTCAAAAGGCCTTGAGATTATTGAAGGTTTGCGAGGCCATACGTCCGGATATGCGGTTCCTACGTTTGTTGTTGATGCTCCAGGTGGTGGTGGTAAAATTGCACTTCAGCCAAATTACATGATCTCTCAAAGTGCTGACAAAGTTATTTTACGAAACTTTGAGGGCGTAATCACGTCTTATCCGGAACCAGAGAATTATACACCAGGTACGGCAGACACATATTTTAACAACGTTTATGAAATGGAGAAAAAACCAGCGATTGGCATTCATTCCTTAATGACTGATGAACGTTTCAATTTAGTACCTGAAGGGGGGCAGAGATTTAAGCGAAGGAGTAAGTATGAACAGGACGTTCAGCACAGTTCACTTAAAGACCGTAGAAATAAACGTGATCAAATGAAGGAAAAGAAATATACCGCGGAACAGATGAAATATAAAGGCGGAGATAAAGAGGAGGAAAGCGTATGAAGTGTAAGTGGTGTGACGAAGAAGGGGCTTTTGAAACCCTTGATAAAGGCTACTGGGAGCTCCCGGATGGAACCAGGGCGGTAGAAATTAGTGACCTACCTTCGGTTCAGTGTATTCATTGTGGCATGAGCTATCAAACAGACGAATTAGTTGGGAACGTTGAGGAACAGCTAATGCTAATTGATACATCAAAGCTATCCTCCACATTTACGTATAAAGAGTTAATGAATCAGGAGCGGCTTCTTAAAAAGAATTATTTTGACCTTGATCGCTATCCACTATAGGACAAGAAAAAAATTGATAAAAGTTATATCGGAATATTCTGAAAAATATTGATATTTTGACGATTCCCTCGTATAATATAAAAAAGAGCTTCAAGAGGGGGGAGAGCTAACATGAACAATCATCATAAGTCGTATAAAGACAATATGAAACAGCGTGCCATGAAAAAGAAACAAGAACAAGAAACGTTTGAGTTGGAATTGTATGCCCAATTGATCCTTGATGAAGCCGTGTTTACTTTCCAGGAAGAACGTTACCAGAAAACTATTGATCGTGCTCTCGACCAAAAAGATGAAAAAGCATTTAAAGAAGCATCACAGCAGTATGTCGCGTTTCTACGCTCTTACCAACAGGCGCTTCATTTTGACTGAATAGAACAGGACCGATCTGACACAAACTAATAGGGAAATGACTACAAAGGAGTGTCACGATGGGTCGACAGAAAAAAGGTAATCCGAACGCACAGCGTAACAACAACGCCAAACAAGCAAAAGGAAAACATTCATTTGCCTCTTATGCAGAAATGGAAGCAGAAAAACTGAAAAATCCAAAGGAATAAAAGAAAAAGCCTTCACTGAAGGCTTTTTCTTTTATTTCATTATGATGCCTCCGAGTAGTGGAAAGGGGGTTTGTGTTACCATATATGAAGATCATGGTATAAGGGAACGAAAGGAAGAATGACAATGAACCGATTAATAATGATTGATGGATTTAACTTATTAAGTAGAGGGTACTTCGCAACAGCATATGGAAAAACAGAGGATCAATTAACGAAAACACCTGAGGGCTTATATACAAATGCGTTACGAGTCAAACTTCAGAAAATGATTTCTCTGATGAAAGAATACGAGCCGAGTCATTTCGTTGTCACCTGGGACGTAAAGCGTAATGAAACAAAGAGGAAAGCGCTTTTTGAAGATTACAAAGGAACGAGAGAGGATCTCCCTTCTCCGCTCATCCAGCAGTATGAAACGGCGGTAAATTTATTCCGATCAACAGGAATTCCGCAGTTAACTGTAGAAGGTTTCGAAGCAGATGATGTTATTGGAACCCTTTCTGACAGATGGACAAAAGAAGGAATGGGTGACTGCTTTATTTATAGCAATGATCGAGATCTTCTTCAGCTATTAAATCCATCCGTCTCTCAAATTATTGCGATTCGAAAAGAAGGGGACAGGGTATATACGGAGGAGCATTTTAAAACTGAGTATGAGATATCTCCTGACCAGTGGGTTGATGTAAAGGCACTTCTTGGTGACAAAAGTGATAATATCCCCGGGGTCGCAGGTGTTGGAGATAAGGCTGCACTGCCGCTTATTCAACAATATGGATCTGTGGATGGCGTCTACGAAAGCATTACAACGCTTGATAGCAAATTTAATCGCTACCGTAAGAAGTTAATGGAAGGTGAAGAAGTAGCAAAATTAAGCCGTCAGCTTGTGACGATCGAGCGAGCCATTCCTGAGCTTGATCACCACTCCTTCGATGATCTTAAGCTAACGCTTGATTACGATCGATTGAAAGAGGAGCTTGATTTGCTTGGACTCCGCATCAGAATGTAACTAAAAGAGAAGCGCCTATCAAGGCGCTTGCTCATTTTAGGCGGTATTTAGGGGAATGGCTTTCCTGGCAAGCTCATCAGCCACTTTATTTTTGGAGCTTGGAATCCACTTAATGAAACATAGCTCAAAGCGATCGACTAAAGCTAGTGCGTGTGTTAAATAAGGCTGATAGTTACGATTTTTAACATAGCGATTGTCCACAGAGCTGCTAACGAGCTGTGAGTCTGTCCGAATAGAAATGGACTGGAATTCGTTATCTATACAAATCGAAAGCGCGTGGATCAACGCTTCAAATTCAGCTTCATGGTTTGTAAGGTTGCCGAGCGGCTGGGACGCTCGGATAACATTACCGTCCGCTTTTATAAAAACACCGGCTCCTGAAGGACCCGGATTACCAGCACTTGCTCCATCTACATATACTTCAATCACATGGTTTACCTCCCTGTACGGTGGTCATGTTGTATTTTATCATAAACATGTTCAAACAGAGAAGACATACATTTAAGGTAAAAGGAGAAAGCTGTTAAGAAGGGATTGTGTGTAGGAGTGAAAAGTATGAAAAAGAAAGAGGTCATGATGGAAGTCGGTTTAATCCTTGATACATATTGTCAGGATTGCTTACTGAAAAGAGTGAATCAGCATGATTATGGGAAGTGTCATGCGCAACGTTTTTGTATTACGGAATGCAGCGTTGGAGATGAATTAAAAGAACTCGGCAAACATCTTTCTTAATCGAAGGAGTGGACCAAATGAAAGTCATCATAAAATGGAAATACAAGACGCCTCGAGGGATTCAGACATGGATGACTTCTGATGAGTTGCCTGCCCCAGAAGCGATGCTAATAGCACGAGATATTGCTAAAACTGGACGGTCGATCGATTTGTTTTTTATTGATCACCGCGGTTTGAAATGGTCTTTAAAAGAGTTTGAGACGTACATGACGAAGAAGGAAGAACGCCCAGCATCAATTGAACTTATTTTTGATGGCAGCTTTGATAAGGAAACGAAAAAGTCAGGGTGTGGAGCTGTTATTTATTTCTATGAAGGAAGAAAGAGGAAGAGGATCCGAGTTAACCGGGCTCTTGATTACCTTGAAAATAATAATGAAGCAGAATATGCTGCATTGTGGACAGGGCTTCAGGAAGTAAGAACGATTGATGTCGAGGATACTGAAATTCTAATTAAAGGGGATTCACAGGTCGTTATTAATCAGATGTCAGGTGAATGGGCGGTGTATGAGCCGCTTTTAAACAGATGGATGGATAGGATTGAAGTGTCGCTTCGCGATCTAAGACTTCAGCCAGTGTATAAACACATTTCTCGCGATGAAAATAAAGAAGCTCATCGTTTAGCTGCACAGGCATTAAAAGGAACGGAGATAAGCAGTTCGATTGAATTTGAGAACGAATAAAAGAAGCAGCCCCTGGCTGCTTCTTTTATTCGTTCGCTTCTTTTAATTGCGTTTCGCATTTTTCAATTAGCTCGCTTGAGAACTCATAGAACTGTTCATTTGTACCTGTCTTATGAGCAAGAGCTTGTTGAAATTGCTGTTTGGCCTGATCAATGGCATTCTGTGCCGCTTTAAGCTGATTGTCATTCATGCTTTTCGTAGCCTGTCCAACGAGGTGCTGCGCGGACTTGATAGACATTTCAATTTGTTGAAGATCAGAATATGGTTCTGACATACCATCCCACCTTTGCAAATCTTTCAGGAATAGTATGGCCAGTTCCAAACAAGCTTAAACGAAAAGAAAGCACAAAAAAAGGAACTGATGAAATCATCAGTTCCTTGTGCTCACATTTATATATTAGATTTTATTTACGTTAGCAGCTTGTGGTCCGCGATTTCCTTCGACGACTTCGAAAGAAACTTCTTGACCTTCATCAAGCGTTTTGAAACCTTCGTCATTGATTGCTGAGAAGTGTACGAATACGTCTTCAGCACCTTCGATTTCGATGAAGCCAAATCCTTTTTCTGCATTAAACCATTTTACTTTACCGTTTTGCATGTTTGTTCCTCCTAAAAGCTTAGCACGTTCATTGTGCACTTTAAAATTTCAACCACCAATCGAAGATAATGAAATATCTTTGTGATAAATGGTTAATTTAACTATAGCGTAAAATTAGAGAAAAGTCAAGTTTCAGTAGAGATCAGGAGATAATCCTTAACGGAATGAATAAACTTGGGTAAGATGGAAAAGACGTATTTCATTGGATGGAGGGATTTTATGAAATCAGAACTAACAATCAAGAGCGATATTGAAATTGCTCAAGGGTCCCAAATGAAGCGGATTAGTGAAATCGCTTATGACTTAGGATTAACAGAAGAAGAATGGGAGCCATATGGTCACTATAAAGCCAAGGTTTCACTAAATAGTATGAAGCGCTTAAACCAATATCCTTCCGGAAAAGTAGTGCTCGTAACTGCCATCAATCCGACACCTGCTGGAGAAGGAAAAAGCACGGTTACAGTTGGACTTGCTCAAGCATTAAACCGAATTGGGAAGAAAGCCATTGTTGCCATGCGAGAGCCTTCTCTTGGGCCAAGCATGGGAATTAAAGGTGGAGCAGCAGGTGGAGGGTACTCCCAGGTTATGCCAATGGAGGATATTAACCTCCATTTTACAGGTGATCTCCATGCCATTACATCTGCACATAATGCCCTGTCCGCCTTAATCGACAATCATATTCATCATGGGAATGAACTTGGTTTTGATACAAGGCGTGTGACTTGGAAACGCGTTGTAGATTTAAATGATCGTGCCCTGAGACAGGTGGTCGTTGGTCTTGGAGGTGCGACACAGGGAGTGCCTCGGGAAGACGGGTTTGATATTACAGTTGCTTCTGAGATCATGGCCATTCTCTGTCTAGCATCCGATTTAGCGGATTTGAAGAGAAGGATATCTTGCATTGTTATTGGCTATAGCACAACAAAGGAATCAATTACGGTTGCTGACTTAGGTGTACAGGGAGCGATCACGTTACTTCTAAAAGACGCGATGAATCCAAACCTTGTACAAACACTCGAAAATACGCCAGCCCTTATTCACGGAGGACCATTTGCGAATATTGCACACGGCTGCAATAGCGTGGCAGCGACAAAAATGGCTCAGAAGCTTTCTGACTACGTTATTACGGAAGCTGGTTTCGGGGCAGATCTGGGTGCCGAGAAGTTCTTTGATATTAAAACCAGGGCGGGACAAATTGATCCAGCTGCTACAGTTATCGTCGCAACGATTCGTGCGTTAAAGATGCACGGTGGGGTTCCGAAAGACAAGCTGAAGAAAGAAGACGTTAGAGCTCTTCAAAACGGACTTGCCAACCTTGAGCATCATGTATCATCCATCAAGAAATATGGCATACCTTTCGTCGTTGCGATAAATCGATTTGTTACCGATACGGAACTTGAAGTCAATTCCTTGCTCAACTGGTGTGAAAAAAACGATATTCCGGTGGCTTTGACAGATGTGTGGGCACGCGGAGGAAAAGGCGGAATAGAGCTTGCTCAAACGCTGCTTCAAGAAATTGAAAGCAAAGAAAATCATTTTAAACCGATCTATGAACTGCATGCATCTCTTGAAGAAAAAATCGAAACCATTGCTAAAGAAATTTATGGTGCAGACGGTGTGGAGTTCACGTCAAAAGCCATGAAACAAATGAAGGAATTTGATCAAAACGGCTGGGACCAGCTACCTGTTTGCATGGCTAAAACACAATATTCCCTATCAGATAATCCATCATTGCTCGGACGTCCAACAGGATTTAAAATAACGATTCGAGAATTCCGCCCTTCGATCGGTGCCGGTTTTATCGTTGCCCTTACCGGAAGCGTTATGACAATGCCTGGATTACCAAAAAAGCCGGCTGCATTGAATATGGACGTTATAGGGGATGGAACGACAATAGGACTTTTCTAGAAAGAGAGAGAAAAAAATGTCAGACTTTGCTTTAACCAAAAAACTAATACGCGTATCAAGAACAACGAAATCATGCTTTGTCCTACCCTCTGATACAAACACACATGGAACACTATTCGGAGGGAAGCTGATGGCTTATATCGATGATATCGCAGCGATTACAGCATCTAAGCATGCGCGATCAGCGGTTGTGACGGCTTCTGCTGATTCCATCGATTTTTTAAGTCCAATCAGGGAAGGTGAGGTCGTGAGTCTTGAATCTTATGTAAGCTGGACTCATAATACATCGATGGAAGTGTTCGTGAAAATTTTTGCTGAAAATGTAGTAACTGGAAAAAAGAAAGTGTGCGCTACTTCATTTTTGACGTTTGTAGCATTAGATGAAGAAAGCAAACCGTCTAAAGTCCCTGAGGCTATTCCTGAAACAGAAGAAGAAAAGTTCGTCTATGATGGCGGATATGAGCGAATGAAAGCAAGAAAAGCGCGGAGGAAGCATTCGCAGAAGTTAGCGAGTGAATTCGGTTCGTTCTCTTAAGGTCAAGCAAAAAGGACTGCAACATGCAGCCCTTAGGTATCAAATCCTAAAATAAAGTCATTCTGGCAATCCTGAATTTGCTGCTGGGCTCTCGAGAGGGCATCGCGCTGTTCGGGATTTGCACTGTGGATCATTTTATCAAGCTCAATCGACATACGCTCTAGAAGCTGCTGTGTTTCCGTGTATCCTTTATCGGTTACAACAGATTCTTGTCTGGTAGCAAGCTGTAGCTGCTCATCTGCATATTCAACGAGTTCATGAGCATTTTTTAACATTTCTTCAACTTTTCGATACGTTGACATGGTTCATTGCTCCTTTTTTCGTTTGTGTCGATGTTAGTATTTACAGGATCATAAGTTTTATGATAAAGAGGGGAAATAGATGTGAGTGAAGTGATATACTAAGACAAGAAAAAAGAAAGGCGTGAATCAAGTTGTCAAGTGAATTACTAGCAGGAGAAATTACACAATTACGTGTAGCACGTATTCAAGAATACGGCTACTTTTTAACAAATGGATATGAAGATGTATTGCTTCATAAGAGAGAATCTAAAAATCATTATGAGGAAAACGATAATGTGAAGGTGTTTTTATATCATGATCATGAAGGTAGACTATCTGCAACAGAAACAATGCCGCTTGTAACGCTCGACTCGTTTTCGATTTTAAAAGTGGTTGAAGTTAAGCACAGTCTGGGTGTCTTTGTGGATGTAGGGATTCAAAAGGACATGCTTCTTTCGAAAGATGATCTTCCATATGACTGGGCAACATGGCCAGCGATTGGTGACGAATTATATTGCGGACTAAAGCTTGATAAAAAGCAGCGTTTGTTTGCGGACTTAAGTAAATTTGAAGAAATCCAAGAGCTCTCTGTCAACGCTCCAGCTGAATGCAAAAACGCTGAAGTAGAAGGCCTTGTTTTTCGCTTACTAGATGATGGCGTCTCGATTTTAACAGGCGAAGGATACCTTGCTTATCTTCATAAAGATGAGATGAAAGAGCCGGTACGACTTGGCCAGCGACTTACGATGAGGATTACCTTCGTAAGAGAAGACGGACGAGTGAATGTTTCAACACGACCGCTTGTGAAAGAGGCTCGGCTTGAAGATTCCGATCGTCTTCTTTCCTATATGATGGAACGAGATGGGGAAATGCCATTTACTGACAAAAGTGATCCTGAAGCAATTAAGAAAGAATTTAACATAAGTAAAGCAGCTTTCAAACGAGCAATGGGCAAGCTGCTGAAGGAAAAAAAGGTCGAACAAAAAGACGGCTATACCTTTATTAAATCATAATATGACTGTTATCTTTTTCTTCGTGTAAGTGGAGCTGCCGGGCGAATACTACAGGTAAGCTCCTAGAAAGGGGGCAAGTCATTGGATATTACGGACTATGACAAAGCTCTTTATTACACACATCATTGCGCATGCATTGATTTGAGCGTTTTGATGATGAAAACTGAGGATGACATTCTTTCTAAAAGGATTGAACAATTCATTCACGCATTTATCCGTGAAACTGAATTTGTTAAAGTGAAAGCAGCCAGAGATGAGCTTCTTTCTTATATTGATTATGTTTATCAAATCGAACCAGAATCGACTGAAATTACAGCAATAAACCAGACTTTAGACTGACCCATTTATACAAGGGTCGGTTTTTTTGTGCTCAAAAGGTTTAAAATTGTCGAATAGGGTATAATTGTAGTAAAAAATAAGGAGCAGGTGAGAATTATGAATCAACAGAAGCTGCACAGTGTACTTGAAAGCATGCGACTACCAAATGGAGCATATGTAGCTAGTACATCTGATGATTATGACTATGTATGGGTCAGGGATGTATGCTATGCGGTAATGCCATATTTAAACTCAAAATGCACTAGATATGAAAAAGCATATCATGCGCTGTTCTCACTACTCAGGAAATATGAATGGAAGCTTGACATCCATACGGAGCAAAAGCCACATTATTTACATGAACACATTCATGCAAGGTATTCAAAAAGCCTTGATGAAATTCCTGTTGAATGGGGTCATGCTCAGAATGATGCAATAGGAATCATGCTTCATGGTATCGGTGAGGGAATTCAAGCAGGTAAGCCAATGTTACGAGATAAAGTAGACCATCGCATTGTTCAAAAACTCGTCGATTATCTTGAGTGTTTAGAATACTGGAGAAGCCCTGATAACGGAATGTGGGAAGAGAATGTGGAAGTTCATGCATCAAGTATTGGAGCTTGTGTGGCAGGATTAAAAGCAGTTAAAACATTAGTGGATGTTCGATCCTACATGATTGAAAAAGGAGAAGAAGCGCTTAATTGCCTCCTCCCCTGTGAAAGTAAGACGAAAGAAACGGATTTATCGCTATTATCCTTAATTTATCCTTTGAACGTTGTGACAAGAAAACAGGCAATTGAAATTCTTGATCGAGTGACAGGCCGTTTGGAACGTAAAAGAGGCATTATCCGTTATGATAACGATCAGTACTATAATGAAGGCAGCGAAGCGGAATGGTGTTTCGGATTTCCATGGCTCGGATTATGTTTCGAGCAAATTGGCGTACTTGATAAAATGAGTGAATACTGGTCGAAGACGATGAGTATTACCCCAGAAAGCGGTAAAATTCCAGAATTGTATATCGGAGGCACCGATATTCCAAATAAAAACACGCCGCTAGCATGGTCGATTTCAATGGCATATCAGCTTCAGGTAAGAATGAATGAAATGCAAGAGAATGTATCCTAATGTCACACCAGGTCTGCGAATCTTTTCGCAGACCGTTTTTTTTTGTAAAAAAACCTCGAAATTTGAAGAAAAATAATGGTATCATTCGACATTTTATTTTTTGAAAGGGAAACCTGCATGACGTGTCGAATTAGTTAGATGTAGAGGATGAAGGTGGAATCCCTCTATTTATACCAGCCGTATGGGGCAGTAAAACCCCTCGGATGGAAGATTCACTTTATTAATATTCACTTTATTAACGAGAGCGAGGTGTCGCAATGGCTGTATCGATGCCGACAGATTACGATCGGTACTTATTTCATCAGGGGAATTTATTTCAAGCATATCGTTCTATGGGCGCTCATATTAGAGTAGAAGATGGACGATCTGGAGTCCGCTTTACAGTCTGGGCTCCTCATGCTGCAGCATTATCTGTAACAGGGAATTTCAATCAGTGGGATCCCACAGCTCATCCGATGAAAAAGATAGAAGAATCAGGTATCTGGTCTTTATTTATCGAGGAGCTTTCAGAGAACGAGCTTTATAAGTACGCTGTAGAGACACAAAATGGGGAGATTTTAATGAAGTCTGACCCCTATGCTTTCTACTCCGAAATGAAACCGAAAACAGCGTCCATAGTAAAGAAAGTGGATGAATACGTCTGGCGGGATACCAGATGGATGAATAAGCGAAAGAAAACCGAGCCTTATCATGGGCCTCTTTCGATTTATGAAGTTCACCCGGGTTCATGGCGTAGGAAGGAAAATGGAAATTACTATTCATACAAGGATTTAATGAATGAGCTCATTCCATATGTGAAAGAGCACGGGTATACTCACATCGAACTTATGCCTGTGATGGAACACCCTTTTGACAAGTCGTGGGGCTATCAAGTTACCGGATATTTCTCCGTTACAAGTCGATTTGGTCAACCTGATGATTTAAAAGCGTTCATTGATCACTGCCACCAGGAAGATATTGGTGTTATTCTTGACTGGGTACCAGCCCATTTTTGTAAGGATGCCCATGGCCTGGGACAGTTTGATGGAGGACCGGTTTTCGAACCTTCTGATCCAGCGAAAGCAGAACGCCATAATTGGGGGACATATAACTTTGATTATAGCAAGCCAGAAGTAGTGAGTTTCCTCATTTCCAATGCGGTTTTCTGGTTTGATTATTACCATATTGATGGCCTTAGAATTGATGCTGTTTCCCAGATGCTACTCTATCATCACGATCATCAGAGTGGTGGTGAGGAAGGCGAGAATGCAGCAGCTAAGGAATTTATTCAGAAACTTAACCGGACGATCTTTGAAAAGTATCCCAATGCGCTCATGATGGCTGAGGAATCTACCGATTATCCGCTTGTAAGCGCACCAATTCATGAGGGTGGTCTGGGCTTCAATTATAAGTGGAATATGGGCTGGATGAATGATGTATTGAAATATATGGAACTCCATATGGATGATCGGAAACACCATCACAATTTATTAACTTTTTCCTTTTTCTATGCTTTTTCAGAAAATTACCTGCTTCCTCTTTCACATGATGAGGTTGTACATGGGAAAAAGTCGCTTCTTAATAAAATGCCGGGTGATTACTGGCAGAAATTTGCCAACCTTCGATCACTTTATGGCTATATGATGGCTCATCCGGGCAAGAAGCTTCTCTTTATGGGGGGAGAATTTGGTCAATACGACGAATGGAAAGACACTTCAGAACTAGATTGGATGTTATTTGATTACGACATGCATAAAAAAATGAACGTGTATGTCAAAGAGTTAAATCACTTCTACATCGATTCTAGGGCAATGTGGCGAATTGATCATGAACCTGAAGGCTTTGAATGGATTGATGCAAACGATAATAACCAGTCTGTGCTCACATTTATGAGAAAAGGGAAAGCGAAGGGCGACTGTGATATCGTCGTTATCAATTTTTCACCCAATGTATATTACGATTATCGCATTGGTGTCCCGTCAGCAGGCACATATATCGAAATGTTCACTAGCGATCAAGAAAAATATGGTGGATCAGGTCAGTTAAATGCAGATGAACTTCATAGTGAAAAGAAACCTTATCATGATCAACCCAACAGTTTAATGCTGAAGATCCCACCTCTTGGAATTGTGATTCTCGGCAAAAAAAATAAAAGCAACCTTGAGAGGAGAAATCGCTATGTCTAATAAACGTTGTGTAGCAATGCTGCTTGCAGGAGGGCAGGGGACAAGACTTGGAAAATTGACAACACGTCTAGCGAAACCGGCAGTCCCATTTGGAGGGAAGTACCGAATTATTGATTTTACTTTAAGTAACTGTAGTAATTCCGGTATTGATACGGTTGGCGTATTGACGCAATATCAGCCGTACATACTTAATTCTTATATCGGAATTGGTAGTTCCTGGGATCTGGACCGTAAGAACGGCGGGGTTTCCGTCCTTCCTCCGTACATGGGTCAAAAAGGCGGAGAATGGTATCGCGGTACAGCAAATGCCATTTATCAGAATATGTACTATATTAGACAATACGATCCAGAATATGTACTTGTTATTTCTGGTGACCATATTTACAAAATGGACTATTCCGAAATGCTTGATTACCATGAACAACGCGGTGCGGACGCTACGATTGCTGTTCTTGAGGTGCCGTGGCATGAAGCGAGTCGTTTTGGAATTATGAATACTGATGATGAAGATCGAATTGTGGAATTTCAAGAGAAACCTGCTGAACCAAAGACCAATCTCGCATCGATGGGGATTTACATTTTTAATTGGAAAGCGCTTGAAAAGTATTTAACTGAAGATGAGCAAAATCCGGATTCCTCTAATGATTTCGGAAAAGATATCATTCCGGCAATGATTGAAGATGAAAAGAATGTATTTGCTTACTCATTCAGTGGGTATTGGAAAGATGTGGGAACTCTTCAAAGTCTATGGGAAGCGCACATGGATTTACTTGATGATGATCCATCCCTGATCCTAAATGATCCAGCTTGGAAAATTTATTCGGTAAATCCTAACCAACCACCACAATATATTGCTCCTCAAGCGAAAGTTACGCGCTCACTTGTTAACGAAGGGTGTGTCGTATACGGCGATGTATATCGTTCTGTTCTATTTTATGGCGTGCATGTAGGACTTGGAAGCACTATCAAAAATTCAATCATTATGCCGAATGTAAAAATCGGAGCAAATGTGACAATTGAAAATGCTATTGTTGAAAGCGGTACAGTTGTAGAAGATGGAATGTCGCTTGGTTCAGCTGATGGCTCTATTTCACTAATTGCTGACGGGGAGATTGTATCAGTACCAAAATAGGATAGGGGGATGAAACGATGAAAAAAGTAGTAGGAGTTATTAATCTAGTAGATGAAAAAAACACCCTTAGTGAGTTAACCAATCATCGGAGCTTCGCCTCTGTTCCGTTTGCAGGGCGGTACCGATTAATTGATTTTTCGTTGTCCAATATGACCAATGCAGGAGTGAACACGGTTGCTGTATTTACTCGTGAGAAATACCGTTCACTATTTGACCATCTTGGCTCAGGTCGTGAATGGGATCTTGATCGTCATCAGGGCGGTCTGTTCTTTCAGCCTCCTGCCGATGATGAGCGCAAAAGTAAAGGAGATATTCATTCCTTTTATGAAAACATTTCGTTCTTCAAAAGAAGTCTTTCACACTATGTTGTCGTAACGAATGGACAGCTTGTTTGGAACGTAGATTTTGACCAGGTGATTAATGAGCACGAAGCCCAAAATGCTGATATTACAGTTGTGTATAAGCCATGTGATGATCCTTATACAAGTGGAGAAAATTATAACGTTCTTTATACAAATGATGATGAGCGAGTTGATCGACTAAACCTGGGTGTCCAGCCATTGCCAGGGGATAATGTATATTTGAATACTTTCATTATGAAATCCTCCCTTTTAATTTCAATGGTAGAAGAAAGCGTTGTATCCGGCAAGTTTCATTCGATTAATGAAACGATTGCTGGTAGTCTGGATCGTTATCATGTACATGCTTCCCATTTTGGAGGCTATGTTACTTTCATTGATAATATCGAGAGTTATTACCGATACAGCATGGAGATGCTTGATCCTAACGTGACTCAGGAGCTTTTCTACAACAAAGGGCCAATCTATACAAAGGTTAAGCACGAATCACCTGCAAAGTACCTTGAGAGCTCAAGCGTCTCAAATTCACTGATTGCGAATGGCTGTACAATTTCAGGTACTGTGGAAAATAGCATTCTATTCAGAGGCATACGCGTCGGGAAGGGTGCTGTTATTCGAAATAGCATTATCATGCAGAAATGTGAGATCGGTGAAGGCGCCGTCATTGAGAACGTCATTTTAGATAAAGATGTGTCTGTTTCACAGAACGAAAAAGTTACATCTGAAGATGAACCGCGTGTCATTGCTAAATCAACGGTCATATAGCAGGAGGAACTAGAAATGAATGTTTTATTTGCAGCGTCTGAAGGCTATCCTTTTATAAAAACTGGAGGGCTTGGTGATGTGATTGGGGCGCTCCCGCAGGCCCTTCAAAAGCAGGGAGCCAATGTATCGGTTATTTTGCCAAAGTATGAAGATATGAATGAATCTTTTAAAAATCAGCTTGAGCTCAAGGAAACGATCACAGTATCTGTCGGGTGGCGTCACAAATACTGTGGAATTGAAATGATGAAGTATAATGGCATTACGTACTATTTTATTGATAATGAATACTATTTTAAACGGAGTGGAAGCTACGGTTATTTTGATGATGGTGAGAGATTCTCTTTCTTCTGTAAGGCCGTCTTGGAAGCGATTCCTTATCTTGAAGAACAACCGGATATTCTCCATTGTCATGATTGGCAAACAGGGATGATTCCTGTTTTGAAGAAAGCTCATTACCGGAATCACCCGTCTTATCAATCCATTAAAGTCGTTTACACCATTCATAACTTGCGCTACCAGGGTGTATTTCCGAAATCGATTCTTCATGACCTCCTTGATTTAAGTGAGCTCCATTTTAATAATGAGGGTGTCGAGTTTCACGGCAACGTAAGCTTTATGAAAGGTGGCTTAGTATATTCAGATTACATTACTACCGTTAGCCCAACCTATGCTGATGAAATTAAACAGCCATACTTTGGAGAATATTTGGATGGGGTTATGAGAAAAAGGGAAGCTGATTTTGTAGGAATTGTAAATGGAATTGATACCAAAATTTATGATCCAGCAGGCGACAAAGCCCTTCCGTACACGTTTCATGCTAGCCATCCTTTGAAGGAAAAAAACAAGACAGACCTTCAAAAACAACTCGGTCTTCAGGTTGGAGAAGGTATTCCTGTTCTTGCGATGATTACGCGTCTCGTTGAGCAAAAAGGTATCGATCTTTTCTTTCGAGTGCTCCCACAGATGATGGAAGAAGAGAACGTACAAATTGTCGTATTAGGAACTGGTGATCAGCATTATGAACATATGCTTCGTGAAGCGGAAGCGCGCTATCCAGGAAGATTCTCAGCGAATATTTATTTTGATGATAGCTTTGCTAGGAAGTTATATGCCGCTTCCGACCTCTTTTTAATGCCTTCTCAATTTGAGCCGTGCGGACTCAGTCAGCTAATAGCACTTCGATATGGAAGTTTGCCGATTGTTCGGGAAACAGGTGGATTAAAGGACACTGTTAAGCCTTACAACAAATTCACTGGAGAAGGACACGGCTTTAGTTTTGCTAACTACAATGCCCATGAAATGTTAGGTGCAATTAAGCTTGCTCTTGATCTATATCATCATGATGACATCACATGGAGAAAACTAGTGACTCGAGCGATGCGTCTTGACTATTCATGGGAAGCGTCCTCTGCAAAATATATGAAACTTTATCTAAATCTATTAAAATAGTTAACAAATATACCGATAAGAAAAGCATGGGATGGCCATCCCATGCTTTTTATATATGGGTCCTGTATAATCAAAGGTTGAAAGGGATACTCGTGATGAGAAGGGAGCTGGATTACAGTCATTTTTGGATAGTGCAACGAGAATTGCTTCCATCCGTTTGAGTGCAGAACATCTTCCGAAAGGAATAAAGCGTTTTATTAATTTTCTCCCGTCCTCGATATACGACCCTGCCCATAGCCTGCGAACAACATTTCAAGCAGTGGAACAGTATGATGTCGATCCGAGCGACCTTGTTTTTGAAGTTGTAGAGACAGAGAAGATTGAAGAAGTTGAGCATTTGAAAACCATTTTCCAAACTTACAAACAAGGAGGCATGAAAGTGGCACTTGATGATGTAGGTGCTGGATACGCCTCACAAGAAATGCTCATTCAGTTAAAGCCGGATTATGCGAAGATTGACCGGAGCGCCATCTCGTTTTGTGATCAGGATGCTAAGAAGCAGAAGAACTTGTTCGATCTTGTTGACTTAGCACGTGAAGAGGGGATAACCCTTCTTGCTGAAGGGGATCGAGCGACAAGAAAAGGCGGATTTTTGTAGTGGAGTCGGTATGACGTACGGACAGGGTTACTATTTTGGACTTCCAGCTGAATACCCTAACAATATGCTTCAAAAATGACGTGCATAAGGAGGGGAAACCCTTCTTTTTCTTATTTTTAGGGTAAAACCACATGTCCCCTCAAGCTAACTACAGTGAAAAGTAAAGATCGACTTTTTCTTATAAAATCAGTTCCATTCTACTAAAGGAAGGCATGCCAAATAAACGTGAAACCGAGGATTTTTTAATGCTTAACGCTAGGCAACTTTCTCGTGACACATGGTATACTGATAGACAATACCCAATATATCGAAGACTGTTTTTTTCTCATATCGGTGGGATTTTCGTCCGTTTTTCTGTAGGAGGGTAAACAGGCGAAGCAGGATCTTTGATACTTCTTGGGTGTTTTTTTGTATCGCTTGATTCACTGAGTTCTCGTTTTTTCTTGGTCAGGAGTAGCTGCCTCATTTGAAACATGGTAGAAGAACAAAGAAGTATACCAATCAGTTGACCATAGAGATGGCATTCTAAACGTTCCTTTTTGATCTCTTTACAGTTATCTATTTCAAAGAAAGACTTCCATGTTTTAAAGAGTAATTCAATTTGCCAACGTAACGAATAAAAATCGTGCACGTGTCCCGTAGGGACATCTATCATTGATGCATTCGTTATGTATACATTCATAGCACTCAAACGTTTGCTCCGTTCTTTCATGATAATGCCTTTCTTTTTCTCCTTTACCGCATGGTTTTCCAATCGTGTTCGGGTTTGCTCTTCCGTAAGTCGGTGGATAATAACTCTAGTCGGCAGTTTTTGATTCTTTCCAATGTAAACATCAGAGATCTCATGGGTTTGTCCTGGTTTTAATTGATGCATGATCTCTTCCATATCTAATTGAATATATTCGGTTTGCTTTTTCGGTGTTCCATTTTTGAAGTATTCAGGATTAGGGTTCCTCAGATAAATCCGAGTGTTTAATTTTAAGCGAGAGATATAATAAGCTCCTTTCTCATCCATTTGATGGAGATCATTCAGGTCAAAATATCCTAAATCACGTATGCATAAGTCATCAGTTTGTACCGTTTGTAAGCACGTGGAACCGTAGGTTCGATCATTTTGTTTACCTGCACCCGAATGAACATGCAGGAATTGGCCACTGAGAAGATCATATTCCAGTTGGATTTTCACTCCAGCTGTATGGCTACTGCCTCCAGATCCTTGATAGGTGTCGGCAAAAACATCCGGCAATTGAAAGGTCGTAGAATCCAAGATTCGTATACTCCGAAACTGTGAAACGTAACGATGAGAAAGAGCCTGAGAAGTAGACAATTTTTGAGTAAGCAAGGAAGCAAAAACATGTCGTAAGAGCTCGACAGCCGTAGGATTAAATCGTTGATTGAGTCCTTCAGGACTCATTAAGACACCAGTTGAAGATTCTAAACCACTACATAACTGTGTTAAGGAAGTGCTTGCGACTTTTTGACTTAACCAAACACACAACGCGATTAAATCTTTCGTCTGGTACTTGCTCTTTCTTTGCACAAAACCGACCTTTTTCCCTAGCTTTTGAAGCCTTTTTGGCGACAACGATTGTTGTAATTCCTGTGAAAAGAGGGTCAGTTCAGCTGAAACCTCGCAGCCCATAAAAAAAACACCATCCTTTTCATCTTATTAAAGAAAGGATAGCGCTTTTTTCATTTTGGGGATAATGATATGCCTTAGCTTGATGGGCATGGGGTAAAACCAATATATGGAGTAAATGAGCTAAATGTAAACACCATTCATTAACAGAGTTAACTTTAACCGTTTGCTTTTCTCTTGCACATCTGAATACGACAAATAAATGTGTTTGCCAGTTCTCCGATGGAAATTTTGACAAAAAACCGATATGCTTACGATAAATGGATATTTGTTGAGGTGACATGATGTTAACTTTTTATCGACGCTACGCAAGAACAGCTTTTGATATTGGTCTTATTGTATTAACTGTATTCTTGATCATGCTGGTTTCCAGTTTCTTATTTGATATCGCCGCCCCGATTATTGTTGGCTATGTCATCTTCTTGATCATTGAACCATTCGCTCGTTTTTTAAATCGGAAGGGAGTGGGGAAAACAGCTGCTACAACGATATCGACGCTAGTGTTTGTTCTTATTGTTGTTAGTACTGTTTTTCTCGCAGGAGCGATCGTGGTGCTTCAGCTTCAAAATTTAATTGAATTAATCCCGGGTTACGTCGCTACATTTCAGGGACAGGTAATGAGCTATGTGGAGTGGGGCCAACTTCAAATGAACGCATTACCACCTGATGTCCTTGAAAAAGCACAGGATTTTTCACTTACACTTGTAGAAAAGGCTTCGTTCATGTTAACAGCTTTTCTTAATAGTATTTTTGCCTTTATTACATCAATTCCAACGCTTGTAATCAATTTCATTGTGGGAATTGTGCTGGCTTATTTCCTCAGTATTGAAATTGAGATGTGGAAACGCATTGCTGAAAAGCGCACCCCAAATACTTTCAAAACGGCGTACTTTTTCTTGAAAGTAAATGTATTGAGCGGTATAGGTGCTTACTTGAAGGCGCAGCTTAAGCTGATTACGATCACGTTTGTTCTCGTTCTGTGTGGCCTATTAGTCCTGAGTGTGGACAACGCTTTTACATTAGCTCTTTTATCTGCTTTCTTTGATGTACTTCCATTGCTTGGTGTATCAGCGATATTTTTACCCTGGGCTATCTACCTTTTGGCGATTGGCGAAACCACTCTTGCTGTTTCCTTATTGATTTTACTTGCCGTTGTAATGCTAGTAAGACAAATTATGGAGCCAAAGATAACAGGCGATTCTCTTGGGGTATCCGCGTTTACAATTTTATCTTTTATGATCATATCTCTTTCCTTATTCGGAATCGCGGGGGTAATTCTATCACCGATACTTTTAATACTAATTAAAGCCCTTTATGACCATGGATATCTTGGGAAATGGATTCATCTTCCAAGTGAAGAATTTTCAGATACGAAAGAGCACAGCTAGGAAGGAAGAAAGCAAGTGAAACGAACAGGAATGCTGATTATCATCACGATCGTGGTGAGTGTTGTTATTGGAACTGTACTTCAAAAGGGACCAGCTTCTCTGTCAACACCACTAAGTAAAGCGCAAGTGCCTGAAGAATACATTGATCTTTATCGAGAGGCTGGTGATGAATATGATGTGCAGTGGGAGTTATTAGCCGCTGTTCACCGAGTGGAAACGAAGTTTTCCACGATGCCAACCCTTAAAAGTCCTAAAGGCGCAATCGGTCATTACCAATTTATGCCTCTTACCTGGATTGGCTGGAGCTATGGAGGGAGTCGGCTTGGTGAATTGGATAAAGACGACCTTGTGGACATCACAAATCCGAAACTTATTCAGAAATATGGAGGGTATGGAAAAGATGGGGATGGAGATGGAAAAGCTGATCCCTATAACGTAACGGATGCCGCGTATACTGCTGCAAGTTACCTTTCTGCAAATGGTGCCAGTGAGGGTCGAATTGAGAGTGCTCTTTTTGCTTATAACCAGAGTGATGAATATGTGGAAGAAGTACTAGCTTTTTATAATGAGTATAAAGAAAACGCTAAAGTAGTGAAGCTTGAAGAGTGATTCACTCTAATGGTAGAGTGACTTCACATATGATAAAATCACTGATAGAAGGGGGCGATTGCGTGAAGATTGTTTCAATCGAACCGACACCAAGTCCAAATTCGATGAAAATTAACTTGGATCAGGAATTAGAAATGGGCGATACACGTCAATATAAATCTGGCGATGACCTAACGGAAGCACCTGACTTTATTCAAAACTTAATGGCGATTCCAGGAGTGAAAGGACTTTACCATGTAATGGATTTTATCGCACTTGAACGTAATGCGAAGTATGCATGGGAAGACATTCTTCCAGGTGCGAGAAAAGCGTTTGGTCAGGAAAGCGAAGAAGCACCGACAGGCCAGCCTTCTGCTGTAGGGGATTTTGGAGAAGTGAACGTGTTTATCCAGATGTTCCGCGACATACCGATGCAGGTGAAGCTTGAAGAAGGGGATGAAGAGCATCGATTTGGTCTCCCTGAACGCTTTATGGAAGCTGCTATGAAAGCCTCTTCAGCTTCAGAGAACATGGTGATGGAGCGAGAGTGGAAAGAAGTGGCCCCGCGCTATGGTTCTGTTGAGGAAGTTGGAACTGAGGTAACAGAAGAAATTGCCGCTACTTACAGTGAGGACCGGCTCGATAACCTTGTGAAAGCTGCATTTGATCCAGATCGACTGCAAGATCGCAAGAAATCCGATAAGAAAATCGTTACGCTGGAAATGCTTGATCAACCTGACTGGAAAGCGAGATATGCAGCGCTCGATGGGATGGATCCTGATCTTTCAGATTTGCCTGTGCTTGAGAAAGCGCTACACGATGAGAAGGCATCTGTTCGTCGTCTCGCAGCGGTTTATCTTGGCATGATAGAATTAAAAGAGGTGCTTCCATTACTGTATCAGGCGCTACGTGATAAGTCCGTTACAGTAAGGCGGACAGCGGGGGACTGCATGTCTGACCTTGGTTTTATCGAAGCTATACCTGAAATGATTGAATCATTGAATGATTCCAATAAACTTGTTCGCTGGAGAGCGGCCATGTTTTTATATGAAGTTGGAGATCAATCCGCCATACCAGCGCTGGAGAAAGCTCTTCATGACCCGGAATTTGAAGTGAAGATGCAGGCAGGAATGGCGCTTGAACGAATTAAAGGTGGGAAAGAAGCAAAAGGGTCTGTGTGGCATCAGATGACTCAGGCAAGAAAATCAAACTAAAACCAGGAGTGATTTTATGAATCCATATGAAGAATATATGCGCCAGATGGCACAGCCAATGCGTGATGAGCTAACATCAGCTGGATTTGAAGAGTTGACAACACCAGCAGAGGTAGCAAGCTTTGTAGCTGAAAAAAAGGGAACATCACTCGTATTTATTAATTCAGTCTGCGGCTGTGCGGCTGGTCTTGCTCGACCGGCTGCTCGTGAAGCGATTGAGAATGATAAGAAGCCTGATCATCTTGTAACAGTCTTTGCCGGTCAGGATCGGGAAGCAACAGGTAAAATGAGAGAATACCTTGAAGGACACGAACCTTCCTCCCCATCAATGGCATTATTGAAAGATGGACAGGTTCTTCACTTTATCCCGAGAGAAGAAATTGAAGATCATGAAGTGGAAGAGATCGTTCAGAACCTGACAGGTGCATTTGAGCAATATTGTTAACGAGGAACTCCACTCTTGAAGAGTGGAGTTTTGTTAATTCCACCTTAAAGGGCTGTAAAATTAAATCCCCCATTCAAATGGGAGGATAAACTGCCCCTAAAGGTCCGATTTGTTCAACAAAGCGTTAGAGGGGAATGAAGAATCTCTTTGATGGAAGTTTGACTGAAGGAGGTAATTATGATGGATCATATTTTCGAACTTAAAGGCAGCTGGAAGGGCGGACTATCGGGGGAAGGAAAGGTGGAGACGGATCATCTTTCTACTGACGTTTCGATTCCTGTCTCAATGGGAGGATCAGGAATTGGAACAAACCCTGATGAACTATTAGTAAGTTCATCTGCAGCCTGCTATTTTATGACGATTGGATTATACCTTGAACGGAACGGTATTCCATTTGAAGATGTAAAAATTTCCTCGAAATTGACAGTAAGTGAAGAAGGAAGACTTCATGTTGAATCCATTCATCATTATCCAGTGATTTACTTAGCAGAAGATCCGGATGAAGCGATGCTTGAGAAAATTCATTCTATCGCGCATCGTGCTGAAGATGGGTGTATGATTACACGGGCAATAAAAGGAAACGTGAATGTGATCGTGGAGCCGTCAATCAAAATAGTGTGATGTTTTGTACTGTATTCCATTTTAATAGTAGGGTATCATTGATTATGTCCGAACTATAAATCATCCTCTTTGCATTTGGAGAGAATTTTATTATAATAAGATTTTGGAACGGATCAACGACTGGAAAAGTGGATTCAGTGAAATAAAGGAGATACGAGTATGAATAAAGACTACCGCGTATTATTGTTTTATAAATATGTTCAAATTGATCAGGCTGAGCAATTTGTAGAGGAGCATCTCACATTTTGTAATGAAAACAACTTAAAAGGAAGAATTTTAATATCAGAAGAAGGGATCAACGGGACAGCTTCTGGTACTGTTGAAGACACTCAAGCTTATATGGATATGATGCATGCGGATGAGCGTTTTGCTGATTTGTTCTTCAAAATTGATGAAGCGACTGAACATCCATTTAAGAAGATGCATGTGCGCTATCGACCTGAGCTTGTAACGCTTCGTCTTGAGGATGACCATAATCCCAATGAAGTTGGCGGTAAGCACTTGAAGCCGGCAGAATGGCGTGAGGCGATGCAACAGGAAGATGTGATCATTCTGGATACTCGTAATGATTACGAATATGACCTCGGACACTTCCGCGGTGCCATTCGTCCGGATATTAAGAACTTCCGTGACTTGCCAGAGTGGGTCCAAGAAAATCTTGCTGATCAGAAGGATAAGAAGATTCTTACTTACTGTACTGGTGGGATTCGCTGTGAAAAGTTCACAGGTTGGATGGTTAACCAGGGATTCGAAGATGTAAACCAACTTGATGGTGGAATTGTTACGTACGGTAAGGATGAAGAAACGAAAGGCGAACTATGGGATGGTCAGTGTTATGTGTTCGACGGAAGAATCTCCGTTCCAATTAATCAAAAAGACCACGTCGTTGTAGGTAAAGATTACTTCACTGGTGAACCATGTGAACGCTACGTTAATTGTGCTAACCCTGAATGTAATAAGCAAATTATTACATCAGAGGAGAACGAGCATAAATATTTACGTGGGTGCACACATGAATGCAGAACTTCCCCTAGAAATCGTTATGTTGCTGAACAAGGTTTAACAGAGGAAGAAGTAGAAGAACGCCTTCAGAAGCTGATGCAAGAGCATATTGAACAAGAAGTGTAAGAAATAAAAGCTAGCTGTCCAATAGACAGCTAGCTTTTATTGTTTATCGTATCTTATTTTACTTACTTTAAGCAGATGATCGACCCTTGAGAGTCGGTGGCCTTCTAGTTTTTCTAGAAACTCATGTAGCGTTAATTCCATTTGACAGAGCGCTTGAAATAAATCCTGATGTCTGATTTCTTTATTCTCAGAAGATAGCGAAATGTATCCGGTTAGTAAGTCAGGTAATTCTGTTGAGAGCATACGCTTCACAATGTGTCGTTCTTCAAGGTCAAGAAGCTCAATTTCTGGAAGTATCTCGCTGAATAATTTAACGAGTCTTGCTGATCTTGAATGAATCACACCGCTAATCATCGAATGGTCTACGATTTTCTTTAGTCTATCTAGATGGTTGAAGAGAGCAGGGTCCATTTGATTTAAAGTACTGGACTGTGATGACCCAATAAGAGTGTGGTCGAGCAATTTAATACGCTGGAAAATTCCTGTGAAATACGGGGAGCGTTTAATATTGCGTTTAATAATTCTGCCGCGATCGTTAATTAAGATTGTTCCCTGCTTACATCTCCCGCTGTTTCTCTTCACTAACGTCTGTCTCTCCCATTGAATAAAAAACTTCTTGGGTGTTGATGCTCGGTTCTTTTGACTATCGTAGCCAGAGAATAAAATCAGATTCCTTCTGATTTTCAAGTATATCGTAAATCCACCCTCGGACCGTTTCCATTTCTGAGGTTTATCTGAGGAGGGGTCAAGTTTATCTATGAACTCATCAAGCAAATGCTCAGCATAGGAGAGGAAGCTTGTTGAGCTCTCATCCTGCAACAGTGAGGCTTCCACCGTCTTAAACTGTGATGGTAAAAGCTTCTCAAGCCACTGTGGTTCAGGAGAATCAAATAGTCCCATCGGATTACCCCCTGTCCTTATAGACGGTCGGCCGCGTCAGAAAGTTGTTTTTGCCGTTGCGTCGAACTGTCTAATTTTAATTTCATTTCTTTATTAAGCTGGTCCATTTCTGTTATAAATTTCTTTCCGCTATCGATGATACGAACATTTGATTTTTCGGTAATATCGATTGCTTCAAATACATCGTTGTATGCCTTTCGAAAGGATTCGATCGCAATTGCTGGTTTCTCAAGCGTTTTTACTGTATCTTCTGTATTTTGCTTCAGCATTTCGGCGTTACGAAGAAGCATCGATTCGGTTGCTTCATTCACATTCTGGACAGCCGTAATGACTTTCTGTTGATTCCCAAGCGCAAGCTGAATTGAAGCGGTAACGGTAATAATGTTTTTTGTCATGGTAACAGCATTGAAAATTGCCTCTTCTAGCTTTTCATTATTTTCCATAATAAGATCAACCGAAGCCATGGATTGACGAAGGACCATTACGGCTTGGGACATATTTTTCACTCGACTGACGACCTTTTGTTGCGCTTTCTGGAGTGGAAGAGGGTTTTCCTTCCACTGGTCTTTGGAAGCTTCTTCATCAAGCATCGTCATGAGCGTTTGACCAAGCTCCATCTGCTCCTCTAGACCATAAATCCGCTCACGTGCTACGTCTTTTAGTTCTTTTAACATTACATTGTCTTCCTGCAGCTTATCTTTTCCAGTTAACAGAGATTCCACAATCACTTCAACTTGTGATTCCACTGTTTTATATTTCTTTGCATATTGTTCAACTTCATTTCTGCCCATCACACGATTGACAAGTTTATTGAATTTACTTTTCTTAAGGTAAGAAGGCTCCAGCTCGGACACGTGCTCACGCAATTTATGAAGATTCTCAGGAAGATCATTGTCGGGCTGATCGATCATGCCTCTAACAGGACGTTTCAGTGCTTCAAGCGATTCACCTGCATGCCGCTGTGCGTCTTCTCCAAGTCCTGATAGAGATTGAAGAATTTTATCGGTATCATCCTCATGGTAGAAATTCTGGATGATTTCAGCAGCTTTTTCGCGTTGGTTCTCCTGTTCAGGTTTATCCATGTATGTCACTCCTTCAATAGAATGAATTCTGTTACTATTCTATACGATTAGATTTCGAGAAAAGTTTCAAAACACCTTCAGCAACCCTATTTCCCCCGGGTGGTCAATAACAAACTCTTATCTTCCTTTACGTGCAGTAAAATCCCATATGAAACGTCAGGTTATTATGAGGTTTAGGTGGAGTTCAACCGCCGTCCTATAAATCAAAGGAGATGAAGCACCCCCTTATCTGCTGGAAGTTCCACCACTTAAAAAGCGAAACGGTTGAAAGAACAGAAGGCTGGTGGTATGTTTTAAACGGAATTATCTCGATAATGCGCCAATAGCTTAGTGAGGTGTAGAAAATACCAATTGTAAAATCGTAACAGGATGTGATAAAAAATGAAAACTGTTAAATTGTACACACAGCCGGCATGTCCGCCGTGCGAATTTGTAAAAAACTATTTTAATATGCATGATGTCACGTATGAGCTCCTCGATATTAAAGAAGATCGCTCTGCCAAAAATGAATTAGTTAACGTCCATCAATCCATGTCCACTCCAACCATTGTGATTGATGGGGAAGTGATTATTGGGTTTGAGAAAGACCGCATCGATGAGCTGCTTGGCATTTAACTCATAATGTTTGGAAAAGGATTAGAAAGAGGTGTAAGAATTGATTCAACAGTTTATTCGAAATAAGCGGGAGGAAGAGCTTGTTCGATTAGCTCATAAGCATCGTGTTAAGCTAAACGAAAGTGCGTCGATAATCGATCAAGAAGCGAATATTCCTTCTGCTATCATCGAACAAATGAGAACATCAGGATTCAGTGCTTTATCTGTACCCGAACAGTATGGCGGAAAGGATCTTTCTCTTTATGAGCTTGTCTTAATTCAAGAGGAGCTTGGTAAAGGTGAAGCGGCAGGGGCTTTATCAATTGGCTGGCACCTAGGTATTATGAAGGATCTAAGTGATCGCCGCCCATGGAACGAGTCTGTTTATGAAAAGCTGTGTAAAGACGTTCTAAATGGAGTGATTATTAATCGTGCTCAAACAGAGGAAGAGACAGGTGACCCTACTAGAGGAGGCCTGCCTGCAACGATTGCTACTCCGGTTGAAGGTGGATACACCATTACAGGTAGAAAAACGTTTACGACGTTAAGTCCACACCTGGATCAAGTAATTGTTAAGGCGACGTGTGATGGCGTACCATCCGATTTTCTAGTCTCAATGGATCAACAGGGTGTATCGCTTGAACATACGTGGGATACGCTAGGTATGCGAGGAACGAGAAGCGATGATCTCGTGCTTGATAAGGTTATTGTATCAAAAGAAGCACTTCTTGAAACATATGACAAAGAAAGGAAAACATCATCACTCCCTCCAGCGTGGCTTCTTCACATCCCTGCCGTCTATCTGGGAATTGCGGAAGCAGCAAGACAGGAGGCAATTTCCTTTGTTACTTCTTACCAGCCAAATAGCCTTGATATCCCGTTAAAAGATGTTCCACATATTCAGGATAAATTCGGTAAAATATCACTTTCGTTGCTGGGTGCACGTCACTTTCTTTATTCAGTAGCTGATCAGTGGGATCGCTATCCTGATGAACGAATGAACATGCAGGGCCAGTTATTTGCAGCTAAGCACCAGGCTGTTAACGCAGCTCTCGAAGCTGTTGACCTGTCAATGAGAATTGTTGGCGGACGAAGTTTAATGAAAAAGCACAGACTTGAGCGTCTTTACCGTGATGTTCGTGCAGGCATTCATAATCCACCGGGGGATGAATTAACGCTACAGGTATTAGGAAAGAGCCAATTTAAATAGCGAAAAGCTCCTTCTACTGGAAGGAGTTTCTTTTTGTTCGTATTTAAGGAATTAACCCCTTCGTTTCCCTATTGAAACCATTGAAATCTTGTTCTATCCTGAAGTCCGTAATGTAGAACGGTAGAGAAAGGATGAGGTTCATGAGGAAACGGTTTTCAATTCTTGCTATAGTGAGTTTGTTTTTTAGTCTGTTTTCCGCACAATCTCATCAGGTAGAGGCAGTGTCTGTTATAAAAACAACTGAGCTGCTTTCAAATGAAAATGCAGAAAAAGAGATACTGGTAAAGCCTGAACCAAATACAAAGCAAGGTGTGACGTTGTTACTAAACCTTCCCGTGAAACAGATGGATGAAGTCAATCAAGTCACAAAAGATCAATTGTCGGTCACAAAATATTCAGTAGAAGAAATTGAAATGCTCGCAAAACTAATAAATGGTGAAGCAAGGGGAGAATCGTTTGAAGGAAAAGTTGCGGTTGCGGCAGTTACGATGAATCGCGTTTCTTCATCAGAATTTCCTAATTCCATTAAAGAAGTGATCTTTGAGAAAGGTGCATATACAGCTGTCTCAGATGGCCAATATGATAAAAAGCCAGGAAAAGAAGCATACCGGGCTGTTTATGCTGCACTATCAGGAGCAGATCCGAGTACTGGTGCTCTCTTCTACTACAATCCAGAAATCGCAACGGATTCATGGATTCGTACCAGACCTATCATTGAATCTATTGGAAAACATGTATTCACAAGATGAAATCCTCCGAAAAGTAGAGGGTTTTGTGATATCATCGACTTGAAGAGAGACAAAGTTTGATGAAGGAGTGAAGCTATCATGTCAGAAAAAAAGTCGTTTCAACTAGGTGAAATCGTGACTGCAGGCTACAAAACTGGAAGATACATTGGAGAAATTGTCGATTTGAAACAGCCGAAAGCTGTTGTGAAGGTATTAGCCGTCATGAAGCATCCTACTCAAGGGGATCTTCATAATCCGAAACAATTGGATGTACCACTCTTTCACCAGCGTAAAGCCCTCGCTGAATTTGAAAAAGCGCTGGTTCCTATTTCTGCGATCAATCATTATGACGAAAAAGTTCCTGGTTACAATGAATCACTGAAGGAAGCGATCGATACACAGGCTGCAGAATTAAAGCATGAAGGCGGTCGATGGGCAGAAGCTTCTTTATTAGAGTTAGAGAAGTTGAAAGACGATTATTTTTCAACAAGATAGCTACCTTTACATCGAACCTCAATTCAGGTAAGATATAAAATTGATTTTAGAAGACGCAAAAGGTGGTTTTTGATTTGCAATCAGAAGCTTCAGCATATCAAGTGCTGTTATATTATCAGTATGTCGAAATAGAGGACCCGGAATATTTTGCAAGGAAACATCTTAAGTTTTGCAAATCTCTTGAATTAAAAGGGAGAGTCCTCGTTGGTAAAGAAGGAATCAACGGAACTGTATCTGGAATGGAAGAAAATACAGAAGCCTACATGGAAGAAATGCGTAATGATCCGCGCTTTGAAGATATGGTTTTCAAGATTGATAAAGTAGAAGGGCATACGTTTAAGAAAATGCACGTTCGCGCAAGAGACGAGATTGTTTCTTTACGTCTAGAAGAAGACATTAACCCGAAAGAAATGACGGGCAACTATCTTGAACCTAAAGACTTCATGGAAGCGCTGGAAGATGATGATGTGATTGTCATTGACGCAAGAAACGATTACGAATATGATATTGGCCATTTTCGGAATGCGATCCGCCCTGACATTAAGGCTTTTCGCGAGTTACCCGAATGGATTGAAGCGAATCTTGCCGACAAGAAAGATAAAAAGGTACTAACCTATTGTACGGGTGGAATCAGGTGTGAGAAGTTTTCTGGTTATTTAATGAAAAAAGGATTTTCTGATGTCTCCCAGCTCCATGGTGGTATTGTCACATATGGAAAAGACCCGGACGTTCAGGGAAAATATTTTGACGGTAAGTGTTTTGTTTTTGATGATCGTCTTGCGGTCGATGTGAACCGTACAGATGAAGCAAAAGTAGTAGGCGAGTGTTATCACTGTCAAACGCCTGCAGATACTTACATCAACTGTGCCAATATGGAGTGCGATAAATTGCACATTGTATGTGAAGAGTGTGAGAAAACCCATCTTCATTATTGCTCAGCTTCCTGTGAAGAGCATGTTTTAAGCCGTTAAGTTGTTGCGCAGCGATATTTTCGCTGCGCATTTTTTACACAGTAATCTCTGAAAGAGGCGATAGAGTTATGTGTTTAATAGCAGTTGCGTTACATGCTCATGAAAATTATCCATTTGTTCTCATTGCTAATCGTGATGAGTTCTATGAACGGCCAACAAAGCAAGCTCATTTCTGGGAAGACATACCGGAACTTCTTGCAGGACGGGATCTTAAATCAATGGGAACCTGGCTGGGTGTGACGAAAAAAGGGAAGATTGCAGCGCTTACGAATTATCGTGAACCAGCTGAGGACACTAAAGAGAAATCGAGAGGTGAATTGACTGCCGATTTCCTGAAAAGTGAGCAATCGGCAGAAACGTACTTGACTAAAGTTGGTAATAAAGGGGATGAATACAATGGATTTAACTTACTCGTAGGAAAGTTTAATGAGTTGTATTACTATTCCAATCGTCAGAATGAAATAATTTCTATGGATGACGGTGTCCATGCGGTGAGTAATCATCTGATGAACACAAGTTGGCCAAAAGTTGATTTCATTAAGGAGGGTTTATCCCATTATCTCTCACATCACGAGGAGTTTGATATAAATGAATTACTTCAACTGCTTAAAAGGGCCGAACCAGCTCCGGATGATCAACTGCCCAACACAGGTGTCCCATTAGAATGGGAAAGGATGCTTTCTCCCATCTTTATATCCTCTAAATTATACGGAACACGGACTCAAACAGTTATAACCATTTCAAAAGAGGGAAACGTTACGTTTGCAGAAAAGACTGTAGGAATGGAAGACCTTAAAGTCTTTCAATTTGCAATTGAGTCTTCATAAAACCATTACCTGGTGAATATATTAGGTCTGACCTGTAACATTTTCCATTTGCTGAAATGGTAAAAAAGACCCGGTTTCAATAGGGTGCTACAGGGGTATTGTTAATTAATACTCATGAGGAGGGGTTTTTTTGAAACGAAAGCGTCACTATCTAGAAGATCAGCTTTTGAGGGAATCATCCGAGATGAAAGAGTACCGCAAATATGATTCTGAAATGGTGACCAGGAAAAAACCGAAACTCACTAATATGAAAAAGAATAAACCACTTATCAAATCACCAGTCTAAGCGGGGATTAAATCCCTGCTTTTTTTATTTGTAAATTCATTTGTTTTATAATAGACTCTCTAATCGTTATTAACTGATTTAAGTGAAGAAAGGGGGTTGCATTAGTTTTGAATGGGTGGTAAGATAAATCTTGTCCTTGAAAAAACGCTTTTAAAAAAGATATTGACGAGTTTAGGGGATTTATCTTATAATACAGAGGTCGCTGTTTAATGGAGGATTAGCTCAGCTGGGAGAGCATCTGCCTTACAAGCAGAGGGTCGGCGGTTCGAGCCCGTCATCCTCCACCATTTATTTAAAGCGATTCGCCGGTCTAGCTCAATTGGTAGAGCAACTGACTTGTAATCAGTAGGTTGGGGGTTCAAGTCCTCTGGCCGGCACCACACATGCGGGTGTGGCGGAATTGGCAGACGCGCTAGACTTAGGATCTAGTGTCTTACGACGTGGGGGTTCAAGTCCCTTCACCCGCACCATACATTTGCGAAAGTAGTTCAGTGGTAGAACACCACCTTGCCAAGGTGGGGGTCGCGGGTTCGAATACCGTCTTTCGCTCCAGGAAACACGCGCCCGTAGCTCAATTGGATAGAGCGTCTGACTACGGATCAGAAGGTTAGGGATTCGACTTCTCTCGGGCGCACCATATATTTCACTTTTGTTTTTGGGGCCTTAGCTCAGCTGGGAGAGCGCCTGCCTTGCACGCAGGAGGTCAGCGGTTCGATCCCGCTAGGCTCCACCATAAATTTATCGGAGGAATACCCAAGTCTGGCTGAAGGGATCGGTCTTGAAAACCGACAGGGGCTTAATCGCCCGCGGGGGTTCGAATCCCTCTTCCTCCTCCACTTGCGGGTGTAGTTTAGTGGTAAAACCTCAGCCTTCCAAGCTGATGTCGTGGGTTCGATCCCCATCACCCGCTCCATATATTGGCCCGTTGGTCAAGCGGTTAAGACACCGCCCTTTCACGGCGGTAACACGGGTTCGAATCCCGTACGGGTCACCAACGAATTTTAATTACATGATCGAATCTTTAGGCATACTCATTGAGGTGCTTTTTTTGTTGTTTGCTTTCGGTACGTCTCCCCCCTGTGCGGCATACATTGGCTGTATCAAGAGAGAAGGGATGGATCGTATGTATTATGAAGATCATGAACATATTGAGTATCATTATGACTATGGAGATAATCGGCAGCAACCAGTGACAGCACCAACATCTAGCCCGCCGGGTTCACAACCGCCAAGACCGCAGTCAGCTCAAGCAGGAACATTTGCAGTTGATCCAGGATCGATTAGAAGATGTATGTACCGCTTCACCTATATCTGGATGAGGGGAGGAAACTCTTTCTGGTTCTGGCCGGTTTTTGTAGGACGTACATCGGTTTCTGGCTTTCGATGGACCGGTAGAAGATGGGTTTACACCGGTATTAGTTTACGAAGAATTGACATGTTCACATGTTAAGAAGTTGAGCGCTTTCATTAAGCGCTCCTGCTACATACCATAGTGTGGGATAATAGGTTGTGAAATTTATGAAAACGTCTGGCTTTTTCGGTTTGTCCGTGCGACAATAATAAGAACCATTGAACTCGGAAAGCCAGGTGTACCCTATGAAATCTCCTCTTTGGATGAGAAAATTATTTGTAGCATTTGTTGCTGTTGTTACGCTCGGAACAGTCATTCCAACCGGTTACCTTGCAGACGATAAACTGGAGACTTCAGAGAATGTTCAAGAAGACAGTCGGTTTCTTTATGAAAAGCAGGATGAGCCTCCTCTTGATGTGATTACTCCTGAGCCCTCGTTAGAGGATTGGCCTGCACTTGCACAGCATGCCTCATCTTCTGAGCTTTATTCTGGTTTTATAAGCTATGCTAGTCTTCAATCTGAGGAAATTGGTCTTGCCAAGTTTGGGAGCACGATTTCAAACCGGGTAGGTTCAGAATACAAAGATTTTATAGTTCCTAAAATGGCTGAAACAATCGCTGCAACCGTTGAACAGCTTGATGAAGAAACGCTTCGATCACTTCGGTTAACGGACAACCCTTCAAGCGGGTATGGGGAACGAATTCTTCACGTCTACAATGAACAAAGCGGAGAAGATCTTCTTCGCTTTCATGTAAGGCGAGATCATCCGCCTCAGGATGGCTACTGGTTTAATTTTCACTATCATGATGCAGTTGATAACTTTGAAGAACATTACGAAGTAGGTAAAATATACTGGGATAAAAACACCCCGCCTAAGTGGCTCTCATAAGAGGCACGCGGGGTGTTTTTGGTTGGATAGTAAGGGAGGATTACAGCGTAGATGGAACTTGTACAGTGTATTAGAGATGTATTTGAGGAGGAAGGGCCTTTTTTAGGTTCTGAAAATAATATGGATCGTAAGCTCTTTAAAGAGGGGAACTTCTATCCCGTTTACCGTGATGAAAATAGCTGGATCACAGTTGATGAGGAAGGTGAACAGCATATCATTGCCACAGGCTCAACGCTTGAAGAAGATTTCTGGTTTACATTTCGATTTCGCATCGCATAAAAAAACGCCGCAAAGCGGCGTTATTTCTTCTTAGGTCTCGCATTTTGCGGGCCTCTTTTTTTATTCATTAGAAGCGCATCTTCGCCTTCTTTTTCACCCTGTAAACCTGTTTTGGGGTCGTATGCATTTCGCTTTTTCATTGTGAGTGCCTCCTTCTGGATTCACTCATTAGTATAGCCAAATGAGGTTTAAAACATCGGATTTTCTTCAATGAACTGATAGACATTATTGACAAGTTCATCAGGTGTTTCACCCGTTACGCGTTCCCCATTAACAAGACAGTACATTTCCTGGCTACAAAGCGTACAATGACCAAGACAGGAATATTCGAGTACATCTAAGTCTGAATCTTTTTCTAGAGTTTCCATTGCCTTATGAGAACCGCTTGAAAGATTGCTCATGCAAAATTCAACGATTGGATTCATGTTAACGATCACCTCAAAATTTCATACCAAATTATAAACTCCTTCCATTCTATCAAGAAGTAACAAAAATGAAAAATCATTTGTGTTAGAGCATTAAAAAATAATTAGATCATACGTTATATTATTTGTAACAGATGAGGGTTTATTTCTTAACAAATAGGAAAAATAGAGAGTGTAGTCTTAAGAGGAGGGTCATTATGCATAAAGCAGTTATAGTAGGAACAGGACCAGCAGGGTTAACAGCAGCTATTTATCTCGCTAGAGCTAATATGGAGCCCCTTGTGATTGAAGGACCCGAGCCGGGCGGTCAGCTTACGTTAACAACTGATGTTGAAAACTTCCCAGGATTTCCTGATGGGGTACTAGGTCCCGAACTGATGGAAAATATGAAGAAACAGGCTCTTCGTTTCGGGGCAACAATTGAACGTGGCTGGGTAAAGGATATTGACTTCTCAGAACGTCCTTATAAGCTAACAACTGATACCTTAGGCGAACTCGAAGCCGAATCTGTACTTATTTCAACAGGAGCATCAGCAAAGCTGCTTGGTATTCCTGGAGAATCAGAAAACATGGGTAAAGGCGTCAGTACTTGTGCAACGTGTGATGGCTTCTTCTTCCGTGGTAAGAAAATCGTGATAATCGGTGGCGGTGACTCTGCGATGGAAGAAGCGACCTTTTTAACAAAATTTGCTTCAGAGGTAACCGTGCTTCACAGACGAAATGAACTGCGTGCGTCTAAAATCATGCAGGAGCGAGCACGAAAAAACGCAAAAATTAGCTGGAAACTGAATTATTCGCCGGTCGAAGTTGTAGCGGAAAATAATAAGGTAAGTGGGATTAAAGTGAAAGAAAGCGATACCGGTAAAGAAGAAATTGTTGAAACAGATGGGATCTTTGTTGCGATCGGGCATCGTCCTAATACTGATTTTCTCAAAGGCAAACTCGACATGGATGATAAAGGTTATCTTAAAGTAGAGCCAGGAACGACAAGAACAAATATCCCGGGAGTTTTCGCGTGTGGCGACGTCCAGGACTTTACCTACCGGCAGGCAATCACAGCTGCAGGAACTGGCTGCATGGCCGCGATGGACTGTGAGCGATTTCTTGAAGGTAATGCCTTTATTGACTGGAGTATGTAGTCAAAAGAGCAGAGGGTTTCCTCCGCTCTTTTTAATCGATATTTAAATAGGCTTTGTGGTCCTTGATGCGATCTGATTTTGGTATTGTGATTTCAAGAATGCCATTTTCATATTTGCCTTTAATGTTTTTCATAGAAAAATGGTAGGGAAGCTTAATGATTCGACTCGTGCTTGAATAGGAACGCTCCTGACGGTAATACTTTTGTTTATCATTTCGTTCCTCTTCATATTTGTTTGATTCAATCGAAATGCTAATCCCGTCCCCGAGTGGCTCCACTTTTATCTGGTCCTTTGATATTCCTGGCAGCTCTGCTTCTACAATAAAAGCCGTTTCTATTTCATAAAGATCTACTCGAAATGACTGTACTGGCAGTAAGTTTACGAAGGGGTCTTTAAAGAAGTCGTCAAACGTATTCATCCAGTTCTGGATGTTCGGGTCCTGAAAGATCTTTGAGAGCTTATCTCCTTTTCCCATTTTGCTTCATCCTTTCACTAATTTCTGATATACAATATGACTGGATAAGATGAACGTTCCTGATCTATAGGGTTTGAATGAACACGATTTGAAGAGTTACGATTGAACATTCTTCGTGTTACAATGGTCTGTAGTGATTTAAAGGAGGAGTACGATGAAAACATATTTGCAATTATGCGAAGAAATTTTACATAATGGTACGAAGAAAGCTGACCGAACAGGCACTGGAACGATAAGCGTATTCGGCCATCAGATGAGATTTGATTTGCAGGAAGGTTTTCCTGCTTTAACAACAAAAAAGCTGCATTTACGCTCGATCATTCATGAGCTTCTCTGGTTCCTAAATGGTGATACTAATGTCAAGTATCTTCAAGATAACGGTGTGCGGATATGGAATGAATGGGCAGATGAAGATGGTGAACTAGGTCCCGTATATGGGCATCAGTGGCGCTCTTGGACGGGGGCAGATGGCACGACGGTCGATCAAATTTCAAAAGTAGTGGAACAGATCAAAACGAATCCTGATTCTCGCCGCATGATTGTGACAGCATGGAATCCCTCTCAAGTTGATGAGATGGCCCTCCCGCCGTGTCATTGCCTGTTTCAGTTCTACGTCGCAGATGGAAAGCTATCCTGTCAATTGTATCAGCGTTCTGCTGACGTTTTCCTTGGTGTCCCATTTAATATTGCATCATATGCACTACTTACTATGATGATGGCTCAGGTTTGTGATTTAAAGCCTGGTGAGTTCATTCATACTCTTGGAGATGCACATATTTATAACAATCATATTGAACAGGTACAGCTTCAGCTATCACGTGAACCGAGAACACTTCCGAAAATGAATATTAACAATGAAATAACATCTATCTTTGACTTTTCATTTGAGGATTTTGAATTAACGGAGTATGAGCCACATCCCCACATTAAAGGAGAGGTATCAGTATGATTTCTTTTCTTTTGGCGATGGATGAACAGAATTTGATTGGTAAAAACAATGATCTTCCTTGGCATCTTCCGGCAGATCTCGCCTACTTCAAGAAAACCACAACAGGTAAATCAATTGTGATGGGCCGAAAAACCTTCGAATCGATCGGAAGAGCTTTACCAGGGCGAGATAACTACATCATTACAAGGAAAAAAGATCTTCAAATTAAAGGCTTAACTGTCCTTCATTCCATTGACGCGTTTCTTGAGCTCACGAAAAACGATGAAAAAGAATGGTTTGTGATTGGAGGGGCAGAGATATATCGACAACTGCTGCCATATGCCGATCGATTGTATATTACTAAAATTCATGAAACGTTCGCTGGAGATACGTACTTCCCTGATTTTTCGAAGAAAGAATGGACGGAAACGTCTCGAGAGAAACATCAAAAGGATGAGAAAAACCAACATCCGTTTGATTTCGTGATATATGCCCGGAAATAGAGAAAATCCCGTGCGACAAGCACGGGATTTTTATGATCATGTTTTCGGGAATGTAAACCCTTCTCCAAATACATCTCTTACATCATGAACAACAACGAATGCTTTTTCATCTACCTTTTGAATCATTTTCTTCAAAAGAAACAGTTCCTGTTTGTTAATGACTATATAGAGAATATCTTTTGATTGATTCGAATAATGACCGCGGGCATTGATGATTGTTACGCCGCGATCCATTTCATCGCTAACTTTTTCTGCAATGGCTACTGTATTCTGTGAAATAATCGTAACTGCTTTTCGTGTATCAAAACCGTCTATTAAGTAATCCAGAATTTTGGTACTAATGTATATGGAAATACCAGTATACATCGTGTTTTCAATCCCGATTACAACGGATGATCCGAGCACGACGAGAATATCAAACACAAACATGGATGTGCTTACACTCCAGCCAAAGCGTTGATTTAACATACGAGCAACAATGGTTGAACCGCCTGTCGTACCACCGGAGCGCAGCACAAGACCAAGACCGATCCCGATAAAAACCCCGGCAAAAACCGTTCCGAGCATAATGTCTAATGGACCACCCATTCCCTCTGTTAATTTAATGAAGAGAGAAGTAAAGAAAATCGCGAGCATCGTATACCAGGTTACTCGTTTGTTTAAGACTTTATAGCCAATCGCTAGAAGGACCGCATTCATTAAAAAGTTGGTAATCCCTGGGGACCAGCCGAGAATATAGTAAAGCGTCATTGATATCCCCGTTACGCCACCTTCACCGAGTTCGTTTGGAATGGCGAACCAGTTGACACCAAGGGCAAAGAACAGCGAACCAATAATAATTAATGTAACTTCTTTCCATGTATTGTTCAAATCATCACTCCGTTCTATTCTAAATACGTAGGATAATATATCATAGGGATTTAAGATGAACAAGATTGTTGAACAATTTTGTTCAAACAATATGCACATGGAATTTCAAATATGTTAATATAGAGGAAATGAGAGTATGGGCGGGTCTAAGCGATGCGAAAAGAAACAGTAGAACAAAAAGTGTATTATTTAATAAAAAATGCGATATTAACACGGCAAATCGCTCCTGGAAACCAACTTTTCGAAAACGCAATCGCTGCAAAGGTGAACGCAAGTCGAACTCCGATTCGCAGTGCAATCGTGAAACTTGAAGCGGAAGGACTTGTGAATGTAGTACCAAACAAGGGAGCTTTTATTGTCCAGCCAACGATTGAAGAAATGATTCATGCATTTAATATGAGAAAAGTTCTTGAAGAGATGGCGATTCACGAGGGGTTTTTGAAGCTTCAACAAACAGAGATCAATCGACTTAAGCAGGACGTTGAGGAAATGAAAGCTGCCTACAATAACCAGCAAATCATTACTTATCATGAAAAAAACAATTTATTTCATCTCGTTTTTGCACTAGCGAGCGGGAATCGTTATTTAATTGAGTTTATGGAGAAAATTCTTGGGCAGATTACAATCTATATGGTTTTATATGATGTGTTTAAAGGAAATGACCAGTATGATATGGACATGCAGGAGCACGATGAGATGATCCGGCTGATTGAAGCTGGAAATAAAGAGATGCTTCTAAAACTAACTCTTCGTCATCTTGATGGAAGCTTAGAAAAGCTGCAGCAGGACAAGCTTAATTATCAGTCACTTTCCACCTTATTTTAAAACAAACAAAAGCCGACCTAACAGGTCGGCTTTTGTTCCTTCCTATTCAGCAGGTCTTGGGCCTGCATCAAGGCCAGAGCTTTCCACCGTCATTGCTGGTTTTACTTCACAATCTCCGTTTACGCGCACTTGACAGGATAACCGCAAGTTTTCTTCCACGCCTTTTTTCTTGAAAGCTTCTTTTTCAATTTCGGTAAGATCTCCAAATTCACCGCTTTGAACTTCAACACGACATGTGGTGCATTTCGCGTTACCACCGCAGCGATGAAGAATGTTAACCCCATTGTCTTCTAATGCAAGTGTTAGCTTTGTTCCTTCTTTTACTTCAAATGAGCCATGATCCTGTACGGTTACTTTTGCCAAAGAAATTCCTCCTTCATGTAAATGTCCCCCATACATGATCTATCATATCTGAAATGGGCGTATGTTTGAAGTCTTAAATGCAAATGTAAAAATTCGTCGAATGATGTGTAAAGTAATCATGTAAGGGTAAAGAGGAACTAGTAAAGTATAACCAGGAGGATAAACATGGAAAAAAAGTATTTCACAGTTGAAGAAGCCAATGGACTGCTTGCCGTGTTGAAGAGAGAACTTACCGGTCTTAAACGACTTAAAATTCAATTTAATGAACAGTATGAGCAGATTGAGCAGCATAAGAAGACGCTCCTTTACCGCCATAAAACAAAAGTGGATGAAGACATTATATTTAAGAAAGAAGCAAGAATGGAATTTATGGAAATGGAGGTCCAAACCTTTATTACAAACATCATGTCACTCGGTGTTGACATCAAAGACGTAGAGGAAGGTTTAATTGATTTCCCAGCATTAATCAACGGTAAAGAAGTATTGCTTTGCTGGAAAATTGGAGAAGAAGAAGTTTCTTTTTACCATTCTGATCTAGGTGGATACAAAACAAGAAAACCGATTGAAAACCTTATGCAAGATGGTGATAATGGCTGATCCTGATCAGTCTTATTTTATCAAATAATTAAATTTCATTTACCGTAATGAGTATAAAAAATTGGCAACAAGCTCACCTTAAGTCAGTGGAGGTGATACTGATGAAAAATCCGAAACAAAACCATAAGCATGAAACCGAATTAGCAAGTGAACTTTCCGCTGATCAGAATAACAACAAGAAGCATAAGAAAAACAAACAGCAGAAAAAGAACGCGTAATTGAAAAGAAGCTCTCCATGAGCTTCTTTTTTGATTTCATCTCATTCTTTTCAAGACTTGAACAGTTCCTTTCTGCAGCCAAAACGGGTAAAATAGGGAGTAGACTATAGAGAGAAAAGGATGAGTCACATGAGCTTGCTTCAAGCTGAAGAAATCACAAAATCGTACGGAGAGAAAACGCTATTCGATAGGATATCTTTTTCCCTAGAAGACCAGCAGAGAATTGGATTAATCGGTGTAAATGGAACAGGAAAATCATCCTTGCTTAAAATTCTAGCAGGCATCGAGTCGATGGACAGTGGACAGCTCCATCATGCCAATCAGTTTCATGTTGAATATTTACCGCAGGATCCTGTTTTTAATGAAAAGCGTACCATCCTTGACACGGTATTTGATTCTGATATTCCTTTATTTAACACGGTACGTACGTATGAAGAAGCCTTGCAGAATGTTACAAGTAATCCTGAGCGGGAAGAGTTTCAGGATCAGTTGCTTGCTGCACAAGAGGAAATGGACCGCTTGCAGGCATGGGATTTTAGTACGAAGGCAAAGACTATTTTAACAAAGCTTGGCTTAACTCAATTTGAGGCTATGGTAGATGAGCTTTCTGGTGGTCAGCAAAAGCGCGTTGCATTAGCTAAAGCGTTTATTAACCCCGCTGAATTGCTGATCCTGGATGAGCCGACTAACCATATTGATAATGCTACAGTAGAGTGGCTTGAACAATATCTAGCCAGCTATTCTGGTACTCTTCTACTCGTGACACACGATCGTTACTTTCTAAATCGAGTAACAAATCGTATCTTCGAGCTGGATAGAGGCCGTTTATTTGAATATGACGGGAATTACGCCACCTTCCTTCAGCAAAAAGCCCTTCGAGAAGAACGTGAGCTTCGAGAAGAAGATAAGCACCATAAGCTTCTAAAAAGTGAGCTTGAATGGCTTAAGAAGGGTGCCAAAGCAAGAACGACAAAACAAAAAGCGCGAAAGCAGCGTATTGAGAAAATGAAAGATGAACCGGGGCGCATACAGGAAGGTAATGTTGAAATGGCGCTTGGAGCAAGCCGACTCGGGAAGAAAGTGATTGAAGCAAAAGATGTTTCCAAAGCGATTAATGGAAAAACCCTGACAGATCAATTCAGCTATCTCGTACTTCCTCAGGATCGAATTGGAATTATCGGACCCAATGGATCTGGGAAAACAACGCTTCTTAATATGCTTGCTGGAAGAATAGCTCCTGATCAGGGTTCTGTCGATATTGGGGTAACGGTAAAGGCAGGGTTCTACACACAACAAAATGAAGGATTAGATGAATCCCAGAGAGTTATCGAATACATTCGAGCAGGTGGTGAAGAAGTTCGCTTAAGGAAGGGTGGAAGTGTTACAGCCTCACAAATGCTCGAACGATTTCTTTTCTCCCCGGATATGCAGTGGACGTATATTTCCATGCTTTCAGGGGGAGAAAAAAGGCGACTGTATCTGTTAAGGATTCTAATGGAAGAACCAAATGTTCTTTTCCTCGATGAACCAACAAATGATCTTGATGTTCAAACGCTTGCAGTATTAGAAGATTATTTATCGGAGTTTCCTGGAGCAGTTATTACCGTTTCCCACGATCGGTATTTTCTTGATAAAGTAGCACAGCAACTTTTCGTATTTGAAGGAAACGGTACGATTGATCATTATTATGGTTCATATTCAGATTACATGGATGTTGTTAAGAGAGAAAGAGAACTTGAAGCAGAAGAGAAAAAGTTTTCGGCGAAACCTGACAGTAGAGAGGCTAAATCGAAGCCGGTTAAGCTATCTTATAATGAAAAAAAAGAATGGGAAACCATACAAGAAACGATTGAAAAAATCGAACAGCGCATTGAAGACGTGAAAGACGAAATCACAAAGTCAGGGAGCGACTTTGCGAAAGTAGACGAGCTCTATAAAGAAGAACAGGCGCTTTCGATGGAATTAGAAGTGAAAATCGAACGGTGGTCAGAGCTGTCCGAAAAAATGGAATAATAGTCATCCTGTCCGGTGAAACGGACAGTTTTTTTTGTTTAAATGACTGTAAGAAATTTCAGGAATAGGTATATGGTTGGTATTAAAAGAATATTTTGAGAATCGAAGGGACTAGTGGTATAATTATTCAGAAAGTTAAGAATTGATTGAGAAGGGGGAGAGTTTGTGAAGTTTTACTTATCTGTTGATATGGAAGGGATTTCTGGACTTGTTGATGATACTTTCGTAGATTCAGCAAAACGAAATTACCAGCGAGGTCAGGAAATGATGACTGAGGAAACCAATCATGTCATCAAAGCAGCGTTTGATCATGGATGTACGGATGTGACGGTAAATGACAGCCACTCAAAAATGAACAATTTGCTTTTTGAGAGCATGCATCCTGAAGCGAAATTAATTTCAGGTGATGTGAAACCGCTTTCAATGATGCAGGGATTAGACAGTACATATGAAGGTGCGGGGTTTGTAGGCTATCACGCTAGTGCATCGAAAAAAGGTGTGATGGCGCATTCAATGGTTTTTGCGGTAAGAAATTTCTACATAAATGATCAGGTTGTTGGAGAGCTTGGTATGAATGCATACCTTGCAGGCTACTATCATGTACCAGTGCTTTTCGTAGCTGGTGATGATTGTGCTGCTATGGAAGCTGAGGAGCTTATTCCCAATGTTACGACAGCCGCAGTGAAAGAGACTATTACCCGTTCGTCTGCACTCGTACGATCACCTCAAAAAACAGGACAGCTTCTGCGGGAGCAAATCTCTAAGGCAATCGAGAACAGACATCGTGTGGAGCCGTTAACCCCACCAAAAAATCCAGTACTCCGGATTGAATTTACGAATTATGGTCAGGCCGAATGGGCCAGCATGATGCCTGGAGCGGAAATTGAAAAAGGAACATTCGTCAAGTTTCAGGCGAAGGATATGCTTGAAGCTTATCAAGCAATGCTTGTTATGACAGAAATAGCAACCAGAACAACATTTAGCTAGAAAGTAGGGATGCCTGTGGCGAAATATATAGTTAATCGTTTATTCGCCATGCTGATCACTCTGTGGATTATCGTAACCATTACGTTTTTCTTAATGCATGCGGTTCCAGGATCACCATTTAACCAGGAAAGAAACACGAGTGAAGCTGTTCAGCAAAATCTAGAAGCACATTATCATTTAGATGAGCCAGTTTTTATCCAGTATGCGATTTATATTAAGTCCCTTGCGACACTTGATTTTGGTCCATCTATTAAGCAATCGTCAACGTCTGTAAATGAAATGATCGGAAGAGGATTTCCCGTCTCTGCTGAGCTTGGAATCACATCTCTTTTGATCGCTATCATTTCGGGGATGATTCTAGGAATTATGGCAGCTCTTAAACACAACGGAGCGATCGATTACATAGCCATGACTCTTGCAGTTATCGGTATATCCGTACCTAACTTTATTATGGCAACCCTGCTTATCCAGCAGCTTGCGGTTTACTGGGAGATATTCCCGGTTGCGACTTGGGCTTCTCCAATACATATGGTCCTGCCATCGATTGCACTTGCAACAGGTCCAATGGCCATTATTGCTCGTTTAACGCGTTCTAGTATGATTGAAGTTTTGAATCAGGATTATATATTGACTGCTCGTGCAAAAGGGATGACAACATTTCAGATTGTCACGAAGCATGCGATGCGGAATGCGTTATTACCCGTTATCACTATTCTTGGCACACTAGTTGCTGGGGTTCTTACCGGCAGCTTTGTAATTGAGAAAATTTTTGCCATTCCGGGGATGGGGAAATACTTTATTAATGGCATTAATGATCGAGACTACCCTGTCATAATGGGAACCACCGTTTTTTATAGTGCCTTTCTGATTCTTATGTTATTTATCGTAGACATTGTCTACGGGATATTAGATCCAAGAATCAAGCTTCATAAGAGGGGGAATTAAGGTGGCTTTACCAGAACAAACGGAGAGAAAAGAACATTCTCTTTATGCACGAGACGATTTATTTGTACCATTGGAGTACACCTCAAATGATGCTGAGATGATTGCAAAACCGAGTATTTCCTACTGGAAAGATGCCTGGATGCGTCTCTCAGGCAACAAACTTTCCATGGCTGGCTTATCTATGTTGATTTTTCTCGTGTTAATGGCCATATTCGGACCAATGATTACACCATATTCATACGATCATCAAGTATTAACGGAAGGGAATCTCCCTCCTTCAGCTGAACACTGGTTTGGTACCGATAATCTTGGGCGAGATATGTTCACAAGAACGTGGAATGGGGCTCGAATTTCATTGTTTGTTGGATTTATGGCAGCATTCATTGATTTTATTATCGGGGTAGCTTATGGCGGGTTTTCCGGCTATAAAGGCGGTCGCACTGATAACTTTATGATGAGAATTATTGAAATTCTATATGGCCTCCCGTACCTTCTAATGGTCATTCTTCTTATGGTTGTTATGGGACCAGGCCTCTTTACCATCATAGTGGCCCTTACTGTAACAGGATGGGTCGGGATGGCGAGGATTGTTCGAGGTCAGGTCCTTCAGTTGAAAAATGCCGAGCATGTGCTTGCTTCAAGGACATTTGGAGCCAGTGCAGGACGAGTAATTCGAAAGAACCTTCTTCCAAATACAATGGGCCCAATTATTGTCCAAATGACTCTTACAGTACCTACAGCGATTTTTGCAGAAGCTTTTTTAAGCTTCCTTGGACTTGGCGTGCAGGCCCCTGTAGCAAGCTGGGGAGTTATGGCGAATGACGGACTTTCTGTCATTTTATCTGGCCACTGGTGGAGGTTGTTTTTTCCTGCATTTTTCATTTCTTTAACAATGTTTGCGTTTAATGTGCTTGGAGACGGTCTGCAGGATGCGCTGGATCCAAAGCTTAGAAGATAAAGTAAATACTCATCTAGATGAGATTTAACTTATAAAAACAATTGAGGGGGAATTTTTTTGAAGAAGATAGTTACAATGCTGTTCTCGTTATTGCTTCTAATTGGAATCGTTGGCTGTACAACAACTGAAAACAGCTCATCAGAGTCAAATGCTGGAAGCGACGATGCCAAGCAAGAAGAAGGTACAAAGGTTTTAAAGCTAAACAACGGAAGTGAACCAACATCGTTTGATCCACCAATTGGGTTTGATAGCGTATCATGGAATGCGCTAAATAACTTAATGGAAGGGATGACGCGACTTGATGAGAACGATAAGCCCCAGCCTGCAGCAGCGGAAGATTGGGAACTCTCAGACGATAAGAAAACTTACACGTTCGACCTTCGTGAAGATGCGAAATGGTCGAATGGTGAGCCTGTAACAGCAGAAGATTTTGAATATGCTTGGAAACGTCTTGCCAACCCGGATACAGCATCGCCTGCAGCTTTCCTGGCTTACTTTATTGAAGGGGCAGAAGCTTATAACAATGGAGAAGGTTCAGAAGACGAGATGAAGGTTGCAGCACTAGACGAAACGACGCTAGAAGTAACATTAGAAAGCCCTGTTGCTTACTTCCCAAGCGTCATATCAAATCCGGCTTTCTTCCCAGTGCATAAAGCGACCGTGGAAGAAAACCCTGAATGGCATACTGAAGCAGACACGTATGTTAGTAACGGACCTTTTAAGTTAACGAAGTGGGAGCATGACTCTGAATTCGTATTTACTAAAAATGAAAATTACTGGGACGCGGCTAATGTGAAGCTTGATGAAGTTCACTGGGCAATGGTTGATGACACAAACACAGAATACCAGATGTACAAAACAGGTGAACTACATACTTCTGATGTTCCAGCAGATTTGAGCGAAGAGCTCTTTAGTAATGGACAGGCACAGGTTGAAGATCAGTCTGGTACGTACTTCTATCGTTTTAATTTAGAAATGGAGCCGTTCCAGAATGAAAACATTCGGAAGGCCTTCGCGATGGCGGTCGATCAACAAAAGATCGTTGAGTTTGTAACAAAGAACCAGGAAAAACCAGCTAAAGGTTTTGTAGCATATGGATTTGAAGACGCTTCAGGAGGAGACTTCAGAGAAGTTGGCGGCGATCTGCTAACAACAGATGCTGAGAAAGCGAAAGAACTTCTAGAAAAAGGTATGGAAGAAGAGGGGTATGATGAGCTTCCAGCCGTTACACTGACGTATAACACAAGTGATGATCATAAGAAAATTGCAGAAACAATGCAACAAATGTATAAAGAAGCGCTTGGAGTAGATGTTGAGCTTGCGAACCAGGAATGGAACGTATTTTCTGATGAACAGAAGCAATTGAATCTCCAATTCTCCAGAAGCTCATTCCTTGCAGATTATGCAGATCCAATCAATTTCCTTGAAAGCTTCCAGACAGGACATTCTATGAACCGTACTGGTTGGAGCAGTGAGGAATATGACAGCTTAATTCAACAGGCAAAAGAAGAGACGGATGAAGCAAAACGCTTTGAATTGATGCATGAAGCGGAAGCTTTGTTATTTGAAGAAATGCCGATCTTCCCAATTCACTTCTACAATCAAGTATACCTCCAAAATGAAGATGTGACTGGAATTGTTCGTCACCCTGTAGGATATATGGAATTGAAGTGGGCAGAGATCAAATAGTAATGAAGAGCCAGCCTGGTGGTTAGCACCAGGGGCTTTTTTTAAATTCGGGAAAGATCGACTTAATGCCAACTTGTTCTGTTATTATTAGGAAGATGAATGAGTCTCAAAACTCTATGTTCAGATGAAGTGAATTATTTAGCAAAGGAGAAAGCGGCTATGAAACTAACAAACATTGAAACCTATATCGTATCTGTTCCGCTGAAAAAGCCCTTTAAAACAGCCCTTCGAACTGTAACGGAGGCTGAATCAGTGATTGTTAAACTAACAGCAGGTAAGGAGATAGGTTGGGGAGAAGCTCCTCCAACGGTTGTGATTACAGGAGAATGTACGGCAAGTATCGAATCAGCTATACGGAACGTTATAAAACCAAAATTACTAGGTTTGGATTTGACCGCTTACGAATCTGTTTTTCAGCAGTTGCACCGTCTTCTCGTTCGGAATACTAGTGCTAAAGCAGCCGTTGATATGGCTCTTTACGACCTTCTTGCAAAAAAATCACAGCTGCCGCTTTACAAGTATCTTGGCGGATATCAAAATGGTTTTGAAACGGATTATACGGTGAGTGTTAACGATCCAAAAGAAATGGGTCATGATGCTGTAGAGTACATAGAAGATGGGTTTACGATATTAAAAGTTAAGGTTGGTAAGGATTCGATACATCAGGATATCCAGCGAATTAAGGAAATAAGAAACCGAATTGGAGATCGTGCGCTCATCAGGATTGATGCAAACCAGGGCTGGAAACCGAAAGAAGCGATCAGTGCGATTAGAGAGATGGAGGATGCAGGGCTTGATATTGAGCTTGTTGAGCAGCCGGTCCTGGCTCATGATCTTGAAGGGCTCAAACGTGTGACTGAAGCGGTGCAGACACCAATTATGGCAGATGAAAGTGTCTTTTCGCCTCAGGATGCGTTAAAGGTGATCCAATTACGTGCAGCAGATCTGATCAATATTAAATTAATGAAAGCAGGAGGAATTCATCAAGCTCTCAAAATTAACGCATTGGCTGAAAGTGCAGGGATGGAATGCATGGTCGGAAGCATGATTGAATCGCGAGTCGGCATTACTGCTGCTGCCCATCTAGCGGCAAGTCAACCAAACATAACGCGCTATGATTTTGATGCACCTCTTATGTTGAAAGAAGATCTAGTTAGTGGGGGCGTTGTGTATGATAGGAATAAAATGAGCTTTACGGAGGACTTCGGATTAGGGATAAATGAGGTAAAAAGGGGAGGCGTTACGATTGGGAATAACTAGAAAAACAATTGCAGTAACTGCAGCAACACTCTGGACTTCACCAGAAAAGGCAAGGGTGATTGATGAAGATGCTATTAAAAACCCGGTAAAGCTTGAGAACTGGATTGAAGGTCTTACATACTCATTGAGTCTTGAACTTTGCAATAATAATCATATTCAATCTCAGGTTCTTTATGGGGAAGAAGTAATCGTTCTTGATGAGCGTGGCAATTGGTCATACGTACTAGTTCCATCCCAACCTTCATCAAAAGATGAAAGGGGATATCCCGGATGGATTCCTACCGGTCAGCTTTCGAAGCAACTTCCTGAACCGGGTAATAGGATGGTTTTGATCACAGATCATGATGTTCCAATGACTAATGAAGACGGTGTAATGAGTATAGCGCTTAGCTTCCAAACCCAATTACCACTACTTCAAGAACGTGAAAGAGATTACGTTGTCTGGACCCCTAATGGGAATCAACTCATCAGCAAATCAAGTGCTCGATTGCAACCGGAAGAAATACCATTTGGAACAGGTGAAGACCTCGTGAAAGAGGCTGAACGTTTTGTAGGTCTTTTATATTTGTGGGGAGGGATGTCTTCCTATGGTTACGACTGTTCTGGATTTAGCCACAACATGGCTCGTGCAATCGGATGGACCATTCCTAGAGACGCTCATGACCAGCTAAAAGAAGGAACAGTTGTTGATGGAGAGTGGGAAAAAGGTGACTTGCTCTTTTTTGCATACGAAGAGGGCAAAGGTTCTGTTCACCACGTAGGTATCTATTATGGGGATGGAAAGATGATTCACTCACCAAGCACAGGACGATTCATAGAAATCACCCCATTAAAAGGAACGATTTATGAAGAAGAATTGTGTGGTGTAAGAAGATATTGGGGGAATAAAGGATGAATTTTGAACACATCTCCGAAAAAATTCTGGCGTGCTTTCATAGTCTTGAAGGTAACCAATCACTATTTGTAATGGCACCAGATGGTGAAATCTCATACAATGCAGATCAGCCAGTATCGGCTGCGAGTGTGATAAAGCTAGGTATCATGATCGAGGCGCTGAAACAGATAGACGATCACAAGCTGGAGTTCGAAAGTGAGATCTCAATTGATCCTACCAATATTGTTGAAGGAGCAGGCGTTGTTGCCCTTCTTTCAAAACATCTCAATTGGACAATTTCTGATTTGATCAAACTCATGATCATTACCTCCGATAATACAGCTACGAACCAGCTAATTGATGTCCTTGGTAGAGCAGAAATTAATCATACCATGAAGAAAGCAGGAGCTTTTCATTCGAAGTTAATGCGTAAAATGATGGACCGAAAAGCTGTTAAAGCTGGAAAAGATAATATGGTTAGTGCAAAAGATACCTATCTACTACTTAATGAATTAGTAAACAGCCATCTTCTTTCAAAGTCCTCAATGGATTGGGCCATCGATGTCTTAAAGCAACAGCAGTTCAAAGACAAGTTTCCTGCAAAGATTTCAAACTTGAAGAATCAAGTTCTAGCGAATAAAACAGGGGAACTTCCAGGCGTTGAGCATGATGCTGGTATATTATCTACATCATCGGGCCCTGTTATTTATGTGTTTTTAACGGCGGGGTTAATAGAAAACCGTTATGGAAGAGAAGCGATCGCCAATTCGGGTCGTCTCTTATACGACTTTTATAAGTAGTGGAACAAAGGAAACACCGTCTTTAGCAGACGGTGTTTCCTTTGTATCCATCTTTAGGTCACTTTCCAATCGTTACAGCTGTTCCTATGGGAATTGTTTTTGCAAGCTCTTCCACGTCACGGTTATACATGCGGATACATCCCAATGAGACGTATTTTCCAATCGATGACGGATCGTTTGTTCCATGAATTCCATAGTGTATTTTTGAAATGCTCATCCACATCGTACCAAATGGACCACCGGGGTTCGGGGCTTTATTAATGATAATAAAATCTCCGGCTGGCGTATCGTGAAGCATGCGTCCAACGCCAACAGGGTAAACCTTACTAATGACCCCATTTTGGAAAAGGGTTAATGTTCGATTCGTGAGTGATATATAAATTTTAAATGGAATTGTGGAAGGATCTGGATAACCTGGGATGTTAATCTGTTGACCGGGGTAGATTAGATTCGGATTAGCGAGTGAATTTGCTTGAATAATAGTAGGAACAGAAACGCGATAATCGCCACTAATAGAAGAAATTGTCTCACCTGGTTTTACAATGTGCTGCACATGCATACCCCCTTGAAAGATACACTTTAAATGAAGGGATTGGAGAAATTGAATGTAATTATTATATCAGACACCCACATGCCACGGATGGCAAAGCAATTTCCAGAAGTTCTCGAAGTAGAGCTACGAAAAGCTGATCTCATTATCCATGCAGGTGACTGGAAGACAAAACAGGTCTATGAAGAATTAACGCAATTTGCACCAGTGACAGGAGTGTATGGGAACGTGGACGAATCATTTTTTTATGAGAACTTCCAGAATAAAATCATCCTTGATCTAAAGTCGCATCGAATTGGTGTCACTCATGGACACGGTAAGGGGAAAACAACTGAGAAAAGAGCAGTAGACCACTTCCAGGATGATGAGGTTGAATTAATCCTTTTTGGTCACTCACATATTCCGCTCCATAAAGGATATGAGGGAAAGATCATTTTTAATCCTGGATCACCAACGGACAAGCGAAAACAGTCTCATTATTCGTTTGGAAAACTTACTCTTCAAGAAGGTCAGCCCATTCATATTAACCATATTTTCTTTGAGAAAAAGTAAAATAGTCCGGTAATGTTCCAGGTTTGTGGTTAATTGTTGAACATATCCGCAACAGCATGTATAACATATGTTGAGGTGACATATGCGGACGGAAGTTATCCGATAAAGCGGATCACATCGTACCATTTCTATTTCTTCTCTGGGGATTCCAGCTTTATCTAGAAATTCGTAAATCATTTCAGGCAATAAGACAATTGTAGGACCTTTGTCGATTTTCGGTATGCAAATCACGAACATCCTTCGAGGTATTTCTGAAGATTTAGAGCGGAAACGAATCTATCTGCCTATTAATGAAATGATAGCTTCAGGTTATATGATCGATGATTTACTTAATCGCAGACTCAACAAAGAGTTTATCGACGTGTGGAAGAGACTTGCGAACAGAGCCGAATCACATTATGAGAAAGCTTTCTCAGCCATGGATCTCTATCCACTCGATGCTCGCCTTCCTGTCAAAAGCTCAGCCGTATTATACCGAGCAATTCTTAAATCGATTCGTAAAAAAGGTTATAACGTTTTTGAACAGCGGGCATTTGTGACAGATAAAGATAAGAAGAGCTTTTATCAGTTATCGCAGGAAGCTAATAATTCGTTAAAAAGGGCTATTTCAATTATTTGGAATAGCCCTTTTTGATGACATGATGGAATGGGATAAGGAAAAGAATAGCAACCTTCTAAAGATAACCTCCAACTGTTTCAGTGTCGAACCTTGCGATATTTCCTTCCATATTGAATTAAGTAAAAAACTAATTCAGAAATAGGAAATGATCATAGAGAATGATCACAAAGTAATTAAGGACCACTGGTCATTTTCGAACGAAAAAAGGGTTACAGCGGCTGCTAGGTGGCTGCAGTAACCTTCACTGTTATTGGATGAGGTGACAAACCCCGATCTTCAGTTTTTTATCGATAATGATATCCAGTTTTGTTTAGTATTGTTAAAATAAGGATAAGATCCTGGCTTGATCCTATGTATTCGATCTTAATGAAATGCTTTCAAATCAAGGTGGATAAATCTTTTCATTTACAAAGGTGTACATCAACAATTCACAGAGGATATGCAAGGAGATCTACTAGCATGGTTACAGAATTTAGCAAATCGGATGTGATGATGTGAAAAATGTTTCTTATGGGAAAATGATAGACCTTAAAGATAGTCTTCGAATTGATTCAGAGGTAATAGGCAATAACAGCAGAAACGAAGAAATAAGAGCTGCTATTGTAGAACAGAGGTGTTTGGTATATAAAATGAATGGCAAGAACGCAGGCTTCCTTATCTTTCATACTTCTTTTTTTGATAACGCTTTTATTTCACTCGTTGTGGTCAGCCCTACCGACAGAAGAAAAGGTGTAGCACGGTCATTAATGCGTAATTTCGAGGAGTTATCACCGACTGATAAGATTTTTTCTTCTACCAATCAATCAAATGAGGTGATGCAGCATCTTTTCCATTCACTGGGATATGTTGAATGTGGTTCAATTGATCATCTGGATGAAGGAGATCCAGAAATCATTTATTTTAAAGGAATAACCACTCGGATTAAACGTGGAGGAGACTAAAATGAAGAACCTTCCAACTATGGTACAGGGATGTATGGAAGATTACCTATTTATGTTTAATGAGCATCTTCCAAATAAGCTCGAGGGGCTATACATTCATGGATCAATTGCACTGCAGGCGTACGTGCCCGGGTCCAGTGATATTGATTTTATAACAATATTAAATCGTCGTTGTTCAGAGAGAGAAAAAGAAATACTTTTGATGATACATAGAGCGATTGAACATAAACACAATCTCCTTGAGCTTGATGTAGGTTATATTTGCTGAGAAGATTTTAGTGCTCTACAAGACAATCAGGGCTTGCTTTACTATAATAGCGGTGAACTGCGATCCGAATACTTGGTGGATTCTAAAATCTAGTGGTATTACGATTGCAGGGCCAGAGATTAAGTCACTACCTATTAATGTATCAGAACAGGATCTCGTGTATTATGTTAGTGAAAATATGAATGAATACTGGGCGCCACGTGTTAGTAGAATTGAAGATGCTGTTGAATATACTCTGTTACAAGATTCAGAAATTGATGCAGAAATCGAATGGTGTATTTTAGGTTTGCTGCGACAGTTCTATACGATTCGGGAACAAAAGGTTATCTCAAAAGCAGGTGCAGGTCACTATGGGTTAAAGCACATACCAATAAAATGGCATCCAATTATAAATAAATCACTCCATAAAGAAGTGAAAGCTCCTTTAAACTCTAGTAAAGAACAAATCGAATCAGCGATTGAGTTGTCAAAACAATCATTTCTGTTAGCAATCAGATTTTTATAGAAAGAAGCTATACGGAATGATACAAAAGGTGGGAAAGGGTATTGATTATAATTTGTAAAGAAAAAATCACGTTAAGACAGGCAACATGCCAGGACATTTCTGATCTTTATTACTGGAAGTTTGAAGAGGAAACTCAGGAAGCTAAGAAGTGGAATGGTCCATATATTCACGAAAGAAAGTTGACGAAGGAAGAATATCGAAATGAGTGGCATAATGCGGAAATCATGCCTGGAATTCCAGATACGCTTGTGATTTTAGCTGATGAACATGTAATCGGAACAGTGGGCTCCTATTGGGTTGATCGAAATACGAACTGGCTTGAAACTGGTATCGTGATATACAATAAGCAGTATTGGAATGGTGGTTATGGAACAAAGGCATATAAAGAGTGGATTGATTTTCTTTTTCGTTCCACGAACCTTCACCGTCTCGGTATGTCCACCTGGTCAGGGAATATCCGTATGATGAAGGTAGCTGAAAAGATTGGAATGGTAGAAGAAGCGCGAATAAGGGATGCTAGAATGGTAGATGGCAAGTACTACGACGCAATCAAGATGGGTATTTTACGAAAAGAATGGCTTAGTCTAATCTCCTGATGGAAAGCAGTTCCGTTCCAACACTTGATGTGGCATGATAGAAATCAGGAATAAGCAAAAGAACCAATTGGGGGACATTATGAAAAAGCGATATTACACGAGATTATTAAATGAGACTATTACGATTTATGAAGAAAGCGGAAGTTTAAAAGCTTACCAACATATTAAAAAATATGCAGATGACGTTGAGGGAAATAGAGCGCAGCTTTATAATTTCAAATACGCTTTAGCTGCTGCTTCCGGACTTGAAAAAGAAGCTCTTGCCATCCTGAAAGAAGCCGTAATCGATCATGGTTACTGGTATGCCTATGAGTATTTACAGGCAGATGAAGATCTGAATTCACTCCGAAAGTACGAGGAGTTCAAGGAATTGGTTCAGCTTTGTAAACAAAGAGAAGAAGAAGCAAAGCAGGCAGTGAAGCCTGAACTTCAGGTCGTTGAGGGGAATGGCAGTTCTATACTTATTGCCTTGCACGGGGATCAGGAGAATGCGGAGATCACAGAGCCTTATTGGAATTTGGCTGTTTCTGAAGGTTACACGCTTGCTCTACCTCAATCATCTCAAATCCAGTTCTCGGAAGCGTTTGAATGGGATGATCTTGATCAAGCTGTGGATGAGGTTGTGGCACATGATCAGCGTCTTGAGATGAAAGAAGATCTTGGTGGCCATAAGATCATTGGCGGATTCTCGGCAGGATGTCGTGTTGCACTGAAGACGGTTCTGGAAAAGGGTCTGTCAGTTAGCGGATTCTTGTTTGTTGCTCCGTGGCTACCGGAAATAGATGAATGGAGTGAGCTACTGAACAATCTGAAGGGAATGAACATTAGAGGATACATCATTTGCGGAGATCAAGATGAGGATTGCCTCGAAGGTTCGAGCAGGCTTGCAGAGCTATTAAAGAGTAAAGGAATACTACATCAGTTAAAAGTTGTAAGGGGCTTAGATCACGAATATCCTGAGAACTTTAACGAGATGCTTCTTGACGGGCTAACGTACCTGGAAGCTGCAAAATAAATTTACAAACTATTATTGAACCAAACAATTAATCATTTATATGAAAATTGTTTGGTTCTTCTTATAAAGGAGGAGTGACCATGATTGAAAAAGTTGGGCTTTGCGTAAACTGCAAGAAGCCAATATATTGTCGGGATGGTTTTCTCGATGGGATTTTTACGGAGGATAAAACACTTTACTGTTTTTCTTGCGTTGAAGATCATTCAGGAGAAAATAAGAGTGTAATAAGGGACCCGAGCTCTCAGAAAAGAGCTTAAATATAATATACGAGGAGGAAGGAGAAGTGAAATTATCTGAATGAAAAGCCAGGATTTTCTAATGCTAAAAATTCCGTCAGTACTAATGAATCTTTTTTATAAATCATCACGCTTCATGTTTTCTATAGCTCATAAAGCCGCTCAATTTCTGTTAGGTAGGCTGTATAGTGCTCTGCAGCATAGGGGTCAAGATCGCTTAGTTGATTAACCATATATTCCTTATCCGTATCCGTACTCATCATAAAGGAGTCACCATTGTAATCAATGTTACGTGTATGGTGATCGAGTTTGATCCAGTTAAAATAATCGCGCGGGTTGAGATTGGCATCTTCAAATACAGCATCAAATACTTTCGGCATCGTCATCGTGTTCGGACCAAAATCGAAGTGATAAGAGCCTAAATTAATAGGCATCATTTTGCCGCCAGCATACGTATTCTTCTCAAATACATGAACATCGTATCCTTTACTTGCGAGTCTGATCGCAGCGGAAAGCCCCCTGAGTCCAGCTCCTATAATAGCGATTGTTTTCATGAGTAAGTTCGTCCTTTCCATACATAACCTTTTTGCTTTAATCCTATCCGCATCGAATGAATCAGAAGGATCATAAAGGCCGCAGCACTTATAGGCTAAATCCAGATATGGCAAACCCTTTTCCTGCTACTGCAAGGCGAATAGCAGCTGAGAGCCCACCGAGCCATCCTATATTTGCCTTCGGTTGGCAGATTCCTTGTATGATTCACAAAAATCGACTGATTCTATAGGGGGATGGGAGTTAAAGATATATGCAAAGCTCAGAATTCGAAAATGGAAACCATATTACCAGATGGTGGTGTATTTAAAGGAGGATTCTGCAAAAAGGAGTTAAAAAAACTCACCTCTATTTATATTAGGAAGTTTATTATTGAAACGAGGCGAGCAGAGGTGACTCATTGGATGTTAATTCCACCTTCTATCTTATTTTTTCTATGGAATCCATCGTATATCGGATGGATCATGGTGGGATACGCTTTACTCATCAACATTCCTTTTATTATAATACAACGGTATAATCGGTTAAGACTTAAACCTTTGTTGGTGAAGCAAATGAAAAAAGAGCAGCGCAGGGGGATTTCGATTGAAACATACGGAACTTGATCAAACAGAAAAACGTAAAAATGAACATATTGATATTTGTCTTACTGAAGAAGTGGAGGGTAAAGAATTGAAAACCGGTCTTGAACGTTATCGGTTTAAGCATAATCCACTACCAGAAATTGATTATAAGGAAGTGGATCTTTCTACTACATTTCTTCATAAAAAAGTAAAGACCCCTTTTTTGATCAGTTCAATGACGGGTGGAACGGAGCGGGCGTGGCAAATTAATAAGCGACTTGCTAAAGCTGCTGAGGCACATGGTTGGACGCTCGGAGTAGGTTCCATGCGTGCTGCGATTCAGGAGTCGCGTTCAGTATATTCATTTGACGTTAGAAAGCATGCACCTTCAATTCCGGTCTTAGCTAACATTGGTGCTGTCCAGCTAAATTATGGGTTTACGATCGACGAGTGTAAAAAAGCGATTCATCTTATCGAAGCAGATGCACTAATTTTACACTTAAATCCACTTCAAGAAGTTTTTCAACCTGAAGGAGACACGAACTTTAAAGATCTCCTTGCTAAAATCCAGCAGGTAGCAGAAGCGATTGAAGTGCCGCTTGGTATCAAAGAAGTGGGGATGGGAATCGATGCAAAAAGCGCGCAACGGTTGGTCAATGCTGGTGCTCATTTCATTGATGTAGCAGGAGCAGGAGGTACCTCCTGGGTTCAAGTGGAAAGCCATCGGTCACATCAGACGATGAGACGTCAAGCAGCAGAAGCTTTTGACGGATGGGGAAATCCAACGTCAGAATGTCTGATCGATGTTCGCAAACAGCTTCCTGATGTCCCACTAGTCGCAAGTGGCGGGCTCAAGAATGGAGTTGATGCAGCTAAATCTATTGCGCTCGGGGCAGATATGGCCGGCTTTGGTAGAGCTCTTCTTGAGAATGCGGTTGACGATAGTGAGCAGGCGCTTTCAGATCAGCTTGCACGAATTGAATTTGAATTGCAAACAGCAATGTTCGGGATCGGAGCTTCGTCTATTAGCACTTTAAAATACACAAGGGCATTACGTCAGAAATAGCCAGAGCTCATGCTCTGGCTTTTTTGTATAGCTGCTCCCTCTTAGTACAAACTAGATGCAAAGGGGGCGGACGTTATAGATTGGTTATCCATCGTACCATTTATTGTGGTTATTATCGTAGCTATGAAGACGAAGCTTGTGATCCCTGGTTTAACAGCTGGATTGCTAATAGCATCGTTTCTCTATAAACCGGGAGTTATAACAGGGTTTCAGCAGTTTTATGAGTTTATAATGAGCGGTTTAAAAGATGAGAACAATATTAAAATCATTCTCTTTCTATATATGTTTACTGGTCTTATTGGCATGATGAAGTTCACAGGAGGGATCAAGGGATTCGTTGAGGCGGCCTCTTCGAAAATTAGCTCAAAAAAAGGAGCTCTTATGCTTACCTGGTTTTCCACGTTAGGAACATTTAGCGCACCGAGCTTCCGTATTGTAACAGTAGCACCAATAATGAAAGCTCTGTTAAATAAAGTGAAAATCACACCTCAGGAGCTTGGATTCGTGATCGAAACAACCGCTACGCCCATTATTGTCTTAATGCCAATAGCGACGGCTTTTGTTGGTTATATGTCTTCAGTTGTACAACTTTCTATCAGAGCTGAAGGTATCGAAGGAGATGGTTATCGTCTTTTTTTACAAAGCATTCCATATAATTTTTTCTCGATCAGCATCATTCTTATCGGTTTTTATTTAAGTTTCTTCCATGATCGTAAAAAGCCAGCAACAGATGCAGGTAATCCTGAGAAAAAGCTGGATGACAAATGGGAAGATTGCCATCCAGCTGTAGCGAAAGAACTTCCATCAAAACCATTTAATTTAGCCCTGCCGCTAGGTGGCGTTATACTACTAACCCTGTTGTTAACCTACTGGAGTGGGTTTGAAAAAGGCTTCACCTCACCTGTGAATGCTTTTATTGAAGCTGATGTGCTTGATGCAATGGTATTTGCTCTCTTAACTACCGTACTCTTTACGTTTTTGCTCTATTTATTCCAGCGATTTTCATTAAAAGAGCTCGTCCGTTTCTTTATCGAAGGTGGAAATGATATGATGCCTGTAATCGTTCTGCTCACGGTTGTATGGGGGCTTGCCGCCTCAGCCGAAGCTCTAGGCTTTTCTGAGTTTGTAACGGCCAATCTTGATTGGATCCCTGCGTTATTTGTGCCCCCAGTTCTTTTCTTAGTAGGCGCCTTTATCTCTTATTTTATTGGTTCATCGTGGGGCACGTGGGGTATCTTGATGCCGCTCGGGGTTTCTCTCGGCAATTCGACGGGTACGGATCTTCCACTTGTAATCGGAGCTGTTTTTGCAAGCGGAACGTTCGGCGCTTTTTCATCCCCATTAAGCGATAATACGAATACGATTGCGAGAATTCTTCAATTAAATCCCATGACGTATGCAAAATTTAAGCTTGGCCCAGCATTAATTGGAGCGGGAACGGCTGCAGTTGGCTATTTTATTATCTCTTTCGTCATTTAAAAAAGGTGAGTACATTTCTATTGACATTGCTAGGGAAACCATTTAATATTGACACTAACTTAATAATCCTTTGTTTAAAGGATCTTCTTATTCAGAGAGGTGGAGGGACTGGCCCTTAGATACCTCGGCAACGGACCCATGAACATTATGTTCAGGTGGAACCGTGCCAATTCCTGCGGCGAAAGTCGGAAAATAAGAAGAGGCTCGGTATAACCAAACCCTCTTCTGTTCGGACAGATGGGGGTTTTTTCGTATGCATCCACCATCTGGAATATTTATTTTGTAGAGGGAGTGAGTGAACTTGCATACATTAAATACCGAAACTAGAAAACAACAGCTTATTAACACCCTTCTTTCAAAAGGAATTTATAAGAGGGGAAGCAAGCAGCTTTATATGTTAACACTTAATGATTTAGAGAAAATATATGTAGAAGAGAATGCAGTTACCAATATAAGAAACGGAGTGGGCACAGTGAATCTAGCAACGTTTGCAGCAGGATGCTTTTGGGGTGTAGAGGCGCTTTTCCAACAATTACATGGCGTGATTTCGACTTCAGCAGGCTTTACTGGAGGCGAGACCATTAATCCAACCTACGAAGATGTTTATACAGAATTAACAGGGCATGCTGAATCTGTTCTTGTTGAATATGATCCAGCAGTGATCTCATATGAAGAATTACTCGAAGTTTTTTTCGATAATCATAATCCAACCTCATTGAATCGTCAGGGAGAAGATGTTGGTACGAGGTATCGCTCTGCTGTCTTTTTCCACTCAAAAGAACAGGCAGAAGCGGCACAGATTGTTAAAAACAAGCTAATAGCTTCAGGTCGCTTCAAGAAACCGATTGTCACGCAAATCGTTCCAGCAACGACATTTTATCGCGCTAACGAGTATCATCAAAGCTATCTCGCTAAACGAGGCCAGTCTTCTTGCAAAATTTCATGATCCAAAAAGGCTCTCCTTCAGCATTGAAGGAAAGCCTTTTTCTGTGGTCTAATCAGCATGATTAACACCAATATGATCAACGAAAATGGACCCTTTCATCGATTGATCAAACTGAAACGTAAGAGAATCCAACTTTTTAGGATCGAAAGATGGATTATTATCAATAAATCTTTCCATTGGAATGTTGAACGTTTGGAGAACCGGTTCTGTTGGCTCTCCATAACGTTCTTCTTCAAAGTATATGGTTTTTGTATGCTGTACCGGCAAAACAGGATGCATAGGCATGATGTCACTAAGAACAACACTGGCAGTTTCTCCATCTGAAGTCAACTTAACGCTGAAATCTACCGGTTTCTGATTTTCAACTTCAGAAAGATTCGCCGCAGTAAAGGTTAAAGAACTTCCCGCCTTGTAAGCAAAAGGATCCTGCAACAGCTTAGAAAAGCTTAGCGTATAGTAGCCGTTTTTAGAATAAGATTGGTCCCACTTCAGGAACACGCCATGATTGTCTCTTACTTTATCTCTTCTGAATTCTAGCTCTCCTTCGTACCATTGGAGTAAGCTTCCTGCCGTGATATCAATATATGGAGAAGTAGCAGTGGTGACATCGACATCTTCTTCAAAATCGCTATAGATGATGTAGGAAGGATCTTCGTATTTACTGATATACGTTGTTTTAGGAAGCCATTCAAGGGCATAGCGGTAATCTTCAAACATCGGTAAGTAAGAGTTATTGTCATGTAAAGTGGCTTCTAGAAAACCAGATACATACGTTTTGGCAATTTGTCTCTGTTCTTCACCCTCAAGTAGCGGCTCTTTATTTAATAACATGGTGAAGGGGAAATAGGTATCATTGTCTTCCCAGGTTGTATTAAATTGTCCGTGATTCGCGCGATCAATGTAAAGGGCAGATTTAATCGCCTCTTCACCGCCGGTTAAATTGATCCCATTATATTGACGATCGCCCTCAAATTCGGATACATCACTATCGTAAGAACCATGGAGCAATAAATAATTAACGTCATCCACTTCGATTTTACGGTCTGACAACGTTTGATAATCAGTTGGTGCAATGGCGATTACCGTTTTAATGTTGAAATCAAAATCAAAGCGCGTGATCGCATTGTTAGGGTAGCGGTCAAGCTGATTAAATTTTGCAGCTAGAATCGCTGCCTGCCCACCACGAGAATGTCCAATTAACGCTATGTTAGCCATATCGACGTTTTGATAAAATGGGGTGTTTTGTTTCGTGTTAAACGATTCCATTTCTTCTAGGTGTTGAAGAAGAAGCCATGCTCTGCCATTAATATCTCCCGAAAGACCACCAGACCACGATGAGTTAAAAAAGTTCTCGTCCACGGATACGGTAATGAAGCCCCTGCTCGCAAGGAGTTCTCCAAGGTAGGCGTAACCCTCATCCGAGAAGTCCTCCATCTTGTGATTCCCATGGACCATTAGAACGAGTGGAAAATGACCTTCTCCTTCAGGCATCCAGACCCGCCCATTAAGTGGAACATTCGTATCTTTAAATCCCCAGAACCATTTGCGCTCCTTTGACCACTCTCCAATCATGCTTGAAGCATTTACTGGGAGGGTCTCAATGTCAACTTTTTCACCGAACTCTTCTCTTTGCTTATCATCACCACTTCCGTAAGTAAGAGTTTGAACAGAATAGGTACCTCTTTCAGAAGGATTTGAACTGACAGGTGAGAATGGTGCAACTTCTATTGTTAATGAAGAGTTTTCAATGCCTGGTGAGAAGATCCAGTAGAAAAAGCCCGCTGTTACGATTGTACCGAGCGTAAGCATGATGATCGAGAGCGGTTTTTTTATTCCTTTAACAATTGGATAGCCGAATAGTCCACCGATTAAGACCCCGATCCCAAGCAGGGTCCAGGCAAGGGGTAGAATGTTATCAAGTACACGAAACTGATCGAGTGTATAAATAATCGCGCAGCTTGAAACCGCTATACTGGCAATAAAAAGGGAAGGGAGCTTTTTAATCTGTCTCGCTATCACTATCCCAACCTTCACTAACAACCATATTCCAACTATCCCAACCAGTAGAAAAAGAAATACGTCTAAGCCCTTTCCAAGCCCAGTATGAAAATCAAATCCAATTGAGAAAATGAGCAACATTGTCATCAAAATGACACCATAGGAGGCACCTCTCCAGACCGTTATGAAGAAGGCTTGAATGCCGTGACGCGTTCGTTTTACCATTGTTTTGATTCTTTTATGTTTGTGTGTTACTTTACGCGATTTCTCAAATTCAGGGCCTTGATCCACGCTAATCCTCCATTTCATTACATTCTTGCCTCATTATATCAAATCGTAGTGAGACAGAGTGTAAATTGAATTTTTTTGATAAGGAGGCAGGTTAGAGCGATCTGTTCAACTTTTTGTCATATACTACTGTCATATAATAGCAAAGGAGTTGCTTCCTGCAATCACTATCGATTACAATAAAGGCATAAATGTGAACTTATTCACAAACGTTTGTTTGTGATGAATAGAGGTGAGGGGTTGCAATGAGAAATGAATTAAGAGCATATGCAGCAGGGCACAGGGGAAAACAGCTCATGATGGTACTGGCTTCTTTTATAATTGGAGCGGCAATGATCGGCCAAGCCTACCTTTTTGTAACGATTGTTAACATGGTATTTATTGATAAGTCAACGTTTGAAGAGATCATTCCTTATCTTTTAGGGTTGCTTGTTGTATTGCTTTTTAGATCTTTCTTATCTCATGGGATTGGAAAGATGGGGGTGAAGATGGCTGCCTCTGTTAAACAGAAAGTCAGGCAGGCTTTGCTTCAGAAATTCTCCGGGAATCCACTTTTAGCATCTTACCAGGGGCACTCGGGTCATAAGGTAAGTGTTTTGCTTGATGCGGTAGATGAAATCGATTCGTACTATAGTAAGTATATTCCTCAGGTGATTCAAACCTCGATTGTTCCGTTATTTATCTTGGTTGCTGTTTCCATTCAGCATCTGCCAACTGGACTTATTATGGTCATCACTGCTCCTTTCATTCCGATTTTCTATATTATCATTGGGATCAGAACCCAGAAGAAATCAGAGGAGCAGCTTGATAAAATGACGGTTTTCTCAGGACGTTTTCTAGATACGATTCGGGGGTTAACCACTCTGAAATTGTTTCAGCGATCAACAAAGTACAAGGAAGTTATTAAGGAGAGTAGCCTGAATTATCGAGATGCTACGCTCGAGGTGTTAAAAGTTGCTTTCGTTTCTTCATTGATGCTCGAACTTATCTCGATGCTAAGCATTGGTTTAATTGCACTTGAAATTGGCCTCAGGTTAATTGTTTTTAACACGATGTCATTTACAACCGCCTTCTTTGTGCTAATGTTAGCACCTGAATTCTATCTTTCTTTAAAAGAGTTAGGCAGTGCTTTTCATACTGGTAGAGGGAGCATGAGTGCGATGAATAAAGTGAGCGAAGAGCTCAATGGTGAAACGAGAATCGTTGAATGGGGTGAGGGTATACTCCGTGATACAAAAATGCCCCCGACCATTTCATTAGCTGTTGTTTCATTTACGTATGAAAAGGACCGATTTGTGCTTTCACCGCTAAATACGACAATCAAACCATATGAAAGAATAGCGGTTATCGGAAAAAGTGGGTCAGGTAAATCTACCTTACTTCATCTAATCGGAGGCTTGCTTCCTGCGGATCAAGGAGAAATAAATGTAAATGGTATACCGCTAACTTATCTAAAGGAAAAAGAATGGTTCAATCAAGTTAGCTACATTTCGCAACGCCCTTATTTATTCACGGGTACTATTGCAGAAAATATTAAGATCGGTGCAAGGAACTCTTCGCAAGCTGAGATAGAAAAGGCTGCTGCAAAAGCTGGAATCGACAGCTTCATTTCTTCCCTCGAAAAAGGGTATGAAACTGTGATTGGCGAAAGTGGACGTGGGTTATCAGGCGGAGAACAGCAGAGGATTGCTCTTGCACGTGCATTCCTAAATCGGCCGTCGGTTATTTTATTTGATGAACCAACAACTGGGCTTGATTTGTTTACAGAGAAGGTGCTTCAAACATCAATCCAGGAACTTTCAAGGGAAGCGACGGTTATTACAGTCGCACATCGTCTCCATACGATCAGGCAGGCAGACAAAATTCTTCTTCTCGATGAAGGAAAGCTCGTAGCTCAAGGTACAGACGATGAGTTATTCAAGCAAAGTAAGCTATACCAGAAGATGGTTAACGTTCAGAAGGAAGGTGTAGCGTTATGAAAGAGTTGTCCTTTGTATTAAAAGAGATGATATCAGAAAAACGAGATGTTTTCCTATCAATCTGTTTTGGCTTTCTCGCAGGAATGACGGCTGTAGCGTTATTTGCTTCGAGTGGATTTCTCATTTCTAAAGCGGCCCTATCGCTACCAGTCTTTGCTCTGGCGATCTTAACAGCAGTTATTAAACTTTTTGGGTTAGCTCGCGCAGCAGGACGGTATTTTGAGCGGTATTATTCCCATCGAGCAACGTTTACCATATTAAGCAACATGCGAGTGTCATTTTATGAGAAATTGGAGCCGCACGCTCCGAGACTGTTTCAAACCTTTCGAAGCGGTGAACTGCTTGGGCGAATCGTTGGAGACATTGACAGGCTTCAACACTTTTTCCTTCGTGTCTTTTATCCGCCGATTATCTTTTTACTTATTTTTCTTGCTACAATTTTATTCACATTGTATTTTTCATTAGTGATATCATTCTTATTGATAGCAGGTGTGATCTTGACTGGCTTTATAGTTCCAATGTGGTTTGCATACAGTTTGCGACAAACAGATCGAGCTGTACGAGAGAAAAGAGGCATGTTTTCAGCGGATGTTGCCGAGTTTTTCTACGGGTTTCGTGATTTGAAGGTAATGAAGAGGCTGGATACCAGGAGAGAGGAACTTGAAGAAACGTCGCTAGCTTATATTGAGGCACAGAAGCGTGAAGGGGTCGTTGAATCCTTTCACCGATCAATGATCTCGTTCGTCTCTCTGTTTGTGTCATGGACAGTTATTACTGTCGGAGCTTACCTTGTTACTACCGGTGAGCTTGACGGTGTTTTTCTAGCAATGCTCGTTCTTATTTCGTTAACGGCTTTTGAAAATGCCAGTCCAATGGCCTTACTTCCTGCTTACGTTCAGGATAGTACTGTAGCAGCCCGTAGACTATCGAGTGTGGTCACTACCGATCATAAGGAAAAACAGGTAACAAGACAACTTGTTGATCATGAGGCATTCAGTATTACTATAAATGATCTTTCCTTCTCATTTCCTGGTGAACAGCGACTTGCATTAGAACATCTCTCTTTGCACATTTCAGCAGGAGAAAAGATAGCAATTGTTGGTCCAAGTGGTTCTGGAAAGTCCACCCTTATGCAGCTTCTTTTAAAATTTTACGAAGTCGAGGGTTCGATTAAGTTAAACAATGAACTGATTGACTCATTTTCAGAAGAGGATGTCTGGGGCAAATCGAACGTGGTGCTTCAAGATAATCATTTTTTCTATGGAACAGTCCGTGATAACCTCCTTCTGGCTTCCGAAGAGCTCCATGATGATGCCTTACGGAGCGCGCTTCATAAAGTGCAGCTTTCTTATCTTTCAATTGATCAGAACGTTCTTGAACGGGGGGAGAACCTTTCTGGTGGTGAAAAACAGCGGCTCGCGATTGCGCGAGCGATGCTAAAGAAAGGTCGTCTCTGGTTACTGGATGAGCCCACTTCGTCAGTTGATGTACTAACAGAAAAAGTTATCTTAGATCATCTATTTGAACAGGCAGCGGAAGATACACTTCTTCTTATTAGTCACCGCTTACACAATCTTGAACAGATGGACCAGATCTTCGTAATGGACAAGGGACGCGCCGTGGAATCTGGTACTTATGAGGAATTAATGAAAGAAAGAGGTTATTTCTACAAAATGAGAGAAATTGAGAAAAGTGTTCTACTCTGAAATGAATCAGAAGAGTGTGTGCAGGAAGCATTTCTAGGATAATTTTAACTTGATAATCCTTTTGAAATGCTTCTTTTTTCATGGAAACAAAAGGAATAATAGTTTTTGAATAAAGAGGATGATTTCTTTTAATAGATGCCGTGCCCCCTTATAGTTTTGAGAAAGCTAACTGAATTAAAAGTAAAAGACAAGCTATCATATACAATTAAGTGTACGATATACTTAATCTAAGCTAGAGAAAAGGTATCATTTTAGGAGAGAGGAATGTTTTGATTGGCTGTAGTTTGTATCATTGCCGAAAAACCCGATCAGGGCTCGCGCTTAGCGGCTCCTTATCCAACAGAAAAGAAACAGGGATATCTCTACATAAAACCAAATCCGGATTTCCCGGATGGTGCATATATGACATGGGCGGTCGGTCACTTATGTGAGCTTGTACCGCCGGAAACGTATGAACTGTCATGGAAGAAATGGTCTCTAAAAACCTTGCCAATGATTCCTCAGCAATTTCAGTATCAAGTGACAAAAGGAAAATGGAAGCAGTTTAAAGTGATTAAAGAGCTGGTGAACAAAAAAGAAGTAAGGTCGATTATTCATGCGGGAGATGCTGGGAGAGAAGGGGAGCTCATCGTACGAACGATCCTGAACCAGGCGGGATGTAAAAAACCAATGAAGCGGCTCTGGATTTCTTCTCTTACTGAACGAGCCGTTAAAGAAGGATTTGGCGCTCTTCTTGATGAAAAGGAAACACGTAATCTCTACTATGAAGCCTATGCAAGATCATGTGCTGATTGGGTCGTAGGGATTAATACTTCGCGAGTTTACACCCTCCTTTTTCAACAAAAAGGCGTTCAGGATGTGTTCTCAGCAGGTAGAGTTCAGACGCCAACGCTCGCTCTCGTAGTAAAGCGAGAGAAAGAAATTGCTGATTTTAAGTCAGAACCATTCTGGGAAGTAAAAGGAACCTTTGATTATAACGGGAGGCGAGTAGTCGGGAAATGGATAAAAGACGATCAAACCCGAATTGATTCACCTGACATGGCACAGGCAATTGCTCAATTTTGTGAAGGGAAAGATTGTGTTGCGAGCGATGTGAAGAAGGAGCGTAAGCAGTATAAGCCTCCATTTTTATATCAGCTATCATCGCTTCAATCAACCGCAAACAAGCGATATAAATTTTCGCCTAAAAAGACGCTTGATATTGCTCAAAAGCTCTACACAAAAGGAATGATTTCATATCCAAGAAGTGACTCAAGCTTTGTTACCAAAGACGAAGCAGCAGAGTTTCCTTCAATTTTGTCTAAACTTCAAAAGCAGCAAGCATATCAAGATTTATTCCCACTAACACTCGATTCGATTATCACTGATAAACGGTTTGTGAATGCAGCGAAAGTTAGTGACCACTATGCGATTATTCCAACAGAACAGGTTCCAAACATCGATAAGCTAGCAGGTGATGAAGCAAAGATCTATGATTTGATCGCAAGAAGTCTTCTGGCTGCACATGAAGAAGCAGCCATTGTGGATTATACAACATTAACAACGCTTGTAGAGGGACGTGCTGCCTATCAATCGAAAGGGCAGGTTCGTATTCAAGAAGGATGGCACCGTATCATTAAATCAAGTCAAAAGGATGAGGAACTTCCTGCGATTGAAAAACACGAACCAGGGAAAGTCGTTTCTGCAGAAGTTACCGAGGGGAAAACACAGCCTCCAAAGCGATTTACTGAAGGTCAGTTAATTACGATGATGAAAACGGCTGGTAAACACCTTGATAATGAATCACTTGAGAAAATATTAAAAGATACAGAAGGTCTTGGAACAGAAGCAACTAGAGCCGGGATTATTACAATGCTTAAGGATCGTAAGTATATTAACGTCGAGAAAAACCAGGTGTTTGCAACAGAGAAAGGTATATTACTCATCGATTCAATCGGGAATGCTGTGCTCTCAAGCCCTGAAATGACCGCCAAGTGGGAACAGCGTTTGAAGCAAATTGGAAGTGGTGAAGCTTCACATCAAACGTTTATGGATTCAGTGAAAAAGCTCGCTGCAAAACTAACTTCAGATGCAATCGAAGCTTCTGGATCGTGGAACCTGAAAGACATTAAAATCGAACCTGCCTCTGTATCCAAAAGGTTACTCGGAAAGAAAGTTGGACAGTGCCCTATTTGCGGATCAGAAGTTATTGATAAAGGAAAGCTCTATGGTTGCAGCAGCTATTCAAAAACGAAGTGCCCGTTTACCCTTTCAAAACGCATCCTCGGAAAACCAATCTCTCAAACCAATGCTAAAAAACTTTTAACAGAAGGTAAAACGAATGTTATCAAAGGCCTAAAAAGTAAAAAAGGGACGTTTGATGCCGCACTTGTATGGAATACTACTGAAAAGAAAACTACATTTGAATTTGATAAAAAATAGTTTTTCGCATGCTCTGACTTCAGGGCATGCGTTTTTGTTATGGCTTCGATTGAGCGAAATATCGTGTTATCTAACTTAGCATTTGATAATGTTTCAAAAAAAAGTGAAAAAGATGTTGTATAGATATACTAAAGTATGTATAATAATTCAATAAGAATAGCAAGAGGGAGTGGACGTAGTGAAAGCAGGTATTGTTGGTGCCAGTGGCTATAGCGGTCTTGAATTGATCCGTTTGCTGCTAGGACATCCAGAAGTTGAAATTGAAACCATTGTATCTCCATCAAATGCAGGTTCTAAACTTGATGATATATTTCCTCATCTTACGAATATACAGAATTGTGATTTTGACTCTCTTGATCTGAATGATCTTGCAGAACGAACAGATGTCGTTTTTTTTGCGACACCTGCTGGAATTAGTAGTCAATCCATTCCATCTTTACTTGAAAAAGGCGTTACCTGTATCGATTTATCGGGCGACTTTCGATTAAAAGAAGACGGATTATACGAAGAATGGTATAAACATTCATCACCGCCTGCTCAAACGCTAAAGAAAGCAGTATACGGATTATCCGAGTTTTATCCAGAAGAGATTGCATCTGCAGACTTAATCGCAAATCCAGGGTGCTATCCAACCGCTTCCCTGCTTGGCATTCTTCCTGTCATTCAGCAGGAATGGGTCGATCCGGCTTCACTTATTATAGATGGGAAATCAGGCCTCTCAGGAGCGGGGCGAAAAACTAGCATTGCCGCTCATTTTTCAGAGGTGAACGAGAACGTATCAGCTTATAAACTGGGGAGACATCAGCACATTCCCGAAATTGAGCAGATTATTTCCTCTCAAATCGGGAAAGACATTCAGCTTACCTTTTCTACGCATCTCATTCCATTAACAAGAGGAATGATGTGCAGCATGTATATTAATCTAAAACATGAAAAGACAGATCGTGAAGTTATTGAGCTTTATCAATCTTTTTATGAAAATCACCCATTTATTCGGATTATGCCTGAAGGGAAATGGCCAACACCAAAAGGGGTGGCGGGCTCAAATTATTGTGACATTGGATTTTCAGTGGATTCGAGGACAAATCGTCTCACTGTTATATCGGTCATTGATAATTTAATGAAAGGGGCAGCAGGGCAAGCTGTTCAAAATATGAATCTACGATTTGGTTATCCAGAAATGTTAGGTCTTACGCTTTCACCAGTATTCCCATAAGTCTATGAAAAGAAAGGATTTGAATTGTGTGGCAACATCTATAGTTAGTGAAGCACTTTATACAACAATTTCGGAAGGTACAGTTACTTCGCCAATGGGGTTTGAAGCAGGAGGTTTTCATGCCGGATTGAAGCGAAAGCGTAAGGATCTCGGTTGGATTGTATCTGATGTACCAGCTACTGCAGCGGGAGTTTTCACAATGAATGCGTTTCAAGCACCTCCGCTAAAAGTAACAAAGGAAAGTCTATCGGGTGGCATTCTGCAGGGACTAATCGTAAACTCAGGAAATGCCAATGCGTTTACTGGAAAAAAGGGACTGGAAGATGCTTATGAAATGCGCAAACAATTTGCGAAGGTGATGGGTTTAAAGGAAGAAGAGACCGCCGTTACTTCAACAGGTGTAATCGGTGAATATTTGCCAATGGAAGCCATTGTTGATGGCATCCAGCAGGTCCCGAATTTCAAAGAAACAACGAACGGAACAGACTTTGCTGAAGCGATTGTGACAACCGACACCATTACAAAACAGATCGCCGTGACATGTGAGATCAATGGGAAGCAGGTTACGATTGGAGGTGCAGCGAAGGGATCTGGCATGATTAAGCCGAACATGGCAACGATGCTTGCTTTTGTGACGACTGATGCGGATGTTGAAGAAAGTGCACTTCAGTCAGCCCTTAGTTCCGTTACGAATAATACGTACAACATGATTACAGTGGACGGAGAAACGAGTACGAATGATATGGTTCTGCTTTTAGCGAACGGAAAGGCTAAGAACGATCCACTATCAGAAAGTCATCCAGAATGGGAAACGTTCTTATCTTCACTAGAGGTTGTTTGTAAACAATTGGCCAAAATGATCGCAAAAGATGGTGAAGGAGCAACGAAGCTTGTTGAAGTGCATGTTAGTGGAGCTCAAACAGAAAACGGAGCGAAAGCGATCGCAAAATCCATTGTCGGATCGAGCCTGGTCAAAACAGCGATATATGGAACGGATGCGAACTGGGGACGAATTGTATGTGCCATTGGGTACAGTGGTGAATCAGTTGAAGAAGACTCACTCTCCATATCGCTTGGTGATATTAAGGTAGTGGATCATGGGATCACAACCGCTTTTAGTGAAGATGAAGCCAAAAGCTATTTAGAAAACGAATCGATTCACATCTATGTTGATCTCGATAAAGGGAAAGAAGAAGCAACAGCCTGGGGGTGTGATCTCTCTTATGACTACGTCCGAATCAATGCATCTTACCGAACATAACAAGAGAAAATTTTTCGTCATCAAGTGCGGAGGGAGCATTCTAAGTCAGCTTCCAGACGAATTTTATGAAGACCTTGTCACATTAAAGCGACAGGGTATCCACCCTGTGCTCGTTCACGGTGGAGGCCCGGAAATTTCAGATATGCTTGAAACTTTGTCGATTCACACACAATTTGTTGAGGGTCTTCGGGTAACGACCGCTGAAATGGTTGATACCGTGGAAATGGTTCTAAGCGGCAAAATCAATAAACAGCTTGTTAGAAACGTTCATCGGGCTGGCGGTAAAGCGGTTGGGTTAAGTGGTGTTGATGGAGGTATGTTCAAATGCAAACTGACCGATCAAGCACTGGGCCGTGTCGGTGAAGTTATTGAGGTTGAGAGTGCATTAATTAAACAGCTTTCTCATTCAGGCTACATACCAGTTCTTTCTCCGATCAGTATGGATCCCGCTGGACACTCTCTCAATGTGAATGGGGATGAAGCGGCTTCTGCCGTAGCAAAAGCCTTACAAGCTGAGATTTGTCTTGTGAGTGATATTGCCGGTATTTATGAACTCATCGATGGTGAGAAAGTGGTGTTCGAAACACTAGATGAAGAAGAAATAACTAAATTAATTGAGAAAGGAACGATCTACGGTGGAATGATACCTAAAGTAAAAGGAGCCGTTTCCGCCTTATCTGAGCAAGTATCATCCGTTATTATTCTTGATGGTAGAGAAAAACATGCTCTAAAAAAAGCAGTAGCACATGAACCGATTGGAACACGAATTGTTCGAAAGGAGCTTTTAGAATGTCACTAACTAAATCCACTCAAACGAGCATTATGAAAACATACAATCGTCTTCCTATCACGGCAATTAAAGGCGAGGGAAGCTTCCTATACGACGAAAATGGAACGGAATTTCTCGATTTCACCTCAGGAATTGCAACCTGCAACCTTGGCCATCAGCCTGAATCTGTTAAGAAAAAAGTCACTGAACAGCTCGATCTTCTCTGGCACTGTTCTAATCTATATCACATTCCAAAGCAGCAGGAGCTTGCTGATCTTCTTACAGATAAAAGTAGCTTTGATGAGGTGTTCTTTTGTAATAGTGGAACGGAAGCGAATGAAGCGGCGATTAAATTAGTAAGAAAGTGGAGTGGGAAGGATTCGATTGTAACGTTTACAAAGTCATTTCACGGGCGTACACTCGGCTCCCTTTCTGCTACTGCGCAACCGAACCTTCAAGAAGGGTTTGGATCCATGTTGGAAGGTTTCTATTACTTTCCTTATAACGAGTTTGATAGTTTAGCAAAAATCGAAGAATTGAAACCAGCTGCTGTTATGTTTGAGCTTGTTCAGGGGGAAGGAGGCGTTCGCCAAGCAGATAAGGAGTGGATTGCCCAACTCGTTAAAATCTGTCAGGCTAACAATATTCTCCTTGTAGTTGATGAGGTCCAAACAGGGATAGGGCGGACAGGTACGTTATTTGCCCATGAACAGTATGACTTTGAACCAGATATCATGACGCTCGCTAAGGGGCTTGGTTCAGGCTTTCCAATTGGTGCTATGCTCGCTAAAGGTTCAATTGCAAAAGCATTTGGTCCTGGTGCTCACGGTAGTACATTTGGTGGTAATCCGCTTGCGTCATCTGCTGCTGTCGAAACCGTTAAAGAAGTGTCTTCATTACTAAAGCATGTTAACAGCACTTCAGACTATTTAATAAAAGAATTGCAGCACCTGGCGGAACATCATTCATCAATTAGTGAGGTAAGAGGGCTTGGTTTACTCATCGGCGTTGAAGTAAAAGAGGCAGCATCCTATGTTACCAAGTTAAGAGATAAAGGTGTGCTTGTGTTAACAGCCGGACCGACTGTCATTCGGATACTTCCTCCTTTAAACGTCAGTCATCAGGAAGCAAACCAGTTTCTTTCAGTTCTAACAGAAGTGTTTCAGGTAGTGGAGGAGGGAATTTAGTTATGGGAAAAGGCTATCTCGTTTTAGAAAATGGCGCGGTATTTGAAGGAGAGTTAGCAGGTGACATAGAGGCATCAGGAGAAGTCGTTTTTAATACGAGTATGACCGGATATCAGGAAATCGTTTCAGACCCTTCTTATGCAGGGCAAATTATTGTTTTTTGCTATCCGCAAATCGGAAATTATGGAATAAATCATCTTGATAGCGAAAGTGAACACCTCCACCTTCACGGAGTTGTGACCGGTGAACAGTGTGAAACCCCAAGTCACTATTTATCAAACAGTTCATTTTCAAAGGGGCTCACAGAGCATGGTATTCCTTCATTAACGAACGTGGACACGAGAGCACTCGTTAAAATGCTGAGAGACCACGGAACAATGAAAGGGAAATTGGTGCCTGAAGTTCCAGCAGAACACAACAACTGGAATTTTGAGAAATCATACGTTCCATTTGTCTCTGTGAAGGAAATAAAACATTACCCCGGTAAAGGGCCACATATTGTTCTAATGGACTTTGGCTATAAAAAATCCATCTTAACTTCACTGCAATCTCTGGAGTGTGCTGTTACCGTCGTTCCTTTTAATACAACGGTGGATAATTTTGTTGACATTCAGCCAGATGGTGTTGTGTTAAGTAATGGACCAGGCGATCCTGAAGCATTATCTCCCTATTACGATACGATTCGAGTAATAAGTGAAACGTATCCCGTCTTCGGAATCTGTCTTGGGCACCAACTTCTAGCGCTTGCCCATGGTGCTACCACTCGGAAGCTCACGTTTGGGCATAGAGGGTCCAATCACCCCGTCAAGCATTTGGAGACTGGTAAGGTGTATATCACTTCTCAAAATCATGGATATGAGGTTGTGCGAGAAAGCCTGGAAAATACGGGGCTTAGTCCAACATTTATCAATTTAAATGACAAAACGGTTGAAGGATTAAAACATCATAAGTACGACATTCAATCGGTACAGTTTCACCCGGAAGCCCATGCAGGCCCAGCCGATACGGCCTTTTTATTCAAGACTTTTATGCAGCAGATTACAAGAACAGGAGACCAACATTATGCCTTTACGTAAAGAACTGAAAAAAGTAGTAATTCTTGGCTCAGGGCCGATCATCATTGGTCAGGCCGCAGAATTTGATTACGCAGGCACACAGGCCTGCCTCGCTCTAAAAGAAGAAGGAATCGAGGTAGTGTTAATTAACAGCAATCCAGCAACGATTATGACTGATACCTCGATTGCCGATCAAGTTTATATGGAGCCCATGACAATTGAGTATGTGGAAGAAATTCTGAAGAAAGAAAAACCCGACGGAATTATTGGAACACTTGGCGGACAAACAGGGTTAAACCTTGTTGTTAAACTATATGAAAAAGGTATTCTAAAGAAATTAAACGTGGAGCTTCTCGGAACTTCTGTTGAATCTATCCAAAATGGTGAAGATCGTGAGAAATTTAGACAAATGATGATCGACATCGGGGAACCGGTGCCTGAATCGAAAATCGCCGTAACGCGAGATGAAGCAAAAACATTTGCACATGAAATAGGATATCCGATTATGGTTCGTCCTGCTTATACAATGGGAGGCGAGGGAGGCGGCTTCGCAGCAAATGATGATGAGCTGCTTGAAATTGTCGAACGTGGCCTCGCTCTAAGCCCAATTTCTCAAGTCCTTATTGAGAAAAGCATGCTTGGTTGGAAAGAAATCGAATATGAAGTGATGAGAGATGAAAATGATACGTGCATGATCGTTTGCAACATGGAAAACATGGACCCGGTTGGGATTCATACCGGCGATTCGATCGTAGTCGCTCCATCGCAAACGCTAAATGATTACCAGTATCAAATGCTTCGCAATGTATCTTTAAAAGTCATCCGCGCCCTCAATGTGATCGGTGGATGCAACATTCAAATCGGATTGAACCCGAATTCAAACGATTATTACATTATTGAAGTGAACCCGAGGGTGAGCCGTTCTTCAGCGCTTGCTTCAAAAGCAACGGGGTATCCAATAGCACGAATGGCGGCAAAATGCGCAATTGGTTTTACACTTGATGAGCTGCCAAACCCCATTACAGGCACAACCTATGCAGCTTTTGAACCAGCACTCGATTACCTCGTTGTCAAGATTCCACGATTTCCCTTTGATAAATTTCCTGAAGGGGATCGTGCACTTGGAACTCAAATGAAAGCAACTGGGGAAGTAATGGCCATCGATCGCAGTTTCGAAGGAGCTTTAAACAAAGCGGTTCGATCTCTTGAGAATGGCCATCATTCCTTAACGGATCCCTTTTACAAAAATGTAAGTACTGACAAATTAAACACCCAGCTGAAGCATCCGACAGACGAAAGGCTTTTTTTAATTAGTGAAGCTTTTCGAAGAGGGTATTCAATTGAAGAGGTTAAGTCGCTTACTTCGATCGATTATTGGTTCCTTGTGAAAGTGAAGAATTTGGTAGAAGCTGAGATGGAGTTAATGGAAGTAACCGAGCTTTCTGAAGAGGTGCTAAAGCGTGCGAAGCGGTTGAATATTAGTGACGCATATATCGCAGAAGCAAGCGAATTAACACTTGATGCTGTGCTAGAGCGAAGTAGACTAGCGGGGATCCAGCGTGGGATGAAACAAGTCGATACCTGTGCTGGTGAATTTGAAGCAGTCACGCCTTATTTCTATTCCACTTTTCTTGGAAATGATGAAGTTGTGAAAGTAAGTGATCCAGGTATTCTCGTGCTTGGATCCGGACCTATACGGATTGGGCAGGGTGTCGAATTTGATTATTGTTCCGTTCACGCCGCGCAGGCGGTTAAAAAACTCGGATACAGGGCAGTAGTCATCAATAACAATCCAGAAACGGTAAGTACAGATTACAGTGTCGCTGACCGACTTTACTTCGAGCCTCTTGCTATTGAGGATGTTCTGGGAGTCATCGAGAAAGAGAATATAATCGGTGTAGCCGTTCAATTTGGTGGTCAAACAGCTGTTAATTTGGCGGAAGAGTTACACGAAAGAGGCATTCCGATCCTGGGCACTCCTGTTGAAAATATAAATAAAGTAGAAGATCGTGATCAGTTTTATCAATTGTTAGATTCTCTCGCTATTCCCTATATTGAAGGGAAAATGGCCTATCAACCGAGCGAAATGGTACGTCTTGCAGAGGAATTAGGGTTCCCGATTATCGTAAGACCGTCTTACGTGATCGGCGGGCAAAACATGTTTATCTTCCGTAACATGGATGAACTGAGACGATACGCCACTAAATTAGGGCAAAGTTCCAAAAAGATGTGGCCATTCCTGCTTGATCGCTTTGTAGAAGGAATTGAATGTGAAGTAGATGTGATCTGTGATGGAGAATCGATTGCGATACCGGGAATTATGGAGCATTTGGAACGAGCAGGCGTCCATTCAGGTGATAGCACAGCCGTTTATCCACCAATCTCTCTTACGAAAGATCAGAAGAAAATCATTACAGAGTATTCTCAAAAGCTATCTGAAGCGCTCAATTGTCGTGGTTTGATGAATATCCAGTTTGTCATTGATCAAAACATTATTTATGTTCTTGAAATTAATCCGAGATCATCGAGAACCGTGCCGGTGATAAGTAAAGTCACTAACGTGCCAATGGTTGAATGGGCGATTAAAGCTCAGTTGCAAACAGGATCACTTCAGGAAACAGGGCTTCTGGATGAAAAGCCTTACTATACAGTGAAATTCCCGATTTTTTCAAATGGGAAATTGAAAAATGTTGACCATGTGTTAGGACCTGAAATGAAGTCAACAGGAGAAGTGCTTGGGATTGCGAAGACCAAACAGGAAGCGTTATGTAAGGCTGTTTTATCAACATGGGATACCGAGAAACTGCCTTCTGCGATTCTTTGTTCAATCAGTGAGGAGCATAAAGAGGACGCTTCAGATACCTTATCCAACCTTACTGAAAAAGGGGTAGCAATATATGCAACCCAAGGAACCTATCGTTTTCTAACTGAAAAAGGAATAGAGGCTCAATTAATAAAGAGAGATCTTAATGAGATTGACCAGCTCATGAAGGATGATATTGATGCGATTGTCTCGATCCCGACGACTGGAAGGGAAAAAGAGCGATTAGGCTTTCAGATTCGCGCGCTAGCGACTCGATATAAAATTCCTTGCTTTTCTCATGTTGATACACTTCAGCTAATTGACTTAAGCGGAGCGAAAACGAAGGAAGTGAAAAGTCTTCAGGACTGGCATCAATCAAAACCTACTACAATTGGACAGGAGAGATGAGTTGATGATTCAATCAATACAGAAAACAGATAAAGAAATTGAAGAAGGAATGAAGGGAAAAGATTTTCTTACAATTGGTGAATTCACAACAGATGAAATTCACTATCTTTTAAATGAAGCCGTTGAACTGAAAAAACTGCAAAAGCAGGGTGTACCCCACGAAGCATTGAAAGGTAAAATCCTTGGAATGATTTTCGAAAAGTCATCAACGAGAACACGTGTATCGTTTGAGGTGGCCATGTTACAGCTAGGCGGTCATGCCCTATTCCTGAGCTCAAAGGATATACAGCTAGGAAGAGGCGAGACGATTGAAGACACTGCACACGTGCTTGCGGGCTATCTTGATGGTGTAATGATTCGTACGTTTGGCCATGAAACAATTGAACGTTTTGCACATGCATCATCAGTTCCGGTTATTAATGGACTGACAGATACCCATCATCCAGCTCAGATTCTTGCTGACTTGCTTACGATTCTAGAGCATAAAGGTTATTTAAATGGTTTAAAAGCTGCGTATTTTGGTGATGGAAACAATGTTGCTCATTCGCTAATTGAAGGTGCTGCTAAAGTAGGGATGCATTTCACGATTGCCTGTCCAAAAGGATACGAACCTGACGAAGCGATCATAACGAAAGCGAAGGAAGTTGGGAAAACGACGGGGGCTATTATTCAAGTAACGGAGGATCCCATTGATGCAGCGAAAGACGCAGATGTACTCATCACTGACGTATGGGCTAGTATGGGACAGGAAGAAGAGCAAGCAGAACGTGAAGGCGTTTTTGAACCGTATCAAGTGAATGAAGAGTTATGCATAAATGCAAATAAAAATTACATCTTTATGCATTGCCTGCCAGCACACAGAGGAGAAGAAGTAACAGAGGGAATTATCGATGGTTCACACTCTGTTGTATATCAGGAAGCAGAGAATCGTCTTCATGCTCAAAAGGCCCTTTTAAAACTTTTATTAAAAAATTGATTTTTTTTGATGCAATTTGAATAAATATACGTTATCATAGATATTAATACAAAGTTAAGGAGTGGATGACATGGCAAAAGAGAAGATCATTCTTGCTTATTCCGGAGGATTGGATACCTCCATTTCGATAAAATGGCTTGAAGAAAAATACGGGTATGAGGTTATTGCACTTGGACTTGATGTAGGAGAAGGGAAGGACTTAGAAACGATTAAGGATAAGGCACTCAAAGTTGGTGCATCAAAAGCGTACATGATCGAAGCGAAAGAATTGCTTGCGGAAAATTATCTTTTACCAGCACTAAAAGCAAATGCCCTTTATGAAGGAAAATACCCATTGTCCTCTGCGCTGTCACGTCCGCTTATTTCGAAGCTACTCGTTGAAGCAGCTGAACGTGAAGGAGCGACGGCAGTCGCTCATGGATGTACTGGGAAGGGAAATGACCAGGTTCGCTTTGAAGTTTCGATTCAGGCGTTGAATCCAGACTTGAAAGTGATCGCTCCTGTACGAGAATGGGGCATGACGCGTGATGAACAGATTGCTTACGCAGAAGAAAAAGGAATCCCAGTTCCTGTAAAGCTGGATAACCCGTTTTCCATTGACGCCAACATCTGGGGGCGTGCTTGTGAAGCGGGTGTGCTAGAAGATCCATGGGCTGAAGCGCCAGAAGCTGCGTTTGAATGGACAGCACCGATTCATCTAACTCCGGATGAGCCAGAATATATTGAAATTGATTTTGACGAAGGTCGTCCAACAGCGCTAAACGGCCAGCAAATGGGCCTAGTTGACCTAATTGAGAAGTTAAATGAAATCGGTGGGGTCCATGGAATCGGACGTATCGATCATATTGAAAATCGTCTAGTTGGTATTAAATCAAGAGAAGTGTATGAAAATCCTGGGGCGCTGATTTTAATTAATGCTCACAAAGAGTTAGAGTTTTTAACTCATACTCGTGAAGTATCACAATTTAAAACGACCATTGATCAGCAGTTGTCAAAGCTTATCTATGATGGTCTATGGTATTCACCATTACGTCAAGCGCTTGAAGGGTTTATTAACGAAACGCAGAAAGTTGTTAGTGGGAAAATCCGTATTAAACTTCACAAAGGTACCAACACCGTCGTTGGCCGTAAGTCAGAGAACTCACTTTATAACGAACAGCTTGCAACGTACCTTAAAGGAGATCTCTTTGATCATGATGCAGCAGTAGGATTCATCAAACTGTGGGGACTCCCAACGAAAGTGAACGCAGAAGTGCATAAGAAGCAAAAAGTTCATCAATAAGGAGATGTTAGTGTGTCTAAGCTTTGGGGAGGACGCTTTACGAAAGAAACAAATAAGCTCGTAGAAGAATATACAGCTTCGATCCAGTATGACAAAGAACTAGCAGAGGAAGATATCGAGGGCAGTCTCGCCCATGTGCAGATGCTTAGTGAATGCGGCGTTATTAGTTCGGCGGATATGGTCGAAATTAAGCGCGGACTGAATATTGTCCTTGAGAAAATCCAATCAGGCGAGTTTGACTATGATGTGGCTCACGAAGATATTCATATGAACATTGAGAAAGCGCTCATTGACGAAATTGGACCAGTAGGTGGAAAGCTACACACAGGGAGAAGCCGTAATGATCAGGTTGCTACCGATATGCACATGTATCTTGTAAAAAAGGTAAAACTGTTTATTTCTCATATTGAAGCTGTTCAGCAGGCGATTGTAAAGCAGGCTGAAGAGCATGTGGAAACGGTTCTGCCTGGATACACACATTTGCAGCGTGCACAGCCTGTCTCTTTTGCGCATCATATGTTAGCTTATTTCTGGATGTTCGAGCGTGATAAGGAAAGATTTCAGGATAGCATAAAGCGGACAAATATGCTCCCGCTTGGTGCGGGTGCACTCGCGGGAACAACATTCCCGATTGATCGTCATCGCACAGCTGAGCTTCTCGGCTTCGATGATGTCTATCCGAACAGTATGGATGCAGTAAGTGATCGTGATTTTATTCTTGAGTTTCTTTCGAATGCGTCCATGCTTATGATGCACATGTCTCGATTGTCTGAAGAAATGGTCATCTGGAGTAGTCAGGAATTTCAGTTCATCGAACTAGATGACTCCTTCTGCACTGGATCGAGCATTATGCCTCAAAAGAAAAATCCAGATGTTCCTGAACTACTTCGAGCAAAAACTGGGCGAGTATATGGTAATCTGTTCAGTTTACTGACTGTTCTTAAAGGATTACCACTCGCATATAACAAAGACATGCAAGAAGACAAAGAAGGCATGTTTGATACAGCAAAGACGCTTGACGGTGCACTTCAACTGTTAGCACCAATGATTGCGACAATGACAGTTAAAACAGAGAATATGAAGCAAGCGGTGAATGAGGATTATTCTAATGCAACAGATATTGCAGATTACCTTGTGAACAAAGGGATGACATTCCGTGAATCGCATGAGATTATTGGAAAGATTGTGCTGTACAGCATTCAGCATCAGAAGTACCTTCTGGATTTGACGCTTGATGAATATAAAAACTTCACCTCTTTATTTGAAGAAGATGTGTTCGAAATATTAAAACCAGCTAATGTAATGAATGCAAGAAAGAGCTATGGTGGAACTTCGCCAGAACAAATTAAAGTTCAACTTGATCTCGCGAACAACCATTTATCTGTTGCTGAAAATGCATAAAAGGCCCTATCCGAAAGGATAAGGCCATGAAGAAGGAAGTTATTAGCTTATGCTAAACAAGCGGTGGGGTAGAACGGTGAATTGTCTTTTGGAGACACCTCTTTCTAATGAAAGTTGTTAGAGCCTTGTTTTACCAACTGAGTAGTTCAACGCGACCATCTCCTTAATTGACGTTGCCGTTTTCCTTATGCACTTTTGATCTTCCTTCTTCACTAACTATGATGACCACCTTCCCAATATTCTATACACCCTCCTTTACATTTTTTAAAGGATAGCTTTTTCAATACGAGGGATACTATCCTTAGATGGAAGGAGGGATAATATGGGCAGAGGCAAAGCATTTGACCATAAGAAAAAAGGCATGGAGCGGGAACGTCCAAAGACGGCTGATGATACGAAGTTTCCGCATGAAGCATCAACCGGTCACAAAACAATCAAAAATGAAGAGCGTGAAGAATAATCTGCTTCCTGCACATGCAGGGAGTTTTTTTGTTAGAACGGTCTACACAATTTTACAAGGTTGTTTTCTTGAGGTTCATTTCCATATCCAGTAAACTTTGGGTAGATGATAGTAAAAGGGGACCTTTAATATGAATTCATTAGGGCTTGTTCTAGAAGGCGGAGGTATGAGGGGGGTTTATACAGCTGGAGTGCTCGAATATTTAATGGAGCATGAGCTCTATTTTCCTTATGTGATTGGTGTGTCAGCAGGTGCATGTAATGCAGCCTCGTATCTTTCCAGACAAAGCGGGAGAAATCGAACGGTTTTAATTGATTATGTGAAACATCCGGATTATATATCGTACAAAAATTTACTAAAGAAAAAACAGCTTTTTGGAATGGATTTAATATTTGATGAAATCCCTTCGCTTCATGTTCCATTTGACTTTGACACTTTCGCAAGTGCAGCTGAACGTTTTCTTATTGGCACAACCGATATGGAAACTGGTGAAGCAGTGTATTTCGATAAACACGAAAGCGGTGGACAGATCCTCTCGATTTTGAGAGCTTCAAGCTCTCTGCCGTTTATGGCACCGGCTGTTGAGATAGACAATCGGTTTCTTTTGGATGGAGGCATAGCAGATCCAATTCCAGTTCACAAATCAGAGGCGGATGGAAATCATAGTCACGTGGTTATCTTAACAAGGAATGCAGGATACCGAAAACAGAAATCACGAATGTCCTGGATGGTACAACGTCTTTATCGAAAGAATCCCGCACTTGCCATGGCGATTACTTCTCGTTACGAGAGATACAACAGTACACTTGAGCACATGGAAGCAAACCGTGACGACTATTTCATTATTCAGCCTTCTCAGGTACTTGAAGTGGCCAGGATTGAGAAATCTCAAGTCCGATTAACAGACTTATATAATCAGGGTTATGAGGATATGAAAGTGCGCCATGGCGAGCTTGAGAAGTGGATTGAACACAGAAGCAGGCTAAAAGAATCAGTCTAAATGAGTGTTCTTATGTTTCAAAGTGTTCCTTACTTGGGAACAGTTGACCATTATCATGTAGGAGGTATTCAAGTGAAAAGCTATCAAATCTACATTAATGGTGAATTTATAAGCAGCAATGGAGAAGAAATGCTTGACGTGATCAACCCGGCAACGGAAGAAGTGATTTCGCGTATCCCTAAAAGTAATGAAAAAGACGTCGAGCGCGCGATTGAGGCCGCGAAAGCATCTCAAAGAGATTGGGAGAAGAAACCCTCAATTGAACGCGCCGAATACTTATATACCATTGCAAATAAAGTGGAAGAGAAAAAAGATACATTTATCAAAATGCTAACTGAAGAAAATGGTAAGACAGTCGATGCTTCGAAAGCTGAAATCGAATTGACAATTGACTATTTCAGATATATGGCCGGTTGGGCTAGAAGATATGAGGGAGAGGTTCTCCCAAGTGACCGCCCCAATGAAAATATTCTAGTCTTTAAAAAGCCGATTGGAATTGTTGGTGGCATTGTACCTTGGAATTTCCCAATGTTTATTTTCGCACGGAAAGTAGCACCAGCATTCGTGACTGGTTGTCCGATTATAATCAAACCAAGTCAGTATACACCAAACACGGCTTGCGAAATGGCGAACATTATCCATGAAGCAGGCGTTCCAAAAGGTATATTTAACCTGATCACAGGTAAAGGCTCAGATATTGGTAGCCCTCTTGCATCATCTCCTGATGTCCAGATGATAAGCTTAACAGGAAGCTATCCTGCAGGATCGAAGGTAATGGAAGCTGCAGCTAAAAATATCACAAAGGTTAACCTGGAGCTTGGGGGTAAGGCTCCAGCAATTGTAACTAAGCATGCGAATGTAGACCTTGCTGTTGAAAAAATCACCACATCTCGTATTACGAATAACGGTCAGGCATGTACAAATGCTGAACGTGTTTATGTTCATGAGGATGTTGCTGAAGAATTCATTTCCAAAATCACTGAAACGTTTAAGAATACGAAAGTAGGCGATTCCTTGAATGAAGATGGATGTGATATCGGGCCACTTGCTAATAAACAGCAAATCGACTCCGTTGAAGAAGCGGTTAATAATGCGGTTAAAGCAGGCGCAGTAGTAAAAACAGGCGGCAAGCGAATTAATCGAGATAAAGGTTTCTTCTTTGAACCGACTATTCTTACAGATGTGTCACAGGATATGAATGTTATTCAGGAAGAAATCTTCGGCCCTGTATTACCGATTGTTGTGTATAGCAATTTTGATAAAGTGCTTGAAATGGCCAATGATACAAATTACGGCCTGTCTTCATCGATCTTTAGTGATAACATGCATGAAGTTATGAAAGCATCCAATGTACTTCGCTACGGTGAAACGTATGTGAACCGTGAGAACTTTGAAGCGGTTCAAGGTTTCCATGCTGGAATGGGTCAATCTGGTATCGGTGGCGCTGACGGCAAGCACGGCTTAAATGAATATTTAAAAACACACGTTATCTACATGGAGTATGATCAAGATATTAAGTAATGAAACCGGGCTAAGGCCCGGTTTTCTATTGTTTGAAGAAAATCAATAGGTAAGAGTATAATAGAAGAGACAATTACTTTTATTTTTAAGAAAAGAGGGAGAACATGTTTGATTCTCGTATAATAGAGTTTTCAGAAAAGTTAGTACAGTATTCAACGAAAATCCAACCAGGGGAACACGTTTTAATAGAAGCATTTGATGTAAACAATTCACTTGTTCGTAGCCTTGTTAAAGAAGTACATAAAGCAGGGGGCTTCCCACACGTTAATTTGCGTGATAACCAGGTGCTTCGTGAGCTTTTAATGAATGCAACAGAAGAACAAATAAGTGCCTGGGCTGAAGTTGACTTGAATCAGATGGAAAAAATGGACGCTTATATTGGTATCCGGGGCTCAGAAAACATTAACGAACTTTCTGATGTACCAGTTGCAAAGATGGCTTTATACAATCAGATCTATAAAACAAAAGTTCACAGCAATCAGCGCGTCAAGCATACGAAGTGGGTTGTGATGAGATACCCTAATGAATCCATGGCCCAACTTTCAGGCATGAGTACAGAAGCATTTGAAGAATTCTATTTTAATGTATGTACAATGGATTACGCGAAAATGAGTGATGCGATGGATGCCCTTGTTGATCGTATGAACAAAGCAGATATCGTACGTATTGTTTCTCCAGATACGAATTTAAGCTTTTCGATCAAAGATATCCCTGCGGTTAAATGTGCTGGTGAATTGAACATCCCTGACGGTGAAGTTTTTACAGCACCAGTGAAAGATAGCGTAAACGGAGTAATTACGTACAATACCCCTTCACCTTATAATGGTTTTGTGTTTGAGAATGTACAGTTAACCTTTGAAAATGGCAAAGTGATTGATGCAGAAGCAAACGATACCGAGCGTTTAGCTGAAATTCTGAACACAGATGAAGGCGCAAGGTTTATTGGAGAGTTTGCCATTGGCGTTAATCCTTATATTCGCGAACCAATGAAAGATATTCTTTTCGATGAAAAAATTGATGGTTCATTCCACTTTACACCAGGACAGGCTTATGATGAAGCGCCGAATGGTAATGATTCCTCTGTACACTGGGATCTTGTCTTAATTCAGAGACCTGAATACGGTGGCGGAGAAATCTGGTTTGATGACGAATTGATTCGAAAAGACGGCAAGTTCGTACCAGAAATACTTCAGAGCCTAAACCCAGAAAACCTTAAATAGGATTTCGAAGCGCATCCAAAGGATGCGCTTTTTTCACGACATAATGTTAAATTTTATAAAAGGGTAAAAATATAAGAAAAATGAAGGTTTTGGCTAGGAATTAGCGATAAGCCAATTTTTCTAAAGTACAGAAGACCAATCACATTTCACCTTATTTGAATATAAATAAATAAAACTATTTAAGACAGGAAGTGCCATCCAATGGAAATACATTGTGACGGATGTACGAAGGAGATGAGGGACTGGGAAACCATTCATATGGTAAAGTTCGATAAGTGGTATTTCGGACATTTCAATTGTTTATTGAACTTGAAAAAGAAATTAAATCTGAATCGACCGATTAAATGGGATAAAATTGAGGGGGAAAAAGGGAACCAGAAAGACTCTGATGGAAAAAAAGCACCATAGAGCCAGTAAGAAAGACGCTATAAACGGGGTAGCGTCTTTTCTTGCTTATTCTTTATTTTCAGTTAAGAATCTATATTTGGATGCACATTGAAGATGAACGTTATATTCTTAGTTAACCCTTGTGGAGCTTTCATAAGAATGATGAAATTAATTTTAGGTGAAGAAGTTGTGATTATAGACGAGCTATAAGTTTGATAACAAGAACCTAAATGGGATGGTCTTCATCTAAATACTAAGGGTCATTATGAAATTTCAAAAGCACTTTTAGAAACAGGAATTCGTATATAAAAGTTTAATATTGAATAATCTCGGGTAAAATTTGTTATTATCTTTATAAAAGAATGACTTGAGGAGGAACTTATGTCACAAACATCATTACAAGTTAACAAATTACGAGAGCAAGTACTTCAGTCATTTAAGAAAACCAGATTGATGACAAATCAGCTGGTAGAAACCCTTGAGACGGAAGACTATACTATTCAGGCTATTCCAGATGTAAGTCCGCCAAAATGGCATATGGCCCATACAACCTGGTTTTATGAGACGTTTATTCTGAAAGCATACAAAGAGAATTACATCTCCTACCATAAAGAATTCGATTATCTATTCAACTCCTATTATGAAAGTGTAGGAAGCTATTTTCCAAGGAGCTCTAGAGGGTTACTAAGTCGACCGAGTATTGATAAAGTCAGAAACTACCGAAGAGACGTTGATGAGGAAATCGTTTCTTTATTAACGAATTTAGATGAAAAAAAGCTAAAAGAAGTAGCTAAATTGATTGAAATTGGACTAAACCACGAGCAGCAGCACCAGGAGCTTATTCTAACTGATGTGAAATATAACTTTTCTATCAATCCATTGAAGCCAGTATATCGTGAGAGAGACACTATGAATTCAGACGAATCATCTCCAATGGACTGGGTTTCATTTGATGGAGGGTTAGTTGAAGTAGGCGTTAATGAAGAAGATGGCTTTTCTTTCGATAATGAACGACCTGTACATAAAGTGTGGCTAGAACCATTTAAGCTTGCAACACGAACGGTTACAAATGGCGAGTATCTTGCTTTTATGGAAGATGGAGCCTACGGGCGACCAGAGTTCTGGCTATCGGATGGTTGGGCAACAGTAAATGATCAGGGTTGGAAGTCGCCACTTCATTGGGAGAAAAAAGATGGAGAATGGTTTCAATTTACACTTCACGGACTCGTTCCTGTAAATTTAAATGAACCTGTTACACATGTTAGCTATTATGAAGCCGAGGCTTATGCAAGTTGGGCAGGGAAGAGATTACCTTCAGAAACTGAGTGGGAAGTAGCTGTTAGAGACCAGCCAATCTCAGGCAACTTTGTAGAAGATGCGAATTACCACCCGATAGCATCGCTTAAAGAAGATGAGGGACAGATCAAGAAAGCATATGGAGACGTATGGGAATGGACGAAAAGTCCCTATATGCCATACCCGGGAAACAAACCACTCGATGGAGCACTTGGTGAATATAATGCGAAATTCATGAGTAGTCAAATGATCTTAAGAGGTGGCTCCTGTGCAACTTCACAAACTCACATCCGTGCTTCCTACAGAAATTTCTTTGGCCCTGATAAGCGCTGGCAATTCACAGGAATTCGACTGGCAGGAGACGCTAAGTGATCATAACATCGAATGGTATCACAGAATAATTGACTAGCTCATAGAGGAAACAGATCACTTTGATGAAGTAATGGAGGGGCTAACGGCCCCTTTCAAAACGTTCAACCTAAATTTTTCTATGATCAGTATGGTTCTGAACGATTTGAAGCTTGAGGACTACTTAAAATTGAGTATGAAAGTGCGGCAAATAGGAAGATCAGACTAATGCTTTAATCGGGATTTAGAAGAATTTCAGTCGCTTGCAAACCTCTCACAATTTACGCATGAGTATACGTGGGTTGTTTCCAATGACTTGTTTAGTCTTCACTACCTTACACTTAAGTAATGTATGCCTCCTAACAGACATCAAATGAGTATTTTACTATAATTTACGATTATTAAAGGAGAGAGTAACGTGAACAAAATTGAGACAAACGAATCCTACAAATCATTTATCAATGATCCGAAAGTAGCAATACTAAAATATGAAGCAAACTGGTGTCCGGACTGGAAACGACTTGATTTTTTTATCGGAGATATCATGAATGATCACCAGGATAAAAAATGGGCTCAAATTGATATAGAGCAGTTGCCGGAAGTGACTGAAGAAAATGATGTAATGGGCATTCCAAGCCTTCTAGTTTACAAGGATGGGAAAAAAATTGGTCATCTTCATAGTGCGAATACAAAAAATCCAGAGCAAGTTAAGGAGTATTTAAGTCAGTTTTAATAATGGAGGAGGCACCTGCCTCCCCCATTATTTAGTTAGCACGTATTCGATGGTGCCATCAGATAGAGAATGAGCATATTGCAATGAATATCCTATGCTTAAGTAGATCGATAGGGTTTCGCTGCAAAAAGGATGGATGGGCTCTGTCGGTGCATGTAAGCTTTTGTGAAAGCCTATTACTTTATTGGTATATTGAGAACATCTGAGTAGAATAACGTGAGTTCCGGACCATGCTGTGCCGATTAGATTGGTTCTCATGCAGATCCTTCCTTCTTTAGGATAATGTAAACTATATTCACAGAGTATGTGAGCCTCACTATGATGTTAAAAAGAACTTTTTCCCTACAAATTATTAAAACATTTTGAATTTTTTAACGATTACTGGTATATTAGTAACAAAGTAAGGTATTTAAATAAGTGAACTTTTACGTCTTGTTGGTGTTTGTGTTAATAGTTGTCGGAGTGTGTCATTTCTGAACTCTCCTGTAAAAGGCAAACCATCTTAAAGGATGGGACGCAAAGACACAGGTCTAATGTTGGGATGCCCAACGATGACGGCTGGTCCTCCTAGAAACCCTATTTGAGGAGGAAGAGAATGGCTATAACGAACGTAAAACCTAACTTAGAACTTGATCAAGAATGGATAATATTAATGATGGTTGCCAGAGAATTAGGTCTTCAAAAAGATGAGGTAAAAGACTTCTTGAGAAAATACAAAACACAAAACAACCACGATATTACATAAATGATGAGCGGTCTATATGATCGCTTTTTTCTATTGATAAATAACATTCATCTGATCCATAACGAAGCTAGAAATATGATGCGGAACTATTAAACTGCATTAAGGCCATTTTTATCATTCTTATGAAGTCGTATAAAGATGGTCTCCTTCTAATGTGAACCCTTGACTTTATATAGTGATATTTTGTATCATATGTCATATCAATTGCATACATAAATGTTACAACAGTGAAGGACAGATAGTAACCAGAGAATCCGATTGAATAGCGATTCGGGGGCGGTGGAAGCCCGAAATTGGTCTGGTGAAACGGCAGTCTGGAGTTGATTTCTATAAGTGGGTGCGCAGTGCGTATCAACTAGGGTGGAACCGCGGGTGCAGAAGCTCTCGTCCCTGGATAATTTTTGTCCAGGGATCGAGGGCTTTTTATGTTGATAGAGATTGATGAAAAAGGAGAGATTGACATGAGTATTTCAATGGAACAAATAGTTTCTGTATCAAAACACAGAGGGTTTATTTTCCCGGGATCTGATATTTACGGAGGTCTTGCTAACACATGGGATTATGGTCCTCTTGGTGTAGAACTTAAAAACAACATTAAGGATGCATGGTGGAAAAAGTTTGTACAGGAGTCTCCATATAACAGTGGACTCGATGCAGCGATTTTAATGAATCCAAAAACCTGGGAAGCTTCGGGCCATCTTGGGAACTTTAATGATCCACTAATCGATTGCAAAAGCTGTAAAACTCGTCATCGTGCAGATAAATTGATTGAAGACGCTCTTTCACTAGATGGAAATGAAATGATTGCTGACGGGCTATCTTTTGAAGAGATGGAACGACTAATTAAGAACAATAACATTACATGTCCGGAGTGCGGAAGCCAGGACTTTACTGAAATTCGCCAGTTTGATCTAATGTTCAAAACTCACCAGGGAGTAACCAAGTCAAGCACAAGTGAAATTTACCTTCGTCCAGAAACAGCCCAGGGCATTTTCGTAAACTTCAAGAACGTTCAGCGTTCAATGCGTAAAAAAGTTCCTTTTGGCATTGCTCAAATTGGGAAAAGCTTCCGAAATGAAATTACACCAGGTAACTTTACGTTCCGTACACGAGAGTTTGAACAAATGGAACTTGAATTCTTCTGCAAACCGGGTGATGAGCTTGAATGGCATGAGTATTGGAAAGAATACTGTAAGAACTGGCTTTTGAATCTTGGTGTAAGTGAAGAAAGCATTCGTCTTCGTGAACATGCAGAGGATGAGCTTTCTCATTACAGTAATGCAACCACAGATATTGAATACAAATTCCCGTTTGGTTGGGGAGAACTATGGGGTGTCGCTTCAAGAACAGATTATGATCTGAAGCAGCACATGGAGCATTCGAATGAAGATTTTACTTACCACGATCAGCAAACGGGTGAGAAGTATGTACCGTTTTGTATCGAACCATCCCTTGGTGCTGACCGGGTAACATTGGCATTCCTAATTGAAGCTTATGAAGAGCAGGAGCTTGAAGATGGATCTTCACGAAGCGTGATGCACTTCCATCCTGCCATTGCACCATTTAAAGCAGCCGTTTTCCCGCTTTCTAAGAAGCTATCAGAAGAAGCAAGAGCTGTTCATGCTGAGCTATCCAAGTACTTCATGGTAGATTACGATGAAGCTGGATCAATCGGAAAACGATATCGTCGTCATGATGAAATCGGTACGCCGTATGCGATTACGTTTGACTTTGATTCTGTTGAAGATCAGCAGGTGACAATTCGTGACCGCGACACTATGGAACAAAAAAGAATGCCGATTTCTGAACTGAAAAGCTTTTTGGAAGAAAAAACTCAGTTTTAATTCATTTAAGCCGCTCGACCTGAGCGGCTTTTCTTTAGGATTTAAAAGAAAGGGGTTACATGAATGAGAATACTTTGGGATTTTGATGGCACACTTTTTAATACATATCCAGCCTTTACGAAAGTAATGAAGAAATTGCTTCCGGAAGTAAAAGAGGAGGACATCTTAAAAGAGTTGAAAGTGTCCTTTCATCATGCAAAGCAAGTTTTTCAGTTAACAGATGGACAGGTGAATCAATTCCGTGAGATGGACAGTGCACTATCGCCTGATGATAAACCGCCGTTTCAAGGCCTTGAGGATATTCTTCTAAAAGCAGATATAAACGTGATAATGACACATAAACCTCGTGCTGAGGTAAATGCTATTTTAAAACATTTTCAGATGGAACATCATTTTGCAGATTTAGTTGCGGGAGACGATGGGTATCCACGTAAGCCAGATGCGAGTTCTTATCGTTACTTACATAACAAGCATGAGCTAGATTTAGCAATAGGGGATAGGGTACTTGATATTCTTCCTGCTAAAGAACTTGGTCTGAAAACATGTTTATTTCAGAATGATGCACCCGGTGCAGATTTCTATGTAACCAATTACCATGCATTGAAAAAGCTGTTATGGCATGATATTTGAATAAGGTGATTTGAAATTCAATGTGAAGGTCTTTGCTATCTTACATATGAGTGGAATCTAAAGGAGATGGAGAGCAATGAATAAGGAGCTCCGTTTTGTACTGATAACGTTTCTATTAGGTGTGTTCCTTGGTGCGCTCGATTCAGGAATCGTATCACCAGCTCTAACCACTTTAATTGAAGAGCTTGGTATCGATCTGAAATGGACGGTCTGGGTTGTGACAATTTATACACTTGTATATGCCGTAAGCATGCCAATTGTAGGGAAACTTGCAGACTTATTTGGTAGAAAACGTGTTTTCCTAACGGGTATAGTTTTATTTGCAGTTGGATCGTTGCTTGCCGGTCTTAGCCAGTCGCTCCCTTTCCTTCTTGCCGGAAGAGCGGTTCAGGCGTTAGGTGGGGGAGGTATCATTCCGATTGCGAATGCAGTAATTGGAAGTAGTTTCCCGAAAGAAAAGCGTGGAATGGCCCTCGGCCTTGTAGGTGCCATGTTTGGGATCGCTACAATACTCGGGCCGAACATCGGAGGATTCTTCGTTGCCCAGTTAAGCTGGAGATGGATTTTCTTAATTAACCTACCGATTGCTTTCATTATTTTAATGATGGGACTAAAACTTCCTGAAGATCAGGCAAAAGTCAAAAAGCCTTCCCTTGACTGGGGAGGTGCTGCCGTACTTTCGTTCGTTATTATATCGCTTCTCCTTGGTTTAACGAACCTCGACACAAATGATTGGCTAACATCAATTAAATCGGACTTTGTTTGGCCATTGTTGCTTCTCAGTATTGTATTGATCTACCCGCTAATTAAATTTGAAAAAGTAGCAAAAGATCCGATTATTAAACTTACTTATTTCACTGATAGAAACATTGTGCTTGCATTACTTATTTCTACCATAACAGGAATTGGTATCATAAGTATGATTTTCGTCCCTTCTTTTTCAGAAATCCTCCTTTCTTTATCAAGAGGACAGGGTGGGTATGTCATGACTATTCTAGCCGTAGCTTCAGGATTTGCAGCACCGATCGGAGGGATCCTTCTTGATAAGTGGGGAGCGAAACAGGTCGTGCTGCTTGGATTCTCGCTAAGCTTGCTCGGTTCGCTCGTGTTCGTTTTTGCCGCTGACGGATGGATCATGCTCTCTATTGGTATGATCTTTGCAGGAGTTGGAATTGGGTTTACGATGGGCACACCGCTTAATTATATTATTTTGGAACTTACCCCAGATCAAGAAGCAGGTGCTGCACTGTCACTTGTCAGTTTGTTCCGTTCAATTGGAACGTCACTTGGCCCGGTCGTACTTGCAGGATTTATCGCTGCTTCAGGTGCAGCGACATTCAGTGGCAGCGGCATTTCAGAGACGCTTCGACATACGATTTTAACGGGATATGAACATATGTATCTTGCAAGTTCGGTTATCTTTTTGATCGGACTTGTGCTCGGCATCTTTTTAAAAATGCCCGAACGGGATTTCGAGAATTAATACATCAGTAAAGCCATGGGTCTTCCCAATGGCTTTTTCGCATTATTGACCAAAACGGTTAAGAACTTCATAAAAATGGGTAAGGAATTCAAAAAACTTCTTTTCAGACGGTGCAAGCTCTCTACCTTTAGGTATAATGACGCCAACCGTTCTCGTTACGTTAGGCTCGGATAATTCGATTTTCACTGTTTCACCGGGTAGCTGTTCAGAAAGCGTAACTTCCGGGAGGAGACTTACACCCAGGCCCGCTGCTACCAGGCCTTTAATCGTATCAATATCTTCCCCTTCAAAGGCGATTCGAGTTTTAAAGCCAACCTGCTGACAGGCTGATGTCACAAGGTGATGAAGAGCGTATCCTGAACGGAAAAGAACAAAAGGCTCATTTTTCAATTGACCAAGTCGCAACATCGGGTAGTCGGCAAGTGGATGTGAGATCGGAAGAAGTGCGAGGAGCTTCTCCGTAAAGAAAATATGGCCATCCACATCGTTTCGATCCTTTGGTACCGGGGATACGAATGCGATATCAATTTCCCCCTTACTCACAGCATCTGTCAGATCCTGAACTGACCCCTGACGCAGTTGGAACCCAACACTCGGGTGTTCCTTCCGAAAAGCTGAGATCACAGTCGGTAATGTTTTCGCTGCAAGGCTGTTAGGAAAGCCGATTCGAATTGTTCCTGTATCTGGATTAAGAAATTCGTATACGGCCTGTCTTGCCCGTTCAATTTCTGTGATCGCTGTTTCGGCATGATCCATAAAGATGTGTCCAACTTGTGTCAGCTTAACATTGCGTCCTTCTCGAATGAATAACTGAACCCCAAGTTCCGATTCCAGATTTGCTATTTGTCTACTAACGGCTGACTGTGCAACGTGTAAGGATGTTGCGGCTTCTGTCACATGCTCTCGTTTAGCGACTTCCATAAAGTAATATAGCTGTCTGAGTTCCACCTAAAACGACCCCTATCTCTAATTTATATCAATAATAGATTAATTATATCTAAATTATATATTGAAAGCATGGGTCCTGACAACGTACAATGAGTGTAGAATATTTAAACAATTTCGACGTTATGGCGTTAAAGCGAGAAACCATAATGAATTGGGATAAGAGCGAGGAGTGGGAATATGGATAGAACGAACTTTCCAGAGAAACAGGGATTATACGATCCAATTCATGAGCATGACGCTTGTGGCATCGGGCTGATCGCCAATCTGAATAATGAGCCAGCACATCATATAATTGAAAAGGGAGTTTATATGCTACGCCAGCTAGATCACCGCGGAGGGCAGGGAAGCGATCCTGACACGGGTGACGGTGCGGGTATTATGTTACAAATTCCTCATGAATTTTTTGTTGAACAATCAGGTTTTAACCTTCCAAATAAGGGAGAATACGGCGTAGGAATGATGTTCCTTCCCGTTGATAATCAGCTGAGACAGCGCGCAAAGCAAATTGTTGAGAATGCAATCAAGGAAGCAGGTCAAGAATTTATAGGCTGGAGAACGGTTCCTGTAGACGAAACGACAATTGGAGAAGCTGCATGTATTGCTCAACCTGTCATACGACAGGTCTTTATTAAGAAAAGCGATATTTCTAAAGAAGAGTTCGAGCGTAAGTTATACGTCATCCGAAAAAAAGCTGAAAAGCAGGTTGCGCTTGATTCACAGCTTTCGAAAACAAAATATTACGCAGCAAGTTTTTCAAAAGATACGATTGTTTATAAAGGAATGCTGACACCTGAACAACTTGATCAATTTTACCTTGATCTTAAAGACCCGAGTTTCAAGTCCGCATTCTCAATGGTTCACTCACGTTTCAGTACAAACACGTTTCCAAGTTGGGACCGAGCACATCCGAACCGCTATTTGATTCATAACGGAGAGATTAATACACTTCGTGGAAATGTGAACTGGATGAGAGCACGAGAAGGTGCCCTGCAATCTCAGGTCTTTGGTGACGATATGAAAGACATTGCCCCAATTGTACGTCCGAACGGGAGTGACTCTTCTTCACTGGACAACTGTCTGGAATTCTTAAATCTTTCAGGCCGTTCCCTTCCACATGCTGCGATGATGATGATTCCTGAACCATGGGATCGCGATGCATCGATGCAGGATCCAAAGAAGGCATTTTATGAGTATCACAGCTGTCTCATGGAGCCGTGGGATGGCCCGACAGCGATTGCATTTACAAACGGTCGTCAAATCGGAGCGATGCTTGATCGTAATGGTCTGCGTCCTGCTCGTTATATCATTACAAACGATGATACCTTTATTCTTTCATCTGAGGTTGGTGTCATCGAAGTAGAAGAAGAGAAAATCATTGAAAAAGGACGTCTAAGTCCTGGTAAAATGCTGCTTGTTGACCTTGAAGAGAAGCGTCTTGTTTATGATAAAGAGATTAAAGATCAGATCGCAACGGAGCTTCCATATCGCGAGTGGCTTGATCAAAACCTTATGAGTCTCTCTACCGAGGCTGCTGCTGATCGCAAAATTGATGAGAAAGAACTTGTCAAAACACAGCGTGCCTTTGGATATACGTATGAAGAATTGACTAAAAATATTGCTCCTATGGTTACTGAAAAGAAAGATCCAATCGGTTCAATGGGTAACGACGTGCCGCTTGCAGTCTTATCTGAACGTCCACAGCTTTTATTTAACTACTTTAAACAGCTGTTTGCACAGGTAACAAACCCGCCGATTGATTCGATTCGTGAAGAATCCGTAACATCAACGATGACGTTACTCGGTCCTGAGGGTAACTTGCTTGATACAGATCCAACTAGTGCACGACGCATACGACTAGAAACACCAATTCTAACAGAAGGTCGTTTCGACGCATTGAATGCCATTGAGGAAGATGATTTCCAGACTGAAACACTAAGTCTGCTTTTTGACGCAAAACGTGGCGAAACTGAAATGGAGCATGCACTTCTTGCCTTGTTCCGTAAAGCAGATCGTGCAATCAAAAACGGGAAAAGCATTCTCGTTCTTTCCGACTCTGGAGTGAACCATCAAAAAGCTGCTATTCCATCGCTTCTTGCGGTTAGCGGTCTACATCATCATCTGATCAAAAGAGAGACACGCACAAAAGTTAGTTTAGTTGTTGAAACAGGCGAAGCGAGAGACGTTCATCAGTTTGCTATGCTAGTAGGTTACGGATCAGATGCAGTCTATCCATATGCCGCATATGACTCGATTGCAGCAATGATTCAAGATGGCACAATCGAAGGCTTCACATACGCCGAAGCATTGGATAATTACATTGAAGCTGCAACAACTGGTATCGTAAAAGTTATGTCAAAAATGGGTATTTCAACCATTCAAAGCTATCGTGGCGCTCAAATATTCGAAGCAATCGGTGTTAGCAACGAAGTGATTGATCGTTATTTTGCTGGAACAGCATCTCAAATTGATGGTATTCCAATTGATATTATTGCAACTGAAACGTTAATGAGACATCATTTTGCATACCATGATTCTGAATATAGTGACATAACGCTCGAAACGGGTAGTGAGTTACAGTGGAGAAATGGTGGCGAACATCACTCCTTTAACCCGAAAACGATCCACACGCTACAGCATGCTGCGAGAAGCAATAATTACGATTTATATAAAAAGTTCTCTGGAATGGCTTTTGAGGAGAACTTAACCTATTTGAGACAGGCGATTGATTTTGGTTCGAATGATGCAATTCCAATTGATGAAGTGGAAAGTATTGAATCCATTACACGACGGTTTAAAACTGGTGCAATGAGCTATGGCGCACTAAGTGGTGAAGCCCATGAAGCACTAGCCATTGCGATGAACCGTATTGGAGGACGAAGCAATAGCGGTGAGGGTGGAGAAGACCCTTCCAGATTTACACCGGATGAAAACGGAGATTTACGTCGAAGTGCCATTAAGCAGGTAGCATCAGGTCGATTTGGCGTTTCAAGCTACTACTTGAGTAATGCTGATGAAATTCAAATTAAAATGGCACAGGGTGCTAAGCCTGGCGAAGGTGGTCAACTGCCTGGTAAGAAGGTTTACCCGTGGATTGCAGAAGTGCGCGGTTCCACACCTGGTGTAGGTCTTATTTCTCCACCGCCGCACCATGATATCTATTCCATTGAGGACCTTGCACAGCTTATTCATGATTTGAAGAATGCGAATCCATCAGCCCGAATCAACGTAAAGCTCGTTTCAAAAGCTGGTGTTGGTACAATTGCGGCAGGTGTAGCTAAAGGCCTTGCTGATGTCATTTTAATCAGTGGCTATGAAGGCGGCACGGGTGCATCACCTAGAACGAGTATTAAACACGCTGGGTTGCCATGGGAGCTAGGACTTGCAGAAACGCATCAAACGCTTGTATTAAATGATCTTCGTGACCGGGTTGTGCTTGAAGCAGATGGAAAAATGATGACCGGACGTGACGTTGTTATGGCGGCCATTCTTGGAGCTGAAGAATTCGGATTTTCAACTGCACCTCTTGTTGTACTTGGTTGTATTCTAATGAGGGCCTGTCACCTTGATACATGCCCGGTAGGCGTCGCAACGCAAAATCCAGAGCTTCGCAAAAAGTTCATGGGTAACCCGGATCATGTTGTGAATTATATGCAGTTTATTGCACAGGAAGTTCGTGAAATCATGGCCGAGCTTGGTTTCAGGAACATTGAAGAAATGATCGGAAGAACAGATGTATTAAAAGTCAGTCGCCGTACCAAAGATCACTGGAAAGCAAGATACCTTGATTTAAAGCCGCTTCTTTATCAGCCTCATGTTTCTGATGAAGTAGGTCGGTTCAATCAGCGTAAACAGGATCATAAGCTCGATGCGGCCCTTGATAATACTTCAATTATTCCGGCGTGTCTAGGTGCACTTGAAGAACAAAAGCCGTTTGAAGGCTCTTATACGATTCGAAATACGAATCGCGTAGCAGGAGCGTTACTAGGACACGAGATTACAAAAAGGTATGGTGCTGTAGGCTTACCGGAAGACATGATTCGCTTGCACTTTAAAGGGTCTGCTGGGCAGAGCTTTGGAGCATTCGTTCCTAACGGAGTAACTATGGAGCTTGAAGGAGATGCGAACGATTATGTTGGTAAAGGATTATCTGGTGGTAAACTGATAATTCATCCTTCAGGCAAAGCAGGATTTGTTCGAGATGAAAACACAGTGATCGGGAATGTCGCCTTTTATGGAGCAACTTCAGGTGAAGCCTATATTAGTGGTCTTGCTGGCGAACGTTTCTGTGTTCGAAACAGCGGAGTGAAAGCTGTTGTTGAAGGAATTGGTGACAATGGCTGTGAATATATGACAGGTGGTCGTGTCGTTGTTCTTGGAAACACAGGAAAGAACTTCGCAGCTGGGATGTCAGGTGGAATTGCCTATGTCCTCTCTGATGATCGCGAGGCGTTTATCAATAACGTCAATGCTGAAATGGTTCATATCGAATCGTTAAGTAACTATGAAGAAATTTTAGAAGTAAAGCATCTCATTCAACAGCATGCTTACTTTACAAATAGCCCGAAAGCTATTCGTTTCATTCAGAACTGGAACGAATATGTAGGAAAGATCGTTAAAGTTATTCCAAAAGAATTTAAGCGTATTACTGAATCGTTAGAAGAATTGAAAGAAAAAGGGTACGAAGATGACGATGCAGCATATGAAGTGTTCCAGCAGGCTAAGAACGGTCAAGTGAAGCCGCGTGAAGTAAGTGATCTGGAACCGGTATAAGGGGAGGTATTCGATTGGGTAAGCCGACAGGTTTTATAGACTATCCTAGAGAAAAGACAAGTGAACGAGATCTAACGAAACGTTTAAAAGATTGGGAAGAGTATCAGCTCCCTCAATCTGAGGAAAAGTTAAAGACGCAAGGGGCACGTTGCATGGACTGCGGCACCCCTTTCTGTCACTCAGGTATCGAGTTAAATGGAAGTGCATCTGGATGTCCGCTTTATAACCTTATTCCAGAGTGGAATCATCTAGTTTACCAGGGGAAATGGAAGGACGCGCTTGATCGCCTTTTGAAAACGAATAACTTCCCTGAATTCACCGGCAGAGTATGCCCGGCACCATGTGAAGGTGCATGTGTTGCTGCCATCCCAGATGATGCTGTTGCGATTAAGAGCATTGAGAAAGAAATTATCGACCGCGGATTTTCGGAGGGATGGATGACACCGAATCCACCAAAGAATCGTACAGGGAAGAAGATCGCGATTGTAGGCTCAGGTCCTGCTGGCTTAGCTGCCGCTGACCAGCTTAACAAGGCAGGTCATTCTGTAACCGTATTTGAACGTGACGATCGTATTGGTGGCTTGCTTATGTATGGTATTCCAAACATGAAGCTTGATAAAGAGCTTGTAGAACGTCGTGTGAAGCTATTAGAAGATGAAGGTGTTGCGTTCGTTACCAATACTGAAATTGGCAAGGATGTCACACGTGTAGAGCTTCGCGATCAGCATGATGCTGTTATTCTTTGTACGGGTGCGCAAAAGCACCGTGACCTTCCAATTGAAGGACGTAAACTTGGTGGCATACATTATGCAATGGATTACTTGAGAAAGAACACAAAGAGCTTGCTTGATTCAAAGCTTGAAGATAAGCAATATGTATCTGCTGAAGGAAAAAATGTCATCGTCATCGGTGGTGGTGATACGGGAGCAGACTGTGTAGCAACTGCCCTTAGACATGGATGTAAAAGTGTTCATCAGTTTGGGAAGCATCCACAGTTAACGGCTGATCGTATGATCGATAACCCCTGGCCTGAATTTCCTAAAGTGTTTACTTTGGACTATGCCTATGAAGAAGCACAGGCCGAGCATGGGGAAGACCCGCGCCAATATTCCATCATGACAAAGAAATTTGTTGGAGATGAGAATGGCAATGTCAAAGAACTTCATACCGTAACTATTGAAAAGCATGTCGATAAAAAAGGCAATGTTTTTATGAAAGAGCTGCCTGGGACAGAACAAGTATGGCCGGTTGAACTCGTTTTAATCGCAATCGGATTTACTGGACCTGAAGAAGGTGTTCTAGAACACTTCGAAGTGGAGCAGGACAATCGCAAGCGCGCAAAGGCTGAGTTTGAAGATTACCGTACAAACGTAGATGGTGTCTTCGCGGCTGGAGATGTGCGCAGAGGGCAAAGTCTGATTGTTTGGGCCATTAATGAAGGTCGGGGAGTTGCGCGTGAAACGGACCGCTATCTTATGAACAAAACTGTCATGCCTTAACCAAGCAAAATGTGAAAAGCACTCCGAATTCGGAGTGCTTTTCAGCATGTCATGATGACCGATCCTTCGTGTGGATGATGGCGAGAACTAGAGCAGAAAAGCTGACCATTAATGACAGAGCTTCAAATACGCTTAGCATCACATCACTCCTTTACAACTAGAATGTCTTATTCAGGGGTTGTCCTATACATATAGAATCAAAAACATTTGACAGATTGAAAGCTGTTCATTACACTTAAGTCAAATATCTCGAAGTAAAAGTATTTTTTAAGATTAGATTTGATTCGTTCAGGGAACCTTCTAAAATGGACGTAACATTAAAAAGGAGAATGGCAACTTATGAAGCATACGACAGGAATACATCATATAACTGCAATTGTAGGAAGTCCTCAGGAAAACGTTGACTTTTATAGTGGAGTACTTGGTCTTCGTCTTGTGAAGAAAACCGTAAATTTTGATGATCCAGGAACATATCACCTGTATTTCGGAAACGAAGAGGGTGCACCAGGCACTATCATGACCTTCTTCCCATGGTCTAACGCGCAAGATGGTACGATTGGATCTGGACAGGTTGGTGTGACAAGCTTTGTGATTCCAGAAGGTAGTTTTTCATTCTGGAAGACACGTCTGAATAAACTAAACGTCGAGTATGGTGAAATGACACGTTTTGGTGAGCAGGTTCTTGCATTTGATGACCCTCACGGCTTGCACCTTGAACTTGTTGAGCGTGAAGAAGGTGAACGAAACACGTGGAGCTTCGGCGGTGTAGATTCCAAGCATGCGATTAAAGGCTTTGCAGGTGCGACGCTATTAACAGGTCAGCCAGAGTCCACCATGAATGTGCTTGAGAATATTCTTGGCTTCATTCGCGTAGCAAAAGAAGAGGATTTTGTTCGCTTTAAGTCAAGTGATTCGATTGGCAATACGATCGATGTGAAAGATACACCACTTTCATCTGGTCGAATGGGATCAGGCACTGTGCATCACATCGCCTTTCGAGCAAATGATTTTGAAGATCATGAAGAATGGAGAAGTCTGCTTGAAGATAAAGGATATAATCCGACACCGGTAGTAGATCGTCAGTATTTTAATGCGATTTATTTCCGTGAAGAAGGAGGCATTCTGTTTGAAATCGCAACTGACCCACCAGGCTTCGGGAAAGATGAAGATCCTGATGATATGGGTAAGAATCTCCTGCTACCGCCATGGCTTGAGGAAAAGCGCCCACAAATTGAGAGTGTACTTGAGCCGGCAAATGCAAGAGTACTTGATGGTGATAAATAATGAAACATATATTTAAACAGGGAAATGAAGATCTTCCTGTTCTGTTGCTCCTGCACGGAACAGGTGGTACGGAAGAGGATCTTATTCCACTAGCAGAGCTCATCGCTCCAAATAACTCGATTTTGAGTGTCCGGGGAAATGTATCTGATAATGGGATGCCACGCTTCTTTAAACGTCTTGCTGAAGGGGTTTTTGATGAAGAAGATCTTGTGGCACGCACACATGAATTAAATGTATTTATCGGTGAAGCGGCTGAAAAATACAAGTTTAACCGTGACAACGTGGTAGCCATTGGATATTCAAACGGAGCAAATATCGCAGGTAGTTTACTTTTTCATGATAAAAATGCTCTTAAAGCGGCGATCCTTCATCATCCGATGGTTCCACTACGGGGGCTTGAGCTTCCTGATCTTTCAGAAGTATCGATTTTCATCGGGGCAGGAGAGAATGACCCGATTTGCTCTCCTGAGGAAACAAAAGAACTCGAACAACTTTTTGATGTGGCAGGTGCTAGTGTACAGGTTCACTGGGAGAAAGCAGGACACCAGCTTACAAGATCAGAAGCGTTAAAAGCAGCTGAATGGTATAAAAACGAATCTTTAAACGTGTAGGAGTAGCCAATTCGGCTACTCCTTTTCAATGTTATAGTTCGATCTTTTATTGGATGTGAGGAGAGTTCATCTTTGTAGCCGCATGGTATAATGAAAGGATGATAAAGGAGTTAATGTGAAATGATTTTTACGACAGCAGGAAGACCTACTGAGAACTCTATTCAAGAAGCAATGAGACTCGCACAATTATACAATGGCACATACATATCAAGACAGAAGCGATCCATCCAACAGCTCTTAGAGGTTGGGAAGAAGCCGGTAATCGTGACTGGCATTGACCGACTTTATCTCTATACGGATAGTTCTATAGAGCCTGTTTTCTTTCATCCAAACTCAGCAATGTTCAGATGCAAATCTCTTCTAAACGGTCACCATGATGCATTTATTGATGTGAGTGGCCTAACTGAGGGAATGTGCATGCTGGACTGTACAGCGGGACTAGGCTCGGACAGTATTGTTGCGAGTTTTGTGACAGGGGTAAATGGGGGTGTAGAAGCAGTGGAGGGGTCGAAGCATGCGATTCTGCTTCAGGAAGGTCTGAAAACCTGGGAGAGTCATAACGAACTGATTAATGCCGCTATGAGACGGGTATCTATTAAAAGGAAACGTTTCGAAGAAGTACTGCCCTATTTGCCTGATAACTCGGTTGATATTGTCTATTTCGATCCGATGTTTGAAGACGCCATACCGGATTCACATGGTGTAAGCGTGATTAAACAGGTTGCATTATACGATAGTTTAACAGAGGAGATGATAAACGAAGCGAAGAGAGTTGCGAGGAAACGGGTGCTGTTGAAAGATTTTTGGAAAAGCTCTCGTTTTGACCGACATGGTTTTGTCCAGCAGAAGAGAAAGACCGCTAAGTTTCATTATGGTACCTTTGAATGTTAGGAGGGAGAAAGTATGATACCAGATCATCTCGATAAGGACCTGAAAATCCTATTTATAGGTTTTAATCCAGGACTTCAATCTGAGAAGGAAGGTCATCATTATGCCAACCCTACGAATCGTTTTTACACCGTTTTAAAAGAAGCGGGACTCACTGATCAAAAGCTCCTTCCAGAAGAAGATCATAGATTACTAGAGTACGGCTACGGTTTAACGAATATTGTTGACAGGCCAACAAGAGGGGCTGCTGATTTAACCGCTGAAGATTATGCACATGGGAGGAAACGGCTGCGTGAGAAGATTGAAATGTACCGTCCACTTATCACCTGTTTCGTTGGGAAAGGGGTTTATCAGAAATTTTCAGGAGTAAGAAAGGCGGAATGGGGATTTCAACCGACAAATCATGTAGATGGCGTACGTGATTTTGTTGCTCCATCTACAAGTGGCCTTGTTAGAATGAGTCTTAATGAGCTCACAAGTATTTATCGAAAGTTAATCGAATGAGTGAAATAGAAAACGCGTCCGTTGAAGGACGCGTTTTCTGTCAGTTTACACAAATCGTAGCAGGAGGCGTTTTAGAAGTGGTGTTAAATATGCAGGAATTTCGTTAGCGGATGGAATAACGAGACTCTGAGTCCCATAAATGTTTCTCATTGTATTCTTTTCCTTATCTTGCGGTTCGCCGTTTGATAAAAATACACCAATCACTTCATAGCCCTTTTTCCTCGTTTGAATCACAGCTTCATGCGTATCAATGATTCCGTTTTCGCTATAATCATATGCGGATGGCTCACCATCCGTAAAGACGAGCAGAATTTTATGCTTTTCATTTCGTTCCGTAAGCTCCTGTGCCGCTTTCCGAATCGCATAGCCATCTCGATTATCTTCTTCTGGTTCAAGCTGCATAATTTTTGCACCTTCGCTTGGAAGGGTTGACCGATTATAATCTATAACCTGGAAGAGGGTATTTGGCTGTTCCTCATCATCTGCATCAAAAGCATCTTCGTAGAAACCAGTAATAGAATGCTTGATATCTAACCCTTTTAATGTTTCATGAAAAAGCGTAATGCCAAGTCTCGTTTCTTCCATTTTGTCATACATCGATGCCGAGCAGTCAACGAGTAGTGAGAAAGTCACATCAAGCTTCGAACTAGGGGCATTCTTCTTATAAAACAATCGTGGATTCTCATCTGTTAAAAGCCTGAGCAGCTTCCGGTTCAAACGCCCGAAATGCAGATCGCCTCTTGGGGCAATTTGTTTTTGTTCAATCGTTTTTTGAATAGCGGTTCGAAGCGATTTTTCGGCATATTGAATTTCTGTTTTTGCGGTACGATAGGCTTCCAGGTCATTACCCGAAGGTTTCTCGGAGTGTCGAATCACTTCTTTCACATTTCGATTGGCTTCACCAAAAGGATCCTGTTCACTCGCAAAGGCCTGTGTATCACGGCTTTCTAGAATGGCTTCTTCATCAAATTGACTGCCTTTTGATTGTTTCGAAGCTCCCTGAACACTAACAAACGCTTGATCCCCGGATTCTTCTTTTCGTTCACCTTCACCAATTAAATCTGATTTTGCACCTTCTTCTAAATCAAACTGAAGAAAGTTAGAGCCTTCTTGCTCCTGCTCTTCATGCCACGTATTCATTTCTTCATCATATGTTTCTTTATCTTCTTTATCTGAAGTTTCCATTGTTTCATCACTTTTTAACTCTCGTGCTTGTTCGTCTTCAACAACTGAGGCAGGATTGGACGCTGTGCCGTAAATTGTTAAATACTCTGTAGTCATATCAGCATGTTCTAAACTAAGTACGTTACAAAAAGATTTAGTCAAAACAGCAACGTCTTCAGTCGAATTCGCCTTACGAATTTCTGAAATTAAATGACGAATATAAGGTTTATAGGCGGTTAAACTTTCTCCAAGCGCTACTGGTTTTCCGATTGCTTGAAGATAGATAGCGCAGAATAAGGTATCAAGCACCTGATTCTGTCGGTTATGAACTTCTAACCGTCCGCGAAACCTTTTCTGGAAGAGAACTCGTCTTGTCTCAAATGCATAGCTCATGCCCGGTCGTTTTGATTTGCAAATTGTCTCAAGTCTCATATCCTCAAGCAACGCAAACAACTGCTTGCGAAGGAGCGGATATTTTCTCGAGCGGAGAGAAGAGAGGTACCGATCGACTGCGCTGAAGTTCGTATAATGAACGTTCCCAAGTGCTCGTAAATAGATATCACTTTTCATCCCGTCAAACTGCGTACCATCAAAAATATCATTCCAGTAGTGACTTACTGTGATTAATTGTTCTGATTGTCTGTAATAAGAGTGAAAGGCAAACTGAACTTCACATTCGGTGTTACTTAATGTTTCAGCCAGATCGGATAAGCTCAGGTGAAGAAACGGATCTGTCTGATTCTCCGCAAAGTTTAAAAACTTCATTTATGCCTTCTCCTGAACGCGACCAAAGATCGTTTCTGCAATGTTTTCAACCGCTGCTTTCTCCCGTTCATCTTCAAGCTTGTCTGTAATCGCACGTTTAATCGCACGTCTCGCTTCCATAAACGTAGTCAGATCACATGCATCAAGAAGAGAGCGAGGGGAGGCGGCCTCTTCAGAGATCTGGCCGTCTCTGACTTTTGATTGAAGGTCAGCTGATAACGTGACGAACTGATCAAGCTGATCAGACTCATCGAGTAATGATTGCTCGTTCAGCATTTCCTTTAGTGCAGGCCCCTGTAAGTATGGAACTTCAATTACAATAAAGCGGTTTTTTAGCGCCTCATTCAAGGGGGCTGTGCCGATATAGCCTTCATTGATTGCCGCAATTACCCCGAAGTTTTCTTTTGCCCGCACCGTTTCGCCTGTGAAAGGATTTAAAACCATACGTCTATAGTCAAGCACACCATTTAAAATAGGAAGTGTTTCAGCTTTTGCTGTATTAATTTCATCAATGTAGAGAAGCTCACCATTCTTCATGGCATTTTCAACTGGTCCCGGTATAAATGTAATATGTGCATTGTTGTGCTCATCATATGTGAGCGTTTTATATCCAAGGAGGGCTTCTGCATCAAGATCAACCGAGCAGTTAATTGAATACATAGGTTGATTAAAGAAGTAGCTGATTAATTCAGCAAGCTTTGTTTTACCTGCGCCGGTTGGGCCTTTTAGTAGAACATTTTTTCCTAGAATTAATGCTGTTACAGCATCTTTAACGATCGACATATCAGGCGCAGTATAGCCTTCATTGCCGATTAAGTAATGCTCTGGATTGTCGTTCGCATCGCGACGATCTTTAATACGGTCCTGAATTTTATCAGGTATATCAAATGTTTCATATAATTTCATGAGTCATACCTCCGAGTTTCAATTAGTCGCTTCTATTCAACAGTTAACTATAACGGAAAAAAACCTACCTTGTCTAATCAGAAGCCGGCGCTCAAGCGCCAATCATTTTACCCGACCGGATAGATAGGCTATACTAGTTTTAGCTACCAGGGCAATGGAAAAAGGGGGCAAAAAGATGAAGCCTATTCATATAGAAGAAGTTCAAAAAATACTTGAAACGTTTGAAAACCAAGATTTGTATTTTCACCTTGAAACAACAAGCGGAGCATATGCCGCGCAGGATAAAGAAAAACTTGCGGTAGGAGCTTACATAAGAAATGGTTCCCTGCGATTTTCAAACGTGAAAATGGCTGGCAGTGGCCCGTTTCGAGTTGGATTTAAATTAAATGAAGGTTGGATGTATGCTGAAGGAATTACTGACTACCAATTAGATGATGGTAGATTGTTAATGGCCGGACATGATAGTAGTGGACGCCTTGCCGTTGCTGTTCAATTAAGCTACACGCCATTTGATTAAGGAGGAAACCATTATGGAGAAACAAGTCCTCGTAGTCTTCCCACATCCGGACGATGAAGCTTTCGGAACAGCGGGGGTGATGACGAAATTTGTAAATGAAGGTGTTCCTGTTACCTATGCATGTGCAACTCTTGGAGAAATGGGACGTAATATGGGAAATCCGTTTTTCGCAACACGAGAAACGCTTCCTGAAGTGAGAAGGAAAGAATTGAAAGATGCGTGTCAAGTCATGGGAGTAGATGATCTTCGTATGCTAGGCTTTAGGGATAAAACACTCGAATTCGAAGATCCAGAATTGCTTGTTTCGACAATTGGAAAATTGATTGATGAGTTACAGCCGTCACTTATTATTACGTTCTACCCGGGCTACGGTATCCACCCTGACCATGATGCTTGTGCGGCAGCTGTAATTGAGACAGTGAAACGTATACCTAAAGAAAAACGTCCTACAGTTTATACACTGCCGATCACGCCCGATCGCGAGGCTGTGCTCGGTAAACCTGATAAAGTATTTGATGTAACAGACGTTCTCGAAACCAAAATCAAAACAATTGAGGCACACCGTTCTCAAACAGAAGCGATGGTAGCTCGTCTTGAAGACGGCTCACTTGATCCGAATTCTGAAATTATGACATTCATTAAGCAAGAATCTTTCTGGATATATCGTTTTGATGAATAAGTTCTTTAGGGTTCATATCTATTCCGTTCGGAACATGTTATAATTTGCACTATATTACGATAGATGGAGGAATATGACCTAAATGATTACAGTTACAGATGTCGGCTTACGATATGGTGATCGTAAGCTTTTTGAAGATGTTAATATTAAATTCACTCCGGGAAATTGTTACGGACTAATCGGTGCAAACGGTGCAGGTAAGTCAACTTTCCTAAAGATTTTATCAGGTGAAATTGAACCGCAAACAGGCGATGTTCACATGGGACCTGGAGAACGTCTTGCAGTTTTGAAACAGAATCACTTCGAGTATGAAGATTTTGAAGTACTAAACACTGTTATTATGGGGCACGCACGTCTTTATGAGGTGATGCAAGAGAAGAATGCAATCTATATGAAAGAAGATTTTTCTGATGAAGATGGCATGAAAGCTGCTGAACTTGAAGGCGAATTCGCTGACCTAAACGGGTGGGAAGCAGAGTCAGATGCTGCTGTCCTCTTGAAAGGACTAGGCATTTCTGAAGACCTTCATTATAAGAAACTTTCTGACCTAACAGGTTCTGAGAAAGTAAAAGTTCTTCTTGCACAGGCACTATTCGGTACACCGGATATCCTGTTGCTCGATGAGCCTACAAACAACCTTGATCTTAATGCGATTAAGTGGCTTGAAGAGTTCCTTATTAACTTCGAGAATACTGTTATTGTCGTTTCCCATGACCGTTACTTCTTGAATAAAGTTTGTACTCACATGGCTGACCTTGATTACGGTAAGATTCAAGTCTATGTAGGGAACTATGACTTCTGGTATGAATCAAGCCAGCTTGCTCGTACAATGAAAGAAGATGCGAACAAGAAGAAAGAGGAAAAGGTTAAAGAACTTCAGGCGTTTATTCAGCGATTTAGTGCGAACGCATCGAAGTCAAAACAGGCAACTTCACGTAAAAAACTTCTTGATAAGATTACACTTGATGACATCAGGCCTTCTTCAAGAAAATATCCTTACGTAGCATTTACGCCGAACCGCGAGATTGGAAATGATGTGCTTCGCGTTGAAGGCTTGACGAAAACAATCGACGGAGTAAAAGTACTTGATAATGTCAGCTTTATGCTTAATAAAGATGACAAAGTAGCACTCGTTGGTAAAAATGAGATTGCTAATACAACGTTAATCAAAATCCTTATGGGTGAAATGGAAGCCGATAGTGGTACATTCAAGTGGGGAGTAACAACTTCTCAAGCATACTTCCCTAAGGATAACTCCGAGTATTTCGAAGGGGTTGATACAAACCTTGTGAACTGGCTTCGTCAATATTCACCTGAGGATCAAAGTGAAAGCTTCCTGCGAGGTTTCCTTGGAAGAATGTTATTCTCTGGTGAAGAAGTATTGAAGAAAGCGAGTGTTCTTTCCGGAGGCGAGAAAGTGCGCTGTATGCTATCGAAAATGATGCTTAGCGGTGCTAACGTGCTTGTTCTTGATGATCCTACCAACCACTTGGATCTTGAATCAATCACAGCATTGAATAATGGACTTACAAACTTTAAAGGTGCAATGATCTTTACGTCTCATGACCACCAGTTTATTCAAACAATTGCTAACAGAGTGATTGAAGTAACACCTAAAGGAATCATCGATAAAGAAGCAACATATGATGAGTACCTTGAAAACACAGAGTTACAGGCAAAAGCACAGGCAATGTATAACTAATAGTAAAAGCGGATCCCGGTAACGGGGTCCGCTTTTTTAGTGAGCTGAAACGTTTGCTTTTTGTACAAAACGAAGTCTAATAAAGAGGGTTACAGCAGCCACAAAAAGTCCCGCACTAAGCCCGACCCAGTAGCCGTAAGGTCCAAATGCAGTGTGTTTGGCAAGCAAGAACCCAGATGGAAGTCCAATTACCCAGTAAGAGATTACACTCATCACTAGTGTGACATTTACGTCTTTATAACCTCGAAGTGCTCCCTGAATTGGCGCAGCGATCGCATCCGATAGTTGGAAGAAGATCGCATAAATGAGAAAAACTTTGGTTAATTCAAAAACAACTTGATTGCTTGTGTACCAGCTTGAAACGACATCATTGAAGAGTAACAAACATAGAGCTGACAATAGCGCCATACCTACTGCGAACGCTATACCCATATAGCTGTACTGCTTTGCATCCTGATAACGCCCTCCGCCTACTTCAAAACCAACCGCAATTGTTAACGCCATCGAAATACTGAGCGGAATCATATAAAGAAGTGAAGCGAAATTAATAGCTGCCTGGTGGGCTGCTATTGTCTCTGTCGTATACCTACTCATTAATAGCGTTACGGCAGCGAAAATACTCACTTCAATGAAAATAGAGAAGCCAATAGGAACGCCAATTTTCAGCTGTTCCTTCCAGGTTGAGAAAGAGATACCATAGAAACGTCTGAAGATCTCATATGTTCTGAAAGGATGAACTCTTAAAATTACAATAAGAGCAATGAATAGGATAAACCAATAAGTGATCGCAGAGGCATAGCCGGCACCAGCGCCACCGTATTCTGGAAAGCCAAATTTACCAAAAATCAATACATAGTTGAAGAAAACATTAATCGGTAATGAGGATAACGTCACAAGCATTGTCGTTCTTGTTTCGCCAAGTGCATCAATGAAACTTCGAAGAACAGAGTAAATAAATAGCGGAATAATCCCATAGGAAAGACCAACGAGATATTCTTTAGCAATGTGACTCACATTTTCATTCAAATCCATCAGGTTTAAAATTGGATCCAATATCAGGTTACCAGCGATTAAAATACTAATGGAAAGCGCAATGGACAAGTAAATACCCTGGAGAACAGAAAAAGAAACCCTGTCTTCTTGCTTTGCCCCGATATATTGCGAAACGATCGGTGTAATCGCGAGTAGTATGCCACTGAGTCCAGTAAAAACTGGTACCCAGAAACTTGATCCAATCGCAACACCAGCAAGATCATTGGCTCCAGCTCTTCCACTCATAATCGTATCAACGAAATTCATGGAGTAAAGGCCAACCTGAGTTATTAAAATCGGATATAAGATAATGATCAATAGTTTCAATTTTTCTCGAATCGACTTAGTCGGATACATGGTCTAACATCCTTGCTATGTAGTTTAATGAACACTGAAATTATAGCATATTCTGAATGGAGACAAGCTTTGATATGCTATACTTATCATGTGAAAATGTGAGCATAATATAGGTGGAGGTGAAAGAAAATGGATTATAGCCAACAAGTAAACGTGATCCTTTTTGATGGCGTATGTAATCTGTGTAATGGTGTTGTGAAGTTAATGTTTAAATATGATAAGAAAGCAGTGTTTTCTTTTGCGGCATTGGAATCGGAAGTAGCTAAGAGGCTTCTAAACGAAGTTGGTATGAAGAATAATGTTCCAGATAGTGTAGTGGTAATCAATGGCAGCAATGCATTGGTGAAATCAGATGCAGCTCTTTATATAGTAAAGCGATTGGGCGGTTTTTTTCAGCTTTTAGTAGTTTTCAAGATTTTGCCCCGGCAGTTGAGAGATAAACTATATGATGCTGTAGCTAAGAGACGTTACAGGTGGTTTGGGAAACAGGAGTCATGTATGATGCCTACACCGGAGCACAGGAAGAGGTTTTTATAGGAACGGATGGTGGTTATATTACTCACTGGAGCTTCTTCTTTGTCCCATGCTTCGGTATCTTTAATCCCAAGTTTAGTTGGGCTAAAAACTGGCTCTTTTCCTTCTTTACGCTGCATTTCGTAATCTTTTAATACAACTAAATGCTACTTTACCTAATAATCCAATTGGAATTAAGTTAATGACTGTCATGAGCTCCATGAATAAATCAGCCATTTTCCAAACAAGGCTTATGCTAGAAATGGAACCAATTAATACAAATGCCATTGTAGTGAGGCGGAAAACCAATAAGGTTGGCTTGCTTTCTTTAATAAACTCAAGGTTTGTTTCACCAATGATTGAATAAGTCCCTGTTTTGCCGGATCCGAAGTGGTAGACGTAGCTGCTGCGTTTGGTGCACTACCCATACCAGCTTCATTAGAAAATAATCCTCGTTTTACACCATTCATAATCGCTCCACCGAGAGCCTGGTCAAATCCAAAGGCAAGTCCAACGATTAGAGCAATAATTGAAGGCAATTCAGTAATATTCATGATTAACATGACTTTAGCAATTAATAGATAAAGGATAGCCATCACAGGAACAATAACACTTGATAGATTTGCGATACGTTGTACGCCACCAAAGATAACTAAGCCTGTAAGTGCTGTAATGATTAACCCTATTACTAATCGATTTATACCGAAAGCCTTTTCGAATGCTAATGCGATTGTGTTACTTTGCACGGAATTAAAAATAAGTCCAAAAGTAAACGCAATCAATACCGCAATAATAATTCCTTACCATCTTGCTTTAAGGCCTTTTTCAATATAATAAGCAGGTCCACCACGAAATGCGTTAGATCCCTTAACTTTGTAAACTTGAGCTAATGTACTTTCAATAAATGCAGTAGCTCCGCCAAGGTTGCTACAATCCACATCCAGAACACTGTCCCAGTACCACCTAATGTGATCGCCTAAATGTTCGAATTTCAATTCTTCCAAGAGCACTTTCAACCTCTTCTTCTGGAAACACTGGAAAGAATTAATAGTGAAATAGGTTTGGCTCCTATGTTACTTTATAAATGATCAAAATTTTGGGAGGTAGATTCATTGTTCAAGAAAATGGTGATGACTGGTGTCGGAGTTTTTTGTGTTCTAGCTTTCTCTTTTCCAACGCAAGGCTCTGCTAATAACGATACACATACCGTCCAAAAGGGCGAATCATTATATAAAATAGCTACAAAATACGATGTGCCGACAGAGCAAGTAAAAGCCATGAATAATAAATCAAGCGTTGAAATTCATCCTGGAGAACAATTGCAGCTTCCTGTCGTACCGAGTAAGTATGAGAAGGACCTTCTCGCACGCCTTGTCGAAGCGGAAGCAAAAGGGGAAAGCTATGCAGGTAAAGTCGCTGTCGCTACAGTCGTTCTCAACCGAGTAGAAAGCGATATTTTCCCGGACTCGATTCATGGTGTCATTCATGAAGGGATTCAATTCTCGCCGGTGTTAAATGGAACGATCGACCAACCGGCTGGGGAAGAATCAAAACGTGCTGTACAAGAGGCGTTGGCTTATCAAGGATATGACCGTGAATCACTTTATTTCTATAATCCTGATAAAGCACAAAGCAGTTATCTCAGCAGTAAAGAAGTGACAACAATAATTGATAATCACGTGTTTTTAAGATAAATAGTGAAAGGCAAGCATTCGATTTGAGTGCTTGCCTTTTTTTGGAAAAGTGTGATTTTGAAAAAAATTGATTGGCATAGTGGCCACCGTTACTTTTAATAACAACGACACTATGATTACTTTTCATTGAAACTATTTTACATTTTGTATAGTGCAACATGAATAGCATTCTTCTACACTTTTATTAGAAAGAAAATTCAGTTAATTAATTGTGTTAGAGGAGGGTTTACATATGGCAGATACGGTTACCATAGGGTTAATTCAGGCAAAGAATGATGTTGACGGGCTTGATCCGGTAGAGATTCATAAGGAAAAGGCGATTGAGAAGCATATCAAACTTGTCGAGGAGGCAAGTGAAAAGGGAGCACAGATTGTTTGCCTTCAAGAGATTTTCTATGGCCCTTATTTCTGTGCTGAGCAGAATACGAAGTGGTATGACGCTGCTGAGGAAATCCCAGAGGGTCCGACGACAGTGCGGTTTCAGGCACTCGCTCGTGAATTAGGCATCGTGATTGTTCTTCCCATTTATGAGCGGGAAGGGATTGCGACGTATTACAACACGGCTGCAGTCATTGACGCTGATGGTTCTTATCTAGGTAAGTACAGAAAGCAGCATATTCCGCATGTAGCAGTAGGTGATAACGGACATGGATTTTGGGAGAAATACTATTTTAAACCAGGAAACCTCGGATATCCCGTTTTCGATACTGCTTTTGGAAAAATCGGGGTTTACATCTGTTATGACCGCCATTTTCCAGAAGGGGCAAGACTTCTCGGCTTAAATGGTGCTGAGATCGTGTTTAATCCTTCTGCAACGGTTGCTGGATTGTCCGAGTATTTATGGAAGCTCGAGCAGCCTGCCCATGCGGTTGCAAATGGATACTACCTTGGAGCAATAAACCGGGTAGGTACGGAAGGTCCATGGAATATGGGGGAATTTTATGGTCAGTCTTACCTTGTCGATCCGCGGGGTAACTTTGTCGCGATCGGTTCGCGTGACCAGGATGAAGTGATTATTGGAGAAGTAAATAAGAAGTTGATTCGTGAAGTTAGGGATACGTGGCAATTTTATCGTGATCGACGTCCTGAAACATACGGTGAAATGACGTCATTATTACCTTAAGGATATGGAACAGGTGTAGCGGGAGAATACACCTGTTTTTTAATTTAAAAACAGGGGGGACGCATATGAGTACGATGGAATCATCTGTCCAGAAAGAACTGCAGAAAAGGTTTACAGAAGTTGTGCCATCTCTAACAAATCAGGAAGCGTTTCAAGAATCACAGCGGTGTCTTTATTGTTATGACGCGCCATGTATTAAAGCATGTCCAACGGGGATCGATATTCCAACGTTTATTAAAAAAATCGCTTCAGGAAATATGAAGGGTTCAGCGAAAACCATCATGACGGCAAATCCAGTAGGCGCAAGCTGCGCGAGGGTTTGTCCGACTGAAGAGCTCTGTGAGGGAGCGTGTGTGTTAAACCATTCTACAAAGCCAATTTTAATCGGTAATCTTCAGCGCTATGCAACGGACTGGGCGATTAAAAATGACCAGGTTCTATTTAAAGAGGGACAACCGAATGGGAAAAAGGTAGCGATCGTTGGTGGGGGCCCAGCGGGATTATCTGCAGCACGTGAGCTTGCGCTGCTTGGATACAACGTAACCATTTACGAAGCAGAAAAACAGGCGGGTGGTCTTGACACGTATGGAATCGTATCATTTCGATTACCAAAGTCCATATCCCTTTGGGAAGTAGAGCAAGTTGAAAAGCTCGGTGTCACGATAAAAACTGGAATGAGAGTGGGGGAAGATATTTCATTTGATGAATTACTTTCAACAAATGATCGAGTTATTTTAGCGATCGGTATGGCAAGTGTGCCGGATCTGCAAATTCCTGGAGAACAATCGGAAGGCGTTTATGACGCGATTGAGCTTGTGAAAATGACGAAAGCAGCCCCATTTCCTACAGAACTAAAAGGAAAGAAAGTCGTTGTAATCGGAGCAGGAAATACAGCGATTGATGGCGCAACATGCTCAGCACGTCTTGGCGCGGAAAATGTAAAAATTCTCTATCGACGGTCCGAGCAGGAGATGACGGCTTATGACTTTGAGTATGAGTTTGCAAAGCAAGATGGAGTTGAGTTTCGGTGGTTAACACAACCTGTTGAAATACTTACTGGTGAGGAAGGCGAAGTAAAGGGTATTAAATGCGTCAAAATGAAACTGATGGATGCAGCAGCGGATGGTAGAAGAAGAACAGAGCCGCTACCTGAATCGGAATTCACAATCGAATGTAATGCAGTTGTAAAAGCGATCGGACAAAAAAGACACTTGCCTTTCATCGAGGGACTAGGACTTGCTCACAAAGACGGTGTCATTTTAATCAATAAAGAAACAATGGAAACGTCTCATTCAAAAGTATATGCATGCGGAGATGTTATTTTCGGTAAAGGCCAGGGAGAAGCGATGGTTGTTTCAGCTGCTCAACAGGGGAAAACGGCAGCATACCATTTGCATGAAAGCTTGAAAGCGACGTATTCAGCTTAACAGGAGAAAGGGGAATGACGATGGCAGATCTCAGAACAAACCTTGCGGGAATTACTTCACCAAATCCATTCTGGCTCGCATCTGCACCACCAACGAACTCAGGCTACCAGGTGCAACGCGCCTTCGAAGCTGGTTGGGGTGGAGCAGTTTGGAAGACGCTTGGTGATCCTATTTTAAACGTATCATCGCGATACGCAGCTGTCCATTTCAACAGACAGCGTGTTGCGGGTTTTAACAATATTGAGCTTATAACGGATCGACCACTAGAAGTGAATTTAAAAGAAATTTATGAAACAAAAAAACGATTTCCACATCATGCGGTGGTCGCTTCGTTAATGGTTGAACCAAATCAAGAAGCGTGGCATGAGATTGTGAAAAAGACTGAAGCCGCTGGTGTCGATGGCCTTGAGCTGAATTTCGGTTGTCCGCATGGGATGGCTGAGCGGGGAATGGGTGCTGCCTCGGGACAGGTACCTGAGCTAGTAGAAAAACAGACTTACTGGGCAAAAGAAGCGGCTGAGACGCCAGTAATAGTAAAGCTAACGCCAAATATAACTGATATAACCGCTACCGCAGAAGCGGCCGTAAGGGGCGGAGCAGATGCCGTTAGCATGATTAACACGATTAATAGTTTAGCAGGTGTTGATATTGATACGTGGCAACCAATACCACATGTGGGAGGTAAAGGTGCACATGGTGGCTACTGTGGGCCAGCTGTAAAGCCTATTGCGCTTAATATGGTTAGCGAATGTGCAAGAAATAGCCGGATCAATGTTCCGATCTCAGGGATGGGCGGGGTATCAAACTGGCAGAATGCGATTGAGTTTATGCTGATGGGTGCGAGTAACGTTCAAATTTGCACGGCTGCCATGCACCATGGGTTCCGCATTGTGGAAGATCTTATTGATGGTCTATTAACTTACCTTGATGAACGCGGAATTCTCTCCGTCCAGGACATCATCGGAAAGTCGGTTCCAACCTTTTCTGATTGGGGAAATCTTGATCTTAATTATAAAGTGGTTGCAAGAATTAATAATGATGTGTGTATTAACTGTAACAAATGCCATATTGCGTGTGAAGATACATCGCATCAGTGTATTGATATGCTGAATGATCCAGTCGGTAACCCGATTCTTCAAGTCCGAGAAGATGATTGTGTTGGATGTAACCTCTGCTCGATCGTATGCCCAGTTGATGGGGCAATAGATATGATTGAGCTTCCACATGAGCAGCCTGCGATGACATGGAATGAACGTCAGTCTCTTATCGGCTCACTTAAAGATATCAAAGTATCCAAATAAGTAGGAGGATTTGATCATGAAGAAAATCATTCGAAATGGAACGATTGTTACTGCAAGCGAAACGTATCAAGCGGATATCCTTGTTTCTAACGGAAAAATCGCCTCAATTGGGACAAATTTGAAAGAAGAAGGTGCAGAGGAGGTGGATGCGAGCGGTCGTTACGTATTTCCAGGTGGAATTGATCCCCATACACATCTTGAAATGCCGTTTGGTGGAACAGTTTCAAAGGATGATTTTGAAACCGGGACAATTGCGGCAGCATTTGGTGGCACAACCTCTGTTATCGATTTTTGCTTAACTGAAAAGGGGAAGCCTCTCTCTCATGCGATCAAAACCTGGCATGATAAATCTAAAGATAAATCGGTGCTCGATTATAGTTTTCATTTAATGATTAGTGAAATGAACGATAGCGTGTTAGAACAACTTCCAGACGTGATTGATCAGGAAGGCATTACTTCCTTTAAAGTGTTTATGGCGTATAAGAATGTTTTTCAGGCGGATGACGAGACGCTTTATCGAACTCTTCTTGCGGCAAAGGAGCTAGGAGCACTTGTAATGGTACATGCTGAAAATGGTGATGTCATAGAATATTTAACAAAGGATGCACTCTCGAAAGGTCAAACTGAACCGATTTATCATGCGTTAACAAGGCCACCGGAAGTAGAAGGGGAGGCAACAGGACGAGCAGCACAGCTCACTGGTCTTGCCTCATCACAACTCTATGTCGTTCATGTAAGTTGTCAGGAGGCAGCAGACAAGATAGCAGAAGCAAGACGCAAAGGCTATGATATCCATGGGGAAACGTGCCCACAATATCTAGTTCTTGATCAAACGTATCTTGAGAAACCGAACTTTGAAGGAGCAAAGTATGTGTGGAGTCCGCCGCTTCGTGAAAAGTGGAACCAGGATGCACTCTGGAATGCGCTTCGAACCGGCCAGCTTGAGACGATTGGATCTGATCAATGCTCATTTGACTTTAGCGGGCAAAAAGACCTTGGAAGAGATGATTTTACGAAAATCCCTAATGGTGGACCAATGATTGAAGATCGATTTAGCATCCTTTTTTCTGAAGGTGTTCTAAAAGGAAGAATTTCATTAAATCAATTTGTAGACATAACGTCAACGAAGGCTGCAAAGTTGTTTGGACTGTTCCCAAAAAAAGGGACTATTTCCGTAGGAGCAGATGCAGATCTTGTTCTATTTGACCCGAGTGTTAGGCGTACGATATCTGCCGAAACGCACCATATGGCAGTAGACTATAATGCTTTTGAAGGAATGGAGGTAACTGGGGAGGCCCAGACTGTTCTTGTTCGAGGTGAGTACATTATTAAAGACAAGCAATTTGTTGGAACGCCTGGAACAGGAAAATACATGAAACGAGCAAAGTATGGAAAAATGGCTGACGTCTCTGATCGGACAATGAAGATCCAGTAAGTGAAAGAAGAGGAGATAACTCAATGAAAAAAGAGAAAAGCTATTTAAAATCACCGGACCTTCTGCCAATTGCGCACAAAGACAAAAAAATTGGAACAACGGGATTTGCGATGATGTGGGTCGGAATGGCCGTTGTACTTGCAGCTTTTGCGATCGGAGGAGCAGGTGTTCAGTCATTGTCATTGACCTGGGTTGTAGTTGCTACGATCATTGGTACTCTCGCCATTGGGTTATTCATCACGATTATTGGAGATATTGGAATCGAACACGGCCTTTCATTTCCGGTATATATGCGGGCCCCTTTCGGAACAATAGGTACACATATTCCATCTGTTGTAAGAGGGCTCGCAGCATCGTTCTGGTTCGGAATCAATACTTATTTTGGGGCGACGGCCATGAATGCAATTCTAAACGTGCTGTTTGGTTTTGATAACTGGTTCGTCTGTTTTCTTATTTTCGCAACGGTTCAATTAGTAAATACAGCTCTCGGAATTAAAGCAGTTGAACGATTTGCGGATCTGGCTGCTCCTGTCATTATCATTATTTCTGTTTGGATGTACGCTTCTCTTTCAGACCAGGCGATCTCTCAGGGAAGAGAAGTATGGGGGTGGATTGAGAGCCCTGTAACAGGAGGAGCTGCCGTAACGGCATTCCTGGTGGTTATTTTTAGTAACATGGGATTCTGGGCAACCATTGCGGCTGATATTCCTTCAATCTCTCGCTTTATTAAAGCACCTCAATTTGAGAAAAACTGGGTTAAACGAAACAAAGGGACGCTTGTAGGAAGCATGATCGCACTGCCGGTAACGCAAACATTTATGGTTATTATTGGAGGGGTATCCTATATCGCCGTTTCAAATTATGACCCTGTTGTAGCATTGCAAGAAGCTGCTACAGGGTTAGTACTGGGCGTCCTATTACTTATGATTGTTCTCGCCCAGTGGTCAACGAATGTATCCGCAAACCTTGTTCCAGCCGCGACGATTTTTTCAAACGTCGGGGGTCCAAAAGTTCCGTTCTGGGCTGGTGTATTCATTGCAGGGATTGTTGGGTCAGTTGTTCAACCATGGAGCTTGTTTAATATTCTAATCCCAATTCTTCTTATTGTCGGAGGGATATTATCAGCGATTGTTGGCATTTTGTTCTGCGACTATTATGTTTTAAGAAAACGCAGGGTCAATGTACCTGAATTGTATGAGCAGTTCGGCCAATACCGCTATGCAGGTGGTGTTAACGCTGCAGGCTTTATTTCATGGATTATTGGTGGACTTGCTGCATATTTTCTTTCTAACTACTCATTTCTAGTTGGATTTGTCGTAGGGGCAGGTACTTACTATGTTCTTGCAAAATACTGGTGGTTCAAAAAGTATGAACAGGCAGAGATTGTAGAGCCGAGTGATGAGAAATATCTTGGCATTACTGTTGGAAGGGATTGGATCATCTCAAGCGATAGCGAAGTACAAACGGTTAAAGAGGTTGGCAGTGCGATTGAATAGGGGAGGTAATGTGTATGAGAGAACATCAGCATTATTTAATTGAACGAGAAAAAATCGATTACTTTATTGATCGAGGGTATCGAATCCATGGTATTACAGAAAATCTAAGCGGGGCTTTTATTGAGTTTAAGCTAAAAGATAAGAATTCAGAAGAAGAATCAACTGAAACCCTTCATATTCAAACGGCAGATGGGAGAAAATACTTCTCAGCGCTTTTATTAAAGCAAATTCAGTCAGTTTCATAGAGAGGGAGGATCATAATGGAATACAATTTGTATTCTAAAGATAGTGCGTATCCGTGTGAGGTAACCATCGACGAGGAAAATGGCAGGTATATGATTCGAAAAGCGGATACAAGTGGTGAGATTTTTAATTCTGCCGAGGAGCTAACCACCTGGATTAGGGCGAATTGGAAGGAAGGAGATTTCCGTAGTAAAAAGCAATACCACTTTTTAATGGAGCTTTTAGATGAGTATGAGTGGGAGATGGAGGCCGGGCAATAGCCCGGTTTTTTTTATAGTCATATTAAATTTCATTTACCGTACTAGACATATAAAGTAACCAAGAGAAACCAAGGTTTATAGCTATTTATGTCGTATATTAGAGAATCAGTAGAAAACCATAACATGTTGTAGTAAAGTAATTCTTAAAAGATGTAAGCGCTGTCATAAGGGATACTGAAAGATTATCTTCCGGAATTTTCCTCAAAAGAAGCTCTTCATGGTTAGATAAAAGTACATAATTTCTAGAATAGGGGTGTGGTATGATGCTGCGAATGACCAGTTTAACAGTACATGAAGTGCTAGAAAGAGAACATTTTCGTCATGCTACTGTCATCGCTGGTAGAGGGGGATTAGATAGGAGAATAAAATGGGTTCATGTGATGGAAGTCACCAGCGTGAAGCAACTACTAGACGGTGAAGAATTAATTCTATCAACCGGATTTGTATGGAAAGATAATGTGAAGGTATTTCTATCGATCGTAAAGCAATTAATTCAAAGCAAAGCAGCCGGTCTTTGCATTGAAATTGGTACATATATGGACCAGATCCCATCAGAAATACTTGAACTTGCTGAACAGCACCAGTTTCCCATCATTGTCTTTAAGAAAGAAGTACGATTTGTTGATATTACCCAGGACCTTCACTCCCTCTTAATCGCACACCACTATCAGATGATTTCCAATCTTGAACAGTTTTCTCAAGAGCTAAATAATCTTCTACTCGCACCAGGCAGTCTTTATAAGATTCTATCCTTTCTCGCTGAGAAAACAGGGATGCAAGTCATTTATATACCGAAAGAAGCTGAACCAATTTTTGCGCCGGAAGCAACAGAAGAGAAGAAAGAAATTTTTCTGCATTTCCTGACATTTCAACCTGAAGGTAAAGGGTTAGTCCTGCAACATGTGCGCGCCATGGACTATCACTTTGCTAATTTAATTCTTGTTCCAGGCAGGCATACATCAGTTTCAGATTATGACATGCTTCTCCTTGATCGAAGTGCTACAGCTATTTCCCAATTTCTACTGCGTGAACTTTACATTGAAGAGAAAAAACGAGCACTTGAAACGGAATGGCTATATGACTGGCTTGAAGGGAAACACTCTGAAGAAAAAATTCTTTCTTATCTTGTTGATATGGATGAATCGCTTATTCCCCGTGGTCTTCAAGTATGTACATGCAAATTCAAGAAGCAGCTTGATGCGTACACCTCTTCACAGATCACCTATTTTATGTTGCTTATGCGTTCGGTATTTGAACAGGAGGGTTTTTTTATACTATCCCTTACGACTCGGAACAAACTTATTATCATCGTTTTAAATAGAAGAGATGAGGTTAACCTCATGGATCGTATACGTGAAGCTTTCAATCGCTTTATGATAAGTGATATTTTGCAAAAGGAAACCGTACCAGAAGTTGTGCAGATCGGTGTAGGGAAGCATGTGCGTCTTTTGAAAGAGATGCATAAAAGTTATGATTCATCGTTAGAGACACTAACAATGAACGATAAGCTTTCCATTCAGTCATCAAAAGTCATTTACCATACCGATTTTCATATTTACCGGATGATTTTCCAACTTGCTAGGGGCAAGGAATTAAATGAATTCATGTCTGAGTATCTTGCTCCAGTTATCCAATATGACGAGAATAACAATAGTAATCTCCTGAATACACTTAAGGTGTATATGTGTTGTAATGGCTCCAAAAAAGAAACAGCTGAGCAACTTTATGTGGTCAGACAAACACTTTACCATCGACTTGAAAAGCTAGAAGAGTTGCTTGGCTCTGATTTTATGAGCTCACCAAAGCGACAGGCAATTGAATTCTCTCTGCATGCTTACGAGTATTTGAAGCGAAAAGTCTAAAATGTGCAACGTGTACAATGGGGCATTAATCCATGTTACGTTTTGTCTAATGAACGTTAGCCACTCCATCCCCTACAATAAAGGTATGAATCAACCAAAGGAGGGCGTGCAATGGCAATCGTAAAAAACGAAACAGCTGTGCTAAAAAACTTTGTAAATGGTGAATGGGTAAGTGCGAGAAGTAATGAGACCCTTGATGTACCAAACCCTGCTACAGAAGAAAATTTGGCCTATGTGCCGTTATCTTCTAAAGAAGATGTTGATGTGGCTGTAAGCGCTGCAAAAGAAGCATTTGAGACATGGAGTAAAGTCCCTGTGCCAAAGCGAGCACGAGTACTTTTTGCTTATCATTCACTACTTGTAAAGCATCATGATGAACTCGCAGAGCTTATTGTGAAAGAGAACGGTAAGAGCTTTAAAGAAGCGTACGGAGAAGTACTTCGCGGCATTGAGTGTGTAGAGTTTGCAACAGGAGCCCCTACATTAATGATGGGGGACAATCTGTCTACTATTGCGGAAAGCATTGATTCTGAGATGTTTCGCTATCCAGTTGGCGTCGTAGGTGGGATCACACCATTTAACTTCCCTATGATGGTGCCACACTGGATGTTCCCTCTTGCGATTGCATGTGGAAATACATTTGTGTTAAAACCATCTGAACGCACACCCATTCTAGCTAACCGTATGGCAGAGTTATTATCAGAAGCCGGTTTACCTAAAGGTGTTTTTAATATTGTGCACGGAGCACATGATGTGGTCAATGGACTAATTGAACATGATGATGTGAAAGCAATTTCGTTCGTCGGTTCACAACCTGTAGCGAAATATGTATATGAACAGGCTGCTTCAAGAGGGAAACGTGTGCAGGCACTTTCAGGTGCAAAAAATCATCACATTGTGATGCCAGATGCTGATATTGAAAAAGCTGTTCAGCAGGTTATTAGTTCAACGTTTGGAAGTGCTGGGCAGCGCTGTATGGCATGTAGTGCGGTTGTTATTGTCGGGTCAGGGGAACAATTCATTTCTGCACTTAAAGAAAAAGCAGACGAGTTGAAGCTTGGAAACGGATTGGATGATGAGGTGCTATTAACACCTGTCATTCGAAAGTCTCATCGTGAAAAAGTGCTCTGGTTTATCGATAAGGGATTAGAAGAAGGTGCAGCCCTAATTCGTGATGGACGAAAAGAAATGGACTCCAACAATAAGGGGAATTTCCTCGGTCCTACCATTTTTGATGAAGTGACAGTTGATATGACGATTGCGAAAGAAGAAATATTTGCACCTGTCTTAAGTCTATTACATGCTGACACTTTAAACGACGCATTAGCCATTCTTCGAAAATCGAGATATGGGAATGGAGCGACGATCTATTCGAAAGACGCGGGGGCTATAAGACAGTTCCGCGAGGAAGCTGATGCTGGCATGCTTGGTGTTAATGTTGGTGTTCCTGCACCCATGGCATTTTTTCCATTTTCAGGGTGGAAGGATTCTTTCTATGGAGATCTACATGCAAACGGGAAAGATGGCGTCAATTTCTATACACGCAGGAAGATGATTACGACTCGTTTTGACTACTAGAAAGGGAGTGAAGCAGATGCATACAGCGCACGAGAATCTCGCTGGCAAAGATGAAAAGTATGTCTGGCATGCCATGCGCCCCTTTGATCCAAAAGCTACAATGGTTATTGAGAAAGCAAAAGGCGCCTGGCTCACCGACTATGATGGCAATCGGTTTTTAGATGCAATGGCAGGTCTCTGGTGTGTCAATGTCGGATATGGGCGAGAAGAACTTGCTGAGGCTGCATATGAGCAGCTTAAAACACTCTCTTATTATCCTTTAACTCAGACACATGCCCCTGCTATAAAACTCGCTGAAAAGTTAAATGACATGCTCGGCGGGGGCTATGTCATCTTCTTTTCTAATAGTGGCTCAGAAGCGAATGAAACAGCTTTTAAAATCGCGCGGCAATACCACGAACAAAACGGAGAAGGACATCGTCACAAAATTGTGTCACGATACCGAGCCTATCATGGTAATACGATGGGATCGCTTGCAGCCACTGGCCAGGCACAACGAAAGTACAAATATGAACCGCTTGGTCAGGGATTTTTACATGTACAGCCACCTGATACGTACCGGGATGCCCCTGATATAGACGGTAAACTTCAGTCTGTAAAAGCGGTTGATGACATGATGACATGGGAACTAAGCGAAACAGTAGCTGCGATGATCATGGAGCCGATCATTACGGGTGGTGGAATAATCATGCCTCAGCGTGAGTACATGAAATCTGTCCAAGAAGTGTGTGAAAAACACGGTGCTCTCCTCATTTGTGATGAAGTGATCTGTGGCTTTGGAAGAACAGGTAAACCGTTTGGGTTCATGAATTATGACGTTAAGCCAGATATCGTCACAATGGCAAAGGGGTTAACAAGCGGCTACTTACCATTATCAGCAACTGCTGTTAAAGAAGAAGTGTATGAAGCTTTTAAAGGAAAACTAGAGTATGACCATTTTAGGCATATTAATACGTTTGGTGGCAATCCAGCTTCATGTGCACTCGCTTTAAAGAATTTAGAAATCATGGAAACAGAAAAACTTTTCGACAGATCGAGAGATCTAGGAGAAAAGCTGAAGAAAGAGTTGGAAAATCGCCTTTCTTCTCATCCCCTTGTTGGTGATATTAGAGGGAAAGGATTGCTGGTTGGAATTGAACTTGTTGAGGATCGAGCGACTAAGAAGCCACTTGGTGTTTCTGAACTGAACAAAGTAATTGGCTATTGCAAGTCCCATCACGTCATTATTGGCAAAAATGGCGACACGGTAGCAGGTTATAACAACGTATTAACCATGGCACCACCGTTAACAATAGAAGAAAAAGATTTAGACATATTAGTTCATACAGTTGTCGAAGGCTTGATACAACTATGAAGTGCGCAAAGAGCGCACTTTTTTTAATTTAAAGTTTGAAAATTCAAGATAATTGTCGTATAGTAATAGCACATTACATACTGACTGGTTAGTTAGAGAAGGGGGGAAGAATAATGAAGGCGATTCAATTATCGGAATTTGGGGGTCCTGATGTTTTGAAGGTTATCGAAATGGATGTTCCTATACCCAGAGGGCATGATGTTTTAATCGAAATTCAAGCCATTGGGGTTAATTATGCAGATACCGCTAGGAGAGAGGGACAATACGTTGTAGATACACCACTTCCTTATGTACCTGGTTCTGAAGTGGCTGGGGTCGTAAAGTCAGTTGGTGAGAACGTCACTTCTGTGAAACCGGGATCTTCTGTAATAACCTAATTGGGTACAAAAAAAACGCGACAGGTTATGCTGAATATACGCTTGCAGATGAGCGTGGTTTAATTCCAATTCCAGATGGAGTGGATCCTCAATATGCTGTCGCTCTCCCTCTACAGGGGTTAAGTGCATACCATACGCTCAAAACGATGGGGCAGTTCAATATTGGAGATACGGTTTTGATTCATGCTGCCGCTGGTGGTGTTGGTACGATTGCGGTTCAACTGGCAAGACTCTGGGGAGCAAAAACAATCATTGGAACTGCTAGTAGTGAAGAAAAAAGGCAGCTTGCTTCGGAGATGGGTGCTGACGTAACGATTGATTATACAAAAGAAGGCTGGGAAGAAGAAGTGTTAAAAGCGACAGATAGCAAAGGAGTGGACGTCATTCTTGAAATGGCGGGCGGTGAAGTATTCAGAAAATCATTAAAGTGTCTTGCTCCTTTTGGGAGATTGGTCATTTACGGAGTTGCAAGCGGAGAACAAAGTCGCTTTTATCCATCCTCCTTAATGGAGAAAAACCAATCAGTCGTCGGCTTTTTCCTTCGGCAGATGATGAAAAAACCAGCTCTTTATCAAAAGAGTCTTGAGGAATTGCTGGCTTATATGAAAAGTGGAGAATTAAAACTAACTATTGGTGGGGTATTTGACCTTGAGAAAGCAGCAGATGTTCATCGTATGCTTCAAGGTAGAGTGACAAAAGGAAAGCTAATACTCACACCTTAAAAGTAAAAAAGTAATAGAAGCGACCTCATGCAGGTTGCTTTTTTGATGTAAACCGATTCTTTTTAACTTCAATGGCATAAAATCACTATTTTGTATTCACTATAGTTACTCTTTGTGGTAATTTAGTATTGCACTGTGTTAATATTCGAAAAATTTTTCTTGGAATTCATTTTACTAGGAAATTTTTTTTGGGGAATTGCTTGAAAGTTTTGTGAGAATCCCTACACTATGCTAAAATATCAATGTAAGCGTTTTTTTAATAATGAGGTTTTAAATGATTAAAAGAGTGTAAAGAACAAGTAATGAAGCTTTAATAATGTTTATGAAACGAGTTTAAACGCAGCAGGGAGGTTGCATGCTTTGAATATCAAACAGTCCAGAGTGGAACACCCATGGCAAGAATTTTATGGACCAAACCTTGGCTATGCCATTGAATTATATGAAAAATATCAGGAAGACCCGGAGTCAGTTGATCCGGACATGCGCCAGAAATTTGATCAGTGGGGACCACCTCCAACATCAGATAGCGCTGTTGAAACCAACTCTCAACCGGGTAACCTCAAAAAAGTTATATCTGCCGTTAAACTTGCCGACAAGATTCGTACATATGGTCATTTAGCAGCAGCTATTAATCCATTAAAAGATGAAAAGTCTTATCTTGATTTTATGACACCAGAGAAATACGGTCTTTCTTCAGAAGACTTGAAAGCGATTCCTGCTAATATCATTTGGGAAAAAGCACCTTCTGAGTTGTCGAATGGATACGAAGCCATCCAACGCTTGCAGGACCTATATACGAAATCTCTGTCCTATGAATTTTCTCACGTTCACGCAGAAGATGAACGTAAATGGCTCGATGAAATGGTTGAGAATGACTCTGTAAGCCGTACGTTGACAGATGACGATCGGAAAGCTCTTCTTCGCCGGTTAACAGAAGTAGAAGGATTCGAAAAGTTCCTTCACAAAACCTTTGTTGGCCAGAAGCGCTTTTCAATTGAAGGTGTTGATGCAATGGTACCAATGCTTGATGATGTTATTAAATGCGGGTCAAGCGATGGCGCTAAAAACGTCATGATTGGTATGGCGCACCGTGGGAGGTTAAATGTCCTAGCGCACGTTTTGAACAAGCCTTATGAAAAGATTTTTTCAGAATTCCACCATGCCCCTAATAAAGAGCTAGTTCCTTCAGAAGGTTCAATGGGAATTAACTATGGTTGGACAGGTGACGTTAAATATCATATGGGTGCCGACCGTAAGTTCGAAGGCTCTGAAACAGCTGAAGCAACCGTCACACTTGCGAACAACCCGAGTCACCTTGAATTTGTAGATCCTGTTGTTGAAGGGTATGCCCGAGCAGCACAGGAAACGCGAGATGAAAAGGGAGAACCAAAACAGGACTTCCGTAAGTCATTTGCTATATTAATTCATGGAGACGCTGCATTTCCTGGGGAAGGCGTTGTAGCAGAGACGCTGAATTTAAGCCAGCTTAAAGGCTATCATACAGGTGGAACTATCCATATTATTGCCAATAATCAGCTCGGATTCACGACAGAAAGCACGGATTCTCGTTCAACGAAATATGCGAGTGATCTTGCGAAGGGTTATGAAATTCCGATCGTTCATGTAAACGCTGATGATCCAGAAGCATGCTTAGCTGCAATGCATCTTGCTTATGAGTATCGAATGAAGTTTAATAAAGACTTTCTAATCGATTTGATTGGTTATAGAAGATTTGGTCATAACGAAATGGATGATCCTGCTGTAACTCAGCCACATTTATATGAAAAAATCAAAAACCATCCAACAGTTAGAGCTCGCTATGCAGAATACCTTACAGAACAAAAGGTAATTGAATCCGGCCAGGGCGAAAAGCTTGATGAGCAGGTGCTTGGAGAGTTGCAGGAAGAGTACGATAAAGTAGCTAAAGGTGCAGACAATAGCGGCGAAGTACAAGAATTACAGCCTCCGAAGGAAATTGTCAAAGGAATCCCGGCTATTGAAACGGCTATTCCTCTTGAAACATTGAAAGACATTAATGACAAGCTGCTCGTTCGTCCTGATGGATTCAACGTTTATCCGAAGCTTGAGCGTATTTTGAAACGCAGGCTTGATATGTTAGAAGAAGGTGGCAAAGTGGACTGGGCACTTGGTGAAACCCTTGCGTTTGCATCGATCCTCGGTGACGGTACGCCGATTCGAATCACAGGACAAGATTCACAGCGAGGCACTTTCGCCCAACGTCATTTAGTACTTCACGATAAAGAAACGGGTGAAACGTTCTGTCCGCTTCATGAACTGCCACAAGCAGTATCTTCATTCGCAATTCATAATAGCCCGTTATCAGAGGCTTCAGTAGTTGGATTTGAGTATGGCTATAACGTATTTGCACCTGAAACGCTTGTTATTTGGGAAGCGCAATACGGTGATTTCGCGAATGCGGCACAGGTCATTTTTGATCAGTTCGTTTCAGCTGGTCGAGCAAAGTGGGGACAAAAGTCTGGAATGGTACTTCTGCTTCCTCATGGCTATGAAGGTCAGGGACCTGAACATTCAAGCGGAAGAGTTGAACGCTTCTTAACACTCGCTGCTGAAAACAACTGGACAGTTGCAAACCTGACAAGCGCTGCACAATATTTCCACATTTTACGGAGACAGGCAGCAATCCTTGAAAAACAGGAAGTTCGACCTCTTGTCATCATGACGCCAAAGAGTCTTCTTCGTAATCAGCGTACATCTTCACCTGGTTTCGAATTTAGCCAGGGGCAATTTTTGAGTGTGGTTGAACAAGCTGGGTTAGGTGAGAAGAAAGATAAGGTAGAGCGTATTGTGCTTTGTACTGGTAAGGTTGCAGTGGACCTTGCAGCAGAAATTGAATCTTCAGAAGATAATTTGGATTGGCTTCATGTGTTAAGGGTGGAACAGCTTTATCCTTTCCCACTCGATGAGGTTAAAAATATATTTGAACGTTATGCTAACGTAAAAGAAATTATTTGGTTGCAGGAAGAGCCTAGAAATATGGGGTCTTGGAATTATATTTCTCCTCGTATTAATGAAACAGCTCCTGAAGGCGTATCTGTCAGCTATGTTGGTCGACCAGATCGTTCAAGTCCTGCTGGCGGAGAGCCAAATGTGCACAAAAAAGACCAGGAACGTATTATTCAAGAAGTACTAGAGCCATCCAAAACTGTTTCCCATCAAGGAGGTAATCGTCGTGATTGAAGTTAAAGTACCAGAACTAGCTGAATCTATTACAGAAGGAACAATCTCACAATGGTTAATCAAAGTAGGCGACAAGGTTGAAAAAGGTGACAACCTCGTTGAGTTAGAAACAGATAAAGTAAACATTGAAGTTAGCGCTGAGAATGATGGCGTAATCAAGGAGCTTTTAAAAGAGCCCGGTGATAACGTAGAAGTAGGTGAAATCATTGCTTATCTAGGCGGCGGTGAAGGCGCTTCTTCTGAATCTGAGGAGAAAGAAGAAAGCTCTGAAAAGACTGATGAAAAGAAAGAAGAAAAAGAACCCCCTGAAGAAGCAAAATCTGATGATGAAGCATCAGCACATGCAGCTCCTGAGCATGAAGAGAAATCTGAAAATGGACGTACAGTAGCTTCTCCTTCAGCTAGAAAGCTTGCTCGTGAACTCGGGATTGATCTTAATAGTGTTGAAACACGTGATCCACTTGGTCGTGTTCGTCCTGACGACGTAAAAGCACATGCAGAAAAAGGGAATCAAAAAGAAGCTCCAAAGCAGGAAAATAAACAGGAAAAGCAAGAAAAGAAATCTGACGCTAACGATGGTAAACCGGTTGAACGAGTGAAAATGTCTCGTCGCCGTCAAACAATCGCAAAACGTCTTGTAGAAGTTCAGCATACCGCTGCGATGCTGACAACTTTTAATGAAGTAGATATGACCGCGATTATGGAACTTCGTAAACGTCGTAAAGATAAGTTTCTTGAAGACAATGATGTGAAATTAGGTTTTATGTCCTTCTTTACAAAAGCAGTCGTTGGTGCTCTTAAGAAGTATCCACGTCTAAATGCAGAAATTCAGGAGACAGACATCGTTCTGAAAAAGTTCTATGATATTGGTATCGCAGTTGGTGCTGAAGAAGGTCTTGTTGTGCCAGTTGTTCGAGGTGCGGACAAGCTTTCATTTGCTGGAATTGAGCAGGAAATCGGTAACCTTGCGAAGAAAGCACGTGACAACAAGCTGAAGCTTGATGAGCTTCAAGGCGGTTCGTTCACGATCACAAATGGTGGTATTTTCGGATCAATGCTTTCCACTCCAATATTAAATGCTCCACAGGTTGGGATACTTGGGATGCATAAAATCCAGTGGCGTCCGGTTGCAATTGACCAGGAGCATATGGAAAATCGTCCGATGATGTATATTGCACTTTCATATGATCACCGAATCGTTGACGGCGGTGAAGCAGTTAGCTTCCTTGCTAAAATTAAAGAACTTTTGGAAGATCCAGAGCAGCTTCTTCTAGAAGGATAAAAAAGAACGAGAACCTGAATCTCAATGATTCAGGTTCTTTTCTTCATCATGTGAAAGCTCCATCAGAATCAAGAATCTTATAAACTAATCCATCATGTAAGCGGGGGATAAGGTGCAGCTAAAAATCTTTAGACAACCATCTGTATTTATGTCACACGTCCAGTCTTTTTTAGAACGAAACGAAGCTCTCAATAATTTACCACTCGGGATCTTGTATCGCCTTGTTCGGTTCGAGCAAGAGGGAGAGATGTCTGATCCGTTTCAACCATTGAAGATGATTTAGGAGTGATTCGTTTATGTCTTATTCAGACGCCGCCACATAACCTAACAATTGCCGGTGATCGTCTTATTGATGAAGCCATCATCAGGTTTGCAGTTGAAGAAATAGGTAAGAAAATGAGCCTTCCCGGGGTTTTAGGAGAAAGGCAACTTGTTGAGAGGTTTTCAGATCATTATAGCAAATTATCTAACCGACCAAGAAAAGTTCATATGAATCAGAGAATTTATCAGCTGGATAAAGTTGTCTTCCCGAAACAAGTACAGGGCACAATACGAACTGCAAGGGATACAGACCATCAGCTATTAACCCGGTGGATAAGGGAATTTACTGTAGCAATGGGACAGCCTGCTTCCACTGAAGAAAGCAAAGAACGGGCTAATCAGTTTATTGAAGAGCAAAGCGTAGTCCTGTGGGAAAATAATGGACAGGTAGTTTCTATGGCAAATCAAACGAGACCGACTATAAATGGGATGACTGTAAACTTTGTTTACACTCCACCTGAATTTGAGAAAAGGGGATATGCCTCAGCTTGTGTAGCGAAGCTCAGTCAGTCTCTTTTAGATAGAGGCTATCAGTTTTGCAGTCTCTATACGGACTTATCGAATCCGACATCCAATTCTATTTATATGAAAATAGGTTATAGACCTGTAGGAGATTCAACCGTCTTTCATTTTGAATCATGATGGTGTCAAGCTTTAATTGAAGCATTTTCTGGTGTAAAATAGAAGCTGAAATGAAAGGAGTGCTGAGATTGATTCATCAATTATGGAAAGATGCACCGACAATAAAGAATGTTAAATGCGTACATACGGATGCCAAAAAGTATTTAGTAAACCGAGTTTTAACTGAAGGTAAGACGTATGAAGTTAAGAATGAAACGGAAGAATTTTTGTTCGTTATTGACAATAGTGGTAAAGTAGGCGGGTTTTACAAAGAGTATTTTGAAGAACTCCAGTAGTAGACCATCCTACTGTGTGTCCTGAAGAGATTAAACAGGCTACATTGGCAAGCAGAAATAACGAAGAAAATAGAGTAATTTATTAGAAAAAGCCGAGCATCGAATGAGATGCTCGGCTTTTTGATTTTTTTCTACTTCTTATTTAACAGAATTGATCATCTTTCTTTGGGTTTCGCAGTCCAAATATTGGTCTCAAGTAGAGGGCAACATAAGACCCTGCAAGAGCGACAATCATTATTTGTTGGGTTTATTAGGGCGATTTTTTCATCGTGTGGTATAATACGCTAGGAAGTTTTTTGCTAATTGAAAGGTAATGACAGGTGAAGGTAAGATCTAGTTAAAGAACCGTCTCCGGCTCTAGGAGGGAGAAAAAGTGGAAAATGAAAAGCGTATCAAAAAAGCAATCACATTTTTAGAACAGGCATTCTATGAATTAGAGAAGGATCCAGACAAGTTACAACGTCGTAAAAGAGATGTGATTCACGAAATCAATACGACTGGAACCTATACACATACATATGAAGAGCTATCTCATGGCGCAAAGATGGCATGGCGAAATAGTAACAAATGTATTGGTAGACTATTTTGGAACACATTAACCGTTTTTGATGCTCGGATTGCTGATACTGAAGAGGAAGTAACAGAAGCATTATTCCATCATATTAGAACAGCTACGAATGCTGGTAAAATTCGTCCGACGATTACGATTTTCAAACCGGAAAAGGTGAGGATTTGGAACCATCAATTAATCCGATTCGCTGGTTATGAAGCAGAAGGGGATGCTATAGGGGATCCTGACTCTGTGGCTTTTACAAAGCAGGTAATGGAGCTTGGATGGAAAGGGGAAGGTACGCCTTTTGACGTCTTGCCACTTGTTTTTCAAATAGAAGGTAATGACCCTGTTTGGATTGATCTTCCTTCTAAAGAAGTTCTTCAAGTTACCATTGACCATCCAGAGTATGACTTCACTCCTCTACATGCTAAGTGGTATGCCGTGCCCATCATATCGGATATGTGCCTTGAAATTGGTGGAGTGGATTACAAAGCAGCTCCGTTTAATGGCTGGTATATGGGAACCGAAATTGGCGCCAGAAACTTTGCGGATACGGAGCGCTACAATTTGATACCAGAAGTGGCTAAAATCATGGATCTGGATATAAGTTCTAATGCAACATTATGGAAAGATCGTGCTCTAGTAGAACTGAATCGAGCTGTTTTGTATTCGTATCATAAAGAAGGGGTAAGCATTGTAGATCACCATACTGCAGCGAAGCAGTTTCATAAGTTTGAGCAAAACGAAGTGAAAGCAGAGCGGGATGTTACAGGTAATTGGACGTGGCTTATTCCCCCCGTATCGCCAGCTACAACACATATTTTTCATAAACCCTATCGAGATAAAATTTCATCACCAAATTATTTTTATCAAGAGAAACCATATTAGATAGAAGAGAGGAATCCTGATGGTTATTGAAAAAGCTTACTTTACGATAAATAAGGGTCTGGAGCTGGATTTTGAAGAAGCATTTACTGATGCTGTTAAATTAATTGCTTCTATTCCAGGCTATCAAAATTATCGTTTAACAAAATCAGTTGAAGCCGAGCGAAAATACGTTATTTTTGTTGAGTGGGAATCACTTTCTGCTCACACTGAAGGTTTTATGGAATCAAGTCAGTTTGAAGAGTTTACAAAGTTAATGGATCCGTTTTTGGCGAATGTTGAAATGGAACATTTAGTCACAATAGCATCAGACAACTAAACCCACTGAAGAGTGGGTTTTTATTATGAGCATAAGTGTATACAAATCGAATGAAACAGGATATGCTAAAATATAATTATATTCCTATATGAAAGGTTGGTATTGAAATGCCTTTATCGATTCCAAGACCTCTTGTTCGACTAAACCAATCGTTTATTTTTATTTTTGCAACTTCTTTCGTCCTTTTTAGCCAGTGGATTTTTCTAGCTCTACCACTTGGAGTTGGATTAATGGGATTACTATTCCACTTCAATCCAATCATCAAAGTAGGTAAATCCTTCCTAAGAAAGCCAATGAATTCCTATATTCCTGAGGATGCGGATCAACAAAATTTCAATCAAAAAATTGCTGTCATTCTTTTAACGGTATCCCTCATTTTCCACATAGCAGGTGTGCAGTGGCTTTCATTCACAGCCGCTATTATGGTTGCTCTAGCCTCACTTGTGGCGATTCTTGGTTTCTGCATTGGCTGTTTTATCCGTTTTCAATGGAAACAGTTTCAATACAAACGCTCTCACCAATCTTCTTAAAACAGCCTAATGGGCTGTTTTTTTTTGCGTAAAAAAAACAGCTAATAGAAAATCTGATATAATTGATTTAGAGAAAAAATGTAAGGACAGAAAGGATAGGGTAGGATGAGAGAGAAAATGTATGACTTGATAGGTGTAGGCATAGGGCCATTTAATTTAGGGTTAGCAGCCCTGCTGGATCCAGTTAAAGAAATCGATTCGCTTTTTTTTGAGAAGAAGGAAAAATTTGACTGGCATCCTGGAATGTTAATTGAGGGGACAAGGTTGCAAGTACCGTTTATGGCCGATCTGGTGACGATGGCTGATCCCACAAATCCATATAGCTATTTAAACTATTTGAAGCACCATAACCGATTATATAATTTCTATTTCTTACAGCGGCTAGAAATGCCACGTAATGAGTACAATCATTACTGCCAGTGGGCAGCAGATCTGTTAGAAAGTTGTCAGTTTGGAACAAATGTGACTGCTGTAGTACCAGTTGGCTCACCCATCACCCACTATGAAATTTCAGTTAACCAATCAGGAGAAGAAAAAAAGTACTTCGCAAAGAACATCATTCTTGGAGTTGGCACAGTACCTTCGCTTCCTTCATCGCTTCAAGGCATGTCTGAGCATGACGTTTTCCATTCTTCTACATTCCTTGATCACGTGGAGCGTTGTAAAGAAGCGAAGAGCATTACTGTTATTGGATCAGGACAGAGCTCAGCAGAAATTTTTCGTGAACTATTAAAGGAAAGAAATGACCATGGGTATTCACTAAACTGGATTACAAGGTCACAGGGGTTCTTTCCAATGGAGGAAACACGGTTAAGTCTTGAACATTTCTCACCTGAATATGTGGATTATTTCTATGACCTGCCACAAAATCAAAAGGATGATATTTTTAGTGGCCAGCAGCTTCTCTATAAAGGAATTAGCCCACATACGATCACAGATATTTATAATCTCCTTTATGAACAGTCAGTAGGCGGTAAACAAATGGATGTTATGCTTATGCCTCTCACAGAAATAAATGGGTTAAAAGAAAAAGAGGACGGAAGTGGATATGAACTTGAATGCCGTCAGTGGCAAAAGAATCGGAATTTCTTGATCGAAAGCGAAGTCATTGTAGCAGGTACAGGATATCGCCCACTAATTCCGGAGTGTTTAAACGATTTAAAAGATTTCATTGAATGGGATGAAAAAGGACGTTATCACGTATCGAAAGATTTTCGACTGACTCTTAATCAAGAATCATCCTCTAATATTTTTGTTCATAGCGGCATGCAGCACACACATGGGGTAGGCTCCACCAATCTTGGACTTGCTGTTAACCGTAATAAGATTATTATCAATGAGCTTGCAGGGAAAGCTATCTATCCCATTTTAGAAGGAAATATTTTTCAACAATTTGAATTTAAAGAGTAGTAATTCTTTTTTATCCTTTTATTTCATTATAATCCCTTATGATTAAGAAAAGTCATAGGAGGTTTGGCAAGGAGGGGATCTGATAATGAATCAGTTGCATCCATTAACTGCCAGTAGGTTTCTTGGGAAATTAATTACTCAATATGCCCATCTTCATGAGAAGACCATCGGTTCTGAAGCAAGAGAGTATATTTATCAATTAGGAATTCGGACTGGTGAATGGCTTGAATCTTACTATCCTGATAATAGTTGGACTCCAGATGACTATGCAAGAGCTATTGTTGATATAAAAAATTCTATTGGTGGCGAATTTTTCATTGCAGAAGTTACGGCTCAGTATGTTGTAGTTAAAGCACGAAGTTGTCCTTTTGGAGAACAGGTAAAGGAGGCACCTCACCTCTGTACGATGACGTCAAGTGTTTTTGGGGGAATTGCAGCAAGACATTTTAATTATGGAGAAGTCAATCTGCGAAAACGAAGTGCACTTGGCGATCCTGGTTGTGAAGTGATGATCGCTTTTGAACCTGGTATTGAGGAGGGAGACCGTTATGAGAACCTGCCGATAACACCAGATAATGGTGATCCGTTCACTTGGGAAGAAGATACCATTGCGCTTCTAAATAAAGAGCTCAAGCGGAGTGATGACATGGTCATCCAGCTTGTACAAGAGTTAGAAGATCTGAAAAATCAAGTAGGACAGAAATAAAGTGCAACTACCATCAGGTGAACACCTGGTGGTTTTTGTATGGATTTTAATCATTTGTTCAACCTAATAGAAAAGGAGGGATAAAGTCATTTGAGAAAAATGCAAGAGGTTACGTGCAGGATAGCTGTCAGGCGTTAGAACAAGCGAGTAGATGTCTTGAACAGGCGCTTTCTACTGTCGAAAAGGAGCAAAATCGAGAAAGAATACAGGAATCCTTGCAGCAATTAACAGCGGTTCAATCTTTCTGTAGTGACACAGCGAGTGTTCTTGAACAACAGTAAAAAATCATTGAAAAAATTATTACGATTAGGTTTTAAAATAAACAAAATCGGAAATGGTGTTTTAACGTTATATTAAAGGAGGCACTACCCATGAGTTTGTTGTTTGGGAAAGGCATGCAGGCATTCGAACAAGATGCAAAAGTAGAAAAAGAAAAATTCCAGACTGACCCTATTGCTCAGTTCAATAAAAAGTCTAGATTAAAGCAAAAACCAACAAAAATTTAACCATCCTCCTCTTGGATGGTTTTTTATTATGTGTTTCTTAAAACAATGGAATGGTTTTTTAGCTTTAGTGATTCCTTTACATAGTGGCACTAGCGTTTGGTGCTGGTTTAATAACTATGCTACTCCTTTTTGAGTGGAAGCATTTTGTCGCTCATCAACCTATTAAACCTAAAACATCTTTAGGTAAGTGGGTTAAAAAAACGTATTAGTTGCAACAATTCCTTCGTGGATGTGTTATTTGGAACATTTAAAAAGGAAAAAGACGTTTTAACGAGTACAACGGAGAAAGATCTTGAAAAAAGAATAAAACGTTAACAGCTCATAACAAACTGGGGCTTTAAAATGTTCCTTTCTTTGAAATAGATGTGTGAAGTGGAATTAAATGGGGAAACCCTTTATTGTGACTGAAAAAATGGAGGAGATTAAGAATGGCAAAACAATGGACTACAACGAAATTGCATAACGGCGTTGAAATGCCAACTCTTGGACTTGGTGTTTGGAAAATGGAAAACAATGACGAAGTGAAGACTGCGGTCAACGCTGCGATCGATGCTGGTTATAAAGCAATCGATACAGCTGCAGCATATAAAAACGAAGAAGGTGTCGGTGCAGCAATAAAGGAAAATAGCACACCACGTGAAGAGCTTTTTATTACATCTAAAGTCTGGAATGCTGATCAGGGCTATGAATCAACACTGAAAGCTTTCGAAGATACAGTATCGAAGCTTGGAATTGAGACGCTTGATTTGTATCTCATTCACTGGCCAGTAGATGGGAAGTATAAAGAAACATGGAGAGCAATGGAGAAGCTATACAAAAATGGTCGCATACGTGCGATTGGGGTGAGTAACTTTCATCCACACCATTTGGATGACCTATTGAACGATGCTGAAATCAAGCCGATGGTCAATCAAGTTGAATTCCATCCGCTTCTTAACCAACAGGAAGTTCGTGAGTATTGCAAACAATATTCCATTCAGATGGAAGCCTGGTCACCACTCGCTCAGGGTAAATTGTTGGATCACGAAGTTGTAAAAGGAATTGCAGAAAACCATGGTAAAACAACTGCACAGGTAATTATTCGATGGGACCTTGAACATGAGGTAGTCACTATTCCAAAATCGTCTAATCCAGAGCGTATTAAGCAAAACTTTGACGTATTTGATTTCGAGTTAACTCAGGAGGATATACGTGCACTTGATGAACTTAATCAAAATGAACGTATGGGTCCAGACCCCGATAATTTTGACTTTTAATTGAAAGCCGGCATTTTGCCGGCTTTTTACTATGCAACCTGGAAAATGGTTTTTAGGAATCATAATAACGCTCTTAATTCCTGTGGATCAAAATGCGAAAGATGTAAAATTAACGTTATCACCAGAATTTTATTATAAAGACATTGTTTTACAAATTCGAAAAGTAAGAAGTTCTGCAAGTGAAACCGTGCTCTTTGTTTGACAGATTGCTGAAAAAGAGCTAAAATTATCTCGAATTCAAGATATAATGAAAGTGGTGATGTCAATGAAGATAAAGAAGTATGATGTAAATCAACAGGGTGTTGGTCAATTTGATGGAGGTAAGATCACAGAACAAAAGCCTATAGGATTTCCTGGTGAAGGATCAGAAGTGAAACGTGTGGGACCACTGTTTTACTGGGCGTGGGCTAAATCTGAGGACGCTGGCTATATTTCTCTCCATCCTCATCAGGGATTTGAGATTATAACGTATGTCATTAGCGGTAAGGCAGAACATGGTGATTCGCTAGGTACGAAAAGCACTGTTGGACCTGGTGGGTTACAGGTGATGCAAACTGGTTCAGGAGTATCTCATGAAGAAGGATTTGTCGGTCCGGATATGCAGGGGTTTCAGATCTGGTTTGAACCACATTTGAGAGAAGCTTTACGCCGGAATCCTACTTATCAGCAATATGAACATGAAGAATTTCTGCTTGATAATGATGGGGGATTAACTGTTAAAGAGATATTGGGTGATGATTCTCCCGTTTCGTTTGTTACAGACGCGGGGATGTGGGACATCTTTATCGAAGAAGAATCTACTTTTTCTCGTGAGCTCAGTAAGGGACGTTCACTAAGTATTCTGATTCTTCAAGGTTCTGGAACACTCCAAGAAACCATATTCGATAAAAAGGATTTTATCGTAATTGAAGCAGATGAAAAGGATACAATTGAAATAAAAGCTAACGAGGCAACTAGAATCATTGTGATAGAAGTACCAACTACTGTAAATTATCCTCTTTATAGAAAATAAAAGTTTTATTTCCGATCGCTTTACTGGTGTATCTTACCTCCTGTGGTGTACGATTGAAGTGAGAGTACGTCGATCGGAAAGGTGGCTTTATGAGATGGCTTCACTTTATAACCCTTTTATTAAAAATAATAGACAGAAAAACCTATTAAAGCTTGGAAGTGATCTAGCGGATTCATTTGCGCTTCGAGCTGATAAAATTGATCAAGAGGGACGGTTTCCTTCCGAAAATTTCGAGGAGTTAAAACAGTCCGGATATGTGTCCTTAACTGTACCCGAACACTTTGGTGGTAATGGAATTAATTTATACGAGTTCGTTATGCTTCAGGAAAAAATCGCTAGTGGAGACGCTTCCACAGCACTCTCGATAGGCTGGCATCTTGGTATCATGCTCGAAATGAGAGATGATCAAACATGGTCAGATTCAGTATTTGAACGAATGGCGAAATTAATTGTAAATGAACATGCTCTTCTCAATCGTGCCGCTTCAGAACCCGCAACAGGCAGTCCAACACGCGGTGGCATGCCACAGACTAAGGCAATCAGTAAGAATGACAGCTGGATTATCACTGGAAGAAAGTCCTTTACATCGATGGCACCAGGTCTTCATTATGCACTCGTTTCCGCTCAGATTGATGACACAGAAGAAACAGGCTTCTTCCTTGTCGATATGAATCTGCCAGGTGTTAAGATAGTAGACAACTGGGATACGATGTCGATGAGAGGCACCAGAAGTGACGATCTTATATTGACTAACGTTGAGTTGCCTTTAGATGCACTTATAGAAGGTCCTGAAACAGAAAAAGGAGAATTACCAAAAGCCTGGCTCCTTCATATTCCTGCTTGCTATTTAGGGGTAGCGATTGCAGCGCGTAACGAAGCGATTACATTTGCTTCAGAGTATTCACCAAATAGCCTCCCTGGACCGATTAAAGATGTCCCTGAAGTACAGAGGAAAATTGGTGAAATGGAATTAGAGTTATTGAGAGCAAGAGAAATGATGTATTCCGTAGCGGACAGGTGGGTGACGGAACCTGAGAAGAGAGCCAATATGGGTCCAGAGCTTGCTGCCGTTAAACATGTAGCAACAAATAGTGCAGCTAGAGTGGTGGATCTCGCTATGAGAATTGTAGGAGCAAGAGGTTTATTTAAGGATAATCCAATGCAGCGATACTATCGTGATGTTAGAGCAGGTCTTCATAATCCACCGATGGATGATGCTGTCATTTCCATGCTTGCAAAAAGAGCATTATCTACTTCAGAAAAACCTTCCTGATGGAAGGTTTTTTGACGAAAAAATCAGGATGAAAGTCATAGGACAATCACATCATTCTACAGCTTTGTATTCTCTTTTACAGTTTTTCAGGTAATTAGAATTAATTTCGTCAGAAAAAAAGGAATATTCCATTCGAGTGACGAAATAGTGGATTATTAAACGAAAAGGAGGGGAGCATGTTGAGAGAGCAGCGTACAATATCGTTGAGTGGAAGTTTGCTGCTGACGAATGTTTGGGGATACGAACGAACGGAAGAGGTCACTGTAGAAAATAGAGATTATGCAAGAAATAACAGTAAACAGGAGCTGAAGGAAACCAAATGACCTTTCAAATGAACACTTTCGAGGAATCGACATAAATGGAGCCGGCCGCGAGTCATTATCGCTTCGGCTCCATTTTAATTTCCACATAATAACATAACACTAACTGAAAAGGAATGAGAAGTCATCTTGAATAAGAAGAGCATCACGGGCGCAGCAATTATGACAACATGTATGTTGATGTTCCCTATATTTTCTGCTAAAAAGCAAAGAATAGTTCGTGCTGGCAAACAGATCGATCCATTTCAGCCCATACATACCATTCTAAATGACGATCGGCTAAAAGGAGCGATTGCAGGGGTAAGCATTCGCTCGAGGTTAACTGGCAAACTTTTATTCGATCATCATGGCGATACAAGATTAACACCTGCATCTAATATGAAGCTTCTAACAGCTGCTGCAGCCCTTCAAACACTTGGCCCTGAATATCAATTTACAACTGAAATTTTGACAGATCAAGCTGTAGAAAATGGACAAACCGGTGACCTTTACCTTAAAGGAAAAGGTGACCCCACTTTATTACCTGAGGACTTTGACGAGATAGCGAGAACATTAAAAAAAGGCGGAATTAATCGCATTAACAATCTGATAGGTGACGAATACTGGTTCGATGATCAGTACCTTTCAGAAGATATAATCTGGAGCGATGAGCATGAATATTATGGTGCCCAAGTTTCTGCATTAACGGCTTCACCGGATAATGATTATGATTCAGGTACGGTAAAGATTGTAGTCACTGCAGGAGCTATAGGGGAAGAAGCAAGCGTAACTGTATTTCCAGAAACCGAGGTCATTTCAATTGTGAATCATGCCAGAACATCTGAAGCAAATAAAGAAACGGATATATCTATCCACCGAACACACGGAACTAACACGATTATTGTAGAAGGGACAATAGCAGAAAACTCACCACCAGAAAAATCATGGATTGCTGTATGGGAGCCCGCCAAGTATGCGCTGAATCTATTTGCGAATTCCTTAAAGAAGAATGGTATTGAAGTTGTCGGATTCGAAAAAGTGGCGAAAGTTCCTGAAAAAGCCACCGTACTCTTTGAAAAAAAGTCGATGTCGCTTTCTGAATTGCTTATCCCTTTTATGAAGCTCAGTAACAATGGACATGCGGAAGTTCTTATTAAAGAAATGGGAAAAGTGAAGAAAGGGGAAGGGAGCTTTGAAGCAGGTTTAGAAGTTGTGAAGGAAGTACTGAGAGAGGAAGGACTTAATCCTGACGAAATGAGTTTAAGGGACGGATCTGGTATTTCGCAAGTAACTCTCATCCAACCAAATCAACTTACTTTGCTCCTTTATAACCTTCAACAAAAAGAATGGTTTGAACCTTACTTTACATCTTTGCCAATTGCTGGCGTACCAGACCGTATGGTAGGTGGGACGCTTCGGGAACGATTCAGAAACACAGTAGCACAAAATGTCGTTCATGCGAAAACGGGTACCTTGATCGGTGTTACTTCGTTGTCCGGCTATATTGTGACAGAACAACCTCTTATTTTTTCTATTATCTTGAATAAGTTTCTTGATGAAGAAGAAATGGAAGAGATTGAGAATGAGATTGTTATATTTCTTGCTCAATACAAAAGAAGCTGAACAAGTGAAAGGGCTGCACTGCAGTCTTTTTTATTTGGTTTTTGGTGAATGAACGAGTTGCGTGCTAATCATTGGTATAATAAGGGTTAATTATCAAATATCAGCGGGGAACAATGCAACTTGAAACCGATCGCATTTATTTAAGATATTCTTTGATGGACCTAATAGGAAAAGGAGGACGACTGGATGTGGAAACTTTTATATCAATATCTTCTATTTGTTTGTGTCATTTTGTCCGTTTCGACAATTTGGTATGAGTCTCCTTTTCAAAGGGCAATTTTAATTGGGACATGGGTCGTATTTTTTATTGATTACATGGTATTTCTCTATGTATCTAAAGACAAATGGGAGTATATTAAAAAGCATCCATTTGATCTCATTGCTTTAATCCCACTTGACTCGATCTTCCAGGGGGCGAAACTTGCTAGGCTTTATCGTCTTTGGCGAATCAAGAAAATTGCGAAACGGTTTAGTAATCCCATTCTTGGGAAAGCAATGGGAATGTCTCCACAAACATGGTTTCTGACAAGCTTCGTGTTTGTCATTGTGTCGACGTTTCCGTTTTATTTTTATGAGCCTGTTGTCGATTCTTTTGGTGACGCAGCAATCTGGTCATTAGGTTTAATTGTATTCGTAGGTCGTTTTTCAGTCGAACCTACTTCTTTTGTCGGAAAATTTGTCATTGTTCTTCTTACAATCGTAGGGATCCTTCTCCATGCACTCATTGTGAGAACCCTCTTTCATTACGTTGATCGAATACGAAAAAAATGGTCATCCAGTAAGGATGGTCAATCAAATGAAGCTTAGTAGAACCATTTCACAATGAAAAAGGTCAGGACAGAAATTGTAATGGAAACGATTGTTATAATGACCATTGGTTTAATAGCTTTATTCTTTAAATCTTTTATACTTACGCTAAGGCCAAGTCCAACCATCGCGGCGGTAAGGCACCATGTTGTAAGCTCCGTTACTGCCTTCACTGCGGTATCTGAAAACGGTATAACCGGTCCCAGAATAAATGTACCAGCAAGACTCATGACAATAAATCCTACCAAAAACCATGGAAATGGAACTTGTTGTTTACTTCCAACATTCTTTCTATTCATAATATACATAAATAGGAAGCAAACCGGTACAAGAAGGAACACCCTGCCTAGCTTTGCAAGCAGCCCCATCGCAAGAGCCGATTCTCCACCTGGTGCTGCTGCGAGCGCCACATGAGCCACTTCATGAAGGGAGACTCCTGACCAAACACCATATTCTGATTCAGTGAGTGGCAAGAAAGGGCGAATAACCGTGTACCCTACAGAAAAAATCGTTCCAAATAACGCAATGATTCCTACGCCAATAGCAGTATCCTCTTCTTTTGCCTGAACGATTGGGGCAACGGCAGCAATGGCGGCTGCACCGCATATGCCTGTCCCAGCACCTAAAAGGAGAGTAATCGATTTATTAGCCTTCATCGTTTTTGAGAGCCAGACTGATGCCAATAGGGAAAAAGCGATAACACCAGCACCCAGGAGTAGTATGGGTAATCCATCCTGTAAAATAAGGCTCACATTCAGCTTAATACCATATAAAATGATCGCAAATCTAAGTAGTTTTTTTGAAGAAAACGTAATCCCTTCTCGTAGCCACTCAGGATAACCTGCAACCTGTCTATAAGCAATCGAAATAAAGATCGCAGAAGCTAGCTGCCCAGTGAGGCTAAAAATGGGAACTTTTGCTAATAAATACCCTAATAAAGCAATTAAGAATGTAAATATGACTCCTAAAATCCATCGCATGTTGGGTGAAAGCGTTTCTAGTTGTCTAATCGTGTTGATCATGTTGGCCCTTCCTCCGTTTCTCTTCTTTTAGTTTACTTAATTTTTTGTTATAAGTGAAATAAATAAATATAATAAGTACGATAAGCATTTGATTATGATGGGGTGTGTTACGATGGATCAACAGTTAAATGTATTTGTGACAGTGGTAGAAAAACAGAATTTCTCACGTGCTGCAGAAGAGCTGCATATGACGCAGCCAGCAGTTAGTCAATATATAAAAAACCTCGAACAAACGCTTGGCACAAAATTATTAGAGCGTAGCAATCGTTCGGTCGAAATGAACAAAGCAGGAGAAATCGTTTATCATCATGCAAAAGAACTTTTGAATCTTTATTCGAAAATGCACTACTTGCTTGATGACTTAACGAATCGTGCCAGCGGGATTCTAACAATAGGTGCAAGCTATACGTATGGAGAATATGTACTTCCTCATGTGATTGCTTCAATTAGAAAGGCTTATCCGCTTATTAAACTTGCTATTACCATTGGAAACTCAAGAGAAATTGGTGATCTTGTTTATTCACACCAGCTCGATGTAGGGATTATTGAAGGTGGTTATCCAGCACGTGATATGAAGGTGCAAGATTTTACTGAAGATGAAATGGTGATCGTGGCATCACCTTCCCACTTACAAGTGGAAGAGGGACGAGAACTTGAAGAAGAGATGTGGATTGTCAGGGAATCGGGATCAGGTACAAGAGAAGCAACCGAAAAAATGTGGGCTGAGCTTGAGGTTAATCCTTCCAATACGATGGCATTTGGTAGTACTCAACTCATTAAAGAATCGGTGGAGGCCGGTATTGGAATCAGCTTTTTATCGAGATGGACAATTCGAAAGGAAATAGAGCTTGGAACTTTATCAATTCTAGCGATTCCTGGTTTTAGTTATAAACGTACTTTTTCTATCTTGATGCGATCTCCATTCAAAACGAAGGTACTCGAAGTTTTTCTAAATGAAATCCACGATCATCATACTAAATGATCGAAAGGTAGAGAGTTTTCGATCACAATGGTATAGTAGAGAAATTGAAAAAGTGAGTTAAGGGTTGTAAAGGAAGCGATGTAAGATGAAAGATACAATAGAAGAATGGCAAATAGCGCTTAGAGCTGAGATTGCTCATCTGAAAAAATATGGGAGCAGACCACATCGAATTGTGAACGGTCGATTATTATCTTCGGATGATGATTTCCGTTATTATTTCGACGCCCTCATACCCATTCAAATACCCACTGGGTCAAAAATACGGATAGAAATGGGCCATGTGAAACGCGAAGGGCGTATGATATCAGCTGAAGGAAAGAATGTCATTCTAGCACTTGATGGTGGGTTTGGTGATTTCATTGGTGAAGCGGAGCTTTACCATGATCCATGGGAATTACTTGATGAACTTCATGAACGATTAGAGGAAGTAAAGAAAAGCAAGCGAAGATTAGCAAGAGTTAGTCGATTGATGAACCCTCCTGTTGAATTCAAGCATCCGGATGGAAAAGCCAAGAGTCCTCTTCACGAATTGATTCTTAGGTCTAAATATAATCCCGTGACGTTTGTATGGGGACCTCCAGGAACAGGAAAGACACATCATCTTGCTCGGGCAGCTGCCAATCACTTTTTTAAGGGGAATAAAGTTCTAATTCTTTCTCATAGTAACCAGGCAGTCGATGTACTTATGCGTGAAACGGCCATATTCGCAGAAAAGAGAGAGAAGTTTGAAGAGGGAAAAATCATGCGCTACGGCTTACAGCGCGATGTTCAATCAGATCTTCCCCTTTATACTGATCAGCTTTTGATGATGAAACACCCGGGAACTTGCTAATGATAAAGAAAGTATTATGGAAGAGCGGAGAATATTAAAAGAAGACTTAACGAAATCATTTAGTAAGCGAGATTCCGAACAGTTGCTTAAGGTTGAATCGAAACTCGGAAATGTTCTTGAGCAGATTCGCAGAAAAGAAACGCAGTTTGTTAAAGAAGCAGCGATCATCGGGACGACGTTAACAAAGGCTGCCATTGATGAGGCGATCTATAAGAAACGAGTCGATGTTGTGATGATCGACGAAGCAAGTATGGCTTATGTACCGCAGGCCGCATTCGCTGCATCACTTGGAAAAAGAGTGATCGTTTGCGGTGATTTTAAACAACTACCGCCGATCGCATCTTCAAAACATCCACTTGTCTCAAAGTGGCTTCGGGAGGACGTTTTTCATTGTTCCGGTATTGTTGAGAATGTAAAAAATGAAAAGCTTCATCCTCAATTATTTCTACTTAATGAGCAGCGAAGAATGCATCCGGTGATTTCGGCTTTCACAAATGACAAAATCTATCATTCTCTTGTAGGTGACCATCCCAAAACAAAGAAGTGGAGACAGCCCATCACCGATTGCGCACCTTTTCAAGGTCAGGCTTCTATATTACTTGATACTAGTCATACAGGACGATTTTGTTTCACGGGACGATCATCAAAATCACGAATGAATCTTTGGCAGCTTCTTTTATCATTTCAAGCTATTCAAGAGGCCTTACATGACGGAATAAAGTCAATCGGTTATGTAACACCTTACCGTGCTCAGGCAAAGATGATGAATCTACTATTTGAAGATCTTCTTTCCAAAGAGCGTGAGCAAGCAGATATCCTGGCGGCTACCGTTCATCGTTTTCAAGGAAGTGAACGGGACATGATGGTTTTTGATTCCGTTGATGGTGAACCTGAATATCGAGCAGGAATGCTATTAACTGGTGAAAATAGTGAACGACTCATTAATGTTGCGATGACGAGGACGAAGGGAAAGTTTCTTCACGTAAGTAACGTCGATTACGTGAGAAAGAAAGTTTCTAAGGGGAAAACGTTTCGTCAGTTAGTAGATCATCAGATCACTGAGAGCGAACTAATTTCACCTGCACAAATTGGAAAGTGGGTCAAACATCAGAATGAAGAGTTACGCTTTAGCCATGCGATGAAAACTGCTCACGTTTTTAAAGACATCGCGAATGCTAAGGAAATCATCCTGTCGATTCCAGAGGGAGCAACCTTAACGGATGAGTGGATTGAAACGATCAACAAGTCAAATGGAAAACTAACGGTCATTTCACCTATATTGCTACACTCGCTTCCATTAGCGAAGCATATTGACCTATCGCTATCCTTTCCATTCGTAGCACTGGATCGTAACATTCTCTGGCTCGGTGTTCCATTTGAAGCGATGAAAGGAACGTTGCCTCCGGCGGTCTCAATGCGCCTTCAATCTCGACTGGTGACAGGGGAGTTCTTGAATCAGATCGGTACATTCGAATCATAGTTTTAGCGTTTATCTTTCTTGCTTTCATTTCAGTAGCTTAGTATGATTGGTTTAAGTTAGACTATTACATACACTCTGGAAAGAAAGCTGGTGACTTATGGGAATACAAAAGCTTGAGCACGTAGGCGTACAAGTTAGAAACATAGAGGCTTCCAAAGGATTCTATCAAGGAATTCTAGGACTTGAGCTTCTAGACGAATTTGATCATCCAGATGGGGATAAGAAACTTGCTTTTCTTGGTATAAACGATAACATTATTGTTGAGTTAATTGAGGGCTACAACCCTGATCTACCTGTTGAAGGAAAAGTCCATCATATTGCCTTCACTGTATTTAATATTGAAGAGGAACGGACTAGAATTCGTGACCTTGGTGTAACATTTATTGATGAAGGTATTAATGAACTTCCAAACGGTGCAAAATATCTGTTTTTTGCAGGTCCAGATGGCGAATGGATTGAATTCTTTCAATCTCCGAATTTACAATAAGTGATAACAGCCTTCAGATTCTGAAGGCTGTTTCTCTTGTTACTGTTTGAAACATACTAAATGGGGAATGATAGGTCTTACCTTATTAGCCAATCAATTCATGTTACTTCTTGCAGCTGTTTTGTTTGGGATGGGGTTTGGTTCAGTCTAGCCTACTCTAAAGGCAAGGGCAGGACTCGGAGCATTGTTTTTCAGATTGATAGCAACAAAAATTGGTAAAACTGATATCTATTTTACTAATGGCATTTCTGTGATCATTTCAATGGTTATCTATCTTATTTTTTCCGTACAAACAAATCAAGAAGCTTTACAGTGGAAATAGAGAACAAACGCAGCACGGAATATCCTGTGCTGCGTTTCATTTGATAAGGACTATCGACTAGCTGGAATCACCATCTCTTTATTAATCTCTTTTAAATCACGACAACCTGACAAAGCCATTGTTAAATCAAAATCCGCAAGAAGATTTGTGATAACATGTCTTACACCGGTTTCTCCAGCAACTGCGAGACCATACATGCAAGGTCTTCCAACAAGGACTCCTTTTGCACCAAGCGCAATGGCTTTAAAAACATCAGCTCCACGCCGAATACCGCTATCCATTAGGACAGGGATCCGACCTTCGATTGCTTCAACAACTGCAGGAAGGGCATCGAGGGCGGCAATTGCACCATCTACCTGGCGACCGCCATGGTTTGAAACAATTATTCCATCTGCTCCATACTGTAAAGCTAGTTTTGCATCATCTGGATGAAGGATTCCTTTTAAAATAATAGGTAAAGAGGTCGTTTTCTTTAACTCCGCAAGATCTTCCCATGTTAATCCCGCGTGACCAAATACACGTGTCCAGTGCATAATTGCACCCATCGCATCTTCCTCAGGTGGCATCTCGAGTCCTGAACGAAAGGCAGGATCAGTAAGATAGTTTCCGATTCCTTCCCCAATTAAAAACGGTAAATAGACGTTTTGAAGATCCAGTTCACGCCACGCCATCATTGGCGTATCGAGCGTTACTACAATGGCTGTATAGCCTGCTTGTTCTGCACGTTCTACAAAGCTTTTTGCTATCTGAGGGTCACGGCTCCAATATAGTTGAAACCATCTAGGCGCGTCCCCCATTGCTTCAGCAATTTCCTCCATCGAATGAGAAGAAGCAGAGCTAGCGATGTAGGGCACACCAACTGAAGCAGCCGCTCTTGCTGAGGCAAGTTCGCCTTCTGAATGAATAATTGATTGAACCCCGATAGGAGCGACCATTACTGGTGACGGGAGCATGCAGCCATAAAGGCCAAGCTTGAGATTTCGTTTCTCTACATGTCGAAAAACACGAGGGACGATTTGCCATCGCTTAAATGCCTCACGGTTTGATTGAATCGTCTCCTCTGCACCTGAACCTCCCGCCACATAATCATATGGCCCATCATCTAATATATCTCGTGCTCGCTGCTCCCAATCCTCATATCGCATTGGAAGTCGATTCGGATCAGGCGCCTGCATATGCTTATAAATTCCAAATTGTACATCGTTCCCAAAATTCGTCATTTTGCATACTCCTTTATCGATTGATATCATGAACTTCTTGTTTATTCTTCCAATTCCTTCTCTATATCCTAAACTTAATAAAAGAGGATAGGGTGTTTCGGCAGGACATCGAAGTTTGATTCCGAAATAGTAGTATGGTAGTAAAAAAGTATATTTAGATAATATTGGGGGCCGACATGAAACTTAATATCATTCACACCAACGATGTTCATAGTCATTTTGAAAATTTCTCAAGAGCTACATCATTGATCCGACACTATTCTGATGACAATACACTTCTACTCGATGGTGGTGATTTCGCTGATTTTAAAAGTATCGAACTACAGGGAACAAGAGGAATAGCTGCGGTTAACATGCTTGCATCAGCTGGGTATGAAGCGATTACGATTGGTAATAATGAACTGTTTAATGGTAATGAAACTTTAGAGAACATGGCAATGAATAGTCCGATCCCATTTCTCAGTTGTAACCTTCTAAAAGCTAATGGTGAACCTTTCAAAGGTGTTAAAAGCAGCACAATAATACATAAAAATGGTTTTCGAATTCTGATAACGGGAGCATCTCCAGATTTGCAGGAATTTAATGATTTAATGGGCTTTCAAATTCTGGATTACAAAGAAGCTCTTCGTACAGAAATTAATAAACATCGAAATGAATATGATCTTTGCATCGTTCTAAACCACATTGGAACAGAAGCTGACATTGAACTAGCCGAAGCGATTGATGAAATAGACGTCATTCTCTCAGCTCACGATCACGTATTGTATGAAGAGGCGAAAATTGTAAATGAGACAATATTGAATTCAGCAGGGATGTATGGAGAGCATGTTGGGATTGTAGAGCTGGAATTCCTGGACGGCAGATTAGAATTGCTGGCATCATCTTCTATTCCTACTTTAAAAGCAGAAAAAGATGCAGAAATTCAGACCATTTTATCGAAAAGCAAAGAGGAGGCGATCACTACATTAAGCAAGCCGCTTTATGATGTAGAAGCACCTCTTTGGCACGATGTTCTGGAAGAGAATCCACTTACAAATTTAATAGCGGATGGCTTGAAAGATCGATTTGAATGTGATCTTGCTATCATTAACAGCGGGATAGCCAATGGAGGACTAGTTCACTTTGTTTCAAATAAAAAATTGATTGAAATTTGCCCGTCCCCCTTAAATCCAACGTATTTTGAGATTCAGGGTAAAAATATTCAGGCGGCACTGGAGAGTTCACTTGATAGTTCTGTTTGTATGGCAGATGGAAAAGGTCCGGGATTTAGAGGGAAATATGTCGGCAGACTGCATGTTTCTGGTGCAGAGGTGATTCATACCCATAACAAAGTGATGTTAGTGTCCATAAATGGAGAGTCACTTGAGGACGAAAAATGGTATCGGGTTGCATCATCTGATTATTTACTGAGAGGTTCAGGATATCCTGCCCTCGCAAACAATCGAAACTTTTCATATCAACCGGATGAAATAAAAGATGTGATTAGAGAATATGCAGAAAAAGATGAATTTATAAAGCGAGCATTTAAGAAACGTTGGTTGAATCACTAGTACCTATTGCTAATTCACTCATGTAGAAATCCCTTTCTGAGCCCCGAGTGCGTTTACTTTGCTCGGGTTTATATATACATAATAAATATATATAAAACTGGATTGAGAGAAGGAGGTTAAGTATTGATTCATCCCATTGAGTTATATGTGTTAAATTTTAAACAGTACTGTAAATTTTGGGGTTGGCTATTGGAAATGGAAGGATAGCTATATCGTAATTGTGGAAGTTGAAGAAGAGGATAAAGAAGAGGATAAAGAAGAAGGGTACCATCGGAATAAGAATAGGACTTAACCATCTGGCTTTTCACTAAAGTCAAATAAGCATGTAGATGAACTAAAGAGCAATTAGAGATGGAAGTAGCTGTGCTAGGATCTAAATAAATTTCAATTACCGTAATTATAATATAAATTAATAAATAACATCAATAAGATTCCAAACAAAGATTTAAAAAGCAAGAATAAACATTGCTTGCTTTTACGAAATAACCTTTATAAGTTTTAGATATATACCAAACAACTTTGCGAAATTCAATCGTTGTTGGACGATAAAAAGGACTTGTTTGTCTTTTGTTGGTAAAGTAAGCGAAAGAAAGTATGCCGATCACCGTGGGCTCCGTGATCTTCATCAGCTAGAACCAGTGAAGGAAAGGTTCTTTTTCTCAACCATTCATTCGGATCTGCCAATTTATCTGTAGAGATCGTTGTAATATGAGCGTTTTCCTTTCAAAGAAAACTGTGCTATCTTCAAGACATTCAAGATCACTTACAGAAACCGGAAGGGAGGAAGAATTATGAATGAATCAGCATCTCTTTTACTTAAACTTGAAAAGCAATTATTAAATTCCGAAGTACGAAAATCAGCGGCTAAACTTAATCTTTTGCTTGCTGAAGATTTTATGGAATTCGGCAGTTCAGGGAGAATCTTCCGCAAAAAAGATGTGCTGGATCATTTGCCAGATGAACGATCATTCGAGTATGTATTGGAACGGGCCAATGTGAAATTTCTTGAAAATCATACCGCACTTGTAACCTATACGTTGATTAAAGAAAACAAAATTAAAACGTTGAGAAGTTCCATTTGGAGAAAACACGAATCATCCTGGCAAATGATATTTCATCAGGGGACACGGGCATCGATATGATAAGTGATTAACACCTGTTTAATAAACAGGTGTTTTTCTTGATTTTCTCTTTTTGCATGAATCGATACAGGAACCGATATAAATAAACTAATTGTAACTATTTCTCTGCAATGATACAAAACATATATTGTGTATCATTATGAAAAGGGATGAAAGCTTATTTTTCCTGCATTTTTTCTGTTCGATCAACGGAAGGAAGGGTATAATGATACATATCGAACTATTACCGCTCATTTATAATACATAAAGGATATGGAAAGGAGGGAGTCTTCATGAACACGGTTCAGCCGATTCGAGACCCGCAGAAGATTAAATTGATTAAACAGAATTTAAGAAGAAGAAATTCAAGAGACTGGTTCTTATTTATCATGGGAATTAACACCGGACTTCGAATTAGTGATCTCCTTCCACTTCGCGTAAAGGATATTCGGAATCAGACTCATATTGTGATTAAAGAAAAGAAAACGGGAAAAGTAAAGCGATTTCCAATTAACTATTCACTTAAAGAGCTCATTGAATCCTATACCTTCGATATGCTAGAAGACGATTTTCTATTTCCTTCGCATAAAACAGACCTTCCTATTCAACGTGGGCAGGCTTATAAAATACTATACAAGGCAGCATCAGAAGCAGGACTTTCAGAAATCGGCACTCATACGATGCGTAAAACGTTCGGCTATTTCTATTACAAGCAAACGAAAGACGTGGCGATGCTTCAAAAGATCTTTGGACACTCAGCACCTTCAATTACGCTCAGGTACATTGGAATTGAACAGGAACAAATTGATGAGTCTCTTTTTAATTTCAGTTTGTAGGTAATGACGTCATGTTATAATTCTGATGAGAGAGGAGGGAGCTGTTGGGTTCTAGAATAATGCATCTTTTAATTGCTAGACGCCTTTCAGATCAAATCACCATTACAGATAAAGAGGCTTTTCTTGCCGGTAGTATTGCACCGGATGCGGTGTCAGGAGAAGCCAAGGACCGGTCCCATTTCTACGAAGGCCATACAAACGATTTTACAAGACGTGTTAATCACGAAGCATTTATTCAGAAATATTGTGGACAGCTTCCAAATGATTATCTGCTCGGTTACTATATCCATCTCATTTCGGACGAACTCTGGTTAAACGGCTTCTATTTCACATGGTTAAGGAATCGGATGGAAGAACGAGAGGGTTTTTATGAAATTTATCATGAAGATTTTAGGCGCTTAAATCGCAAGTTAGCGAACGCTTATGGAGTAAACGCTTCAGCTGTCCAGTTAACCAATCACCAATCCATTCTTGATCTCGATGAAGTACCTCGTGAGAACGTCATCCGTTTTCTTCCATATGTAGTTGATGATTTTATTGAAAGAGAAGATCAACCCCTAACCGTGTTTACACTTGATCAAATTGTTGGATATATCGAATCATCAGTTTCGAAAGGAAAACTTGCGGTACAGAGACTATTTAACGAAGAAACTCATTAAATGCAAGCAGGAGGGATTGCAATGGATAAAAAACGCTCTGAACAGAATCTAACAGAATCTTCCATACATACGGATTTTAAAAACACTATGACTTACGGAGAATATCTCAGTCTTGATCAAGTACTGAGTGGACAGAATCGAATGTCAGATCATCATGATGAAATGCTTTTCATTATCATTCACCAAGTGAGTGAGCTGTGGATGAAATTAATTCTGCACGAGTTGAAGGGAGCGATTCAGGCAATCGAAAAGGACGAGCTGTCGACTGCCTTCAAGATGCTAGCGCGCGTCTCCAAAACACAAACGCAAATTATCCAGGCCTGGGACGTGCTTTCAACCCTCACACCATCCGAATACATGGAATTTCGTGATTCACTAGGCCAGGCTTCAGGATTCCAGTCCTATCAATATCGCATGATCGAATTTGCACTAGGCTATAAAACATCTCATGTTTTGAAAATCTACGAAAAAGATAAGGAACTTCATGAAAGGTTATCAGAGGCATATCAAGCACCAGGCATCTATGACGTTGCGATTCAGGCACTTGCTCGGTCGGGGTTACCAATTGATAAGGACATTCTAAACCGGGATGTAACGGTTACCTATCAGAAAAATGAGTCGGTGATGAAAGCCTGGTTGACTGTTTACCGTGATGTAGACAAGTACTGGGATCTCTATGAACTTGCTGAAAAGCTCGTCGATATTGAAGATTGGTTACAGCAGTGGCGCTTCAGGCATATGAAGACTGTTGAACGAATCATTGGATTTAAACGTGGGACAGGTGGTTCGTCAGGCGTAGGCTACTTAAAGAAAGTTCTTGATCATCGTTTTTTTCCAGAATTGTGGGATATTCGGACTGAGCTATAGCGACAATAATTTCATTATGTTAACTAATATGAAAGACGCGCGGAAATGTGCGTCTTTTTTAACGTAGTAGTTCATTTAAACGGTCATCTTTCTCAAGAAAGGAAAGAGCTTTTTCTTGATACTGCGGATCATGAAGATAAGTATATCGATTCGGCTTCACATTGGGAGCAAACTCGATCGCGTCTCTTAGGTCACTTTTTTTCAGGCCGATTTCGTTCACATATGTAAAGAAGCCGGTTCGATCGAATACTTTCTCGATCCGCTCGGCACGATGTTCCTGTACATGTGCCATTATGTAAGTAGCAATCCCTACCTGAATCCCATGCATGTGAGGGTGCTTGGCGTGTTTATCGAGTGCATGTGAGATGTGATGTTCGGATCCACTGATCGGTGCGCTGTTTCCACTTATAACTGTTGCGATTCCGCCCATTGTGAGTGAACTGACAAGCTCCTTAATAAAAATAGGATCTGTGATGTTCGTCATGGGTGTTCGGATAAAACTATTCACGGCTTTTTTACTTAACATTGACGCAAAGGCGTTCACATACCCTTTCCCATGACGTTCTTCAAACTCCCAATCATACAGTGCCGTGATATTGCTCATTAAATCCCCAACACCAGCAAGAAGAAAATGAGCTGGAGCTCCCTGAATCACTTCAAGATCCGCAATAATGCCATATGGCACCTGAGCAGGAACAGTTGTTTTTTTACCATTAACAATAAGAGAGCAGTTGCTGCTAGCAAACCCATCATTAGAAGCAGACGTTGGCAAGCTGATAAAAGGTATTTTTTTTGAAAAGGCAATGTACTTCCCGTAATCAATGACCATTCCGCCACCCATCGAGAGTACAACATCATATGTCTCGAGTTTAAAAGCGAAACGAATGAGCTCTTCGATCGTAAGAGTAGACGTCATTTTATGGCATGTCACTTTAATCCCCGTCATTTCATTATGAAAGGACGCTGCATATTCTCGATATGTAAAATCATCAAACAAAAATAGTGCATTTTTAAAGTCATGCTTGGTGAGGATTGAACCCAATTGATGTCGAATTCCCGAACGGATCTCCAGAATTGTAGGAATTGGAATATTCGTTAACGCATGCATTACTGCAGTATTCCTTTTTCACGGAGTACCCTTTCAATGTCCTGAAATGAATCAACCCCTACGAATGGAACACCATTTTCCCTTAAAATTTCTTGAAGCGCATCTTTCGCAAAAGTAAGGTCCGCAACCTTTGCGGGGTGTGAGTCCGGCTCACTATCACCAGCAAAATAAACCACATTATACTTTTCCTTTAGTTCCTTTATGACGATCGATTTATCGATTCCGTATCGTTTGGAATAATGCCTGTGGTTCTCATCAATTTCTAAATGTACATTTTGATTCTCGTAGTAACCTTTGTTCGAGAACACCGGAACGTCTTGAATCCCGTAGTGCTTTAAAATATGGTGGATGTAAAAGTCTGTGCCAGCACTTAAGATATAGAAATCGCCTCCGCTATTCTGAACAGTCTCTATAAAGGAAGGAACGTGTTCATCAATAGGAAGAGAAAGAATGTCTTCAATGATTTGCGATTCTTCTTGACCGATGGATCGGAATACCTGTTGCAGGAAGTCGATATCCATGTATTCTCCCGCTTTCCACTTTGTATAAAGCTCTTTCCCTTCAGGATAATAGGTGTCAATCACAAGCCAGTAGAAATCCTTTTTCGAAATCGTGCCATCAAAATCAGATACAAATGCCCAAGTATTCATTGATAAAGCCTCCTTATAAACAATTTACGTGTCTATTAAAAGTGTAGCATGCTTTTTAGTGCAAAAGAAATCCAATTCTTTTAGAACAATAACGTACAACAGCATTAAATTGTGTTAAAATGAATTTTAAAAAGTTAAACAATTCTTATTAATCAGAAGGAGTGCGAGAATGAGCAAAACAATCAGCAAAGTCCAGATCGAAGATATCATTATCGCAAATCAAGTTTTAAAGGAAGTGGTCGTACCGACACCGCTCCAGCGAAATGACATCCTTTCTGATCGTTATAACTGTAATGTGTATCTTAAAAGAGAAGACCTCCAGAATGTTCGATCATTTAAGATCAGAGGCGCATATAACTTGATTCAGAGTTTAAATGATGAAGAGAAAGCTAACGGTATTGTGTGCGCGAGCGCCGGAAACCATGCTCAGGGCGTGGCTTACTCCTGTAAAACGCTTGGCATTCAAGGGCATATCTTTATGCCAGCAACCACTCCAAGACAAAAAATATCACAAGTTGAGCTATTTGGCGGGTCCTTCGTAGAAGTGATTCTTACAGGTGACACATTTGATGATTCATTTAAAACAGCTAAGGAATTTTGCAACACCAATGACAGAACATTTATTCACCCATTTGACGATTACCGAACGATCGCAGGTCAAGGAACAGTCGGTCTCGAAATTATGAATGACATTGACGAGGTTGATTTTGTGATGCTTGCGATCGGAGGAGGAGGACTTGCTTCAGGTGTCGGCTCTTATGTGAAGAGCATCAGTCCAGGTACCAAAATTGTAGGCATTGAACCCCAAGGGGCACCAGGTATGAAAAGTTCACTTGATCGGGATAGCGTCGTCCCTCTTGATTACATCGACAAATTCGTTGATGGGGCAGCGGTAAAACAAGTAGGGAAGCTTACGCTTGACATTTGCAAGCATATTCTTGATGATATCGTACTCGTTCCTGAGGGGAAAATATGTACAACGATACTAGAACTTTATAACCAAAATGCGATCGTCGCTGAACCAGCTGGTGCCCTTTCAATCGCAGCACTCGACTTTTATAAAGATCAAATCAAAGGCAAAAATGTCGTCTGTGTCATTAGTGGTGGGAACAACGATATTAACCGCATGCAAGAAATCCAGGAGCGGTCCTTAATTTACGAAGGATTGAAGCATTATTTCATCGTACATTTTCCACAGCGAGCTGGCGCATTGAAGGAATTTATGGCCGATGTCCTTGGACCAACTGATGACATTACTCGTTTTGAATATACCAAAAAGAATAACCGGGATCGAGGACCAGTTCTTGCAGGAATTGAACTGAAACAAAAAGAAGATTATGAACCTCTTATTGAGCGAATGGACCACAAAGGATTTTCATATATCGAAATTAATAAAGATCAAGATCTCTTCAACTTATTAATTTAAAACGCCCGCACAGGGCGTTTTTTTATCGCTCAAGCTTTATTAGTGTAAATCTGGGGATTCTATCTATATGATAGGAAGAGATTGTTTTAAAAGAGGTGCACGATGAAGCTAAGTATTCTCGATCAATCACCACTATTTCTAAATCATTCAGCAGCAGATGCCCTCGAAGCATCAAAAGAGCTTGCGATGCTAGCTGATCAGCTTGGCTATACACGGTACTGGGTAACAGAACATCATAATCTTACTAATCTGGCATGTCCCGCTCCTGAAGTTCTATTAGGGTTTATAGGCACCCACACCAAACGAATCCGCCTTGGTGCAGGAGCTATTTTGCTGCCACATTATCAACCCTATAAAGTAGCTGAAGTCTTCCATACACTCGCCACGCTCTTTCCAGGCCGTATTGACCTTGGCCTGGGGAGAGCACCTGGAGGGTCCGCCGTAGCGACAACAGCCCTTTCGCCACGTTTTCTTGAAGAGGTATGGAACATGCCAGAGAAAGTAGACGAACTGCTTGGCTTTCTATCAAATAGTTTTCCTACTGATCATCTATACCGAAACCTTCGTGCTGCACCGATCCCTGATACGGCACCTGAACCCTGGTTGCTCGGTACAAGTCTCAAAAGCGCAAGACTAGCTGCTGAGAAAGGCCTGTCATACGCTTTTGGTTACTTTATGAGTGATAAAGATGATCATGAGATCTTCGAAACATATAGAAAAGCCTATACGGGTAAGAATTCCAGAACCATTCTTGCAGTATCGGTTACTTGCAGTGAAACAGAAGTACTCGCAAATGAACTCGCCCACTGGTCACAAGTTGCAAGTGATTATCATGGAAAAGGAGCGAAAACACTTCTAACAATAGAAGAAGCAAGAAAAGTTTCTATAGAAGACAAGCAGCCCTCTAAATTGATTTCCGGTACGAAAGAAGAAGTTAAAGAGAAGCTCAAGCAGCTACAGGCTGACTATCACCCTGACGAACTTATGGTAACGACCATCACACCCAATCGCGAGGATCGCTTGACATCATTTCGACTGCTTGGTGAAGCTTTTCTTCAAGACTAGATCTTTTTTCACTATTATCCCGAAATCTGTTATGATAGAAGCTGGTTTCTTGTATTTTAGATTTAGTATATCTGCTTTAATATTAAGATTGAGCTGAGCAGAAGTTTTAGAAAAATAAACGGACGGATCAAGCTAGAAGAGGAGACCGTACATGACCCAATCATTACCATTCACGATCACAAAGGAAGACTCATTTTTTGAAAAACTCGGAGACTATGTAGGAGATGTTTTCTATGACATCCTTCCAGAACACGGCTATGAGCTCCGAGATGAACAAATCTTTATGGCCTTTCAAATAGAACAGGCTTTTAAAAATAAAAGTGTCGTTTTCGCAGAGGCAGGCGTTGGAACAGGGAAGACGTTTGTTTATTTGCTGTATGCGATTTGCTATGCGCGCTATACGCGCAAGCCTGCGATTATTTCTTGTGCTGATGAAACACTCATCGAGCAGCTCGTTAAAGAGGGCGGCGACATTGAGAAACTTGAAAAAGCGCTCGGCTTAACTGTTGATGTAAGACTTGCGAAAGCGAGAGAGCAATATGTTTGTGTTAAAAAGCTTGACCATCTTGCTCACCGTACGGATGATGAAGATATTTTAAGCGTTCATGATGAAATCCCTGAATTTGTTTATGAGCCAGCTGCGTCGATGAAATCTTTCAAGCGCTATGGTGATCGCAAAGAATATCCTTGGGTTCCAAACGATAAATGGGAAAACATCGCCTGGGATCCGTTGCAACAGTGTTCAACATGTGACTGGCGCCATCGCTGTGGCCAGACGTTAAACCGAGAGTATTACCGTCATGCGAGCGATTTGATCATTTGTTCACACGATTTTTATATGGAGCATATTTGGACGAAGGAGTCTCGAAAAAGAGAAGGACAACTTCCATTATTACCAGAAGCGAGTACCGTGGTTTTCGATGAAGGACATCTGCTTGAGTTTTCGGCTCAAAAAGGGCTAACGTATCGTTTTCACTCCGAAACGCTTTCAAGTATCCTGACTGGCTACATGGACCAGGATGTTCGGGAAGAGTCGCTCACGCTAGTAGAAGACATCCTTGAGCTCCACGATAACTGGTTTGCACACCTGAGCCAGACGTCAAAAGCCGTTGAAGGGTCAGTTCGAAAAGATGTCCCACGAACTGAAACAATGATTTCGACAGCCAAAACGATTGCTGAAAAAGTAGATGCGCTATTGGAACAGCTTGTCTTCGATTCAGAGCTCTACGTCATGGAAGACTACCATGTCAAAATCATGGAAGAGTACCTTGAGTTCTTTGCGTACGGATTAAGAACCCTCCTACAAGATGGAGAAGGGATCCACTGGCTTGAGGAAACTGAAACCCAGACATCACTCGTCATTATGCCAAGACTTGTAGAAGATATTTTACGAAAAGAAGTTTTCTCACAGAAAATTCCTTTCGTCTTCTCATCTGCTACATTATCACAGGCTGGTGATTTCTCTTATACAGCAAGCAACCTCGGGATTCAAAAATATGCTTCATTCTCTGTAAATTCGCCTTTCGATTATGAAGCTCAGATGAAAATGAACGCAACGGTCGCCAATAGCGAAATCGAGAAATGGAAAGCCATGGGAGATACACTTCACGGAAACAACGGCCATTCTCTTCTTCTATTTTCATCTCTTGAAGAAATGAACCGTTTCCGTCAGTGGGCAAGTGATCAAAGCTGGCCGTTTAATATGATTTATGAAGGTGATCGAGAAATTAGTGAAACGGTAAAAGAATTTCAGCGTGAACATTCTGCCGTCCTTTGTTCTTATCACCTCTGGGAAGGTCTGGATGTTCCAGGTGAGGCTCTTACACAGGTACTGATCTCATCACTTCCATTCCCGCCAAACGATCCTGTATTCCAGGCAAAACGAAGCCACTCACAAGATCCTGTTACAGATGTGGATCTTCCATACATGTTGCTTAGACTTCGCCAGGGAATTGGCCGCTTAATCAGAAGCAGTGCTGATTACGGTTCCGTACGTATCTGGATGACAGAAGATCAAGTCAAAACGTACGAAAAACAGGTACAGGAAGTCTTGCCGTTACCAATGAATTGGATGTAATGCTACGCGCTCTTTCTCACAATGAGAAAGAGCTTTTTCATTGTAAAGTTGATATGATAGTAAAGGGAGGGATTGAATGAAAACTAACTGGGAACGTCACAACCCGATCATCGAGCTACCACTCGAAGCCGTGAGGTCGATTGTAAGAAGTCATGATCGTGAAAGCATCGTCCAACAGGTCAATCTTCTCTCAGGAGGATTAAGTCACACGAACTACAGAGTAGATCGTGTCAATCAAGAGCCAGTTATCGTTCGAGTTACAAAAAATCGCGATAGCTTACTAAGAGAGAGAAACCTTCATACACGATTACCAGCTCCTGTCCGCGCTCCCCATTTCATGCATCTTACTCAGTGGAACGGCTACGGAATTGGAATTGTAGAATGGAAAAATGGCAACCTGCTTCGTGACCAATTCAGTCAATCCTCTGCAATAGAGATGGAACGAATGGGGCAATCGATCGGAGAGCAACTTGCTGCCATACGCGAGGTTCCTTTTAATACATATGGATTTTTAGATACCGATTTAGCGGTACAACAGGAATTTCGCCTGACACCTGAGACCTTTAAAACAACAATTGACTCATTTTTCAGCGGCTATTCATCAAAGTGGTTACCAGTTTACCTGATTGAGGAAATTTTATCCTATGTTAGCACGAATGCCTATTTATTTGAAGAAGATGATAGTGGAGCGCGGCTCGTACACGGAGACTTTAATGGACTAAATCTGTTAATGGAAGGAACAGATGTTAGCGCCGTATTAGACTGGGAGTTCGCGTTGTCAGGAAGCATTTATTTTGATATTGGCAATATGTTGCGCTATGAATTTTTGCACATGCGATCATTTGAACAGGGGATACAATATGGTCTGAATCGAAATGGCGTCATATTAACGAATAATTGGAAGACGTTAGCGAAACTCGCCGACTTAGTTGCACTTTGCAGCTTACTAAATCGTCCGGTTTGTGGAGAGAATCGCGTGAAAGATATCACAAATTTAATAAAAGGAACGATTTATACTGGATAATTAATGTAAGAAATGAGAGGGGAATCACTATGAGAATTGGCTTTATTCGTCATGGGAGTACATCCTGGAACAAAGAAAAGAGAGCGCAGGGAAGCTCAGATATTCACCTCGATGACGAAGGTCGTCTTCACGCAACAAAGCTTGCTGAACGGTTGAATGAAGAGAAATGGGATGTCATCTTTTCAAGCGGATTAGCGAGAGCCTACCAAACAGCTACTATCATTGCAGATTCTCTGGACCTTGAGGTCATTATTGACAACAGATTGCGCGAAGCAGGAGGCGGGCAGATAGAAGGCACGACTGAGGTGGAACGGATTAATAAATGGGGACCAAACTGGCGTGAACTTGATCTCGGCATAGAAAAAGCTGACCTTGTGGTCGCAAGAGCGCAAGAAGCCATTGAAGAATTTCATCAAAGCTACGAGGATAAAAACATACTTATTGTAAGTCACGGCTCATTTTTACACCATTTTTTCAAAAGTGCACTACCTGAGCTTGATCACGAAAAACACCTCGTGAATACGTCTCTTACAATCTTAAACAAACAGCAAGACGAATGGACACATGAAATATACAACTCTACCAGTCATCTAAACCGTTCATGATTACATATCGTGCTGATCTGATTGTTCATACAAAAAGGAATTTCCCTCCAATATAGAGAAGTGTTTCTTTAAGAAAGCGCAAACACGAACACAGGAGGGAATAAGACAATGCAGGAACCACTTAAAATAGGGAAAGATTTATCACTGATTGATCTTTATGACTTATCTTTAGAGAAGCGTACCGGAAGTTATGTGTTGCATGAAGAAGAACTAACAATTATTGAAACAAGCGCCAGTCCTTCTATTCCTCATTTAATCAAGGGGCTAGAAGCGCTTAAGATTGATTTAAATCGCGTTAAATACATCATTGTCACGCATATACACCTGGATCATGCCGGGGGTGCGGGTCTTTTTCTGAAAGAATGTCCGAATGCACACGTGATCGTGCATCCTAAAGGGTTGCGCCATCTGGAAAATCCGGCGAAATTGATCCAGGGTGCAAAAGCGGTGTACGTAAGTAAATTTGAAACTCTCTTTGATCCGATTCTTCCGATTCCGAATGATCGCTTGATGGTCATGGAGGATAACGATACATTAACAATTGGACCTGAACGCACCTTAACATTCATTGATACGCCTGGACACGCGAAGCACCACTTTTCAATACACGATTCCAAAACGAATGGCGTCTTTGTAGGAGATACCGTTGGTGTCTACTATCCTCATCTGGATTTTGATCTATATCTCCCATCGACATCTCCAAACCAATTTGATCCAGATGCCATGCTTGAGTCTGCTAACAAAATAATGTCCTTTCATCCAGAGTCGATATATTTTGGCCATTACGGCAAGTCCGACCAGCCATCAGACGTGATGAATCAACTGAAGTACTGGTTATCTCTATTTGTTGAAACAACGAAGGCGTACGTCGAGAAAATAAATGAACGTTCAGACGAAGAGAATAGTGTTCTCCTAGCAGAAAAGCTCCTTTTGCTCGTACGAAACGAATTGGACAAAAAGGGAGTACCACACAATCACGCCATATATGAATACATATTCCTCGACTTACAGGTCTGTGCACTTGGCCTTCTTGATTTTAACAGGAAAGTAGCAGGTAAAACCTCTTAAGAAGACTCTTAAGAGGTTTTCTTATGGAGGTGAAGCAAAACCATTTTTTTCATGATATAGTGAAATAACGGTTATACAGAACAATTCAAGTGGAGAGATGCTATGCTTAAAAATAAATCAACCATTCAATCCTTTCGATACATCTTTATCATGTATATGAGCACAATTCTTTTATTTGCCGCTCTTTACTTGCTTCCTTTCGCGCACACCGGTTCGCTACCAATTGTGGATGCCATTTTTGTTTCAACGAGCGCACTCAGTGTAACCGGACTATCCTCTATTGATGTCTCTTCTGATCTTACACGAATTGGTCAGGCGCTATTGATTATTGAGATGCAGCTTGGCGGAATTGGAATCCTCGTTCTCGTTAGTTATTTGTTCATGATGATGGGTAAAAAATTAACAATGTCGAATATGGTCCTCATTTCTAAGGATCAAAATCAAACACAGTTAAAAACGATCCGTTCGTTAAGTATTTCAGTACTAATGATCGCATTAACCGTTGAGACGATAGGATTCAGCTTAATGTTTAATGCGATTTCTGGGGAGTATAGCACTATAAAAGAAGCCGTGTTTGTGACTGTTTTTCACAGTGTTGCAAGCTTTACGAATGCAGGATTCGATTTATTTGGTGACAGCCTGATCTCTTTCCAGCACAACTGGTTACTGCTCCTCACATCTGCTACGATGATCTTTCTTGGGAGCCTTGGTTTCCCCACAATCGTAGAGTACATACTTTCATTTCGGAAAAAGAAAAGCTTATTTACAAAGGTGAACATTAGACTTCATAGTATTCTTTTTCTTGTCGGAACGGTTATTTATTTTTTGTTAGAACACAATGGGGTATTTGGTCACTTATCGATTCCAGATAAAATCGTCAATGTCATTTTCCTATCGGCCACTTCTAGAAACGGTGGACTAACGACAGTTGATATTTCCACACTGGATATTACAACTGTACTCATCCTAATGAGTTTGATGTTCATTGGCGGGGCTTCCTCAAGTACCGGAGGCGGTCTCCGTTTAACGACATTTGCCGTTTTACTCGCGAAGATGGTTTCTGTTGCAAGATCAGAGGAGTATACGACGTTATTTAAGAAGACTATATCCCAGGATTCCATTAATAAGTCTTTTTTAATTTTTCTAAGCTTCATATTCATGTTTGGGTTTTCCACCATCGTTCTATCTATTTTTGAAGCACAGGAGATCGAACTGGTCGCTTTTGAGGTGATTTCCGCACTAACGAACACCGGCTTATCCATGGGAATCACAGGAGAACTGGCCGGGATTTCGAAACTGCTGCTATGTATGTTAATGATTATCGGACGCATAGGGGTATTTAGCTTTATATACGTTGTTTTTAAAATCGAAAAATCTAAAACGCGTTACATTAAAGAAGATCTTGCTGTCGGTTAAAGGAGCTGTTAATCATGCGAAAACAATTTTTAGTCATAGGTGCGGGACGATTTGCAAGAGGGATCATCAGAGAACTTTACGAGCAGAAATGTGATGTTGTTGTATGTGATAAGGATGAGGGGCCACTAGAAGACATCGATGACTATACAACACACTCTATTGTTGGTGATCTCAGGGAAAATCGGGTGATGGATGATCTAAAGATAGATCAGTATGATGCCGTCTTTGTGGCCATCGGTACAGATGCTTATTCAGCCATTCTAATTACAAACAAGCTTCGAGACAGAAATGCGAAAAAGATCATTACGAAAGCCGTTAGTCGCGAAATCGGTGAAATTTTGACTAATTTAGGTGCCGACCAGGTGATCTATCCAGAGGAAGAAGCGGGTATGAAGGTTGCGAAACAAATTATGATGCCTAACGTACTTGAGTATATTGAGATTACTAAAAATGTATCTGCCATTGAAATCAGGGTACCTGATGAACTTATTGGGAAAACGTTACTCGAACTCGATTTTTCAAGGAAATATGAACTCAACGTTTCACTTATCGTAAGAAATGAATCCCCAATTCTTAGTCGATATGCTGAAGTCGCCTTTCAACAGGGAGACGTTATTTTGATGGTGGGGGAAAATAAGAAAATCGAGCATTTTAAACATAAGTTTTCAATTTAATTACCATGTAAAAATCCGCATTTTAGATACGGATTTTTACATAGAAATACAAAAAAATAAATTTTATTTGAATGCGCTTCCATCCTTATCTCACTGGTCAATAACGTATTTTGTCGAAGGGTGGCACTAGGTCAAAAAAGATGACAAGAATAAAATTTCCTGGTTATAATAAGTTTATTGAAATATTTTTAATATTTGGTTTAAGTCTTCAAAAGAAAAAGAAAGGTTGATCGTATATGACAATTGATACGGCACGTTCTACCCAACAAAGTCACCACGTTGCCCTAAGACGTGACATTAACATGCTCGGAAGTCTACTCGGTGACGTTTTAGTGCAGCATGGCGGCAAAGAGCTTCTTGATATGGTTGAAGCGATTCGTGAAAAAACGAAGTCACTGAGACAGGAAGCAAAACCAGAAACATCCAACGAGCTTAAACAAACGATACAGGAGCTGCAATCGCCAATGCGTGAACAGGTGATTCGAGCATTTGCCCTTTATTTCCATCTCGTTAATATTGCAGAGCAAAACCATCGCATTAGAAGACGCCGGGACTATCAGATGCTTGAAGAAGACCAATCCCAGCCAGGATCTATTCCATATGCGATTTCGCTTCTTAAGAAAAACAATGTACCAGGTGAATTGATTGAAGATACACTTTCTTCGCTATCACTGGAGCTGATTTTAACAGCACATCCTACTGAGGCCACAAGGCGCTCGGTGCTTGAAATTCATAAACGGATCGCATCTTCGCTACAGCAATTAGATAATCCAATGCTAACGAAACGAGAACAAAAAGCGCTTAAAGAGGACCTATTAAATGAAATTACAACCCTCTGGCAAACGGACGAGCTTCGCCACAAGAAACCAACTGTGATGGATGAAGTAAACATGGGACTATTTTACTTTGAAGAAACGCTTTTTGAAGTACTTCCAGAAATTCATCAAGAACTTGAAGAATGCCTTGATGAGCATTACCCAAATGCAACATGGCATGTGCCGAACATCTTGAAATTTGGTTCATGGATCGGTGGAGATCGCGATGGAAATCCATTTGTCACGCCAGACGTAACATGGCAGACTCTTCAAAGACAGCGTGACGTTGTCCTTTCTAAATACAAGGACTCCGTAAAAGAATTAATGAGAAAATTAAGCCAATCCACTAACCGAATTCCAATCTGCGGGGAGTTAATTGCTTCGATTGAAACAGATCAAGCACTACTTCCTGAAGTGAAAGAGTGGGGCGTTCCACATGAATCTTATCGGGTTAAACTTGCATACGTCCTTGAGAAGCTTAACCGTGTTAATTCTGATAACGGATACAACGACGTCGAGAGTTTTATCGACGATTTAAAATTAATTGGAAACAGTCTTCGTCAGCACTATCCTGAAGGTTACCACTTTTCGGATCTAAATAAGCTGATTCGCCAGGCTTCCTTATTTGGTTTCCACCTTGCTACACTTGATATTAGAAATCACAGCGGTGAACATGAAGAAGCGATCACAGAGATCTTTGAAAGAGTTAACGTCGCTTCAAATTATTCTTCTCTTTCTGAGGATGAAAAGCTGAAGGTGCTTGTAAATGTTCTTGAAGATCCGAGACCTGTTCTTTCTACGTACGAAGATTACACAGAGAAAACACAAAAAATCCTTGATATTTTCTCCATGATAAAGAAAGCACATAACGAATTTGGCAAGGATTCCATCTCCGTATACTTAATAAGTATGACGCAGTCTGCAAGTGATCTTCTTGAAGTCCTTGTCCTCGCAAAAGAGGCGAATATTTACCGTCAACATTCAGATGGCATTGTTGAAAGTGATCTGAATATAGCACCATTGCTCGAGACTATCGATGATTTAAAAGCCGGACCTTCCATTATGCAAAAGCTTTTTGACCTTCCCGTTTACAAGAAGCATTTACAGGAGCTCGGTAATCGACAGGAAATTATGCTCGGTTATTCTGACGGAAGTAAAGACGGCGGAACACTCACTGCAAACTGGAAGCTTTACCAGGCACAACAGGAAATCAGTCGCATTGCTTCTGAGCGAAAGTTACGATTGAAGTTTTTCCATGGACGAGGTGGCGCATTAGGCCGCGGAGGTGGCCCGCTTCGCAGGAGCCTGTTGTCCCAGCCGCCTGAGACGTATACAGCTGGCGTTAAAATTACAGAACAGGGTGAGGTTTTATCTTCACGCTACCTTCTATTTGACATTGCCTATAGAAGTCTTGAACAGGCAACGACGACATTGCTAACATCAGCTGTTTCTGGTATTGAAAAAGATCCAAGGCAGATGAAGTGGCAGGAAGCCATGGAATCCATTTCTGAGGTATCTCTAAAAACGTATCAATCACTCGTTTTTCAGGATGATGGCTTCTTAGCTTATTTCAAACAGGGTACGCCATTACCAGAGCTAAGCGCTTTAAATATCGGCAGTCGACCAATGAGCCGGAAAGGAACGGATCATTTTGATGACCTCCGTGCGATTCCATGGGTCTTTGCTTGGACGCAAAGTCGTCAGCTGATGCCTGCCTGGTATGCATCAGGAACAGGTCTGAATCAATTTGCAGAAAATGAAAAAGGCTTGAAACTTTTGAAAGAAATGTATCAAGAATGGCCGTTTTTCGCTTCGTTAATTGATAACCTGCAAATGGGATTAATGAAAGCAGACTTAGCAACAGCTGAAAAATACATGGATTTAATTGACGATCAGCAATTAGCTAGTCGTATATTTGATAAAATTGTTGGTGAGTACCATCGTACGAAAGATGTGATTCTAACAATCACAGGACAGGAAGAGCTTTTGGATGGAACTCCAAATATTAAGGATTCCATTCGCCTCCGAAACCCTTATGTTGATCCTTTGAGTTCTTTACAGGTCGAACTCATATCAACTTATCGTGAAAATAATAGTGAGGATGATGATCTGCTAAAAGAAATTCTCCTCACGATCAACGGCATTGCTGCAGGTCTTCGAAATACAGGTTGATTATGGAAGATCCCTCATTTAGAGGGATCTTTTTTGGTATATTACGAAGCAATTCTCGGTAATTACCACAAATACTTTGCCCTCCATTAGAAAAACTAAGAGCGTAAGAAATAGAACTAAAGGAGGGCAACGCATGTACAAGAAATTAATGCCGTTATTGCTGCCAGGTTTATTACTACTTGGCGCCTGTAATGCAGACAACAATAACGATGAAGCACTAAATATTAATAAAACCAATTCGCCTACAGAAGGGGTCCAGCGCATAAATAGTGGGCAACTTACCAGTGACCCGAATTCATACAGCACAGATACACCGAGTGCTGAATTTCCACATGGTAAAATCGTTCAAAATGGACAATTTGAATTTAACGAGGGACTTCCAGAGGGAGTCGACCCGAGAGAATATTTACCTGAAGGCTTTCCAGAGCAATATGGAATTGGCGGCAAGGAAGAGCAGCAGCGTCAGCAAAAAATGAGACCTGATCAAGGAACCGGTCAAGCTCAGCCAGAGCAACGTGAACAGGCTGCCCCGGACCAGAATCAAAACAATAAAGCACCCGCTTCAGAACCATCAGGTGAAATAAGCAAAGAAGTGCAACAGGTTATCGATTTAACAAATGCGGAAAGAAAAAAACAGGGACTATCCAACTTAAAAGCAATGCCATCATTAAGTGATGTAGCACAGGAAAAATCACAAGATATGCAGGAGAAAAATTATTTCTCCCACACTAGCCCAACGTATGGCTCACCATTTGATATGATGAGGGACTTTGGAGTTGATTTTACTACAGCTGGTGAAAACATTGCACAGGGTCAGCAAACGCCAGAAGCAGTAGTAGATGCCTGGATGAAGAGCGAAGGGCACCGTAAGAACATCATGAACAAGAACTTCACCCACATCGGTGTAGGACTTGCTCAAGACGGTAATTACTGGACGCAAATGTTTATTGGGAAGTAATAAGATGATGGGGGTGGGGTCAGACACGTGTCTGACCCCACCCCCACACTTAATTTAAAACAATCTCTCCTAATAAGAAGGATGTATGCTGAACGTGTCGAAATAAGATACTAACCGGTCAGTAAGTTTCAAATACAATTTGATTGTAAAATAGGTCTTAGGGAGAGATGAATGATGGATTTACGTTTAACTGATGAACAGATTATGGTGCAGAAAACAATTCGCAAATTCGTAGAGAATGAGTTAATGCCATTAGAAAATGATGTGCTTCGCAACGAGCGTGAAGGAAAACCGGGTATATCTGCCGAAAAAATGACAGAGCTCCAAGAAAAGGCGAAAAAAGCAGGATTCTGGGGAATTAACACGCCAGAAGAATACGGCGGAGCAGATCTCGGTCAAATGATGCTCGCGATTGTGATGATGGAAGTATCGAAAACATTCGTGCCATTCCGTTTCGGTGGGTCCGCAGATAATATTCTTTATTATGGTAACGAACAACAAAAAGAAAAATATTTGATTCCAACAATTAACGGCGAAAAGAAATCCTGTTTTGCGATGACAGAGCCAGGTGCAGGGTCTGATACACGTAACATTAAAATGACGGCTTTGCGCGATGGCGATGAATGGGTTCTGAACGGTGAAAAAACATTTATTACTGGTGGGAACGAGGCTGATTTCGTTATGGTAATCGCCATTACGGATAAGGAAAAACACGCAACCACAGGAAGAGACGGAGTAACCTGTTTTATCGTTGACCGGGATATGGGCTGGAAATCAGAGTACATCCACACAATGGGTGAATGGGGTCCTGCAGGATTAGTGTTTGACGATGTACGCGTGCCACATGAAAATATCCTTGGAGAAGTTAACGGTGGCTACAACCTTGGACTTGAATGGATTGGGTTTGCACGTTGGATCGTAGGCGCAACCGCTGTTGGTGCAGGAGAACGTCTCTTAAAAATGGCCATAGACTATGCCAATGAACGTGAAACGTTCGGAAAGCCAATTGCTGAGCGTCAGGCCATTCAATGGCAAATTGCAGATTCTGCTGTTGAAATTGAAGCGGCAAAATGGCTCGTTTTAAATGCTGCCTACACGCTTGATGAAGGAAAAGACAACCGTCACCTGGCCTCAATGGCAAAGCTCTATGGATCGAATATGGGCAATCGAGTGGTAGACCGCGTACTTCAAATTCATGGCGGTATGGGCTACACAAGAGAACTTCCGATCGAACGCTGGTACCGCGAAGCAAGACTGTGGAGAATTTATGACGGAACTGACGAAATTCAGCGTCTCATTATTGCACGCAATCTCTTAAAAGGCCATGTGAAAGTTGGTCAATACGCTTAAGAACGGAGGTTCTATATGTTTGAAAACCTAATCGGAAAACAGTCAACACCAGTGAAAAACAATGTGGAACGCGGTTCTGTGAGAGCGTTTTCAATATCGATAGGTGATCCCGCACCGATTTACACGGATGAGAGCAGGGGGAAACAGTCTCGTTATGGCACAAATCTTGCACCACCAACCTACCCAAGAGTGTTCGACTATGGAACGATCGAAGGCTTTGACCTTCCAAATGTGGGTTTAATTCATGGGAAACAAACCTTTCATTATCAACGACCTCTTTTTGTAGGCGAAACCGTTATTTGTTCTTCGTCTCTAGAAAATTATTACGAACGAAAAGGGAAAAGTGGATTACTTGGTTTTCTCGTTATTAAACGATTTGGTGAAGGCACTGATGGTAACCTGATATTCACTGAGGAACAGGTAGTGATCATAACGGAAGCGGTTAGAAAGGGAATGACCTCATGATTACAGTGAGTGACTTTACGATCGGTACTCCCCTTGAGGGAACACTTCCTCCCGTATCACGACTTGATTTAATTAAATATGCAGGTGCTTCTGGTGATTTTAATCCCATCCATACTATTGATAAGGAAGCCACGAAAGCCGGTTTACCCGGGATCATTGCTCATGGAATGTGGACAATGGGACATCTTTCTAAATTATTCACCCCATTTTATGAAGAAGTTTTTCTTGAAGACTTTTCAGTTTCATTTAAAGGGATGGTTTTCTTGAATGATGTGATTACAATTCAGGCCTCGCTTATATCAATTCAACACGACCGCTACACATTCGCTGTTCAGGTGATTAATCAAAAATATGAAACGGTTCTTAATGGGGAAGCGGTATTAAAGCGATTTGAATAGTTCTATCCGTAAACGGACCTGCACGGCAGGTTCGTTTTTTACATTTTCCTGGTTAATTTGATAAATTCTGAAACTTCCAATCTTCTCACTCGTATTACTAGAGGAAGAAAATTACATAGTAATATTTCAAAACAAAGAGGATGATGATTTTGATATGATGGAATTTATCGGATTAATTGTATCTGGCATTGTTTTATTTTTCTTATTGGTTGTTGGAGGTATTGGCTTTTTCATTTTCAAAAAACGATACAAGACAGCAAGCTCGAATCAGGCCCTCATTATTACCGGTCCAAAACTCGGCGATGCCGAAAAAGACAACCGCATTTTCGTAGATGATAACGGCAGGAGCATGAAAATCGTCCGAGGCGGCGGTATTCGATTGAAGATGTTCCAAACGAGCACACCAATCGATTTAACTTCTTTTCAATTAGAAATTGCCTCACCAAAAGCCTACACCTCAGAAGGTGTTCCAATTAGAGCAACAAGTGTTGCTGAAATCAGTATTGGTAGTAAGCTTGAAATTGTTGCAAACTATGCTGAGAAATTTCTTGGAAAGCCTCAGAAAGAGAAAGAACGCGAACTAAGAGAAGTACTCGAGGGCCACCTTCGCGCAATTATTTCTTCACTTACGGTCGATGAAATCTACAAAGATTTTAATTCGGTTAACAAAAAAGTAAAGAACATTGCAGAAGAAGACTTAAAAAATCTTGGTTTTGAAATCACTTCCTTTGCATTAAAAGAACTGAAAGATGATGATGAAGAGAACGGCTATCTTGAAGCTCTTGGCCGACCTAGAATCGCTGAAGCAAGAAAAGATGCCGACATTGCTGAGGCGAATGCAAGACGTGAAACACGCATGCATAAGGCGAAAACGGACCAGGAAGCAGAAGAAGACGAAATTAGACGCCAAATTGAAATTGCTCGCTCACAAAAAGACAAGGATGTGAAGGCTGCAGAATACAAAGCTGAAATTGAGCGAGGACGTGCTCGTTCTGAACAGTCTTATAATTTGGAGCAAGCAACGCTGAATCAGAAAGTAAAAGAAGAAGAGATGCAAGTTCAATTCATCGAACGACAACGGCAGGTCGAGTTAGAACAAGAAGAACAGAAGCGCAGAAAAACGCAGGCTGATGCAAATGCATACGATATCCGAGCAAAAGCTGAAGCCGAGGCTGAACGAGATCGCATTGATGGCCAGACAAAAGCTGAAATTAATAAGCAGAAAGGGCTTGCTGAAGCTGAAGTGATTCGTGAACGTGGACGTGCAGAAGCAGAGGCAAAAGAATTAATGGCTAAGGCAATGGAGAAATACGGTGAGGCAGCAATTATTGAAATGATTGTTGAAATGCTACCGAAGTATGCACACGAAATTGCACAGCCGCTCTCGCAAATTTCAGAGATGAAAGTGATCGATATGGGTGGTAGTAACAGTAACGGTTCTGCTAAGATTACGGACAACGTGACGAAAACGATGACAGGTCTTCAAGCAAGCCTTAAAGAATCAACAGGAATGGATTTAAAAGCAATGCTTGAGAGCTTCGTATCGAGGGGGAGCTATACCAACTTCTCCGGTAAAGAAAAAGATTCTGAAACAGAGGAAGAGTCATCCCAACCTGTATCAGAAAACAATCGCTATGAAAGTGAAGTGGCTTCAGCTTATGAAGAAGAGATCGAAGAAACTGAGACCGTAAATGGCGAGACAAATGAGGATGAAAAAGAATAGCTGTAATTAAAGCCTGGCAATCGCCAGGCTTTTTTCTTCCACAAAATTGACGAATTTTATAAATTAGTGATAGAGTGATGGAAGCGTTATCAGAAAAATGCCAATTTTACATACGAATGGAGGAAATTCATATGAAGATCGTTTCCTTGCTGTCCACTTTCCTAGAAGATGATCAAATTAGTGTCAATGCGACTATTCTAGAGCAGCACAGTAAAGATGAGTCCTACCATACCCCTCATAACCCCGATGTAGTTGTTTTTCCAAAAACAACCGAAGAAGTGAGTAAGATCTTAAAAATGGCAAATGCCAACTTTGTTCCCATTGTTCCATTTGGGCTTGGCTCAAGTCTTGAAGGTCACGTCATTCCCTATCAGGGAGGGATTTCAATTGATTTTCAATTAATGAACAAGGTTCTTGAGGTTCGTCCTGAAGATTTTCTTGTCAGAGTTCAACCAGGGGTGACCAGGTCTCAATTAAATAAGGAGCTTAAGAAACATGGTTTGTTCTTTACCGTTGATCCTGGGGCTGATGCAACACTTGGTGGTATGGCCTCGACCAACGCAAGTGGAACAACATCAGTACGCTATGGTGTGATGCGTGATCAGGTACGTGATATGGAAGTTGTTCTAGCTGATGGTCGCGTAATTCACACCGGCAGCATAACAGCCAAATCGTCTTCTGGCTATCATCTTAACGGTCTTTTCGTTGGATCAGAAGGCACTCTCGGAACATTTACGGAGCTTACACTTAATGTATATGGCATCCCAGAAGCAACGCTTGCGGGTCGAATCGTTTTTCCTTCTATTGAACAGGCCGTATCAACCGTCACAAACATTTTGCATGCTGCAATACCAGTAGCAAGAATCGAGCTTGTTGACGCACGCTCAGTTCAACAGGTAAATAAAACAAATGAAACGAATTATATTGAAAAACCAACCCTATTCGTAGAATTTCATGGAAACGAAGCAGGACTCGAGCAGGACGTTACTTTTGCGAAAAGCATAGCTGAAGATAACGAATGTGAGGAATTCATTTTTGAACATGATACGAAGAAACGAGCCCTTCTATGGGAAGCCCGTCATAATCTGGCATATTCCTTCAGTCATGGATCACCTGGTAAGAAAATGATGGTAACCGATGTTTGTGTCCCTATTTCAGAGCTCACAGGTGCGATAACAGATGCCAGAAAAGCGATTGAAACCTATGGGTTAGACGGTGCACTTCTTGGTCATGTAGGGGACGGTAATTATCACGCGATTGTGATGATTGATCCTACTGATCCTATGGAACTGGATAGAGCAACCAAATTGAACCAGCACCTTGTTCATTATGCGTTAGAACGCGGAGGCACATGTACTGGAGAACACGGAGTTGGGACAGGTAAGGTCCAGTATCAACAAAAAGAACATGGTCCTGCTTTAGAAGTGATGATGGCCCTTAAGCAAACACTAGACCCGAATGGGATTATGAATCCAGGGAAAATATTTGCTCTTGAAAAGGAGCAGACAACCTCTATTTGATTTTCATTATACAAAAACTGTGACCATTACTCTCGAGGTGAACGCATTGAATTTATCTTCTATAGCTCAATTGCCTTTTCCAGCTTTTATCGCAAGAAAAGGAATCATTAGCTCCGTAAATGAGGCTTTTAACTCTATTATTAGTGATGCTGAAAAGAAGGAAGTTGATGACGTTTTTGACAGTATAGAAGAACATGATACCTTCATCATTACAAGCTACAAAGAAAAGCGAATATTGTTCATTTCAGAACATAATGAACATGACACATTGTACATTGGAAAAGAAAACACTGATTTGTCTCGTCTTGAAAAACAAGTAACAGATCTTGAAAAGCTCAATAGAGAATTGGATTCGATTATCGACAATTCTTATGACGGCATATATATTACAGATAACAAAGGAATAACACTTAAAACCAACGCAGCGATTGAAAGACTAACCGGTATTCCAAAAGAATATTATATTGGTAAAAACGTTGATCGACTTGTGAATAGGGGGATTTTAAAGGATTCAGTAACTAGAAAAGTTCTGAAACAACGTCGGACCGTTTCCGTGGTGCAGGATAATTTTGCGGGGAAAGAAACATTGATCACGGGGAGTCCGATATTTAACAATAAAGGCGATATCGAAAAGGTTATTACAAACATTCGTGATCTTTCCGAGTTAAATGAGCTTCTTTCTGAATTGAATAATGTTCAGAAGAAAAATGCTGAATACGAGAAAGAACTTGAAATGCTTAAGGGCTATTCAGATTCAGGAATTATCATTGAAAGTCAATTCATGAAAGATCTTTATGAAACGGCGAAAAGAATTGCAAACTTTGACGCCACCGTTCTGATTCTTGGTGAAACTGGGGTTGGAAAAGATGTGCTAGCTCGATTTATCTATTCAAAGAGCAACAGATCAACAAAAGGGGAATTTGTAAAAGTCAATTGCGGTGCGATACCACAAGAACTTATCGAATCGGAACTGTTTGGTTATGAAGCAGGAGCTTTTACAGGGGCAAGCAGAAAGGGAAAGCCAGGGATGTTCGAAATGGCAGATAAGGGGGTACTTTTTCTTGATGAAGTTGGAGAACTACCAATGAATACTCAGGTGAAATTACTCCAGGTTATTCAAGATGGAACAATCCAGCGTGTAGGTGCCACGAAACTAACCAAAATCGATGTTCGCATCATTGCCGCAACTAATCGAAATCTACTCCAGATGGTAACCAAACAAGAATTTAGAGAGGATTTATATTATCGACTAAACGTCATCCCACTCTCTATACCCCCATTAAGAGATAGAAGAGATGATATTTTGCCACTTATCCAGTTCTTTTTAAACAGAACAAATAAGAAGTATAACCTCGATAAAATTTTACAAGATGACTTAAAAAATTCACTATACGAAATGGAATGGAAGGGAAATGTAAGAGAAATGACTAATTTAATTGAACGAATCGCTTTGACTTCGTCTGCTAGTAGAATTTCTCTTAACCATCTTCCAGAGGATTATAAATCTATAAAAATAAAAACAGAAAAACCTCATCAGGTAATGAGTCTTAAAGATGCAGTAGAACATACGGAACGCAAATTATTGGAAGAAGCATATGGAAAATATAAAAGCACTTATGAAATTGCCAGAGTCCTTAAATCAAGTCAGCCAACGATCGTCCGAAAGCTAAAGAAATATCAAATTGAAACTATATAACGTCAACTCGCCTCTGGCGAGTTTTTTGTTTGGCATTAAACTTGCATAATACATAGGTAAAGGAGGAACGAATTATGAAAGTTGGCATTGCTGGAACTGGAGCTGTAGGAGGGTATATTGGTGGTACCCTTGCTCTTGCAGGTCACGAAGTTGTTTTCCTATCCAGGGGGACTAATTTACGTACGATGCAAGAAAAAGGGTTAACAATTAGTAATTCTGAAAACGAATTTGTTGTTCATAAGGAGTTTACAAATTCACTAGACAGATTTAGAAATGTGGAGTTAGTTATTATAAGTGTAAAATCAAACGATACGAGTCATATGGCTGAAAAATTGAGTTACACTATATCCACTGGAACCCCGATACTCCTTTTACAAAATGGAGTCGATAATGAAGAGAAAGTCATGAAATACTTTGGAATAAATCGTATTTTTTCAGCCGCGGTTTACTTAACTTCCAGAATAACTGCACCGGGAAGAATTGAGGTTTTTGGCAATCCTCGATTAACCATCGGCTCTATTGATCCTGCAAAAATGAATGAAGCTAAAGAACTCACAAACTTGTTTAGAGAGGCAAGCATTCAATCACATACATCATCAAACATTATGCGTGCTAAATGGAAGAAACTGTTATGGAATGTTACATTTAACCCACTTTCTGCTTATGCTGGTGTTACAGTAGGGCAGATCCTTGATCAAATAGATTTACGACATTTAGCTGAAGTCGCTTTAAGAGAGGGGATGAATATATCTGATTTGAAAGGGTACTTTTTCCAGGAAGAATTGATAGATCAGATCTTCAAAAGTGCTCAAATAGCCGAAACTCATTACACAAGCATGCTTCAGGATAGACTTAGTGGGAAAAACCTTGAGATTGAATCGATTTGTGGTTACTTTGTTAAAGAAGCGGATAAGAAGAGTATTTCGATTCCTGTAATTCAATCCCTCTATACCAGTTTATCTTCTTTAGAGAAAACGAATAGACGCTCATGAACTCATTTGTTCAAAAATCATCCAAACGCAGTTTGTTAGGTTTCATGCTTCTCACAATAACCTTTCTATTTCTAGTTCAACAATTTATTAATTCAAAATGGATAAATGCGATCAGTGACATTTATTTACTCTGCATGATGATTATCCTACTTCCGCTTGTTAAGCGTGGTTTAAATTTATTTTTACTTATCTTAATCCTTATTTCCGCACTCATTTTCATCGTAAATGAGGTTCCCTTTCGCACAATTAGAGAAAGTATTACCATCAATCAAACGTTAGTAGCTCTTTTTATAAGCGTACCCTTCCTTGGAATTCCAATTAAACAGCAGGTTTATCTTGAGGCATTAAAACAATTCTTTGGGCGATACATGAAAAATCCGACTACTTTTTTTCTTCTTACACAAACGTTTACTCATATCATGGCAGTGATTCTAAATGTGGGAGCAGTAACCATATTCTATTATCTAAGTAAAGCTCACCCAACTGTTACTTCAGCAAGGGCGAAAGCGAGTCCATTACTGAGAGGTTTCTCTACTGCTCTTATTTGGTCTCCGTTTTTTGCAGCAATGGCACTAGTTACCAGTCAATTGCCAATTGAATGGATCAATGAATTGCCGTTTCTACTTGGTTTTGTCTTTATTAGTTTTACAATAAGTTTTCTATTAGAGCTTACGATGAATCGGGAGGCTAAACAACAGTGCTTATCCTTAGAAAACAAAGATGAAGGTAGGAAAAGCATCAACTTGATCCCTTTAGTAGATCTCTTTTGTTACTTATTGCTTATTGTTTCTTCTGTACTCCTATTAGATAAATTAACAGCACTATCTATGGTTACACTGGTTATCCTTATCGCATACGTTTACCCCTTTATATGGATGGTTTCACATCATCAATGGAAAAAATTCATAATTGAATCAGTTCATTATCTGTTTGTAACTGTACCTCTCATTAAAAATGAAGTTCTCCTTTTTCTTACTGCTGGATTTTTAAGTGGCGCTATAGCAACTACGAGCTTTGGAGCACAACTTGTACAGTTTTTAAACAACTGGTTTGGCTCCTCTACTATAGGGATGGCCATTTTCATTTCGCTTAGCGTTATTATTCTAAGTATTTGTGGATTTCATCCTATTATGGTAATCACAGTGTATATCACTAGCTTAAACCCTTTAGAGGTTGGAATGAGCCCTATGTTTTTTGCATTGTTATTACTTGGCTCATGGGGTATTGCTACATCAATTTCTCCTATGACAGCTGTTAGTCATCTCTTAGCACATGAAATGAAAGAGAAGGTTTTCAATATCTCAATAAAATGGAATGCAACATATAGCATCATTTCATTTATCCTTTTTATGATGTATTTAACTGTTTTAGAGCAATTTAACTTAATTTAACGGAAAGCAATGCAAAATTGAATCAATGATTCATTTTTGTATTGCTTTTTCGCTTTTTTGGACAACTATTTTCATAATATTGTAAATAGAAAAGTGAAAAATTCAGATTTTATCAGTTCACCAGCATTGGCATAGAACTTGCATATTACAAAGATAACAAAACAAAGGAGGAACACGTCTATGCCTGCAACTATATCTAATGAATTGCATCAAATGAAAACAATGATTCGAAACTTTGTTGAGAATGAAATCGAACCCTATGCACAACAAATTGAGGACGAGGACGCAATCCCAGATCATTTGATTGAAAAAGCGAAAGATCTCGGTCTCTTCGGGATGAGTATTCCAGAGGAATATGGAGGCATTGGATTAAACACCGAAGGAAAAGCAGTTGTGCTTCAACAGCTAGGAAGAACCCATAATGGCTATGTTTCATTAATTAGTGCTCATACAGGAATCGGAAGCACCGGACTAGTTAAATTAGCTTCTGAATCTCTTAAACAAAAGTACTTACCGGAAATGGCTGCTGGAAATAAAATTGCTGCTTTTGCTCTTTCTGAGCCGGGAGCAGGTTCAGATGCAACAAATTTATCAACTAATGCCGTAAAACAGGGTGATAAGTGGATTCTTAACGGCATGAAGCACTTTATTACCAACGGTCCAGTTGCTGATGTATTTACTGTCATAGCATCTACTGACAAATCCAAAGGTGCAAAGGGCGGGATTACCGCATTTCTAGTGGAAAAAAACTTCCCGGGTTTAATTGTAGGAAAACGAGATAAAAAAATGGGGCTGAAAGGTTCCTATACCTGTCAGATCATTTTTGAAGACTGTGAAGTGCCAGAAGAGAACGTTATTGGTGAAGTAGGCATGGGGTACATATCAGCTCTTAAGATTCTTGGAGAGGGTCGCATCGGTCTTGCTGCCCGAGCAGTAGGCTCCTGTGAAAAATTAATTGAGATGTCAGCAAGTTATGCGAAAGAGCGGATCCAATTTGGTAAACCTATTTCATCGAACCAGGCTATTCAATGGATGCTTGCTGATATGGCAACTGAGACCGAAGCAGCAAGAGCATTAACCATTATGGCCGCTAAAAAAGTTGATGATGGGAAGAAAGTTATTAAAGAAGCTTCCATGGCAAAGCTCTTTGCATCAGAAGTTTTTAATCGCGTTGCCGATAAAGCCGTACAAATACATGGAGGAATGGGCTATGTATCAGACTACCCTATAGAGAGGTTTTACAGAGATGCAAGAATTACGAAGATTTATGAGGGAACAAGCGAAATTCAGCGCATGATTATCTCAAGACACATTTTAGATGAGAATTAATCTATCAATCTTTTTAATGACGTTCTAAAGGCATAGAAAGGAGCTGAATCGATTGAGTAATAGTCAATCTGGTAATCCTGTTCAAAAGATTGATACCACGATTAAAGACCGTCCAGCATTTATTGAAGAAATCTGGTTATCACGTAAAGAGAATTGGAACTTTGCTAGAATTCTCATTGTCTTAACGTCACTACTGGCAATTGGATTGTCTTTCTTTCATATTTATACGGCAGGGTTTGGAACACTGTCGTCCTGGCAGCAAAGAAGTATACATGTCGTCTGGGCTCTCCTATTAATCTTTCTAATTTTCCCTTTTAAAAAGGGAAGTAAGTTCGGAGCAATTGATTTATTATTTGTGATAATCACCTTAATTGAATCGGGATTTATCCTTTTCCAAGGAGATGCGATACTAAGTAGACAGGGTAATCCAAATTTGTCTGACATCATTCTTGGTAGCTTTTTCATAGGATTAGTACTTGAAGCAACGAGAAGAACGAATGGGTTCCTCATGGCATGTATCGGATTGTTTTTTATTGGCTACATATTTTTTGGACCTTACTTTCCAGGCGCTCTTGCTCATCCAGGGGTGAGATATGGAAAAATGGTAGATCAAATGTTTAATGGGACTCTGGGGATATTCAGTGCACCGATCTATATCAGCTCAACGGTCTTAATCTTGTTTGTCATTTTCGGGGCATTTTTAATGAGGTCAGGTGGAGGGCAATTTTTTACGAATTTTGCTTTTGGTGCACTCGGGAATCGCGCAGGTGGACCGGCATTATCGGCCGTTGGAGCAAGCGCAATGGTTGCTACTATTACCGGAAATGGAGCGGCAAATGCAGCTGTTACTGGTTCTTTTACCATTCCATTAATGAAGAAACTCGGTTATAGCAAACGATTCGCTGCAGCAGTGGAAGCAGTGGCTTCACAGGGTGGACAAATCATGCCGCCTATTATGGGCGCTTCGGTTTTTATTATGGCTGAAACAACAGGGATTCCCTATATCACGCTAGCGTTATATGCCTTAATTCCAGCAATCATCTACTTTCTCATAGCCGGGTTTATTGTCTACTACCATGCGAAACGCTTACAGATGGAAGGCATTCCTAAAGAACAGCTTCCCGATCCTAAGATGGTTCTTCTCAAACAGGGATATTTATTCCTTCCAATCGTCATGATTATTTATTTAATGATCGATGGGTTTAGTCCCATGAAAGCAGGATTTTACGGTATCATCGCAACGATTTTATTAAGTTGGATCAGAAAGATGACTAGAATGAATCTACTCGATATTCTTGCATCACTGGAAAATGGAGCAAAAAGCGCCCTTGCTGTCATATCAGCTTGTGCGACAGCAGGTATCATTGTTGGGGCAGTATCACTCACGGGGCTTGGACTTACTTTCTCAAGGTTTATGATCGATACAGCAGGTGGCCAATTATTCGTTCTCCTCATCATGTTAGCAATTGCCTCCATTATTCTTGGAATGGGTATGCCAACGGTTTCAGCCTATGTCATCCTAGCCGTTTTAGGGGTACCCGCATTAGTAGAGATGAACGTTAATATTGTTGCAGCTCACATGTTCGTATTTTACTTTGGAGTGATGTCAGGGCTAACACCACCTGTAGCAATAACCGCATATACGACTGCTGGAATTGCAGGATCGAATCCTTCTTCAACAGCATTCTACGCCATCCGAATTGCACTAGGAGGATTTTTTGTACCATTCGTATTTGTTTATAATCCAGAACTACTTCTTCAGGGCGGTGATATTCCTGCCATTGTGACAGCATTGATCTCTGCAGCAATCAGCTGTGTTCTTTTTGCAGGTGCTGTCGAAGGATACTGGTTTGGACATGTAACTCCGCTCAAACGAGTGATTTTATTTATTAGTGCTATTTTGCTAGTAATGCCAGGGATAATCGGAGACCTCACAGGACTTGTGCTTGTCAGTTTCACTTTCATCTGGCAGAGATCACAACGTGTGAGTAAAAGCTCACCACAAGAAATAAGTGGATAAAAGGAGGATTTCAATGCGTAAATCATTAATTAGTTTATTGATAACGCTTACACTAATCATAGTAACTGCCTGTGGCAATAGTGCTTCTGGTGATGGTGAAGGGATAGAGGCACCTGATAAGTTCTTAAAAGTTGGATCCGGTCCAATGGGATCGGGGTGGTATCCAATTACCACTGCTCTTTCAGAACTTTACATGGACCACTTTTCAAGTCTAAATGTTTCCCAAATTGAGGGGGGGAGTACATCAAATCTGAAAGCCCTCCAAATTGGTGATATCCAATTTGGAATCCATTATACATCTGACTTTGCAGATGCGATTAAAGGGACTGGGAGCTTCGATGAAAAGCTGGACCAGGTAACTGGACTTGCATCTCTATATCCGGTCTATCAGACTATCGCAACTCTTGCTGATAATGATGAGATTACTAGTATTGAAGATATTGTGGATAAACACATCTTTTTAGGTCCGAAAGGCGGCGGGGGTCCAGTCGCCTTCTGGAGAATGATGGAGGAATACGGCATTGATGAGAAGTCTATTGAAGAAGCAGGAGGAAAGATTTCTTATGGAAACTATTCCGACGGTGCCTCAATGCTGAAGGATGGAATCGTTGATGTTTTTGTTGGTGGAGGTGCACCTCAAGTAACCTCACTCCAGGAAATCGAAGTAACGAAACCAATAAAGGTGATCCCAATTGATGAAGAAAAGCTAAAAGGGATAAGTGAAAAGGGATTGGGTATCTCATACGACAATCTCCCCGCAGGGACTTATAAAGGATTAGAAGAAGAGATCCCGACATATACACTTGTAGCCATGTTCAGTGTACGTTCAGATCTACCAGAGGAATACGTCTATAACTTAACAAAAGTATTCTGGGAAAATCAGGAGCCATTTGAAGATCAAATCCCACAAAGAGCAAAGAACTTCACTCTGGATACCGCTTTAGACGGGATTGACCCTGAGACACTCCATCCCGGTGCAAAAAGATATTACGAAGAAGAAGGAATCATTGAGTAGAAGAAACAGTAGAGAACTTCTTAAAGGTGGGACTGAGCGTGGAAAAGCTTATCAATCGACCATGGTACCGTTTTTATCCGGAAATCATGAACACTTATCAATCATTCCCCGAGTGTTCTGTTTACACCTTATTAAGCGATAGTGTAAAAAAACACGAAGCTAAAATAGCTATCCGTTTTCAGGATCAGGAAATCACTTACTCTCAACTATTGGATAAAGTTGATCGACTGGCATCTTCCTGGAACCAGATGGGAATTAAAAAAAGCGAACGGATCGGCCTTATGTTATCGAATCAGCCTATGTATGTGTTTGCCTATTATGCTGCGCTTAAATTAGGAGCTACTGTTGTCCAGATTAACCCCTTGTATATGCCCAGGGAAATTGAAGAAATATCACAAGAAGTGCAGTTATCTTATCTTGTGACAGAAAGCCAATACATGGATAAAGTTCAAAAAGTAATGAAGAGCTATTCTTACAAACAGTTATTTATTACAGACCAGGATATCCCCATACATTTGCCGAATGCGCAGCTGATTGAAAAGCTAATTGGAGAAGAAAACACTCCTATTGACGTTGTTCCAATTAAAGCCAGGGAAGATGTTGCTGTGATTCAATTTACCGGCGGAACAACAGGAAAAATGAAAGGAGCGATGCTGACACACTATAACCTTGTTTCAAACGTGATTCAGAGCTTTCTTATGTATGGATCAAAAATGAAAATGGGTGAGGAAGTGACATTAACAGCAACACCTCTTTATCACGTTTATGCGATGACAAGTGGAATGAATTTAAGCATTCACATCGGAGCAACTAATATCATCATTCCTAAATTTGAGGTGAACGTCGTGATGCGAATCATCAAGCGATACCAGCCGACTTTCTTTCCCGGAGTGCCGACAATGTATAATGCATTCGTCAATCACCCTGACGTGCATGAGTATGAACTTAGTTGCTTTAAGTTTTGCTCGAGCGGTTCCGCTCCACTTCCGATCGAAGTCATTAATCGCTTTGAGGAATTAACAGGTGCTGTTATTGGAGAGGGGTTTGGCATGTCAGAAACATCTCCTTCCACACATCGGAATCCACCATTTGGTGAAAGGAAAATCGGCAGCATCGGAATCCCTTTTCCCGGAACAGACAGCCGAATCGTTGATGAAGAGAGAAATGAACTCCCCATTGGTAGTGTAGGAGAACTCGCTATAAAAGGACCTCAAGTCATGAAGGGCTACTGGAACAAACCAGAAGAAACGAGTAAGAACTTAAACGATGGATGGCTATTTACTGGTGATCTAGCCACGATGGATAAAGATGGGTACTTCTATATTGTCGGACGTAAAAAGGAAATGATTATTACAGGTGGGTTTAATGTGTATCCTCAGGAAATTGAAAGTATTCTTTATGATCACCCATCTGTTAAAGAAGCTGCAGTAATTGGAATCCCACACGAATATAGTGGAGAAAGAGTGAAAGCATTTGTCGTTGTTAACGATTCTTGTATCTCTGAAAAAGATTTAATTAACTATTGCTACGAAAACTTAACTCGCTATAAAGTTCCTAAAGAATTAGAAATAAGAGCATCTTTGCCACGCAATACTGTTGGAAAATTACTGAAACGGATCCTTGTTAAGGAAGAGTCTTCAAAGAAAACCGGAGGTATGGCATATGAGTAATGAGAGCATAGACAGGGTTGGGGTAATTGGTTCAGGAACAATGGGTTCCCAGATTGCAATGGTTTGTGCCCTTGCTGGTTATCCTGTTGTATTACATGATATTGAAGGGGAATGTCTAAACAAGGCAATAGGTTCTCTTCAAGGACACATGAATCGAAGGATTAGTAAAGGTAAACTTACAAGTGATGAGGTTGAACAAGCATTCCAGATGATAACCATAAGTACTTCACTTAATGATTTAAAAGAAGTAGATCTAGTCATCGAAGCAGTCATTGAAAAGCTAGACGTTAAGAGAGAATTATTCGCTAAGCTTGATCAGATCTGTCCCAAACACTGCATTTTCGCGACGAACAGCTCTACAATCGTAAGTTCAAAGATTTCAGATGCAACCCATCGTCCAGAGGCCATATGCAACATTCATTTCTTCAATCCGGCGCTCGTTATGGATTTAGTAGAAGTGGTGAAAGGACCCCATACCTCAGAGAAGACAGCAACCAAAGCCATTCAATTTGTGGAATCCATTCAGAAAACACCAGTCCTTTTACAAAAAGAAATTTCTGGGTTTGTAGCGAACAGAATCCTAGGGAAATTAATGGATGAGGCTGTTTTTTTACTTGAAAACGGTTACGCAAGTCATGAAGAAATTGACCTAGTATGTACAAAAGCTCTAAATCACCCAATTGGTCCATTTGCATTGATGGACCTCACCGGTATTGACGTAAACTATTACGTCCGCAAACAGAGGTTTGAAGAATCGGGAAATGAAGCAGATCGACCAGCTCGAATAGTAGAAGAGAAAGTAAACAAAGGAGAACTTGGCAGAAAAACAGGCAAAGGATTTTATAGCTATCAATCTTAGATGAAAGGAGATTTTCCATGAACAATATTCTAGTAACTAGTGAAGATCATATAGCTTTTCTATCAATTAATAGACCAGAAATAAGAAATGCTCTAAACAAAGAAACATTAACAGAAATAAAAGATACTCTTGAAAAGCTTGAAAAACAGGATGAGGTTAAATGTGTCGTTATCACAGGTGAAGGTGAAAAATCTTTTGCAGCTGGTGCTGATATTTCTCAGTTAGAAAAGAAAACAATGTACGATGCATTCAAATCAGGTAGTATGCAGGAAGTTTATGACTATATTGAAGGATACTCCAAGCCGACGATAGCGATGGTAAATGGATATGCGCTAGGCGGTGGATGCGAGCTTGCCATGGCATGTGATATTCGAATCGCTGCTTCTCATGCAAAGTTTGGGTTACCAGAACTCAATCTTTCTATCATTCCTGGTGCTGGTGGCACTCAGCGTCTCACAAGGCTTGTCGGTAGAGGAAAAGCACTTGAAATGATCTTAACAGGGAAAATTATTTCGTCTGAAGAAGCAGTTGCAATCGGTCTCATTACTGAGAGCGTAGAAATTTCGCTTTTAAAAGAAAAAGCAGTTGTAGTCGCCAAGCAAATTATTAGTAAAGGGCCAATGGCCGTTATGATGGCTAAACTCGCAGTTAACATGGGCGCTGATACAGATATGAAAACTGGATTACTAATCGAGAAGCTGTCACAGGCAATTCTTTTCGCATCAGAAGACAAAAACGAAGGAACTAGAGCTTTTCTTGAGAAAAGAAAGCCAGTTTTTCAAGGTAAATAGATGGAGGCAAATTCAAATACTATTTACGAGAGTGTTAGAAATGATTTTGAGACAAGCCCTTTTTTCAACCTTTTAGGTTTTGAATTAACTTCCCTTACTGAAGATGAAGTGATTTTGGAGCTGCCCATTGAAACAAAGCTATTAAACACTCACGGGAGTCTACATGGCGGGGTATACGCAACAATGATCGATAACATCATTAGCCTGAAAATGCGCTCTATGATAGGAAGTCCTGTCATAACGATTAATTTAACAATTAATTATGTAGCACCAATTTCTGGTGGGAAAATCATCGCAAAAGCGCTCATTTATGGAGAAGGAAAACGAACCAAAATGGGTGAAGGCATCGTCCTTGATGAAAACGGTAAGCTTCTGGCTAAAGGAAGTGGCACGTTCAAAGTAATCAATCCTAAATAATTAAGGATTATTATACGCTGAATGACTAGGAAGGGGACCGTCTATTTTGTCTATTCAAAAAATCGCAGTAATCGGAGCAGGAACGATGGGAAGAGGGATCGCATATTCAGCTGCCTCTGCTGGACTTTCTGTCATTGTTCAAGATGTAAGTGATTCATCGTTGAACGAGTCTAAAAATTATCTTAAAAAGCAATTTAATCGTGCAGTAAGGAAAGAGCTGCTTACTCAAGAAGTCGCAGATGAACGATTGAATAGCCTTCAATTCACATCGGAAATTAGGGACGCCGCCGAAGGACGTGATCTAGTGATCGAGGCTGTGCTTGAAGTAATGGAACTAAAAACAAGCATTTTTAAGCAGCTTGATGAGCTGACACCAGATCATGCGATACTCGCTACAAATACATCGACGATGAGTCCGACAGAAATCGCTGCACAAACAAGCAGACCTGAGCGATGTCTTGCACTTCACTTTTTCAACCCGGTTCCTAAGATGAAGTTGATCGAAGTGATTTGTGGGCTGGAAACTTCAGAAGAAACGATTGAAAAAGCGATGAACTTTGGTGAAGCGATTGGAAAGGAATGTGTCAGGATAAGCGAGTTTCCAGGGTTTGCGGTTAGTCGAATGAATTGTTTGATTGGAAATGAAGCGATGAACATGGTTATGGAGGGTGTAGGTTCACCTGAAGACATCGATAAAGCAATGAAGCTCGGATTGAATCATCCAATGGGTCCGCTTGAGCTCGCTGATTTAGTCGGTCTTGATACACGTCTTCGAAACATGCAATATCTGTATGAAACACTCGGTGAAAAATACAGACCTTGCCCTATTTTAACAAAGTACGTTAATGCTGGAAGACTTGGTCGAAAAAGCGGAAAAGGCTTTTATACATACGTTTAAAAAAGGAGAGAGAAAGATGGACTTTCAATTAAATCAGGACATCGAATTTCTAAAGACGAACATCAGAAATTTTGTGGAAAATGAAGTGGAAAAAGTAGCGATGATGATTGAACGTGAAGACCGAATCCCAGAACGAATCATTGAAATGTCCAAAGATATGGGCCTTTTCGGTTTGAGTATCCCTGAGGAATATGGCGGTCTTGGGATAGGGATGGTTGGGAAGTGTGCCCTCTATGAAGAGCTTGGCAAGACTCACAATGGCTTCACGACGCTAATTGGCGCTCACACTGGAATTGGATCCGTTGGGATCGTAGAACTTGGGAATGAGGAGCAAAAGCAAAAGTATCTTCCCGATATGGCAAGCGGTAAGAAAATCGGGGCATTTGCATTAACCGAACCTTCTGCAGGATCCAATGTTTCCAATCTAAAAACAACAGCAGTTAAAAAAGGAAATAAGTACATTTTAAATGGCACAAAGCATTACATTACAAACGCGACGGAAGCAGATGTGTTTACAGTAATGGCTGCAACAGACCCCACAAAAGGAGCCAAAGGAATTACATCTTTTATAGTTGAAAAAGACTTCCCGGGCTTCCACGTCGGCGCAGTTGAAGAAAAAATGGGACTTAAAGGATCTCATTCAGCTGAGCTGATCTTTGATAACTGCGAAGTACATGAAGAAAACATCCTGGGTGAAGTAGGGAAAGGTTATGTCAATGCATTAAAAATTTTAGCAAATGGGCGTGCAGGACTGGCCGCCCGTAACCTAGGATCTTCTCAGAAACTCCTGGACTTAAGCATGGCATATGTCCAGGAACGCGTTCAATTTGGTGTACCAATTATTGAGCATCAGGCTGTTGCTCATATGGTGGCGGAAATGGGGGTTGAAATTGAAGCACTCAGGTCGTTTACATACCGAGTGGCTTGGATGGTGGATCAGGGCGAAAAGATAATCAAAGAGGCTGCTATGCTTAAATTATATGGATCAGAAGTCTACAACAGAGTCGCTGATAAAGCCCTCCAGGTTCATGGAGGTATCGGGTATATTTCCGATTATCCAATCGAGCGATACTTTCGTGATGCGCGTATTACTCGAATTTACGAAGGCACTTCTGAAATCCAGAAAAACATTATAGCGAGTCAGCTACGGAAGGAATACAGCTAAAGGAGGAACATAAATGGCTAATATTGTAATTGTTGAAGCGGTACGAACTCCGGTAGGAAGGTATGGTGGTGCGCTAAGAAGCTTAAACTCTGGTGAGTTAGCGGCAATCACGATTCGAGAGTCGATTTCAAGGGCTGGATTATCGCCTGATCTTGTTGATGAAGTAATCCTCGGGGAGGTCAGACAGACTACGGAATCATCGAATGTTGCAAGAGTAGCAGCTCTTAGAGCAGGGGTTGCGGATACGTCACCAGCTTTTACAATTAACCGCCTTTGTGCTTCTGGCATGCAGGCAGTAGCTTCGGCAGTTCAACAAATTCAATCCGGACAGGCTGAGATTCTGATTGCAGGTGGCACAGAAAGTTTAAGCCACGCTCCCGTTTATTTACGAGACAGCAGGTTCGGTGGAGATAAGACAAAATTAGTTGATTCAAATCTTGAAGCAGGGCAACAGCCGGTTGAATTATTTGGAGAAAAGCTCGGAATGGGGATAACAGCTGAAAATGTTGCTGATTGCTATCATATTTCACGTGAAGAACAAGACTCTTTCGCAGTTGAAAGTCAGAGACGTGCAGCGCTTGCAATTGAAAAAGGAGCTTTCACCAATGAAATTGTTCCTGTGGAAGTGAAATCACGTAAGAAAAACTCGAAAGTAGAACAGGACGAGCATCCAAGACCGGGAACTACAATCGAAAAGTTGTCCACTTTAAAGCCTGTTTTCAAGGAAAATGGAACCGTTACGGCCGGGAATTCATGCGGAAGGAATGATGGTGCTGTAGCCATGCTGGTGATGACGGAGGAGAAAGCAAGGGAACTGCAGCTTAAACCACTAGCTAGAATCATTGATTGGGCTACCTCAGGTGTTTCTCCAGAAATCATGGGGATTGGCCCTATTCCAGCAGTCATGAAACTCCTTAAACGAACAGGCAAGAACCTGAAGGAAATTGGATTAATTGAACTAAATGAAGCGTTCGCCGCTCAGGCGTTAGCCGTTATTCGAGAACTTGATCTTGATATGGATAAAGTCAATGTGAATGGTGGAGCCATTGCACTTGGTCACCCGCTCGGTGCAACTGGTGTGAGAATTCTTACATCACTTATGTATGAAATGCGAAGTAGAGACGAGCGATTTGGTATCGCAACACTATGCGTCGGCGGCGGACAGGGAATGGCAATGATGGTTGAAAATATAAATTGATTGTGATTCCACGTGACAGCACTTCGACTGCTGTCACTTTCCTATTTTCTACTGGTATGAAAGGTGGAGAATTACTTTATGATCAAAAATTCCGCTTTTTTAACCATGTTTGTTGAGAAAATTCCGCGTAATTCCAATTGAAGCTAGTGCCGCTCCAGCCGTTTGTCCATAACTACCTAACGCAATAATCTGTTCTCCCATCTCACGTTTACGTTGTTTAATATAAATAACACCGATCGCTTCAACCGCTACGCTAATGGCTTGAACAATTTCTCCAGCTATAATGATCGGAGCAAATTCAGAAAGATTCAGAGACACACCAAGCGCTTCAAAAGATGCTCCAGTTGATTGGCATACGTCACCAATAAGATCAAGGTTTAAGGCTTCTTGAATTTCCCCTTTTAAAACAAGCGCACCTGCTACTACATTTGCTATATTCCCTCCAGCCTGTAACCACGTACCCAGAATAGCAAAGTCTCGTCCATTATCTTCTCTACGTTTCTTACTGCGTCCAACCGCCTGAAGGGAATTACCTGTAGCTTCAATGCCATTGCCGAGTGTATACAACTTCACTCCAGCTTCCTCAGCTCTTGTATTTATCTCTTCCCTTACAATAATGGTATCTCCTATCGAAGCGACAGCAGCTCCGATTGTTTGAATCCACGCGCCTGTGACCTCGAGTAACTCCGCATACACTACCATGTCAATGAAACACCTCCTAACCCACAACTATTTCCTTTCATTCGTGAGTAGCGACTATTCTGAAGTAGTACGTTTGATTAATATTGGCTTTTATTCATAATTATTTTATGCAGTGCAGGGTACTAACGTTCATAAGATGAACCTGCTAAAATGATCTATCTTTTCACCTGCTTGATTTCCGTTAAATGGATAATACCGCGATCAATAGACCCAGAAATGGAACATGCTTATAAATGATAATAGTTCTCAAGTATCATTGACTATGATAATCATTCTCAACTATCATGGTAGATGCAAGTTGTTGAAAATGATTATCAAGTAGAAAGGGCGTTATCTATATGACAGTTCAAGAATTGATAAATAATCAATCATTATTAGCTCAACAAGAAAAACGGGAATCAAATGCAAGGTCCTATCCAAGAAGAATTCCAATTGCTATCAGTGAAGCCGAGGGAATCTTTGTTACAGACATGGAGGGAAAACGGTATTATGACTGTTTAGCAGGGGCAGGAACACTTGCGCTAGGTCATAATCATCCTGCTGTGATTGAAGCTATCGAGAAAGTTATCCACAACAAACGTCCTTTACATACATTAGATATTACAACTCCGATTAAAGAAGAATTTATTAACGAAGTGTTTGCAAGCTTGCCAGGAAATTTCTCAGATCGGGCAAAGATCCAATTTTGTGGTCCAACTGGCGGCGATGCTATTGAAGCAGCATTAAAATTAGTCAAAACGGCGACTGGACGAAGTAGTATTCTTACATTCCAGGGAGGATACCATGGTGCAACACATGGAACGATGGCAATCAGCGGTAACCTTGCACCTAAAGAACGTGTCCATGGGTTAATGCCAGATACACACTTTATGCCATATCCTTATACTTATCGTTGTCCATTTGGTGTAGGTGGAGAAGAAGGACATCGAATCTCAAGCACCTACATTGAAAATTTATTAGATGATCCAGAGAGCGGTGTTTTACCTCCTGCAGCAATGATTCTTGAAGTGGTACAGGGGGAGGGTGGTTCTATCCCTGCGCCTATTGAATGGCTGAAAGAAATGAGAAGAATTACAAGCGAACGAGGGATACCCCTTATAATTGATGAAATCCAAACCGGACTGGGTCGTACTGGCAAACTGTTCGCTTTCGAACATGCGGGTATTATCCCTGATGTTATTGTACTATCCAAGGCTATTGGAGGGAGTCTTCCACTTTCTGTAGTTATTTACGACAAAGAGCTTGATCAATGGAACCCCGGCGCTCATATCGGAACATTTCGCGGAAACCAAATGGCAATGGCTGCAGGATCAGCTTCACTAAAAGTTATTAAAGAGCAAAAGCTTTCTGAACATGCAGAAAAAATGGGTGAGAAGATGCTTTCATCATTACAAAACCTCCAACAAAATTACAAGGAACTCGGAGATGTGCGGGGAAGAGGGCTCATGATTGGTGTAGAAATTATTGATCCTACATTAACTCAGTCATCATCTGGTAGTTACCCTGCAAAACCTGAATTAGCCAGTCTTATTCAGAGAGAATGCTTTAACCGAGGACTAATCCTTGAAGTAGGAGGTAGAAACGGAAGCGTTGTTAGACTGCTACCACCGCTTATCATTACAAATGAACAGGTTGAAGAGGTATTACGTATTTTCGAAGAATCTGTAGCAGCAGCGATTGGAAAACTAAAATGAATTCATTTTTGGAAGTAATTGATCACATTCAATTAACTGAAAAAGACTCTTTTGATTCACTCTTTCTCCACAGTGGTGAAAAAGGACAAGCAGCTTTTCAGGAGCAGATTGAACAAGTAACCAGGAAAATCGTTCAGACATTCAACCATAATGATGGCCCATTCGTCGGGAAAAAACCTGAAGAAATTCAGTCGGAAATTGAAGGGTTAATGGAATTCCCGGACGATTCTCGATCATTTAATGATGTTATAGAAGAAATAGGTACACCATTATTAAAAAATAACCTCCAAGTTTCACATGAAAAAAGCATTGCTCATTTGCACTGTCCACCGCTTGTACCAGCAATCGCAGCTGAACTTGTTATTAGTGCATTTAATCAATCGCTTGATTCGTGGGACCAGAGTACTTCAGCCACTTACATTGAACAGCGGATGGTGGATTGGTTAACAGGTCAATTTGGTTATTCAGAAACATCTGATGGTACATTCACAAGCGGAGGGACTCAATCTAACTATATGGGGCTTCTCCTTGCCAGGGATGAATACTGTTTCAAAAAATGGGGACGAAATATAAAAAAGGATGGGTTACCAGCAGATTTTCATAGATTAAGAATACTTTGTTCAGAAGAAGCTCATTTCACAGTACAAAAGTCAGCTGCCCAGCTTGGATTAGGAGAACGCGCTGTCATTAGTGTCAAGACAGATGACGACCACCGAATATCAACTCATCATCTTAAACAGGTTCTTACTTATTGTAAGCAAGACGGGAATCTTCCATTTGCATTAGTAGGTACTTGTGGCACAACAGATTTTGGCAGCGTCGACCCTATCGTTGAACTTGCACAAATCGCTGCACAAGAGGATCTATGGTTTCATATTGATGCTGCATTTGGAGGTGCACTTATCCTTTCAAACCGTTTCAAATGGAAACTAGATGGAATTAACCTAGCTAATTCCATTGCAGTTGATTTTCATAAACTCTTTTATCAACCGATTTCATGCGGGGCATTCCTTGTCAAGGATAAGCAATCATTCCAGTTCCTGAATCACCATGCTGATTACTTAAATCCAGCTGAAGACGATGAAGAAGGTATTCCAAATCTGGTTAACAAATCAATCTTAACCTCCAAAAGATTTGATGCTTTTAAGCTTTTTCTTTCCTTGAAAACAGTTGGCGTAAAGAAATTTGCTACCATGATTGATTATACATTTGCGCTAGCTCAAGATACCGTAAACTACTTAGCACTGCAAAACGATATGACTGTCTTGAATCATCATCCAGAGTTAAATACGGTAATATTCCGTTATGAACCGAACGATCTGTGTCCAAACCTTTGCCAGTTAAATCGTAAAATACAACAACAAATGTTGTACGAAGGAAGTGGAGCTATTGCGAAAACAACAGTGAATGGCGATACCTATTTGAAATTCACAATGCTGAACCCAAGAACAAAACTTGAGCATGTGGAAGAAATCGTGTGTGAGATTCGTGCATTGGGAAAGAAATGGAGGAAAGACTTGTGAACCATTCAAAGAAAACGGCTGAAGAAGCTACGATACAAGCTTTTATGAACTGTTACCTGCGAGAAACACGGAATTATGAAGTCATTGCGAAGCCAGACGATCTAAAGTTGTCTACTTTTCAAAAATTAATCTCGTGCCAATTACCAGAACAGAGCATAGAACTGATTGTTCCAGTAGCCTACTGGTCGATAACTGACAGGCATCTTTTTCATTTTCCCTTGTACTATCGGGCTATGAATGGCTCTTTAAACACATTAGACTATGTGACTTTGACGTCACTAATCGTTAAAGAGCTACTTATTGATCAAAACCGTCCTGATGCAGAAGATGAATTGATGATGCGCGTTATATTAAGCTGTCAAAGCATGAAAACATATATTGCGGCCAGAGGCGGGGACAAAGACCGGTTAACTGATGCTGAATTCGATTATATCGAAGCAGAGCAATCCCTCCTTTTCGGTCATTTACTTCATCCTACTCCGAAAAGCAAACAGGGTCTTACAGAGGAAGAAGATCGGAATTTTTCCCCGGAACTTAAAGGAGAATACCAACTTCACTATTTCAGTGTTCATCCATCTCTGATTGTAGAAGACTCAAGCCTTTCTTATAAAGCAAACGAACTCATCAAAAAGGAGTTAAAGGGTGATCCAAAAATCGATCAAAAGTGGCTCGATCAATTTGATGATCGCATTCTACTACCAGTACATCCTCTCCAGGCAGGCACACTTATTAAGAAAGAGAAGCTAAAAGAGTTGATGCTTAAGGGGAAGGTTGATTACCTTGGACCTATCGGACGAGAGTATACAGCCACCTCATCTTTTCGAACAGTATACAGCAAAGGCTCTGAATATATGCTTAAGTTTTCTGTACCTGTCAAAATAACGAACTCACTACGAATCAATCAGCAAAAGGAGCTTGATCGTGGTGTAGAAGTCTCGAGACTACTACAAACGGAAGTAGGAAAAGAGTTAAGAGATCGGTTCTCAGGTTTTGAGATCATCGAGGATCCAGCTTATCTAAATTTACGTGTCCCTGGTTTTGATACAGGATTCGAAGTGATGATTAGACAAAATCCATTTTATAAAGAAAGCAAAAATGTAAGTCTGATAGCAGCTCTCTGTCAGGATAATGCATATGGAGAGAAAGCACGTATTCATTCCATTATCACCTCCATTGCGAGAAGAGAAGGACGCGCAATTGAAGAAGTTAGCTTAGAATGGTTTGACCGCTATTTGTCATTATCTCTAGATCCGATGTTATGGCTACATCAACGGTATGGCATCGCCCTTGAAGCACATCAGCAAAACGCGGTGATCAAAATGAAAGATGGGTATCCATCGAAATTCTACTATCGCGATAATCAGGGATACTACTTCAGCGAATCAAAAGCTGCTGAGTTAACCAGACTCCTGCCAGATTTGAATCAAAAAAGTGATACCATTTGTTCGGATGAAGTGGCTATTGAACGATTTCGCTATTACTTCTTTTTAAATCACTTATTTGGACTAATTAATGCCTTTGGGGTGAATGGACTTATTGACGAACAACGTTTAATCAATCAATTGAGAGAACGACTATTAGCTTATGCTTCCAAACATCATTCATCACTTGTATTAAGCTTACTAGAGGAGCCAGTACTGCCTTGCAAAGCAAATCTATTAACTCGCTTCTATGATATGGATGAGCTAGTTGGTTCAATGGCTACTCAATCAGTTTACACAATGGTAAATAATCCGATTGCAGAGGAGGTTCATGTAGGGAATGGAAGCTGATTATCAACTTTACGACGGACAAAAGCAAAAGACAATATCATTTACAAGAGTTGATTATGATCGCGATATCGAAGTTATTCATAAATGGATGAACGAGGAACACGTTCACCCATTCTGGCATTTAAATTTACCTATTGAACCATTTAGAAACCATTTACGAAAAGCACTAAATGATCCTCATCATACACTATATCTTGGATTAGTAAATAATATTCCGATCAGCTACTGGGAGGCTTACTGGGTTAAGGGAGATATTACTGAAGAAATGTATGAAAGTATCCCTTATGATCAGGGAATTCATCTATTGATTGGCGAAAAAAATTACCTTGGTAAAGGATTGTCCCTTCCTCTTCTTCATGCCATGGTGGCTTTCCAATTTGAGGAAAAACGAACAAAACGTATCATCGCAGAACCGGATATTCGAAATGAAAAGATGATTCATGTCTTTGAGAAGTGTGGGTTTGCGTCTATTAAACCAATCGAATTACCAGATAAAACCGGTCTGCTTATGATCTGTGATCGTGATCAGTTTGAAAGGAAGTGGTTGAATGTCAGCGCGTATTTATGACGCAATCGGGATCGGGATTGGGCCGTTTAATCTCGGATTTGCAGCATTAGCTGAAGAGAATTTGGACGTCCTTCTTTTCGACCAGAAGGAAGAGTTTAACTGGCATCCAGGTATGTTAATTGAAGGAACAACCCTACAGGTTCCGTTTTTTGCGGACCTTGTGAGCATGATCGATGTAAAAAACAAATTTAGCTTCCTTAACTATTTACAGGTTCATAATCGAATGTACCATTTTTATTTTCTAGAGAAATTTCACATTCCTAGGAAAGAATACAACGATTACTGTAAGTGGGTAAGTGATCAGCTATCCTCATGTCGATTTGGCTATGAAGTAACAGAGGTTTCACCATACGAAACGGAAGATGGGGAATCTGTTTATGCTGTCCATGTTCGAAATGTTAAAACACTTCAGTATGAAGAATATATGGCGAAACACCTTGTGATGGGGATCGGGTCCTCCCCTTCAGTTCCGGAGCATTTAAAGCATGCTCTAGGGGAGACTGTGTTCCATTCTTCAGAGTTTATGGAAAGGAAACAGAATGCCCAAAAAGGACAGTCCATCGTGGTCGTCGGATCAGGTCAGAGTGCAGCTGAAATCTTTTTGAATCTTACAAGAGAGCAAGAACTTTATGACTATTCGTTGTGCTGGTATACAAGATCACAGGGATTTTTCCCAATGGAGTATTCTAAGCTTGGACTTGAATATTTTTCACCTGATTACACTAAATTCTTTTACCAGCTTCCACAATCCCAAAAAGATCAATTACTTCAAAAGCAAGATTTATTGTACAAGGGAATAAGTGCTGATACCATCTCGGACATATATGAAGCATTGTATGAAAAATCGATTGGAAATCAAAATCCTGCCCTACATCTTCAGGCGATGAGTGAAATTACTGAATTAGAGAAGAAAAATCACTCATGGCTAGGTAAGGGGCAACACATCGTTACAGGCGAATCTTTTGAATCTGAAGCTGAAGTTGTCATCCTCGCCACAGGCTACAAACAAACAAAGCCGCAATTTCTACCAGACTACCTTATCCAAAAAGATGAGCATGGTAGGTTTCAAATTTCAGAGGACTATCGATTAAAGACGAATATAGCTAATCAGAATGATGTTTTTATTCAAAACGGTGAGCTTCATACCCATGGTGTTGGAGCACCTGATCTCGGTCTTGGACCACATCGAAATGCCACCATCATCAATCAGATTGCACAACGAGATGTATATCCCGTTCAATCTAAAAATGTCTTTCAAACTTTTGGTACGGTAAATAAGCCTGTTCTCACAACAAATTGATTAGAAAGTGGTGAACGTATGAATTCCAGAAATGAATTAGAACCTGTTCTTTCAAAGGAAAGCTGGTCCCTTGTTAATAAAAAGCTATTAGCTAAGATGCTATCAGAGTACATGTACGAGGATATGATTTTGCCTGCAATCCTTAAAGAAGATCAGGAGTATATCCATTATGAATTAGTCGTTTCAAAGCAGAAAGTTTACCGCTTCAATGCTATTCCAAGATTATTTAATAGCTACGATGTTGACTGGCAGTCTATTGAGGTGGTGAATCACGCTAAAAAAGAGGAAAACCTGAGTGCTATAGCATTCCTTCTTGATATAAAGCCACTTATTGGCATGTCTTCTGAAACTGCCGGACATTTAATCAAAGAGCTGAACCAAACCCTTATTGCTGACGCACACCTGCTAAGCAAGCCAATTTCATCTGATGAGCTTGCAGGAGTAGATTATGCTCTCCTTGAAGGCTATATGACCGGCCACCCGTGGATCACATATAACAAAGGGCGAATTGGTTTTGGATATGATGATTATCTCGCATATGCTCCAGAACAACAGAAGGAAGTGAGATTATCCTGGGTTGGAGTACATAAAGACATTAGCTCATTTCAGTCGATTAAAGACCTTTCATTTGAAGAGCTAGTCAATGATGAACTAAGTGAAGATGATCTAAAACGCTTTCTTCAAATATTAAAAAGCAAGGATGTTAATCCATCTGATTACTTCTTGATGCCAGTACATGAGTGGCAATGGAAAAATGTCTTAATCCAAAATTTTGCTGAGGAGATTGCAAATAGGAGGATCATATCGGTCGGAGAGTCTTGTGATCACTATCTTCCGCAGCAATCGATACGTACTTTTGTTAATCAGTCAAATAAATGTCGGCACCATGTCAAACTTCCAATCAGTATTTTAAACACACTTGTTTATAGAGGGTTGCCTTCTGAACGAACGTTGATTGCTCCTAAAATTACGGAATTTATAAAAGGAATCTATGAAAAGGACTCATTCTTAAAAGACGAATGCAAGGTTATTCTGCCAGGGGAAATAGCAAGTATAAATGTCGACCATCCTTACTTTACTGAGTTAGAACAGGCACCCTATCAATATTTAGAAATGCTTGGCGTCATTTTTAGAGAAAGCATCTATACCTATCTCGAAGAAGGAGAACAGGCCATCACACTTGCAGCCCTTCTGTATGAAGATCATGATGGTAAGCCTTATATACAAAGTCACATCGAAAAATCAGGGCTTTCAGCAGAAGAGTGGGTCAAACAATTTTTAGATGTCACGATGAAACCACTATTACATTACTTGTATCAGTATGGAACCGTCTTCTCTCCGCATGGCCAAAACACGATACTCGTCTTGAAAGATCATCAACCATACCGGCTTGCGATTAAAGATTTCGTCGACGATGTTAATATAAGTGATCAACCATTTGAGGAACTAAGTCGATTAACAGAAGAGTTAAAGAATGTTCTTCGTAGTGAAGCACCAGAAGGGCTCACTCAATTTATTTTTACAGGGTTATTTATTTGTCACCTTCGCTACTTATCCAATATTCTTGAAAAATCGAAGTTAATGGATGAGAAGGATTTCTGGAAGTCTCTTTCTGAAACCATTCATTCCTATCAAGAGCGTTTTTCCCATCTAGAAGATCGATTTGAACTGTTTGATTTCTTTAAACCAGAATTTACTAAACTTTGTTTGAATCGAAATAGAATGGTTGATTATGGCTATTCAGATGGAGATGATCGCCCGCATGCCTCAGAATTTGGAAAAGTTACAAATGCTCTTAATCGGTACAAAAAAATAAGAAATTAAAAAAAGGCAGGGATCCCCCGCTTTAGGAGGAATAGTTAAAGATCGAACGATGTTATTACGACGAAGAAGTGCGAAAGTAGTTTATCCCCACCCCTAAAGTATACGAAAGTTTTATGATATCGGTTTAATGATTGTGATAGAGGGAAATTCCCATGTAATGGTAGCTCATTCAAATTTATTGGAGGCTGGTCAAAATTATGAAATATCGTCAATTAGGCCACACAGATCTTAACGTAAGTGAAGTAAGCTTCGGAACATGGGCCATAGGTGGTGCATGGGGAAAAACAAATGACGAAGAAGCATTAAAAGCTCTACAATTCGCAATTAATGCAGGTGTTAATTTTTTTGACACGGCTGACGTTTATGGAGATGGTCATAGTGAAGAACTTCTGGCCAAAGCAACGAAAGGGAAGGAAAAAGATATTCATATTGCAACGAAGTTTTGTCGAGCAGGTGATATATATGATCCAGAAACCTATTCTGAAGAAGCGGTTAGAGCATATCTCGATGGAAGTTTAGAGCGACTTGAACGCGATCAAATTGATCTCTTTCAAATCCATTGTCCGCCGATTGAAATTTTAAGAGATGGAAAGGTATTTGATGTGCTGGACAAGCTGAAAAGTGAAGGGTAAATACGCTATTACGGTGTCAGTGTAGAGACGCTTATTGTGCCTTGATTATCCGAATGTGAGCACACTGCAGGTTATCTTTAATATTTTTCGCCAAAAACCTCTTGAGGAACTGTTTCCCAAAGCTTATAAGCAAGGTGTAGGCATACTTACGCGAGTTCCGCTTGCGAGTGGGCTCCTAACAGGCAAATTCAAGAAGAATTCATCATTTGAAAGTGACGATCACCGGAAGTTTAATCATAATGGAGAGTCATTCAATGTAGGTGAAACCTTTGCAGGTATTGAGTTTGAAAAGGGTGTTGAGTTAAGCGACGAAATCAACTGGATTGGAAGAAATAGAGGAAGCATGACATCCGCTGCTCTGAAATGGATTCTTGAACATCAAGAAATTTCGTGCGTCATTCCAGGGTTTAGAAATGTACAGCAAGTGGAAGAAAATCTTCAAGCAGTTGAAGTCGCAGATTTTACTAAGGAAGAAATGGAAAAGCTCAAGGAGTTTTATCAACAGGAGGTTCATGGATTGATTAGAGGTGCTTATTAAATGAAAGGGAGAGGATCGTATGAGTAACCCCATTGAAATCGCGAATATCCGGATCGAACAGGATAAAGGTAAAAATCGACGTGCTTACATTGCCAATTTCGAAGATCCCGTTCAATATGGGGTACACGGTGGGGTAAAGGAATTTTATAAAGCTTCTCCTGAAGAGGAGCATCCATCAACACTAGACCATATCGTAGCTGCAGCGGGTGGCTGACTAACCGGTACATTATCAGGTGCGCTGGAAGCGCGCCATATACCGACATTTCCAAATAAGCTATCAGGAAATTTTGAGGGGATCATTGAAGCGTCAGACGGTGTTCTTAAAATCACGAAAATAAGATGTCATTACAAGTTGACAATCCCCGAAGGGAAGAGAGAAGCAGCAGAGCGAGCACTTCAAGTGTTTGAACGCGGATGCCCGGTCGCAGAGACATTAAAAGGCTGTGTGGCATTTGAGCATGATTGGGAAATAGAAGAGGAATAGATCAAAAGCTGATGTATGGACCAGACATACATCAGCTTTATATTTTTTCTGTTTTCCTTCTAATTGCCGATCCCACCTAATTGAGGTAGAGGGCATTACTTTTCAATAATCGGTTCTGCTAGTTTAATAAACTCTTTGACAGCAAAAGGCAAATATTTATTTCGTTTCCAGATCATACCGAGCTCTAGATTAACATTTGAACAAGTGAGCTTTAGCGATTTGATTGCAGGGTTTTGGATGGTTAAAGTGATTTTACTAGGAAGCAGGGCAACACCGAGTCTAGCTTCTACCATTTCAATCATGAAATCTTTTTGAGAGCTCTGACAGACGATGTTCGGATAAAATCCTTTGTTAGAGCATTCTTCCAAAATTCGATCATGCAGGGTGAAGTCGTCGCGATATAAAATGAAAGGTTCGTATTCAAGATCAGCAAGGTCAACTTCAGAGTAAACCGCAAGCGGATGCTCACTATGAACAATCAACATTAGCGGATCCTTAATGACTTGGACCGCTTCAAAGCTGTTATTTTTGAGTGGCGTGTTACAAATCAAACCAATATCAAGAGAGCCATCATCCACTCCTTGCTTGATCCTTTTTGAACCAACTTCAGTTAACAAAATCTCTACCGTCGGGTAAAGTGCCTTGAACTGACTGATTAATTTTGAAAAAAAAGCGGCGCCAATGATAGGCGGAATGCCAATTTTAATTTCTCCCTTTTTTAATTCTGTGATATCTGAGAGTTCAGTTGTTAGATTCCGAAAAGCACTCAGTACATGCTGGGCATTGATGAGAACGGCTTTACCAGCATCGGTTAATTCCAATTGCTTTGATCTGTAGAATAGAGGGACCCCAAGCTCAGTTTCTAAATTCTTAATCGCTTTACTAATCGATGGCTGTGATACATGTAGTGTTGAAGCAGCTTTTGTAAAGCTCAGCTGCTTTGCAACTTCTGAAAAATATTCAAGATGACGGATTTCCAAACAATCACTCCAGACATGATAGATTAATAGAAAATTCTGAATTATAACTTTAGAGCATACTCAATATGCCAAATATGTATTTTATAAATAACTGATTTCATTATAAGATATTACATAACGAAAGGACAGTACCTCAATATGGTTCTGTTCACTTTATACGAGGAGGATATACGATGGAAAAATATACACAGATCGGTTCTCTACAAGTTGCTCATGAACTTTATGAATTTATTAATAAGGATGTTATTCCTGAAACAGGGGTTTCAAGCGAGCAATTTTGGATGGGGTTCGGTGACATTGTGAAAGATCTCGCTCCAAAGAATGAGAGATTATTAACCATTCGTGATGATCTCCAAAACAAATTAAATGAGTGGCATAAATCAAATCAGAAAATTGATTTTAATGAATACAAATCATTCTTAAAAAAATTGAATTACCTGGAACCTGCGACAGGTGAATTTACGATTACAACAGAAAATGTTGATGATGAAATTGCCGTTCAAGCGGGGCCACAACTAGTGGTACCTGTCAACAATGGCCGTTATGCGATTAATGCAGCAAATGCAAGATGGGGAAGTCTTTACGATGCGCTTTATGGAACTGACGCGATCAGTGAAGAAAACGGGGCGGATCGAAATGGCGACTACAACCCTGTTCGAGGAGATAAAGTGATTTCGTATGCGAAACGTTTCCTTGATTCGTCAGTTCCGTTAAAAGAAAGAAGTCATTCAGATGTGATCCGTTATTCGATTGAACAGGGCATGCTGAAGGTTCATTTTAATGACGATAATGAAAGCGTTTTAATGGATCAGAATCAATTCGCAGGGTATCAGGGGAATGAAGATGAACCAACCACTATCTTATTGAAAAACAATGAAATTCATCTTGAAATTCAAATTGATCGTTCTCATCCTATCGGTAAAGTAGACCCCGCCGGCACAAAAGATGTTTATGTGGAATCCGCTTTAACAACGATTATGGATTTTGAAGATTCAGTTACAGCTGTGGATGCCGAGGATAAAGTGCTTGTTTACCGCAACTTTCTTGGATTAATTAAAGGGGATCTTTCCGCATCGTTCCAAAAAGGAACAAAAACAATGACAAGAACATTAAACCCAGATCGAGAGTATACGTCGCCGGATGGTCAGTCCTTCTCAGTCCGTGGCCGCTCTCTTATGTTTGCGCGTAATGTCGGGCACCTAATGACGACAAACGCGGTGCTCGATCAGGACGGAAATGAAATTCCAGAAGGCATCTTGGATACGGTTATTACGGGACTAATTGCAAAACATGATGTGCTTAAAAATGGTCAGTATGAAAATTCTTCTAAGGGTTCGATCTATATTGTTAAACCTAAGATGCACGGTTCAAAAGAAGTGGCATTTGCGAATGAATTATTTAATCGAACCGAAGACTTACTTGAACTGAAGAGAAACACTATGAAAATTGGTGTGATGGATGAAGAACGTCGCACAACGCTCAACCTTCGCAACTGTATCAATGAAGTTAAGGAACGCGTTGTTTTCATCAATACTGGCTTTCTGGATCGGACAGGGGATGAAATCCATACGTCAATGGAAGCAGGACCAGTTATCCGCAAAAATGAAATGAAGAACTCGAACTGGCTTCAGAGCTATGAAAAATCCAACGTCCAACAGGGACTGAAAACCGGTTTTTCTGGAGTAGCGCAAATTGGGAAAGGAATGTGGGCAATGCCTGACTTAATGGCAGATATGCTTGCGCAAAAAGGAAGTCAGCTTCAAGCAGGAGCAAACACAGCCTGGGTACCATCGCCAACAGCCGCTACACTTCATGCGCTTCATTACCATGAAGTAAATGTCCCTAACATCCAAAAAGAGCTTTCTAAAAGCACAACGAACTATCAAGACGCTATTCTAGAGATACCCGTAGTTGAAAAAAACAATTGGAGCAAAGAGGAAGTTCAAGAAGAGCTCGATAACAATGCCCAGGGCATTCTTGGATACGTTGTACGCTGGGTAGAGCACGGCGTAGGCTGTTCGAAAGTACCGGATATTCGTAACATTGAACTAATGGAAGATCGAGCTACTCTCCGGATCTCCAGTCAGCATGTGGCAAACTGGCTCCATCACGGTGTTTGCACTCAGGATCAAGTAATGGAAACGATGAAACGGATGGCAAAAGTTGTTGACGAACAAAATGCTAACGATCCTGAATACCTTGCAATGTCAGCAAATTATAAAGACTCCGTTGCTTTCCAGGCCGCTTGCGATCTTGTTTTTAAAGGATTCGAGCAACCGAGCGGGTATACAGAACCTATTTTGCATAAACGGCGTCAAGAAGCAAAAGCAAAGGTATATGCAAAGAAGTAATCTTACTAGCAAAAGTGGCCTAAGGCTGCTTTTGCACTCTTTTACCATTCCGTTATCTGAATAATCTTAAAATACACGCGGACAAACTTGTCTGATATGTGACTTCTGAAAGGTGGTTTTCATTCTGGAGTTCAAACGAATATCCTCCCAAAAAATATCAGAAAAAGTAGAGGAACAAATAGTGCGATTAATTAAGGAAGGCAGCTACAAAGAAGGGGATAAACTTCCTTCTGTGCGAGAACTGTGTGAATCCCTTGAAGTGGGACGCTCCGCAGTCCGTGATGCGCTGACGACACTAAAAGGGAGGGGATTAGTTGAAATCAGGCATGGTGAAGGAACGTTTGTAACTGGGTTTAATCCGAAACGCTATTTTCAACATATGTTAATGCCTCATCAGAAGGAGCTCGAATCTTTATTTCAGGTTCGTGAAATCTTAGAAACAAGCATTGTCAAACTAGCTGCTGTTAATCGGACAGAGCAGGATTTAGTTGCAATGAGAACAGCTCTGGATGAGATGAGTGCTTGTCACTACGACGAAAACGGTTTTCATGATTGTCAGTTTCATCTGGCAATCGCACATGCATCAGGTAATAATATTTTGCATCATTTGCTTGAATCCATATCCCAAACCATGGGGAAATCGATGGCCGATTTTCATAGGTTAATTGCTTCTAAACCAGATCTCATTCATGACATTCATCATCAGCATGAACTTATCATGGAAATGATCGTTTGTGAAGACGCATCCGGTGCACATGAGGCGATGTTATTACACTTATCCTATGTGAAAAAGCATATGAGAAAAGGATTTTCAATACGATCTGAATTTATTGAAACACACTGAGGGAGGGGAAGGAGTTGGACAACCATTTGCTTGTTGAATTACTGACTGATTCTGGGACACGATTCGGGAATCTAAGCTCTAATGTGCTTTTTCCAGAATCTGAGGATGAAGTAGTAGCCATTGTAACAGAAGCAAATCAGTCTGGAAAGAAAATCTCTATTATGAGTGGTGGAACAAAACTCGGGTATGGGGGGCTGAAGTCAGATTATGATCTCACTCTCTCATTAAGAAAATTAACAGGTATCGTTGAACATACGGTAGGTGACATGACCGTCACAGTAAAACCCGGAACCAAGATTCGTGTACTTCAAACATACTTGCGTCAGTACAATCAAATGGTCTCATTAGATCCAGCGTTCCCATCTGCTTCTACAATTGGTGGGGTCGTTAGTGCGAACGAGAGTGGTCCTAAGCGTTTAAAGTACGGGTCGGCTAGAGATCACGTTATTGGTATGCGCGTTGTTTATCCTGATGGAAAAGTTATACGAACAGGTGGGAAAGTCGTTAAAAACGTGGCTGGGTACGATATGAACAAATTAATTATTGGTGCAATGGGGACCCTTGGAGTCATATCCGAAATCACCTTAAAATTGAGGCCGATCCCTAAATATACGAGTCTAGTCACCTTAACTGTTCGAGAAGAAGCTCTCGAGGAATTGAAAGCGTTCACAAAACAAATTCAGGATTCACTTCTAGAACCTGTTTCTCTCGAGATTCTTAGCCCTTCCCTTTCTGATCTGCTTTTTAATAAAAAAGAATATAGTCTTTTGATTGCACTCGAAGATGTTAAAAAAGCGGTGAAGTTTCAGGAAGCCTGGATTGATGAAAACAAGCCATCGGAAGCTGTGTTTTCCATACATGATCATACAGAAGACTTCTGGCAAAAGTTTAGTGATCTAGCCCCTAATGCCCTGACCGATTTTAATGAGATAACTCAGGCAGTCTTGAAAGTAGGAACAAAAAACATGGACGTTTTTCCCTTACTACAAGAGTGTAGCCGTATACAACATGAAGGTGAAGTCAGGATTACTGCACATGGTGGAGCCGGGCATGGACTAAGTAACATAGTGATCTCAGGAAACTCGGAAAAGGTCGTTCGTGTTATTCAACACATTCAAGCATTTTCAGAGAAGTTAGGTGGCTATGCGGTTGCGAAACACCTTCCGATTGAACTGAGAAAACAGCTGAATGTCTGGGGACCACAGAGTGGATATCTCAAGCTGTTTAAAGGAATTAAACTGAAGCAAGATCCCAAGAACACGCTGAATGAGCAACGCTTTATAGGAGGGATATAGCATGTCTGTAAAAGAAAAAGAGCTAACAAAATCATCACCTCCATGCACAAATAACAGTCTTAGCAATTATTTATGGGACGATCATCCTGATGAAAACAAGTGGGCAGACTGCGTACATTGTGGCATGTGTCTTGAAGCATGCCCAACCTATTTAGAAACAGGCCAGGAGCAGCATTCACCACGTGGTCGCGTTCACCTCATTAAATCCGTCGCAGAAGGAAAGCTTGAGGTAAATGAACAGTTCATGGATCCTGTTTTTCAGTGTCTTGATTGTCGGGCATGTACAACAGCTTGTCCTGCAGATGTCGATGTCGGCGGATTAATTGAAGAAGCTCGCGGACAGGTGAGGCAAGCTATGCCATTAACAGGAGTAAAGGGAGTAGTAAGCAGCTTTTTCCTGAAGGGGATTTTCCCTCATCCTAGTCGTCTCCAGTCTGCAGGTGGATTATTAAAGTTCTATCAAAAAAGCGGGCTTCAAAAAGCAGTTCGGTCGTCAGGAGTACTTCGCGTTATGCCTGACCATCTTGCTGAAATGGAAGCGATTATGCCAGAGATTCAGCAATCTGTTCACAAAAGGTATAAGAACGTGGATGTCATTCCTGCAAAAGGAGCTTCGAAAGCACAGGTAGCGATGCTGAAGGGATGTATTATGGATGTGATGTTTAGCGATATTAACGAATCAACGATCAACGTCCTCACCTACAACGGAAACGATGTAGTTCTCCCCAAAAAACAGACTTGCTGTGGTGCATTACATATTCACGCAGGTGATCGGGAGACAGGAAGGAAACTCGCGAAACAAAATATTGAAGCATTTCAAGATGCTGAAAGAGTCGTCGTTAATGCAGCCGGATGCGGTTGTGCACTTAAGGAATATCCAGAGCTTTTCCGGCATGATCCAGAATGGAAAGAAAAAGCGGAAGCATTCTCTGAAAAAGTGGAAGATATTTCGAAGTACCTTTATGACACAGGCTATGAGAAGCCGCAAAGTGCAATAAACAAGCGAATTACCTACCACGATGCCTGTCATCTAGCGCATGGACAGGGAGTAAGACATGAACCAAGGCAGCTAATTAAAGACATTCCAGGTGTTGACTACGTTGAACAGCCTAATGCGGATACATGCTGTGGCAGTGCGGGGATTTATAACATCACAAACCCTGAAATGGCGTCCGCCGTTCTTGAACGGAAAATGGAGCATGTCCCTGAAGACGTCGAAATGATTTCAATGGGTAACCCAGGTTGTATGCTCCAAATGGCCATGGGAGTTCAGAAATATGGTCGGGGTGGACAGGTCGTTCACACCGTACAGCTTCTTGACTGGGCTTATCAGGAAGATGTTAAGAAGGGAATTGGAAATCAGGCTGCGATAAAGGAGTGAGAGCGTGCTGTTATCCAGGAAGAAAAAACAGAACATTGACCCCGATATTTTAGCGCTCACAAACATTGTAGGTGCTAAATCCATTCTTCATCATAAGGAAGATCTTTTATCTTACGATTGTGATGGGTTTACGATTCATAAAGCGATGCCAAAGGCCGTCATTTTCCCCAAAAATACGGAAGAGGTGGCGGCAGCTGTGACGTATTGTGCTGAGAATGATATCCCATTTCTAGCACGCGGCGCTGGAACAGGGTTGAGTGGAGGGGCTATCCCTTTAAACAATGAAGTGATTATTAGTCTTGTGAAGATGAAGCATCTTCTTAGCGTCGATTATGAAAATCGACAGGCTGTTGTTCAACCAGGGTTCGTTAACTTGAAACTAACAAATTCCATTTCTCATAAAGGCTATTATTATGCACCTGATCCTTCCAGTCAATATGTGTGTACGATCGGAGGGAATGTTGCGGAAAATGCCGGTGGTGCTCATTGCCTTAAATACGGGGTGACAACGAACCATATTCTCGGACTTGAAGTTGTTCTTCCTGATGGAGAAATCATTCAGATAAGCTCTAGTGGTGTTTTGGATACCCCAGGATACGACCTCCTTGGAATCTTGACAGGCTCAGAAGGAACGCTCGGCATTGTGACAAAAATCATCGTAAGGATTCTTAAGAATCCTGAAGGAAAGAAAACGGTTCTGGCTTATTTCGATCGAGTGGAAGATGGAAGTCATGCTGTATCTGATATTATTTCTGCCGGCATCATTCCTGCCGCACTTGAAATGATGGATCAAACCGCGATTGAAGGCGTTGAGGCAGGAGCTTTTCCTGTCGGACATCCAGATGATATCGAAGCTCTCTTATTAATTGAAGTGGATGGGATCGCTGAAGGAATAGAAGAGCAAATCGAACAGATTTTATCCGTTTGTGAGAATCACAATGTTCGTGATGTAAAAGTAGCTCGAGATGAAGAGGAGCGCGGACGCTGGTGGGCGAATCGGAAGACCGGATTTGGAGCGATGGGAGCAATTTCTCCTGACTACCTGGTTCAGGATGGCGTCATTCCTCGGAGTAAGCTTCCTTTAGTGCTTGAAGAAATCAGAGCGATCAGTAAAGAATATAATCTTCGCATTGCAAACATTTTTCATGCCGGAGATGGCAACTTACATCCGCTAATCTTGTTTGACTCCAGGATTGAAGGTGAAACGGAAAAGGCCTTGAAAGCGGGAACAGCATCCCTGAAAGCTTGTGCAGATGCTGGAGGCTCAATCACCGGAGAACACGGTGTTGGTATAGAGAAGAAAGAAGAAATGCGCTTTATTTTTAGCGATGATGAACTTGATGCACAGACGGCGATTCGGGATGTGTTTAATCCGGACAATCTATTAAACCAGGGTAAACTGTTTCCAACACCGAGCAGGTGTATGGATATTAAAAAAGTAATTAAGGAAGCTTCAGTAACGTAAATCCCTCATAAAAGGAGAAATGGACATGAAATTCGGAAGATTTACTTATCAGGATAAGATTCATTTTGGTGTAATGGAAGACAAGATTGTAACGATTATTGATGGAAATCCTTTTACGGATTGGTCCTATACAAATGAGAAAGTTTCCATAGAAGATATCGAGCTGCTCTCTCCCATCACACCGAGAAACATAATTGGAATTGGAGCAAACTATGTAGCGGATAAGGAATCATTACCAGACGTAATTCCAGAAATGCCCGTCTTCTTTTTCAAACCTGTGACTTCAATTGTCGGTCCAAATGAACCGGTCGTTATTCCTGACCAATTAGATGAAGTGAAATTCGAATCTGAACTCGCTGTTGTGATTGGAAAGGAAGCAAAGAACATTGAAAAAGACAGGGCGCTCGAGTACGTGTTTGGCTATACCGTTGGAAACGATGTGACTGCACCACAATTTTTCCATAATGATGGCCACTGGACGCTCGGGAAATCTTTTGACACCTTTACACCAATCGGGCCAGTAATTGAAACTGAACTTGATCCTTATCGCATACACGTAACAGCAAAAGTAAACGAAGAATTGAAGCAAGACAGTCCAACAGAGTGGATGATTGTACCGATTAAAGAGATGATTGCTTATCTTTCAACAGTCATGACCCTTCATCCAGGGGATGTTATCCTTACCGGAAGTCCAACGGGTGCACATTTCGTTAAGGAGGGAGATATGATCACATGTCATATCAAGGAAATCGGTTCATTGTCGAATCAATTCACGCAGACCCCTTCTCAAATCGGGGTTACTCAGAAATAAGATAAGTTTCTAACTAATTAGGGGGAAGGAAGGTAATTCCCCTCCTAACAAGATATTATTTGAAATTTCTGAATTTTGTTGAAAATGGGTGAAAATTACTATATGCTAATTTCAGCTGTTGCATAACAGATACATACTACAATAAAGCAATAAAACAGCAACTGCTTCAGGGAGGAGGATAACGTTTCATTACCAACAAATTTAATTATTGGAGGATGAGCAATGAGTACAGGATTATTAGCGATTTTATCGTTACTGCCGATTGCAGCCGTAGGTATTTTTCTCGTTGGATTAAGGTGGCCTGCAAGTAAAGCGATGCCGGTCTCATATATCGTTGCGGTTGTTCTTGCTCTGTTTGTTTGGAAAGTTCCCGGTGCTACTGTAGCCGCTGCATCGATTAATGGATTAGTTGTCGCTGCTACCTTACTGTACATTATATTCGGAGCCATACTACTCCTGAATACGCTCCAAGAAAGTGGTGGAATTAAAACGATCCGCGAAGGCTTTATCGGTATTTCACCTGACCGTCGTATTCAAGTGATTATCATTGCCTGGCTATTTGGTTCCTTCATTGAAGGTTCAGCTGGATTTGGTACCCCTGCAGCAGTAGCTGTACCACTTCTTGTAGGACTTGGTTTTCCTGCTATGGCAGCCGTTATTGCCGGCATGGTCATACAAAGTACACCCGTTTCATTTGGCGCAGTTGGGACGCCGATTCTAGTTGGTGTCCAATCCGGCTTAGCTGCTGATGCAAGCATCACCAATAATTTTCTTGCGCTTGTTACAATGGTTGGCGGCCGTGTAGCCATTCTTCACGCCATTGTTGGTACACTCATTCCTTTATTTGTTGTTGCACTTATGACTCGATTTTTTGGTAAAAACAAATCATTCCGTGAAGGCATTAAAGTGTGGAAGTTTGCGCTGTTTGCAGCTTTCGCCATGACAATTCCATATGTTATTGTAGCAAACGTATTAGGACCAGAATTCCCCTCCATGATAGGTGGTTTAGTAGGGCTCGCAATTGTTGTGACAGCGGCGAAAAAAGGATTCCTCATGCCGCCACCGGAGGAGCAATGGGATTTTGATGATAAATCTAACTGGGATCCGTCCTGGACTGGAAGTATCGAAATAAAAGACATTGCACATAAAAGCGGGCACATGTCTATGGTAAGAGCCTGGACACCCTATATACTTGTTGGTTTACTTCTCGTAGCAACAAGATTGAAAGCGCTTCCTTTAATCGATTGGTTCCAGGCCTGGACAGTTTCGATCCCCAATATCTTTGGGACTGAAATATCATCGAGCTTTCAGCCGCTTTATTTACCAGGAACCATTTTTATCATTGTGTCACTGATTACATTTGTCATTCATCAAATGAATACCACAGCCTACGTTCGAGCGTGGAAGCATTCGGGGAAAACCATGATCGCCGCATCAACAGCGCTTGTTTTCACCGTCCCGATGGTTCAAGTGTTCTTAAACTCCGGCGGAGGAGGGGCAGGGTTTGATAAAATGCCAATTGAGCTCGCCAACGGGGTTGCGGCATTAACTGGTGACTTCTGGCCGTTATTTGCTTCATTTATTGGCGGTATTGGAGCGTTTATCGCCGGTAGTAACACCGTCAGTAATATGATGTTTTCCTTATTCCAATATGATGTAGGATCTCAAATTGGTGTTGATGCTTCATGGATCGTTGCCCTTCAGGCTGTCGGTGGGGCTGCAGGAAACATGATCTGCGTGCATAACGTTGTAGCAGCATCTGCCGTGGTAGGACTTGTTGGTAAGGAAGGCGAAGTTATTCGAAAAACTCTCATCCCGTTCGTCTATTACGCAACAATGGCAGGAGCTCTCGGCTATTCGATTGTCTGGACAACTGAAAAAGGCATTTTTAACCTTGGTACGATTATCGCAACCATCATTGCAGCTGCAGCGATCTATATCATTGCAACAAACCGTTCCCGAAGTCCAGTCATTACGGTTGATAATAAACCGTTTAAATCAGCTAAATAAATTAGTAAAGCATCTGCCGAATTAGGGCAGGTGCTTTTGGATGCTACAATGTTTTTGATTCAATAAGTGATCCCAGTTCAGTTATTCTTTTAGACGGCTGTTACTTAAAAAGCCTGATTCCAACGGAACCAGGCTTTAGAATAATTAACCTTTTGTTATATCAGAAAGAAGCTTGTACGAATGCTTGCGTTTATCTTGATCATAAATGGAGGAAATAACCATCATTTCGTCCGCCTGAGTAGCATCTAGAAATTCTTGCATTTTCATTTGAACCGTCTCAGGTCCACCAATTATGGAAGTTGCAAGTTGTTGATCAAGAGCTGCCAGTTCATATTCACTGGCATTAAGGTTTTCAACCGGTGGCTGCATAGGTACTTGGTTATTTCGTATTAAATTTAGAAATTGCTGTTGAAGTGTTGTTGCAAGGAAGTTTGCCTCTTCATCCGAATCTGCCGCAATCACATTAACTCCAACCATAGCGTAAGGCTGATCAAGCACTTTAGATGGTTTGAAGTGCTGACGATATGTTTCTAAAGCACTAATGGTGTTTTTCGGTGAAAAGTGGCTGGCAAATGAATATGGAAGTCCTAATTCTCCTGCAAGTTCCGCGCTATATAAACTCGATCCAAGTAACCATATCGGAACATCAAGGCCTTCACCTGGCACAGCGCGAACCGGAGAAGTCCCCGCACTTAAAGATGGGTCGAAATAAGACCGTAATTCAGCTAGCAATTCTGGGAAGTCCTGCCCCATAGAACCCTGGCCTCTTCTCAATGCAAACGCAGTGCGCTGATCGGTACCAGGCGCACGCCCCAGTCCAAGGTCAATTCGACCAGGGAAGAGAGATTCAAGCGTTCCAAATTGTTCTGCAATAACAAGGGGAGCATGGTTGGGAAGCATGACGCCACCTGAACCCACTCGAATTGTTGACGTTCCTGCAGCAACATGACCAATGACAACTGATGTTGCTGAACTAGCAATGAAAGGCATATTGTGGTGTTCTGCGAGCCAGAACCGATTATATCCTAAACTTTCTACATACTGCGCTAGATCTCTTGTCCGGTGAAGAGCATCAGAGATGGCTCCAACTTCGGTTACAGGAGCTAAATCCAGCACGGAATATTGAATATCATGTAATTGTTTTTGATGAGTTTTTGACATGTTTTCATCTTCTTTCCATAATATTGTAGATTTCATCGATCTTTCGATTGATAGAATTCCTACATAATCATTACTCTGATCGTTTAGTTCTTCCTAGATTCATAGGCTAAGTATTAGGATCTCAATCTATTAGAATGAAAAACCTATCCTTAATTTTATCAGGGGTGTAATCTAATAGAAAACAATCCGCTCACACTGTGATATCGAGGTATACCAGAAGCTTGAGAGGTTCATACTGGAGATAGACTAAGAGAGGAGCGGAAGAGGATGAAAGAACAGCGATATAGAGTAATGTTTGTTTATCGAATGAGAAGTGTTGGATTCTTATGTATTCATTGTTTTGATACGGTGGAAAAACAAATCGTGACAGTGCCTGTATTTAGTGGTTATCAAGGCATCGAAATGGATCACAGTTCAATGCAGAAATTTCCTGAAGAACTGAAGCTTACACTTTTAAGTGAAAAAGAGAAGATTGATCGAGGGTTTTATTCCATTCGCACATGGGATGTTGAGAATTTCGGATAATAGAAAAGCAGCCATTCATCTCATGAATGGCTGCTTTTCTATTATTAAAGAAGGAGAATAGCAACGAATCCAAGAACTCCTGAAGCTACCGCGTAAAAAATCATCGGTCCAATCGTCATTCGAATGATTGTTCCTTCCTTTCCAACCATATCTACTACAGATGCAGCTGGCTAGGACATTCAGTACACAAATCATATTTCCGGCATTTGCGCCAAGCACCTGAAGCGCGAGTACAAGCTGCTCATTCATTTGCAGCTGATCGGCAACACTGAATTGAAATAGAGAGAACATCATGTTACTGAACGTCGCACTTCCAGAGATTAAGGATCCAAGTACACCGATAGAGGGGGCAACTAGTGGCAGGCATCGCCGACAGAATTAGCTACGAGCGTTGCCAGTTCCATGGGCATGCTCATTAAATCTGCACCATTTACTTCAGAGTTAATAAAAATCCTTACCATCGGTACAGCTGTACCGAGCGCTATGACTGTACCCGCCATGGTTTTTATGGAGCTCATAAATGTACTGGCGACACTCTTAAAGCTCATTTTATGGATAACAATTGTGATTACAATGACAACAATGAAGATGGTGCCAGGCAAATAGAATGGTTCAAAAGACGTGCTGATTTCTGTGCCAAGAATCTGGTTCCACCCAACTTTTACAGAACGCAACCATTCTTTAAGCGGTAGGCGTTAATTCTTGTAAGTACTAAGAAGACCGCTACAAGAAGGTAGGGCAACCACGCAATCCAGAGCGGGAGAATTTTCCTCACTGTCAAGTCAACGTCAGCAGCTTTGGATTCTTCAAAATCCCATGACTGATCAGGGAGTAAAAATCCCTGTTTTGCTGCTGGAACAACAATCCCAAGGCCAACTAATCCTCCTATGATAGAAGGAAACTCCGGTCCAAGAAATGTCGCCACCATAAAGGCCGGAACAGTAAAACTAAAACCTGCAAAGATAGCAAATTTCCATAGAGCTAATCCTTCACGCCAGGAGTGATTCTTGCCAAAAAATTTTGTAAGGATCATGACTATAATTAGCGGAATAAGACTACCTACGAATAAATCAATAATCACAGCACTTTGTGTTACAGACTGGAGATAGTCTGCCATCGTTTGATCACCAAGAGATGCTGCCACTTGATCGGCAATAGCAGGTCCCTGACGAAGCCCCTGGTCAACACCGACGATCACAGGTGTTCCGACTGCTCCAAATGAGACAGGACTACTATCGGCAATAAGGGCAAGGGCGACAGCAGCTAGCGGCTGCAATTTGAATCGCTGGGATTTTCCAGACAAGATAGGCAGCCATTACGGTAAATAGGAAGCTAATTGGCATGGCAAGTGTAGCGGGCAGTCTAAGTGACCAACAATAGATATACAGCCAGTACAGGAGTCAGTGCAGTTAATAGTTCAATACCATTCATGTCATTCACCCTAATCCGTATGACTTTATTTTTTGTGATATGATTCACATATAATGATAAATGAAAATTCATTTACACAAAGTGATATTTGTCACATAGAATTGGTGTGCCCAGTATGAGTTCTGATAAAATAGCATTAGAATCATTACGAAGGAGCTGTTTTGATGTTAAATAAAGTAGATTATTTTTTCTATCCAGTCGAGGTAAGGCAACCAACGGGAGCAGAGGTTACATATTATTGGGAAATTAGTGTTGCGGAATACAATGGTAAAATCTATGCTTATGCCAAAGCCGATGAATTTGGTAGAAAGATTCGCTGGCATGAAAGTGACCAGCCTGATAAAGAAACAGCGCTATCTGTTATTATGGAAAGGTGTAAGTCCCAAAGTAAATAAGGCAAAGAGAAGCTGGCGAAAACTTCGTTGGCTTTTTTTAAAAATTCCTCGTTTTTGTTTTATTCTGTTACTGAAACTAAAATTTTCGAAAAGAAGAGTTTTCCATTGATTAAGGTAACTGAGAATCAATTATTTTTGATGAATTGAAGGAATCCAGACTAACTGGTTGCGACTTGGTTATACTTCTAGTAGTATTAAAATGAATGGCTAAGAATTGAAAAGAGGGTTATACATGAAACAATCAATATACGGATTAACGTTTGATCAGCTAACTGAATGGTTGCTTGAACGTGGCCACAAGAAATTCCGTGCTTCTCAAGTGTGGGATTGGCTTTATAAGAAGCGAGTAAAAGAATTCTCTCAAATGAATAATGTAAATAAAGATTGTATCAAGCTGTTAGAAGAAAACTTTGCGATCCAGACATTAACACAGGAAATTAAGCAGGAATCTTCTGACGGTACGATTAAATTCTTATTCAAATTACAGGACGGCAATGTCATTGAGACGGTTCTTATGCGGTTCCATTACGGTCTATCTGTTTGTGTGACAACTCAAGTTGGCTGTAACATCGGTTGCTCATTCTGTGCAAGTGGACTACTAAAGAAGAGCCGTGACCTTACAAGCGGTGAAATTGTTGAGCAGATCATGAATGTGCAGCACGCACTTGATGAAAAAGCCCAGGAAGAACGCGTAAGTCACATCGTAATTATGGGAATCGGTGAACCATTCGATAACTACGATAATATGATGGACTTCCTTCATGTCGTAAATTCTCAAAAAGGTCTTTGCATTGGTGCGCGTCATATTACTGTTTCAACAAGTGGACTTGCCAAACAAATTTACGACTTTGCGAATGAAGATCTTCAGGTGAACCTTGCGATCTCTCTACACGCTCCTAACGATGAGCTCCGTACGAGAATTATGAAAATCAACAAAGCTTATCCACTTGGAAAGCTCATGCCTGCAATTGACTATTATCTTGAGAAAACTAATCGCAGAATTACGTTTGAGTACATTATGCTAAAAGACGTAAACGATCACAAGGAAGAAGCTGAACAGCTTGCTAAGCTTTTAAGTGATAAGCGTCATCTATCGTACGTAAACTTGATACCTTACAATCCAGTAGATGATCACTCTTATCAGCGTAGTGAAAAAGAGTCAATTCTAGCGTTCTACGACACGCTTAAGAAAAGAGGCATTAACTGTGTCATCCGTCATGAGAATGGTACTGACATCGATGCAGCTTGTGGACAGTTACGTAGTAAGCAAGTGAAAAAGCTTGAGAACGTCGGGAAGTAATCTTACCACTAAAAACACACCTAAATGGGTGTGTTTTTTTTATACACCTTTCCTAGTCTCCCGAATAAAGTAGAAACAACCGGTTTTAGCATAAGGAGCGAAAGAAATGAAAGGTTTATTCGTTGTTGGTGTCCTGATTGTCTTCTGGGTTGTATTTGGTTTAAAGGGAGATCGCCTGCTGAAAGATCCGCCGTTTGTAATGGATGAAGACGACATAGCGACAATGTCAGGATACAATCATGTTCATGCCATTATGGAGAAAGAGGAACTTGTGAGATTGGATATTTATGATCAAACAAAGCAACTTATTAAAACATACACTCCATCTCAACTTGGTGAGTTGTATCCCTCAGGGAGCTTTCAAAGTTTGATTTCAGATAATGACCGATTTTATCTTGTTTATAAACAGGATAATGACATCGAAGTTAAAAAAAGGATCGTTGTAGGAGCGAGAGGGTCGTTAACATTTATGCCAGAACGGTATTAATATAGCAAATCATATTGTATGTATCTCAGTAAGCCTGGAGATACTTTTTTCATGTTCACTTTCCATTAGCCCAATCTATTAGCTTTTTCCTTAATTTACTCTTCTTATTAGATTACGACTCGGGTAATCTTGGGAATATTGAGTTCTTGATTTTTAAAAAAGTCTTACGGTGCTAATTTCCCCGTTTTTTACATGGATTTCCTCTATTAATTTTTAATTCTATGCACCCAAACAGAAGATATTTACTGTTATACTTGCGTTACTATCAATTCAGGAAGTGATTTAGATGAAAGAGACCCTCACGACAACAGAACGTGATCAATTATTTGGGGACTTATCGAATGATCAGCAACATTATGTTTTAAATTATGTTAAAACAGCTAAGAAAACGATATTCGCTACTATACTTGCAAGCTACAAGGGAAGAAACATCCCTCAGGGTGCTTCAGAGCAAGAAATAAAGATGCTACTTGACGATTGGGTATTAATAGATGTTATAGATGCAGGATATGTTTCAGTAGATCACCAATGTGAATGTGGACAAGCCCTAAGATACCAGTATATTGTCAGGCACGTTCAAACAGGTGAAACACGCCATTTTGGGATTGATCATTTACAGGATCATATAGGATTATCACCGATGATCGCGAAAGATGTCATCAATGGCTTTGAGAGAGTGGACGATGAGGTAGAAGAGCTTTTAGTGAAAAAAGCACTCGAAGAATCAACCTATGATATCCCGCTAGAAATGGACTTACCTTCGGATATTCGTGATTTCATTGAGCTTCAACTGCCACTACTATCTCGTCAAGAAAAAATACTGAAAGGCTTAATAAGAGCACATCGTGAAGAATTAGAATCGGTTGAACGTAAAAGCACGATACCTGAACCATTTGTTCAAAAACCAGAAAGGCCAGAGCCAGCATTAGACCAAGAAGAAGAGGCACAGGCCGCATTTGATTTATTCGCAGAAGAAGTTCCTGCTTCTGTTTCCCCAGCTGAGAAGCAAACGCAAAAAAACACGCATGTGGTCGGAGATCTTTCTTTTATTATTCAGGAAGCAATTGATACTTACATTGAAAGGGGAATTGAAAGTGCGTTAATGATCTGCGAACTTTTAATTAAAGATAAGAAAACATTAGATAATAGATACTCCACGCAAAAGCCGAAGGTTTATTATTCTGTGTGTACGTATTTAGATTCATTTGTTCAGCAGCGAAGGATGACAGTTCAATCGAACGGGAGGGAAGATCGTATTTACCGTCTAACACAAAAGGATTCATGTTAGATACAAAGCTTCCTCATATTTCGTAATTTCTTTCTATTATCCCATCTATAATTTTAACCATGTTAAAAATTGAATCTACACTTTTATTAAGAGCGGCTGAGGGATTAGGCCCTATGATGCCCGGCAACCTTTCAAGTAAAGCTTGAAGATGGTGCCAAATCCTACAGACTGAACTGTCTGGAAGATAAAAGGAGGATCATGCGATAAAACCCATTTTCTATTTGGTAGTGATGACTCACTTAAAGCAAATAATTCGGGCTATCGTACTAAAGCATAGTCAGAATGAGACCTCCCTATTATATGTGGAGCTCCTTTTTATTCCTTTTTAGGCACGAACACTATAACACACCTTTCTACATATTAATTACTATAGAGACTTTGAATAAAAAGTCCTCTTCACTTAAATCAAAATCACATCCAATCTTTACAAAACAAGCAGTTCCTTTGGCAAATTGGCCATATTCAAGTTCAAATTGTGTTATTATTTTAATTGTGTTTGAATATTTCAGTAGGACTAGAATCTCTAAAGGAAGCTTCTAGATACTCGCGAAATGTTAATACTACTAAAAAGAACTTGTTCAATAAGTGAGGTAAGCCATGGATAACAAACGTGTTTTAAATGAACTAAGAACAATTCTGCCATCAGCAGAGCTGAAAATAAACGAGCCTTTAAATGAATATACCTACACTAGAATGGGTGGACGTGCTGACGTTCTCGTATTTCCACGATCGGCCGAAGATGCGAGAGCAGCGGTGGAATACGCCTACAATGCTAACTATCCTTTAACGATTCTTGGAAAAGGCTCTAATGTAATTATTCAGGATGGTGGCATACGGGGCATCGTATTGAATCTTTCGTCGTTGAACACCATCCGTAGAACAGAGGACAAAGTGTTGGCCCAAGCAGGGGCACGGATCATCGAGGTGTCCGAATTTGCATTGCACAGTAAATTAACAGGACTTGAATTCGCATGTGGCATTCCAGGCTCTGTAGGCGGTGCTGTCTATATGAATGCCGGTGCATATGGTGGAGAGATTGCCGACTGCCTTGAAAGTGTGCTTGCCGTTACGAAAGAAGGCGAATTGGTTCATCTGGGTGCAGGTGAACTCGATCTATCCTATCGTCACAGTAATGTAGAAGAATCGGGTCTTCTTGTTCTTGAAGCCACCTTTAGTTTAAAAGAAGGAGATCAGGCTGAAATAAAAGCCATCATGGACGATTTAACTGAGAAGCGTGAAACCAAACAACCGCTGGAATACCCATCATGCGGAAGTGTCTTCAAACGCCCTCCAGGTCTCTTTGCTGGTAAATTAATTCAGGACTCAAAACTTCAAGGAACGCGAATCGGCGGGGCAGAAGTATCTAAAAAACATGCAGGATTTATCGTTAACATCGACAATGCGACAGCAACCGATTACTTAGATGTCATCCATCACGTGCAGCGTACAGTGAAAGAGAAATTTGATGTTGAACTCGAGCGAGAGGTTCGTGTTATTGGAGAACCACCCGAGAAGTAATTTTGATAAGCAGCGTATCCCAATTAGAAGGGGGATACGCTGCTTTTTTAATTGAATATGTTATTAATATTGAGAAATTGACTTTCCTGCACAATAAATCCATGATTTGGGTGTAATGTTGATTCCGCATCATAGCTTACACTATGAAACAGAAAATTAAAGGAGGATATTTATGAAAAATAAAATGATGATGCTCGGCATCCCATTCCTTACTTTTGCATTCATACTGGTGGGGTGCGGAAATGACAGCGAGAATTCCAAGCAGGAAAATAGCGAGGAACAATCAAATATGGAATTAAGTTCCAAAGACGACATGGATCACATGGATCATTCGGGTTCAGGGAAAGTTCCTGAGAATTTAGAAGAAGCAATGAACCCGACTTATGAGATTGGTAGTCAAGCAATTATTGAATCTGAGCACATGAGTGGAATGGAGGGTGCTGAAGCAACAATAAAAGGCGCATATAAAACGACAGCCTACGTAGTTTCCTACACTCCGACAAACGGAGGAGAAAGAGTAGAGGATCATAAATGGGTCATACATGAAGAAATCGAAAAGACTAGTAACGAACAGTTTGAATCCGGTAGTGAAGTCACGTTAAATGCCTCTCATATGAAGGGCATGGAGGGCGCGAAGGCGACCATTGATTCTGCTAATGAAACAACTGTATACATGATTGATTATACGCCGACAACTGGTGGTGAAAAAGTATCAAACCACAAATGGGTGACAGAAGATGAGCTTTTTACAAAATAGTCTGAATCCCTAAGTATGCTATTTATTATGATCAAAAACCTGTATTAAGTTTCAAGGCTAACCAGGCTGCTAGAGTGAGAATGGCTTTTTTAATTTGACAAATATTAAGTGATTCCAATCAAGTCAATTATATATTCCCCTGAAATATGGAGAATTTGTGCAGAATTAATGAAATTCCCTTTTAAAGGAATTTAATTGAAAATTAAGTTTAACATCTAATTTTCAGGCTAATAATAAAGTGCAAACAAATTTAGAGGAGGAATGTAAAATGTCACATGAAAAATATGGTTCCGTAATTGAGACGCTTCATGAGTGTATGACCGCTTGCAATCACTGTTATGATTCTTGTTTAAAAGAAGATGATGTAAAAATGATGGCTGATTGCATCCGACTGGACAGAGAGTGCGCCGATATTTGTGGTTACTTAGAACAAGCTCTTGTTAGAGGGACACCTTTTGCATCTCAACTTGCAGAAGTATGTGCAACGATTTGCGAAGCATGTGGTAATGAATGTAAGAAGCATGATCATCAACACTGCCAGCAGTGTGCAGAAGCTTGCTTTAAATGCGCGGAGGAATGCAAGAAGTTAGCCTCATAATAAAAGAGCAAATCAATTTTCTATATAATAAACCTGCTTATACTGTATAAGCAGGTTTTTTGGTGATTTTTATATACGTTTTCCATGAAGAATGATCGTTGGTGATAAGGTTGAGCATATAAAACGTGCACAATTCCTCCATACTTTTTTGATAAAATATGAAAGGATTGAACCTAAAAAGTTGAAAAGGATGAAGTATGGTGAATAAAGAATGGATTAGTGTTCTTGGAACAACGATTTTACTTGTTACTGCGGGTTGTCAGTATGATAAAGAAGCACCGTCTGAAAATAACCAAGAGGTTGTCGAAAAGGAAGAGGGAGTTACCGAGCTCGTCTCTTTACAAGAATCTAGCTTATATAAAATGTTGGAGGATAAACAAATCGAGCATGTGCATGGGATCGGATATCCTGGCAATCGAAATGAGCTCTTCATTGCGACCCATAACGGTCCAATTGTTTATCATAATAATTCCTGGTACGAAGCCACAGCAAATAAAAATGATTACATGGGTTTTACTGCAGTATCTGATGGATTTTATAGTAGTGGACATCCAGGCAAAGGTTCCGACCTCCCTAATCCACTTGGATTAATTAAAAGTTCTGATAGAGGAAAAACATTACAAGAACTCGGGTTCCAGGGGGAGTCGGATTTTCATTATCTAGCAATAGGCTATGAAACTCATGCGATCTATGCTGTGAATCAACAGAAGAATAGCAAAATGGATATGGGTGTTTACTATAGTGAAGACGCAAAAGAATGGAAAAAAGTTCAGCTAAATGGGACGCCGGATCAGGTAGGTGGAATTTATACCCACCCACGTAATTCAAATGTGCTGGCCATTACATCCCCAATGGGTTTATATGTCTCAAATGATCAAGGTAATTCATTTGAGCGAGTAACAGAAGAAATCGGAATTAGTACAGTTGTATTTCTTGAAGATAAACTTATTTATGCCGAGCAATCTCCTAATAATCAGCTAGTCATTCAGGATCTAAGTAATGGTGAAGAAAAGGAAATCTTAATGCCCGAGAACGAAGTAGAAACGATTGATTATTTAGCTATCAACCCGCAAGACGAGAAAGAGATTGTTTTTCACACGATTAATGAAACAATCTATCGAACAACCGATTCTGGTGAAACTTGGAATATACTTGTTGAGCAGGGGCAAGTTGTAAAGTAAACGGTACATACTATTTACTTATTCACCTGAACCCCTTCAGAATATTTCCTCTCGCAGGACACTCCATTTGCATCTCAACTCGCAGAAGTAAGTGCTTCCATTTGCGAGGCGACATGAAATGAATGTAGAAAAACGAGCCTCCAAATTGAAAGGATTGTGCTGTTGCCTGCTTCAAGTGTATAGACAAATGTAAGAATTCATCATCTTAGTCTAAGAACATAACGAAATGAACCTGCTTATAACCAAGCAGGTTTCTTTGTGTATACAAAAATCTTAATAGCTTAAAGCTATAAAATTCTCAAATAAAACTTATGAGACATGATGCACAGTTTCTCGATATAATACTGATAGAATAGCTGTTGTTAAAGGAGCTCAAAATGACATTTAGAAGGAAAAACAAACTCGCAACAAAGTTAGGGCTGTTGTTCCTCATAAGTATATTGTTTCTTGAAGGGATTTTATTTGTTGTGCTTTATTTTGGTTTTCTTAACGAACGGACTAAGGCCGAAACCGACGCTTTGCTAGCACGTGGGAATAGCCATAGAGACGTTCTTGAGAAGCACTTCGATTCCGATACAAGAGAGCACGTTGCTTTGATGGAATCAGAAGCAGAAACGGAAGTTGTCATCACAGATCAAGAGAATAACATTCTAGTCCATTCCAATGAGCTAACATCTGCTGTTCAACAAACAATTAAATCTTCTAATACCATCCCATTTGAAGGGGCAATTATTGAGGGTAATTGGATGAGGGAACCAATCGTTGCAACAGGGTCACCAATTATGAAGAATAATCAAGTGATTGGTTATGTTTATATGATTCTAAACACTCAGGGAATTAGAGATGTACGAGACCATTTAACATCACAATTTCTAATTGTAAGCGGTCTGGCCTTATTCCTTACTGTTATAACCATCATTTATTTATCGCGCTTCATAACGGAACCACTAATCCATATGAAAGAAGCCACACAGAAAATGAGCTTAGGAGAACATGATGTATTTTTAAAAGAAGACCGTAATGACGAACTAGGCGAATTGGCGAGAGCCATTCAGAGCTTATCAGATGACTTGCTTCGATTAAAGAACGAGCGAAGTGATTTCCTTGCAAGCATCGCTCATGAGTTGAGAACACCATTAACCTACTTAAGTGGATATGCCGATATTACTAAACGGGAAAACCTCTCTCCAAAAGAAAGGAACACTTATCTATCCATTATCAAAGAAGAATCAGAAAACTTAACAGCCCTTGTGAAAGATTTATTCGATATAGCAAAGATGGATCAAAAAGGTTTTGTAATTGAACGAGAAAAAATTGATTTATGTACCCTTATTAGACAAGTAAGAGAGAAGGTAACCCCAGCTTTTGAAAATAAAGGAATATACCTTCTCATTTCCTGTCAGAAAGACATTCACATAACCCTGGATCCTGGACGAATTTCCCAGGTACTACTCAATCTTCTTGATAATGCTCTTCATTACACAAAGGAAGGAAATACCGTTCTAATTGATACCTCTGTGAATAATTCTACGGTAGAGGTGAGTGTAATCGATGAAGGAGAAGGGATACCAGAGAAAGACCTTCCTTATATCTTTGATCGTCTTTACAGAGTAGATAAGTCCCGATCCCGGAAATACGGCGGTTCAGGGTTAGGACTTGCGATTGCTAGAGAAATTATCGAAAATCATGGGGGAAGTATTTCAGCATTAAGTCATGAAGGAAAAGGGACAACGATAAAAATTGTTTTACCAGGAGATGATTAAAATGCCGCACATCCTAATCGTTGATGACGAAGAACGAATGGTAGATTTAATTTCCCTCTATTTAAAACCGCATGGGTATACAATATCGAAAGCATACACTGGAGAAGAAGCGCTTCAACTCTTACAGGAAAACAAAATTGATCTTGTTTTATTAGATATTATGATGCCGGAAATGGATGGTTGGGTAACATGTAAGGAAATCCGCAAACTTTCAGATGTACCCATCATTATGCTGACAGCAAGAGAACAAGTTGAAGATATTGTGAAAGGGTTAAAATTAGGTGCCGATGACTATATGACTAAGCCGTTTGAAGAGCAAGTGCTCCTCGCTAGAATAGAAGCTGTTTCACGTCGACTGCACCAAACCAATGGTAGCTTCCTCAATGTTAAGGGACTGATGTGGGACAGTGAGAAACATCTGGTAACTTATAAAAACCAGGTCATTTCCATGACACCACTAGAGTTTAAGCTTCAAGGACTCTTTATGAAAAATCCTGAAAGAGTATTCAGTCGAGAGCACCTAATCCAATTAATATGGGGATTTGAATCCAATACTGAGGGAAGAACCATTGATTCACATATTCGCAATTTGCGTGAAAAATGTAGGCAAACAGGATTTCCCATCGACGATTACCTAAAAACCATCTGGGGTGTCGGTTATAAGTGGAAGAACTAGTTAGCATTTATTGCGTTTAATTATGATTAGACTCCAATACTAAATAGCTGCCACGATAATATGTGGCAGCTATTTTTTTATTGTATAAGTATTTGTCGTTAGGGCACTAGTTGGACCTAGCCAGATAAAGCAGTAGGTTTAGCCACTATATGTGAGTCTCTATTTTTATGAAATAGTTATATTCGTTATCGATCTTCACATAAAAGGTATCGAATTTTGATAATAGAGGAAAAGTAAAGAAGAAAAGTAAAGAAGAAAGAGGGACAAGAGATGAGGTACGATTGTATTATTATTGGTGGGGGAATTGCTGGACTTCAGGCTGCGATCCAACTAGGAAGATACAAAAGAACTATACTGACGATCGATTCGGGTGATGGGCGTTCCACACTTTGCAGAAACTACAAAAACATCCTTGGATTTCCTAACGGGATAAGTGGGCAGAGTTTACGTGCGGCTGGTGTTCAGCAAGCAAAACAATACGGAGTAGAATTCTTTCAAGACACCGTTACACACCTACATAAAATCGAAGATGGTTTTAAAGTTAACACCTTTAAGAATAAAACATTTCAAGCCAAAACAATTTTACTTGCTACAGGAGTGAAAGATAATATCCCTAAAATTCCTGGTATTAGGCCATGTCTTGGTCTCTCTATTTACGTTTGTCCGGATTGTGATGGATATGAAATCTCAAATCAAAAAACAGTTGTTATGGGGAGCGGAGATGTCGGTGCATCTATGGCTTTAACCCTTCTATTCTGGAGTTCAGATATCACGTATATTAATCATAATGGGAAAGATCTCTCTTCTAAATGGCTACAAAGACTTCAAGAAAATAATATTTTAGTCGATACATCTGAGATTAAACAGGTTCTACATGAAGACGGGGAATTTTATGGAGTGGAAACAACCGATGGTAGAAAAATACTAGGTGAAAAGAGTTTTGTTGCTTTTGGAGGTAATCATGTTCGCTCGGAGTTAGCCTTACAGCTTGGTGCCCAATCACTTAAAAATAACCATTTATATGTTGATCCCAAAACGAAAATGACGAGCGTAAAGAATGTATGGGCAGCTGGAGATACCGTCGCTCATTCAGAGCTCGTAACAGCAGCTATGGGAGATGGATCCCTCGCAGCGATTTGGATACACAAAACATTGATGAGTGTTTAGTCATTATTTTAAATACTTAACGAAGATATATGATATGGTGAAATGCGGTTATGGGCTGTCATAAATAGTGTATGACAAAAGAACGGCATTACACGTATACTAGAGGTCTATGTTCGCAACAGAGAGGAGACAGAGATGTTAGATTACCAGTATCACCACAAATATAATAAAGAAACCATCGTTTTATTGCATGGGTTAGGTGGCAATACGACGATGTTTCATAAACAAATGGATGCTTATAAAAAGCACTTTGATGTATTAGCTATTAACTTGCCCGGACATGGGAACTCACCGTGCCCAACAAGCTATACTCAACCTTTTTCTTTTGCCATCATTAATAATGAAATACTTGACACTCTAGATACCCTAAACATTAAGCGCGCTCACTTTGTAGGAATATCAGTTGGGGCCATTGTCGTCCATGATTTCCTACAAAGGAACCCTGAACGTGCCATTAGTGCTGTACTCGGGGGATGCATCACTCGTTACAATGCCTTCTCCGCATTTTTGCTTTTTGCAAGCAACCTTTTAAAAAATGTGATACCTCACATGTTGTTATATAAAGTGCTTGCTCATATTATAATGCCAAGAAACAACCATAAGATCTCACGTGATTTCTTCGTTAGGGAAGCCCAAAAGATAGACAAAAGTCGGATTTTACCCTGGGTGGATTTAGTTCAACATGTTCGAACGACATACGTTGATGTTCAAAAAAATAGTAAGAACGTACCTAAACTTTACATATCAGGTGCCGAAGATCATTTATTCGTCAAAGCGATTCTTGAGGATACAAAGAAAGATCAAAGCTCTGAAAGGCTTATTCTCGAAAAATGCGGCCATGTCTGTAATCTTGAAAAGCCTCGGGAGTTTAATGATGCTTCCTTGAAATTTATAGGAGAAAATAAACGAAACGAAGTGCAAAACTATCCTGTCTAACATGTTGATAATAAAAGCTCAAAGGAGATGGAAGCTAATAATCCATATGATAAAAGCAGCTTCTATTAAGGAGCTGCTTTTATCCATATCAAACGTATAGATTTACCTACCGCGTCTTTCTTCTGATGGTTCTTCATCTGGATCTGGCTGTTCTTCATCCATGTTGAAAGGTGTATCAGGCTCATTAGGTTGCCTTGTATTGCGAGGATCAGTATCAACATCTGGACCTCTATTATTATTGTTCATGTCAATGTTCTCATCATTGCGAGTCGGTTCATACCTAACATCCTCAGGTTGCTCATTCATGTCATTGTTACCGTTGTTTCCACCTGCACAAGCCGATAGCATGCTGACTGAAAGTGCAAGAGACATGGTAAAGAGCATTAATTTCTTTTTCATGAGATAACCTCCATTTTGATTTTGTATAGCGTTTATTAATATTTACTGTGATTTATTTTTTACTCACTAACTGCTCAAGTTCCATATTGGTAATTTTTATATCAACCAGGTAAAAGGCACCAGTATATTAAATCTCAGGTTACTTAAACTAACACGTGTTTCTACAAGTGGTTTAGAAACAAATGTTTTAAATTCTTAATAAGGAAGTGAGCTCACGTGAATAATAAAAAACGAACCAATCAAGGTAGAGGTAGAACGGCAACAATGGTCGCATTAAGCGCATTAGGCGGAGCAGCAGCTTATGGTTTAACTAATCGAATTCGAAACGGTAATGGAAATGATACGTTCCAACAACTTTCTCAGAATGTAATGGGCGCGATGAACAATCAACAAACTAAAGGCCAGTCAAATGCAGGACAGGGGATAGATAACCAAGCAATTGAACAATTTACTAATGCCGTAAAAGACGATTTGATTTAACAAGAAATAACCCCCAGAAATTGGGGGTTATCTTTAATTAAAATCAAGTTTCGACTTTATTTTTATGAGAGATCCATATTGCAAATTGGAGAGTTAATGCATCTCTGAAGCATTTAGGATCGTATCCGGTTTCTTCTTTTATTTTATTTAACCGATAAATTAAGGTATTACGGTGGATATACATCTCATCAGCAGTTTGTTGGATTTTAAGATTTTTCTTAAAGAAACATTCTATTGTCTCTGTATACTTTAAAATCGAGTTATTGATAATTCTCTCTGAAAACCTTTCTGCAATATTGGGCTTAATTTGATAGAGTAAAGCTTTCGCTTCTATGTCAGCAAATGATATGATTTCTTGATCTTTATCGCTAATTTCAAGTGCAAGATCACAATCTTTATAAGATTGGCTAAATCTTTCGATTATCTGAAAAGGAATACTATAAGAAAGTCTGAAACTAAGGGGCAATTTTTTAAGTTCATAGTAAAGTTTCTCGAGCTGTATTTCAGATTCAGATTCGGTAATTCCATAACAAGTAATACACAAGCGATTAACATTAATAAAGCCTACAAGTGGATCCTTTTCGCCAAGTATTTGTTCAATTTTCTTTATCAATGCGGTGTTAGAAATACGCCGCTCAGTCATTTGAATGATATAGGTAATATATGGTGGACTTAAAGTAATTCCTAGTAAATTCAAACCCCGATTTACATGTTCGAAAGAGGGATCTGCCTTTATCAGTTCTTCAATAACCATTTCTTTTGTTCGTTGCTTCCATTCCATTTGGGAGGCGATGTATTCTTGTTTAATCATAAGCTCTGTTGCCATTTTAACCACTCCACCAACGTCTTCCATATCATCAGGATTGCCCGTTATGCCAATAACTCCCACAATTTGGTCTTGAAAAGAAATTGGTAAATTTAATCCAGGCTGAGAACCTCTCCACTTGCCATCTTCATTAGGGAAAATTTTTAATGGCTCTTGTTGCTTTAGAACTTCCAGTGCTCCTTCATGAATATGGTCGATTCTTGTAGTGTTCCCTGAAGCAATAATCACTCCATGGTGATTCATGATATTCACATTCCGATTTAGACGTAATGAAGTTTCAATTACGATTGTTTTCGCAATCTCTCGAGTAAGCATTTACTGTTCCTCCTATTAATTTAGCTAATACTTACTAAAATTTCAAAAAAATCAGTATCTTTTTTATACAATATACATAAAGAAATTCACAGTCAAGAAGCTTATAATAATAGACAACGAATTGAAAGCGCTTTCTATAAGAGGTGATATGTTGAAAATTGTAATAGCTCCAGATTCATTTAAAGGCAGTTTAAGTGCTATGGAAGCAGCAGAGGCAATTGATCGAGGCATTAAGAAAGCAATACCTGAAACTGAAACTGTTCTTCTACCAATAGCAGACGGAGGAGAAGGGACACTAGAAACTCTCGTAGCAGCAACGGGGGGGTCAAAAAAGAAAACGGCTGTAACGGCCCCACTTGGTAACAGTGTTCTTTCCGAATACGGAATACTTGGAGACAACAAAACCTGTGTTATTGAAATGGCTAGTGCATCAGGATTGGGACTAGTTCCAAATGAAGAACTAAACCCTTTAGTTACTACCACCTTTGGTACCGGAGAACTTATTAAACAAGCTCTTGATGATGGGTTTACGTCTTTCATTCTTGCTATTGGAGGTTCAGCAACAAATGACGGTGGGGCAGGTATGCTTCAAGCGCTAGGAATTAGACTTCTTGACGAAAAGGAAAATGAAGTTGGTTTTGGTGGTGGAGAACTAAATAAAATCACCTCAATTGATGTAAGTGGATTTGATGAACGTATAAAACACAGCACGTTTCTCATTGCTTCAGATGTACAAAACCCTCTCATAGGCCTTGAGGGTGCTTCTCATGTTTTTGCACCCCAGAAAGGCGCGACAAAAGAGATGGTGAAGAGATTAGATAACAGTATGATGAACTGGGCAGATGAAGTAGAAAAGGTAACTGGTGTACATCTTCACGACAAACCAGGTGCTGGTGCAGCAGGAGGGATTGGAGGTGCGTTTCAAGCCTTTTTTCCTTCGAAAATGAAACGTGGTATTGACGTAGTAATTGAGTTTACTGGACTGTATGAATCACTTTCCAAAGCTAACCTTGTAATTACAGGCGAAGGCCAAGTTGATTTTCAAACCGCTTCTGGAAAAACTCCAATGGGTGTGGCACAGGCAGCTAATACACTGAATATCCCAACTATCGTAATGGCAGGGTCTGTCGGAACTGGAATTGAGGTTTTGTATCAATTTGGTGTGGTGAGCGTCAATAGCATTATAAATCAGCCTATGTCTCTAAATGAGGCGATGGAATATGCTCCTCAACTTTTGGAAAGGAGTACAGAACAGGTTATAAGATCTTATTTTCATAATCGCGTTTATAACAAACAAGGGGGTCTTGTTTTATGAAGATTAAACAGACGATTGAAAAAGTTCCTGGCGGTTTAATGGTAGTTCCACTTATGTTTGGTGCACTCTTTAACACCATTGATCAAATGCATCTTCCAGTTGTTATGAACTTTTTGAAAACACTGGGTGTCGCACCTACATCAGAAGGCTATTATGAGTTGTTAAGAATTGGTGGCTTCTCAGAAGCTTTGTTTAAAAACGGAGCATTGGTTTTAATTGCACTTTTCCTCTTTTCAGCAGGTAGTCAGATGAATTTGAGAATCGGTGGTGCAGCACTTAAGAAAGGGTCATTGTTGATCGTCAGTAAATACTTAACAGGTTTATCGGTTGGTATTCTTTTCGGGTATTTCTTTGATCCAATGTCAGGCTTGTTTGGATTATCGACACTTGCGATCATAGCAGGGATGACAAATGGAAACGGTGGCATGTATGCCGCGTTAACTAGTCAATACGGAAACCGATCAGATGTTGGAGCAGTAGCCATACTTTCTCTTAATGACGGACCATTTTTAACATTACTTGCGTTAGGACTACTCGGTTCAAGCTTTCCTGTTATTGCCTTTATCGCGGTTCTACTTCCGATCGCAATCGGTATGATCCTTGGAAACCTTGACCCTGAAATAAGAGAGTTTCTTAAGCCAGGTGAAATTTTACCAGTACCATTCTTTGCATTTGCGCTCGGAGCCGGTATGAACCTTGCAAGCTTCTTTAATCCAGATGTTGTTGCGGCTGGGTTAACAATCGGTATTCTTACGACTGTTCTAACAGGCGGGGCTGGTATACTTATTTTCAAATTGTTTAAAGAAAAAAGCTATATCGCTCCCGTTTCTGAAGCTTCTACAGCTGGAAACGCTGCTGCGACACCAGCCGCTATAGCCGCAGCCGCTGCAGTAGCTGCTGGATCAGGAATGATGTCTGCTTCCGAAGCAGCATCGTTTGAAGCAATTGCTGCTGTTGCGACGGCACAGATCTCTATCGCAACCCTTACAACAGCTATCCTTTGTCCAATTGCGGTTATTTTGGTGGATCGTTACCAGAGAAGCAAAGGGATCGACGGCAAACTTGAGACGAATAAAGGTAAAAAGCAAGAAAAAAACGACAAAAACGCCCAATCTGCCTGAGTCCGACTTGGATTAACTCAATTATTTTGAGTCAGTCCTTTTCCATTTTATGTTTTAATAGAGATGTAGAAAAAATAGGGTAACAGTAATGTAGAATTAGATGAAATGGGAGGGAGTTACTATGGAAACAACATTGCTATACGGAAAAGATGGTCTTTCAATTAATATACCTGATAATTCGTTCATGGTAGAGCCCAATAACCTTGAAGGGTTACCAGAGACAAACCGTTCTATTAAGGAAGCGCTTCAAAATCCAATTGGAACATCACCTTTAAAAGAAGTGGTAAAAGCAACGGATACAGTTGCAATTGCAATTAGCGATATTACAAGACCTACACCAAACCACATCTTAATCCCTTTACTTATTGAAGAGTTGAACCATGTGCCACTAGAAAACTTTGTGATTATAAACGGAACAGGAACACACCGTGATCAGACACGTGAAGAATTTATTCAAATGCTTGGAGAATGGGTCGTTGATAACATCCGAATCGTGAACAACCAGTGCCATGATAAAGATTCTCTTGTAAACCTCGGTGAAAGCAAATTTGGCTGTGATGTGTATTTAAACAAAGATTACGTGGAAGCGAATTTTAAAATTGTAACAGGCTTCATTGAACCGCATTTTTTCGCAGGATTTTCTGGTGGGCCCAAAGGAATCATGCCAGGAATTGCTGGTATTGAAACCATCATGACATTCCATAATGCAAGAATGATCGGTGATCCTCTCGCAACATGGGGAAATATGGAGAACAACCCTGTACAGGAGATGACTCGAGAAATTAACGGCATGTGTAAGCCTGATTTCATGTTAAATGTAACCCTAAACAGAGAAAAAGAAATTACGGCAGTATTCGCAGGCGAGCTTTACGAAGCGCACGATAAAGGGTGCGAATTTGCAAAAGAACATGCAATGATTAAATGCAATGAGCGATTTGATGTGGTTATTACATCTAACTCTGGATATCCGTTAGATCAGAACTTGTATCAAGCAGTAAAAGGAATGAGTGCTGCTCACAAGATTGTGAAGAAGGGTGGGGCGATCCTGGTCGCTTCCGAATGCTCAGATGGACTTCCGAGTCATGGAAACTACTCGAAAATATTTGAAATGGCGGATAGTCCTCAGGCACTGCTTGATATGATCAACAACCCGGAATTTAAGATGTTTGATCAATGGCAAGTACAGAAACAAGCGGTAATTCAGGTGTGGGCAGACGTTTATGTGTATTCTAAGCTAACAGATGAGCAGGTTAAGGGAGCTATGCTAAAACCGATATCTAACATTGAAAAACAACTGGATGAGTTAAAGAAAAAATATGGAGAAAACATGTCGGTCGCTGTATTACCGTTAGGACCATTAACCATTCCATACGTGGAAGAATGAGATGGTGTGATAACGTGAATGATGTAAGCTGGCCTCGAATCTCTTGATGTACAGGGGGTTGAACCCCTTTAATTAAATATTGACTGGATTTTGACTGGTTCTCTCAAAAATTACGTCTAAAATCTCAGAAGCCTCTCCCACTGCAGACCTGAAGCACCTAAAATAAATCGATCATAAGCTTGATTTAAGCCAAATTAGGGACCAATTTGATTCATATATGATGTGTCCTCTTGCCATTTTATTAATAATTCAAATAATTTTTAGCAGTATTATTACAATCATAATTTGAAAGTAATCCTATATAAATTGCTTCAATGTAGTTATTAAAAATTTCGTTTGGAAACTGTCCCTTTTTATTATTTAAAGAATCAATCCCATTACTCTTTAAGTACCGAAGAAACTCATAATTAAATTCTTTATATATAATCCTAATGTTGCATAAGTAGATAAAAAATCTCCGGTAGTAAGATTGAAGTTATTGTCTTCTAAATGTTGAAGTAATAATGGAATATCCACATCATCCCAGAAGGAGGCACTTTTCAATGCACTTAGGAATTCATATAAATCTATAGTAGAATGAATTCTCCGATTGTTGAGAAAGGATGTCTTTAACTAAGTTTAATTTTTCTCCTTTTTTGAGTTGGTATAATACTCTATAATTATTCGTTCCATATTGCCTTTTAAAGTTTTCAATAACGGCCGAATTTTTGACTGAATTAATATATATATGAAAGAAGAAGAGGGGTTTTTCAAATTTCGTACTCTACCAAGCATTGGCAGCAGAAGCGTTTGTTGCAATACTTTCAATTTCTAGAATCATCAAGGGAAATTTATGCCCTTTTTCTAAAAACCAAGCCACATCAATTGCTTCTTTAGTTATTCCTTTTTCCACCGGATATTCCGAATTTACATAATAACCCAGCACTTCTCCTAACATTTGTAGATTTTCTATCAAATTAATCCCTGGAGTTTTGCTATGAATACCCAATTAGACCTCAGTTAAATTATAATTATGTAAATATTACCAAATGATTATTCATAATTATTTATATAAGTGAAAAAGTAACTAAATAAAAACCCGTATATACACGGTCCTATACCGACCAATTGTATATTCGGGCTTCTATAACTTCTTTATATTATTCAATATAATGCATCTTTCATTAGCTCACTGAACTTTTCCGATGCTTTTTGTTCCATGTTATTAGTAATATGAGCGTAAATGTTCATGGTCGTATTGATATCCCCGTGCCCTAGCCTTTGCTGGATCTCCTTGGTTCCTACTCCAGCCTCTATTAGAAGAGAGGTATGTGTATGTCTAAAAGAGTGAGGGGTGACATTCTTTTCTATACCACTGAACTTTAACAGACGTCTCATCCTGTTTTCAACCGTTTTTATAAAGTCTGGGTAACCTGGGTTATTAATCTCTTTTGCAAAAACAAATCCCAGATCTTTATATTGATTCCCAAGTGCTAATTTCATTTCCCGTTGTTGGATACAGTATTTTTTTAATTCACAGATTACCTGATTGTCCATTTTGAGAGTGCGAGTTGATCTCTTGGTTTTTGGTGTAAGTAGTTGATAGTTTTTTGTATTATTACTCGGATTGTAGTAAGTTTTAGTAATTCGGATTGACCCGTTTTCAAAATTAACGTCGTTCCATTTTAGTGCCATTAACTCTCCTACACGAATACCACTATAAGCCAAAGTTAAAAACATAACATAGTCTCTATCCAAGCCTTTTTCCTTGGCAGTCTTTAAAAAAGCTATTAGTTCATTTTTTTCTAGGAATTTTAGAACCTCTTCATTTTGTTCAATTTCTTCTACTGTTTCAATTTTCTTAGGGATTTTTGCGAATTCACTTGGATTTAACTTAATTAGGTTATATTCCAATGCTTTTTTAAATAACATACGTCCAGTCGTGTGAATGCCATAGAGAGTATTGTGAGCATATCCCTTTTCGTGAAGACTATTGAGTAGTGCTTGATATTGTTTTCTAGTAATGTCAGATAGCTTCATTTTGGAAAAATATCTTTTAAAATGAATTATTTCCTTTGACCGAACTCTATGGGAACTGACTTTAGAATTTTTCGCATAGAATGTAAGCCATTCATCTGCAAATTCACTAAAATTGATGCTATTCTCATCTAAATAAGTTCCATCTCTTAATTCCTTCTCAATTTCTTCTGCTTCAATTCTTGCATCTGTTTTTCTAGTAAAACCACTCTTAGTTTTTGTCTTTCTTTTTCCTGATAAAGGGTCAATCCACTCAATTTGATAAGACCACTTAGTCCCTCTTTTTCTTAAGTAAGCCATTGGCATTCCTCCCATGTACATCGTAAATTAAATAGGAGGTTTATAATGGTACAATTTCAATAAAAGGGTTGACTAGCGTTAACTACAGTCCTCAAATATATACAAAAGTGTTATTTTTTATTGCTCATTCGGCATACTATTGGTTTTAATTTTTCCTGTATTATGGAATAAGTTGTTGAGTTTTATAGTCGGATTTGAAATAATTGGTATTCCATAAAAGGGCAGGATAACGGAATAACAAAAATTAACATAGAGCATAAAATTGGACATACCCTCTAATAGGAGGTGTTCAATTTGAAAAAGAGTATAATTGGTCTTGTCATAATTGTTTGTATAGCTTTTGGTGCATATTTTGGTTTTAATTACAACTCCGAAGAAAAACCAAATTTGCCTGAAAGTGAACAAATCGTTGACCCTGAGAATATAGGAAGGGAAATGTCTCTATTACAGTTGCAAGTTATGGAAGGCTTAAAAGATAATGGTATAGTGGGAGATATTCTTACTGATTATCAAGAGTCTATAACCATTCAAACTTCCATAAAAAGTTCTGATAAGGATGCTGAGGCTTTAAAAAGTGATATAGAGGAAACAGTAAATGAAATATTGAAGTCGGAAGAACTTAAATCCGTGTCTAAAGTTGATTCATATAAGATTTATGTTAGTAATAAAGATGGTGAAATAATCAAATAAAACATTATATTCATCCTAAAGATGGAATGAATTTTTAACAATCAGCTAGCACCTGCTGGTTGATCTTCTATTAAAGAGGAGCTTTAATAGAAGACTACCTTTTATTTTTGGAGGATGTATATGTCGTTTGAACAATGTCAAAACGTTACTTCTTTGATGACGGATTTTAATAAATCGTGGTTTATTGCCGGTGGTTGGGCTAGTTTGGAAATGGTTTAAAACCAAGGAGTATCAGCACTTAGAACGTATGTCATAATCTATAAAGTGATTCTACTAAAATACAGGAGGATTTATCATGTTAGGAATATACAACCTGGAATTGCCACAGATGATAGTGTTGTTGTTCATTACATAGAGCAAGAAGTTAGTAAAATAGTCAGTTCAAGACCTAATGCTAAAGCATATCAAGTTTCCTTTGATGAGAAGGTTATAGAGAAGGAATTACAAACAAAATTTTTAGGGAATTCCTAAACAATCGAGGAGCGATTACCGCATACTTAGGTAATCGCTCTTTCCAGTAAATTTTTTATTAGACAATTAAAGGTGGTTTAGAAATGAAACGAGTAGATGTAGTATATGCGTTTATTTTTGACCCATTAAAACAAAAAGTATTAATGGTGAATAATGCGCATTCAACTTGGTCATTGCCAGGTGGAGCAGTTGAATTAGGAGAAACCTTAGAACAAGGAGTTATTCGTGAAACAAAGGAAGAGACTGGTTTAGAAATTGAAGCAGGGCCGATTCTAGCAGTTAATGAGGCATTTTTTACAAAGCAGCAACATCACGGTTTAATGTTTACATTTCAAGCTACTGTTATTGATGGAGAGGTTCAACTTGAAGATAAGAATGAGATTACTGAGATACAGTGGGTAGACATTAATACTGCTAACGAGTTAATGCCCTACCATAAAAAAGGAGTAGAGGAATTACTGAAATCTTCTTCAGCTTACACTTTTCAGGGGAATGTTAACTAGCAAACTAGATAATAAGGCACAGCCCTTATTCGATAAAAGAGGAGCTTTTCTGTAATAAGATAAGCTCCTTATTTTATTTAGTTGTGTAAATGAAGTTGTTTTGAAATAATTGTTAGTGAGCAACTTTTGTAACACTACAATGCTTTTTTCGTTATATGGAGGGATTCATTTTGGAAAAGACGTTAGTTAAAACTGGTTTATATTCATTGGCTATTTCCTTTCTAATATTGTTTGCAGGGGTAAATAGAGTGAAGTCTACAACAGATGTAAATGGAATGACTTCAGCTATGGAAATTCCATATCCGGATTTCTTTTTTATGATTTCACGATATTCTATTATCATTTCATTCATTATAGTTATTAGTGTATTTGCAATAATGCAATATAAAAAATACAAACGAAAAAAATCATCCTGAAAGTTGGAGATTTGCTTAAGAGATAAGTGTTGTTAAAGCGAGATAGGTACAGTTTAATATATAAAAGTGATCTTCCTGTATCGAGGAGCAATTCAAGAATAACCTTTGCCTGGAGGAACTACTTTGAGTTTATTTAAATCTATGACTAATAGACAAATGATAAATTGGAAAAAGGGAGCAATAGTTGGCTTTTATACCTATTTGATATTGTTATTTGTGAACTACACTCATAATCTAATTTTTACAGATGATTTCTTTTCATCGGCTATAATCTTTTGGTCGGGTTTAATAGTTGCCTTTGGTTATGAGATTGTTTTAAATCTTAATGATAAAAGAAAAATAAGAAAGAATTTAGAATGAGCGTGAATGACGTATAGATTAAAAGCGATTGATGTTGCGTCTTCCATTATAGGGGGAGATTGCTCAATAGAGTACTCGCCTTTATTACATTAGCATTAGCATAGGAACTATCGGGAATTTAGCATTTTTAACTGACGGGGCAGGAATAAATACTTAGATTTACTTAGGTGGTATAAGACAATGAAAATGAAAAGGTTAAGAAATTGGATAATTGGGTTAATGGTTTTGGTTATGTTGGCTATCGGAGTTGCTTCCAGTTATAACGGATTTGCAAAAGCTAAAAATGCTTGTGTGGGAAATAATAGAACTATCACAGAAGAGAACTTAGATTTATTAGCTATTAATTGGTCAGTATCTTGCGAAAAATAACATAGTTATGAAATTGTGAAAGAAGGTACTTAAATTAAAGGCTGCTAAAATAAAGGACTTTATAAATAAATCTCGATTTCGTGTCTTCAAGGTGTCACTTTTGATTTTATTTTGCACATATATTGAGTGTTATTTTGCACTATCTGACAAGTAAAAAATCTATCTTCATTTCAAAAGATAGATTTTTAAATTTACTTGATTCCGATTACTAAACTGTCTCGTGCAGCTTCAACAACTTCTGTTGTTATGGTTTCAAGATTATTAATTTCAAGTATTCTTTCTATCTGAGTGAAAAGTCTCTGTATGAGCCTAAAGTTTCCTCCAGTAATTTTAATGATACTGGTTATTGCTTAATCGGAAAAATCTTCTAGTTTTATAGAAAGACCTAATTCTTCCCATTTATACTCCAAAATATGATGGGTTTCATCTTTACTAAGTTTATCAAATTCATGAGCAAATCCAATTCTAGAGTAGAGTTGGGGATATCGAGCTAATCGCTTCTCAATCCCAGGCATTCCAATTAATATCATTGCTATGTCATTTCGATCATAGATATCCCTAAGTTGTTCTAGATTTTGTACTTTTAGTCGATCTATTTCATCGACAATAATCAGATCGATATCTTCATAAGCGTCGGCGGAATATTTTTCTTCTTCTCCTTTAGTGAGTACTTTATACATAGTTCTTACCATATTCATTCTGAATCCAATAGTACTAATCTGATCAGTCATTTTAGTCGCTCGTACTACTGGAGCTGTATAAAAAATTGTTCTTGCTTCAAGTATCTTTTCATCTGCATCTAAGCCTACTTCCTTTGCTGTTTTATAAGCTATTTGTTTTTCGATGGAATCCCAATTTGAATAATATCTTGAGGATAACGTTTTTCCAACACCAGGTAATCCATAACAAATTCCTATATATTTATATTTGATACAGGCATCACAAAACTCTGCAAATCTTTTATATTCTTTTGTTTCAATAAACTTTTGTGTTTTATTCATTGAAATACCTCTTTAGTTTCGACTTTTTGGAATTTGATTTATTCCCCTTTTCCTCCAATTCTTTTTGTTTTGACAAGGCAACTTCTGCAACAGTATTTCCAGAATCAAGTTGTTTCCTTAGATTGTTCCGTATTTTATTTCGTGCTGAAACAATATCCTTTAAATCTACTGTATAATCGGAAATTTCAGGGGAAATAGCCGTACATAAGTATTTATCTTGATAGAACACTCGGATCTCCGCAATACCCCTTGGATCATAACGAATAATGACTGTTTCACCAACGTATGCAGCTAGGTTTGTATCTATATATCTTAGTCCTTGGAAGTGAATCCCATCAGAATGAACCTTCCTTGGTTTTGCTACATTTAGTAATAATAAATCAAGACTTTCCAAACTCTCAGGCATATTGGGAAGAAATCCAGAATTATTCCATGCATGTATCGGTTCTTTTTTTGTTGTACCATGAACCCTATGGTGATAGTTAAATATGATGAAATTCAATAATTTTTCATCTAACTCCTTAAGGGTAAGATGTGAAGCGTCAGACTGATTCCCCAAATAACCGGGTAAATCTTCGAGAAACAATTGATTAATGGTTAAAAAGAATCTTTCTATTTTCCCTCGCCCTCTTGGAACACCGATTGCAGAAAAGACTAGGTTAAATTTTAAATCAATTGCTACTTGCTCCATATGGTTGGACGTAAAATCACTTCCATGGTCCGTATAAAACATTTCAGGGATACCACATATTTGCCAATCGGGATTACTTTTTCTCCATATTGCTTGGTGTAAGACCAAAGATGTATGTATGGCAGAGGGGTTTTCAAAAGTTAAAAAGTATCCAGCGATTGCTCGGCTATAATCATCTAAAATGATTGTTAGCCAAGGTCTTTCTGGTTTTCCTTTTTCATTTAAAACTATAATATCTAACGGGGTATGGTCTGCTTGCCAAATTTCATTGGGATAGCTTGCTTCTCTTCGATGAATTAAATCATATTGATTGTCGTATGCTTTTTTGCCATCATGCGCTAACTTTTTCAAGCTTGGCGAAAGGGACTGCGATACCTTATACACTTTATAATAACTCGGTTCTTGCCAGCCTTTTTTCCGACATTGCTCACAGGTCATTCGATGAATAGACGTTAATGAATTCCTTTTGTACTTCAATATCAATTGTTCAATCGAAGCGACAATTTCCGGCTCTAAATGTATTTTTCCAGCATCATTTCTCGTTTTTCGAATTAAACCTTTTAATCCAAATTGTTTATAGTCCCGAATCCAGTATTGTAGCGTTCTTTTTGCAATGCCGGTTTCTTCTGTAATGACAGTTAATGTTTTTTCGTCGGTAAGATAAGGCGCAATGATTTTATACTTTACCATCGCTGCTTGTCGTTGTTCTTCTGAGTACGCTGTTAATGGAGGATGTTCATTTTGCATAGACATCAACCCTTCCGATTTACTGTTTTTCTAAATAGCGATAAATCGTAGTGCGAGACACACCCCACTTTTCCGCAACATCTTTAATCGGTGTGCCACTTTCAATTAAAGCTTTCATCATTTCAATATCTTTTAATCCATACTTCTCCGGGCGTCCACCTAGACGCCCACGTGCTTTTGCGGCTGCTCGTCCAGCAGCAGAGCGCTCCTCAATCAAATTACGTTCAAATTCCGCAAACGCTGCGAACAAGTGAAACATTAATTGCCCTGTCGCATTGCTTTTGTCCATTGTTATGTTTTCTTGTAGACTATGAAAGCCAATACCTCGTTCATTTAAGCTGTTCACAATTTGAATCAAATCGTGCATGTTACGTCCTAGTCGGTCCAATCGCCAAACAACAATTGTATCGCCTTTACGTGCATACTGAAGTACTTCTTCTAAACCGGGACGTTGTTTTTTTGTACCACTCATTTTATCATGAAAAATTTTCGCACAACCGTGTTGCGTTAAAGCATCTGATTGTAAATCCAAATTTTGTAATCCTTTTGACACACGTGCATATCCAATTAACACCAAAATCACTCTTTTCTCATTTTTCCTTATATTCCATTGTAACATAAGATAAATAATAATAGGTTAATACACATAGAATAATGAACGGAGTTTTGTTACATTTTAAGTGATAAAAAGCGCTCGTTTCGAAGTGCAAGGAGCGTGTTCAGAAAAGGACGAGTTTTGTTACAATGACTTCAATTATTCACTATATATGTTTATTGTTTGAGGGGCATTTTCTCCTCTTTTTTTTGTAGGAATAAATGAATTTAATTACTTATACGAATTAAACCTAAAGGGTTGATGTTAACACTTAACATTACTGGTTTTTATTTTTGAAACCGTTGATTACAGCCATCGAATTGAGCCAGTTCGGACATCAAGAGAGCCACTACCAAAAGGTAGTGGCATGAAACAGACTATTCTTTAATGCCATGGTTGTAGTTGGATATGTAAGGTTGATGCCCGGGTGGAGGGTCCCGAATTGTAGAGGAACAAGAAGTCAGGGACTATATCTATCAATACTTGAAATCAGCCACTATAACCATCATTAAATAACGGGTGCGATAGTAAAATTAAGGGAGGACCTATGAAAATAGAAGAAAAAAATGACTTAGTTATTATTGATGACTTTGACTTTGAAGGTTTTATCGATAAAGAACAAGGTTGTTCTATTTGTAAATTCAACTTAGTTTACTATGAAGATTTTGATGCTTATTTTCTTTACCGATCGTTCTCAATATGTTATATTTTCGATGGGAGGAGGAAAATAGAATGGCAAGAAGCAAAGAATTCGAAGAGAACGTAGTATTAGACAAGGCGATGAAGCTCTTTTGGGCACAAGGTTATGAGAAGACATCCTTGACCGATCTGGTCGAGCATATGGGAATCCATCGCAGAAGTTTATATGACACATTTGGCGACAAACATACGCTGTTTTTGAAAGCTATGGATCGATTTCGCGATAAAGTCAGAGCTGAGCTTACGGGAGAAGTTAAACGCTCCAAAACTGCAGCGGAGGCTCTTCACTTTATTTTTAGTTTCATGATATATGGTGAAGAGAACTCGCCTTCAGGCTGTTTAATGGTAAATTCGGCGGTGGAATTGGCAATGCGCGATGCCGACGTGGATTCAAAGTCCACTGAATCGTTCACACTATCAGAGCAGCTACTCAAGGATATTATTCTGTGGGGGCAGGAGGAGGGAGAATTTACCTCAGATTACGATGGCGGCGAACTGGCGGAACATCTGCATACTGTATGTGTTGGGTTAAGGGTAATGACAAGAACCTCCATTCCAAAAGAAAAACTACACGGTATAGCCAATTTATCCATAAAACTTTTAGATAAATAATTATTTTATTCTTAGAATAATAGTTCCTATATGAGTAAGTCTGAGCTGTAGTAAAGCTTACTCCTAAGAAGATATCATTGCTTATGGATTTTTTAGAATGATCAGATCGTTCTCGTATATGAATCTTTCCTTGCTTAAGCTTTCTCCATGAAGGGATCATTCTTTTGTGCTTTTTAGAATGGTCGTTCTCGTATATAAGTCTTGCCTTACTTAAAGCTCTCTCCATAAAGGGATTTTGTGCTTTTTAGAATGACCATTCCCATATAGTGAGACTCGCCTATGTCCAAAACTTTTCCTTAAGGAAATCATTACTTGCGTAGTTTTGAGGAGGAAGACATTTTGTTGTACCAAAATTAAATAATAAAAGGAGCACATAAAAATGAAAATTTCTGAACAAGTCGCATTTGTCACCGGCGCGAACCGAGGTTTTGGACGCCATTTAGCACTTGAACTTCTATCCAGAGGGGCTAAGGTTTATGCTGGTGCAAGAAATCCGGAGTCCATTGACATTCCCGGTGTAATTCCTGTAAAGCTTGATATTACCAACCCTCAAGAGGTAGCTGCAGCCGCTATGGTAGCTAAGGATGTTACGCTTTTGATCAACAATGCAGGATCGTCTACAGGTGCTTCTTTGATTGACGGTGATCTCGATAAAATACATTTGGAGTTTAATACGCATTTCTTTGGCACACTTTCCACGGTTCGTACTTTTGCACCGATTCTATCAAATAATGGGGGAGGATCGATTCTGAATATTCTTTCCGCATTATCTTGGGTTAGTTCGGGATCTGTTGGCGCTTATACGGCTGCAAAGGCGGCAGAGTGGGCATTGACGAACGACCTACGTTTAAATCTCTATCCTCAAAATGTGAGAGTAGCTGGATTACATGTAGGCTTCATGGAGACAGACATGACGTCGAGCTTAGAAGTTCCCAAATCCAACCCTGAGGATATCGCAAAAATTGCTATTGATGGATTAGAATCCGACAGCTTTGAAATTGTTGCTGATGACGTGAGCCGAAAGATCCAAAGAGATTTTGCCGGTGGTGTATCTGCGATATACCCACATCTCTCCTAATACAAATTACTAATTCAGTGATTTGTCCAAGATTTCAAACAAAAGGTAAAAGGACACGTTCCACAATGAGCTGACGTTGTTACCGTAGGAACTTGGTTAATCTCAAACCCTGATTTGGTGGAACGTTTAAAAGTTGGCGCACTATTGAACGAACCTGACCGAAATACAATGTATGCTGGCGGGGCGGAAGGATATATCGATTATCCTTCTATGAAACAATAACTGGCATATAAACAGCAGGAATGATTAATGAAACTTTCCCATATCTATTCAAGTTTTGGGGGAGTTTCATAATGTTTGCGTTTAAAGAGAATGATGAAGTTTCAGGATATCTTGTTTTTACAATAAAATCAGGAATTTACTAGTAATTAATGTAGAGAGGCAGGTGTTTTGGCGTGAGAGCATTTGTAATAGAAGGATATAAAAAAGATCCTACTTTTATTGAACGACCAATGCCCAGAATAAGAGATAATGAGGTGTTAGTGGAAATACATGCAGCGAGTATAAACCCCCTTGATGCAAAAATACGTAAAGGCGAATTAAAACTTTTGTTGCAATACGACATGCCTTTAACATTAGGGAACGATTTTAGTGGAACCATTATCGAAGTTGGTAAAGGGGTAACCAAATTTAATGTGGGTGATGAAGTTTACGGTCGTCCTCGTTCAGAAAAGATGGGTACATTTACAGAATATCTATCTGTTCATGAAGCAGATATTGCTTTAAAACCTAAAAACCTTAGTTTTGAAGAAGCAGCTTCTATCCCTTTAGTTGGATTAACTTCATACCAAGCACTTCACGATATATTGAGTGTGAAAAACGGTCAAAAAGTTCTCATTCATGCTGGCTCAGGCGGCGTAGGAACTTTTGCTATACAACTAGCAAAAGAAATGGGAGCGTATGTTGCAACAACTTCTAGCGAAGGAATTGAATTAACCAAATCACTTGGAGCAGATAAAATTATTAATTATAAATCTGTGAATTTCGAAGACGTCATAAAAGATTATGACGCAGTAATTGATAGTGTTGGAGGTGAAACATTAGAGAAGTCATTTTTGACAGTAAAAAAAGGGGGTAAAATTGTTTCTATCGCTGGAACTCCGAATGGTCGTTTCGCAAAAGAAATGGGACTTGGTCTAATTAAGAAAATAATTCTCTCATTAGCCAGTTCAAAAATAACTGGATTGGAAAAAAAGTATGATATAAAATACACCTTTCTTTTTATGAAACATAGTGGGCAACAGTTAGATATTTTATCAGAACTTTTAGAAGCAGGAACAGTGAAACCAACAATTGACCGAGTGTTTCCTTTTGAAGAAGCTAAACATGCTTTAGCGTATACAGAGACAGGTAAAGCTAAAGGGAAAGTAATTCTTAAGTTAAGGTGATACTGAGTGTCTGAATGAGCACTAACACTATAAAAAAGTTACCTTACTAATACAAATGTTCTTAAACTAACGGGTTAGCGTTAGTGCAAGAAGCTAGTTTCCTTTTAGTACCTAATACCTATCGATTCTTTCTTCAACAATCAGGCGCGATTGCTGAACAATGAGCAGTAGCTTTTTTACTCGAATAGTTCCATAAATGATTGAATGTAAATAATTAAGAAACCCAGCTAATCTTCTAATGTGAAGGTAGCTGGGTTTTTAAAGTTGGATGTGCAAAATAAAACTCAAAATATACGCAAATTATCGGTCAAAGTGACAGCAAGTGAAGCAGTAATCAATCGTTACAAAAATACTGGTTTTTGGTAAAGCTATGTATTAACATGACAGTCATGTTAATCAGCAAACGGGCCAGATTGTTGCAAAAAAAATGAAGAATAAAATGGATATTTATGTTAAAGTACAAATGAGTTTGTGAAAGATTGTACTTAAAGTAACGAGGCAGATTAGTGGAAGAAGAGTTGCTTAACCTCCATATTTTATCTGACCCTTATAAAAAATAAACAACTGACACTTGGATACAGGACAGTTCGTTTATATAATTCTACCAAAGAAGAAAAGGAGAGAAGAATTATGGAGATAACACCAGTAGTATTAATAGGAGATAGAGTAAAGATACAACCTATGGAGGATTATCACGTACAGGAATTATTTGATGCGGGAAACAATCCAGATATATGGGCATACATGCCAATGAAGGTTCAATCGATTGAAGATATGAAGTACCTTGTGAATGGAGCACTTCTAGCGAGAGAGCAAGGAAGCGAATTTCCTTTTGTTATCTTCGATAAGGATTCGGGGAAAATTGTGGGAAGCACTCGTTTTCTTAATATATCCATACCAAACCGTAACTTGGAAATTGGTTGGACATGGCTGTCTCCAACTGTTTGGCGAACTAGAATAAATACGGAATGTAAGTATCTTCTTTTGAAACACTGCTTTGAGACACTTGGGACGATTCGTGTTCAATTGAAAACAGATAGTCGAAATGTGCGGTCTCAGCAGGCAATGGAACGGCTGGGTGCGGTAAAAGAAGGAGTGCTTCGAAATCATGTGGTTATGCCTGACGGTTATCTAAGAGACTCTGTTTTTTACAGTATAATCGACCAAGAATGGGTGCTAGTGAAGGACAATTTGGAGAGTATGCTACGATAATCCAGTATTTTCGAAGTGTTGCTTATTAAACTAACTGGGTGCGTTAGCGCAAGAGCTAGTTGCCTTTTAGTACCTAATTCCTATCGATTATATCTGCAACAAACAGGCGCGTTTGTGAAGTAACAAAAAAGGTCTAATTTCCCAATTTTAATGCTGGGAAATCGGACCTTTTTATATTTACATATAGTGCTAAATAGCACTTGAAAGGGTGCAAAATAACTCCAAAAGTGACAAAGAAAAGAGCTTAATTATAAAAAATTCTTATTCATTTATCTGGAGCTTTTCAGGAAAATCAAATAAAATAAAACACCTAGCCAGTTCTTTAGCACTGGCTAGGTGTTTTATTAATTATTGATTATCTTGAGAAAAACTTACATTTAATCGATTTGTTAATTTATTCAACGTTGGATGCAGTACAAAATAAATCGAAAAAACAATATAACCAGCACCAGATAGTACGAGGATGAATAAAGCGGAACTTATTTCCCCCAATAGACCCCCAAGAAAATAGCCAAGAGGACTTAAGGAACCTAGAAGAGAAGATAAGAAGGCAAACCCAATTCCTAAATATTCTTTAGGTAAATTAACCTGAATGAGTGTTTGTATATAGGTGCTTAAGATACCCACTCCTATCCAGGCAGCACCAAAGAATAAAAAAGGGACCAGAAATAGACCATGGAATTGCTTTTATCTGGATTGAGAGGCATAAAAGTTGGCTAGGGCTCTGGGAAGGAGAAGAATATTTAACCGAATACCATCCATCACTAAGACATGTGGCTTTTAGGATTCCATTTGAAGAGATGGAGAACTCTGTGAATTGGTTGCACAGTAAAGGGATAGAAGCTGTACCTTTCGGAAACAGGATATCAGTGCAGCCATTTGTATGGCCTAATCAGGGGAATGCTTCTGTCTATTTTAAAGATCCAGATGGAAACAGTTTGGAGTTCATGAGTTTTGTTTCTGTTCCGGACGAACTTAAACAAGAAAGTGGGAAATTTGAAATGACAAAGTGGATGGAAATAGTACGCCTAAGAGGAGAAGAGGATACCTTGTGAAGATAAGAAGGGTTACTTTAAAAACAAAAGATCTTGATAAAATGAAAATTTTTATACAGAAATTCTAGGTATGCCATTATCAAAAGAATGCCAAGAAAGTTTTCAGGTATCAATTGGTTCAAGTCAATTGAAATTTACATCAAGAAATGTAAAAGGCGATCCTTATTACCATTTTGCTTTCAATATCCCTTCAAATAAATTCAAAGAGGCTAAAGCATGGCTAGAAGGTAAAGTTGAACTGAATTATGAAGAAGGAAAAGATGAGGCGGATTTTCCGAACCTTCCTGGCCATTCACTATACTTTTATGACCCTTCTGAAAATGTAGTTGAGTTTATCTCCAGACATTCTATAGCCAAAGCTAGTGATGAACCATTTTCACAAAATAGCATTCTAAATATTAGTGAAATTAGCCTTACTGTGGATGATGCAATAAAAACTGGAAGACAATTAATGGACATTGGGATTAACGAGCGTGATAACCACCAAATAAGCGACGAATCACTTAATTTTATGGGGAATCGTGCAATTGGAGTCTTTATTTTGTTAGTTCAACTAGGTAGAAGATGGATATTTTCTGATAAGGTTTCTGCTATTTATCCAATTGATCTAGAGGTAAATACGAATGATCAAATAGTAGTAAATGAGAACCATGCAGTAACAATTAATCCGACTAGCTAATAGATTTTAGGTGCTTATTCAAGTATCTCGGAGCTTATCTTTAATAAGATAGGCTCTTTTAATTTGAAATAAAAGATTGAGTTATGTGGATTGATTTGAAATAATTGGTATTAGAGATACATCCTAAATGTTCTGGTAGGTTAAAGGTGTTGTTAGATTAAATTAATCGTAAAGCGAGTGATTCCAATGTGATTTCTGAGTTGTACAGCATCGATATTATAAAACTCAGGAGGTACTGCGGTTATGACAGAGATAGTTACATTCGCTCCTGAAAAGGAGTTTAGAATAAATGCAGAAACAGTCTTTCAAAAACATTCAGAGTTGATTAAACAAGTATTGCCTGAATCACAGGTTTACCACGTTGGTAGTACGGCAGTTAGAGGTTCTTTGACAAAAGGAGATGTCGATCTTCAAGTTCGAGTGACTCAAGAAGATTTTGCTAAAGCAAAAGAATCATTGATGGCAATGTATAGTCTAAACAATGGTAGTGACCAAACTTCCTTTTTTTGTGCATTTGAAAAGGAAGATGAAATACTCCCTGTTGGTATCCAGCTCACAGTTAATGGTTCTTCGGTAGATAAATTTCGCAAAGTAACTCAATTTTTCTGCGAACATCCATCATATACAGAAGCCTACAATCATTTGAAGATGAAGTTTGAAGGCGAAGATATGGAGGAGTATAGAAACGAGAAATCTTCTTTTATTGCAAAGATCCTTTCCACAACAGAATATGAGCAACTATCCAAAAGGATGGATCTTTATGAAAAAGTAAAATTTGTTGAAGGTGAAACATTTTTAACAATTGAAGAAACGAAGAATCTTACTCATTCGGAAATGGTTGAACTTATTAATCATTTGAAAATAGATCCTTCCATTAGTATCGTTAAAAATGTCATCGTCCTTGTTAACTCTAAGTTTAATAGTGAAATTGACGCACTTTTAGTAAACAATGGTTTTGAGTTGCGTGAGGAAAATATTACTGTACGAAGAGATTTAGATAACATTTCACTAAAAGAAGATGTTCACTTTTCAATTAAATCATTAAATGAAATTTCCACGAGTGATTTTAAGAGAGTTTGGAAAGAATCTATGGCTAACTCGTTAAATGCACCTTCTTCATTAAATGTAGATGAACAAATGCGAAGTGTAGAGGTTGAGCTAGGTCCAACCTATAAAGCATCTTGTCTTGTAGCATATGAAAGTGATCGTCCTTTAGGTGTAGTAATGCCACATATAGAACCAGGTACTACTAACGAAGGTCGACTTTTTTACTTTGGATTAGTTCGAAGTGAGAGAGGTAAGGGGAAGAGTAAGCAGCTTCATAAGCAAGCGTTGGAAATATTGAAAAATGATTTTGATGCTGCCTATTATATCGGGAGTACGGGAAAAGATAACACTCCTATGTTAAAGACTTTTAGAAATAGTGGGTGCACTATCGTTGAAAGCAATAAGGTATATAAGAGAAAAGTATAAATCATATACAAGAAACCATGAAGTTGAACCATCTGTTGTTTGAATTCCTCAGTAAACGTACGCCGTGATCGTTTGGTCATAATAGACGCTCCTCATATAAAGGTTTTAGTAAAGTCTATATGACCTTAATTTATTTGTCTAACTGAGTGTAGCCGATTCAATAAGACTAATATTCAACAAACGGGAGGTTCCTTGAATAATACTTTTGCGTATGTTCACGTAAATACATTATCCTTTTCATTACGATTATAGAGTATTTAAAAGAGGTGTGACTTATGATATTAGTGAGTTCCTGTTTAGCTGGGTTAGAGGTAAGGTATGACGGTCACCATAGTTTAAATACAAATGTTAGAACATTAGTAGAGGAGAATAATGCCGTAACTATCTGTCCTGAATTGCTTGGGGGATTTTCAACTCCAAGAGAACCTGCTGAAATAGTAGGCGGGGACGGTGAAGACGTCTTAAATGGTAAGGCGAGAGTCATTGAAAGATCTGGTAAAGATGTAACCCAACTATACATAAAAGGAGCTTACACCACCTTGGATAAAGCAATAGAAATAGGTGCAACTATTGTTGTTCTTAAAGAGAATAGTCCATCCTGTGGTAGTTCTATGATCTATAATGGGGAATTCATCGGTAAAAGGGTTTTGGGTAATGGTGTTACTTCAGCTTTATTAAAAAGAAATGGATTAAGAGTCATTTCAGAAAAGCAGTTTGCTGAAGGCTCATACTAACTTTTAATTAAACGATTAATATATTAGTACCTATCTTCATGATCTTCATGAAAAGGGAGCAATTCAAGAATAACCTTTGCCTGGAGGAACTACTTTGAGTTTATTTAAATCTATGACTAATAGACAAATGATAAATTGGAAAAAGGGAGCAATAGTTGGCTTTTATACCTATTTGATATTGTTATTTGTGAACTACACTCATAATCTAATTTTTACAGATGATTTCTTTTCATCGGCTATAATCTTTTGGTCGGGTTTAATAGTTGCCTTGGGTTATGAGATTGTCTTAAATCTTAATGATAAAAGAAAAATAAGAAAGATTTTAGAATGAGCGTGAATGACGTATAGAATAAAAGCGATTGATGTTGCGTCTTCCATTATAGGGCCATTTTCTGGAATAAAGAGAAGGGGTTATTAGGAAGTGAAAGAAACTCTAAGTTATTCGATTAATGGGTCTAGTAATGAAAAAAGAAGTAGATGTAAACGCTAGAATGAAGTTAACAGTTTTCCCTAGGCTGAATTTTACACTTTTGCTTCATCAATCTAAAACTCTAGTAAACTAATAATAATTGTTATTTTATTGGGGGGGTAGGATTTTGGAGGAGAAATTTATGTTGTATGTACAGATTCATCAATTGTATGAGCGAAAGTTTAGAAAGTCACAAATCGCAAAAGAACTTAAAGTGTCACGACCTACGATCTATAAATACTTACAAATGACATTTGAGGAGGCTAAAAAACTTTTAGAAGGCCCTCATCGAAACCCTAGAAAGTTAGCCCCTTATCGAGACTGGATTATTGCCTGGCTGGAAGAGTATCCGCACCTTAGTGCAGCACAAATCAGAGATTGGCTCCTGGAGCGTTATCCTAACTTGGTGATTGGGGAAAGTACTGTCAGACATATGTGAAAGAAATGCTTGAGATCTATCAGATTAAGAAAAAAGTAATGGTTAGGCAATATGAAACCATTCCTGAACAGCCAATGGGGAAGCAGATTCAATAGATTAGTTATGAAAGAAGATATAACATGTTAATTTTAGAATAACAAAGTTATAGAAATACTTTAACTAGCCATATTTCCTTGACATAAATTTCTTAACACTATAACATTAAATATAACTTAAATATATGCACTAGGGGTGTTATTTAACTGAGATGAGTATTAGCTCAAACCCTTTGAACCTGAACTAGCTGAAACTAGCGTAGGAAAGTGTAAACTCTAATACATACTTAAAGAGCGATTGTACCTTATTCTTAATATGTAGTTATTTGTTTTTACGCAACTTTCCTATGGGAAGGTTGCGTATTTTTTATTTTATCTATCATTTTATTATTTAAGTTTCATCAAAATTAAAAATATAGGAGTTGTTATGATGACTAGAACAGTATTAGTAACAGGTAGTAGTAGAGGTTTAGGAGCAACTATTGTAAAGACATTGGCACAACAAGGATTTCAAGTGGTTATCAATTACTATAAAAGCAAAGATGCTGCTGAGAAGCTCGTTTCTGAGATTGGTGAAGAGAATGCTATTGCAATTCAGGCTAATGTAACAAATCGTAAAGAAGTAGATAAATTGATAAAAAAAGCAACGGAATATTTTGGTCAAATAGATGTTGTAGTCAACAATGCATTAGTAGACTTCAAATTTGATCCAAACAAACAGAAAACCTTCACAGAACTCACTTGGGATGATTATCAAAAACAACTAGATGGTACTTTAAAAGCAGCATTTAATGTAGTTCAAAGCGTCATACCTCAATTTATTGAACGACAAAATGGAAGTATTATAAGTATAGGTACTAATTTATATCAAAATCCTGTTGTACCCTACCACGAATATACAACAGCTAAAGCTGGATTAATAGGTTTTACACGTAATATCGCTTCTGAATTAGGACTATATGGTATAAAAGCGAATGTAGTTTCAGGTGGATTATTAAAAACGACTGACGCCAGTGCTGTTACAACACCAGAAGTATTCGATTTAATTGCTCAATCAACGCCATTGAAGAAGGTGACCACACCTCAAGATGTAGCCAATATGGTCGCTTATTTATCTTCGGAAAATGCGAACGGTATTACAGGTCAAAATTTCACAGTAGATGGCGGTTTGACAATGAACTAATAGCTTAAATTACCATAGATAATCCTTCAAAAAAAGGAGTATACAAGACAATTAATAATGATGTATTTTGAGGTGTAAACAAATGACAAAAACTAAAGAAAAACAACTACACTTAGGTGTTTTGCTGTATGGTTGTGGACACCATCAAGCTGCTTGGTTAATGCCTGACTCAAGCGTTGAACGTATTGGAGACATTTCTTATTACCAATCTTTAGCACAGTTAGCAGAAAAAGGTTACTTTGACGCAGTATTCTTTGCTGATAATCAATCATTTCAAGGTAAAGATTCTAGTGATATGCCAGCATTTTGGTTTGATCCATTAGTCAATTTAACTGCTATTTCTCAAGTGACGAATCATGTGGGATTAGTTTCAACAATTTCAAGTACTTTTTCTAATCCTTTCACAGCTTCACGACAACTATTAAGTTTAGACCATATTACAAAAGGACGTGTTGGTTGGAATCTCGTTACGTCAATGACTGATTTAGAGGCGTTAAATCATAGTATGGAAGAACTACCTTCTCTTGACAAACGCTATGAGAAGGCAGATGAATTCGCTGCTTTAATGAATAAGTTATTTCTTTCATGGGACAGTAATGAGTTTCTACATCATCGAGAAGAAAGAACATTGATAAATCCTTCAAACATTCAGCCTTTTAATCACGATGGTACCTATTTTAAAGTGTATGGCCCATCCACTACGCCAAAAAGTCCGCAAGGAAAACCAGTATCAATGCAAGCAGGGGCATCTAAACAAGGCATTGCATTAGCCGCAAAATATGCCGATGCAGTCTATTCAGTGTCGTGGAACTTAAAGCAAGCAAAAAAATTTCGTAAAAAATTAGATGAACAAGTTAAACAAAGCGAAGACAGCAATAGACATATTAAAGTATTTCCAGGCTTAGTAACCTATGTAGGTCATACTCATGAAGAAGCTTTAGCCAAAAAAGCAGCATTAGATGAGCAATTACCTCTTGAAACAGCTTTAAAACAGTTGAGTTTCTTTATTCAACAAGACTGTTCTAATTGGAAAATTGATAAAGAAGTACCTCAATTACCCCCAGTAGAAGAATTTACTGGTCCAGTTGGACGTTACGAAACGATACTAGAAATTATTAATGATACACAACCTACAGTAAGAGAATTATTAGGATATCTTAATGCAGGCGGTGGACATCACACGCTGATAGGTACACCCGACGAAATTGTGGATCAGATGGAAGTCTGGTTTGAAGCTGGTGTGGCTGACGGATTTAATCTTATGCCTCCTACATTACCCGATAGTTTAGAAGACTTTGTTGAACTAATTGTTCCTGAAATGCAAAAAAGAGGTATTTTCAGAAAGAAATATGAAGGTCATACCTTCCGTGAACATTTAGGATTAACATAATAAATTATTATAAAATGACTGTACTAGTTGAAGAGGCAAGATGTTGGTATTAGTATAAAAACTTGAGAATCTTCTCGTAAGAGTAATTATAATTGGACTTACTGATTCAGACAATATTTATGTAATAGGGTATAATAATAAAAAAGGTGAAGAAATAACAAATAAAAAAGATGGAAAATACATTGATGATTAGTTCTGCAATCGGGCGCAATTCTTGAAGAGGAATTGTGCCTTTTTCAGTAATAGGGCCAAATTCTTGAACAACTATTTTAAAGTTAATTGGATAATTATGTGAAAATATTGTTGATATTGTGAAGAATGTAATCAACAATAGTAGGGGGCTATGGTTATTCACATAGAACACATTTTTGGCCAATAAAAAAGAGAAGGGATTTCTCCTCCTCACTTTAGCGACCTGCTTCTCTACGTTCTCTCAGTTCGATTTCTTTTTGAGCTTCATATATGTCGCCCACAAAAGCACTGAACGTACGCTTACCGAGTCTGAATGTAAAATTAGCACTTGTGTTACTCTGTTTAGAATCTCCTCCATTCACATCAATTTCAGGCATATTAACCTTAGGAGTGTACACCGCATTACTGGCTGGAGTCGCAACTTCCAAAGGGGGTACTACCAACATTTTGACGTAAAACCCACTCTATGACATTTTTTTGGAATTAAAAAGACTTTCCTGCGCTAAGAAGAAAAATCGTCTTTTTGTTTCTTGTTAAACTAAAGAATAATTAGTTTAATAAGGATTAAAACTACCCTTTGTTCTAATCAATTTAAGCAACATTTAAAGATGACGTATATTCAAGCCTAAGCTCTCCAACAACCTAAAATACTGGGGACAAGTTTTAGAAACACATCCTGGATCATTTATTTGAATCCCTTCAACTTTTGAACCTATAAGTGCTATTGACATAGCAACTCTATGATCATCATGAGTATTTAGCAAAGTTGGTTTCGGATTACCTGGATACACTTTTAATCCATCTTCAAATTCCTCTACTTTAATTCCTAACTTAGTTAAAGATTCACATATTACACTAATACGATTTGATTCATGATGGCGTATATGTTCAACATCCTTTATGGTTATTGGTCTATCTGCAAATGGAGCTATTGATGCTAATGTTAAAGTCTGATCTGACATCTCCCTCATAGAAATTTCAAATCCACCTTTTAATTGGGTAACCCCTTTTAATTCAATAAAAGATGAACCCTTTGTTACCTTACATCCCATTTGTTCAAGGACATCAACCATTTTTATATCTGGCTGTTTTGTTTCATAAGTTAGATTATCGATTCGGATTTTACCATTTGTCAGTGCTGCAAGGGCTAGAAAGTAACATGCTGTAGAAGCATCTGCTTCTAACTCTATATCATGTGGAGTGTAATGCGAAGGATGAACTACTATTTTTTTTAGGTTTTTATCATATTCAACATTGGCACCGAATTTCTCCATTAATTGTAGTGTTAAAAACACATAGGAATGTTGAACAATGTAATCCTTAATGTTCACTGTGATTGATTCTTTAGCATAAGGTGACGGAATCAGTAAACCACTAATAAATTGGCTAGAAATCTTACCCGAAAGGCTAACATCGCCTCCAGCTAATTCTTTACCTTTTATTTACAACGGATAGTAACCTTTATTATTCAAAAATTCTATTTCGGCACCAAGTTCTTTTAAAGCATCTATTAAAGGTGAGATGGGTCTTTTACTCATACTTTCGCTTGCGTGAGGTCATTATTGTTCAAGGGGAAAATACAGAAGATGTTGAGGAATGGATTGAATTTCATACCCATAAATTTCATGAAGATTTCTTTGTTCATACCGTCACCGTTACACGATCGAAAGGTGAAGACGGAAGGAATCATTATGTAGGTACTATTGTCTTCCACAGAAGAGACAAAGAAGAGGATTAAAACCCAACTTGAGTACGGGGAAATCATACAACAAAGGAGCTCATTATCATGTCATCTTATCCATACAAACATTCAGAAGGTAGTTTGATTTATAAGGTTGAAACTTATCGATTTCGGTATCAAGGAGTTACCGCTGCTGATATTAAATTAATCGATGTTCCAGGAGAGAACTTTATGTTTGAATTCGAAATTGAAAAAGATGATAAGCACTGGCCAGAGTTACCGCATACATTCCATGAATCTAGTAGTAACGACCCTGATCTTCAACAAGAGATTGGTATGGAGCCAAATGGTGGAGGATTTGAAACTAAAGAGGAAGCGTTACAAACAGCTATCAACATGATTGAATCCTTACTTAACAAATACCGAAAACAAGGCGTTTTTTGGGAAGATATAAAGAAAAACCTTTCGAAATAAAACGATCTGGAGGATGAATTGAAAATGAAAAGCACTGGTGTAGTAAGAAAAGTTGATGAATTGGGGAGAATTGTCATCCCTGTTGAACTTAGAAGAAACTTAGGTGTAAAAGAAAAAGACCCACTTGAAATTTTTATTGATGGAGAACAGATTATTCTTCAGAAGTATAAATCTAATATGACGTGCGATATAACCGGTGAAATGAGCGAAGAGAATATAAAATTCGCCAATGGAAATATCGTTCTAAGCTCTGAAGGGGCAAGGTTACTCATGAATGAGATTCAAACATCATTTGTAGATTTGAAATAAAGTCACGATATTATAACCCTTTAGATTAGTTATCTAAAGGGTTTTTTTTAGTGAAAGGAAAAGAACATTTGAAGTTGAAAAGTTGACAATAGAGTTGTTCCGTTAAAGGGCAGTTTAGTGGAAGACTCAGTTTCAAGATAATAAGGATAGATGTACCAATTTTTTTATTTGAACAAATAAAAAATGAACGAGCAGGGAATTTTCTTGTTTAATATTGTATAATTCAGAAAAGCAGTAAAATTTACCATTACTCTGATCGAATTAAGGAAATGTTAGTAACAAATCAAGGTAACGTATAGAATATTATTTTAATGGAGTGGAGTTTGTAATTAATAGTAGATATTTATGACCAAGTTTGGGATGAGATAGGTTTTGGTCCAAAAGAAGATGTGCATTTAAAGACTCTATGTTATCAAATAGACAAAAATTTGGAGGAGTTCTCTAGTGAAATTCACAGAACTATAGGGTTTGGGACAGGTGTTGGATTTTTTGTGCATATTAACGGTTTTGAGAATATTACTTTTGTAAGAGTAGAACTTTTCGACACAAGTGAATATTCTTTTATTTCTGTTTTATTAAGAAGCAATGGTCAAGAAATTGACTATCCAAGTCTTGATTCGAACGGGGGTAATAAATTGGTTCATGTGACTAACTTTGAGGAGAGACTAGCTCAGGATTTGATAAATGAATTACATAATAAGTTTGGTCAGCAATTAGCAATTACTCATACTGGGAGAATTTTTGAAAAAGGCGCATCGGATTGGGGGATAGATTTGCTTCTAAGTAATATACCTGCTTCGATAATAAGCGCTTATATATTTGATTTTTTCAAAGAAAGAATTCAGAAAAAGCTGAAGTGAGGATTAATGGTAGTTTTGATAAAAAGTATGTACTAGGTATAGCTGTACAATTAAGTGAAGTTAGCATAAATGACTTAAAATAATTAAGTCATATTACAACGAACACGATGGAACTACATTTTATTTTGTTACTAGTAGATATGTAGATGTCAAAATCACTCTCAATAATTCAAACGAAGTCATCAATTATAGTTTAGACAAGAAAACTCAATTGAATATTTAAACTGCTTCAGCGACTGATAACCACGAGCAAATGGGCTGGATACTTTTAGGCAGCAGTAAAGACCAATTTTCAGATAAAATTAACGGATTTATTTATGAGGTTTTTGTTCTAGAAGCATTCAGATTCTCCAAGGAGGGAGCATTATGATATTAAAGTCTAAAAACAGGAAAGTTCACGTGTTTTTATTGTTTGTAACAGCAGCTCTGGTATTTGCCTCTATATCAGTACTTCCGTTGCAGATAAAAGCAAATGCAAAAGATAATGATGCTTACGCAGAGGTACACAGCAATCGAAAATTCAGTCAACTCGAAAGCAAGTTTGATGCTAGGCTCGGTGTCTACGCCATCGACACTGGAACGGGGCGAACGGTCGCTTATCGACCTGATGAACGATTTGCTTACGCTTCTACATACAAGGCTCTCGCCGCAGGCGCAATCCTGCAGCAGAACTCAATTAGTGAACTCAACAAAGTCATCACTTATACGAGCAAAGACTTGGTCACATATTCGCCCATCACAAAAATGCACGTAGATACCGGAATGACTCTAAGGGAACTGTGTGCAGCTGCTATCCGCTACAGTGATAACACCGCAGGGAACCTATTATTGCAAGAACTGGGCGGACCTGGTGGATTCGAAAAAGCACTGAAGCAGATCGGCGATAACGTTACCCAACCTAGACGCTTCGAGACGGATCTGAATGAAGCCATCCCCGGAGATATCCGTGACACAAGCACACCTAGAACACTTGCTACTGACCTCCAAGCTTTCACGATTAGCAAAAACGTGCTCCCGATTAAAAAACGTACAATCCTAACCAATTGGCTACGAACGAACACCACCGGAGACAAACTCATTCGTGCAGGCGTGCCTAAAATCTGGAAGGTCGGCGATAAGAGCGGTGCCGGAGGCTATGGAACCCGTAATGACATTGCCATTGTGTGGCCGCCCAACAGAGCTCCTATTGTCATGGCGATTCTATCCAGTCGAGATAAAAAGAATGTTACCTATAATGATGCGCTTATAGCTAAAGCAGCTAAGGTTACAATCAAAGCGCTTAAGTGAATAACCGTAATGGAGTACCACAACGCATAATTAGTTATGAGTTATATTAAACATGAAAGGGAGAAATTTCTATATGGAACAGCTTGAATTACAGTTGTATGATTATAATGAATGGGCAAATAAACAAATTTTCAACCGACTAAAAGAGCTTCCAAAAGATGTTTATCGTCAAGAAATTCAAAGTGTATTTACATCGATATCTAACGTATTAGCTCATGTTTATCTTTCTGATCTTGGATGGATAGAGGTTTTCTCTGGTAAAAGTATGAACTATGCATTAGAGTTGGCTGCCCAACAAAAAGGAGAAACAGAGTCAAAAGGAATAGATGAATTGGAAGCAATGTTTTTTAAGTTATCAGAAAGATACAAGTTATTCCTTAGACAAAAGGGGAATTTAGCCAAACCTCTTGAAATTGAGAATCCATCCGGAGCTTTAATGAAAACTAGTGTGTCCGAGCTAGTGACTCATGTTGTGAATCATGGAACATATCACCGTGGTAATATTACAGCTATGTTAAGACAAATGGGTTATGTTTCTGTTGGGACAGATTATGGTCTTTATTTGTTTTTAAGAGAAAGGGAGAATGACTAAGACGCCGTATCAAAAATAAAGTTTATAATCCAACAAAGGAAATACATAGTAAGCTCTAAAAACAGTTCCATAATCCGGCGCTTTAATGGAGCAATAAAAAGCCTAATTTTTCAACTTAATGCTGAGAAATTAGGCTATTAATATTAAAATTCCCTTAACGTTGTAAATCCGCATTTTCCTGACTTTACCCCATACCGATTCTGTTTAGGTTTAAGGAGATGGGGTTATGGAAATTATTATCCAGTCTAAAAATCAGGGTATTAAATTTTAAATTCCTATTCAACAAACTCGGAGCGATTATTTAATAATAGGAAGGAGGATCTAAGTGTCTGAGGGTTTAATTCACCACGTCGAAATCTATGTATCTGATCTGGAAGAATCAGCTTCATTCTGGAGCTGGTTCTTAAAGGAGTTAGGGTATGAACCTTTTCAAAAATGGGATAAAGGACAAAGTTGGAAGCTAGATGAAACTTACTTAGTGTTTGTTCAAACAGAAGAGAAGTTTTTAGATATACCTTATCACAGATGCAGAGCTGGTCTGAATCACCTAGCATTTCACGCTTCATCACGTAAAAGAGTAGACGAAATGGCAAATAACCTCAAGGAGAGAGGTATAAATATTCTATATGAAAACCAGCATCCTTTTGCAGGTGGTAATCATCACTATGCTGTTTACTTTGAAGACCCAGATAGAATTAAAGTAGAATTTGTAGCACCATCCCCCTGAAAGATTTGAAGTTCTTGAATTCTGGTCTTAAGCAATCTTAAAGCGAGTGCATATTAAAGTATATGCGCTTATTAGAAGAAGGAGAGTTCTATGAATATTTCAGATAGATATTTTTTAGAGTTAGCTCTTGAAGAAGCAAGACAGGCATTGAAAGAGAATACATATCCAGTTGGGGCTGTAATCGTGGATGAGAATCAGAATCTAATTTCCAAAGGTCGAAATAGAGTACATCCTCAACAAGATACAACAGCTCACGCTGAAATAGATGCTATACGAAATGCAGGAAAATCAATATTAAATGCAAAAATAAATCGGGAAAAATTTACGATATATACTTCCTTGGAACCTTGTCCAATGTGTACTGGGGGTATACTGTTTGCAAATATAAAAAGAGTAATTTGGTTACTAAACGACGATCTGGGTTTTGGTGGATATAGAAAAATAAAAAATACACAAATCTTTGATAAAAGATTTGATGAGGTTGAAATGATAGAAGAACCATATGCTGATTTGAAAGAGTTACAAATGGAATTAATGAGTAAATGGTCTACAAACCCTAATAATGTAATTAACTTACGAAAGGCCGGTATTCCAGATTAGATCCTTAGCAAAACGGGTTAAGTGGTACTTTGATTTCTTAATCCTAGGAAAGAATAATCGGTGAATTCTATCTTCCACTAGAATTAGATTTTAATTTAATTACTAATGCCTTCATAATAGTGATGGCTGCTTCCATATTAATTTATGGAGTTTGGACATTAATTGAAAAGAAAAGAGCTTAATTATAAAAATTTCTTATTCATTTATCTCGGAGCTTTAATGGAGCAACAACGAATCTCAATTTCTCTATTCTAATGCTGAGAAATTGGGATTTTTAATATTCGAATTTTCCTTAACACTGCAAATCTGCATTTGCATGACGATACCCTATTTGGATCTATTTATTTTTCATTATTCAAACATCATTATTCTCAAGTTAAATTTCCACCTCTAATGATAAGGCGCAAAATTAAAAGAGCCGAACCTATAACAAGACCATATACAAACAAGGTCATTACATCTTCCAGTATGAGTTCCCTAATAATTTGAGAACGCCAAAGAGCTTTCAAGCAATACCAGTTCATTGGTATTGTTTCAAAACAAAACACAGACCAAAGAAAAATTTTTGGTCTGTGTTTTCGCGTTAAGTCTCATCTTTAGAAGTGATGTAAGTTTTTACTTTTGGCGGCTCATAGGAATAAAATTGGTCTAATAAACGAGATGGGTTCGGGTCTGATAAAGCTATGGACAGATCCTTTTCATTTAGAAATTGTTCATTTGTCATGTGCTTAAAGAAAGATAAAATAGGATCAAAATAACGATTAACGTTCAAAAGGCCACATGGTTTTTGGTGGAGTCCTAATTGCGCCCAAGTAAAAATTTCAAAGTATTCTTCCATAGTTCCTGGACCACCTGGTAAAGCAATAAATCCATCAGCTAGATCTGACATTTTGGTTTTTCTTTCATGCATAGAGCCAACGACAATAAGTTCAGTTAGACCTTTATGTGCTATTTCCCTCTTTTCTAGAAAGTCGGGCATAACACCAATCACGTGTCCGCCTTCTTCTAAGATTGTATCTGCAAGGGCTCCCATCATGTCATGCCTACACTTGCCCCGCCATAGACGAGGGTGATATCTCTTTTAACCATCTCTTTTCCGAGCTTTTTTGCCCCCTCTATATAAGCATCAGAGGCACCAGGGCTTGACCCACAGAATACAGCTATTTTTTTCATATTATCCCTCCTGAAATAACCATGAATATTATACAAGATTTAGACTCCTTTGTTAAACTATGGCTAATGTGAGGAGGAGTAAAAATGGATGTTACCGAATTTCAACAATGGATAAAAGAATATTATGAAACCAGAGGGTGGTCTGAGCTAGATATCTTTATAAGGATTGGCTTTTTAGCTGAGGAAACGGGAGAGGTAGCACGGGCCATAAGATCCCTTGAGATAGGAAGAGACCGTCCAGACGAAAAGGATGAGTCTTATGCAAAAAATAAACAAGAGTTAACGGAAGAATTAGGGGATGTATTAGGAAATCTTATCATTATTGCGAATAAATATGATATTCCCTTAGAAGAAGTGTTCCAAGCACATAAAGAAAAACTTTCAAAACGATATGATATTTAATATATCTTGAATTCGAGTCTTCAAGAAACGGGAGCGTTTGCTGAATAAAAGGTAAGCACTCTATGCAGGTGAAGGGCAGTATTTACTTTATATGTAAAATACACTACATTCTTCTTACTACATGTCATTTTTTTAATGAGATAACTCACTCAAATTCAAATTTAGGATTGGATCAAACGTGAAGGTGACTTGCAAAATGGTTTTGTGGTTTTAAAAAAACGTTGATGATTACGAATCATACATAATGTAATTATGTATGATTTACACAAAGACGATGAACGCAGTCGTAGCAAGGGTTTGTATACCATTTGTAATCGAATTTAATAGAGCTTTGTTTTTGAATCATACACAATATATAATAAATGTATATTATGTATGATTCGTTTTTTGTGGAAGGAGGTTGTGAGAATTGGAATATGTACAGCCTATTCGAGATAGAAAGAAGATAGCAGCCATGAAAAAGTATCTGAAAGGTAGCAACTTAAGGGACCATTGTTTGTTTGTCCTGGGGATTGGTTCAGGCTTAAGGATTTCTGATTTATTGCAATTGAAAATAGAAGATGTTATGACGGAGAGGAAAAAAGTGAAAAGTCGTATTCTTCTTCGTGAAAAGAAAACGAATAAACAACGAAGCTTCCCTATATCTGATAATGCGAAAAAAGCGATTGAAGAGTATCTTGCTACGAGGGATTATCAGTTAAACGAACCTTTATTTATCAGTAGAAAAAAGCGTTCAGCTTTGCAAAGAGCCCAGGCTTACAAAGTGATTAATGATGCAGCTCAATCAATTGGACTCGTAACAAAAGAAAATAAGATCGGTACTCATACGTTAAGAAAGACATTTGGCTATCATGCTTATCAATCCGGATATGATCTCACGCTTCTTCAAAAGATTTTCAACCATTCCACCCCTTCCATTACGCTAAGATATATCGGAATTGAGCAGGAAGAATTAGATGACGTGTATATGAATCTGAATTTGTAGGAGGAAAACTCGGGGTCTGTGTAGCAATAGAACCAAATCACGCAACAAGCATTAGCGGACATTGTTAACATTATAAAATAAAGACTTTCCTTTCTTTATAGAGGGAGGATAGTTGAAGACTCAGTTTCGAGATAACAGACAGTTTGAAACTAAATTAGATTAATGTCGTATGTGTAATGTAAGGAGAATGAGGGAAATTGTTGAAGTTCTAATAGAGGAGGTACTAACTCGTCTATGAGCAATGGAAACCAAAATAATCCGTTCAATGATGCTATAGCCCATAAAAAAAATCGAAGAATGAAGAGAGTATGAAAAAAATGAAGAAAATGACAAAACTGGTACATTCTGAGTGGAGATTAAGTGTGATGGCTCTAGCGGCACTTCTTGGGACTTTTATTGCAATCTTTGTCGTCCGACGTGAACTGAACCTAACATTTGCGATAGGGTACCTGGCCGTTTTTGCATTAGTGGTGGCTGGTAATGCGATTTACGTGCTCTATAAGAGAAAGAAAATATTACAATAGTAATTGGAAGGAGAAGATTAAAATGATTGTTGATTGCCATTTTCATGTAGATGAAAAAATGTTGACTCTAGAAAAAATGATAGAGGGTATGGATGTATAACTAAAACAGTGCTAATTGCCTCTATGAATGAAACAATGTTTGAAGTGGATAGCGCTTTTCAACATAATTTACAACACTTTTTCCGGTTTTTAATATTAAATGCACCTCAAATTGGACTTAAAATTTATGATGGTCTAGTAAAGGATGGCTTTTTGAAACTTTATGGCAGTTCATACAAGATTTTCACCAAGCCAAGTAATGATATAGTTGCTACTGCAATTGCTAGATTTCCGGAACGATTTCTAGGCTGGGTAGCAGTGAACCCACTGACTAATGAATCAGTGGAAGAAGTAGAATTCTATCTTAATAACCCTAGTTTTATTGGAGTGAAAGCTCATCCGTTCATGCATGAATATAGTATTAAAGCACTTGATCCAATTGCGGCTTTGTGCGAATCAAAAGGCATACCTATGATTATTCATCTATCTTCAGAAGCTGACTCCTATAAATACTTACCTGAAAATTACCCTAAACTAAAATTAATTTATGCTCACGCAGGTCTTCCGTTTTGGAAAAAACTATGGAAATACGTTAAGGATCAACCAAATGTATATGTTGACACATCAAGTGATTATCTTAACCAATCGATTATAAAGAAGGCAGTTGAATCTTTAGGATTTCGTAAAGTTCTTTATGGTTGCGACGGACCTTATGGAATGAAAAAATTTAATAATTATGACTATTCGGCAAAGAAAAGCTGGATTGAATCACTTCATATTCCTGATAACCAAAAGGAATATATTCTTGGAAAAAACTTTTTAGGATTAATTGACTAATATAGTTATTGTTGACGAGAGAAGAGATATTTTAATAGAAAATAAAGTTGAATATATTATTATTCAGCTAAAGGGGGCAATTGCTCAATAGAGCATTCTGGGTAATCTTTCTACATTGCAGACACAACCAGATTCTAGCTTACATGGCTTAAATTTTGCTGATGGTTTCGTTGGTTTTTTGGGAAGTTCTACCGGAATACCTCCTTTAATCCTTTATTTCAAAATGTAGATGATTAGAAGGTATCCTATACAAAAGAATACTAGACTCCTATAGTTGAAAATTAGATTCTAGATGATGTATTATTTAGCTTAGGTTTACGAAATAAACTTAATAAAGGAGTGACTAAAAATAAGTAAACATGAGGCGGGTACTTTATTTCTAAGAGTAATATTAGGAGTTATATTTTTTGTTCACGGATTGGATAAATTCCAGTCAGGAATTGGAAACACCGCCGGATTCTTTGACAGCATTGGAGTCCCCGGCTTTTTAGCATACATTGTAGCAACAATTGAGCTTGTTGGCGGAGTTGTAATGATTTTAGGAATTGGAGCAAAAATCGTTGCATATCTATTTGCCATTATTATGCTGGGGGCCATTTTTACAGTTAAACTTTCGGCCGGCTTTCTGGATGGATATGAATACGATCTTGCGTTACTAGCTATGTCTATTCATGTAGCACTTTCTAATAACAAAGCTCTTTCACTGGAAAATGCCATGTTTTCATCGAAACAGGATTAGATAGAACGGTACGATTAAAGCATTAAAAGCAAATACGGCAGAGTAAAAGGGGAAAGCTGACTAAATGTGTTAGTCGGCTTTTTTTGATGCATGTATTTGGATTAATAAAAAGCTTAATATTATCTTGGAATCGAGTCTTCAAGAAATGGGGGCGAATCTGAAACAGTGATTCTCCCCTAATTATTTTTTAAACAGGGGTAGAAAAAGATCTGGGTTTGTTATAATTACAATAGTTAAATGTAAAATAAAGGTATTTGTTAAATGGTAAAGAAAACATTGGAATGTCAACACTAAACTAGACAGCTATTTTAAGGTTCATAGACTTGTATTCAATCGGACTTAAATAGCCCAAAGTACCATGGATTCTAATGTTGTTGTACCAGTGTACGTAATCAAAAAGTTCTATATTGAGCTGCGCTTGGCTTTCGAAGTGGGTTTGATAAACAAACTCAGTTTTGATGACCTTAAACATCGCTTCAGCGACGGCATTATCATAAGGTGATCCTTTAAAGCTTAAGGAACGTTTGATTTGGAAAGTTTCTAAGGCCTCATCAATCAATCTATTCTTAAACTCATTGCCATGATCCGTGTGAAATAGCTCAATGTCATGCAGATTTCCTTTAATGCTAGAGAAAGCACGGTAGACAAGGCTGGCGTCTTTTCGTGGACCTGCACTGTAGCCAATTATTTCGCGGTTAAATAGATCGACAAAGACACAGATGTAGTGCCATCTTTGTCCGACACGAACATACGTTAAGTCACTGACAACCACTTTTAATTTTTGATCCTGATGAAATTCACGGTTCAATTCGTTTGCCTGCTCAGACTCATTACACGAGCTTTTCGATGGTTTGAATTGAGCGATGGTGTATTTTGAAACAAGTCCAAGCTCTTTCATGATGCGCCCAATCCGACGCCTGGAAACAATCCAATCTCGCTTTTTGAGCTCGATTTTAATCTTACGTGTTCCATAGTTTTGACGGCTTTCGTGAAAGATTTTTCGGATAAGCTCTTTCAGTTCGTCTTCATTTGATTCCACCACTTTAGCTTCATAATAATAAGTACTTCGAGGAAGTTTCAGGACATCGCACATTGCTGATACCGAGTATTTGTGACGATTATTCTGAATCACATTTACTTTCGTCCCATGATCAGCGCGGCCTGCTTTAAAATATCATTCTCCATCGATAAGCGTTGATTTTCTTTTCGTAACTTCATGAGTTCCGTTTCTTCAGGCGAACGATTATCACTTTCCTTGAATGAACCACTTTCTGTAAACTGACTAATCCACCGATCCAATGAAGAAGGTGTTAGCTCATACTCTTTAATAATTTCACTTCTGGGCTTACCGTTTTCATGAAGTTGAACCATCTGTTGTTTGAATTCCTTAGTAAACGTACGCCGTGATCGTTTGGTCATAATAGACGCTCCTCATATAAAGGTTTTAGTAAAGTCTATATGACCTTAATTTATTTGTCTAACTGAGTGTAGCCGATTCACCACTCATCTTATGGCTTGTTGGGACGATTAAAAAGAAAAGGAAAGAATAAGAAAACCCTTCTATTAAAAATGTCGAGTCGTAAAGGAAATCAAGTTGTACCTTATTTAGTTGGTTCACTTAGAAACTAGGAAGGAAGCTTGTTAAGAAAAGTTCATCCTCACACTCACTAAAAAGCAGTCGCTGAAATTGATTTATTAAAATCAATCCAGCAGGCTGTTTTTTATTTAGCATTATTTTATCTATTTTATTTTATTTTATTTTATTTTAAAAAACTAGAAGATAAATGCGTAATATAAGATATTTTTTGAATGATTAAGAGGACAAAGAAGACAATAAGGAAAATGAAAAATAATGGATGGTGTTCCAATAAGCTATAACGTCCACTGAAAAACTTTTTTACTGTGGCTACGCTAAATAATCAAAGGGGTGCTGTTTATGAAAAAACGTGGATATCCTGTCCCTCAAGGTCTCTATCATCCTGAAAATGAACATGAAGCATGCGGCATCGGTATGATTGCCAATATTAATGGAAATAAATCGCATGATATTATCCAGGATGCAATCACAATCTTATGTAACTTGGAGCATCGTGGTGGACAATCTGCCGATATTAGTACAGGAGATGGGGCTGGAATTATGACACAAATCCCGCATACTTTTTTCAAAAGGCAATGTGATAAGGAAAATATTGTTCTTCCTGAAGAAGGACATTACGGAGTTGGAATGCTCTTCCTTCCCCAGAATCAGGAAGGCCGGAAAATGGTGGAGGAATTAGTCGAAAGTGTGATTGAAGGTGAAGATCTTCCGTTGCTTGGATGGCGTACCGTTCCTGTTAATGATTCCTTTGTCGGCGACATTGCGAAAAAGACGAAACCCTTTATCCGGCAAGTATTTATCGGGCGACCTGGGCAGATGAAAGAACAAATGATGTTTGAAAGAAAACTATATGTTCTGCGAAAGCAATTAGAAAAAGTCATGGACACTTCAAAGGCTGAAGGGGCAGAGGATTTTTATATTTGTAGTTTATCAACACGGACCATTGTATATAAAGGAATGCTTATACCCGAACAGCTCAATTCTTTTTATAGAGATTTGAATCATCGTAATTTTAAGTCTGCCTTAGCGCTGGTGCATTCCCGTTTCAGTACGAATACTTTTCCGAGCTGGCAGCGATCTCACCCAAACCGTTTTACGATCCACAATGGAGAATTCAATACGGTAAGGGGAAATGTCAACTGGATGAGAGCCCGTGAAGGTATGTGTGAATCTGAATTCTTCAAGAATGAAAATCTAAAAAAAGTGCTGCCTGTGATTGATACAGAAGGCAGTGATTCCTCCATGTTTGATAATTGTTTTGAGTTTCTACATTTGTCGGGCCGGTCACTTGCCCATACAGCTATGATGATGATTCCTGAACCTTGGGTAAACGATGAAAGCATGGAGAAGAAAAAACGCGCGTTTTATGATTATCACAGTTGTTTGATGGAACCTTGGGATGGTCCGGCGGCAGTAGTTTTTACGAATGGTCAGCAAATCGGAGCATGCCTTGACCGAAACGGATTAAGACCGGCACGCTATTATATCACTAAAGATGGGAAAATCGTTTTGGGATCAGAAGTAGGGGCACTGGACATTGACCCTGAAGAAATAGAAGTTAAGGAAAGGCTGCAGCCCGGCAAAATGCTGCTAGTCGATTTGGAAAAAGGAAAAATTATTCCCGATGAAAAAATCAAACATAAAATAGCTTCCGAGCACCCTTACGAAAATTGGCTTTCCAAACACTTGATTCATATGAACGATATCCCTGAGCAAAAAGAAAAAAACAGTTCTGTATTAAACGCTGATGCCGTTGTCCAGGCACAAATGGCTTTCGGCTATACAAGGGAAGAATTAAACAAATTAATAAAACCGATGGTCACGGATGGAAAAGACCCAATCGGTTCGATGGGATACGATTCTCCACTCGCAGTTTTATCAAAGCGCCCACAGCTTTTATACAATTACTTTAAGCAACTGTTTGCTCAGGTAACAAACCCGCCGATTGATGCGATTAGGGAAAAAATAGTGACTGCAGTTGAAACAACAATTGGTGGGGAAAGGAGTCTGGTGAACCCTGAACCAGAGAACTGCAAGCAAATTCGTTTAGATACACCAATCTTGACCAATCAACAGTTGGAAAAGCTGCGTCACGCTCATTTGGAAGGCTTCCAAACTAAAACATTATCCATCTTGTTTGAATCAGACAATGAGAAAGGCCGGTTGGAGCAGGCATTAGAGACTCTCTTTAATGAAGCCTATACGGCCATTGAAGAAGGGGCATCCATACTCATCCTGTCTGATCGCCGTATGAACAAGCAGTATGCCGCCATCCCGGCTCTTTTAGCTGTATCTGGTTTGCATCACCATTTAATAAGAAGGGGTGTCCGTACGAAGGTAAGCCTTCTGGTAGAATCCGGAGAACCGCGGGAAGTCCACCATTTTGCAGCATTGCTTGGGTTTGGGGCAGAAGCCATACATCCATATTTAGCTTTTGACACCCTGAGGGAGCTGAGTCGGAAAGGGGACTTGCGTGGAATAACAGTTGAAGAAGCTATTGAAAAATACATCAGAGCTGCAACCGATGGCGTTGTAAAAGTTTTATCAAAGATGGGGATCTCAACCATTCAAAGTTACCAGGGAGCTCAAATTTTTGAGGCCATCGGGATCAACTCAGACGTGATTAATAAATACTTTACCCGGACATCGTCGCGTTTAGGGGGCATCGGCCTAGAGACAATAGCCGAAGAAGTATTAATTAGGCATAAGTATGCATTTGAACAGAAGCGGAGCTGTGAGAAATCCTTACCTTCCGGCGATGACTTTCAGTGGCGTAAAAACGGAGAGGATCACCAATATAATCCGGCAACTATTCATAAGCTTCAGCATGCATGCCGCACGAATAATTATGAGTGGTTCAAAGAATATTCCGCCATGCTTACCGATGCGAATCGGAATCTTCAATCCATCCGCGGTCTTTTGTCCTTCAAAAAAAGAGACAGCATTCCAATAGATGAGGTTGAATCCGTTGAAGACATTTGCAGGAGGTTCAAAACTGGTGCCATGTCCTATGGTTCGATCAGCCAGGAAGCGCACGAAACGCTCGCCATTGCTATGAACCGAATCGGGGGGAAGAGTAATTCCGGCGAGGGCGGGGAAGACCCGGAGCGTTTCACTCCGGATCCCAATGGAGATTTGCGAAGGAGTTCTATTAAACAAGTGGCTTCAGGCAGGTTTGGGGTTAACAGTCATTATCTTGTGAATGCGGATGAAATTCAGATCAAGATGGCTCAAGGAGCAAAACCAGGCGAGGGAGGTCATCTGCCTGGAAAAAAAGTTTATCCATGGATTGCAGAAGTTAGAGGATCAACGCCAGGTGTCGGGTTGATCTCACCGCCGCCGCACCATGATATCTATTCGATCGAAGACTTGGCTGAGTTGATTCATAATTTAAAGAACGCGAATCCGAAAGCACGGATCAGTGTTAAGCTCGTATCAAAAGGCGGTGTAGGCACGATTGCCGCAGGGGTGGCAAAAGGACGGGCGGACCTTGTTTTAATCAGCGGTTATGATGGCGGAACAGGGGCAGCGCCGCGCACAAGTCTGAAGCACACGGGTCTTCCGTGGGAAATTGGCCTAGCTGAAACTCATCAAACCTTGCTTATGAATCGCTTGCGTGACCGTATTGTTGTAGAAACAGACGGCAAAATGATGACAGGCCGTGATGTAGTAATTGCTACTCTGCTTGGTGCAGAAGAATATGGTTTTTCAACTGCACCTCTTGTGGTACTCGGCTGTATTTTAATGCGGGTATGTCACCTCGATACGTGTCCAGTTGGTGTCGCCACACAGAATGAAGATCTGCGGAAAAAATATAACGGTAAAGCAGAATATGTTGTTAACTTTATGCGCTTCATTGCCACCGAAGTGCGTGAACTTATGGCAGAGCTTGGATTCAGAACCATAAATGAAATGGTCGGCAGAACCAATGTATTAGAAGCGAATCAGGCAATAGACCATTGGAAGGCTAAAGGACTCGATCTTACTCCGCTTCTTTACCAGCCGGATATCCCAGACGGAGTTGGCTGGTATCAAATGACCGAGCAAGTGCATGGTCTGGACAAATCGATGGACGTACAAGAATTGATCCCTCTATGCAAGCCCGCGATCGAACATCAGGAAGCTGTCGAAGGAACATTTTCCATTCGAAACATTAATCGTGTAGCGGGAACAATACTTGGTCAAGAGGTTACCCAGCGTTACGGCATGCATGGCCTGCCTGAAGATACCATCCGCTTAACTTTTAAAGGGTCAGCCGGTCAGAGCTTTGGAGCCTTCATCCCATCTGGTTTAACGATGAGGTTGATCGGTGACGCCAATGATTATGTAGGAAAAGGGTTATCAGGTGGGAAAATCATTGTCCATCCTTCCGACAAGAGTACGTTCAAAGCAGCAGAAAATATGATCATTGGCAACGTATCTTTTTACGGAGCAACGTCTGGAGAGGCGTATATTAACGGTCTTGCCGGCGAACGTTTTTGCGTAAGGAACAGTGGTGCAGATGTTGTTGTCGAAGGCATCGGCGACCACGGGTGTGAATATATGACCGGCGGGCGGACAATTGTCTTAGGGGGAACTGGAAAGAACTTTGCTGCAGGGATGTCAGGCGGAACTGCTTATATTCTTGATACAGGTGGCGAGCCTTTCCGAGAAAAATGTAATACCGAACAAGTTGATCTGCAATCACTGGCTGATCAAAAAGAAATCGATGATGTGTACAAATTAATTGAAAAACATGTGCAATACACCAATAGTGAGCTTGGAAAAAAAGTACTGGATTATTGGAAGTCCATGCTGCCAAATTTCGTAAAAGTCATTCCTAAGGATGATTTAGAAATGAAGAGAAGAATTGAAAGACTGGAAGCGAGCGGACTAAATAAAAGAAATGCAGCACTAACAGCCTTTAAGGAAAGTAAAAAAGAAGTAGAAGCAGCGAAATAGTAGATAGGAGGCGAGTAAATGGGAAAGCCGACTGGATTTATGGAATATGAGCGGGAGCCACGGCCTGAACGCGATCCCTTTGAACGGACGAAGGATTGGGAAGAATACACACTTCCGATGCCGGAAGAAAAAGCAAAGCAACAAGGGGCACGCTGTATGGATTGCGGCATACCAACCTGTCAGACAGGAGAAATGATCAATGGGATTACGTCTGGCTGCCCCGTCTATCATTTGATACCGGAATGGAATGACCTTGTTTATCAAGAACAGTGGCAGGAAGCTCTTCAGCGGGAACATCAAATGAACAATTTTCCGGAATTTACAGGGATGGCTTGTCCAGCCCCTTGTGAAGGAGCGTGCGTCCTGGGCATTAATGAGCCACCAGTGGCCATTCGGAACATTGAACTCTCCATCATTGAAAAGGGATTTGCAGAAGGGTGGGTGAAACCAGAGCCGCCTGCTTTTCGAACGGGAAAGAGGGTAGCTGTCATAGGTTCAGGTCCCGCTGGATTAGCATGTGCCGCTCAACTCAACAAAGCAGGCCATCATGTCAACGTCTTTGAGCGCCATGACCGGCTTGGAGGTCTCTTGACATACGGGATACCAGAGATGAAACTTCCTTATCATAAAGTGGAGCGCAGGGTCAAGCTGCTTCAGGAAGAAGGAATTACGTTTGTTACAAACACAGAAGTTGGAAAGGATTATCCTTTAGAAAAGTTACAACAAGATTTTGATGCGGCTGTGATCTGTGGAGGAGCTGCCAAGCATCGTGACTTAAAAATAGAAGGAAGAGAGTTGAAAGGCATTCATTTTGCCATGGACTTTCTCCATCAAAATACGAAAAGCCTGCTGGATTCGAATCATAAGGATGGAAATTTTATCTCTGCCAAAGGAAAAGATGTCATTGTCATTGGCGGCGGAGATACAGGTACAGACTGCCTCGCTACTTCGGTTCGCCACCAATGTAAAAGCTTGACCCAGTTTGATATTTACCATAAAAAAGGGGACGTTCGGAAAGAGGATAACCCTTGGCCTCAGTGGCCGATCATCCATCGAATCGAATACGGACAAAAAGAAGCTGCCGCTGTATTTGGTAAGGACCCTCGCGCTTATGCTGTTATGACAACTAAGTTTGTCGGTGATAAAAATGGTCATGTTAAGGAAGTTCATACGATTAATGTGGAAACATTTATAGATAAGAACGGACAGCGCGCCAGAAGAGAGGTTCCCGGGACAGAAAAAATATGGCAGGCCCAACTCGTTCTATTGGCAATCGGGTTCAGTGGACCGGAACAAGGTTTCCTTAAGCAGCTTGGAGTCGAAATGGATAATAGATCTACCGTCAAAGCTGATTATGGAACATTTACTACAAATGTCGAAGGGATTTTTGCTGCTGGCGATGTCCGTCGCGGGCAAAGTTTGATCGTGTGGGCCATCAACGAAGGAAGAGCAGCAGCAAGGGAATGTGACCGCTATTTAATGGGAGAAACAGAGCTGCCCTGACTAAACCAAAAGTCTAAGCGTGGAAATATTTAGGTTATAAATTCAATAGGATAAGCCTCTTTCTTTACTTTTGAGGCTTCTATTCCATTAACTCCCTGTGAACTTCATTTCACCTGCCTGGAATATATCGCACATATATTTAACACCATAAGGCTTAACAAGATAACGCTTTTCCATAGAAATCCTCATGGGCATTAAACTGGTGTATTATATTAAGTGAATATCGAATAAACACGCTTAATGAAAAGTTGACCATATGATACTTGTAAACCAATAAGAGATGACATACCCTTTGACATACTCTTTCTCACTTTTGAATATTTTCTTTTGTTCATGACAAAAGAGATAAGCCTAATTTAACTTATAATCACATATAACTTGTACATTATTGTTCATTATTTATCTAAGGGAACCTATGGGCGGCATTCCACCCAAACTTAGCACCTTAGCAAGGTGCTAATGGCAGAACGGTCATTAATTATAGTTGTTGATGAATTGTTGACCTAATTCGTCAACAACTACTTTTTAAAATCATAGTTAATCATACACCTATTTTAAGAAATGGCTCTTTTCGTATAGATTGTTGCTATTTTGACCATCTTTTGAGAGGTGATTAAATACTCTTTCAGGAGGGGTTTTAGGATGTGGGAAGATTTATGCTAGTTTTTCAGATTTACCTAAACACGAGCAAATCAAGCTATTTAATCTATTAAAAGAAGACTTCATTTCCAACGAAGATGAGAATATGAAGGATGCGTTTACCACCATTAGGGAAACACGTTTTAAGGAAGGATTAGGCTGCATCCATTGCGGGAGCGTAAAGGTAAAGCGGAACGTAAGTACAGAGGTAGACAACGCTATTTCTGTCGTAACTGCGGCAAGTCTTTCAATGACCTTTCGAACCCATACTCAATCATTCTGTTTTTAAGTTGATCTACGACATCAGCATCGTGGATAGCTTGGACAGCAGTGATATGGTATTCCTTGTAGTAATTCCGATTTTAACTTTTCTATTATTTTGGGTTATAGGGATCTTTATATTTCAAAGAAAAGAAATTAAGTAAACAAGAAAGCAGGTGAGGTCAAATGCTCTATTTAATCCTAATTGTCATAAAAGCTTTCGCATATGTCCTCACTCGTTTGTATTTGCTGAAAAAAGAAATAAAAAATACAACTCGGTAGCTTCAGAATTTCAACCAAAATAAAACAGCAATGAAGATCGATATCATCTATCATGATCCTAATTTTGAGGAACTGGCAAAGGAAATGAATAACCTGATTGATCTGAAGAAACAAGCAGAGGCAGTCAAGCGTTCCACAGAAAATGAGTTGAAACAGGCCATATCCCATATTTCTCATGATATTCGAACGCCTATGACATCGATCCTAGGGTATACAGTTTCTAGAATCGGATGAAATCAGTCCTGAAATGAAAAAGGAATACATAGAAACGATAAAAAATAGTGCAGGAAGGTTAAAAATACTACTTGAGGATTTTTTCGAGCTATCGATTATCGAACAAGCAGATTATCCTTTGAAAATGGAGATAGTTAAGTTCAACTCTTTGATTATAGAGGCACTATTTGGATTTTATGAGGAGTTTAATAGAAGAAATATAGAGCCTGAAATTCATATCCCAGACAATGATATTATGATAATGGTCGACCCATCTGCAGTTAAAAGAGTGGTAGAAAATCTAGTTATAAATACAATTAGGTACTCAACTGGAGATGTTACCATCCACCTAAGAAGAATTAATTCAGTTGTTCAACTTAAAATTTCCAACTCTGTTCATCAACTTAGTAAACAAGAAGTAAACCTAATGTTTGATCGCTTTTATAAGGCGGATCAGACAAGGACTGGAAGTGGTACTGGGCTAGGTTTATCAATTGCTAAAAGCTTGATGGAAAAAATGGACGGGATTATTTATGCTGAGTTAAAAGATAATCAATTAACTATGATTTGTGAATGGGAATCTAAATACTCTTAATTCAATAAATACCTTCTTCCACAATTTGTGAGCTTTTTTAATACAACTAACAACACAAAGTCATAATTTGTGAAATCCGAAATATTATACTCATATCTTGATTTCGAGTCTTCAACTAATGGGGGCGAATCTTGAATAAGAAGATTCGGAACCGTCCCCATGCAAAAAAAGAATGAAGCTTTGAAAAACGCCTGTCCGTATTTTGGGACAGGCGTTTTTACTTATGCTTTCGTCTTATAAGATGTAATGTGATCCTGCAGCGTGTCGTCACTGCCGAACAGGAAATGTTTCTCCATATCCGGGGAATACGTGGAGTTTTCAGCTGTACGGCCGACGGTTTCTGCCACTTCACGAAGCATAGCCGGAGAAGCTCCACAGCAGAGTCCCAGGTAGTTCACACCAATACTGTGCGCTTCTTTGGCCCACTCAGCAAGCTCATACCGGTTCGTGTAGAGCGGATCCAGGGACGTTGGGAACGTTGTTTCCGTTGGAAGTGTACAAGCACAGCTACCGTCCGGCAGGTTGAAGAAGGTAGGGTGTTCTTCCGTCGTGCGGTAAGGAATGGGAAGGGCACCTACATAACCGTCCACCGTATTACGGATTTTCTCTACATACGGCTGCATCGTTGCTGGTCCGCGGAAGCAGTTCATCCCCACAACAAGAGCGCCTTTTTCTTTTAATAAGCGGCAGGCTTCTTCTACTTCGTAGCCATCTCGCAGAATGTTTTCGCCCATCAGACCGAATGTGATCACGGCAGGGAGATTTTGTTTTTGGATTTCTTCGAGAGCAATCAGCGCTTCTTCATAGTAATAGAAGGTTTCGCCGTTCACAAAGTCTACGCCTTCTTCCTTACACCAGCCGATCATCTCCGCAAACATGCTTCTTGTTTTTTCAACAGCTTCAGGATCATCCGGGTTGAACAGGTTCGTGTTGGAAATGTTCCCGGCTACGAGTGCTTCTTCCTCAGGGTGCTCCTGAGCAACCTCTTTGGCTAGACGGATGGCCTGGCGGTTAAGCGGCTCTAATAAATCCTCTTTGCCGATGATTCTCATTTTTTCGCGGTGGCCGTTATAGGTAAAGGCTAAGACGACGTCGGAGCCTGCGAGCATATAGTCACGATACGTCTGTTTTAGTGCCTGGGGGTTATCCAGGGCTACTTCAGGTACAAAGGATCCGGCCTGTAAATAGCCGCGGCGCTCTAGCTCAAATAAGTAGCCTTCTCCACAAATAACGGGTCCATCCTGTAATCTTTGTTCTAATGATCGTTTCATTTCATTCAACAACCTTTCCATGTGTAATAGTAGTTTATTATTAGAAAGCGAATGCCCTTCAACAGGGAGACGCTGACTTTCTGTCTGGTACGGGCTAAAATCGTTTCAATCCTGTTGGGTGACATGGTGATCATCTTCTTCGAAAAAAATAAAGGACCTCCTTGGATAAGGGGGTCCTTTATGTATAAAGAGTCTCCTTATCTTCAAGGTATAACTACTACCTTCTGGATTTAGCACCGTGCCAATGGCTGGTTGCTGAGGTATCAAAGGGCCAGTCCCTACACCTCTCTGGATAAGTTTTACTATTATGTGGTTTTTGAAAAAACAGTTGCACACTTAACATGAGACGTATGCTTAAATCATGAATCAAATAAAGAATTCATTTTGAAAATTAGATGTTTATTATTTCGCTTGCGTTTTACAATACAGGAAAACGAATTAAGAATCAATGGAATTTTCCAAAATGGTGGGTTTATCATTACTTTCCTTCTGATCATGAAGAAGACTTAAAGAGGTTTTGGAATAAGGAATTGATATACCAAGAACTTATTAAGAGGGATTTTGAAGTTAAACTAAGGATGGAGTATCGAATGGAACAAATAGCTGTAGCTGATTACGTCCATCACGCTGAAAACAGAGACATCTCTGTACTGACTTTAATAAACGATGCTGATTATAAAGATGGTTTAGAGAAAATGAAAAGTGATTTGAAAGTAGACCCTTACAAGCAAATAACTAATGATTTTGCTGAGGTGTTTTTTATTTCGAAAAAATTGTAGCTCGGTTTCCATAATCAATAAACAGTCTTGAACAATTTATTCTACATTAAAGAAACATCTCGATGTCGAGTCTTCTGTTATATCGGAGCTATACTTTAGTAATAATAATGATGTTTACTGGTTTGAAAAATTGTAAAATACAATCGGTGTTTGATCAGGGGATAAGGGGGGAGATCATATGTTTTCGGATGTAGAAATTAAAATGAAGAAAAAAAATAAATTGTTGTTTTCTCGTGATAGCATTTGTTTGCAAGAATTGAAAGAACTTATTCAACTACAAAATCATAGAACTCTCGTCATGTGGGCGTTAGATTGCGCAAAATTACCTTTAGATAAATTTGAAGCAAAATATCCGGATGAACGGCGACCAAGAGCTTGTCTAGAGCTTTGTGAGGATTGGGCAAGGGGAAAAATCAAAATGCCCATAGCAAAGAGGGCTATCTTAGAATCGCATGCCGTAGCAAAAGAAATTGACGACATTGAATACGGCACTTTATGCCAAGCAATTGGTCATGCTGGGGCTACTATACATGTGGAAACACACGCTTTAGGATTGCCCATTTATGAACTGACGGCAATAGTCAATAAATACGGTAAAGATGACTTTCGAGAACCAGTAATCGAAAAGATATATTATTACTATACTCGCCTTCTATACTGGCAAGAAAATACCGATAACCTTGGACTAAATTGGGCTGGTTTTTTATTGGATGATGACAAACCTAATAAAGAAAGATTATTGAGCGAGAAAAGGGATGTAGATCAATAAGTCTCAGTTTCAAGTATTCAATTAAAGAGGAGCGTTTGCTTAATAAAAAGTAAGCGCTCTATGTAGCTTTAAGACAGATAAAATGGAATAAGAAGTTATAGTATTAATGAGGTTATAGTATTAATAAAGTAGAGAAGAGAAATAGGGGGAAGAAATGAGTACGAAATTATATCTTACACGACACGGAGAAACTTTGTGGAACACTAAGAATCTTATGCAAGGGTGGAAAGACTCTCCCCTAACCGATAGAGGAATAAATCAAGCGAAGCAATTGTCGAAAAGACTATTGGATGTTCCATTAGATGCTATATATTCCAGCACGAGTAACAGGGCAGTTCACACTGCTGAAATAATTAAAGGGGAAAGACCTCTTGAAGTATTTAGCTTCAATAGTCTTAGAGAGATTTCTTTTGGAATTTGGGAAGGTAAGACTTTGGAAGAAAACGAAAAGGAAAGTCCTGAAGAATGGTTATCTTTTTGGGAAACACCACATCTTTTTTCAAGCGATAACATTGAGTCATTTGTTAAAGTCCAAGATAGAATGGTGAAAACGGTAAGAAGTATAGTTAATAAAAATCGAAATGAAAATGTTCTTGTAGTAACGCATTCAATTGCACTTAAACTATTGATAGATTACTTTGAAAAAAATACACTTCAAAAACTATGGTCTACTTCAGCTATACCATCAGCAAGTTTAACTTTGGTGAAAACAAACAATGAGTATTATGAGGTAATCTATAAATTTGATACAGTCCATATGGATGAATCAAAAAACTCAAACTGTTCATAGGGTATTTTAGTTGTAAAAAGAATTTGATTTTTTGGAAGTGTTCCAAACACTATATTCCATTTATGGTATATAACTAGTAGGTCGAATATTGATCATTTTCAAAGGTGGATGCCGAAAAAGTGATTTAACGAAATTAGTACATAGCATTGGTTAAAAGGCTTTCTAGTGACTGGATTTTGACTGGGTTTTATTCATATGTTTCAGTGTCCTATTTATCAATAAGTTCTATAAATCATTTGATATAGTGATTAAATAAGGATTTTAATTCTCAATTATTCACTATTTTATTCTCAAAAGGTATAACGTGAATGCCTCCTTGATTGCTGATGATTTAATAGGAGCATGTGTCGAAGTTTTAAATCATCCAAATACTAGTAACAAGTCAAGTTGCTAAAAAAGCGAATGGGATTTCTATAATGAAGCCCATTCGTTTATGCTTTACTACCAATAAAGGTCTGGTAGTTCTTATCATTTCTTGATAAAATAATATGAAACTGATTTCAGATTTCAAGTTGTGGAGTGAGCAAAGTTGGTAACTATTTCAGATGTAGCAAAGCGATCCGGTTTATCAAAATCGACTGTTTCACGTGTAATAAATAATCATCCTTACATATCAAAAGAAAAAAGAGAACTTGTACAAAAGGCAATGGACGAACTAGGTTATTACCCAAATCCTGCTGCAAGAAGGTTACGAGGTCATCTTAAAAGTACAATCGGAGTTATTGTTCCAAGGATTATTAATCCTTTCTTTTCTTACTTAGTTAATTCAATCGAACAAACAGCTTATCAAAATAATTTTCAGGTTTTAATTTTTCAAAGCAACGAAAATAAGGAGAAAGAATTATCCTTCTTAAATTTATTGAAAACAAGACAAATTGACGGTGTAATCATGACATCTATTGAAAATGATGCAGAAATCATTCATTCGTATACTCAGTATGGGCCGATTTTATTCTGTAACGAATATTTAAATAATACAGATGTGCCATCTATAAGAGTTGACCAGTCTCAAGGAGCCTATATTGGCATAAAGCATCTAATTGAAAAGGGACATACTAAAATCGCCTACTGTACAGGTGGCTTATTTGCTGAAGACGGAAAAGACAAGGATCGCAATCAGGGCTATCAAAAGGCCTTAAATGAGGCTGGTATCTCTCTAAACCCAAACTGGATCTTTATTGATCAGCATTCAATTGAGGATGGGAAATCTGTTTTAAAACAAATTTTAACAATGGATAATTGCCCTACAGCCATATTTACTGGCAGTGATGAGGTAGCTGCAGGAGTAATGATTGAAGCAAATGATCAAGGAGTTCCTATACCTAATGGCATAGCGGTAATAGGTTTCGATGATCAACCATTAGCTGAAATGCTCCATCCAAAATTGACAACGATCAAGCAACCAATTTCCTTACTCGGAGAGAAGGCAGTAGAGGGGTTGGCTTTAATGATGCAAAAAAACAACACCATGCCTGAAAACATCAAATTGCCTGTAGAATTAATTACGAGAAAGTCCACATAATCAAAATTATTTAAAATTTTTCTAAAATTCATTGAAACCGATACCACATTACCTTATAATACAAATTAATAAGAAAAGGGGTGATTGAAAGGTCTTTGATTAATTTTTTTTGAGTGTTTATGAAACCGATACCATAAATATTTTTTTCGATTAATTAGTCCCATAAGACCGTTTAAGTTGTTATTCTTGTCACCAAGTCACTATAAATTTTTTTGTGTTTTTGTGAAACCGATATCATATAGTTAAGGAGTGTTGAATTTGAAAGGGAAAAAGCTTATTTCATCTTTACTAGTTTCGAGTGCATTATTAAGTGGTTGCTCATTTTCATCCGGCGAATCAAGTTCTTCAGAAGGAGATCAATTAACTATTGAAGTTTTCCAGGGCAAAGTAGAGTTCAAAGATCAGTTTGAGGATCTGGCAGAAGAATATGAAAAAGAAAATCCAAATGTAGATATAAAGATCTCTGCTGTAGGCGGAGGATCTGATTATGCAGGCTCACTCAAAACAAAATTTGCTTCAGGAGATGAACCAGAAATCTTTAGTATTGCTGGACCAACGGAAGCCGCTAATTATGAACAATACTTAAGTGATTTATCTGATACGAAAGCCGCTGAACTAGCTTTAGAAGGCAGTCTTGACCCTGTTACTAAAAATGGTGAAGTCCATGGCCTTCCTTTTAACCAGGAAGGATACGGTTTTATTTATAACAAAAAGGTTTTTGAAGAGGCAGGAATTAAACCTGAAGAGATTCTAACTTATGAAGATCTTGAGAAAGCGGTTAATGAACTGGATAGTCAAAAAGAGCAATTAGGGCTTGAAGCGGTATTTGCATTCCCGGGTAAAGAAAAATGGGTACCTGGTAACCATCTATCCAATGTATTTCTTGCTCCAGAATTCAATCAGCAGGTGTTGAAGGCTTTTACCGCTGAAACAGTTGCATTCGAAAAAGGAAAAGAGTTTCAAAGAATGATAGATTTGCAAACGGAGTATTCAGTTCAACCCGTTTTAAGTCTTGATTATTCTCAACAAGTAGAGGAATACTTCTCTCTTCAGAAAGTAGCAATCATTCAGCAAGGAAATTGGATTTACCCTTCTGTAGAACAAATGGATAAGGCGTTTGCAGAAAAAAATATTGGTATCATGCCAATTCCAGTTGAAGGGTCTGAAGGAAAGCTTCCAGTAGGAATTCCTAACTATTGGGCTGTCAACAACAATAGTGATGAAGAAGTGATTGAGGCATCTAAAGACTTTATAGATTGGATGTATACTTCCGAAGTCGGTAAGGAAGCCGTTTTGAAAGACTTTAAATTTATCCCTGCTTATGAAGGCTTTGACACGGAGAAAATTGCAGACCCTATTTCAAAAGAGATTTACCAATATTCTTCTAATGGCGATACCACCGGTTGGGTTTTCCTTGGATACCCTGGAGTGTGGGGAGATTATGTTGGTGGCAATGTACAGAAGTATCTTAGCGATAAAATGACATGGGAACAATTAGAAGAAGATTCAAAGCAGAAATGGGAAGAGTTACGAAAATAACATAACCCTGTATCAATAATATTGCTAACAATCCAGGGTGATTGGGTGGTTAGTTTCACTTTTATTTAATGCATTTTAAAAGTTACAAAATAAATGGCATATTGTGAACAAGGAGGGTTTCAATGAACAATCAAAATAAATGGTTTTGGATATTTCTTTCACCTGTTATTGTAGCTCTTGGAATTGTTGTCGTCATTCCGTTTATATACGGATTCGTTTTCTCCTTTACAGACTGGAACGGACTAACGGCTACAAAATTTATAGGGTTTGAACACTATATTAATCTTTTTCTTGAAGAAGAGTTTATGAATTCAATTTGGTTTACTATTAAATTTTCAGTTGTAACTGTCATTTTACTTAATGTGTTCGGGCTATGTCTGGCATTGATTGTTACTCGAAATATTAAATCAAACAATTTGCTTAGAACCGTTTTCTTCATGCCTAATTTAATTGGTGGATTGATCCTCGGATTTATCTGGCAATTTATTTTCATCAGTGTTTTTGGAGACGTTGGGAATCTCCTTGGACTTGAAAGTATGCAGGGGTGGCTATCAACGACTGAGACAGGTTTCTGGGGACTGGTGATTTTAACTTCCTGGCAGATGGCTGGTTACATCATGATCATTTATATTGCGTACTTGGAGAATATACCAAAGGATTTAATTGAAGCAGCTAAAATTGATGGAGCGACCGCATTACAGCGATTTAAAAGTATTACTTTCCCGCTTGTTGCACCTGCCTTTACGGTTAGTATGTTCTTAACTCTGTCAATGGCTTTCAAAATCTATGATCAGAACCTTTCCTTAACAAATGGGGGACCATTTAACTCTACACAAATGGTTGCTATGGAAATTGTTCGTACAGCATTCTCAGATAATGAAATGGCATATGCACAAGCAAAGGCAGTCATTTTCTTTCTAATCGTAGCTGTTATTGCATTAACGCAGGTTTACTACAATAAGAAGCGGGAGGTAGACATGTAATGAAAATGAATAAAGAAAGTAAAAATCTATTTTCCGTGGAAGTTCTTGGTTTAGTTTTAGGCTTGATCTGGATTGCGCCCTTTTATTTAATGATCGTGAATGCGTTTAAAACGAAGAGAGAAATTTTTGCTGGGGTCCTTGGGTTACCACAATCACTTGCATTAGAAAATTTCGTTAAAGCCTTTAACGACCTTGAATTCTTAAAATCTTTGTTTAATTCATTGCTTATTACTGGGGTAAGTGTAGCTATTATTATATTGTTTTCGGCTATGGCAGGGTACGCTTTGGCTCGAAATAAAAGTAAGCTAAGCGGCATTATCTTCTTTGTATTTGTCGCAGCTATGCTTATCCCATTTCAATCTGTCATGATTCCTCTTGTCTCCATTTTTGGTCAAGCAGATTTGTTAAATGCGGCGGGTCTGATTTTCATGTATCTCGGATTTGGATGTAGTTTATCTATTTTCTTATACCACGGGGCGATGACTGGCATACCAAAGTCACTTGATGAGGCTGCCATTATCGATGGAGCAAATCGCCTTCAATTGTTTTGGTATATTATATTTCCTTTGCTAAAACCTATTTCAGTGACTGTTGGGATTTTAAACGTTATTTGGATTTGGAATGACTATTTATTACCGTCACTTGTACTAGGCGAAGCGAATGCTACGATCCCGCTTAAAATGTTCTTCTTCTTTGGAGAGTATACGAAGCAATGGCATTTAGCACTAGCTGGATTGACGCTTGCCATCATTCCAGTCATTATCTTCTATTTCTTCGCCCAGAAACAAATTATTAAAGGAGTATCAGAAGGTGCAGTAAAGTAGTTTAGTATCGATGATTCATTCACAGATAGTTTAGGAGGAGAACAATGAGTCAAGCATGGTGGAAAGAAGCAGTAGTTTATCAAATATATCCAAGAAGTTTTAAAGATTCCAATGGAGATGGAATAGGGGATATCCAGGGTGTGATTTCTAAATTAGATTACTTACAGGATCTAGGTGTCAATGTGATTTGGATTTGTCCAATTTACAGCTCACCAAACGACGATAATGGCTATGATATTTCTGACTTTACAGCAATCATGTCGGAATATGGAACCATGGCTGACTTTGATAAATTACTATCCGAATTACACAAGCGGGATATGAAATTAATCATGGACTTAGTTATTAACCACACGTCTGACGAACACCCTTGGTTTATAGAATCTAAATCTTCGAAAGATAATCCATATAGAGATTATTACATTTGGCACCCTGGAAAAGGCGGTCAGGAGCCAAATAATTGGGCTTCTATTTTTGAAGGATCAGCATGGGAACTTGATCGTCAAACAAAAGAGTATTATATGCATGTATTTTCTCGTAAACAACCCGACTTAAATTGGGAAAATCCTAATGTCAGGAATGATTTGTATAACATGATCAACTGGTGGCTAGATAAAGGAATTGACGGTTTTCGTATCGACGCCATATCACACATAAAGAAAGTACCTGAGTTTCCAGATGTCCATAACCCTTTAAATAAAAGATACGCCTCTTCATTGGATGGACATCGCAATCGTGAAGGAATTCAGGTCTTCCTAGAAGAATTAAAAAGAGAAACGTTTGATCACTATGACATTATGACGGTTGGTGAAGCCAACGGGGTTACAGTAGAAGAAGCAGATGATTGGGTTGGGGAAGTAAATGGGAAATTTAATATGATCTTCCAATTTGAACACAACGATCTCTGGCAGAAAGGAAAAGACAAGAGTCTTGATATTCACGAGCTTAAAAGCGTTTTCACCAGGTGGCAAAATGGACTTCATGGAAGCGGATGGAATGCTCTTTTCTTAGAAAACCATGATCTCCCTAGATCTGTATCCGTATGGGGAAATGATAAAGAGTATCACAATCAATCGTGTAAGTGTCTTGCCACGTTATATTTTTTAATGCAAGGGACACCTTTTATTTATCAAGGACAAGAAATAGGAATGACCAATGTACAGTTTGAATCAATTGAAGATTATGATGATGTAGCCATTAAGAACTTATATCAGCATGAAGTGGAAGAAGGAAAATCCCATCAGGAAATCATGGAAGTCATTTGGAAATCAGGTCGTGATAATTCCAGGACGCCAATGCAGTGGTCTGCAGGGAAAAATGCAGGATTTACAGAAGGTAGTGATCCCTGGTTAAAGCTTAATCCAAATTATAAAGTGATCAATGTAGAGGAATCGATTACAGAAAGTCAATCTATTTATCACTTTTATAAAAATCTTATTTCACTTCGAAAAAGCAATCCCGTTTTAATTTATGGGAAATACAATTTGATTTTGCCTGAGCATGAACAAATTTATGCTTACACAAGAAATTTACATGATGACATAATCTTGATCATCACGAATTTATTTGCAGAAGAAGCTGAGTTTCAACTCCCAGAAGAATTGAAGAATAAATCTCATAAGTTGCTGATAACCAATTATGAGGTGAATGATTCAGAAACGATTAATCAACTAACCTTAAAGCCTTATGAAGCAAGAGTGTATAAGCTGTACTAGTCTATATAATTGAGGTGATACTTTGAAACACAGTAAACAAATTCAGCGAGCAACGGAATCGATTCGAGATAGGATTGAAGCTAATAATGCTGATGAATGGAGATTACATTATCATGTTACAGCTCCGCTTTTTGGATGAACGATCCAAATGGTTTTAGTGTATTTCAAAACCACTATCATTTATTTTATCAGCATCACCCTTATTCAACTGAATGGGGCAATATTCACTGGGGACATGCAAGGAGTAAAGACCTCGTTCACTGGGAACACCTTCCGAATGCACTAGCCCCTAGTGAGCCTTATGATCAGGATGGATGCTTCTCAGGTAGTGCAATTGAGAAGGATGGGAAGCTATATCTATTTTATACGGGGAATACATGGACCAGTACAGATCATGACACGGATCTTAAACAAGTTCAATGTATAGCCGTCAGTGAAGATGGAGTAACCTTTGAAAAAATTGCTGCGATTCCTGTTATTTCGCATGCACCAGCGGGTGATATTCATCCGAACCATTTTCGTGATCCAAAAGTCTGGATAGAAAGTGACTATTATTACTGTGTACTAGGTTCTCAAACAAACAACCGTGTTGGTCAAGTACTCCTGTATCGTTCTCTTGATTTACTATCATGGGAGTTCATAAATGTTGTTGCAAAGGGTAAAGGAAATATGGGCTTTATGTGGGAGTGTCCTGATTTTTTTGATTTGGATGGTCACGATGTGTTGATCATGTCATCTCAAGGAGTAGAGCCAGAAGGCGAGTTATATCGAAATCTCCATCAATCTGTTTATGCTCTTGGAAACCTTGATTTGAATAAGGGCGAATTTGATTTCAACTCGTTTCATCCTCTTGATTACGGGTTTGACTTTTATGCCCCTCAAACGACACTTGATGGGGAAGGAAGAAGAGTTATGGTAGCCTGGATGGCAATGTGGGAAAGTGATATGCCTGAACGAAAAGACCATTGGGCAGGAGCTCTAACGCTACCGAGAGAAATCTCAATCGAGGATAATCAATTAAAGTGCCTTCCAGTAAAAGAACTTGAAGCTTTGCGCTATGATCATCTATTGTATAAGAATATAGTAGTAGAACAGGATTTAACTCTAGAGGGATTGTCAGGGGACACCATGGAAATAAACGTTATAATCGATGCCATGGATGCATCTCAATTCGGATTGAAGGTCCGTTGTAACGATCATTAACAGAGCAGACCATCCTTACATACGACGTTTTAAATCAAGAATTCATCATAAATCGAGATCATTCAGGCAAAGGACCAGGAGGGATTCGCAAGGCTCCAATTTCATTAAAGAATAACATGTTAGCATTGAGAATTTTTATTGATCGTTCTTCTGTAGAGATTTTCCTACAAGAGGGTGAAAAAGTCATGAGCGCTCGTATCTATCCGAATGAAAACTCTACTGGTGTTCAACTTTTCACTGACCATAAGACCATAATATGAAAATTGTTAAATTAGAAAAGTGGTCACTTAGGAAGAGTATGATAGGGGCAGATATATAGAAAGGTGAACAGAAAAAAGAATCAATTAACGAGAAAAAAGCCACCGTAAGTGGCTTTTTTGTTCTTATCCTTAAGACTGAGTACATACATATTGTCCTCAACGATGAGAAGAGAAACAGTACGTATTTCGTACTTTAAACATACCGTATCTACATTTAAAGTGCTAAAAACCGCTCCTGAGAACACTTGTTCTGAAACATTTGCAATAACACTTTTCATGACTTTCGTTAGAAGGAAAATTCTTTTTCCGTTTTTGTGAATTAGACAGAATAAATACGATGAAGCCTGATACCATAAAAAGCTCCAACCACCATATAGTTGTCGCGTGTTTATCGGGGCAATTACCTCTAGCAAAAATGAAACCTAGGACTAAAATGAGCGACGAATTTTATACCATTTCGTTGCTCTATTTTTATTAAAGGAAGGAAGAAGTGCTATGTATAGAGAATTTTTAGAAAAAACACCAATACACTAAAGAGATAATAATAAAAGGGGTGTTCATTTGTCAGCAGAGAATAAACACTATGCTACAGCTGCCTTGGTATTAGCTATTTGTTCATTTGTACTGGGATTAATCCCAATCATAGGTTGGCTTCTTGTTATTATTGCAACTATTTTTGTTGTTTTGAGTTATACAAACAATGAGAGGGGACCATCCTTCTAATGATGAAGAAACTTCAACAGAAATTGAAGCTGTTGCAACAAATGAGTCACATACCAGCAAAAAGCAAGAAGAAGAAAAAGATAAGGTCTACAAGGTAGGCGATGTTGTCCAAATGAATGATAAGGAACTAACTGTTTCTAAGGTTGAGAAATCAAATGGCAACGAATATTCCAATCTTAAGACTGGACTAGCATGAAAATTCTTCTCATTATCAAAGTTATCATATTCATTTTGATCACATAGAATCTTTAAATTGCCAAAAACTTTTTTACTTAACATCAAAAATCTATAAAAATAACCTAAGTAGATCCAGCTGCCGCCAGGTTAAATCCACAATTTCCTGTCGGCGCATGCCAGTTGTTGCAAGCAGCCTTAAACATCAGTTCATTCCGTATCGCATATTTAGAATGATCATGTTCTAAAAAACGAAATAGCTTTTTCAGCTCAACTAAGGTCATATACGTTGGAATGTTTTTATCTGACTTGGGAGCTGTGATACCGGCCATAAAGTCCAGTTCAATCAAGTTTTCTTGCTGACAGTATTGGCGAAAGGATTTGAGACACGATATACGACGTTGACGCGCGCCATGCTGAAACACTTGATCCTGAATGAAACGGCGAACGGTAGACAGTGATAAATCAGTGTAAATCAGTCGAACGGTTGTACTGAATGAGAAATGCATTAAAAACAGTTAAATCATGTGAGTAATTTCGAATCGTGTTCGGTTTTTTTCAATCTGCAGTGCCATCAAGAAATCATCGGTTGCTTGCGTCACATTCATGTTATTGAACCTCCTGAAACTTAGAGTTATTAGGTTGAACCTAATGATTATGGTTTGGAACCAGAAGTTATGAGATCACACGAATCGATCTACAGGATGAGAGAGGGAAGTTCCTAATAATTGATATTATAGGAACATGAACCAATAGTTATTGTTCTGGCTCTTTTTGTTTTAAGTTAACATAATACTTATTATAGGAAGTCAGTTTAAAAACAATAATTCCATCTCAATCGTTAAGTAAACTTAAGATAGTGAGACGGAATTAAAATTTTATTCTATATCAAGGATTCGTTTTAAATCGTCACTTAGTTCATACGTACTTAGCAAATACGATTTAAACGTTTTATTATCATTATCGTTTCTCGAGATGACAACTGTTTCATTGTCGAAGTTCAGTCTCAGTTCTTTACCTGTTTTAAAATAAATAATGATATCGGCATCATCGACTTGAACACGATGATTTTGAAGTTGCGTTAGCTCGGTTTTATCCAGATTGTTAATCCAGTTCATGATGGCTAATTCATCCTCAATCGAAGTCACAATCTCCTTTTCAGTTGAGTCGCTTCTATGTAGTTGTATTTCATAGATGTTCTGTTCATCGATCTTCTTATGCAAGCTGCTTTCAAGGCTTATCGCACTTGCAGTGTGCTTATATTTGTCATTTTTATAGTCGATATAAACTTCAGCTGATTTTAGATAACTAAAGGCAAGAACAGAGAAAAGTAGGATGGTAAGAAGTCCTTTGGTTGCTTTTTTAATAACAATCACCCGCTTTCTCTTTCTAACTATTCGTATGGATGAACCTTTTATCCATTTAATCTTCTTTATCATAACAAAAAATCTATTTTTTTCATGCAATTATGTAACTTTTTTTATAACTTTTTCATGTCTTTTTAAATGTAGTGCTATTTTTGTTTATGTAAACTTTTCTATAGATTCAATCATGTTTAAATGTTTCAATTAGATGGTATCAAAGTAATCATATGGAAACTAGACTTTCATTCAGGTTAACTTTTACAAGAACACTAATTGAATGTCGTTTTTCATTGGGAACTCTCCCTCCTCTATCTATTACAAAGAAGATTACATCGATTGAAGCAAGATGCTAACGAAAGCTTACCTTCGTTCCCTGCTTTCCAAGTGAATGTTATATACGGCTTCTCTTAAAACCTTTCCCGCTCCTACTCCCCTGTACTTGAGCTACCTTTACGTAGAGAAATTTCATTTTATTTAAACTAAGAGGCCCCGATTTAAGGGCCTCTTCTTGTTATCTTCTACTAGTTAACGCTTGCTCCAGTCGCTCTAAGCCTTCTTGTAAAAGGGAACGAGGACACGCGATGTTTATACGCTCAAATCCTCTGCCTGTTTCTCCAAAAATGTACCCCTCATCAAGGGCTAGTTTCGCATCTTCTTGAATAAAGCGCTCAAGTTCTTCATGATTCATCTTTAAATTTCTAAAATCAAGCCAGACAAGATACGTTCCTTCAGGTTCAATCACATCGATTTCTGGAAGTCTTTCATTTATAAATGACGTTAGATACGCAAGGTTTCCTTCTAAGTAACTTTTAAGCTGCTCAAGCCATTCCTCACCATGCGTATATGCGGCTTCTACAGCAATAATGCCAAACGGACTCGGAGCAAACAATCCGAGTTTCCCCATATAAGTATTGAACTGCTCCCGCTTCTGTTCATTTGGAATAATAATCGTCGATAACTGCATCCCGGCAAGGTTAAACGTTTTGCTTGGTGCAATACACGTAATTGTATTGTTAGCGATCTCTTCTGAAAGCGTTGAGATCAGAGTATGTTTGTGCCCTTTAAAGATCAGGTCAAAATGAATATCATCAGACACAATAAGTACATCGTGTGTTAAACAAAGTTCAGCAAGCGTTAAAAGTTCATCATTCGTCCAAACTCGCCCCACCGGATTGTGCGGATTACAGAGAAGAAGCATCGTTACTTCTGGATCCTTAAGCTTTGTTTCCAAATCTTCAACATCCATCACGTATTTTCCATCCTGCATTTTCAGTGGATTATCGACCACGAGCCGATCACTTTTTTCCACCATATCGCGAAATGGGTAATAAACAGGTGATTGGATCATCACTTTCTCTCCTGGCTTCGTATACGTATTTACTGCAGCTGAAAGCGCAGGTACGACCCCTGGAGTAAACACAACCCAATCGTTCTCGATCGTCCAGTTATGGCGGCGATTAAGCCAGCTATGAATGGATGACTTTGTGTCTTCTGTTGGCATGGAATATCCGAATATACCATGCTGTATTCGCTTCGTTAATGCATCTATGACTGCTTGTGGCGCTTTAAAGTCCATATCCGCTACCCACATCGGCAACAGGTTTTCCTTTTCAAAAATGGCATCTGTGTGATCCCACTTTACAGAGTGAGTTTCATATCGGTCGATTCGTTCATCAAATAGATTCATGATTTGCCTCCATCCATTCAGATTCCATTCTTACTTTATCAAAACTTGCTCAATCTGTCAGAAATGTCGCCTTATCTCGCGTTAAGTATATTGTTATTGATGGCATTGCACCAGATATTATCTACTATGTCATGTTTCTATATTTTCTACTCGTTTCTACCCTCATTTATTTAATCCTTGAGTGGCGTATGATGAAACCCTTCCAAATCCCGATAAAGGCATTTATTCTTAACGAGTAAGGGAGCAGACGCCGATAGCGCTATGCTCCCTTTTTCTACTTCTTCAATAGTGACTTTGCACTCATTATACGAACATTTGTTTGTATACCAGCACAATTGTCACAATGATGAGGCTGTTCATCATAATCTCTTCACCTTTTGAGGCTGTTTTGAGGTAAAGCGGCAACCGCACACGAAGCGGAATCGGATAAAAGAGCTGGATGCCTCTTACCGTCATAGCATCTAAAATAAGATGACTAACGATGCCAATGAGTAGTCCCGTCTGAATCAGATGATCGTAACTGAAAGTAAAGGTTGATGTTAACCAGTACATAAGTACAATAAACAGGATGCTGTGTGTAATCGTGCGATGGCCAAAATAACGGCTAATTCCTTTAGAGAGCACTTTTGCACGTCTCCCTGTCCAGGAACCAGGATGACAAATATCCGGAAGCAACGCCCCAAAAAGGCATGCTCCATAGAAAACAAGAATATCCGGGGCATTCAGATAATCCGTTATGTAATAGCTTTGAGCGGCTGCACCAAGACATACACCACCTATTGCATGCGTTTTCCCCTCCATATTATCCCTCCTTAATCATTGTTGACTGTTCTTTTTGGTGTAGGAAAGTGCCGTTTTCCGGGGAGGCAATCATACGTTCGCATATGTTGATTATATCATAGAAATCAAGCAATTACTTAATAAAAAAGACCTGTCCTTAGACAGATCTTCTCCTCGATTATTCAAGTTTTGGCTTCTTTCTCGTTTCTACAGCATCGCCGGTTTCACTAACATCAATGATAAAGGAACCGTTGCTGTAGCGATCGCTCGGTCTGTATGTTGCTGGATCCACTTCAACTGGTTCACCTTTTTTTGTTCTCACGATTACAAGGTCATGCTTTGTAACAGCTTCCACACCGACAACGCGATGTGGATTTGATTTTAATTCTCTTAGCATCACGACGCCACGCTTTGCTCGAGTTGAGACCTCAAATTCATTTAGCGACATTTTCTTAACGGCTCCTCGATGGGTAAGCAAGAACATATCGTATTTCACAGTTGGTTCATAGATAATGCCACTTACGACAAAATCATTTTCTTTTAAATTAATGCCTTTAACCCCGCTCGCCCGTTGTCCAACAAGGCTAATCTCTTCCTCTTTAAACCGAAGGCCATAGCCAAAATGCGTCGCAAGGAAAACTTCTTTCGAACCATTGGTTACGTAAACATCAATTAATTCATCTTCTTTTTTAAGCTTGAGGGCCATGAGTGGTTTAGAATAACGCTGTGCTTTATAGTGGGAAAGCTCCGTTTTCTTAATCATTCCCTGCTTTGTCACAAACACAAGGAATCGATCTTCTTTAAACTCCTTGATTTCCATCGCTTCAAGAATCCGCTCATCTGATTCAATTGATACGATATTGGCAACATGCTGACCGAGATCTTTCCATCTTATTTCAGGAAGTTCATGAACAGGTAAATAAAGATAGCTTCCTTTATTCGTGAATAGGAGGATCGTATTCGTCGTATTGCTATCAAACTGACGAAGGAGTGTATCGGTCTCCTTAATCCCAAAGTCTTTGCCGTTAGAAGCCGCATAGGAACGCGGGCTCGTCCGCTTCACATACCCGTCTTCCGTTACCGTAACAATTACGTCTTCAGAAGGAACCATCACTTCAAGATTCACTTTAATGTCTTCAATTTCATCTTCGATTTGTGTCATACGCTCATCTACATATTTCTTCCGTATTTCAAGAAGCTCTTTTTTAATCAGGTTAACAAGCCGTTTCTCACTCCCAAGAATGGTTTCAAGCTTTTTAATCAGTTGGCTGAGCTCTTCCGATTCTTTTTGAAGGGTAGTAATATCTGTATTTGTTAAGCGATAAAGCTGCAAGTTCACAATTGCTTCTGCCTGCGCATCAGTAAAGTCGTATTGACTGATCAAGTTGTTTTTCGCGTCTCGCTTATCCTTTGATGAGCGAATCGTTGCAATGACTTCATCGAGTATCGAAATCGCACGAATGAGCCCTTCTACAACGTGCTGACGGTCTTTCGCACGTCTTAAGTCGTACTCAGAGCGTCGAATGACAACTTCCTTCTGGTGCTCGATATACGCTTTCAAAATCTGCTTTAGACCCATTTGTTTTGGTGTTTTATTATAAATGGCAACCATGTTGTAGTTATAAGTGATTTGAAGGTCCGTTGCTTTATACAAGTATTTTAGAATACCGTTGGCATCCGCATCCTTCTTAAGCTCAATCACAAATCTGAGTCCTGTACGATCCGTTTCATCACGCACTTCTGAAATGCCTTCTATTTTACGATCAACGCGAAGCTCATCAATTTTCTTAACGAGATTTGCTTTATTGATTTCATACGGAATTTCCGTGACAACAATTTGCTGACGACCGCCGCGCACTTCTTCTATTTCCGCTTTTCCACGAAGAATAAACTTGCCTTTTCCTGTTTCAAAGGCTTTTCTGATCCCTTCTGTTCCCTGAGCAATGCCCCCAGTTGGAAAATCAGGGCCTTTAATCACACCCATTAACTCCTGTAAGGTTACATCCGGGTTCTCCATCTGCCTGACGGCTGCATCAATCACTTCACCAAGATTATGAGGCGGTATATCCGTTGCGTAACCTGCCGAGATCCCGGTCGAACCATTGACTAGTAAATTGGGAAAACGAGCGGGAAGGACGATTGGCTCGTTTTGAGTATCATCAAAGTTCGGAGCAAACTCAACGGTATCTTTATCGATATCACGAAGAAGTTCCGATGAGATCGCTGAAAGACGTGCTTCCGTATAACGCATCGCAGCCGGAGGATCTCCATCGACACTTCCGTTGTTCCCGTGCATCTCAACAAGAATGTTTCGAACTTTCCAATCCTGAGTCATACGGACCATCGCGTCATACACAGATGTATCACCATGTGGGTGATAGTTACCAATCACATTACCGACCGTTTTCGCTGATTTACGAAATGGTTTATCGGCAATGTTGCCTTCATGGTGCATGGCATAAAGAATTCTTCGCTGCACAGGCTTTAGACCGTCCCTCGCATCTGGCAGGGCCCGGTCCTGAATAATGTATTTACTATAGCGGCCAAAAGCGTCCCCAAGAACGTCTTCTAGCGGTAAATCTAGAAATTTTTCTGCGTTAGCCAATGTTACGCCTCCTCTTCAATGATGGAAATGTTCTCATTCTCGATGATGTTTGTATCTTCATTTAACCCAAAGGCCACATTGGATTCAATCCATTGTCTCCGTGGTTCAACTTTATCTCCCATAAGTACGGAAACGCGTCGCTCAGCACGTGCAACGTCTTCAATTTTTACTCGAATCAATGTACGACTTTCAGGATTCATCGTTGTTTCCCATAATTGATCAGCGTTCATTTCACCAAGACCCTTATAGCGTTGAATCGTATAGCCTTTCCCGACTTTCTTCATCGCTTCTTTCATGCCCTCATCATCCCAGGCATATTCAACGACTTCTTTCTTACCTTTCCCTTTGCTTATTTTATAAAGAGGCGGGAGAGCAAGAAAGATCTTCCCTTGTTCGACGAGCTGTTTCATATAGCGGTAGAAAAACGTTAGCAGGAGAACCTGGATATGAGCGCCATCCGTATCAGCATCCGTCATAATAATGATTTTGTCGTAGTTTGCATCCTCCACGTCAAAGTCCGGCCCGACACCAGCTCCAATCGCATGAATAATCGTGTTAATTTCTTCATTTTTGAAGATATCCTGGAGTTTTGCTTTCTCCGTATTAATAACCTTACCCCGAAGCGGGAGAATGGCTTGTGTACGACGATCGCGTCCCTGTTTGGCAGACCCACCCGCTGAGTCACCTTCAACAAGGTACAATTCGTTTTTCTTTGGGTTTCGAGACGTTGCAGGCGTTAATTTTCCGCTCAGAATCGTTTCTTTCCGCTTTCCTTTCTTACCAGAACGGGCATCTTCGCGCGCTTTTCTTGCAGCTTCACGTGCCTGGGCAGCTTTGATTGACTTTTTAATCAGCATTTCGCTAATGGACGGGTTCTCTTCTAAGAAGTAAGAGAATTGTCCCGATACAATCGCATCGATCGCAGAGCGTGCTTCACTTGTTCCAAGCTTGCTTTTTGTTTGACCCTCAAACTGCAGCAACTCTTCTGGAATACGAACGGAGACGATTGCAGTAAAGCCCTCACGAATATCGTTTCCTTCTAAATTCTTATCTTTCTCTTTTAGAAGATTGATTTTCTTAGCATAGTCATTAATCACACGAGTAATCGCCGTCTTCATACCAGATTCATGTGTTCCGCCGTCTCTCGTCCGAACGTTATTTACAAATGACAGCACATTTTCTGAAAATCCATCATTGTATTGGAATGAAAAATCAAGTTCAATGCCATTGCTTACTCCGTTAAAGGTCACAACTGGATGAAGCGTTTCTTTGTCTTCATTCAGGTAATCAATAAACGCTTCGATACCGGTTTCATAATAAAATACTTCTTTCCGATCGTGTCGCTTATCGTCAAGCTCAATTTTGAGACCCTTTAGGAGAAAAGCCGCCTCGCGAAGGCGTTCGCTAAGCGTGTCATAATTATAATTTAGCGTGCTGAACATAATTGGGTCAGGTTTGAAATGAATGGTTGTCCCAGTTTTTCGTGTTTTGCCTATGTTCTCGAGCGTGGTAGCAGGCTTTCCACCATTTTCGAAACGCTGTTTAAAAATAAATCCGTCTCGATGGATCGTCACTTCTAACCATTCGGACAGGGCATTGACCACTGACGCACCTACACCGTGTAGACCACCACTCGTCTTATAGCCACCCTGTCCGAACTTACCTCCAGCATGGAGAATAGTTAAAATTATTTCAGGCGTCGGTTTACCGAGTTTATGCATCCCAACTGGCATGCCACGTCCATTGTCTTCGATGCTAACGCTATTATCTTCATATAAAGTAACGTTGATTTCATCTCCATGACCTGCAAGAGCTTCGTCAACAGAATTATCTACAATTTCATAAACCAGATGATGCAATCCTCGTGAGTCAGTGCTTCCGATATACATACCCGGGCGTTTTCTGACTGCTTCCAGGCCTTCAAGCACCTGGATCGAATCATCACTATATTCTTGCTTCTGTTTCGTTACCATGTTTTTCCCCTTTCAACTCGCTGTATAGACTAGCCTACCATATGAGAACGGGTGTTTCTATATTTTTTAGTCCCGCTCATTTATAAAAGCATTGCCAGATCCGGCTGTTTTTAATAGTCAGGCGCTCATCTCCAGTCAGGTCCTTAACAAGCATTGTGTTTTTCTAATCTGTGATTCATCGTAAATGTGTCATGTATTCATCGTATAAAAAAATCCTGCTCAGTGGCAGGAGAATAACAAACATCGAACCGTATTTTACCTTATTGTCTATTTTCCATCAATTGTTTTCACGATGTGCACGTTACCAGCTTCGTAGCCAATCGTAACCGCATCGCCTTCTTCAATCGACTCCCATTTTGATATATCGGTTAAAAAGGGAGTTTTGTTTACAACGAGATAATAATAAGGTTTATCCACTACCGCATTCTCTTCTGCATTTTCATTTGTTGGATTGTCATGATTGCTTTCATCTTCATCGCTTATTGTTAGCTGTGGTTTTTCATAGCGAATCATTTTCTTTTGAACCTCTCCAGTTACAGATGCCAGTCCATCATTTTGTTGATTTGCAAATGCTGTACCAACGGCAAAGACCAAACAAAGCAATAGAACGGACAGAAGGGTTCCTCTTAACATGTTCATACAGAGGCTCCTTTCAACGTCTTTCGATTTAAGTTTACCATACATTTTTCTGCAGGTAGACTCTTTTCTTATCGAAGCAAGTCAGTGAGCCTTTGCAAGACTCTTCGTTTTTGATAGAAATGAGTGACCGCCTATACGTCTTATGCCACCATAATAACTGGTACTCTCTACTGTTATATGTTAACCACCGAAAACTTAACGGTTATATTTATAGTTAAGTTGAAGAAAAATAGTGCTATATATGCATATCTCACTAATTATTTCTACTCCAACCTTTCTTAACGTTAACTTTAATAAAAATTAAGTTGACACAAAAGAGTTTTTCTTTTACGATTTTACTAGTGATAACGAAAGCGAGGTTTAGTCATGGGAAAAATGAAAACAATTGACCTTGTTTATGCGGGAATGTTTGCAGCTTTAATGGCTGTAGGAGCGAACATTGCTCAATTTCTTGTTGTTGGAGGCGTTCCAATTACGTTACAAACGTTCTTTGCCATTCTTGCAGGTCTTTTACTCGGAAGTAGATTAGGATCGATTTCAATGATTGTCTACACTTTAGTAGGATTAGCAGGCGCACCAGTTTTTGCCCAATTTACTGGCGGTCCCGGTGTTATATTTAAACCTACCTTCGGATTTATTCTTTCATACATTTTAGTTGCTTATGTAGTAGGTAAAATTGTAGAATCAAAAGCTATTCCTTCCATGCGAACGTTTATGATCGCAGGCTTTGTCGGTTTCATCTTAAACTATGTCATCGGCACGAACTATATGTATTATGCATATAAGCTATGGGCAGACGCTCCTGAAGGCTTCACGTATGGCATGGCCTGGTTGTGGATGCTTGCCCCGCTACCAAAAGATATCATCTTAACCATTGTAGCCGCGCTAATCTCCCCACGTATCTATCGTGCGGTTTCGAAGACGTCGAACCTCAATCAACGAAAAGTGGCGTAAACTTTGGCATACAAAAGCCGCTGGTCCTTGTACCGGCGGCTTTTTGCATACCTAATTAATTTATTCATTTGCTTTCAGTGTCTGCTTTGATTTGCTTGAATTTAAGAACAGAGAAACAATGAACATAAGTGCTAAGAATACGATAACGAGACTAAAGCCGCCCTTATCTCCAAAAGCTTCTGAAACGATTCCGATGATATAACCAGCAATACCACCACCGATTCCAGATGCTACATAGATGAGACCGAGCGCAGTACCTGGATTTTTTGAAATTGTTGTACCGAACGCAGTTGCTGATGGAAATAGTGTAGAGAAAAATAGCCCTGCTCCTGCAAATAGGTAAGGCATTTGATTCGCAAAAAAGAAGCTTATTGTCACGATAATCACAGATCCGAGTGAGAATGTAATCATAATCAATCGCTCATTAATCTTATTGGCAAAGTACGCGACCCCGAGACGACCAATCATAAAGAAGACCGAGAATAGAGAAAGAATCGTTGCGACCATGTCTGATTTTTCTTCTTTAGACATCCCGCCTAACTCTAGTGACTTTAAGTATGATGGAAAAAAGTTTGTAAATGATACTTCCGCAGACACTTCAAAAATGAGGAAGAACATTAAAAAGATCATTTGTGCATCTTTCAACATTGGAATGAATGCTTTTAAATTAATTTTTTCTACTTTTCCACTAGGGAACTTAACGGATGTGACGTAGAAAATAACAAGAAAATTCAATGCTGCAATGCCGATATAGAAATAGCGCCATGATGCGAATTGAAATAAGAAATTTAGTATTTGTGGAAAGAGAATCATTCCCAGTCCATAGATTCCCATTGCTAAATTAAACATTTGATTTTGTTTATTTGGATAGGCAGCCGGAACGATTGCATTCGACGCTACACCGAGCGCACCGAGCCCAAATCCAACGAGCATATAAAAACCAAGGAAGAACAGAATGTTTGGTGCGAAACCTGTACCTAGAAAACCGAGCCCCATTAGAACTGTAGCCACGATCACCATGATACGCAGACCCTTTTTATCAGTGAAGTAACCAAAGATCAAACTTGCTAGCGTGAAGCCAAGCTGGAAAATGAGAACAACGAGACCAAACTGGCTCATATCTAACCCAATATCCTTTTCAACTTGATCTAGAACAATCCCTTTCGTGTTCGTCACTCCACCGGAAACGAACTGGGTAAATAGCAAAATAATTAAAGCATGAATACTTTTTCCTTTTGACATGATAGTAACCTCCAAGATGTAATCTATCACGGAGGATTCCACCGTATTTCCCGGTTAAAACTTGTAATGATTTCCCATTTATACAAGTGAGCGTTTCCATTCTCTTTTTGTCAGTATTATGAGTTTACACAAAAAAATTGCAGAGGAAGAAATCCTCTGCAATCTTATTTCATTTGATAGACCATGAACGTCGCAATAAAGTAAATGACGACAATGGCCACGGAAGGTAGCATATAAAAAAGAGTCGTCCTCTGTTTCTTACGCGTAATGCTATATAAAATAACTAGAACGACAAGAATGGATGCGACGGTTGTAACAATATTCGACATACTCGCATGTCTGAAGATATTCGTTTTAAGGTAAATCGCATCGGTAAACGATAGGAGCATAAGGTTAAACGCATTACTCCCTAATAAAGATGTCACACCCATACTATAGTTTCGTAGCTTCAATGCTGTCGCTACACTTACTGCATCTGGCAACGAAGTACTTGCACCAACTAGAAAAGATCCTACGAATGAGGCTCCAAGCCCCGTACTTTCGGCAATTCGATCTGCTGTTAAGGTTAGAACGGTTCCAACGATCATAATTCCAACCGCTGAAAGGACGAACATCGTGACTACTTTTCGATAGGAGAACTTTCCGTATTTCTCATTTCTACGACTTTTTCGTTTCACTTTCTCTTCTGTTTTCCTATTAATCCACTTAATTCCTACAAAATATAGGAGAACGAGAATAATCGAACTATACCCAATATGAAAAATACTGGCTGGTAAGGTTAAGGACAAGCCGGCAACAACGATTAACGTCATTACGATGACAAGGTAAATATATAGTTTACTTCCAATATCCGTTTGGCCCATGATTTGTTCATTTCGATAAACCATATCGAGAACGGCGAGTGCAAGTAAGTTAAATAAATTACTACCAAGCAGATTACCAATAGCTAGATCGGGACTATTGATCGCGATAGCCGTCACGCTTGATGTTAATTCGGGTAAAGAAATAGCCGCTCCAATAATAATCCCCATAAAAGCAGAGGTTGTTTTTGTCTTTTCACTTATAGCGTCACCATACATCGCGAGCCTCGTTGCTATAAAGTATGTGGCGAAAGCTGCTGCGATAAATAGCACAATGGTTAAAATTAAGTTCATGAATGAAGTGCTCCTTATGTTTTTTCTATTTTAGTGTAACTCATCCTTTCCTTTTAAAAATAATTACTAAACCACAATTTGGTGTATATCATCACATTGTAATGATTCAACATTGTAAACTTCTCTATTATTTAGGTATGGCAAACGTAATTATATTGGAAACTTCTAGTGGTGCTAAAAATAGCTGAGAAAGAGGTGGGTCTCGACACTCATGACCTGATCCGGGTCATACTGGCGTAGGAAAGAAGTGTATGTGGTGGGCTTTTATGCACGAGCAGCATCACTTCGTTTTTAGGAGCGGTGTTTTTTTGTATTCTAAATGGGAGTGTTGTGATGAAGAAGGATGATGTTGTTAAAGTAGTCGAAGAACGAAAAGACGAGTTGATCAAGTGACATTAGGAAAAATCGAGGAGGAACTATTGCTCCTCGAGGAAATCTTCCTCAATACCACACGTTTTGAGTATATGTTCAAGGGAGATGAGCTACCATCAAACCATGTGGCTATACATAAGCGTAAAACCCGCGAGCGCTAGCGGGTTTTACTTCTGCTTCATCAATTGTCCCATCAAATGACTTACAACCTGGACCGCGTCAACTAGTGATTTCTTTTCAAATGTCATAGCGGGATCATGTAAACCTGGTGACACGTTTGCACCTATTCCTAAATATACTGCTTCGACATCAGATAACGCTGTATAGTAATGAAAATCTTCTCCTCCCGGTGTCACAATAGGAGGAATCGCTTTTCCTTTTCCAAGTACCGCTTCAATTGACTCTCGGGCCTCTTCAATCAGTCGTCCTGAATACCTGGGCGCAGGTACCGCCCCTTCAATACTGTATGTTATCTTAGCATCATGCATTGCAGCACAATTTTGAAAAATGGAATCCAGATTTGATATTACTCGATTAAGTTCCTCATTATCACGACTACGAATATCAAGAGCAAAGGTAGCACTACCCGGGATAACGTTTAATGACCCGCCTCCCGCGCTTATCCTCGTAAACGTGATGCTTGTACCAGACTGCGGATTCGAACGGATTGTGTTAACCGCGCTCAAAAGAGTAGCCATCACATCAATCACATTCACACCATGATGTGGTCTCCCTCCATGTGCTGTTTTCCCTTTAATTTCCCCTGAGACAATTGTAGTTGCACTATGCATGAGAGCGGGCGCCATACTTCCCATCGGGCACTCTTCTTCCGTTCGCAAATGATAGCCAATCAGTACATCAACATCTTTTAAAACCCCTTCATCCGTCATGGCTTTAGCGCCCTGCATGATTTCTTCAGCAGGTTGAAAAATAAAGACGATCGATCCAGTAATGGCTTCGCGATTTTCGCTAAAATGTTTTGCAATTCCAAGTGCGATGCTTGAATGTGCGTCATGACCACAGGAATGACGATAAGTAATCTTCCCCCCATCTTCATGAGTAATACAGTCCATATCGGCACGGACGGCGACACATGGATAATTCTTCTTCCCTGGCATTGTTGCAGTAACACCAGTGCCCGCTATACCGGTCTTCACGAAATAGCCCATTCTTTTAAGCTCTCTCGCTATGTAGGAGGCTGTTTGTTCTTCTTTAAAAGCAGGCTCTGGAATACGATGAAGGTCCTCCTGTACGTTTCTGATATACTGATCAAGTTTATTACAATCAGCTTTGTTCATCCGATCACAGCCTTTCCAAAACTAAGTAGTAAGATTCTATGATTAACGCAAGACTTCAAAATGTTTCCATTCATACGGAAGAAGTGACTGGTAACGTCTTTCTAGGAAACGGCTATCAACAAGTAGAAGTATTCCTTTATCTGTTTCGGTACGAATAAGTCTACCACCAGCCTGTTGAACACGGTTTATCCCTGGATAAACATACGTATACTCAAAGCCATTTCGCCCTTTTTGATCAAAGTAATCTTTCATTAACTTGCGTTCAGTGTCAAAATTAGGTAGCCCGACACCTACGACAGCAACACCTGTTAAGCGATCACCTTTTAGATCAATACCTTCAGAAAAAACCCCTCCTACGACCGCAAATCCGATCAAGCTCTGCTTTCGGTCTGATTGGAAATTTCCCAGAAATCTCTCCCGCTCCTGTTCTGTCATCCCACTCGTTTGTATAATCGTTTCAATTTCGACCTGAGAGGAAAATTCGTTGTACACGTGCTCCATATATCCGTAAGAAGGAAAGAAAAACAGGTAGTTCCCCTGATTTTCCATCACAACCCGACTAAGGAGAGTAACAAGCGACTGCATTGTATGCTCCCGATCCCGATAACGGATGGAAATAGGTGCAATATACACCCGTGCATGTTCTCTTTTGAAGGGAGACGGAACCTTCACAGCGTAATCTTCTTCCTTCCATCCGAGCATATCCTGATAATAAGACAACGGCGCGAACGTGGCAGAAAAGAAAGTGGTCGCTAAAAACCCTTTTCTCATTTTCTGAAGCTGATTAGACGGATCGAGACAGAACAGCTTCATGCTTACTTCTGATTTTCCGGCAAGAACATAGGTGGTAAAGCGATGATCATAGAGCTTTGCGATCCGGATAAAGTTCTGCGCAGCAAAGTAGCAGTCAAGCAGTTCTTCATCGTTTCCTTGTGCAAGTAATTCCTTTTCACTGGCTTGAATAAAGGTATCCATCTGAACAAGGAGTTCTTCATCCACTTCTTCCAGTACTACCATGCCGTTTTCACAACTCTTTCGAAGTTCGATAAACGTTTGATTGAGAGCAGTTGCAGAGCGTGCAATCGCATCATTTCGTCCTTTGTAAGACCTTATCAGTTTTAGAAACGGGGATTTATGAAGCTCTGCAGAAAACATTTCTCTCGCACGATCAACGAGATTGTGTGCCTCATCAACAAGAAGCGTTGTCTGTTTCTTTTGTTCCTCAATCAATCGTTTTAAGGATACCCGGGGATCAAATAAGTAGTTATAATCACAAATAACTGCATCCGCTGTATACGAAAGATCAATCGAAAATTCAAATGGACAGAGCCGGTGTTTGTGAGCATATTGTTCAATCACTTCTCGCTTCATTAGTGTCTCGTTCGATAAGATATCAAGTATCCCGTCATTAATGCGATCGTAGTAGCCATCTGCATACTCGCAATAGTCTTTTTGACAGATGGTTTTTTCTTTAAAACAGATTTTTTCTTTTGCTGTAATCGTAACGGAAGTTGAGTGCAGTCCTTTGTTCTCCATAAGCTTGAACGCTTCCTGAGCCGTTTCTCTGGTTATAGTTTTAGCAGTTAAATAGAAAAGCTTCTGTCCAAATCCTTCTCCCATCGCTTTCATCACCGGAAATAAAGTACTGATTGTTTTTCCTATTCCAGTTGGAGCAGTTGCAAACAACGTCGCTCCATCCTGAACCGTTTTATAAACAGAACCTGCAAACTTCCGCTGCCCTTCACGGTACGTATCGAAAGGAAATGCCAGAGCCTTGCTCGTTTCCGTACTTAACTCGATATGCTTTCGTTTCCATCTGACAAAAGGCACGTACCTTCCAACCACTTCATTCATAAAAGCGGTTAGCTCAGTAAGCGTCACACGCTGTCGAAAACGAACAACTTCATTTGAATCTGATTGGATATATGTAAGTTGAACGATGAGTTCATCAACTTCATGATCTTGAGCGGCCATATAGGCGTAGCATTTAGCTTGAGCCCAGTAGACAGGGTGAGAGTGCTCTCTGATGTCACCTAACGGAAGAAAAGTAGATTTGATTTCATCAATCATAAGCCCATTCTCCACCTGCAAGAGACCATCACACCTGCCTTCAATCTGAAAAGAGAGCTCTTCGTAGTTGATTACCGTCTCAAAAGGAACTTCCTTCCGATCTCCTTCTCCGTATGTTTTCTGAATCATTTGGTGGAGACGGGTTCCTTCTGTCATCGTTGTGGCTGTTCGAAAACGCGCATCAATGCTTCCGCTTCGATACGCGTATTCTACAAGTGGTCTAACTGATACGTGGATTACTTCATTCATATACATCACCTATACTTATCGTTTGTGCATCCTCATGTACAGTCCATTTTGAATACGTAATGACACGAGTGGTTCTGCTTGAATGGGATGATGGTTCTCTAGCATTTCAAAATGAACCGCTCTACCTATTAGCGAAAATATGAGCTGCGCCTCGTTCATAGCAAACTGACTTCCAATGCAGCTTCTAGGCCCGGTCCCAAAAGGCAAGTAAGCGAAAGAAGTCAATTTTTTGGCATTTTCAGTAGAAAAGCGATTCACATCGAACACATCAGGGTTTTTGAAAAATGCGGGATTTCGGTGCATTAAATAGGGGCTAAGAAGGAAGGATGCTCCCTTTTTAAAATAATGGCCCTTAAGATAAACTGGTTCAGGCGCTTCTCGTAACAACACCCACGCTGCGGGATAAAGTCTCAAGGTTTCTTTCAAGAATTGCCCCGTCATTGTTTGATTTTTGACACCCTCCTTTGTGTTATGCCACTCTTCGACTAACCTTTCTTCCACTTCGGGCTGTGAGGCTAATTCATACCACATCCAGGAAAGTACGTTGGCAGTCGTTTCATGCCCTGCAATCAACATCGTTAAAATTTGGCTTCTTATCTCTTCTTTAGAAAGCGGCGATCCATTTGAGAGTGTTGTGGTTTGTAGAAGATGGAGCAAGTGATCGCCTTTTGGAGTATGTGCAATTAATTCATCCGTCAGTGCAAGAAGCTTTTCTTTCCCAGCATGGTAGCGATGATTTCTAGGAGTCGGGATAAAGCCCGGCACAGGAAATGGAAGAAACAGGTCTCCTGCTGATTTTTCAATAATGTCGGATACAGCTTGTGCGAGCTCGTCGCTCTCAGGCTCGCTTATATCCTTACCAAACATTGTTTTCAAGATAATACAAAGTGTTAGTTTCATCATTTCATTACTTACGCATAACGTCTCGCCACCTTTCCACGAGTCAATCAGCTTAAGCGTCTCAGATTGAATCACCTTCATATATCCTGCTAATTTCTCTTTATGAAATGCTGGCATGGTCATTTTTCTCTGTCTGTTATGAGTTTCTCCCTCGGAAGTTAAGATTCCTCTCCCAATTGTCTTGCTTAGTATCGAAGCGGAAGACCCTTTTTCGAAAGAGGATGCTTTCGACACGAGAATTTCCTTCATGGCACCAGGATGATGAACGACGAATGAGGAAGCGCCAAGCTCAACAAAGTCTGCAATATTTCGCGTTTCAGATAAAAAGACAAGTGGGTTTTTCCTGAATTCCAGGTAATTTTTTAAACGAATTCCAGACAACTTTTCTACGCTCGTCATTGTAAGTCACCACACATTGTTTTCTTCCATTATAGGAATGAGAGCACATTGTTGGCAATGTTTAACAGGTTATTCTAAAAAACGCTCCGGCTTCACGAGCCAGAGCGTTATCTTTTTTATTTCACATTAATAGCCCAGTTTCCATTGCGGAAAATAGCTTCCGTGGAACCGTCTTCTTTTACACCATCAATGTCAAGTTCGCCTGAACCCATCATAAAGTCCACGTGCGTAATGCTATTGTTTACACCGTTTGCATCAAGGGCATCATCATCCATTGCAGCTCCGCCTTTAACACTACTTGGGTAGGCTTTTCCTAAAGCAAGGTGACAGGATGCATTTTCATCATAAAGGGTATTAAAGAAAATTAATCCAGATTGGGAAATGGGAGACTCATGTGGAACGATTGCAATTTCGCCAAGTCGGCGAGCTCCTTCATCCATGTTAAGAAGGTTTTCTAACGTTTCCTGTCCTTCTTCAGCGGAAAAATCAACAACTTTACCTTCTTTAAATGTAAGAGAGAAATTATTTATTAAGTTCCCACCATAACTAAGAGGCTTTGTACTCGACACTGTTCCATTTACCCCATATTTATGAGGAAGGGTGAACACTTCTTCCGTCGGCATATTTGCATTAAATTCAATCCCTTTTTCAGAAGGTGACGATCCGCCTTTCCAGATGTGCCCCTCAGGAAGTTCAATTGTAAGATCCGTTCCGGGTGCTTTATAAATGAGCTTCTTGTATTTGTGGTCATTCAAGACATCTTTTGCTTTTGAAAGTGTCGCATTATGTTTATTCCATGCTTCCACAGGATCTTCCTGATCAACCCGTGTAATTTTGAAAATTTGCTCCCATAGCTGTTCGATTGCTTTCGCTTCGCTTGTTTCAGGGAAAATTTTCTTCGCCCATTCACCATTTGGAATCGCCACGATTGACCAGGTGATTTTGTCATTCATCGTATATTTACGGAAGTTCTTCATTGCGTCACCAGCAGCTTTATTAGAAGCAGAGATTCGTGAAGACTCGATACCCTTCAATAAATCAGGATTTGTCGAGCGGATGGAAAGAATCGCTGCTCCTTCTTCTGCGAAGTGATCAAACATTTTTACACGCCATTCAGGTACGTTTTCAAGCACCTCCTGGGCAGCATTCTCATACCATAAACGATCGAGGGTATCGTCACTCCAATTAATATGTACGGTTTTGGCTCCCATTTCGTATGCTATTTTGACAACCATTCGCGCAAATGGCGCTCCTTCTATTGATGAGTTAACAACGAGCATTTGATTTTCTTGGAGATTAACGCCACATTTGAGCGCAAGTTCAGCATATTTTTTGAGCATAGTTTGTTCTGGCAAGATGATTCCTCCTTATTTCAAAACGCTTACGTAAAAGTTTAACAAAGAGAGCCTTCTTTTGTCCTCATTATTTATGATAATAGGAGAATACTTCGAGGAGAGAAAGAAGGAGAAAGCGCCTTCCTTTGTCATTATTATTTGCAATGATGTGTAAAACTTTAGAAAGAAGTGGTTTTAATTGAATCGGAATGATAATAAAAGCGATTGTATATGTGATAACACGTTAACCGTTTATGGATCAGGTAGTGTGGAAGCGACTCCAAATATAGCCACTGCTACAGTTGGAGCAGAAACAACTTCTGACAGTATAAGTGAGGCGCAACAAAAAAATGCTGAAATCATATCACAGATCGTATCCTCTTTGATAGAAATCGGTATTCAGAGCAGGAACATCCAAACATTAGATTATCGCATTGAAGAAGAGTATCGATTTGAAGACGGCACGAAAATTTTTGTTGGATATAAAGTAACTCATTTACTTAACATTCGAATCGAGCAAGTTCAGGAAACGGGTTTAGTCCTTGATACAGCTGTAACGGCAGGAGCAACAACCATTTCGAATATCCAATTTCAAATAAGCGACCCACAAGCGTATTACCTGAAAGCTCAGCGAATGGCGATCGAACAGGCGAATTTGAAAGCTTCCAATTGTGCAGGGGCTTTTCAAATTTCACTTCCAGATGTGCCCCATCAAATCATAGAAGAGCAATCATTGACGCCTTCTCCAAGAGCATTTGCAGAATATAGCGCAACCGTTATTCAGCCAGGCCAATTGCGCATTTCTGCTCAAATCACTCTTGTTTATTTGTTAAATCAGTAAAAATGGGCGTTTGATAACGCCCTTTTACATTATTTGGTCATCGCATGCTCAACTTTAATGCACCGATCCATGACCATCTTAATTTGATGTTTTTTCCCATATTCATAAGCTTCTTCATTCTCGACACCCAATTGTGCCCAAAACACATCTGCTCCAATTTCGACAGCGTCTTTCATAACGTCTGGAAGGTATTCACTACGCCTGAATACATTCACGATATCCACGTGCCCTTCAATTTCTTTTAGTGACCCTACAGCTTTTACCCCAAGCGCTTCATCAATGGTTGGATTGACTGGAATAATTTCATATCCAGCATCCTTCATAGCCTGCGAGACCATAAACGAGGTGCGATTCGGATTATTCGATAAACCGACTACCGCAATCCGCTTGTTCTCTTTTAAAATTTTCCCTATTTCTTGACGAGACGGATTTTCAATTGCCATGTTCGGACACTCCTTTGTAAAAATTGGTATACGTCCATTATAAAAGATTTACAAATGGAGCAACACTAATTCGCTCAAGTGATCTTTCAAGAGATGCTTCATCGCTTGAATAGCTTGAATGATCAAATCCAATCAATCATATGGATTATCATATCCAGACTTTGTGGCACGCTGTATGAAGAATCCTTTGATAGAGATAGCTGTTCTCTGAATAACTTTCCCTATACCTTTCCAAATCCCCTTGCTTCAATTTCAGGTATACCCGCTTCAAATTGTCGTGTAAGTATAGGTGCCTCCATACCATATCCCCATTCTATATCAACGTATCGCATCATCTTAAAAGGATCTCGATTATCTATCGTAGCCAACGGCTTAATTTGTTATAATTTTCTTGATAATGAAGAGGAGGAATACACATGTTAAACATTCTACTTTCAATCCATCAAATCAGGGGGGATCAATTTATACGTTAACCTTTAAACCCTCCTGATTTTTATTGTCGGAACATACAATGAAAGTTGGAGGAAGATGGAGTCCATATCAAAGAGAAACACAACTACTTTATTCTGGGTCACTTTTTTCGGAACAATTTGCTTTTTACAGCCAGTTCTCACACTCTTCTATTTAGAAAACGGGTTAAGTGAAGCGGACATTTTGCTCATTATGTTAGGCTGGAGCGGCGCAGTCTTAGTTGGAGAAATTCCAACCGGAGTATTCGCTGATCGTTTTGGTCCAAAACAGTCATTTCTTTGTGGATCAGTGATTAAATTAGTAAGTATTTGTGTACTATTTTTTGCAGATAATATCGAATTATTTATGGTATTCAGTATTTTAAATGGCTTATCGGTCACCTTTTTTTCGGGTGCAGATGAAGCATTATTATATGTATCATTGAAAATAGACAATATGCAACATCAGATGGACGAGGCGATGGGGAAAATTCAATCTGCTGGCTTCATCGCTATGATTATTGCCGTTTTAAGCGGTTCATTTATAGCGAGAGACCTGCAGATGGAACAATTTCATTTGCTCATTATGCTCAGTTTAGGATGTTATGTCCTTGAATTATTACTACTGTTTCGGATTCGAGAACTATAGTCTCATATCATCATCTCGGGAACATCCATCAAGCGCATTTACGAAGGGGTACGGGTGATTAAAAAAGCCCCTCAACTCCTGGTCATGTTTCTGAACCTGACGTTAGTGTTCATTCCGACGTTAGCTGTTTTTGAGAAATTCGATCAACCGTTAATAACCGAAGCGGGATTGCCGGTTTACTTACTTGGCTCTGTTTACACTGCTGGGGCTCTTCTCGCCTTCTTTTCTTCAAGAAGCATTGGATCCCTGCGCAAAAAAGTTTTCCTACTCAATTTTGATGTATGCATCTGGATTGCTATCCGCTGGAGGACTTGTGGTGGCAGCTTTGTTACACGAGCGCTTATGGATTATTCTATTTGTTGTGCTGTTTCTAAGATGGGTCGGAGCAATTCGCTATCCAATCTATTCACAATTAAGTAATGACATGATCCCATCCCACGTCAGAGCAACAACGATTTCTCTGCTTTCCATTCTTGATTCAATATTTGATTTACTTGTTTTCACCCTTCTTATTGTGTTTGCAGCAAAAGGCGTGCAAAGCATATTAATTGGTGCAGCGTGTATTGCTTTAATGGGCTCGATGCTTCCAATTAAGGAAAAAGGAAAACGAGGCATAGAGGGAAATAAAGCATTTAATCACTAAATAAATTCCCAGAATGGTTTGCATTTTGAAAAGGCCGGTGCTATTATATATTTAAACCATTTTACTTTTAATATATTTAGGATTTAAATTGGCTGTAGCTTCGAAAGAGGGTAACAAAGTTAAATCCTCTTTTAGAAGGTGCAGTTTTTTAATGTAAACGTATTACATTGTGAAGTGGTGAATTTTAAATTATGTACGAAGAGGTACATTAGGAGGCAATTTTTTATGCAAAACGGTAAAGTAAAATGGTTCAACGCTGAAAAAGGTTTCGGTTTCATCGAAGTTGAAGGTGGAGACGACGTATTCGTACACTTCTCTGCAATCAACGGCGAAGGTTTCAAAACACTTGACGAAGGCCAAGAAGTTAACTTCGAAATCGTAGAAGGTAACCGTGGACCACAAGCAGCTAACGTAACAAAAGCATAAATGGCTTAATAAGCCCCGGACTTTGTGTCCGGGGCTTATTTATTTGTGTATATAGATAGCATATTCCGTACTCTGCGTCTCTAACATTTCACAATATAAAGACATTAATAAGGATGGAACAAATCGGTGGGTTATTATAGTTCTACAATGCTTTCTTCTCGCTCCAATAATTTGATTAACTTTAATTCATCATGAATTGGAATTTGGTAATGGCCAATCACAGGAATCTCAGGTTTGCGCTTACGTGCTTCATCAACTGCACCTGAAATTACCTCATTCAATCGATACCCTTTGCGCTGGTAAAAACGAATAGCATGAAGATTATCGTTCGTTGTCAATAGTGTGATCCTGCTTAACCCCTTTCTCATCACAGCCATTTCTACTTCAACTAACAGACGACTCCCGACCCCAGTATTTTCAGTAAAACTATCAAGCGACACAATCTCACAGCAATCTGAGTGGAAACAATGTGTAACAAGCCCAATAATATCCTCTTCAGAATTACGCGCTACAAACCCATCCAAATCCTCCCATCGATACACACCTGAAGAGAGTACCATTTCTGAGCTTCCCCACAGATCACTCATAAGTTTCTTTAATTCAAGGCGGTTTTCTCCTATTGGCTGTATATGGATTTCTGAAGCGTCGAACGTCATAAGGATGCAATCCCTTTTCCGCCCTTCATGCCATTCATGCTGTGGAAGCACACACTTTTGTTTAAAACCAACTTTTTCATAGCAATGAATCGCTCGCTTATTCCAATGCTGAGGATCCATCACTATCAAGTAACTACCAAGTTTATTCACAAGATAATTGACAACCATTTGAACCAGACGAGTTCCTAGACCTTTATTCCAGTATTCTGGTTCACCGATAAATTGATCCATTCCATACGTTCGAGCAGGGAAAGTCATCCCATTTAAATCAGACATAACATAAAATTGAACGTACCCGATTGGCTTTTCATTGTAAAAGATGAGGCATCTCGTTTCATTGTCATCATTATAGAAACCTTCTCGAACCTTTTCCAATGTATAAGAACGGTCTCGTCCCTCATAAAAAGCGAGCACCACATCATTTGTTAGCCATTTCAATAAATACCCTTCATTGTTCTCTTCAATAAGTCGAATGCTTAGTCCCTTTCTAGCAATCAGTTCATTCATGGCCTTCTCCCCTTCGACACACTTCTTAAATAGTCCATACTAATTACCGATTATTTAATACTTTTATTTCTTCAATGTTTTAATTACGTAATTTCACCCACATTCGAAACTTTATTTTAACAAATCCACATTTATAGTAATATTATTAATGAAATTCGGGTATACTTAATAGTTTGGTGTATTTTAATGCTCATGATAGTATGTTACACTTAGATAAATAAACACATTATAGATGGGACTTGATAAGCTTATATGGGAAAATACATGATTGACCATCAAAATCAAATTGTCCATAGGACAGCATACGCTGGTGATGAATGTCATTTACCCGAGACGCCTCTTAAAGATCGGTCTGAAGCTAATTATGAAGACGAATTACTCGTATTCCTTCGCCAGAAGGGCTATCGAAAATGCGCTTCTTGTTTCTTCGGTTCAACGTTTGAAGAACCCTATGAATTTCACAACACTCAAAGACAAGCTTAACGTCACTTAAGACACATGAAACGAATAGATGTTTTCTGGGCAAGGAATAAAAATCCTTGTCCTTTTTTATTTGCAAATGCGCTAAATGTTGGAAAAACATCTCTCGGACTTATGTCTATGCAGTATAATCAGTGATTTCCAGTCTTTTATTGTTAGCGTTTTCACGATATAATGCAATTGGTGAATCTTTTCTGAACAATTTTTTTATTCAAGAGTTTGCATTTTCATGTTTTAACAATGGAATTGTTATGTTATATTCATAACTATGTTTTCATAAACATACGTTATTTTTCACATAGAAAATCCGTTGCAAAACGACAGAGGTGACACTACTATGCTCAGTAAACAACAAACCAGGTTATCGACAACTGGAGTATTAAAATTTGCTATCCCCTCTCTAATCGGTATCTTATTATTTATGATCCCGATTCCAAATGATGGTGGCGTTACAATTCCAATTGCGAAATTGGCGGGATGGCTTCAGGAGTTATTTGGGACAACCATACCGATCACTCTTCCTGCTATTATGACACTCATAATTACATTGACTGCCATTCTTAGCATTGTTGCTGTCTTATCCAAACCAACATGGGTTACTGAACGGCCATTTCTGGTATCGTTACTACAAGTATCCCCAGTTTGGCTGATCGCTCGTATTCTTGGTATGGTTTTCGCTATTCTTACTTTTTATCAAATTGGTCCTGAGTGGATCTGGTCAGATGCAACAGGCGGTTTACTACTTAATGACCTAATACCTATTCTGTTCTCTGTATTCTTATTTGCAGGCTTATTCTTACCACTGCTATTGAATTTCGGGTTACTAGAATTATGCGGTACGCTTTTAACTAAAATCATGCGTCCGATATTCACTCTTCCTGGGAGATCATCGATTGACTGTCTCGCATCCTGGATGGGTGATGGTACTATTGGTGTTCTTTTGACAAGTAAACAATATGAAGAAGGCTATTATACCAAACGAGAAGCGGCAGTTATCGGAACAACTTTTTCAGTAGTCTCTATAACGTTCAGCATCGTCGTTCTCCAACAAATGAAGCTTGAGGAATACTTTCTTCCATATTACTTAACGATCGTTCTGGCAGGATTTATTGCGGCAGTTATTATGCCACGCATTCCGCCTCTTTCACGCAAGCCTGACACAACATATGAATCTGCATCAGAAACCCCTGATGATACGCTTCCAAATAACATGTCACGCTTACGCTTTGGTCTTGTACTAGCAACGAATAAAGCTAAAGACAACCGAACATCTCACGTTGTAAAAGGCGGTATTCAGAACGTATTGGATATGTGGATGGGTGTTATTCCGATTGTAATGGCAATTGGAACAGTTGCCCTTATCATTGCTGAGAACACTCCGCTCTTCAGTTACCTTGGCGCTCCTTTTGTTCCTATACTTAATCTGATGCAGGTACCTGAAGCAGCTGAAGCCGCGCAAACAATGGTAATTGGTTTTGCAGATATGTTCCTTCCTGCGATTATTGGTGCAGATATTGAAAGCGAGCTAACTCGATTCGTTATCGCAAGTCTTTCTGTCTCACAATTGATTTACATGTCTGAAGTTGGTGGATTGCTCCTTGGATCCAAAGTGCCCGTTCGATTTATTGATCTTGTTATCATTTTTCTAGAGCGCACACTCATTTCCCTACCAGTAATCGTCATTATGGCCCATCTTATTTTTTAATTAGCAAGCCGAGACAAATTTGTCTCGGCTTTTTGATTGTTTTTTTGATTTGTTTTATTACATTTTCATTTTTATTTTCTTTAATAAATACGGTGAGTGAAATTTATTATAAAGAAACAAAAACAGCGACTGTATAAGCCGCTGTATCTTACCTTATTTATCGAATAAAATAACAATTTTCCCTTTTGCATGATGAGATTCACTGAGGGCATGGGCTTCTTGGATACCTTCTTCACTAAATGGGAATCGGTGACCAATTGTTGCTTTTATAGATCCTTCTTCCAACAATGATGCTATTTCCTTAAGCTCTCGACCGTTTGGTTCAAGCCAGACATGCCCGGAACGTACGCCCTTTTCTTTCGCCTTTTCTTCATCAGGCATGCCAACTATGGAAACTAATCGCCCACCACCACGCAAGACAGAAAAGCTCTTCTCCTCAATTTCGCCGCCCAATGTATCAAGTACAATATCATACTCTTCCAATTCTTTTTCAAAATCCTTTTCACGGTAATTAATTACCAGATCCGCGCCGAGAGATTTTAAATACTCTTCATTTTTACCGCTAGCAGTTGTCGCAACATATGCCCCTTTGTATTTAGCAAGCTGGATAGCGAAGCTCCCAACACCGCCAGCTCCAGCATGGATGAGCACTTTTTCGTCTTTCTGAATATCTGCAAAGTCAACAAGACACTGCCACGCCGTTAACCCGACTAGCGGCACAGAAGCTGCCTCTTCGTAGGGTATGTTCTGAGGAATATGAGCTAACAAATGCTCATCTACAATAACCTCTTCCGCATATGTACCATTTGCTGTGGTTGCAGGCCTCGCAAAAACACGATCACCAGGTTTAAAGTTTTCGACACCTTCGCCTACCTCTTTAATAACGCCAGCAATATCCCACCCCAAGGTAATCGGAAAATTAAACGGTAGCATTTCTTTCAAATACCCTTCACGCAATTTCCAATCAATCGGATTCACTGAAGTTGCATAACTCTCTAAAACAACTTGATTTTGGCCTGGAGATGGAGAAGTTATTTCTTTCTCATGTAATTGATCTTTTCCGCCATATTGTTCGATAACGACTGCTTTCATAGTAGAAAACTCCTCTCAAGTCTCATTCTCTACTATGTTTCCTTTTCTAACTCTCACTTAAACTAATTAATCTGCAATCCTTCCAAATTCGGATAAGACCATTAACTGTTGAACGGTTAAATAGCCCTTCCATTCCTGTTTTGCTATCTCCCACTCATCATTATATTGCCCCCATGACCAGCTTGGTTCCCAGCTCCCATCCCTCTGCTGTTTATCAACAATATAATCCAGGTTTACATTGATCTCCTGATTTAATTCTTTAAAAAAAGGTGACTGTTCTGAATCAGCCAGGACAATCGGTTGGACACCATAATGGTCCCATTTTTCAGGACGATCAACAATATAGGGAAGCTGTTTTGAGATTTGACTAACTATTTTTTGTTCAACATCTCCACCAACTAATTTACCCAGTCTCAGATAACAGAGAACTTCATGAATTTCATAATCGTTCATATCACTCAGATGATTCATCACAACTGCTAACATGTCGGAAGTGATGCTTTCGTCCCCATTATAATAATGCAAATAGCCAACGATTTCGGCGTCAGGATTTGCTGAATATTTCTGTTCATTATCAGTAACGTTCCACCAAGGAGCATGAGGCACATCATTTACTGCTTTTGGAACAGCATGCCAACGAGATTTTTGAGAGTGAAACGTGTCTCTAAAATAGGGTAATCCTCCCGTAACTAAGGAATGCGTTTTAGATAGGCCAAGCTTCGTTATGTATTGGAAGGCCATAGTTGTCGCCATTGGGGAAGAATCATTAAGACGAAAGTCAGGCTCAAGACAATGACCGAATCCTCCATCTTCATTCTGATAAGCTTGTAATTCACATACTACCTCCTCTTTGTCAGAATCACCTTTCCAAAATGCCAGAAAAGCGCGATCAAGCGGTCTCGCATACTGTTCAACAAAAGCACATGCCTCGTTAAAACGTTGGTTTGATAATTTTTTCATAATTATCCATCCCTTCTCTTTAATCACACTAAGCTAATTTCTGTATTGTTAGACGATATCCTCTTCTCTATTCTTGAAAGTTTCTAATTTAAAAAGTAGAGTAATAGAAGAAGAAAGCGATTTCTACGAGGAGGGCGAATATGAATATCGTAATTGTAGGGGCTGGAGCACTTGGTACATATTTTGGAGCAAGATGGCTTGAAGCCGGCGAAGATGTAACTTTTTTGGTTCGTGAAGGACGGAAAGCTCAGATCGAAAAAGAAGGACTTCGAGTTTCTAGTGTGCTAGGTGATACAGTGATAGAATCACCTTCATTAGTTACAAATGCAGCACAATTAGAAAGCGTTGATTTAGTCTTACTAGGGGTAAAGGGATATCACCTGGAAGGGACGCTTCCTGAATTAAAGGCGCTTGTATCCCGGGGAGCTAGGGTCCTTCCCATATTGAATGGGATTGAACACGTGTCGATTCTGAAAGATCAGCTTGGAGAGGAAGCCGTGCTTGGAGGTCTCTCTTATATCATTGCAACCCTTGACGAAGTTGGCCATGTTCAACATACGAGCGAATTACATGAATTGATCTTCGGTCCGCTGCACCCATCTCAACAGGAGCTTTGTACAGAATTAAGGAAAGTGAACGAAAAGGCGAAATTTAACAGCTTCTTAAGCGATTCAATCGAGGAAGAAATGTGGAAGAAATATCTATTTATCTCAGCTATGTCAGGAGTGACAACTGCTGGTGACTTTCATACGGGGCGAATTCGCGATATACCGGAATCCTTTGCCCTCGTTAAAAAGGTAATGAATGAAATAGGCGAACTTGCTTCTAAATATGACGTCCACATTAATCAAGAAGACATCGATCGTCGTTTGGAACAATTTCAAAACCTTCCTTACGAAGCCACTTCCTCTATGCATCAGGATAAACGAAAGAAACTTAAGCTTGAAGTTGAACACCTACAAGGTGGAGCATTACGCCTGGCTGAGCATGTCGGCCTTACATTACCCTATACAGAAACATTGTACGCTTTAATTAAGCCATATGAAACCCAATGATCATAAACCCAGTCCAGGCAAGTAGCACAAAAAAGCGAGGGGAATTTTCTCCTCGCTTTTTCTTATGCTTTTACCCTTGTTTCTGTAGAAAAAAGCTCCTTAGGATTTTCAACAAAAAGCGTGTTCAACGTTTCATCCGATACGCCCGCCTTTTTTAGCTCTGGAATAATTTCTTCAAAAAGATAGACCGGCTGCCAGTTGGCCATTAATTTCTCAACAGGCTCTGGAAGGGCAGGTGGTCTCCCCATCCAGTAGTTGACCGTATCATGAGAAAGCATGATTTGCCGCTCATAGCCGCTATTCAGTAAACCGACGAGTGCAACCATTCGTTCTTTATCAAACGGCGCTCCGACCAATCCCTGAATTCCAAATCGATCAAAGCCGATGTTAACACCTGTTTCAAGTGTCTTTATGTGATAGGCCACATCCGTATTGCCACACATATGACCAATAATGATCGATTGAGGATTTACCCCTTCTTCGATTAACAAGTTAGCCTGCTCAGGTCCCATCGTTCCTTCTTGAGTATGTGTTAAAATGGTAATGCCTGTTTCTTTATGCACGCGAGCGGCTGCTTTAAAAAACATCAATTCATAATCCGTAATGATGTCTTTACTCGATGCAAGTTTAATTACCCCCGGCTTTACTCCCGTCGCCCCAATACCGTCCTTAATTTCCTTTATGAACATCTCGTAAATATCTTGCTCAGCTGTACCTAGCCCCTGCCTAAATTTAAAGTAAGGCGGGGCCCCTTCTCCTTCATAATAGTAACCGGTCGCGCAAATGATTTGAAGACCCGTTTCAGACGAGATTTTCTTCAATAGCTCAGGATTTCTTCCACATTCATTTGGTGTTGGATCAACAACAGTTTTAACACCATGTGCCATGACATTTTCAGCAACCGAGATGCCAACTTGAAGAGCTTCCTGGAAATTAAATGCACCGAGTGACACATCACCACTAAAGCCTGGATAACCGAAAGCAAAATGTTCATGGACTAACGTTTTTCCCATTTGATCGACCGAAATCGGTCCCTCCACTGTTTCCACTTTGTTTCCCATGCTATTTCACTCCTTTGGCTTTTTGTCGCTCGTTATCCTGTAGCTTACGCCATAGAATTTTTCCACTACTCGTTGTTGGGAAAGCATCCATAAACTCAACCAATCTTGGATATTTATAGGCTGCCATTTGCCCTTTTGACCATTCAATAATTTCTTCTTCTGTTACTTTTCCTTTGTCATCTTCATTTAGGATAACAAATGCTTTTACAGTTTCTCCCCGGCGCGGATCAGGTACACCAACCACGCAAGCCTGCTGAACGGCGGGGTGCTTGTACAAGATCGATTCAACTTCCGTTGGCCACACTTTAAACCCTGATGCATTAACCATTCTTTTGACCCGATCAATAATAAAGAAGTACCCTTCTTCATCATATCGGCCAATGTCACCAGTGCGAAAAAAAGATTTACCATCCAGTGTAATAAATGAATTCCTATTCTCATCTTCGCGGTTGTAATAACCGTCGAACACCTGTGGTCCATTTACGATAATTTCACCAGGCTCTCCAGGTCCTAGTTCTTTCAACGTATTCGGATCAATGACACGTGCATCTACATCGAAGGATGGTACCCCAAGGCACTGAAGCTTTGGAAAATCAGGTGGATTAAAGTGAGTATGAGAAATCGTCTCGGATAGACCATAACCTTCAATGAACCGCAACCCTGTTAAATTAAACAGCTTCTCTCCAACTGCAGCTGGAAGAGGTGCACCCCCACCAGCCAGTATCTTTAACGATGAAATGGAGTAGTTTGGTAGATTAGGATTGGAAAGAAAATCAATTAACATTGTGCTAATGTTAATCCAATTTGTGATTTCATATTTCTCAATATATTTCGCTGCCAGATCTCGATCCCACCTGGTCATTATAACCATTGGTGCTCCACTGTAGATAGGCGTATGCATACTGTGAAGCATGCCTGTCACATGAAACAGGGGTAGTGTAACCAGATGCATACCGTCTGACGTAATGTTCATCCACTGTGACGCACCAACCGCGTTCGCTTGAAGCGTACGGTTCGGGTGAATGCATCCTTTTGGGAGACCGGTTGTCCCTGAAGTATATGGCATAACCGCGACATCATTGATCGTTCGTACGTACGCTCCTGGCGTTAAGTTATGTTTAATAACGTCTTCCCAGGTATAATGACCTGGTTTGTTCATTCGCTCCGGTTTAATAGCGACCTCCGCAGGTAGTTCGTCTTCATCTCCTGAGTAATAGGAATAGGCTGCTGTTATTACATTTTCAAGTGTTGTCGTTGCTAGAAGCGGTTCAACTTTTTCATAAAGCTCCTGTCCGACAATGGCATTTTTGATTTCGCAATCTTTCATAAAAAAAGAGAGCTCTTCTGCCGTTTGCATCGGATTAATTGGAACTACAACAGCATTTGCACGAAGGATCGCATAATACGCAATAACAAATTGAGGAGAATTTTGCATAAAGAGAAGTATGTTTTCCCCTTCTGTTACGTTAAGTTGTTTCTCAAGAAAAGCGGCTGCCCGATCAACCTCCTTTAACAATTGCTCATAGCTCAGGGTAGCCCCATAATAAAAGATGGCTTCCTTTGAAGGATACCTTTTTGCAGAAACGGTTAAATTGTCATAAATGGTTGTTTCAGGAATGGTTAACGAGTATGGGACCCGTTTAGGCCAGAATTTAAAATAATTGGTTTGCATATCTTCGAACCCCTTTCAAACTCTTTTATTGCTCTATCTGAACAACCTTGCCATCCTCCACTACTCCAATAGCCGGCTTCCAATCAAACGCTCCACCATTATAAATACCTGTTAAATGCCATACCATGTGTTCGTCCGATAGCGTTTGGATTCCGGCATCCAAACTTTCCATGATTTTTGCAGGATCGTCAACACTACCCGCTTCTTTCATTGCATTTACAAGCACGTGCATTGCCTGATAATTAAAAGCACCTTCAGCAGTTGGGATACGATCAAAACGCTCTTTGTACTGCTTGACAAAATCCTCACCACCTGGCGCATCGCTATCAATAATAGGTAGAGTCCCTATCGTGCCTTCTAGCTGTTCAAGTCCACCAAGAACGGGTTCTACTTCCTCAATTTTCGCCTGGTCCATAAGCATGAATCCGCCCTCAAACCCGAGCTCTCTAGCCTGTTTGATGACTAATGCCGTCGGCTGTGATGGCCCTCCTACGAAGAGAACATCAGGATCATTACTTAATGCTTTCGTAACGATTGAAAAGAAATCAGTATCTTTGCTAAAATCAATCGAACCTTCAAATACGACTTCTCCACCATTTTCTTCCCAAACTGGTTTGAGCGCCTCAGTCCAGTCTTTTCCGTACTGAGAAGCTGTAGGAAGAAGTGCGATCTTCTTACCGAATCGCTCCATTTGATACTTCGTAAATGGTTCAGGGTATGCGCTGTAAGCAGGTGGGATACCAAGAGTTAACGAATTATCTTGCTCCATAATTTTCGGCTCACTTGTATATGCTGCAATCATAAAATTCTCCTGCTCATTAAACACCTGTGTAGCAAATACTCCGCCGCTATGTGGAACGAAGATAACAGGAGTATTGTTTTCCTGTACAAGTCTTCTTGCGTTTGTCCCTGTTTCATTAGGAAGATACTGATCATCAAGTGTAACGAGATTAATGCCGTAGGTTTTGCCGTTCACTTCAAACCCTTCTTGATTAATTTCGTCTACTGCCATTTCGAGTCCACTCAATGTGTTTTCACCGTAGTAGGCTGCTGGACCACTCAATGGCCCACTAAAGCCAATGTTGACCATATTTTCCATTTTAGCTGCATCACCTTCAGTGCTAGTGTCTTCAGGTGCATTCGAAGAAGCTGTATTTTCTGAATTACCTGTGTTACTTACTGAATTTGCAGCACAACCCGCCATGACGATGATTCCTATTAGTATCATCGTAAGTACAAAAAACTTTTTCCCGAATCTCATTGTTTTCCCCCTATTCAATTCGATTGATTTTATGCACCAATGTAAGCCTTTCGAATTTCGTCATTAGATAGTAGTTCTTCTCTATTACCCTCTAGGACAATTTTTCCACTTTCAATGACATAGCCTCTGTTGGAAATTTGAAGTGCTGCATTTGCATTTTGCTCTGCTAAAAGGATCGTTGTCCCCTGTTCGTTAATATCTTCAATAATGTTAAACATTTGCTCCACGATTAACGGAGCTAACCCTAGTGATGGTTCATCAAGGAGAAGCACTTTTGGATTCGCCATGAGCGCTCTACCAATTGCGAGCATTTGCTGTTGACCGCCACTCAAAGAACCAGCTGCTTCGTGTCGCTTGTCATAAAGAATGGGAAAGAGGGAATACACCTCCTTTAAGCGTTTCTCAACTTCTTTACGATGCTTTCGATGAACAAAGCTGCCCATTTTCAAATTCTCATACACAGACATATGTGGGAACAGCTTCCTTCCTTCGGGGCATTGTACGATTCCTTCTTTAACAAGGGCATGTGGTGACTTGCCTGTTAGTTTTCGGTCCATAAATAACACATCTCCAGAAACCCGCTTCATCAGACCGCTGATCGTTCGAAAAATCGTACTCTTCCCTGCCCCGTTGGCACCAAGCAGCACTACGGTCTCGCCTTCCTCAACATGTAAACGAATATTATGGAGAACGTTCGATGCCCCATAATTGACATTAATATTGTTTAGCTGGAGCATGCGCTTCCCCCCCTAAATAAGCCCGGATAACAGCGTCATTCTGACGGATTTCTTCCGGCCTTCCTTCCGCAATTTTCTTACCGTGATTTAAAACAACAATTTTATCGGCAAGACTCATAATCATCGGCATTTTATGCTCAATCAGGCAAACGGTAATTCCGTGGTCTGCCATCTTTCTCATTAGGTATGCAAGACCATCAGTTTCATCTGGATTAACTCCAGCTGCCGGTTCATCAAGCAGCACCATTTCTGGATCTGTAGCAAGGGCAAGTGCGAAAGCTAGCCGCTTTTTCTCTTCCTGCGAGATTAACGAAACTGGATGTTCGACAACATTCATCAGTTCTACGAACTCAAGGGCTTTTAGAGCTTTCTCGTATGATCTTTTCTCTTCCTCTTTTTCCCGTGACGTTCTGAAAATTGCGTCCCAGAGGCCTGATTTCGTTCGAAGCCTGTGGCCAATTAGCACATTATCAAGAACTGTTGATTGCTCAAACAAATTCGTTGTCTGAAACGTTCGGCCAATCCCGAGCCTTGCCACCTGCTGAGGCGGAAGCTTCGTAATGTCATTTCCTTTAAAAATCACTTTTCCAGATGTAACAGGATGAATCCCACTAATCAAATTGAAAAAAGTTGATTTTCCCGCGCCGTTTGGACCGATGATTGCAGTAATCGATCCTTTATCGAATGAAACGTCAACATCCTCAACTGCTGCAAGACCTCCGAACCTTTTGGTAATTCCTTCTGTTGCAAAGAACATTAGCCAGCCTCCCCTACATCCCGTTTCACCTCGTGTTCCTTATCCCGTCCTTTTACTTTCTGTTGTTTTCTTTTTAGTAAGAAAGTATTAATGCTTCCAGTGATTCCTCTTGGATAATAAAGAACAAGAAGGACAACAACCGGACCAAAAATAAGCATGCGATATTCCTCTAAGAATTGAAGTGACTGTGTTAGTGATATAACAATTAGCGTACCAACTAAAGGACCAGTTAACGTTCCAATTCCACCTACAAGAAGATACATTAGCATCTCAAACGTCACCGTAATCGCAGAGATTTGCGGACCAATAAATCGAATAAATGATGCGTACAAAGCACCTGATAACCCGGCAAATAGAGCTGATAAGGTAAACGCAAGAAGTTGATTTTTCATAATCGAGATCCCAATCGTTTTGGCAAGCTCTTCACTATTTCGAATCGCAATAAACGTTCTTCCAAGTAGAGAGTGAACTATCCTGTAACAAACAAAAATAGTAACTATCAGGAAAAAGAGAGCAAGATAATACTGAGAAGTTAATGAATCGAACGTGATCGGACCTATGTTATCCGGTGCAGAAATACCAATCAACCCTCTTACTCCCCCAGTCAAACTGTCCCATTTATCAATTAGGAGGTAAATAATCATCCCTACACACATCGTGTAAATCGCAAAAAAGTGTGATTTAGTACGGAGGGCGATGAGTCCTACGAGTGCACCTGCCAGAGCTGTGATTACTACTGCCATGAGTAAGGAGACCCAGTATGGCAGTCCTGCTTTTGTCGTTAATAGCCCGAGCCCATAGGCGCCAATCGCAAAAAAACCTGCATGTGCTAAAGACAAATAGCCCACATAACCTGAAATGATATTGAACCCATATACAGCTATAGACCAGATAAATACAAGAGTTAAAAGCTGAAGAAGGTACATATTCTGGAACACCAGTGGAAATAGGATGGCGATACCTGCAATCGTGATCAGCATATTACGCTTTGAAAGAACATTCAGCATTACTGAACCCCCTTCGCAAACAATCCTGTCGGTTTAGCTGTGAGGATCAGAACCAGTAAGAGAAACGCAATCACATCTTTGTAATCTGAAGATATGTACGTTGCCCCGATGCTTTCCGTTAACCCAAGCAGATATCCGCCAACAATGGCTCCAGGAATACTGCCCATCCCTCCAATAATAATAATGACAAACGCCTTCATAATAACGAGATTTCCCATTGTAGGAAAAACAAGATTAATGGGAGAAGCAAGAGATGCTGCTGCTGCTGCAAGTCCACCAGCAATCGCGAACGTTAGCCAGGCAACTTGATTCGCATTGATTCCCACCAGGAACGCACCTTCTCTATTTTGAGCCATTGCAATAATAGCCGCCCCGATCATCGTTTTTGTTAAAAAGAAATGAAGTGCAAGCATTAAAATGACAGCGGCGACAATAATTAATAATCGCTGTAGGGTAACCGTTAATCCAAACAGGTTCACGACAGAACCATATGGCGTAGTCATTCTATGGTATTCTGTGCCCCACATGAACTGCCCAAATGCTTCAAGAAACAGCAGGATACCTATGGCTGCAACCATCATTCTCATGCCATCAGCACCTTCTAAACGTTTGAAGATTAACTGCTGAGTTACCACTCCGAGTAAGGCAACGACTGCAACAGATGCAATGATTGCAATCCAGTAATTGAAGCCAAAACCAACCATCATCATTAACGTGATATAAGCACCAACCATGTAGAAAGCACCGTGTGCAAAATTGGGGACGTGAAGGATACCGAATACGAGTGTTAAGCCAAGAGCAACGAGTGTGTAAACGCTTCCAATTGTAAGTCCGTTAAAAATCTGCTGGAAAAGGAGCTCCATCATTTTCCTCCTTCATTCAAATAGGATCCAGACAAAGGTAACGGGGGGCTTATGTTGAGGATTCAAGATGTTGAGATATAGGTCAGGATTGAAGTATTCACCTCAATCCTGAAACGTTCATTACTTACCTTTAAATTGAGGTGCGCGTTTTTCTTTAAAAGCCGTAGCACCTTCTTTATGATCTTCCGTTGTCACCATTAATGCCTGTGTGATACGCTCCTGTTCAAGTACTTCAGGTAAAGAAGCCGTGAGTGAGGCATCTGCGATTTTTTTAATAAATCCGAATGCTTTACCAGGTCCTCTGGAAATTTTATCCGCATAGGCCATCGCTTCATCCTGTAATTCTGAAAGCGGGTAGGTTTGATTCACAATCCGTAACTCTTTTGCTTCTTTTGCTGTAATTGGCTGGGCAGAGAAGAAGAGTTCCTTCGCTTTGTAAGGACCAATTAAGCGAGGTAAGAACGAAAGACCACCACCATCTGATATCAGTCCTACCTGTGAAAAGCTTAAGACGAAATTGCTATCTTCGGCTGCAAGAATAATATCACTTGCAAGTGCAAGGTTGAAACCTGCCCCTGCAGCAAAGCCATGAATCACTGATATAATCGGTTTTTCAAGATCCTTCATCGCGAGGACAAGCTCGTTTAATTTCCCGATATGATCGTACACTTCAGTTGAAGTTGTATCGCCCATCGTTTTCACATCGCCACCTGCACTGAAAGAACGTCCCGCACCAGAAAGAACAACAACGCGGATTTCATCGTTCACTTTAGCGTCCTGCATTGCTTTCGTTAATCCGAGTATCATATCAGGGCTAAATGCATTTAATGCCTCTGGTCGATTTAAGGTTAAATGGAGCACAGCTCCCTGAACATTTACTTTTAAGTGATCCGTTTTTATTGTTGTTTCCATTACTAACACTCTCCCTTTTTATACGATGAGCCAGCCACCGTCGACTAATAAATCTGAACCTGTCATATAACTTGCTTCAGATGAAGCAGCGAACGCGATAACGTTTGCTATTTCGCCAGCCTGTCCCACACGGTTTAGTGCTGTATTCCGCTTAATCGAAGCTTCAAATCTTTCGTTTTTTAGTCCATTTTCCGTTAAAGGTGTTTCAACAAATCCCGGGGATACAGAATTCACACGAACATACGGAGACAGTTCGACAGCAAGAGCCCTGGTAAAGTTGATAACCGCGGCTTTAGCCGCACTGTAGTGAGGTATTTGTGCTCCTGCTTTATGACCGGATAATGAAGCCACATTCACAATTGACAGATCCCCGATTTCTTCATTTTCCGTAGCTGCTTCTAGCATGAGTTTCCCGAGTGATTTTGAAACGAGAAATACACTTTTTAAATTCACATTCTGGGCATGGTCCCAGTTTTCTTCGGTCATATCCAGAATAGGAGAACCTGTGGATCCTCCTGCATTATTTACTAGAATATGAGGGAAACTAGCGTTTTTCTTAATAAATGAAGATAATTGGTCGATGTCTGCTTGATTTGTTACGTCCGCTGTAAAAATGAGTGCATTTCCTTCCAGGCCATCAAGCTCTTTAGCCGTTCTTTCAAGCTTTTCTTTTGTTCGCCCGACGAGGATAACCGTGCCGCCTTCAGAGGCAATACGTCTCGCGGTCATAGCTCCTATCCCACTTCCTCCGCCCGTAATCACAGCTGTTCTTCCTGTAAACCTGCCCATCATTTCACCACTTTCTATACGTCGTATCTCAGCTTGTTAAATGCATGCTTCGCAATTTCACGATTCCGCTGAAGAGAAGGATCAAACTCGTAAACTGATAGTTCTTTAAAAATTAGTTGAATCGCTTTTTGTTTATCAGCTTTATCAAGAATGCTAAGAAGCATGCGAGCAGATGATTCTATTGATAAAAGAGCTTCTTCCAAAAACGTTCTCGCTAACTGCTTTTTCAGACCATCGTCTTTTTGATCTTTCATTGCTCGAAGAACGGCTGACTCAGCTGCATATAACATAATAGCCATATTCGCAAGCTTCATAAGCGTTTCCTGATTGTCCATCAACTGCTCACCGTGCTTTTGATACGCTACTCCTGCACAAAAGAGAAAAACATTGCGTATACTCTGGATCGCAGCTTCTTCATCATGGTGATGTTTTTCTTCCAATAGTTCTTTTCTTGCCTTTTCGATCAATTCTTCAAGTGGAATGTGACCCTTCATTGCCTTCTTGAAGAGATTACCGGGAATCAACATTCGATTAACTTCATTTGTTCCTTCAAAAATACGGTTTATCCTTGAGTCGCGGTACATTTGTTCAATAGGATACTCCTGAATAAAGCCAGCGCCTCCATGCAGTTGAAGTGACTCATCTACAACAGCATCCAGCGTTTCGGACCCAAACACTTTACATATCGCACACTCAACGGCATATTCCATCATTTGATTGCCGACGGTTCGATGATCCGTCTCATCATAGAGACCATTCATCGCTTCTTCTATCAGAGAAGCAGTTCGGTACTGAAGCGACTCAGAAGCATAGATGCGAGCCATCATTCGAGCAACCTTTTCCTGCGTTGCCGTGAATTCAGCGATCGTCCTACCAAACTGCTTCCGTTCATTCGTATGGTCCAGTGCAAGCTTCAATCCTTGCTTTGCACCACCAGTACAAGCTGAGCCAAGGTTAAATCGACCTAAATTCAGCACATTTAATGCAATCACATGGCCTTTTCCAACATCCCCTAAAAGATTCTCAACAGGTACCTGGCAATCTTCTAAAATGACTGACCTTGTGGAGGATCCTTTAATACCCATCTTTTTCTCTTCTGGTCCAAGTGAGAGTCCTGGAAAATTTCTCTCTACAATAAAAGCTGAAAAATGTTTCCCATCCACTTTGGCATAGATGATGAAAGTATCTGAAAATACCGCGTTTGTAATGTAAAGTTTCGTTCCATTTAATAAATAGTGTGTCCCATCTTGACTGAGCACGGCGGTTGTCTGTGATGCAAGGGCATCAGACCCTGCCCCAGGCTCAGTTAAACAATAGGCGCCAAGGTACTCACCGGAAGCGAGTTTAGGTAGATACTTTTCTTTTTGTTCATGACTTCCAAAATGAGTAATCGGAAGAGTAGCAATACAGGTATGGTTAGAGTGTGCAACCCCGTAGCTACTCGTTCTTCCAACTACTTCTCCTACGATTCCTTTTGATATTTTATCAAGACCAAGGCCACCATATTTTTCTGGTATACTATGCCCGAGCAGTCCAAGTTCTCCTGCTTTTTTCAGTAAAGAGACGACACGATCGAAATCCTGATGCTCGATAGACTGTCGATGTGGCTCCACTTCTTTTTCAATAAATTGCTGAGCTGTTCTCTCAATCATCGTGTGTTCAGCGCTAAATTCTTCAGGCGTAAATAGATCTTCTGCATTCGAACGTCTGTAAAGAAAATCAGCACCTGAGCGACTAAACTTTGTTTGTGTCATGGTGAACCTCCTCTCGTACAACTGTTTTCTTCCCCTGTACAAACGGAATAATAGAAAAAATTCCTTCTGATGCAACAAACCTCACTTCGTCATCAAAACCATACCGTCTAATCATTTCGCCAACACGGGAGGAAAACAGAACATCTTCCCCGCTTCTTTCACTACCACGATAAAACGAAACAGCAGCTTGAGCGGCATCCGTTAGATTCCAACCAGATTGAGAAGTCATCATTTCGTTGATGACATAACCTGCTCCATAAAAATCTTCGAGGGCAAATTCACCAGAAGAACCCGAACACACAATGACGATCGTTTCTTCTGAGTGCTCCCGATTTAACTTCGAAGCAATTGCGGCTCCATTCAAAAGGGAGGCAACGTATACTCGCTTGGCTTCCCCTGTTCGTTTGATTGCTACTGTACCGTTTGTCGTAGAGAGAATAAGGGTTTTCCCTTTGACTGCCGCCTTTAGTTGAAGGGGATTCGGATCAAGAAATCCTTCAATTGTTTTACCTTCGTACTCACCAGAAAGCAAGTATGTCCCTTCTTGAAGTGATTTCGCTTCGTTTAAGCCATCCTGTTGATCTAAAACTGGAATAACCTGCTCAGCTCCGAACTCAAGTGCTGACGTAATGGTTGATGTAGCTAACAAAACATCAAGTACGACCGCAATTTTGTCTTGCCCAATTTTCTCTCGGTCAATATCTTCCTTCTTCATTAATACATGTATTTTTCCCATATGAGCTCCTATCGCTTAACTCTGGCATTTTCACAAGCGTGTGCGATTAAGCTAGCTACAAAATGATTCAGTTCACGGAAGCGTTCATCCGTTGTCTGTCCCATCTTATAGCGATAGTAAATTTGCTGACAAATAACAGCGAGCTTAAAATAAGCAAACGTCAAATAGAAATTCATTTGCGAAACGTCACGTCCTGATTTCGCTGCATAGGAAGCGATGAATTCCTCTCTTGTTATAAATCCATCCATTACCGTAACAGGCGCTTTTCCCATTCCCCTTTTCAGAAGCTCTGGATCGTCTGCCTGAAGCCAGTAGCCCATTGCTGCCCCAAGGTCTGCTAGCGGATCGCCAACTGTTGTCATTTCCCAATCAAACAGGCCTACGATGTTACGGATATCATCATGCGCGAACATGGCATTATTTAATTTAAAATCATAATGAATAACGGTAGGACTCTGAGATTCCGGGATGTTTGACGCCATCCACGTCGTTAGTTCATCAAGACCCGGAAGCTCATCTGTTTTTGAGCGATGATATCGCTTGATCCATCCAAGAACCTGCCTTTCCATAAACCCGTCTGGATGACTAATTTCATTCAGTTTCGTTGATGTATAGTCAACGCTGTGTAGCTTAACAAGGGTCTCGACCATTGTTTCAGAGATGTCGCTACACACCTGTTTCGTTGGTTGAAAGCCATCCGGAAAAGCGGTATCCAGTACAATCCCTCTTCTTCTTTCCATAAGAAAAAAGGGAGCGCTGAGCAATTTTTCCTCATAGAGATATGGTTTCGGAGCAAGTGGGAATATGGGATGCAATTCTTTTAGAATCGTAAATTCCCGCTCCATGTCGTGTGCTTTCGGCGCAACAGGGCCAAGGGGCGGCCTTCTGAGGACCGCTTCCCAATCACCAATTGATACCTGGTATGTTAAGTTAGAATGCCCTGTTCCAAATTGCTGAACAATAAGAGGGGCATCACTTAAGTCACTTATATTTTCCCGTATAAAGTATTCAAGCCTATCCTTATCGAGCTCCTCTCCATCTCGGACAGGAATCGTATCGTGTGAGTAAGACATACGCCACTCTCCTGATTACATAATATTCGGACATTTGAAACTAAAAAACTTTATAGAAGGAGATAGGTTTCTTCCAGTTTTTTTCTAAGATCATCTGGAATTACTTCACTTTGCTGCTTCTGAAAATCAAAATAAACCACGCTCGCTTCTCCTTTTGCCACTACCTCGCCACTCTTGATATCCATAATAAGGTGGAGTAGTGTAAAGCTTTTAGAACCAATATGTTTAACCGACGTTTCGATTCGAAGTGTCTGTTTGAAGTAGACCTGTTTCAAAAAATCACACTTTGTAGACACAAGGATAAATGGCCAATCGTCTGTTCCAGATCGATCACCTAGATAATCAAAGAAACGGACCCGTGCTTCTTCTAAATAAATGAAATAGCTTGTATTATTCACATGACCGAGTGCATCTGTTTCACAAAACCTGACGCGAACCGTCATCTCTTCCATTGATTCCCCTCTTTTCGATTACCTGTGAGTGAAAGCAGGCTTTCTTTTTTCTATAAATGCCTGAACGCCTTCCTTAATATCTTCGGTTTGGAAAACTTCCTCAAACAATTCAGCTTCTAGTTCAACAGCAGATTCGATGGGAAGGTGCGCTCCCTTATTAACGGCACGCTTGATTCGAGAAAGTGCCTGTAAAGATTGTCCTGTCATCTTTGCAGCTAACACTTGCGCATAAGCCATACCCTGTCCGGATGGCACTACATGATTGACGAGACCATATCGATCAGCTTCTTCAGCTGTGACCGGTTCTCCCGTAAACATGAGTTCTTTGGCTTTTGCTTCTCCTATTAAACGAGGTAGTCGCTGCGTTCCACCACCACCCGGGAAAAGTCCAAGTTTAATCTCAGGCAGGCCGAGCTGTGCGTGTTCTTCTGCAACTCGCATGTCGCAAGTCATTGCAAGTTCGCATCCCCCTCCAAAAGTTAAACCATTTAATACTGCGATTGTAGGTTTTGGAAAGTCATCAATATAATTTAAAACACGATGTGTCTCCATCACAATATCTTTAAATCCTGTCTGTCCAATCCATTCAGGAAATTCCTTAATATCGGCCCCTGCCATAAAGGCTTTATTTCCTGAGCCAGTTAAAATCACAGTTACAGCTTCCTCATTGGTTTCAAGTTTACTGAAAACCTCATAAAGCTCTAACGATACCTGTTTGCTCATCACGTTCAGCGGTGGATTGTTAATCGTTACAATGGCCATATGATTCTGAATTTCGTAAGACACTTTTTCCATTAATTCTTCACTCCTTCTTTCGTGTAGTCATACCAACCTTTACCTGTTTTTCGACCTAGCGTTCCAGCCTTTACTTTCTCTTCAATAGCTTTGGCTGGTTTATCTTCTGGGTCACCTGTTTCATTATAGCGCTGCTGCATCACATAATAGCCTACATCGATGCCTGATAAATCCATCAGTTCGAAAGGGCCAATCGGATGATTAAGAGCCTTTTTACAAATGAGATCGATATCTTTAAAATCAGCGATTCCCTCCTCATAAAGATACATCGCTTCTTTTTGAAGGGCACCGAGGATGCGGTTTGCTACAAATCCAGAAATTTCTTTCTTCAACAGCACTCCTGTCCGATTAATGCGCTCACAAACGTCCATTGTCACTTTTGCCGTCTCATCAGACGTCGCTTCACTCATGACGACTTCGACGCAATCCATTACAAGCGGGGGAAAGAAGAAGTGCATGTTTACCACTTTTTCCTTGCGATTTGTGACAGAGGCAATCAAAGAATTAACTATTGTCGAGCTATTCGTAGCAAGGATCGTTTCAGGGTCTGCTAGCTTATCAAGTTTCGCAAATACCTCCCGCTTCACATTGAGCTTCTCGACAATCGCTTCAATAATAAAATCCGCTCTTACAGCCGCTTCTTCAAGGCTCGTTGTAAAATGCAAGCGTCCAAACGCCTCATTTTTATACTCTTCAGTGATCTTTCCCTTTGTTACCCACTTTGTCATAATGCCTTCAAGCTTGGCGCCAGCATCTTTTAGAGCAGATTCATTGATATCCTGAATTGTGGTTTCATACCCTCCAAGGGCACATAACATGCCGATTTGATGCCCCATAGAGCCTGCTCCAAGAACGGTAATCTTTTTGATTTCTTCACTTTTCATTACGCTACCTCCTTAAGGTTACTGACCGGTTAGAATGTTTTGATCGAAAACGCTTACATTATCTTAAGGAGCAAGGAAAGCTTACTTGCTTTCCTCAATCCCATTTAGAACCATATCTACAAAAATCCGTGCTACTTCTTTATCTGAAACAGGTCCATTTGGCTTATACCATTGATACGTCCAGTTCGTAATACCAAGAATGGCAAACGTAACGATTTCAATATTCAGTTCCTGTCGAAACTCTCCATTCTCAACGCCCTGCTTTAATAAATCTCGGAAATAATAACGAATTTGATCGCGTTTAGGCAAGATTTGAGAGAGGTTTTCCTCTTTCAAATTCCTCATTTCCCGAAAGAATACCCGTGCGCTGTGCCCTTCGAGTTCAACATTATGGATTAGCATGTAAACCATATCATAAAGCTTTTTTCTGCAATCCTTCGATAGGTCCTCCAGAATTTCCTTTTGTTGCCTGATCATGCCGTCGATATAAGAAGAATGAATCTCCATTAAGAGCTCTTCTTTACTTTTGAAATAATAATAGAAGGTCCCTTTTGTAACGCCAATCGCATCGACAATATCCTGAATTGATGTTTCACTAAATCCTTTTTTCTCAAAAAGCTCAATACTTTTCACCGTAAGTTTGTGTTTCATGGTAGTATCCTCTCAATCTATCAATGGTCATTGATAAAGATTATATCACATGGAGGTTACTCCAATACAGCTCACTTAAGCTGCCGTGCCTCATCTCGAATGGATCTTCTTAAGATTTTCCCTACACTCGTTTTTGGAAGCTCATCTCGAAACTCAACAATTCTTGGCACCTTATAAGGCGCCATTTGTTCCTGACAATAGGAAATCACTTCTTCTTCAGTTAATTTTGCACCCTGCTTTTTAACGATAACCGCCTTTACCGTTTCACCACGGTATTGGTCTGGAACACCCACAATGACAGCTTCCATTACACCCGGATGTTCATACAGCACTTCCTCAATATCTCGAGGATAAATGTTATAACCGCTCGCAATGATTAAATCTTTCTTACGATCAATAATATAGACAAAGCCATCTTTATCCATTTTTGCGATATCGCCTGTGAAAAGCCAGCCATCTTTGAGCGTATAGGCGGTTTCCTCCGGCATGTTCCAGTACCCTTTCATCACCTGTGGGCCCTTTAAAATTAATTCTCCAGACTCTCCAAACGGAAGCTCTGTTTTCCCCTCTCCCAAATCCACAATTTTATATTCAGTTGATGGAAATCCGATTCCCACACTCCCCGGCTTTCTTTCAGCAAATGGCGGATTTACATGGGTCGTTGGAGAAGCTTCACTGAGACCATACCCTTCAAGAATTTTCGCTCCTGTCTTATTCTCGAATTCATTCATTAAACCTACGGGCATTGGTGCACTTCCGCTATTGCATGTTTTAATACTATCAAGGTTAAACTTCTCAGCATCAGGGTGATTCGTTAACGCAACATACATTGTTGGTACACCCGGGAACATCGTTGGTTTTTCGTTTGCGATTGTCCGTAGCACTTCATCAACATCAAATTTGGGTAAAATAATGCTTTCTCCACCGATTCGGATGGATAAATTCATGCAGGATGTCATTCCAAAAACGTGAAACAGTGGAATCACTGTCAGACATTTTTCTTTACCAAACGTAATTTCATTTTTAAAAAACTCAAGACTCTGCTCGATATTCGCAATTAAATTTTTATGCGTAAGCATTGCACCTTTTGATCTTCCAGTCGTACCACCAGTATATTGGAGGACCGCAATATCTTCTTCTGGATCTACGGTTACAGACTTTAGTTGGTTTGAGGTACTCTGTATAAATTGGTCAAACGTAAAATCAGGATCAACGGGTTCCGCCCCAGTCTGGAGATGAACAACGACAACGTTTTTCACATTGGTTTGATCTTGAATGGCTTTTAATCTCGGATACAAAGCATCATAGATGACAATCGTCTCTGCCCCCGAATCAGCCAGTATGTACTGCAGCTCTCGCTCTACAAGCATAGGATTAATCTGTGTGATTGTTCCACCTGCTTTTAAAATACCATAATAGCTGATTGAAAATTGCGGACAGTTCGGCAACATAATCGCTACTCGATCTTTCGGTCCCATATGAAATGTATGTTGCAGCGCTGCACCAAATAAAGATGACAGATGTCCGAACTCCCGATAAGATATTTTCTTCTGATAAAAAGAAAGGGCGATGTTGTCAGGATAGTCTTCAACTGATTTTTTTAGCATTTCAGGTAGAGAAACGTTCGGGATTTCAAGGTCATAAACAATGGATTCTGGATAATGCTTTAACCAGCTTTTTTTCGCGTTCATGCTAACACCTCCACATAATTAAAACGTTAAACCTCCGCCGTCAACAAGAAGGCTTGTTCCTGTTACATATGACGCTTCATCAGAAACTAGAAACAGTACTGCGTTTGCTATTTCCTCTGGTTGACCAACACGCTTTAAGGCATTCGCTTTTGAAATAATCGGCCATTTCCGTTCATCTTCCTTCCACGGCGTCACAATGTTAGTATCAATAACTCCAGGGCAAACAGCATTAACGCGTATGTTTTTAGAACCATAGTCTAGCGCAGCATTTTTCGTTAATGTGATAACCCCGCCTTTAGAGGCATTGTAGGCTGCCATGTACTTCTTTCCTTTAAACCCAAGCAGGCTGGAGGTGTTCACGATGGCCCCACCACTTCGCTTCTCCATTTCAGGAATGGCATATTTCATCCCAAGGAAAACGCCTTTTAAATTTATTGAAACAACCCTGTCCCACTCATCAACCGAAAGATCAGCAAGCTTCACTTCTTCGTTGCTGACTCCTGCATTGTTAAAAAGAATGTCGAGCCCACCGTACTGCTTTTGACACTCTTCTACAAGCGCTTTCATTTCTCCTTCTAGAGATGTATCCGTTCGAACAAAAATGGCATCACCACCCTGTTCATGAATTTGCTTGACCGTTTCTTTTCCCGACTCTTCGTGGATATCTGACACTACTACGTTTGCTCCTTCACTAGCAAAACGGAGGGAAGTCGCTCTCCCAATTCCACCGCCTCCACCCGTTACAATGGCAACTTTATCAGTAAGTCTCATCGGACCACTCCTTTATTGTCGTTCTAGCACGGTAGCGATCCCCTGCCCACCACCAATGCAAGCTGTGATTAAAGCGTATTTAGCTCCTCGGCGATCAAGCTCATATACCGCTTTAGTAGCAAGAATAGCTCCTGTTGCTCCTAATGGATGACCATGTGCGATTGCCCCACCATTTACATTCACTTTCTCGTGATCCATCTTGAGTTCACGGTCACAGGCAAGAACCTGCGCAGCAAATGCCTCATTAATTTCAATCAGGTCCATTTCTTCAAGTGAAAGCCCTGTTTGTTCCATAACCTTTCGCGTAGCTGGAACAGGACCAATCCCCATAATATTTGGATCAACGCCGCTAACCGCATAACCTCTAACTGTTGCAAATGGTTTCAAACCGAGTTCTTCAGCTTTCTCACGAGACATAACCACAACTGCTGAAGCAGCATCATTCAAACCAGAGCTTGAACCCGCTGTCACCGATCCATCCTTTTTAAAAACAGGAGGTAAGGAAGTCAATCTTTCGAGCGTCGTTTCCGGTCTCGGGTGCTCATCTTTAGTTACCATAATAGGTTCCCCTTTACGTACAGGGACACTAACAGAAGCGATCTGGCTATCAAAGTAACCTTCCGCCATAGCTTTGCCCATACGTTCCTGACTACGGTGTGCAAATTCATCCTGCTCCTTACGAGGAATGCCGTATTGTTCTGCAAGATTTTCTGCTGTAATTCCCATCGGAGGATCACCAATTTCATCTGGTGAAAGCCTTGACTTCATGAACCTCGGCGGCTTTGTACTATACGCTTTTGATGGTTTTTCCATTAAATAAGGTGCCTGGCTCATGCTTTCTGCTCCGCCAACGACATATACCTCCCCATCCCCTGACTTAATTGCCTGAGCAGCAAGATTGATCGCATTTAAACCTGACCCACACTGGCGGTCAATCGTTAAGCCTGGGATCGATATTGGAAAACCTGCCTCAAGAGCTGATAACCTTGCAATGTTGCCACCACCGCCAATTACGTTTCCAAAAATGACGTCATCGATGCTTTCTAGATCAAGGTTAATTCTTTTAACCGCTTCCTTTAGTGCTGTTGCACCTAGTTCATGTGCACCTATTCCGGCAAACGCCCCACCCTGTCTCCCGATCGGTGTACGCACAGCTGATACAATCACTGCATCACGTTTCATTAGTTCATTCCTCCTCTTAAGAAATTACATCGCATGTTGACCGCCATCCACGATCACAATATCGCCTGTTACGTAATTTGATGCGTTTGAAGCAAGGAACAGAGCCGCTCCTTTAAGATCATCATCAGAGCCGAAACGATTAAGCGGCGTCATTTCTAGCATCTTGTCTCCACCTGCTTCAATTAATCCTTTTGACATTTTGGTAGGAAAAAATCCCGGTGCGATCGCATTCACATTAATATTGTATTCTCCCCATTTCACCGCAAGGTCCTTAGTAAATGTGATGACAGCCCCTTTACTTGTGTTATAGCCGATCGCATCCATATAGCGCGGATCTGCTCCACCAAGTCCTGCGACAGAAGCGATATTAATGATCTTTCCACGCTTCTGCTTGATCATTTCCTTACCTGCAGCCTGTGCAAATAGAAACGTTCCTGTCACGTTAACCTCCATCACTTTGTGCCAGGCCTGAAGGGGCATATCAATGACAGGAGCTCCCCATGAGGCGCCACTGTTATTTACCAAAATATCAATACTTCCAAATTCCTTTACCGTTTCATCTACAACGTACTGTACCTGTTCAGGATTTGTCACATCGCATTCAAATGCCATTGATTTTACGCCCATGCTCTGCAGATTATCGCGAACGTCCTCACACGCTTCTAGCTTTCTTGAACAAACAACAACATTTGCCCCAGCCTCTGCGAACCCCTCAGCAATTTGCTTTCCGAGCCCCCTCCCACCACCGGTGACAATGGCTGTTTTTCCGGATAAATTAAATAGTTCAATCACGTTCATTTGGACCCCTCCTTTTTGGTTGATTTAGCTATATTTCTTCAATTCCTGCTTTGCCACTGCATTGCGGTGTACTTCATCAGGGCCATCTGCAAGTCGTAATGTTCTTGCATTGGCCCAGTGAGCAGCTAATGTATAGTCATCACTTACGCCGGCACCACCGAAAGCCTGTATCGCTCGATCAATGACTCGAATGGCCATATTTGGGGCAACCACTTTAATCATCGCAATTTCTGCTTTCGCTTCTTTATTGCCAACCGTATCCATCATGTGGGCCGCCTTAAGAGTTAAAAGTCTTGCCTGCTCGATCTCAATACGAGAGTCAGCAATCCATTCTCTTACAACGCCCTGCTCCGAAACCTTCTTACCAAACGCTTCACGACTTTGTACGCGTTTACATAAGTCTTCAAGCGCCCGCTCTGCTGTACCGATCAATCGCATGCAGTGATGAATTCGGCCAGGCCCAAGACGCCCCTGTGCAATCGCAAACCCTTTTCCTTCTTCCCAGAGCATGTTAGAAGCAGGAACACGAACTTCCTTGTACTCTATTTCAGCATGACCGTGGGGCGCATGGTCATATCCAAACACCGGAAGTACTCGCTTAATAGTGACACCTTTTGCATCAAGCGGAACAAGAATCATAGATTGTTGTTCATGCTTTGCTGCGTTCGGGTCATTTTTACCCATAACGATCGCGATTTTGCACCTTGGGTCTCCAGCGCCGGACGACCACCATTTCGTCCCGTTAATCACATACTCATCACCATCACGTTCAATACGCGCCTGGATGTTCGTTGCATCAGATGACGCAACATCAGGTTCTGTCAT